>NZ_FYDX01000045.1 GCF_900187455.1 Pseudomonas sp. Irchel 3E13 | reverse complement strand
CTCAGCGGCCCCAACGTTCCCCTGCGCCTGTCCTACAGCCCGCTCAACACCCTCAATTCCGGGTTCGGCACGGGCTGGACATTGCAGTTGTCGCAGTACGACACCGCCACCAATATCCTCTCCCTGAGCACCGGCGAAACCTTCAAGGTCACCAGCACCAGCAGCACCGATGACCAGTTGCTGATGCGCGAAAAGAAAATCGACTCCTTCCACCTGCACAAGCTCAGCGACACCCGCTTTCGCGTGGTGCACAAGTCCGGCCTGATCGAAGAACTGGCCACCGACAGCGGTGACGCCATCGCCCTGCCGGTGAAAATGATTTCGCCACAAGGCCATCACGTCACCCTGGCCTATTCGGCCTTCGGCAGCATGCGTCGGCTCCTGAGCATCGCCAACGCCGATGGCACGTTGCTGCTGGAGATTCGCCCGCTCGAGTACACCCTGCGGCTTTTTCCCAGGACGCCCAATGAGGCCGTGTTCTCGTTGATTCTTGGCAATGAACAGCGCCTGATGCGCCTTGAACTGCCTACCGCCAGTCCGGCCAGTTGGCGCTTCGGCTATGACACCAAAACCCAGTGCATCAACCAAGTCGAAGGCCCGCTGGGCGGGCGCGAGACCATCGAATACGACACCACCCCGCACCAGTTTCCCGGCACCGGCGGCCGCACCCTGCCGCGGGTCCGCCGCCACCTGCACGAACCTGGCGCGGGCCAGCCAGCTATCGACACCCGCTACCAGTATTCCAGCAACAACTTCCTCGGCCGCAACGCCCCCGGCCTGATCTGGGAAGACAACGGCCTGGACAACCTCTACAAAGTTCTCAGCGCCTACGTCTACGACTCCACCGAACAGCTCTGGGACGCCACCAACAACCGCCCGCGACGCAGCATCAAACGCATCTTCAACCGCTTCCACCTGATCAGCGAGGAACTCACCGAGCAGGGCGGCGCGGTCAAGCGCGTGCGCACCCAGTACTACGCCGACGACAGCAGCGTGCCGTTCGAGCAACAACCGGCGCAGTGCCAGTTGCCCAAGACCGTGACCACCTCCTGGATCGCCGCGGGACAACAACGTGACGAAGTGGTACGCAGCGAGTACGACGTGTACGGCAACCTCACCCTGCAAGTGCAGGCCAACGGCATCAGCGAAACCAGCGAGTACTACCCGGCGACCGCCAGCGACGGCTGCCCGGCCGATCCCCATGGTTTTGTCCGACACCTGAAACAGAAAACCGTGACCCCGGCCAAAGCCGACGTCAACGATGCACCGGTGCTGCGCACCCAGCACCGCTACCTCAGCCAGCCGGGCCTGAGCGGCAGCGCCTGGCCGTGGCTGGCGCTGGAACAGGAAACCCTGGTCCACGTCAACGGCGGCAATGCCGAGCTGCAAAAGACCCGGCACACCTACCTCAACGCGCCGAGCGACAAACTGCTGCATGGCCGGAAATCGCAGACAGCGGTGACCCTCAACGGCAAGACCACCACCACCGACTACGCCTACCTCAAAGCCACCGGCCAGTACGTCGCCCAGCCGGTGCTGCGCACCATGGAAACCCTGAAGACCAACTTCGACGCGGTGAGCAAGGTCATCATCCTGGAACACTCGCTGCTCAACGGCCGCGCGCTGCTGGAGCGTGACGA
>NZ_FYDX01000043.1 GCF_900187455.1 Pseudomonas sp. Irchel 3E13 | reverse complement strand
TAGTGATCGACTGACCGTTGGCCAGGGTGATCACCAGCGGAGCGCCGGTCACTGGGGCCGTTACCGAAGCGGTGTAGGTGACAACGCCACCTTCAACAGCGCTGGCGGTCGCGGTCAGAGTCACGGTGCTGGTGTCGATGCTGTCGGTGACAGCAGTCACGGCTGCGGTTGGGCTGACTTCCAGATGTTCGAAATCACCGCCAGTGGTGCCAGTGATGGTCACGCTGACGCTACCTGCGTCGACGTACACGGTGTCTTTTGGTGCTGCGAAGGTCACGCTGCCTTCGGTCGCATCCTTGGCGATGGTGATGGTCTCACCGTTGCTCAAGGTGACCTTCATTTCGGTGCCGGCTGGGTTGGTCAGCTTGGCGGTGTAGACGATATTGCCGCCTTCCTGAACCGAGCCAGTGGCGGACAAGGTCAGGCCGGTGGTGTCCAGGCGAGCCGGATCGTCGGTCACGACGGTGGTCGGCGTGCCGGCGGTTTCCAGGTGTTCGTAGTTACCGCCAGTCACACCGGTGATGCTGTTGGTCAGCGGGGTGTTGGTGTTCAACACGTTGTTCGGTGCGATGAAATCGACCGACCCGCTGCTCGCGTTAACTGGGATGGTGATCGACTGACCGTTGGCGAGGGTAATGACCAGCGGGGCGCCGGTTACCGGGGCGGTGACGCTTGCGGTATAGGTGACGACGCCACCTTCAACCGCACTGGCAGTCGCCGTCAGCGTGACGGTCGAGGTATCAATCGAATCCGTTACAGCAGTAACCGCCGCGGTTGGGCTGACTTCCAGATGCTCGAAGTCACCGCCGGTGGTGCCGGTGATGGTCACGCTGACGCTACCCGCGTCGACGTACACGGTGTCTTTCGGTGCAGCGAAGGTCACGGAGCCTTCGGTGGCGTCCTTGGCAATGGTGATGGTCTCACCGTTGCTCAAGGTGATCTTCATCTCGGTGCCAGCTGGGTTAGTCAGCTTGGCGGTGTAGACGATGTTGCCGCCTTCCTGGACCGAGCCAGTGGCGCTGAGCGTCAGGCCGGTGGTGTCCAGACGAGCCGGATCATCGGTGACGACGGTGGTCGGAGTACCTGCGGTTTCCAGGTGCTCGTAGTTGCCGCCAGTCACGCCGGTGATGCTGTTGGTGAGCGGGGTGTTGGTGTTGAGCACGTTGTTCGGTGCGATGAAGTCCACCGAGCCGCTGCTTGCATTAACCGGGATGGTGATCGACTGGCCGTTGGCCAAGGTGATGACCAATGGTGCGCCGGTTACCGGTGCAGTGACGCTCGCGGTGTAAGTGACCACACCACCTTCAACCGCGCTGGCAGTAGCGGTGAGGGTCACGGTGCTGGTGTCGATGCTGTCGGTGACAGCGGTAACCGCAGCAGTCGGGCTGACTTCCAGATGCTCGAAGTCACCGCCGGTGGTGCCGGTGATGGTCACGCTGACGCTGCCTGCGTCGACGTAAACAGTGTCTTTTGGTGCTGCGAAGGTGACAGACCCTTCGGTGGAGTCCTTGGCGACGGTGATGGTTTCACCGTTGCTCAAGGTGATTTTCATCTCGGTGCCGGCTGGGTTAGTCAGCTTGGCGGTGTAGACGATGCTGCCGCCTTCCTGAACAGAGCCAGTCGCGGACAAGGTCAGGCCAGTGGTGTCGAGGCGAGCCGGGTCATCGGTGACGACGGTGGTCGGAGTGCCGGTGGTTTCCAGGTGCTCGTAGTTACCGCCAGTTACGCCAGTAATGCTGTTGGTCAGCGGGGTGTTGGTGTTGAGCACGTTGTTCGGTGCGATGAAGTCCACCGAACCGCTCGAGGCGTTAACCGGAATGGTGATCGACTGGCCGTTAGCCAGGCTGATGACCAGCGGAGCGCCAGTCACTGGAGCCGTTACCGAAGCGGTGTAAGTAACCACTCCGCCTTCAACAGCACTGGCGGTCGCCGTCAGAGTAACGGTCGACGTATCAATCGAATCCGTAACAGCGGTGACTGCTGCGGTTGGGCTCACTTCCAGATGCTCGAAATCGCCACCGGTGGTGCCGGTGATGGTCACGCTGACACTCCCGGCGTCGACATAAACGGTGTCTTTCGGCGCTGCGAAGGTGACAGAGCCTTCGGTGGCGTCCTTGGCGATGGTGATGGTTTCACCGTTGCTCAAGGTGATCTTCATTTCGGTGCCGGCTGGGTTGGTCAGCTTGGCGGTGTAGACGATGTTGCCGCCTTCTTGAACCGAGCCAGTGGCGCTGAGCGTCAGGCCGGTGGTGTCCAGGCGGGCTGGATCATCGGTGACGACGGTGGTCGGAGTGCCTGCAGTTT
>NZ_FYDX01000044.1 GCF_900187455.1 Pseudomonas sp. Irchel 3E13 | reverse complement strand
ACCCTGGTCCAATCCAACGGCAACCTGACCCTCGACGGCCTGCTCAACATCAGCAATGCCGGCGGCTTCGGCATCGGCGTCTACCAACTGTTCAGCTACGGCGGCAGCCTGACCAACAACGGCCTGACCCTGGGCACCCTGCCGACCGACTTCCTGGCCTCGCAGATGACCGTGCAGACCGAAATCGCCAACCAGGTCAACCTGGTGGTCGGTGAAGCCGACGGCGGCCTGCTGTTCTGGAACGGCTCGAAAACCACCGCCGACGGCACCGTCAGCGGCGGCAGCGGCACCTGGGGCGCGGACACCAACTGGACCAACTCCACCGGCAAAAACGCCAACGACTGGACCGGCGGCCAATTCGCGGTCTTCGGCGGCAAGGGTGGCACCGTCACCATCGATGGCCAGCGTGCCTTCTCCGGCATCCAGTTCCTCAGCGACGGCTACCAACTGGTCGGCACCGCCGGCACGCTGGAAGCGGTCAACGCCGCCGACGGCAGCCTGGCCAGCCTGCGCGTGGCCGGCAACGCCTCGGCGCTGATCGCCGCGCAACTGGTCGGCAGCGGCGGCATCGAGAAACTCGACGGCGGCACCCTGGTGCTGTCGGGCGCCAACACCTACAGCGGTGGCACCCTCGTCAGCGGCGGTACGCTGATAGGCAACACCACCAGCCTGCAAGGCGACATCGTCGATAACGCCGACCTGATCTTCCAACAGGACGTCAACGGCACCTTCAGCGGCAACCTGAGCGGCACCGGTTCGGCTTACAAACGCGGCGCCGGCACCCTGCTGTTCACTGGCGACCACAGCTTCAGCGGCGACTTCCTGATCCAGGAAGGCGTGCTGCAAGTGGGTGAAACAGTCGCCGCCGCTGCCGCGCCGGTGGCCGCGTTCGCGCGCATGGCCCTGTTCGCCGCGCCGGTCGGCAATACCCTGGCGGCCGACATCGTCGTCGCCAACGGCGCCGGCCTCACCGGCACCGGCACCGTCAACAGCGTGATCAACAAAGGCACCGTGCAGCCCGGCCCGAACGGCAACCTGACCGTCACCGGCGACTTCACCAACGCCAGCGAAGGCACCCTGAGCATCAACCTGACCCCGCTGCCGACCAGCTACCTGGCCGTGGGCGGCACCGCCAACCTGGCCGGTACGCTGAACGTGTTCGCGGCGCAGCCGTACACCGGCGACACCACCTACACCCTGCTGACCGCCGGCGGCGGCATCACCGGCAAGTTCGACAGCGACAACCTCGACAGCCTCGGCGTGGCCTCGAACCTGGCCTTCATCGACACCCGCCTGGTGTACGGCAGCAACGACGTCAGCCTGTCGGTGGCGCGCAACGGCGTCGCCTTCGCCGACGTCGCCCTCAGCGACAACCAGCGTGGCGTCGCCGCCGCCCTGGACTCGGCCGCCGCGCCGGCCAGCCTGCGCAGCGCGATCACCAGCATGGACCGCGCCGCGGCGCAGGCCGCGTTCGACAGCCTGTCCGGCGAAATCCACGCCAGCACCGCCAGCGTCTTGCTGGAGGACTCCCGCTACGTGCGCAACACCGTCAATGACCGCATGCGTCAGGGCGATTGCGGCAACGACGACCCGCGCAGCGTGCTGGCACCGACCAGCGGACAGCAGAGCAGCAGCGGTTGCCAGGGGCAGGGCGTGGGCTGGATCACCGCCCTGGGCGGCTGGTCCAACAACGACGGCAGCCATGGCGCCGCCAGCGTCGATCGCGACCTGTCCGGCTTCATGCTCGGCTTCGACAACAACCTGAATGACGAATGGCGCGCGGGTATCGCGGCGGGCTACACCAAGACCAGCCTCGATGCCAGCAAGCGCAACTCGGATGCGTCGGTCGACAGCTACCACCTGGCCACCTACCTCAGCTACCAACTCGACGCCTTCGCCGCACGCATGGGCGCCGGTTATAGCTGGCACGACATCGACAGCAAACGTCATGTCGCGGCGGGCAGCTACAACGAAGAGCTGAAAGCCAAGTACAAGGCCGG
>NZ_FYDX01000013.1 GCF_900187455.1 Pseudomonas sp. Irchel 3E13 | reverse complement strand
TAGGAACGGCGTTGTGACTGCATGGAAAGACCCGCTTAAAAGGCTAGAAATGGTGTCCACTTAAATTAGGTGGACACCATCGCCTTTGGCGTCGGGGTCAGGAAGGTGAGTTGGCCGGACGGTTACGGAACGGAAAATTGGAACTCAACATCGCCTTCGGCCAGGCGCTCAAAAAGGTTCGAGCCAGTAAAAACCTCACGCAAGAGGATTTTTCTACAGTGAGCAGCCGTACGTATCTCAGCTCGCTGGAACGAGGCCTGAAAAGCCCTACGCTGGAGAAAATCAATCAACTCGCTGGAGCCCTTAAGGTGCATCCCCTCACGATCCTCGTCGCTACCTACATCGGTAGAGACGACCATCAAGACGTTGAACGTCTTTTTCAGACGATCAGGGATGAACTGGCCGAGGTAACCTCTCTTGAACACCTATCCAAACGAAGCTAAAGCGCCGCTAAGTGAGCAAGTGGGGAAGGGTAGAGGGAGGGCACCGTCGACACGATGCTTCCACAACACTTCTCTAGCACCAACAAAAGCATAGAAAGGCCTACTGGTAGATCCCAAACTCGACTCGTCCCAAGTAGTCTTCGATTACTCTAAATCCAACTGGGTTATCTACCAGAGTGAGAGGAATCAGATCTGCCAAGTGCCTGCAGGGTTTTTGAAGCCATTCTTCGGCAAGCTGCAGACTGCCAAAAACCGTCGTTGCGTGCTCGAGAACCCTGGCGAACTGAAAAGCTACAGCACTTTGGAAAGCATTGAGGCGAAAGGCTCCATCATCATTCTTGCCGATTTTTTTATGCCTCGGCTTGCCAACGATCCGTTCGATGACCTTCGACGATGCATAGAGCTTGGAGGTCGAGACCATGGCACGGACGTCTTGGAGCGTGAAACCTTCTTTCGCCAGCAAGAAAATGCTGAACTGGCTTAGCTCATCGATTCTGGCTTGAGTCAGATACTCGGTTGGTTTTCGGACCTGGTGGCCTGACGCAGGCATTTGCGCATCATGAGAATCCATAGGGTTCACTTGTGACGTTGGGTGACGGATGAAGACTAGGTCTAGTCAATTCTAGATGGATTCAACGTGCAAGACATAAGGGCTGAAAGCAGCCCCTAGGGCGAGGAAATTTCAAAATTGAGAATTTTAGGGCGAGGCTGTTCTAGATTTCTACGAATTAGGCGTGGGTGCGTGCGAGTTTCGCAAGGAAAGTCTCGAATTTCCGCATTCGCGAGGTGACATCATGAGCATCTATGACATGACCTGTCGTTTAACATAATATACATTATGCGAACCTACGTACGTGGCTGCCAGGGCCGTGAGTGGAGAGATTTGAAGCCAACTCCTTGTTCCTAGGCTCTGTACGAAATCCCGAGAAACCCAATCGGCGTCCCTCGGAAGCTGAAATTTTGTAGAGTTCCCAGCCATCTACGGAAAGAAATCCTGTGATGGCAAAGCGTTACGAACTCTCGGATGAGGGCTGGACTGTCGTTGCTGATCTCTTCACCGAAACCCGTGGCCGGGGGCGCCCTCGTCTGAGCGACCGCCTGATGCTCGATGGCGTGCTCTGGGTGCTTTGCTCGGGTGCTGCGTGGCGAGATATGCCGGAACGCTTCGCCCCGTGGTCAACGGTCTATCAACGGTTTCGGGGCTGGCGAAACCAGGGGACATTCGATCAGATGCTCAAGCGCTGGCACCTGAAATTGAATGAGCAAGGCTTGATCGATTTGCAAACCTGGATGATCGATTCAACCGCAGTACGCGCAACCCGAGCCTCTCCTGGCGCCGGGAAAAAAGCGGGCCTGACGAGCCTGATTTATTGACATCGACGTATGACCAAGAGGAGTTTTGCGAAATTGATGGACACATCCGAAACTGAGGCAATAACGCCTTCAGCGTTCTTATACCACCAGAACGGTTTCGCATTTTTATTGTAAGTCGCCAGGCCTTGTCCATTTGAGGCCTCAAACCAAACATACAAAAGCGCAAGACGAAGAACGCCCCCACAAAAAGCCCTCGCAACCTAAAGCTTAGTACTTAAAAATATCACACCACATGAAAAACCCTAGGACTCTCCCCAACCTCTTTAAACTTCTCCGCAAGCCATAAAGCCTCAACTCTTGTTCCAACATATACCCCATCAACGGAATTACGTAAAATTTCCAAAGCCTTTTTTGGCTGAGCCGCCAGCAACTTCATAATAACCCTGCTAGCAGCTGAAGAAGATTTAACCTCATCTAAAAAAACTTTCCATCGACCATTCACAGATAACATTTTCTCTCTTATTTCTTCTGATGGAAAACCTAATCCATCGGCCTCGGTTGTCAACCCGCACTGCATACAGTTTACCGATTCACTCCATCGCAAGTCACCAGAGAATCCGGACTGGGAAATACGCATCTGATCTGGGCAGCCGCAACTGGGGCAGGGATACTTTACTTCATTCGAGTCGATCAACTTTTCCAACCTCTCATTTGTTCATGCCGGCGAATTTTCTCATAAAATCTCTCCTCTTTAAAAGTCCCATTAGGATGATGATCAATTATTCCTCGCTGCCACCATCGATGATGAAGTTCCTCATGCACAATCACATTGCGAAGCAATGCTCTAGATGAGAAATTATTTTCCCGAGACGCATCCAACTCGGAAAGTAACTCATTGCAGACTCAATAATGGCGGATTATGAGAGTTAATCATTACCCTCCTACGCCATTGATAACTTTTAGGAATAACTACACTAAATACTCATTTAGTGTAGTTATTAGTTCGAGCATCACGAATTAACAAAGAACCGCTCATGCAAATCATCGAATGTTCGCTCAAGTAATTGAACGACGCAGCCACACTATGAGTCCCTCGGCTATCAGCGAGAAGATGTTTTCTTGACCTATCACAAGTACCTGGGCACCTGACGGCCCTGTTCCAGAGCGCCGCGCCCTCCTCTTTGCCTCTACTGCTGCGTCGGATCAGCCTGTATTCTTGCGCCAGGCCAGGAATGTGCCTTTCGCTGCGGTCGCCCGCCACCGCCAGCACGGGAATCCGGACTCTCCATCAGGTACTGACGTGAAGCGTGACATCCACCTCGTTGTCCTTCTGCTTTTGCTTATCGGTTGTTCGCTGGCTTCGTTGACGCTGTGGAAGGTCATGGCCTCACGCGAACGCGCGCTGGAAGAAATCGATGTCCACGGTTTGAACCTGACCCAGGCGCTGGTGACCTATTCCGAAGGGATTGTGCGGCAAAGCTCGCTACTCTTGCTCGGTCTGGTCGAGCGCCTGGAAACCGAGGGCAGCGGCCCTGCGCAGATCGCCCGGTTGAAGCAGTTGGTCGCGCGCCAGCAACCATTGATGCCGCAGTTGAGCGGCATCACCGTGTATGACCGGCAGGGTCACTGGCTGATGGCGTCCAACCGGCCGACGCCAGTCGGCGCCAACAGCAGCGACCGCGCCTATTTCGTCCATCACCGCGACGACCCGTCCCGCGAGCCCTTCATCGGCCCGCCGATCCGCAGCCGATCCAACCAGGAGTGGGTGATCACTATCAGCCGCCGCTTCAACGACGCGGACGGCAGCTTCGCCGGCGTCGTGGCGGTCACCCTGGGCATCGAGAACTTCCTGCGTCTGTTCGGCACCCTCGACCTCGGCCAGGATGGCGCGATCGGCCTGACCAATACCGACGGAACCCTGCTGGTGCGTTACCCGTTCCGCGAACAGGACATGGGCCGCAACTTTTCCAACTCGCCGATCTACGCCAAGTACCTGGTCGACAAGACCGTGGGCACCGCCTCGTTCACGTCCAGCCTGGACGGCGTCGAGCGGCTTTATGCGTTTCGCAAAAGCGATCGCCTGCCGCTGGTGACCACGGTCGCCCTCGGCAAGAACGAAGCCTTGGCAGCCTGGCGTCTCGAGGCGATGCTGTCGTTGTTGGTGGTGTCCGGTCTGCTGGCCGTCGTTGGTGTCATCGGCTGGTTGCTGATCCGTGATATCCGCCGGCGGATCACGGTGGAAGGCGACTTGCGGGTGGCACAACAGCAGTTGCTCGACAGCAACAAGCAACTCGAACGCCTGGCCATGGACGACGCTCTGACCGGCCTCGCCAACCGACGCTGTTTCGACCAGACCCTGTCCATGGAAATCCGCCGCGCGCAACGGGATGCAACGCCACTGGCGCTGCTCATGCTAGATATCGATTTCTTCAAGCGCTACAACGACCGCTACGGCCATCCGGCCGGCGATGCCTGCCTGCGCGAGGTGGCCAGCGCCCTGGCCGGTTGCATCCGCCGGCCGCCGGATCTGGTGGCGCGCTACGGTGGCGAGGAAATGGCGATCATCTTGCCCAACACCGATGCCGAAGGCGCGACAGTGGTCGCGAAGCTGGTGCTGGAGGCGCTGAACCGACTGGATATCCTTCATGCAGAAAGCCCCTTCGGCCACGTTACCGTGAGCATCGGCCTGGCCTGCGCGTCGGGGCCCGCCCTGGAACCGCAGCAGGCCCTGATCGATGCCGCCGACCGGGCGCTGTATGCGGCCAAGGAAGGTGGGCGCAACCGTCTGGTGGTTGCCTGCCCTCCCCTGATCAGCGCGACAACAACGCTGAGTCAGGAAGCAAACAACTGCCGCAACTGATCGAGGCCGTCAGCGTAGATGCCTTCAACAACCGCCAAGGCCTCATCATCAGACGCGCCGTCCGCCACGAACTCCGCCTGCCAGGTCACCAGCGCCTGGCCGTCGGCTGCCGGCTCGACGCGCAGCAGCGATTGGTAATCCCGCGCTGGCAACGGTGATTCGATGATGCCGTAGCGATACAGCCGCTGGCTATCCGAGTGTTCCAGCAGCCGCTCGTGAATGGTCGCGCCGTTGCCCAGGGTCAGCAGCCGTTCGGCGCCCGCCTGGTTGTTGCTGCCGGCGAGCAACTGGCTGGCGCTGACCGCCGGGTGCCAGAGGTGCAGGCCGTTGAAGTCGCCGATGCGCTGCCAGACCTCATCCGGCGTAGCACTCAGGGTGATCTGACGTTGTGCGTGCAGGGAACTCGTTGCCATGGTCGTTCGCTCCTTTTGGGTTGTTTGGCCAGCGCCAGTGTTACAGGCCCGGCGCCCTGCCCCCATTCTCCCAATGGCGCAAACCTCAGCCGCGAACCGCTACTTTGGGATAAACACAACGCACCGCAGCCGGCCCTCACTGGGCCGGCCGCGGTCTGATCAGCGGTGACGGGCGCGCTTGGAACAGCGCGCCTGATGCACCATCCCGAGCAGCGCCAGGCACAGCCCCGCCCCGCCAGTGGAAATCACCAGCACCTGGTAGTCAGGCATGAAGCACATGGCACTCAGGCAGGTCACGATAAACACGATCACCGCCCAGGTCAGCCACGGGAACAGCCACATCTTCAGCGGAATGTCCTTGCCGCTCGCTTCCAGCTTGCGGCGCATCTTCAGTTGCGAACAGGCGATGACCAAGTAAACCAGCAGCGCGATGGTGCCGGTCATGTTCATCAGCGTATCCAACACATCCCGTGGGCGCAGTTCGTCACTGAAGTTGATCAGCGCCATCACCACCGCCACCAGGCAGGAGCCGATGATCGCGTACATCGGCACACCGGTGCCGGCTTTGGTCAGCTTGAAGAACGCCGGCGCATCGCCACGGCTGGCCAGCGAGAACAGCATCCGCGAAGCGGTGTAATGCGCCGAGATCAGGCAACTGCTGACCGAGGTGAGCACGACGAAGTTCATCAGCCACTCGGCGCCCGGAACGCCCAGCAGTTCCAGGGTGCGACGGTAGGAGCCGTAGCCGGATTGACCGAGCATCGGGTCGTTCCACGGCACCAGGCAGACGATCAGGAAAATCGAACCGACATAGAACAGCCCGACACGCCACACCACCGACTTGGTGGTCTTGATGATCTGCTGGGAAGGGTTCTTCGATTCCGACGCGGCGATGGTGGCGATTTCCGCGCCGAGGAAGGCGAACATCACTCCGAGCATCGCGCCCACGACCGGCTCGAAGCCGTTGGGGACGAAACCATGGGCGGTGAGATTGCTGATGCCGCTGACCTCGCCGATGGTCCAGATGTTCAGCACGGCCAGGCAACACACCACCAGGAAGCACACGATAGCAACCACCTTGATCAGCGCGAACCAGAACTCGAACTCACCGTAGTTCTTCACGTTGAAGAAGTTGATACTGATCAGCAGCAAGGTGGTCGCCAGCACGAATACGTTGACACTGACCGACGGGAACCAGCCGTTGAGAATCTTGCCGGCGACATAGGCTTCCCAGGCCATGAGCGCGACCCAATAACCCCAGTACAACCAACCGATGGTGAAGCCCGCCCAGCGCCCGATCGCGCGATCGGCGTAGGTGGAAAAGGAACCGGTGTCCGGCGAGGCCGTGGCCATTTCGCCGAGCATCCGCATGATCAACATCATGAGAATGCCACCCGTGAGGAAAGCCAGAACGGCAGCCGGACCTGCACTGTGAATCACACTCCCGGAGCCAACGAACAATGAGCCGCCGATCACACCGGCAATGGACATCATGGTCAGATGCCGGGACTTCAGTCCCGCCTTCAGATGGCTTTCATGCTGCGACTTGGCGACAGCTACACTCGCGTCCATCTACGTTTACCTTTTTGTTTTTGTAGTTAAGGGCGTGCGAGGCCGGCAGATCTGCAAGCGCCAGCCCCGCACGAGCATCACCGGCTCAGCGAGGCGCCAGGGCCACGGAGACGAACTTGGTGTCCAGGTATTCCTGAATCCCCCAGACCCCGCCTTCACGCCCCAACCCACTCATCTTCACGCCGCCAAACGGCGCTTGCGCGGTCGAAGGTGCACCGTCGTTGATGCCGACGATGCCGTAGTCCAGGCGTTCGGAAACGCGGTGGGCGGTATCCAGGTCGCGGGTCCACAGATAGGCCGCCAGGCCATACGGCGTATCGTTCGCTGCGGCCACCACCTCATCGGTGGTGTCGAACTCGAGAATCGGAGCCACTGGCCCGAAGGTCTCTTCTTCAAGAATGCGCATGCCTGGCGCCACGTCGCACAGCAAGGTCGGCTGGAAATACAGGCCGCCCAGCGCCTGGCCGCCGACCACCACACGGGCTCCACGCCCCACGGCATCCTCGACATGCTCGCGGACCTTGTTCAGCCCCTGCTCATCGACCAGCGGACCGATCTGGGTGCCCTCATCGGCGGGATCACCGACCCGCAGTGCCGAGATCCGGGTCGCCAGCGCATCGATCAAACGGGCGCTGATCGACCGGTGCACATAGATGCGGTTGGTGCACACGCAGGTTTGCCCTGCGTTGCGGAACTTGCAGGCCATGATCTCTTCGGCGGCGCGCTCGATATCGGCGTCGGCGAACACAATGAAGGGTGCATGCCCGCCCAGTTCCAGCGATACCCGTTTCATGGTTTCCGCCGACTGGCGATACAGCAACACGCCGACCTCGGTACTGCCGGTGAAGGTCAGTTTGCGGATACGCCGGTCCTGGAAGAACACGCCGGAAATCTCGGCCGGCTTATTGGAGGTGATGACCTGGAAGGTGCCTTCCGGACCACCAACCTCGCGCCAGTAGTGCTCCAGCAGCAGCGCGGTGAGCGGCGATTGCTCCGCAGGCTTGACGATCACCGTGCAACCGGCGGCCAGTGCCGGCGCGACCTTGCGGGTAATCATCGCTGCTGGGAAATTCCACGGCGTTACCGCGTAAACCGGGCCGACCGGCTGACGGGTCGCATACAGGCGCTTGTTCTCGTGCTGGCTGGCGAAGGTCTCGCCGTACAGCCGCTTGGCTTCCTCGGCATACCACTCGGCGAAGCCGGCGGCGTACATCACCTCCCCCACGGCTTCCTTGATGGGCTTGCCCATTTCGCTGGAAATCGCCTGGGCAATTTCATTGGCGCCGGAAACGATCCGGTCGAACCACTTGCGCAGCAACTGACTGCGGTGGAACGCGCTGGTGTGCTTCCAGGTGTCGAACGCTGCGACCGAGGCATCGGCCAGTGTTTTCGCATCAGCGGCGCTGCAATCCGGCACGCTGGCGCAGGCCTGTTGGGTCGCCGGGTTGATTACCGGGTAGGACTGGTTATCGGCGCTGCCGGCGGGGAGCGAAGCCAGCGTCCACGCCTTTACATCATCTGCAGTGGTAGTCACTGAAGGTACTCCATCAAAAAACTTGAAAAGACAGATTGAGCGCGGGATCAGGCGTTAACAGCGACCAGAGCCCGCTCGAACATGACCAGCGCCTCGGCGACATCCTGTTCGGAGATCACCAGCGGGCAGAGGAAGCGCACGACGTTGCGGTACACGCCGCACTTGATCACCAGCAGGCCCTCCTCCCGCGCCGCATCGATAACCCGCTGCGCCAGCGCGGCATTCGGCTCTTTGCTGTCGCGATCGGTGACGAACTCGACCGCCGCCATGGCGCCGATTGCCCGGACCTGACCGATGCTGTTGAAGCGGCCTTCCAATCCTTTGAAGCCAGCCAGCAGCCGCTCGCCAATCACGCGGCTGCGCTCCACCAGGTTTTCCGACTCGAAGATGCTGATGACTTCCAGCGCCGCGGCGCAGCCAAGCGGGTTACCGCCATAGGTGCCGCCCAGCCCGCCAGGCAGCGGTGCGTCCATCATTTCGGCGCGCCCGACGACGCCGGAAATCGGCAGCCCGCCGGCGAGGCTCTTGGCGACGGTGATGAGGTCCGGCTGGATGCCCGAGTGCTGGAAGCCGAACAGCTTGCCGGTGCGACCGAAGCCAGTCTGGATCTCATCGCAGATCAGCACGATGCCCAGCTCCTCGGTCTTCTTGCGCAGGGCTTGCATGAACTCGACAGGCGCGGCGAGGAAGCCGCCATCGCCCTGCACCGGCTCGATGATGATCGCGGCGACGCGGTCAGCGGCAATCTGGGTATCGAATACTTCCTGCAAGGCCGCCAGGGCTTTTTCAGTGGTCACGCCGCGGTACTCGTTCGGGTACGGCGTGTGATAGATGTCCGGCGCCAGCGGGCCGAAGTTCTGCCGGTATGGCTGGCTCATGCCCGTGAGGGTCATGCCCATCAGAGTGCGGCCGTGGAAGCCGCCGCGGAAGGCGATCACGCCGGGACGGTTGGTGTGGGCCCGGGCGATCTTGATGGCGTTTTCCACCGCTTCGGCGCCCGTGGTCAGGAATACCGACTTGTAGTGTTCTTCACCGCCAACCAGCTTGTTCAGTTGGGCAGCCAACTCGATGTATTGGTCATAGGCGGCCACCTGGAAGCAGATATGGGAGAACGTCTCCAGTTGCTTGCGCACGGCTTCGACAACCCGCGGATGGTTGTGGCCGACGTTGAGCACACCGATGCCGCCGACGAAGTCCAGGTACTTCTTGCCCTGGTCGTCCCAGAGGTAGGCGCCGGCGGCGCGGCTTACGGTGATCGGGTGGGCAACGGCAATGCCATTGGAGACATGCTGTGCACGGGCGGAGACTGGCGGTTTTTGTTGAGAGGACATGGTGTTCACCTTTGTGTGTCAGTGAGCACATGCTATTCACCGCTCCCCGACGCAGATACGTACTCGGCGCAGGAGGATAAGCCGGGTGATTCACACCCAAAACAGGAACGACAAACGCGGGCGGGAGACGCGAAAAAGCCCGCCGGTTATCACCAGGCGGGCCTTCTGGGTGCCACCTTTCTCAAGGGCGGAACGCTTCAGAATTCCTCGGATACCAACCTGTGCATCTGTGCCGCGACTTGCAGCTTGAAACGATCTTCCGGGTTATCCAGGGAAATCCCGAGAAGGCTTTCGATCCGCTCGACCCGGTAACGCAAGGTGCTGATATGAATATCCAGCGCCTTCGCGGTATTGAGTAGCTGAAAGCCCTCGCGCGCCAGACACAACGCCGTATCGGTGAGCGAGTTGCCACGCTTGGGGTGTTCCAGCGGCACAATCATCCGCTCCAGCAACAACCGCCGGGCATCGGCGTCGCCCATCAGGGCCCGGGGGAAAAGCACCTCATCGAAGTCATGGAGTTTCCCTGGCCGCAACAACGGAAGCAGCGCCGCAACATCCTCGGAGCCCAGCGCCATTCCATCCACGCCGCGATGAACCCGACTCACCGCCAGCGCACTGCCTTCGGTGCGAATGGTTTTCCAGACCGACTCGGGGGCTACTTCGGCAGGCAGCAGAAAGCTGATTTGGTTCAGGGACACCGAAATCAGCGGCGCGACGCTGAAGGTCTGCATCGCCGAGGCGATCCGGTCAGCCAGTTTCGCGCGGCGATTGAAACCCTCGATGGACAGTGGAATGGGCTCGTTGACCAGCACCAGACAGACCCGGTAGCTGCGGCTCTCGCTCCAGCCGGACGCCCGGGCGCGCTCGATGGCGCTGGGCGTCGCGGAAAACTTGCCTTCCAGCAGACCGGCGACAAAGGCATGGCCAAGGCGGGTTTCCTGATCGGACAACTGCCGCTGGTAAGCCAGGTGCAAGGCGGCGATGACCACCGAATGCTCCAGGGCCCGGGTGTCGAGTTCGCCGAATTGATCGGTTTCACCCTCCAGCCACACCACGGCGGCAATCTCGCCGCGAAGCTTGATCGCGCCGCCCAGTCGTGAAGCACCCAGCCGTGCACCGCCCGGCAAGACCACCGGGGCGTTGTCCTTGAACAACTCGGCAAGACTGTTGTGCGCGGTAAGGTCGCGAATCACTTCACGCTCGTATTCCTCACGGGCCTGCGGGTCTGAACTGCCGAGCAGCGTGCCATCGATGGAAACCACCGTGGCCGTCTTGTCCAGAGCAGCATGCAGCGCCCTGGCGAGACCTTCGAGGTTGTTCATCTCCAGCGCGGCTTCAGTCAGCGTGCGATGGATCAGGTCCGAGCGGCGGATGGTTTCCGCCTGGATATTGATGATGCGGGCCAGCACGTCGTGCATGATCTCGCTGAACTGGATCTCCCAGGGCAGTTCCAGCAACGGCAGGTTGCAACGGTTGGCCTCGTCGATGGCGGCCTGGGTGAAGTGCTCGCGAAAGTGCGGAACCGCCAGCACCACGCCGGCCAGGCCGATCTCGCTGAGGCGGCGCACCATGTCGCGGGAGTATTCATCCGCCTCTGGCCAGTTGTAACCGGTGGTCAGCAGCAGCTCACCGGGCTTGAGCCAGTTGGTGATTTCCGGGTGGTCGACGATATGGACCCAGGTGATTTCCCGGTCCATCGCCCCTGCCCCGGCAACCACCGTGGCTTCGCGCAGCACCGTATGTTCAATCGCGACGTCGAGCTTCATTGTCCAGCTTTCCTGAAGGTGTATCGAAAGCGCAGCAGAAGGCGGCCTGTCGTGGAGCGACCATAGCAGCCATCTGCCCTGTCATGAAACGCTAGGAGAGGACCTTGGCCAGATATTCGGCCAAATGCATCGCTTCGCGGCCACTGACATTGCGAATCTGTCCCCGGCAACTGAATCCGTCGGCGACCACCGGGGTTTCCTCGGGGATGCGGTCGAGATGCGGCTTGAACTCCTGTTCGCCAATCACCTTGGCAATCGGGGCCGTTTTGGAATGATAGGCGTAGGCGCCCGCGACACCGCAGCAGCCCGCCTGAATCACTTGCCCCTTGCCGCCGAGCTTCTCCAGCACCCCTTGTTCGGCACCCATTCCGCCGCAGGATTTCTGATGGCAGTGCCCGTGGATCCGCACGTCCGCGTCGATCGCCGGCAACTCCAGGGCGCGACTGCGGATGAACTCGCTGAGGGTCATGATCGACTTTTCCAGCTTCTTCGCCCGCACATCGTCCGGGAACAGCCCCGGCATTTCGTCCCGGAACACCGACAGGCAGCTCGGTTCAAGCACGAGCACCGGCATGTTTTCCTCTAGCACCGGCTCCAACTGGTCGAGAATCTGCGCGAGATTGGCCTTGGCCTGATCGATCATGCCCACGTCGTAATAAGGGCGGCCGCAGCAAACGTGGCGCTTCATCAGCTTCACGCTGAAGCCAAGCCGCTCCAGTACCTGCACGCCGGCTTCCAGCACGCTGGGGGTGAAACCGTTATTGAAGCTGTCCACCCACAGCAGTACGTCGGTGCCACGGCGACTACCGTCGCTCTTCAGAATGCGCTGTGCCGTCGCGCCGGAGCGGAAGCTTTGCGGCGCGATCTTCGGGAATTTCGCGTCCCTGGCAAGCCCGAACCAGGCGCCCGCCGTGCGCACCAGCGGATTGCCCATGGCGTAGTTCAGCACTGGGGACAGTTTGGTGGCATGGGGCAGCCACGCGCCGATACGGCCGATCATGGCATCCATGACTGGGCGGCGTTTGTCGGCGTAGTAACGGTTGAGGAACTCGGTCTTGTAGCGGGCGATGTTCACATGGGTCGGGCAATCCGTCTTGCAGCCCTTGCAGCTCAGGCACAGATCGAGGGAGTCCTTCACCTCCTCGCTCTGCCAGCCGTCCTCGATCACCTCGCCCTTGAGCAATTCGAAGAACAACCGGGCGCGGCCTCGGGTGGAGTACTTCTCTTCGCGGGTCGCGCGGAAACTCGGGCACATGGTGCCGCCGTCCAGCGAGCGGCATTTGCCCATGCCAATGCAACGCTCCGACTCGCGGGCCAGTCCCTTGTTCCCCAGGCGCGCATCGTAGGTGAACTGGCTTTCGACCTCGCGGCGGCTGTAGTCAGGACCCATGCGCAGGTTGGCATCTACCGGCATGGCATGAATGAGCTTGCCCGGGTTCATCCGGTTGAGCGGATCCCACAGGGCCTTGAATTCAGCGAAGGCCTGCATGATCGCCGGCGGGTACATGATGTGCAGGTACTCACCCTTCGCCTGACCATCACCATGTTCGCCGGACAACGAGCCGCCGTAACGCACGACCAGTCGTGCCGCTTCATCAAGGAAGGCACGCCAGTCCTGCACGCCGCTGGCGGATTTGAGGTCGAAGGTAATCCGCGAATGAATGCAGCCGTCGCCGAAGTGGCCGTACAGGTTGGTCTTGTAACCGTACCGCCCGACCAGCGCCCTGAATTCCCGCAGGTATTTGCCCAGATGTTCCGGCTCGACGGCCGCGTCTTCCCAGCCGACCACCGGGTCCGGCGTGTTTGGGTCCAGCCCCAGGGACGTCGCGGAGGCTCCGGTTTCGCGAATGGTCCAGATCCGGTTCATCAGCCCCTTGTCCGTCACCAGGCGAGCACTGGGCTGGCCGGGCAATAGCGGCGCGATGTCCACCGCCCGACGGGCAAGCGCGGTGGCCTCTTCACTCGACAAGGCGCCGAACTCGATCATCAGCCAGGCGTTGCCGGCGGGCAGCTCGGCGATATCGGCGAGCTTCATGCCGCGTTCTTTCAGGCCGCCGATGATGCCGTCATCCAGCCCTTCCATCGCGATTGGGCTCAGTGGCAGCAATTGCGGGACCGAATCGGCGGCTTCGTAGATTTCCGCGTAACCGAGTACCACCAGGACACGGTGCGTCGGGTTCTTCACCAGCAAGGTTTCAGCCTGCAGGACCGTGACACAGGTCCCCTCCACGCCCACCAGGGCCCGGGCGATATTGAAGCCGTTTTCCGGCAGGAGCTGATCCAGGTTGTAGCCCGAGACGCGGCGCTTGAGTTTCGGGAAGCCTTGGCGAATCTCGTCTTCGTAGTGATCCACCAGGTCCTTGAGCCCCTGGACGATCGCCGCACGTTGGCCGCCCGCCTGGAGATGCTCGCGGAAGGTCTCGTCATCCGTGGCACCGACCCAGAAGCGCTCGCCGTCATAGGTCAGCACCTCCAGGCGCTCGATATTCTCGACGGTCTTGCCCGCCATCACCGAGTGCGCGCCGCAGGAGTTGTTGCCGATCATGCCGCCCAGGGTGCAACGGCTATGGGTCGCGGGGTCGGGGCCGAAGGTCAGGCCGACTTTCGCCGCTTCATCCTTGAGCTGGTCGCAGATAACGCCCGGCTGCACCCGCGCAAGCCGTCGCTCGGCATCGATGAAGGCGATGCCGTGCAGGTACTTCGAAGCGTCGATCACCACGGCCGCATTCACCGCTTGCCCGCACATGGAGGTTCCCGCGCCACGGGGCAGCAACGGCAGACCCGCGTCCTTGCACAGGGCGACCGTGGTGACGATGTCCTCGAGGGTCCGCGGAATCACCACGCCGATGGGTAACTGCCGATAGTTGGACGCTTCCGACGCGTAGACAGCGCGTGTCGCGGCATCGAAGCGGATTTCCGCCGTCGTTTCCGCCTCCAGCTTCTGGCGCAGGTTGAGCAGGATATTGAGGTCGAGGGGGATGGAGTTGTTCTTGGTCATGGGGCGAAGCCTTCTCGGTCATCAGCACGGTCGCGTCGATAGGCCGGTACTTTAGGGCGCCAGCCCGGCTTCGCTCTACGACTGTCAGAAACGAAGAACCCCTGCTAACTACCTATTTCAAGAAGGTATCGAACGTTTAGGCAAAAACGCCGATGGCGCCCCGAAAGGCGCCATCGACGGGCCTTTCGGCCAAGGGAAAACGTGCGTGGTTTCAGCGACTGGACCAAGCCATGAAGCGCTCCTCCAGTGCCTCGCCATGATCCAGCCAGAAATTCACATCCATTTGCAGGGCGTTCTTCATATTGGCCGGATTGGTCGGCAGGTCTGCCTCCAGGTCCTTGCTGAGCAATGCCGCAGCCGCCGTGTTGGACGGGCCGTAGGCCATTTTCTCGGTGTAGAGCTTTTGCTGCTCGGGACGCATGGAGAAGGCGATGAAGTCGTAGGCGGCATCCAGGTTCGGCGTGCCTTTGGGAATGGCCCAATCATCGAACTGGTACAGATTGCCGGACCAGACCACCTGTAAATTCGCGCCGCTGGTCTTGGCCGCGTGAATGCGACCGTTGTACGCCGAACTCATCACCACATCACCGGCCATCAGGTATTGCGGCGGCTGGGCGCCGGCTTCCCACCACTGGATGCTGGACTTGATCTGGTCCAGCTTGGCAAAGGCCCGGTCGACGCCCGCGGGCGTTGCGAGCAGCCTGTACACCTCGGCGGGCGGAACACCGTCGGCCATCAGCGCGAACTCAAGCGAGCCCCGCGCCGACTTGCGCAGGCTGCGTTTGCCCGGAAACTTCTTGAGGTCCCAGAAATCGCTCCAGCCCTGTGGCGCTTCCTTGAGTTTGTCGGCGTTGTACGCCAGCACGTTCGACCAGACGAAGATCCCTAGCCCGCATTCGCTGCGAGTGCCCTCGACCAGCGGGTCCTTGATGCCGAGGCGGTCATGGTCCAGCTTCTCGAACAAGCCTTCCTCACAACCACGGGCAAGGTCCGTGTCCTCGACATCCAGCACATCCCAGGACGTACTGTTGGTGCTGACCATGGCTTTGAGCTTGGCCATTTCACCGTTCCATTCGCCGGCCACCACCTTCTTGCCGGAGTGACGCTCAAAGGGCTTGTAAAAGGCCCCGACCTGAGCCTCCTTGCTCGCCCCACCGTAGGAAATAACGGTTACCGAATTCGCAGCAAATCCATTGCCCGAGAGGAATCCACCGCAAACGAGAGCCAGCAGAACTTTGCCATTCATAGCAGCACCTGTTTTTTATCAAACGTTTATTGGTTGGGGCAGCGTTCAAGGAATAGGGGAAAACAGTGAGGCAGCCTTGGAGGTTTTGTTGGTTTCGCGTTTATTGGCGCCTGGGGAAATATAATCATGCGCCCGGCGGGCACCGCTACCGGTGAGAACCATGAACAATGGAAGGAAACCTGATACTTGAACTATGAAGTCCCTCCTGCGATGAACTTGGGCAGGGCTTCGCAAGCACAGGCCCAGAAGACAATCAGAGCCCCGCAAACATGAGCGCCACCCTTGACCGCAAACACGTCCGTCTGATTCGCCACGCCGAAAGCGCCGCCAACGCCGGCCTCGTCACCACGGATCCAGACACTATCCCGCTGACCGAAAACGGCCGCAAACAGGCCACCGCGCTCGCTGCTTCCCTCGACCATGCGCCGCAACTGATCGTGTACTCGCCCTTCGACCGCGCACGCATGACCGCCCAGCCCATCATCCAGCGATTCCCGGATGTGCCAACCGCAACCTGGCCAGTCGAGGAGTTCACTTACCTCAGCCCGCGCCGCTTCAATGGCAGCACTCAGGCGCAGCGCAAACCTCAGGCCGATGGCTACTGGGCACAAGGCGATGCGGCGTTTCGGGATGGTGAGGATGCGGAGTCTTTCCGCCAGTTGCTGGACCGTGCCCAAACCCTGCTGGATCGGCTGGCCCGGCATGAGGCCGAGGACATCCTGGTAGTCAGTCACGGTCAGTTCATTCGTGCCGTGGCATGGCTGATTCTCTACGCAGATGAGGCAGCAACACCGGCGCGGATGCGCGCGTTTCGCCAGCAGGATGTGGCGGTGCCGTTGGGTAATTGTCAGAGCTATCTGATGGTGTTCGGGCCTGATGGCTGGCGGGTGCTGTACCCGATCAGTGCGGATGAGCTGCCGCAACCCGCCGATCCTTTCTGCAGCGCCCCGTAGAACCTGCGGGGGCCATCGCAATGGTGCCCCGCTCGGCCGTTACTCAGGGCTTGGTTTCAGCGTGATCTTTCGGGGTCACCGGAACGCCGTTGGGGCCGGTGACCACCGGGTCGGTGGCATCACGGGTGGTGGCGTGCGGATCGACCGAACTGCCGCCATGAGCCGCAGCCAGTTCCCGGGCTTTCTGCAGATGGGTTTTCAGGGTCGGCAAGGTCTGCTCGGCATAGGTGCGCAGTTCCGCATCCTTGCCGTCCTTGGCGTAGTTGGTGAACAGTTTGACCGCCGCTTCGTGGGCGTTGACCTGGTTGTTGGCGTAGGCCTGGTCAAACGACTTGGCGCCGCGCAGTTCCAGGATCATCGCCTTGGCCTTGTCGATCAGGTCGGCATCGCTGGAGACTTCGAGTTTCTTGCTCGCTGCCAGCGCCTTGAGTTTGTCGTTGGCCTGGGTGTGGTCCTTGACCATCATCGCCGCGAACGTCTTCACGTCGCTGGCCGTGCCCTTCTCTTCCGCGAGCCTCGCCGCTTCGACTTCCGCGATGCCCTTGGCCGAGGCGTCCTCGACGAAATCATCGGCGTCCTGGGCCGCATGCACGGCGCCGGCCAGGGTGAATGCCAGAGCGAAACCCGCACTACGCAACAGTGTGTTCATCATTGAATCCTCTTGTCAGTTCCAGATCTGCGTATCACTCACTGATCTGAGCAAGCGGCGATTGCAGAGGTTCATCTTTTTTTGTTTCACGATGACTCCAGCCCGGTAGTTCGCTGGACTGCGACGTAGCCCGATACAGCAGGTTTATCAATAGCTTACGCGCTTCCATCATATGCCGGTGCTTTCTGAAACTTGACCCGGTTCTCCCTCGCGCCGCTCCTATCTGGCTCCTGGAATCCGGGTCGTTCCAAGGAGTCATCATGGCAAAGATCAAGCTCACCAAGACCGCCGTAGAGTCGGCGCAACCCCAGGCGAAGGACATCGAACTACGGGATACCGTCGTGCCCGGCTTCCTTTGCAAGATTACCTCGACGGGACGCCGGGTGTTCATGCTCCAGTACCGCACGAACTCTGGCCAGCCCCGCAAGCCCTCGCTGGGACTCTACGGGGAGCTAACCGTCGAACAGGCGCGGGTCAAAGCGCAGGACTGGCTGGCCGAGGTTCGCCGGGGTGGTGATCCCGGCGGTGCCAAGGCCGAGGCGCGCAAGGCGCCCACGATGGCCGAGTTGTGCAAAAAGTTCATGGAGGACTACTCCAAGAAGCGCAACAAGGTCAGCACGCAGGACGGCTACCAGGGCGTCATCGACCGCAACATCATCCCGCTGCTGGGCCGCAAGAAGGTGCATGACGTGAAGCGGCCCGACATTGCGGGGCTCATGGAAAAGCTGGCCTACAAGCCGACCGAGGCCAACAAGACCTTCGGCGTGCTGCGCAAGATGTTCAACTTGGCCGAAGTCTGGGGCTTCCGCCCGGACGGCACGAATCCGTGCCGCCACGTCCCGATGTACCCGCCGGGCAAGGAAACCCGGCTCATCGTGGACGAGGAAATGGTGCGGATCTTCCGCCAGTTGGAGAAACTGGAGGCGGAGGGGCTGGAGAACTACGTCATCCCGTTGGCGATCCGGCTGCAATTCGAGTTTGCGGCGCGGCGCTCCGAAATCTGCCCGCTCGAATGGAGCTGGCTGGACTTCGAGAACCGGCGCGTGGTGTGGCCCGACAGCAAGGTTGGCGGCATTTCCAAGCCCATGAGCGAGGAAGCCTATCGGCTGCTTTCGACGGCGCCGCGTCTGGAAGGCTGCCCTTACGTCCTGCCGTCGCCGAACGACCCGGCCAAGCACCTGACCTTTGGCGAGCACTATGGCGGCTGGTGCCGGACGCTCAAGGCCGCCAGCGTGCCGCACGTAGGCACGCACGGCATCCGTCATCGCTCGACCACCGACATTGCCAATTCCGGTGTGCCGACCAAAGTGGGAATGAAGCTGACGGGCCACAAGACCGTGGCGATGTTCATGCACTACGTCCACACCGAGGACAAGCCGGTGCGCGAGGCGGCCGAGCTGGTGGCCAGCCGCCGCCAAGCCATCACGGGCGCGCGGCAGCTTGCGGAGGCGGTGGCATGAACGGGCGCCGGCCATCAGCAGCATCGCTCGCAGCGCCCGCGGCGCTGCTGGGCGACATTCGGGCACTGATCGAGGCGGCGCGCTTGCGCGCCGCCTCGACGGTGAATAGCGAGCTTACGATGCTCTACTGGCGCATCGGCCAACGCATCCACACGCAGGTCTTGGACAGGCGCCGGGGCGCCTACGGCAAGGAAGTTCTGCCCACCTTGGCTGCGCAGTTGGTGGAGGAGTACGGCAGCAGCTTTGCAGAGCAGAACTTGCGCCGCATGGTGCAGTTCGCCGCCACCTTCCCCGACGAGCGAATTCTCGTATCACTGATACGAGAATTGAGCTGGACGCACTTCATCGCCCTGATGCCGCTGAAAGACCCGCTCCAGCGGGACTACTACGCACAGATGGCCAGCACCCAACGCTGGAGCGTGCGGACGCTGCGCGAGCGTATCGACTCGATGCTGTACGAGCGCACGGCGCTTTCCCAAAAGCCGGAAGAAACCATAGCGCAGGAGTTGGCGACCCTGCGCGATGCGCAGCGCATGTCGCCGGCCCTGGTCATGCGCGACCCGTACATCCTCGACTTCCTGGGCCTGCGGGACACTTGGCAGGAAGGCGACTTGGAAGCGGCGATCATCCGTGAAATGGAGTCCTTCCTGCTGGAGCTGGGCGCGGGCTTCTCATTCGTCGCCCGGCAGAAGCGCATTCCGATCGACGACGAGGATTTCCACCTTGACCTTCTGTTCTACAACCGCAAGCTGCGGCGGCTGGTTGCGGTGGAGTTGAAGGTAGGTGACTTCAAGGCGGCCTACAAAGGGCAGATGGAGCTTTACCTTCGGTGGCTAGACAAGCACGAACGGGAGCCGGAGGAAGCCTCGCCGCTCGGGATCATCCTTTGCACCGGCAAGAAGCGCGAGCAGATCGAATTGCTGGAGCTGGACAAGTCCGGCATCCACGTTGCCGAGTATCTGACCGCCTTGCCGCCGAGGGGCGTGCTGGTGGAGCGGCTGCAACAGGCAACGCAACGGGCGCAGTTGCAAATCGAGCAGCGCAAGACGGACAACGAGTAGTCCTGTCCCAAGCAGTCGGGCGTCCCGGCGTGCCGCCGTCGCGCTGTCGTGCTGCGCATCGAGCTTCGCTGCGCGAGTCTCGCCCCTGTCGGGCTTCCATCACTGACGCCTCCGTCCCGGCTCGTTGATCCGGGCCTGCGCGCTCCGCTTGCCAAAAATCGACTCTGTGCAGTGGGCGGGTGTGGGCGGTCTTGCTGTTCCCTTCACCGTATCACGGCGTTCTCGCCGTCAAGGGCGGCGCGCGCCATGCGCGCTTGCGTCCTGGCGGCCGTCTGCGACCCCTGACTGCTTGCGCTGCGCCGTGCTGCCGCCGGTTCCGGGCAATTCCGCCCGAGCAACCGGAGCACGATCATGTCGCAACTGTCCTTTCCCTCGTTCGATTCCTGTCTGCTGGTGCGCGACGCGCACGGGCGCTATCTACCGGCATCGGCCGACGACATTCTGGAAGCTGCGCGCCAGGTCATTGACCGGAAAATGCGGCGCGGAGCAGAGTTCACTTCGCCGGCGGCGGTCAAGGAATACTTGCGTACAAAGTTGGCCAGCTTCGAGCATGAGGTGTTCGTAGTGCTGTTCATGGATACGCGCCATCGTCTGATCGAATACAGGGAGATGTTCCACGGCACTATTGACGGTGCGTCGGTGTATCCGCGCGAAGTGGTCAAGGAGGCGCTGCGGCTCAATGCGGCGGCGGTCGTCGTTTCGCACAACCATCCGAGCGGAAACCCCGAGCCGAGCGCGGCTGACCGGGCGCTGACCCAGCGGCTCAAGGAAGCGTTGGGTCTGGTGGACGTGCGCGTGCTCGATCACATCATCGTTGCGGGCAACGAAACGGCATCGTTCGCCGAGCATGGGCTGATCTAGCCCAAGGGGCTTCGGCCCCTTTTTGCTGCGCCTGGTGGCATAGCTATGGCCCTCGCGGCCTGATGCTCAGGCCGTCGCAACCTGAATCATCTCGTCGTAATGTTTCTTGTCCACCTCTTCCAGCCACTGGAAGATGTTCCCGATGACGCTGTGGCTTTCGCCTGCCAAGTTTTCTGCGGATTCCTCTGTTATCTCAATAACGTCGCTATGTGAATACTTATTGATAAAGCGGTAGATTTTTTCTTTAAGCTCTGGTGTCGTGATGGTGCAATCTTTTAGGCCAGCCTCCATCAATTGACTAATGTCGCTTCGACGCCTTGGATATTTGAAGGTGAAAAACGATTCAACAAGCTTTCGGGCGAGGTTGGCGGTCAAGAACGCCTCATCTCGATTGAGTGTTGTGTGCGCCCTATATTCGTAGAGCTTCTTGAAGATATAGTGGTACTCGGAACCGTAGTTCTTGAGTGAGTCGTCGGCATCCACAAGTAGGGAGTGACGAGGGGAGCCAGGTGGCGCATCCAGGCGATAAAAGAAGCAATTCTCGGCGTTGCCTTTTTTGACTCGATTCCTATTGGTGCCAGTGAACCAGTCTCTCACTAGCTTAAAGTAAGTGAAGTTGTGAGTCAGCACAAAAAGTTGCTTGGCTTCAGTGCATTGCGTTCTCAAAAACGAGTAGGCGTGAAACAAGTGATTAGAATCAAAGCTTGAGACCGGATCGTCAACGACGACGATCGTATCCTTGATGTTATTTCCATTTTCTTTGAGCTTCGTGATGAAATAGACAAATGCAATCGCAGTTTTCTCACCTTCGCTCAAATTCCCATCGTGCTCACCAACCCCGTTTCTGATGATCTCATAGCCTTTCTTCTTCTGATTGAAGTTCAGGCAAAGCTCAGAGCGGCCAATGAAGCGATGCAGGATGTCATTGAACTCCTTTGCCCCGACCGTTTCATTCGAGAGCGCCGCTTCTATGGCTCCGACCTCTAGACTAATTTTTTCAATTTCCTTATGGTCGTTCTTTGCTTCTGACTCAAGGTCATTGCACTTCTTCTCACTTCCAGCATAGTCAAACTCTTGCACCTCAGCCGCAGCAAAGTGAAGCTCCAGTGCCACCTTGCTTTTTGAGGTCTCAGATTTGAAATTTGAAGTCTTATTGTTGTGCTTTCCAACGAGAGCAACAATCGATTTCAGGATGTCATTGAAATTGGTGACATCGTCTTCAACCACATCCGAGATCTGAATGTCTGTCTTCCCAGGGTCTGTGATCTTGGCCTTCAGGGCTTCCCGCCAGGCGTCGATTTGCTGGTCGATCTTTTCAGCAGCAGTTGCGTAGTCCTTTTGAAGCTTCTCTGCCTCGGCCGATAGTTCTTTATAAAACTCGGTCGATGCGGGAAACTGATTAGCTGGAGCGCCTTGAGATTCAATCCATGTCGCCGCGTTCTGAAGTCGGCTCTGAAACTCCGTGAACTCCTTGCTGAAGTGGGCAGCAAGCGCCTCGGCACGAAGCTGGGCGAACGGAGAGCCGCAGAACTCGCAGGATTGCGAGTCGTGGTTTTTATGGATTTCCAAGCCTGCTTGAACCCATTCGCGGATTTCCGGGTTATCGGTCAGCCGCTGGATTGCTTGATTGACCGCCGTAGTCCCAATCAAATCTCTGATGCGGCCCGCCGCTTTCTTAAAGTAGTCCGGCTCAATGGCCGTTGAGGCGAAAGCAATGCTTGGAAGCTGATCTGGCTTGGCGGCATTCGTAAGGTCGATAACCCTCTCATCTGGAAGAACCGACTCCGCCTTGATAATTGTCTCGCCGTTATTCTGTATGAAGTTGAAGAGCTTGCGGCGGTCGTAATTCAAGTAATAACTGTCGCTCGTATCAATCGCCTGAAGTCCAAGCTTCATTTTCTTGGCAGCATTGGTCAGGAACTTCTCTAATGCCTCACGCTGCTTCTTGATATCGCTTTGCTTGTCGTCGTGAGCCTTCTTTTTCGACTGAAGCTCGCTCTTCAGCTTCTCCAGCTTCTGCAAGTCATCAATCTTCTCTTTCGCAATAAGAAGGATGCTCTTTACGGATTTGTCCCAATCAATGTTCTCATGCACGAAGCGTTGATTGAAAACATGAATATTCAATTGGGATGAGTGGAGTGTGGATTCCGTGATCGTTGAGCCATCCTCCAGAACTACTGAAAATTGGCCCGTGCTGAAGCGGGGAACCATCGAGCGAAGCTCAAAGCAAGAGAATAGATTCGATAACGTTGACTTGCCTGTTCCATTCCAACCATAGACCAGGTTGTACCGGCCGAACTTTTGGATCTTCGTTCCATTGAAGTCGCTGAAGATTCCGAACTGTTTGAGGCGGTTGATGCAGACAATCATCTCTATATCTCCGTGTTCTTGCTTTCCCATCATTTGCTTGCGAAACAAATGGTAAACGAAGAGTCCTCTTGCGTCTCCGCTTCGCGGATCGCGCTGCTCCAGGTTCGCTAGTCGCTCATCCCTGGCGGGACTGGCTTCGCCAGCCTTCCGCATCGCTGACGCCTACGGCCCGGCTTCCAGCTTCGGGCCTGCGCGCTTCGCTTGCGTGCGGTCAGCACAAAGGGATGGCCGTTGCCTTGTCCAGCCGTCTCCCCTGACTTCATCACCTTACCCGCGACCGTAGCCCGCGACCGTGTGCCGTCAAGGCGCGCAGGGCCGTGTCCTCGGCTGCGCCTGCGGGCCGCACCAACCCTGCGCTTGGCTCCTTGACGGCCCCCGTCCGCGCGCTCCTTTGGGCGCGGGCGATGAACTCAGGAAAGACGGTGGCAACAGGGCCAACCGGGTTCCTCGTGCCGACCGCACCAAACAGCCGAAAGGCTGGGCTCCGAATCTAGAAATCCGGTGTGCGGTGTGAACAGCAAACCTCTTTTGTCAGGAGAAAGACCATGCAACTCGCATCCCGTTTCGCTTTCCGCTCCCCCTCGCTGCGCAGCGATTACCCGCTGTCCGACGACCAGATTCACCGCGTGGCCCCGTCCATCTTCGCGGATGCCCCGCACGAGAGCCGTTCGCAGCGGTACGCCTATATCCCCACCGCCGCCGTGCTGACCGAGCTTCGCAAAGAAGGCTTCCAGCCTTTCATGGTGACGCAAACCCGCGTGCGCGACGAAGGCAAGCGCGAGCACACCAAACACATGATTCGCTTGCGCCATGCCAGCCAGATCAACGGCGCGGAGGCCAACGAAATCGTGCTGCTGAACTCGCACGACGGCACCAGCAGCTATCAGATGCTGGCCGGAATGTTCCGGTTCGTGTGCAGCAATGGCCTTGTCTGCGGCAACACCGTGGCCGATGTGCGAGTGCCCCATAAAGGCGACGTGGCCGGTCTGGTCATTGAGGGGGCTTACGAAGTCTTGAGCGGTTTCGATCGGGTGAAGGAATCGCGCGATGCCATGCGCGGCATCACCTTGGACGATGGCGAATCCGAAGTGTTCGCCCGCGCCGCGCTCGCCCTCAAGTACGACGACCCCGACAAGCCCGCGCCCATCACGGAATCGCAAATCCTGATGCCGCGCCGCTTCGACGACCGCCGCCCCGACCTGTGGAGCGTGTTCAACCGCACCCAAGAAAACCTGACCCAAGGCGGGCTGCGTGGCCGCAGCGCCAACGGGCGCCGACAGCAAACCCGCCCGGTGCAGGGCATCGACCAAAACATCCGACTAAATCGCGCCCTCTGGCTGCTGGCCGATGGCATGCGCCAGTTGAAAGCCTGAATCCCCACGCGGCAGGGGCAGGCAGCAGCCCTTGTCGCTTTCTTCGCTGCTGCATCCCTGAACCGATAGGAGTTATCACCATGAACGCCGTTACCCAAACCGAAGCCCGCGCCATCAACACCGCCGCCGCTATCCCGCTGGAAGCCGCTGATCCGACCAAGAACCTGATTCTGGTTCCGCTGTCGCGGCTGGTGTCGCGTCCCACTGGCCGCAACGTGCGCAAGACCCCGCGCATGTCCATTCCCGAACTCGCCGCCAGCATCCAGCGTGTCGGCCTGCTGCAAAACCTCATCGTGATTGCCGCCGCCGATGGCGAGCATTACGAGGTCGTGGCCGGTGACCGTCGCCTCGCAGCGTTGAAGCTGCTGGCGAAAAAGCACCGCATTAGCAAGGAATGGGAGGTGCCTTGCCTGCTGGTGGCCGATGGCACCGCCCGCACGGCCAGCCTCACCGAGAACGTGCAGCGCGAAGCCATGCACCCCGCCGACCAGTTCGAGGCGTTCGCCGCGCTCGTGGCCGAAGGCCGCAGCATCGAGGACATTGCAGCGGATTTCAGCGTCACGCCGCTGGTGGTGCAGCGCCGTCTGAAACTCGCCAACGTGTCGCCGCGCCTGCTGGCCGACTACCGGGCCGAGGCCGTGAGCCTTGACCAGTTGATGGCCCTCGCCATCACCGACGACCATGCTGCGCAGGAAGCCGCGTTCTACGATGCGCCCACATGGCAGCGCGGCCCGCACAACCTGCGCGACCGCCTGACCGAACGCGAAATCGACGCCTACCGGCATCCGCTGGTGCGCTTTGTCGGGCTGGACGGCTACGAGCAGGAAGGCGGTGGCATCCGCCGCGACCTGTTCGCGGAGGGCGACAAAGGCGTGTATCTGACCGATGCCGCACTGCTGGAACGGCTGGCGCAGGACAAGCTGGCAGGTATCGCCGCCAAGGTGCAGGCCGAGGGCTGGGCGTGGGTGGATGCCACGCCGGGCATGACCCATGCCGATCTGCAAGCCTTCCAGCGTGCGCCAAGGGAACGCCGCAGTCCGAACAAGCGCGACGCGCAGCGCATCGAGAAGCTGCAAACCAAGCTGCACGAACTGGCCGAGGCGGTGGATGCCGCGCTGGACGACGAGGACGAGGAAAAGGCCGATGCCTTGCAGGAAGAAGGCGAACGCCTGGGCGAGCAGTTGCAGGCGCTGGAAGATGGCTTGCTGGACTATGCGGCCAACGTGAAGGCCGCAGCCGGTGCCATTGTCACCATCGACCGCGACGGGCAGGCCGCGATTCATCGCGGGCTGCTGCGCGAAGCGGAGGCCAAGGCACTGCGCACGCTGGAGCGGCTGCGGCAGGGTTTCGGCAGCGAAGGCGAAGCCGCGAACGAGGACGCAGGCGAGGACGACGAGCAGCCCAAGACCGCCGCCATGTCTGACCGACTGGCGCAGCGGTTGAGCGCGCACCGTACCGCTGCGCTGCAAATCGAAGTTGCACGGCATCCGCAAGCAGCGCTGGCCGCCGTGGTGCATGGCATGGTGCAGACCGTCTTGCAGGAAAGGCACTACGGGCACGACCTGCCGCTGGGTGTGCGCCTCACGGTGCAAGACCGGCTGGAAGGCATGGCCCCGGACTGGCCGGAATCACCCGCCGCCGTGGCGCTGCGCGAACTGCAACAGGTGGCAGGCGAAACCTTGCCGGAGGACAGCGCCGAACTGTTCGCCGCGCTGCTGGCGAAATCACAGGATGAACTGGTGCGGCTGTTGGCCGTGTGCTTAGCTTCCACGGTGGACGTGGTGACGCCTCGCGCCACGCCGCACCAGCCCGGCGCGGAACTGGCGCAGGCCGTGGGGCTGGATATGGCCGCGTGGTGGCAGCCCACCAATGAGGGTTACTTCCGGCATGTGCCGAAGGCCGCGATTCTGGAAGCCGTTGGCGGGTTCGCGCCCTCGCACGTCACCCGACTGGCGAAGTTGAAGAAGGGCGACATTGCCAGCGAAGCCGAACGGCTGGCCGCTGGCACCGGCTGGATGCCCGCCATCTTCCGCTCCGAAGGCCCGCAGCAGACCGGGCAGGACGCGCCGGCGGATGGCGAAGCCGAAGCACAGGAAGAAGTGGCCGCCGTGGCGGATGACCAGCCGCAGGCCGAGGCTTTGGCCGCGTGACTTCGCACCGTAGATAGCGCCCCGGTTCCGGCCGGGGCGCTTCATGTTGAGGATGCCTGCCATGACCCACCAACCCGCAAACCGCCCCCGCATAGCTGCGACCTATGCCTCCGGCACGGTGCGCGCCCGCCGCTGGCACGGCGACGGCGACGTGCGCGGCTACCGTCCGCCGCGTGGCTGGACGGCCCGCGCCGACCTGACCGATCTGCATCCCCTCACGGGCCGCGCCTTGCCGCGCGCCGTGTGGTGGATCATCGAAACCAAGGAATAACGAGCCGCACCGGCCCCAAGCCGTGCCGCCTTGGGGCCGGTGGTCGAAAACTCCGGGCGCGGCGGTGGCCGCGCCCGGTTTCACTGCTCAAAGCCAAAACGCCCCATCGCCGCCTTCGGACAGGCGGCGATGGGGCCACGCACAAGGGCGCTCGTGCGCGAAATCCACGAAGCCAGCAAGTGTGGCGGCGCATCGCGCCGCCAACGATTCGACCGAGCCCCGCCGCAATGGGCGGGGCTGGTGTGGCTACGCCCCGGCTTGCTGCGGCAGGTTGCACGAAAGCGTGCCGTCCCCGACGCTGGCGGTTCGTTGTCTGTACGTCACGAAAGACGGTTCACCGACACGCCGCCCAGCCTCGCTTCTATGGAGCTTCCACACCACGCCTCAGTATGTGGCCGTGAGCTGCGGCAGGGGCGCTCTGGCCTTGTCGTCGGGGCATTGACCTGGCCCGCGTCAGGGCGCAAGCCGGTGCAGCCGTCACGCGGGGATGCCGAGTTGGCCACGTCTCCATTCGGGAGCGGGCGGCCTGTGCGTCCTTGTCTTGTTGTGAATCCTGGCGGTGGCGCGGCTGCGCCTTGTGCTTGATGGCCGCAACCTTGCAGCGAAAACAATTTCCCCTGCGCTGCGCGCATTCCTCGCGGGACAAATTCTTTTCGCTTCCAGGTTCTCCACGTTGTTGCGACCGCTGTGCGGTGCGACCAGCCCATCCCCCGCCGGCCGGATCACAACAAGGACGCACTGGCGCGACCTTGTTCAACCCGAAAGGAGAAACATCATGGCTAACATCGGCACCTTCACCGCAGAGAAAGACGGCTTCACCGGCACGCTTCGCACCCTGACGCTCAACGTCAAGGTCAAGCTGGTTCCCAACGACAAGGGCGACACCGAGAACGCCCCCGACTTCCACCTGCAAGCGGCTGGCCACGAAGTCGGCGCAGCGTGGAAGAAGACCAGCGAGGCCGGGCGGGAATACCTGTCCGTATCCATCGACGACCCTTCGTTCCCGGCGACGGTCTATGCCCGCCTGATCGAGAACGAGGACGGCACGCACGACCTGATCTGGTCGCGCAACAAGCCGAAGGCGGCCTGACAGCCGCTTACCGCGTCCCGCCCACTGCGGCGGGGCGCGATGCTGCTGATCGCAGCACCGCACGCGCAGGATTTCTGCTGCTGCCGCGTGCTGGATACGCCCGTCACGGCGGGCCTGCATGCGTGCCTTGTGGCTCGCAATCCGTGTCAACGAGCGGTGTGTGGCGTGTCGGCGCTGTAAGCGCCGCCGGGCTTTCGGGCTTCGCCCCGTGCCGGCAAGCCGTCACGGCCATCCGGCTTCAATCCCTCACGCCTTCGCGCCTGCGGCGCTGCGCGCTCCGCTTGCTGCAATTCAGTACCACACGCCAACGCGCTAAGGCGTGTCGGGCTCTTCCAATATCGCCCTGAGTTCCTGGCGCACCTGTGCCAGCAATTCATCAGCTTCGCGGGTGCTGTCACCGGCATAAGCCAATGTGAGCAGCGTGAGCGGATGCACTTCCATGACCTCGCACAGATCGGCCAGCTTCTGGATGGTTGGGCTTTTCAGGTCGCGCTCCAGCGTGCTCATGTAGGTGCGACTGGACACGTTGGAGAACGCTTCCTGGCTCAAACCACGCGCCTTCCTTACCGTCCGAATCGCCGCTGCCAATGAGTTCTTCGCTGCCACCTATGGTTTCCCCAAAAAACCAAGATGACAGCCCATTGCGCCCTATAGGACTACAATCTATAGTGTTCATTTGGTGGTGATGTTTTCCTTTTCCGTGCTTTTACGGAGATCCGCATCTGCGGATTTCCTCAGACCCAGGGAACCGCATCCGTGTCTTTCCTGACTTCCACCAATACGCCTTCGTGCCTCTCCGCTTTTGCGGCTTCGTGCGCTTGCGCATACGTGCATCCGTCCGCAGGCACAGATGCGCCTCGGCGATTGCGTGTGTTCGTGGAAGGGGCGCGGCCTTGACCACGCTTGTCACCGAGGAAGACCGGGTGCACCTACTGGCCCACGGCCTCACCCGCGCCGCAGGCCAGGAATGTGACCCGCTGCCCGTGGTGCGCCTGTTCACACCGGACGCACATGCGACCTGGCTATTGGCCGCGCTCGATCCGACCGATGGCGATACGGCCTACGGCCTGATCGACCTCGGGATCGGGATGCCTGCCCTGGCGACGGTGAAGCTGTCCGATCTGGCGTCCATCGTCGGGCCGCTCAAGCAGCCCGTGATACGAGATCGGTATTTCCAGCCGACGCGGCCGCTGTCGGAATACGTTCGACTGGCTCAGGAAAACGGTTCGATCACCGATTGACGCATTCCAGCGCGACCAGGCAAAAAGTATCGCATTGTGACTATTTCGGTCTTAGCCAAGACCTGGCAAGTCTTGATCCGCATGCTTGCACCAGGGTGGTGCGCTCCTGACCAAAACAGTCATGATGCCAGGCGCGAGATTCGGCACGGTGTTCAATGCTGCACCCCATTTCCGGGCGGTGCAGTCGTCGCATTTAGACGATTTCGGCAATGCACTGGAGCGAATCTGTCTTGACACCAGCAGTTAAAGCGTAACCCGAGTTTGATGACCACTTGATGGCGATTCGATAGCTCCCGCACAGCGGAATTGTGGCGACGTTCCCAGAAACAGGGAGGTTTCGCCATGACTGACCGCAGCAGCCAACACTGGTATCCCACGGCCGCGTATCTCTACACGCTGCACCTCGATGGCCCAGCGCTGGCTTGGGAGTATTTGCGCAGGAATCCAAGCTACCGGCGCGACTGGCTACGCCGGCGTCGCAAGCCTGATGCGGCGCAGGCCTGGGGCCTGCGCCTGCTGGAAGATCCCGGCCTGGATGCGCGCGACGCACATCCTGCTTGGTTCCCCGATCACGATGCCGTGGTGCAGCTATACCCCGACGCCGACCCACCACCCGATGCGCATACCTTCGAGTTCTGGCGCATTCCTGGGCGCAAGCAACTGACCCACGACGGCAAGCGCCTGGTGCTCGTATCGCATTGGCCAGGCTGCTGCGTTCGGCTGGCACTCGCACCCGACCTGGAAGATGGTTCGGCCTATCTCTACGCCACACGCGCCTGCGCCACGCCCTGTGCGCGCTACCGCACGCTCGCTGCGAAGCTGGATGCGCTATCTGCCGCAACCGTGGCCACGCCTGTGGCAACAGCCCGCTCCCGCCCCACGCCCGCCGCGCTGCTGGAACTGCATACCTTGCAAGCGCTCGACGCGACCCTCGCGGGAGCCTCCTTGCGCGAGGTGGGCGAAGGTCTGTTCGGCGCGGATGCCGTCGCGGCCGACTGGCACAAAGACAGTGCATTGCGTGCCCGCGTACGGCGGCTGGTACGCCGCGGCGATGAGCTGATGCACGGCGGCTACCGCCGACTAGCGCAGCTTCCAATGTTCCCGTCGCATTAGGGGGGACGTTTCTCGACCCGTGCGAATCGTCCCTTAGCAAGAAGCCTTGCTTTCTTGAGAGTGCCTCTATCCGGCCGCGTGGTGTGGCCGGGCTTGATGGAGGTACATCCCATGCGACCTGCTCCCTCGCGGCCTGCCGCCGCTGCCGTCACTGCGACCTCGCAGCCTCAACGCTACCTGACAAACGACGAAGCCGCCGACTACCTGCGGCTGTCGCCGCGCACGCTGGAGAAGCAGCGGGTGATCGGCGGCGGCCCCAAGTTCCGCAAGTTCGGCCGCCGCGTCATGTACGCGGTGTCCGACCTCGATGCCTGGGCCGACCAGCGCAGCTACGAGGCCACGTCCGATCCCGAATACGCCGAGCGCCACGCGGGCGACTACCGTGATGGCCGCTGATCGTCGGCGCGTGGGTGGCCTTCGCCATGTCCAGCCCGCCAGGGCAAGCCTTGCCGCAGCGCGAACAGCTCGATCTGTTCCGCGCGCTGCCGGGCGACATGGCGCCACGCGATTCCCAGGACTTGATGGCCTTTCCGTTCTTCTCGCTTGCCAAGTCGCGGCGCACGGCGCCGATCGACTTCCGCAGCGGGAACGTCACCATTCGCGTGGAAGGCACGCAGGAGCACGGCATCGCAACGATATGGGATGCCGACGTGCTGATATGGGCCGCCTCGCAGATCGTGGAGGCGCGCGACGCGGGCCTGCGCCCGTCGCGCTGGATACGCGCCACGCCTTACGAGATTTTGCGCTTCATCGGGCGCGGCACGTCCCTCAACGACTACCAGCGCCTGAAGGCCGCCCTCGACCGGCTGCAATCGACCACGGTGGCCACGTCCATCCGCGAAACCACGGGAAGGCGCTTGCATCGCTTCTCGTGGATCAACGAGTGGAAGGAACTCGCCGACGCCAGCGGCACCCCGCTGGGCATCGAGCTGATCTTGCCGGACTGGTTCTATGCCGGCGTGCTCGACGCCGCCCTGGTGCTGACCATCGACCCGGCCTATTTCCGCTTGAAGGGCGGTATCGAACGCTGGCTGTACCGCCTGGTGCGCAAGCATGGCGGGCGGCAGGAGCACGGCTGGCAATTCGACTTCCGACACCTGTACCGCAAATCCGGCAGCGCGGCCCGCTTCTCGGACTTCGCCTACGACGTGCGCGCCCTGGTGGCGCGGCAGTCGTTGCCCGGCTACGTCCTCGGCATCGAGCGGATGCCGGACGACAACACCGAGCTGCTGACCTTCCGGCCCGTGCCGCACGCGGCACGGGGATAACTGCGGGAGAACCTGTGGACGGCCTCGTGCTATCAGGAGTACCGGGTATCGTGCTATCAGGAGTACGACCCTCGTGCTATCAGGAGTACGAAAACGCCGGAAAGCCAACAACGGCGCGGGTTTGCGTTCCCTCTAACTTACCTAACAAGAAATACATAACTTTTAGTAGAAGCGCGCCGTTTCGGTGGACAACCACGAAACGGCACGGCCAGGCCGGCTTTCCAGCTCGGAGGGCCGCGCCATGATCTTCGCGTTTCTCAACCAGAAAGGCGGCGTCGGCAAGACCACGCTCGCCACGCACATCGCCGGCGAACTGGCGATGCGCGGCCTGCATGTCATCCTGCTGGATGCCGACCCGCAGGGGTCATCGCTCGACTGGACGCAGCGGCGTAGCCAGCAGGGCCTGCCCCGTCTGTTCAGCGCCGTGGGCCTTGCCCGCGAAACGCTGCATCAGGAAGCGCCAGAACTCGCCAGGCGGGCCGATCACATCATCATCGACGGCCCGCCGCGCATCGCCGCCCTCGCGCGTTCCGCGCTGCTGGCGGCCGAGCGCGTGCTGATCCCCGTGCAGCCCAGCCCCTACGACGTATGGGCTTCTGCCGAGATGGTCGCACTGATCCGCGAAGCACAGGTGTTCCGGCCAGCGCTGCGCGCGGCCTTCGTCATCAACCGGCGCGTCAGCACCACCATCATCGGCAGGGAGGCACGGCAATCGCTGGCCGAACAGCCGCTGCCCGCGCTGCGCTCGGAGATCCACCAGCGCATCGTCTTTGCCGACAGCGTAGCCGCTGGCCGGCTCGCCCGCGAAACCGCGCCCGACAGCGCCGCTGCCCGCGAGATCGCCGCGCTCACCGACGAACTGCTGCGGTGGCCGACATGACTGGGAAGCCACCACCACGCAGCAAGCGCGTCGGCATCGGTGCGCGTCCCCCAGCGAATCCGCACGCCGAAGCGTGGATTCGCCAGGGCGACGCAGATGCCGTGCAGAAAGGCGACCTCTACACCGCTCGACTGACGCTCGACATCACGCCCGCCATGCGGGCGCGCATCAAGGTGTCGGCCTTCACGCGAGGCGTGACCGTAGCCGAACTGCTGCGCGACCTGCTGGAGCGGGAGTTTCCCCCGGAGGGCACGCCGTGAACGCATCCGCTTCGACCGCCCACACCCCCAAAGCAAGTGCGCCCACGGCTGCGCCGCCGCCGGCGCCTTCGACACTCGCCGGCCAGGCCGGCAACGTGCCGCTGACGCGCGTGGCGCTGGCCTACATCGAACCGCGCTTCAAGCTCTACCTGCGCTTCGGCGAACCGGCGCGCACGCTCCAGCTCGACCGCTGGCGGCGCTGCGCCGTGTTCCTGCCGAACGCGGTTCTGTGCCGCATCCGTTGGCAGGCCAACGACTACGGCACGATCCGCTGGCAGCTCATGGTGATGCAGACCGCCACGCCGCTGGACGCCGTGCAGCGCATCCCCGGCGTGCAGCCGGGCGCGCGTCTGCTGCTGCACGCCGAAGGCGATGCCAACGTGCGCGCCGTGCTGGAACGCATCGACGGCATCGAGGCGCTGGGCATCGCAGCCGCAGACACATCGCCCGCGTACTGGCGCACGCTCGCGAACCGGCTCGCAGCGCGCTCGGCGCTACCCACATACACCGCAGAACGGCACGCCGCCTGGCTGGCCGGGAGGGCATTGCCATGACCACGATTTCCACGACCGGCCCCGTGCCGCATCCTCGCTCGCGCCTGCGCGCTCGCCTCGTGCTGGCAGGCTTCGCCACCGTCGGCCTCGCTGCGCTGGCCTGGGCGGCGTTCGTGCAGCCCCTGCCGCGAATGGCCTACAACCCGTCCGACAGCGTGGCGGTCGGTTGGTATCGCATCGAACCGTTCGACCCGCGCACCGCCTCGCGGCCACGTCCGCTGTCCGTGGACAGCATCGTGCTGATGCCGCTGCCCGACAGGGCCGCCATGCTGGCTGCGCAGCGCGGCTACCTGCCGACCCGCGTTCCGCTGCTCAAACGTGTGGGCGCAGTCGCGCCACAACACGTTTGCATCGTCGCCGGCCAGGTTCGCATCGACGGCGTGCCGGTGGCCGCCGCCCTGCCTGCCGACCGGCTGGGCCGGCCGCTGCCATCCTTGCAGCTTTGCCGCCGTCTCCAACCGGGCGAACTGTTCCTGTTGAGCGCGACCAACCCGGCGTCGTTCGACAGCCGCTATTTCGGGCCGGTCAGCGCGTTCGCCGTGATCGGCGTTGCGCATCCGATCTGGCTGGAGACACGTCCATGATGGCCGCCGATTCGCTGCACTTTGCCGCGCCTCTCATCGTGCCATCGGGCATGTCGTTCTACTGTTCGTCGCCGTGTCGTCGCGCGTGCAGTGCGGGTGCATTCGCACCGCACTTCGCGCTGCCTTCGGCGCAGCCGCCCAACGTGCAGGCGTCTTGCCTCGAACGCGCCTGGCCTGCGGCCATTGGCGTGTTCGCCGGCGGGCTGGCTGCTCGTGCAGCAGCGCCGCCGGGCCGCCGATGCCCGGAGCGGGAGCGAGGGGCAAAGGCGGAAGGCAAGACAAAAGGGTTCGGCACTCTGCCGCCCGCAAAGCCAGTCTGCACGTGGGGGTGGCGCGGCACGGCGCGGCTTCGCCGCCGTGCCGCGTGGGGCGCGAGGCACGCGCCGATGCAGGCATGTCCGCGTGCTTCGCACGCTCGGACACGCCGGAGCTTGCAGGGAGCACAGCCATGACCGACCGCGGCGACCATGATTTCTGGGTGCGCCCTGGCGCGCCGAAGAACCGAGGCAAAGGCCAGGGCCAGAGCTTCGTTTCCAAGGTGCTCAAGCAGGCTGGCAAGGCCAGCGGCGGCAAGTCGGCGGTGCGCCGTCCTACCGCTGGCGGGAGCGGCCAGCACGCCGGCCAGCGGCCCGGCTCACGGCTTGGACGCGGCCATACGGCGGCGCGCTTCGCAGGCGCAAAGCTGACCCCTATGTCACGGCGCGTGACCATCAAGACGCTGCTGGTCAACCAGCGCAACGCCAGTCCGCAGTCGCTCGCCAAGCACCTGCGCTACATCGAGCGCGACGGTGCCGGCCGGAACGGCGAGCCGGGCCGTGCCTACGGGCCGCAGACCGACGAAGCCGACCTCGATGCCTTCAAGGAACGCTGCCAGGACGACCGACATCATTTCCGCTTCATCGTCTCACCTGAAGACAGTGCGGAGCTGGACGACCTGCGCACCTACACCCGGCACCTGATGAACCGGATGGAGGCCGACCTGGGGACGCGGCTGGATTGGGTGGCGGTCGATCACTGGAACACCGACAACCCGCACACGCACCTGATCGTGCGCGGACGCGACGATACCGGCAAAGACCTCATCATCGCGGGCGACTACATCGCCCACGGCTTCCGCCATCGCGCCGCCGAGCTGGCGACGGAATGGCTGGGGCCGCGCACCGAACTGGAGATCCAGCAGACCTTGCAGCGCGAGGTGGAGCAAGAGCGGTGGACGAGCCTCGACCGCACGTTGCAGCGCGAGGCCGGCGAGGATGGCCGGGTGCAGATCGAACGCTTCAACGAACCCCGGCTGCAACGCCAGCGCCTGCTGCTGATCGGCCGCCTGCAACACTTGCAGCGCCTGGGCCTGGCCGACGAGGTGCAGCCCGGCACCTGGGCCGTCCATGCGGACGCGGAGAAGACCTTGCGTGCCCTGGGCGAGCGTGGCGACATCATCCGAACGATGCAGCGGGCCATGAGCGGCAAGCCTCGCGAGCTGGCGGTGTTCGAGCCGGGCGACGACGGCCGCACTATCGTCGGTCGCGTGGCTGCTAAGGGTCTGGCCGACGAGCTGCACGACCGCGGCTATCTGGTCATCGACGGGTTGGACGGCAAAGCCCACTACGTCGCGTTGGACGCCCGCGACGAGCTGGCGAACTATCCCATCGGCGCGGTGGTGGAGGTACGCGGTTCCGCCGAGGTGCGGGCGGCCGACAAGAACATCGCCACGCTGGCGAGCAATGGCCTGTACCGCACCGATCACCACCTGGCGATCGAGCAAGGCCGAGCCAAGCCCGGCCGCGACCCGCAAGAGGCTGTGGCGGCCCATATCCGCCGGCTGGAAGCCCTACGGCGGGCCGGCATCGTGGAGCGCGTGGCCGAGGGGTTATGGAAGGTGCCGGACGACTTGGCCGAGCGTGGCCGCCAGTACGACGCGCAGCGGCTGGGCGGCGTGGCGGTCGAACTGAAATCGCATCTGCCGATTGAACGGCAGGCCCGCGTCATCGGCGCGACCTGGCTGGATCAGCAGTTGATCGGCGGCGGCAAGGGACTGGGCGACCTGGGCTTTGGCGGCGATGCTAGGCAAGCCTTGCAGCAGCGCGCCGACTTCCTCGAAGAACAGGGGCTGGCCCAGCGGCGCGGGCAGCGGCTGATTCTCTCCCGGAATCTGCTGGAAACGCTGCGCAATCGGGAGCTGGCGCAGGCCGCCCAGCACATTGCCGCCGATAGCGGATTGGAGCATCGGCACGTCACAGACGGGCAGCGCGTAGCCGGCATCTACCGGCGCTCGGTCATGCTCGCCAGCGGTCGCTATGCGCTGCTCGATGACGGCATGGGATTCAGTCTGGTGCCTTGGCGGCCGATAATCGAGCCACGACTGGGGCAGCAGATCGCCGCGACTGTACGCGGCGGCGGTGTGTCATGGGAGGTTGGACGGCAAAGAGGTCCTGGGATTGGATCGGGGCCGTAGGCTGTCGTACCGAGTTAAGGTGTCGAGCAGCGTTTTGGCCCTAGCTTCTGTGCTCCGTTAAGACGACTAGTCTGTGCTTATCGACGACGCTGTGGGTGCATGGTTGCTTGCCAATTCCGGTGCAACTCGCAAACGCGCTGCCCCGACCTGAACTGCCCATTCAACGATCTGCCCGGCCAATATATCCGTGGCGACACCGAACGCCCTCACCACATCGGCCTCTCGCTTGCTGCCTGTGGCTTGGATTGCTTCGAAGCGTCTACTGGCAATAGCAGTCCGTTTGGCCGGATCGACCAGTTGCACATCGAGCCGAACCGCGGCGATCGCTTCAGTGCCGCGGTATTCGAGCTGGAACGCCCGCAGCGTACTGCGCAACTCCATATCGGCGCTCATTGGGGTGCTATCGGTAATCACGGAAGTCGACCGCCCATCGCGCATGAAGGCTTCGACGATTCGGTCACGCAGCAGCACCGGTGCGGGGTCGGCCCAACGCACTCCTTGCCAAGCCGACAAGCGACCATCGGGCTGCGCAATGAACAGCCGCTCCGAATCCAGGACGCGACTACTCTCAGGGGCGTAGACGCGCAGCGCCCCGGGTCCCGGAACGGCGCGCGGCGTACTCTCCGCCTGGGCGATGTGATAGTCGGGCAATTTGTAGGTGACCATTGGAGCTGCTTTGGGAAGCACACTGCACGCGGACAAGCCGAGTACTAGCGTCATAGTCACGGCAGCGACGGGAATCATCCTGGCGGAAGTGTTCACGGCTTGGTTTCCTCAATGTTCTCTCCACCGAGCAGGTATTGCGCCGGATTGCGATCCAGTCGGCGCAGCACGGTGTTTAGATTGGCCAGCGCCTGCTGGAGTTCGTGCATGGCAGGACCTGTGGCGGCCAAGCCCTGGTTCAGCGATTCCTGATTGTTTTGCAGTAGCGTCTCAACCCTGAAAGCGGCGCGTTCGAGGGATGCCGTTGCATCACGCGTGTTCACCATGATTTGCTTACCATCGTTATTTAGTAGCAGGTTGGCATCGCGAAGAGTGCTATTTGCTTGGCGCACGGCAGCTGTCGATTCTCTGCTTGCTTCGGTCAGATTGCTGATTAACGTCGCGATCTCGGCCCTCTGGTCAGCGACCGCGCCCGTGGTCTGTTCAAGATTCACCAGACTGCGGTGCACAAGAGCCAAATTCTCCTTCGACAGTAACTCCTGCGTGCGCAGCAAGATGCCGTTGAGTGTCGTCATGCTGTTCCCCTCACCGGAGACCAGGGATGCCATCGCCGAACGTGGTGCGAGGATCAACGGTTCCTCGTCCTCTCTCCGATCCAGCAATGGCACGTTTGGCCCACCGTCGCTCAACTCGATCACCGCGTTGCCGGTAATTCCCGTGATGACCAATTCAGCGCGGGTATCCTGCCGGACCGGGATGGTGGCATTGATGCGTACGCGCGCTATCGCCCGCCTTGGGTCTCGCGGTGAAAGAGAAAGTGCAACGACTTCGCCAATCGTGATTCCGCTGTACTGAACCTGGCTGCCGGGCGTAAGCCCGGTCACTGGCTCATCGAACATAATCCGGTAATACTGGTAATCGTGGTCGGAACGTGTGTCGCTGAGCCAAAGCGCGAAGCCAATACCAATCGCACCGAGCAGCACGACGAACAGACCAATGAATACATGATGGGCACGTGGTTCCATGATCAGACCACCTCGTTCTCAGAGTTTAAATATTGCGTGCGCCCAGCCCAATGCGTGCGCGACGGAAGAATGATGCAGATGCGGAGGGGTTTCATGGCTGCGTCTCTTGGCTGGAAGCACCAGTGGCCTGTGCGGCCGCACGGCCACGGGGGCCGTGAAAGTATTCCTGTATCCACGGGTGCTTGAAGCGCTCGACTGCCTCGATGCCGTCGTTGATGAGTACCTTCTGGTTCGCCAGGACCGCGACACGGTCGCATATGGTGTACAGCGTATCGAGGTCGTGGGTTACCAGAAACACCGTGAGGCCCAGTGCATTGCGCAGGGTCAGAATCAATTGGTCGAAAGATGCAGCCCCGATTGGATCCAGTCCTGCGGTGGGTTCGTCAAGAAACAGGATGTTCGCATCAAGCGCCAAGGCTCTCGCCAGTGCTGCTCGTTTCACCATGCCTCCGGACAACGAGGCCGGATACTTGTCTCCCGCTCCGGCAGGCAACCCCACCAAGCCCAGCTTGCTTCTTGCCAAACGCTCGGCAAGAGGCCGCGCCAGACCGACATGCTCGATCAAAGGAAGAGCGACGTTCTCCAAGACGGTCAGCGATGAATACAACGCGCCCTTCTGGAACAGAATGCCGAACCTTCGCTCCATACGCGCGCGCGCAAGCCATTGGGCTCGCAGTAGGTCGCGCCCCCCGATACGGACCACGCCCGAATGCGGCTTCTGCAGCCCGACGACGCTACGCAAGAGCACGGATTTCCCGGTGCCTGACCCTCCCACCACGCCAAGGATTTCCCCGCGCCGCACGTCCAGGTCTAGGTCCTGATGGACCTGCTGGGTTCCAAACCTGTTGTCCAGGCCGCGCACTTCAATAGCGTGTCGCACACCGTTGTCGGTGTCTTGCTTCACCGCGCTCACCAGCCCATCTCCATGAAGAACAGTGCAGCGATGGCGTCTATCAGGATCACCATGAAGATTGATTGCACGACACTAGACGTCGTGTGGTCGCCTACCGACTCAGCGCTACCGGCGACCTTGAACCCTTCATGGCAGCCGATAGCGGCGATCATCACCGCGAAGAGCGGGGACTTGCTCATTCCGACAAGAAAATGGCGCACCTCGATTTTTTCCTGCACGATGGCGAGGAACTGTGCGGGAGGAATTTCCAAGCTCAGTGCGCATACGGTGGCGCCGCCCGCAATGCCAGCCAAGATGCCTACTAAGGTGAGCAGTGGCAAGGACACAAGAAGCGCCAGCACGCGTGGCAGCACCAGTAACTCGATGGGGTCGAGCGCGTTGGAGCGAAGCGCATCGATCTCTTCATTTGCCTTCATCGAACCGATTTGGGCGGTGTACGCGCTTGCGGTACGGCCTGCAATCAATATGGCCGGGAGCAGCACTCCGAACTCGCGCATGAACGAGAAGGCGACCAGATGCACCGAGAAGATGCTCGCACCGAAGTTGGCCAGCACCGTTGCTCCCAGGAACGCCACCACCATTCCTACCATGAAGCTCAGTAGCGCCACGATGGGAATGGCGTCCACCGCTGATCGCTGGATTTGAGCGATCACCGAGGTCGCGCGCCAGCGACGCGGGTGACGAACGGTACGGCTCCATGTTTCGATGATCTGGCCCACGAACCCGGCCAGACCAAGACACGCACGACAGCCCTGTTCCAAGGTCAGGCCTATGCGTCCCAGACCGCGGAGCAGAGGATTCCCGCTCACCGCTGCTTTCTCCGTCTTCTGCTGATCGGTAGCAGCGGCGGCCAGCGCTCTCATTAGGGCGAGGCGATCCGAGGACAGATTTGGAGCTGCCTCCGGCCGGTCGAGTATCGAGTCTGGCCCGAGAATTTCCACCAGCAGAGCCGCGCCGGCGGTGTCCAGTCTCTGGACTTGCGTCCAGTCGAGTAAGGGAGTGGCGTACCCCTCGGCATGACTGATGCGGGCGGCGGACACGGATTTTGCCAGACTGGCGTAGTGCTCTATCGTCCAGTCGCCACCCGCCAGCCATTTGTGATCACCGCCGACCATGGCATCCTGCCGGAGCCAAGCCTGTGAAGCGTTGCTCATGGCTGCGTGTCCCGCCAAGCGCTGTCGATGCGCTCGATGCAGTTCGTGATCGCCGCTTTGGCATGACCCAGCAATGTGTACGAACCGGCGAACTCTTTAATGACGTTGCCGCGCTCGAAGCAACTGGCGGCAGCAACCCGGCGTCCCGTCCTTAAATCGACTGCTTCGAACTCTAGGCTGGCACCACCCGTCGTCACGGGTCCAACCAGCAGGGTCGTCATTGCATTGACTGCCCGATTCGGTGTCTGCAGTTCGGTGACCGCTACACGCACCCGAACCTGTCCCGCGCCACCTGGGGGGGCGGGACTTTTGCCTTCCTGGCGTTTCAGTTCGCTCGTCACATGGTCTAGCACTTCGCGCTGCTGCGCGTCATCGAGCCCATCGATGCGACCCGAGGCGGTCTTGATCTGCGCTTCTTCCACCACGACAGCGGCATAACGCTTGGGCTCGAATCCCGCTGCGCGGTACATCAGTACGTTCTCGTATCGTGTCGGCGATAACTTCTCGTAGTCGCCGAGAAATCCGGAGCGCGTCATGCTGTTGGTCGCGCATCCAGAGAGCGCGCCTGCTACGCAAAAAAAGATGCCGCCGCGGATCAATGCAGTTTTGCTCTTCATAATGGGTCTCCTTGATCAAACGAAACTAAGACAGGCAATGCCTGCTGCGATGAGGGCGGTGCCAGACCAGCGCGTTACCGATGCGACATCGCCTAGTAGGAGGGCGCCGACGCCCAAGTTTCCAAGTAGCCCGATTCCTGCCCAGGCTGCAGAGGCCGCGCTGATCGGAATCCGCTTGAGCGCGAACCACAAAAGTGCGCCGCTGGCCGCCATGCACGTCACTGCCACACAGAGGCCGACCCAGCGCATCGGACCGCCCGCCGTGATGGCCCGCAGGCCCAGTGGATAGCCCGCTCCTAGAACCCCTGCGGCAATGACAATCGACCAGGATTTCCAGATCAGCGGATGGGTGCTGAATCGCATAAGCCTAGCGAGACATACGCATGAAGCGTGGGTGCATACGAATTCTGAGAATGCGCAGCACGCGGCGGCTCGCAAGAGACTCATGAGCGATCTCCATGCGCGGTGGCGACACTCAGGTTCCACGGCCCAATTCGCTTGATTCCAAACAGGACTTCGTAAAGCAGCGGAATCAAGCCCAACGTCACCAGCGTTCCGAGTGCCAGCCCACCGATCATCGCGATCGCCATCCCTTTCCATAATGGTCCGGAGAAGAGCATGAGTGGCACCAGTCCCGAAATGCAGGTGACCTTGGTCATCACGATTGGACGAAGCCGTTGTATCGCGGCCCCAACCAAGGCTTCATGGCGTGGCAGGCCTTCCGCTAGCCCCTGGTCGATGCGTTCCAGCAAGAGCACGGCGTTGTTGACAATGATCCCGAACAGGGCCAGTACGCCGAAGGTCGCCATGAAGCTGAAAGGTGTGCCGGTCAGCTTCAGAGCCAATACCACGCCGATAAGCGTGAAAGGGATCGTCGCGAGGATCACACCGAGCTTGCGGAAAGAATTGAACTGCCATACGAACAGCATCAGCATCGCCAGAAATGCGAGGGGCATGTAGGTCAACAGCGCGGCGTTCGATTCGGCGGCTTCCTCGATCTCGCCGCCAAGTTCAACCGAGTAGCCCGCGGGCAGGTCCAGGGCAGCGACGCTAGGCGCCAGGCGGTTGATGATCTCCTGGGCGGTGTAAGAGGTGTTCTGTCCTTGCACGGTGATCGTGCGGATGAGATTGCGCCGTTGGATGACCGAGGGCTCGCTCGCGAGCGATACGTCTGCGACCTGAGCCAGCGTCACCGCTGGACCGCCGTTGGTGGGATAGATGAGCGTCGCGCCTACGTCTGCCGTGCTGCGACGCTCGCTTACGATACTGCGCAGGACGATCGGGACGGAGGTGTCACCGTCGCGAATAACCGAGATCGATCTGCCGCTGTAGCGGACATCCAGCCCGCCAGCGATGTCTTCAGTCGTCACGCCCGCCCGACGCGCGCGGTCCTGGTCGACCCGTACGTCGATGCGGCCAACGCGCGTATCCCAATCGTTCTTGACGTTGATGGTGCCGGGCAGCTTGCGCAGCGCTGCTTCGATTTTGGACGCGGCCCCCAACAATACCTCCTCATCCGGACCGCTGACGCGATAAATGGCAGTCCCTGACTCGGTCGCACCGAGCGAGAAACGCTTGGGCTCGGCGCGCACGTCGCCATGTGCTTGCGCAAAGTAGCTGCGGGTGCGGGCGAGGACGGCGTCGATGTCGCTCTTCGGCTTCAATGTGACAACGAAGTACGCGATGTTCGATGCCGGCAGTGGTGGATTCAGGCTAAGGATGAAGCGCGGGCCACCATCGGCGACGTAGCCGATGTGATCGGAGACTTCTGGATTGATGTTCGTGTCGCCCAGCCAACCACTGATCTGCTTCACGCGGGCGAGCGTTTCGCGCGAGTCGGTACCGGGGGCGAGCTGCACCGGAATCTGGAACTGAAGCCGGTCGGACTTGGGCATGAAATCGTACGGCAGGGTGGTGAAGCCATACAGCGCAATGGCAAGCGCCGCGATCATCGACGCTACATAGACCGCCTTATGGTGGAGCACCCACTCCAGTACGCGCCGGTAGCCACGGTAGAAGCGGGTGTCATAGGCGTCGCCCTGCTCCTGCTTGTGATGGGGTTTGGCGAAGTGGTAGCACAATAGGGGCGTGACAGTCAGGCACAGCAGCCACGAAGCGAACAACGTCAGTGCCAGCACGACCACGAGATTGTGCAGATACTCGCTCGTGGCGTTCTGGCCAAAAAAGAACGGCGAGAACACGATCACGATCACGAGCGAGGACGTGAGCAGCGGAATGGCGAGCGTGCGGCCCGCCTCGAGGCAGGCATGCTTACGATCTTCGCCACCGGCCAGGCGGCGTTCGATGTCTTCGGCAATCACAATGCCGTTGTCCACCAACAAGCCGAGCGCAATGATGATGGCGCCCATCGAGACGTTCTGAAGCTCGATGTTCATCGCGCGCATGACGATGAGTGCACTGAGGATCGTCAACGGCACGATCATGCCCACGATGATCCCGGTGCGCCAACCGAGAAATAGCACGACGACACCGAGGACGACGATGATCGTCTCCATCATGACTTGGTTCATTTTGCCCATCTCGTGCTTGACGACATCGGCCTGGAAAGTGACGTATGACAGATCGAAACCCGCCGGCAGCAGCTTCTCCTGGTCTGCAACCCGTGCTTTGAGCGCTTTTCCGAACTGCTCCACGTTCTGACCGGAGGCCATCGAAACCGCCATGACGACAGCGGGCTGGCCTTTGTAGATGGCAGCAGATTCCGGCGGATCGGCTGGCCGCACACTCACCTGCGCCAGTTCACCCAATGCGATCGTCGGCACGGGCGCCGTACTACTTTGCGGTCGTGGCAGCGCGATCGGCATTGCTCGCAGGGAGGGAGCGTCACGCACTTCGCCACTGACCGCCAAGGTTGCATTGATGCCGCCGACAACAATTTGTCCACCCGAAGCGACGACGTTCTGTTTGACGAGTTGGTCGATCACCCCCTGTGGTGTCAGCTCCAATCGCGCGAGCCTAGGCCGATCGAATTCGAGATAGACGCGCTCTTCCTGCAGGCCGTAGAAAGTGATGCGCTCAATACCAGGCACGGTGTACAGGCGGTCGCGCATCTGCTTGAGCGCGACGCGCATCTCGCTCATGGAGTAACCTGGTGCAGTGACCGCAATCGAGGCAACCGCGACGCGGCCGAAGTCTTCGTCGACGAAAGGCCCCATCGTGCTCTGTGGTAAGGCATCCTTCGAATCGGCGACCTTGGCCCGGACGCGCTGCCAGATCGGTGCCAAGTCGGTGTAGCGGTCCCAGATCGTGACCTGGATCATGGCGCTGCCTGCGCGCACGGTGCTCGTCACGCGCTTGACCTCTGCCAGTTCGCGCAAGCGCTCCTCGATCGGCCGGGCAATGAGTTGCTCAACGCGTTCGGCGGGCAGCCCCGGGTTCAACGCCGTGACCATCGCATCGCGGACCGTGACAGTCGGCTCCTCCTGAGAAGGAAAATTCAGGAAGGTCGCGATGCCGGCGACGAAAATGATGAGCGCTACAAAGTAGGTAAGTCGACTGGCGCGCAGCGCCATCTCGGTGATCTTCATGATGAAGTAACCTGGTGGATCGCGTTAGCGCTTGGTCAATTGAGTGGTGGCTTCCAGTGGTGTCACTGGCTGTCCATCGGTGAGCCATCCTCCTCCGGCGGCAACCACCGTCTCGCCGGGCTTGAGTCCAGCGAGGACGCGCGCGCTGTCTCCTTCCTGTACCGGCGTGAAGCGCACCGCGCGACGGTGCACCTTCTTATCTTCAGGGGTGTAGACGAAGACGGAAGCCTCGCCCGGCTTCGTGCCGAGCACCAGCGAGGCATAAGGTATGGATACAGTCTCGGGCCGAGAGGTCTTGGAGGTTGCCGCAGGTGCGTCGAGCACGACCTGTACGGGAATACCTGGCCGAAGTGCGCGCGCTTGCGCGTTATCTTCAGGCACTAGCACCACGGGTAGGAGCGAGCCATTTTCGGCGCGCAGACCGACACGACGTACCACCGCTCGGATTGGTTGTTCGGCTCCGCTCCAGCTCAGTTCTGCGCGTTGGCCGACATCTATGTGAGGTGCCTGTGTAGTAGACGCGTTCGCGATGATCTCAGTGCCACTGCGCACGCCGTCGACCTGAAATACCGGCGCACCAGCAGCAATGTCGGTGAACGCCAAAGCCAGCTTTTCCGCCACGACACCATCGAAAGGAGCGACGATCATCGTGCCACGTTGTGCTCGTTCGGCCAGGCCAAGCGCCGCCTTGGCAGTGCGCGCTTGACCCTCTGCGACCGCTAGCTGCGCCTTCGCGCTCTCGAACGCAGCAGGGGAGATGACTTCGCTTTCGAGCAACCGGCGCTGTTGATCTGTCTGTACACGTCGATCCATCAGGCCGGCTTCGGCGGCCGCCAGGGATGCTTGCGCTTGTGTCACGCGAAGCCGGTCAGGTTGCGCATCAAGTTCTGCCAGGACTTGGCCGCGGGAGAACCGTTCACCCACGTCGACGTTCAACTTGGCGATCCGTCCTCCTGTTTCAAATCCTAGGATGCTGCGCTCGGTTGCTCGCGCCGAGCCAGTCAATTCGATGCGAGAGCTATGCGGGAGATCCGACTGCGCGGCGGCGAGCTTCACTGCGCGCGGAGGCTCGGATACGGTGGATTGCGAGTTTCCGCACCCTGAGAGCAGAGTCGAAATGGATAGTGTGCAAGCAACCGCCAAGGAGCGCGGTGCGCACGCGGTCATGACACCGCTACGGACGCGACTCATGTGCGTCCTTTTGCCGGGACAAGTTCGAGATGGCCCGAGGCGAGATCCTGGAGCGCCCGAAAGAAATGCCGCCGCTCTGCGGGTGCGAGTATTGGCAAACCCAGAAGATCGGCGAACAGGGCGCCATCCAATGCCAGCATGATGAGTGCCGCGGTCTCGGTGCCACGCGGGGATCGACGCACGCGTTCGTACTGCACGCGGTACCACTCGCGCAGTGGGTCGAGAAGTGTTGGATCTTCCGCAGCTGCCGCGAGCAGCGCTGCGCCCATCTTCTGCATCTCGTCGTCGGGCATCGCTTCCACCTGGCTCGACAGCCAGGGGTCCGGATCTCCGGCAAACCTGCGCTCGTGATTGGCTTGTACCGCGTCGAACGCCCGGATCATCTCGTCGATCAGTGTCACGAACAAATCGCGTTTGGTCTTGAAGTGATAGAGAAACGCCCCTTTGCTCAACCCGGCCCGCACAACGACGGCGTCCAGTGTCAAGCGACTGGCACCTTCCTCCAGCACCAGTTCGCGGGCGGCCTGCAGGATGCGGTCGCGAGTTCGCTGGGCTCCTTGCTGGAGGCCGGGCTGCGCATCGGCGCTGCTATGGGCAGTGGACGGGGGGGGCAACTTTGTTTTCGCGCGGGGCGGCATGGTCGTGCTCCAAAAAAGCTTGAGTCATATACAGTCCAGACGGTATAGTAGAAGCCATACAACAGTCCGTCAAGACTTTTTCGGAACGCAAGGAGCTGCCATGTCTCAAATTCTTGAACGCTATCGCCTCATTGCCATGATTTCTCCGCTACTGCTTCTTGCGGCCTGCAGCCATGCCCCGCACTCTGCCGATCCACCTCGCCTGGATGTACCGGCCCATTTCTCAAATGAAGAGGGAGGTGAAGGCATCTTGGACAAATCGTCCCGCCGTACTCTTCCCGTCGATTGGTGGACGGCCTACGGCGATCCGCACCTCAATGCCTTGGTCCGGGCGGCGCTGGAGCGCAATACCGAACTGACGATTGCGCGAGCGCGCGTGGACGAGGCATCGGCCGCCACGCGGCGAGCACGGGCCTCCCTGCTCCCCTCGTTGTCCGCGGGCACGCAGGCAACTCGAGGACGCGACTATTCAGAGAACGTTGCAATCGGCAATGATGGCCGCGCCACGTTGTCCGCATCGTGGGAGGCAGACCTGTCGGGACGGCTTTCGCAGGCAGCAGAAGGTGCGCGCCTGGATGCGGTGGCAGCCGAACAAGCGTGGGTTGCCACGCGGTGGCAGGTCGCGTTTGAAACAGTGTCGGCGGCTGTGCAGCAGCGCCAAGCCAGTGAGCTCGAAGCGCTAGCCGCGGCGCGGCTGGCATCCGCAGAACGACTCGTCTTGCTGATGCAACGGAAGTTCGAGGCCGGACAAGCTACCGGCTTCGACATCGAGCGTACCCGCGCCGGCGTCGTCGCACTGCGCGTGGAGCAAGAGCAACTGCGGCGTGCGCGCGGCGAGGCGACGCATGCACTCGATGTACTAGTGGGACAAACGCCCGGAGCGCCTGCAGCTTCCCCAACTCTTGCGTCGCTCGCCGTCCCGGACTGGACACCGACACGCATACCTGCGGACCTGCTGAGTGAGCGGCCCGACGTGCGCGCCGCCGAAGCGAAGTTCGCCGCCGAAACCGCGCGCTGGAACGCAGCCGAAGGCGAACGCTTCCCCAGGCTGGTGTTGGACCTGAGCGGCGGACGGCAGCGCGTAGAGAGTGTGGGAACCCGCATCACTGGAAACATTTTTTCACTTGGGGCCGGGGTGTCGTTGCCGATCTTCGATGGTGGCGCGATCCGTGCCGGCATCGAGACCGGAGAGGCGCGCAGCCGAGCTGCCCGTGCGGAGTTCGAGCGCACTTTGTTGAGTGCTTTGCAGGACGTAGAGAACGCATATCTCGGTTGGCATACGCAGCACGCAGCACTGGAGCATCAGGCCGAGGGTGTCGCAGTCGCGGAGCGTCAGCTCGATCGCAGCCGACGTCTGTTCGAGGCGGGACAAGTGGACGCCACGGTGGTGGCCGAGGCTGAGGCCGGGGTGCTGTCAGCGCAGGCTTCGCTGATCCGCACGCGGGCCGAGACAGCCATGCAATGGGGCGTCCTGGCAAAAGCATTATCCGGCTCTCCTGTTTGATCGCAGAAACATGCTGGAGCAGCTTGCGAAGGCTAGCTAAATAGCGTGACGCAAGGCGAAGGTGGTGAGGCCTGAGTGATGAGGAATGCGAACATGGAAATTCGACACCTGCGCTACTTTCTGGCGGTGGCAGAGGAGCTGCACTTTGCCCGAGCCGCAGAGCGCCTCCACATAGAGACATCGCCGCTGTCGCGCGCCATCAAGGAACTTGAGGAAGAGTTGGGCGTAGCGCTATTTGCGAGAACCACTCGGAGCACCCGCTTGACTCGTGCGGGCAGGCTCTTCTTTGAGAGCGTGCCGCGTGTCTTCGCAGCTTTGCAGCAGGCGCGCGACAGTGTGAACGCCGCAGCCAATGGCTTTCATTGCCAGCTCCGTATTGCATTGTCTGATGGAATCACGCCATCGCGCCTGCCTGCGTTGTTGGCGCTCTGCCGGCAGGAAGAGCCGGAAGTGGAAGTTCGCTTCTTCGAGGTGCCTTTGGCACAGCAAATCAAGGGATTGTGTGGCGAACTGTACGATCTCGGCTTCGCTCAATCGGATGAAGTCGGCGAAGGCATCATCGCCGTGCCGGTGTGGAGTGACCCTCTGATGGTAGCTGTGCCCGCACGGCACCCCTTGCTATCCCACAAACAGATTCCCCTAGAAGAGCTGTTGCGGTATCCGCTGGTGCTCTGCGACGCGGTGGCGTGTGAGGGCCATGCTCGGCAAGTTGAACGGGTGCTACGTCGCGTGGACATAGAGCCACTGATTGCCGAACGCGTGACTTCCAGCGATCTAATGATGGTCCTGGTTTCGGCGGGACTTGCACTAGGCCTCACAGGAGGCGCGCATATCACAGCCAGCAGGGAACAGGGGGTGGTCGCACGGCCGCTGACTGGACGTTCGCCAATGCTCACGACCTATCTACTACGGCCGGCCAGCGAGCCGTCAGAAATGCTGACTCGCTTCATGGAACGCGTTCATTCGATCAAATCTCCAGATGCCAAAGGTCGGCGGTAAACCATCACACAATCTCCCAAAGAAAATTAACCATGAAGAAGATTGCTCTCATATTGCTTTCCTCGACATTGGCAGCCTGCAGCCCATCTGGGAAACCAGATAAAGCCAACCTTCCGACAGTCGATGAATTAGCGCTCAATCCTGAGCGTCTGAAAGAGTTGCGCAAGCAATGCAAGTTGGATCGACCAATGCTGGGCGACCAACTATGTAACCGGGTTGCCGAGGCTACGCGAAAGCGCTTTTACGAAGATGGCGATGTGCCCCACACCACGCCTAAAGAGCCGCCGAAGTTCTAAGCTGGTGGTCATGCCGGAGTATGTATGCCGGATATGAAAAATTTGAAGGAGAATCGCAATGGGTTGGATCTATCTTGTTTTGGCTGGATTGTTTGAAATCGGATGGCCGGTCGGGCTGAAAATGGCGCAAGAGCCAACATCGCGTTGGAGTGGGGTCGCAGTAGCCGTCTCTTTCATGACAATTAGCGGCGCCTTCCTATGGCTTGCTCAGCGTCAGATACCGATTGGGACTGCTTATGCGGTGTGGACGGGTATCGGAGCGGCGGGAACTTTCTTAGTCGGAATTCATTTCTATGGCGACCCAACCTCCCTGATGCGATACCTTGGCGTGGCGTTGATCATCCTGGGCGTTATCACGCTCAAGTTATCGAGTTGATCGCTAGCTCCATTGGTAGCGTAGTCGCTAGGCGACCCAGCTCCCAGAGTGGATCGGGCGCTGGGAACTCGTACGGTCACCTCCTCTCTCTAGTCGCTATGTGACGAGCTTGCCGGCGCCTCGGGAGAGTTCGAGCCAGTGCGCGTAAGGCGGTGGGAGCACCCATTCCGGGTGGCTCCACCTTCAGTGCCTGCGCCAAGGTGACCTGAGTACGAACTTTGTAGCCAGTCAGGCAGTGAGTTCGGAGGGGATGCTATCGGATTGGATCCAGTTGCGCCGGATCGTCGCCGGCGGTTTGTAAGCATGCGCGCTATGCGGCCGCTGCTCGTTGTAGAACTGTCGCCAACGTTCGATCAGCACCTTCGCTTCGGTCCGACTGCGGAACCATTCGCGGTTGAGCAGTTCGTCGCCCATCGTTGCCTGCGAAGTCAGGACCAGCAGAATCCTGAGGGGAGTTCTCATCATGGTTTTCTCCGTTCAGACGCTTGGGATCAAGCGGCCGGAGACCACTACGCCTGCTTGGCTTTGCGCGCTGCCTCGACCAAGCTGTCGAGCCAGTCCTGATGGCCGTTGATCATCGGGTTGGGTTTGGCGTTGTGCAGCTCCTCGGCCGGTTTGCCCTTCTGAGTTTCCTGCGTGAGGATGCGCACGCGCCTGCCGTCCAGGTTCTCAACCAGCCAGGCGTGATGCACATCCAGGCGCGTATCTGTGCCTTCCTCGCCGGACCAGCCGTGCCAGGCCACGCGGCCGGGTTGCCCATCCGCAGGTGGCACGTATTCGTTGCACTGCCCCTCTACCGGGAAGCCGAAGGTCTCGAAGTAAAACCGATCGCCGTCGGCCAGTACCGGGCCTTTGCCGTCATGAAAGCACACGTTAGCCGAGTTGGCGTAGTAGCTTGGCCACAGCGATGGTGTGACGAGTAGAGGCCATACGTCGGCCGCGCTCAAGCCGGCGGCGATGATCTCATTGGAGGCGAAATTCTCAGTAAAGCCCGGCGTGTAGCCTTCGGGCCAGAGGATGGCGTTCTGTTGCTTGCTCATATCGAAGCTCCTTCACAAAATGTCGATGACGCAACAGGGGTGGCTGCGTCATTCAAGTGGTCATGGAGCAAATCATGAGCCTCCATCTGCAATAAGTGAAATCCTAAGTTTCTATTTTTGATATCATAAAATATGATATCAAGGCCTAGGTTCTGCCATCCACCGACTAGGCTATCTCGCAGCGGCGCTACGAAAGGGCGCGTCTCCAATTGAGCCGACTGATTGCTTATTTGTAGTGCGAGGTAGAGTTGTGCTGAGCATGACGATAGGAGCGATCTTGCCTACTTGTTGTTAGCACAGGAAGTGAACAGCAGTGCTCGTATCCAGCGATGTGCTGGATCGTGATGGGTGCGTTCGTGCCAAGCAGCCGTCTTGGTGAACCCCGGTATCTTCACCGGCGGCAGGGAGATAGCCAGCTTGTCCATACCGGCGACCAAGCGGCTCGGCAAGATCGCAACCATGTCACTGGCACGCAGGATGTCTGGCAAGATCAGAAAGCTCTTGACCGACAGTGTGACGCTGCGTCGTTTGCCCAACTGTTCTAGCGCATCGTCGGTGACGCCGCGGAAACCTCCACCATCGTAGGAAACAAGCGCATGGTCGAGAGCACAGAACTGTTTAACGGTCAGCTTGCGCCCCATAGCCGCAGGATGGTCTTCCCGCAGGACACACACATAGTGTTCCTTGAACAGCTCTCGGGCATGCAGATTTGGCGGAGTGATCTCTGGCGTCAGGAGGGCTAAATCGATCTGACCGCGCTCAAGCTGGTTCTGTAGCTGCCCGCTCTCGACTGGCACTAATGAGACTCGTACACGCGGTGCGTGCCGTTTAAGTGCCGATAGAAATGGGACAGCAACGGCACGCAGCGCATAGTCCGTCGCGGCGATGGAGAAGGTCAGTTGTGCGGTGGCCGGATTGAAGGAAGGTGGCTGGAGCAGCGCGTCGATTTCGGCGAGCACCTGCTTGACAGGCATCCCTAGATCCAGCGCCCGCTGCGTTGGAACGATACCCCGCTGCGAGCGCGCGAAAAGCGGGTCACCGAAGCTCTCGCGCAACCGCGTCAGCATGCCACTCAAGGCCGGCTGGGTTAGTCCCAGACGGGCCGCCGCCCGTGTCACATTGCGTTCGTCTAACAATGCGTCCAGCGCCTTGAGCAAGTTGAGATCCATACTCTTGATATTTTTCATTTTTATTCCAATCTTAAATATCATCGTTTTTCATGATATCTAAATATTGCCTATGAGTGGAAGCAAGGCCCATTGACGGCTTTTTTTGGGTAACTTGCTTGGAACTCTGTATGCGCCGCAGTGCGCTTTCGCTTGCGGCGCTTTTCTTTGACTCGCCACCGCGCTCATTCTTTCTTTTCCCTCGACCATTGTGCTGCGAACGGTCTTTGACCGGCACTAGCCCAGAACCGATCCTGACGCCTGCGACACCCCCTGTGCAACGCTTTCAATGAGACACCAGCGCAGGAGAAATCGGAGGACAGGTCATGCAAGGGACGAACGTTCTGTTCGGCCAGATCGCTGTGGTAATCGGCATCGTGATCGCCGGCGTCTGGGGCGCCACACAATGGACAGCAGCGACCCTTGGCTATCAAGTACGCCTCGGATCGCCCTGGTTCGATCTTCTAGGTGTACCGGTTTATCACCCGTGGCGCTTGTTCGAATGGTGGTTCTTCTTTGATGCCTACGCGCCGCACGTCTTCGACACAGGCGGTGCGATTGCGGGTGGTAGCGGTTTGTTCGCTTTACTCGTCGCCATCGCCATGTCGGTATGGCGTTCTCGGCAGTCGCGGCTGGTTACGACTTATGGTTCGGCACGCTGGGCCGATGCCGTCGACATCCGCAAAGCTGGACTGACCCTCCCGGCGGGCGTCTTCCTCGGCCAACACGACGACCAATACCTCCGACATGAGGGGCCGGAACATGTCCTGAGCTTCGCACCCACGCGCTCGGGCAAGGGCGTGGGCTTGGTGGTGCCTACGTTGCTTTCGTGGCCGGCGTCCGCCGTCATTCACGACATTAAGGGAGAGAACTGGAAGATCACGGCGGGCTGGCGTTCGCGCTTTTCGCACTGCCTGCTTTTCAACCCCACCGATAGGCAGTCGGCCGCCTACAACCCGCTGCTTGAAGTCCGGCGCGGCGCACATGAAGTGCGCGACGTGCAGAACATCGCCGACATTCTGGTTGACCCTGAAGGTGCGTTAGAGAAGCGCAATCATTGGGAGAAGACCAGCCACGCGCTACTGGTCGGTGCAATCTTGCATGTTCTGTACGCAGGCGAGGACAAGACGCTGCGCGGCGTCGCCAACTTCCTCAGCGACCCGGCGTGTCCGTTCGAGCTGACGCTGCACCGGATGATGACGACGAAGCACCTGGGCGATGCGCCTCACCCGGTTGTCGCATCCGCTGCCCGCGAAGTGCTCAACAAGTCGGACAACGAGCGATCGGGCGTGCTCTCCACCGCCATGTCGTTTCTCGGCCTGTACCGCGACCCGACCGTGGCCGAAGTCACATCGCGCTGCGATTGGCGCATCGCCGACCTGATTTCCGCCGAGCACCCGGTATCGCTCTATCTGGTGGTGCCGCCCTCCGACATAAGCCGCACCAAGCCGCTGATCCGGCTCATCTTGAACCAGATCGGGCGGCGGCTGACCGAATCGCTCGACGGCAGCGATGGCATCGCGCGCCGGCACAAGCTGCTGCTGATGCTGGACGAGTTTCCGGCGCTGGGTCGCCTCGATTTTTTCGAGTCCGCGCTTGCCTTCATGGCCGGCTACGGCATCCGCAGCTTTCTCATCGCTCAAAGCCTGAACCAGATCGACAAGGCGTATGGGCAGAACCATTCCATCCTCGACAACTGCCATGTCCGGGTGACTTTCGCCACCAACGACGAAAGGACGGCGAAAAGGATTTCCGAAACCCTCGGCACCGCCACCGAGCTTCGCGCGCAGCGCAACTACGCGGGCCACCGCCTCGCTCCGTGGCTGGGGCACCTGATGGTGTCGCGTCAGGAAACTGCACGTCCGCTGCTGACGCCCGGCGAGGTGATGCAGCTTCCACCTGAGGACGCCGTAGTCATGGTGTCCAGCGTTGCCCCGATCCGCGCGAAGAAGCTGCGTTACTACGTCGACGCCAATTTCAAGGATCGCGTCCTGCCACCGCCCGTGCTCGCAGTCGGGAGGTACGCCGACGCGCCGCCAGCCCGCCCCGACGACTGGAGCGGCTTGGCGATCCCGGCCGTACCTACGGCGCCGACCTCGGTATCCGCCGATGGTCCGGGCGGCACCGATGACGGCGGCCCGCGCCGCCAGCTCGAACTCTCCGAAACCGTCGCCTACGAGCCCGAGTTGGACGCGTGTGCGAACGACCTGGAGCTGCTCGATGACGACGACCTGGCGCTCCCGCTTCCCGGCCAGCTCGACCCGGCCATGCAGCGCACGGCCCGGCTGGCTTCTCTCGACCCCAACGACGGAATAGACCTATGAGCCAATACCGCCTCAATCTTTTCATCCAGCCCGAGCACGCCAAGCGCCTGGATGAACTTGCCGCCAAGAAAGGCGTGTCCAAGTCCTCCATCGTCGCAGCGGCCTTGGCGTCCTGGCTGTCACCCGATGCGGGCGACCAGCGTGAGGCCGCCATTGCCAAGCGGCTGGATCGACTGTCGCGGCAGACCGAACGCATGGAGCGCGACCAGAACATCCAGATCGAAACGCTGGCGCTGTTCATCCGCTATTTCTTGACCATCAGCACGCCGGTGCCAGAAGCCCACAAGGACGCGGCCCGCGCCCAGGGCAAAGCGCGCTTCGAGCAGTTCGTCGAGCAGTTGGGTCGCCACCTGCTGCGTGGCCGCAGTCTGGTGCGCGACGTGGTGGAGGAACTGCACCCCGATCCGATGCGGATGGATGACGCAGCAGCGATGGCGTCCGCCGATGAGCGAGCTGCAGAGCGTGCGTCATGAGTGCCGTTCCGCAGATTCCGCCTGAATCTCGCTCATCCGCCGCGGCGTCCCAGGATCGCCGCATCCAGATGCTGCGCACGGCGATGGGGCCGCTGATCGCCGCTGCGCTCGAAGATCCGGATGTTGTGGAAATCATGCTCAACCCCGATCGCACCCTGTGGGTGGATCGGCTGTCGTCGGGTCGCTCGCCGCTGGGCGTGGAGATGCCCGAGGCCGATGGTGAACGCATCATCCGCCTGGTCGCCGCGCATGTCGGCGCGGAGGTGCATCGCGGCCAGCCGCTCTTGACCGCCGAGTTGCCGGAAACCGGCGAGCGTTTCGAGGGCATCCTGCCTCCGGCCGCCCCGGGGCCAGCCTTCGCGCTACGCAAGCGGGCCGTGAGCATCATCGGCCTGGATCGCTACGTGGCCGACGGCATCCTGACCGCCGGGCAGGCCGAGTTCCTGCGCCGCGCCGTGCGCGAGCGGCAGAACATCCTGATCGCCGGCGGCACCAGCACCGGCAAGACCACGCTGGCGAACGCGCTGCTGGCCGAGATCGCCGCCACAGGCGACCGCGTGCTGGTGCTCGAAGACACCATCGAGCTGCAATGCGCGGCCCGCGACCATGTGCCGCTGCGCACCCGCGCCGGCGTCGTCACAATGACCGAGCTGGTGCGGGCCACGATGCGCCTGCGGCCTGACCGCGTGATCGTCGGCGAAGTGCGTGGCGGCGAAGCCCTGGACTTGGTGAAGGTCTGGGGCACCGGCCACCCCGGCGGCATTGCCACCATCCATGCCGGCTCCGCCTTGGGCGCACTGCTGCGTCTGGAGCAACTGATCCTCGAAGTGGCAGTGAATCCGCCCCGCGCCCTGATCGCCGAGGCGGTCAACGTGGTGATTCACATCGCAGGCCGTGGCCGCAAACGTCACGTCGAAACCATCTCCCGTGTCGTCGGCTTCGACGGTGCGGGCTATCGCCTGACAGATGCGCTGGAAACGCCGTTTCCCGAGCTGCCGCCGGTTCCTCTTGCAGCCGCTGCCGCTGCGCCTTCCTCGACCCCTGACCAACCTGGAGAACTGCCATGACGCACGTTGATGCTTTCCGTCTTTCCGTAAATCCTATTTCTCGCCTGTCCAGCATGGCGCGGCTGCGCCACCTGGCCCGTCCCGCAGGGCAAGGGCTGCTGCTGGCCGCGCTGATGCTGTTGCTGGCGGGCACGGCGCAGGCCGCCGGTTCCTCGATGCCGTGGGAAGGGCCGCTGACCTCCATCCTCGAATCCATCCAAGGGCCAGTCGCCCGGATCGTGGCGGTGATCATCATCATCTCGACGGGGCTTGCGCTGGCGTTCGGTGATACCAGCGGCGGCTTTCGCAAGCTGATCCAGATCGTGTTCGGCCTGTCCATCGCGTTCGCCGCGTCCTCGTTCTTCCTGTCGTTCTTCAGCTTCTCCGGAGGGGCCGTCGTATGAGTAAGGCCACCGATCTTCCGGGCTTTGAAGTGCCGCTGCATCGCTCGCTGACCGAGCCGATCCTGCTGGGCGGTGCGCCGCGCACCGTGGCGATTGCCAACGGCACGCTAGCCGCCGCCGTCGGGCTGGGCCTGCAACTGTGGATTCCCGGCGTGGTGCTCTGGATCGTCGGCCACTCGCTGGCCGTATGGGGTGCGCGCGTCGATCCGCAGTTCATGCAGGTCTTCGCGCGGCATATCAAACACCGCCCGCTTCTGGACGTGTGAGGGGAGGACGCCATGCTGAACCTTGCCGAATATCGTCAGCGCCCGGCCTTGCTTGCCGACTGGCTGCCCTGGGCCGGGCTGGTCGCGCCGGGCGTTGTGCTGAACAAAGATGGTTCGTTTCAACGCACGTTCCAGTTTCGCGGCCCCGACTTGGACAGTGCGACACAGGGCGAGCTGATTGCCACGTCGGCGCGGCAGAACAACGCGCTTCGCCGTACCGGGTCTGGCTGGGCCTTCTATATCGAGGCCGAGCGGATGCGGGCATCGAGCTATCCGCAATCCTCCTTTCCCGAACCACTGTCCTGGCTGGTGGATGAGGAGCGACGCGCGGCGTTCGAGGAGTCGGATGGCCATTTCGAGAGCGTCTATCACTTCACGTTGCAACACCTACCGCCGCAAGAGTCTCGCGCCCGTGCGGCTGGGATGCTGTACGAGAACCGGCCCACTGAGGGTGTGGACTGGCGTGGTCGGCTTGATTCCTTCGTGGCAGAGACCGATCGCGTGTTCGACCTGCTCGATGGTGTGATGCCGGAGATTGCCTGGCTGGACGATAGCCAGACGCTGACCTACCTGCATGCCACAGTCTCCACGCGGCGCTATCGCGTCGGCGTGCCCGACGTGCCGTTCCATATCGACGCACTGCTGGCCGATGCCGCGCTGGTCGGCGGCCTGGCGCCCATGCTGGGCGATCAGCACCTGCGCGTGGTGTCGGTACGAGGCTTCCCGACCTCGACCTGGCCGGGGATCTTGGACGACCTCAACCGCCTGGGCTTTGCGTATCGCTGGAGTACGCGCTTCCTGTGCCTGGACAAAGCCGAGGCGGAACGGGAATTGGGGCGCTTGCGGCGCCAATGGTTCGCCAAGCGCAAGAACGTCATCGCGCTGCTGCGCGAAACGATCTTTCAGCAGGAAAGCCCGCTGGTCGATACCGATGCCAGCAACAAGGCCGCCGACGCCGATGCCGCCTTGCAGGAGCTGGGCAGCGATCAAGTCGCCTTCGGCTACCTCACCGCCACGGTGACGGTGCTCGACGCCGACCCGGCCGTGGCCGACGAGAAGCTGCGCATGGTGGAGCGCGTCATCCAGGGCCGGGGTTTCGTGACCATCCCCGAAACCCTCAACGCAGTCGATGCCTGGCTGTCGTCCGTCCCCGGCAACGCATACGCGAACGTGCGTCAGCCCATCGTTTCGACGCTGAACCTGGCGCACATGATGCCGATGTCAGCGGTATGGGCTGGGCCGGAGAAGAACGAACACCTCGATGGCCCGCCGCTGATCGTCACCCGCACCGATGGCGCGACGCCGTTCCGGCTGGTGACGCACATCGGCGACGTGGGGCACACCCTTGTCGCCGGGCCGACCGGCATGGGCAAGTCGGTGCTGCTCGCCATATTGGCCATGCAGTTCCGGCGCTACTTCGGCTCGCGGATCTTCGCCTTCGACATGGGGCGCTCGATGCGCGCCACCATCCTCGGCCTTGGCGGTGAGCACTACGACCTCGGTGCCGATGGCGGCATCGCCTTCCAGCCACTCGCGCGAATAGCCCACGAGGGCTACCGCACCTGGGCCGCCGAATGGGTGGAGGGCCGGCTGCTGCACGAAGGCGTGACGGTCGGCCCGGACGAGAAGGCTGCCATTTGGTCGGCGCTGCGAAGCCTTGCCGGTGCGCCAGTGGAGCAGCGCACCATGACCGGCTTGTCGGTGTTATTGCAGTCCAACGCGCTGCGCCAAGCGCTCGCGCCCTATGTGTTGGGCGGCGCCCACGGCAAGCTGCTGGACGCTGACCACGACCGGCTGGGCATGGCCGACGTGCAGGGCTTTGAGATGGAAGAACTGATGCACAGCCCCGCCGCCGTGCAAGCAGTGCTGCGCTACCTGTTCGCCCGCTTCGACGAACGTTTTGACGGCGCGCCCACGCTGCTGATCCTCGATGAAGCGTGGCTGTTCCTCGATGAGCCGTCCTTCGCGGCCCGCATCCGGCAATGGCTCAAGACGCTCAGAAAAAAGAACGTCAGCGTCATCTTTGCCACGCAGTCGCTGGCCGACATCAAGGACTCGACCATCGCGCCAGCCATCATCGAAAGCTGCGCGAGCAGGATCTTCTTACCTAACCCGCAGGCCTCCGAGCCGCAGATTCGCACGATCTACGAAGGCTTCGGCTTGAACAGCCGCCAGATTGAGATCGTGGCGACCGCACAGCCCAAGCGCGATTACTACTACCAGTCGCGCCTCGGCAATCGCCTGTTCGACCTCGACCTGGGGCCTGTCGCGCTCGCATTCGCGGGCGCATCCACCCCTCAAGACCAACGCGATATTGACCGCGTGCTGACGCAGGCCGGCGCTCCCGGCTTCGCCGGCGCGTGGCTGCGCCATCGCGGCCTCGGCTGGGCCGCCGACCTGCTGCCGTCCGCTCCGGCGGCAGCTTCCTTTCTCGCTTCTCAACCGCTGGAGGTTTCACCATGAAGACCAAGCCCCGTTTGCTCTCTGTCTCACTCGCTGCCGTGCTGTCGGTATCGCTGCTGGCCGTGCAGCCCGCATCCGCGCTGACGGTGTTCGACCCGTCCAACTTCGTGCAGAACACGCTGACCGCCGTGCGCACGCTGGAACAGATCAACAACCAGATCAACCAGCTTCAGAACGAGGCGCAGATGTTGATGAACCAGGCCAGGAACCTGGCAAATCTCGACTTCAACATCGTCAACCGCCTGCGCTCGACGCTCGCCACCACCGAGCGCCTGATCGCCGAGGCGCGCGGCTTGGCCTACGACGTGCAGAGCATGGATGCCACGTTCGCCCGCCTGTACCCGGAACAGTACGCCGCCACCATCAGCGGCGACCGCATGGCACAGGACGCCCGCGAACGCTGGCAGAACACCTTGAACGGCTTGCACACCGCGATGCGGATGCAGGCGCAGGTGTCGCAGAACCTCGCCCAAGACGAAAGCGCGCTGGCCGATCTCGTGAGCCAGAGCCAGTCGGCCACCGGCGCGCTGCAAGCGATGCAGGCGACGAACCAGCTCCTGGCTTTGCAGGCCAAGCAGTCGATCCAGGCGCAGCAGCTCCAGATCACGCAAGACCGGGCCGCTTCACTGGAACTGGCGCGGCAAGCGGCGGCTATGGAGCGCGCCCGCGAAGTGCGGCGGCGCTTTCTGGGCACCGGCACGCCGTACACGCCGCAGTCCGTCAACTTCTATAACAACTGACCGGAGGCGGCCATGCGATGCGCTTCCGTCCTGATGGCCGTGCTGCTGACCGCGTGCGGCCAGCAGCCGGCCGAGAACCTGGCCGACGCCCTGGCCGCAGATCCGGTGCGGCTCAAGGCGTTGCGCGGGCAATGCGCGGCCGACCGGCAGGCCGTGGGCGAGGATGCCTGCCGCGCCGCCGCTGAAGCCTTCCGGCGGCGCTTCTTCGCCGGCCATACCGGGCCGGATGAATACAACTCGCTGGCTGAACTCCCGCCGATTCCGCCGAGCTTCGATACGCCCGCAGATGAATTGCCAGAGGGCGCCGTTCCGCTCACTCCGCCCGAGGATTCGCCATGAACGACGTGACCATCATCGACCGTTTCCTCGATACGTTCTCGCGCTACATCGACTCGGGCTTCGGCTTATTGCAGGGCGAAGTGGCATTTCTCACCGCCACGCTCATCGTCATCGACATGACGATCGCTGGCCTGTATTGGGCCATGAGCCACGCCACCGGCCAGGGCGACGACGTGATCGCCAAGCTGCTGCGCAAGGTGCTCTGTGTCGGCGCGTTCGCCTACATCATCGGCAACTTCAACTGGCTGGCGAGCATCGTGTTCCGCTCGTTCGCCGGCTTGGGAATTACCGCTACCGGCTCGGCCATCACGATGGAGAACTTCCTTCAGCCGGGCCGGCTGGCGAAGACCGGCATCGACGCAGCCGCGCCGATTCTGGAACAGATCGGGGACATGGCTGGGTTCCCCGAGGTGTTCGTGAACATCGACCCTATCGTGGTTCTGTTCATCGCCTGGCTGGTGGTGATCCTCTGCTTCTTCGTGCTGGCCGTACAGCTTTTCATCACGCTGATCGAGTTCAAACTGACTACGCTCGCCGGCTTCGTCTTGATCCCGTTTGCACTCTGGAACAAGACCTCGTTCCTCGCGGAAAAGGTGCTAGGCAACGTGGTGTCGTCAGGCATCAAGGTCTTGGTGCTGGCCGTCATCGTCGGCATCGGTTCAGGCCTGTTCGCCGAGTTCCAGGTGCATCCCGACGAACCATCCATCGACCACGCGCTGGTCGTGATGCTGGCCTCGCTCGCGCTGCTGGCGCTGGGCATTTTCGGCCCCGGTATCGCCACCGGCCTGGTGTCCGGTGCGCCACAGCTTGGTGCGGGCGCGATGGCTGGTGCTGCGGTCGGGGCTGTCGGCACCGGCGTTGCCATCGGCGCCGCCGTAACGGGCGTGGGCGGCGCCGTCATGGCCGGGGCACGAATGGCCCCGGCGGCCGCAAAGCTGGCCGGTGCCGGTGCGCGTGCCGCGACTTCGGCGGCCGGCAGTGCCCGATCGGCGTTCCAGGCCGGTTCCGCTGCGGCCGGCGGCGGTGCCAAGGGCGCGGCGGCTGGCCTCGGCAATGTCGCCAAGACTGGCGCACAAGCCGCAGGCCGCAGCGTCACCTCTGGTGCTTCCGCTGTTGGGCAGAAGGTGGCCGACTCCTTCCGCGCTGGCTGGAACGGCACAGAAGCCGGCAGCGACGGTGCTGGCCCCGGCCAGACCGCAGACGGCACCGCAGGCTCGCAGAAGCAAGAGCAACCGGCCTGGGCCAAGCGGATGCACCGCCGCCAGCAGGCTACCCATGCCGCGACCACTGCCGCCCACACGCTGCGCGGCGGCGACGGCGGCGGCTCCGGGCAAGGCCCGAGCCTGCGGGATTCCGATACCTAACCTTCAAGGAGAACACCCATGCGATTCAAACGACCGCAGGTGCGCTACGCCGATACGCCGCAGCCTGCCACCCCGTATCAAGCCGCCGCCCAGGTGTGGGACGACCGTATCGGCTCCGCCCGCGTGCAGGCGAAGAATTGGCGCCTGATGGCCTTCGGCTGCCTAGTGCTCGCGCTGTTGATGGCCGGCGGCCTGGTGTGGCGCTCGGCGCAGTCCATCGTGACGCCCTATGTCATCGAGGTCGATCAAGCCGGGCAGGTGCGCGCCGTGGGAGAGGCCGCCACGCCGTACCGGCCCGGCGACGCGCAGATCGCGCACCACCTGGCGCGCTTCGTGACGCTGGTTCGCTCGCTGTCCATCGACCCCATCGTGGTGCGGCAGAACTGGCTCGATGCCTACGACTACACCACCGACAAGGGCGCGGCGGTGCTCAACGACTACGCCCGCACCAATGACCCATTCGCCCGCATCGGCAAGGAATCGGTAACGGTGCAAATCACCAGCGTGGTTCGCGCGAGCGACACGTCTTTCAACGTGCGCTGGACAGAGCAGCGCTATGTCAACGGTGCGCCCGCCGGCACCGAACGCTGGAACGCCGTGCTTTCGACCGTCCTGCAAACCCCGCGTACTGAACAGCGCCTGCTCAAGAACCCATTGGGTATCTACGTCAACGGCCTGTCATGGAGCCGCGAACTGGATTCTTCCGAAGGAGCCAAACCATGAAACTTCGTTTCCGCCTTTACGTTGTTCCTTTGACGCTGCTGGCCCTCGCGGGCTGCGCCTCGCAGGGGAAGCCGCCGCCATCCATCTCGCTCGACGAGACGGTGCTGGCCCAGCCGTTGCCCGAACCGCCCAAGCCCGTCGAAGTCGTCGCCGTCCCTGAACCGCTGGCGCTGCCGGCGCAGTTGAAGCCCCTGCCGGAACTCGATGAGGCCCCCGTTGCGCCGGAGCCGGCCGACGAAAAGGTGCGCGTTTCCCGTGCCAATGCAGAAGCGCGTATCGCGCCTACCCGTGAGGGCTACGTCAACGCGATTCAGGTGTGGCCGTTCACCGATGGCGCGCTTTATCAGGTCTATGCGTCGCCGGGGCGCGTGACGGTGGTTTCGCTTCAACCGGGCGAGGAACTGGTAACGGTCGCCGCCGGCGATACCGTGCGCTGGATCGTGGGCGACACGTCCAGCGGCGGCGGGGCCGATCTGCGCGTCAATGTGCTGGTCAAGCCTATCCGCTCCGGTCTGAAAACCAATCTCGTCATCACCACCAGTCGGCGCACCTACCTGCTGGAGCTGACCTCGACCGAGAGGGCATGGATGGCGTCGGTGTCCTGGGACTATCCGAAAGACCGAATGCTCGCGTTGCAGCGCCAGGCGCAGGCAGCGCAGGCAACAACGCCTGTCGATACGGGCCTGTCGCTGGACAAGATCCGCTTCCGCTACGCGGTATCGGGCAGCAACCCGCCGTGGAAGCCTCTGCGCGCCTTCGATGATGGAGAGAAGGTCTATATCCAGTTCCCGCCGGGCATCGCCCAGGGCGAGCTGCCGCCGCTGTTTGTCATCGGCGCGCAGGGCGACGGGCAACTGGTGAACTACCGTTTTCGCTCGCCGTACTACGTCGTGGATCGCCTGTTCGGCGCGGCCGAACTGCGGCTGGGCGGCGATGGCGGCGACGTGGTGCGGATCGAGCGCACCGATGGTGTTGCACGGAGGAACTGACCATGAGCCAGGATGACACTCCCGACCTTGCCGCGCCGCAGGCGGACAAGGTGGCGCCGGAGGCAGTGGCGCTGCGCGCCCAGCCGCGTCCAGTCACACGCCTGAACCGGCGCTCGCTGGCCATCCTTGCCGGCGTCCTAGCGGTCGCCGTGCTCGGCGCGCTGATGTGGTCGCTGCAACCTCATCGACGCAGCACAGGCGAGCAGACCGAGCTTTACAACGTCGATCGCGTGTCAAAGTCGGAAGGACTGGATGCGCTGCCGACGGACTATTCCAAGCTGCCGCCGGCGTTGCTGCCTGCCGTTCCCGAACTAGGGCCACCGCTGCCGGGCGATCTTGGCCCGGCTATCGTGAAGTCGCAGCAACCGGCGACGGCTGCCTACGCGGCCCCCGGTCACGACCCGAACGATGCCCTGCGAAAAGAAGCCGAGGCGGCCGCGGCCTCGTCCGTGTTCTTCCGCTCGGGTGGGCAGAATGCGGCGCCGGTAGCGCAGACACAGGTGGCCGCTGCGCCGGGCTTCGCCGCCAATGCGGCGTTTGACCCGCTGGCGGCCGGGCCGGCCTCCACGGCGGCCCAACCTGCTGACCCGACAGCGGTGCAAAACCGGCAAGACCAGAAAGAGGCTTTCATGAAAGCTGGCCCCACTGAAACCCGTAATTCCGGCAATCTGACTCTGCCAATTTCGCCGTATCAGGTTATGGCCGGAACAGTGGTCGCAGGTGCCTTGGTGACGGGCATCAAGTCGGACTTGCCCGGCGACGTGATCGCCACGGTGACGGAGCCGGTCTATGACACAGCCACCGGGCGCTTCCTGCTGATTCCGCAGGGTTCGCGCATCCTGGGCAAATACAACAGCCAGGTCAGCTACGGGCAGAGCCGCGTTCAAGTCGTCTGGAACCGGATCATCCTGCCGGACACGTCTTCGCTCACGCTCGACAACCTGGCCGGCACCGACCCAGCCGGCTATGCCGGGCTGGAGGACGATGTGGACTACCACTGGGGCCGCATCTTTGCCGGTGCGGCACTCACCACGCTGCTGGGCGTCGGTGCCGAGCTGGCCGCGCCGGAGAACCGGCAGGATGGTGATCGCGTCATCATCGCTGGGCGCGACAGCGCGCAGGACAGCATCAATCAGGTCGGCCAGGAGATGACCCGGCGCAACCTCAACATCCAGCCGACCTTAACGCAACGGCCGGGCCTGCCGGTTCGCATCATCGTCAACCGGGATCTGGTGCTGCGGCCGTACCAGCCGCTGTTCTTCAACCGGGGGACTTCACGATGAGCACGACCAAGAAGCTGCGGCTCGGCCCGCTGCCGAAGACCGAGAGCACCAAGCTGACTTTCGTTTGCCCGACCAGCTTGAAAGTCGACCTCGACCGCTACGCCGCGCTACACGCGCAGGCGTATGGCGAGGCCGTTGATGCGGCGACGCTGATCCCGCATATGCTGGAAGCGTTCATGGCGGGGGATCGAGGATTCAGGAAGGGCACGGCGACCCGCAGCACACCACCGAAGCCGCCATGATTGCACCGCATGCTATTCAACGGCATCCATCGAACGCGCAGCCCAGGCTGCGCGTTCTTCATTCTGGATGCCGCCGAGCCTGTTGGGCTATGATGATGCGACAGGCCCGCCGTTCCTCGGCAATCCAGCACTACACAGTGCGATGCGGCTTTCTCTCCCAACGCTCCTATGTCGCTCCTAGCCGACAACGCCGCTCTTCTTCTAAGCGGCCCCGAAAGGAGCTAACCTACTGTCCCATATACGGTTTCAAGTCCTTCTTGATTTGCGCGAAAGAATTGACACCGGCACTTTTTTGCCCGTCCCGGAGCACGGACAGCCCCGCCCCCCCCAGAGCCCGACAGCACACCAACTGCTATCATGCCCGCCACTGCCCGATCCAACCCCAAGGACGCTGCCGTCAACCATGAAGAAACTGGACAACTACAAGACCATCGCCGACTGCATCGCCACCCTGCTCTTCCCCCATGCCGAAGTCATCGTCCACGACCTGCACAGCCAGACCGTGGTGCACATCGCCAACAACTTCTCCAAGCGCACCTTGGGTGACGACTCGGCGCTGGACGAGTTGCCCGGCGACTTCGACCAGGTTTCCAGCCTCGGTCCCTATGAAAAGCTCAACTGGAACGGCCAGAAGATCCGCTCCATCACCAGCGTGCTGCGCGATGAGCAGGACCAGCCCGAGGCGCTGCTGTGCATCAACATCAATTTCTCGGTGCTCGATCAGGCCCGCGAGGCGCTGAATGCCTTCTTCCAGGTCAGCCGCCTGATCCCGCAGCCCGAAGCGCTGTTCCGCGATGACTGGCAGGAGCGCATCAACACCTTCCTGCACGCGTGGATGGCCGAGCGGCAACTGTCGCTGAATACCTTGAGCATGAAAGACAAACGCGCCCTCATCGAGGCGCTGTACGCCGAAGGTGCGTTCGAAGGACGCAGTGCCGCCGACTATGTGGCCAACGTGCTGAGCATGGGCCGAGCGACGGTCTACAAGTGGGTCAAGGCGCTGCGCGATGTTCCCGTTGGCGGCCGTGGCCTGGCGCAACCGCAGGCCTGAATCGCCTTTTTGCGTGCTGCCCCATGGACAGCTCGCCGCCCTCCTCGCCGGTCAGGCGTTCGCCGCCGCAATCACGCTGATTTCCACCCGCATGCGCGGATCGCACAGCGTCGCCTGTACTGTCGCCCGTGCCGGTGCGCTGCCCAGCGGCAGCCATTCATCCCAGACGCCATTCATCGCGGCGAAATCCGTGGCGATGTCCCGTAGATAAATCGTCGCCGAGAGAATCCGGGTTTTGTCCGTGCCCGCCTGTGCCAGCAGGCTCTCGATATTGCGCAACGTCTCGCGGGTCTGGCTCGCCGTGTCCCCTTCCAGATCGTTGGCCCGTGCCCTCGTGCTTCCGGCGGGAGGAATCATCTCTTCATATAGATATATTGTCTACCGTAGATATTTAGGCTATACATGTTTCCCGCCCGCACACCACCCATAACTGGGCGAGCGCGCCTGAACCCTGCTTTTATCAACCTGCAACAACCACAAGAGAGCAACCATGAAGATCAAAGAGTTCGGCGTCGAAATCTGGATGAACGCCTACGAGAACAAGTGCCGCTACAACCTCGCGGAAACCTGCGTGGAGTCCATCACCCTGGGCCAGTTGCTGGCGTTTGCGGGCAAGCAGGACAGCATCCTCGATGAACTGCTGCCGATGAAAATGACCTACGGCGCCATCGAAGGCTCCGACCGCCTGCGTGACCTGATCGCCTCGCTGCACGACAGCCAGGCGCGGGAAAACGTGATCGTCACCCACGGCGCCATCGGCGCCAACGCGCTGGTCTACGAGACCCTGGTAGAGCCCGGCGACCACGTGGTGTCGGTAGCGCCGACCTACCAGCAGCATTATTCGATCCCGGAAAGCTACGGCGCCGATGTCTCGATCCTGCGTCTGCGCGAAGAAAACGCCTTCCTGCCGGACCTCGAAGAACTGCGCGGCATGGTCAACACCAAGACCCGCGTCATCGCCCTGAACAACCCGAACAACCCCACCGGCTCGCTGATGGACCGCGCGCTGCTGGAGCAGATCGTCGAAATCGCCCGTTCGGTGGACGCCTGGGTGCTCTGCGACGAGGTCTATCGCGGCACTGACCAGCATGGCGACGGCTTTACCGCCTCGGTGGCCGACCTCTACGAGAAAGGCATCAGCACCGCCAGCATGTCCAAGACCTACTCTCTGGCCGGCCTGCGCCTGGGCTGGATCGTCGCCCCGCAAGCGCTGATCCACGCCGTGTCGATCCACCGCGACTACAACACCATCAGCGTCGGCATGCTGGACGACCACTTCGCCGCCATCGCCCTGGAAAACCGTGAGTACATCCTTGCCCGCAGCCGTTCGATCACCCGCGACAACCTGGAAATTCTTGACGCTTGGGTGGCGAATGAACCGCGGGTGTCTTATGTGCGGCCGAAAGCGGGTACTACCGCGCTGCTGAAAATCGACACTGACCTGTCGTCGCGGGATTTCTGCGTGCGTTTGCTGGACGCCAAGGGCGTGATGTTCACCCCGGGCAGCGCGCTGGATATCGAGGGCTATGTGCGTATTGGCTATGCCAATAACGCGCAGGTGCTGAAGGAAGGGTTGGCGTTGGTGTCGGCGTTCCTGCGGGAGATCTGATCAGACCGGGCGCCGCAGGCTTCAGATCGCCTCCATACTGTGGGAGCGGATTCATCCGCGAAGGGTCGGCGTCCGGTGAATCCACTCCCACCGGTTGGTGAGTAATCAGGCCCTTCAAGGCAACGGATTACCCCCCGTCACCCCAAACACCTCACCGGTGATATAGCTGGACTCCTGCGACGCCAGCAACACATACAACGGCGCACACTCGGCCGGCTGCCCCGGGCGCTTCATCGGGGTCTGCCCGCCAAAGTTCGGGATTTTCTCGGCGGGCTGGCCGCCACTGGGCTGCAACACAGTCCAGATCGGTCCCGGCGCCACCGCATTGACCCTGATTCCGCGCTCGATCACCTGCTTGGCCAGTGCCTTGGTAAAGGCGACGATCGCCGCCTTGGTGGTGGCGTAGTCGAGCAAGGTCGCCGAGGGCTGATACGACTGGATCGAGGCGGTATTGATGATGGTCGCCCCGGCCGGCATCAGCGGCACCGCCGCCTGACACAGCCAGAACAGCGCATAAACATTGGTCTTCATCGTCGCGTCGAACTGTTCGCTGGTGAGATGGGCTACCTCTTTGCGCGCCACCTGCTTGCCAGCGACGTTCACCAGAATGTCGAGGCCGCCCAGTTGTTCGTGGGCCTTGTCCACCAGGTCCTTGCAGAAACGCTCGTCCTTCAGGTCTCCCGGCATCGCGATCGCCCGACGGCCTTCGGCTTCGATCAGTTTGATCACTTCACGGGCATCCGCCTGTTCGATGGGAAGGTAGTTGAGGACGATATCGGCGCCCTCGCGAGCAAAGGCAATCGCCACCGCGCGGCCGATCCCGGAGTCTGCGCCGGTGATCAGCGCCTTGCGGCCGGCCAGTCGGCCGAAGCCCTTGTAGGTGTCTTCGCCGTGATCGGGCTCAGGCTTCATGCGTGAATCCAGGCCCGGTGCTTCCTGGCCCTGAGCCGGAAATGGCGGTTGCGGGTATTGGGTCAGCGGGTTCTGCATGCTGAACTGGTCGTGCTTCTTGGTCGGCATCGGAGACCTCCACAGGATGGTGCGCAACAGCGCGCTACTGTGAGGTTCGAGACGGGGCGGTCCGGGAAGGTTTGCCCGGACCGGCCACGTCACCGACCGGCGGTCAGTCGACCTGGGCCCGCCACTCGCGAATCTGGTCAATGGTCGCCGTCACACCACCGCAGACCACCACCAGCACCCGGTGATACGTCCGCAGCGCTTCGCTCGGTGCGTAAGCCAGCGCCAGCGCGGCGCCGCAGGCCGGTTCCACCAGCACGCGGTGGTCGAGCAGGAAACGCTCGCAGGCGTCCAGGGCTTCGCCGTCGCTGACGACATGACTGATGATTGGCCGCCGCTGACTCAGTTCAAACGCCTGACGACAGACCTGCTTCGCGCCCAGCGTGGTAGCGATACTGTCGATGCTGTCCAGCGCCGCCCATGTCTTTTGCGTCATTGCCGCCGCCAGCGACGCCGCGCCCGCAGTCTCCACGGCGAACACCGGCACGTCCTCGCAGCCATTGCGCTCCAGGCCCTCGCAGATGCCGGACAGCAGTCCGCCGCCGCCCACCGACAACACCACCGCATCCGGCTTGAAACCGCTGGCGACCACTTCGTCCACCAGACTCGCATGGCCTGACCAGAGCAGCGGGTCGTCGAACGGATGAATGAACGCGTCGTCCTCGCCCACCAGCGACAGCGCCAGTTCATTGGCCTCATGCCAGACCTTACCGTGGACGATCACTTCGGCTTCTTCCTGGCGGATCAGTTGTCGGGCACGCTCGGTGGTGCTTTCCGGCACCACCACGGTGACCGGCAGGCCCAGGCAACGGCCCGCGTAAGCGACGGCGATGCCGGCTGCCGCCCGAAGACGAAATGAAGCGGCGCTTGCCTTGCTTCGCATGGTGCTCGCAGGCCTGGCCAACGCCGCGCAGTTTGAACGAGCCGGCGGGTTGCAGGGCATCGAGCTTGAGCCAGACCTCATGGCCGCTGGCCAGGCTCAGCGGGCGGGATTCCAGCAGCGGTGTATTCAGGTGCAGGCTCATGGCCGATTCTCCAGGTAAAGGGTGCCGCGCAGGTAAAGTGCGGCCTGGCCGCTGATGATGATCCGGCCGTTGTCTTGCACGTCGCACTGCAATTCGCCACGTCGGGCGCCGCCCTGACGGGCGCGCAGGCTGCGCTTGCCAAGGCGTTCGGCCCAATACGGCGCCAGCGCGGTGTGCGCCGAGCCGGTCACCGGGTCTTCGTTGACGCCGACCTGCGGGCCGAACCAGCGCGAAACGAAATCGACGTCGGTGCCCGGCGCGGTCACGGCGACGCCGCGCACGTCGTAGCGCGCCAGGGCGGCGAAGTCAGGTTGCAACCCTTCCACCACCGCTTGGCTCTCCACCACCACGATGTAGTCGTCGCAGCGATACAGCGCCTCGATTCGGCAACCCAGCGCTTCGGCCAGTCCGGCCGGCGGGGTCTGCGGCTGTGGTTGTTTGAGCGGGAAATCCATGGCCAGCAACGCGCCGTTGCGGCTGACCCGCAGTTCGCCGCTGCGGGTGAAGAAACGCAAGGTCTCGCGGCGTTCGCCCAGTTCGTTGAACAACACCCAGGCCGCCGCCAGCGTGGCGTGGCCGCACAGGTCGACTTCCACGCCCGGGGTGAACCAGCGCAGACGGTAACCTTCACCTTCGGCGACGAAGTAGGCGGTTTCGGACAGGTTGTTCTCCGCGGCGATGCGCTGCAGCGTCTCGTCGTCCAGCCAGGCCGGCAGCGGGCAGACCGCCGCCGGGTTGCCGCCGAACGCGCGGTCGCTGAACGCATCGACCTGAAAGAGCGGTAGTTGCATGGAGACTCCTTAACCGTTACGGATTTCTTCGAGGTAGTTGTAGATCGTGTAACGACTGACGCCGAGCGCGGCGGCGGCCTTCTCCACCGCGCCTTTGACGATAAACAGCCCGCCGTCGTGCATCTGCCGCACCGCATCGAGCTTCTGCGCCTTGCCGAAGCGCACGCCCTGGCGGCCGGCGTCTTGCAGCGCGCCGTCGATGATCTGGGTCATCAGTTGCTCGAGGTCCGGCGTGTCGGTAATTGGCGGCGCCGGTTCCACCGCGGTGGCGAGCAGTTGTTTGAGGCACGCCTGGGCGGCGGCGATGCCGCTGAGGTCGGTGTTCACGCAGAGGCTGGCGTAGGGCTCGCCGGCGGCATCGCGAAACACCACGGTGGCGCTGCGCAACGTGCGGCCATCGCGGCCACGGGTGGGGTAGTTCTCCACCACCACCGGCGCCTGGCTGCCCTTCTCCAGCCCGGCCTGCAAGACCGCGTCGAAACCGCGGTCATCCTGTGGGCCGGCGAGGATCGGGCTGCCGACCTGACGGCCGCTGATATGGCCGTTGACGATGGCGAGCACCGACCGCTCCGGGCACGTGAGGTCGTGCAACAGCACTTCGGTGTTGCGGCCCAGCACGCTGCCGAGCATGCGGATCGTGGCCCGCAGCACGTCCAGCACCAGGCGGCGTTCTTCGTGGGTGGCGTGGGTCACGGCGAACTGTCCAGGGAAAGTGGACAGGAAAAATATCAACAGAGCGTTGAAAATTCAACAAAGCTTTTAAGTTGCCCGCCGGAACGTTTCGCCAGCGGGCAACACGCCCTCAGGGCTGCTCGACGTCCAGCGCCTCGCCGATCGCATAGAAATGCCCGCCAGCCACGTAGTGCAGGCTGCGCAGCGCGGGATCGGCGGTTTCGAAGGTCCAGTGACCGTCCTGGAACACGCGGTCATCGGCCCAGGCGGCGACGACTTCGGCGATGAACAGGTCGTAGGTGGACTGGTTGTGCGGCTCATTGATGACGCGGCACATCAGCCAGGCCGAACAACCGGCGACCAAGGGCGCCGGGTAACCCTCGACGCGAAACAGCTCGACGCCGGCCTGCGTCAGTTTGTCCGGCGTATCGGCGAGGCTTTGGGTGCCGACCTGGTGAGTCAGCTTCAACTGGCCGGCATTGGGCACATGCAGCACCATCCAGCCGCTGCCTTCCACCAGTTGCCGGGTCTTGGCGATCTTGTCGAGGACCACGGTGACCTTGGGCGGGTCGAAGTCCAGGGCGCAGGCCCAGGCGGCCGCCATCACGTTATCGACCCCGTCGTGGGACGCCGATACCAGCACGGTCGGACCGTGGTTGAGCAGGCGGTAGGCTTTTTTCAGATCGACGGGCTGGAAGTGCGCGGGCATGGGGTAGGACCTCGGAATGCGGAATCGAGGCAGTCTACAACACCTGTTGTCGGGGCGAGCTTGTCGCGATCGCGAGCAAGCTCGCTCCTACAGGAGGGGGTTATTTGGTTTTGAGGTTTAGATAGGACTGGTGCAAATCCGCCGCCCAGCCATCGATCACCGCCTTCACATCGTCCGGCTTGAGTACCTGGCTGGTGTTTTCCAGCGGTTTGCCGGTGCCTTTGCGCACCACCTGGGCCACGACTTTCTGGGTGCCGCCATCGATGAACTGGGCCTCGGTGGCGATATCGGTTTCCTGGTCGCGAATCCCCGAGGCGGTACTCACCGCCGCTGCGACCAGGGCGATCGGAATCACTTCATAGGGTTTGAGCCCTTCGGTCTTGCTGCTGACGGCGGTAATCGCCGGACGCACCACGATCACACCCGGCCCCGGCGCGCTGGCCAGTGGCAGGGATTTGCCCAGTTCGCGCTTGAGCGCCTGGTCGTAGTAGTTGGTGATTCCGGTCAAGGTGCTCTGCGGGATCTGCGCCGTCGCCTGCGGTTTGGGATAGAGCTGGCTGGGCTCGATGTACACGCTGCGGTAGGTTCCGGCCTGCAGTTGCGGGTCGATCCAGCGCATCACCGGCGCGCCGGAAGGCGAGCGGGCTTCTTTGAGTCGGCTGTAGTCCTTGAGAAAGCCCGAATACTCGGTCGGTTGGGTCAGGCTGCTAGAGCAGCCAGTCAGTAGCAGCGACGCCAGGCAAAGCGAACCCATCATGGATGCGGCTTTCATTGCATGCTCCTGGGTGGCCTCACGGTACTTCGACCGCGCCACCGCGACAGTCTTGAAAGGGACCCGCCGGGCACGGCCGGCGGGTTGGTCAGGCAGGGTTAGGTATAGCCCAGCTTTTCCGGCGTGCCGGAGCAAAGCCGGAAAAGCACGACCGGTTCAGTTTTTCTGGCCGACCATCGCCTCCACCGTGGTCGCCGCGCTACTGCTGGCCGCCGCTGTGCGGGCCCCGCTGCGTGCGTTCTGCGCCTGGCCGCGGGCCGCATCGGCAAGGATCACCTGGGCGGCTTTTTCCGCGGCGACGTAGATCGAGGTGACGATGAAGAAGCCCGGGATCTTCGGAAAGATCGACGCGTCCACCACCCGCAGGTTGCTCACCCCGCGCACCCGGAAGGCGCTGTCGAGCACCGCCATCGGGTCGTTGGCTGCACCGATCGGGCAGGTGCAGGAGGCGTGGTGACCCCAGGCCTGGTTCTGCACGAACTCCTTGAGCTGTTCGTCGGTCTGCACCGCGTCGCCCGGCAGCTCTTCGGCGGCGATCAGTTTCGCCTCCTTGAGCGGCTTGGCCAGGCCACGGACGAACTTGATACCCTCCACCACCGATTGCAGGTCTTCGCCTTTGGTGTCGTTGCCTTCTTCGAAGTAACGGAAGTTGATCAGCGGGGTATCCGCCGGGTCCTTCGAACGCAGGGTGACGAAGCCGGCGGTGTTGTTGGTGTGCGCCTTGAGCACCGCCCAGGTCAGGTAGTTGAGCTTGTCGACGATCAGGTTCGAATAGCCGGGGAAGTACCCGCGAAACAGCGCCAGCAGGGAAAAACAGAACAGGTCCGGCAACGGCCGTTGCTTGAACGACTTCTTGATCACCGCCAGCACCGCACCGTTGGTGGAATACACGCCGAGCTTGCCTTTGGCCCATTCCTCGTACTGCGGGTCGCCCTTGGCGTAGCGCGCGCCCTTGAGCACTTCCCACTCCTCGAAGTTCATCCGGTTGACCACGCCGACCTCGTAGCGGTCTTGCAGGTTGCGCCCTACACCGGGCAACTCCACCTGCACCGGCACCCCGACCGACTCCAGTACCTCGCGTGGGCCAATGCCCGAGAGCATCAGCAGTTGCGGGGTGTTGAACGCGCCACCGGCGAGGATCACCTCGCGACTGGCGCGGACCTGGCGCAGCTCGCCGGCGGACGCTGGGTTGCGCGGCAAGGTGCAGGCCCGGTACAACCGCGCGCCCTTGATGTACTCCACGCCATAGGCGCGCTGCTGGTCATCCAGCAGCACCCGGGTCACCAGCGCGTCCAGCTCGATATGCAGGTTGTCCGGGAAACGTTGCTGCACGTCCAGCAAGCGCTCGCGGGTGCCCATGCGGTGGTGCTTGTGGGTCGCCAGCGGCGGATAGCGCAGGCCGAAGGCCTCGTCGCGCACCAGCCGCCAGTCATTCGGATCGCCCACGCCCTGCAATTGCCAGCCGATGCGCTTGAGCTTCTCGCCCAGGGCCTTGAACGCCTGTTCGGCGGACTTGACGATGGAGCGCACCAGCGACAGGTCGTCGATCACCGCTTCCGGCACCGCCTTCTCGGTGTGCAGCCAACCCTTGTAGCCGTGCCGCGACGGGTTGATGCCGAACCACGAGAGAAAGCGCTGGAACGGCCGGTGATGGCAGTTCTCCAGGCGCTCGAAATGCTCGCGCATGGCGCTGGCCTGCCACGACGGGTCGCCGGTGATCTGGGCGATATGGTCCCAGTCCTGGTTGTGCGGGTAGACCGTGATCATCGCGTTGTGCGCGGTGCAGCCGCCCAGGCAACTGGCCCGTGGATAGAGCACGCCGTTGACGGTCTCGCCCTCGTAGTCGCGGATGAACTTGGGGTCCTGGGACTGCCGCGCGTCACTGCTGTAGTGACGCACGAAGAAGTCCCAGCGCATCGCGTTGTTTTCGGTGGAGCGCGGGTGGAACGCCGGCACCTGGTACTGCTCCGGCAAACCTTCCGCGCCGCCATTGGCCACCGGATCGCTGCCCGATTCCAGCACCAGCACCCGGCGCCCTTGCTCGGCCAGGCGGGCGGCGACCGTGCCGCCCCCTGCCCCGGATCCCACCACGATGTATTCGTAATCCATTTCGTCAGTCATCGCAGCCAACCTCAGAAGGTTTTCAGGAGGGCGATCAGTGCCCGTTTGTCTTCATCACTGAGCCCGGGCTCGTCCTTGAGGTAGCCGGTGCCGAAGTAATGCCCCTTGTCCACCACGAAGTCCGGGCACTTGCTGACTTCCAGCAACGGCTTGACCAGACGCTTGAACACCTTGCGCGCTTCATCGTCGCTGGCGCCGGGCGGCAGTTGCTTGAGGTCGTGCTTGATCTTCAGCAGCAGGTCGAGCACCTGGTCGCCTTTGTCCAGGTCGATGTTGGACAGCAGGTTGACCGGCGTGCCCTGCGGGATCGGCCCGAGCTGGATACCGTCATCGCCGAACGCCCACGGGAACCAGCGGCTCAGCACGCCTTCGAGTTTCTGCAGGAAACCCGGCAGGTAACCGCTGTTGACCCGCAGGTAGCTGGTCTCGGTGGTCACATCGACGGTACCGGGGTGGGTCTTGCCGGAACGGGTCACCACCTGGAAGTTGCCCTGGCGTTTTTCCGGCCACAGCAGCATTTCGATGGAGTTGTCGAAGGACGCCATGCGGTCATTCACGCTGCCCGACCACTTGAACGTACCGAGGGTGTTGTTGAGGAACAGCGGCGCAGTGGACCAGACGCTGATCAGCGACGCCGGCCGGGTATAACCGCGCCCGCCTGCCGGCATGGTGTACTCGCTCGCATCGCCGGTGAACGGGTTCTGCACCAGCACCGAACCGACGCCAGGCAGCTTCTTGTAAGACTCCGAGGAGAAGTTGTCCCAGATGTTGTCCGCCAGGGCGTTGGTCGCCAGCGGGCTGCAGGCGTTGGTTTCCAGCAACGTGACCGGCACCCGCAGTTCGGTGGAGAGGAAGTTGTCGGTGAGGAAGTCGTCTTTCTTGACGATGTCCCGCATCGCGTTCTTGAACTCCGGCGTCTTGCTGTAGCTCCAGTAGTCGTTCCAGCACTGCAGGTAGTTACCGTTGACGCAGCCGTTATCCGGGAACTTGGCCCAGGCCTTGTCCGGCAGCTTGCTGGAGTGGCAGCGCGCACAGGTGTCGGCGAAGACTTCCTTGCCGCGATCCAGCTCGGTCGGCGAAGCGTTCAGGTGCGCCGCGCCACCGGGGGCGTTCTTCAGGTAGTCCGGGGTTGCCGAGGCCAGGAAGAACAACGCCAGGTCGGGCGTTTGCAGCTCGTTGGCGTTCCAGTACGAGGAGTTCTTGCGCGCCACATCGATGCGGAACGGAGTGATCGGTTTGCCGCCGATCAGTGGCCGGAAGTGGGTGGTCCACTCCTCGCTGAACAGCCCGATATTGACGAACACCCGGTTCAGCGCACCGAGGGCGCCGACCGAGTCGGAACCGTCCTTGAGCACTCGTGGGGTGAACACCGTGTCCGGCTTCTTGTAGAACTGGGTCAGTGGACTGTCGGCCGGAATCCCCGGCACATCGTTGAACTGGCGGTTGTTCAGGTCGCCGCCGGCAAGTTTCTCCTTGCCCAGGTGCGCGGCCAACTCGATCCGCGCCTTGAGGTTGTAGACCGCGTTCATGGTGCGCGGGTTGTTGATGTAGTCACTCGACACCAGCGAGGTATCCAGTGCGCCCGGCCGTGCGGTGTGGAACAACTGATTGGGGAAGCTGGTCGGGTCCTGGTCCCACATGAAGATGCGGTCAACCCAGAAATACTGCGCTCCGGGGTTGGAACTCAGGTTGGCCCAGGCTGGACGCTCGGGATCAGCCGGCGGATTGGTCGGGTTCGGCCCGACGTGGCAGAAGCCGCAGGACATGCCCACGCGATACGGTTTCACCAGCTTGCTGTCGTTGTAGTAGCTGGGGTCTTCGTAGTAGCGCTTGGCGTCCCAGCGTTTCTCCGCCTTCTCGTCGAAGTCCGGGTTGGGGAACAACCGCAGGCCGACGATGCCGGTGCCGTAGCCGTAGTACGAGCCCACGGGCAGGTTCTTGCCGCGGGCGCCGATTTTCACGCCGGGGTATTTGCTTTCGTTCTCGAACGGGTCCGCGCCGCAGGACGGATCACGGCTGTCCAGCCACAGGCCATGACGGTCCTCGCGCGGCCCTTGCGCCTTGGTGTAGCACGGCTCGTTGACTACGCCGAGGTACTGCCAGCGGTTGTCGCGGTTGGCTTTCAGGCTCGGGTGGTTGGAGATGGTCTTGAGGAAGTCGAGGTTGCCGACGCTGTCGCGGGACAGTTGGTCCCAGAGTTTGTCGTTGCCGGCGGTCCAGACGATCCAGTTGTTGCGCCCCCGGGCAAAGGCGTCGACCGCCTGTTGCTCGGTGATGCCGGGAATGAACGGCGACAGCCGCTCCACCAGCAGATGGGGCTGTTTCGACACCCCGTAGTCCATGTCGGCGAAGTAGTCCTCTTCGGCGCCTTTCAGGCTGTCGGCTTCGCGGCCGACGCATTTGGCTTCATCGAGGATCTTGCCGGATTGGTCCCCGCAGGGATTCTTCGTTTCGCTGTTACACCCCTGTAACAGCACCAAAGGAAGGAAGACGCTCAGCATCAGCTTCACGGGTTTCATGCGCTGCTCCTTGCAAACGTGCAGACCGGTCCCTCTGTCCTTGGGGACACGTTATTGCGGCCGGTCCAGATGGCCGGTTGAACTGACAGCCACGCGACAGACCGGTTAATCCGCCGCGCCAGTTACGTTACAACTCCTTGCAAGCGCCCAGACTAGGCTATTTCCAACCACTCCATTAATTTCATTTCGCTATGAAAAACCGGCACTTATCGCGGCTTCTTATAGGTTTGCGTACAGTGTTTTTGTGAAGTCGATCACACTGCTGGCTAATGGCTATTTTGCTGCTCTACACTCCTTCGCCAGGACGCTCATCCACCTATCTGGCAGGCGGAACATGGACAAGGAAAAGCCCGTGTCACAAGAACAGGTTTCACCCGAGCAACGCGCGCAATACCGCGCCGAACATGCGCGGATCGGCACACGCCGCAGCTTGCTTGGCCTCGCCAACGAGAAAAAGGCGCACTGGGCCGTGGCGCTGTCCGGTGGCGGCATTCGCAGCGCGACGTTCTGTCTGGGGGTGCTGCAGTCGCTGGCTCGGGCGAAAGCGCCGGGTGCGGACGACGACAAGGACAAGCCGCGCAACCGCCTGATCGCCCAGTTCGATTACCTGTCCACCGTCAGCGGTGGTGGTTATCTCGGCTCGTTCTTCGGCAGCCTGTTCCTCCCGGACCGCCTGCGCAAAACCGACGAGGCGCCAGTCGCCAGCCCCCCGGAAGTCCAGGCTGCCGACACCGCCTACAAAGTGCTCGACTACGAACCGCCGGGTCGCATCCATACCAGCATCGATTACCGCACCTCGCCGCCAGGGGAAGCGCCGCTGGCCTGGCTGCGGGAAAACGGCCGTTACCTCACCCCCGGCGGCTCCGGCGATATCTTCTATGTACTGGCGTTGTCGCTGCGCAACCTGCTGGCTCTGCATGTGGTCATTGGCCTGCCACTGCTGTTCACCTTCGCAGCGGCCGTGCTGTTGCAGGCGTATATCTCCAGCAGCGTGATCTGTTCGCCGGTTGCCGCCTTGCTGCCAATGAGCGTGGTGCAACTGCTCTGCGGCTCACTGTGGTGGGTGCCGGGACTGCTGACGGTGGTGGCGGTGATCCCGCTGATGGCGGCGTTCTGGATGGTGTATTTCCAGAAAAACCAGGACGAACGGGTGCACCTGTTCAACTGGTCCACCGTGCTCTCGTTCGCGGCGGGGCTGATGTTCTTCGTCCTGGCCTTCGCCCCTTGGGGCATGGACGGTGACTTGCGGGCCATTCTGGTCGGGCTCGGCGTTGTCAGTTGGCTGGGGATTGCCTATGCCGTGTGGATCGGCCTGTCGCTGAAGCACAAGCGCGACCGCGACGAAGCCATGGCCCGTAACGACTGTGTGCGCACCTACCGCGTGCTGGTTACCCGCTACCTGAGCCAGGCACTGATTGCGGTGCTGGTTGCCAGCTTCTACGCCCTGTTGCCCTGGCTGACCGAGTGGATCTACAACAGCGAGCAGCGCGGTCCGCTGATCTCCTCCACCGCCCTGCTGCCGGTGCTGATTGCCGTTGTTCGCGGCCTGTCCGCGTTCAGCGACGACAAAGACATGCCGAGCTGGTTGGGCCGTCTGCCGATGAGCGTGATCGCCGGCGCAGCCGGGGTCACCATCTTCATGCTGGTCGCGGTGCTGTGGGGCTTGCTGGTGCAGTTCGTGCGTTACCAGGGGCTGGAAAACGACGCCCTCACCCGCCTCTGGGTGCTGGTGCCGGTGACAGCGATCCTGGCCTTCGGCACGGGCCGCTTTATCGGCTTCCTCAACCAGTCTTCGTTGCAGTCGTTCTATTCCAGCCGGCTGGCCCGGGCCTACCTCGGCGCTTCCAATGGCCGGCGTTTCGACGGCGCGACCCGCAAGATCCGCAAGCAGCGCATGAGCGTCGCCGAAGCGCTGCCCGGCGATGACGTGGCGATCGAAACCTACTACGGCACCACCACCTGCGCGCCGGTGCACCTGATCAACGTCACCATGAACCTGACGGTCGACCCGGCCGAGCAACTGGTGCAGCGCGACCGCAAAGGCAAACCACTGTGCCTGGCGCCCAGTGGTCAACCGGGTTTGGCCAGCGTCAGCTACATCCTCGATGGCGACCCGCGTCAACGTGGTACCCAGCAACGCTGGATCGCCAGCGAAATCTACCAGCCGCTGGGTCTGGCGCACTGGGTCGCCACTTCCGGCGCTGCGTTTTCCACGGGGTTGGGGCGTGCCACCAGCCTGGGTACCTCACTGGCCTTCGGCCTGACCAACGTGCGCCTGGGCAGCTGGTGGCCGGCGAACTTCCTCGAAGATGATGAAAAGACCGGTGGGACACGCGTCTGGCGCGACAAGGGCTGGGCCACGACCTTCCCGACCCAGACCTACCTGTTCTATGAACTGACCGCCCACTTCCACGGCCTGCGCCGCGACTTCCAGTACCTCTCGGACGGTGGTCATTTCGAGAACACCGCGACCTACGAACTGATTCGTGAAGGCCGCAATGTCGAGCTGATCGTGATGTGCGACTGCGGCGCCGACCCAACCTACAAGTTCGACGACCTGGCCAACCTGATCCGCCTGGCGCGCATCGACCAGGCGCTGGAGATCAGGCAGGACATGGACGTGCTGGGCGACCCGGTGCTGGGCCCCTACTTCGGCCTGCCGGAAAACTTCGCCGCGCCGGGGCCGGGCGACAGCCTGCGCTGCGCCATGCTGTTCAACGTCAGCAACCAGAAAGGCCAGCGCACCGCACGCATTCTGCTGCTCAAGCCCAACGTCGTCGCCGGGTTGCCGGTGGACGTGATCAATTACGCCAGCGAACACCCGACCTTCCCCAACGAAAGCACGGCCAACCAGTTCTTCGATGAAGCCCAGTTCGAGAGCTATCGGCAGTTGGGGTTGCAGACCGGGCAACGGTTGTTCGGGGATGGCAAGTCGGGCTCGGGTGTCGCGGATGCGTTGTGGGCGTATTTGGCGAGGTAGTGTCGGCCAGCATCTTGCAGGCCATCGCAAACCATCGGCCACTCGCGATCCTGTAGGAGCGGCCCATCGCGGCTAACGGCCGCTCCTACAGGTTTTGCGTCGTTTACACGGCCGTGGTGTCAGGCCACCACCGACCAGGCAATCGCCGACAAGGTCACCAACCCCACCAGCACCACGAACACGTTCGACACCTTGCCCGAGTATTTGCGCAGCGACGGCACTTTGTTGATCGCGTACATCGGCATCAGGAACAGCAGGCAGGCAATCACCGGGCCGCCCATGGATTCGATCATGCCGAGGATGCTCGGGTTGAGGGTCGCGACGATCCAGCAGGTTACCACCATGAACAGCGCCGTCAGTTGCTCCAGGCGCTTGGCCGACAAGCTCCGGCCGCGACCACGCAGGCCTTTGACGATCAGGCCCTGGAAACCTTCGCTGGCACCGATGTAATGGCCGAGGAAGGATTTGGTGATCGCCACCAGCGCAATCAGCGGCGCGACGAAGGCGATGACCGGAGTCTGGAAGTGGTTCGCCAGGTACGACAGGATCGAGATGTTCTGCGTCTTCGCCGCGCCCAGGTCGGTCGGCGACAGGGCCAGCACGCAACTGAAGCAGAAGAACATCACCGTCAGCACCATCATCAGGTGCGACAGCGCGAGGATTCGCCCGCTCTTCTCATCCGCCTGCTCGCCATAACGGCGCTTCTGGCTGACCGCGAAGGCCGAGATGATCGGCGAGTGGTTGAACGAGAACACCATCACCGGAATCGCCAGCCACAAGGTCTTGAAGAACAGCCCCGGCGCCATGCCCTCGGCCGCCTGGGCGAAGAACGCACCGTTCCAGTTGGGGATCAGGCTCAGGGCCAGCAACAGCAGCGCCGCCACGAACGGATAGACCAGCAGGCTCATCACCTTGACGATGATGCCCTGGCCGCAACGCACCACGATCATCAGGCCGCAGATCAACAGCAGCGACAGCAGCGCCCGCGGCGGCGGCGCGATGTGCAACTGGTGTTCGAGGAAGTTGCCCAGGGTGTTGGTCAGCGCAACGCTGTACACCAGCAGGATCGGGAAGATCGCCAGGAAATACAGCAAGGTGATCATCGCCCCCGCGCCGGCACCGAAGTGTTCTTCCACCACTTCGGTGATGTCTTCGTTGCCGCCCTTGCGCCCGGACAGGACGAAGCGGGTCAGGCCACGGTGGGCAAAGAAGGTCATCGGGAACGCCAGCAAGGCCAGCACCAACAGCGGCCAGAAGCCGCCGACGCCGGCGTTGATCGGCAGGAACAGGGTACCGGCGCCGATGGCGGTACCGTAGAGGCCGAGGGTCCAGGTGGTGTCGTGACGGCTCCAGCCCGTTTCACGCGCAGCAGCGCTAGCCGCGACACCGAGGTTCGTGGTGTTTACATCAGTCATTGATTACGCCTTGTAGTTGTTTTTGTCGCCTATGAATAACCAGGGTGGCGCGTTAGCGATCCGCGCCAAGGGGTTCAGCATTCAACAAAGCTGACGGCCAGGCCGCCGCGGGAGGTCTCCTTGTAGTTTTCATGCATGTCGGCGCCGGTGTCGCGCATGGTGCGGATCACCCGGTCCAGGGAAATGAAATGCTCGCCGTCGCCGCGCAGGGCCATTTGCACGGCATTGATCGCCTTCACCGCAGCGATGGCGTTGCGCTCGATGCACGGCACCTGGACCAGGCCGCCGACCGGGTCGCAGGTCAGGCCGAGGTTGTGTTCCAGGGCAATTTCCGCCGCGTTCTCCAGTTGCGCCGGGGTGGCCCCGAGCACATCGGCCAGGCCCGCCGCGGCCATGGCGCAGGCCGAACCGACCTCGCCCTGGCAGCCGACCTCGGCGCCGGAAATCGAGGCGTTTTTCTTGCACAGAATGCCCACCGAGGCGGCGGCCAGGAGGAAGTCGACGACATCGTTGTCGCAGGCTTCGGGGTTGAACTTCATGTAGTAATGCAGCACCGCCGGGATGATCCCCGCCGCGCCATTGGTCGGCGCGGTGACCATGCGCCCGCCGGCGGCGTTTTCTTCGTTGACCGCCAGGGCGAACAGGTTGACCCACTCCATGGCGCTCAAGGTCGAGCCGATCACGTTGGGTTTGCCCAGCTCCTGCAGACTGCGGTGCAGTTTGGCGGCGCGGCGCTTGACGTTCAGCCCGCCCGGCAGGATGCCTTCGTTGCGCAGGCCGTTGACCACGCACTCCTGCATCGCCGCCCACAATTGCAACAGGCCGCTGCGCACCTCGGCTTCTTCGCGCCAGGCCAGTTCGTTGGCCATCATCAACTGGCTGACCCGCAGCCCGTGACGCTTGCACAGCGCGAGCATTTCTTCGGCGCTGGAGAACTCATATGGCAGTTGCACTGTGTCGGCGCCGCCGCCCGCTTCAGTCAATTGCGCGGCCTCGACGATGAAGCCGCCGCCCACCGAGTAGTAGGTTTGCTGCAGCAGCAGGCCGTTGTCGCCGCTGGCTTCAAGCGTCATGGCGTTGGGGTGATAAGGCAGGCTTTCATTCAGCAGCAGCAGGTCGCGCTGGCAATCGAAAGTGATCGGTTGGTCACCGCCAAGCATCAGTACGCTGGTGGCCTGCAATTGTTCGATGCGCGGGCCGATGCTCTGCGGATCGATGCGGTCCGGCCACTCGCCCATCAGCCCCAGCAGACAGGCACGATCGGTGGCATGGCCAACGCCGGTGGCCGACAGCGAACCGTACAGGCGCACCTCGACCCGGCTGACCTGGCCCAGCACACCCTGCCGGCGCAGCGCCTCGACAAAGGTCGCGGCGGCGCGCATCGGGCCGACGGTATGGGAGCTGGACGGACCGATGCCGATTTTGAACAGATCGAAAACACTGATAGCCATGCTAATGCCTGCGTGCCCGAACGACGACGACCCTTTCGGTGCACGGTGAAAAAATTGAGAGGTGTCGCGAAGTTGGGCGATACTGCCGCGCCGCTCGGGCGATGACCAACGAAACTTTCTAAGCAAGGCTTTAGTAGGACTAAACGATGAGGCGACAAATGAACGGCCAGATGTACGTCTGGTTGCACGTGTTTTCCTGTGCGGCGCGGCACCTGTCGTTCACCCGCTGCGCCGAAGAACTGCACATCACCCCCGGCGCGGTGAGCCAGCAGATTCGCCAACTGGAAGAGCGCCTGGGCTTTCGCCTGTTCCTGCGGCGGGCCCGTGGCGTGGAGTTGAGTGCCGAGGGCCAGCGCCTGGCGCTGACCGTGCACGAAGCCTACGGCAACATCGATGCCGAGCTGCGCCGGCTGGATGCCGGGGAAATCCGCGGCACCTTGCGCGTGCGCTCGATCCCCTCGTTCCTTGCCAAGTGGCTAACGCCGCGCTTGCCGCGCCTGCAACAACGCTTTCCGGATATCCAGTTGCGCCTGGTGGCCGAAGACAGCAACCACTCATTGCACGAAGGCGATTTCGACCTCGCCATCGACCTCAACGACGGCAGCTACCCCGGCATGCACTCGACGCCGCTGCTGGACGAAGAAATCTTCCCGGTCTGCTCCCCCGCCCTGCTCCGCGGTCGGCCGCCGCTGCACGGGCCGAGCGACCTGGCGCATTACCCGCTGCTGCACGACATCACCGCCTGGCGCGGCAGCTCGGAGTACGCGGAATGGGAGTTCTATCTGCAAGCGATCGGCGCCGAGGGGCTGGACGTGCGGCGCGGGCACACCTTCAACCGCAACCACCTGACCATCGAGGCGGCCATCGCCGGGATCGGCGTAGCGATTGCCCGGCGCACCCTGCTCAACGACGAGCTGGAACGGGGCACGCTGATCGTGCCGTTCGGCTCGCCGGTGTCCAATCACAAGCGCTATGTGTTGCTGTACAGCGCCGGAACCCTGGCCCACCCGAGTGCACGGGCGGTGCATGACTGGCTGGTGGAGGAAGCGCAGGCGTTTCGGTCGCTGTACGAATGACGGCTCTGCTGATGGAGCGAGCGTACGCGCGTCATCAAGATTTCGATTTGATCTAAGGCGAAAGGCCCCTCGCCTGCGGTGTTGGCTTTACTTGTAAAAAGTCCCGCTTGGGTGGCGCTGTATCCGAACCGTTTCAATCACCCGATCGCCGCCTGATCCGTTGAGACTTGCTCATGACCAGATCCCTTCATCAGCACACCCCTTCTCTCACGGTCGTTGATCCACGCGGGCTATCGGTTCGTACCATTGCTTACTACCGACAGACTGTTGAAGACGTCGTCGCCAAGCGCGTCCATCGCCAGGTGTTCAACGTCAATGGTCATCTACACCAACAATGGGATCCGCGGCTACTTGCGCTGAGAGAGGTTCAGGCGGGTGTGCAACCCAACCAGGCCATGCTCTGTAGCCTCAGTGGGCAAGTGTTGCAGACAGAGAGTGTCGACGCCGGCTGGCGGCTGGTCTGCAATGACGCTGCCGGGTTGCCGCGGGAGAGCTGGGACGGCCGCGAAACCCATCGACGCCACGACTACGATGAGCTCATGCGCCCGTTGAAGGTGTTCGAACAATGCCCCCAGGATGTCGTCGAGCATTGTGTGGAGCGCTTCACCTATGCTGGAGCCAGCGAGGAGGACGCGCGTGATAACCGTTGCGGCCAACTGATTCGCCACGATGATCCCGCCGGCAGCTTATGGCATGAACGTTTCGGGCTAGCCGCACAGCCACTGACCGAAACACGTCGCTTCTGCAAATCGCTGACGCTTCCGCGCTGGCCTGAGTCGGAAGCGGATCTGGAAGATACCCCTTACACCACCCGCTGGCGTCACGATGCGCTGGGCGCTGTCGTCGAGCAAACCGATGCCCTTGAGCATGTGCGGCGTTTCAAGGTCAATGTCCTGGGCCAAACCTGTGCATCCTGGCTGGACGCTGTAGCGGTGCTCAAACACACGACTTACAACGCCTCTGGCCAAATAGAAATTGAGCAGGCAGGCAATGATGCGATCACCACCGCGTGTTATTCGCCGGTGGACGGCCTGCTGTGTAGCCTGAAGACCCAAGGCGCGGGAGGCAAAACGCTGCAGGACTTGCACTACCAGTTCGACCCGGCAGGCAATATCCAGCGCATTGAAGATCTCGCCCAGCCGGTGCAATGGTTTGCCCGGCAGCGTATTCAGGCAGTGAGTCTCTATACCTATGACACGCTCTATCAACTGACCAGCGCTACCGGTCGTGAAAGTGCCAGCCAGACCGTGGGGCCGGGTCTTCCGGAGCTGGAGCTCTTTGGCACGGTGGATGACAGTCGTTGGCGCAACTACAGCCAAACCTACACCTATGACTGCGCTGGCAACCTGATCCGGCTCAAGCACGATGCCGGCGCAGGCAACGCCTATGTCCGCGACATGGTGGTCGACGAGCGCAGCAACCGCGCCGTGTTCAAGGAGGGGGCGCCCATGGATTTTGCCAAGGCATTTGATGCCCATGGCAATCAACAGGCTTTGGCGCCGGGGCAGGTCATGCACTGGGATAGCCGCAACCAATTGCGCCAGGTCACTCAGGTGCAGCGCGATGAGCCGGGTGGTCAGGATGACGATGTCGAAACCTATGTCTATGACAGCAGCGGCCGTCGCGTGCGCAAGGTGCGCCGTTCCAAAACCCGCAGCGGCGAGCAGGTGAGTGAAGTGCGTTATCTGCCGGGGCTGGAGATTCACACGCGCACGGCAGGCGAACAGTTGCATATGGTGATTGCCGAGGCCGGTCGTAATGACGTGCGCTTGCTGCACTGGGAAGGCGGGCGGCCCAAGAAGGTTGATAACGATCAATGGCGCTACAGCCTGAGTGACCATCTGGGCAGTGCGACGTTGGAATTGGGCCAAGCCGGCGAACTTATCAGCCAGGAAAGTTATTACCCTTACGGCGGCACCGCTTGGTGGGCCGCGAAAAGTGCCATCGAAGCAAAATACAAAACAGTACGGTATTCAGGCAAAGAACGTGACGCGAGCGGGTTGTATTACTACGGCCTGCGCTATTATGCGCCGTGGTTAAGTCGCTGGATAAATCCAGACCCGGCGGGCGTTATTGATGGGCTCAATCTGTTTTGCATGGTCCTGAACAACCCGATCAGTTACACCGATACGGATGGACGAATGCTTCGATCGGTAAACCAGCCGACGACAAAAAAGGAAAACCAGCCCGACTTAAATACCCAGTCAGGCTCAAGTACCGTTATCCCTTTCCCGTCAGTAACGCGACCTGCCACGGAAGCGGCAGCCCCTGGTGGGTCGAGTGAAAGCAGAGCTGTCGATTTTTTTCGAGTCGATCTGGCCCCGCCCAGTGAGGTTCTGGCTCGGGGGTTTCGAGGCAATGATACCGAGCGGGTGCTCAAGGCTTTTGGTGATGACACGATATTCGTGGCTCAGGACCTTGAGGGCATCGATGCTTTCAGAGCCGAGATATCCGGTAAAAACCTGTTTGGCGATGCCAGAAAATACTATTTCGAAATGAAGATGATTGGCGGGTATGCCAGGGAGGTTCAGAAGCCGCTTCATTTATATAAAATCTCGCTCCCGGCGGAACACCCTCATTATGTGCTGAGTACCGCTGTGAGCGAAAAAGGCTTCGTTGAAACTGCTTTCGAGGCTACCAACAAGAAGGGTGTTGTGGCTGAGATAAAAGCAATCAGCGAAGCACTGTATCAATACAATATCGAGGCGTACCGCGCGACCCTTGAAGACTACGCGCAGAACTATAACGCAACTAAAGAAGTTCAAGTCAAAGGCCCCATACTGCCTGCGTTCATAACGCATATTACTGCGACTGAAGAGGCGTTCATGAGAAGAACCGCGGTGACGCCAAAAAGAGCGGGAGCGATGTGATAGCGGCACCTCGACGCTGTGACGCATCGAGGGTTCTTGGCGAACTTGATTCAGGTGGCCTCAGATACTCATCACCATCTGCCCGCTGTCCACCCGCAACTCGACACCGTTCACCGCCCGTGCCTCGTCGCTGGCGAGGAACAGCACGCTGGCGGCGACGTCTTCCGGCCGGCACATGCGGTTCATCGGGTCGCTGTCGATGGTCAGGCGCTCCGGGTCGAGGCCGGCCGGGAAGCCGCCGCTGGTCATGTCGGTCAGCACGCCGTCCGGGTGCAGGCTGTTGCAGCGAATCCGGTACTTGCGACGCCGACAGAACGCCGCCACCGAACGGGTCAGCGCCGCCACCGCGCCTTTCGAGGCGCTATAGGCCAGGTAATCGTCGCGTCCGGCCAGGGCGGCGATGGACGACAGGTTGATGATCGAGCCACCGCCGGCCTTCATCAGCCCGATAGCCTCGCGACAGCCAAGAAACACGCTGTCGGCGTTGACCCGCATCAGCCGGTGCCAGTCCTCCAGCGAGGTTTCCTCGATCGTGCCGGCGATCAGGATGCCGGCGTTGTTGACCAGGATATCCAGCCGCCCGAAGCGCTCGCGAACCTCAGCCATCAGTTGCTGCCAGCCCGCTTCGCTGCCGGCGTCATGGCGGAGGAACAGCGCGGCGTCGCCGATTTCGGCGGCCAGGGCCTGACCCGCGGCCACGTCGATATCGGCAATCACCACACGGGCGCCTTCCCGTGCCAGCAGGCGCACGCTGGCGCGTCCAATGCCCTTGGCGCCGCCGGTGACCAGGGCGATCTTGTCGTGGACCCGACCGGGTATTTTCTGTCGTAGCTCAGTCATGCGCTGGCCTCGTCGGCAAGTTGTGGTTGGCTCAGGGTTTCGCGGGCCGCGGCCTGTCCGGCGCGACGGCCGGAGAACACGCAATCGGCCAGCGACAGGCCGCTGATATACAAGTGCGAAGGAATCCCCACCGCGGCACGGCCGGCGGCGTACAAACCGGGAATTGGTTGCGCGGCGACGTCCAGCACCGCGCCACTCTGTTCATCGACCCGCAGGCCGCCGAGGGTCAGCGCGCCCAGCGGGAAGATCGGGTTGCCCACGGAAATGTCGCAAGCCTGGAACGGGCCTTTCTCCAAGGCCCGGCGCCCACCGCGGGATTTGCCGAACGGATCGCCGGCCTCTCCACGGGCCGCGGCATTGTTGGCCTGGACCGACTCGCGCAAGACCGCCGCATTCATCCCGGTGACCCGGGCCAGTTCATCGAGGCTTTTGCCCTTGCGCACCTTGAGCAGCATCAACGCCAGGGCCGGCACGCTCTGGAACCACCAGTAGCCGCCGAACAGCGCTTCGCGGATGGCCTTCCAGCGCAGCGGCGCATCCAGCACCAGCCAGGCGCGCCCGCCCTGCTCTTCCATCAACGGCTGGCCGAGGGTGGCGCCGTAGACTTCTTCGTTGCAGAAACGCCGGCCCTCGGTGTTGACCACGATGCCCTTGTGCCAACTGTACGGCGGGTTGATGAAGCGCCAGGCCGAGACCCGTTCCAGACGATCACTGGCGGCGCCGACACTGAGCCCCAGGCGCAGGCCGCTGCCGTCACAGCCGGTGGCGCCGACCTTGAAGTTGCGGCGGAATTTCGGCGCGTGCTGGGCGATCAGCTCGCGGTTGAAGATGAAACCGCCGGTGCTGAGGATCACCGCCTTGCTCGCATGCACCAGCACCGGCCGGGCGAAATCGCGCTCCAGCTTGCTGGCGCGCTGGCGCAGTTTGTCGCAGTAGCCAGGCGCGAAATTCTGCAAGCGCTCGGCGCGTTCGATCCATTTCGCATGCAGCATGGCCTGCTCGCTGCCCGGCGGCAGGCGCCAGAATTCGGCGCCGATCACCCGGCCGCTGCCGTCGAGCACCAGGCGTTTGGCCGCCGCCTGCAGCAGCGTGCGCACCCCGGCCTTGAGGCACGCGCTTTTCAGGTGGGCATAGAGCACCGCGCCGCACTGGCCCTTGCCGGCGGTGCGGTGACCGCGCGGGGCCGGCGGATTGGCGCCGCCGTAGAGCGGCACCAGCTCGTTGCCGGAGTAGTACAGGTAATAACCGTCCTGCGGGTAGGAGGTCTTGCCGCCTGGCGGGACTTCGTGGGAGTACGGCGCGCCATGGCTTTCCAGCCATTCGAGGTTGGTCACGCTGTCATCGCAGAAACGCCGCAGGGTTTCATCGCTGATCACGCCCTGGGTTTCATGCTTGAGGTAATCGAACATGGCTTGCGGGCTGTCGTTGTAGCCGGCGGCGCGCTGCTGGCGAGTGCCACCGCCGGCGTACACCACGCCGCCGCTCTTGGCGCTGGCACCACCACCGCAGAAACGATCGGCCACCAGCACATCGGCGCCTTCGGCCCGCGCCTGCAAGGCGGCGCAGGCACCGGCCGCGCCCCAGCCGAGCACCAGCACTTCGCATTGTGCGTCCCACTTCAGTGCCGAACGACCGTCCACCTGCAACGGCGGCAGGATCGGTGTCACGCATCCCTTTTCGGTGCTCATGAGGCCGCCCTCGCCAGGTGGTTGGCGGCGACATAACCGAAGGTCATGGCTGGGCCGAGGGTGCCGCCGGCGCCCGGATAGCTGGTGCCCATCACCGACGCCGAGCAGTTGCCGATGGCGTACAGGCCGGGGATCGGCGTGCCGTCGTCGCGCACCACCTGAGCATGCTCGTTGGTCAAGAGGCCACCCTTGGTGCCGATGTCGCCGGCGTCCAGGCGCATGGCGTAGAACGGCCCTTTGCGCAGCGGCGCCAGGCACGGGTTGGGCTTGATATTGCAGTCGCCGTAATAGCGGTCGAAGACGTTGCCGCCCCGGTCGAAATCGACATCGACCCCGGTGCGCGCGTAGTCGTTGACCTTGCTCGCGGTGGACGCCAGGCCCTCGGCATCGACGCCGATCTGCCGGGCCAGATCGGCCAGGGTGTCGGCCTTCCAGTACAGGTTGTTCAGCCATTCCTTGCGCAAGCGACTGTCGGGCATGACCTGGGCCGGCATCAGCGGGCCCATGGCGTAGTGAAAGCGGAAATGCGCATCGAAGATCACCCAGGCCGGCACGCTGCGCCCGCCGCTCTGTTGATTGTCGCGGTGCATGGCATCGACGAATTCCAGATACGGCGCGGCCTCGTTGACGAAACGCCGGCCCTGGCCGTTGACCACGATGGCGCCGGGGAAGGCGCGCTCGGCGAAGATCCCGCGGGGCTTGTCCTCCCCCGGCACGGCGATGGTCGGCGCCCACCAGGCCCAATCCATCAGCGCGGTGGCGGCGCCTTCTTTCATCCCGGCCAACAGCGCCGCACCCGTGTTGTTGCCGGGCGGCGTGGCGCTCCAGGTCATCTGGGTCGGTTTGGGCAGGTACTGTTCACGCAGGGCCTGGTTCTGCTCGAAACCACCGGAGCCGAAGATCACCCCGTGGCGAGCGGCGATGCGAATTTCCTGGCCGTCGCGATTGACCACGATACCGGCGACCTTGCCGTCTTCCATCAGCAGCTCGCGGAAATCGGTGTTGAGCCACAGCGGCACCTGGCGGTCCATCAGCGAGCGGCGCAACGACGCCACCAGCGAACTGCCGAGGGCGGCGCGGCGGTCGTATTTGCTTTTCTTACGCCATTTGAAATCGAGCTTGTAGCGCAGCATCAGGCCGAGCACCAGCAACCGCCAGCCGAAGCTGCGGGCCATGGCCTTGTGCGCATGGCGCGCGGTCCAGGCGATGCGGCCCATCAGCAGGGTCGAGGGCGATGGCTTGCGCAGGTTGTCCAGTTCGTCTTCGAGCAGGCTGGTGTCGAACAACTCCGGGTCGAGGGTCCGCCCGCCGGGCAGCGAGCCGGGCAGGTGCGGGTAGTAATCCGGGTATTTCGCCGCCACCGCGTAGCGCACACGGCTGTTGCGCGTGAGTGCTTCGATCATCTTCGGCGCGTTGTCGAGATAGGCTTCGAGGCGGGCCGGTTCGACGTGCTCGCCGGCGGATGCTTGCAGGTAGGTGCGTGCCAGCTCGCGGCTGTCGTTGCCGCCGTGGCGAGCGAAATAGTGATTGTTGGGGATCCAGATGCCGCCGCCGGAGATCGCCGAAGTGCCGCCGTACTTGTCGCTTTTTTCCACGATCAGGACACGCAGGCCGTGATCGGCGAGAAACACCGCCGAAGTCATCGCACCCGCGCCCGAGCCGACGACGATCACGTCGTAGGCGGATTGAGACTGAACTTGAGCCGTCATTGTTGTTATGCCATTAGCTGAGGTCAGGAAAGGCCGGCGGCGTGTGCGGCCGGCGGCTGATTCCATCTTCAGCGGGTGGCGGGGTGGGGATCATCGTCAAAGCGGACTAGGTGGGCCTTATCGCGAGCAAGCTCGCGATGGTCCACTCAGTTCTACATCACCGCCCGCCGCCCCACCCAAGGCCGGTCCTGCTCCAACTGGCTGGCAATCCGCAGCAACCCGTCTTCTCCGCCCAGCCGCGCGGTAAACATCATGCCCACCGGTAAGCCGCTGTCGCTCATGCCCAGCGGCAGGGAAATCGCCGGCTGGCCGCTGACGTTGGCGAGCACGGTGAAGCCGGCGCTGCCCATGGCCCGGTGGGCGTAGCTGTCCCAGCCCTGGTCGAGGGTCAGCAGGCCCATTTCAGGGGTCAGGTTGGCGGTGACCGGCGAGAGGATCAGGTCAAAGCGTTCGAAGTGCTTTTCCATCGCCGCGCCGATGTCTTCGAACGATTGTCGGGCGCGGTACAGCGCTTCGCCGTTGGCTCCCTTGGCCCGTTCCAGCACCACCTGGGTGATCTGCTCCAGATCCTGAGGAGTGGCGGCGCGGCCCAGCGCTTGCTCGCGGTCATGGACCAGGCTCAGCAACGCAGTGCCGATCACCGCGCCGTGGGCGCCGAACAGTTGCCGTGGGTCGATGCCGAGGTTCAGCTCTTCCACCTCATGACCAAGGCCGAGCAATTGCTTGATGGTCTGCTCCAGGGTTGCGGCGATTGCAGGATCCAGCGGTGCACCGGTCAACGACTGGCGGACCACGGCGATGCGCAGCTTGCCTGGATCGCGGCGCAGTTCCTCGACGTAGGGGCGTTCCACCGGCGCAGCCCAGTAAGCGCTGCCGGGCTCATGACCGTGACCGGCGTCGAGGAACAGCGCTGTGTCACGCACGCTGCGCGACACCACATTGCCGACACTGGCGCCGAACCAGCCCTCGAAATGCGCCGGGCCGCTGGGGGTGCGGTAGCGGCCGGGCTTCAGCCCGACCAGGCCGCAATAAGACGCCGGGATACGGATCGAGCCGCCGCCGTCGGTGGCGTGGGCCACCGGCACAATGCCCGCCGCTACCGCCGAGGCGGCGCCACCGGATGAGCCGCCGGCGCTGTGGCCGAGATTCCACGGGTTGCGGGTCAGACCCCAGGCCAGGGATTCGGTGGTGGTGGTCAGGCCGAATTCCGGGCAGGTGGTCTTGCCGAACGGCACCGCGCCGGCCCGCTCGTAACGGGCGATCAGGGTGCTGGTGAACGGTGCGGGCGGCGCGTCCTTGAACAGGCGGCTGCCGTTGCTGGTGGTCGTGCCTTGCAGGTAGGTGTTGAGGTCCTTGAGCAGCAGCGGCACCCCGGCGAGCGCGCCTTGGGCCTGATGGCCGGCGGCGCGGCGCTGGGCCAGCAGGTTGCGGGCGTAGTCCTCGTGCAGCATGTTCACCGCCTGCACCTTGGGGTTGACCAGCGCGTGGCGGGCCAGGGCCGCGTTGAGCAGGGTTTCCGGCGAAAGCTCGCCCTTGCGCACGGCCTCGGCCATGGCCCAGGCATCGAGGGATTGGTAGTCGCTGGCGGACAGATCGCCGGCCTGGACGCTGGCGAAGCGGCCGAGCAGGCCGATGCCGGCGGTGATGGCAGTGGCTTTGAGCACGGTGCGGCGGGGGATTTCGGTGGTCATGGAGGGCACCTTTTTAGTTATTAATGGTTTTAGGGGCATCGCGAGCAAGCTCGCTCCTACAAGGGGTGTGCGATGTGTAGGAGCGAGCTTGCTCGCGAAGCGGTCCCAGAAAATCTGTCAGGCAACATTGAACCGCGCCGAAAGCTGATCCAGCGCCCGCGCCAGTTGCTCCAGGTCCGCTGCCGCCACGGCGCTGCGCCCGGCACTCGCCGACAGCGCACCGGTACCCGCCGAGACATTCTCGACCCGCACGACCATCTCGCGGGTGACGCGGACCTGTTCGTCGATCACTGCGGCGATGGTGTCCACGCTGCGGATCACGTCGTCGGTGCCAGTGCGGATCTGCGCCACGGAATCACCGGCTTCGTGGGCCAGGTTGACGCCTTCGCGGACCCGCAACACCACGCGGCCCATACCATCGACCACGGCGCGAGTGCCTTCCTGGATGCGTTGCACGGTGATGTCGATCTCGCCAATGGAGCGCCCGGTGCGCTGGGCCAGCAACCTTACTTCATCGGCGACCACGGCAAAACCGCGACCCTGCTCCCCTGCCCTGGCCGCCTCGATCGCGGCATTCAGGGCCAGCAGGTTGGTCTGCTCGGCAATGTTGCGGATAACGTTGAGCACATCGCTGATTTCGGCAGAAAACACTTCCAGTTCGTGGATATGCACAGCGGTGTCGCTGATGACGTCGCTGATGCGGTTCATTTCCTGGGCCATGTCGCGGATGAAGCCTTCGCTCTTGCCCGAACGCCCCGCCGAGTGCTGGGTGATATCGCGGGACACGCCAACATGGTTTTCCACCTCGCCGATGGAGCCGGACAGGTGCTCCACCGCACTGGAAATGCCGCGCACCGCCTCGCTCTGCTGCTGGGTCGCCACCGACGCCAGTTCCGCCGACTCGGCGAGGTGCGCCGCCTCGCGGCTGACCCGCTGGACCAGTTCGCGCATCTGCGAGATCAGGCCGTGCAGGCTGTCGCGCATGGCGGCGGTGTCGCCCAGCATCAGGGCGAATTCATCGCGGCCATGGATCACGATCGGCTGCGACAGGTCGCCACCGGCAATCGCGCGCATGCTCGCCGAGGCCTGGCCGAAGGCGCGGCGCAAGCGGCTCAGGGTGGTGAGCGCGGTGGCGCTGCCCACCACCACTCCGACCACGCCCAACAACAAATAGGCCAGAACGGTGCGCTGGTAACGCTGCTGCGCCGCCTCATACGCCTGCTCCGCCGCGGCCTGTTGCAGCGCCTGCAACTTGCCCAGTTCGACGCCGGCGGCGCTGCCGGCCGGTTCCGCCACGCGCAGGAAGGAAATAATCCCCGGCAGGCGGAAATCGCCGGCGCGCAGCGACTCCAGCAGGATCGTCAGTTCCTCGACCCAGACGGCGTAATGGCTTTCGAATGCCTCGGCGACCTGCTGTTCCTCGGCGCTCAGGTCGCGTTGGCGGTACTCGTTCCAGCGCTGGGTCACGGCCTGGCCGTTGGCTTCGATGGTGCCGAGGGTGACTTCCACCGAGCGGTCGAAGGCCGCCATCAGCGGTCCTTCCGGATCCTGCAGGACCGCCAGCAACGCCTGTCGCCGGCTTTCATCCAGGCGGTGCTGGATCTCGCCGAAGGTGAGCAGGGTCGCCAGGTTGTCTTCGTTAATGGTGCGCAGGCTGTCGCGCGCCTGTTGCAGCCCGTAGACGCCGAAACCGACGGCGGCAACGAACAGCAAGGTGGCCAGCAGCGCCCATATCCACAGGCGCTGAGCGATGGTGATGGCTTTGAACACGGTCGTTCCTCGCCCGGGTCAGTCGGAGGTGACCATGGCGAGCATCGTCGCCAGGTAGTGCTCGCCATAGGGTGGCAGCAGGCCCCACTCGCGGCGCGGGTCGTGGGCCGGGGCCTTGAACACCGTGCGCAGGTGGCTGAATTCGAGGAAGCCCTCGCGGCCGTGGTAATGCCCCATACCGGAGGCGCCGACGCCACCGAACGGCGCGTCGTGCATCGCCGCGTGCATCATCACGTCGTTGAGGGTGACGCCGCCGGACACTGTGTGTTCCAGCACCCGGCGCTGCTCGACGGCGTCCTGGCCGAAGTAGTACAGGGCCAGCGGCCGCGGGCCCGCGTTGATCGCGTCGATGACCTCGCCGAGGTCGTCATAGCCGAGCAAGACCATGGCCGGACCGAAAATCTCTTCGCTCATGATCTGCGCGTCATGCGGCGGATCAATCACCAGGCGCAACGGGCGACGGCGGTCGTTGGCGTCCAGTGGCAGCGCTTCCGGTAAGGACTCGATGCGCGCGCCGCGTTGCCGGGCGTCGTCGATATAGCCTTCGACCCGCGCCAGATGACGCTGATTGACCACCGCCACCACGTCCGGATTGCCCTGGATGCTCGGGTGCAGGCTTGCATAAGCGGCGCGCAGCGCGGCGATGAACGACGCCTGCAGGTTGCGCGGCACATAGACCAGGTCGGGGTTGATGCAGATCTGCCCGCCATTGGTGGCCTTGGCCGCGGCGATGCTCAAGGCGGCCTGGTCCAGGTCCGCGGTGGTCGAGATGATCACCGGCGATTTGCCGCCCAGTTCCAGGGTCACCGGCACCAGATGCTGCGCTGCATTGCGCATCACGGCACGGCCCACGGCGGTGCTGCCGGTGAACACCAGATGATCGAACGGCTGGGCGGTGAAGGCTTCGGCCAGCTCGGCGTCGCCGGTGACCACCGCCACCTCCAGCGGGTCGAGGTGCACGGCGCACAGGCGGGCGACCACGCCGGCGGTGCGCGGGGTCACTTCGGACGGTTTGAGGATCGCCCGGTTACCCGCCGCGAGGACCGAGGCCAACGGGCTGAACAGGGTATACAGCGGCGCATTCCAGGTGCCGATGATGCCGACGCTGCCTTTGGGCTGGTACATGATCCAGGCCTTGGCGCCCAGTTGGTCGTAGGGCGCGAACGCTGCGCGCTGCTCGTCCTGCATCCAGTGCGCGAGGTGATCGCGGGCGTGCTTGAGGGAGGCCAGCGCGCCGAGGACATCGTTCATCAGCGAGAAACCGGCGGGACGGCCGCCGAAATCCGCGTCCATGGCTTCGGTCAGTTCGCCGTGGTGGGCCACCAGCAGGTCGATCACGCGCTGGATGCGGTCGCGGCGGGTCGCCGCGTCAACGGCGCCGGCGGCATTGAAGGCGCTTTTCTGCCGGGCCAGAAGGCCGGAAAGCGTGTCGACGGATGATGCGACTGAACTCATGCGTGTCCCCTTGCGAAGTGGCCTTCATGGCCTTGGCAGCGCCCGATGCGCCTGGGACCACGTTGCCCCGCCAGGCCCCGCCGCGCCTCGTCCGATCGGACGAGGATCGAGCAAAAGCGTTAGTCCGTTGAGACGATGTAGGCCGTGCGGCCGCGTCCAATACTGGCCCCACGAAAACACCACCCATGAGGCCAGTCATGGCAACACAACACATCAGTTTCGATCCCCAGGCCTTCCGCGCGGCCCTCGGCACCTTCACCACCGGCGTGACCATCATCACCACCCAGGGCGAGGACGGCGCGCCGGTCGGCATCACCGCCAACAGCTTCAACTCGGTGTCGCTCAACCCGCCGCTGGTGCTCTGGAGCCTGTCCAAGCAGGCGCGCAGCCTGCCGGTGTTCAGCAGCGGCAAGCACTGGAACGTGCACGTGCTGTCCACCGAGCAGGAAAAACTCTCCGGCCGCTTCGCCACCCAGGGCGAGAACAAGTTCGCCGAGGTCGAGCTGGACCGCGGCGTCAGCGAAGCCCCGCTGCTGCAGGACTGCACGGCGCGCTTCCAGTGCCGCACGGCGTTCCAGTACGAGGGCGGCGACCATGTGATCTTCGTCGGCGAGGTGCTCGCCTTCGACCACAGCGACCGCGCGCCGCTGGCGTTCCAGAGCGGCCAGTACGCCCTGACCACCCGCAAGCCGCGCAACGAACTGCGCCTGGCGACCACCCCGCCGCCGCCCGAGTGCAGCTACACCGAGGACCTGCTCGGCTATCTGTTGGGCCGCGGGCATTACCAGGTGCTCAACGTGCTGCGGCATATGCTCAGCAACCAGCAACTGGACGAGCAGGCGTTTTTCATCCTTGCCGTGCTGTGCATTCGCGACAACCTCAGCCTCGACGAGATCAACACCTTCGTCAGTTATACCGGGCATGTGGTGACCCTGGCCGGCATGCGCTTCCTCGAGCGTCAGCAACTGGTGGCGATCGAAGGCGATGACGACGACCTGCGTTTCGTCCTCACCGCCAAGGGCCGCGAGACATCGCTGCAGCAGGTTGCGCTGGCCAAGGTGGTGGAGCAGGAATTGACCGCCAAGCTCGGCATCGCCGATGCCCAGGCGCTGAAAGTGCTGCTCAAGCGCCTGATCGTGGTCAGCGACCCCGGCTTGCCCGACCTCTGGGCGCCGCGATGAGCGCGGCCGTGCCGGCCCTGTCGGCGTCGCCGGTGGGCTGGCGGGCCCATGGCCTGCTGGCGTTGCTGGCGGTGGTGTTCGCCGACAATTTCGTCGGCCGGCAGATCCTCGCGGTGATGATCGAGCCGGTGAAGGCCGAGTTCGGCGTCGGCGACACTGCCATGGGGCTGATTTCCGGGCTGGCCTTCGCCGTGGTCTACGCGGTGATGGGCTTGCCCGCCGGGCGCCTGGTGGATCGCCTGCCGCGCACCCGCTTGCTCGCTGCCTCGTGCCTGCTCTGGGCATTGGCGACCATGGCCTGCGGGGTGGCCGGTAGTTTTCTGCTGCTGGCGATCGCGCGGATGGCGGTGGCGGTCAGTGAGTCGCCGACCACCTCGGCTTCGCTGTCGTTGATCGCCGACCTGTATCCGCCGCAAAAGCGCTCGTTCGCCATCAGTTGCTTCACCGCGGCGCCGACCTTTTCCTCGATCATCGGCCTGAGCATCGGCGCCTGGGTGGTGGAGCACTACGGTTGGCGCGTGGCCTTTATCGCCCTGGGCGTGCCGGCGTTGCTGTTCGCTGCGGCGCTGGCCTTTATCGTGCGCGACCCGCCACGCGGCCGCTGGGACCTCACGCCCCACGCCCCCGGCGCCTCCCCCGGCCTGACCGCCGAAGCTCGCGGCCTGTGGGCGTTGCCGGCGTACCGGCAATTGATCCTGGCGGGCGGCCTGACCACCCTCAGTTCCTACGCCATCGCCATGTGGAACACCAGTTTCCTGGTGCGTTCCCACGACCTCTCGCTGCAACACGCCGGGCTGCTGGCCGGGGTGATCTGCGGCACCGCCGCCGGTGTCGGCGGACTGTTCAGCGGCTGGCTCAGTGATCGCCTCAGCCGGCGTGACGCGCACTGGCAGTTCTCGATCCCGATCATCGGCCATCTCACCGCGATGACGGCCCTGGTCATCTACCTGCTCTGGCCCGACACCGTGCTGCTGCACCTCGGCAGCCTGCCGGTGCCGGCGGCGATGCTCTGGTGCGCGCTGTACAGCTTCTTCGCGGTGTGGTGGGTGGCGCCGTCCTACAACCTGGTCACGCAACTGGTGCCGGCCAACCGCCGTGGCGCGGCGATGGCCCTGCAAACCATCGTCAGCACCCTGCTCGGGATCGGCATCGGCCCGCTGTTGGCCGGATTGCTCAGTGACCTGCTGTTGCCGCTGGCCGGCGAGGATTCGCTGCGCTACGCCCTGCTGCTGGTGAGCCTGCCGGTGCTGGGTTCGGTGCTGTTGCTGTTGCGTACCTCGCGGCAGGTGGGTCGATAGCGACGCCCGCGCTATCGACCCGTTCCCTCAACGGCGGTTGCTGAAACCGGCGATGGCCTGACGGGCCGTGTCGGTTTCCAGCATCCGCGCGAACACCCGCGCTTCCTCATCGATGCGCTCGCGCAGGGCGGGCGCCTCGGCGCTCTTCAGCAGGCGCTTGGTTTCCATCAGTGCCGCCAGTGGCTTGCACGCTAATTTGCGCGCTTGGGCCAGGGCCGTGTCGAGGACCTGCGCCGGCTCCAGCACCCGATTCACCAACCCGGCGCGCAACGCCGCCTCGGCGTCGAACGGCTCGCCCAGCAACAACGCCTCGGCGGCTCGCTGATAGCCGAACACCCGGGGCAGCAACAGGCTGGAGCCGGCTTCGGGACACAAACCGAGATTGACGAACGGCAGGCTGAACAGCGCGTTGCTGCCGGCAAGCACCAGGTCGCAGTGCAACAGCAGCGTGGTGCCGATGCCCACGGCGACACCGCAGACCGCGGCCACCAGCGGTTTGCGGAAACCACTGACGGCACGCAAAAACTGCCAGACCGGCGCGTCGAGGCCATCGGGCGGATGGCTGATGAAATCGGCCAGGTCATTGCCGGCGCTGAATACCTGTTCGCTGCCGTGAAACAGCACCACGGCAATCGCCGGATCCTCCTCGGCCTGGTGCAGCAGCTCGGTCAGGCGCTGGTACATGGGCACGGTCAGGGCGTTTTTCTTGGTTTCGCGGTTGAAGGTGATGATGAGGACGCCGGAGTCCTCGCGGGTCAGGATGTCGGTCATTGCGCGCTCGCTGGTTGACGGGAGCCCTAGCAATAGCCCGTCGCCGTCCGCCGCGAAACGTCCGGATTGAGTAGGTGTCGCGTGTCAGCGTCGCTCATCCGACAGCGGCGTCGGCTCGTCGGGCTCTGGCACGGGCGTGTCCTGCTGCGGAGCGTCCGGCAGGCGCTCGATGTCGTTGGGTTCGTCCGAGCGCTGCGGGTCACCGTTGACGTTGGGGTCGGTGACCGGGTCGGTTTCGCGCTGCGGGTTGTTCAGCGGGTCTTTCCAGAGTGGGTCGTCTTTGGGCGAGTGCATGACGCGGTCCTCGGTGGTGGTTCCTGAGCATTGGAATGGGCATTGGAATCAGGAGTGCCGGCCAGCCGATCAACGGAGCAACGCTGTTAAAGTGGCAGCCCGCCACCGATGGAGATCACCATGCCTATCCGCCCTGCCCGTCCCCATGACGCCCACCTGCTGCCCGCCATCGAGCGCTCGGCGGCTGAGGCGTTTCTCGCGGTTGAGCGGTTGGCGTGGGTCGCGGCGCATGAGGTGCTGAGTGTCGAGGAACACCTGGGCTTTATCGACAAGGGCTTGCTCTGGCTGGCGGTGGATGAGCAGGACCGGCCGCTGGGGTTTCTCTGCGCCAGCGTCCAGGACGGCGGCGTGCACATCGACGAATTGTCCGTGGCGCTTTGTCATCAAGGGAAAGGACTGGGGCGGGGGCTGATCGCCTGTGTCGAGGCGTGGGCCCAGGCGCAAGGCTTCACCGCCTTGACCCTGACGACCTTCCGCGAAGTGCCGTGGAACGCGCCCTTCTATGCGCGGCTGGGTTTCGTCTGTCTGGACAACGGGCAGTTGCAGGGTTTTTTGCGCCAGCAAATAGCCCATGAGCACGCGCTTGGGCTGCCGGGACGTTGCGCGATGCGCAAATCATTGTCCGTCCCGGCCTGAGCTTTATTTCTGTTCTTGCGCTTTCTCGGCTTCGGCCGCCGCCTGTTGCGCGGCGCGCAAGGCTTCGATCGTTTGCTCCAGCAATTCCACCTGCTTGAGTAGCTGACGCCGTTCGCCGCCCACCAATTCGAGTTGCTGGCCCTGGGACTGGAACTGGCGCTGCAGTTCTTCGCGCGCGCCCTGGGACTGCGCCAGGTTGGCGCTGAGGGTGCGGGTTTCCAGCGCGTGCTGCTCCTGCTGGTCCTTGAGGTGTTGGCATTCGCGCTGGACATGCCGCGCCTCCACCAGCAACCGCTCGTTGTCGCGGTTGAGCCGGGTCACTTCGTCCTGCTTGATGATCAGTGTCTGCTGCAACTGGCGCAGCTCCGCCTGCAACTGCTGGACCTGCGCTTCGTGCCGGCGCTGATCCTGCTCGCGCTGCTCACGGCTGGCAGTACGGTAATGCTCCAGCGCATCGCGGGCGTGCTGGTGCTTGTCTTCCAGCGAGGCGATCTGTTCGTCCTTGTCGGCCAGCCGCACATTCAACTCACCCACCGCCTGGCTCAGCGTGGCATTGCGGGTGTGTTCGCTCTGCAGGCTGCTGCGGGCGGTGGCCAGCTCCGCGGACTCAGCGGCCAGCGCCGCGCCCTGGATCTGCAATTGCTGCTGCGCGGCCGCCAGCGACTGCTGGCATTCCTGCAAATGCGCGTTCAGCGCGGCGTTTTCCACATCGAACGACTTTTGCGCCTCTTCGACGCAGGCGTCGCTCTCTTCGCGCAACTGCTCCGCCAACTGCTTGACCAGCCCCATCAGCGACGCGCTGAGGTCCGGCACGCTGGTGGTGGCGGGCGGTTTCTGGATTTCCAGCTCTTTGAGGTAGCGATGAATGGTGGTTTTCGAACCGGTATTTCCCAGTTCAATCCGCACCGCATCGATGCTCGGATGCTCACCCCGACCGAGGATCGCCTGACGGGCTTTATGCACGACTGCTTTGTTGATACCACCGCGGGCCATGTCTGTGTTCCTGCTATTTCATAATGTGGTACGTATCATGTTTTTACATACCAAAAAGATCAAATTAATTTTCATAATCTTATGAAAATTAAGATGAAATAATCGCGACTTATCAAATCAGAGGCAGTTTTCACCCGTCAGAAAGCCGGGCCAAGACTATTCGGCGACATCGCCGCGGCCAGACTGGCGGTCGCCTTGAACGCCACGCCGTCGGGATAGGCTGGCCAGTCCCGTATCAGCAAGGGCGCCATGCCGAACACCTGCACGCCCTGCTCGCGGCGGGCAAGACGAAACGAGGCATAACCGAACGCGCCGACAATGCCCGCGAACCCGCCGTACCGAGTAGTCCCGGGGATGGCTCAAGTCGGTATCGCGGTCATTATCCAGCCGCCACTGACGGTCCATGTCGAGGATCGGTGCAGCCCCCAGTGGGTAACCCGCTCGGGCGAACAAGGGCGCCAACCCGCCAATGCCTTCGGGCGTGAGGTATTCCCACGCCACTGACGGCAAGCGGAACAACGGCACGCCCTGCGCCGAGCAGCAGCGCACCGTCAAGCAGGCTATCGCTGAAATCAACGCCCTGGATCTGCGCGCCCGCCAGTGAAAGCGCGCGGGCAGATCCATCGGCGCGAACGGTACACCCGGCAATCGGTGCATCCACCAGCACGCTGTCGCTCAGGTCGGCGGCGGAAAAATCCGCCTCGGTAAAGTTGGCATTGCTGCCCAGGATGTTTTTCAGCGAGCACTTGCGCAGGCTTGCCCGCCGCGCGAAGACATTCCTCAGGTCGGCACCGTCCAGCACCGCGCCCTCCAGCCAGCAACTCTCCAGGCGGGCATCGGTCAGCAGCGCCCCGGTGAGTTGCAGGCGGCTCAGGTCGGCGTGGCTGAAATCGCCGCCGCTGAAGTTGGCATGGGCGCAGTCGAGGCGGGCCGCCGGGCTGCCGAGAATCGCGCCCCGGGCTTGGCAAAAGCTCAGGTCGATCCCCCGGGCACTGCGTGGCGCACCCCAGCCAGGCCAGCCAAGGGTCGCGCCGGACAAGTTGGCGTGATCCAGCAATGCACCGTCGAAAAACACGCCGTTGAGCCGGGTGTCGCGCAGATCGGCCTCGCCGAGCAGGCAATTGGACAGGTCCGCGCCCTGCAGGCTGGCACCAGTAAAGCGCGCGCCGGTGAAGTCCACCCCGATGGCGCTCGCGCCATCCAGCACCACATCGGTCAGGTCCACGCCCCGGCCCTGTCCGCTGGCCACCAACGCCGCCAACGATGGGGTGGCCAGACACGTCGCCCCCGCATGGAAGGTGAACTTGCCCATGAACTCACCCAACGTTCCCGTCCTCACAACTGCACCTTGGCTTTGATCGAGACGAAGGTCTGCTGGATGCTGACTTCCGCCGCCTCGAAGACGAAATGGAACATCTGCATCATCGGCGGCGCCCCATGGGTCGCCTCGGCGGACTCGAAACTCTGCTCGCCATGGAGACGGAGTGGATAGCGCGCTACCAACACGAACCTCCAGCGTTTCCGTGCGCTCGACATGCCGCAGATCGAAATGCAGGTACTTCATTGCCATCTCCTTGATAAAGGGGGGCAGTGCCCCGTGCGGCGGCCAAAATAGGCGGCGAGATGGCTTTTTGTCAGCATTGGGTTTCTGAGCGAATCTGGGCGCCCTTCGGCAATGGCAATTGCGGGAGGGCGCAGGCGGCAGGCGCTACACAAATGGTGTTGCCGTACGACGGCTAGTCGACGCTCAAATCCGGAACTGCCCCAGCAGACCCTGCAGGCGCTGGCCGATGATGCGCAGCGCATCCACGGTCTGGACGCTGCTTTGGGTCTGGTCGGCAACGCTGTCCGTGGTGTTGGCGATCTGATGGACGCTGCGGTTGATTTCCAGCGCCACCGACGTCTGCTCCTCGGCGGCGCTGGCGATATGGGCATTCATTTCGTTGATCGTGGTGATCAACGCCACGATTTCGCCCAGCGCCCGGTCGGCCTGGCTGGCCTGGGCACTCGCGCCCTCCCCGGCCTCGGTGGACTGGTGCATGGAACCGACCACGCTGCCGGTGGCCCGCTCCAGTCGTTCCAGAGTCTCCTGGATTTCCTCGGTGCTGCGCTGGGTGTGACTGGCCAGCGCCCTGACTTCGTCGGCGACCACCGCAAAGCCACGCCCCGCTTCACCGGCCCGAGCAGCCTCGATCGCAGCATTGAGCGCCAGCAGGTTGGTCTGGCCGGCAATCGAGCGGATGACGTCGAGCACCGTGACGATTGCCGCCACATCAGCCTGCAATCCCTGCAAGGCACTTCCCGCGTCGGACAGGTTGGCGCTCAGGGACTGGATCTTCACGCTGCTGGCATCCACCACGTGGCGGGCATGCCTGGATTGCTGATCGGTTTTCAGCGCGGCGTCCGAGGCGTGCTGGGCGCTGACCGCGACTTCCTGTGCCGCCGACGACATCTGGTTGACCGCGGCCGCCACCTGTTCGGTTTCCTGGCGCTGACGCTCCATGGCCTGATCTATCCGCCGGCATTGCTCCGCCACTTCGTCCACCGCGCCGCCCAATTGTTCCGCCATCGCCACGCTTTGACTGACCAGCCCATGAATCTTGTCGACGAAGGCATTGAACGACACCCCCAGCCGGCCGAACTCATCATCCCTGGTCACTGGCAGACGGCGGGTCAGATCACCTTCGCCGGCAGCGATTTCATCGAGATGTGCGCGAATCCGACCCAAGGGCCGCAAGCTGCCGTTGACCAGCAGCCGGGCCAGCATGGCGATGACCCCGAGCAACCCCAGCGTAACCAGGGCGATCCCGCCGATCAGGCTGCACATCCGCTCGGCGAGGTGAGCCCTGACCTCGGTAACCCGCGCCTCGATACGGTCAAGGTTGACGGCGGTGACCACAACCATGTCCCACTTGGGCAGGTAAAAGCTGTAGGCGAGCTTGGGCACCACCAGCCCGGTGTCGATCAATGCGCCTGAATAGCTGACGAAATGGCGCTCGCTTTTCGCGGCTGCCACCATCTCGCGGTTGAGATAGACGCCATTCTTGTCCTTGCGCTCACTCATGTTGATTCCGACACCCTCACCGCTGTCGCCGCGAAACAGGCGCACGACCTGGCTGTCGTAACCGATGAAATAGCCGTCATCGCCGTACTTCATCGCTGACAACCGGGTGATGGCCCGCACGCGCCCGCTCAGGTCTCCGGGCGCCGCCTGCTCATACAGATCCGCCACCGCCGTGCGGGCGATACTCGCGTAATCGGCAAGCCGCTCGCGGGACTCGGCCAACAAACGTTCGCGGGTTTCGGCCACGTCCCGCTCGGCGCGAACCATCAGCGTGACGCTGGTGGCTACGCCGAGCAGGGTCGCGAATACCAGCACCGGCAACAGGGTCAGCAACAACATTTTCGATTTGAATGACAACGCTCTCTTCCTCTACCCAAGCCCATGAAGTCGCTGACCGCCGGCGCGGCTTACCAGAGAACGATGTCGTAGGTCAGGTAAACGCGGTTGCTGTCCCGGCCGCGGGAAAAATCGGAGCGGTACACGTAGTTGCGCAGCTTCACGCCCAGCCCTTTGAAGGTGCCGGACTGCACCACGTAGGCCAGTTCGGCATCACGCTCCCATTCGTTGACCGTGCTGTCGGACTTGCCGTCCGTACCGCTCAGGTAGCGGGCGGAGAACGTCAGGCCGGGCACGCCGACCTTGGCAAAGTCATAGCCGTAGCCGAGCATCCAGGTTTTCTCGTCTTCCTCGATGAACTTGCCGATACCGACGTTGCTGAAGGAGTAGACGGTCGCGCCGCTTATATAAGGAAGGCCCGCATCGCCACTGAGTTTCTGGTAGCCGGCGTTGAAGGTGTGGCCGGCCACCGCGTAGGACAGCAACCCGCTGAGCATGTCGTTGTCGATCTTGCCGCTGTACGCCGAACCGGTATCGCTGCTGCGGAAATAGCGCAGGTCGCTGGTCAGCACGCCCGGGCCAAGCGGCAGGTCGTGCTGAATGCCGGCGAAATGTTGGCGGTAGAAGTTTTCCAGTTCCCCATGGAAGTAACTCAGGCGCAGGTTCTTGCCGAGTTTGTAATCGGCCCCGGCATAGTTGAAGTCACCGCTCTTGTCACCGCTGTAGCCGTCCGGCACCAGCGGCACGCTGTCGGTGGAGTCACGCAGCTTGAAGCGGTCGAGGTGTCCGCCGGTGAGGGTGAGGTTGTCGATGTCGGTGCTGGTGACCTGTGCGCCCTGGTAGGTTTGCGGCAGCAGGCGCGCATCGTTGTAGATCAGCACCGGCGTCTTGGGCAGCAAGGTGCCGTACTTGACCGTGGTCTTGGCAAACCGCGCCTTGGCGGTCACGCCAGCGCTGGCGAACGCGTCGGCGGCGCGGCCGTCGTCATGCACGGGCATCAATCCCGTGCCGCTGCGACCGCGGCCCGAATCGAGCCTGAACCCCGACAGGCCCATGGCGTCGATGCCCACGCCCACGGTGCCGGTGGTAAAGCCGGACTGATAATCGAGCAGAAAACCCTGGGCCCACTCGGTCCGTTCGCTTTTGGCGGTGCTCGCCGCGCGGGCGCTCATGCCGTGTTCGTCACGGAAGTTTTCATTGAAATAGACGTTGCGCAGTTGCAGCTTCAGCTTGCTGTCCTCGACAAAGCCTTCGGCATTGGCGGCTGCCAGCGGCAGCAGCGCGAACAGAGGAAACACGGCACCGCGGATAAGCAGAGTGTTCATGACAGACGACTCATTGTTGTTATTGAAGGCGCAGCCCGGCAGACGCCCGCGGGATCGGGGGCGTGCCAGAAGGAGGAAAACAGGGGTGTGTCAGGTGAACAGGCTGATGGCGCCGGTCAGCAGGGCCAGTGCGGTCACCACCAATGAGGTGAGCACCGCCCACTTGACCGTGGCGCGCTGGAAGTCGCCGATGTCGCGGTCGACCATGCCCACCAGCAACAGGGTCGAGGCCACCAGCGGGCTCATGAGGTGCACCGGCTGGCCGAGAATCGACGCCCGGGCGATCTCCACCGGATCAATACCGTAAGCCGCCGCAGCATTGGCCAGGATCGGCACCACGCCGAAGTAGTAGGCGTCGTTGGACAGCACGAAGGTCAGCGGCATGCTGGTAATGGCCACCACCAGCGGGAACAGGTGCCCCCACGACGGCGGAATCCACTCCACCAGGGTTTGCGCCATGGCGTCGACCATCTTGGTGCCCGAGAAGATCCCGGCGAAGACGCCCGCGGCGAACACCAGCAGCACCACGGTCATGGCGTTGCCCGAGTGGGCGAGGATGCGCTCTTTCTGGATGTCCAGTTGCGGATAGTTGATCATCAGTGCCACGACGAAACCGATCAGGAACAGAATCGCCGAGTGCATGATGCCCATCACCAGCGCGACCATCACCGCGATCACCAGCACCAGGTTTACGTAGGCCAGCTTGGGACGCTTGTGCGGGGTGTCGCCGAGAATCTGGTTGATGTAGCAGTCGCCACCGCCGCTTTGCAGCTGGATATTGCCGATGCGCTTGCGTTCGGCGCGGCCCAGCAGGAAGGCAGTGAACACGACCCACATCGCGCCGCCGATCATGGTCGGCAGCAAGGGTACGAAGTACTCCCCGGCGTCCAGACCCAGTGCCGCGATGGCGCGGGTGGCCGGCCCGCCCCACGGCGTCATGCCGCTCATGATGCTCAACGACAGCATGGCGATCGTGGCCAGGATCATCGGGTTCATGCCGATGCGCTTGTACAGCGGCAACATCGCGGCGCAGGTGATCATGTAGGTGGTGGTGCCATCACCGTCCAGGGCAACCACCAGCGACAGCAGTGCGGTGCCGATGGCGATCTTCATCGGGTCGCCGTTGACCCGTTTGAGGATCTTGCGGATCAGCGGATCGAACAGACCGGCGTCGATCATCAGGCCGAAGAACAGGATCGCGAACAGCAGCAGCGCAGCCGAAGGGGCGACCATTTTCAGGCCGTCGAGCATCATCTTGCCGGTGGTGCCGCCAAAACCGCCGATCACGGCGAAGACGATCGGTACCACAGTCAGCGCGACTATCGGGGACAGGCGCTTGGTCATGATGAGGTAGGTGAACACCACCACCATGGCGAGGCCGAGCAGAGCGAGCATAGTGAATTCTCTTGTTGTTATGGGTAGCTTGGCCGACGCGCAGGCGCACGGCCGCCTTGGCGCTGGGCGTCCCGATCAACGGGGCCCGGCGCGGACGTTAACGAGGGTTTTTCAGGGGGTAAGACGGTTTAGCTGTGTCCGGGCGCGTTGCTGCTCTGCCAGGACGCATCCTCAGGTTTGACCACCGCCGGCGGCGCAACCTTGCCATCCAGGGTGTCCAGCAGCACCTGGCGGTCGCAGGCTTTTTCCGAAATGGCGATGGCCACCGTGGCCACGGCATTACTGGCGAGGCTAGTCAGGGCCCGGGCTTCGGACATGAAGCGGTCGATACCGATCAGCAGCGCGAGGCCCGCCAGAGGAATGTCGTGGATCACCGTCAAGGTCGAGGCCAGGGCGACGAAGCCGCTGCCGGTGACACCGGCGGCGCCCTTGGACGATAGCAACATGATCGCCAGCATGGTAATGACCTGCCCGGCGCCCAGTTCGATATTGCACGCCTGGGCAATGAAGATCGCCGCCAGAGACAGGTAGATCGCCGTGCCATCCAGGTTGAACGAGTAACCGGTAGGCAGCACCAGCCCGACGACGCTCTTCTTGCAGCCCAGCGCCTCGAGTTTTTCCAGCATGCGCGGCATCACCGGTTCAGTGGACGAGGTCCCGAGCACCACCAGGAATTCTTCGCGCAGATAGCGCAACAGTTTCCACAGGCTGAAACCGTTGGCGCGGCAGATGCTGCCCAGCACCACGACGACAAAGAAGCCGCAGGCGATGTACAGGGTCATGATCAGCTTGGCCAGCGAGCCCAGCGAGGTGACGCCGTACTGGCCCACGGTAAAGGCCAGGGCACCGAAGGCGCCGATCGGAGCGAAGCGCATCAGATAGGAGAAGATCTTGAATACCATGTGCGAGGCCGATTCCAGCACCGCCAGCACCGGCTTGCCGCGCTCGCCCAGGGACGACAAGGCGAACCCGCTGAGCACGGCGATAAACAGCACCGGCAGGACTTCACCCTTGTTGAACGCACCAATGAAGGTGTCGGGGATGATGTGCATGAAGAAGTCCACCACATTCAGCTTCGCCGCCGAGTCGGTGTACTGGGACAAGCCTGCAGTGCTCAACCGGGTGGGGTCGATGTTCATCCCGGCGCCGGGCTGGAACAGATAGACCGCCGCAAGGCCGATCATCAGGCTGACCACCGTGAGGCCGAGAAACAGCAGCATGGTCTTGCTCAGCAGGCGACCCAACGAAGCTTTGTCGCTCATCCCGGCGATGCCGGTCACGATGGTGCAGAACACCACCGGTGCGATCATCATCTTCACCAGTTTGATGAAGGCATCACCCAGCGGTTTCAGGGCAATCGCCTGCTGGGCCCAGAAATGCCCGACCAGCACGCCCAACAGCACGGCACAGACAATTTGGAAGTAGAGCGATTTAACGACTTTCATGGCATCACCCGTTTTTGGAATTGTGCTGATGCATTGAGTGGGTTGGCCCGTTCAGCCGGCCAACCGTTGTGAAGCTGGCGCGTAGACCGTTCCCGAGAACAGCCGGCGAGCCGTGCGAACCACCGAGGCGCGGATGGTCTCGCCGTTTTTGCCGGTATACGCCAGGACCACATCGATACCGCCACTGGGGTGCTCGATGCGTACGCGGGTCGGTTTGGCTTCGGCGCCGTCGCCCAGTAACCCGGCCACGACGCTATCAGGCGTGGCGCAAGCAGTCGCCAGTCCGATGGAGCCGGTGATCGCCAATGCCCGATGACATTTGTGCGGCATGAAGTAACGCACCGAGAGCGTACCGCCGGCAAGCGGCCTGGAAACCAGCACCGGCTTGGGAATCACCTTGTCGCTGACATCGCCCAGGCCCATCGCCAGCCCTGCTTGCAACCGCAGGCTTTCCAGTCGCTTGAGAAAATCGACGTCGCTGTCCAGTTCGGCCGGGGTTTCATCGCCGCGCTTGCCCAGTTCGCCGGCCTCGATCAGCACCATCGGCATGGCCATGTCGATGCAGGTTACCGGGATGCCGTCGATCACATCACGGACTTTCCCGGTGGGAAACAGCTTGCCGGTCTTGCTGCCTGCGGCGTCGAGGAAAGTCAACTGAACCGGGGCGGCAGTTCCCGGTACGCCGTCAATGGCAGTGTCGCCTTCGTAGTTGACCTGACCTCCCGGCGTTTGCACGTCGGCGTTGACGAAGGTGCCGGTGTTGAGGTTGCGAATCCGCACACGGGTCCGCTCGCCCTTGGCCTTCACCAGGCCCTGCTCGATGGCGAAAGGACCGACGGCGCAGAGCATGTTGCCGCAATTGGGCGCGGTGTCGACCCGACGCTCGGCGACCATCACCTGAACGAACAAGTAGTCCACGTCCGCGTCTCCGTGCAGCGACGGGCTGACGATCGCCACCTTGCTGGTTTGCGGGCTGCCGCCGCCAATGCCGTCGATTTCCAGCTCGTGACCCGAACCCATCAGGTCGAGCAGCAGCTCATCGCGCTCTTCGACGGCAGCAGGCAAGTCCCAGGCCAGGAATACCGGCCCTTTGGAGGTACCACCGCGCATCAGCACACAAGGAATTCGTTGCATGATTACCAACTCTTGCTAATCAATCAGGTTGTTTGATGTTCTGGGAGCAAGAGTGTCAGGGAAGTTACAGTCATTCAAATGCAAAGATCAGAGCGATTATTGCGATTGGCGCATGATTTGATTAAGGTGGGCCACGCGCTCCGCACGCCCTTTCTTCGTTGAGGCAACCTAATGGAATACGAGCTTCAGGACATTCGATCTTTCGTGAAAATCGCCGAACTGGGCAGCTTCCACGAGGCAGCGGACGCGCTACACCTTTCTCAGCCAGCCCTCAGCCGGCGCATCAAGAAGCTCGAAGAGGGGCTGGGCACTGCCCTGCTCGACCGCACCACGCGCAAAGTCAGCCTGACCAGCGTGGGCCGGGACTTCCTGCCCAAGGCGCGACGCCTGCTGGATGATTTCGACGACTCGATTCTCAATATCCGTGAACTCGCCGAGCGTCAGGTCGGCCAGGTCACCCTCGCCTGCATTCCCACGGCCGCGTTCTATTTCCTGCCGTCGGTGATTCGCCTGTACAACGAGCGCTACCCGAAAATCCGCATCCGCCTGCTCGACCTCAGTGCCAATGAAGGGCTGGAGGCGGTGCTGCGCGGCGAAGCCGACTTCGGCATCAATATGATGAGTGGCCAGCATCCGGACATCGAGTTCGTCCCGCTGGTCAACGAGCCGTTCGTGCTGGCATGCCGGCGCGACCATGAACTGGCCAGCCGCGCCTCCATCACCTGGTCCGAGTTGAGTGATTACCGCCTGATCGGCGTGGGTCGCCTGAGCGGCAACCGCATGCTGCTGGATCACGCCTTGTCGGGGTTGAGCTGGCGCCCGCAATGGTTCTACGAGGTGCAGCACCTGTCGACATCGCTGGGCATGGTGGAAGCAGGACTTGGGGTCTCGGCGATGCCGAGCCTGGCCATGCCGGCGGCAGACCACCCCACGCTGGTGAGCATTCCGCTGAGCGATCCGGTGGTCAACCGCACCTTGGGGCTGGTCTATCGGCGAGGAGCGTCGTTGTCGCCGGCGGCGGAAAAGTTCGTCTCGATCCTGCTGGAACAGTGGCCGCAATAATCCGGTAGCGGCGCATCGCGCCGGCTCGGCGCGATGCGCTGCGACGTATCAGAAATCGATCGTCGCCGACAATTGCAGGGTGCGCGGATAGCCCGGCGAGATCGCGCCATAGGACGCTACGCCCGACCAGTATTCCCGGTCGAAGACGTTCTGCACGGTGGCGCGGAAGGTAGTGGGCCGGCCTTCGATGCGGGTGGCGTAGCGGGCGCCGAGGTCGACGCGGGTCCAGGCGTCCAGTTCCTGGGTGTTGGCCTGGTTGATGTACTGGCTGCCGGTATAGATCGCGCCACCCGTCAGGGTGAAGCCTTCAATTGCCGGGGTGTCCCATTCGGCCCAGATGTTGGCCTGCACATCGGGCACGCCTACAGGGTCGTTGCCACGGTTGCTGGCCGTGGCCGAGTCGGTCAGTTCGCCATCAAGCAACGTGACGCCGCCAAGCAGACGAGTACCCGGCGCCACTTCGCCGAACAGGCTCAGCTCGACACCACGGTTGCGCTGTTCGGCCTGCACCGAAAACGCATTGCCCGCACCCAGCTCGCCGCTGGGTTTCTCGATCTGGAACACCGACAGGCTGGCCATGAAGGAGTCCTTCTCTACCTTCACGCCCAGTTCCTGCTGCTTGGACTCATAGGGCGCGAACGCCTGCCCGGCGTTGGCCGCAGTGGCGGGCGCGACGTCGCCTTTGCTCAGTCCTTCGACGTAGTTGTAGTAGAACGAAACGTTTTCCCAGGGTTTGACGACAAGGCCCACCACCGGGGTCGTCGCGCTGTCGTCGTAACGGGAAGTCACCGCGCCGGTGGCGGCGTAGTTGCGTGACTCGATGGCTTGCCGGCGCACACCCAGGGTCAGTTGCAGGCGGTCGTCGAGAACAGACAGGGTATCGGTGACGGCAACGCCGGACAGCTCCGACTCGGAAATCCGCAAAACCTTCGGCGCGGCGATGTATTGCCTGGGCACATCCACCGGGTGGTAGATGTTCGAGACGATTTCCGTGCCGTTGTTGATGCCTCGGCGCAGTTCATCCTGATACCGGGTGGCCATGACGGTGGTGGTATGGCTGACCGGGCCCGTTTCGAACAAGGCGCGCATCCCGACATCGACGGTCGAGCGATCGACGTTGAATTTGTAGTAGCCCGGCGTATTGCTGATAGTGCCGTCCTCGCTAAGGATCCTTGGCACCTGGTCGGACATGCGTTTGACATCGGCTCGACCGCCGCCAGCATGGGCGAACACCGTCACTGCATCGCTCAGGTCATATTCCCCGCCGACCAGCGCGGACTGCTCCCGGGTGTTGGACCAGCCCCAGTCCTGCGGCAGGTTGGTCCGGCCATTCGGCGCCGACGGCACCTTGACGCCGGCCGCCACCGTGAACGGTCGCGATGAGGCGTCCCACTTCTCTTTCTGGCTGAGGAAATCCAGGTTCAAACGCAGCCGTTCGCCTTGATAGTCCAGGGCGATGGCGCCGATATCCAGCGCACGCTGCTGGTCTTCGATGGCCGTGTCGCCCTGGGCCATGCTGCCGTTGAAGCGCACGCCCCACTGTTTCTCATCACCGAAACGACGGCTGACATCGATATGGCCGCCCAGTTGGGTGTTGGCGGCGTAGCTGGCGGTAAAGCGCGTCAGGTCCTCGGCCAGCGCCCGTTTCGGCACGATATTGATCACGCCGCCGACGCCGCTGTTGGGTGAAATGCCATACATCAGCGCGCCCGGCCCCTTGAGCACCTCGATCCGTTCGGCGTACTCGGTGAACACCCGGTAATTGGGCGCCACGCCATAGACACCGTCGAAGGCCAGTTCGCCAAGGTTGCCCTCGCCCACCGGGAAGCCGCGAATGAAGAACGAGTCGACAATGCCGCCCGCCTGGCCGGTGGAGCGAACCGATGGATCACGCTCCAGGGCGTCGGCGACGGTTACAGTCTGCAGGTCGGCAAGGGTCTTGGCGGTGTAGCTGGTGACGTTGAATGGCGTGTCCATCACATCCTTGTTGCCCAGCATCCCGACCCGGCCGCCGCGGGCCACCTGATCACCGGCGAAGGCCTCGGGCAGGCCGCCGAGACGCAGGCTCGACGCATCGACGCTGGTTGCGGCGAGTGTGAGTCCACCGTCGCCGGCCGCAGGCTGCTTGATCAGCATGAAGCTGCCATCACCGAGTTCCACCAGCTCCAGGCCGCTGCCCGCCAGTAGTTGGGCAATGCCTTCGCCAGCCGAGTAGCTACCCGTGAGGCCTGGGCTGTGCAGTCCTTCCGTCAGCGCGGGCTCGAACGACAAGGCCATCCCCGATTTCACCGCGAAGCTGGACAGCACCCGGCCCAGTGGTCCGGCCGGAATGTCGTAGGCCTTGCTGGCCACGCTGTCCGGTTGCTGGGACGTAGCCGCCCAGGCGCTGGTGCTTGCCGTGACCAGGGCAACACTCAGCAGGGCGGTACGGACGGCCATCGTTAACGTGCATTCGGCGCGGAGGCGACTTGCAACAGGCATGACAAGAAGATCCTTTTGACTGGGAAAGAGGTGGTTTCACTTCCTCTGCCAGCCGAGGCGGAAAAAAGTATCAGGCCGTAGCAAAAAAATATTGGCGTCCTTCGCGACGGTTCGGCGCCTTTCGCGAGCGAGCTCGCTCCTACAGGTTCACACCGCGTGGCTTTTTCGCGATGCTCAACGTGCCGCCAACAAAGTCCAGTACCCGCTCATATGCTCCGTCACCGAAATCGAATAGGTAGCTGCGAGCATGTTCAACGTCCGACGCCGGTCATTGATCGGGTAAGCGCCCGACACCAGCAGGTCGGCAATCGCCGGGTCGCAGCGCACGAAGCCGCGGCCGTAGCGCGCCAGTTCCGCGGCGAAATCTTCCAGGCGCATCTTGTCGGCCAGGAGCATGCCCTGGGTCCAGGCCGTGACGGTTTCGTCCACCCGGCTCACCGGTGCGGTCGCGCGGGCGTCGAAGTCGGTTTTTTCACCAGCCCTGACCACCAGCGGCGTAACAACGGCGGCGCTGCCCGCCTCCACTCGGATCGCGCCTTCCAGCACGGCCAGGTAGGTGCGCCCCGCCCGCTCGCGAACCGAGAACCGCGTGCCCAGCGCCTGCATCCGGCCTTCGCTGGTCGCGACGCGCAACGGCCGGGCCGGAACCGCGCTGTCCGCTGCCGTCTGCACCAGGATCTCGCCGCGAACCAGTCGGATGAGACGCTGATCGGGATCGAAGCGCACGTCGATTGCCGAGTCGGTGTTGAGAAAGACCTGCGTGCCGTCGACCAGGATGATCTCCCGGCACTCGCCGATGGCCACACGGTAATCGGCCATCCAGCCCTGCCGTTCGCTCAGGTTGAAGCCCAGCCAACTGGCCGGCGCCAGTGCCAGGAACATCGCCAGACGGGTGATGACGGCGCGGCGTCCCGGGTTGCCCGGACGATCCAGCGCAGACATCGCCAGCGCCGGCGGCAGGCCGCCCAGCTTGCCCATCAGCAACTCCGCCCGTTGCCAGGCGCGCTCGCGGTCCGGGCTGCTGCTGCGCCAGACGCGCCAGGCGGCTTGCTCCGCCTCGGAGACGTCGCCTTCGCCCATGCACATCAGCCACTCGGCGGCTTCTTCCAGTGCTTGCGGGCTGATCTGCGCTGCAGAGGCTGTCTCGGTCATTCAGTTCACCAGCGCCAGGCACTTGAGGAAGGCCTGTTTCATGTAGCGCTTGACGGTAATCAGCGACACGCCGAGTTCGCTGGCGATGGCTTCGTATTTCATGCCGGTCAGTTGCGACAGCAGGAAAGCGCGTCTGACCAGTGGCGGCAGCGTGTCGAGCATGGCATCGATTTCATGCAGGGTTTCCAGCACCAGCAAGCGCGACTCCGGAGAGGGCACCTCGGGCGCCGGAAGCTGCGCCAGGGCGGCCAGATAGGCGCGTTCCAGGGATTTTCGCTGGCACCAGTTGGCGAGAATGCCGCCGGCAACACAACTCAGATAAGCCCGCGGCTCGTCGAACACCGAGACGTTGGACGCCAGGATCCGGGCGAAGGTGTCCTGCACCAGATCGGCCGCATCCAGCGCATTACCCAACTTGCGGTGCAACCGGGCATAAAGCCATCCATGATGCCCGCTATAGAGCTCTTCGATATTTCGCAGGTGATTGCTGGGGGCGACCACAACTTCGCTCATAGGAGGCTTCAATTGTTGTAAGTGATAATGGTTTGCAATGCTAAGTTAACCGCGCCCCGCCTGCAATCGACAGATCGCCCGTGTTGAAGACAAACTGAATGACCCGCCGGATACCTGAGGAACGCCTGTGTCACCACCCCATTGCGCTCCGGGATCCGCGCCGATCCTGCTTGAAGCCCTGCGCCTCAGCCGTGTCGACCCGACAACCCATGCGGCGCTGCTCAACCCTGTCGATTTCTCCCTGCGGGCAGGCGAACGCGTGGTCATCACCGGCAGTTCCGGCTCGGGAAAAAGCCTGTTGCTGAGAGCGTTGGCGCTGCTGGACGCGCCCGCCGACGGCAGCCTCACCTGGATGAACCAGGCGGTACTGGCGCAGGACATCCCGCGTTTTCGCACTCAGGTCTGTTACCTGGCCCAACGTGCCGCGCTGGTGGAAGGAACTGTCGCGGACAACCTGCGCTTCCCGTTCACGTTGAAAGCGTTGCGCGAACGCACCTTCGATATCGGCATCGCGGAACGCCTGTTGGTGCAGGCGGGAAAGAACGCCGGCTTTCTGGACAAGCAGGCCGCCGACCTGTCTGGCGGTGAAGCGCAGATCGTGGCGCTGGTCCGGGTATTGTTGCTGGCGCCTCAGGTCCTGCTGCTCGACGAGCCCACCTCGGCGCTCGATCCGCAATCGGCCGCCGCAGTGGAAACGCTGGTGGTGCAGTGGTTCGAGCAACACCCCGAAGCCTGCGGCTACATCTGGGTCACCCATGATCAGGAGCAAGCCCGGCGCATGAGCAGCCGCTGGCTGAGCATGGATCAAGGCGTATTGCTGAACGAGAAGCCCGCATGAACTACCAGACACTTTCCTACACCGACCTGGGCATCGCCTCCGCGCTGATCCTGATCAACGGCCTGCTGTCCGTGCTGCTGAAACTGCAACTGGAGCGGCAATTGCTCCTGGCAGCGGTGCGTACCGTCGTGCAGTTGCTGGCGATCGGTTATGTGTTGGGCTGGGTGTTCCAGTCCGCGCATTGGTATGTGGTGCTGCCGCTGATGCTGGCCATGACCCTGATTGCCGGTATTTCCGCCGCCGGGCGCGGCAAACAGCGGCATGCCGGACTGCTGACCGACAGCGTCGTGGCCGTGGGGCTCAGTTCCTGGCTGGTCACCGCGCTGGGGCTGTTCGTGGTGTTGCGGGTGCGGCCCTGGTACGAACCGCAGTACGCGATCCCGATCCTCGGGATGGTGCTGGGCAACACCTTGACCGCCGTTTCATTGGGGCTCGACCGCATGACGCGGGAGCTGAGCGCCCGTCGCGACGTGGTGGAAATGGTTCTGGCCCTGGGCGGAACCCGATGGGAAGCGGCGCAGGCCGCCGCCGTCCAGGCGGTGAAAGCCGGAATGATGCCGACCCTCAACCAGATGACAGTGGTCGGCATCGTCAGCCTGCCCGGCATGATGACCGGGCAGATCCTCGCCGGACAAAGCCCGGCGGAAGCGGTGCGCTATCAGATCGTAATCATGTTCCTGATCGCTGCCGCCTCGGCGCTGGGTACCGTGTGCGCGGTGCTGATGACCTTCAACCGGCTGTTTTCCCCGGCGCACCAGTTCATGTCGCACCGGCTCACGCCAAGGAAGTAGCCGTCACTACGCCCCGCGCAAACGCCAGCGGCATTGCCGGCCTTTGCCCGCATCGCCCTGCTCCTGCTCCACTACCTCGCGCCACCAGCGCTCGCCGGTCTGCGGCGCACGGAGGTCGATGCGTTCACCCATGCTCGGTGTGGCCACGCTGACGCCCTGCTCGCCCGCCCACTCCAGTACGCTTTCGAACGGCTCGTACCAGGCGTGCATCGACAGGTCGAAGGTGCCGTTGTGAATCGGCAGCAGCCAGCGCCCGCCCAGATCGACATGGGCCTGCACCGTCTGGCGCGGGTGCATGTGCACGTACGGCCAGTGCTCGTTATAGGCACCGGTTTCCATCAAGGTGAGGTCGAACGGCCCGAAGCGCCGGCCGATCTCGGCGAAACCGTCGAAGTAACCGGTGTCGCCGCTGAAGAACATGCGCAGGTGCGGCGCCTCGATCACCCAGGAGCACCACAGCGTGCGGTTGCCGTCGCGCAGGCCACGCCCGGAAAAATGCTGGGCCGGCGTCGCAGTCAGGCGCAGGCCGTCCACCTCGATGCCCTGCCACCAATCGAACTGGCGCACCTTCGCCGCCGGCACGCCCCAGGCCAGCAGCCGGTCGCCCACGCCCAGCGGCATGACGAACAGTTCCACTTTCGGCGCCAGGGCCTTGATGGTGGCGCGGTCGAGGTGGTCGTAATGGTCGTGGGACAGGATCACGCCGCGGATCGGCGGCAGTTCATCGAGGCTCAGCGGTGGTTGGTGAAACCGCTTGGGCCCGGCGAAAGGCAGCGGCGACGCACGCTTGCCGAACACCGGATCGGTCAGCCACCAGCCGCCTTGCAGCTTGAACAACACCGTGGAATGGCCGAGGCGATAAAGGCTGGCGTCCGGCGCCGCGTCCAGTTCCGCCCGGGTCAGGCGGCGCACCGGCACGGCGGCCTTCGGCACAGTGTTGGCGGGTTTGTTGAAGAGGAAATTCCACAGCACCTTGGCATCGGGCTCAGGCATGTTCGCCGGGCGCGGGGTGAGGTTGTGGAAACGCCCATCCCTGGACTGGGGCGAATGCCCGTGGTCGGCGATGGGAGCACGCAGCAGCGGATGACGTTTCAAGGCGGGGAACCCTCAGCACTCTGTAGGAACACTCCCGAGTATAGGGCCGCGCCGCCCGACTGGATTGCCTGATCCTGCGAGGTTGATGCCTGATCTGGCGGCGCTTCGCGAGCAAGCTCGCTCCTACACGTCAATCCTCCACCTGTAGGAGCGAGCTTGCTCGCGATGCGCCCATGTCACGCACAGTCAAACCCTCTGGCGCTCAGGCTCAAGACAGCCTACCGCTCGTTAGCAAAACTTGTCCGACCGCTTTTCCTTGCACAAGCCCACCCGAAGCGCCTCGAGACAACAATGACCACCGACACCAGAATCGACTTCATCTACCTTTCCGAACAAGACATGATCCGCGCTGGCGTGACCGACATGCCGGCCTGTGTCGACACCATGGAAGAAATGTTCGGGCTGCTGTACCAGGGCGACTACCGCATGGCCGGGCCGAACAACGACTCCCATGGCGCGATGATCACCTTCCCGGAAACCTCGCCGTTCCCGGACATGCCCAAGCCCACCGCCGACCGCCGCATGATGGCCATGCCCGCCTACCTCGGCGGCAATTTCCGCACCGCCGGCGCCAAGTGGTATGGCTCCAACATCGCCAACCGCGAAAAAGGCCTGCCGCGCTCGATCCTGATGTTCACCCTCAACGATGCCGATACCGGCGCGCCGCTGGCACACATGTCGGCCAACCTGCTCTCGGCCTACCGCACCGGCGCGATTCCCGGGGTCGGCGCCCGTCACCTGGCGCGCAAGGACTCGAAAGTCATCGGTCTGCTCGGCCCCGGCGTGATGGGCAAGACCACCGTCGCCGCGTTCATGGCCGTCTGCCCGCTGGTGGACACCATCAAGATCAAGGGCCGCGGCCAGCGCAGCCTCGACAGCTTCATCAGTTGGGTCAAAGAAACCTACCCGCAGATCACCAACATCCGCATCGTCGACACCCTGGAAGACGTGGTGCGCGACTCCGACCTGATCACCTACTGCAGCACCGGCGAAGTCGGCGACCCGAGCACCTATCCGCTGGTTCGCCGCGAATGGGTCAAGCCGGGCGCGTTCCTGGCGATGCCGGCACCGTGCAGCATCGATGCCGGCATGGAGCAGGACGATGTGCGCAAGGTGCTCGACAACACCGGCATGTACAACGCCTGGTTCGAAGAGTTGCCCAAGCCCGCGCACAACTGCGTGCCGCTGGTGGGCGTGCGCTTCATGGACATGATCGCCGAAGGCAGCCTGCGGCCCGAGCAACTGGAAGACATCGGCAAGATCATCGCCGGTGACGCGCCGGGGCGCCTGAACGATGACGAGATCATCCTGATGTCGGTCGGCGGCATGCCGGTCGAAGACCTGGCCTGGGGCACCGTGGTGTACCGCAAGGCGGTCGAGCTGGGCATCGGCGTGAAACTCAATCTCTGGGACACCCCCGTCCTTAGCTGACCCTTCCCTTTTGAACCCTGTGAGGCATTCCCCATGACCCAGATCACCAAATTGAAAAGCGGCTCCATCTTCGAAGAAAAAGCCAGCTACTCGCGGCTGGTGGCCGTGGACAACTGGATCTTCGTGTCCAACACCGCCGGCCGTAACCCCGACACCAAGCTGATCCCGGAAGACGTGATCGAGCAGGCCGAACAAGTGTTCAACAACATCGAGCGCGCCCTGGCCGCCGTTGATGCCAGCCTGGCCGACGTGGTCTGCTCGCGGGTGTTCATCCAGGACCCGGCCGACGTGCCGAAGGTCATGGACTTCATCGGCGGCAAGTTCCGCGGCATCGACCCGGCCTGCACCGCGACCTGCCCGCCACTGGGCTCGACGGTCTACAAGGTGGAGCTGGAAGTCACCGCCTACCGCGGCGCCTCGAAAGCCGACGTCGTACAGATCAACCTCGGCCAGTAACCCGCTGAACCTTCATTCATAGAGCCCGCCATGTCGCCCACCATCGATCCCGTACAGACCAGCAACACGCTGCCGCCCGCCACCACCGTGGTGATCATCGGCGGCGGCATCATCGGCCTGACCGCCGCCCTGGCCCTTGCCGAGCGCAAGATCCCCGTGGTGGTGATCGAAAAGGGCCGGATCGCCGGCGAGCAGTCGTCGCGCAACCTCGGCTGGGTGCGCAAGACCAGCCGTCACGCTGACGACATTCCCCTGGCCCTGGCCGCGGATCGACTGTGGGCGCAAATGCCGGAACGGGTGGGGGCCGACGTCGGTTACCGCCAGGCCGGGATCATGTTCATCGCCCGCAATGAAACCCAGATGAACATGCACCAGAACTGGCTCAAGAGCGTCGAGCACCTGTCGCTGGATACCCGCTTGCTCAGCAACCGGGAAATCAGCGCGCTGGTGCCCGGTGGCCAGGCCAACTGGGCGGGCGGCATCTTCACCCCGTCGGACGCCCGCGCCGAGCCGACCCTGGCGTCCAGCGCCATTGCCAAGGCGGCGATGGCCAAGGGCGCGATCATCATCGAGCACTGCGCGGTGCGCACCTTGCTGACCAGTGCCGGCCGCGTCAGCGGCGTGATGACCGAGCGCGGCGAAATCCGCTGCGAACAGGTGCTGCTGGCCGGCGGCCTGTGGTCGCGCAAGTTCCTCGGCAACCTCGGCGTCAACCTGCCGACCCTGCCGCTGACCTGCTCGGTGCTGCGCACCAAACCCATGGACGGCCCGACCGACATCGCCGTCGGCGCGCCGGACTTTTCCTTCCGCAAGCACAAGGACGGCGGCTTCATCATCACCCAGCGCGGCAAGCTGGATGCCTTCCTCACCCTCGACCACCTGCTGCTGGGGCGCCGCTACCTGCCGCAACTGAAAGCCCAGCGCGATTTCCTGAAGATTTCCTTCGGCAAATACTTCTTCAATGACCTGAAGCTGGCCCGTCGCTGGCAAGCCGACAGCGTCAGTCCGTTCGAACAGGTCCGCGTCCAGGACCCGCCCGCCAACCACGGCCTCAATGACGACGCGCTGCGCAACCTGCGCGCCGCCTGGCCGGTGTTCGAACAGGCGCAGATTTCCGACGCCTGGGCCGGCACCATCGACGTGACGCCGGATTCCAATCCGGTAATCGGGCCGCTGGCGAGCATTCCCGGCCTGACCCTGGCCACCGGTTTTTCCGGCCACGGCTTCGGCACTTCGCCGGCTGCCGGGCAACTGGCGGCGGACCTGGTGTCGGGTGAAAACCCGATCATCGATCCCGCGCCGTACCGTTTCGAGCGCCTGGCCTGAGTTTTTCGGCGCCCGACTAAGGGCGCCGGCTAGGGCTCTGGAGTAAGGGGCTGAAACGAATCACTGGTTTGAAACAACTCTTCACGAATACGGGGTACTCTGCGGGGAACGATGTCTAACTGACATCATCGAACAAGGGCGTCAACGCATCGGCTCGTTATTTGGGTGCCGACGTTGCCTGTCCTGGCAGCCGCTTTCTGGCTGCCTGTTTTTTCCCAAGGAGTCCCCATGCAGTTCCGGCAAATGAAAATCGGCAAACGGGCCGCCAGCCTGTTCACCCTGCTCGGCCTTTTGGTCCTCGCCCTCGGCCTGATAGCGCTCTACGAGACTCGCCAGATGGACCGCGCCTCGGCTGAAATCCGGGTGACCTGGTTGCCCGCCGTGATCTCCCTGGGCGAAATCGGCACCGACGTCAACCGCGCCCGGGCCATCACCATGCGCAGCCTGCTAGAAGAACAGCCCGAGACCCGCGAAGCTTCCCTGCGCCGGGCGGCCGAGGTCAATCAGGGTTTGCAGAAGGCCCTGGACTTCTATGAAAGCACCATCATCGAACCCGAGGATCGCGCCTTGTTCGCGACCTTCATCAGCGCCCGCGAACGCTACGCCGGCATTCAGGCCAGCGTCGCCGAAGCGGTGCTCAACAACCGCCTCGACAACGCCCGGCAATTGGTCAACGGCCCGCTGGCCGATGCCACCGACGCCATGCAAAGCACGCTGCGAGCGCTGGTGAAGTACAACGCCGACGGCGCTGAAAAAGCCTCGCAACGCGGTGCCGATGCCTCCCGCGAATCCTTCTTGCTGATCATCATCGCGCTGGCGTTGATCATGACCGCGCTGGTCGCCATCGCCACCCTGCTCACCCGCAGTATCGTCGTGCCGCTGGCGGAAGCCTTGGCGGTGGCCGAGCGGGTGTCCACCGGCGACCTGACCCAGGCGATCAAGGTCGAGGGCCAGGACGAACCGGCGCTGCTGCTCGGCGCGCTGGCCCGCATGCAGAACAGCCTGCGCTCGACGCTGGCGCGGATCAGCGCCTCGTCCGACCAACTGGCCTCGGCCTCGGAAGAACTGCACTCGGTCACCGAGGACACCAGCCGCGGCCTGCAGCAGCAGAGCGCGGAAATCGAACAGGCGGCGACCGCCGTCAACCAGATGACCGCCGCCGTGGAAGAAGTGGCGAACAACGCGGTGAGCACCGCCGATGCCTCCAAGGGCGCCGACCAGACCACCCGCGATGGCCGCGACCGGGTCAATCAGGCGCTGCAGTCCATCCAGGCGCTGGTCGGCGAAGTCACCAGCACCGCCGGCGATATCGAACAACTGGCCGCCAGCGCCAATGAAATCAGCCGGGTGCTGGACGTGATCGGCTCCATCGCCGGGCAGACCAACCTGCTGGCCCTCAACGCCGCCATCGAAGCGGCCCGCGCCGGTGAGGCCGGACGCGGCTTCGCCGTGGTCGCCGATGAAGTGCGCGCCCTTGCCCACCGCACCCAGCAGTCCACCGGTGAAATCGAACAGATGATCGGCCAGATCCAGTCCGGCACCGAGCGTGCGGTCACCGCCATGCACAGCAGCCAGGGCCGCGCCGCCGGCACCCTGGATGTGGCCGAGGCCGCGGGCCAGGCGCTGGAGCTGATCGCCGAAGCCATCGCCGCGATCAACCAGCGCAACCTGGTGATCGCCAGCGCCTCGGAACAGCAGGCCCAGGTGGCCCGCGAGGTGGACCGCAACCTGGTCAATATCCGCGACCTGTCGATGCAGACCTCCGCCGGCGCCAACCAGACCAGCGCCGCCGCGCAAGACCTGTCGCGCCTGGCGGTGGAACTGAACGGGATGGTGGCGCAGTTCAAGGTGTGAGGCGGTAAAAATCAGGGCGCCGCGCTGGCAAAGGCCATTTGCAGTCAATAACATCGGCGCCTTGTCCACTCAGACCCAAGCACATGCGCATCACCGAGAAACACCGCAAGGCCGCCGCCCGTTTCCTCATGCGCGTGCTCACCGATCGCCGCCTCAGCGCGTCCCTGCCGGATGCGCCGCTGCACATCGTAGTCCCGCGCTGGGATGCCAAGCTGGGCGACGCCATCGTGTCGTCGTTCTTCTTTCGTGAAGCGAAAAAGCTCAATGCCCGGGTCACCGTGCTGACGGTGGAACCCCTGGCCGACTTGCATCAAGCGCATTTCGGCGTCGATCAGGTCCTCGTCACCGACGAGAACCCCGGCGCCCTGGCGCTTTGCCGGCTGGCCCGACAGCTGGGCCGGGTCGATGTGATGGTGCATATGGTGGGGCGGATCCAGCCGGCGGAGATGTTGTTCATTCGCCTGCTCAAGCCGGCGCGGGTGTATTCCCTCGATGATCAACTGCGCTGCGTCAACCGCAAGTTCGGCGCGGCCAGCGCCGGGCTCGACGTGGCCGGCCGTTTCGCGCGGGTGCTGGCCGACCTCGGCCTGGACGCGATCCAGCGCGACTACATCGTGCCCCTGGCGAAAACGGCGCCGCAGAATCCGCCGCGCCTGCTGGTCAACCCCTATGCCAGCCGCGCCGACAAAAGCCTGTCTCCCGCCAAGGCACGCCAACTGCTGCGGGCCCTCGCCGATGCGTGGCCGGGCAAATCGATCGGCATCCTGTGCAGCCCGGCCAGCCGCAAACAGGCCCGTCTATTGGCAGTCGAGACCGCGCGCGACAACGTTCGCTGTCTGGAGGACCTGAACACCCCCAAGGAGGCAGCCAGCTATATCAGCCGGGCGCAGGCGGTGGTCAGCGTGGACACGGCAATCGTGCACATGGCGGTGGGCTTGCGCACGCCGTTGCTGGCCCTCTATCCCGACAGCGGAGACGGGTTCAATCCCTGGCTACCGCCAGCCTCACCCCACACACGGGTCATTTTCAGCCGGCAGTGCCCGGATCACTATCGCCGCACGGGCAAGAAAGACATGAACGCATTCGCGGTCGAAGAGGTTATCGAGGGGCTCGCCGACCTGATGCCCGCATCAGCGCCGCGGCCGGCATTGGCACTGGATGCCCGGATCATTGCCGGGCTGGGCGTGGCTCGCGGCACCCTCGCCCGCCAGTTGCCGTTGATCAGCCGCGAGTTTCCCGAGGTCCACGCCTGCCATCCCGGCACGCTCAACCTGCAACTGGAGCATCCGCTGCACCTGCTGCGCCCGGATCACCGCACCGCGCCGCTGGCCTGGACACCCAGCGGACGCAGCACTGAAGTGTTCGACCTGCTGCGCATCGAGCTGGAATTCGCCCAGATGCCGGCACGCATCCCGGCGTGGCTGTATATCGCCCACGGTTCGGTACACCGGCAAACACCTTCGGTGCATGAAGTGATCGCCGGGCGCCTCGACCTGGACGGCGCCGGCAGTTGCCGGATGCATATTCCCGCTGATGCGGTGCGCTACGGCTGATCCCCCGTCAGCCGAGCCGTTTCCGCCAGCCAGTAGTGCCGGTCGGGCTCGATATGCAGGAACAGCCGCGCCAGCAGGCTGCCGCCGTCGAGAAACTGCGCCACCGACTCCGTGCGCGTGCTGGTGCGCTTGAAGTAGGTGTTGTAGAGCTTGAGCAGGCTGATATCGGCCAGCAGGAAGTCGGCGACGGCAACGTCCTCGCGGCGCATCACCTCACAGCCGTCGAAGTTGTAGCGCGGGCGATAACCGGGATCGATCAACTGCGCGGAGAGCGGCACCACCTCATCCGCCCGCTGCGCGACGATGTCCTTTATCCCGCCGGGGTTGCCCCAGGCGTGCACCCCGCCCGCCAGCGCCGCAGCCAGCGCCTGTTCCAGCATCGGGTTGCCGGCGCGTGAAGCGAACAGGCATTCGCTGTGCCAGTGCAGTTTGTCGCTGATGCCGTCGGGGAACACGTCCGCCGTCGGGTCCCGCAGCAGCAGGGTGTCGGCATCCAGCCAGACGCCGCCATGGCGGTGCACATAGGCCATGCGGATCAGGTCGCTCTTGGCCACGATCGCCTCGATTCCGGCGTCAAGGGTGAAGGCCAGCGGATGAAAACCCCAGGCTTTGTCGACGACTCGCGGATCGATCCGCGCCTCAAGGTCGTGCGGCGTCAGCAGCGTGAAGCGCTCGCCCAGCGCACGCTGGAACGACACCAGCGCCAGTGCGATCCACGGCGGCATGGTCTGGCCGGCGGCGGTTTCCCAATAGCTGACGTACTGCACCGGCGCGGTATCGCGGCTGCTCACCGGCGTACCACCCGGCCATCGGCGCGCAACAGCCCGGCTTCGACCAAGTGCCGGCGAACCAGGGCCAGCGACGGTACGCAGCCGTCCTGACGCAGAAACTCGTTGCCCAGCGCCGACCGGTACAACCGCAGCCAGTTACCCGCCGGCACCCGTGGCAGGAACGCCTCCAGCGCCGCGTGGTTTTCCGCGCCGAACACCAGGCGCAAGGTGCGCAGGATCGGCTGGTACTGCGGGTCGGACAACAACTGCGCGAGGTTATCGCCGAGTCCGCGTCCAATCTGGGTCATGTTCAGGCGCTCTTCGATGGTCGCGTCGCTGAGCGCGATGCGCGGATCGACGGCGACCGGATAGAGCGCCTGGAACGACTTGGCGCCAGCGCGCATGGAGTGATGGAACACCTTGTCCGCGGTCGATCCGGTGACCAGCACGTCATCGCCGAAGATCACATGCACCCCGCTCCAGCCATAGAAGTTCTCGGCGGGGATGACATGGTCCTGGACCAGGTTGACCCGCTCGCGCTCCTCGGTGCTCAGGCTCGCGTAGTTCTCGCAAGGCGGCGCGATGCGCGGCAGCTTGACGTTGATGATGGTCGGCAGGCCCTTGTGCGCGAGGGTGACGTTGATCTCCTCGACCACGATGTCGTAGAGCACGTTGGCCGTGGACGGCACGTTGCGCCAGCCGGTGGTCATCATCACCACGTTGTCGCCGTGGTCCCTGGCGTGGCTGAACAGCCGCGCCCAGTGCGACAGCGGGTCGTCGAGCTGGGCGTCGAGGTAATCGATCACCTGCCAGGCGAGGTGGCGGATATCGCCGATGCTGCCGTACTTGGCGCGGCTGTAGATCGCCGCCAGGTCGGCGGCCTCGCTGTCATCGGCCATGTCACGGAACACCCCCGGCCCCGCCGGGGTCAGGCAGGTCAGCGCATGGCCGGCAAAAACCGCCACGTACTGCGCCATGCTGATCAGGCCACGGTCCATCAGGTCCGCGGCGAAGGCGCGGAAACCGCCTGGCACATCCTCGGGACGGGCCAATACCAGCGCCTGATGGAAGGCCGCCAGTTGTTCGGCCTCGGGGGCGCTGCGCAGTTGGTTCCAGTCAGACGGCAGGCTGCAAGGGTTCAGGGTCATCGTGAAACGTATCCATTGATCAGGGATTCAGCGCCGGCCGTGCTGGCCAGCAGGTCCAGGGGCACGTCAACGCGGCGACGTGCTTCGTAGTAGCTGATGCTGCGCAGCCCGAGCGGCTGCAATTGCCCGAGCATTTCGCCGATGCCGGCGCCGGCATCACGCGGGTCATGGGTGTCCGAGCCCACCGTGAACGCCGCGCCGCGGTCGATCAGCAGCGGCAGCAAGCCGCGGCTGGGGTACGACCATTGCCCGTGCACTTCTTGCCCGGTGCCAGGGTCCAGGCTCGACTTGCGGATCCCCGAGGCATTCAGTTCATACGCCACGCCACCGTCGGCGAACAACGGCAGCAGCGGCTCGAAACGGCGCAGCACAACCTCTTCCGGCACCCCGCGCAACAACGTGTCGGCATGCCCGACCGCGTCGAACAGCCCGCACTGCAACAGCCCTTCGAGGTCGGCGAAATAGCGATCGAGAAACGCCTGCGCGGCCAGCCGCGGCAGCTCCCAGACTTTCACCATCGGTTCGCCGGGCACCTCGACGTAGTGGACCGAGCCGATGGCGAAATCCAGTTCATGGCGGGCGATCAACTCGCGGTTCCAGGCATCGGCGCCGGGCATGTAGTCGAACTCAAGACCGCGCAGGATCCTGATCTGGCCCTGATAGCGCTGCCGCGCCTGCTCGATGTCGGCGAAGTAGCGTTCGAGCTCGGCGTCCAGCAGGCGGTTGTGGGTGTCCACGGGAAACGGCGCGTGGTCGGTGATGGTCAGCACCTTCACCCCAGCGGCAATCGACGCGCGCACCAGCTCGTCCACCGTGCCCACGGCGTGCTTGGAATAGAACGTATGGCTATGGGAGTCGATCATGCCGGCACCAGTTGTTCGAGCAGGCCGTCGTGGTTGGCCATTTCCTTGACCAGCCAGTATGGGTTGTTGGCCTTGGCCAGGATCGAGCGCAGCAGGTCCGGTTTGTCCACCCGCGCCAGCAGGTCGGCCAGCGGCTGGCTGTAGAGCGCCCGCACCAGCGGCGTCTCGCGCACGTGGGACGCCAGGTGCTCCCAGCGGATGCGGTCGAAGTGAATATTGCCCAGGCGCTGGTGCTCGATGCCGTACAGGTAGACATCGCCGTTGGGCTTGATGGTCAGGTCCATGCCGTTGGCCGCAGGCGGCGGGTTCAGGCTGCCGAGGGTGAAGCGCTTGTTGATCTTGGCCTCGATCGCGCCGATGTAGCCGTGCAGGTCCAGGTAGCCGGCGGGCGTGTCCGCCGCCGGGTGCACGAGGTTTTTGTAGTCGATGCCGAACCGCGATTCGCCGACCACCAGCACATCTTCAAGGGCACTGCGCGGCTCGATGGCGGCCTGGATATCCCAGCGCGCCAGTTCTTCCAGCAGGTAGCCACGGGTGAACGCGCGGTCGGTGTCGATCGAGCGGAACGAGAAACTCAGGCCGTCCAGGCCCTGCCGGCGCTGGTAATCCAGGCTGAAACCGTGGGCCCGCCATTTGACCTTTTCAATATGGTGGCTGTCGGCACTCAGGCGAATGTTGCAGTGGTCGCCCCGCGCCGTGACGAGCTGCTGGGTGCTGTCGTAGAACGCCGCCATTTTGTCGTGGGGGAAGAAGCCGCTGGTGATGAACTCGAACTGCTTGCCGCCGTTGGACAGCCCGAGGATTTCGTGGAACACCTTGGCGTTGTTGAGCGGCTCGCCTTCGCCGCTGATGGAAATGCGCTTGACGTCCGCGGCGTTGATCAGCGCGGCGAGGTTTTCTCGGGCGAGGCTGGACAGTTCCATGCTCATCCCGGATTTGTGTTTGTCCGCGTACATGCAGAACGCGCAACCGATGCCGCAGATCTGGGTGATGTCGATGTACAGCAGGTGACCGTGCAAATCCATGTCGATGGGCTCTTCTCTGCCCGCGCAACGGCGCGGGCGTCTTTCTTCAAATGGCCCGCGAGCGCTATGCCTCGCGGGACCGCCTTGTGTTCAGTAGCACTGCTGCACTTCGAGTTGCGGGATCTGCACCGAGTCGGGGTGGACGATCGGCCGCAGTACCCGTTCCTCGCGCACGGCGGCGCGCTCGGGGTATTCCGCGTAGCGGTCGCCGCTGATGGCGAACACGTTCTGGTCGAACTCCGCCGCGCCCAATACCGCGTCATCGGCTTTCAAGCGGTTCGGAGCCACCAGCACCCGCGTTCCGGGAAACGCCGCCTGCAAGGCTCTTTCGTCCTTGCCGGTCAGCGGCGTGATACTGGCGTCGAACACCAGGGTGACCTCGTAGCTGGCGCACAGCTCCGGCACCAGCGCGCTCAGCGCGGCCAGGCCGATGAAGCGGCGCTCGCCATCGATGCCATCGGCGTAGCAGAGGTTGTTGCTGTCCAGCACCAGCCCGCGGATTTCCTTGTCCAGCAGGCGGGTGATATCGCGCAGCCGGCGATTGAGCTTTTCCTCGTCCCGGACAAGTCGACGCTGGTTCATTTGCGCCTCCCTGAGGACCGGGGCCGGACGCCCCTTGCCCGCGCCAAAGCGCCGTTCACACTGGCCATGAATGATCGCCCTGTCCCTGGGGCTTTGCGCATTGTCCAGCGCGTCGATAAAGCACTCGGCGTCGACGATGTCCTGCTCCAGCGCCTGCAACTGCTGCCTGACGTGGCTCCAGTGACGGAACACTTCGCCAGCCTTGGCTTCCCAGCGCTGACTCTCGCGGTACGTCCGCTCTAGGGTGTCGCGCAGGCGTTGCAGCTCTTCGCTGAGCTGCCCGACCACCGCCTGCGCCTGCAACGGATCGAAATCCCGGTAGCGCTGCAGTTGCAGGCTGACGTCTTGCGCCAGACGCTCGTTCTCGCTGAGCTCGGAAGCCACGGCGGCCTGGGTGCGCTGGAACTGCTTGAGGCGCCCTTCGAGGGTGGTCACCTGACGCTTGGCAACGCTGCGTTCAGTCGAGATCCAGTGCACCGGCGACCAACCGGCCGCAGCCGTGCCGCGAGCCTCCAGCAGCTCGGTTTTACTGCTGCGCACACTCTTTTCGAGCTGTTCCAGTTGTTCGCGAGCGCTGCCGGTGTCGCGCTTGAGCTGCGCCAGCCGCGAATGGCCGGCGGCGTTGTCGAATGCCTCGAACCAGCGCAGGTCGCTGCGCAGGTGGTCAAGGGTGGAGGTGATCCGGTCGGTTTCCCCTCTCAGGGCAACGAGCCTGCTGGCGTGATTGTTCCTGTACACGGCTGTGTTTCCTTTTCCTGGAGGCGTCAGGCGGCTTTCGCGGAGCGCTTGCCGGCGGCATAGGTGGCTTTCGCCGCGAGCTTGAGCGCGACCACGGTTGCCGCGCCGGCGGCGAAACAGATGGCATTGACCAGCAGAAATTCGAGGGGAGAAATCGTGTGGTTCATGGATAGGCTCCTGAATATCGACAAAAGGCGGCTGTCTCAGCCGTTCAAGCGCGTGCCGCACTTGCCGCAGAAATTGCTGCCGGGGCTGATCACCGAGTGGCAACCGGGGCAGATGGATTTGAGCAACATCTTCTGGCGCATGTGGCCGATCTGGATGACGCACGGCACGGTCACGCGATAAGCCGGGCTGGCCAGGTCGAAGGCGGTCCAGATACCGGTAATGGCCCAGCCCAGCGGGCCGGCGAGCACCGCCAGGCCGCGGCCGAGGGTGGCGGAACCGGCCAGCGCGACGCCGCGTCCGACCAGGCTGCTCATGGTTGCGCTGGCGACGATGGCCGCCAGGTTGTAGGACGCCAGCCCCGACGCACCCAGCGACGCGAGCCAGGCCGCCAGCGCCGCCGGGCCCATGCCCGGTTTATAGGCGGCGCCAAGGGACTCGAACAGGGTCGAGCGGTCTGCATCGCTCATGCGCCCCAGCGACTGGGTGAAGACCTTGGCGATGATCGCCATTTCCATCTCGGCGCAGGACGTGCTCGGCGTGGTGTCGGCACTGACATGGCTGGCGACATCGCTCAACAGCTCGCGGTAGGCCACGCCACTGCCGCCACGGAACAGGTTCATCAGCGAGTTGCCGCCGTAGCGGGTCAACTCTTCGGCGAGCATGGCGCGGCTGGCGTCATTGGCGCCGTTGCTCTTGGCCTCGGTCAATTGCCGGCACACCGACGAAGACAGCGAGATACGGCCATTGCCGTTGTCGGTGATCACGTCGATGAGCAAGCCGAGGTCATCGGTACTGGCGCTCATCAGCACATCGGCGAGATCGGGGTCGTGGATGATCGGCATCCTTCGAATCCTCTGGAGAAAAGTGGGGTCCGGTTTGTTCAGGACGGGTCGTTGGGCGTGGAACGGGTGACCAGGGCACCGGCGATCGCGGTCAACAGCGGACGCAGGTAAACCGAGCTGGCATGGCCCAGCATCAGCGCATCGAGCTTCAGGCAGGCGCGCCGGCGCCACTCATCGCGGGCCTTGGCCCGGAGCACTTCCGGCGAGGCGCTGGCCCCTCGGGGATGGACGTCCGGGTGGACCTTGCATTCACGCAGGACCAACTCGACCACGTTGATATCGGAGGGCTTGCCTTCCCGGCGCAGCTTTTCCGCGGCCGTCAGGTAGTCGCGGCTGTCGGCCACGGCCGCCGCCAGGTCCGCCCAGTCCTGCGGGCGCATCAGCAGGAACGCAGGCGGGACGCCGAGGGCGTCGGCGAGTCGGCTGATGGTGGCGAGGTCCGGGTTGGCATCGACACCGGGCGCCTTCAAAGCACGCAAGGTGCTGCGGGCAATGCCGGTTTCGCGCTGCATGCGCGCCGCCGGAAACGGCCCCGGCTTGTCGCCGTCGCGCGGCGCGCCGGCAACTGCCAGCACCGCCGAGAGGTTTGCGCTGAAGCATTGGCCCAGCGTCGGGGAAGGATCGGGTTGAAGGGAATGAAATTGCATAGCCATCATCCTGCCAGTAGGTGATGGCACTTTAACCAGGGTGTTGGGGGTTTCAAACTATTAATGGAGTGTTGACGCTCCATGAAATTTGTAATTTTGCAAATTGTGGAGTTTGTGCGCTCCATATCTGGAGTGAAGGGCCGCGTTTCGCTCCAACAGCGGGACGAGCAGTCTGGGTTTTCGCGAGCAAGCTCGCTCCTACAGAATTGCGCGGCTCATCCTCCTGTAGGAGCGAGCTTGCTCGCGAGGCGCTGTTAGGTGCCGGCCGCCAAGGCACGAAACGCCGCCAACACCTCACCCGGCTTCTCCAACATCAACTGATGCCCACACCGCTCCAGCAACTCGAACTCACCTCGCGGCAACTGCCGGGCCAACGCTTCGCCGCCGCTGGCGGGGGTCAGGCCATCGCGGTCACCCGACAGCACCCGGACCGGCAACGCCAGCCCAGCCACGGCATCCGCTTCCGGCCATTGCGCATTCGCCACCAGCGCCTTGAACACATCCAGGCGATTACGCCGGGTCAGGCCTTCTTCATACGCCACCAGCGCCGGGTCAGCCTCGGGATGCCAGGCCTTTTCGCGAAAGCCCTTCGACAGCAACGGCCGGATGATCTCCAGTACCCACGCCGGCAGGTTGAGCAATCCACCACGGGCCAGCGGCCGGTGCAACTGCGAGCCCAGCAACAAGGCGCCGTCGATCGTGACCTGTGCCGGCTCCAGCAAGGCGCTGAGGGTCACCCCGGTGCCAAAGGAATGCGCCACCACCAAATTGCGCGCGCCGGCATGGCGGCGGACGATTTCCCGTTGGTCCGCCACCAGCTCCGACCAGGCATAAGCCGCTGCCGCGCGTGGTTTGTCGCTGTCGCCGTGACCGAGCATGTCCCAGCCCACCAGGCTGTAGCCTTCTTCGCCAAGGCTGCGCCACAGTTCGCGCCATTGGTCCTTGTTGCCACCGCCGCCATGGGCGAAGAACACCACGGTGTCGGCCCGCTCGGTGCCGGGTTGATAAGCCACGCTCAGGCGCCGGCCGGGCCGGACTTCCAGCAGTTCGCCGCGAACCCGCGGCAGTTCGGAAAACGCAGGTGCATCAGCCATGGGCAGTCAGGGCCTCTTCGGATTCAAGGTAAGCGGGCCGCGACAGGCCCAGGTGATCGCGCAACGTGCGGCCTTGGTAGGCGCGGCGGAACAGCCCGCGCCGTTGCAGTTCGGGGACGACGCTGTCGACAAAGCGCTCCAGCCCACCGGGCAGGAACGGCGGCATGATGTTGAAACCGTCGGCGGCGTCCTCGCTGAACCACTGTTCCATGCGGTCGGCAATCGTCGACGGCGTGCCAACCACCACCAGATGCCCGCGCGCGGCGGCCATGCGCAGGTACAACTGGCGGATGCTGAGGTTCTCGCGGCGGGCCACGGCGATCAGCAGGTCGCGGCGGCTGACCCCGGAGTTGGTCGCCGGCAGTTCCGGCAATGGCCCGTCCAGCGGATACGCCGATAGGTCGCTGCCGCCGGCGATATCCGCCAGCAGCGACAAGCCCACCTGCGGTTGCACCAGCGCCTGCAATTGCTGGTACAGCGCCTCGGCTTCGACCTGGCTGTCGGCAACCACCGGCAGCAACCCGGGCATGATCTTCAGTTGCCCGGCATGCCGGCCGTAACGCGGCAGCAACGACTTGAGTTCGCGGTAGAACTGCTGGGCGCCGGCCAGTTCCGGCTGGGCGGTGAAGACCATCTCGGCGTGGGCCGCGGCCAGTTCGCAACCGGCCTTCGAAGCCCCGGCCAGCACCTGCACCGGCGCCACGTTGCGCGCTTTCCACTGTTCGCGCACCTTGCCCAGGAATTCCCGCGCCAAGCCATAGCGCCGGGCGTGTTCGAAGTGGGTCTGACGACCGAAGTTGAAGGCCTCCTCGGCATTGCTCGAGGTCACCAGGTTCCAGCCGCTGCGCCCGCCGCTCAGGGCTTCCAGCGAAGCAAAGCCGCGCGCCACGGTATCGACGCTGTTGTACGAGGTGGTGACCGTCGCCACCAGGCCGATGCGCTCGGTCACCGCCGCCAACGAGGCCAGCAGGGTCAGCGGCTCGAAATGCTCGGTGCGAGCCATGCGGCTCAGGGCGTCGAGGTTGCCCGGCAACATCGCCAGGGTGTCGGAGAGGAACAGCGCGTCGAAACAGCCGCGCTCGGCGGTCTGCGCCAGGCGCCGGTAATGCTCGATATCCAGGCCGCCATCGGCCTGGGCGTCGGGGTGCCGCCAGCCGGCGACATGGTGCCCGGTGGCCATGAGAAAGGCGTTCAGGCTCATCATTCCACGGCTCATGACGCCACCTCCGCGCCGCTCGGGCGGTTGGCGGCGGGCAATGCCAGCGACACGCCGCTGAGCAGCGCGCGGGTGTAAGGGTGCCGCGGCTGGGTCAGCACCTGCGCCGTGGCGCCCTGCTCGACCACCTGGCCGCCCTGCATCACCGCGATGCGGTCACACAGCCGCGCCGCCACCCGCAGGTCGTGGGTGATAAAGACGATGCTCAGTTTCAGCCGCCGCTGCAGCGATTCCAGCAATTCGAGGATCTGCACCTGGATCACCGCATCGAGGGCCGACACGCACTCGTCGGCGATCAGGACCTTCGGCTCCACCGCCAACGCCCGGGCGATGCCGATACGCTGCCGCTGGCCGCCGGAAAACTCGTGGGGAAAACGCTCCAGCGCGGTCGCCGGCAGGCCCACCAGTTCCAGCACCTGCCGCGCGCGCCGCGCCGCCTCGGCCTTGCCCACGCCCTGGGCGAGTGGCCCGGTCATCAGGAGGGTGTCGATGCGCTGGCGTGGATTGAGGGAGGCAAACGGGTCCTGGAAGATCATCTGCACCTCGCTGCGCAAGCCGCGCAGCCGGCGCTGGGACAAGTGCGCGACCTCGCGCCCCTGCCACTCGATGCTGCCGGATTCCACCGGCAACAGCCGCACCAGAGCACGGCCCAGGGTCGATTTGCCGGAACCCGATTCGCCAACGATGCCCAAGGTCTCGCCTTCCACCAGTTGCACATCGACGCCGGCCAGCGCCCGGGTACGCCGGCGTTTCCACCAGCCGCCACGGCTGGCGAAGCTCTTTTCCAGCGCCCGCGCCTGCAACACCACGGGGGCTTCGTGCAGCACAGGCCGGGCTTCCAGCGGGCTGGCCGCCACCGCCGCGATCAGTTGCCGGGTGTACGGCTGACGCGGCGCATCGAGAACATCACGGGCGCTGCCCTGCTCCACCAGATGGCCCTTTTCCAGCACCAGAACACGGTCGGCGATGGCCTGGACCACGCCGAAGTCGTGGGTGATGAACAGCATCGCCATGCCCTTCTCGCGCTGGATCCGCCGCAGCAACGCGAGAATCTGCGCCTGGGTGGTGACGTCTAGCGCCGAGGTCGGTTCGTCGGCGATCAGCAGCGCCGGATCGAACACCAGCGCCATGGCGATCACCACCCGCTGGCGCTGGCCGCCGGACAGCTCGAACGGATAGGCATGGCGCAGCCGCTCCGGGTCTGGCAGACCGACATAACCGAGCAGCTCGATCACCCGCTGGCGGCGAGCGCGGGCGTTCTTCACGCCATGGGCCTGCAAGGTTTCGTCGATCTGCCGGCCAACGCTGAGCAACGGATTGAGGGCGCTCATCGGCTCCTGGAAGACCATGCTGATATCGCGGCCGCGCAACTGGCGCATGGCGTCTTCAGCGTGGCCGGCCAGGTCCTCGCCGCGAAACAGCACGCGCCCGCCCTCCACCTGCAACGGCGGCGGCAGCAGGCGCAACAGCGCCTTGGCCAGCATGGACTTGCCCGAACCGGACTCGCCGACCACGCACAGGCATTCGCCGCGTTGCAGCGTCAGCGACAGGTCATGCAGCGCATGGCTGCGGTCGGCACCGGCCGGCAGCGCGATGCGCAGGTGTTCGATGTTCAGCAAGGGGACCTCGCTCATACAGAATCTCCTGGCCGGCGGGCGGGTTCGAACGCGACCCGCAGGCCCTCGCCAACGCGATTGACCGCCAGCACGCACAACAGAATCGCCAGGCCCGGCAGCAGGCTCATCCACCAGGCTTCGCGCAGCAGGCCGCGGGAGGCGTTGATCATGTAGCCCCAGCTCATGGCTTCGGGGTCACCGAGGCCGAGAAAAGCCAGCGCCGCCTCGGTGAGGATCGCCGTGGCCATAACGAAGGTCATGGTCACCAGCAGCGGCGCCAGGGCATTCGGCAAGATCTGCTGGAACACGATCGCCAGCGGCGACTGCCCGAGCACCCGCGCCGCCTGCACGAACTCGCGTTGGCGCAGGCTGAGGAATTCAGCGCGCACCAGCCGCGCCACCGCCGGCCAGGCCACCAGCGAAATCGCCAGGACGATGGAACCCAGCGATGGCTCCAGCACCGCCACCAGAATCACCGCCAGCACCAGTTGCGGAATGATCTGGAAGAACTCGGCGAGGCGCATCAGCACCGCGTCCAGCCAGCCGCCGAAATAACCGGCGAGCGCGCCGACCAGCAGGCCCGTCAGCAGGGTCGCCAGGCTGGCCAGCGCACCGACCGCCAGCGACACCCGGGCGCCGTACAACAGGCCGCTGCCGAGGTCGCGCCCGAGCAGGTCGCTGCCCAGCCAGTGGCCGGCGTCCTGCAACGGCTTGAGCATCGGCTGGGCGTTCATTTCCCAGGGCGAACCCTGGCTGATCCACGGCGCCGCCACGGCCAGCACGGCCACCAGCAGCAGCCAGGCGGCGCCGATCAGCGCCGACGGTTGCGCGAGAAAACGTCGCGTCACGCTCGACTGGCTCATGCGCCCTGCCCTCCGGCGCCAATGCGCGGATCGAGCAGGCGGCAGGCCAGGTCGGTCAGCAGGTTGAAGCCGACCACCAGCAACGAAATCACCAGAAAACCTCCCATCAAAACGCCGTAGTCCCGCTGGGCCAGGGCGTCGTACATCAGCCGGCCGATGCCCGGCCAGGAATAGACCACTTCCACCAGCAACATGCCGCTGGCCAGTTGGCCCAGTTGCAGGCCGGCGAAGGTCACCACCGGCAGCAGCGCGTTGCGCAGCACATGCACCAGAAGGATCCGTCGCGGCGCCAGGCCCTTGGCCCGGGCGGTGTAGACGTACTCCTGGTTCATCGCTTCAAGGGTGGCGGCGCGGGTCAGGTGGATGTACAGCGCAAGAAACAGAAAACTCAGCGACAGGCACGGCAGCAGCAGATGGCGCAGGCGGTCCGCCAGCCAGGCGCCGCCGTGCAGCTCGCGGGCCACGGTTTCCATACCGAACGCTGGCAGCCAGTCGAGGCTCACCGAGAACAGCAAAATCAGCAGCATCGACAGCCAGAACGTCGGGATCGCATACAGCAACAACGCGCCCTGGGAAATCACCCCGTCCAGCCAGTGCCGCCGCTGCCGCGCGCGGGCCGCCAGCACACCGAGGCTCACACCCAGCAGCGACGACAGCAAGAATGCCGAACCCATCAGGCTCAAGGTCGCCGGCAGACGCTCGGCCAGCAGCGTCCACACCGGGGTCTGGTTGCGGTAGGAATAACCGAGGTCCAGGTGCGCCACGTTGCCCAGGTAGATCAGCAACTGCTGGCCCAGCGGCAAATCGAGGCCCATCTCCTGGCGCAGGTTGGCGATGAACCCGGCGTCATCGACCCCGGCCTCGCCCGCCATCAGCAGCGCCGGATCACCCGGCGCCAGGCGGATCAGCAGGAACGCCAGCACCAGCACGCCGAGCACCATCAACCCGGCGCGGCCCAGGCGCGCGCCGAGGAACAGCAGCGCGCTCATGGCGCCGGGGCGTCGAGGTAGACGCTCTCGTAGTCTTCATTGAGGCTGGTGGCGGTGCGCAGCAGGTTGTGCACCTGCTTGTGGAACAGCGTCGGGTAGCGCATCTCGAAGATCGGCGCGATCGGCAACTCGTCGTTCAGCACGCGCTCGAGCTGGCCGTAGAGCTTCTGCCGCTCGGGACCTTCGGCGGTATCGGCCACCTGGTTCCACAGGCGGTCCACCTCGGGGTTGCTGTAGCCGCCGACATTGGCGAACGGCGACGTCTTGAGGATGTAGTCGGTGCGGTACAGGTAGGCGTTGGTCAGGTACGGGTCGCCGATCTGGAAGATGAAGTTGTAGGTCAGGTCGAAGTCCCAGTCGCTGACCCGCTGGAACCAGGTCGCGGCGTCGGACGTCACCACCTGGACCTTGAAGCCCAGCGGCTGCAGCACCTGCTTGGTGTACTCGGCCAGGCGTTCCCAGGCGCCGCCCTTCTCGCCATTGAGCAGGCGGATGCGCACCGCGCCGACATCGACGCCAGACTCGGCGATCAGCGCCTTGGCTTTTTTCAGGTCATTGGCGTATTGCGGCAGTTGCGGATCGTGGTACGGCGACGCCGCGGCGAACGGCCCCTGGGCCACCTGGCCGGCGCCGAAGAAGATGTTGTTGACGATAAAGTCGCGGTTCAGCGCGTAGAGGATCGCCTGGCGCACCTTGGGGTTGTCCAGCGGCGGCTTGCGCGTGTTGATCTGCAGGAACGCCAGCCCGGCGTACAGCTCCCAGCCCTTGTCGGAGGCGGTCACGTCCGGCAGCGCACTGAGGCGCTTGAGGTCGGAATAATCGGCGTCGCCACCACGCAGCACCTGCACGTCATTGCGCTCGAACGCCGCGGCCCGCGACGAGCCGTCGGGGATCACATGGAAGATCACCGCGTCCAGGTGCGGCAGGCCTTTTTTCCAGTAGTCGGGGTTCTTCGCCAGCTTGATCCAGGCGCCGCGCTTCCATTCCTGGAAGACGAACGGCCCGGTGCCCACCGGCTTCAGGTTGTACGGGTTGGCGCGAAAATCGGTGCCTTCGTAGAGGTGCTTCGGCACCACCGGACGCAGGCCGCTGCCCAGCAGCGAGAGCAAGGGCGCGAAGGGCTTTTTCAGGTGGAAGGTGACGTGCAGCGGCGCGCTCGAATCGATCGACGCCACGTACTGCTCGAAGATGCTCGCCACCCGCTTGTCCACCTCCGGGTAGAAGGTGTTGAAGCTGAACAGCACGTCCTGCTCGCTGAGCGGCTTGCCGTCATGCCACTTGACGTCCGGCTGCAGCTCGAAGGTGTACGTCAGGCCGTCCGCCGACACGTTCCAGGATTTGGCGAGCACCGGCTGCGGCGTCAGCGCGGTGTCGAAGGTCAGCAACCCTTGCAGCACCTTGCCGCTGACGTACTGGGTCGAGACATGGGTGACCACGCCGTGCATCAGCGAGGGCGGCTCGGGCTGGGCGACCAGGTTGAGGACGCCGCCGTCGCGGGGTTCGGCGTGGGCGCTGCCGGCAAGCAGCGCGGCGCAGGCCAACAGGGCGACGCCCAGCCCCTTGAGCCGATGACGCGGCCCGACCCGGGGTGACTGACGATGAGGGTGACTGGGCATGGTGACTCCTTGGCAATGGTCCAGCGACTGTGCCAAGGGTTTTAGCAAGCGCTGTGCCACGGCCTCCGCACCCCGTAAAGCCTGGCGCTACGCCGGGTTGCCGGCGCCGGACTGATGAAAAAGCCACACCTGCGGCTGGCCGCTGTGGAAAAAGCAACAGTGCCGGTGCCGGCCCGCCCGCGAAGGGCCGCGCAACACGGGCCTGGCCGCGCTGGCACAGGGTTTGCCCTGTTTGCTGACTTCGAACCATTGAAAATGTGAGCGCCATGTCACTGGACTACCTGGGCAACCCCATCGATACCGACGACCACGACGCGCGTCAGGGCCTGGATGATTTCATCGCCGGCTTCATCGGCTACCAGCCCCGCGCCGAAGCCATCCTCGCCAGCGCCGACCGCCACCCCGAATCCGCCCTGAGCAACGCCCTGGCGGGGATCCTGCTGATGTTCGTCGAATCACCGGAAGGTCCGGTGCTGGCCGAGCGTTATCGGCAACGGGCGGCCAGCGTCGAGCCACTGCACCCACGGGCGGCGCTGTACCTGGCGCTGTTGCAGGCGTGGATCGCCGACGACCTCGACCGCGTGCTGCTGCTCGCCGGGCGCGTGCAGGCGCAGTACCCCCGCGACCTGTTCGCCGCCAAGCTCAACCAGTACGTGGAATTCAACCGTGGTAACTGGCCGGCGCTGCTGCGCGTCGGCCTGAGCGCGGTGGCGGCGGCGCCGGACATCGCCCAGAGCCACGGCATGCTGGCCTTCGCCTACGAGCAATGCCACCTGCTCGACGAGGCCGAAGCCAGCGCGCGCCAGGCCTTGGCCCTGCAACCGAGCGAGCCCTGGGCCCAGCATGCGCTGGCCCATGTGATGCTGACCGAAGGCCGCATCGATGAAGGCATCGCCTTTCTCGAAGACGTGAAGGCGCACTGGCAGGGCCTGAATTCGTTCATGTACACCCACAACTGGTGGCACCTGGCGCTGTTCTACCTGGCCCGGGGTGAGGATGCGCGGGTGCTGGAAATCTATGACCGGCATGTCTGGGGCATCCTCCCCGAGTACTCCCAGGACCAGATCGGCGCGGTGTCGCTGCTGGCCCGGCTGGAACTGGCCGGCATCAATGTCGGCGAGCGCTGGCAGGAACTGGCGCCCTGGCTGCAGAAACGCCACGCCGATACCGTGCAGCCGTTCCTCAGCCTGCAATACCTCTACGGCCTGGCCCGGGCCGAAAAACCCGAGGCGGACCTGCTGCTGCAAGCGCTGCGGCTCCACGCCCATCAGGCTCCGGTCTTCAGCCGGGCGGTCTGGGCCGACGTCACCCTGCCGGTGGCGGAAGCGCTGCTGGCCCATGCCCGTGGCGATTTCCCGCGGGCGGCGCGGCTGCTCGCCGGCAGCCTGCCGCGGCTCAACGAGATTGGCGGCAGCCATGCCCAGCGCGACCTGTTCGCGCAGATCGAGCTGGATGCGCGGCTGCGCGCGGGCGAATGGGAAGTCGCCCAGCAAACCCTGGAATTGCGCCGTCGCTACGACGCCCTCGACGTACCGACCAACCGCAGCCTGGCGCGGGTCTACCGCGAACTGGCCTTGCCGGCCCTGGCCCGGCAGGCCGAGGACCGGGTCGAGCAGGTGCTCAGCCAGCGTTAGCCCGCCGCGCTTCGTACACGCCCCGGGCAATCGCCCGGGCCACACAATCGGCGGCGGCCGAACCGATGCTGCCGATCCGCACCTGACGCTGGGCGCCGCTGCCCAGTTCCACCGCGCCGGAGGCCAGGGCGAACACCGTGTCGCCATCGAACGGCAGGTGCGCCGGACGCACCGCCCGGGCGATGCCGTCCTGGGCCATGATCGCCACCCGCTTGCATTCGGCGGTGTTCAGCCGCGCGGTGCTGGCCACCACCACCAGCGTGGTATTCGCCCCGGCTTGCAGGCGGCCCATGGAATCCAGCCGCGACAGCTCCGGGATCGGGTCGCTGCAATCCTGGTCGCCTTGCGGTCGGGCGCCGCCGAACTCCCCGGCAATTTCCCAGGGCCAGGCCCAGAACGTCTCGCCGTCGGGCATGTACACCGAGCCGATAGGGTTGGCGACCACCAGCGCGGCGACCATCAGGCCGTCGCCGAGGTCCAGCGACGCCGAGCCGAGGCCGCCTTGCAGCACCCCGGCCATGGCGCCGCGCCCGGCACCGACGGCGCCGAGGGCGAAGTCACTGGCGCTGTTGCCCAGTGCTTCAAAGCCGAGGCGGCGGTATGGCGGCTCCAGGCCCCAGTGTTTGTCGCCGCCGTTGGCCAGGTCGTGGAGCACCGCGGCGGGGACGATAGGGATCGCCGGCGCGCCGGCTTTCAGGTGCAGGCCGACGCCTTCGACCGACAACGCCGCAGCCACGGCATCCGCCGCGCCGAGGCCGAACACCGAGCCGCCGGCGAACACCAACGCATGCAGTTGCCCGACCATGTTTTCCGGTTCCAGCGCCGCCGTCTCCCGCCCGCCCGGCCCGCCGCCGCGGATATCGACGCTGGCGGTCCAGACGCTGTCGGTGCGGATCACCGTGACCCCGGTGTCGACCCGCGTATCGGTGGCGTGGCCGACGGTCAGGCCGGGAATGTCAGTGAGGGCGTTGCGGGGACCGGGGAGCGGCATAAGCGGGAATCCTGAAAATCGATGTGGTGGTGCCAAGGTCCTCAGCAAGTCATATGCCATGTGGGACAGGTGTGCAGCTCATCACGATGGCTCGGCGCCCCGACACGTCCGCGCTGGCCTGATCACTGTAGAAAAACCAACACCCTGCCCCCGACACCGCTGAAAAATCACCAACCACCCTCGCCGCCCCGCCTCAACCCCCTGTTTTAAAAGCCCTTTCCCGACTGGCACAGCCCTTGCTCCTGCCCCATCACCAGAGCTTGCCCCAACAAGCCGCCCCTACTGACCTCATCGGAGTAAGCCCCTCATGCGTTCCTCGAATTTCGGCGGATTGCGGCCGCCTCACAAAGTCTTCGCCTTCAGCCTGCTGTTCCTCGCCCTGAGCGACGCGGCAACCCCGGTGCTGGCCGCCGACAGCGATAACCCGCTGGACACGGTGGTGGTGATCGGCAACCGCGGCCAGGCCCGCACCCTGGCGGAAAGCCCGGCGCCGGTGGATGTGATTTCCTCCAAGCAACTGCTCGCCACTGGCCAGGGCGACCTGACCCGTGCCCTCAGCCGGGTGCTGCCGTCGCTGAACCAACCGGCCTCGTCGGGCTTCGGCTCGACGTCGGTGGTGCGCCCCATCAGCCTGCGCGGGCTGAACGGCGATCAGGTGCTGGTGCTGGTCAACGGCAAGCGCCGGCACAACAGCGCCCTGCTCAACAACGGCACCTACCTCAATTCCGGCTCGCAGCCGGTGGACCTGGACACCATCCCCACCGCGCTGGTGGACCACGTCGAAGTCCTGCGTGACGGCGCCTCGGCCCAGTACGGCTCCGACGCCATCGGCGGCGTGGTCAATATCGTGCTGAAACAGACCGACCACGGCGGCAGTGTGTCCACCACCTACGGCCAGAACTACGAGAACGGCGACGGCGAAACCACGCGGCAGACCGGCAACGTCGGCCTGGCCCTGCCCAACGACGGCTTCATCAACCTCGCCCTGGATGTGAAACAGCAAAAGATCTCCGACCGTTCGGACAAGGCGCCGTACACCGACAGCGCCGGCAACACCAGCCTGCAACACACCTACTACGGCACCGGCCTGCCGGAAGCGCGCAATTTCAGCCTCGGCTACAACGCCGAACTGCCGGTCAGCGACGCCCTGAGCCTGTATTCGTTCTCCACCTACACCCGCCGCAACTCGGAAAAGCCGCTGGCGTTCCACCAGCCGGCCAGCTTCGACGGCATCGCCACGCCGTTCCCGGAAGGCGTGGAAGACACCCTGCGTTTCATCGAAAACGACTTCCAGGTGGCCTTCGGTGGCAAGGGCAATGTCGCCGGCTGGGACTACGACCTGTCCACCACGTACGGCCAGGACCACGCCGAAGCCACCCTGCGCCACACCTACAACCTCAGTTACGGCGCCAACTCGCCGACCTCGGTGGACACCGGGGTGAAAACCTTCAGCCAGTGGACCAACAACCTCGACCTGACCCGCGCCTTCGACCTTGGCCTGGACAAACCCACGCAGATTTCCTGGGGCCTCGAGCACCGTTACGAGAACTACAAGATCGGCAAGGGCGACTACGCCTCCTATGCCAGCGGCCCGTTCACCACCGGCGCCAGCGGCAACCCGATCGCCCCGGGGACCATCTCCGGTGCCGGCACCACCCCGGCCGACGCAGCCGAAAAAGGCCGCACCAGCCTCGGCGCCTACGCCGAGATCGGCCAGGAACTGACCGACAAATGGCATGTCGACCTGGCCGGTCGCTACGAGGACTACAACGACGGTTCGGGCACCACCAGCAACGGCAAGTTCTCCACCCGCTACCAGTTGACCCCGATCCTCGCCGTGCGCGGCACCTTCAGCACCGGCTTCCGCGCACCGTCGCTGGCCCAGCAGATCTACAGCTCGACCTCGCAGAGCAACGTCAACGGCAACCTGATCGACTACCGCAACGTCGCCGTCGATTCCGCCGTGGCCAAGGCCCTCGGCGCCACCACCCTGAAACCGGAGAAATCCACCAACATCGGCTTCGGCCTGACCCTGCAGCCGAGCGACGCCACCAGCGTTACCCTCGATGCCTACCAGATCAAGATCAAGGACCGCATCGCCCAGACCGGCTACCTCGGCGGCACGCCGCAGATCAACGCCATCCTCGCCGCCGCCGGCCTGGCCACCAACCAGTCGGTGACCTACTTCACCAACGCCCTCGACACCACCACCCGTGGCATCGACCTGGTCGGCGACTACCGGCAGAACCTCGGCGCCTGGGGCGGCCTGCGCTACACCCTCGGCTTCAACTGGAACACCACCGAAATCGACGACATCCACGCCTCGTCCGTGGCCCAGCAAGCGCTCGGCCCGACCGGGGGCTACGACCGCCAGCGTCAGGGCAACCTCAAGCACGGCCTGCCGGAATCCAAGCTGTTGCTGGGCGCGACCTGGACCTTCGACAAGATCGACCTGAGCCTCAACCTGACCCGCTACGGCGAATACACCCAATACGGCACCGTGGAAATCTACGACCGCACCTTCTCGCCGGCGTGGATCACCGACCTCAACCTCGACTACCACCTGACCCCGGCCCTGACCCTCACCGCCGGCGCCAACAACCTGTTCAACAAATACCCGGAGCGCACCAATCTGCCGAGCAGTTCGGGCGCCTTCCCTTACGGCAACTTCTCGCCCTACGGCACCACCGGTGGCTACTGGTACACCGGCCTGAGCTACAACTTCTGACCCGCCGCCCCGCCGGCGTCGTCGCCGGCGGGGCTTTCGTCGCAACACGGGAGCCGATTCCATGACCCGCCGTACCGATCAACTCAAGCTGGGCGCGTTTCTGGCCAACAGCGGCCATCACGTCGCGGCCTGGCGTCATCCCCTGGCCCAGGCTGATGCCAGCCTGGATTTCGACCACTTCAAGGCCATCGCCCGCAGCGCCGAACGCGGCAAGTTCGACGCGCTGTTCGTCGCCGACGTGGTCGCCCTCTGGGGGCACCACCTCGACGCCCTGAGCCGCACCGCCCGTGGCGAGCACTTCGAACCGCTGACCCTGATGGCGGCGCTGGCCGCGGTCACCGAGCGCATCGGCCTGATCGCCACCGCCACCACCAGCTACAACGAGCCGTACCATATCGCCCGCAAGTTCGCCTCCCTCGACCACCTGTCCAAAGGGCGCGCGGCGTGGAACCTGGTGACCTCGGTGGTCTCCGACGAGGCCTGGAACTTCGGCCGCGAAACCCACATCGAGCACGCCGACCGCTACCAGCGCGCCGAAGAATTCCATGACGTGGTCAAGGGCCTCTGGGACAGTTGGGACGACGACGCCTTCCCGCGGGACAAAGCCAGCGGCCAGTACTTCGACCCGGACAAGCTGCACACCCTCAATCACCGCGGCGCGCATTTCGCCGTGCGCGGCCCGCTCAACGTCGCCCGCCCGCCACAGGGCCATCCGGTGCTGGTCCAGGCCGGCGCCTCGGAGCCGGGCAAGGCCCTGGCGGCGCGGGTCGCCGAGGTGATCTTCGCCTCGCACCACGAACTGCCGGCGGCGCAAGCCTTCTACCAGGACATCAAGCAGCGCGCCGCGGCGCTGGGCCGCGACCCCGAGCACATCAAGATTCTCCCCGGTGTCACCCCCTTCATCGGCGAAACCCGCGCGCAGGCCCAGGCGCTGTTCGACGAGTTCCAGGCGCTGATCGACCCGGTGCTGGGCTTGCGCCTGCTGGCCGACACCCTCGGCGAAGACATCGACCTGTCCGGCCATGACCTCGACGGGCCGCTGCCGGAAACCCCGCCCGGCCAGCGCGGCAGCCGTCGCGACCACGTGCTGGAACTGGCCCGCCGCGACAACCTGAGCATCCGCCAGTTGTACCTGCGCCTGGCCGGCGGCAACCCGGTGATCGGCACGCCCGAGGACATCGCCGACAGTTTCGAAACCTGGTTCCAGGCCCGCGCCTGCGACGGTTTCAACGTGTTCTTCCCGTATTTCCCGGGGTCGATCGACACCTTCGTCGATCAGGTGATTCCGCTGTTGCAGGCCCGCGGGCTGTTCCGCCGCGAATACGAGGGCCGCACCCTGCGGGAAAACCTCGGCCTGCCGCGCCCGGCCAACCGCTTCAGCGCGGCGACGGAGGTCAGCGCATGAACAAGCTGCCCTGCCTGGTCCTGGCCCTGTGCGGCCTGGCCGCGAGCCCGGCCTTCGCCCTGAACATCCTGCTGAGCAACGATGACGGCTATCGCCACCCGAATATCCGCGCGCTCTACAGCGCTCTGAAAAACGCCGGCCATCAGGTGAAGATTGCCGCTCCGCAAAGCGAACAGAGCGCCCGTGGCGGCGCCTTCATCTATGGCCGGGAAGTCACCGTCGGCCGCGACGACGACCCGGCCTACCCCGACAGCTACTACATCAGCACCCACGAAACCGGCCTGTGCAGCAGCGCCGCCTGCGCCGGGCAAGAGGTGCAGATCGAGATCAGCGGCACGCCGGTCATGGCGCTGCTGATGGGCCTGAAAAAGGTGCAGCCGCAACCGGACCTGGTGATCGTCGGGCCGAACCCCGGCAACAACGTCGGCGCGATCAATAGCGCCTCCGGCACCTTCAACGCCGCCAGCTTCGCGGTGCGCGCCGGCTACCCGGCGCTGGCGGTGAGCACCGACCTCAAGGACAAGGACCCGCAGCGCATCGCCACCCAGGTGGTGAAGCTGGTGGATGCCCTTGACCGCCATCGCCAGCCCGACGGCAAACTGCTGCCGGCCGGCCTCGGCCTCAATATCAACTTCCCCGCCGACACCAGCCTCAAAGGCGTGCGCCTGACCCGCATCGGCAGCTACGTAGGCTTCGACACGCGCTACACCGACGACCTCGGCAAACTGTTCCCGAAACTCGCCGGCAAGCCCGGTATCAGCTTCGAATACAGCGTGCCGGCCACCCCGGCCCAGCAAGACGACGAAGCGGTGTGGCTGGCCAAGGGTTACCTGACCATCAGTCCGTTCAACGGCCTGCTGGAGTCCAGTGATCAGGCCGGTGCGGCCAAGGCCCTGGCCGGTTTGCCGCTGATCCCGCAGGAGCAGCGACCATGAGTGGCGGATTTTCCCTGGGCTTTCTCAACCGGGTCTATCACCCGCATTTCGACGCCAAGGTCTACCGCGAGACCCTCGAGCTGTTCCAGGTCGCCGAAGAGCTGGGCTTCGACAGCGGCTGGGTCGCCCAGCACCACTTCGCCAGCGAACAGGGGCGCCTGCCCTCGCCGCTGGTGCTACTCGCGGCGGTGGCCCAGCGCACCCGGCGCATCGCCCTCGGCACCGGGATCATCGTGCTGCCGCAGGAATTGCCGCTGCGCCTGGCGGAAGACGCCGGGGTGCTCGACCTGCTCAGCAATGGCCGGCTGGAACTGGGCCTCGGCGCGGGCTTCGACCCGGACAGCTTCCGCGCCTTCGGCCTGCCCCACGAACAACGCCACCGCGACTACGAAAACCACCTGCAAGTGCTGCAGGCGGCCCTCGGCAATGCGCCGCTGAACGCCGAAGGGCTGCGCCTGCAACCGCTGTCCCCCGGCCTCGGTGGCCGGCTCTGGGAAGCGACCTCGCGGGTGGAATTGGTAGCGGCCCGCGGCAACGGCCTGATCATGGCGCCCAACCCGCACCTGCCGGCCGAAGCCAGTATCGAGGCGGTGCAGCGCTACCGCGCCGCCTGGACCGGCGACAACGGCACGCCGCCGCGGGTGGCGCGGGTCCAGGGGGTGTTCCCCACCGCTGGCATCGGCGGCGATGACAGCGCCCTGCGCCGCGATATCCACACCTACCTCCAGCGTCAGCACAGCATCGGCGTCTACCACGGCCCACTGGACGCTGACTTCGGCGACACCCTCACGCGCCTCGGCGTGCTGCATGGCCCGGCGCAGTCGATCATCGACGGCCTGCGCGGCGGCCCGCAACTGGGCGTGCATGACCACCTGATCGTCCAGGTGCAAAGCGCGAGCACGCCGCTGCGCGACGCCATCCGTGCCCTGGAAATCATCAGCGAGCAGGTCGCCCCGGCCCTGGGCTGGCGCCGCGCTGCCACAACCACCGTCAAGGAAGCTGCCCTGTCATGACCGTCGCCCGTTCACGCCCGCTCAAGCTGGGCTTTCTCACCCACGCCTTCGGCGAAGAGCCGAAGCAGGTCTACAACGACCTGCTGGAGCAATTCGACGTCGCCGAAGCCCTCGGTTTCGACGGCGGCTGGATCGCCCAGCACCACCTGAGCAACGGCTTTGGCCGGTTGCCGTCGCCACTGTTGTTCCTCGCCGCGGTGGCCGAGCGGACCCGCCACATCGAGCTGGGCACCGGGGTCATCGTGCTGCCCTTCGAAGACCCGGTGCGCCTGGCCGAAGACGCCAGCGTGCTCGACCAACTCAGCGGCGGCCGGGTGCAACTGGGGCTGGGCAGCGGCGGCGCCAACCTGGACAGCTTCAGCGCCTTTGGCCGCGACGCGGAACAGCGGCAACAGCGCTTCAGCGCCGATCAACAGCGCCTGCAACGCTTGCTCGAAGGCCAGCCCGCCAGCCCCGACAGCGAGCAGACCCTGCAACCGCCCGCCCCCGGCCTGAGCCAGCGCCTCTGGCATTCCCATGGCAGCGTCGAAGGCGCGGCCTACACCGCACAACAAGGCAACGGCCTGCTGCTGGGCACCGCCACCCACGACCCGCTGACCGTACAAAAACCCTTGGCCGAGGCCTATCTGCAGGCCTGGGACCATCCCGAACGCGCCCCGCGAATCGGCGTGGTGCGCGCGGTGTTCCCAGCCAACGACCGCGCCACGGCCCAGGCCGAACTGGCGCCGGACATCGAGCGGCATATTCCGCGCCTGCAACGCGAAGGCCTGATCGACGAAGCCATCGACCTGCAAGAACACCTGCGCCTGATGAACGTGCACCACGGCCACCCCGACGAGGTGATCGACAGCCTGCGCCAGGACCCGTCGTTGCTGCCTTACGCCGACTACCTGATCGTGGTGGTACAGGCGGAAAGCTCGACCCAGGCCCAGGTGCTCAAGCGCCTGGAAATCATCGCCCGGGAGATCGCCCCGGCGCTGGGCTGGCAACCCCGCGCTACCCAGACCCCGACGGCGGTGGGATGATGGCCCACCCTGTTTCCTTCACCCTCGCGGAGTCCGTGCATGGCCCGTGAGTTCAGTTGGCAATTGCCGCTCTGCGGGCCGGATGGCGCCCGCGACTGGGGCGCGCGGCCGGGCCAGTGGATCCAGTTGGCCCAGGCGGTGGAGTACGCCGGCATCGACGGCCTGTGGATCCCCGGCGGCGCGCCCTGCGCCGACAGCCTCGGCGTGGCGGCGGCATTGTGCGCGCATACCCGTCACCTGCACCTGACCGTCAGCGTGCCGCCGGAAGTGGTGTTGCCGGCGGCACTCGCCGCCACGCTGCAGAGCCTGCAATCGATCAGCGCCAACCGCGTGCGCCTGCACCTGCCGGACAGCGAACGCGACAGCCTGCGCCACGCCTTCGGCGAATGGCTCAACCGCGACCAGCGCAGCGAGCGGATCGGCGAATACCTGGACATCCTCCAGCGTCTGCTCGGCGGTGGCGAAGCCGGTTTCAACTACAGCGGGCGCTACTTTCAACTGGAGAACGCTGGCTTCGCCCGCCGCGAACTGCCGGCCCCGCCGCTGCTGCTGGACGACAGCCAGAACACCGCGCTGATCGCCGCCCATGCCGGCACCTGCCTGCTGCGCCCGTCGGCGCCGGCCTGGCTCGAACAGGAAATCCAGCGCCTGCGCGGCGCGCAACCGGCCTTGGCTTTCGCCTGCACCTTCGGCCTGATCCAGGGCGACAGCGAAGCACTGGCCTGGGACGCCGCCGCCCAACACCTGGCGGTGGATGTCCAGGCGCTGCCGGCCACGGCCGCGCTGCCGAGGTTGTCCCGCGACCGTCATCCGCTGCGCCGCTTCGAAATCCACCCCAACCTGCTGCAACTGCACCCCGGCCAGCCGCTGTACCTGGTCGGCACGCCGCAGCAGATCGCGACCCGCCTGCAGGAACTGCATGGCCTGGGCATCGAACACATCGTTATCCAGGGTCAGCCGGCGGTCAGCGAAGTGCTGCGCTTTGGCGAACGGATCCTGCCCCTGCTGCATGAGCAGGGCCTGCGCAAGGAGCGCCTGCACCATGGCCAGTGAACGCCGCCCGCCGATCGAACTCGACTGGTTCCTGCCCACCAACGGCGATGGTCGCCACCTGACCAGCAGCGGCCTGCCCAAGGTCGGCCTGTTCCAGCAGGGTGAACGCACGCCGACCCTGGATTACCTGCGGCAGATCGTCCGCGCCGCCGAGCTGTCCGCCTTCGACGGCATCATGGTGCCGACCGCCAGCGGCTTCGAGGACCCCTGGCTGATCACCGCGGTGCTGGCCCAGGAAGTGCGGCGCCTGCGTTTTCTCCTGACCTTGCGCCCGGGCCTCGAACTGCCGGCCTGGAGCGCCCACCGCGCGGCGACCTTGCAACTGCTCAGCGACAACCGCCTGGACCTGCATGTGGTCAGCGGTTCCAGCCGTTTCGAACAGCGCTCCCTCGGCGATTTTCTCGAACACGACGAACGCTATGCCCGCACCGCCGAATTTCTCCAAGCCTTCCAGGCGGTCTGGGCCGGACGTCGCCAGCCCCATCACGGGCGCTACTACCGCTGCGCCGGCGACAGCCCGATCGACCCGCGGGCGCAGGCGCCGGCGATCTATTTCGGCGGTGCCTCCAGTGCCGCCGAACAAGTCGGTGCCGCCCATGCCCAGACCTACCTGATGTGGTGCGAACCGCCCGCGATGATCGCCGAACGCATCCGCCACATGCGCGAACTGGCCGCGGCCGGTGGCCGCACGCTGCGTTTCGGCTTGCGCGTGCACGTGTTCGCCGCCGCCACCGATGACGCGGCGTGGAGCCATGTCGAGCGCTTGCTGGACGAAATCCCCAAAGAAGCCATCGACCGCGCCCAGGTGCAGATGGCGGCGTATGAATCGGTGGGTCAGTCACGCCAGACCGAACTGGTCAAAGGCCGTGGACGACGGGCGCGGGAACTGGAAGTGTCGGCCAACCTCTGGGCCGGCGTCGGCCTGGTGCGCGGCGGTGCCGGCACCGCGCTGGTGGGCAGCTACCAGCAGGTGGCGGAGCGGATCGAGGAATACCATCAGTTGGGCGTCGATTGCTTCATCCTGTCCGGCTTTCCCCACCTGGAAGAAGCAATCCACCTCGGGGCGGAGCTGTTGCCGCAGTTGCGGCGGCTGGGGGCGGGACGGGCGCGGCGCAAGGGGTGATTCTTCGACAGCCTTGAGGGCGTCATCGCCCTCAAACAGCAACCTCAGCTCGAGGAGCGCCCCTTCAACATCCCATGGTTCACCAACAAGGTCCGCATGGCATTGCGGGTAATCCCCAGCAATTCTGCCGTGCGCAATTGGTTGAAACCGCAATGGGCAAACGCCTCGCGCACGATCAGGTCCTCGATATCGTGCAGCAACGCGTCCCCCGGGGTTTCGAACAGGCGCAGCAGTTGTTCGCGAATCACTTCCTGCGGCAGCTTCGGCGCGCCTGAAGGCCCTGCCTGCAGGGCGCTGAGCCCCGCCGAGAATTTCAGGTGCTCGGGCCGGATCGGTTTGTCGCCCGCCACCAGCAAGGCCAGGTGCACGACATTCTCCAGCTCGCGGATATTCCCCGGCCACGGGTAATCCAGCAGCGCCTGGGCCGCTGATTCCGACAGCATCGGTTCGTTGATTTTCAGCCGCGCGCTGTAGAGCTTCCGGAAGTGCTCCACCAGCGGCAGGATGTCCAGCGGCCGCTCGCGCAACGCCAGCACCGCGACCTGGGCGACATTGATGCGGTAGAACAGGTCGAGACGGAAGTTGCCCGCCTCCACCGCCTGCTCCAGGTTGACGTTGGTGGCGGTCACCAGGCGGATGTCGATTTTCACCGGCTTGCGCGAGCCGACCCGCACCACTTCCTGCTCCTGCAGCACCCGCAGCAGTTTCACCTGCAACGGCAGCGGCAGGTCGCCGATTTCATCAAGGAACAGGGTGCCGCCGTCGGCCTCTTCGAACCAGCCGGCACGTCGGCCGGTGGCCCCGGAGAAGGAGCCTGCTTCGTGGCCGAAGAACTCGCTCTCGGCCAGGTTTTCGCTGATGGCGCCGCAGTTGACGGCAATGAACGCGCCCTTGCGCCCGCTGGCGGCATGGATATACCGCGCCACCAACTCCTTGCCGGTGCCCGTCTCACCATTGATCAGCACCGGCGCGTCGCTCGGGCCGACCCGTTGCAGGTATTCCAGCAACTGGCGCGAGCGCGGATCGGCGAAGACCAGCGCCTTGGCGCGGATCGACAACGGGTCCTTCTCACCCTGGGGCAAGGTCAGGATGGGGTTCAGATGTCCCTGAGAACCGCTCATGGCAAATACGTCCCGGTGTCAGCGTCTGGTGGGTAAGGCTGTACTCTACTGGCGCTTGCTTATAGCCAGAAAGATTAAAAAAGCATTAGAAAATAACCGCTTGAACAACCTGCTGATTCCGCAACAACCTGCGCCGGGCGCTGTTGCTAATCAACCGCGCGCCCCGCTCCACGTCCCGCCAATTGGCAAAAATTCTTTCAGAATCATGACAAAACGATGATGGCATAGCGCTTGCTATGGGCTCGTCTGCTTACTCTTCACAGAGCGGCCCTTACGCGATCCGGCCCTGAAGCCGGCGTTCGCCTCGCATTTTTCAAGGGATACCCGCCATGCCCACACTGCTACGCAACCGTCATCCACTTCGCCCACTCGGCCGTCGCCCGTTACTGCTCGCCAGCGCGCCGCTGCTGTCGCTGCTGGCCAGCGATGTCTTCGGCCAGCAGACTGATGCCGAAACCACCACCGCCTTGCCGAGCGTCACCGTCACAGCCCAGCGCCATGAAGAATCCGCCCAGGACATCGGCATCGCGCTGACCGCCCTCAGCGGCCAGGACCTGCAGGACAAGGGCGTCACCGAGGTCAACCAGTTGCAGAACTACGTGCCCAACCTCGACATCGCCCCGCAATACGGCAGCGGCAACCCGCTGTTCCGTATTCGCGGCGTCGGCCTCAAGGATTACGGCAGCAACAACACCTCCACCGTCGGCGTGTACCTCGACCAGGTGGCGCTGCCCTACCCGATCCAGACCCAAGGCCAGCTCTTCGACCTGGAGCGGGTGGAAGTCCTGCGCGGTCCGCAAGGCACCCTGTACGGACGCAACAGCACCGCCGGCGCGATCAACTTCATCACCAACAAGCCAACCCGCGAACTGCACGGCGGCCTGACCGGCAACTACGGCTCCTACGATGCCGGCAGCGTCGAAGGCTTCATCTCCGGGCCATTCAGCGACACCCTGCGCGGGCGCCTGTCGTTCATCACCGAACAGGGCGGCGCCTGGCAGGACAACCGCGTCACCGGGCAGAGCCTCGGCGACAAGGACACCACCTCGCTGCGCGGGCAACTGGACTGGGACGCCAGCGACAGCGTCAACTTCAACCTCACCGTGCACGGCGGTCAGGACAAATCCGACAGCCGCGGTTCGTACCTGTATCAGGGGCTGAAACCCAACGCCACCTACGGCGGGCGCTACGCCACCATCGCCCCGGAAAACAACGGCAAGAACACCGGCTGGGGCCTGACCCCGGGCTTCGCCGGGCTGACCGGGCTGTCGGTGAAAGACAAGCCGCACCGTGACAACGACAACACCGGCTTCGCGCTGACCGGCACCTTCGACCTCGACGACCACCTGACCCTCACCAGCGTCACCGCCTCGGACAGGTTCAGCCGCCGCGAATACATCGACTGGGACGCATCGGAGATCCCGCAATCCGACGAGTTCTTCGATTCCCAGGTCGAGGTGTTTTCCCAGGAACTGCGCCTCGCTTCCCACGGCAACGAGCGCTTCAACTGGCAGACCGGCCTGTACTTCGCCAAGGACCGCCTGGACGAAGAGTTCTACTCCGACTTCAGCGCCAACCTCGGCTATGGCACCTTCACCTCCTACGGCCAGCGCTCGCGCACCTACGGCGTGTTCGCCCAGGGCGACTACCGCCTGACCGACGACCTCAAGCTGATCGTCGGCCTGCGCCAGGAAAAGGAAAACCGCGAACTGAACGACTTCAGCACCCGGCGCATCCTGGTCAACAACGGCGCCTACAGCTACGGCCCGAGCACCTTCCCCGCCGCCGACAGCGATCTGGACAGCAACTCCACCTCGTGGAAGCTCGGCCTGGAATATCAACTGACGCCCTCGACCCTGGTCTATTCCACCGTCAGCCGCGGCATCAAGTCCGGCGGCTTCACCGCCTACAACTCCAGCTATGTCGAGCAGATCGCCCCGGTCAAACCGGAGAAACTGCTGGCCTATGAAGTGGGCTTCAAGAGTGACCTGAGCAACACCCTGCGGCTCAACGCGGCGGCTTTCTATTACGACTACCGTGACCAGCAATACCAGTCGCAGGTGTGGATCAGCCAGCAGGTGGGCAACGTCGGTCGCCTGGTCAACATTCCCAAGTCGAAAATCTACGGCTACGAGCTGGAACTGCAATGGGAACCGCTGGCGGGCCTGACCGTCGGCCAGTACTTCGGCACCAAGAAAGGCAAGTACATCGACTACGAAGGGCTCAACAGCACCGCCACCCGCGCGGTCAACTTCGCCTACCCGGTGTTCACCGACTTTTCCGGTTCCAGCCTGAGCAACTTCCCCGAAACCAGTTACGGCGGCCAGGTGGAGTATGTCTGGGAGATTCCCGGCTTCATCCTCAGCGCCCAGAGCGATTACTCGTACCACGACAGCATCGCCGGCAGTAACGGCACCACCACCGAGGCGTATTGGCTGGCCAACGCCCGTCTCGGCCTGAAACCGGTGGGCGGCAACTGGTCGGTGGCGCTGTGGGCACGCAACCTGTTCGACAAGAAATACGACCTGTACCACGGCTCGTTCCTCTCCAACGCGCAAATGGCCACCCCCGGCGATCCGCGCTCGGTCGGCGTCCAGGCCGGCTACAGCTTCTGAGGAGAACTCATGACCCGTGATCTGCACCGCCGGCAGGCCTTGCGCCTGCTGGCCGGCGTCGCCGCGGCGCCCTTGCTGCTGCGTTATGGCCGGGCCCTGGCCGGCGTGAGCACGCCTTTCAGCCTGGGGGTCGCCAGTGGCGATCCCTGGCCGGACGGCTTCGTCATCTGGACCCGTCTCAGTGCGGGGCTGCCCGTTCCCGGCAACGAGCAGAACCTGCCGTCGAGCATTCCGGTGGACTGGGAAGTCGCGCTCGACCCGGATTTCCGCCGCATCGCCCAGCGCGGTCGTACGCAAGCCCTGGCGCTCAACGGCCATGCCGTGCATGTCGAACTGCGTGGGCTGGCTCCCGGACGCGAGTACTGGTACCGCTTTATCGCCCTCGGCGAGCGCGGCCCGGCGGGACGGGCGCTGACCCTGCCGGCGCTGGGTGCGCCGGCCGACCGCTTGCGCATCGGCGTGGCCTCCTGCGCCCATTACGAGCGCGGCCTGTTCAGCGCCTATCGGCACATGGCCGAGGAACGGCCGGACTTGGTGCTGTTTCTCGGCGACTACATCTACGAGTACAGCAACGCCCCCGGCACACCGGGGCTGGCCCGCTCGTACAATGCGCCGGAAGCCACCGACCTGGCCGGCTATCGCTACCGCTACGCCCTGCACCACAGCGACCCGGACTTGCAGCAATTGCACGCGGCCGCACCGTGGATCGCCACGTGGGACGACCATGAAGTGCAGGACGATTATTCGTCGATCTACTCCAAAGACCCGGCCATCAACGTAGCCCGTTTCCAGCAACGTCGCGCCGCGGCCTATCAGGCGTTCCTGGAAAACCTGCCGTTGCGCCGACCACGGCTGGGCAGCAATGGCAGCCCGCTGATCTACCGCCGCTTCGCCTGGGGCGATCTGGCCAGCCTGCCGGTGCTGGACGGCCGTCAGTACCGCTCGAAACAACCGTGCTATCAGGCGCCGGCCTTCGGCAAGGGCCATATGGAAGTGGAAAGCTGCCTCGACCTCGCCGATCCCAAACGCACCTTGCTCGGCTTCGAGCAGGAGCGCTGGCTGTACGACGGCCTCAAGCGCAGCGACGCACGCTGGAACCTGCTGGCGCAGAACCTGTTGGTGGCACCGTTGCGCGCGCAGCGCCCGGACAGCGGCGAAGCACGCTACTGGACCGACAACTGGGACGGCTACCAGGCTGCCCGTGGCCGCCTGATCGAAAACCTGCGCGACAGCCGCGTGGCCAACCCGGTGGTACTTAGCGGTGACTATCACTCGTTCTGGGCCAACCATCTGTACGAACGCCCGGAAGACCCGGCGTCGCGGCTGGTGGCGGCGGAATTCGTCGGCACCTCCATCACCTCCAACGGACCAAGCTACGAAGCCATCCAGTCGATCCTGCCGGCCAATCCACAGATTCGCTTCTACGACAGCCGGCCGCGGGGCTACCTGTCGCTGGACCTGAACCGGGAGCGGCTGGAGGTGAAGATGCAGGCGATTTCGGACCGGCTCGACCCGCATGCCAGCGTTTCGACCCTCAAGCGCTTCGTAGTGGAAAGCGGCAGTCCGCAGGTGCTGGAGGCGTGATGGGCAGGCCAGCGGCCCATGGCCAGCCATGGGCCGCAAAAACAGGTATCCTGCACAACCGTTTCCGCGCACTTATCAAGGATGTTTCGTGTCGAACAGCCTGTCCCGCTTCTACCGCCCCGCCCTTGTTCCCCTCGCCCTTGGCCTGACTCTGCTCAGCGCTTGCAGCACCTCCCCCGATAAACCCAAGGTGGAGGTCGATCCGAAAGTGATGCAGCAATTCCAGAGCGATTTCCAGACCGCGCTGCGCCGGACCATCGCCAACAACGTTCTGCAGGATCAGGTGGGCACCACGCGCCTGCGTCTGATCGTCAACCGCGAAGGGCGCGCGGTCGCCTGCGAGACCTTGCCGGCCAGTCCCAAAGTGGCGCAAGGCATGTCCGGGCAAATACCGTTCACCAACCGCGCGGCGTTTGATCAGTTCATCGAACAGCAATGCTCGCGGGCGATCTTCCCCCCAGCGCCGGACGCGCTGTACGACGAAAAAGGCCAGGTCGAAGTGGTTGCCCCGGTAGGCGTGTCTTTCAGCAGCACACAGCCCGCGCCATGGTTGCAGCAAAATGCGCAACGCGCGTTCTTCCGCAAGCAATTGCTCGGCAACGAGCGGGTGAACAGCGTTGGCGTGGCGGTGGCCAGCTACCAGGCCGACGCCAAGGGCAAGACCACCGGTTGCCTGGTGTACCTGATCCCCGCTGAAGTGCGGCCAAACGACTTCAAGCTGGACGGCGACCTGCAAAGCCGGCTCAACAGCGCCTGCATGAAGCTTGACCTCAGCCAGATGCCGGGTTTTGAACCGGGGAAAGCGCAGGGGATGTTTTCGTTGGAATATGCACCCTGGACGGTAGGCATACAGTGACGACTTCGCGATGGTTCGGCGCCCCGAACCGTCGCGAAAGCCTCGGCTCCCTACAACGGCATCGTCAATTTCAGCCAGTACGCATCCCCCTCAGGCCGATTGCGCACATCGGTTTCATGCTGCCATTTGGCGGTGATGAACCACCCCGAGGCATCGCTGTACTTGATCGAGGGCCCGATCGCGAACGCCTTGCCCTTGTTGTCTTCGACCCGGTCGCCGTGCTGCCGGTCATCGGTGACCTGCTGGTAGATATACCCGCCAACCCCCACCACCCAGCCATTACCCAAGCCCCAGCCCAGTGCGTAGTCGGCATGCGCTTCCTGCCCGGAGCGGTAGTCGGTATCGCGGTTGCGGCCGTTGAAGTCGTACATCAGTTTGACGTCCAGGTTCGGTCCGTTCGGGTCGACATAGCTGAACGCCGCCACCGGTTCGGCGGCCCAGTAGTTGCGGCCGATATTGGTCTGGCGGTCGCGGTCGTAGCTGCCGGTCGGGGCGATGATGTCCAGCGCGTACACGGCATGGAATTTGTCGCTGTAGTGGTAGCCGAGCGCCGGGCCGAAGATCACGTCGCCGAGGCCGCGACGGTGGTCGCGGTTGCCGTTGACGGTCACGCTCAGGTCCACCAGCGGAGCGATGGCCTGGAACGCCAGGCTGCCGCCCAACACGGTTTCCTCGGTCACCCACACCAGACGCGGTGCGACAACGTTGGCGCGCAGGCGGAAGTCCAGCGGCAGCGCGTGGCCGTCGTTGCCCATCAGGTCGTCCGCCGCGTAGTGCTGGGCATAGACCTGGGCGTACCAGCCCGGCGGCGGCAAGGCGCCGGACATGTAGTTTTCCGCGCCCATCGGGTACGACGAGCCACCGCCCTCGGTGGCCCAGCCCGACGTAGCCACGCTCAGCAGCGATGCAGAAACAGCGATCAGGATCTTGTTGTTCATGAGGTGAGTCCTTTATTCAGGGCGAACGCCGCCCACGCGCAAGCCGCGCGGCTGCGCACCACGGCGTTCAGGAAGAAATGGGAAAGCGGGAAATCAGCGCCGGCGCAGCGGCCAGAAATCGAGGAACTGGCTGAGCACCACCAGCAGCGGGAAGGTCAGCGCCAGCAAGGCCGAGGCCAGCCAGAACTCCCTCGCGTAACCTGGCGCGCCGCTGTCCAGCGGTCCGCTGAGCCACGGCGCCAACGCCCAATACAGCGACGACAGCAGCGCCCCGGCGACAATCGCCACCAGCAGTTGCAGCACGCCGCGCCCTGGCCGGCCGGCGAATAACTGCCCCTCGAACATCAGCAGCGGCACCAGCACCCCGAACAGCAAGGCAATCGCCCCGCGAGCCATGAACGGCACCGGCTCGATGCCCAGCCCGCGAGTGCCGGCGAAGTACAGCGCGGCGCTGACCAGCAGCACCCAGACGCTGCGGGCGAGCCCGGCCCAGGGTTGTCCGCTGATCCGCGACACCGGCCAGAAACCCAGCAACAGGCAGGCGAAGGTCACGGCCACGGTGGTCACCGAGAACGCCAGTATCTCCAGCGCCGGCAACGCGCCATGCGGATCAAGGCGATCAAGGTAGAACGGCGCCCCGGCCAGGGCCGAGAAGTCGAACAGCAGGCTGAACAGCCCGTAGCCCAGCAAGTACGCCACGACGAGAATGCCCAACCCCAGCGTCAACGGCTGACGCACGAGCGCCGCCAGCGGCCAGCATTCCCAGACCAGCACCAGCCAGAAGGTCACCAGCACGCAGAAGATCACGTACATCAGGGTGAACGGCGTCGGCGGCCCGACCTGTTGCGCCTGGGTGACGAATACCAGGCTGGCGATCAGCGCCGCCGCGAGCAAGGTCAGCGCCAGTTGCGCGAGCCCCCGCCACGGCTGGCCCAGCCCGTTCAGCCAGCCCGGATACTGGTTGCGCCAGACCATCGCCAAAACGATTTGCGGCGGCACGCAACAGACCAGGAAAAACGTCGCCCAGGTGGCGAAGAATCCGGCGCTGACACTGCCGATCGCCGCCCACGACACCAGCACCACCAGCGCCAGCCCGAGCAGGCCGGTCAGCGGCTGGCGGGACGGCACGGCGGCCGCCCCGGGGTTTTCTACAACGGCCACATCGATATTGTTCTTGTTGTTCATGTGCGTTTCCCGTTGGCCTCAACCGGCCTTTTTCAAGAGATCCAGCGCCACGTCGACGATCATGTCTTCCTGACCGCCGACCATGCGCCGCTTGCCCAACTCCACCAGGATGTCCAGGGTCTTCAGGCCGTGGCGCGCGGCGGCAGCCTCGGCGTGCCGGAGGAAGCTGGAGTAGACCCCGGCGTAACCCAGGCCGAGGGTTTCCCGGTCGACCCGCACCGGGCGGTCTTGCAGCGGCCGGACGAGATCGTCCGCCGCGTCCATCAAGGTGTAGAGGTCGGTGCCGTGGTTCCAGCCCAGGCGCTCGGCGGCGGCGATGAACACTTCCAGCGGCGCGTTGCCGGCGCCCGCGCCCATGCCGGCGAGGCTGGCGTCGATGCGATCACAGCCCTCCTCCACGGCGACGATGGAGTTGGCCACGCCGAGGCTGAGGTTGTGGTGGGCGTGCATGCCGGTCTGGGTTTGCGGGTCGAGCACCGCCTTGAAGGCGCGCATGCGCTCGCGAATGTCCTGCATGTTCATCGCGCCACCCGAGTCGGCCATGTAGATGCACTGGGCGCCGTAGCTTTCCATCAACTTGCCCTGGGCCGCCAACTGCTCGGCCGGAATCATGTGGCTCATCATCAGGAAACCGACGGTGTCCATGCCCAGCTCGCGGGCGTATTCGATGTGCTGGCGGGACACGTCCGCCTCGGTGCAGTGGGTGGCGACGCGCACCACCCGCGCGCCGGCGTCGTAGGCCGCCTTCAGGTCGTGGACGGTGCCGATCCCCGGCAACAGCAGCGTGGCGATCTTCGCGTGGCGGACCACATCGGCCACCGCCTCGATGTATTCGAGGTCGGAATGGCGGCCGAAGCCGTAGTTGAAACTGGAGCCTTGCAGGCCGTCACCGTGGGCCACCTCGATGGAATCGACCTTGGCCGTGTCCAGTGCCCGGGCGATGTCCCGGGCGTTGTCGAGGGTGTACTGATGGCGGATGGCATGGCTGCCGTCACGCAGGGTGACGTCAGAGATATAGAGTTTCTTGCCGTTCATGGGCGCCTCAGAGTTTCACGCAGATGTTCTTGAGCTCGGTGTAGAACTCAAGCGAATGGACCCCGCCTTCGCGGCCGATGCCCGACTGCTTGCTGCCGCCGAAGGCGGTGCGCAGGTCACGCAGGAACCAGCTATTGACCCAGATAATCCCCGCCTCCAGTTGCCCGGCGACACGGTGGGCGCGCCCGAGGTTTTCCGTCCACAGCGTGGCCGAGAGACCGTAGTGGGTGTCGTTGGCCAGGGCGACGGCTTCGTCCTCGCTGTCGAACGGACGGATGTGGCAGCACGGGCCGAAGATTTCCTCGGTGACCACCGACGAATCGTCCGGCAGCCCGGTCCAGATCGTCGGCTGTACCCAGGCACCGCCGGCCAGCGCCGCCGGCATGTCCGGCACGCCGCCGCCGGTGATGACGGTCGCGCCCTGGTCGCGGGCCTGCTGGTAATAGGACAGGACCTTCTCGCGGTGGGTCAGGCTGACCAACGGCCCAAGGGTGGCTTTCGGATCATCCGGGGCGCCGATCACCAACGCTTCGGCACCCGCTTTCAGGCGGGCGACAAAGGCGTCGAACACCGGCCGCTGCACATACAGCCGCTCGGTGCCCAGGCACACCTGGCCGCTGTTGGCGAACACCGAACGCAGCGTGCCTTCCACCGCCTTGTCCAGGTCGCAGTCGGCGAAGACGATCCCGGCGTTCTTGCCGCCCAGCTCCAGCGACACCGGGCGCACACCGTGAGACGCGGCGCGCATGATGGTTTCCCCGGTGCCGGTTTCGCCGGTGAAGGTGAAGGCGTCGACATCCGGGTGCGCGGTGAGGAACGCGCCCGCGGAATTGCCGCCCAGGCCCTGCACCACGTTGTACACGCCCTTGGGCACGCCGGCGGCGTTCATCACTTCACCCAGCAGCGCGGCGGTGCTCGGGGTTTCTTCCGACGGCTTGACCACCACGGTGTTGCCGCAGGCCAGCGCCGGGCCGACTTTCCAGGTCATCAGCAGCAGCGGCAGGTTCCACGGGCTGATCACCCCGATCACGCCCCGCGGGCGCCGCACCGCATAGTTCAGCGCGCCCGTGCCGTCGGGGGTGTCCATTTCGAAGGTCTCGGCGGCGACGTTCTTCACCGAGTCGGCGAACACCTTGAAGTTGGCCGCGCCCCGCGGGATGTCGATATGGCTGGCCAGCGAGCGCGGCTTGCCGGTGTCGCGGCACTCGGCGGCGAGGAATTCCTCGAAACGAGCGAGGATGCCGTCGGCGACCTTGTGCAGGATCGCGCCGCGCTCGGCCACGCTCATCCGCGCCCAAGGGCCTGTGAGGGCGGCGCGGGCGGCGCGCACGGCGGCGTCCACTTCCGCTTCGCCGGCTTCATGGACCTTGGCGAAGACCTCGCCGGTGCTCGGGTCGAGCTTGTCGAAGGTACGGCCGCTGGCCGAGGCGACATAGGCGCCGTCGATGAAATGCTTGATCTCTTGCATGGGGACAGTCCTCAGGTCAGTACGGTCAGGAAGCGTTCGTTCAGGATGCGGTCGTGGTAGAAGATCGCCTTGCCCAGTTCATCCGCCGACCAGGTCTGCGGCTTGTGGTCCGGGTAGTTGTAGTCACCCCCGGCGAACACCTCGTTGCGGTTGCCGGACGGGTCGAAGAAGTACACCGTCTTGCCGTGGGTCAGGCCGTGACGGGTCGGGCCGATGTCCAGCGACGAATTGGTCATGGAGATCAGGTCGGCGGCGCGCAGCACGTCGTCCCAGGTTTCCAGGTAGAACGACACGTGGTGCAGGCGGCCCTGCTCGGCGTGCTGGATGAACGCGACATCGTGGGCCTTGGTGGCCAGGCTCATGAACTGGGCAATGCGGTTGCCCTGGTCGTCCACCACTTGCTCGGCGAGGTAGAAACCGAGCACCTGGACCAGCAGGTCGTAGGTGGCCTGCAGCTCGCCGCCGTACAGCAGGCAGTGGTCGAATCGCACGGCGCGCATGCCTTTCAGGCCGCGAGGCCAGGCTTCCGGGTTGAAGTCGGAGACGCCCCACTTGCCGGTGTATTCCTTGTCCGCGTACAGCTCGAAGACATGCCCGGACGGCAGGTCGAACTGCACCCGCCGCCCGCAGCCCAGCAGGTCGCCGGCGGGCAGGTTGCGCACCGTGCAGCCCCAGGCGCGCAGCTCGCCTTCGAGGGTTTCCAGGGTCGCTTCGTCGCTCACCTTGTAGGCCATGAAATCCATGCCGGCCTCGTCGGCTTCCACCAGCACCACGGAGAATCTGTCCACTTCGGTCCAGGCCTTGAGGTAGACCCGGCCCCGCTCGTCACGCCCGGTCTCGATCAGACCGAGCAGGTTGATGTAGTGCTCCAGTGCCTGGGCCATGTCCAATACCCGCAACTGGACGTGGCCGGGACGCAATACGCCTTTCTTCATGATGAACACCTGTTGTCGTTGTTATGAATTCACCTGGCGACCCGGCGTACCGGGTCAGCCGTCTGTTCAATCAGCAGGTCACTGCGCGGATAAGTCCGGCAGGCCAGCGCATAGCCCTGCTCGCGTTCCTCGGGGGTGACCCGCGCGGTGCTGGTCGGGCCGCGATGGACCTCGCCTTCGAGCACGCGAATCTTGCACACGCCGCAGCCCCCGCCGCGGCAACCGACCTCGATGCAATGCCGGCCCTGGCGCTCCATGGCGCCGAGCAGCGATTCCTGCGGTTGCACCCGGAAGCTTTCGCCACTGGCCAGGCGCACCTGAAAGCCGTCGTCCATGCCCGTGCCTCCACCGTGTTGTCGTTATGGTTGTGGGTCCTGTAGGAGCGAGCTTGCTCGCGATGAGCGCGACGTCTGGTCTGGCGCCATCGCGAGCAAGCTCGCTCCTACCGGGGGGGGGCAGGGTTCTTTAAATACTCGCGGCAATTCGCTCGGCGCACGCCAGCGCCGCCGAGGTCATGATGTCGAGGTTACCGGCATACGCCGGCAGGTAATGCGCGGCGCCCTCCACTTCGAGGAACACCGACACTTTCAAGCCCTGCCGCCAACCCAGACCCGGCACATTCACCGGCGCCTCCAGGTCCTCGAACTGCACCGCCTGCTTGAGCCGGTAACCCGGCACATAACCCTGCACCCGCTCGACCATGGCCTGGACACTGGCGCTGATCGCGTCGCGGTCCGCCGGCTCGCACAGGACAAACACGCTGTCGCGCATGATCGGCGGCGGCTCGGCCGGGTTGAGGATGATGATCGCCTTGCCGCGCTCGGCCCCGCCCAGTTGCTCGATGGCGCGGCTGGTGGTTTCGGTGAACTCGTCGATATTGGCCCGGGTGCCGGGACCCGCAGAGCGGCTGGAAATCGAGGCGACGATCTCGGCGTAATGCACCCGCGTGACCTGGGACACCGCCTTGACGATGGGGATGGTCGCCTGCCCGCCGCAGGTCACCATGTTCAGGTTGCCGGCGTCGAGCTGGTCGTCCAGGTTGATCGCCGGGATCACGTAAGGGCCGAGCGCCGCCGGGGTCAGGTCGATGACCCGCACGCCGTGGGCCTGCAGCACCTGATTGTGGCGGGCATGGGCCTGAGCCGAGGTGGCGTCGAAGACGATGCCGATGTCCTTGAAACCCGGTAGCGCGAGCAGACCGTCGAGGCCGCCGTCGGTGGTCGCCACGCCCAGGCGGCGGGCCCGGGCGAGGCCGTCGGAGGCCGGGTCGATGCCGACCATCGCGGCCATCTCGACGTGATGCCCGTGGCGCAGCACCTTGATCATCAGGTCGGTGCCGATGTTGCCCGAACCGATGATCGCCACTTTGCTGCGTGTCGTGGTTGCGTTCATGGGATTCCCTGTGGTTGTCATTGTTCAGGAACCGCGAGGCTGGATTTCAAAGCCCTAGCGTCCGCGTTGCTTGGCGGTCTGCCCGGCGATGCCGAAGTGGCTGGCGGGGATCTCGTTGATGATGACCCGCACCGACTCCAGCGGCGCATCCAGCGCCTCGACCGCCGCCGCCGACAGCGCTTCGATCAGGCGCGCCTTCTGTTCCTCGCTGCGTCCGGCAATAAGGTGGACCTGCATGATGGGCATGGTGAATGCTCTCCGGTGAATTCAAACGAACCGCATGGACACGCTACCCAGATGCTGGAAGCGCACGTTGATGTTGTCGCCGGCTTCCACCGCTACCGCTTCGGTGACGCCGCCCGTGAGGATCAGGGTGCCGGCGGGAATTTCCCGACCGCGCTCGCCGAGCATGTTCGCCAGCATCGCCACGCTCTGCGCCGGATGGCCGAGCACCGCGGCGGCCGAGGCGGTGGCGACGATGCGCCCGTTGCGCTCCATGACCACGCCGAGGTTGCGCAGGTCCAGGCCCTGCACCGGCAGCGGCTGGCCGCCCAGCACATAACGCGCCGAGGAGGTGTTGTCGGCGATCACGCTCTTGAGGTCGAAGCGGAAGTTTTCATAGCGCGAATCGATCACTTCCACTGCCGGCAAGACGAATTCGGTGGCCGCCAGGACCGTGCCGATATGGCAGCCCGGACCGGACAGCGGCCGGTTGGTGACAAAGGCGATTTCCGCCTCGACCTTCGGGTGGATCAGCTCGCGGGTTTCGATCGTGCCGCCCTCGGGCACCGAGCCATAGTCGGTGATAAAGCCGTGGATCGGATCGATCACGCCCATCTGGCGCATCTTGGCGTGGGAGGTCAGGCCCATTTTCAGGCCGGCGATGCGCACGCCGCGTTGTTCCTTGATCGCGCGGATGGCGTCCTGGATGGCATAGGCGTCCTGCCAGTCCATGTCCGGGTAATCGTCGGTGATCTTGTGCACCGCGCTGACCGAACGCTCGGCGTTTTCCAGGTGGCGCGCCAGGTGTTCGATGGTCTGGGTATTCAGTGACATGTCGGGTTCCCCGTCGCTCAGATGAATCGCACGCTGGCCGAGCCGATGCCGCCCAGGCTCATGCGCAGGTTGTCGCCGGCCTTGACCGGCACCATGGCCGACAGTGCGCCGGAGAGGATCACTTCGCCGGCCTTCAGGCCCATGTCGAAGCGCCCCAGGGTGTTGGCCAGCCAGGCCACGGCGTTGGCCGGATGACCCAGGGCCGCGGCGCCGGCGCCGGTGTGGGCGATTTCGCCGTTGAGCTCCAGGGTCATGCCGGTCAGGCACAGGTCGATGGCATGGGGCGACACCGCCGCGTCACCGAGCACGAACAGCCCGGACGAGGCGTTGTCGGCGATGGTGTCCTGGATGGCGATTTTCCAGTCGCGAATGCGCGAGTCGACGATTTCGAAGCACGGCATCACGCATTCGGTGGCGCGCAGTACATCGGCGACGGTCACGCCCGGGCCGGACAGGTCGTGCTTGAGCAGGAAGGCGATCTCGCCTTCGGCCTTCGGTGCGATCAGGCTGGCGGCCTCGATGGCGGCGCCGTCTTCGCGCAGCATTGCCGAGGTGAGGTGGCCGAAGTCCGGCTGATCGACCTTCAACTGGGCCATCACCGCCGCGCTGGTGACGCCGATCTTCTTGCCGATGACGGTCTCGCCGTCTTCTTCCTGGCGCCGCGCCAACACCCGCAGTTGCAGGGCGTAGGCTTGTTCCAGGGTGATCTGCGGGAAGCGCGCGGTGAGCGGCTCGATCGCCTGGTTGTGCTTGAGTGCGCGGTACAGCTCGTCACTCACGGATTCAAATTGATTTGACTGCATGGGTACCTGCCATGGATGCCGTTTTGGGCCTGCCGCGGTCAGCGGCGGTGAAGCCAAGGTACGGTGGAGCAACAATGCAGTCCAATACTGTATAGTCACCGAACGATGCGTTTCATGCATTGTTGAATGTCGCATAAATCAGCCAGGGACATTGCGGATGGAAATCAGGCAGTTGCGTTACTTCGTCGCCGTTGCCGAGGCGCTCAACTTCAACCGTGCGGCCGAGCGCCTGCACCTTTCCCAGTCGGCCCTGAGCCGGCAGATCCAGCAATTGGAAGAAAACGTCTCGGCGGTGTTGCTGGAGCGCAACTCCAAGCGCGTGGCGCTGACCGAGGCCGGCGAATCCTTCTATCACCATGCCCAGCGCATTCTCGGCGAGCTGCAGTTCGCCGCCGAAGAATCGCGGCTGCTCTCCTCCGGCCAACGCGGCAGCCTGGCCATCGGCATTTTCGGTTCGTCGATCCTCGACCTGATTCCCCAGGTGCTCAAGCGCTTCACCGCGGCCTACCCTAGCGTGCACATCTCACTGCACCCGATGGACAAGGACGCGCAGATCCAGGCCCTGCGCGAACGGCGCCTGACCATCGGCTTCAATCGCCTGGTGCCGGTCGAGCCGGATATCGAACAGGAAGAAGTGCGCCAGGAGCCGCTGATGCTGGCCCTCGGCGAAGGCCATCCGTTGGCGGGCGAAGACTGCATCGACCTGGAGCAGATCCTCGACCAGCCGATGATTCTCTACCCCCGCGGCGTGCGCAGCAGCCTGGCGTTGCAGATCCGCGAGATGTTCGGCGAATACGGCGCGCAGCCGCACATCGCCCATGAAGTCACCGACGTCACCACCGCCATCGCCCTGGTCGGCGGCGGCATGGGGCTGAGCGTCGTGCCACGGGCGGCGACCAACCTGCGCTTGCCGGGGGTGGTCTATCGCGAGCTGGCCTGTCGGCGGCCGTCGCTGATCGAGTTGATCTGCCTGTACCGCAAAGGCGACCAGTCGCCGGTGTTGCAGGCGTTTCTGACTATCCTTCGTGAATTCCGCGAGACCGCCCCATGAACACGATCGACCAGTACCTGCAAGCCGCCGTCCGCGACAATACCCGTCGCAGCTACCGCTCGGCCATCGAACACTTCGAGGTGACCTGGGGCGGCTTTCTGCCCGCCACCGCCGACAGCATCGCCCGCTACCTGGCGGATTTCGCCGGCGAACACTCCATCAACACCCTGCGCCAGCGCCTTGCCGCGCTGGGGCAGTGGCATGTCAGCCAGGGCTTTCCCGACCCGACCAAGGCGCCGCTGGTGCGGCAGATGCTCAAGGGTATTCGCGCCCTGCACCCGGCACAGGAACGCCAGGCCGCGCCGCTGACCCTGGACCATCTGCAACGCACCATCAGCCACCTGCAACAGTGCGCCGAACAGGCCCAGCGCGATCAGGCGTTGCCAGCGCTGCTGCGCGCCCGACGGGATGCGGCGTTATTGCTGATCGGGTTCTGGCGCGGCTTTCGTGGCGATGAGTTGGCGCGCTTGCGCGTCGAGCACATCCAGGCCCAGGCCGGCGGCGGCATGTTGCTGTACCTGGCGCAGAGCAAGGGCGATCGCCAGGGACGCGGCGTCACCCACCGCATGCCGGCGCTGAAAAGCCTGTGTCCGGTGCAGGCGTACCTGGAATGGATTCGCGTGGCGGGAATCGCCCGTGGGCCGGTGTTCCGCAAGCTCGACCGCTGGGGCAACCTCGGTGAAGAAGCACTGAACAGCGGCAGCCTGATCGCGCTGTTGCGGCGGATCTTCGAAGGTGCCGGGCTGCCCGCCGAAACCTACAGCGCCCACTCGTTGCGGCGCGGCTTCGCCACCTGGGCCAGCAGCAACGGCTGGGACACCAAGGCGCTGATGAGCCATGTCGGCTGGCGCGACATGAAATCGGCGCTGCGTTATGTCGACGCCAGCGCCTCGTTCGGCGAGCTTGAGCTGTCAGCGCCGGTGATCCCGGCGCTGAGCCAGTTGCCGGACTGAATCAACCGCGCCGAGCGCTGTTCCACAAGCGGATGATGTCGCCCGCCCGGGCCGCCAGCAGCGGCGCGGCGTTGGCGCAGGCCTGTTGCAGGGTCATCGGACCGTTGGTGACGGCAAAAGCGGCGTCGATGCCGTGGCCATACAGTTCCTGATAGCCCTCGCCGAGGGTGCCGGCGATCACCACCACCGGTACGCCGTGGCGGCGGGCGATGCGGGCCACGCCGAACGGCGTCTTGCCGCGCAGGGTCTGGGCGTCGAAACGGCCTTCACCGGTGATGACCAGGTCGGCGCCCTGCACCGCCTGCTCCAAGCCCGCCAGTTCGGCGACCACTTCGATGCCCGGCCGGAACTGCGCGTCGAGAAATGCCTTGGCAGCGAAGCCCATGCCACCAGCGGCGCCGCAACCGGGGAAGTCCCGCACATCGCGGCCCAGCAGTTGCGCGCAGTGATCGGCAAAATGGCCGAGGGCGTGATCCAGCAGTTCGACCTGCTCGGGGTTGGCGCCCTTTTGCGGACCGAAGATCGCCGAGGCACCGTTGCTGCCGCACAGCGGGTTATCGACGTCCGCCGCCACTTCCAGGCGCACACCGGCCAGGCGCGGATCGAGGCCGCTGGCATCCAGGCGAGCGACCTGCGACAACGCCAGACCACCCTCCTCCAGCTCGCTGCCCTGAGCATCGAAGGTGCGCAGGCCGAGGGCGCGGAGCATGCCGCTGCCAGCGTCGTTGGTGGCGCTACCGCCGATGGCCAGGATGATCCGCTCGGCGCCGGCATCCAGCGCCGCGCCGATCAACTGGCCGGTGCCGAAGGTGCTGGTGCGGCAGGCGTCGCGTTGTTCCAGGGTCAGCAATTGCAGGCCGCTGGCCTGGGCCATCTCGATGATCGCGGTGCGGCTGTCGGCCAGCCAGCCCCAGTGCGCGCTGACCTCAAAGCCCAGCGGGCCGCGAACATTCAGCGCGCGCTGCTCACCGTGGCAGGCGGCAACGATGGCGTCCATGGTGCCTTCGCCGCCGTCGGCCATCGGGCAGCAAATCAGTTGTGAGTCCGGCAGCACCGCGGCGATGCCCTCGGCAATGGCGGCGGCGACCCCTTCGGCGCTGAGGCTGTCCTTGAACGAGTCAGGGGCGATGACGATTTTCATGAGGAACTCCTTTTGCAGATGCCTGCATGCTGCCAGTTGCCGCAGTGGCGGGCCTCGGTCGAGTGCACAAGATCGGCGGTGGTTGTTTGGTCAGTTGGACAACAGCCGCTGCCTGAGGTGTAGGAGCGAGCTTGCTCGCGATCCGCCAACACCCTGACAAGCCCCCCTGCTTACTCCGCCGCCAACAACTGCAACCCCAGATACAAACTCAACATCCCTTCGAGCCGCAACGGGTCCACCCCGCTCAACTCGCCGATCCGCTCCAGCCGGTAACGCAGGCTGTTGCGGTGAATGCCCAGCGCTTCGGCGCAGGCCTGGCTCTGACCGTCATGGGCACACCAGGCGCGCAGGGTGGCGAGCAACTGGCCGCTGACGTCCTTGACGCGGATGCGCTGCAAGGGTTCCAGCAGTTCATCCAGAGCGTCATCCTGGCGATGGCGCCAGAGCAATGCCGGCAAGCGGAAACGGGCCAACGTCAGCAGGCGCTCATCAGGCACGACGTCTTGCCCGTAGGCCAGCAGGTCGCGCACGCGGCGGTAACCTCGGCGCAGTTTGTCCACGCCATCGGCGACGCCGCCCACTGCCAGGCGCTGTACCTGCCAGCCCTGGCCCTGGAGCTTTTCCAGCAGCCGCGCTTCATCCAGCACCAGCGTCGCCGGGCGGCACCAGAGCAGCGATTGCCGCGCCGGGCTTACGCACCAACTGTCCGGGTAACGCTGCATCAGCCACACCGACAGCGCTTCCGCGCCCGGACCTTCGTCCAGTTCGAACAGGCAGGGAATCCGCGGCAGTTGCGGTTTCAGGCCCAGTTGCCGGGCTTCGTCCACCAGCCGCGGCGCGTCGCCGCTGCCGCCCAGCAACAAGGCCAGCAGGTCGTCGCAGCGCTGGCGACGCCATTGCTGTTCGACTTGCAGGTGACGCTGGGCCAGGAGCATTTCCGCGGTCATCCGCACCAGTTCGGCGTAGGTGCGCAGTTGCTGCGGCTCGCCGGTGATGCCGAGCACGCCGATCAGCCGGCCATCGAGCATCAGCGGCAGGTTGACCCCCGGCTGCACGCCCTTGAGGCATTTGGCGGCTACGCTGTCGATTTCGACGATGCGTTCGTTGGCCAGCACCAGTTGCGCGCCTTCGTGACGGGTGTTGATGCGCTGGCGCTCGCCACTGCCGAGGATCAGGCCCTGGCTGTCCATGACATTGACGTTGTGGGGCAGAATCGCCATCGCCCGGTCGACGATGTCCTGCGCCAGGTCATGGTCCAGTTCGAACATGCGCGGTTCCTTGAAGGTCTACAGGTTGGTCGGCAGCACAGCAGTGCGCCGTAAATGCTGTGCAAAAGCACAAAGACAGGGCTCCTGCGCTGGTCGAGACTTCGTTGAAGCGCCCGCCTCGCCGCGGGATGCCGCACAACCATAACAACAGAGAGAGAATCATGTCATCCAGCCCTGCCTCTGACCACGGCCACGACATCAACCGCGACGCGCTGTACCGGCGCATCACCCTGCGGCTGATCCCCTTCATCTTCATCTGCTACCTGTTCAACTACCTCGACCGGGTCAACGTTGGCTTCGCCAAGTTGCAGATGCTCGATGCCCTGAATTTCAGCGAAACCATCTACGGCCTCGGCGCCGGGATCTTCTTCATCGGTTATGTGCTCTGCGGCCTGCCCAGCAACCTGGCGCTGAACCGTTTTGGCCCGCGGCGCTGGATCGCGCTGATGATGATCACCTGGGGCACGCTGTCGACCTGCCTGTTGTTCGTCACCACGCCGACCGAGTTCTATGTGCTGCGCCTGTTCACCGGCGCCGCTGAAGCCGGGTTTTTCCCGGGTATCGTGCTGTACCTCTCGCAGTGGTTCCCGGCCCAGCGCCGCGGCCGCATCATGGCCCTGTTCATGTCGGCGATCCCGGTGTCGGGGCTGCTTGGCGGGCCGTTCTCGGGCTGGATCCTCAACCATTTCGCCGCAGGCCAGGGCGGCCTCGCCGGCTGGCAGTGGATGTTCCTGATCCAGGGCCTGCCGACCGTGGCGCTGGGCTGCATGGCGGTGTTCCTGCTCAGTGACGGCTTCACCAAGGCCGGCTGGCTCAGCCCGGCCGAGCGCCAGGCGGTGGCCGCCGACCTGCAGCAGGACGCGGCGAACAAGCCGGGCACGGTCAGCGATGGCCTGATGTCGGTGCTGACCAACCCGCTGATCTGGACCTTCGGTTTCGTCTACTTCTGCATCCAGAGCGGTGTCTACGCGATCAACTTCTGGCTGCCGTCGATCATCAAGAGCCTCGGTTTCAGCGATGCCCTGCTGATCGGCTGGCTGAGCGCCATTCCGTACCTGCTGGCCGGCGTATTCATGTTGCTGGTGGGCCGCTCGGCGGACCTGCGCAATGAGCGGCGCTGGCATCTGGTGGTGCCGATGCTGATGGGCGCCATCGGCCTGCTGATCGCGGTGAACTTCGCCCATAACCCGGTCATCGCCATCCTCGGCCTGAGCATCGCCACCATGGGTGCCCTCACCGGCCTGCCGATGTTCTGGCCGATGCCCACCGCCCTGCTCAGCGCCGGCACGGCCGTTGCGGGCCTGGCGATCATCAACTCGGTCGGGCAGATGGCCGGTTTCCTCAGCCCGTACCTGGTGGGCTGGATCAAGGACCAGACGGGCTCGACCGATGCGGCGCTGTATTCGCTGGCGGGATTGATCGTGTTTGGCAGCCTGGTGGCGTTGCGGGTGTCGCGGAATCGGCAAGGGGCGGCGGTTACTGCCCGGTAGGGTTTGATCCAGGAGAGCCTCATCGCCGGCAAGACCGGCTCCCACGGGTAGGGAGCTGGCTTGCCAGCGATGCTTTTCCCCCTGTACAACACCCCTTCCATACCGCGAAGGGGCTTTCGATCATGATCTACCGTCCTCTCGGCCGCAGTGGCCTGCAAGTCTCCGCCCTGACCCTGGGCAGCATGATGTTCGGCGAGCAGACCCGTACCGAGGATTCTCTGCGCATCATCGACAAAGCCTGGGACCAGGGTGTCAATTTCATCGACACGGCGGACGTCTATAACGCCGGCCGCTCGGAAGAAATCGTCGGCGAAGGCATCGCCCGCCACCGCCACGACTGGGTCCTCGCCACCAAGGTCGGCTATGGCCCGGCAGACGGCGTGCCGAACCGCAGCGGGCTGTCGCGCAAGCATATCTTCAACGCCATCGAAGCCAGCCTGACCCGCCTCGGCACCGATTACCTGGACATCTATTACCTGCACCGCGAAGACCACGCCACGCCGCTGGACATCACCGTCTCGGCCATCGGCGATCTACTGCGCCAGGGCAAGATCCGTCATTGGGGCGTGTCCAACTTCCGTGGCTGGCGCATCGCTGAAATCTGCAACCTGGCCGAGCGTCTCGGCGTACCGAAGCCGGTGGTCAGCCAGCCGCTGTACAACATCGTCAATCGCCAGGTCGAGACCGAGCAACTGGCCGCGGCGGCGTTTCATGGTCTCGGCGTGGTGCCGTTCAGTCCGTTGGCCCGCGGCGTGCTCAGCGGCAAGTACGCGCCCAATGCCGAACCCGAGGCCGGCAGCCGCGCGGCGCGGCAGGACAAGCGCATCCTCGAAGTGGAATGGCGGGCTGAATCCCTGGCCATCGCCCAGAAAATCCAGGCCTACACCCAGGCCAAAGGCGTCGGCATCGTCGAGTTCGCCATCGCCTGGGTGCTGAACAACCAGTCGGTCAGTTCAGCGATCGTCGGCCCGCGCACCGAAGCCCAGTGGGACACCTACGGCGGCGCGCTGGAGGTGAAGATCAGCGCCGAGGACGAAGCCTTCATCGATTCGCTGGTCACTCCGGGCCACCCGTCGACCCACGGTTTCAATGACGTCGCCCACTTCGTCAGTGGACGCCTGCCACGCTGAGCTCGTTGCCCAGCAGGTGACTGATCGCGGCCTTGAGTTTCATTGGCCGCACCGGTTTGTGCATCAGGGTGTGGCCCAGTTCACGCACCTGCTGTTTGAGTTCGTTGCTGTAGTTGGCGGTGATCATCAGTGCCGGCAAGGGTGAAACCCGCCGCGCATTGATCGCCGCCACCGCTTCCAGGCCGTTGCGGTCGTGGTCCAGGTGGTAATCCACGATCAGCAGCCCGGCTTCGGCTTCGTCCGCCGGTAATTGTCCGGCCAGGTCTTCCTCGTTCAACGCCGTACTGACCCGGCAGCCCCATTGCTCCAGCAAGGTGCGCATGCCGGCACAGATGGCCGCGTCGTTATCCAGCACCCAAATCCGCGCGCCTTCCAGACGCTCCAGCAGCGGCATCACCTCCGGCACCGGCTCCCGGGCCCGTGGCACCTGGCGGCTGAGCGGCACCTCGATGGAAAACACCGAGCCCTTGCCCGGCGTCGAGCGCACCTGGATACGGTGGCCGAGAATCCCGGCGATTTTCTCGACGATGGCCAGGCCCAGGCCGAGGCCACGGTCCTGGTCCGGACGCTGGGAATCGCCGCGCTTGAACTCCTGGAAAATCTCTTCGCGCTTGTCCAGCGGAATGCCGATGCCGGTGTCCCAGACTTCGATCCACAAGCGCCGTCCGCGCCGCCGGCAGCCCAGCAGCAGGCGGCCTTGCGGGGTGTAGCGAATGGCGTTGCTGAGCAGGTTGCGCAGGATCCGCGCCAGTAGCTGGATATCGCTGCGCACCCGCAGGCCGGTCGGCACATAGTGCAGGCGCAGGCCCTCGCTGGCGGCGGTGGCGGCGTATTCGGCAGCGAGGTTGTCGAGCAGGTCGCTGACGGCAAAGGTGGCGACATCGGCCTTGATCACCCCGGCATCCAGCTTGGAGATGTCCACCAGGGTGCCCAGCAGCGATTCCACATCATCCAGCGCGTTGCTGACGTTGCGCACCAGCGCCGGGCTGTTGCTCTGCTCCTGCAACGCGCTGGTGAACAGGCGCGCGGCGTTGAGCGGTTGCAGCAGGTCGTGGCTGACTGCGGCGAGGAACTTGGTCTTCGACAGGTTGGCCTGGTCGGCCTCCTGCTTGGCATCGCGCAGCCGCGCCTCGGCGCGCCGGCGCTCCTCGATTTCCTTCAGCAATTGCTGGTTGAGCTGAGTCAGTTCGGTGGTACGCTCGCGTACCCGCACCTCCAGGTGCTGGTATGCCTGGTGCAAGGCCTCGGCGGTGCGGCGACGTTCGGTGATGTCGCGGATCAGCACGAAAATCCCGACCACCTCGCCATTGGGCAGGCTGTTGGGCACATAGGAGCGCAGCATGTAGCGCTCCTGGCCGTGGGCGTTGGTCTCGGCGAACTCGAAGGTCACGCTCTCCCCGGCCAGGGCCTGGCCGATGTAGGTTTCCAGGCGCTGGTAATGCTCGGCGCTGTGCACGTCGCGCAGGCGCTGGCCGAGCATCGCCGCGTGCGGCCAGCAGTACCACTGCTCGTAGACCTTGTTGGTGAATTCGTAGACCAGATCGGCATTGAGGTAAGCGATCAGCGCCGGCACCTGGTCGGTAATCAGGCGGATCCAGCGCTCGCTTTCGCTCAGGGCCTCGGCGTGCTGGTAGCGCTCGGTGATGTCGGTGAAGGTGTTGACGAAGCCGCCGGTGGGCAGCGGATGGGTGCGGATTTCCAGCATGCGTCCGTCGTACAGGCGCTGCTCCAGTTCCCGCGTTGGCCGGCCGTTGCAGTCACGGGTGGCCGGGGTCAGCAAGGCCAGCTCGCTGTCGCCGATCACGTCGGCGAACTGCCGGTGCGCGGCGATCGGCGCCAGCCCGCTGAGTTCCAGGAAGCGCCGGTTCCACAGCTCCAGCACGCCGTCGGCATTGACCATCGCCACGCCCTGGGACAGGTTGTCCACCGCGCGCTGCAACAGGTGGGATTTCTGCGCCACCGCTTGCTCGCGGCGCTGGGTTTCGCTGTGCTTGACCTCGGTAATGTCGGTCAGCAGCACCACGCGCCCGCCGCCCTGGGTCGGGCGTTCGCTGACCTGCAGCCAGCGCCCGTCCTTGAGCCGGTACAGCAGGTTTTCGTCGTTGATATTGCGCGGCTCTTCGGTGAACAGCCCGGTGCGCAGCATCAGCCGGCGCACCTCCGACAGGTGCATGCCGCTGATGATGCGGATCCGGCTGTTGGCCCAAAGCGCCTTGAAGCGCTGGTTGAACAGGACGATGCGCAGGTCGGTGTCGAACAGCACGAAGGCATCGGAAATGCTCTCGATGGCGTCCACCAGGTACTGGTGCGCGGTCTCGGCGCGCATCCGCGCATCGCTGAGCAGATGGTTGCTGGCCTTGAGTTCGGCCATGGCCTGGTTGAGTGCGTCGGTACGTTCGCGCACTTGCTCGGCCAGGGTCACCGAGTGCTGGAACGCCGCGTAGGAGTCGTCCGGGCGCGCCGCCCCCGACTCCAGGCGCTCGATCAACGCCGCGTTGATGCGGCTGAGCTTGTGGTTTTCGTGACGCAGTTGCTCGATCAGCAACCGCGCTTCAGTCAAATCGCCGGGCACGGGACCGTCCGATGGCAACGCCGGTGAAGGTCTGGTTGATGTGCATGCCATTGAACTGTTCTCCGTAGGAGTTGAAACCCACCACCGCGTGCTTGCGCAGGATCGCCTCGACGTGGTCGGTCTGCGGCGTGCCGTCCAGTTCCAGGCGGCGCAGGAAGCAGTCGCAGCCGATGGTCAGCAGCAGGTCGCCGAGCCGCTCGCAGAGGCCGTCGAACAAGGTATTCAGGTTCGGCACCAGCGGCCCGGGGCTCATGGCGGTGAGGACGATGCCGTTCTCCACGGCGCAGTAGAAGCTCAGGCTGAAATCGTCGTGCACCCGCTGGATGGCGCGCACGTAATAGCGCTCGTTGATCCGCACCGCCAGCGGGTGGGCGGCGAAGGTGCGCAGGTCGAGCTGGTCCACCGGCACGCCGATCAGTTGCGCGTATTCCAGGGCGGCGGGCTCGGCGTTCAGTTCGTAGACCCGGCGCAGGGTGCGGTCGGCGCGGGTCACCACCAGTTTTTCGGCGCGGGGCTGGATGTGGTGGGTGGTGAACACTTCGAAATCCAGCCAGGTGTTGACCAGCAGCACCACCGCCGCGCTGTTGTGGAAGACGCCGTCGTAGTAGACGTGGGTGCGGTTGAGGTAATTGTCGTCGCCGGCCGAGCCGCCAAAGTGCGGGATGTCGCCCAGGGCGGCGTTGAGCGCGGCGAGGAGCATTTCTTCGCGACTGGACAGGCCGTCGAGCAAGGTCAGGGCGAAGCTGTGGCCCTTGATCGGCGCCAGGGTGTTGCCACGGCACTCGTTGACCAGCCGTTCGACGCAGCGCTGGGCGTCGATCAGGCTGAAATCGTGCATCGGCGCGATCAGTTCAGCGGCGATGGAAAACTGCCGATGGTCGAAGCCCAGTGCGGTAATGCAGCCGCGACCATAGCCTTCCGGGGTGATTTCACCGGCGCTGGTGCAGCCGGCCAGGCGGATCCCGCCAAAACTTTCCTGCAGCGCCTGGGCCAGGGCCGGCAGGTCGTATTCGGCGGAACAGAAGAACAGGACGAAGCCCAGGTGCGGGTGCATCAATTGCCGGGCGAGGTCCTGGGCAGCCTCCTCGGCGTCAATGGCACGGGATACAGCACTGAGGACGCCTTCGGCGTTGGACTGCGACATAAGCAGCCTCCAGCGTATTGGGAATGGATGCCGGCAGTGTACGAAGCGAGGGGATGGGGCCGAATGCTACTTGGGTAGGGGGTGGTGGTGGCATTGGTTGTAGAGCGCAGGCCGGGGAAAACACCGCGCAACAGAACTCCAGCCGGCAGGATGCGCCTTGCCGAGCTGAAGCCCTGTCACGCGGTGGTGGGGTTTACCAGGTCAGAACAGCACCGACGGCGAAGGTGTCGGTGTCTTCGTTTTGCGTGTTGCCTTCATGGCCGTTGATTTCGAACTGGTTGTACTCGGCCACCAGCTTGAGGTTGTCGTTGATGGTGTGGAACAGCGCGATACCGCGGGTTTCGTAGTCGGCGCCGGTGTTCACCGCGCCGTTGCCGTCGTCCTTGGTCTTGCCGTAGGACAGTGCCAGGCGGTTTTTGCCCAGGGTGTACGAGCCCTGCAGCAGGTAGCCCTTGCTGTCCACTTCGCGCAGCGTGGCTTCGCCGGCGTTGTTGGTGAAGAACGGGTTGATGCCTTTGGCGGTGAAGCCGGAGCCGGTCAGCGAGAAGTCACCCATCTTGGCCTGCACGCCGTAACCCACGCCTTTGGAGGTCACGCTGTCGACGTTGTGATCGGTGTTGTCCGAGGTCTGGTAGCTGCCGTTGAGCCAGCTATAGATCTTCGCGCCACCCAGATCGAACTGGTAGGTGATCTCGCTCTCGGTGCGTGGGTTCTTCTGGTAAGCCTTGCCGACCGCGCTGTCGTCGTTGGTATCGACCGGGTCCATGATGCCCACGGCAACCCGCAACCCTTCCATCACCGGCGTGCGGTAGGTGATCTGCGACGTCGGGAACGGGTACGGGTAGCCGCTGCCGATGTTGCCGAAGGACACGCCGCCGCCGTCCACCAGGCCGAGGGTGTCGCTGACCTGGCCATAACCGGCCAGCAGTTCGTCGAGCAGGATGTTGGAGCGGGCGAACAGGCCGAAGTCCTTACCGATCAGCACTTCACCCCACTCGGGGTTGGCCACGGTGCCGTAGAACTGACGAACGTCGATGGCGGTGTCGGTGCCGTTCTGTTCGCTGTCGTTGATGGTTACCCAGAACGAGGCGCGACCGCCCAGCTTCAGGTCGCCCATCTGCTTGGTCATGTTGAAACCCAGGTAGTTGGGCAGGAAGCCCATCTTCACCCGCGACTGGCGACGGTCGTACTGCTCGCCATCACGGTCCACATCGCTGTTGACGTAGAAGGCGTTGACGTAGCCGTCGGTGGAGAAGGTCGTCTCATCCTTGTCGTACAGCATGATTTCGGCTTGAGCCAGCGGGACCAGGCCAAAGGTGGCGAGGCCAGCCAAAAAGGGCAGGAAACGGGCATTGGCATTCTTATTGTTGTGCATGACGCTCTCCGCGAACGTTGGGGACGGTTGTCGGGAGGGATTATCGAAAGCCGACAGCCGGTGCCCTACGCTGCATTGGACGCAAGCGGGCGCTGCTTTGGCCGGGGCCGGGAACGCGCCGGCCGAGGGAACTAATCCCCTGTGCTAGCGGGTCACAAGGCTAAAGTGTCGACACCGCTGACGAAGGTCGCGGTTGCACATGCAAAAATGCAGATTGCTATTGCAGTTTTGCGGATTGAACTCGGCAAATTTGCACTGTTACGATCCGGACGATCCTTGACCGCTCGTCCACACCGTGACAAATCACGTGGAAAATCAATAACAAAGCAGGGAGACAGCGATGACCGCGCAAGCTCAAGCACCGGCCACTTCAGACACCGACAACGCCCAGGTACTGGCCGACGTCCGCAACCATATCGGCCACCTGACCCTCAACCGCCCCGCCGGCCTCAACGCCCTGACCCTGCAGATGGTTCGCAGCCTGCGCCTGCAACTGGAAGCCTGGGCCATCGACCCGCAGATCCACGCCGTGGTGCTGCGCGGCGCGGGGCCCAAGGGCTTCTGTGCCGGTGGCGATATCCGCTCGCTGTACGACAGCTATAAAAGCGGCGCCACGCTGCACCGCGACTTCTTCATCGAGGAATACGACCTCGACCAGTTCATCCACCACTACCGCAAGCCGATCGTGGCCTTGATGGACGGTTTCACCCTCGGCGGCGGCATGGGCCTGGCCCAGGGCGCCGAGTTGCGCGTGGTCACCGAGCGCAGCCGCCTGGCGATGCCGGAAGTCGGTATCGGTTACTTCCCGGATGTCGGCGGTAGCTATTTCCTGTCGCGCATCCCCGGCGAACTTGGCACCTATCTGGGCGTCACCGGCGTGCAGGTGCAGGCCGCCGATGCCCTGTATTGCGGCCTGGCCGACTGGTACGTCGACAGTGACCAACTGGGCGCCCTCGACCAGGGTTTCGATGGCATCAGGTGGAGCGAATACCCGCTCAAGGACCTGCAAGGCGTGCTCGCCAGCCTTGGCACCCAGACCCTGGTCGATCCGCCGCTGGCCGACTTGCGCCCGGCCATCGACCACTTCTTCGCCCTGCCCGATGTCGCCAGCATGATCGAACAACTGCGTAGCGTGACCGTCGGCGACAGCCATGAGTGGGCGCTGAAGACCGCCGACCTGATGGAGACCCGCTCGCCGCTGGGCATGGCGGTGACCCTGGAGCTGCTTCGTCGGGGCCGGCGCTTGAGCCTTGAAGAGTGTTTCAGAATGGAGCTGCACCTGGACCAGCAATGGTTCGATCACGGCGACCTGATCGAAGGCGTGCGCGCCCTGCTCATCGACAAGGACAAACAACCGCGCTGGAACCCCGCCACTGTCGCCGGTCTGAAGCCTCAGCGGGTCGACCAATTCTTCGAAGGCCTGTGAGGGCTGGAGTACGCACATGCAAGACCTGGAACTGACTGAAGAACAGATCATGATTCGCGACATGGCGCGGGACTTCGCCCGTGGCGAGATCGCGCCCCATGCCCAGGCCTGGGAAAAGGCCGGCTGGATCGACGATGGCGTGGTCGCCAAGATGGGCGAACTCGGCCTGCTCGGCATGGTGGTGCCGGAAGACTGGGGCGGCAGCTACACCGACTACGTCGCCTACGCCCTGGCGGTGGAAGAAATCGCCGCCGGCGACGGCGCCACCGGCGCACTGATGAGCATCCACAACTCGGTGGGCTGCGGTCCGCTGCTCGCCTACGGCAGCGATGAACAGCAACAGGCCTGGCTGCCACGCCTGGCCAGCGGTGAAGTGATCGGCTGCTTCTGCCTGACCGAACCGCAGGCCGGTTCCGAAGCCCACAACCTGCGCACCCGCGCCGAACTGCAGGATGGCCACTGGGTCATCAATGGCGCCAAGCAGTTCGTCAGCAATGCCCGCCGGGCCAAGCTGGCCATCGTCTTCGCGGTGACCGACCCGGACCTTGGCAAGAAAGGCATCTCGGCCTTCCTCGTGCCCACCGACAATGCCGGCTTCGTGGTCGATCGCAGCGAACACAAGATGGGTATCCGCGCCTCCGACACCTGCGCGGTGACCCTGAACAACTGCCGTATTCCCGAGGCCAACATCCTCGGCCAGCGTGGCAAGGGCCTGGCGATTGCCCTGTCCAACCTCGAGGGTGGCCGCATCGGCATTGCCGCCCAGGCCCTGGGCATCGCCCGCGCCGCGTTCGAAGCGGCGCTGGTGTATTCCCGCGAGCGCATCCAGTTCGGCAAACCGATCAACGAACACCAGAGCATCGCCAACCTGCTGGCCGACATGCAGGTGCAGATCAACGCCACCCGCCTGCTGATCCTCCACGCCGCCCGCCTGCGCAGCGCCGGCAAACCCTGCCTGAGCGAAGCCTCCCAGGCCAAGCTGTTCGCCTCGGAAATGGCCGAGCGCGTCTGCTCCATGGCGATCCAGGTGCATGGCGGTTACGGCTATCTGGAGGATTACCCGGTGGAGCGTTACTACCGGGATGCGCGGATTACCCAGATCTATGAAGGCTCGAGCGAGATTCAACGGATGTTGATTGCGCGGGAGTTGAAAAACTATCCGCTGTGACCACGACCTCCCCCCTCCCGGTAGGAGCGAGCTTGCTCGCGAATCGCTATCAGCGGCGGTGTTGCTGATGGACTCATCGCTGGCAAGCCAGCTCCCAGAGGACCGATCCCTGTGGGAGCCGGCTTGCCGGCGATAGCGCTCTCAGCTCCCCCACACCTTCTGCGCCTTGGGCGCCTCGGCGAGAATGGCATTCACCGCGGACCCGACCTCGTCCACCGACCACAACGCGCCCTTGTCGCGGGTCACGCCGGTCCGCCAGCCATCGCCCAGCGAAATCCGTCCGCCCTGGCTTTCGAACACCTGGCCGCTGACATGCGCCGACTGTTCGCTGCCCAGCCACACCACCAGCGGTGCGACGTTTTCCGGGGCCCAGGCGTCGAAGCTGCCGTCATCGGGCTTGCGCACCACGTCCGGCATGGCGCTTTCGGTCATTGCGGTACGCGCCGCCGGGGCCAGGGCGTTGGCGGTGACGCCGTAACGCGCCAGTTCCGCCGCCTGCACCAAGGTCAACGCGGCAATCCCGCCCTTGGCCGCCGAGTAGTTGGACTGGCCGATGGAACCCTGCAAACCCGCCCCCGAGCTGGTGTTGATGATGCGCGCGGCCACCGGCGTGCCGGCCTTGGCCAGGTCGCGCCAGCGGCGACCGAGGATGTTCGCCAGGCAGTAATGCCCTTTCAAATGCACGCGCATCACCAGGTCCCAGTCTTCTTCCGACAGGCTGATAAACATGCGATCCCGCAACACGCCGGCGTTGTTGACCAGCACGTGCACTTCGCCAAACGCCGCCAGCGCCGCGTCGACGATGCGCTGGGCGCTGTCGAGGCTGGTGATGTCGTCGCTGTTGGCGATGGCGCGGCCGCCATTGCCGACGATTTCCCCGGCCACATCCTGCGCCGCTTCGGCACGGATATCGTTGATCACTACATTGGCGCCCTCGGCCGCGAAGGCCAGGGCGTAGGCGCGGCCGAGGCCGCCGCCGGCACCGGTGATGATCACCGTCCGGCCGTTACAGATAGCCATGGTCTGACTCCTTGATTCAAAGACGTTCGATGATCGTGACGTTGGCCTGGCCACCGCCCTCGCACATGGTTTGCAGGCCGTAGCGACCGCCGCTGCATTCCAGTTCGTTGAGCAGCGTGGTCATCAGCCGTGCACCCGTGGCGCCCAGCGGGTGACCGAGGGCGATGGCGCCGCCGTTGACGTTGGTCCGCGCCGGGTCGTAATCCAGTTCCTTGGCCCAGGCCATGACCACCGAGGCGAACGCCTCGTTGATCTCCACCCGGTCGATGTCGCTCATGCGCAGCCCGGTCTTTGCCAGGGCGCGACGGGTCGCCGCGATCGGCGCGGTGAGGTGCCAGATCGGGTCGTCGCCGAGCACCGTCAGGTGATGGATGCGCGCCCGCGGGGTCAGGTCGTAGCGTTTGAGCGCCGCCTCCGACACCACCAGCAGCGCCGCCGAGGCGTCACAGGTCTGGCTCGATACCGCGGCGGTGATCGACGGGAAACGCGGGTCCACCGGTTGCAACTCGGCCATTTTCGCCAGGCTGGTCTGCCGTGGTGTTTCGTCTTCGCTCAGCCCTTCACAGGCGACGATTTCCCGAGCGAAGCGCCCACTTTCCCGTGCAGCCAGAGCGCGCTGGTGGCTTTCCAGGGCGAAAGCTTCCATCTGCTCGCGGCTGATTCCCCAGTGATCGGCGATCCGCTGCGCGGCGTAGAACTGGTCCACCGGTTGCGTACCGAAACGGGCGCGCCAGCCGTGGCTGCCGGAAAACGGATCGGCGAAGCCCAGCGGCTGGCCGGCCAGCATCGCCGAGGAAATAGGGATGCGGGTCATGGTCTGCACGCCGCCGACGGCGACCACATCCTGGGTGCCGCTCATCACCGCCTGGGCGGCGAAATGCACGGCCTGCTGCGACGAACCGCACTGGCGATCCACCGTGGTGCCCGGCACCGACAGCGGCAGGCCGGCGGCCAGCCAACTGGTGCGGGCGATGTCGCCGGCCTGGGCGCCGATGGTGTCGACGCAACCGAAGATCACGTCGTCATAGTCTTCCGCCGGGATCGCATTGCGTTGCACCAGCGCCTTAAGCACATGGGCGCCGAGGTCGATGGCGTGCACCTCGGACAGCGCGCCCTTGCGCTTGCCGGTGGGGCTGCGCAGGGCATCGACGATATAGGCTTCTGGCATCGCTCAGTCCTCGAAGGTGTGGCCCGGCCCCAGCCGGGCGGCATCAGCGAACAGGTACTCGCCGACACGGGATTTATGGAAACCGCGATCGCCCCACGACGCATCGAGGGCCCAGGCGCGTTTCATGAACATCTGCAAGTCGACTTCCCAGGTGTACCCCATGGCGCCATGCACCTGGATGCCTTTGCGCGCCGCCAGCCAACTGGCTTCGCAGCAGGCCAGGCGCGCCTGCGACACCCACAGCGAGGCCGAGGCATCGCCGCGCGCCAGACCGTGGGCGGCGCGGTAGAGCACCGGTTTGGCCTGTTCGATCTGCCGCGCAACGTCGGCCAGGTGGTGCTTGACCGCCTGGAAGCTGCCGATCGGCTTGCCGAACTGCTTGCGCTGGGCGACGTAGTCCACCGACAGGTCGAGCATGCGCTGGGCGAGGCCGAGCAGTTGCCCGGCCACCGACAACGCGCCGCGGTCGAGCAATTGCGCCTGCACTGCCCTGCCCTTCGCGCCACCGACCAGCAAGGTCGCCGGCGTCGGGTTCCAGGTGACTCGGCCGAGCCGGCGCGAGGCATCGATGCTCGGGTTGGCCTCGACGTCCACCGCCGCCCGCTGCAGCAGGTGGATTTCATCGCCATGGGGCAGGATCAGCACCTCGGCCAATTGCGCGTCGCTGACCAGCGGGTTGATCGGATGCCCGATGGCCAGGCGCAGGCTGCCTTCGCCGATACGCGGCAGCAGGCTGGCCCGGGCCGGATGACCCGGGTCGAGCGCGGCCAGCAGGCCAACGGCGACGTAGGCGGTATCGGCCAGGGAATCGGGAATGGCGTAGTAGCCCAGTTCCTGGGTCATCAGTGCCCAGGCCACGTCGTCCATGCCCAGGCCGCCGTCCTCTTCGGGAATCGACAGGGCGGTGAGGCCCTGGGCGGCAATCTTGTTGCGCAGGTCGGGCGAACGCCCGGCGTCGGTTTCCCAGATCTCGCGGAGCATTTCCGGAGCGGCTTCGGTCATCAGGAAACGGCTGATGGCCTCGCGGAAGGCGAGCTGGTCATCGTTGAAAGTGAAGTCCATGGCCGCTCCTTACTTCGGCAGGCCGAGCATGCGCTCGGCGATGATGTTGCGCTGAATCTCGTTGGTGCCGGCGTAGATCGGCCCGGCCTGGGCAAACAGGAAGCCCTCCAGCCAGTGCGCCGCGTCGCCGGCGGCCGGTGCGCCGGCAATCAGTTCGGCACGGGCGCCGAGCAGGCGCATGGCGGTCTCGTGCATCTTCAAATCGAGTTCCGACCAGATGATCTTGTTGATGCTCGACTCGGCGCCGATCTGCTCGCCGCGGCCCAGCCGGCCCACGGTGTGGTAGGCCGACAGCGCATAGGCTTCGGCGCCCATCCAGCACTCCAGCACCGCGTCGCGCAGCCCCGGATCACGCTCGGCGGCGGCGGGCTCGGCCTTGAACAGTTCGACCAGCTTGCGCGCGGTGTACTGGAAGCGGGCGGGCGAACGCAGCAGCAGGCCGCGCTCGAAACCGGCGGTGGCCATCGCCACGTGCCAGCCCTGCCCTTCGGCGCCGATCAGGTTGCCCACCGGCACCCGCACATCGTCGAAGAACACTTCGGCGAAGGCGTCCTTGCCGTTCAGCGCCTTGATCGGGCGAATGCTCACGCCCTCGGCATTCAGCGGCACCATCAGGAACGACAGGCCATGGTGGCGGCTGGAGCCCGGCTCGCTGCGGAACAGGCCGAACAGCCAGTCGGCGAAGGTGGCGCGGGTGGACCAGGTCTTCTGGCCGTTGATCACGTAGTGATCGCCGTCGCGCACCGCCTTGCTGGTGATCGCCGCCATGTCCGAGCCGGCGTTGGGCTCGGACCAGCCCTGGGCCCACATGTCGACGCTGGCGGCCATGCGCGGCAGGAAGTGTTTTTTCTGCGCCTCGGTGCCGAATTCCATCAGGGTCGGGCCCAGCAGCAACTGGCCGTTCTGGTTGACCCGCATCGGCGCGCCGGCGCCGTAATACTCTTCCTCGAAGATCAGCCACTCGATCAGGTCGCAGCCGCGCCCGCCGAGTTCGGCCGGCCACATCACCATCGACCAGCGGCTGTCGAACAGCTTCGCTTCCCAGGCCCGGTGTTGTTCGAAACCTTCGCGGGTGTCGTAGCTGGCCAGCGGTTCGCGTGGCAGGTTATTCGCCAGCCAGGCACGCACTTCGGCGCGGAAGGCTTGTTGTTTGGGGGTATAGGTCAGTTCCATGGCGCCTCCTCAGAACTTCGCTTCGCGTTTTTCGACGAAGGCGCGACGGGTTTCCGCCGAGTCCGGGCTGGTGTACGCCTGCAGGGTGAAACCCTGCTCCCAGCGGTACTTGTCTTCCAGGTTGCCGTCCTCGATGCCGTTAAGGGCCTCCTTGGCGATGCGGATCATGCCCGGGCTTTTCGCGGCGATGCGCGCGGCGATTTCCAGGGCGGTTTCGCGCAGTTGCTCCTTGCTGACCAAGCGCTCGATAAAGCCGTATTGCATGGCTTCGCGGGCGCCGATGGTGTCGCCGGTGAAGAACAGGTAGCGAACCTTCTGCAGCGGGAACAAGCGTTGCAGGTGGGCGCCGCCGCCCATCGCGCCGCGGTCCACTTCCGGCAAGGCGAAGGTCGCGCATTCGGCGGCGACGACGATATCCGCCGCGCCGGTGATGCCAATGCCGCCACCGAGGACGAAGCCGTGCACCGCGACGATCACCGGCACCGGGCAACGGTGCACGGCCTTGAAGGTGGCGTAGTTGCCGGCGTTGACCTCGACGATGCGCTCGGGATGGGCGTCCAGTTCCTTGATATCGACGCCGGCGCAGAAGCCGCGGCCTTCGGCACGGATGACGATGACCCGGACCTCGGGGTTGGCCCCGAGGCTGTCGATTTCACGGGCCAGGGCGTTCCATTCCTGGCTGTCGAGGGCGTTGACCGGGGGTTTGGCGATCACGAGTTCCGCGATCCCCTGTTGAAGCTGAGTGCTGAATGCCTGGGTCACAGGGGTTCTCCAATACTGATGGGCTGATTCGCTGGGCGTTGGCTGCCTTGTCGGGCGAGCAAGCTGTCGAAGCACTGTTCGGCCTCGCGGGCGATGCCTTCGATCACCTCTTGGCAACTGAGCAGTTCACCGATGGCAGCGGCCACCTGGCCGCTGGGCAGGATGCCGTCGTCGGGCTGGCCGTCGACCATCGAGCGCTGCAACAGCACCGGCTGGTTGGCGGCCATGACCACCTGCGACAGCGCCGACGGGTCTTCCCGCAGCGCACGCAGGAACACCCCGGCCATATGGCCGAGGCTCATGCCGGTGTGCTGTTTCCACTGCCAGGCACTGCCGAGGGCGATGCGCAGGCGGCCGAAGGGCCCGGCCTGTTCGAGGTGATTGATGAAGCGGTTTTCGATCATGCGGTGGCGCATGCCGTCCACCGCCGTGGTGACCCGCACCTGTTGCGGGTCGTTGACCTTCAGGTAGCGTTCCAGCGTCGCTTTCGGCGTCGGTGATTCGCGGGTCATCAGAAAGCGCGTGCCCATGGCGATGCCCGCCGCGCCGGCCGCCAGCGCCGAGGCCAGGCCGCGGCCGGTGGCGAAACCGCCGGCGGCGATCACCGGCACCGTGACCGCGTCCAGCACCTGGGGCAACAGGATCGAGCTGGGCACGCCGCCGGTATGACCGCCGCCCTCGCCGCCCTGAATGGTGATCATGTCGGCGCCCAATTCCACCGCCTTGATCGCATGCTTGAGCGCGCCGACGGTGGGAATGCACAGCACCTGGGCGGCCTTGAAGCGAGCGATGGTCTGTTTGTCCGGGCCGCGGCCGTAGCTGACCGCACGCAGGCGATAGGCGATGGCGAGGTCAACGCACTGCGCGGCGTTGTCCTGGAACATATGGAAATTCAGGCCGAAGTTGCTGCCGCCGGTGGCGTCGATCACCTGGCGGATTTCTCCCTCCAGCTCATGGGCGGGAATGGTCGCCCCGGCGAGAAAGCCAAAGCCGCCCGCGCGGGTGGTGGCGATCACCAGATTGGCGTCGGCGACCCAGCCCATGGCGGTCTGCACGATGGGATAACGGCAGCCCAGCGCTTCGGTCAACGGAGTCTGCAGCCAGCCGCTCATGCGCCATCGCTCCCGGCGGCGGCCGCCTGTTTGTTGGCCTGGGCCATGCCCTTGGCGTCGAAGCCGCCGAGCTTGTCGCCCGACAGCAATTCGTTATGGGCGTGGGCGAAGTGGTGCCAGGCGAACGCCGCGTCCATGGCCGTGCGCTTGCCTTGCAGGTCTTCGACGTGGTTGATCGCCTGTTTGGTCAGGGCCAGACCCATGCGCGGCTGGCGGGCGATGGTCGCCGCCATGGCGTAAGTGGTGTTTTCGAGGTCGTCGCGGGGCACCACGCGGTTGAGCATGCCCATCTGGTAGGCGCGCTCGGCGCTCATGCGGTCGCCGCAAAAAAGGAATTCCTTGGCGATGCGCGGGTTCAATTCATAAGGGTGGGCGAAGTACTCGACCCCCGGAATACCCATGCGCACCACCGGATCCTGGAAGAACGCGTCGTCGCTGGCGACGATCAGGTCGCAGACCCAGGCCAGCATCAGCCCGCCCGCGACGCAGGCGCCCTGGACCATGGCGATGGTCGGCTTGGGCAACTCGCGCCAGCGCCGGCACATGCCCAGGTAAACCTCCTGCTCGCGGGCGTACAACTGCTCGCCGCCAGGCTTGTTGGTGTGGTCCCACCACAGGTGGGCGCGCTCGAACGGCTTGTCGATGTCGCGCCCCGGCGTACCGATATCGTGGCCGGCGGAAAAATGCCGGCCCGCGCCGCGCAGCACGATCACCTTGACCCCGTCGTCGTCCACCGCCCGGCGCAGGGCGGCGTCGAGGGCGTAGGTCATCTGCGAGTTCTGCGCGTTGTTGAAGTTGGGCCGGTTCAGGGTGACGCTGGCGATGCCGTCGGCCACCTCGTACAGCACCGGCTCGTCGGTCTCGTAGGCCGACCGGTCCTGGCGCACGACGAATTCGCTGTCGTTGCTGTGCATGTTCGCGCTCCTGTCTCAGGCGGTACGGATGCCGGGCGGGTTGCCCTTGAGCGCGCTGGCGCGCAGGTCGTGGGGATCGAGCCGGCGGATCAGCGCCAGTTGTTCGGCGGTCGGGTGCGCGGTCTGTTTCAGGTGCGGCGACTTCAGCAGCGGGAAGCCGGTGTTGTCCTGAACCTGTTCGAAGCTCACGCCCGGGTGCAGGCTGCGCACCTGCACGGCGCGCTCGGGGCCGTCGAAGTCGAGGACGCAGAGGTCGCTGACCACCACGCGGATATCCATCAGGTCGCGGCGCGCGCCTTCGGGCCAGCGATCGGCCTTGAAGCCGACGCCGGAAACCATGTCCACCTCGCCGCTGACAAACACTCGGGTGTTGTGGTTCGGCACGAAGAACGAGTTCAGGTGGTTGATGCTGTTGCCCGGCAGGCCGCGCACACCGAGGATCGCGGTCTTCGGCTTGTGGTAGTCGCCGACGCAGGACAGGTTGGTCTGGCCCCAGCGGTCGATCTGGGTCGGGCCGATCATGGCGTGGCGCCGCCCGCCCCAGACGCATTCGAAGACCCGCTCGAAGGACATGTAGCCCGAGTAGCGCGGCTGGTAATCACCGCGCGGGCCCAGCGGCACCGGCTCTTCCACCAGGAAGGCCTCGCTGTCGGTCATCAGCAGTTCCGGGCTGTGGCTGAGCTTGGCGACGCTGGCCCCCAGGCGCGGAATCACGCCGAGGCCCGAGGCGATCAGCTCGCCGTTGCCGCGCCAGGCTTCGGCGGCGGCGACGATCAGCAGTTCGGCGAGGGTGAAATCACAATTGGCAGACATTCTTCGCTCTCCTCAGAACACGGGAAGGGGCAACGCGCCCATGCGCTCGGCACCGCCGTTTTGCGCTTGATAGGCCTGCTCGCCGCCGGCCACGTAGGTCTGCAGGTACTGCGCCCAGCCGCCCTCCTCGCTGGCACTGGCGACGTACTGCTTGAGGTGCTGCAAATCCCAGCCGTAGTCGGACGGGCATGAGGTCGGATGCGCGCCCAGCGGTGCGTGGATCACGCCGGTCACCAGGTAGCGCTCGAAGGTGTTGAAGCGGGCGCTTTCGGCGGTCAGTTCCAGGCGCTCTTCGAGCTTTTCGCAAGAGACAAAGCACTGCTGCGCGGCGCGGGCGAACAGGTGGTCGAAGTACGGATCGGGGCCGGTCACCAGGCAGTTGCCCAGGCGGTCGGCGACGTTGACGTGAAGGAACGCGACGTCCAGGTTCAGCGCCGGCATCGCCAGCAGTACCTCGCCGTCAGCGTAGGGCGAGCGGATTTCCTTGATCTCGGGGTTGAGCCGCGCCACATCGGTGGCCAGGCCGCAACGGGTCGGCAGGAACGGCAGGCGCATGCCGGCGGCGCGCAGGCCCCACTGGAACATGCCTTCGTCCAGTTCCATCAGCTCCAGCTCACCGGCTTCGCGGGCCTTGCGGTAGTAGGGTTCCAGCGGAATGGCGTCGAGGGTGGCGAAACCGAACACCAGCTTGCGCACCTTGCCGGCGGCGCAGAGCATGCCGACTTCAGGGCCACCGTAGGCGACCACGGTGAGGTCTTTTACCGGCGAACGAAGGATCTCGCGGACGATTGCCATCGGCTTGCGCCGCGGGCCCCAGCCACCGAAACCGATGGTCATGCCGTCGCGCAGTTGGGCGACCGCATCGGCCGCCGTCAGTTGTTTGTTCATGTCAGGCTCCTTGCTGGCCGACCGAGAAGTCATGGCCCCAAATGCTCACGCGGGTGAACTCGAAGGCCGAATGTTGCGCCCAGTCCACTTGCAGGCCGCCGAAGCCGTATTCGAGGTCGAAGCCGGACGGGGTCTGCATGTAGAAGCTGGTCATGCGGTCGTTGAGGTGCTGGCCGAGGGTGGCCGAGAGCTTCACGCCTTGGGCCAGATGGCGGTCATGGGCGCGGCCGACTTCGGTCATCGAATCGACCTCGACCATCACGTGCACGCAGCCCGATGGCACCGGGTACTCGGCCAGGGCCAGGCTGTGGTGGCGGGCGTTGCCGCAGTGCAGGAAGTGGATGCGCACCGGTGGGGCCGACGGGTCGGGGCGGAAATTGAAGATGTCCGACAGGCCGAAGCCGAGCACATCCTTGGCGAATGCCAGGGTCGCGTCGAAGTTCGGCGCCGGCAGGACCGTGTGGCCCAGGCCCATGTCACCGGTGATGAAACGCGGCACGCCCTGGGGCGAGACGAATGGCAGGCAGTCGGAGCGATGGCCCCAGCTCAGCTCATGGCGGTTGCCCGACGGATCGACCACCGACGCCAGCGCCTGCACGCCGCGCTGGTCGATGTCCTCGGCGCTGCCGGCCTGCCATTCCACGCCCTGCTCGTCCAGATGGCGCAAGGCGGCGTTGAACGCCTGCTCCGAGGCCAGCTCCCAGCCCGACGCGACATAGCGCGCCGCGCTGCCTTCGACGATGAGCATGCGAAACGGCCGCTCGTCCATCTTCACGTACAGCCCGCCCGCCGGTGCCGGCCGGACCTGCATGCCGAGCACACCCTCGGCGTAGCGCTGCCATTGGCTGAGGTTTTCGACCTGTGCGACGAAATAGCCCAAACCGCGAATCTCGATCATGCCCCTGTTCCTCGATGGCTGAATTCGGTATCGAGGTCATTGTGCGCAGCGGCACTGGGGGCATCATCGTCCGTTGAGACTAAGCGGGTTGGGCGGGCGGACTAGCTGAAAATGGACAAGGCCATCCTGCCGATCAGGAAGACCAGCAGGATCAGGAAGAACACGCGAATAAAGCCGCTGCCATAGCGCAGCGCCAGAAAGGTGCCGACGAAAGCCCCGGCCATATTGCTGAGGCACACCAACCCGCCAATGGCCCACAGCACATGGCCGGACGGGATGAAGAACAGCAGTGCCGCGCAGAACGTCGCCAGATTGACCAGCTTCGCCGACGCGGAGGCGTTGAGGAAATCGAAACCAAAGACCTTCACGAAGGCAAACAGCAGCAGGCTGCCGCTGCCAGGACCGAAGACGCCGTCGTAAAAGCCGATCAGCGCGCCGAGGCAGATGCCCCACGCGACGGTTCGCCCGCTACGGTGAACGTGCGCATGCGTCCTGCCGAGATCCTTTTTGGCAAAGGTGTACACGGCCATCAGTACCAGCACGATGAACACCGCGTACTCCATGACCGACCGGGGAATCAGCGACACCGAAAAGGCGCCGAGAAAGGAGCCTGCGAACGCCGACACCATGGTGGGAATCAAGAGCCACCAGACGATCTTGACGCGCTTCGCGTAGCTGAAGATCGAAGCGAGGTTACCCGCCAGCACCGCCAGCTTATTGGTGCCGAAGACGGTAGCCAGACTGTATTGAGGTAGCGCATGCAGGAGTGCGGGAACCTGTACCAGCCCGCCTCCGCCTACCGCGGCATCGATCAGGCCTCCGCAGAAAGCAAATAACGCCAGAATGACCAGGGCATTTTCAAACGCCATCAAAACCTCGTTCAAACGCGGGAATACGAAAACCTTTTTTAACGTTCCGAGCTATTTGCGGATTACATAAGCACATCGCACAAAGCGCAAAAAGCCGCTCCGACACGTTTGTTGTAATCCAGGCATGGACACTGCGTCAGCGGATAGACGCATGATGATTTTTGCCGAGACCAGGCTGGTTGTTTTATGAAGTTCATTCCAGCCATTGAAAAACTTCAAGACGCCGTCGTCAGCGTCGGTCTTGTTCAGGAAGGCCCTGAATGCGGTCTCGGCATAGCGCTGTGCAGTCTGCGTGATGGGGTCGTCAAGAACATTGCGCATTGCCTGTTTGATACTCGTCACATGCTCAATTTGTGCAAGCAAGGGTCCTCTGCGCATGCCTTCCGTTATTGCCCGTCCTGGAATTTTTAAATGGGCGATATGCTGGGGAAGCGTCTTGATGAAACTCAGTCCAAAGCCGTGCATGGATTTGGCGCCCACAAAGCCCTCAACGCCGTGCCCTTCAAACATGGAACTCATGCTTATCTCCTTGAAGTGAATCGAAAAGAGAGACCCGCAGAAAATTCGAACTCCTGGCATTAAAGCCAGTACCGCACGATTAACAAACCTTCAGAGTGCCGCATCAATACTGCGTCAACACTAGCCAACTCCAAGATGAGAACAAGAACAAAAACCAATGAAATGTCTCGCAATCACGTAGGAGACTTCTCCATCGAGAGATTGCGAAGAATCTTATGCAAGGTCGAAGTGCCGGAGCGGTTTAATAAAACTTGCGCCCTGCAGGAGAAGTACACGCTGATTCTTGCGCCTGGATCGACCAAGGACAACGACGGTAACCGAGATCCGGAGACGCATCAGACAATGCCTGTGGTTATGTCATGACGGACGCAGAGCACTTGGCCCAAGACTGAGACCGGGCGAGCCGATGTCGCCTGACAATGGTCAATACGCTGTAGGGACTGGAGTCGATTGGTGCGCTACATCGAGGCCGGCTTCTTGCAAGTCGACAACAACCGGTTTTTTAGGGGGCGACAGCAGTTGCTATCGAGCATGCAGACGCAATATACCTGCAGGATATGGTTACCAGGGCAGCGCCCTGGCAACCATTGCGACACATGCAAAAACCTCTTGAATTATTAATTTAAATGCCATGTAGTCCGGAAGCGCCGGGACGCGGAAAAAACTTGACAGGACTGTATCTGAAATTCAACCACAGGTCATAGTGCACCGGATCAAACATATGAGACTGGTTAATCGGATTAAAAGGATTCACTTTTGTAATCCTGAGCGAATCCATGTTGGCAATTAATCCATTAATTACTTTTCCACCTCCAAACTCCCCTAGAGCAAACCCCAGACCGACTTCATTCGCCGTATAGTTCGAATACACACCCCCCACATACCCTTTCACCTTGGAACGCGTGAGGTCAGCAAAGCGCTGGGCAAAGGAATTACTCAATCCATCGGCCGAATGGCACATGATCAATCGAATATTGGGATATTTTTCAAAATCGACAAAACCCCTGAGCTTTCTATATACGTCATCCGCCAACTTCAAGCCATTATCCAGCGCCATCATCCCACTGTTACCAACCAGGCCTCCATGGGCGTGTATATTCAACCGCGGAGCCCCTTTGTATGTATCTTCAAATATATACCCCAGGTCACCAGCGAGCCGGGCATTCCTGCCGTCACGCCCCATCTTTTCATATACAGTTACCGAGGCGCCGGTTCTCCCACCGGCGGCAACTTTCCCGCCGGTACGTCGAGCAGTATCCAGATAACGCCCGCTACGCGACGCTTTAAACAGCGCACTGACGCCCTGGAGTTTCACGAAATGGCGCAAACTGCGCAGCGCCTGAATGCCCGCGCGTACGCCTTTGGCGATCAGCCCGGCTATTTTCCCAAAGACCGCCCCCGAAGCATCGAAGAAGCTGAGCGCTGTCGATGCCCACCCCAGCTTGTCAGACAACGCCGGGTTGCTTTGCTTGAGTGCCAGTGATGCTGCGCCCAGTGCGAATCCCGTCGCGCCAACGGCCAACAACACCACACCCAGCACACCGCCGGTCATGATCGAGCCGATAACCGCAAGCGCACCAAACACCCCGATCAGCATCCATTCCCACCACTCCGCCGGCTCATGAGTGGGTGGCGTCGACTGCCGGATCATGTCGTCCAGTGAGGCCAGGCTTTGCGCCTGGGCCCGGCGATTGATCATGATGTGCCCGTCCTTGTCCCACCAGTTCACCGGGTCTCTGCCGGCGCAGTAGGCCCGGTCATTGAGCCCGCCTTTGCCGAACGGGCTCAGGCTGTCGCCCTGATAAAACGCCTGGTGTTGCGGATCATAGACCCGGTAGCCATGCCCTGGATGGTAGTTGCCGGTCACCGGATCAACGCGCTGGCCGTTATAGCCCAGGCCGCTTTTCATGGCGTTCAGCTCTCCCAGAGGGGCCTCTCCCCAAGGGGTAAAGCCGACGAAGCGGCTTTCCCATTCGCCCTTGGCGTTTAACCAGAACTCCTCTCCACCGCCATTCTGTGGGTCGGCCAGGATGAACAGGGTCTCGGTGGTTTCGCTCGCACCCTGACCTTCACGCATCTGCACCACCAGGCCTGCTTCTTCATCGAGGACGCGCCGCTTGATAGCATCGCCCTTTGCATCCAGCCAGACTTCGCCGCACAACTGATTGTCGCTGTATTGCAATACCCGGCGCTGCTTGTTCGCCTCATCCCACTGGGCCGCCAGGCGTCCCAACTCGTCATATTCATAGGTTGCAAGCGTGGCTCCGTTCTCTGTTGAGGTGACAGATTGCAGTTGCCCCGTGTGGGTATAGGCGAATACCTGCTTCCGCTCGGTATTTTTTTGGTTACCGCTGTTGTAATAGTCCAACTGCGTTTCTATCGACTGGCTGGCAGGTTCATCTTTTGGGGTCCGTATTACGGTCACGCGGGTTCGCAGAGTCGGTTGCTTGAGATTACCGTAACTATAAAGTTGTTCTTCTTTGTCTTCATTCGCGAATGTTGTGACGCAGCTCAGAAGACTTCCCAGCGCCGTATAGGTATACGACTGGCTAATGAGCACATCGCCCTGCGCATTCTTGATTTCATGGCCCGCGGTTGCATTGACGGACCAGAAGCACAACTCGTCTCGCCAAGTCAGATAAGCAAAGTTCTCCGTTCTGGCAGGGGTGCTTTCCCCATTTCGATACCACGTCTTGCTGGATAACTGCCCTATCGCGGTCCAGGTCTGGACGTAGCGACTTTTGACGATCCCGTCCAGGCGGTAAGTGCGTTCCACCTCCCGGCCGTGTTCATCGTAACGGTACGCAATGGTTTGTTTACGCCCGGTACGCATGTCCTCGACGGCGACATATTCGCACTCACCTTGCGCGCCATACCGGTAGCGGTATTCCAGTTGGCCGCGTCGCACCCGGCTGCGCCGGTTCTGACTATCCGTCCAGGCCCGACTGAAAACACCGCTGGGGTGCAAGCCTCCCGCCTCACTCCCACGCAGCGAATGCTGGCTGCACCTCGATTGTGTAACGCCACGCACCACCCGGTTGGTACGGTGTAGCCCCAAAAGCTGCGGCGACAAACATTCACTGGTAATGGCGCTTTGTAGATTGTCCTTGGTGGCGAGTCGGTTAGCCTTGATCCCCCGCGTGAGCGGGGTGTATTCGAATTTGACCAGCAGCGTTGATTCGTTATGTTTTTGGGCATACCAGTAGGTCGTGTTGCCGTCTTCACTGCTCCCGCAATAGAGGCGCGTTTTGTCCGGGCGAACATGTCCCTCGTCGTCATATTCGAAAGTCAGTGGTGAGCCCTCTGCGCCCACCGTCCGTGTCTTGATCTCGTCGCCCTGATTACCTGCGCCGCGCAGGGTTTGTTTGCCCATCACTACTATCGAGCCGCTGGAGCCCTTGATGCTGATTTTGGTAGGCGTGGTGCTCAGGCCCTCATATGCCCATTGCACCCCCCGGGTATCAGGCGCAATGACTTCTGTTCGCCGCCCAAGTTCGTCAAACGTGGTGGTCCATTTACGCGTCACTGGCTCAGTACCGCTTCCAGGCAGGGTTTCCGTGAGGCTGACACGCTGCCCCTTGGCATTGACGACCTCTTCGGTGACCACGCCGGTGCCTTTCAATTTATCGGTGCCCGCCTCCCAGCTTTTCTGGGTCTGCGTCAACGTCACCTGCCCGTCCCGGTGATTGCGCTGCTTCGTCTCCAACGCGTGCTGCGGGCCTTTGAGCACGGTGCCGGTCAGCCTTTCGGTCGTCAGGCTATCGCCCTGCTCCGCATCGGTCTTGCCGGTAGTTTTTTCGGACGTCCAGAACCAGTCGCGCAGGTTGTCCGGCAAGGCGATGCCGTCACTGCGCAGGCATAACCCTCCGGGGAAATAGTCATACACGCACTGCTGTGCGACTTCACCATCGGCACCGTAGGTCATTTCCTGGAGACAGACATAGTTGCTGTCAGCGTGATCAGCGCCGGCCGTGCGTTGCAACTCCCAGCGTACCGGGCGCTGCAGGCCGTCCAGCAGCACTCGGCCACAACGACCGTCCGGGCCGGTCGTACTGACCCAGGTGCCGCTGTGGGTATCCGTCCACGTGATTGTCTCGACGGTTTGCCCTTCCTCTGGCATTGAACCGTCCAGAAAGCTTTCTTCGTCATAAGGACAGGTTGTGCTGCCGAGCAACCGGTCTCGGGCATCGTAGGTGTGAAATAGCATTCTTTCCGGGCGACCCAGGTCATCCTGCTGCGTTTCGCGCACTGTCCGACCGCTGCGCGCAGACCGGATGTGGTGTGACAAGACGGGGCTCAACTCAAGATTTTCAACCTTCAATGTGGTTGCACTTTTCGCCCGCAACGTCCCTTCGTCGTGATCTGCTGTCAGGGTCTCCACCAATTTCCGGGTCTGGCGAGCCGCGTTGTCCTTGTACCAGGCAGTGGCGGTGCTCACGGTTGTCAGCACGTCGTCGTCTTTTTTACGCTCGACCTGCTGCAAGCCGACCGACAGTCCTGCTCGTCCCGTTGCTTTTGTCACGGTCCAGGGCACGGTAGCGGTATCTACTGTCACCCCCTCCAGACTCAAAATCGTATCCGGAATCAGCACGCCTTCCTGGTTCAGGCTTGCCTTGGCATACCCGTACACCGTCAGCGTAGCGTCGGACACGCTGCCGTCAGGAAATGCCAGAAACTGATACTGCGCCATCAGCGGCGGTTGCGTTGTGTCATGGATCACCGGGCACGTCAGCGCCATGGCCGTTGACAAGGGCGTTGCGTCACTGTTTTCCAGTTGCAGGCCAGTGATCAGGCCTGACACTTGGGGGGCCTTGTCACTGTGATCCGGCTTACTCGCAGTGGCAGCCACGGGGTAATAGCAAAAATGAGTCGTCTGGCCGTCTCCTGCCACGACCTTCGTCGGCAGTCCTAGCGCAGGATCACAGGTCACGAGGGTGGTTTCTGTTACTGAAGTGCTTGCTGTTGTCTGACTCATGACAGTTTCTCCTGCGCAGCGGGAGCCGAGGGTGTCGTCTGCAGATCTTCCGTGGTCACGCTGACTTTGACGGGCTGGGTAGCCCAACGGTATTTGGCCGCCAAGGTGTCGCCACTGACCGTGTCCGGGTATTCCATGCGGGTTGTAGTGCGGGAACTTCCCGGAACTTCCTCCACAATCTCCGTTTCAAGACAATGGCTGTTCTTGAGCGTCCAGGTGCGTCGAGTGAACGGGCCGCTGACGCCATCACCCAGGTCCAGGGTTTGCGTAGAGGAAAATGAATCGCCCTCTGCTTGCAGCGCGTTATTAATGCCACTCCACTGCCAGGTGTGACTGATCACGGCCTGACCGGCCCCCGGCACCAGGGTATGGCGCCCAACCTGTGGCAGCGGGGTGTGAAGACTCTTACTGGGATCCCAGGTTTTCCAGGCCGTTACATAGCTCACCACCTCCAGCGAGCCGTCTTCCTCAGCCACCGAGTTCAGCACTCGGTCCAGTACCGGGTCATCGCAATAGCCGAAGACTACGGTTTGCGTTGGCAAGGCATCGTTTTTGCCTTTGCGGGTCAGTCTGGTCAGCAGGCAATCGGTGATATCCAGCGTGACGCTGTACTCCTCCTCCGTGCCCGGCCAAACGGTGAACGTGCTGGTGTACTTTCCGCTGGCGACGGGGGCGCCATGCGTGGCAGTCAACAGGTTGACCCCGTAGTAACTGATGGTGTTCAGCCGGACATGGCCGTCTTTTCCTTCCCACGCCAGGTACAGGCTTTTGCCTTGTGGTGACGTGATAGTGGACGGCACCAGTATCAGGGACGTGCGCTTCATCTCTGACTTGAGGTTGCCGAGTGCTTTGATCTCGTCTTTGATCTCCTGAGTGGATTCGCTTGAGACGCCGCTCTCCCTCTGCCATTGCTCCAGATTCTTTCGGTAGCGATCCAGCTTTTCCACATACGCCATCTTGTAGTGCTCACTGGCCTCTTTGTTGTCGTGGGTACCCGGTACGGCTAGCACCTCCTGTCGTCCGGAAGGGAATATCACCGTGAGGTCGGTCAGTTTGTCGAACGAGCCTTTCGCACCCGTCAAGGTCACGCCGTTGATGGGCAGGCGCTTTTTATCTGTCGCATCAGCGATATTGGCCGCGGTCAAGGTCAGCGTCTGGCCTGTGGCAAGCGTCAGGCGGTGCAGACGATTGTCATAAGAGGAGAAGCGAAACGCCCAGCCGTCCCCAAGAGCGCTTTCATTGGCCCGGGTGGCCGAATAGTGCAACGTGAGGTCGATGTTGGGGCCTGTGTCGTAAAGCCCGCGGATCACCCCCACCGGATAATGCGCGTGAAACAGCCCGGTTCTGGGATCGACACCGTTCTCGACAGCCCCACTGACGTCATAAACCTCTGAGCCGGGGGTGTTGGCGTAGTCGGCACAGAGCGAATCACTGGGAATAAAGCGTTTGCCCGTGATGGGTGGATCGATAGTAAGTGCTGAAGCAGCAGCGCGGGTAATACCAGCCTCGCTGATGTAATTTGCGCACGCGAGCGGATGGTTTGACGTTATCGTCATCCCGTCAGGGATATGGAGGTGAATGCCACCACTTCGATGGTAGTTCTCCTGCAAGGGAAGTACGTTGATAGGTGTTGTTCCTGGTATCAATTCGGGAGCACAGAAAGCAAACCGGATGCCCGACTCAACGATATTTGGCAGCAATTGCAGGTCCAGCGTGATTGTTTCAAAAAACTCAAATTTCTTGAGAATTCGAATAAGCTCTAACGTTGCAGGCGTGGTCGTCACCTCGAAACCTTTTAAACCACCATCGGCATTAAACCCTACGGAACCAAGTTCAAGCATCTCAAGTATCTCGGTTACACTTAGCCTTTGCAGAACATCTTCCTTCAGCCATAGGAATAACTTCAGAGTCTCGTATTGAATCATCTCTTCCCTGCGATATTTCAGCCTTGACAGTATCGCGTACAGTTGACTTTGTGCGCACTTTACCAGTGCTTTCCTTAGTGTGCACTTTATTGGTGTAAGCGAATCCTCCCCCGGGATCTCGACACTTTGTTCCAGCGCGCTAACACTCAGCCCATGAGAAACAGTAACGCTCAGTACCATATGGCTCTCAGTACAAGATAGACACTCTTTAATCCGATATGCAGAAGGCAACCGCAACTGCCAAAGTTCCACTTCCTCGGAGGGGATATCTTCACGCGCAACGCGAGAGGCTGGCAATGCAGAAATATTTTGCTCAGCCAGTTCGGACCTAAAGATACCCTTAGCATATATTTCATTCGAAACACAGTTCCACCATATATCTGAAAGAGCTTTTGTTGTCCAGACATCACCACCCAAGGCTTCTTTGACTATCTTTTCAACCCTAAGCCCTGCAATGCCCTTGCCATAGTGTATAAATCCTTCATCACCGCTCCACGCGTGCAGCTGACGAAAGTAGTGCGCCGCCGAGTACTTCGCTCTGTCATACGGTTCAGCGAGGCCTAGTATTTCCCCCATAATCAACACTTCTTCAGCCACCAACTTGTCTCTCAGAAACATCAGCTTGGTGCCCAATTGAACAGGGACTACCTTATTTTTGTTTACCCTAGCGACCCACAGTTCTGCATGCAGTACCCCCTCTGTCTCCGGCGGCAGCCACAGGGTCCAGGTTTCAAACTTTTTATCTGTATCAATGGGCACACTCGGTTGAGCGTTGTTCTCACCGCACCCCACAAACGGCGCATCGGTGGCGAATTTCGAACCGAGGAATACACAAAGCGCCCTAACCCAGGCATCCTTTGTTGCCTTGTCGGCAACGCTCGGTTCAAATGCCCAAGCCTGTGCGATCTGACCACTCCACCGATCACACAGCGTGATACGTACGCCGTCTTTGTACTTGTCAAACAACTCACCCAGCGTCAGTGCTGTACCGTCCAGGTTTTCCAAGGCTTTTTCATGTGCCGAGGTGATACCGGGTAGTCCCAGTGTCACCACCCTGACGGGCAGCCCCATGACCCATAGGTTTGAACTATTGGGCTTGCCGAAGTCTGGCTCGGCAGTGGCAGTTGCTCCGCCCAGTCGCAGGTAACTCCCCAAGGGCGAGCTCTTCAGTCCGGCTGCAAGCGAGGTCATGCAGCTTGCAAAGTCGCTTCCCTTCACCGTGTGACTGAACGGCGAACCTGGCAGTTGCGCATTGGAATAACGGTCATAAACGAAAAACTGAATGACGGCGCCGTCAGTGGGTTTGAATGTCTCCACGGCTTTGTATTTTTGCCAGGTAACAGGCTCCAGTTCCACGGACAGATTTGAATACTGGGGTATCCAGAGTGCATTACCCGTTTTACCGGGGGAAACGGACACCTTGTCGTCGCCCTGTTTACCAGCGCGCAACATGCCATATGTACTGTCGGCTTTCTTTTTGATTTCGTCGATATGCTTGCAGAGTGCCTCTGGCCAGTCAGTTGCCTTGCGTAGCGTGTCTGCCGGGGCAAACAAAAAAGTTTCATATAAATGCAGGTTGGTTCTGTCACGCACTTGAACCGCAATACTTTCACCCGCCGCCAGATCAAGGTCCGGCATCGGGGTTGCAATGACCTGGTTGGCAATGAACGGCGCGGACGTAAAGACCCGACAACCACTATCGTAGTACCAGAGCCGATTGACTTCGGCCTTCTGCGCGGATGTCATATCGGAGAATGCTTTTGAAGATGGGCTGCCGGTGGCGGAAACTTCAAGCGCACCGTTATTGCTGAATTTCCCCGCGATCAAATAACGCGGTTCGCCACTGGGTACCGGCGCGGCGTTGATGGCATTGAGAAAGGCGGCCGGCCATTTGGCAACTACCCGGTTGTCTTTATCTGCGGTAAAGGCAACGGTTTTCATGACCCGCCCGTCACGCTCCCTGATAACCCAGGCATGTATGCGTTCTCCGACACTCAGGTCACGGTCCGCCAAAAGATAACCCGGACTCCGCCAGCGGTGTTCACCTGCCCCTACACTACTCACTTCGAAACCGACCATCGAAGGCAGGAAGTCATCAGCGTCATGATTCAACATGTATTGCACTCCGCGTTTCAGGCCCTGTACGACATGCAACCGCACTCGCCCATGCAGCGTTGAAAAGGGGCTCATGGGTGAGCCCCGTCGAAATGCTCATCTACAACCCGCCAGGTCGAACGCGGCTACTGTCGCCCGGTGATCGTGACGCGCGCGTTTCCGGTGGGCGGGTCGAGATCCACTGCCCACGCTAAAGCGCCATCTCGATAGAGAGTGGCCTTGGTCGGCGAAAAGGATGAGGGGACGTTCACATGGAACCGGTTCGGTGTAGTGGCTTGTACACGGGATGACCTCAGCACGAACTTCAGCGTCTGGTTATTAGCGTTCCTGACTACCAGATAACACTTGGCCGCATTTATCTCGACATCCCGATCCGCCGAATAACTGTTCCCGTGGGCGCAATGAAGTGCAGGAAATATATAGTTGTTGTATCCGGCCCGAGGGTCATAGTAGCCAAGCAGCGTTGTGACCGGAATGCCCTGTTGGGCAGGCTTGCGGACAACATTGAAAGAGAAGTCCTTGACCTCGACCCACGTCGAGCCATTGGACTCATAATTCAATACCGTCCCTCTGACCAGCGGCACGGAGGTGCCATTTATACGCAACGTGGCGCCCCAACTCGCGTAATGCACAACGTGTATGCCTTTGGACTTATTGGCGGCCGCCGCGGCCGGGATGAATACGTCATGTGCGTGGTGGTTATCGTACAAGGGTATTTCAACCAGTCGGTAGTCGTTGAGCAACCGTGTCATGGAACTCAAATCAAACTCGTCAGCGGCAGCACTATGGAACTCACCCCATTCCTCCAGTTTTTTTGATGTTTCATTCCACTTCAGGTAGCCGGTACTGGAGGTTTTATCAAAGATCGCCTTGCTTTCCATAAACTGCTGGATGTGATGGTGGGTATGCGGTGTGCAAAGCGTATAGCCATTAGTCGGCGTACACATCGGGAATCCACCCGCCATGGTGTCGGTGCCGAAGCTATGCCCGTGAAACGGCGCTTGGCATGTACCTTCATAACAGGTAGGCAGGTTGAAGCGTGACTTTTCGAAATTAGGGATGAAGTAATGTTTGTTACTATCCCAGCCCCAGCTTGAATTGATCGCTTCAGAAGAACGGTGTACCGACCCGGTGAACTTCTCTGGGTAATGACCGATCCCGTAGTTATGACCCAGCTCATGGCTGAATTCATTGCCCACGCAATCGACCAGCGTCACGATACTGCCGCCGCCCGACAGACCATGGACAACCCGACCATTACTGTAATTACCGACAGACGTGTGCGCCGTGAATTGCGCCGCCGCAAAATGTTTATTCAGGCCATCCTCTCCCGAACCCGGTGAACTGTGAATGCCGTAGCTGGCATTATTGATGCCCAGGGAAATCAGTTCTTTTCCCGTGTACTGCCTGAGGTCACCGTTATGAACATCGCCTTTATCGGTGGAGGCGCCACTTATCACCTCGCCACTGGGCAACTTTATTTCCTTCCAATACACCGGTTCATATTGGTTGACCACCAGCCGGCTGATGGGCGTTTGCTGAAAATATTGACGCTGAAGCTCAGCGCTGAAGCGGGATGAAAACACATCGTTATTGGGTGTCAACATGCCAATATCGATCGTATTCAGCAGAAGTTCGCTTGGCGCGCCAATATTGATAGAGTTGTACGACCCGCTAATATTAGCGGCGTCAAAGCGTAGCGTGATCCCGGGTTTTACATGCTGCCAGGGAATAATGCAGCTCCGGAGGTCAGGCGCGTAATCGATGGTTTGAAACTCAAGATCGATTCGTTCCCCCCACACGCCCTGTCTGTTGAAAAAAACCAACTTCTCGCCTCTTCTCAAGCGCACCGTACTTCCACCATAATGCACCCGCGATTCAAACACCGCATCGGAGTGAAACACTATCTTTTTACCCTTCAGTGACGTGGAGTGTCCTGGCAGATAGAAGTCCGAAGCCCAACGTTCATTTGCAAGTTTCACGTTCAGGGTATTGTGCGTCGAGAGCAGTGTCTTGAAGTGGCTAGCGTCAGGATCATGCCCGATCAAATCGATTTCTGCCTGGGTTTCGATGACCCGATCATACTGCCCTGGCTCGATGAAATCCGCCTGACCAAACCCTTGAACTTTCCCGGCCATTGTTGGTCTCGCCATGAAGTCATGCAGTTTGACCGAATACAATGGATTATTCTCGAGAAGGACCTTCATTATAATTCCTTCTTTAAAATCGATAGCACTGCCTATTGGCCTGAACATCACCAGCGTATTCCTGAGCGCAACCAGCCTCGGCTTCTTGTCACCCGGTAATGACGTCGACTGCGAGGGTATGATTATGGACTGGGCAAACTCTATGCTGGCTTGCATTCCATTTACCAAATCATTTTTCAAAGGCCGCTGATTAAAAAATACAGTGGGCTCGACACGTTCCATGACGCACCTCGTTAATCATACGAAAAGAGTAACTACTTTGATGGCGACGCTGCTTGTTTCAGCCTAGCCCGGCAAACTTCTGATATTTAGAATTTTTGGTAATAATATGGCCGGCACGCTACCTGGCATTTTTGTCAGTTGTCGGAATACCGGGCGACTGTCATCGTAATGATTTTTCTTGCAGCAACTAGGCTCTGTATGAAAAGCCTTGAGACGAAGGTCAGGCAAGGCGAAAACAGCCGAGGAAGCGGAGTTTACGGGTTGTAAATGAGCATTCCGAGGCTGTTTTCAACGCAGCATCACCGAGTATCAAGGCTTTTCATACAGAGCCTAACTTGAGGACACTGAAACTTCATAAGGCCCACATTAGTAGCGGTGCCTGTTCAACACCCGCGGAACGCCATCACCGTACTTCACAAAGCGCCTAGTCCGTTTCAATGATTCGCCCGTAAAAGCGCCACCCCTAGACTGCGGCATCCTTTCGTCCCGCAGAGATCCGTCCTCATGGAGTTCGCCTTTACCGAAGAGCAGTTGATGATCCGCGACAGCGCCGAGCGCTTTCTGGCCCAGGCCAGCGACTCGTCCGCCGTACGCGCGGGCATGGCGCGTGTCGATGACTATGACCCGGCGCTGTGGCAGCGCATCGCTCAGGAGCTGTACTGGCCGGCGCTGATGGTGCCGGAAGCGTACGGCGGCATGGGCCTGGGCTTCGTCGAGTTGGCCGTGTTGCAGGAACAGTGCGGGCGTTTCCTGCTCGGCTCGCCGCTGTTCGCCACCGCGTGCCTGGCGACCCCGGCCCTGCTGCTGGCCGATAACCCGCCGTTGCAGGCCCACTGGCTCGGCGCGATCGCCGCTGGTGACACCCGCGCCACCCTGGCGTGGGGTGCGGGCATGGACGCCGACAGCGTGCGGATCACGGCCCGCGCCGAAGCCGGCGGCTATGTCCTCGATGGGCTTTGCGCGCAGGTACTCGACGGCGCGCTGGCTGACCTGCTGATCGTCGCCACCCGTGAACCGGGCAGCCAGGGCGAACACGGCATCAGCTTGTTCGCCCTGCCCGCCGATACCCCGGGCATCATTCGCAACGCCCTGCCCACCCTCGACCAGACCCGCCGCCTGGCGCGGGTCGAACTGCATGGCGTGCGCGCCGCTGATGCCCAGTTGCTCGGCGTCGTCGGCCAGGGCTGGCCGTTGTTGCGCGACGTGCTGAGCATCGCCGCCATTGGCCTGGCCGCGGAACAGACCGGCGGCGCCCAGCAGGTGCTGGACCTGACCCTGGCCTACGTTGCCGAACGCAAGCAATTCAACCGCCCTATCGCCAGTTTTCAGGCGATCAAGCACCGCTGCGCCGACATGATGTTGCAAGTCGAATGCGCCCGTTCGGCGTTCTGGTACGCCGCCTGTGTCGCCGGCGAACGTCTTGCCGTCGAGGGCGACCCGGCGCTGGCCAGCGAACTGCTCGCCGCCGCCGCCACGGCGAAGCTGCACGCCAGCGAAACCTTCTTCCATTGCGCGGCCGAGTCCATCCAGTTGCATGGCGGGGTCGGCTTCACCTGGGAATACGACCCGCACCTGTATTTCAAACGCGCCCGGGCCGGCGAACAGTGGCTTGGCACCCCGGCCTGGCACGCCGAGCGCCTGGCCGCGCAACTCCTGGAGCAACGCCCATGAAGATCGGATTCAACAGCGCGGACGAAGCCTTCCGCAAAGACGTCGCCCAGTGGATGGCCGAACACCTGCGCGGCGAGTTCGAGCCCCTGCGTTTTCGCGGCGGGCCGGGCGACGAGCACAGCTTTCCGGAGCAACGCAAAGCCTGGGAACGCGAACTCGCAGCGGGCGGTTGGACTGGCGTCGGCTGGGCCACCGAACACGGTGGCCGCGGCCTGAGCATCAGCCAGCAAGTGATCTTCCACGAAGAATATGCCCGCGCCGGCGGCCCCGGACGCATGGGCCATATCGGCGAAGGACTGGTCGGCCCAACCCTCGCCGCCTTCGGCAACACTGATCAGAAACGCCGGCTGCTGCCAGGCATCCTCAGCGGCCGTGAGTTCTGGTGCCAAGGCTATTCCGAGCCCGGCGCCGGCTCGGACCTGGCCAATGTGCAGACCCGCGCGCGCCTCGACGACAGCGGCGAGTACTGGCTGATCAGCGGGCAGAAAGTCTGGACCTCGCTGGCCCATGAAGCTGATTGGTGCTTTGTGCTGGCCCGAACCGAACCGGGCAGCAGCGGTCATCACGGGCTGTCGTTCCTGCTGGTGCCGATGGCCCAGGAACAGATTCGCGTGCAGCCGATCCAGCAACTCACCGGCACCAGCGAGTTCAACGAAGTGTTCTTCGACCAGGCGCGGACCTCGATCGCCAACCTGGTCGGCGAGCCCGGCGATGGCTGGAGGATCGCCATGGCCCTGCTCGGGTTCGAGCGCGGCGTCTCCACCCTTGGCCAGCAGATGCAGTTCCACAACGAACTGGACGAGGTCATTCGCATCGCCCGCAACAACGGCGCCAGCCGCGACCCGTTGCTGCGCCAGCGCATCGCCCGCGCCTGGGCCGGGCTCAAAGTACTGCGCTACAACTCGCTGCGCATGCTCTCCGGCCCGCAAGACGGCAGCCTGGCGCGCGAAGCGATGATCTATAAATTGGCCTGGTCCACCTGGCATGCCGAACTGGGCAAGTTGGCGATGGATGTGCTGGGACCGCAAGCGGAGGTTCTCGACGGCGCGCCTTATGAGTTGAGCCGGTTGCAGTCGCTGTTCCTGTTTACCCGGTCGGACACCATCTACGGCGGCAGCAACGAGATCCAGCGCAATGTGATTGCCGAGCGGGCGCTGGGGATGCCGCGGGAGATGCGCAGGTAGCGGGGAGGACATCCAGGAGGCAACTGCAACGTGGCCTCCTGGATCTGTACTTTTTACTCACGCAATAAGATGGATTGTTCCCTGGTGATACGTGTTGGAAGTCAGTTCGTAAAGAACAGGATTAAACACGCCCGGCTCTGCAGAAGGCGTGATGGTGAAGATGTGTGCAGTCGCGCTTACTCCCCGGACTTCTTTCAACAACCGCACGACCCAGTGCACTTCAGCAAAAGGTACCGGTATACCCTCCTTGTCGAAAAACCGGGGGGCTGCCACGACGATAGTTTCCCTTCTGTTGGAATAGTGACCTGGTCGGACGGCAGAGGGATGATGTAAAGGCTATCAACGACTACCTTGCGAACGTCGAGCAGGTTAAGCGTTGCGGTAGCGACGATGTCGCCATTCTGAATGGCAACAAGCTCAAACTTGGCGGGCCATGGGCCTTGATAGCTATTCATGAATTCGTTGGTAAACAGCAAAGCGTCTTCTGAAAAAATATAGATCCCTGCAGTGTTGTTGTCACCGTTGACACGAAAAGTCAGATCAAAGTGTTCTCCTTGGGGGGCAGTAAACTCAAAATGCAGCAGCGCGTTTTCATCAATTACGGGGGGATAAAAAGAGTCATGTTCGAACGTGATCGCCACATCGTCCCTCGCCGCTGTGAGGGTTAGCGTGAATGGCTGTTCCAGGCCCTTCGACTCACTGACCATCACCTCCACCGCCCCCGCCTGGGCATCAGGTCCGACCAGTTGCAATGGCGGAAGTGGCGCTCCCCATTCGGCGCGTAGCGAGAACATCCCACAACTGGCAGAAATATCAGGTTGGCCGGATTCCCATGGCGGAACAGCTCATGAAAGGTACCGTCATAGGGCACCCACAGGGTGGTGACTGAACAAAGTTTCAGTGACTGGCTCAGAACCTGTGGGAGCCGGTCTTGCCAGCGATGAGGCCAGCCGAGGCAACGCTGTTGCCAGGGCGGGCGCCATCGCTGCATGGGTATCTACCCATCTTTCGATCATGTGGTGACTGGAAGGCGCTTGTCATAAGGCCGAGTAATGGCCACCAAGCGCTAGCCGACAGGTTTTCAGAGCCCTTGAGATCGAGCGCCGCCCGCGCGGCGCATCGCGAGCAAGCTCGCTCCTACATCGGTTGCAACGTGCCATGGCCTGACAGAGAGGTGTTGCCCGCACTTGGCGCTTGGCGATGAATCGCGGGGAGGTTGTTGATGTCGACTCGATACCGCGTCGTACAAACAAGGCGTTCAACCATGGCCTGACAGGCATAGGTACGTTGCAACCGATGTAGGAGCGAGCTTGCTCGCGATGCGCCGCGCGGGCGGCGCTCGATCTCAAGGGCGCTGAAGACATGTCGGCTGACACATGCATAAATTGTGTAGATGCCAGCGATGAGGCCCGAGAGGACAACGACAAAAAAGCCGTCAATCGACGGCTTTTCTGCTCCTCTCTCACCGCACCCGAATCTTCGGATCCCCCGCCCCCCGTCGCATTGTCTGCAAGAACCCCTCCAGCGGTGCCGGCTCGGCGATCTGCGGCAGTGCGTCCTTGTCCGGCCGGTTGGCCCAGAACCCGTCCCACGACGGGAACAGCTCATGGAAGGTGCCGGCATAGGGTTCACGCCCCGGCCAGCGCATTTTCAGGCCGCCGATCGGCGGTTTGTTGAGGTCGGTGGCGTACCAGTAGCACGGCAGCCGACGGCGGAAGCACCAGCGTCCGTCGATGCGCTCGTAATCATCCCAGTAGAGCATCTGCATGATCACCCACTCGGGCCCGGTCTCATGCTCGTTCTTCGAATAGACCACGCCGGTGGCATGGTCCGGGTCGCTGAATTCGATGATGTGCTGGCCCAGGTGGTGCGAGGTGCCGTGAAACTGCTTGCGCATGGTTTCGTCCAGCCACGCCTTGAGGTGCGCGCGGCCGCTCTTGTCGCGCCCCACCCGCACGTCGGCGGCGAAGCAGTTGGCCATGGCGTCCATGTCGCGCATGTCCAGCGCCAGCGCGTACTTGCCGGCCAACTGGCGGATGGCGTCGAGCGATTCCAGACGGTCGATGCGCTGCAGCAGCGAGGCGTCGTCCTGGCTCATTCCAGCACCGTGTACAGGTCGGAGCTGCGCCCGCCGTCCACGCTCAGGCTCGCGCCGGTGACATAGGACGCTTCGTCGCTGGCCAGGAACAGGATGGCGTTGGCCAGTTCCACCGGCAGGCCGACCCGTTTCATCGGGATGACCTTCTCGGTATTGGCGCGGGTCCGGGCATCGCTGAGCATGCCGGCGGTGGCCGGGGTGTCGACCACGCCGGGGATGACCACGTTGCAACGCACCTTGTGCGGCGCGCCTTCGCTGGCAGCGGCGCGGCTGAAGTTGATCACTGCCGCTTTGGCCGCCGAGTAACCGGCCATCCAGGCGGTGCCGAACAGGCCGCAGATCGAGGCGATGTTGACGATGGCGCCGCCGCCATTGGCCTGCATCAGGCGCATGGCGGTGCGGGTGCCCCAGAAGGTCCCGTCCACCGTGGTGCTGAAGTTGGCGTGCCAGTCGGCGGTGGTCATGCTGTCGATGCCGCCCCAGGTGTAGGCCATGGCGTTGTTGACCAGAATATCCAGGCGGCCATGGCGCTTGGCCGTGGCTTCCAGCGCGGCGACATAAGCGTGCTCGTCGCTGACATCGGCCACCGCGACTTCGGCCTGGCCGCCCAGTGCCTGGATTCGTTCCTGAAGATCCTGCAGTGGTTCGGGACGCCGCCCGCAAAGCACCACGACGGCGCCTTCCTCGGCGAAACGCAGGGCGGTGGCTTCACCGATGCCGGAGCCGGCACCGGTGACGAAGGCGATTTTTCCTTGCAGACGCTTGCTCATGGAAACTCCTCAGATAAAGGCCATGCCGCCGTTGACGGCGATGTTCTGGCCGGTCATGAAACTGGCGTCTTCGCTGGCCAGGAACACCGCCACCCGGGCGATCTCGTCGGTTTCGCACATGCGTCCCAGCGGCACGTTTTTCAGCAGCGCCTGCATGTGTTCGTCGGGGATGCCGGCCATCATCGGCGTGTTGGTCGGGCCCGGCACCAGGGTATTGACGCGGATGCCGCTGGCCGCCAGTTCGCGGGCGATGGAACGGGTCAGGCCCATGACCGCGGCCTTCGACGCGCAGTAATGGCTGGGGCCTTCGCCGGTCAGCGCGGCGGTGCTGGAGAGGTTGATGATCGCGCCCTGGCGCTTGCCCTTGAGCATCAGCCGCGCGCCTTCGCGGGCACACAGGAAGGTGCCGCCGAGGTTGACGTTGATGACCCGCGCCCAGCTTTCGTCGGGGGTATCGAGAAAGCTGTCGAGGGCACCGACGCCGGCGTTGTTGACGACGATGTCGAGGCCACCGAAACGCGCCTCGACCTGGCCCATCGCATCGGCCACCGACGCGCTGTCGGCGACGTTGCAGGACAGCGCCAGGACGTTCTCGCCGAGGTCCGCCAGGCTGGCGGCCAGGGCCTGTTGATCGAGGTCCACCGCCACCACTTTCGCCCCTTCGGCGACGAACCGGCGCACGATGGCCTGGCCCATGCCCTGCCCGGCGCCGGTGACGAAGGCCACCTTGTTCTGCAGCTTCATAGCGTTCTCCTTGGAAATGTTCGACGCGACCCGCGGACAGCGAGCCCTCCCCGGCATGATTGGCCCGGCGCCCCGGGGCGAACATCGTCCAACAGGACTAGCGGCGCCGCCGGGCCATGTGGTCTGAACGGACGATGTGGCAACGCCGCGCAGGGCCGAGCATCCCCTGGCGCACACTGGCCGGGTGTGGCTTACCCCTTCGCTCATCCACCACACCCGGCCGGTCTGCGCGTCCATCCGCAGACCTGGAGAACCTCATGAACCAATCCGTAGACCTGCCCTTGCCCGTCGGCCATTACCAGACCCTGCCCGGCGGGCTGCGCCTGCACTACCTGGACCAGGGCGAAGGTCCCGTGGTGCTCTGGCTGCATGGCAGCGGCCCGGGTGCCAGCGGCTACAGCAACTTCAAAGGCAACGCGCCGGATTTCGTCGCCGCCGGCTACCGCAACATCCTCCTCGACCTGCCCGGCTTTGGCCGCTCCGACAAGCCTGATGACGTGCAGTACAACCTGGATTTCTTCGTCGATTGCGTGGGGACGTTCCTGCAGCAGATCGGCGTCAATCGCTGCACCCTGCTCGGCAACTCGCTGGGCGGCGCCATCGCCCTGGGCCTGGCGCTGCGTCACCCGGAGCTGGCGGAAAAACTTATCCTGCTGGCACCAGGCGGCGTCGAAGAGCGCGAAACCTACTTCCAGATGCCGGGCATCCTGCGCATGGTCAGCCTGTTCAATGCCGGCCCGATCGGCATGGAAGAAATGCGCAGCATGATGAGCCTGCAACTGTTCGACCCTTCGATCCTGCCGGAAGACCTGCTGCAGGAACGGGTGGCGGTGGCGGTGACCCAGCCGAAAAACCTGTTCAGCACCATGATGGTGCCGAACATGGAAAGCCGGCTGGGCGAGATCCAGTGCCCGATCCTCGGTTTCTGGGGCAGCAACGACAATTTCAACCCGGTCAGCGGCGCCCAGCGCATCATCGATGGCGCAACCAAGGCACGCTTTATCGTGCTGAACCAGTGCGGACACTGGGTGCAGGTCGAGCACCGGGCGTTGTTCAACCGCAGTTGCGTGGAGTTCCTCCAGTTCGGTTGAGTCAGGACACCGCCCGGAGCAGCAAACACTGCTCTCGGGCACGCCCCTTTTCCCCTTGGTTTCTCCGCGCCATCAGGCCACGACTACGCTAATCTCCCGCGTCAACAGGCACCCGTTTGCTGACACAGGACCTAACCATGGATCGTCTGGCCTTACTCGCCCTCACAACCTTGCTCACCTTCGTCAACGTCGATAACGCACTGGCCGTGGAAACCAGCGCGGGCACCTTTTCCGTCTCGCAGCGCTGCGAAGCCTTTCAATCGTTCAAGAACAGGACCAACCCTGGCGACCTTTCCGTCGAGCCGGGGCAGACCTACCGGATCGCCGAGGTCAACCGCGAGCAGTACCAGTGGATCAGGGTCAAGGTCGGCGCGGGGAAGAACGACCTGCGCTGGGTTTCCGCCGACTGCGGCCAGGTCGACGGGCTGGTGATCTCCGAAGCGGGATCGCAGGCGTGCCGGATTCCCGACCAATACGACAGCTATGTGCTGGCCGTGACCTGGCAGCCGGGCTTTTGCGAACACGACCAGGGCGGCCCGGCGAAACCGGAGTGCCAGGCCATGAAAGACGGCGCGCTGACGGTCAACCACTTCACCTTGCACGGGCTGTGGCCGAACAAACAGGAATGCGGGATTGACTACGGCAAGTGCGACGGCGCCGACCTCGATCTGACCGCCGACACCGTGGACTACATCACGCCGTGGATGCCGAACTTTCATTACGGCACGCAGTTCGGCAACTACGAATGGAAGAAACACGGCGTGTGCCAGACGGCCATGACCGATGACGCGTACTTCCGGTTCGCGGTGGACTTGCTGAAGTCCTTCAATGACTCCCAGGCCGGTGAATACATCCGTGGCAACGTGGGTGGAGAAGTGTCCAGGGAGCAGTTCTATTCGAAACTGGCCGATGAGTTTGGCAGCAAGGATGTGGGCAATAATTTTCTGCTGATCTGCAGCGGTGACTACCTGGAGGAGATCCGGGTGTCGCTGCCGAAGGACTTCAAGGGCGAGCGCACGTTGAAGGGCGTTATCGGCCAGGCATTCCTGCCCCGCCAGGCGACTGACCGCGGTGAGTGCCGAGCGGACCGGATCCGGATCGAGGCCAGTGGCTCGGGCGTTTGATAGCCGCAGCGCCTGAACGCGCATGCATGTGCATGCATGTGCATGTATGTGTAGGAGCGAGCTTGCTCGCGATAAGGCGACCACCTTGGGCCTGGGTGTTGGCGCTAGCGCTGTGAGCTTATCCATTCAATGTGGCGAAGCCGCCGGCCCCTTTCGCCTTTACGGCGAGTCCATTTTGTCTTCGCAAAATAGACGAAAACCGCTGGCTCCTGCATCCGGCCCTACGCTGCGCTTCGGGTCCCCTGTGGGAGCCGGCTTGCCGGCGATAGCGTCCTCAGCTTCCCCAGACTTTATCGAATAGATAAGCCCACAGCCCCAGCCCCATCACCTAGCCCGCCGCCGGCACCCGATTCAACGCAGCATCCCCCGGCTGCCCCAACACGCACGAGGTCCCGCCCGGCGTATACATCATCGCCACGCAACGGTTGCACGCCGTGCATTTGTTGCTGCGCCCCTCGCCATTGGCCAGTTTGTTCACATACCCCGGCTCGGCGATCAGTGCCCGGCCCATGGCAACCAGGTCGAAGCCTTCACTCATCAGTTGTTCGATGCTGCCCAGGCTCTTGGCGCCGCCCAGGTACGCCAGCGGCATTTTCACCGCGGCGCGGACCTTGCGCGCGTGTTCCAGCAGGTACAGTTCGCGGAACTCCACCACCGGGTCGGTCATGCGCTGGATGGCCATGGCCAGGGCGATCACCGGGTTCTTCTGTTGCACGCGGTTTTCCTTGGGGAAGGACGAGCCGAACATGGTGGTGATGGACTCGGCGTTCATCCCGGCGCTGAGCACCAGCAGGTGCGCGCCCTCTTCTTCCAGCAGGCGCGCGATGCGGGCGCCGTCTTCGGCGCTGTTACCGGCGCGCACGCCTTCGGTGATGCTGTATTTGCAGATCACCGCCAGCTCGTGGCCCACCGCGTCGAGCACCGCGCGCAGCACCCGGCGCGGGAAGCGCAGGCGGTTTTCCAGGTTGCCGCCGTATTGATCGCGCCGTTTGTTGTACAGCGGCGAGATGAACTGGCTGAGCAGGTAGCCATGGCCCATGTGGATTTCCACCGCGTCGAAGCCGGCCTCGCGGGCCAGTCGCGCGCCTTGGGCGAAGTCCTCGACCACCTGCTGCATGTCGCGCTCGGTCATGGCTTGCTTGAGGAACATGCCGCTCATCATGCCGATCTTGTTGAAGCCGCCGCTGGCCGAAAGCGGTCGTTTGGTCGAGCGCTCGCGGATGAAGGTGAAGCAACCACCATGGGTGATCTGCGCGCTGGCCAGGCCGCCCTTGGCGTGCACGGCCTCGGTCAGGGCCTTGAAGTGCGGCAGGCTGGACGGTTCGAGGATCAACTGGTTGGGCAAGGTGCGGCCGTCCTTGCTGACCGCGCAGTAGGCCACCGTGGTCAGGGCCACGCCGCCGCCGGCGAGGTTGGCGTGCAATGCCGCCAGTTGTTTGGAGGGCACGCCGTTGGCACTCATGCCTTCGTTGGTGGCGGCCTTGATAAAGCGGTTTTTCAGGGTCAGCGGGCCGATGGTGACGGGGCTGAACGGCGATGGAGCTGAACGGGTTTGCATGACAGGCCTCGACGTTTGGACGAACAAAACCGGCCACGCCGCCAGGGCGTGGCCGATTGCGTCAGAAGGTGTATTTGGCGTTGAACGACAGGTAATCGCGGTCGGCCATCAGGCGGCCCTGGGCGATATCCGGCGAATTGAGGTAGGCCACGTAGGTCAGGCCGACCTGGAAGTTGCCCAGGTACTTGAAGTCGCCGCCCACGGTCAGGCGCTTCTCGTCGCGGCCCAGGCCCTGGTAGGCGCTGCCGTCGACGTTCTGCGTCCACACCACTTTGGTGGTCAGGTCCAGGCCGTTGGCGATGGACGGGTAGTCCATGTAGGCGCCGATCCCGAGGAGGGTCGAGCCGCGGGTCTGGGTGGCCGACTCGAAGTTGTCGTATACGCCATCGACGCCCGCCCCGCCGCCGCTGACCACCAGCTTGTCGACGCTCTCGATGCGCTGGTGCACCACTTCACCCATGAAGGTGGTCTGCTGGGCGATAAAGCTCGGGCCGAGGATGTACGACGCGTTGAGGTTGCCTTGCCAGATTTGCCCGGTGGTCGGCGCGCCGTTGTCCAGGTACACCGAGGCGCCGTCGCGGTAGCTGAGGTCGCCGGCGTACTGCACCGAATCGCCGATCTTCGAGCTGAAGCTGATACCGGTCAGCGCGACGTCCTCGAAGTAGCCGAGGCGATAGGCCGGCGCCGACTCCACGCCGCTGTGCCGCGCCAGGCGCTTGAGCGACGAGTATTCGGTGGTGCCGCTGAAGTCGAAGAACATCGAGCCGACGCGCTCGTGGTAGCGGTAGTGGAACAGCCCGACTTCGGTGTTCTCGGTGATCCGGTAGCGCACGCCCAGGCCCCATTGGCCGCTGTCGCGCGGCTTGAGTTCGCCGGCGTAATTGACCCCGGTGAAGCTCTTGTCCGGCAGGTTGGCGATCACCCCGGGCGCGAGGCGGAAGAACTCGGCGCCAGGGCCGAAGGTGTCGCTGCCGAAGTAGTCGCCCACCGGGTTGAGCTGGGTCTTTTCCCACTCGTACTGGTAGAAGCCCACCAGCGCCAGGTCTTCGTTCAGCGACCAGGACCCCGAAACCTGCCCCACCGGCAGGTAGGAGTCCTTGGCCTCGGTGCCCGGCACGTTGAATTTGGTGGCGTCGACCGGCGCCTGGCCCTGGCTGATGTTGGCCCAGAACAGGCTCTCGCCCCAGGCCACCAGGTGACGGCCAGCCTTGACCGACAGGTACTGGGTGTCGCCGATGTCGAAGTTGCCGTAGACATAGGCGTCCAGCAGCCGCGCCTTGCTGCCGCTGAGGCGGCGGGTGTCGTCGCTGAAACCGTCGGCGCGGCCGACCTTGTTCACCGTGCCGGGCGAGTCGTTGTCGTTGCGCTGGTGATAGACGTCGTCGTAGAAGTGGCTGCCGCGCAGCACCGCGCCGAGGTTGTCGTGCTTGAGCAGCATTTCGCCGAACAGGCTGACGCGGTTGTTGATCAGCGCGCCGCGCTTGAAGTTGCGCGTGCCGTCGTCGTTGTTGAGGTCGTTGAGGTACTCGTGGGCCGGCTTGCCGGTACGCATCGAGGCGGTGTAGTTGACTGTCAGCGAGGTGTCGAGGGTGGTGTTGTCCCCCAGCTCGAAGCTCGGGCCGGCGCTGGCCGCGCCACTGGCAAGGCCGACGGCCAGTGCCAGCAGGCTGCGACGACGAACATCACGGGTGGCGATTCGCTTGGGCAAAGACATGCTCCTTTCTCCTTTCTTGTTGTTTTGGGGCTTGCCGGCGCAGCCTGGAACAGCCCCCGCGCCGGCACATCGTCCGTTTGGTGAAAATCAGCCGTTGCCCACCAACGCACGCAGCTCGTTCTTCGCCACCTTGGCCGAGGCGTTGAGCGGCAGCGCCGGGAACAGCCGCACGCTGCGCGGCACCTTGTAATTGGCCATGCGCTCGCGGCTCCAGGCGATCAGCTCGCCCTCCTCCAGTTGCCGGCCTTCGCGCAGCACCACGCAGGCGCAGCCAACCTCGCCCATGCGCGCATCGGGGATGCCGATGACCGCGACCTGGGCGATGGCCGGGTGGGCGATCAGCGCCGCCTCGATTTCCGCCGGGTAACAGTTGAAGCCGCCGACGATGTACATGTCCTTGAGGCGGTCGGTGATCACCAGGTTGCCCTGCGGGTCGAGCCGACCGACGTCGCCGGTGTGCAGCCAGCCGTCGGCGTCGATCGCCTCGCGAGTGGCTTCGGGGTTCTCGAAATAGCCCTGCATCACATGGAAGCCGCGCAGGCAGATTTCCCCGCTGTCGCCCTGGGCCAGTGCCTGGTTCTGCGGGTCGCGGATGCTCACTTCGGTGCCGGACAACGGCCGGCCGCTGGTGCCGGCGATGGTCTCGGCACTGTCGCCGGGGTCACACAGGGTCGCCAGCCCACCGCATTCGGTCAGGCCGTAGGCGGTGGTCACCACGCTGAAGCCCAGCTCGTTACGCATCCGCTCGATCAGGCTTGGCGGAATGCTCGCCGAGCCGGTCACGGCGATACGCAGGCTGGACAGGTCCGTCTCGGCCAGCCGTGGGTGGGCCAGCAGCGACAGGTACAGGGTCGGCGCCCCCGGTAGCACGCTGATGCGTTCGTTGGCGATGCGCTGGAACACCGCGTCGGCGTCGAAAACCGCGTGGGGCAGGATGGTCGCCCCGGCGATCAGGCAGGTCAGCCAGCCGGCCTTGTAGCCGAAGGCGTGGAAGAACGGGTTGACGATCAGGTAGCGGTCCCCCGGCACCAGGCCGATGACCCGCACGTATTCGCCAAACGCCCGCAGGTTCTGGCCGTGGGCACTCATCACGCCCTTGGGTTTGCCGGTGGTGCCGGAGGTGAACAGCAGGTCGCACATGGCGTCCGGCCCGATCGACAAGGCGCGGCGCTCGGCGGTGAGTTTTTCGATGGTCAGGGCGCCGGTGAGAAACTGGCCGAAGCCGAGGTCACGGGCGTCGGTGGTACGCTCGACATCGAAGATCACCTGATGCTCCAGGCTCGCCGGGCGGTGGGGTTCGAGCAGCGCGGTGTAATCGACATCGAGAAACTGCCGCTGCACGAATAGCACGCGGCAGCCGCTGCGTTCGAGAATGTCGGCGGCCTCGGCGCCCTTCATGCGCGTGTTGACCGGCACCAGCACCGCGCCGGCGCAGTGAATACCCAGCGCCGCGAGGATCCACTGGCGGCTGTTCGGCGCCCACAGGCCGATACGGTCGCCGGCCTGGATGCCCAGGGCCATCAGGCCGCGGGTGATGGTCAGGACCTGCTCGGGCAGGTCGGCATAGTCCAGGCATTCGCCGTTTTCTTCGATGGCGCTGCGCCCGGCGAAACGCCGCGCGCTGTCGAACAGCATCCGGGCGATGCTGGCGGGCGCACCGGTATCGGCTGCGACTGGGTTCTGGCTCGGGATCATCATCGACTCGCTCATCATTCGGGGAAGCGGATACGCAATTGCGCGGTAGTGGGCACGGCCTGGCAGGCGAGAATCCAGCCCTCGGCCAGCTCGCCTGCGTCCAGCGCATCGTTGTGCAGCAGGTCGACCGCGCCGCTTTCCAGGGTGCACATGCACGAGGCGCAGCCGCCGACGCGGCAGGCGCTGGGCGGGTTGAGGCCGGCGCGCTGCATGGCGTCGAGCACGGTTTCGCCGCTGTCGCAGGGCAACTCGTAGTCCTCGCCGTCCAGACGCACCGCCAGTTGCGCGGCCATCGCCGCCTCGCTGACCACCAGCGGCAACGCTTCGCCTTCGCCCGGCAGCGAGACGAAACGCTCGACATGCACGCGGCCAGTGGGCATGCCGAGGCTTTTCAGCGCGGCCACCGCGGCATCCATGAACGGCGCCGGGCCGCAGATAAAGGCCTGGGCATCGATAAACGGACGCGCCAGTTCGGCCAGTTGCGCCGTGGCCGGCACGCCTTGCACCGAGTCCAGCCAATGGACGATCTGCAGGCGCTGCGGATGGGCGTTGGCGAGGAAGCGCAGCTCGTCGCGGAAGATCACCGACTGCTCGTCGCGGTTGGCGTAGATCAGCAAGATCCTGCCAGTGCCGGCGAGCAAGGCCGAGCGCAGGATCGACAGCACCGGTGTCACGCCGCTGCCGCCACCGAACAGCAGCAGATCGCTGTCCAGCGAGCGCGGCACGAACACCCCGGCGGGCGGCAGCACTTCCAGGGTCTGGCCTTCCTGCAGTTCTTCGCACAGCCAGTTGGAGGCGCGGCCCTCGCGCACGCGCTTGACGGTCACCCGCAACGGCTCGTCCAGCAACGGCGTGCTCGACAGCGAATAGCAACGCGGCAGCCAGCCGCCTTCGAACGGCACCCGCAGGGTCAGGAACTGCCCGGGTTGATAACGAAAACGCTCGGCCAGGTGCTCGGGGATGTCGAACACCAACGAGCGGGCGTCGACCGTTTCCTCGATCACCCGCGCCACGCGCAAGCTCAGATAGTCATTCATGGTTCAGGTACTCCGGGCGACCTGCCTGTGCGGCACAGGCAGGCGGACGCGCGATGGGATGGGCCTCAGACGAACGGGTCCGGGTTGGGCAGGCCCAGTTGCACCGCGCCGAAGCTGCGCCCGTAGGCCATGAAGTTGTTGGCGATGTGGCCGCGGGCCTGGTGCAGGTCACGGAACAGCCGCGCCACCGGGTTGCTGTTGTACAACCCGGACGCGGCCATGCTGCGCAGCAGGTCGTTGACCCGGTCGGCGCAGACGTTGGTCACATAGGACGATTGATAGCGATACAGCAGGCGGGTTTCGGTGTCCGGGTACTCGCCGGCGCAGGCCAGGCTCATCAGGTGGTCGTAGTTGCGCTCCAGCACCAGCTTGAGGGCATCGACGGTGATCACCGCCTCGGCCACCGAGATTTGCGCCACCGGGTCGTCCGCGGTACGCGCACCGTGCTTGCCGATGTGCGCGGCGGCATTGGCGCGGAACTCGTTGATCGCCCCTTGCAGCGCGCCGATGGCCGAGGTCGAAACCGCGCGGGAAAACACCTGGGCGAAGGGAATGGCGTAGATCGGGTTGGTGTTGACCAGGCGGCCCGGGGTGGCTTCGATCCGCCAGTTGTTGGTGCGCTGCACGCGGTGCGCCGGGACAAACGCGTCCTCGACCACGATGTCGTGGCTGCCGGTGCCGCGCAGGCCGAGCACGTCCCAGTTGTGCTCGATGCGGTAGTCCTGGCGCGGCAGCAGGAAGGTGCCGTGCTCGCTGGTGAAATCGCCGTCGGCCGGCAGGATGCCGCCGAGGAACACCCACTGGCAGTGCTCGCTGCCGCTGGAGAAGCCCCAGCGTCCGCTGATGCGGTAGCCGCCCTCCACCACCGTGACCTTGGCCGACGGCATGTAGGTGGAAGAAATCAGCGCGCCGTGGTCATTGGCCCAGACCTCGCGTTGCGCCTCGATCGGGTAGCGCGCCAATTGCCAGGGGTGCACGCCCATCACGCCGTAGATCCAGGCGGTGGACATGCAGCCCTCGGCGAGGATCATCTGGATTTCGAAAAAGGTCCGCGGGTCGACCTCGTAGCCGCCGAAAGCGCGGGGTTGCAGCGCGCGCAACAGACCGGCGGCTTGCAGCTCGATGATGCTCTCGTCCGGCACCCGCTGCTCGCGCTCGGCCTGCGCGGCGCGCTCCTTGAGCAACGGCACCAGGCGTCGTGCCCGCTCGATCAGCTCGACTTCTTCTTCATTCTTGTCACGCATGCTGTACATCGCTCGACTCTCCCGATCTGGTTGCGCCCTTGCGCAAGCTGAGGGGGATGATCGGATTCGCGGGCGGGGTCGTTCATCGTCAAAGCGGACTAGGGCTTTTTGGTATCGAGGGCATGGCGGGGGATTTCAGTGCTCTTGAGATCGAGCGCCGCCCGCGCGGCGCATCGCGAGCAAGCTCGCTCCTACCCCAGCCTGAGCCCCTACCCCACCTGTAGGAGCGAGCTTGCTCGCGATGGCCCCACAGCCACGCTGCATCCCAACGCAGATAATCACCCAACCGCTGCACAAGCCCGGCCCTCATAGGAATCACCCTCCCGGCGCAACAGAGGGATTTCAGCGTTCTTTAGATCGAGCGCCGCCTGCGCGGCGCATCGCGAGCAAGCTCGCTCCTACCCCCCCATCCCCAACCTGTAGGAGCGAGCTTGCTCGCGATGGCCCTACAACCACACGGCATCCCAATGCGGATAATCACCCAAGCGCTGCACAAGCCCGGCCCTCAAAGGATTGGCCACGATGTACCGCGCAACCTCGAGAATATCGTCCTCCCGGCGCAACGCCCGATCATGAAAGCCCGGCTGCCACAGCCGCCCCTGGCGCCCGCCCGCCGCGTTGACCAGGCGGGCGCTACGCGACTTGAAGCGCTGCATCAGCGTGTTGAGGCTGGTCTGCCGCAGCTCTATCAACCAGTGAATATGGTCAGGCATTACAACCCAAGCCAACGAATTCGCCAGCCCCTCATCCTGCACTTGCCGGAACTGTACAATTACCAGTCTCGCCAGGCACATCTCCCGAAAAATCGGGACCCTGTCCGCAACCGTAGTGGTCAGAAGATACAAACGCCCCTGCTCGGAAAAACGACCATGGCGCAAACGCTTGTTGTGTGGACGATCCATATCAGCCTCCTGCAATAGAGACCCCAACCTAGTGCACCGCCGGATCAACGGCCGAGCATCAGTGGTTCCACATATTTCACTCCATCCCGCTAGTCCATTGAGACGATGCCCCCAAATCCCCGCCCCGGCCATAGTCCCTTCCATCATCCAAACCACAGGAGAAGGGACAGCCCATGACTATCCTCAAGCGATTCCAACTGGACGGCAGCGTCGCCATTGTCACCGGCAGTGGCCGTGGAATCGGCCGCGCGATTGCCCTGGCCTATGCCGAGGCCGGGGCCGATGTGGTCTGCTCGGCGCGCTCTCTGGTGGACGTCGAGGCGGTGGCCGCGGAGGTCCGCGCCCTCGGCCGGCGCGCCCTGGCCATCGCCTGCGATGTCAACGACAGCGAACAACGCCAGGCCCTGGTCCGCCAGAGCCACGAGCAACTGGGCCGCATTACCCATCTGGTGAACAACGTTGGCGGTGGCGGGCCCAATGACCCGCTGCAGTTGAGCCCGGAACAGTTCGACGAGATCCTGCGTTTCAACGTCTCCACCGCCTACGCCTTCTGCCAGCTCTGTGTGCCGCTGATGCGCGAGGTCGGCGGCGGCAACATCATCAACGTCAGTTCGGTGGCGGCGCGTTATTCGCAGCGTCACTTCAGCGCCTACGGCAGCGCCAAGGCCGCCCTCAGCCACCTGACCCGTCTGCTGGCCCAGGATTTCGCCCCGCAGGTGCGGGTCAACGCCGTGGCGCCCGGCCCGACCCTGACCGACGCCCTCGCCGGGGTCATGCCCGCCGCCATGCGCCAGAGCATGGAAGCCAACACCCCGCTCAAGTGCCTGGGCACCCCCGAGGACATCGCCGCCGCCGCGCTGTACCTGGCGAGCTCGGCCTCGGCCTGGGTCACCGGCAAGATCATCGATGTCGATGGCGGCGCCGATTCCAGCGTCTGGGTCGGCTGACACCGCTTCCCCTTTTTGGCCGGCACCTTGAACCCGTTGGGGCCGGCCTTTTTTCTTCCTGCAGAAAGAGCCCCGTCATGGACGCCCATTTGATCGATGCCCTCGGCGCCGAGCTGTTCCACGCCCTGCGCAGCCGCAAGACCCTCGCGCCGCTGAGCGAGCGCTTTCCAGATATCACCCTGGATGACGCGTACCGCATTTCCCTGCGTTTCCTGCAACGTCGCGAAGCCCTCGGCGAGCAGGTGGTGGGCAAGAAAATCGGCGTCACCAGCCGCGCCGTGCAAGAGATGCTCGACGTGCATCAGCCCGATTTCGGTTTCCTCACCAACGCCATGCAAGTGGCCGATGGCAGCGATGTCAGCCTGGCCCGCTACCACCTGATCCAGCCCCGGGCCGAGGGCGAGATCGCCTTTGTCCTCGCCGAGGACCTGCACGGTCCCGGCATCAGCGCCGACGACGTGCTCGCCGCGACCGAGTCGGTGATGCCGTGCTTCGAGATCGTCGATTCGCGGATCGACAACTGGCAGATCCGCATCCAGGACACGGTCGCCGACAACGCCTCCTGCGGCGTATTCGCCCTCGGCACCCAGCGTATCGACCCGCGCGAGCTGGACCTGGCCCGCGTCGAAATGCACCTGCTGAAGAACGGCGTGCCCGCCGGCAGCGGCTTCGGCTCGGCGGTTCAGGGGCATCCCTGCGCGGCGGTGGCCTGGCTGGCCAACACCCTGGGCGAACTGGGCATTCCGTTTCGCCGTGGCGAAATCATTCTTTCCGGCGCCCTGGCGCCGCTGGTGCCGGTCACCGCCGGTGATCGCATCAGCCTTTCCATGAGCGGGCTGGGCCAGTCCAGCCTGCGCTTCATACCTTGAGCACCCTGGGGAGCCACAGACGATGAGCAAGAAAATCAGATGCGCGCTGATCGGGCCGGGCAATATCGGCACCGACCTGCTGTACAAACTCAAGCGCAGCGAGGTACTGGAACCGGTGTGGATGGTCGGCATCGACGCCACCTCCGAAGGCCTCGCGCGCGCCCGCGAACTGGGCCTGAAAACCACCGCGGACGGCGTCGACGGGCTGCTGCCGCACGTGCTCGACGACAACATCCAGATCGCTTTCGACGCCACCTCGGCCTACGTCCACGCGGAAAACAGCCGCAAGCTGAATGAGCTGGGCGTGCTGATGATCGACCTGACGCCCGCGGCCATCGGCCCGTACTGCGTGCCGCCGGTCAACCTCGAGGCCAACCTCGGCCTGGGCGCGATGAACGTCAATATGGTCACCTGCGGCGGCCAGGCCACCATTCCGCTGGTGGCGGCAGTGTCCAGCGTGCAGCCGGTGGCGTATGCAGAGATCATCGCCACTGCGGCGTCGAAATCGGTGGGCCCGGGCACGCGCAAGAACATCGACGAATTCACCCGCACCACCTCCAGCGCTATCGAGAAAGTCGGCGGCGCGAAAAAAGGCAAGGCAATCATCATCATCAACCCGGCCGAGCCGCCGCTGATCATGCGCGACACCGTGCACTGCCTGACCGAAGGCGAACCTGACCAGGACGCCATTCGCGCGGCCATCGACGCTATGATCGCCGAGGTCCAGCGCTATGTGCCGGGCTACAAGCTGGTCAACGGGCCGGTGTTCGACGGCAACCGGGTCTCGGTGTTCATGGAGGTCGAGGGCCTGGGCGACTACCTGCCCAAGTACGCCGGCAACCTCGACATCATGACCGCCGCCGCCGCGCGCACCGCCGAGATGTACGCCGAAGCCATCCTCAAGGGCGAGCTGCAATTGCGCGCCGTCCAGCCCGCCCACGCCTAAGGAGAACACCATGGACCTTCGTGGCAAGCGCATCACCGTACACGACATGTGCCTGCGTGACGGCATGCACCCCAAGCGTCACCAGATCAGCCTGCAACAGATGAAAGACATCGCCTGCGGCCTCGATGCCGCCGGCATCCCGCTGATCGAAGTCACCCACGGCGACGGCCTCGGCGGCAGCTCGGTGAACTACGGTTTCCCGGCCCACAGCGACGAAGCCTACCTGTCGGCGGTGATCCCGCTGATGAAGCAGGCGAAAGTCTCCGCCCTGCTACTGCCCGGCATCGGCACCGTCGATCACCTGAAGATGGCCCATGAACTCGGGGTTTCCACCCTTCGCGTGGCTACCCACTGCACCGAGGCCGATGTCAGCGAGCAGCACATTACCCACGCCCGCAAGCTGGGCCTGGACACGGTCGGGTTCCTGATGATGGCCCACATGAACAGCCCCGAGGGCCTGGCGAAACAGGGCAAGTTGATGGAGAGCTACGGTGCCAACTGCATCTACCTCACCGACTCGGCGGGTTACCTGTTGCCCGAGGACGTGAGCGTGCGCGTCGCCACCCTGCGTGCCGCGCTCAACCCGGAAACCGAAATCGGCTTCCACGGCCACCACAACCTGTCGATGGGCGTGTCCAACTCGATTGCCGCCATCGCCGCTGGCGCCACCCGCATCGATGCCGCCTGCGCGGGGCTTGGCGCCGGTGCCGGTAATACGCCGATGGAAGTGTTGGTAGCGGTGTGTGAACGGATGGGGATCGAGACCGGCGTCAACCTGTTCCAGATCCAGGACGTGGCCGAGGATTTGGTGGTGCCGATCATGGACTTCCCGATCCGCAGCGACCGCGATGCCCTGACCATGGGCTTTGCCGGGGTCTACGGTTCGTTCTTGTTGTTCGCCAAGCGCGCCGAGAAGAAATACGGCGTGTCGGCGCGGGAGATTCTCGTGGAGATGGGCCGACGCGGGATGGTCGGCGGGCAGGAGGACATGATTGAAGATACCGCGATGACGCTGGCGCGGCAGCGCGGTTAAGAGCATCGCCGGCAAGCCCGGCTCCCACAGATACTGCACAAGTCTCAAGTTCAGTGCTGAATCTGTGGAAGCTGGCTTGCCAGCGATTTAGGCCCTAGAAGCCCATGCTGAAGCTCACAGTCACTGCATGGTCCCGGCTATCGCTGGACAATTGCCCCGAATAGCCAACACCCAGCTTGCCCGCCGCGCCAACACTCACATCCAGCCCCGCCTCGACCACGGCGGCATCCTTGGCGATCGGTACGCCTTGGGTGCTGAACGCCGCACCACCATCGACAAAGCGCAGATCAGCATCCGGCGTGGTATCGCCGAAGGCATGCCGCCAGCCGAGGCTGCCGCGCGGGGTCAGGGTGGTGCCGTTACCCAAGGTGAATTGCTTGCCGGCGCGCAGGCCGACGGTGGTGAAGGTCGCGTCCTGTTTCGAACTGGCCTCCAACGCACCCGCCCCGCCTTTCTCGCGGCCGGTGTCGCTGTCGTAGTTGACGTAGGCGATGCCGGCGAACGGTTCCAGTGCCACGCCGCCAGCCTCGACGGTGTAGCCCACTTCGCCGAAGACCTGCGCGGTGCCGGCCTTGTACTTGGCTTTCAGCTCTTCGTTGTAGCTGCCCGCCGCGACATGACGTTTGCTGTCGATGTCGTGCCAGCTATAACCGGCGCCCATGCGTGCGGCGAAGGCGTCGAGTTGGTAGCTGA
>NZ_FYDX01000015.1 GCF_900187455.1 Pseudomonas sp. Irchel 3E13 | reverse complement strand
GCTTCGAGACGATCGACCAACTACGTGTCGGAATTGACGAGTACATCCGCTACTACAACCACGAACGCATCAAGATGAAGCTCGGCGGCCTGAGCCCTGTAGCCTACAGAGCACAGGCCGCGTAGCCATTACACAATTACTGTCCAACTTTTGGGGCGCGGCTCAAGACTCTGTAGGAGCGAGCTTGCTCGCGAAGGGCCGTTCAGTCGGAGCAAAAAAAGCGCCGCAAGCGGCGCTTTATCCTTCAAGCAGGCTGTCGCAAATACCCCACCAGCCTCATCAACATCGCATCGCACCCTTGCAACTGCTCCAGGCTGACAAACTCATCCGGCTTGTGCCCCTGGTCCATGCTGCCCGGCCCGCAGACCATCGTGGGGATCCCCGCCTGGTCGAACAGTCCGCCTTCGGTGCCGAAAGCCACGGTGCCGAATTCACTGGATCCGCTGAGCAGCGCCAACACCCGCGCCGCTTCACTGTCAGCCGGTGTCGCCAACCCCGGATAAGCACTCAACGGCTGCAACCGCACCGCCGTTTCCGCCTGCACGGCGCGCATCTTCGGCAACAGTTCGGCCTCGGCGTAGGCGCCCAGTTCATCGGCCACGGTCTGCGCATCGAAGCCCGGCAAGGCCCGGACTTCGAAGTCGAATTCGCACTCCGCCGGCACGATATTCAACGCCCTGCCGCCTTTGATCACCCCGGTCTGCACCGTGGAGAATGGCGGGTCGAAACGCGCGTCATGCAGCTCGGGACGCGCCAGTCGCTCGCCGATCTCGCCGAGTTTGACGATCAGCCGCGCCGCGTATTCGATAGCGTTCACGCCATAGGGCGCATAAGCCGAATGGCAGGCCGCACCCTGCACCTGGCAACGCATCGCCAGCTTGCCCTTGTGGCCGAGTACCGGCTTGAGCTCGGTGGGCTCGCCAATCAGGCACATGAGCGGCTTGTGCGGACGCTGTTCCAGAGCCACGAGCATGGAGCGCACGCCGAGGCAGCCGACTTCTTCGTCATAGGAAAACGCCAGGTGCACGGGAATCTGCAACGGCTCGGCGAGAAACGCTGGCACCGCCGCCAGCACCGAGGCGATAAAGCCCTTCATGTCGGCGGCGCCACGGCCATACAGGCGGCCGTCGCGCTCGATCATCGCGAACGGCGCCACCGTCCAGGCCTGGCCGTCCACCGGCACCACATCGGTATGCCCGGACAGCACGACGCCACCCCGATCCCGCGGACCCAGGGTGGCGAACAGGTTGGCCTTTGTGCCTTCGGCGTTGTGGAACAGTTCGCTGTCCACGCCATGCCCGGCCAGGTAATCACGGATGAACGTGATCAATTCGAGGTTGGACTCGCGGCTGACCGTGGCGAAACCGATCAGCCGGCCCAACAGCTCGCGGCTGCGGGTGTCACTCATCGCCCGGCACTCCGTAGCTGGGCGCGGCGGTGGGGTCGAGGGCGCGGGTGACGTAATCCTGCATCTGTGGCCGGTAGGCCTGCCAGAGTGCATCGAGCTGGCCGATCGGGTCTTCGTCGGCCCAGTCGACCCGCAGGTCCACCAGCGGCCAGGTCAGTTCGCCCGCCACTTTCAGCGCCGCCGAATGCACCGGCCCGGCCTCGCCGCCCGCCGCCATCGCCGCGTGCATGGCCGCCAGCAGGCGGTCGGCGAGCAGGCCGTGGCTGTTTTCGAAAGCCGTGACCATCGCCTCGATCACCTCGCGGCTGGTCAGCAGATTGCCCGCCGCCGCGCACTGTTCGCCAGCCAGGGCGTTGTGCACGCCGAGGGCTTCCTGGCCGGTGAACAGCGCCACCTGGCCATTGCTGTCGATCACCGTGACCTGGCGATATTCGCTCCAGCCGTTGGTCCCCAACACCCGCTCCAGGGCAATGCCCGGCGCGAGTTGCTGGCCCTCCAGCAGGTCGAGAATCTGTGGGCCGAGCGCCGGCAGGGTGATGTTCTGCGTGGACACCGCGCCCACGCCCGCGCGTACCCACGGGCAACGCGCGCCGACAGCGATGCTGGAAGAACTGATGGCGATGCCGAGCTGCCCGGATTCCGCGCAGCGTCCGATGATGGAAAAGGTCATGTGTGCTCCTTGAGGGCCGCCCGCGCGGCCACTGATTGCGGCTGTTGGGGCAGATGGTGCGGGACGTCCAGCAACAGGAAAACGATTAAAAATATGCTCCGGGCATAGGAAAAACCTGCCTAGCCCGCCGCAAGGCCCGTAGCGCCGGGCCTTCGTTTTTTTGTCGGCAATCCCTCGCTAATTACTATTTTCGCGAAAAACCGCCCGTCCCTAGTCTGGCCCCAGGCAACGGCGGTTCGACGACCGCCCTGGACAACAACGTCTCGAAGACAGGGCTTGAAAATGACTTTGAACAACCTCGAAATCGATACCCTCGTGGTCGGCGCCGGCCAGGCCGGCGTGGCCATGAGCGAACACCTGAGCAAACTCGGCGTGCCGCATCTGGTGCTGGAGCGCAACCGCATCGCCGAAGCCTGGCGCAGCGGGCGCTGGGACTCGCTGGTGGCCAACGGCCCGGTCTGGCACGACCGCTTCCCGGGCCTGGAATTCGACCTCGACCCGGACGCCTTCGCCGGCAAGGACCAGGTCGCCGATTACTTCGAAGCCTATGTGCGCAAGTTCGACCTGCCGATCCGCACCGGTGTGGAGGTCAAATCCGTGGTGCGCAACGCTGACCGTCCGGGCTTCACCATCGACACCAGCGAAGGCGTGATCCGCGCCAACCGCGTGGTCGCCGCCACCGGGCCGTTCCAGCGGCCGGTGATTCCGCCGATCGCGCCGAAAGACGCCGGCCTGCACCAGATCCACTCCGCCGCCTACTACAACCCAAAGCAGTTGCCCGAAGGCGCCGTGCTGGTGGTGGGCGCCGGCTCATCCGGCGTGCAAATCGCCGACGAACTGATGCGCGCCGGGCGCAAAGTCTACCTCTCCGTCGGTGCCCACGACCGGCCGCCGCGCAGCTACCGCAACCGTGATTTCTGCTGGTGGCTGGGCGTGCTGGGCGAGTGGGACGCGGAGATCGCCAAACCCGGCCGCGAGCACGTGACCATCGCCGTCAGCGGCGCCCGCGGCGGCCACACCGTGGACTTCCGCGCCCTCGCCCACCAAGGCATGAACCTGGTCGGCCTGACCCGCTCGTTCGACAACGGCGTGGTGCGCTTCGAAGACAACCTGGCCGACAACATCCGCCGTGGCGACGAAAACTACCTGGCCCTGCTCGATGCCGCCGACGCCTACGTCGAGCGCAACGGCCTTGAGCTGCCGCTGGAGCCGGAAGCCCGTCGCCGCCTGGCCGACCCCGAGTGCGTGACGGCGCCGACTCTCGAACTGGATCTGGCCGCCGCCGGCGTCACCTCGATCATCTGGGCCACCGGCTACGCCGTGGATTTCAACTGGCTGAAAGTCGATGCCTTCGACGCCAACGGCAAACCGAAGCACCAGCGCGGCGTGTCCGCCGAGCCGGGCGTGTACTTCGTCGGCCTGCCGTGGCTGTCGCGTCGTGGTTCGTCGTTCATCTGGGGCGTGTGGCACGACGCCAAGCATGTCGCCGGACACATCGCCACTCAACGTACCTACCTGGCCTACCGCGACCGCGACCAGCGCCAGGCCCCTGAAACCAGCGAATCCTCCACTGCCAAAGCCGACCTCATGGGAGTCAACTGATGCCTACTCACACCCGCGTGCGCATGTTCAACACCAAGGAAACCTACCCCAACCAGACTCTGGACAATGACCTGTGCCAGGCCGTGCGGGCCGGCAACACCGTCTATGTTCGCGGCCAGGTCGGCACCGACTTCGAAGGCCGCCTGGTGGGCCTCGGCGACCCGCGCGCGCAAGCCGAACAGGCGATGAAAAACGTCAAGCAACTGCTTGAAGAAGCGGGCTCGGACATGACGCATATCGTCAAGACCACCACCTACATCACCGACCCGCGTTTCCGCGAGCCGGTCTACCGCGAAGTGGGCAAATGGCTGAAAGGTGTGTTCCCGATTTCCACCGGGCTGGTGGTGGCGGGGTTGGCGCAGGCGGAGTGGCTGATGGAGATTGATGTGATTGCAGTAATTCCGGAGTAACCATTTATTGGGGGCTGCTTTGTGATCCATCGCGAGCAAGCTCGCTCCTACAGTGCGTGCTGTGAACTGCAGGAGCGAGCTTGCTCGCGATGGACCGCAAAGCAGCCATCAGCTCAACCGCGCCAACTCTTCCCGACAGAAATCCACAAACAACTGCGCCGGCCGGGTCAACTGCACCCGCTTCAGCTTGGCGGTCACCAGCCCGGACAGTTCCACCGGTTCGGCTATCTCCACCGCCACCACTTTCTGCCCGTCGTAGGTGCATTCGGAACTCGGCCGGGTCACCAGCAACGAGAAGCCGAAGCCCTGCCCCACCATGCCGCGCACCATCTCGATCGATGGCGAGCTGAAGACGATATTCGGCGTCAGGTCCAGGTCGTTGAACAGGCTGACGAAGTAGGTCCGGCTCGGCGCCACGTCCAGCAGGATCATCGGTTCCGGGCACAGGTCACGCAGCGAGACCTGGGTCTGGCCGGCGAAACGGTGCTTCTGCGGCAGCAGCACATAGGGTTTCTGCGGCGGCATCAGCGGCTCGGTTTCGATGGTGTTGTCGAGGTAGTGATCGTAGAGAAACGCCAGATCGAAAGCGCCCGAGGTCAGGCCCTGGATCAGTTCCTGCTGCTCGCCGTCGCGCATGCGGATATCGACGCCGGGATAGCGCTGGCGAAAACCTGCGATCAGCCGCGGCAGGTACAGCGGCGCGACGGTCTCGAACACGCCGATATCGATTTGACCGGCCACGGTGTCGTTGTCAGCCAGGGCGTTCTGCTCGAACTCGCGGGCCATCTGCAAGAGCAATTTGGTCTTGCTGTAGAAGCGCTTGCCGCTGGGCGTCAGGGACACGCCCTGGGCGTGGTGACGGATGAACAGTTGCACGCCGAAGCTTTCTTCCAGGCTCTTGATCGCCGTGGAAATCGAAGGCTGCGCAATGTAGAGCTGACGCGAGGCTTCGGCAACGCTACCGGCCTCGACCGTGGTGACGAAGTACTTGAGTTGTCGCAGGGTGTAGGAAGCCACGTGAACCTCTCCTGGCCGGCTGCCGGCTCCGTCCCGCAGCGGTGTGGTCGATGAAGCTGTCACCTTACCGTAGACGCCGGATGACGGCTTGGCCGCCAGGAGAGGTTTTTCCTGTGCGTGGAAGATATTTTTCCTTGGCTCATTGCCAGGCCGCCAGGCTGTCTTCAGGCCCATCGGCGTTGCGCCGGAAGAACTCGCGCAGGTGTTCGATAAAGAACGACACCTTGGCCGACAGATTCAGCCGCTCCAGATACACGGCGTAGATGTCCGCGGGCGGTGTCTCGTAATCACCCAGGACTTCCACCAGGTCCCCGGAGCGCAGGTAGCGCGCCAGGTTCCACTCGGCGCGCATGAGGATGCCGTGACCGTCCAGCGCCCATTTCAATGCCACTTCACCGTCGTTGGTGCTAAGCCCGCCGTGCACCTTGACCGACTCCGACTGCTTGCCGCGACTGAAACGCCAGGCACCGAAGGCCAGGTCGTTCTGGCGCAAGACAATACAGCTATGCCGCGCCAGATCCTTCGGCGTCTCGGGATGACCATGCCGTTCCAGGTAGGCCGGCGTGGCGCACAGGCGGCGGCGGTTGCTGGCGATCTTGCGGGCGATCAGCCGTGAGTCGGGCAACTCGCCAAAGCGAATGGCAACGTCGGTGGCGTCGTCCGGCAGGTTGATCGGCCGGTCGGTCAATTGCAGTTGTACCTCCACTTCCGGGTGGCGCCTGACGAACGAAGAAATCGCCGGCCCGACATGGGTGCGGCCGAAACCCAGCGGCGCGTTGACCCGCAACAGCCCCTTGGGCTCGGCGCGACTGCTGGAGACTTGCTGCTCCATTTCTTCGATCTCGCCGAGGATGCGCTGGGCGTTGACCAGGTACAGCTCGCCTTCGGCGGTGAGGCTGATGCTGCGGGTGGTGCGGTTGAGCAGGCGCACACCTAGACGTTGCTCAAGCAGGGCCAGGCGCTTGGACACCGCCGGCGGGGTCAGGTTGAGCTCCCGCGCCGTCGCCGCGAGGCTGCCCAGGCGCACTAGCTGGACGAAAAACGCCAATTCCGAGACCGGACTCATTAGTAACCTCAGGTAAACAATGTAGTTAATTTCATTGTATTACCACATTTCAGAAAAACCTTTAACTTTGCTCCCCGTGATTACCCACACGAAATCTGGGCTCTCGGCCGGTGGCGCTGCCTCGCCGCCGACAGCGAGCCCGGCCGCCAACAAAAAAATCCGACTCACAACAATAAAGCGGAGAAAAACGGCCATGCGATTCTTAGGAAAGCTGTATGTCCAGGTTCTGATCGGCGTGACCATCGGCATTGCGCTCGGTGTGTTCTGGCCCGAAGTCGGCGTTGACCTCAAGCCTCTGGGCGACGCCTTTATCAAACTGATCAAGATGGTCTTCGCGCCGATCATTTTCGCCACGGTGGTGCTCGGCATCGCCAAGATGGAGAACATGAAGGAGCTGGGCCGGGTCGGTGCGCGAGCGCTGATCTACTTCGAAGTGCTGTCCACGTTCGCCCTGGTGCTGGGCCTGGTCGTGGTCAATCTGGTACAGCCCGGCCAGGGCATGAACATCGACCCGGCGACCCTCGATACCAAGAGCATCGCCAGCTACACCTCGGCCGCGGCTGCCGGCTCCGGCAGCTTCACCGATTTCCTGCTGCACATCATTCCCGCCAGCGTGACCGACGCCTTCGCCAAGAACGAGATCCTGCCGATCCTGCTGTTTTCGACGCTGCTCGGCATCGCCCTGGCGCACCTGGGCCCACGCGGCAAACCCGTGGTGGATGTGCTGGAGTCGTTCTCCCACGGCATGTTCCATATCGTCGGCATGGTGATGCGGGTCGCACCACTGGCGGCCTGCGGCGCCATGGCCTTCACGGTCGGCAAGTATGGACTGGGCTCGATCGTCTCCCTCGGCAAGCTGATGGCGACCATGTACGTCACCTGTTTCCTGTTCGTGACGATCGTCCTCGGCTTCGTCGCGCGGCTGTCCGGCTTCAGCCTGTGGAAGTTCCTCAAGTACCTGAAGGAAGAGCTGTTCACCGTACTCGGCACCAGTTCGTCGGAATCGGTGGTTCCACAGTTGATGGGCAAGCTGGAGAACGTCGGCGTGTCCAAGCCGGTGGTGGGCCTGGTGATCCCGTCCGGGCTGACCTTCAACCCCGATGGCCAGTGCATCTACTACACCATGGCGGCGATCTTCATTGCCCAGGCCACCAACACACCGCTGAGCCTCACCGACCAGTTGATCGTCCTCGGCGTGCTGTTGCTGACCTCCAAAGGTTCGGCGGGAGTAACCGGCTCCGGCTTCATAACACTGGCCGCCACCCTCGCCTCCCTCGGCAGCATTCCGGTGGCCGGCATGGTCCTGTTGCTCGGCGTGGACCGCTTCATGTCCGAAGCCCGCGCCATCACCAACACCATCGGCAATGCGGTCGGAACCCTGGCCATCGCCAAATGGGTCGGCGCCCTCGATACCGAACGAATGAACCGCGTGCTGGATGGCCAGGCGGAGCCCCGGCAGCAGTGCCAGACAGAAGAATCCCCCGCGTTGAATCAGACCGTGAAACCGGCAACCACCGTCAGCGGCGCATGAACGCCGCTACCCGGAAAACCGCCTTGTGATGCAGTAAGGAGAACAAAAGTGGATAGAGAAGCAGCTGTTGAATCGCTCACCGACACCATGGCGAAATTCACCGCCTATATCGGCAAGCGCCTGCCCAAAGACGTGAAGGAAAAAACCGCCAAGCTGCGCGCCGCGGAAACCAACCCACTGGCCATCGCCGTGTATGACTCGATGGCCGAGAACCAGGACTACGCCGACAAGCTCGACCGTCCGAGCTGCCAGGACACCGGGGTGATCCAGTACTTCATCGCCGCCGGCGCGCGTTTCCCGCTGCTCGGCGAACTGGAAGGGATCATGCAGAACGCCACCCTGGAGGCCACCATCAAGGGCCCGCTGCGGCATAACGCGGTGGAGACGTTCGACGAGAAAAACACCGGCACCAACACCGGTTCGAAAATCCCGTGGCTGGACTGGGAAATCATCCCCGACGCCGACTACGCCATCGTCGACGTGTACATGGCGGGTGGCGGCTGCACCCTGCCCGGCTCGGCCAAGGTACTGATGCCCGGCCAAGGCTACGAAGGCGTGACCGAGTTCGTCTTCGACGTGATCACCTCCCGCGGCATCAACGCCTGTCCGCCACTGTTGGTCGGTGTTGGCGTGTCGACCTCGGTGGAGACCGCGGCACGCCTGTCCAAGCGGGCGATCCTGCGCCCGGTGGACTCCAGCCATCCCAACGCAAACGCCGCGCTGATGGAGCAACTGCTGGAAGACGGCCTCAACGAAATCGGCATCGGCCCGCAAGGCCTGACCGGTAACAGCAGCGTCATGGGCGTGAACATCGAGTCCTCGGCGCGCCACCCCTCGACCATCGGCGTGGCGGTGTCCACCGGCTGCTGGGCCCATCGCCGCGGCAAGATCCGCATCAATGCCGACCTGTCCTACGACATCCTGTCCCACGAAGGAGTAGTCCTGTGAAAAAGATCCTCAATACCCCGATCAAGGACGAAGACCTGGCCTCCCTCAATGTCGGCGACGTGGTCTACCTCACCGGGCAACTGGTGACCTGCCGCGACGTGGCGCACCGGCGCCTGATAGAACTCAAGCGTGAACTGCCGGTGGACTTGCGCGGTGGCGCGATCTTCCACGCCGGCCCCATCGTCCGCAAGAAGGACGACGGCAGCTTCGAGATGGTGTCCATCGGTCCGACCACCAGCATGCGCATGGAGAAGTTCGAGAAAGAATTCATCGAACAGACAGGTGTGAAACTGATCGTCGGCAAGGGCGGCATGGGCCCGGAAACCACCACCGGCTGCCTGGAGAACAAGGCGGTGCATGCGGTATTCCCCGGTGGCTGCGCGGTACTGGCGGCGACCAAGGTCGAGGAAATCGAACGGGCCGAATGGCAAGACCTCGGCATGCCGGAAACCTTGTGGGTCAACCGCGTGCGTGAGTTCGGGCCGTTGATCATCTCCATCGACACCAAGGGCAACAACCTGTTCGAGCAGAACAAGGCACGCTTCAACGAACGCAAAGGCTCGGTGATCGAGAAGATCAACAGCCAGGTGCGCTTCATCAAGTGATCCCCCGCCCGGTCATGGCCCACGCAGCCTGGCCGGGTATCTTTTGAACAGCGCAACAACCAGAGATCGCCATGCACAACGCCAGTCCCCTTGAACTGCGCGAGCGCTTTCGTGGCCTGCTCGCCAGCCCCATGAGCTTTCGCACCGCCTCCGTGTTTGACCCGCTGTCCGCTCGCATCGCCGCCGATCTCGGCTTTGAGGTCGGCATCCTCGGTGGCTCGGTCGCCTCGCTCCACGTCCTGGGCGCCCCGGACATCGCCTTGCTCACCTTGAGCGAATTTGTCGAACAGGCCACTCGCATCGGTCGCGTCGCGCGCCTGCCGGTCATCGCCGACGCCGACCATGGCTACGGCAACGCCCTCAACGTCATGCGCTGCGTGGCAGAGCTGGAACGTGCCGGTGTCGCCGCCCTGACCCTGGAAGACACCCTGCTGCCGGCGCGTTTCGAGGAGCCGTTGTCGGAGTTGATCAGCGTCGAGGAAGCCGTCGGCAAGCTACGTGCTGCGCAACGTGCCCGCAAAGACCCTGGCCTGGCGCTGATCGCCCGCACCCATGCCGGTGCGCAGTCGCTGACCCAGGTGGTCCAGCGAACCCGCGCCTACCAGGACGCCGGCGCCGATGGCATCTGCCTGATGGGCGTGCGGGATTTCGAGCACCTTGAAACCATCGCCGACGGCTTGCGGCTGCCGTTGATGCTGGTGAGCTATGGCAGCGCCCAACAGTGGGACGAACAGCGCGTGGCTCGCCTCGGCGTGCGCATCATGGTGGACGGACACGCCGCCTGCTTCGCCGCGATCAAGGCCACCTACGACACCCTGCGCGCACAGCGCGGACTGGCCACCGACACCGGACTCAAGCCGTCGGAACTGGTGGCGCGCTACAGCGGCGCGGAAGAATATCTGGGCTGGGCGCGAGAATTCATGGGCGTGATTGCCTGACCCGTAGCGGTTGGTGAGCTCAAAAGGCCGCGTCGCGGCATGGGTACCTCCACATCTCGCAGACAAGCAAAATCTTCAGGCCTCCACGAACTGTGGGAGCGGCTGTTAGCCGCGATGGGCCGCACAGCGGCCCTGTTTCTGACTGGTCTGGATCTCACATTCAGCCATCCTCAGGTCGAAAGTAATGCCGGGAGTAGACAGCCACCTCGTGCTGGATGGTTTTGGGGCCGCTGTGCGGCCCATCGCGGCTAACGGCCGTTCCGACAGGTTCCGCGTCAAGCCACTATTTTGCCTGCGAGATGTCGCCGGCCGCGCCGACCGGCCCCACCTCAAATCACCACTTTCGCCACCTGCTCCTGCAACTGCCGCGATACCCGCTTCAACCCTTCACACGCCTCCCCCGTCTGCCGCAGGGTGTGCGTACCCGTGGACGCGGCATCGTGAATCCGCGTGATGCTGCGGTTGATTTCGTCCGCCGTGGCCGCCTGTTCCTCGGACGCGCTGGCGATCTGGAAGGCCATCTGGCTGACCGTCGCCGCCGACACGGTTATCCGTTCCAGCGCCTGCCCGGCGCGGGCCGAGGCTTGCACCGGGTGCTGCGCGGCGGCGACGTTGGTGCCGATCTGGCCCGCCGCTTCGCTGGCGCCCGCCTGGACGCGGGTGATGATCTGCTGGATTTCCAGGGTCGATTTCTGGGTGCGCATGGCCAGGCTGCGCACTTCGTCGGCGACCACGGCAAAGCCACGCCCGTGCTCGCCCGCGCGGGCAGCTTCGATGGCGGCGTTGAGCGCCAGCAGGTTGGTCTGCTCGGCGATGGCCGAAATGACTTCCAGTACCTGGCCGACGCTGCCGGAATCGGCGGCAAGCTGGTCCACCACGCGGCGGCTGTCGTTCAGGCCGTCCGCCAGCACGCCAATCGCACTGACGGTTTCGTCCACCGTGCCGCGCCCCTCGCTGGCATGGCGCTCGGCTTCTTCGGTGGCGCGGGCAGCGACGCTGGCGTTCTGCGCCACTTCCTGCACGGTGCAGACCATCTGGGTCATCGCGGCGACCACGCTGTCGGTTTCCTGTTGCTGGGCGGCCATGTTGTCCTGGGCGGTGCGGGTGATGCGGCCGAGGTCATCAGTGGCCTTGGCGATGGCCTGGCTGGCATCGACCACGCTGGCGGTGACGTCATGGGCCGCCAGCACCAGGCTGTTGAAGCTGCGCGACACCTGGCTCAGTTCGTCGTCGCCATCCACCGGCAGGCGCAGGGTCAGGTCGGTGTGGCCTTGAGTGGCGCGGGCCAGCGCATCGACGGTGTCGTTCAACGGCCGGGTGATGCTGCGGATCAGCAGCCAGGCGAACAACCCGATGGCCAGCAAGGCAAGCCCGACGATAAAGGCCGGCACGCGCAGCACCTGGTTGACTTCGTCACGCACGTCCTGCGGATGGATGCCGCTGGCCAACACCCAGCCCCACGGCTTGAACAGCAGCACTTCCGAGACCTTGAACTCGGCCTGGGCGCCGTTGGCCCGCGGGAACCAGTACTCCACCGTGCCGCGACCGAGGGTGCGCGCCTTGTCGATCATCTCGCGGGAAAACGCCTTGCCGTTGACGTCCTTGAAGTCCGCCAGTTGCTTGCCCACCAGCGCCGGCGCGGTGGGGTGCATGAGCATGCGGTGGTCGAGGTCGAGGACCAGCAGGTAGTTGTCGCCGAGGTAGCGGATGGTGCTCACCGCCTGCAGCGCCTGGCGCTGCGCCTCCTCCGTGCTCAGATGGCCTTCGCTGGCCTGGCGCTGGTAGTGACCGAGGATATTCGAGGCGGTGTTCAGCGCAGTGCCGACGCCAGCCATTTTTTCGCTCAGCAAGGTGCGCTGCAGGGTCAGCCCCAGCCAGCCGCTCAGGCACAAGACAAACAGGGAAATGCACGCAACCAACAGGGTGACACGCGTACTGATGCGGAGTTTTCTCAACCCGGACATGGAATGCCTCGTTCTTGTAAGAGTGATGGCAGGGGTATGGCCTGCGACGGCAAACATACACCAATGCATTCACAAGAAACGAGAAAAATAGAAAAGGATTAGCTAATTTGCGCAGCAGTAAATCGATTTACATTCATAACAGTATTCATTTACCAGCAATCAACCGCTGGCTTTGTCCTTGTCGTCCCGGGGCGGCCAGACCAGCCGCAGGTGCGGCTCGGGAGGTTGCAGGCGCTGGCGGTTCTCGCTGAGCACGCGCAACCGCGCCTCCAGCCGCTCGGCTTCCGCCGCCAGTTGCTCCAGCGCCTCCAGCAGGGGCTTGGCGGACTCGGCATCCACCGGCTCGGGCCGCTGGGCGACGCATTTCATCAGGTCGTGATAACGACGCATCAATGCTTTGAACAGGATCACTCTTACCTCCGGCACTACGCGTGGAGGCCCTCGGGCCGTGGACAAGCCTTCAATCGTGTTTCCAGCCGCGCGGCCTTGCGCGCCAGCTCCTGGCTGGCAGCACTGGCCTGGCGCGAACGCCAGGCCGAGGTCTGCGCGAGTTGTTCGATACTTGCCAGGGCACCCTCAAGCTCATCAGTCGCTCGACCCTGGGCCTCGCAGTCGCGAGCAATCAGCGTGCCGCACTGGCTGATGCTGCTCGCCGCGTCGCTGATCCCGGCCAGGGCGAGGTTGGCGCCATAGGCCTGGTCGCGACTTTCCCGGGCCAGCGCCCGGACGTCCTGCACCATCATCGCGCCCTCGGCTTCGGCGCAGGTCGCTGACTTGTCCATCGAACGGAACGCCATCAGCGTCGCGCTGAGCCCGGCCTGGCCCTCACGCGCCAGACGCAGCGACTGGCGTGATTCGTTGTCGACCCGCTGTGCCGTGCCGACCAGTTTCCGGGCTTGATCCTTGATCCGCGCGAAGGCCGGCGCGGTGTGCTCGAGCTTGCGCTGCTGTTGTTGCAAAGCGATGTCGCAACTGTCGGTGAGGTCGTTGAGCCGCGCGGCCAACTGCGCCAACAGCAGCGCATCGTGATGCAGCGCGGACAGGGTTTGCCGCAGCGTCTCCACCTCGCGCCGCCCCGCGCGAAGGCGCCGGGCCTGCCAACACGCCAGCACCAGCAACAACAGGCACAAGCCCACGGCCTTGCCGAACACAATCACCTGCGGCGCACTCAGCACCACGACGGTCAGGGCAAGCAGGAGGGCAACGCGGGGAATGGAGATGGGAAACCTCGGCGAGGGGGCGCAAACGTGTGCGGGCGATTGTCCGCACTTTCGCTGCAGGCTTTAACCCCGTGCCGGCCGAGGGATAAAGGAAAGGGCTGCGTGGATAAAGGAAACTAGCTGCGCCCCTGTTCCCGATAGCGTCCCGGCCCCATACCGAACCACCGTTCACAGGCCTTGTTGAACGCGCTCTGATGGCGGAAACCCACTTGGTAGGCGATCTGTTTGAAACTCAGGGTGCTGCTGCGCAGCAGGTTGTGGCTGTCGCGCAGGCGCACTTCATCGAGCAGGCGCAAAAAGCCGTGGCCTTCGTTTTCCAGCCCGCGACTGAGCTGGTGCTGACTCAGCCCAAGGCTCCCGGCCACGCCCGCCAAGGTCACCGGCCGGCCTTGAGCGAAGTGTTCGCTGATCGCTCGCCTGACTCGCAGGCTGACAGTGTCGCTGTCCAGTTGCCGTTGCCATTGCGCCAGGTACTGGCTGTGCACCGCGTGCAGCGCCGGGTCGTGGGTGGCCACCGCGAGCTGGACATCGGCGTGGCTGAACAGCAGCGCATTCTGCGCCGCGCCATAGTGGATTTCAGCGCCATATAAATCCTCGACAGCGCGGGTGTCGGCCGGCCGCGGGTAGCTCAGTTCCGCGCGCAACGGCCGAATCGCCCGCCCCGGCACCAGCCAGCACAACAACCCGAGAGTGATGGCCGAGATCGCATCAATGAACACCCGCGACAGCGGCCGCTGTTCGGGGCCGGTCATTACCCCCACCAGGCGCAGCCCCTCGACCCGCTCCTCGACGAACAGGCAAAAGCCGCTGCCAACCAAATGGTGAAACTCGGCAATGGCGGTCAATACGCTGCCAATCGTCGGGCTGGACATCAACGCATAGCCTAACGGCCCGAGGTTCGCCGGATGGGCGTGGTGAAAGGCGCGCAGGCCGATGTCCGGGTCGCCGCTGAGAACACTGGCCTGCTCGAACAACGCGGTGAGCGACGCCAATGAAATGAACGCCGGACCGGACGCCGCCAACAGCGGCTCGCCCAGGCGTCGGCAAAGCGCGGCGACGGCAGGATCAGACTCGCCGAGCGCGGCAATGATCGCGCTGGCGAAGGTCCGCGAAAGGGTGTGCATGAAAGGGCCCCGGGAAAGAGTTGGTCTACCAGATGAAGGTCGGTCATCCGACACCAAAGGGGCACATTTTACCCAACTAACCGCTGCCTATTGGAAGACCGCAAATGGAGTAAGGCTTTTCCTGATGGGGTTTCAGCCTGATAGGTAAATGCCATCAATCGATTCCAAAGTGAAATGAGTTGTCATACAATTTTTGGTAATGATTCTCAGTATCTAATCTTAATAATTCTTAACTGAACGATGAGTCAGCAGGCTGATAGAACAAGCGCGAATCTCCAGTGAAGGAGCGGTGAATGCGGGTATTAGTAGTAGAGGACGACCCTTCGGTCAGCCATTGGCTCGGTTGCAAGCTGCACGCGTGCGGGCACAACTGCCGACTGATCGACAACGGCGAATGTGCCTTGCAGATGATCGGCAGCGAGGTCTTCGATGTGGTGATTCTCGACCGGATCCTGCCAAAGATGGACGGCATCGAAGTGCTGCAACGGCTGCACGGGCAGAATCGCCCGCCGATCCTGATCCTGTCGGCCAACGACCAGAGCAGCGACCGGGTCGAGGGGCTGCGTGCCGGCGCCGACGACTACCTGGGCAAACCTTTCGACTTCAACGAGTTGCTGCTGCGCCTTGAGCTGCTGGCGCGGCGTCACCAGCGTCAGGTGCCGAGCGAGATTCTGCAGATCCAGGACCTGCGCATCGACCTGGCCAGCCGCCGCGTCCAACGCGGCGAGAAAGCCATCGACCTCACCGACAAGGAGTTCAAGCTGCTCCAGGTGCTGGCTGAACACGCGGGGCAAGTGGTCACCCGCGGCATGCTGCTGGAGCGGATCTGGGGCTACAACTTCGACCCGCAGACCAACCTCATCGACGTGCACCTGTCCAAACTGCGCACCAAGCTGGAAAAGGGTTTCGAGCATCCACTGATCAAGACGGTAAGGGCGATCGGCTATGTCCTGGGCTAGCCTGCGCCCACTTCTCGCCACCAGCAGCCTGCGCCAAGCCACCACCATCGCCTTCATCTGCCTGTTGTTCTCGCTGATCTCCATCGTGCTGAGCAACCAGTTGCTGGAAGTGGTGATGCGCAGCCATGTGCGCGACATGATCCTCAACGAGGTGCGCAGCGGGCAGTTGCAGGGACGTTTCCAGGACGCCGCGCAGTTGGCCTGGTCGCTGCAGCACCGGCAGTCGCTGGAGGTGCGCAAGGAGCACCAGGCGGTGGTCATCGACCGTGATGGCCGGCTGCTGCTGGGCAACCCCGATTACCTGCCCGACACCCGCCGCCCGGCCACCGACAAGCCGCGCTGGCACCACATGACCCTCACCAACAGCAACGGCTACACCGCGGAAATCCTCGGCCTGTCGATCCCGCTGCCCGACGGCGGCCAGTACTTCAGCGCCTTCGACCTGCGACCGATGCTCGAACGCACGCGGATTATCCCGCTGGCCACCGGCGCCGGCTTGCTGCTGTTGCTGCTGTCGATCCTGATCACCGCCCTGCCCTTCGGCCTGCACAACCTCTACCGCATCAACCGCATTCGCGATGCGCTGGTGCGCTACGCCAACGGCGACTACACCGCCCGCGCGCCGACCACCCAGCAAGGCGACGAATTCGATCAGTTGGGCGTCGAGATCAACCACGGCCTGCTGCGAATCAACAAGCTGATGGACGAGGTCAAGCACATCACCAGCCATATCGCCCATGAGCTGCGCACGCCGCTGACCCGCCTGCAGAGTCGCCTGCTCACCGCCAGTGAAATGCTCGAAGGTCCGGCCCGCGACGAGCTGCTCTGCGCGGTGCAGGACAGCGAACGGATCCAGAACCTGTTCCGGGCGGTGATGCGGATTGCCGAGGTGGAAACCGGGCGCATGACCTGCCATTTCCAGACCATCGATGTGCATGAACTGCTGCACGACGTCACCGATTACTACCAGCCCCTGGCCGAGCAGCGCGGGTGTCCGCTGCGCCTGGACGTGGCCCGTGACTGTCAGCTCTACGGTGACCGTGCGCTGTTGTTCCAGGCGCTCGCCAACCTGATCGACAACGCCCTCAAGTACGCGCCGCCGGGCCTGCCGATCACCCTGCGCGCGCAGTCGCGCAACGGCCATGGCGAACTGCAGGTGCGCGACCACGGCGCCGGCATCGCCGCGGCCCAGAGCGAACGGGCGATGGAGCGGTTCCAGCGCCTCGGCGAAAGCAGCGAAACCCCCGGCCATGGCCTTGGCCTGACCCTGGTGCGGGCGATCGCCGAGTTGCACGGCGGCGAGCTGCACCTGGGCGACAACCGTCCGGGCCTGATCGCCACCCTGTGCGTGCGCCGTCAGCGCCCGGGCCCGGCGGGCGAGGTTCGTTAAGCATTCTTAATGGTTGTCGCCTTGCTCGCCAATTGAGAATAAATCTTAATATCGCCACGCCCCGCCGGGGGCCTTTCCTCCCCCCAACCCTGTTCCCGGAGACTTGCCATGACCCCACGCATCCGCGCCTTCCTCAACGACGAAAGCGGTGTGACCGCCATCGAGTACGGCATCCTCGCCGCCGCCATGGCCGCGGCCATCGGCATCATCTTTGGCGAGGACGGGGTGTTCATCAAAGCGCTCAAGGACCGCTTCGCCGCCATCGGCAACCAGATCAACGGCGACAAGGGTGGCGCCGCGCAATAAGCCGGCCAGCCAGTCCAGATGAACAGCACTTTCGCCCTTGTCGTCCTGCTCCCCGCGCTGTGCTGGGTGATCTGCTCGGACCTGCTCTACCGCCGCATCCACAACCTGCTGGTGGTGCTGTTGCTGCTGGTCTGGTGCGCCTTGCCGCTGTTCGCCCTGCTCGGTCTCGGGCCCTGGGGCGCACTCGCCGGCCAGGCGCTGCTGAACGAGACCGGCAGCGCGCTGTTCGGCGCGGCGCTGGTACTGGCGGTGGGTTTCATGCTGTTCAACCTGGGCCAGGTCGGCGCCGGCGACGTCAAGCTGATGACCGTGCTGTGCCTGTGGAGTGGTGGCAACCAGATGGCGTTCCTGATCGTCACGGCCCTGGCCGGCGGCATCCTCGCCCTGGCAATGCCGCTGCTGACGCCGCTGGAACAGATCGTCGCGCTGCTCTGGCAACGCCTCGGCGCACGCTTTCCGGGCCTGGCCATCGCCACGCCCACGGTGCTCACCAGCGACCGCCCGCAAGGCCTGCCCTACGGCCTGGCCATCGCGACCGGCAGCTTCTACACCCTGCTGTTTCCCATTCATTCCTGACGACCGGTTGAACCATGAAAACCCCTTCCGTCCTCCTGCTGGCAGGCGCTTTGACCCTGGCTGGCGGCGCCGCCCTGCTGGCCCGCGTCCTGCTCGCTCCGCCCGCCGCGCCCGTCGCGGCCAAGGCGCCCGCCGAAGCAGCCCCCGTCTCCGTGAGCAAACTGGCGGTGCTGGTCGCCACCCGTGAACTCAAGCCCGGCCAGTTCATCGACAGCAGCCTGCTGCGCTGGCAGGAAACCGACGCCGCGCTACCGGCCGAACAGGTTTACCTGCGTGGCCAGGACGACCTCGGCCTGGTGGTCGGCGCCACCGTGCGGCGCACCGTCGCTGAAGGCCAGCCGGTGTTCGTCAACGCCCTGGTGCGCCCCGGCGAACCGGGCTTTCTGGCCACCGCGCTGACTCCCGGCATGCGCGCCCTGACCCTGCCCACTTCGGCGGTCGCCGCCGGCCAGGGCCTGATCGCCCCGGGTGACCGCGTCGACATCATCCTGGCGCTGAACAAGGAAGCCCTCGAAGGCCGCGACAGCGCTGGCGCGCCGATCTTCCCGCCGCCCTACGCGGCGCAGACCCTGCTGCGCAACGTCCGCGTGCTGGCGCTGAACCGCAGCGCCCGTGACCTGACCCAGCGCAACGACCGCGCCAAGGCCCCGGCCACGCCAGGCAAGAAAGACGAAAACCCGTACTTCGACAGCGTCACCGTCGAAGTCACGCCGCGCCAGGCCGAGCGCCTGTCCCTGAGCAAGGAGATCGGCGTGTTGCAACTGGCCTTGCGCAGCAACCGCGAAGAGAGCGACGGCCTGCCCCGCAGCGGCAACCGCGAGGTCACCCGCCTGGCCCAGACCACCGACCTCTACCCGGCCAAGGCCGCGGCCCCGGTCATGCTCTATCGCGGCGGCACCACCGAGATCGTGCCGCCCAGCCACTGAGGCTCCCGACCCTCCCGACCGTGCCCGCGCCGCGGGCATTGACTGGCCTTTCCGGAATTCCTGACGATGAAGTTCGCCCCTGCCTGCTCCCCCCTGTCGCTGTCCTGCGCGCTGGGCCTCGGTTTGTTCTGCGCCCTGCCGTTGCGCGCCGAGGTCGTGGTCCTCGACCCGCCCCTGGAACTGCCGCCGCAATATGAAGAAGTGGCCCAGCCGGTGGACCCCGAAGCCTACGCCAGCGAGGCCGAATACCCCGTCGCGCCGGCCCCCAAAGCCGCCGCGCCACGCCTGCCGGCAACCCTGACCGAAGTCCGCGAAACCCGCGACCTGCACCTGCTGCTGAAACAGGGCCGGTTGCTGCAACTGCCCAAGGCGGCGAGCAAAGTGCTGGTGGCCGATCCGAAGATCGCCAGCTACCAGGTGCCGACCCCCGGCAGCGTCTTCGTCTTCGCCGAAAGCGCCGGCGCCACCACGCTCTACGCCCTCGATGCGCAGGACCAGGTGATCGCCGCGATCCGGGTGGTCGCCGACTACGACCTGGAGGCCCTGAGCAAACAGATCAGCGCCGAAGTGCCGGGGGCCAAGGTCGACTTCGGCCCGTCCTCGGCCAAGGGCCTGGTGGTGCGCGGCAATGTCCGCACGCCGCAGCAGGCGCGCCAGGTGATCAGCGCGGTCGAGGCCTACCTCGGCTCGCCGAGCAGCAGCCCCAACGGTGGCGGCGCCGCCGGCAGCGACGGGCCGCGGGTGATCAACCAGCTCAAGGTCGAGCTGTCGGCCCAGGTAAACCTCAGCGTGCGCATCGTTGAAGTCTCCCGCAGTCTCAGCTCCGAGTTGGGCCTGAACTGGGAAGCGACCCTCAAGGACGGCAACTATTTCTTCCGCAACGCCCGCAGCCTGTTCGACGCCACCACCGGCGCGTTCACCGGCGGCAGCGCCACCAACGCGGTGGCCGGCGGCAGCGCCACCAACGCGGTGGCCGGCGGCTTCCACCGCTATGGCTCGACCACCGTCTCCGGCCTGCTCACCGCCCTGTCCCAGGACGGCCTGGCGACGGTGCTGGCCGAACCCAACCTGACCGCCATGTCCGGCGAGACCGCGGGCTTCGCCGCCGGCGGCGAGGTGCCGATCGTCATCACCACCAACAACAACATCACCATCGAGTACAAGCAGTACGGCGTGATCATGCGCATGACCCCGACCCTGCTTTCGCCCAACCGCATCAGCCTGCACGTGGCCCCGGAAGTCAGCGACCTGTCCGACGAAGGCGCGGTGGAGCTGCAAGGCAACGTGATTCCCGCGTTCAAGGTGCGCCGCGCCGACACCACGGTGGAACTCGCCAGCGGCCAGAGCTTCGCCCTCGCCGGCATGCTGCGCAGCAACAGCGCCCAGCAGGTCAGCGGCGTTCCCGGCCTGAGCAGCGTCCCCGGTCTTGGCCGCCTGTTCGAGACCCACACCTCCAGCCAGGCCGATACGGAACTGGTGATCATCGCCACCGCCTACGTCGTCGAGCCCACCAACCCGGGTGACCTGCAAACCCCGGGCCGCGGCCTGCGCACCCTGGACTCGCAACTGCCCGCCCAGGCGTCCGCCGGCTACCTGTACTAAGTTTCGGAGCACTTCGCATGCACGCCGCCAAACCCCTGTTCGTCGCCCTGTCCCTCGCGCTGTTGCTGGGCGCCTGCGACCGCAGCGTCAACGACCAACGTATCGCCCTCTACGCCCCGCAAAGCCCGCAGGCGCCGATCCGCGCCGTGCCATCGGCGATGGTCGCGCACCTCACCGCCAGCGCGGGCGGCGGCATGAGCCGCGAGTCGCTGGCCGACCTCAACACCCTGCTCGCCCGCCAGGGCCGCATCAGCCAGCAGACCCTGACCCTGCGCCCGTCCACCCCGGCCGGCGAACAGGTCGCCAAACGCCTCGGCGAGGTGCTGACCCAGCTCGGCGCCCGCCAGGTGATCGTCGCGCCGACCCAGTTGGACAAGGCCCAGGGCGCCGACCTGCAGGTGGTGTCCGAAGCACTGGTGGCGCAGATCCCCGATTGCACCATCAGCGACCCGGACCGTTCGGCGGTCAAGCCGTACCGCGCCGTCGGCGACCTGGGCTGCGCCAACCGCGCCAACATCGCGCGCATGGTCGCCGACCCGCGCGACCTCAACCGCGCGCAAAGCCTCGAGGGCGCCGACGGCGTCGCCGCGGTGAACGCGGTCGAGCGTTACCAGCGCCACGAGACCGTGGAACTGCTGGACATCAACTTCAACAAGGACTGACCGGGAGCGAGCCATGAACGACACCACGCGAGTCACCCCGCCCGGCAACGACGTGCCACCGGTGCTGCTATACGCCGCCAGTGCCGCCGACGCCGAACTGTTCGGCCAGTACCTGCAACGCCTCGGCCTGCCGGCGCAACTGGCCCGCGCCGGCGGTTTCGCCGCGGCGCTGGCCGGCTGCCGCGAGCAGGCGGCGCCCGAAGTGCTGGTGGTCGATCTCGACGGCCAGGCCTCGCCGCTGCAAGCGGTGGCCGAGCTGGCCCAAGTCTGTCCGCCGGACTGCCGCTTGATCGCCCTGGGCAGCACCCACGACCTGAACCTCTACCGCGCGCTGCTGCACAGCGGCGTGCAGGATTACCTGTGCAAACCGGTGCCCCTCGACCAGTTCGCCAACACCCTGCGCCGCGCCCGCGATCCGCATGACAGCCTGCGCCCCGGCAGCCGCACCGGCCGCACCATCGCCATCACCGGCGTCAGCGGTGGCCGCGGCACCAGCACGGTGGTCGCCGGCCTCGGCCAGTTGCTCGCCAGCCAGCGTCACAGCAGCAGCGCGGTGGTGGATTTCGACCGCGGTCACGGCGACCAGGCGCTGCTGCTCGGGCATGACGGCGACGCCGGCCTCGCCGCCGCGCTGAACACCGCGCAGATCGACTCACGCTTCCTCGAACGGGCCCTGGCGCGAATCGACGAACGCCTCTACCTGCTCGGCCAGCAACCCGACCTGCGCGCCGCCGACAGTTTCAGCGGCGAACACCTGCTGAACCTCGGCGCCAGCCTCTGCCAACTGTTCAACCAAGTGATCTGGGACTTGCCCAGCGGCCGCTGCCACGGCGCCCTGGAAGTGCTGGAGCATGCCGACACGCGCATCCTGCTCTGCGACTTCAGCGTGCAGGACGCACGCAACTGCCTGCGTCTGCTGCGCGAGATCGGCGACGAGAGCAACGGCCAGCGCCTGCTGCTGGTGGGCAACCCGGTGCGGCCGGGCCACCTGGACCTGGTAGAGCGTCAGCAGTTCGAGGATTTCGTCGGGCACAAAGTCGACCTGGTGCTGCCCCACGCCGGCAGCGTGATCGCCGACAGCCTGCTCGCCGGCCCGCTGCAGACCGCGCGCGCCCCGGCCTTGCAACAGGCCCTGCTAGACCTCGCCGACCTGGCCTGCGGACGCACGCCGAGCAGCGCCCCGGCCGTCAGCGGCAATCTGATCCTGCGTCTGCGCCAGGCCCTGGGCCGCGGCCGTCGCGCCGCCTGAAGCGAGGAACCGGCCGATGATCATCCGACACCCGAAAAAGAACCTCGCCGCGGTCGCCGTCAGCGACGTGCCCGCGCCGCCCCACAACAGCCGCGCCAGCACCGAGCCGACCTCGGTGCAACGCGCGGCGCCCGCCCGCCCGGTGGACACCCTCGGCACCCAGAACCGCCGGCTGATCCGTAACCAGCTTTACGACCAGATCGACCCGCTGAAAGCCGCCGCCCTTGGCCGCGATGCCCTGCGCCAGCAGGTCGAGGCGGTGATCCGCAAGATCTGCGACGACAGCCGCCTGCAGTTGTCCCGCCAGGAGGAACAGGCGGTCGGCGAGGAAATGCTCAACGAGATGGTCGGCATCGGCCCGATCCAGCCGCTGCTGGGCGACGACTCGGTGAACGACATTCTGGTCAACGGCGCCGGCCAGGTATTCGTCGAGCGCTACGGCAAGCTGGAACTGTCGCCGATCACCTTCATCGACGAAGAGCACGTGTTCAACACCGCCCAGCGCATCGCCGCGGCGGTGGGCCGGCGCATCGACGAAGCGCACCCGATGGTCGATGCGCGGCTGGCCGACGGCAGCCGGGTGAACGTCATCACCTACCCGCTGGCGATCGACGGCACCACCATCTCGATCCGTAAGTTCATGCGCCGCAACATGTCCCTGGACATCCTCGCCGAACGCGGCGCGCTGTCCTTCGAGATGGCCGAGGTGCTCAAGCGCGGCATGCTCGCCAAGCTCAACATCGTCGTCTCCGGCGGCACCGGCGCGGGCAAAACCACCCTGCTCAACGCCCTGTCGCAGAACATCAGCGACGAGGACCGGGTCATCACCATCGAGGACGCCGCCGAACTGCAACTGCAACAGCGTCATGTGGTGCGCCTGGAAACCCGTCCGGTCAGCGCCGAAGGCACCGGCAAGGTCGACCAGCGCGACCTGGTGCGCAACGCCCTGCGCATGCGCCCGGACCGCATCATCCTCGGCGAGGTGCGCGGCGGCGAAAGCTTCGACATGCTCCAGGCGATGAACACCGGCCACGACGGCTCGCTGTGCACCGTCCACGCCAACACCCCGCGGGACGCCATCATGCGCCTGGAAAACATGGTGATGATGGCGGGCATGCAACTGCCGCTGGAAGCCATCCGCCGACAGATCGCCAGTGCGGTGAACCTGATCGTCCAGGTCGAGCGCATGCGCGACGGTGGCCGCCGCATCGTCTCCATCACCGAGGTCTGCGGCATGGAGAACGACGTGATCCAGACCCAGGAGCTGTACGGTTTCACCACCAGCAGCGTGGATGCCGACGGACGCCTGGTCGGCCAGTTCAACGCCAGCGGCCAGCGCCCGCAGTTCTATACCCGGCACGCCCACCTGTTCACGGGAGGCCAGTGAATGGACGCGCTGCTCGATCTGTTCACCCTGCTGGTGTTCCTCTGCGTGCTGCTGGGCTTCTTCGCGGTCCGTAGCCTGAGCCGCAAGCGCCAGCGCGCCGAGGCCCAGGCCGAGCGGTTGACGGCGCTCAAGGCCGGCTTCGTCGCGGCGCACCCGGGCGCGGCCCTGGCCCTGGAACACAGCCCCGACCTGCTGCGCGACCAGGATGCTCCGGCCTGCACCCGCTGGCCGCTACTGGGCGCGCCGCTCGGGCGCCTGTGGCTGGGCAGCCGCAGCCTCGGCTGGCACGGCACGCTGCGTTCACGCCTCGGCCTGCTGGCCGTCGCCAGCCTGATCGTCGGCGTGGTGCTGGGGCGGCAGATGCCCTGGCCGTGGCTGTACGGCAGCCTGCTGGCCGGACTGACTTTCGTCGGCGTCGCCACGGTGGTCTATCGCAACGCGATGAACCGCTACCTGCACGACCTCAAGCTGAGCCTGCCGCAGGCGATCGACGCAATCACCCGCGCGGCCCGCGCCGGGGTGCCGGTGAGCAACGCCTTCACCCTGGTCGCGCAGAACATCAGCGGGCCGCTGTCGGTGGAGTTCGCCGAGATCGACAACTGGCTGCGCCTCGGTCTGCCGCTCCGCCAGGTGATGCAGGACTCGGCCAACCGCATTCCGCTCAATGAATACCGCTTCTTCGCGGTGATCCTGATCATCAACCAGGAAGCTGGCGGGCGCCTCGGCGAAACCCTCGACCGGCTGTCGGCGACCCTGCGCGAGCGCCAGGAGCTGCACCTGAAGGTCCAGGCCAAGACCTCCGAGGCCCGCGCCTCGGCCAAGATCGTCGCGGCGCTGGTGCCCTGCGCGCTGGGCTACATGTACCTGAACTCGCCGCGCGACTTCCAGTTCCTGCTCAACGACCCGACCGGCAACAACGTGCTGTTCTACGCCTTCGGCAGCGTGACGCTGGGCCTGGTCATCACCCACCTGATGGTACGGAAGATCGCATGAACAGCTTGCTCCAGGATCCGTTCGTCCAGGCCGCGCTCGGCCTGCTCTGCTGTGGCCTTGGCGTCGGCCTGATCGGCCTGTACCGCCAGCAGCGCCAGCCGGTGCTGCACGAGCGCCTCAACCGGCGCCCGGCCGGCGCCCCGACCAGCGACCGCGCCGACATCCTCCGCGACCAGGGCCTGCAAGTGCCGCCGCGCCTGCTCGCCGTGCTGCAAGCCGTGGCCCGGGTTGGCGAACAGGCCGCCGGCAGCCCGCGTGACCGCGACAAGCTCGCCGTTCTGCTGGCCATGGCCGGCCTGCGCCAACGCGAGGCCCTCGGCCTGCTGATCGCCGGCAAGTACCTGCTCGGCCTGCTGCTGGTGGCGCTGGTGATGATGCTGCTGGAACCGGGCAAGCGCCTCGGCCTCAACGGCGTCACCGCGGCGCTGGTGGCGTTGTTCGTCGGCGGGCTGATCCCCGAACTCTGGCTGAAATGGCGCGCCGCCCGCCGCGGCGGACGGCTGGCCCGCAGCCTGCCGGATGCCCTCGACCTGATGGTGATCTGCGCCGAGGCCGGCCTGCCGCTGGGCCGCGTGCTGCAAGTGGTGGCCAAGGAGCTGGCGCTGTCGGCGACGGAGATGGCCGACGAGTTGCGCTACACCTGCGCCGAACTGCAGATCCTCGCCGACCGTCCGCGGGCCTTGCTCAACCTCGCCGAACGCACCGGCGTGAGCGGCATCGACAGCATGGTCTCGACCCTGATCCAGGCCGAGCGCTATGGCACACCGCTGTCGCAGGCGCTGCGGACGATTTCCGACGAGAGCCGCAAGACCCTGATCCTGACCCTGGAAGAGCGCGCCGGCAAACTCCCGGCCCAGCTCAGCGTGCCGCTGATGACCCTGATCCTGCCGCCGATCATCGCGATGATGGGTGCGCCGGCGCTGGTGCGCATCGTCCGCCTGCTCTCCAACTGAACCTACCGACTGCCCTTTTCGAGTGACCGCCATGCCCCGCTCCCTGACCACCCTGACCCTTCTTGCCGTGCTCGCCCTCAGCGGTTGCAGCAGCCTCGGTTCGGCCCTGCCCGGCGGCGCGCCGACGCTGTCCGGCAAGGAAAACCGCGAAGCGCTGAAACTGGCCCGGGTACTGCGCGACAACGGCCGCCTGGAAGGCGCTTTCGAGGTTTACCAGCGCCTCGACCAACGCAGCCCGCTCAAGGGCGCCTACCTGCTGGAATACGCCAGCGTCGCCGCCGCCGTGCGCCCGCCGCGCGATGCCTGGGCGCTGTACGACCGCGCCCGCCAGCAAAGCGACCTCGCCGCCCTCGACCCGGCCCAGCGCCAGGCCCTGTGCGGCGGCCTGGGCCGGGCCGCGCTGGCGCTGGGTAACGCCAGCAGCGCCGAACAGAACTTCAGTTGCGCATTGAACGTGGAAGGCGCACCCAGCCAGCGTGCGCAACTGCTCAACGGCCTCGGCGTGGCGCAGACCCTGCTCGGCCAGCGCCCGGCGGCGCGCGAATCATTCCAGCAAGCCCTGGCGCTGGAACCCGGCTACAGCCCGGCGACCAACAACCTGGCCCTGAGCTGGCTGGCCGACGGCGAACGCAGCAAGGCCATCGGCCTGCTCAACGGTGCGCGGCAGAGCGGCGAAGTCGCCCTGCAACTGAACCTGGCCCTGGCCTGGGTGCTGGACGGCCACGACGACACCGCCCTGCGCATCCTCGAAGAAAACCTCGAGCCGCACTACGCCCAGGACATCCTTGAGCGCTTCCGCGCCACCCGCGAACGCATCGCCAACGGCGCGCCGGTGGACAGCGAACTGCTCGCCGCCAGCCAGCAACCCCTGAAACTGGCCAGCCGGGACTGATTGTCGATGAGAGCGCCGATGAAATTGCGCGTTGCCCTGCGTCGCTTGCGCGGCGCCGATGACGGTGTCACCGCGGTGGAAACCGCGTTCATCCTGCCGGTGCTGCTGTTCGGCCTGATGATGTTGTTCGAACTGGCGCACATGGCCTTGGTCATCGGCGCCGGCAACCTGGCGCTGGAACACGCCGTGCAGCGCCTGCGGGAAATGCCGGATTACTACCGGCTCGGCGCCAGCGACCTGCAACAGCGGCTGGCCGAACGCATGCAGGCGCGCAGCTTCGGGCTGATCGAGGCGGGCGAACTGAAGGTCGACGTGCTGCCGTTCGATAACCTGCGCCAGTACGGCGAATCGCGTCCGGGCGCCAGCGGCACCAGCAGCGCCAGCCAGACCGGCAGCGATGCCGTGGCCGGCGTGGAGACGCCGCTCGACACCGTGTTTTCGCCGCCGATCCTGAGCGTCACCGTGGACCTCAAGCAGGACTACATGACCGTCTTCCCCGGCCTGTTCGGCCTCGGCGACGGCTACCAGTACCAATACCGCCACCTCCTCGGCAACCTGCCCAGCGACCCGGACAACGAGGACAGCCAATGAAGCGCAAACACTCCCAGCGTGGCAGTGCCTTGCTGGAAACGGTGCTGGTGTTCCCGGTGCTGATCGGCGTCACGCTGCTCGCCGCCGACCTCTACAACCTGCACCAGGCGCGCAGCTACATGGAGCAGTCGGCGCACACCATCGCCTCGGTGCTGGGGGTGCAGAGCACCCTCGACAACAACGGCGTGCAAGCCCTGGTCGAGCGCGCCACCAGCATGAACCGCACACCGTTCGAACTGATCATCAGCAAGGTCGAGAGCGACCGCAGCATGAACTGGCGACCGCTGTACCGCGGCGAGGTCCAGGGCGTGTGCGAACGGCACAGTGCCGGCTCGCGCTTTACCGGCGCGTTCCCCGAGGCGCTGCGCGCCGATGACGAACAGACCCTGAGCAACGTGCCGGTGGTGGTGGTGCAGGTCTGCGCCACCGTCGACGCCCTGGCCTTGAGCTACGCCCTGCTGGGCAGCGACAAAATCGAGGTCCAGGCCATCAGCCGCTTGCAACACGGCACGCCGACCCTGGACGACGTCCTGACCCGCGAACTCGACCCACAGGAAGACGAATGAGCCAGACCGTCCCCCAGGCGCGAGGGCTCAAGCGCCTGGCGTACCTGCTGTTGGCCTGGGCCAGCCTCGGCATGGCGGTACTCGGTGCCATCCTGCCGGGGCTGCCTTGTACCGAGTTCGTCCTGCTCAGCGCCTGGGCCGCGTCGCGCAGCTCACCGCGCCTGAACCGCTGGCTGGAACAGCACCGCCTGTTCGGTCCGCTGCTGCGCGACTGGCGGGCGGGCGGGTTTATCAGCCGGCGGAGCAAAGTGGTCGCCAGCGTAGCGATGCTGCTGTGCCTGGGATTGCTGCTGTGGCACCAGCCGCCGTTGTGGCTGGTGTTGTGCGCGGCGGGCGGGATGGGGTGTGGGGCGATTTTTATCTGGTCGCGGCCGGAGCGGGGTTAGAGGGCGACATCCCAAGGGTTCGGCGCCCCGCCAAAATCGCGCCTACAGAGGCGACGTGCCCCGGACCTTGTAGGAGCGAGCTTGCTCGCGATGCCCCCACCTTTAAGCAATCTTAATGATGCGCCAATTGCCGCGAACAAGAACGATTCTTATCTTTATCACCACCCTCGGCCGAGGCACCTCCGGCCCGCTCACTGCGCAGGAACCCGTCCCGCCATGCCCGCTCTCCCCCGCTTCGCCACCCGGCTCCGTCATTTCGCCCGGCAACAACAGGGGGCCGTCGCGCCCTTCGCGATTCTGGTACTCGGCGGTGCGCTGATGGCCACCGCCTACGTCATCGACCAAAGCCGCGCCCTGGAAAACACCGCCCAGCTCAAGCGCGCCACCGACGCCGCGGCCATGGCCGTGGGCAACCAGCGCCTGCTCGATGACAGCCTCAGCCAGCAGCAGATGCAGCAACTGGCGACCTCCATGGTGCAAGCCAACCTCGGCACCGACCTGGCCCTGCGCGAGCAGGTCGGCGGCGATGACATCAACCTCACCCAGCAACGCGACGGCGAAGGGGTGGTGCGCATTACCGTCAGCGCCGCCTACAGCGCCGAGTCGCAACTGTTGCAGGCGCCGGTGCAACGCATGCAGGTCAGCTCCACGGTGGAGGTGGTCAATCGTCCCGTGGAGATCGCCCTGGTGATCCCCAATACCCTCAGCGAACAGGCCCGCGACCTCGCCGCCTTGCGGCGCCTGGTCCGCGAGTTCGCCGAGCAGGTGCTGGGCGCCCGTCCCGACGGCCAGACCTGGATTTCCCTGGTGCCCTACAGCCAGTCGGTGAATGTCTACAGCAGCGAAGACAGCGGGCGCATCCGCCGCTGGGCGGCGCCCGGCGCACTGACGCCGGTGGAGCTGCGCTCGCTGTTCCGCACCGGCTACAGCGGCCTCGCCGACCAGCGCATTCCCGACCGCCGCGCCAACCTGCTGTGCATGTACCGCGGCCTCGGCCAGGGCCAGAACTACTTCTGGGACCAGGCGCCGTCCGGGCAATTCAAGGTCCACTACCGTCACGACCTGCCGGAAAACGGCAGCCCCGGCGCGCCGGCGATTTCCTGGACCGGCCCCAACCCGGACTTCGGCCAGGCCACCGGGGTCAACGACACCCGCTGGATGATCGCCGACCGTGGCTGCCCGGCCGCCGCCCTGCTGCCGCTGACCCGCGACATGACGCGCATCGAGCGCCGCGTGCAAGAGTTCTCGACCCGCTTCAACACCAACTACGCCATCGCCATGGGCTGGGCCGCCGCCAGCCTCTCGCCGCAAATGCGCGGCGCCGCCGGCTGGGGCGACAGCCGCCTGCCGCTGGACTTCAACGCCGACCGCCAGGGCGACAACGTGAAGATCATGGTCATGCTGGCCAACACCACCGGCAACTGGTTCGACACCGATGCGTACAACGCCGAAGTGGGCCAGGCCATCGACGGCGAGAACTCGACGGTGTCGTCCAACGACATCGCCGGCCGGCGCTTCATGAACCTGTGCAACAGCTTCGTCGCCCGCGGCCTCAAGTTTCATTTCCTCGGGGTTCGCCCCGGTGACCCCAACGACTTCGGCCGCCGCCTCTTCGACCGCGTCGCCGGCCCCGGCCTGCGCGTCTGCGCCCAGGACGGCAGCATGACCTTCGCCAATGCCGAGAACTTCGGCGACGGTGAAGCCCAGATACGCAGCCTGCTGCGCGAGATCGCCAACAGGATCAAGCACGAGCGCTTCGTGCGCCTGATCGACTGAGTCCCCTCTTTCCGCTTCCCGACAAGGACATGCCATGAGTGCGTCACGCCCCCGCAATCGCAAGCCCCACACCAGCCTGGCACTGGCCCTCGAACCGAGGATGATGTTCGACGCCGCCGCGGTGACCACCGCGGTGCAGACCGCCGACCAGGCCGATGCCCAGCAGGCCGCGGCCAACCATGCGCCGAGCCTGAGCGCCGAGGCGACGCAGGTCACCCATACCGTGACCGAGGGCGCGGTCAGCGGCGGTCCGTTGTTCAGCAATGTGCTGGCCAACACCAACGACAGCGGCCAGCACTTCGATAACCTGCGCATCACCATCAACAGCAGCGGCACCCACGAGGCCCTGCTGGTCGACGGCACGCAGATCCTGCTGGACGGCACGCCGAGCGGCGAGACGGCGGGCAAGTTCTACAGCTACACCGTCAGCAACAGCGGTGGCATGACCACCCTCGACATCAATTTCGATTCCAGCGCCGCCAACAGCGCCGCCGACGTCAAGGCACTGGTGGAGGGCATCCGCTTCCAGACCCTCGACGGCACCCCGGACAACGGCAGCCGCACCATCACCCTGACCCAGGTCAGCGACATCAACGACGACAACAGTGGCGGCGACAGCACCACGCTGAACATCAGCGCCACGGTCAACCTGGTCAGCGGGGTCAACCGCGCGCCGCTGCTGGAACGCGACAACCCGCTGGACCTGGCGCAGTCCCTGACCACCAGCGGCATCACCCTGAAAGAGGCGATCTACAGCGGCGACGGCAAGTTCCTCTATGCCGCCGCCGACAATGGCCGGCTGCTGGTCTACGGCATCGACGGCAAGGGCATGCTCAGCCTGGTGCAAAACCTCGCCGCGCCCACCGGGATGACCGCGCTGGTCGATGTCGCCCTGAGCAAGGACGGCAAGTTCCTTTACAGCGCCAGCAGCGACACCCTCCACACCTTCCAGGTAGCGGCGGACGGCAGCCTCAGCCGCATCCAGGGCACCAGCATCGGCAGCGTGCGCGGGCTGGCGCTGTCGGACGACGGCAAGCAGGTCTACATCACCACCCTCTACGGCGGCCTCGAAGTGCGCAGCCGCGACCCGCTGACGGGCGCCATCGGCACCAGCGCCGTGCAGACCCTCGATGAAGGCACGCTGCAATCGGGCCGGGCCAAGCTGGTGCAGAGCATCGGCGACTATGTCTACGTGGTGCTCGACCCGGACTCGTTCGTCGCCCGCGACACCCTGACCATTCTCAAGCGCGGCAGCAACGATCGCCTGTCGGTGGTCGACCTGGGCTGGGCCTACACCACCGACGGCAGCTTCGATGGCACCACCGAGCACAGCCTGGCGGCCAGCGCCGATGGCCGTTTCATCTACCTGGGCGACAGCAAGCAAGGGGTGATTCAGGTCTATCAACTGGGCAGCAACGGCCTGGTGCGCATCGACAGCATCGCGCTGGCCCAGGTCAACGGCCTGACCCTCAGCGCCAACGGCAGCCAGCTCTACGCCACCAGCGCCGACGGCACGCTGCATCAATATCAGGTCAACGCCAGCAGCGGCCTGCTCAACGAAACCGGCAGCCAGAGCGTGGTCGGCGCCAAGGCGGTGGTCGCCAGCCCCGACGGCCAGTCGATGCTGGTGGCCGGCAGCGGAGTCAGCCGCTTCACCAACGTACGCACCTACCTCAGCGCCAGTGACCTGGTGCTCGGCCAGGGCCTGAAACTCAGCGACAGCAACGCCGATGCGCTGGCCTCCGGCGCTGGCGACTACAGCGGCATGCGCGTCACGGTCGAGCGGGTCGGCGGCGCCAATGCCGCTGACCAGTTCGCCTTCGCCGCCGGCAACGGCATCAGCCTCAACGGCGATGCCGTGATGCGCAACGGCGTGGAAATCGGACGCTTCGTGCAGAACGGCGGCCAGTTGACCCTGAGCATCAGCGCCGCGCTGACCCGCGCCGAGGCCAATGCCCTGCTGCAACAGGTGATCTACCGCAACACCACCAGCAGCGGCCAGGTAGAACTGCGCCTGGTGGCCAACGACGGCCAACTGGACAGCAGCGAACAGCGCGTCAGCCTGCTGATCACCCTCAACAGCGCCCCGCAACTGAGCGCCACCACGGTGGTCAACCCGGTCTACGACACCCACGGCACCCTGGTGAAGCTGTTCCAGGACGCCCAGGTCAACACCGGCGAAGCCGGCCAGAGCATCAGCCGCCTGACCCTCACCCTCGGCGGCGTGGCCGGGGCCAGCAACGAGTTCGTGCTGGTGGACAACACCGCCATCGCCCTCGGCCAGTCCGCCAGCGGCACCCTCGCCAACGGCATGACGCACACCTACACCGTCGACGGCGACAACGCCACGCTGGTCCTGAGCAGCGCCGCCGGCCTGGCGCCCTCGGCCTTGCAGACCCTGGTCAACGGCATCGGCTACCGCAACGACAACCCGCTGGCGGTCAGCGGCCAACGCAGCATCACCCTCTCCAGCGTGCAGGACAACGGTGGCACCGGCGGCGGTGGCAGCGACACCAGCGCCCTGCAGATCAGCAGCAGCCTGACCGTCAACACCGGCACCGCGCCAACCGTCACCGAACAGGTCGACCCGGTCGCCACCCTGTACTACGCCAACGGCACCCTCAGCGGCTACAGCGATTACGTCAACGCCATCGAGATCAGCGGCGACGGCAAGACCCTGCTGCTGGCCGGCACCACCGGCAGCAACCTCAACGGCACGAGCTACCTGCGGGTGTACGCCCGCGATGCCAGCAGCGGTGCCCTGACCCTGCTGCAGAGCTTCACCCAGGGCACCAGCGACAACCCGGCCACCAGCGACATCGAAGTCGATGGCCTGGGCCGCATCACCAGCGTGATGGCGGTGAGCGACAACCTCTCGGTGTACGTCGCCGGTTTCGACAGCGCCAAGGGCTACAGCACCCTGGTGCGCTTCAGCCGCGATGCGGCCAGCGGCCTGCTGACCTACACCGGCATCGCCGCGGTGCAGAACGACGTCGTCCGCGCCGCGGACAGCAGCGTCACGCCGGCCGTGACGGAAGTCCGCCTGGACGGCCCGGTGACCGACATCGTCATTTCCGCCGACGGCACCTCGCTGTACACCATCAACGGCATGACCGCCGGCTTCACCAGCACCGGCAAGGCGGTGCTCGGCATGTACGCCCGCGACCCGGCGAGCGGCGCGCTGACCTACCTCGGTCACTACTACGACACCACGCAGATGCCCCGCCCCAGCGGCATCGTGCTGAGCAGCGACGGCGCCTCGGTGTACGTCTCCAACAGCAACGGCAGCATCACCGTACTGGCCCGCGCCGCAGACACCGGACGCCTGACCTTCGTCGAACGGGTGACCGTCGCCAGCATCACCGCCGACCCCGACAGCGCGCCACGTACCAGCACTGACACCCGCTACCTGAACGCCACCGATATCGTGATTTCCGCCGACGGCCGCTCGGTCTACGTCAACTCCGTCGACGCGACGATGATCTCGTCCTTCAGCCGCGATGCCACCACCGGCAAGCTGACCTTTATCGGCGCCCTTTACACCTACACCTACAGCAACGCCACCAGCATGCGCGAGCTGGCCATCTCGGCGGACGGCACCGCCGTCTATGCCACCGCCAACAACCGCGGAGTGATGCTGTTCAACCGCGATACCAACACCGGGCTGCTGACCTACAACAGCATGATCAGCGGCCTGTCGAAGAACAGCGGCTACCTGGCCCTGAGCCCGGACGGCCAACACCTCTACAACGGCACCTATGTGGTCAACAACGGCGTGGACATCATCGCCGCCCGCTACAACGCCCACTGGAACGAAAACACCCCGACCCACGTCGCCGCCGGCATGCAATTGAGCGACGTCGACTACGAAGCGCTGGGCAGCTACCAGGGCCTGGTCATCACCCTCGCCCGCGCCACCAGCGCCAACGCCGCCGACCGCTTCGACTTCAGCGCCGGCAACGGCCTGAGCCTCGACGGCCAGCGCATCCTCCTCGATGGTCAACACGTGGCGACCTTCGTGCAGAGCGCCGGCACCCTCACCGTGACCCTGACCGGCGCGGTCAACGGCCAGGTCACCAACCAGATCCTCCACCAGTTGAACTACGTCGCCGGCCCGACCGCCACGGACCAGCAACTGAACCTGAGCATCCGCTTCAACGACGGCGTCAAGCAGACCGAGCGCGCGATCGTCGTGCTGGTCAACCACGCGCCGCAGATCAGCGCGCCGCTGGCCGCGCTGGCGCCGGTCGAGATCGGCCAGACCCTGAACCTCAGCCTGCCCCTGGAGCGGTTCAGCGACAGCGACGGCGACGCCCTCACCTTCCGCCTCGACGGCCTGCCCGCGGGCCTCGCTTTCGACCCGGCCACCGGCCTGCTCAGCGGCAGCCCGGTCGACGGCACCGTGGGCGTGCACCCACTGACGCTGACCGTCACCGATGCCCGTGGCGCCCAACAGGTGATCAGCCTGGAACTGGAAGTCCAGGCCATGCCCGACCAGCGTCCCACGCTGGGCGGCGCGATGACCGATGTGGAACTGATCGACAGCGTCGGCAACAACGACGACAACCTCGGCAACCTGCTGGAGGCGCCCCGGGACAGCCTGCTCAGTGCCGACGGCAAGTTCCTTTATGTGATCAGCGACGGCGTCCACTGGGACGACTCCAGCAAAGCCACCCTCAGCGTCTTCGCCCGCGACAGCGAAGGCCGCCTGAGCCTGGTGCAGAGCCTGAACGGCGACGCCGCCGCGCTGGCCGGTGCCGAGAAGGTGCTGATCAGCGCCGACCAGCACTGGCTGTACGTGCTGTCCGGGACCAGCAACAGCCTGCTGGTATTCGCCCGCGATAGCGACAGCGGCCAATTGCACCTGGCGTCCACGTTCGCCGGCGACAGCCTCGGCGAAGAACTGCCGGCCATCGTCGATCTCGCCCAGCAGGGTGACACCCTCTACCTGGCCACCAGCGCCGGCCTGTTCCAACTGCGTCAGGCGGCTGATGGCAACCTGACGCAAGTCGCCCCGGCCACCAGCGTCCAAGGGCTGGAAAGCCCGCAGCGGCTGCTGCTCAGCAGCGACGGCCAGTTCTTGCTGGTCAGTGGCGTGGGCGGCCAGGACCTGCTCGTCACCCTGCGCATCGGCAGCGACGGCAGCCTCGGCGAAGTGGCGCGCGCCGGCCTGAATGACGGCAGCACCCTGCACAACCTCAGCGCCATGACCCTCAGCGCCGATGGCCGCTTCATCTACGCCCTGGACAAACAGGACGCCGGCGACGTGCAACTGCGCATCCTGGCCCTGGGCAGCGACGGCAGCCTGCGCTTGCTCGCCAGCCAGAGCGTCGACGGCCAGGCCAGCGAACTGGCGGTCACCGCGGACGGCAGCGCCCTGTTCATCGCCGGCGGCGGCACACTGGCCGGCTACGCCCGCAACAGCGACGGCCTGCTGCTCGGCGAAGCGCACCCGCTCAAGGGCGATTACAACGAACTGGTCGGCCTCAGCCTGAGCGCGGACGGTCAGAGCCTGTACCTGGTCGGCGGCCAATGGGACGCCAGCGTGCTCGACCTGCGCCTGGGCGTCAGCGCGCTGACCGTCACCGAAGGCGATGCCGCCGTGCCGTTGCTGCCCAGCGCAACGGTCAGCGACCTGCAACTGGACCAGCGCGGCGACTACCAGGGCGCGTCGGTGCAGATCACCCGCCAGGGCGGTGCGTCCGCCGATGACCTGTTCGGCTTCAGTGAGGGCAATGGCTTCACCCGGGTCAACGACCAGATTCTCAAGGACGGCAGCGTCATCGCCACGCTTGTGCAGCAGAACGGCCGCCTGACCCTGACCTTCACCGGCACGGTCAGCCAGGCCGATGCCCAGCAGGTGCTGCGCCAGCTCGACTACCGCAACGTCAGCCAGGACCCGACCCACAACGGCGATCAGGTGAAGATGCAGGTGGTGTTCCTCGACGGCGACGGTAACCGTGCGGTGCTCACCGTCGCGGTAACGCTGATCGGCGTGAACGACCCGGCGATCCTCGACAGCAGCGTGCTCAACCCGACCCTGGCGGACCTCGGCGCGCCGGTGCAACTGTTCGACAAGACCCGCATCGACACCGTCGAGGCGGGCCAGTTGGTCAGCCAGGTGGTGCTGACCCTCGACGCGATCAACCAGCACGACGTCATCAGCGTGCTCGGCCAGAAGATCTACCTGGACAACCGCGGCGAAGACCCGACCAAGGACGACACCAACGTCTACACCCTGCCAAATGGCTTGCAGTACCAGGTCATCCGCGAGAACGGCGTGACCCGCCTGAACCTGTTCGTCATGCGCTCGGCCAGCGAGGCCGCGACGCTGATCGACAGCCTGGCGTTCTACAACCACGGCAGCGACAACACCAGCAGCCGGCAGATCAGCCTGGCAATCCGCGAAAACATGGATTACGCCCTGACCGACAACTACCTCACCACGCTGCAACAGGCGGTGACCGTCACCTTCGGCGCGGCCGCTGCCAACGCCGCGCCTGTGCTGGAGAACCGCGGCGCCGCCGTGCTCTACCGCGAGCGCGAAGGCGCGGTGGTGCTGGCGCCGGTCGCGAGCATCGGCGACAGCCAGCTCGACGCCTTGAACAACGGCCTGGGCAACTACCAGGGCAGCACGCTGCACGTGACCCTGCTCAACGTCAAAGCCGGCGACACCCTGGGCTTCCAGGAAGGCAACGGCTTGAAGGTGGTGGACGGCAAGCTGCTCAAGGGCGACGTGGTCATCGGCAGCGTCGAGATCGGCAACGGCACACTCACCGTGCGCTTCAACGACGACGCCGGGGTCATGCCGAGCAAAGAAGACGTCAACAACGTCCTGCATCAGCTCACCTACGCCAGCACCAGCCACAGCCCGGACGCGGTGCAGCGCTTCAGCATCACCTTCGATGACGGCCGGCTGACCTCGGCGGCGCTGGACGTGCGGATCAATACCCAATTGATCAATGACACCCCGGTGGTGGGTGACGATCCGCTGCTGGCGCTGGGCGAATTCAGCCTGTCCCGCCCGCTCGCCAGCCTCGCCGGGCTGGGTGAACTGAGCGGCGCGGTGTTGAGCGCCGACGGCAAACTGCTGTATGCCGCCGACACCCACGGCAACCTGGCGTTGTTCAGCCTGGACAGCGCCGGGCGGGTCGGCCTGGTCAGCAGCCTGCCCCTCGCCGAGGGCCTGAAAAGCATCCAGCACCTGAGCCTGAGCAGCGACGGCAAGCACCTGTTCGTCTCGGCCAACGATAACCAGCAGTTGCGGGTGTATGCGCGGGATGCCCAGGGTGGGCTGAGCCTTGCGCAAGTGCTGGACACCGACGCGTCCGTCGAATGGCAAAGCTTCCGCCAGGTCGAGCTGTCGACCGATGGCAAGTTCGCCTATGTCATGACCGACACCGGGCTGATGGTCTTCAGCCGCGCGGACAACGGCAGCCTGGCCTTCAAGCAGGTGATCGAAGCCAGCGGCGACACACCGCCGCACCTTTGGCTGCCCTCGGCGATCAGCGTCAGCGGCAACTACCTGATTGTCACCACCGTCTATGAGGCGCGCCCCTCGGTGATCGTCTACAGCCGCAGCAGCGACGGCGGGCTGACGGTGCTGACCAGCCTGAGCAAAGGCCAGAAAGACGCCGCCGGCGTGGTCGTCGAACTCGGCAAGGTCCAGCACCTGGCTGTCAGTGCTGACGGCAAGACGCTGTACATCGCCGATGCCAACGGCGTGCAGCGCCTGAGCCTGGACACCGCGAACAAGACCCTGACCGTCGCGGAACGCTTCGCCCTGGAGGGCATTCGCGATATCGCGCTGAGCACTGACGGGCTCAGCCTCTATGTCACCCTGGAAAACGGCAGCGTCCAGCGCTACAGCACCCGCGAAGGGCTGCTGGCTGCCGGCGCGGTCGACGCCGTGGGCAACGCCGGGCAACTCCTTTTGGGCAGCAACGGCCAGGTGCTGGCGCTGGGCGACGGCGTGGCCGTGCTGTCGGCGCCGGGTGTCAGCGACCCGCTCTATCAGCGCAACGGCCAGCCGGTGGCCCTGGCTCCGACCCTGCGCCTGAGCGACTACGAACTGGACGCTGAAAATGACGGCCAGGGCAACTACCAGGGCGCCAGCCTGACTATCCGCCGCGAGTTCGACGGTTCGTCCGCCGACCAGTTCGGCCTGATCGCCGGCAACGGCTTCAGCCTGGAAAACGGCGTCGTTCTCCTCAACGGCGGCGCCGTGGCCCGACTGCAGTCGGCGGACGGCGCCATGACCCTGACTATCGACGCCGCGCTGAGCAGCACCCAGGTCAACACGCTGTTGCGGCAACTGTCGTACGCCAATACCACGGGCAGCGGTGACGAGCGTGTGAGCCTGATTCTCCAGTTGAACGATGGCGTGCTCGCCAGCAGCACGTTCACGGTGGATCTGAGGCTTACGGGGACTGCGGGGACGGTGGATCCTGTTGATCCGGTGGATCCGGTAGACCCTGTTGATCCCGTTGACCCGGTGGATCCGGTAGACCCTGTCGACCCCGTTGATCCGGTGGATCCGGTTGACCCTGTTGATCCCGTTGATCCGGTGGATCCGGTGGATCCGGTTGACCCTGTCGATCCCGTTGACCCGGTAGATCCGGTGGACCCTGTCGATCCCGTCGATCCCGTCGATCCCGTCGATCCCGTCGATCCCGTCGATCCGGTAGACCCGATCACCCCACCCACGATCAACACCGTCGCCCCGGTAATCCTGCAGGACAGCACCGAGCGCTGGTCGCAACCGGAACCGTTCAGCACTCCGTCGATCAGCTTCCAGGCACCCGCCTCGCCACACGCAACGCCCGCCAGCGCCGAACAGGTGCTGCAACGGACCGAGCAAAGCCGGACAGCCTTCACCGAGGAAAGCCAGGCCATCGCCCGCCTGCCGGAGCCGGACGACCTGCCCGAGCCCGACGACCTGGATGCCGTCGCCAGCACGGTCATTACCCTGGATCCGCTGGTGATCGGCAGCGCCGCCGTTACCCCCGAGGTCAATGTGCAGGCCGGCGTCGATGGCGTGGCACAGCTTCCAACGGGGTTGCTGGCGGGCCGTGATGGTCGTGCCAAGGTCAGCCTGCGTCTGGCCAACGGACTTGATCTGCCGGGCTGGATCCGCTTCGACCCGCGCAGCGGCGAGCTGCGGGTAGACAACCGGCAACTGGCGCGCTTCGGCCAGTTGGAACTGATGCTGCGCGGGCTGGATGCCCAGGGGCGGCAGGTGTTGGTCAAGGTGCAGCTCAGTGCCGAAGGACCTCAGCAGCAGGCTGCTTTGCCTGGCAGCCAGTCGCTGAGCCAGATGCTCGCGGCGCTGTAACCGCTTTGGGGCCTTATCGCTGGCAAGCCAGCGATAAGGCCCCCACCGGCTCCCCCACCTTAAGCAATCTTAATAAACCCGCAATTGCCCAATGTTGGGAATGATTCCTATCCTCGCCAGCGCCAAGCCGACCGCCCGCCGCTGGTTCGCCGCTTACCATTCGTTCAAGGGAAATAACGTGATCAAGAAGCAACTGCCCGGCTCGCCGAAACGGCTGCCGCTGAACCTCGCCGTCGGCTTCATGGCCATGGGCCTGAGCGCGTGTGCCATCACCCCCGAACCACTGACCCTCGACCAGCAACTGGCCCAGGCCAGCGCCGACCGCAGCCAGATGTTCGACAACCAGGAACCGGTGACCCAGGCCATCGACCTCGACCAGGCCATGGCCCGCGCGGTCAAGTACAACCTGCAACAGCGGCTGGGCCTGATGGAACGCGCCCTGGAAGACAACCTGCTGGAGCAGAGCAGCTTCGACATGCTGCCCAAGCTGGCCGCCCGCGCCGGCTGGCGTGGCCGCGACAACACCCTGGCCTCCTCCAGCGAATCGATCCGCACCGGCAACCAGTCGCTGGAGCCGTCCACCAGCCAGGACCGCTCGGTGCGCAGCGCCGACTTGCAGATGTCGTGGAACGTGCTGGACTTCGGCATCGGCTACTTCGGCGCCAAGGCCCAGGCCAACAAGGTGCTGGCCGCCGAAGAACGCCGGCGCCGGGTGATCGCCGACATCATCCAGCAGGTGCGCAGCGCCTACTGGGAAGCCGCCACCGCCCAGCGCCTGCAACCGCAAGTGCAGCGCGCCCTGGCCGATGCCCGCCAGGCGCTGGAACAGGCCCGGCAGACCGAACGCCAGCGCCTGCTCGCGCCGGTGGACGCCCTGCGCTACCAGAAAGGCCTGCTGGAAATGGTGCGCCAACTGGAAACCGTCGACGGCGAACTGGCCACCGCCAAGGCGCGCCTGGCCGGCTTGATGAACCTGCCGCCGGCGACCCGCTTCGACGTCGTGGTGCCCAGCGATCAACAGCTCCAGGCACCGAACCTGGCCTACCGCCTCGACGACCTGGAAGCCATGGCCATGGTCCGCCGCCCGGAAGTCCGCGAGGAAAGTTACCAGGCGCGCAACGCTGTGCTGGAAACCCGCGCCGCGCTGCTGCGCCTGCTGCCGGGGGCCTCGCTGTTTGTCGGTGGCAACTACGACAGCAACAGCTACACCACCAACAACCACTGGGCCGACGCTGGCGTGCAAGTGAGCTGGAACCTGTTCAACGTGCTCGCCTACCCAGCCATCAGCCGCACCGGCGAAGCCCGTGAAGCACTGGGCGAAATGCGCCGCCAGGCCATGCGCATGGCGGTGCTGACCCAGGTCAACGTGGCCTGGCAGCAATACCATCAGGCCACCCAGTTGTTCGAGCGCTCCAACGAGTTGCAACGAATCCAGAACGGCATCCTGCTACAGACCGAAAACGCCGTGCGCAGTGACGCCCAAACCGTGCTGGAACAGGTGCGCACCAGCACCGAGACGGTTCTCGCTCTGCGCAGCCGCGACCGCAGCTTCGCCCAGTTGCAAACCGCCTACGGCGCCATCTACCAGGCCGCCGGCCTCGACCCGCTGCCGGAGCGCCTGGCCGGTGACAGCGTCGCCGAACTGGCCCGCGCCATCGGCCAGAAAAGCGCGGCCCTGGCCCAAGGCACGATCCAGGCACCGCTGATGCTGCGCTACGCCGTGAGCAGCACCGACTACGTCACCCCGCAACGGCTGCAGCCAGTGAAACTGGACCTGTGGAGCAGCGTCGGTTCGTTGCAGGGCACCGAAGTGGTCGAGGTCAGCCATGCGCCGGCCCGCCGCTGAAACCTGGCTGCTGGCGCTGCTGCTCGGCAGCGCCACGGTCCTGGCCGAGGAGCCCGCGCCGTTGCAGGCGCCAGCGACCAGTGCGATGAACGCGCCGGACCTGCGGGTCCAGCTCAGCGCCAGCCAGCGCACGGTGATTTCCAGCGAACTGGCGGGCAAGATCACCGAGCTGAAGGTCAAGGAAGGCGACAGCTTCCGCAAGGGCGACCGTCTGGTCGCCTTCGACTGCGCCATTCACCGCGCGCGCCTGGGTCACTCCGGCGCCGCCCAGGAAGCGGCGAACAAAAAGCTCGGCGTGGCGAAGAAGCTCGACCAGTTGCAGTCCATCAGCGTCTCCGACCTCAGCCAGGCCCAGGCCGAACTGAGCATGGCGCGGGCGCAGAACGGCGTGAACCAGGTGATGGTGCAGCATTGCAGCATCGCCGCGCCGTTCTCCGGGCGGGTCGCCGAACGCAAGGTGCAGCCGGGGGAATACGTCGCCGAAGGCAAGGAGCTGCTGGCGCTGTATGACGACAGCGCCTTCGAGGTGGAATTGATCGTGCCGTCGCGCTGGATGGCCTGGCTCAAGCCGGGCTACCGCTTCAACGTGCACCTGGAAGAAACCGGCGGCGACTACGAGGCCAGGGTCGAACGCCTGGGCTCGGTGATCGACCCGCTGAGCCAGACCCTCAAGGTCTTCGGCCGCCTCGACGCGCAACCCGGGCAATTGCTCCCCGGCATGAGCGGCACCGCGCGCATCGACCCGCCAGCGGCGCCGCCAACATGAGCGCCGCCCTGCCGACGCCGGCACTGGCCGGCCTGGTCCAGCTCGAACGTCAGGTCCGCGCCGCCGAGGACATGGCGGCGCTGGGCTTCGTCATGGTCAACGACAGCCGGCGCCTGCTGCCCTATCGCCAGGCCATGCTCTGGGACGCCCGCGAGCAGCGCCTGCTGAGCCTGTCCGGGCTGGCCACGGTGGAAGCCGACGCGCCGTTCAATCACTGGCTCGCCAGCCATTGCCGCACCTGGCAACAGCAACACCCGGGGCCGAAACTGGCGCAGTTCAATGCCAGCCAACTGGGCAGCGCCGATCAGGCGCAATGGGCCGAATACCTGCCGTCGTGGCTGGTCTGGCTGCCGCTGGCGGACCGTCACGGTCACGTGCTCGGCGCCCTGCTGCTGGCCCGCGACCAGCCGCTGGACGGCAACGACGCCACGCTGCTGCCGCTGATGCAGGATGCGTTCGGCCACGCCTGGGCCAGCCTGCAACCGGCGCGTCCGCGTCCGTTGCAGCGCTTGCGCCGTGATCGTCGTTGGTGGCTCGGCGGGGCCGGCGCGCTGCTGCTGATCCTGCTCCTGCCGATCCGCCAGGCCACCCTCGCCCCGGCGGAAATCGTCGCCCTGCAACCGAGCGTGCTGCGCGCACCGCTGCAAGGTGTGGTGGAGCGTCTGTTGGTCGAACCGAACCAGACCGTGCAGGCCGGTCAGCCGCTGATCCAGCTCGACGCCCGTGAACTGCAAAGCCGCCTGGAAGCTTCGCGCCAGGCCCTGGCGATCGCCGACGGCGAGTTCCGCCAGGCCCAGCAACAAGCCCTCAGCGACGCCCGCAGCAAGGCCGGGCTGGCGGTGCTGCAAGGCCGCCGCGAACAGGCCATGGCCGAGGTGCGCTTTCTCGAACAAAGCCTTGAACGCACGCGGATCCTCGCCCCGCACGACGGCGTCGCGCTGTTCGACGACCCGGCGCAATGGCAGGGTCGTCCGGTGTCCCTCGGCGAACAGATCCTGCAGGTGGCGGACCCGGCGCACACCCAACTGGAGATCCAGTTGCCGGTCAATGACGCCATCGAATTGCAAAGCGGCGCCGAGGTGCTGCTGTTCCTCAACACCGACCCGGCGGCGCCATTGCAAGGCAGCCTCAAGCGCCTGGGCTACCGCGCCACGGCCACCGCCGAGGGCGGCATGGCCTATCGGCTGAAGGCGGCGTTCAACGAGGCCGACCCGCGAATCCGCATCGGCCTCAAAGGCACGGCCAAGGTCTATGGCGAACGCACCACGCTGTTCACCTACCTGTTGCGCCGGCCGCTGGCGACCCTGCGCATCTGGTTCGCCCTGTGACCGCCGCCAGCACCACCCTCGGCGAACTGCGCGAAGAATTGCGCCTGCACCCCGGCCCGCGGGATGCCAGCGGCGCGCCCGGCTGGACCCTGGAAGACCCGGCCAGCGGACAGTTCTTCCGCCTTGGCTGGGCCGAACTGGAGATCCTCAAACGCTGGAGCCTCGGCTGCGCGCAACGCATCGCCGAGCAGGTCAGCGCCAGCACCACCCTGAAGCTGGACGCCCAGGACGTCGAACGCCTGCGCGCCTTCCTGCGCCACAACCACCTGCTGCAATGCCGCGACGACGAAGACCGCGGACGCCTGCTGGAGGCCCTGCACAACCGCAAGACCGGCTGGGCACGCTGGCTGCTGAAAAACTACCTGTTCGTGCGCGTGCCGTTGCTGCGCCCGGATGCCTTTCTGCAACGCACGCTGCCCTGGGTCGCGCCGTTCTTCAGCCGCACTTTCCTGCTGCTGACCGTCGCCGCCGGCCTGCTCGGCCTGGCCCTGGTGCTCCGCCAGTGGGACACCTTCACCCACACCTTCCTGCACTTCTTCACTTTCCAGGGCGCGGCACTGGCCGGGTTGACCCTGATCCTCGCCAAGGTGCTCCACGAGTTGGGCCACGCCTACACCTGCAAGCGCCACGGCGCGCGGGTGGCAACCATGGGCGTGGCGCTGCTGGTGATGTGGCCGGTGCTCTACACCGACACCTCCGGCGCCTGGCGTCTGGCCCGGCGTCGCCAGCGACTGGCCATCGGCGCCGCCGGCATGGCCGCGGAACTGGCCCTGGCTTGCTGGGCCACGCTGCTCTGGAGTTTCCTGCAGGACGGCATGCTGCGCAGCGCCGTGTTCACCCTGGCCAGCACCACCTGGATCCTCACCCTGGCGGTCAACCTCAGCCCGTTCATGCGCTTCGACGGCTACTTCCTGTTGTCCGACCTGCTCGGCGTGCCCAACCTGCAACAACGCGCCTTCGCCCTGACCCGCTGGCGCCTGCGCGAAGTGCTGTTCGGTTTCGGCGATCCGCCACCGGAGTTTTTTTCCGCGGGCATGCGGCGGGTGCTGATCGGTTACTCCATCGGCACCTGGATCTACCGGTTCTTCCTGTTTCTGGGCATCGCCCTGCTGGTCTACCACTTCGCCTTCAAGCTGCTCGGCCTGCTGCTGTTCGCCGTCGAGATCGGCTATTTCATCCTGCTGCCATTGGTCAACGAAGCGCGCCAGTGGTTCGCCCGCCGCAAGGACTACCGCATGAACCGCAACAGTCTGATCAGCCTGTCCGCCTGTCTGCTGGCGCTGGTGCTGCTGTGCCTGCCATGGCGCAGCAGCGTCGAAGCCCCGGCGCTGCTCAAGGCCGCGCAGCAGAGCAGTCTGTACACGCCGGTGGCCGGACGGCTGGCGCAGGTGCTGGTACAGCCTGGCGACCGGGTTCAGGCCGGGCAGCCGCTGTTCATGCTCGATGCGCCGGACCTGCGGCATGAACTGGACAGCGTCGAACGGCGCATCCTGATCCTGCAATGGCAGACCAGCTTCCAGTTGCTCGACCGCGAAAGCGCCGCCGGACTGGGAGTGGTACGCCAGGAACTGACTGCCGCGCAACAGCGCCAGCAGGTGCTGCGTCAGCAATGGCAGGAGCTCACCGTGCGTGCGGCGTTTGCCGGCGAGGTCCGCGAAGTGGCCGAACCGCTGGCGATAGGCGAATGGCTGCCCGCGGGGCAATGGCTGGGCACGCTGGTGGGTGACGATGGTCAGCAGGTCGAAGCGTTTGTCGAAGAACATGACCTGCACCGCCTGCCGCCAGACAGCCGCGGCTGGTTCTACCCCGAGACCTTCAGCCGCGCCGCGCGGCCGGTACAGCTCGAACACCTGGCGCAGACCGCCAGCCGCCGCCTCGGCTCGGCGCCGGAACTCGCCTCGCCCTACCAGGGCAGCATCGCCGCCAGCCTCGACGGCAACGAACCGCCCAAGCCCGAACAAGCGCTGTACCGGGCGACGTTGCGGGTGAGCGGTGATGCACCGGAGAACGCCATGGTTCTGCGGGGCACGGTGGTGCTGGAGGGAGAGCGGCAGAGTTTGTTGTGGCGGGGAGTGAATAACCTGGTGGCGGTGGTGATTCGGGAGTCGGCGTTCTGATTTTTCAGTTTGGGGTGTCATGTGCGAATCGCGAGCAAGCTCGCTCCTACAGGGGCGCGGCTCAATCCACTGTAGGAGCGAGCTTGCTCGCGATGCAGCGACCTTAAGCGATCTTAATAGAGCCACGATTGTCCCCCTCCCACCCCGCTGCGCATCATTCCCGGCACAGTCACCTTCGATGGAATGCCCGATGAATGCTCCCGCCGTTTCCGCCCCATCCCCCAGCCGTTGCAAGCGCTTGAAAGCCGCCAGCAGCAGCGACCACGACAGCGTTGACGCACTGGTCATGGCTGCGCAACCGTTCGCCAACCGCGAGCGTTACGCGCTGTTCCTGCAACTGCAACACCGTTTCCACGGCAGCCTGCTGGGGCTGTACCGCGACAGCGATCTGAACGCGCAATTGCCCGGCCTGGAACTGCTGTCGCGGTTCGTGGCAGTGGAGTCGGACCTGCGTGACCTCGGTCTGAAAACGCCCGCCGCGCCGGCATTGGTGGAACTGGCGCACCCGGCTGAAGCCCTGGGCTGGCTGTATTGCAGTGAAGGCTCAAACCTGGGTGCGGCGTTTCTGTTCAAGGAAACCCAGCGCCTGGGCCTGGACGGCGAGCAAGGCGCCCGCCACCTGGCCGCCCACCCGGACGGCCGCGCGCCGCACTGGCGGCAGTTCGTGGCGCTGGTGGATGCGCTGGAGCTGAGTAGCGAGGAAGAGGCTCATGCGGTGAAGGGTGCGATCAATGCGTTCGATGCCTATCGCGGGCATTTGCGGGCGGTGTTTGGCCAAAACCCTGCCTAGAAAGAAAGCGGGACCGCAAGAGCGGTCCCGCAACGCGGTCAAGCCGGCCGCAAAATCAGCACCGCCAACGGCGGCAAGTTCAACGCCAGCGAAATCGGCTGCCCATGACTCGGCAGCGCCTGCCCGACCACCGCGCCTTCGTTGCCGTAGTTGGTGCCGGCATAACGCTGCGAATCGCTGTTGAACACCTCATCCCAACGCTCGCCGAACGGCACGCCAATCCGATACCCCTCGCGAGGAATCGGGGTGAAGTTGGCAACCACCAGCAACGGTTCGCCACTGGCGCTCCAGCGCAGCCAGGCATAGACGCTGTTGTGCGCATCATCGCCAATCAGCCACTGGAAACCCTGCGGCACGCAGTCCTGCTGGTGCAGGGCCGGCTCTTCGCGGTACAGGCGGTTGAGGTCGCCGACCAGGCGCTGCACCCCAAGGTGTTCGCTGTACTGCAGCAGATACCAGTCCAGTTCGCTGTCGTGGTTCCACTCGCGCCACTGGCCGAACTCGCAGCCCATGAACAGCAGTTTCTTGCCCGGATGGCACCACATGAACGCCAGGTAGGCGCGCAGGTTGGCGAATTTCTGCCAGCGGTCGCCGGGCATCTTGTCGATCAGCGAGTGCTTGCCGTGCACCACTTCGTCGTGGGAGATCGGCAGGATGAAATGCTCGGAATAGGCATAGATCAGGCCGAAGCTCATTTCGTTGTGGTGGTGCTGGCGATGGATCGGGTCGTTCTGGATGTAGTGCAGCGTGTCGTGCATCCAGCCCATGTTCCATTTGTAGGAGAAGCCCAGCCCGCCCTGTTGCACCGGCTGGCTGACGCCGGGCCAGGCGGTGGATTCCTCGGCGATGACCAGCGCGCCCGGCACTTCGACCGCGACCACCTCGTTGAGGTGACGGAGGAAGTCGATGGCTTCGAGGTTCTCGCGCCCGCCGTGGCGGTTCGGCACCCATTCGCCGGCCTTGCGCGAGTAGTCGCGGTAGAGCATCGAGGCCACCGCATCGACCCGCAGCCCGTCGATGTGGAATTCCCGCAGCCAGTGCAGCGCCGAAGCCAGCATGAAGCCGTGCACTTCGGTGCGGCCGAGGTTGTAGATCAGGGTGTCCCAGTCCTGGTGGAAGCCTTCCAGGGGGTTTTCGTATTCGTACAGCGCGGTGCCGTCGAAGCGGCTCAGGCCATGGCTGTCGGTAGGGAAATGCGCCGGCACCCAATCGAGGATCACGCCAATGCTGGCCTGGTGGCAGGCGTCGATGAAGGCGGCGAAATCCTCCGCCGTGCCGTAACGCGCCGTGGGCGCGAACATCGACAGCGGCTGATAGCCCCACGAGCCACCGAACGGGTGCTCCATGATCGGCATCAGTTCGATATGGGTGAAACCCAGTTCCTGGATGTAGGGCACCAGGCGCTCGGCCAGTTCGCGCCAGTTGTAGAAGCGGGTGACTTCGCCGGCCTCATCCAGCTCGCACTGCCAGGAGCCGGCATGCAGTTCGTAGATCGACAACGGCGCGTTGCTGCGCTGGCGCGCTTCTCGCGCTTGCAGCCATTGTTGGTCGCGCCATTCGTGCCGCAGCGGCCCGGCCACTTTCGAGGCGGTGCTCGGCGGCAGTTCGGTGGCCCGCGCCAAAGGGTCGGCCTTGAGCGGCAGCACGCCGTCCTGGCCGAGCACTTCGTATTTGTAGGTTTCACCAGCGCCCAGGCGCGGAATGAACAACTCCCAGACCCCGCTGGCATGGCGCAGGCGCATCGGATGACGACGGCCATCCCAGTTGTTGAAGGCGCCCACCACCGAGACGCGCCGGGCATTCGGCGCCCACACCGAGAAGCGCACGCCGTGCACGCCATCGACCTCGATCGGCTGCGCGCCGAGGCGGTTGGCGAGGTCGCGGTGGTTGCCCTCGCTGAACAGGTAGAGGTCCATGTCGCCCAGTTGCGGGCCAAAGTTGTAGGGGTCTTCGGTGACCTGCTCGCCCCCGGCCCAGTTGATGCGCCAGAGGTAATCGCCGGGCGGCTGGGTGAAGTGTGCGATGAACAGTCCTGGCACGCTTCCCTGCTCCAGCTCGGCGAGTTCCGCGCCATCGCCACGGCCCAGCGCATGCACGCTCAAGGCATCCGGCAAATAGGCGCGTAACCAGGTGCCTCCTGCACCATCGCCGTGCGCGCCGAGCACCGAAAAAGGATCGCTGTGCCGGGCATTCACCAGGTCATCGACATCGGTACGGCTCAGCCCGCCATGTTCCCGCTTGTGCACGCTCATCTACTGCTCTCCCCAGGTACTGACAAGCCCGTGCAGACCATGCAAGGGCACGGCCAACCAGCTCGGGCGGTTTTCGGCTTCATAGGCAATTTCGTAGGCAGCCTTCTCCAGGCTGAACAGTTCCAGCGCCGCCTGCTCGCCGCCGTCTCGCGCCCAGGCATGGGGAAGACTGGCAGTGGCCAGGCCGTAGGCCTGGATAAAGGCGTGGCGTGACTGATGCAGGTAGCGGCGAGTGACGCGTTGTCGCGCCTGCAGGTTGTCGGGCAGCGCACCGGCTCCCGCCGCGCCGCGCAGCGCCATCGCAGCAGCATAGTCGAAGGAACGCAGCACGCCGCTGACGTCCTTGTACGGGCTGTGCCGGGCCCGGCGCTCGTCCAGCGGCCGGGCCGGCTCGCCTTCGAAGTCGATCAGGTAGGCATCACCCTGCACCACCAGCACCTGGCCCAGGTGCAGGTCACCGTGCACGCGCATCACCAGGCCGCCTTCGGCCTGCTCGGCGAGTTGCCCGACTTCGCGCAGCAGGCTTTCGCGCTGCTGTTCGAGATCGGCGACCAGCGCCTGGCTTTCCTCGTCGAGCTGGTCGCGGTGCTGCACCAGCAGGTCCAGCGCGGTACGCAGTTGCTCGGCGATCTGCTCGCCCCAACGCTGGCTGTCCTGGCTATCGCTGACGCGGGTCTGGAACGCCGGGTCGTCGCTGGGCAACGCCAGGGCCTGGTGCATTTCGCCGAGGCGCTGGCCGAGCAACGCGGCGAAACCGGTGAGGTCTTCCAGTGCGTCGGCGTGGCCGTCGCCGCGCAGTTGCGGGGGGTCCATGTCATCGCGCACGGCGCGTTCGAGGTTGTTCTGGGTCCAGTCCCAGGCGTCGCCCTGGTTACTCAGGTAACCCTGGGCAATCGCCAACAGATGCGGTTCGCCGGCCTCATCGACCCGGCTCAACCAGCCCAGCAATGGCGAGATATTGGCGAAGCCGGCGGCGGTCAGGTAGGCGCCCATTTCCAGTTCCGGGTGGACACCGCCGTTGACCCGGCGGATCAGCTTGAGCACCAGCTTGCCGCCGACCACCACCGAGCTGTTGGACTGCTCCGCCGACAGGTAGCGCACCTCGGCGTCGTCGCCCAGGCCCAGCGCCGCCAGTTGCGGGGTGGATTCGAAGTGCAGCTCGCCGTCGCTGCCCGCCAGCCGGGTGTGCTGGGCGAAACCGTCGAGCAGGCCGCGAACGAAGGTTTCCAGGCTGAAACCGTCGGTGATAAAGCCGACCTGACGACCACGGCGCACCCGCGCCAGCGCCAGTTGCTGCGGCAAGGCGCTGTGAATCTGCTCCTCGCCGACCAGACCGAACGGCAGGAAGTAACGGCGCCGCTGGCCAGCGCTGTCCACTTCGATCTCGCTGAGTAGCACCGGGCTGGTGGGCGAGCCGAACCGCACGCCGTAGGCGATGTGCACCTGTTCGATGGCCGCGTCCTTGCCGGCGAACCAGCGCCGCTTGGGCAGGTACTGCGGCAGGATGGTCTGTTCCAGGGTTTCGCGGGCCGGGGCGTCGAGCAGTTCCTCCATGCGCTTTTTCAGCACCAGGGTGGTGAACTCCGGCAGCGGCTGTGCGGCTTCGACGTGCCAACTGGGCATGTTGTCCTTCGGCGCCAGCAGGAACCAATAGAACCCGTACGGCGCCAGGGTCAGCATGAACGGCAAGTGACCGATCGGCGGGAAGGCACAGCCGCCGAGCATTTCCACCGGCACACGGTCGACCCACGGCGCCAGGTCCAGCTCCACCGCTTGCGCCGCGCGGGACACGTTGGCCACGCACAGCACGGTTTCGCTGACGCCATCGGGCCCGGTGAATTCACGCAGGTAGGCGAGGATGCGGCGGTTGTTCGGCGCGAGCATTTTCAAGGTGCCGCGACCGAAGGCCTTCTGCTGCTTGCGCACCGCCAGCAGGCGACGGTTCCAGTTCAGCAGCGAGTGCGGGTCTTCGATCTGCGACTCGACGTTGATGGTCTGGTAGCCGTACTGCGGGTCCATGATCGGCGGCAAGACCAGCCGCGCCGGGTCGGCGCGGGAGAAACCGCCGTTGCGGTCCAGCGACCACTGCATCGGCGTGCGCACGCCGTCGCGGTCACCGAGGTAGATGTTGTCGCCCATGCCGATCTCATCGCCGTAGTACAGGGTCGGCGTGCCGGGCATTGACAGCAGCAGGCTGGTCAGCAGTTCGACACGGCGGCGGTCGCGCTGCATCAGCGGCGCCAGGCGCCGGCGGATGCCGAGGTTGATCCGCGCCCGGCGGTCGGCGGCGTAGTAGTTCCACAGGTAGTCGCGCTCACGGTCGGTGACCATTTCCAGGGTCAGTTCATCGTGGTTGCGCAGGAAGATCGCCCACTGGCAGTTCTCCGGGATTTCCGGGGTCTGGCGCAGGATGTCGGTGATCGGGAAGCGGTCTTCCTGGGCCAGCGCCATGTACATGCGCGGCATCAGCGGGAAGTGGAAGGCCATGTGACATTCGTCGCCCTTGCCTTCGCCGAAATACAACTGGGTGTCTTCCGGCCACTGGTTGGCCTCGGCGAGGAGCATGCGGTCGGGGTAATTGGCGTCGATTTCGGCGCGGATCTGCTTCAGGACCTGGTGGGTTTCCGGCAGGTTCTCGTTGTTGGTGCCGTCGCGCTCGATCAGGTACGGGATGGCATCCAGGCGCAGGCCGTCGACACCGAGGTCGAGCCAGAAGCGCATCACGTCGATCACCGCCTTCATCACCTGCGGGTTGTCGAAGTTCAGGTCCGGCTGGTGCGAGTAGAAGCGGTGCCAGAAGTACTGGCCGGCGACCGGGTCCCAGGTCCAGTTGGACTTTTCCGTGTCGAGGAAGATGATCCGCGTGCCGTCGTATTTCTGGTCGCTGTCGGACCACACATAGAAATCCCGCGCCTTGGAACCGCGCTTGGCGTGGCGGGCGCGCTGGAACCACGGGTGCTGGTCGGAGGTGTGGTTGATGACCAGCTCGGTGATCACCCGCAAGTTGCGCTTGTGCGCCTCGGCGATAAAGCGGCGCACGTCGGCCAGGGTGCCGTAGTCGCTGTGCACCGCCTTGTAGGCCGCGATGTCGTAGCCGTCATCGCGTCGCGGCGACGGATAGAACGGCAGCAGCCAGAGGGTGTTCACCCCCAGGTCGGCGATGTAGTCGAGCTTGGCCAGCAGGCCGGGAAAATCGCCGATACCGTCGTTGTTGGAGTCGAAGAAGGATTTGATGTGAATCTGGTAGATGATCGCGTCCTTGTACCAGAGGGGATCATCAATGAAGGCCGCGGGACGGTTTTTTCTCGCCATGGTCGATTCCCTTTCTAGTTCGCTTTGTCCAGACGCCAGATACCGAACGGCAAGTGCCAGGGCTCGATACGCATCCACTGGGTTTTGCCGTACCAGTTCCAGCGGTGGCCGGTCATCAGGTCTTCGCCGCGGGTGGTGGCGTTGTCATCCAGCCCCAGTTCCCACAGCGGCAGTTCGAAGTGCGCTTCCTGGGCGTTGTGCGGGTCAAGGCTGACCGCCACCAGAATGAAGCCCTCGCCATCGGGATCGGGCTTGCCGAAATAGACGATGTTGTCGTTCCAGGCGTTGAAGAAGCGCACGCCCAGGTGGCTCTGCAACGCCGGCTGCTGGCGGCGGATGCGGTTGAGCTGGGCGATCTCGGCAATGATGTTGCCGGGCTGGGTGAAGTCGCGCGGGCGGATCTCGTATTTCTCCGAGTCCTGGTACTCCTCCTTGCCGGGGATCGGCGCCGCTTCGCACAGCTCGAAGCCCGAATACATGCCCCACACGCCCGAGCCCATGGTCGCCAGGGCCGCGCGGATGAGGAAGCCGGCGCGACCGCTGGTGTGCAGGAAGAACGGGTTGATGTCCGGGGTGTTGACGAAGAAGTTCGGCCGGTAGCACAGCGACCACGGCGGCTGGTCGAGGGTCTGGAAATATTCCTCGATCTCGGCCTTGGTGTTGCGCCAGGTGAAGTAGGTGTAGCTCTGGCTGAAACCGACCTTGCCCAGCCGCGCCATCATCCCCGGCTTGGTGAAGGCCTCGGCGAGGAAAATCACCTCCGGGTGACGGCCGCGAATATCGGCGATCAGCCATTGCCAGAACGGCAGCGGCTTGGTGTGCGGGTTGTCGACGCGAAACTGCTTCACGCCCTCTTGCGCCCAGCCCAGCACCACGTCGCGCAGCGCCAGCCACAGCGAGGGGATGGCGTCGGGCGCATAGAAATCGACGTTGACGATGTCCTGGTACTTCTTCGGCGGGTTTTCCGCATAACGAATGCTGCCGTCCGGGCGCCAGGAGAACCAGCCGGGATGTTCCTTGAGCCAGGGGTGGTCCTGGGAGCACTGGATGGCGAAGTCGAGGGCGATTTCCAGGCCGTGCTCGGCGGCGGCGGCCACCAGCCGGCGGAAGTCTTCGCGGCTGCCCAGTTGCGGATGGATGGCGTCATGACCGCCGTCGGCGCTGCCGATGGCATAGGGACTGCCGGGATCATCCGGCGCGGCCTGCAGGGCATTGTTGCGGCCCTTGCGAAATTGCGTGCCGATGGGATGGATGGGCGGGAAATACAGCACGTCGAAGCCCATGTCGCGGATCATCGGCAGGCGTTCGTGCACGTCATTGAAGGTGCCGTGGCGCTGCGGATCGTCAGTGATCGAGCGCGGGAACAGCTCGTACCAACTGGCGAACACCGCCCGTTCGCGCTCCACTTCCAGGGGGAATTCCGGGCTGCGGCTGAGATAACTGCGCGGCTCGGCCTGGGCCATCAGCACCCGCGTGGGTGCCGCCATCAGCAGTTCGACCTGGGCCTGCGCCGGCAACCCCTTGCGCAGGCGCTTGGCGATCGTCAGCAATTGCTCGCGCAGCGGGCCGGCGCTGCGTTCGGCGCCGTGCTCCAGGTGCAGGCGGCCTTCCTTCAATTCCAGGGCGATATCGACGCCGGCGCTGAATTTCTTCTCCAGGTCGTGGCAATAGGTGGCGTAGCCATCGATCCACGCTTCGATCAGGAACAGGTGCCGGCCCACCTCGTTGACGCTGAACGCCGCCTGCCAGCGGTCGTTGCCCAGCGCCACCATCGGAATGCTGTGCCAGCGCCGGCTGCGGGCCTGGCGCCAGTTGAGGGTGACCGCGAGCACGTCATGGCCATCGGCGAACACCGAACTGTTGACCGTCACCGTCTTGCCCACTTCGGTCTTGACCGGAAACAGCCCGGCGTCGAGCACCGGGCTGGTGTTCTCGATCACCACGCGCGGCAGCAACAGGGCCTGGGACAGGCTCAGGGGTTCGTCGGCGGGGCTGTCGCCACCGGCCATTCGCTCGGTTTCGAAAGGCTCATTGCGGGTCATCGAACATCGCTCCGTTACGGCTGGCGGTAATGGTTCAGAGCAATGGCGGGCGCGGGGGTTCAATAAAAAGTGAGCGATGCCGGGAGCGCGGGGTCGAAGCCTTGAACGCCGCAATCAACGTCCTTTAGAGGTAAGGCCAATGAATATCCCTATCCCGGCAGAAACGCCCGATCCGAATATCGACGACCCGAACCTGCCACCACCGGATCCGGTGCAGGAGCCGGAAGGCGTGCCGGTCAAGCCGACCGTTCCGCCTACCGTAGGTGACCCGCCCACTGAAGAGCCTCCGGTGAAAGGCCAAGCATAGACGGCTTGCCGCGCCGTGCCCGGGGATTTTCCCGGGCGTTGGCGCGGCCTTGGGCTCAGTGAAACAGGCCCAACAGCAAGGTGGCGAGAATCACCGTCGAAGCGCCGCCGATCCGCGTGGAAATCTGCGCGAACGGCATCAGTGACATGCGGCTGGAGGCCGACAGGATCGCCACGTCTCCGGTGCCGCCCAGCCCGCTGTGGCAGCAGGTGACGATGGCGGACTCGATGGGGAACATCTTCAGCAGGTTACCGATCAGGAAACCCGCCAGGGTCATGGCGATCACCACCGACGCGCAGACCACCACATAACCCAGCGAGAACACCTTGACCACGCTGTCCAGCGGCACATACAGCATGCCGAGGCCGATCATCACCGGCCAGATGAACGCCGTGGACACCAGTTTGTAGAACGACTTGCTGCCCTCCTCCAGCCGCGCCGGCAGCACTTGCAGGTATTTGAACAGCACCGCCACCAGAATCATCATCACCGGCCCGGGAATGTGCACCACCTTCTCCAGCAGGCCGCCGAGGACGAAGAAGGCGCAAATCACCAGCACGCCCGCGCCCATGTAGCGGAAGTCGATGCCCTGGCTTTTGTCTTCCTGCTCGCGGAAGCGGTCGTTCTCTTCTTTCGCGCGGATCAACATGCCGTCGCCGTTCAGTTCCGGCCGGCGCAGGGCCAGGCGCGCCAGCACGCCGGCGCAGATGATCGCGACAATATTGCCCACCACCGCCGCCGGAACCAGTTGCGCCACGTACTGGTCGGGGCTGCCGCCGAGAATCGCCGAATAGGCCAGCGACAGCGGCAGGATGCCTTCGCCGATTCCGCCGCCAATGATCGGCACGATGATGAAGAAGAAGGTGTGATAGACGCTGTAGCCAAACAGCGAACCCACCAACAGGCCGGCGCCCACCGCAGCCAGGGTGCCCACCAGCAGCGGCACGAACATACGCACCATGCCTTGCACCAGGATGAAGCGGTTCATGCCGAGGATGCTGCCCACCACCAGGCTGGCGATGACGAAATAGAGGAAGTTGGCGTCCTTCATCAGCATCTTGGTGGCGTCGATGGTGGTGCTGCCGAAGAAGCCGTAGAACACCAGCACCGACGGCAGCATCAGGCACAGGATCGCCCCGCCGCCGATTTCCTTGAGGATCGGCAGGCGCTGGCCGATCTGGCCGAAGAACATGCCCATGGTCATGATCACCGCCAGACCGCCGATCATGGTTTTCGGCAGCAGGCCAAGGTGCGCGGAGAGAAACACGGTCAGGGCGATGCCGAGGAAATACGGCAGCGGGATCACGCCGATTTCATAACGCAGCAGTCGGCGCAACGGAGAGGTGGCGGTGTCGGCAGGCGCCACCGCGGAATCGGAAACCAGGCTCATGGTCGGTCCTCTGTTTGTTGTTGTAGGAGGAGTGGCGACGCTGCCGAATCCGCGGCTCGGAGCGTCGATAAAGGAATGCTATCCTTCGCGTTTAGTGGAATAAACGTGCAAACCATAAGAGCCATGAACACACATCGTATCGAATCGCCGTTACCCGAAGACCTCCGTGTGTTCCTCACGGTGATCCGCAAATCCAGCTTCGCCGGGGCCGCCGACGAGTTGGGCCAATCTCCGGCCTATGTCAGCAAACGCATTCGCATCCTCGAAGAAACCCTCGGCACCCGCCTGCTGCACCGCACCACAAGGCGCATCGCCCTGACTGAAGCCGGCGAGCGCACCCAGCGCTGGGCGATCCGCATTCTCGATGACCTGGACGATTTCGTCGGCGAACTGACCGAAGCGCGCAAGGCGCCGCGGGGCATGCTGCATATCTGCAGCAGCTTCGGTTTCGGTCGCAACCACGTGGCCCCGGCGATTGCCGGGCTCAGCTCCGTCTACCCCGACCTGGAAGTGCGCCTGGACGTGTTCGACCGGGTGGTTGACATCGTCGCCGAGGGCTTCGACCTGGAAATCCGCGTCGGCGACGACATCCCCGGCCAGCACATCAGCCGCAAGCTGGTGAGCAACCGCCGGGTGCTCTGCGCCACCCCGGAATACCTCGCCGCCCGCGGCACGCCGAAGACCCTCAAGGACCTCGACGACCACGACTGCCTGGTCCTCAAGGAGCGCAACAACCCGTTCGGCGTCTGGCACCTGGAGGGTGGCGGGCGGGAAGAATCGGTGCGGGTAAGCGGACCGCTGTCGTCGAACAACGGCGAGATCGTCCTGCAATGGGCGCTGGGTGGCAAAGGCATCCTGCTGCGCTCGCTGTGGGATGTGCGACCGCTGCTGGAACAAGGGAAGTTGGTGCAGGTGCTGCACGACTACACCCAGAGCGCCAACGTCTGGGCGGTGTACCCGACACGGCTATCGGACTCGGCGAAATTGCGGGTGTGCGTGGAGTTTCTGGAGCGGTATCTGCGGGATCAGCCGTGAGTGTCGGGTCGATATAGAAGCATCGCGAGCAAGCTCGCTCCTACAGTAGGAGCGAGCTTGCTCGCGATTAGCACCGAACCGCTCACGCCAGCCAGGGATTGGCCCGCAAATGCGCCGCTTCGAAATCCCGAATCTGCGCCGTGCGCTGCAAGGTGCTGCCGATCGCATCCAGCCCCAGCACCAGCGATTCCTTGCGCAACGGGTCGATGTCGAAACCGATGGTCTGCCCGTTGCGCAGGCGGATTTCCTGGGCCGGCAGGTCTACGCAGATCTCCGCGTCCCCCGCGCCTCCGACGATTGCGCCGATCTCCTGCACCTGCTCTTCCGGCAACTGGATCAGCAATACGCCGTTGCGCTGGCAGTTATCGAAGAAAATTCCGGCAAAACTGCTGCCGATCAGCGCCCGGATCCCGAGCTGCTTGAGCCCCCACACCGCATGTTCACGGCTCGACCCACAGCCAAAGTTCGGCCCCACCACCAGGAACCGCGACCACTGCCACGGCGCCTGATTGAGTACGAATGCCGGGTCGGGCTGGCCGTCTGGCAGAAAGCGCAGGTCGAAGAATACGCCACGGTCCAGCCCGGCCCGGTCGATGCCTTTGAGGAACTGCTTGGGCATGATCACGTCGGTGTCGACGTTGGCGGCGAGCAAAGGCGCGGCGGTGCCGCAGACGCTATCGAAAGGTTGCATGTCAGGCCTCCAGGGCGAAGTGGCGAACGTCGGTCAGGTAGCCGCTGACCGCGGCGGCGGCGACCATGGCCGGGCTCATCAGGTGGGTACGCGCCCCGGCACCCTGGCGGCCCTCGAAATTGCGGTTGGTGCTGGAGGCGCAGCGGTCGCCGGCGGCCAGCACGTCGTCGTTCATCGCCAGGCACATGGAACAGCCGGACTGCCGCCACTCGAACCCGGCCTCGCGGAACACCTGCGCCAGGCCCTCGGCTTCCGCCTGGTCGCGGACCAGGGTCGAACCGGGGACGATCATCGCCCGCACCGTAGCCGCGACCTTGCGCCCGCGCACCACCCGCGCGGCGTCGCGCAGGTCCTCGATCCGCGCATTGGTGCACGAGCCGATAAAGGCGTGGCTGATGGCGATCTCGTTCAACTGGGTGCCGGGCTCAAGGCCCATGTAGCGCAGCGCGCGTTGCAGGTCCTGGCGGCGGATCAGGTCGCTTTCCAGGTTCGGGTCCGGCACGCGCTCGCCGATGGGCGCCGCCTGGTCCGGGCTGGTGCCCCAGGTGACCATCGGTTCGAGTGCCGCGGCATCCAGTTCGACCTCGCGGTCGAACACCGCGCCGGGGTCGCTGTACAACGCGCGCCAACGCGCCACCGCCTGCTCCCACAACAGGCCACGCGGGGCACGGGGTTTGTCCTTGAGGTAGGCGAACACCTTGTCGTCCGGCGCCATGAAAGCACCGCGCGCGCCCGCCTCCACCGCCATGTTGCAGATGGTCATGCGCGCTTCGACGCTCAGCGCGTCAATCGTCGGCCCGGCGAATTCGATGGCGTAGCCGGTGGCCCCGGCGGCGCCGATGCGGCGGATCAGGGCCATGATGATGTCCTTGGACGTCACTCCCAGCCCCAGCGCGCCGCGCACGGTGACACGCAGGGTTTTCAGGCGCTTGTAGACCAGGGTCTGGGTGGCCAGCAGGTGTTCGATTTCCGACGTGCCGATACCGAAGCCAAACGCCCCCAGCGCGCCGTAAGTGGTGGTGTGACTGTCGCCGGCCGCGACCACCATGCCCGGCAGGATGAAGCCCTGTTCCGGCGCCACCACATGCTCGATGCCCTGACGCTTGTCCAGCACATCGAACAGCTCGATGCCGAAGTCCCGACAGTTCTCCTCGAAATACGACACCTGCCGCGCCCCGCCGGCATCCGGCATCGCCGCGCTGCGCTGCGGCGTGGTCGGGTTGACATGGTCGACCACGCACAGCGTCGCCGAAGGCCGCCACACCGAGCGCCCCGCCTCACGCAAGCCGCTGAACGCCTGCGGGCTGGTGTACTCGTTGGCTACCTGGCGGTCGATGTAGAGCAGCACATGGCCGTGGTCGTCGAGGGCGCAGACAGTGTGGGAATCGATGTGCTTGTCGTAGAGGGTTCTCGGGCGGTTCATGGCAGGTCTCGCGAGTGATTGTTATGCGTGTCCGCGGACACGGTGCGCGGCCCCGCGTGAAGGGCCGGCCTGCCAAGAGGATCATTCAATGCGAATAAGGCATCAATGTGGCGGATGGAATATCAGGATTTACGAAATGTGCGCAATCGGTGCCACATCCCTAACGAAAAAACTGACTCGGCGTCCGCCCGAAATGCTTCCTGAACATCGCCGTGAACGCACTCGGGCTGTCGTAGCCCAACTCCCCCGCCACATCGATGATCTTCTCGCCCACCGCAATCCGCTCCAGCGCCAGCAGCAACCGCGCCTGCTGGCGCCATTGGCCGAAGGTCATGCCGGTGTCTTTGCGGAACAGGCGCTGGATGGTTTTTTCGTCGAGGCCCAGGTGCGCGCTCCAGTCCGCCAGGGTGGAGCTGTCGCCGGGGTTGCGCCGCAGCGCCGCGCAGACGGCGCACAAGCGCGGGTCGCGGGGTTGCGGCAGGTTCAGCGGCAAGGTCGGCAGGATTTCCAGTTCGTCGAGGATCAGGCGCATCACCCGCGCCTCGCGGGAGTCCGGCGCGTGCGGGTGACGCATCCCCACCGAGACTTTGATCAGTTCACTGAGCAAGGTCGAAACGCTTACCGCGCAGGTCTCGGCAGGCAGGTCGAATTGCGCATCGGGCTGGACGAACACGCTGCGCATCTTCACCGCGCCGACACAGCGAATCGAGTGCTCCTGCCCCTTGGGCATCCAGATCCCGCGGCTCGGCGGCACGGTCCACTGGTTCAGGGCCGAGTGCACCACCATCACGCCTTCGATGGCGTAGATCAGTTGGTGCTTCTCGTGGGAATGCGGCGGGATCCACCAGTTTTCCGGGTAGTCGGTGGCGCTGCTGCTGACCGTCCAGTCGGCCTGGTCGATGGCACGGAGAAATTCATCCAGTGGTCTGATCATCTTGCCCTTTTCTCGACAGTCGTCTCCCGAATCGCGTGAGACAGGCATTCGTCCGGCGCCTAGCATAGCCCTCGTTCCACTCGATCCTGAACCCCCGTGAGCGCATTTCTTCGCCGGCCGCAGTGCCGACAGCGAATGCGCCGCGCCTTGCCCCGGAAGGTCCAGCATGTCCACCAGTAGTACCGCGTCACCCTTCTCCACCGCGTCGGTCGCGAGCCAGGCCAGCCCCTTGGTCATGCGCGTGATTGGCGCCTGCGCCCTGGCCCACTTGATCAATGACCTGATCCAGGCGGTGCTGCCGTCGATCTACCCGATCCTCAAGGCCAACTACGGCCTGAGCTTCACCCAGATCGGCCTGATCACCCTGACCTTCCAGCTCACCGCCTCGCTACTGCAGCCCTGGGTCGGCTACTACACCGACCGTCATCCCAAGCCCTGGCTGCTGCCGACCGGCTCGATCTGCACGCTGATCGGCATTCTGTTGCTGGCCTTCGTCGGCAGTTTCGAGTCGATCCTGATCGCCTCGGCGCTGGTTGGCATCGGCTCGTCGACCTTCCACCCGGAAGCCTCGCGTATCGCCCGGCTGGCTTCGGGCGGTCGCTATGGCCTGGCGCAATCGACCTTCCAGGTCGGCGGCAATGCCGGCAGCGCCTTCGGCCCGCTGCTGGCGGCGGCGATCATCATTCCCTATGGCCAGGGCCACACCGCCTGGTTCGGCCTGTTCGCGCTGTTTGCCATCGGCGTGCTCTACGGCCTGAGCCGCTGGTATCGCCAACACCTGACGCTGTTCAAGCTGAAGGCCGGCAGCCAGGCCACCCACGGCCTGTCGAAAGGCCGGGTGACCTTCGCCCTGGTGGTCCTGGCGCTGCTGGTGTTCTCCAAATACTTCTACATGACCAGCTTCACCAGTTACTTCACGTTCTATCTGATCGAGAAGTTCGACCTGTCGGTGGCCAGCTCGCAGCTCTACCTGTTCCTGTTCCTCGGCGCGGTCGCGGCCGGCACCTTCTTCGGCGGACCGATCGGCGACCGTATCGGCCGCAAGGCGGTGATCTGGTTCTCGATCCTCGGCGCCGCGCCGTTCACCCTGGCGCTGCCTTACGTAGACCTGTTCTGGACCAGCGTGCTGAGCGTGGTGATCGGCTTCATCATGGCCTCGGCGTTCTCGGCCATCGTGGTCTATGCGCAGGAACTGGTGCCGGGCAATGTGGGGATGATCGCGGGGATCTTCTTTGGCCTGATGTTCGGCTTTGGCGGGATCGGCGCGGCGTTGCTGGGGTATCTGGCGGATATCCACGGCATCAATGAGGTGTACACGCTGTGCTCGTACCTGCCGTTGCTGGGGATCCTGACGATTCTGTTGCCTTCGACCAAAGGCGTGTGAAGCTCATGGCCTCATCGTTGCGATGAGGCCATGAGCCCGGCCTCAAGCGATATCCCGATCCTTGGTTTCCGGCAGGAAGAAGGTGCCAAGGATCGCCGTCATCACCGCAATGACGATCGGGTACCACAGCCCGTAGTAGATATCACCGGTCGCCGCGACCATGGCGAACGCCACGGTCGGCAGGAAACCGCCGAACCAGCCGTTGCCGATGTGGTACGGCAGCGACATCGAGGTGTAGCGGATCCGCGCCGGGAACAGCTCCACCAGCCAGGCGGCGATTGGCCCGTAGACCATGGTCACGTACAGCACGAGGATGGTCAGCAGCAACAGCACCATCGGGTAGTTGGTCTTGGCCGGGTCGGCTTTTTCCGGGTAGCCGGCGTCTTTCAGCGCGGTGCCGAGGGTCGCGGTGAAGGCGTCGTTGGTGGTCTTGAAGTCCGCCGCCGGCATGCCGGTGCCTTCGAAGCTGGAGATCACCTTGTCACCAATCCGTACCTGCGCCACCGTGCCCGCCGCGGCTTTCTCGTTGACGTAGGGAATGGCTTTTTTCGCCAGCACGGTCTTGGCGAGGTCGCAGGAGCTGGTGAAACGCGCCTTGCCCACCGGGTCGAACTGGAACGAACACTGCGCGGGATCGGCGATCACCGTCACCGGGTTCTGCGCCTGGGCGCGGTAGATGTCGGGGTTACCGAATTCGGTCAGGCCCTTGAAGATCGGGAAGTAGGTCAGCGCCGCGAGGATACAGCCGGCCATGATGATTTTCTTGCGGCCGATGCGGTCGGACAGGCTGCCGAACAGGATGAAGAACGGCGTGCCGATCAGCAGCGAACCGGCGATCAGCAGGTTGGCGGTCTGCGGGTCGATCTTGAGCATCTGCAGCAGGAAGAACAGCGCGTAGAACTGGCCGGTGTACCAGACCACCGCCTGCCCCGCCGTGCCGCCGAGCAGCGACATGATCACCACCTTGAGGTTGTCCCAGCGGGCGAAGGATTCGGTCAGCGGCGCCTTCGACGCCTTGCCTTCGGCCTTCATCTTGTTGAATACCGGCGACTCGTGAAGCTGCATGCGGATGTACACCGAGACGATCAGCAGCAGGATCGACAACAGAAACGGAATCCGCCAGCCCCATTCCTCGAAGGCCTCGGTGCCGAGCACCGTGCGGCAGGCGAGGATCACCAGCAGCGAGAGAAACAGACCGAGGGTCGCGGTGGTCTGGATCCACGAGGTGAAGAAACCGCGCTTGCCGGGTGGCGCGTGCTCCGCGACGTAGGTCGCCGCCCCGCCGTACTCGCCACCCAGCGCCAGGCCCTGCAACAGGCGCAGGGTGACCAGGATGATCGGCGCCGCCACACCAATGGTGGAATAACTGGGCAGCAGCCCCACCACGGCGGTGGAGACACCCATGATGACGATGGTGATGAGGAAGGTGTGCTTGCGCCCGATCATGTCGCCCAGGCGGCCGAAGAAAATGGCGCCGAACGGTCGCACCGCGAAACCGGCGGCGAACGCCATCAGGGCGAAGATGAAGGAGGTGGTTTCGTTGACGCCGGCGAAGAAATGCTTGGCGATGATCGCCGCGAGAGAGCCGTAGAGATAAAAGTCGTACCACTCGAACACCGTACCGAGGGACGAGGCGAAGATCACCTTGCGTTCCTCTTTGGTAATACCGCGCCTGGGCTCGCTGCCAGGGGTCGTACTGTCGACTGCCGCCATGATTTTCTCCGTCTTGTTCTAGTAGGCCGGAGCATCCCGCTATCCTTTCGCACGCACTCTGGCCAAGAGAGGCTGATGACTTCGGATCACGGACTGCGCCGGGCCTTTGGAACAGGCGGCGGCCTCGCGTTTTTGCACGCACGCTTGAAGCATAATCAGCCTTGGCGAGATATCCAGTCGCCATCACTGATGAAGGAGCAGCTCTTGCGCCTGATGGCATGTGTAGGAGCGAGCTTGCTCGCGATAAGGCGTGTCACCTGTCGAAAACGCGCCTTGGCGAGGATGTCGTCGGAGCGGTGAGCCTTACCCACGGCCGAGTCCATTTCTGAAAACCGCCCGCTCCTCTGTGGGAGCCGGCTTGCCGGCGATAGCGCCCTCATCCCCCACACGTGCGCGAGCATTAAAAACTATCCGCCTCGCCCCCCTAAACCCCACTCAAACCGCCAAGTGACGAAACACCGCCGCCGCAACAACCCCCGCAGCAATCGCCGGCAGCGGCTTCTTCACCAGCAGCATGACCACCGCCGTACTCGCCAGCGCCACCCGCGCACCGTTGTCGCCACTCACCGCCAGCGGCGTCAACACCGCCACCAGCACCGAACCCGACATCGCGCCGATAAACTGCTGCACGCGGTGGCTGATGGGCACGAAGGACATCACGAACACCCCACCCCAACGCGTCGCCAGGGTCACCAGCGCCATGACCAGAATGATCAGCAGCGGACCGTTGCCACTGGTTTCAATGCTCATGTTTCTTCTCCATCCACAGCGCCCCGACAATACCGCCGGCCAGCGCGCCGACCACCACATGACTGTTTTCCGGCAGATACCAATAGGCCAACAGCGCGGAACCGGCCGCCACGGCCCAGATCAGCAGCATGCGCAGGTTCTTCTGCCCGCCCACCACCATCGCCAGGAGGAAGCAGCCCATCACCATGTCCAGGCCCCAGCTCACCGGGTCGCTCACCAGGTTGCCGAAATACAGGCCGAGCCAGGTGCCGAGAATCCAGGTGGTCCACAACGCGATACCGCCGCCCAACAGAATGCCCAGCCCCGGTTTACCGGCGGACAGCGCCTGCATCGACATCGCCCAGTTGGCGTCCGACACCACCAGCATCACCCCGTAGCGCCGCGCGAGTGGCAGTTCACGCAGCCACGGATACAGCGTGGCGCCCATCAACAAGTGCCGGGCATTGATGGCGAACACCGTGACGATCAACGGCACCAGCGGCACCTGCGCGCCCCACAGGTCCAGCGCGGCGAACTGCGACGCGCCGGCGAACACCAGGGTGCTCATCCACATGATCGAAACACCGTCCAGCCCGGTTTGCGCCGCAGCCAGGCCAAAGGCCAGGCCGAAGACGACGACGAACATGGAAATGGGCAGCAACTGCTTGAAGCCGCCCCAGACTTCATTGAACCCCAGCTCCGTGGAGCCCTTGGCAACCGACAACACAACTACCTCCTCATCTGGCGATCTCTTGAATGGAACGCTACGTTCAAGCCTGTACGGACGCCGGCCACTATCCTCCAGACACACGTTCGCGAAAAGCGCATATTATTCGCCGCAGCTATTTGTTAATCGAATACGAGAGGCCGCTTTCCATGCAGGACCTGCAGATCGACTGGCTCAAATGCTTCGTCGCCGTGGTCGATACCGGCTCGCTATCCAATGCCGCGCCCGAAGTGCACCGCTCGCAGTCGGCGGTGAGCATGCAGTTGAAAAAGCTCGAAGCCGCGGTGGGCCGGCAACTGCTGGTGCGCGATTCGCGCCAGCAGCAACTGACGCCCGACGGCCAGGTGCTGCTGGGCTATGCCCGGCGCATCCTCGACCTGCACAGCGATGCCCAAAACGCTTTCAGCGGCGACGAACTGACCGGCCGGATCCGCCTTGGCGTGCCCGACGACTACGCGGCCAGGTACCTGACCCCGGTGCTCAAACGCTTCGCCCTGCGCTATGGCGCGGTGGACATCGAGCTGGACTGCGAACAGTCCACCGCGCTGATTCCCCGGGTCGAGAACGGGGAGCTCGACCTCGCCCTGATCTCCCGCGATCACCCACGGCGCGGCACTTTGCTGTTTCATGAGCCGTTGGTGTGGGTCGGCTCGCCGCAGTTCGACGTCTGGCGCCGCGACCCGCTGCCCATCGCCACCTACGAAAGCACCAACCTGGCGCGGCGCTGCGCCATTCACTCCCTGGCGTTGCAGGGTCGCGATTACCGGGTGGTCTACAACAGTTCCAATTTGGCCGGGCAGATTGCCGCGGTGGAAAGCGGCCTGGCCGTCGCCGTGCTGACCCGCTGCAGCGCGCCGGAGCACTTGGAAATCCTCGGCGCGGAACACAACCTCGGGCCGCTGGAGCCCATGGAAGTGGCGGTGTACCGCAGCCGTGCTTCGCAGGGATCGAAGCCGGTGGACAGCCTTTATGGGTTGTTGATCAAGACGTTGAGAGCGGGCAATCGCGAGCAAGCTCGCTCCTACCGGATGGCGGGCAGCGCGGAGTGAATCCGCGGGCGCGCGTTTGCTCGCGATGGGCCCGCTAATCCTTGCTCGCCAGCGCCAGCATCTCCAGCAACCGTTCCGGATAAACCGTCGCCCGCGTCGCGCGCAGCTCCTCCACCGACCACCAGTGATGCTCCGCCATCACCCGCGTCTCATGGTCGGTCCAGCCCGCGCGGGACAACTGCTGCGAAGACGCCCGCACGACAAAATACTGCTCCACCGAAATCACGTCCTCGCCGCTGGGCAGGCGCATGACGAAGCGCCGATCATCCACTGGCTCGCCAACGTCGCTGACCTCGATGCCGGTTTCCTCGAACAACTCACGAATCGCCGCCTGCCGGAAGCTCTCGTCCTGCTCCAGTCCGCCACCGGGCGTGGCCCAGTGATCCTTGCCCGCCAAGGCGTCGTCCGTGTGGACGAACCTGAACAGCAGCACTTCCTGACCCGGGCTGATAACCAGCAACCGCGCCGACTTTCTTTCACGCATGACGGGATTTCCCAGACTCGTTATTAGAAAAACTGATTTCGCATTCGCGCTATTCATCGCGGCTAATGCCGAGCGTGGTGATCGAGCGGGTGATGGTCTGAACGAAGGACTCAACGGCCCTTGGTGTGCGCGTCGAAATCCTCGAGCACTTTGAAGTGCTGGCGGACCCACTGCTGGCACTGTTTGCACAGCGGCTTGTACTGCACCGAATTGCCGATGATTTCGTAGGACGCGATGGTGATCACATTCGCCCGCACCCCGTTCATCAACAGGTACAGGGCCAGGTTGCCTTCCGCGCAGTTGTGGGTGGCCCAGGTTTCGGCGGAAACGATCGCCGGTCCAGTGAGCCGGCTGCGGTAGGTCACCAGATGCTGGTTGGCCATGGTGGTGAGCCGGGCCGTCACGTCGGCCGCGCTCAAGGTGCCGCCGCCGTGGCCTTCCGCGTTGAGCGTGGTGCGTAGCAACTTGCGCCCGGTATCGCCGCTGATGCCGACGAAGGTCTTGCGCTCCTGAGCGTCGCGCGCCCGGCCGCTGGATTCAGTCCTGCCCAGCGCAGACACCCCGACACAGACACAGGAAGGGTTGCCGTACTCGGCAAAGTACCCCTTCGCCAGATCCTTCATTTCCTTGATGACGTTCTTTCCGGTGATCGAGGTTTTCATACTGCGCGGTCCTTGATGTGGCTATCCAATGCCCAACAGTGCCGGCCCATTCGCACCCCGATACCACAGCGCGCCAAAAGCAGCCGCACAAGCGTTTGGCAATCTAACTGCATGGCCAATTGCTAGCAACGCTTATCTTGGCGGCGAGGAAAATGCACTATATTGGTGCCTTCACAAGGAGAAGTGGCATGGAATCGATTTATCTGGTGGTTGCCCTGGGGGCGGTGGTCGCGGGCTTCGTTCAGGGACTCTCCGGGTTTGCCTTCGGCCTGGTGGCGATGTCGTTCTGGGCCTGGGTGCTCGATCCAAGGCTGGCGGCCACCCTGGCCGTGTTCGGCGCCCTGCTCGGCCAGATTGTCGCGGCGGTGTCGGTACGCCGGGGCTTCGATTTAAAGCAACTACTGCCCTTCGTCCTCGGCGGCCTGCTGGGCATCCCGCTTGGCGTTGCATTGCTGCCGCAACTGAACATGGACTGGTTCAAAGCGATTCTCGGCACCCTGCTGGTGGTGTGGTGCCCGGTGATGCTGATGGCCCGGCGGCTGCCGGTCATCTCGTTCGGCGGTCGCCTGGCCAACGGCGGTGTCGGTTTCGCCGGTGGCATCATGGGCGGCCTTGGCGGCTTCACCGGCACCCTGCCGACGCTGTGGTGCACACTGCGCGGCTATGATCGCGACACCCAGCGCTCGATCATCCAGAACTTCAACCTGTCGATGCTGCTGGTGACCATGGCCACCTACCTCGGCACCGGGATCGTGACCCGCGACATGTGGCCCATGTTCGCCATCGTCGCCCCGGCCATGCTCATCCCCAGCTTCCTTGGCACCCGCCTGTATTTCGGCATCAGCGATGCCCAGTTCCGGCAGATCGTGCTGAGTCTGCTTACTGCGTCCGGGATCGCGCTGCTGGTGTCTTCCGTGCCTAGGCTTTTGTCCTAGACGTTTGCTGTCGCTGTCCCGCACATAATTACCGGCACCCTTGCCACCAGCCCCAAGGATGATCCATGGCCATCACCCACTCTTCCCACACGCAAAAGCGCCTGGCCGTCCTGATCGACGCCGACAATGCCGCGGCGAGCATCGTCCAGGGGCTGTTCGAGGAAATTGCCAAATACGGCATTGCCAACGTCAAGCGTATCTACGGCGACTGGACCGGCCCGCAACTGGGCGGCTGGAAAAAGGTGCTGCTTGAGCACTCCATCCAGCCTATCCAGCAGTTCGCCTACACCAAGGGCAAGAACGCCACGGACAGTTCGTTGATCATCGACGCGATGGACCTGTTGTACACCCGGCGTTTCGACGGTTTTTGCCTGGTGTCGAGCGACAGCGACTTCACCCGGCTCGCCTCGCGCCTGCGCGAGGAAGGCCTGACCGTCTATGGCTTTGGCGAGGAAAAAACGCCGAAGCCATTCGTGGTCGCCTGCGACAAGTTCATCTACACGGAACTGCTGCACGAGGGCGTTCCCGGCACGCCGGGCAATGGCAACAGCCGCCCCGAGCCGGAAGCGGTGGCGACCCCGGAAGCACCGAAAAACGACAGCAAACCCACCGCCCGCAAACCACCCAAAGCCCCGGTGGGCTTCATCGCGAAGATCCTGGATGACATCGCCGACGAAGACGGCTGGATTCAACTGGGCGCACTGGGCACCAACATCAGCAAGCTGCGACCCGACTTCGACCCGCGTACCCACGGCTACAAGAAACTCAGCGACCTGATCAAGGGGCACCCCGAGCATTTCGAACTGCAAACCCGGACAACCACGGGAACAGGCGGTTCGGTCATCTACGCCCGCCATCGGCAGGCAGACAAGGCCTGAGCGGGCGGGCGCAATACCCTTGTATTCCTTCTTGCCCGATCGTTGTCGCTAGGCTCGTTTGCCCAGTGACTCATCGAGGCAGCCCCTATGTCGAACCCGATCGACTCCATCACCGCGCCGGGCGAAAGCCCGGTGGCGGGCCCTACGCATTACGACGTGGTCAAAAGCATTGTTCCGCCCTGGCTGGCAAAAGCCCCTCGTGACGTACACCGAGCCGTGCGTGCAGCGGGGCCTGGGGCGGCGTCCTGGTTTGTGAAAGCCATGACCGATCAGCCGCAAATTGCCAGGCTGTTGCAGCAGACCTATGTGGAACATCGCCATGCCGAGGGCGCGCTCACAACCCTGCTGGCGCGGATTCCCGACATTGAGGCGTTCGCCGAACCCTTGCTCAATGCCGCGATCCAGAAACAGTTCGGCCTGCACCTCGATGCGCGCACGACCTGGCTGTTTCACGCCGGCCGCGTGCAGGTCGATGACTCGTTCGTGGCTATCTCCAGGGACCCGCTCGTCGAGAGTTTCAAGGCGATGCGGGGCGCGACCCAGGATCTGCTGCGCGCCGCGCTGCAAAACTTCGAAGCCTGGGAGGCCGAGCCTGGCGGCATGCAGCAGTCCAGGCTGAAATCGAGCCTTTACGCCAAGGACGCCACGACAGAACAGCGCACGTCTGTTGCGATCGAGCCCGAGGCGTTCGCCGCACTCTGTCGCACCCTGGACCTCGGCGGGCAATACCAGAAGTTGATTGATTCGGTACTTGATAACGCCGATGCCGGTAAAAAACACCATGCCTTCGAGCGCTTCGAAACGTCCGCGCTGATGCTTCAGGCGCACACGGCGTACCTGAAAAGTGATATCGGGCAGACGATATACCACCGGTTATTGATGCACGTGTCTCGAATTGAAACCGACGCGATGGGCACCTCGCTGCGCTGCAGTTTTCTGAAGATGTGGAACACCGAACTGACCGGAATCGTGATCGCAGTTGAGTGCGGGCGGCAGTTTCAGCGAGTACTTGGCCAACCGGACTGGGTCCGTGATGTCTGCAAGAAAGCCATCCTCGTCTACATACCGGATGACCCCTTCCACCCGCTCAAGGAGTACGCGTCGTTCAAGCAGTTTCAGGAAGCCCTGCAAGACAAGCTGCTACAGCCGCAGTACCTGAAGTTTTTCGAGCGTTTCGTCCCCGCGCGGCATCGCAATGAAGTGTTCGGCAAGATCCGCTCGGCCTTCTACCCAAAGGTCTGGAACAGTGGCGGGTTCTACGAGGAACGCCAGGACAGCGATGCCCGCCTTGACCTCGGGACCCGGTTGTTTTCTGGCGATCTGGTCACGGGCATCGTCAAACAGAAAATCGCCGTGCTCAGGGACGATGCGCTGTTCCATGCGGTTCCGACCGCGAACGAAGACCAGAAGACCCGCGAAGGACGGCTGCGCTACTTCGTCGAAGTCGGCTTTGATGTGCTCAATGTCGCTGCTTTTGTGCTGCCGGGATTGGGCTGGGTGATGATGGCTGTCACCGCCGCGCAACTGGCTCACGAAGTCTATGAAGGGTTCTACAGCCTGAGCCAGGGTGATCGCGAGCAGGCGTGGAGTTACCTGATGGATGTGGTCGAGAACCTGGCCCAGATTGCCACACTCGGCGCTCTCGCGGGCGCGGCGGCCGGGGCCGGGGTGCCCGCGCTGGAGATGCCCGTGGCAGTCGAGGAAATGCGGGCGGTGCGCCTGGGAGACGGTCGCCACCGGCTGTGGAAACCCGACCTGCACCCCTTCGCCCACGACATCGTCCTGCCCGCGGGGCTCAAACCCAATGCGCTCGGGCTCTATAACCACCTGGGCAAGCAATGGCTACCCCTGGATGGAAGCACCTTCCGCGTCACATCCAACGCGGAGGGATCCGCGCATTTGCTGGAGCACCCGGACCGGAGCAACGCGTATCAGCCGACCTTGCGCAGCAACGGCGCCGGCGCCTGGTTGCATGAGGTGGACCGGCCGCTGGAATGGGAAGGCCTGACCCTGTTTCAGCGATTGGGGCCGTTGGCGGACGGGCTGTCGGAACAGACCGCCCACCGCATTCTCTTCGCCAGTGATACCTACCCGGCGCAATTGCGTCGTGCCCTGGCCGACAGTGAACGGCCACCGGCCCTGCTCATCGATGCACTGGAGCGCGTACGGCTCGAGAAGGAGCTGAGTTCGGTCGGCAGCGATTTGAGTTCCACGGGACGGGCGGCGTTGTTCGCTGCCTGGTATGACGTACTGCAAGCGGGCGTGTCGGGCGAAGCGCGCTTGCTGATGGAAACGTTCACCGGGTTGCCCGCGGCCGTGGCCGAGGAACTGCTGGCACATGCCGAGCCGAGCGAGCTGACGCAATTGAGGAATGAGCACAAGGTCGCGCTGCGACTGGCCGAAGAGGCCCGGGTCTATCAGCAGAAAGTTCGTCTGGCGCGGGCCTACGAAGGGTTGTACCTGGACTCGGCAAACACCGCCGACAGCGACAGGCTGATGCTGCACAGTCTTGAAAACCTGCCGGGATGGTCTCCAGAGGTTCGTCTTGAAGTCCGTTCGGGCGCCTTCGACGGCCCGTTGCTCGACCAGGTGGGCCCATCGGACGCACCGATTTGCCGGGTGCTGCTCAAGGGCGACGAGGGCTATCAGGCCGTCAGCCCCGACGGTATGCCGGCCGAAGCGCCTCCTGATGATCTGTTTGCCGCGGTTCTCGACGCTCTCCCCCTGACGCAACGTGAAGCCCTCGGCCTCGTATCGGCCAGCAAGATGGCTTTCCGTCACCACCTCCAGGCGCAGCCACCGATCCCCCGGCAGCGGGCACGACAGGTGTTGCAGATGCAGCCGGGCCAGCCCGGCGCCCGTTCACCGATGCGCCTTGCCGATGGCCGTCTCGGCTACCCGCTGAGCGGCCGCGGCGCCCTGGCGGGCTATATCAGCGAAGAGACCCTGCTGGACAAGATTCGTCAGCTCGCCTTCCTCGACGCCTTTGCCGAGGACATCCTCCGCGAGCTCTACAGCACCGGCCTTGGCCGGGCAGCCATCAGCGAGCGCCTGGACCAATTGCTCGATGAACAACGGGCGTTGCATCACAGCATGACGCAGTGGTGGCAGAACCTCGCGTCCACCAGCGAGCCGGGCTCGCGAGCCAGGAGCCGGGAGCGCATTGTCGAGGCGTTGTGGACGCATTGGCGAGGCAACAACCTCCCGGAGATCGGGCGAACCCGCCAGCCGTTGTGGCTGGCGTCGATATCGATAGCGGACTTTCCCGATCAATTACCGCAGTTCGTTTACGACCGCGTACAAGGGTTGGTGCTAAGGGACTTTACCGTGGAGGGGCCGAGGCTGATCACCGAGCCGGACGGCCTGCTCAGGTACGAAGAAATGTTGCCGCAGTTCCTGCAGCGCTTCGGCAGGGTTCGGTCCCTGGAAATTCGCCACAGTATCGGCTGGCCAGTGGAGTCCCTGCCCCGGGTCGTGGCGATGAGTTACCCGCACCTCCGGCGCCTGCATCTGAATGACCTGCAACTGAGCCTGAACCAGCATGCGCTGCAGGCGCTGAGTGACTTGCGCGAACTGGAGCACCTGGACCTCAGCGGCAATTTGCTCGTCGATGCGCCGCTCACCTACGTCCCGGGCCTGAGCCCAAATTTCCTGGGCATGAACCTGAACTCCCTGGCGCTGGACCGCGTTGGCATGACGCGCTGGCCACAATGGCTCGACCGCCAGATGCTAAGCCGAATCAGTATGCTGTCACTGGTCGACAACCACCTTGTCGAATTACCCAGGCATATCCTGCAAAACGAAGCCAATGCGTCGCATCAAACCCGCATCTTCCTGCGCGGCAATCTGTTTTCACGCCAGGAGATTCTCAGTGCTCGATTGGGCGAGGGCCGTGGCAGTCGTTTCAGCTTCGACCTGGATATTCCCGAGACGGTCCACGCCGAACTGAACATGCACTTGCACGGGCGCGGGCTGCTGAGCGAGGCCCTGGATATGTGGCGCGAAACCTCAAGCTCCGCGCAGCCGCTGACCGAGCAGCAGATTGCCGCGCGTCAAGGGATAACCGAGACCATCATGGATTTCTGGCGAGAGACCATGCAAAGCAACTACGCGCCCCTGCTGGAACTGAATTCACTCGAGCTCGATGACTTTCCACAACGCTTGCCGGTTTTTTTCTATCAACGTGTACGTCTCATGGAACTGCTGCGCCCAAGAGGCACACCTGAAGCGCTGAATCGCTTTCTTCTGAATTTTCCGCATGTGGAACGGCTCGCCATCAGTGGTTATGAGCAACAGATGACCGAACTGCCTGGCGCACTGCGAACAATGCAGAGCCTGACCAGCCTGGCCTTGACCAACCTCGGTCTACGCGTCGATCAGGCGATGATGGCGATGCTCACCGAGTTGCCCCAGCTCGCATCGCTTGAGCTCGACGGCAATAGACTGGGCACGATCACCAGCGTGTCGGGCTTCACCGGTCGAGAATTCAACCTGCTGAGCCTGAACGCGATGCACATCGAAACCTGGCCGGCATGGCTCGACGCGCTGCTTCCGGGGCGGGTGGATTTCCTCAGTCTGGATAACAACCTGCTCACCGAGCTGCCTGACTACTTGCTGGACAATCATCGCAACCCCTACGCCTTCACCGAAGTCTCGCTGTTCAACAACCCTTTGACCTACGACACCCGGCGCCGCGCCTATACCTCGATCGCAGATAACCGGCCCTTCTTGTTCGAAATGGATTTCCCCGAAGACGTCCGGCAACTCCACGCCGAGTCGCACTCGTCGGACTCGGACGAGTTTGTCGCAAGCCCGGCGCACACCCACAGCACTGGAGTGAGCTCCGAAGAGGAAGAACATTCGGTCAGTTACTGGCTAACCGACAACGTGGACGAAAACGAAATGCGCCGTGCCACATGGCAGCAGCTCGACCACGCCGGTGATGCCACCGATCTGGTGCAGATGATCGGACGTCTACGGCACACCGCCGACTATCGCAGCAACAGCACGCGGTCAGAACTGATCGCACGGGTGTGGCGAGTCCTCGATGCCACGGTTCAGGATGTCGAACTGCGCCTGACCCTCAATGGCATGGCGCAAGAACCCCTGCGCCAACTCAGGAGCTATGACACCTGCCCCGACGGTATCCGCCTGGAGTTCAACCAGATGGAAATCCAGGTCTTTACCCGCCAGTCATTGCTGGAGGTGCCGGAGCACCAGCGCGGCCCGACGCTGTATCGACTGACCCGGCGCCTGTACCGCTTGCAGGAGCTGGACACGATTGCCCGCGAGGAGGCCGGTGCCCGGGATGAAGCAGAGGTGCGCCTGGCCTATCGCTTGCACTGGGCTGAGGAACTTAACCTGCCGCTGCCACCCGGGCGGATGCTTTACCGTGCCGCGGCCAGTGTCCGACAGGCAGAACTGGGCCGGGTCCTGGACAGAGTCCTGGAGGGCGAGAGAGGGCAGCCATTTCTGGCCTACGCCGCGCAGCGGGACTTTTGGGTTGCGTACCTGCGCGAGGTCTATGCCGAGCGCTTCAAAGCGCTCAAGGAAGCGTTCGAGGCGCAGGTGCTGGAGCTGCTCGACTTGTATCCGGACGACGAGGCGCAGCGTTCGAGCGAGCGGATCCAGGTGCTGGAAGCGCAGCTCCAGCAGGATGAGCGCAACCTCATAGAGGAACTGACCAATCGCGAAGGCCTGGCTGGCGATTAAGCCTGTACGCCATGCATCGGGCTCGCGGGCAAGGTCCGGAACGGCCGGCGCGGTCACGCGGGCAGTGTCGCCGAGACCTTGCTCAACAACATCCGCGCCACGCCGGCCATTTCCGGGTCGGCGGAGGTCGCGAGCAGTTCCATGCCGAGGGCCAGGGCGTCCAGTTCGATGCGACTGAGGTGCAGCGGCGGCAGCTCGACATCGGCCGCCAGGGCGTAGCCGACACCGGTGGTGCCGTAGACGGGGACGCCACTCAGGGACAGCTCGTCGATATAGCGGTAGATCGAGCGGACCGACACCCCGAGGTGCTCGGCGAGGCGTTCGGCGGTGATGGGTTGGTGAACACCGATGAGGTTCACCAGTTGAAACAGACGATCGGCCTTGTGCATGGGGATTACCTGCTGCCAGGAGTCGGTTGAGCCACGGCGACCCCGCGGGCAATCCGCTTGCCACCCTGCACCGCCACCTCCTGCGCCTGACCGTCACGCTGCTTGCCCTGCCGCGCCTGGCCCACCAGCCGGGGAATCAGGTCACCTTCCGGCAGGTTGCGCCAGAAGCGTCCGGGCATGTGCTGGCGCAGGGCATCGGGATTGACCCGGGCCGGGTTGAAGGTGTGTCGGTAGTACGTGCGCCACAGTTCGGCGTCGGGGTCTTCGGCATGCTGCGCCCACTGGCGCCAGTCCTCGGGACACTGGCGGCGATAGTCCAGCGTCTCGCCATCGAAGCGGATGCCGTCCCGTGGCGTCGCGATCAGCCAGCGCTGGCGGCCCAGGCGGTCAGCGAAGTGGTCACTGGCGCTTTCGAGGATGTCATGGGCCGGCTCATGCCAGGCCACCAGGTCCAGTTGCAAGTGTTCGGCCAGGGCCTCGGGAAGCGGGACGAAACGCACGAACGCGTGCAGGTGATGGGCTTCGCGGGTGACCTGCTTGATCCGCCGCTGCAGCTCGCTGCCCAGGCGGTCACCGGCCAGCATCGCGGTGCGATCGCCATGGGCCACGCGCCAGAGCACTTCATACAGCAGGCTCCAGCGTTGCTCGCCCTGGTAGCGGGCCGCCAGTTGCAGGTGCGCCAGCAACTCCGCCGGCACCCGCGCCCGAAACGGTCCTGCCCCGGCCGGCAGCGCCTCGGGAGTGGCCAGCAGGTCCTGCATCGGGCCCTGGCTCCAGGTCACCTCGGCCGGATCGATGCCATGGCCGAGCAGGTTGCGCGCCTGCTCGCGCCAGGTGTCGAAGTGGTCGTCGCACTCCAGCGCGATCATCCCCACAGCCCCATTTGCACCGGTGCTTGCGGCTCACGCAGGCGGGTGCGCAGCAGGCCGCTGCGCATCTCCGCCAGCGCCGGGCGGTAGTCGCTGGTGACGATGAAGGGCCGGGCCTTGTCGAGCACGCAGCGCAACTGGATCAGGTCGTCATAGCGCACCCGTCGCTCGCGCCGCAGGGCCACCAGCCGCTGCACGCTGCGCAGGCCGATGCCGGGGATGCGCGCCAGCAAGGCCGGCTCGGCGCGATTGATGTCCACCGGGAACACCTCGCGGTTGGACAGCGCCCAGGCCAGCTTGGGGTCGATGTCCAGGGCCAGGTTGCTCGACTCGCTGAGCAGTTCGCCGGCTTTGTAGCCGTAGCCGCGCATGAGGAAATCGGCCTGGTACAGCCGGTGCTCGCGCAACAGCGGTGGCGCGGCCAGCGGCACGCTGTCGGGGCTGTCGGGGATCGGGCTGAACGCCGAGTAATAGACGCGCCTGAGGCCATAGCCCTGGTACAGCGACTCGGCGTTGCACAGGATGGTGCGGTCGTCCGAGGCGTCGGCGCCGACGATCATCTGCGTGCTCTGCCCCGCCGGGGTGAAGCGTGGCGCCCTCGCCTCGCCGGCCACGGCTTGCTGGCCTCGATGAATGGTGCCCATGGCCTGGCGGATGGTGCTGACCTGCTTTTCCGGGGCCAAACGCTTGAGGCTGGCGTCGCTGGGCAATTCGATATTGACGCTGAGGCGGTCGGCCAGGCGCCCGGCTTCCTCGATCAACAGCGGGTCGGCGTCGGGGATGGTCTTGAGGTGGATGTAGCCGCGGAACTGGTGCTCCTCCCGCAGCAGCCGCGCCACCCGCACCAGTTGCTCCATGGTGTAGTCCGCCGAGCGGATGATGCCGGAGCTGAGGAACAGCCCGCTGACGCAGTTGCGCCGGTAGAAATCCAGGGTCAGGCGCACCACTTCCTCGGGCGTGAAACGCGCCCGCGGCACATTGCTGGAACGGCGGTTGATGCAGTACTGGCAGTCGTAGAGACAGAAGTTGGTGAGCAGCACCTTGAGCAGCGAAACGCAGCGCCCGTCGGGGGTGTAGCTGTGGCAGATGCCCATGCCGTTGGTGGCGCCGAGCCCGTCACGGCCCTTCGAACTGCGCTTGGGCGCGCCGCTGCTGGCGCAGGAGGCGTCGTACTTGGCGGCGTCGGCGAGGATGCCGAGCTTGGCGATGAGTTGCATGGGCCGGCTCTCGAAATACTGAATATCCATACAGTATTTCGAGCGTCGCGCTTATGCAAGCACCCGTCGTCGCGCGGCGGAAATCAGAACTCGCCCTTGAAGCCCATGTTCCAGGACGTGCGCAGCGCGGCTTTCTTCAGGGCGCGAACCTGTTCCGGATCGATCTCGCGGTGGATGTCCTGCACCGTCGCCACCAGCGCGAGGGTGCCGATCAACTCACCATTGATGCCCATGATCGGCGCGGCGATGGCCGAGATGCCCTGGGTTTCTTCCTCGATCGCCGCCGCCCAGCCCTGGTTGCGGGCCTGTTCCACCTGTTGCGTCAGGGTCGGCAGGTCGGTGATGGTGAACGGCGTGACCGCCGCTAATTGCCCGGCAAGCTGCTCGACCTTCAATTGCCGGGCAAACGCCAGCGCGACCTTGCCCTGGGCGTTGCAATGCAACTGCAACTCGGTGCCGTGGCGCACGCCAATTTCCAGCGTCGACTTGCCCAACTGGGTTTCCACCACCATCAGGCGCCGCCCCTGCAGCACCGACAGCACCACCGACAGCCCGAGCTCATCGCGCAGGTCGCGGATGGCGTCGGCCGAGGCGCTGAGCACATCGACCCCGCTCGCCGCCACCCGGCCCAGCACATAGGCCTGGATGCCCAATCGATACCGCGAACTCTGCGGGTTCTGGCTCAGGTAGCCACGCTCGACCAGGGTTTTCAGGTGACGGAACACCGAGCCCTTGGTGGTCCCCAATTGCACCGCCAGCTCGCTGACGCCGATTTCACCATCGGCTCCCGCCACCCGTTCGAGCACGTCGAGGGCCAATTGCACCGACCTGACGCCACCTTGTTTCGCTTCTTCGCTCATCGAAGATCCTTGCTGCCTGGTTCAAGTGCCAGAGAGTAGCTGCTCGCGGTAAGGAGATAAAGCCTCTGTTCGCACAGGCGAAACGCCTTTATGAAAAGGCTTGGTTCTTGCAGGTTTGGGTTTTGTAGTTTCTTGCGCTTACAGATTTGCTCGGCAAGGGTAGCGAGTTGGGGATTGGGGAATGGCGAACAAGTGCTAGCCGGCGGTTTTCAAGCGCTCTTGAAATCGAGCGCCGCCCGCGCGGCGCATCGCGAGCAAGCTCGCTCCTACATCGGTTGCAACGCGCATATGTCTGCCAGGCCATAGTTGCCCGCCTTGCCTGTAGGACGCAGTATCAAGTCAATCCCAACCGCTTTCACGCGATGGATCATCAAACGCCCAAAGGCTGGCAACCCGAATCCCACAGGCCATGGCACGTTGCAACCGATGTAGGAGCGAGCTTGCTCGCGATGCGCCGTGCGGACGGCGCTCGATCTTGAGCACACTGCAACTCTCAAGACATACAAGCCGAATACAAATAGAGAAACAACGTTCCTCTGTGCGAAACACAAAACATTTGACGCAATCAAAAAATGCTCGTAGAAATGGAACCACGTAACGCATACGCATACAGCTCAACAAGAGGATGACGTCATGACTGCTCGCGGTTCGGCTCTGGCCCAACGAGATATCGCCCACCATCTCCACCCCCAGACCAACCTTCGCCTGCACGAACAGGTGGGCCCGCTGGTGATGGAACGTGGCGAGGGGATTTATGTGTTCGATGAACACGGCCAGCGTTTCATCGAGGGGATGTCTGGCCTGTGGTGCGCAACGCTGGGCTTCAGCCAGCCGCGCCTGGCGCAGGCGGGTTACGAGCAGTTGCTCAAACTGCCTTATCAACAGACCTTCGCCCACCGCAGCCACGGCCCGGCCGCCGATCTGGCGCAAGCGCTGGCCGAACGCGCACCCGCCGGCCTGAACAAGGTGGTGTTCCAGAGCTCCGGCTCCGAAGCCGTCGATACCGCGATCAAGTTCGTGCGCTACTACCACACGGCGATCGGCAAACCCGGCAAGACCCGCCTGATCGCCCGTCAGCGCAGCTACCACGGCACCACCCTCGCCGCCGCCAGCCTGACCGGCCTGCCAAACATGCACACCGGCTGGGGCGAGCCGCTGGCCGACGTGATCCATGTCCGTTGCCCACACCTGTATCGCCAGGGCCTGCCCGGCGAAAGCGAAGAAGCCTTCGCCACGCGCCTGGCCGAGGAACTGGAACAGAGCATTCTCGACGCCGGCCCGGACACCATCGGCGCCTTCTTCGCCGAGCCGGTGATGGGCACCGGCGGCGTCATCCTGCCGCCCGCGGGTTACTTCGCCAAAGTCCAGACGGTGCTGCGCAAGTACGACATCCTGATGGTCGCCGACGAAGTGATCTGCGGCTTCGGTCGCACCGGCCATTACTGGGGTTGCCAGGCCATGGGCATCGAGCCGGACATGCTGACCTGCGCCAAGGGGCTGTCGGCCGCGTTCCAACCGATTTCCGCGCTGCTGATCAGCGACCGCGTCTATCAGGTGATCGCCGACCAGAGCCAGGCCCTCGGCGGCCTCGGCCACGGCTACACCTACGGCGGTCACCCGGTGGCGGCGGCGGTGGCGCTGGAAACCCTGCGTTTATATGACGAGTTGGATATCGTCGCCCACGTTCGCGAAGTCGCCCCGGCGTTCCAGGCCGGCATCCAGGCGCTGGCCAGTCACCCGCTGGTGGGCGAGGCTCGCGGCATCGGCCTGATGGCGGCGCTGGAGTTCGTCGCCGACAAGGACACCCGCCAGCCTTTCGCGCCGACGCTGAAAATCGCCCAGCAGGTGAGCAACGTCCTGCAGCGCAACGGCATTCTTCTGCGGGCATTGGGCGACACCCTGGTCATGGCACCGCCGCTGATCGTCGATGCCGACCAGATCCAGACTATTCTCAAAGCGCTGTCCCAGGCGCTGGACGAAGTGCTGGCAGGTATTCGTCCATGAATCTCCAGACCCTTCGTCCATTGCCCAAGGCCGATATGCCCCCGCCACCCACCGTTGAATCCGATACCGCCAACGCACCGGTGCTGGTGCGCTTCGAACAGGTGCACAAGACCTACGACGAGCGTTCCTGGGTGGTCGACGACCTGCACCTGGACATCCGCCAGGGCGAGTTCCTGTCCCTGCTCGGCCCCAGTGGTTCGGGCAAGACCACCACGCTGATGATGCTCGCCGGTTTCGACGCCCCGGACCGCGGGCGCATCCTCATGGACGGCAACGACATCAGCAAGCTGCCGGCCTACAAGCGCGACATGGGCGTGGTGTTCCAGAGCTACGCGCTGTTCCCGCACATGAGCGTGGCGCAGAACGTCGCCTTCCCGCTGAACCTGCGCAAGGTGTCCGCCGCCGAATCCCGTAGCAGGGTCCAGGAAGCCCTGGCCCTGGCGCGCCTCGAAGGGTTCGAGGACCGCCGCCCCGGCCAGTTGTCCGGCGGCCAGCAACAGCGCGTGGCGCTGGCCCGCGCGCTGGTTTATCGGCCGCGAATCCTGCTGATGGACGAACCCTTGGGCGCGCTCGACAAAGCCCTGCGCGAGCACATGCAACTGGAGCTCAAGGCCATCCATAAACAGTTGGGTATCACCTTCGTCTACGTCACCCACGACCAGGACGAAGCGATGACCCTGTCCGACCGGGTGGCGGTGTTCAACGAAGGCAAGATCGCCCAGATCGACCGCCCCGAGACACTCTACAGCCGCCCGGCGACCCGCTTCGTCGCCAACTTCCTGGGCGAGACCAACCTACTCGAAGGCACGCTGGTGTCCCGTTCCGGCAGTCAGGCCCAGATACGCCTCGAAGAAAGCGGCACCCTGCACGAGGCCCATTGCAGCGACGAGCACCTGGCCGTCGGTGACGGCGCCGCGCTGGCCATCCGCCCGGAAAACCTGCGTCTGGCGGCGCCGGGAGAGCCGGCGATCAGCGCGTTCGTGATCGACAGCATCTTCCACGGCGCGCACTGCAAGTTGCGCCTGCGCATGGACCGTGGCACGGAGTTGGCGATGACCTACAACCCCGGCAGCCTCGGGCGCGCCGCGCCGCTGCCCGGCGAGAAGGTCGCACTGGCCCTGCCCTCGTCTCAGGCGATGATCCTGCGTTAACGCCAAATCATAAAAACAAGCGCATCGAGACGATGAGTTTCTCTTTCACTGCCAACGAACAATCATTCCAAAAGGCTGGGAGTCACATCATGAACACACCCCGTACCGTCCGCGGCTTTACCCTTGCACTGTGCGGGCTGGCGCTGCTCGCCGGCACTGCGCAAGCCCGTGACCTGACCGTCGCCTCCTGGGGCGGCGCCTATCAGGATGTACAACGCAAAATCTTCTTCCAGCCCTACAGCCAGGCCAGCGGCAGCAAGGTGGTGGAAGACAGTTGGGAAGGCGGCATCGGCCTGCTGCGCACCCGCGCCGAGGGCGCCGACAGCGGCTGGGACCTGGTGCAGGTCGAGGCCGAAGACCTGCAACTGGGCTGCGGCGAAGGGCTGTTCGTCGCGCTGGACTACGCGCGTATCGGCGGCAAGGACAACTACATTCCCAGCGCGGTGAGCGAGTGCGGGGTCGGCAACGCGGTCTACAACTTCGTCCTCGGCTACGACACCAGCAAGGTTTCCCGCGCCCCCAGCGGCTGGGCCGATTTCTTCGACACCAAGACCTTCCCCGGCAAGCGCGCCCTGCGCCAGGGCCCCAAGGGCAACCTGGAAATCGCCCTGATGGCCGACGGCGTCGCCCCCGCCGACGTCTACAAAACTCTCAATACGCCGGGCGGCGTGGAGCGCGCCTTCAAGAAACTCGACAGCCTCAAGGGCCAGTTGCTGTTCTGGAAAGCCGGCGGCCAGCCCATGCAGTTGCTGGCCTCGGGCGAAGTCGCCATGACCACCTCGTACAACGGCCGGGTGACCAACGCCATCCGCCAGGACCACAAACCGTTCGGGCTGGTCTGGAACCAGTCGCTGCAGACCATGGATAGCTGGGTCATCCTGGCCAACTCGCCCAATGTCGACCAGGCCTACGCACTGCTCGACGTGATGGGTAAAGGCGAGCACCAGAAAGCCTGGCCGGCGCTGCAGCCCACCGGTATCACCTCGGTCCGGGGCATCGCCGACACCGACCCCGCCGCCATGGTCGACTCGCCCAGCGCACCGCAGAACAGCGCCAATGTGCTGGTGCTCAATGACGGGTTCTGGGTGGACCGCATCGACGAACTGAACGCCAAGTGGACCGCCTGGTCCGCCCGCTGATCCCGATCGAGGATTCGACATGAGTGCAATCGCCCTCGACACCGCCCCGCCCGTGGTCGCGCGCAAGGACCGCGCCGCCCTGTGGCGGGCCTACGGTCTACTGGCGCCGCTGGTGGTGTTTCTGCTGCTGACGTTCGTCGGCCCCATCGGCACGCTGCTGTGGCGTGCCGTCGCCGACAACGAACTGCCCCAGGCCCTGCCGGCCACGGCGCAGGCCGTCGCCGACTGGGATGGCACCTCGGCGCCGGACGAGCACCTGTTCAAACCGCTGGTCGACGACCTGCGCGCGGTGAGCCCGCGCGACCTCGCGGCGGCGGCCCGGCGCCTGGCGTACGAGGCACCCGCCTTGCGCGCCCTGCTGATGACCGCCAAGCGCGAAGCCGGGCGACTGGACGGCAGCGCCGCGTCGCTCCAGGCCCTGGACCCGCGCTGGCTGGAAAACAGCACCTGGCAGACCTTCAAGCGCGCCGCCGGGCCGGCCGGCACCTACCACCTGCTGTCGGCAATGGACGTCAAGTACGACTACCGCGAAGGCGTGGTGGCCAAGGACGAAGCGGGCCTGTACCGCTCGATCCTCGGCCGCACCTTTGGTATCGCCGCGTTGACCACGCTGTTCTGCGTGCTGCTGGCGTTTCCGCTGTGCGCCTTCCTCGACCGGCGCATGCCGCGCACCCGCAACGTGTTGCTGCTGATGATCCTGCTGCCGTTCTGGACCTCGATCCTGGTGCGCACCACCGCCTGGATGGTGCTGCTGCAGGACGAGGGCATCGTCAACGCGCTGCTGCTGCGCCTCGGCCTGATCGACAGCCCGGTGCACCTGCTCTACAACCGCTTCGGAGTAATCCTGGCGCTGGTCCATGTGATGTTGCCGTTCATGGTGTTCCCGTTGCTGGCGGCCATGGCCGGCTGCAACCGGCTGCTGGTCCAGGCCGCCTATTCGATGGGCGCGCGGCCGTTGCGGGTGTTCTTCCAGGTCTACCTGCCGCAAGTGTTGCCGGGGTTGGCGGCGGGGGCGCTGATGGTGTTCATCGTCACCCTCGGCTTCTACATCACGCCCGCGTTGCTGGGCGGCCCGGCCGACCAGATGATCAGCTTCTACATCGCCCAGTTCACCACCGGCACCCTTAACTGGGGCCTGGCCTCGGCTCTGGGCCTGGTGCTGCTGGTAGCGACCACCCTGCTCTACCTGATCCAGGCCTGGCTGGCCCGCCGCGGCAGCGAAGGAGTGAACCGATGATTCGCAATCCCAATAGCGGGCCGCTGGCCTGGTTCGGCAACCTTGGTCTGTCACTGGGCGGCTGGCTGGTGCTGGCGTTCCTGCTGCTGCCGATCCTGGTGGTGCTGCCGCTGTCGTTCAGCGACAGCCGCTACATGTCGCTGCCCCTCGGGCAGTTCACCCTGCACTGGTACGAGGAATTCTTCGCCTCGCCGCAATGGCTCGGCGCGCTGTTCAACAGCTTCGCCATCGCCCTGACCAGCACCGTGCTCGCGGTGGTCCTCGGCGGGCTGGCGGCGCTCGGGCTACGCCACCCGGCGATGCCCGGCAAACGGCTGATCGAAGTGCTGCTGATCGCGCCGATGATCGTGCCCGCGGTCATCGTCGGGGTGGGCATGTACTTCGTGTTCTCCAGCGCCGGCATCACCCGCACCTTCGCCGGGCTGGTGCTGGCCCATACCACCCTGGCGGTGCCGTTCGTAGTGGTCAACGTTGGTTCGGCGCTGGGCGGCCTCAACCAGCGCCTGCTGTGGGCGGCGGCGAGCATGGGCGCGACGCCGTGGATGACCCTGCGCAAAGTGACCTTGCCGCTGATCTCGCCGGGGCTGATTTCCGGTGGGCTGTTCGCCTTCGCCACGTCCCTCGACGAGGTGGTGGTCACCCTGTTCCTCGCCGGCCCCGACCAGCGCACCCTGCCGCGGGAGATGTTCACCACGGCGCGGGAAGCGCTGAGCCCGGTGCTGCTGTCGGCGGCGACGATCATGGTGGTGTTCGCCTCATTGCTGTTGCTGCTGTCCCGCTCCTTCACCCGCCGCTGATCGCCACAACCACAGCTTCGACCACGGCCCCGGCCACATGACCCGCACTGCGGGCCCTGTGGCCGGGGCCTTCGCGTGCCTGCGATTCATGACGCGAAGAAAAGCCGAAACCATCGCCCAAGCGGCTTGACAGCACGCTGGCAGGATCAATAGCATCAGCCATCCAGAGAAACAGTGTTTCTATCAAAAGAACAAATAGGCGTTTCTCCGGATACCCATGGTCACGCCCTGGAAGCCACGTCCTCTTCCCGCAACAGGGCTGTGACTCGCGCACCTGCATGGAAAAACAATAATGAAAATCAAAAACCTGCTTGCACTGGCTTGTGCTGTTCCCCTGACCGCCCAGGCCGACACCGGCGGCTTTGTCGAAGACGCGCATCTCTCAATAAAAGCCCGCAACTTTTATATGAACCGCAACTTCCTCGATGACCGCACGGCGCAGAACTACTCCGAAGAATGGGCACAGGGTTTCATCGCCACGTTCGAGTCGGGTTTTACCCAGGGCACGGTCGGCTTCGGCGTCGATGCCATCGGCCTGCTCGGCATCAAGCTGGACACCGGCAACGGTCGCAAAGGCGGCGGCACCTTGCTGCTGGAAGAAGACAGCGACGGCGCCAAGGACAGCTATTCGAAAGGCGGCGCGGCGCTCAAGGCCAGGCTGTCGAAAACCGAGCTGAAGTTCGGCGAACAGTTGGTCAACCTGCCGGTGCTGGCCACCACCGACAACCGCCTGCTGCCCGAGACCACCCAAGGCTGGTTGCTGACCAGCAAGGAGCTGGACGGCCTGACCATGCATGCCGGCCATTTCACCGCCATGCGCAGCCGCGACCAGAGCGAGCACGACAGCGGCCGGCTGTCGTCGCTGGACCTGATCGGCGCGGACTACCAGCTCAACCGCAACCTCAACCTGCGGGCCTACCACTCGGATGTCGATGACTACTGGCGCAAGTACTACGTCGGCGCCACCGCCGTAATGCCGCTGTCCGACGGCTACGCCTTCAAGCTCGACTTCAACGGCTACGACACCCGCAGCCAGGGCCAGGCCCGCGCCGGCGAACTGGACAACCGCATCTGGAGCCTCGCGGCCTCGCTGACGGCCGGCCCGCACGGCTTCCTGATCGCCCACCAGCGGGTCAGCGGCCAGGGCAACTACACCTATGGCGTGGACGGCAACAGCACCGTGTTCCTGGCCAACTCGGTGCAGTATTCGGACTTCAACTACGAGAACGAACGTTCGTGGCAGGCGCGGTATGACTTCAACTTCGCCGCGCTGGGCGTGCCCGGCCTGACCTTCATGACCCGCTACCTGCGCGGCACCGATTTCCACACCGCCCAGACCGACAACGGCCGGGCGTGGGAGCGGGACATCGATGTGAAATACGTGGTGCAGTCGGGCAGCGCGAAGGACTTGTCATTCCGCGTGCGGCAAGCGAGCTTCAGAAGCCCGGACCGCGGCGTGAATTTCAATGAGGTGCGGTTGATTACCGAGTATCCGTTGAACCTGTTCTGATCCCCCGGCAACAGCCCCGAAAACACCTGTAGGAGCGAGCTTGCTCGCGATGGGCCCGATAGCCGTCCCCGCCAAACCGGGGCCGCTGGCGCGACCCATCGCGAGCAAGCTCGCTCCTACAGTGGGCCCCGCCCCTCCTTCTACAACCGCTGATACGTCCCCGCATGCAAGCGCTCGCTGATCTCCGCCGCCGCCGATTGCAGCTCGCGCAGCATGGCCGCGGGCGGCGGTGACGGGATCGCCGCGCTCGGGCCAACAATGCCGATAGTCCCCACGATCTGATCGTTTTCCCTGAACAGCGGACAGCACAACGCATTGATACCCAGGGTCACTTCGCCGTCCGCATCGTCGTACAAACGCTGGCGGATCAGCTCCAGGCGCTGTGCCAGTTGCTCGGGGTCGTGCAGGGTGTTGGGGGTCAGTTGCGGCATCTTGCGGCGCATCACACGTTGCTGGCTGGCGGCATCGGCGAAGGCCAGCACCGTGCGGCCCTGGGCCGAGCAGTACGGCAGCACGCGGTTGCCCGGCTTGACCGAGATGCACACGTTGGCCTTGGATTCGACGCAGGACACCACCAGCGCGGTGTCATGGGTGGCGACCGCGAGCAAGGCCGTCTGGCCTGTGGCGTCGCGAATACGGGTGAGATAGGGATCGGCGATGGCGCGCAGGTCGAACTGTTCGCCGGCGGCTTCGCCGTAGGCCACCAGCCGTGCGCCGAGCATGTATTTCTCGGTGGCCGGGTCCTGTTCGAGGATGCCCAACTGGCGCATCGACGCCAGGTGGCGGTAGGTGCGCGGCTTGGCAGTCTGCAGTTGCTGGGCCAGCTCCGTCACCCCCAGCGGGCGACGGGCGGCGGTGAGTTCATCGAGGAGACGAAAGACCATCTCCACCGATTCCAGCAGCGCCGGGCCGCTGCTGGGCTTTTCGTCTTCCTGATCCAAGCGATCACCTCATGTCGAGCTGTTGAAAGCTCCGATTGTATCGCTCGACGAAACACTTGTATTGCTCCACGACATCAGGCGTTGGCAGTTTTCGCCATGATCTGCGGCTGCCGCGCGCTCGGCGGCTTGACCGAGAACATCGCCCAGGCACCCAGCACGGTCATCACCGCCAGCACATACAGGCCATATTCCAGGTGTCCGCTGCTCTGCTTGATCCAGCCCATCATGAACGGGCTGGCGTAACCGCCGAGGTTGCCCACGGTGGCGATCAGGGCGATACCCGCGGCGGCGGCCGTGCCGGTCAGCAATACGCCGGGCAATGCCCAGAGCACGCAGAACCCGGCGAGCCCGCCGGACATCGCCAGGCTCAGGCCGGCCAGCGACAACACCGGTTGATCATGAAAGAACGCCGCCATTGCCAAGCCCAGCGCAGACGCCAGGTTGCACAGGGTGCCGTGCCAGCGCCGTTCGCGGGTGCGGTCCGAATGGCGGCTGACCACCAACATGCACACCGACGCCACGGCGAACGGAATCGCCGCCACCAGACCGGTCTGCGCCAGGCTTTTCACCCCCAGCCCCTGGACGATCTGCGGCAACCAGAACGACACGCCGTAGGTCCCGCACAGCAAGGCGAAGTTCACATAGATCAGCAACCACAGGTCCTTGTTGACGAAAGCCGCGCGGAAGTTGTGCCCGGCCCCGGCCTGCTCCTGCGCCTCGCGTTGCGCCGCGAGCTGCTTGACCACTCGCGCGTTCTGCTCCGGCGTCAGCCAGTGCACCTTGCCCGGACGGTCATCCAGGTAGAAGAACACCACGACGCCGAGGATCACCGCCGGCATGCCCTCGATCAGGAACAGCCATTGCCAGCCGGCCATGCCATGGACGCCGGCGAAGGTCTGCATGATCCAGCCCGACAGCGGGCTGCCGATCACCCCGGCCATGGCGATGCCGAGGTTGAACCAGGCCATGCCCTGGGAACGGGCATAGGACGGGAACCAGTACGTCATGTACAAGACCACGCCGGGGTAGAACCCGGCCTCGGCCATGCCCAGCAAAAAGCGCAACACGTAGAACTGGTTGGGCGTGGTGACGAACAGCATCGACACCGAAAGAATGCCCCACACCACCATGATCCGGGCGATCCAGAAACGCGCCCCGACCCGCTGCAGCATCATGTTGCTGGGGATCTCGCACAGGCAGTAGCCGATGAAGAACACCCCGGCGCCGAAGCCGAAAGCCATGTCGCTGAGGCCGATGTCCGCCGCCATCTGCAACTTGGCGAAGCCGACGTTGACCCGGTCGAGAAACGCCACGATGTAAAGCACGAACAGGAACGGCAGCAGACGCCAGGCGATGCGGTTGTAGAGGGTGCTGTCCTGCTCGTTGTCGAAGGTACTACGGGCTATGAGATTCATCGCTGCACTCTTGTAATTGTTGTATTGGCGAAGATTCGGCGACCGGTCAGCCGGCGGCGAGGATGAAGTCCGCGCAGCGTTCACCGATCATGATGCTTGGCGCATTGGTATTGCCACTGACAATCGTCGGCATGATCGACGCGTCGGCCACCCGCAGGCCCTCCACACCGTGCACCTTCAGGTCCGGGCCGACCACGGCGCCGGCGTCCTGGCCCATGCGGCAGGTGCCGGCCGGGTGGAACACGGTCTTGGCCACGGTGCGCACATAGTCCTCGAACACCGAGTCCGGCACATCGTCGTGGTCGGGCAGCAGCAGCATTTTTTCGACCACGCTGGCCAGTGCCGGCGAACGCAGGATGCGCCGCGCCACTTTCACCCCGGCGACCATGGTGCGCATGTCCTCGGGGTCACTCAGATAATTGGCATTGATCGCTACCTCCTGCATCGGGTCGGCACTCTTCAGGCGCAGCCGGCCGCGAGAGCGCGGGCGCAAGGCGCACGGGTTGATGGAAATGCCGTGACCGCTGGGCGGCAGCCGGTCCATGTCGCCCACCAGCGCCGGCACCACATGGAACTGCACGTCCGGGCGGCCGCAGCCGGTGGCGTCGACGAAGGCGCCGCTCTCCACCACGTTGGAACTGAGCAGGCCGCGCCGCGTCGCCAGGTATTTGAGGCCATGGCCGATGGCCCGCAGGCCGCGGTCATGGCCCAACAGGCTGGCCGGCTGGCGGGTCTGGGCGTAGACCGAGGCGCTGAGGTGGTCCTGGAAGTTCTCGCCGACGCCCGGCGCATCGACGCGGGTGCGGATGCCCAGCGACTGCAGGTGCTCGCCCGGACCAATCCCCGACAGCATCAGCAGTTTTGGCGAAGCGATGGCCCCGGCGCTGACGATCACTTCGGCGCGGGCCTTGAACTCCAGCGCGTCGCCCTGTTGCCCCTTGGCCCGCACACCCACCACGCGCGGCCCTTCGAACAGCAGTTCGGTGACATGGGTGTTGCTCAGCACCTTGAGCCGCGGGTCATGGCGCAGCGGGCGCAAGTACGACACCGCGGAACTGGCGCGGCGGCCCTCGGCGGTGGTGGTCTGGTAGAAGCCGGCGCCCTCTTGTTTCGCGCCGTTGAAATCGTCGGTGGCCGGCACGCCCGCCTCCACCGCCGCCTGCACGAAGGCCTCGCTCAGGGCATGGCGATGGCGCGGATCGCTGACTTTCAGCGGGCCGTCCTGGCCGTGCAGCTGGCCGCCCAACCGGGCGTTGGCCTCGCAGCGGCGAAACACCGGCAGCACATCCGCCCAACCCCAGCCGGGGCAGCCGTTGGCCTGCCACTCGTCGTAGTCCTCGGCCTGGCCACGGATGTAGATCATCGCGTTGACCGAGCTGCCGCCGCCGAGGGTGCGGCCCTGGGGAATGTAGACACGGCGCTGGTTGACGAAAGGCTCGGGTTCGGTGCGGTACATCCAGGTGCGCTGAGTGCCATGCACGCGAATGAAAGTGCCGGGGATATGAATGTAGGGATGGTTGTCGGCGGGACCGGCTTCCAGCAGCAGCACCTGCTTGCCGGCCGCCGCCAGCCGCGCGCTGAGGGCGCAGCCGGCGGAGCCTGCTCCGATGACGATGTAGTCGAATGTCTGCATTGTTCTTGTTCTCGACGCAGGGATCCCGTCGGAGCTGGCTTGCCAGCTCCCACAGGTCCCGCTAATTCAATGAATGAGGTGACCGGTCAGCCGATCTGGCTGACGAATTTGGTGGTGAAGTAGGCGTCTAGCCCTTCGCTGCCACCTTCGCTGCCGTAGCCGCTGTCCTTCACCCCGCCGAACGGCGTTTCCGGCGCCGCCAGGCCGAAGTGGTTGATCGACACCATGCCCGACTCCAGTTCGTCGGCCAGCAACGTGGCGCGCTGGATCGAACGGGTGAAGGCAAAGGCCGCCAGGCCGAACGGCAAGCTGTTGGCTTTCTCGATCACCTCGTCGAGGCTGTCGAAACGCACGATCGAGGCGATCGGGCCGAAGGGTTCTTCGCTCATCACCCGAGCGCTTTCCGGAACATCGGTGAGCACCGTGGCCGGATAGAAGAAGCCGCCGCCCTCGACACCCGCGCCGCCCAGCGCCAGTTGCGCGCCGACCGCCAGCGCGTCGTCCACGTATTCCTGCACCGCCGCCACCCGACGCGGGTTGGCCAACGGGCCGAGCTGGCTGGCCGGGTCCTGGCCGTCGCCCATCTTCAGTCCGGCGCTGACGCGGCAGAAGGCTTCGACAAACTGCTCATACACCGCCGACTGCACATAGAAGCGGGTCGGCGAAGCGCAGATCTGCCCGCCATTGCGGAATTTCAAGCCGGCGCCCAAGGCCGCTACGGCCTCGACATCGACGTCGTCACAAACAATAAAGGGTGCGTGCCCGCCCAGCTCCAGGGTGCAGCGCTTGAGGTACTGGCCGGCCAGCCCACCGAGGGCGCGCCCCACCGGCACGGAGCCGGTGAACGACACCTTGCGGATCACCTCGGAGCGGATCAGGTAATCGGACACTTCCGCTGGCACGCCGAACACCAGGTTCAACACCCCGGCCGGTACGCCGGCATCCTGGAAGGCGCGGCACAACTCAATACACGAGGACGGCGTTTCTTCCGGGCCCTTGGCGATGATCGAACAGCCCGCCGCCAGCGCGCCGGCGATCTTGCGCACCAACTGGCTGACCGGGAAGTTCCACGGACTGAACGCCGCCACCGGGCCGATCGGCTCGCGCAGCACGGTTTGCCGCACACCGCGGGCGCGCGGCGGAATCACCCGGCCATAAGCGCGGCGCCCTTCTTCGGCGTACCAGTCGATATGGTCGCCGGCACCGAAGGCTTCCATTTTCGCTTCCGCCAGCGGCTTGCCCTGCTCCAGGGTAATCAGCGCGGCGATCTCGTCCGAGCGCTCGCGTACCAGGTCCGCCGCCTTGCGCAGGACTTTCGAGCGCTCGTAGGCCGAGGTCTTGCGCCACACCTGAAAGCCCCGCTGGGCGGCGGCCAGGGCGCGGTCCAGATCGGCGGTCGAGGCCAGGCCGAGACGGGCGATCAGCTCGCCAGTGGCGGGGTTGTAGACATCCGCCTGGCGTTCGTGGGTGCCAGCCGACCACTGGCCGTCAATCAGAAGAGACTCGATTACTCGCATCTGTGGATTCCTTGAGGCTAATATTTCTTACAACGAAATGTTGTTCTTTTGAACGACACAATCCTAGGGCCGTTCAAAAGCCGCTGTCAAGGTTGAAAAAGGGGCTTGACCGCCTCGATACGGCAGGCGTAGTTTTATCTCACAGCGAAACACTGTTCCTCTATAGAAAACAAAAAGGAGATTCGCCGATGAGCCTCGCCCAGGCACTGCTGCATAACTGGAATGACCTGCCACGGGAAGTCGTGCGCAAGGGAGTGGAACGGGTGGCCTTTCGTGGCGACGACACCCTGTGCGTCATGAACTGGCTGAGCCCGGGCATGGATGTCTTCCCCCACAGCCACACCTTCGAACAATTGGTGATCATCGTTCAGGGCCGCGTGCGTTTTCACCTCGGCGACGAGGTGGTCGAAGGCGGCCCCGGCAGCATGATCCGCATCCCGCCGCACGTGGTGCATTACGCCGAACCGCTCGGCACTGAAGTGGTAATGAACCTGGATGTGTTCTCGCCGATCCGTGACGACTACCGCCACCTGATCGAATACCAGGCCGGCGAGTTTGCCGACGCAGCGGTATCGGCATGAGCGCCGCCACCTTCGCCACCCGGCTGCGCGCCGGCGAGCCGCTGCTCAGTAGTTTCATCAAGACCCCCAGCCATGCCGTGGTGGAAATTGCCGGGGATGCCGGCCTGGATGCGGTGGTGCTCGATGCCGAGCACGCGCCCTTCGACCAGGGCAGCCTCGACCTGGGCCTGCTGGCCTGCCGCGCCGCGTCCGTCAGCGGTCTGGTGCGGGTGGCCGATGCGCGCCCGGCCACCCTGCTGCAAGCCCTCGACCTCGGTACCGACGGGCTGGTGCTGCCGCACATCATCGACGCCGGCCAGGCCCGGCAAATACTGCAAGGCACCCGCTATCGCGACGGCACTCGTGGTTTTTCCAATTCGCCGCGGGCCGGCGGCTACGGCCGCGCCACCCTCGCCGAGCACCTCGCCGCCGAGGACGGCCGCCACGCGATCGTCGCCCAGATCGAAGACCGCGAAGCGCTGGACAACCTCGCCGCCATCGCCAGCGTCGAGCAGATCGACTGCCTGCTGGTGGGGCGCGCCGACCTCGCCGTGTCACTCGGCGCCGAGCGCCTCGACGATCCGCGGGTCGAGGCCGCCGTCAACCGTGTGCTCGACGCCGCCGCCCGCGCCGGCAAGGCCAGCGGCATCTTCGTCGCCAGCCTCGAAGACCTCGACCGCTTCGCCGCCCGCGGCGTGAGCTTTTTCATCCTCAGCTCGGACCAGGCGCTGCTGCGCGCCGGCTGGAGCCAGCACGCCCGCCATTTTCGCGACTCGGCCCGCTGAGTCGCTACCCAACAAGAAAAAGAGGTAGCCCCATGAACGCCATTCTCACCCCCACCGCCAACGACGAACGCCAGGCCCACATCAACGACCTGCTGGTCGGCGCCATCGACCTGCACTGCCACAGCGGTCCCTCGGTGATGCCGCGCTACTGCGACCACATCGAAGCCATGCGCGAAGCCTCCGAAGCCGGCCTCAAGGCCGTGCTGCTCAAGGACCACTATTACAGTTGCACGCCGGTCACCACCCTGCTCAACAAACACTTCAGCGAACTGAACGTGCACATGCTGTCGGGGGTTCCGCTGAACAACTCGGTGGGCGGCCTCAACGTCCACGCCGTGGAACATGGCCTGAACCTCGGCGCCAAACTGGTATGGATGCCGACCTTCTCCTCGGCCAACCACATCGCCCATCACCACCAGGACGTGAAGTTCGTCGACAAATTCCCGCAGACCACCCAGCGCATGCTGCAGCCCATTCCGCTGACCGTGCTGGACGATGACGGCAAGCTCAAGGAAGAGGTCAAGGCCATCCTCGACCTGATCGCCGCCCAGGACGTGGTGCTTTCCGCCGGCCACCTGAACATCCGCGAAATCTGGCCGCTGTTCGAGGAAGCGCGCCAGCGCGGGGTCAAGCGCCTGTTGGTCAACCACCCGACCTACGTGGTCGACGCCACCCTCGACGACATGCGCCAACTCGCCCGCGAAGGCGTGTTCATGGAGCACTCGATGTGCATGTGGGTGCCGGGGTCGAAGTTCAAATTCTATGACGACACCTTCCTGCGCGAAGTGATCGAGGCCGGCACCATCGACCTCACCATCCTCGGCTCCGACCTCGGCCAGCAGGGCAACCCGAACATCGCCGACGGCTTCCGCAACGTGATCGGCCAACTCCTGGACCTGGAGTACAGCGACGCCGACATCCGCAAAATGATCTCGGGCAACGCCGCCCGCCTGATGAACCTGTGAGTAGCGCGCCCATGACCCGACTGACCACCACCCTCGGCCAGCTCACCCTGAAAAACCCGGTGATCTGCGGCGCGGGTGAACAGACCATGACCGCCGCGGCGATCCGTGCCGCGCTGGACACCGGCGCGGGCGCGGTGGTGGCCAAGTCCACCAACGAATCCGCAGCGGCCAAGGCGCAACTGGACAAGACCGACTACCTGCTGCTCGACGCCCAGTGGAATCCCCTGCCCTGGGATTTCAACCCGCCGGCCGACGCCAGCCTGTTCGGCCGCTCGGGCCTGGTCCAGCGTGACTTCGGCGACTGGCTGGACGAACTGGTCCAGCTCGACCACTACGCCCGCAGCCTCGACGCCTACGTGATCCCGAGCCTGATCCTCAGCGACCTGGAGCAATGCGCCGACTACGCCCGGCAGATCGAACAGGCCGGGCTGCGGGTGCTGGAACTGAACATCGGCGCGCCCCACGGCGAGGAAGCGGCCAAGGGCGCGATCGTCTTGGAACGCGGTGCCGAGCGCATTGAAACGATCGTCCGGCGCATCCGCCAGGCGACCACCTTGCCGTTGTGGATCAAGCTCACCGGCCAGAGCGAAGACGTGGTCGGCCTGGCCCAGGCGGCGCGGCGTGGTGGCGCCGACAGCGTGGTGATGATGGGGCGTTTCATGGGCTTCCTGCCGGATCTGGACAGCGGCCTGCCGCTGCTCGGCACCAGTGCCGCGATTGGCGGTTCCTGGGCGCTGCCGCTGACGGCGCGCTGGCTGATGCTGACCCGCAAGGCCATGGCCGACGACTACCCGCTGATCGCCACCAACGGCGCGCGCACCGGGCTGGACGTCGCGCGCTTCCTGCTGGCCGGCGCCAGCGCCACGGAGATGACCTCGGCGGTGTTTACCGGTGGCTATGGGGTGCTGGAAAAAGCCATCGCCGAGCTGGATGACTATGTGGCCAGGCGCGGCTCGACCGTTGCGCAGTTGCTGGGCAGCGCGGCAGACCAGGTGCAGACCTATCAACAACAAACCAGCCGGCCCGGCTGGTGGGAGCGGTTCGCCCCAAAGTGAGTGAGGGTTCCCGGCTGCGGCGATTGGGTCGGGAGCTCACGGAGAGTTGGCGGATGTTGGGGCCATAAGCGCTTGCCTGGAGGGTTGCGCTGCCCTGGAGACAAGGGTTTCAGGGGCGGCGCTGCGAGCCTAGGCAATGTGCGGCAGCGACTGAATGATCAAAAGCACACCCGCCAACGCCAGCAACCCCAGCACTATCTTGCGAAAGGCGATATCACTGAAATGCCGATAGGCGCGGATTCCGGCGAAGGTGGGCAGCAGCACCGCCAGCGCCACCACCGGGAACAGGCCGAGGGCTTCGGCGGACACGGTGCCGGAAACCAGATAGGTGATCATCGTCAGCAACTGCATTCCCAGGTTGAAGCCCTGGATCACCGAACGCTGGGTGTCGCGGTCCCAGCCCTTGAGTACCGCCCACAGCGCCGGCGCCGGCCCGGTCAGGCCGCCGATGCCGCCCATCACCCCGCCCAGCACGCCCACCGCGGCATCGGCCTTGCGTCCGCCAAGGCGCAGCGTCGGCAAATTGCTGGAAAACAGCATCAGCGGGCACCACAGCGCCAACACGATCCCCACCAGCAGGCGGAACACCAGCGGGTCGATGGCATGCAGCAACACCACGCCCAGCGGCACCCCGGCCAGCCCGCCGATCAGCATCGGCACCAGATGCTCGCGCTTCAGCCCTCGGCGCAAGGTTCCCGCCGCCAGCACCTGCCCCACCAGCGAGCCGCAGACCACCAGCGGCCCGGTCAGGGTCGGATCCAGCGCCCAGGCCCAGACCGCCATGGCCACCAGGCCGAAGTTCGAGCCCGACAGGCCCTGGACGAAGCCGGCCAGGGCGGCGCCGAAGATGATGGTGAGAAGCAGTGAATCCATGAAGACAGGTTCCGCGCAAATGGGCAGCAGAATAGGGGCCGGACGAGGGTTGATAAAGAGCCAATTGATCGCGGTTTGATAGGGCCGCTTTGCGCCCGCCAAGCCAGCGTTCAGTGAGCCCGGTGCTAATCTCCCCCACCATCGAGCAAACCCGGCTAGGCGCGCCCACCCGTCAATCACCGATCCTGTGCCTACCGCAAAACCAGCCCACGGTACCCGAGATGTCCAGCGACTCCAGTTACGCCAAACGCTTCGCCACCGTCCTGACCCACATCGCCGACAACCTCGAAGGCGATCTGTCGGTCAAGACCCTGAGCCATCTGGCGAATTTCTCGGAGTTCCATTTTCACCGCCAGTTTTCGGCCTTTGTCGGCGTGCCGGTTGCCCGTTATGTGCAACTGATGCGCCTGCGCCGGGCCGCGCATCGGCTGGTGCAAAGCGCCGGGCACTCGGTGCTGGACGCCGCGCTGGGCGCCGGGTTCGAAAGCCCGGAGGCGTTCAGCCGGGCGTTTCGCCGGGACTTCGGCATGAACCCCAGCGCTTTTCGCAAGACGCCGAACTGGCAGGTCTGGAACGCGGTGTTCGCCATCCCTCACTTTTCCAGGAGCATCACCATGCAGGTCAGAATCGTCGATTTCGCCGAAGTCCGCGTTGCCGCGCTGGAGCATATCGGCCCTCCGGGGCTGGTGCCGGAGACGGTGCGCCGCTTTATCGACTGGCGCATCCACAGCGGCCAGTCGCCGGTGGTGTCGAGCCGCACGTTCGGCATTCCGTTCAACAACCCCGATACCACCCCGCCAGAGCAATTTCATTTCGCCGTTTGCGGCGAAATCGACGAGGCGGTGCGGCCCAACGACTTTGCTGTCGGCGAGCGGATCATTCCCGGCGGTCGCTACGCGGTGGTACGCCACTCAGGTTCGCCGGACCATATCGGCGAAACCATCTACCCGATCTACCGCGACTGGCTGCCCGCCAGTGGCGAGGAGTTGCGCGATCAGCCGCTGTTTTTCCAGTACCTGAGCGTGTTCCCGCAAACGCCGCAAGAGCAGTGGCAGACGGATATTTTCGTGCCACTGAAATAGCCGTCCGGATTGTCACTTGCCTGCCACGGAGCCTGCCTAACATCGGCGCTATTACCGTGAGCGAGACACATGATGATCCTGACCGACGACTCCCTGATCCAGCGCATCTACCACGAGCTGATCGACCACAGCGACGAAGAGCTCGAACTGGAGCTGGCCGAAGACGCTGAAAACCTCGACGAACTGTTCGACGAAAACCTCCCGGACAGCCCGGAAAAAGCAGCGCGCCGTCGCTATTTCCGCGAGCTGTTCCGGCTTCAGGGCGAGCTGGTCAAGCTGCAGAGCTGGGTGGTCAAGACCGGCCACAAGATCGTGATCCTCTTCGAAGGCCGTGACGCCGCCGGCAAAGGTGGGGTGATCAAGCGCATCACACAGCGCCTCAATCCGCGCGTCTGCCGGGTCGCCGCCCTGCCCGCGCCGAACGACCGCGAACAGACCCAATGGTACTTCCAGCGCTACGTGCCGCACCTGCCGGCAGCCGGTGAGGTGGTGCTGTTCGACCGCAGTTGGTACAACCGCGCCGGCGTCGAGCGGGTCATGGGCTTTTGCAGTGACGATCAGTACGAAGAGTTTTTCCGCAGCGTGCCGGAGTTCGAACGCATGCTGGTGCGTTCCGGGATCCAGGTGATCAAGTACTGGTTCTCGATCTCCGACCAGGAACAGAACCTGCGCTTCCTCAGCCGTATCCACGACCCGCTCAAGCAATGGAAACTCAGCCCGATGGACCTGGAATCCCGCCGGCGCTGGGAGGCCTACACCAAGGCCAAGGAAATCATGCTCGAGCGCACCCATATCGATGAAGCGCGCTGGTGGGTGGTGCAGGCGGACGACAAGAAAAAGGCCCGCCTGAACTGCATCCAGCACTTGCTCGACCAGGTGCCGTATGAAGAGGTGCAGACGCCGACCGTATCGCTGCCGCAACGGGTTCGCCAGGCCGACTACAGCCGCACGCCGACGCCGCAAGCGCTGATCGTGCCGGAGGTCTACTGATTTCGATGTAGACACATCCTGTAACATCCACTTCCGATAATCACCGGTGCCCTCCCCTCACCGGTACCGGAACATGGACACCAGCACACTCACCGCAACGCCTTCCCCACGCGCCGCGGGCCCTCGCCCGCAGCTCGTGCACAAGCCTGGCCGGCTCGCCTCGGCGATTTTCTTCACCATCATTGCCGCCGGCATCCTGTTCTCGGCCTGGAGCCTGGTGCGCGACGTCGGCGACATGAATGCCGTGGTCACCACCTGGACGCCCTTCCTGCTGCTGGGCATCGCTTTGCTGATCGCCCTTGGCTTCGAGTTCGTCAACGGCTTCCACGACACCGCCAACGCCGTTGCCACGGTGATCTACACCAACTCCCTGCCGGCGCATTTCGCGGTGGTCTGGTCCGGCTGCTTCAACTTCCTCGGCGTGCTGCTGTCCAGCGGCGCGGTGGCGTTCGGCATCATCGCCCTGCTGCCGGTGGAGCTGATCCTGCAGGTCGGCTCGTCGGCCGGCTTCGCGATGATCTTCGCCCTGCTGATCGCCGCGATCATCTGGAACCTCGGCACCTGGTGGCTGGGGCTGCCGGCGTCGTCGTCGCACACCTTGATCGGTTCGATCATCGGCGTCGGCATCGCCAACGCGCTGATGCACGGCCGCGACGGCACCAGCGGCGTGGACTGGGCGCAGGCGACCAAGGTCGGTTATTCGCTGCTGCTGTCGCCGCTGGTCGGCTTCGTCTGCGCGGGGCTGCTGCTTCTGGCCCTGCGCCTGTTCGTGAAAAACCGCGCGCTGTACAAGGCCCCTGAAGGTGACGCGCCGCCGCCGTGGTGGATTCGCGGCATGTTGATCCTCACCTGCACCGGCGTGTCCTTCGCCCACGGCTCCAACGACGGCCAAAAAGGCATGGGCCTGATCATGCTGATCCTGATCGGCACCCTGCCCATGGCCTACGCGCTCAACCGCACCATGCCGGAAAGCCAGGCCATCCAGTTCGCCGCAGTGGCCGAAGTGACCCAGCAAGCCCTGCAACGCAGTGCCCCGCTGCCGGCCCCGGCCGATCCGCGTCCGGTGCTGGAAACCTACGTGCGCACCAAGCAGGTCACGCCTGAACTGGTGCCGGCGCTGGCCGTGCTGTCGGGCCAGATCGGCGCCCAGGTGAAAGGCTACGGTTCGCTGTCGCGGGTGCCGGCCGAAGCCATGGCCAACGTGCGCAACGACATGTACCTGGCCTCCGAAGCCATTCGTCTGATGGACAAGGACAAGGTCGGCGGCTTCGACGCCGACACCAGCGCCAAGCTGCAAGCCTTCAAGAAACAGATCGACGATGCGACTCGCTTCATTCCGCTGTGGGTCAAGGTCGCCGTGGCCATCGCCCTGGGATTGGGCACCATGGTGGGCTGGAAACGCATCGTGGTGACCGTCGGCGAACGAATCGGCAAGACCCACCTTACCTACGCACAAGGTGCTTCGGCGGAAACCGTGGCGATGCTGACCATCGGCGCGGCCGACTTGTATGGTTTGCCGGTGTCAACGACCCAGGTACTGTCTTCGGGCGTGGCCGGAACCATGACCGCGAACGGCTCGGGGTTGCAGTGGGGGACGGTGCGCAACCTGCTGATGGCCTGGGTGCTGACCTTGCCGGCGGCGATTCTGTTGTCGGGGAGTTTGTACTGGGTGTTGAGCAAGTTGTTCTGATCTAACGCCGCATCGCTGGCAAATCAGCGATGCGGCTCCGCGGACTCAATAATCCCCACGCTTGCGAAACGCCCAGCGCCCCGCCAGCACGGTAAAGGTCGCCACCAGCGCCACCAGCACCCAGAACCCGTGCGGGTCATCCGCCAACGGCACGCCGCCGACGTTCATGCCGAAGAAACCGGCGATGATGTTGATCGGCAGCGCCAGCACCGTCACCACTGTCAGGGTGAACAGCGTGCGGTTGTTCTCTTCGGTGAGCTTGGCGGCGATCTCTTCCTGCAACAGCTTGATCCGCTCCACCAGCGCGGTGAGGTCGTTGATGATCACCGCGAACTCTTCAGTGGCCGAGCGCAACTGGCGCATGTCCTGCTCGCGCAGCCAGTCCGGCGGGCGGTTGAGCAGGCGCAGCAGCGAGCCCGGTTCCAGCGCCAACAGGCGTTGCAGGCGCACCAGCACGCGGCGCATGCCGCTCAGTTCCGCACGGTTGTTGCTCAGGCGCTGGGACAGCAACTGGTCTTCGATACGGTCCACGTTCAACGTGGTTTCGCGGACGATCTGGGTCAGCAGATCACCCTGGTCACCCAACAGGTGAATCAGCAGCTCGACGGTGGAGGCAAAGCGTTCGCCGCGCTTCACCGAGGAACGCAAGCGGTCCACCGAGTGCAGCGGCTGCAAGCGCGCGCTGACCAGCAGCCGGCTGCGGGCGCAGGCCCAGAGCGTGGACACGTCCGATGACACCAGGCCGAAGTTGAACACCACATCGTTGACCACCGCCAGCAAGGCGGTGTCGGTGTGTTCGATGCGGGTCGAGCGCGAGCCTTCGCGCAGGGTTTCGAAGAAGGTTTCCGGCAGGTCGAGGCTGCCTTTCATCCAGCGCTCGCAGGCGGCGTGCGCAAGGTTCATGTGCAGCCAGAGGAATTCTTCCGGCTCGCCAGGATTGAGCAGCAGTTCCAGGGCCTGCGTCGAGTCGATCTCCCGGCCCGGCTGGCCGGGGCGAAAGACGAAGCCGTAGAGCAGGCCGTTGAGATCGGCGTCCTGGTGGTGACCCTGAGTGGTGATCATGCGGGTACTCAAGGGCAATTTATCAGTGTCGGGCCGAACCGTTGTCCATCAGGCTGTGCAGCAGGCCGAAGCGCAGGCCGGGCTCGGACGGGGTCATGTCGTCGATGCCGAAGGCCTTGAACGCCGCCAGCATGATCGCCAGACCGCCGGGCAGCATGCCCAGACGATGTTCCTGCAGGCCGCAGAGTTTCACGCGCTTGACGTGGCCGGCTTCGAGCAAGCTCAGGGAAAGACGCAGCAGGCCGGCATAGGTGATGCCGTCACGCCCGCCGTCGTTCAGGCCGTTGGCCTTAAGCACCCGCGCCAGCATGCGCGCAGTGCCGGACGAGCCGATCGCCGCGTGCCAGCCGTGCGCACCAATCTCCCGGGCGACCCGGGAAAATTCCAGGCAGGCGCTCTGCTCCGCCAGTTGCAGCGAACGGCTGTCGACCCGTCCGCCAGGGAAAAAGCGTTTGCCGAAGGTGCCGCTGCCGATGGTCAGGCTTTCGCTGAAGATCGGTTGCTTGCCGCGACCGACGATCAACTCGGTGGAGCCGCCGCCGATATCCACCACCAGGCGGGTGGTTTTCTCGCAGGGCATGGTGTGGGCGATGCCCGAATAGACCAGTTGCGCTTCTTCCTGGCCGGAGATCACGTCGATGGGGAAACCCAGGCGGGCTTCCGCGCCTTCGAGAAACACCGCCGCATTGCGCGCCTGCCGCACCGCACTGGTGGCCACGGCGCGCACGCTGCCTTCGCGGAACCCGCTGAGCTGCTTGCCGAACCGCGCCAGCGCCTGCCAACCGCGCTCCAGCGCCAGGGCATCCAGCGCATCGCCTTGCAGCCCTTCGGCCAGGCGCACCGGCTCGCGCAGGCTCTTCACCTTGCGAATGACCAGGCGACGGTTGCACACGACCTGCTGGCCGATGGTCATACGAAATGCATTGGAGCCGAGATCCACGGCCGCAAACAGGGAAGCGCTGCCTTTCATGCGAGAGTCCTGACCTATTCCAGGGTTGGAGGATATATCTCGTTACATGACAGTTGGATGAAGGCCGGGATGTGCCCGAAAACAATAGCCCTTAAGCAAAATGCCACCCTCTTCAGCTTTCCCCAGCCCTGCCGATGAATCGGTAAACCCCTCGCAATGTGCGACGCCACTGAGGAAACGAAGATGCAGTTGACTCTAAGAACAAAAATGCTGTTGCTCGCTGTCCTCCCGGTCCTTGTGTTCGCCCTGGTCATTAGTGGCGCAGCGGACCGGATCCTGCGCCACCTCGCCGAAAACGAAGTCAGTGAAACCCGCCAACGCCTGGTCGACGAAAGCCGCCAGAGCCTCGAAGACTACATGCAGATCGCTCTCGGCTCGGTGCAGGGCCTGTACGACGCCGCCGCCAACGGTGACGAGGCCAGCCGGGCGCAGGCCATCGCGGTCCTGTCGAAGATCAAGTACGGCAAGGACGGCTATTTCTTCGCCCACGACTCCAACGTGGTGCGCCTGTTCCGCGGCGACAGCCCGGTGGACGTCGGCAAGAACCTCAGTGAGCGCAAGGACGTCAACGGGGTGTTCATCAACCGCGAGCTGGTGCGGGTGGCCAAGGACGGCAGCCACTTCGTCAATTACAGCTCGCCGCTGCCGGGCAACGAGAGCGTGCAGGTGCCCAAGCTCGGCTACAGCTATTACCTGCCGAAGTGGGACATGGCCGTGGGCACAGCGGTCAACCTGGACAATATCGAGCTGCGCATTACCGAACTGCGCGCCGAGATCGACCAGCGTATCCAGTCGATCCTCACCAGCATCCTGGGCATCGCTGCCGTGTTGCTGGTGATCCTCGGCATCGCCGGGCTGACCCTGAGCAATGCCCTGCTCAAGCCGCTCAAGGCCATGAAAGACAACCTCGACGACATCGCCGCCGGTGACGGCGACCTCACCCACCGCCTGCGCGCCGGCAATGACGAGCTGGGCCAGTTGGCCGGTTCGTTCAACCGTTTCGTCGAGAAGATCCAGAGCCTGGTGCGTCAGGTGGTGGAAGTCAGCGGCGAGCTGTCGAGCCTGGTGGAGTCGGTGGAAAGCCAGAGCCGTCGCTCGGAAGCGGCCATGGAACAACAACGCCACGAGACCACCCAGGTCGCCACGGCGATCAACCAGATGTCCGCCGCCGCCCAGGAAGTGGCGCACAGCGCGCAGAACGCCGCCCATGCCGCACAGGAAACCGACACCCAGGGCCAACAGGCCCGGCAGGTGGTGGACGGCAGCATCAAGCGCATCCACGCGCTGGTGGAGAACATCCGCGGCAGCGGTACGTCGCTGGACAGCCTGCAACAGGACGTGCAGTCGATCGTCAGCGTGCTCGGGGTGATTCGCTCGATCGCCGAGCAGACCAACCTGCTGGCGCTCAATGCCGCCATCGAAGCGGCGCGGGCCGGTGAAGCCGGACGCGGCTTCGCAGTGGTCGCCGACGAGGTCCGCGGGCTCGCCAGCCGCACCCAGCAGAGCACCCAGGAAATCCAGGTGATGATCGACCGCCTCACCACCGGCACCCACTCGGCGGTGGAATCGATGCGTCATTCCTGCGAGACCGGCGACGCCACTCGCAACCAGGCCAGCGAAGCGGGCACCTCGCTGGATGCCATGGCCACGCTGATCGGCACCATCAGCTCGATGAACGCGCAGATCGCCAGCGCCGCCGAAGAACAGACCGCCGTGGCCGAGGAGCTCAACCAGAGCGTGCACCAGATCGCGGTGGCGGTGGAGAGCGTCGCCGAGCAAACCCGCCAGGGTGCGCAAACGGCGAAAAGCCTGTCGTCGCTGGAAGCGCATTTGCGTGCGCTGGTGCGGCAATTCCGTATTTGAGAATGTTTTTTGTGGTGGGTCGTTTTGAGACGCCCACCCCTGTTTCTCTCGATATGTGTATCACGTTGATATAACTGCTGATCCTCCGCTGTATTGAAATAAAACACCCCTGTCGAAACTTACGGCGCGAGCGGTATTACTCCCCTCCGCGCCTTTGGTAGTAGGCGCTTTTGTACAGTTGACACTGTTGTTCAGCCCTCGCAATACTTCCCACCGCAAAACCAGCCAGTCACAACAATAATAATTACTGCATGGCGTTTGAACGCGCCGATGGAACAAGGAGTTCTTAAATGCTTGGTTACTATGCGCAATACAGCAAGGAATACATCACCACCCTGATGATCGTGACCACCCTGTTCTTTGCCTTACCCATCTTCCTCGCCCCGCTGCAATGGGCCCGGCTCATGCGCTGGACCGTCCCCGAACACGAACACCTGGCTATCTATTTCGGTCGGTGCCTCGGTGCGTTCATTCTTGTGGTTGAAGTTGCGATGTTACGTTCGGCGACCACCGGCACCAGTTTCAGTTATGCCTTCGATATTCTTTTCGTGGTCTTCACGTTGATGTTTTTCGTGCATGTCTACGGCGCAATAAAAAAGATCCAGCCGATTACCGAAACACTGGAAATAGGTTTCTGGATGATCCTCTTCGTACTCAACATCCTGTTCTACCCCGCCACCAGTATCACCCTGTAAACCTTCGCCGGACCGCGACCGGAAGTGTGCCGGTCGCCGTTCAACCCCGTTGAAAGTGAGTATTGCCTGGCGCGCCTTCGCGTCGGCGGCCCCGTGTCCGCCGAACGCCCCGCCGAAGCCGGTTCAAGGAGTGAACATGATCCAGTCCAGGGAAGACGTCGCCCTCAAGGCCGCGCTCAAGAAGTTGGTGCGCGGCCTGCTGCAACAGGCCACAGGCCTCGCCCCGGCAGCGCTGCACGATGAGGCGCCATTCCATGAGATCGGCCTGACCTCCCTGGCGATCCTCAACTTCAACGAGCGAATCCAGCCGGTGTTCCCCGGCCTGAACAAGACCCTGCTGTTCGACTGCCGCACCCTTGGCGAAGTGGTCGAGCACCTGCTGCGCGAGCACCCCGAGACTTGCGCGCGCTATCTGCAACAGCAGCACCCGACGCAGCAAGAAACGCCAGCGGCGCCAGAAAGCGCCGCAGCACCCTGGCCGCACCTCGCTCCACTTGCCCTTCGGCGGCCGGACAGTGACGCCCTGGATATCGCAATCGTTGGCCTGCACGGGCGTTTTCCCGATGCCGACAACCTCGACCGGCTCTGGCAGAACCTGCTGCACGGCCTGGATTCGATCAGCGAGATTCCTGGCGAGCGCTGGCCGCTGGAGGGCTTTTTCCAGGCCGGGGCCGATGCCCGCGACAGCGGCCTGAGCTACGCCAAATGGGGCGGATTCCTCAACGATATCGAGCGTTTCGACGCGCAATTCTTCGGCATTCCGCCACGCGAAGCGGCCTGCCTCGACCCGCAGGAACGGCTGTTCCTGCAATGCGCCTGGCATGCCCTGGAAGACAGCGGCCACCTCGGCGAACGCAGCCGCGTGCTGCGCCATGCCAACGGTTCGCTGGACATCGGCGTGTTCGTCGGCATCACCAGCAACACCTGGCCGCTGCTCGGCCCCGCCCTGTGGCAGGCCGGGCAGACGGCGATTCCCAGCGGCCTGCCGTGGTCGGTGGCCAACCGCGTGTCCTGGGCCCTGGACCTGTGTGGGCCGAGCCTGGCGGTGGACACCGCCTGCTCGTCATCGCTGACCGCCCTGCACCTGGCCGTCGAAAGTCTGCGCAAAGGCCAGTGCCGCGCGGCGCTGGTGGGCGGCGTCAACCTCTACAGCCACCCGGCCAAGTACGTGCAGTTGTGCCAGCAACACATGCTCTCGCCCAGCGGCCGCTGCCAGGCATTCGGCAGCGGCGCCGACGGCTTCGTGCCCGGTGAAGGGGTCGCGGCGGCGCTGCTCAAACCGCTGGCGGCGGCGCGCCGCGATGGCGACCGGATCCTCGCCGTGCTCAAGGGCAGCGCGGTCAACCACGGCGGGCGCAGCAACGGCTACACCGTGCCCAGCGCCCGCGCTCAGGCCGAATTGATCGAACAGGCGCTGAGCGACGCACGGGTGCCGGCCGCCAGTATCAGCTACGTCGAAGCCCACGGCACCGGCACCCGGCTGGGCGACCCGATCGAGTTGCAGGGGCTGAAACAGGCCCTCGCCACTGCCGGCAACGAGCCCTGCGATGTCGGTTCGGTGAAGAGCAACTTCGGCCATCTGGAAGCGGCGGCGGGCATGGCCAGCCTGTGCAAGGTGGTGCTGCAGTTGCGCCACCGCCGGCTGGCGCCATCGCTGCACTCGCAAACCCTGAACCCCGACGCCGGCCTCGAACACAGCCACCTGCGCATCGTCCGCGAAGCCCGCGAATGGAACAGCAGTGATGTGCGCCGCGCCGGCATCAGCTCCTTCGGTGCGGGCGGGGCCAACGCCCATGTCATCGTCGAGCAGGCACCCGATGCCGTGGCCCCCACCGCCAGCGCCGGAGTGCCGGTGTTCGTGCTCTCGGCGCGCAGTGCCCACCAATTGCGCGAACAGGCCAGCGCCCTGCTGGCCTGGCTTGAACCCCACGGCGACGACGCCCTTGGCGCCCTCGCCTACACCCTGCAATGCTGCCGCGCGGCCTTCGATCACCGGCTTGCACTGGTCGCCGGCGGCACCCAAACACTGCGCGACGGGCTGTCGCGTTTCCTCGACGGCGAGCCCTCGGGCTATCAGGGCCGGGTCCGGGCGGGGACGCTCCCGGACGCCGAAGCACCCGGCGAAGATCCCCACGCCCTGGCCCGCGCCTGGGTCGCCGGCCAGTTCGCCGACTGGAGCCGCTTCTGGCCGCAGGCACCGGTCCCGCTGGCCGCGCCGCTGTATCCCTTCGCCCGCGACCTGCATCAACTGCCGCGCATCGCCGCCGCCAGCACGAACGACAACCGCCGCATCAGCCTCGATCCGCAGCAGTTCTTCCTGCGCGATCACCGGGTCCAGGGCCACCCGGTGCTGCCGGCCGCGGCGTATCTGGATTTCTGCGTCGACAGCGCACGCCGCCACGGCCTCGACCTGCCGCTGGAGCTGCGCGCCCTGACCTGGGCCAGCCCGGTGCGCTTCGACACGCCGCACGCACGCACCCTCGACTGTCACCACGAGCGCCACGACAGCGGACTGCGCCTGAGTTTCCAGAGCAATGGCGAAACCCACCTGCGCGGCGAGTGCCGGGCCCTGGCGCACGCACCACACAGCGCGCCGGACCTCGCCCAACTGCGCCGCGACTGCCGCGAAGCGCTGGACCTCAGCCAGCTCTACCCGACCCTCGAACACCTGGGCATCGCCTACGGCCCGACCTTCCAGTGCCTGCACGCGGCCTGGCGCGGAACCGACCAGGCGCTGACCGAAGTGCGTCTGCGCCCCCGACCCAACGAAGCGTTGACTGCCCTCGATCCGGCGCTGCTGGACGCGGTGTTGCAAAGCGCCTTCGTCACCGCGGGCCCGATCGAAACTACCTTCGTGCCCTATGCCTGCCAGTCGCTGCGCTGCCACGCCGTGCTGACCGAGCGGCTGTATGTGCAAGTGCGCCCGCACCCGGCGCAGCACGGGCCGACGCGCACCTACGACTTCCGCGTGTTCGCCGACTCCGGGGCGCTGCTGCTGGAGATCGACGGCTTCGCGTTCCGCCAGTACCGGGTTGCCGCGGAACAGCCGGTGCATTTATTGGAGCCGTACTGGCTGGCGGCGCCGCTCGCGCAAACCGCCGCGCCGGCCACCACCCTGCTCTACCGCGCCAACCCCGACCTCGCCCTGCCCGCCGCCGTGCTGGACAACAGTTGGCACCTGCACCCCGCCAGCCACTTCCACTACCTGGCGCCGCGCACGGTAGAAGCCGACCTCGACGACCCACGGCAGATCGACCTGCTGCTGCGCCTGCTGACCACCCAGGGACTGAGCCCCGAACGCCTGCTGCTGGACCTGCGTGCGCCGGCTGCCAATGAAGCCGCGCTGGGCGATGGCCTCGATGCCGTGCTCGTCGCCGCCGACCTGCTGCGCCACCTGTGTCAGGCCCTCGGCACGCCGCGTTTACAGGTGCGGGTGCTGGTCGATGTCGGCACGGCCAGCGCCATCGAAGGGCTGTTGCGCTCGGTGGTGCAGGAACTGCCGAGCCTGAGCGCCAGCCTGATCGAGGTGGATGGCAACCCCGTCCAGCTTGAGCAGGAACTGCTGGCCGCCGTGCAACCCGGCGTGCAACGGATTCGCCTCGGCGACAGCCAGCGCCAACTCGCCTCGCTGCGCTTCATCGCCCCGAACGAACGCGGCCAGGCCATCGATTTCGCTCCCGGCGACACCCTGCTGATCAGCGGTGGGCTGGGCGCCGTCGGCCGCGCCCTGGCCGGCGCGCTGGCGAAGCTGGGCGGCTTGAACCTGGCCATCCTCGGCCGCCGCGACGCCGATGCCAGCAGCGAAGACTGGTTGCGGCAGCTCTGCCAACTCGGTGCGGCCAACGCCGGTTACTGGCAGGCCGATTGCGCCGACGCCGACTCGCTGCACGCCGCGCTGGCCGCGATCCGCCAGCGCTTCGGTGGCTGTCACGGAGTGATTCATTGCGCCGGCGTATTGCACGACGGCTATTTCCTGCGCCAGCCGGCCAGCGAGCGCCACGCCGTGTTGCAGGGCAAGACCCTCGCCGCGCAACACCTGGACCAGGCCACGGCGCGGGATCCGCTGAAACTGTTCATGGTCTGTTCGTCGCTGGCCGGGGTCTACGGCAATGTCGGCCAGAGCGCCTACGCCCTGGCCAACGCCTGGCTCGACCGCTTCGTCGAACGCCGTCAGCAACGCGGCGGCACGGGCCGCTCGCTGTCGATCGCCTGGCCGCTGTGGCAGACCGAGCACGGCATGCAGGCGCCGGAACCGGTGCGCCAGTGGCTGAGCCGCAATGGCCTGGCGCTGCTGCCGGAAGACCAGGGCGTCGACGTTTTCCTGCGTTGCCTGGCCCTGCCGCAGGCCGTGCTGGTGCCGGTGTGCGGCCAGCGCGACGCGGTGGCGACGCTGTTCGGCATCGCCGCGCCAACGCCGGCCCTCGCGCCCGCCGCGCAAACGGGCGGGTCGCTGCTGGACTACCTGAGCCAGCAACTGGCCGAGGTCACCGCCACCGCGCTGGAGCGCATCGACCCGGACACCTCGCTGGAAGTCTTCGGCCTCGATTCGATCCTGGTCATGGAACTGAACGGGCGCCTTGAACGGCATTTCCCCGACCTGTCGAAAACCGTGCTGTTCGAAGTGCGCAGCCTGCGCGAGTTGGCGGCGCTGCTGGAAGCCGAGCACCCCGAACAAACGGCCCGCCTTGCACCAGTCGAAGTCGTCAGCCCGCCAATACAAGCGGAAGCGCCACCACTGCCGGCGCCGATCATGGAACCCGACGCCGGGCGTCAGGACATCGCGATCATCGGCCTCGCCGGCCGCTACCCCGGCGCCCGCGACGCCCAGGCGCTGTGGCAACACTTGGCGGCGGGCGACGATCTGGTCAGCGATATCAGCCACCGCTGGCAACAGGCGGACGACGAAAACCCGCTGTACGCCCGCTGGGGCGGGCAACTGGATGATTTCGACTGTTTTGACCCGCTGTTCTTCGGCATCTCGCCCCGCGACGCCGAGCGCATGGACCCGCAGGAACGGTTGTTCCTGCAGACCGCCTGGCACGCCGTCGAAGATGCCGGCTACACCCCGCAGAGCCTCTCCGGCCCGCGCCTGCCCGGCGTGCCACGGCGGCGGGTGGCGGTGATCGCCGGGGTGATGTACGGCGAATACCAGTTCTACGGCGCCAGCGCCTGGCCGGAAAAACCGGCGACCCTGACTAACTCGTCCTACGCCTCGATCGCCAACCGGGTGTCGTTCTGCCTCGACCTGGAAGGCCCGTCGTTCGCCGTCGACAGCATGTGCTCGTCGTCGCTGACCAGCCTGCACCTGGCCTGCGAGCTGATCCGTGGCGGCAGTTGCGACCTGGCCCTGGCCGGCGGCGTCAACCTGTCGCTGCACCCGTACAAATACCGCACCCTGTGCGAACTCAACTTCGCCTCGACCCAGGGCCAGTGCCGCAGCTTCGGCGCCGACGGCGACGGCTACGTGCCCGGCGAAGGCGTCGGCGTGGTGCTGCTCAAGCCGCTGGCCCAGGCCCTGCGCGACGGCGACCATATCCACGGGGTGATCCGCGGCAGCGACCTCAACCACGGCGGCCGGACCTCGGGTTACACCGTGCCGAACGCCGACGCCCAGGCCCAGGTGATCGGCCGCGCGCTGGAGCGTTCGGGCTTGCCGGCCTCGCGGCTGGGCTATATCGAAGCCCACGGCACCGGCACCAGCCTCGGTGACCCGATCGAAATCCGCGGCCTCGGCAAGGCCATCGGCGCCCAGGTGCCAGAGGACTGGCAGTGTCCGATCGGCTCGGTGAAAGCCAACCTCGGCCACCTGGAATCGGCCGCCGGCATGGCCGCGCTGACCAAGGTGCTGTTGCAGTTCAAGCACCGGCAACTGGCGCCGTCGATCCATGCCGAGCCGCTGAACCCGAACATCGACTTCAGCAAGACCCCGTTCGTGGTCCAGCAGCACCTCGCGCCGTGGCCGGCCCCCCGTGATGGCTTGCCGCGGGTGGCGGCGATCAGTTCCTTCGGCGCCGGTGGCGCCAACGCCCACCTGTTGCTGGAAGACGCCGCGCCGGGCGCCCTGCCGCCGGTGACCGGCGCAGGGGTGTTCGTCTTCAGCGCCCGTGGCCAGGGGCAATTGCGCGAGTACCTGCAACGCTTCGTCGATCACCTGGAACACGAACGCGCCCTGGCGCCCCAGCAGCCGACGGCGCGCCTGGGACGCGAAGGCTTCACCACCGCCGAAGTCGCCCGGACCCTGCGCGCGGGGCGGCAGCGGTTCGATGAGGTACGCCTGGCGGTGATTGCCGGGGACTTTGATGAACTGCGGCAGTTGCTCGGTGAGTGGCTGCTGGAGGGTCGTGAAGGTGAAGCGCGGACGCTGTTGGGGGCTGGTGGGTTGCGGGATGAGGCAGCGCGCTGGCTGGACGGGATGGATGTCGAGCTTGCTGCCGAGCCGGGCCGGAAAGTGCCGTTGCCGGGGTATGCGTTCCTTCGGCGCAGGTATTGGGTCGCGCCCTTCGCGAGCAAGCTCGCTCCTACAGAATCGCGGCCCACTGTAGGAGCGAGCTTGCTCGCGAAGGCCCCCCCTACCCCCCAAGACATCCTCGACCGCCTGTCCCGCCAGGAAATCACCCCGGACCAGGCCCGCACCCTGCTCAAGGCCCTGCTTTGACCACTCCAACCGCAAAGGGAATCGACGCAATGCAGCAGCCGACAATCGCCATCATCGGCGCCGGGGCCAGTGGCCTGGGCGTGGCCAAGGCCCTGCGCGAGGCCGGGGTCAACTTCGAGATCATCGAGGCCACCGCGCGCTTCGGCGGCAACTGGCAGCCCGATGGCCCGGCGTCGAAGATGTACGCGTCGGTGCACCTCATCAGCTCGCGGCGCAACACCCAGTTCGCCGACTTTCCCATGCCCGCCGACTACCCCGACTACCCGCGACACAACCAGGTGTTCGCCTACCTCACGCAACTGGCCGAGCACTGCCAGCTCGCCGCGCACACCCGCTTCAACACCCGCGTCACGCACATGGCCAAGGACCGTCAGGGCTGGCAACTGACCTTCGCCGACGGCAGCCAGTCCCGCTACGCGGTGGTGGTGGTGTGCAACGGCCTGCTCGGCGTGCCGAAGATCCCCGATTACCCCGGCACCTTCAGCGGCCCGAGCCTGCACGCGCGGGACTACCGCTCCGCGGAACAATTGCGCGGCAAGCGGGTGCTGGTGGTGGGCGGCGGCAACTCCGGCTGCGACATCGCCGTCGACGCCGCGCAGACCGCCACCCGCGCCCTGCATTCGACCCGCCGCGGCTACCACTACATGCCCAAGTTCATCGACGGCCAACCGACCCAGGAATGGCTGATGGACCAGGCGCCGAAGTTCAGCGACGAGGATGACTACTGGGCGCATGTCGAGCGCAGCTTCAAGTTCGCCGGCTTCGATGGCCGCGACTACGGCCTGCCGGCGCCGGACCACGACATCCGCGAATGCCATCCGATCCTCAACTCGCAGGTCCTCTACTACATCGGCCACGGCGACCTCCACGCCAAGCCGGACATCAGCCGCTTCGACGGCCAGCAGGTGCACTTCAGCGATGGCAGCGTGGAAACCATCGACCTGATCGTCTGGGCCACCGGCTACGGCATCGACCTGCCGTTCCTGCCGCAAGAAGTGTTCGACTGGCAGCGGGAGTTCGACGGGCTGTTCATGCGCATGTTGCCGGCCGAGCACGACGACCTGATGTTCGTCGGCTACCTCAATACGCCGTCGGGCATCGGCAACCTGGCCAACATGACCGGCCGCTTCATCGCCGCCTGCATCCAGGCCCGCACCGCTGACAGTCCGGCGTGGCGGCAACTGCAGCAGATCAAGCTCGCGCCGGAACGGCTCGACCTTGGCCAGCAACGCTTCATGCAGACCCAGCGGCATGCCCATGAAGTCGACCTGTGGAAATTCATTCGCACCCTGAACTTCCTCACCGCCCGCCTGCAAACGGCGCAACCCCTGGCCCACAGCGCCTGAACCCGAAGCTTCGCGAGGCTCGACCATGAACCAGCCCACCCATCTGCCATCTGCCAACGAACTGAGCGCCCTTGACGCGCTGCGCCTGCTCGACAGCCTCGACGCACCGCCGACGCTGGAAGCCCGCTTGCTGGAGGATCTGCGCGAACTGCTGCTGGGCGTACTGAAGATCGTCCCCGAAGACTTCTCGCCGACCCGGCCACTGATGGACTACGGCCTGGACTCCATCGCTTCGACCGAAATCGGCACGCTGTTCACCCAACGATTCGGCATCACCGTCCCGCCGACGGTGTTCTTCGAGTTCCAGGATCTCCAGAGTTTCTGCGGGTATCTGCTGGCAGGTCACCGGCCACACCTGGAAAACCACTACAGATCACTGCCCCCTGTAGGAGCGAGCTTGCTCGCGAAGGACCGCAACGCGGTCCCAACGCCGGCCACAACAGACCCCAAACCTCAAAAACAAACGGTGATGCCAACTCCATTTGTCACCTCGGAAATCACGCCGTCCGGTTTTGGGGCCGCTTCGCAGCCCATCGCGAGCAAGCTCGCTCCTACAGAGGAAGAGTGGGTCGCCGCGTCTGGCGGTGCCGCCTTGTCAATCGAAGCCCTCTGGCAAGAATCCCCCCACCTGGAACCCGCCCAATCCCTCCTCGATCACCACCTCCTCACCTGCCGCCAGGCCACCCGCATCCAGTTCCAGCGCCCCACCGCGCCACGTCTGGAATGCGCCACTTACGGCCAGGGCACACCCGTCCTGCTGCTGGGCGGTTTGGTCATGCCGTACGACGTGATGTGGCGCCTGCAACTGCAGGCCCTCGGTGAACAACACCGGCTGATCATGTTCCACCTGCCCGGCTGCGACGCAGCCGAGCTGCCGGACGCCTTCGATATCGCGCACCTGGTCACCGACCTCACCGACCTGCTCGACCAGCTCGGCATCAGCGCCCCGCTGCCGGTGATCGGCTATTCCTTCGGCGGCGTCCTCGCCCAGGCCTTCGCCCTGGCCCATCCCGAGCGCTGCGCCGGGCTGTGCATCACCGTCAGTTCGCCGTTCAGCGAAGGCGCCAGCAATTTCCCGGTATTGATGCGCGAGCTGCAAAAAAGCCCGCGCTTCATGACCCTCAACCGCGGCTGGCACATGCCGGCGCTGCCGGCCTACCAAGACGTGATTGGCGATTTCGACCTGCGCCCGCGCCTGCCGGCACTGAGCTGTCCGTGCCGGATCATCTGCGGCAGCGACGACGCCTACCAGCCGCCCGCCTACTCGGCGCTGATCGCCGAGACCGTGCCCCACGCCGAGCTGATCGAGGTGGCCGGCGCCGGGCATTTGCTGGGTTTCACTCACCATGAGCAGTACAACCGCCTGCTGCTGGAATTCCTCACCGGACTGCCGGCTCCGGGCACTCCGACGCCACGTCCGCGCCCCGGGGTGTTCCAGCCGGCCAGCGCGCAGACCCTGGAAACCCTCGGCGACTATGTGCGTCAGGGCGACCAGGGCCATTGCGCGATTCTCTCGGCCCCCGCAGCGCAGACCGCGCTACTGCTCAATCACCTGGGCCAGCGCGGCAAGCGCGAAGCCGGTGACTACCGCAGCTACTTTCTGACCTCGCTGGAAGAAGCCCTCGACGCCGCCCTGCGCGTGGCCCGCCACCACGCGCGCAACCGCACACCTGACGGCGAGGCCGGGTTGTTGCTGGTGGATGCCAGCGGCTACTGGGCGCGGTACTTCAACCCGTTGCAAGGCGCCGACGCGCAGGCGCTGGTCCCCGGCGTGCGGGTGGTCGCCAGCCTCGCCGAAGCGCGCACGCTGCTCGCCCGCCTAGGCCCGCGGCAACTGGCGGCGGTGGCCTGTATCGAGGCCGCCGATGCCAGCCCGGACGCCTGCGATGCGCTGATCGCGCAACTTGCCGGCAGCGGCATACTCAGCCTGTTTGTCGAACACTGCCGCGGGGCGGGCGACTGGTCGCTGGCGGCCCTGCGCGAAGCCCCGGACCTGCTGGTCTTCGGCGAGGGCCTTAACGGTTTCCAAGCCCCGCTCGGCGCCTGTCTGGTGCATGAGCGGGTGAAGAACCCCTGGCTGATGACGCCCAACGAAAGCTATGTGCGCCATGTGATGAGCAACTTCGGCCTGCCGCTGCGCCTGGCGGTCGAGCACCTGACGCAGCAGTTCGCCGGCGAGCTGCACGGCCCGCTGCTGCGTCAGTTGCGCCGTATCGAGTCGAGCAGCGAAGCCACCTTTCAAACGCACCTGCGCTACGGCAACAGCGGTTACGCCCGCATCGCCCGCATGCACGGCTTCGACGCGCGGTTCTACGAAGCCCACGGCGTACGTTCACGGTTGCGGGTGGATGGCGAGCCGTCGCGGGACATCATCGATTGCTTCGTCAATGTCGGCACCTGCCCGCGCGGCCTCAACCCGGCGGATGTGGTCGAACAGGTGGCCGGCAAACACGACCCGCGCCACGACTACTGGGGCGAACTGACCCAATTGCTCGCCGAACAGACCGGCCTGCCCCTGGCGCTGCCGGCGTCGAGCACGGTCACGGCGGTGGAAGCGGCCCTGACCCTCGGCCTGCTCGGCGCACCGGGCGAGCGCCGCAAGCTGCTGTGCTTCAGCGGCGGGCTGGGGTTCTCGATGCTCAGCGCGGCGGCTTCGCGCAACGAAACCTTCGATATTTTCCGCCAGCCGTTCGAACCGCTGCATGCCAATACCCTGTTTATCGACCCGCAGGCGGCGGACGCGGAGGACCAACTGCAGGCGCACCTGCTCAGCGGCGAGGTCGCGCTGGTCTGGTTCGAAACCCTGCAGGTCGACGCCAACGCTTCGCGGCCGATTCCGCCGGCATTGATCGCCCTGGTCGAACGCCACCGCGAGGCCGGTGGCTACCGGGTGGGCGTCGATGAAACCCAGACCAACCTCGCCACCGGCGACTTCCTGCACAGCCAGGCGCAGGTGTCGCGGCCGGATATCGTCGCCCTCGGCAGCGCCCTGTGCGACAGCCTGCTGCCCATGGGCGTGGTGCTTTACCGCGAGGCGCTGGGGCAGCGCGCGGCGCAACGCCAGCCCGAACGGCTGCTGGATTTGCAGACCCGCGGGATCAATCAGTTGTGCGCCCACCTGGCGCTCAATTGCCTGCGCGCCATCGCCCGCGACGCCGGCCTCGCCCACGCCCGCGACCAGGGCGAGTACTTCAAGCAGGGCCTGTTGGCGCTGCAACGGGAGTTCCCGCTGATCAGCGGCGTGCGCGGCGAAGGCCTGCTGCTCACCGTCGAGCTGGACCTGCGCGACACCCCGGCCTTTGTCGAGCGCAGCTTCGGCTACCTGCTCTGGGGCAGCCTGCTGCGCGACCCGCAAGGTGGCGTCGCCGCCGCCGTGTGCCCGATCTACAACAACTGCCTGCGTTACCTGCCTCCGCTGACGATCGACCGCGACGCCATCGATCTGATGCTCGCCAACCTGCGCCGGGCCCTGGTCCGCGGCATCGATGGCGTGCTCCAGGACTGCGCCGCGCACAACCGGCGCCTGGGCGACTCGCGCACCGCCGACTTTCTCGCCGGGCTGATTCCGGCAAAAAAAAAAGGAGCCACGCTGTGACTGAGCACACCCGCGTCAACCCGTCGCGCCCCGCCGAACCCGGCGTGGCTTCCCTCCGTCCGTTGCAGGGCCGCGGGCCGATGGTCTGCATCATCGGCGCCGGGGTCGGCGGCCTGTCCATGGCCCGCGCGCTCAAGCGCAAGGGCATTGCCTTCGACTGCTTCGACCGCCGCGACCGTATCGGCGGCATCTGGGCCTTCGACCACAGCGGGCAGCACACCTCGGTGTGGCACAGCATGAACATGAACACGCCCAAGGGCCTGTACCAGTTCAGCGATTTCCCGATGCCTCGGCATTACCCGGACTTCCCCTCGCACCGCCAGGTGCACGCCTACCTGGACAGCTTCGTCGAGCACTTCGAGCTGCGTGATTCGATCCACCTCGACTGCCCGGTGCAGCGCACCGAACGCCTGCCGGACGGTGTCTGGCGGGTGACCCTCGGCTCCGGCGAGGTCCGTCACTACGACGCCCTGGTGGTCGCCAACGGGCACCACAACACGCCCAACTTCCCCGACTACGCCGCCGACACCCGGATCGACGCCATCCACTCGCAGCAATACCGCTACCGCCACGGCTACCAGGACAAGCAGGTGATGGTGGTCGGCGTCGGCAACAGCGGCGCGCAGATCGCCGTGGACGTCAGCCATGACGCGCGCATGACCTACCTGTCACTGCGCCGGGGCGTCTACGTGCTGCCGCACTACCTGTTCGGCATCCGCATCGACAAGGTCATGGGCTGCCTGAACGACTGGTGGGTGAAGAAGATCCTGCCCTACCCGCTCAGCGGCCTGATGTTCACCGGGCTGTACAAGGCGCTGATCGCCAAGCGCAAGCAACTGGGCATGCCCAAGCCCGACCACCTGATGATGTCGAGCCTGCCGACCCTCTCGGAAAACTTCGCCAACCGCGTCGGCGACGGCAAGCTCAAAGTGGTGCCGCAGGTGCAACGCATCGACGGCAACACCGTGCATTTCGTCGATGGCAGCCAGCTCGACGTGGACGCGGTGATCTACGCCACCGGCTACCACACCGACTTCCCGTTCCTGCCGGCCGAGTTGCTCAAGGTCGAGGAAAACCGCATCCCGCTGTTCCAGCGGATCTTCCTGCCGGAGGTGCCGAACCTGGCCTTTATCGGCCTGTTCCAGGCGGTGACCTGGGGCTTCCTCGACATGATGGAGCGCCAGGCCGAACTGACCGCCGACTACTTCGCCGGCCAGTACCTGCGCCCCGAGCCGGACAGCGAGCGCCAGCACATCGCCGCCGAGCGCAAGGTGATCGAGCGCGAATTCCTCGCCACGCCGCGCAACAACTACGAAATGCACGGCCCGACCTACCTGCACTACCTGGCCAAAGAACTGCGCCAGGGCCGCGACCGCGCCACGGCCACCGGCAACGTCAGCCCGCTGCTGGTCCAGGCCTACGCGTACGACGCGCTGAGCGCGCTGGCCCAGCCGCAGGCGAGTGCCGTGGAGAGCGATCCATGCCAGGGATAAGCGCACCGGCCCTGGCCGTGGTCGGTATGTCCGGGCGTTTTCCCGGCGCGCCGGACCTGCGCGCGTTCTGGCACCTGCTGCGCGACGGCGGCGATGCGGTGCGCCAGGTGCCGGACGCGCGCTGGAACTGGCGCGACTACGACAGCGAACTGAATGCCGGCGAAGACACCAGCTATTGCCAGCGCGGCGGTTTCATCGAGCATGTCGACCGCTTCGACGGGCGCTTCTTCGGCATCCTGCCCCGCGAAGCGCAGAGCATGGACCCGCAACAGCGGCTGTTCCTGCAATGCGCCTGGGCCGCGCTGGAAGACGCCGGCTACGCGCCGGCGCACCTGGCGCAGCGCCGGGTCGGGGTGTTCGTCGGGGTCGGCCACGCCGACTACCCGACGCTGATGCGCCGCGACGGCGTGCCCAGCGATGCCTGGCGCGGCACCGGCATCGCCCTCACCGCCATCGCCAACCGGGTGTCGTACTGCCTGGACCTGCACGGCCCCAGCGAAAGCATCGACACCGCCTGCTCCAGCTCGCTGGTGGCGCTGCACCGGGCCAGCCAGGCACTGCGGGGCGGCGAGTGCGACGTGGCGATCGTCGGCGGGGTCAATTTGCTCCTCGGCCCCGAGCTGTTCATCGCCTTCGCCAAGGCCGGCATGCTCAGCCATGCCGGGCACTGCCAGACCTTCTCCGCCGACGCCGACGGCTACGTGCGCGGCGAAGGCGTCGCGGCGCTGGTGCTGACCTCACTCGACGCGGCCCGGGCCAACGGCGACTACGTCTACGGCGAAGTGCTCGGCAGCGCGCAAAACCACGGCGGGCGGGCCCACAGCTTTACCGCGCCCAACCCCAAGGCGCAGAGCGAAGTGATCCAGCAAGCCTGGGCGCAGGCCGCTTATTCGCCACGCCAGGCGCGGCTGATCGAAACCCACGGCACCGGCACGCCGCTGGGCGATCCGATCGAGATCAACGCGCTGAAAAAGGCCGTGCCCGCGGGCGACGGCGCGCCGATCGTGCTGGGCGCGCTGAAAAGCCAGATCGGTCACCTGGAAGCCGCCGCCGGGATCGCTTCGGTGATCAAAAGCCTGCTGTGCCTGCACCACCGGCAACAGGTCGGCAACCTGCATCACCGCCAGCTCAACCCGCAGATCAACCTCGACGACAGCCCCTTCCAGCTCGCCAGCGGCACCGCCGCGCTGGCGCAAAACCCGGGCGAGCCGCTGCTGGCGGGGGTCAGCGCGTTCGGCTTTGGCGGGGTCAACGCCCATGTGGTGTTGCGCGCCGCCGCCGCGCCCGAGCTGGCGAACGCTGACGACCAGCCATGCCTGATCCTGCTGTCGGCCAAGGACGACGCCGGCCTGCGCGCCCGCGCCCGCCAGTTGCTCGACGCCTTCGCCGAGACTGGCGCGGCGGGCAACGCGGCACTGCGCCAGGCCCTGCTCGAACGCCTGCGCGACCTGCTCGGGCTGATGCCGACAAGCGACACCGCGCCGACTCGGCTGGCGACCCTGAATGTCGACGCCGGCTACTTCGTCGGCTGCCTGGAGCAAGTGCTCGACGCCCTGCAACTGGACGTGCCGATCGACGCCTGGCGCGGCGCGGTGAGTCTTGAAGAGGTGGCGCAGCGGCTGGCCGCCGAAGCCCAGCCCCAAGCAACCGCCGAACCGCGCCTCGACAGCTTCGCCGCCCTGCCCGCCGCGCACCTGGCCGACGCCAGCCTCGCCAGTATCGCCCGCACCTTGCAGGAGGGCCGCGACGCCATGCCCAAACGCCTCGCGTTCGTCGCCGACAGCCGCGATCAGTTGTTCCAGCGCCTGCGCGATTTCCTCGACGGTCATCACCACGGGCTGCTGTGCAGCGGCGCCGGAACAGCCGTCGCCGCCCCGACAGGCGCCGGGCAACTGGCGCAGTGGGCCGCGCATTGGGCCAGCAGCAAAGTGCCCAGCCCGGACTGGGCCAGCGTCTACGGCGAACGGCCACGTCCCGCCAAGATCCCGCTGCCGGCCTACCCCTGGCGGCTGGAGCGGGTCTGGTACACCCCGGCGTTCACTGCGGCGTCGCGGGCCACGCCGAACGCGGCGCAGGCCTGGCTCGCGACATGGGAAAACGCGGCTGCCCTGCCCGGCTCGGTCATGGCGCTGGCCGGACTGATCGGCCAGGCGCTACGGCAGAATCCTGTTGAAGCGCTGGCCTGGCGCGACCTGCGCTTCGGCCCGCCGCAAGAGCTGGACAGCACCGAGACGCTGAGTTTTACCCTGGCCGAGCCGTACTGGCAGGTCAGCCAGGGCGAGCAGGTGTTGCTGCAAGTGCAACGCAGCGAGTCGGCGCCGATGCCCGCCGCGCTGCAACCCCAGGCCGGCACCACCACCCTGGCGGCCAAGGCGTTGTATGCCAGCCTCGCCGAACAAGGCCTGGGCTACAGCGCCATCGGCCGCGCCCTGCAAGACGTGCGCAGCACGCCGAACAGCCTGCACGCCAGCCTCGCCTTCGGCTGCCAGGGCGTGGATGACTTGCCGTTCTGGGCGGCGCTACTCGCCAGCCTGTGCGCCGCGCCGGCAGTGCTCGGCCAGGCGCCGACGCCGTGCCTGCCGTTCAGCATCCGCCAGTTAGCCCTCGATCCCGAGGCGCTGCCCGGCGCCCGGCACCTGGGCATCGTCCGCCACGCTGACGAATTCGCCGTCAGCCTGAGCAACGCCGATGGCCGCTGCGCCCTGCGCCTGGAGGGCCTGGCGATGCGCGCCATTGCGCGGGCTCTAAGCCGGGTGAGCGCATGAACGCCTGGCTGTTCCAGGGCCAGGGCAGCCAGCGCAAGGGCATGGGTTCGGCGCTGTTCCCGCGTTTTCCGGCGCTGGTGGCCGAGGCCGACCGGGTGCTCGGTTATTCCATCGAGCGCCTGTGCCTGGAAGACCCCGACCAACACCTGAACCAGACCCGCTACACCCAGCCGGCCATCTACGTGGTGTCCTGGCTGGGCTGGCTGGCGGCGCGGGAAGACGGCGCCACGGCGCAGTTCGCCGCCGGCCACAGCGTCGGTGAATACGCCGCGCTGACCGCCGCCGGGGTGCTGGATTTCGTTCTCGGCCTGCGCATCGTCGTCGAGCGCGCGCGGCTGATGGCCGAGGTCGAGGACGGCGGGCTGGTGGCGGTGCTCGGCCACGATGAGCAGCAGGTCCGCCACCTGCTGGCGGAACTGCCGAACAGCGGCCTGGCCGTCGCCAACATCAACAGCCCGCGGCAGATCATCGTCGGCGGCGCGCACACCGCCCTCGACCACCTGTTGACGCTGTGCGCCGGCCGGGGCATCCGCGCCCTGGCGCTGAAGGTCAGCGGGCCGTTCCACACGCCGCACATGGCGGCGGCGGAGCGCGGGTTCCGCGAGTTCCTGCGCAGCGTCAGCCACCAGTTTCGCGAGCCGGCGTTCCCGGTGATCGCCAATATCGACGCCCGCCCGCACCGCCGCGACGGCCTGGTGGATGCCCTTTCGCGCCACCTCAGCCACCCGGTGCAGTGGCAACAGGTGGTGCAACACCTGCTGGGCGCCGGCGTCGAGGAATTCATCGAAATCGGCCAGCCGCCGATCCTCGCCGGCATGCTCAAGGACATCCGCGAGCACGCGCCGATCCCGCCGCCACCGCCGCGAGCGGTGCGCGAACGCCCGCTGCTGGTGGCGGCGCTGCCCCCGGACCTCGGCGGCGAAGCGCTGCTGCTCGAACTCGCCCGCCACGGCGCCATGGGCCTGCTGGACGCCGATGATCTGGATGATGCGCGCCTGCGTGAAACCCTGGAGCGCTACAACGCCAACCCGCGTTTGCGCGGCCGCTTTGGCGTCCGCCTCGGCGGTACGGCGCGGCTGGCCGAGGTCGCCGGGCTGGGCATCGGTTGTATCGAAATCGCCGCCCACCAGTTGACCGCGCAATTGCGCGAACGCTGGCCGGCGGTGCACTGGCTGGTGCGCCTGGAACACCAACGCGACCTCGACGCTGGCCTCGCCCACGCCGACGCCTTGCTGATCGCCGCCGACCACCACCTGCCGCTGTTGCTGGAAGCCCTGGCCCGGCGCGAACGCCAGATTCGTCGCCCCTTGATCGGCGCTGCGGGTCTGATCGGCAGCGCCAGCAGTGCCCGGGCGATGTTCGAACTGGGGGTGGATTTCATCGCCCCCGGCGCGGTGTTCCTGCTCGCCGCCGAGGCCGCCGTGTCGGCGCCATGCCAGCAGCAATTGGCGCGGATGGATCGTCAGGCGCACCAGTGGCTGAGCGACTGGCGCTACCCCGAGCTGCACAGCCGCAGCCAGGGCTATGTGCTCGACCGCGCCGCCCAGGCACAAAACGAGATCGCCCAGGCCTTCTACCTGAGCGACGACGGCGACCGTGGCGAGGGCCGTCGCGCCCTGCACGCGCGCATGCAATCCACCGTGCGCGAGGCGCACCTGCGCGGCGATGCCTCGCTCTGGCTGTTCAACCACTGGCGCCGGCAGCACGCCCCGGACCTGGCGGTTCCCTTACCCGCGGCACAGTTGCTCGACCTGCTGTGCCCCGTTGCCAACGACGCACCTTCAAGGACACGCCCATGAGCCTGACCGAACGCCTGCAAACCCATATCAGTGACTTCATCTGCAAGGAAGCGGACCTGCCGGAAGACGAGATCGACCTGCACACGCCGCTGGGCGCCCTGGGCGTCGGCTCACTGGTCGGCACCCGCCTGATCGGCAGCCTCGAAGAACACTTCGGCGTGCGCCTGTGGCCGACCCTGGTCTTCGAACACCCGAGCATCAGCGAACTGGCGGCGGCCATCGCCGAGATCGTCAGCCAGGCCAACCGCGAGGAACCCGCGCATGTTTGACAAGACCTGCCTGAACCCCCAGGAACTGGCCTCGGCCACCGGCAGCCTGGCGATCCACGACAGCCTGGCGCTGCGCGCGCGCCTGCACCCGGACAAAGTGCTGTTCACCCTGCTCGACGACAACGGCGAGGAACAGCAGCGCCTGACCTACCGGCAACTGCTCGGCCGCGCCAGCGCCATCGCCCGCCAGTTGCGCGAGCACAGCCAGCCGGGCGAACGCATCGCGCTGTTCTTTCCGCAGGGGCTGGAATTCATCGCCAGCTTCCTCGCTTGCCTGATGGCCGGGCGCATCGCCGTGCCGGTCAACCTGCCGACCCGGCGCCGCGTCGAGCGCTGCCTGAAGATCCTCGACGACAGCGACAGCCGCCTGCTGCTGGTGGCCGACAGCGAACGCGCGGCGCTGCACCAAGCGTTCGCCGGCAGCGCCGCGGCGGACCTGGCGATGCTCAGCCCGACCAACGCCTGCGACGCCGACGTGCAATGGTCGCGCCCGGACGACCGCGACCCGCAGCGCATCGCCTTCCTGCAGTACACCTCCGGCTCCACCTCGGCGCCCAAGGGGGTGATGGTCAGCCACGCCAATATCAGCGCCAACCTGCGCATGATGCGCGACGCCTGGGCGCTGGATCACACCAGCGACTTCGTCACCTGGCAGCCGCACCACCACGACATGGGCCTGATCCTCGGCCAGTTGCTGCCCATCGTGCTGGGCAACCACACGGTGATCATGGCGCCCTCGACCTTCGTCCGGCAGCCGCTGATCTGGCTGCAGGCGATCGCCCGCTACAAGGCGCGGCTGGCCGGCGGCCCGAACTTCGCCTACAACCTCGCCGTGGAACGCTACGACGCCCAGCGCCTGGAGGGCCTCGACCTGTCGAACTGGAGCCACGCCCTCAACGGCGCCGACGTGGTCCGCCCGGCCAGCCTGCAACGCTTCGCCGAGTGCTACGGCGCCCACGGCTTTTCCGCCAATGCCTTCCTGCCCTGCTACGGACTCGCCGAGGCCACCCTGTTCGTCAGCGGCGGCCCCCACGGTCGACCGGTGCGCTCGGTGCTGGCCGACCCGCTGACCCTGGCCCTGGAACAGCGCCTCAGCGCACCGGCCGACCCGGCCGCGGCCCAGGTTCTGGTGGGTTGTGGCGAGCCGTCGTGGGAAGTGCGGGTGGCGGTGGTCGACCCGGCCACGCGGCAGCGCCGCAAGGCGGGACGCATCGGTGAAATCTGGCTGCGTGGCCCGGCCATCGCCAGCGGCTACTGGCAGAACCCCGAGGCCACCGAGGCCGGTTTCCGCGCCCGGCTCGACGACGGCAGCGAACATACCTGGCTGCGCACCGGCGACCTCGGTTTCGTCGAGGAACAGGACCGCCAGGTGTACATCTGCGGCCGGCTCAAGGACCTGATCATCTGCGAAGGGCGCAACCTGCACCCGGAAGACATCGAGCACACCGTGATCGAAGCCCTGAAGGACGCGCGCCCGCAAAGCTGCGCGGTGTTCAGCCACGACAACGCACAGCAGCGCCAGACCATCGTCGCCGCCATCGAACTCAACCGCGAGATCAAGCGCTGGCTGCAAGACAACCCGCGCCAGCTCAAGGCCGCGGTGCGCAGCGCGGTGGTGGACAACCACGGCATCACCCTCAACCGCATCGTCTTCGTCCAGCCCACCAGCATCCACAAGACCACCAGCGGCAAGATCCAGCGCGGCAAGATGCGCCAGCTCTACCTCGCGGCGGAACTGGACCTGCTCAATGAAGCCGGCTGAACCGGCGCTGGTGCAATGGCTGAGCGACGCCGCGGCGCCGCTCAGCCTGGTCTGCTTTCACTGCGCCGGCGGTAGCGCGCAAAGCTTCTTCCCGTGGAAAAAGCCGGCGACCGGGCTGTGCGAACTGTACGCCGTGGAACTGCCGGGCCGCGCCCGCCGCCTGCGCGAACCCTTCGCCCGCTCGGTGGACGCGTTGGCCGAGCAGTTCGCAGGGCAATGCCGCGCACTGCCAGACAAACCCCTGGTGCTGTTCGGCCACAGCCTCGGCGCCCTGCTCGCCTACGAAACCGCGCGCCGCTTGCTGGCCGAGGGCGAGCGGCGGCCGGTGGCCTTGCTGGTGTCATCACGGCAAAGCCCGGACTGGCTGCCGGCGTGCGCCGGCTTGCCGGAACTCAATGACCAGGCCCTGCGCGACTACCTCAGCGACCTCTCCGGCACCCCGCGCGAAGTGCTGGAAAACCGGGCGATGATGGACATCGCCGTGCCGATCCTGCAGGCGGACCTGACGTTGCTCCTCGACTACCGGCACCAGCATCCGCGTCCGCTGGACATTCCCGTGCGGGTGTTTGGCGCCATCGATGATCCGCAGGTGGGGTATGAATCCCTGGTGGCGTGGGAGCGGGTCAGCAGTGGGGACTTCAGCCTGCGCATGATCGAAGGGGGGCATTTTGCGGTGATGGAGGAGATGGGGTGGGTGTTGCAGTGTGCAATGAAGGCGATGCCTGAGAGGAAGACGTAAACCCGTTAAGAACCTTGGACGATCAAAAGTTTCTTTACTTGAACCGAACAAGCAGCAATGCGCTTTCGGCCTCCGAAAAGTAACCATCTTCCCGGATCCCACTCGCGGAAAGAAAACCTGCCATCACCTTGGGCGGCACAATCAGCACGTCTTGCGACCCGGCCGCGGCCCAGATTCTGGTGGACTGCGGCGGTCTGTTGTAGAAGGCGAAGTGCGAAACATCACCACACCGGCCCTGCAGACCTGGCATTGATCCTTGACTACCGGCGTCCACATCACCGTGCACTCTGATCAGGTATCTAATTAGCGCAGATCACACTTGAGCCCTGTCGCATCCACCCAAGCAATTATCTGGAAGGTTTTTTTCTTGGACACCGTAAAGGCACCGGCACAAGACAACCCGGAAGCCTGCAACTGCGGCCCGGCAACAGGATGCATAAAATAGCCGTTTATATTTTCGAAGTTGAAATCATGAGTGCCTTCCGTCAGCGTCCCCACATCGACCAGAAGCGAGCCCGAGCGATTATCGAACTCATACTCTTCACCCTCAATATTGATGGACATGGTAATGCCTGAAGCCGTCCCAGCCTGGGCAGGCTGCCCTCTCAACTTCACAGGATAGGATTTGAGTTCTGGTGTAATGGAAGCGTCTGTCACCAGCTTATCTATGAGTTTCTGGGAAATGGATTCCTTGCACGTTGTGCTCTTTGAGATAAGAGGAGCCAGATCCTGTTGTAAAACGCCTTCATACTCCTTTGACTCATACTTTGCTGCGCCATCGATGCCGAGATCCACGACCTTTTTTACCAAGCCTTTCAACTCAGCCTTTGCCGCGCCAGAGAGTTCGGTTGTCTGGGAGTTCCCTTTCGCTTCTGGTGTGCTGCAAATGCGCTCGGCGAAGTTCGCAATGGCATCCAGAGGATCGTCATTGGCGATGACAAGGCCTGGTTTACCAAGAGCCAATAAGGTCATAACGATCAGTACACCACCCTGCCTCATATCTGAATCTCCTTTATGCACATCCCTGTGAGAAATCAGCATCCAGCTAAGTAAAGATGCAGGTATCTCAGAACAGCACTACCCCGGTTTTCAAGCCCACCCAATGTGCATGACATTAGCTGATAATTATTGAAGCAACCTCACCAGACCATTTCATTTTTGTAAGTACACCAACCAATAGCAACCTACTCAACAAGCAGATATGAACGTTTCTGGATGCGAAAATCCCCACAACCTGTTGTGAGGCGTCGCCTGCGAACAGGTCTAACCGACATAACTCCCTTGCGTTGCCAAACATCAAACTGATGTAACTCAGGCGTGGCGAAGAAAGAGCTGTGTTGACAGAGAGGATAGGGTGGGTGTTGCGGGAGTTGGGGCAATGACTAGCGGGTGCATGCCTGGAGCGTTACAGCGTCCTCAAGATCGAGCGCCGTCTGCGCGGCGCTCGCTCTCACAATCGCTGAAATCCTGTCGCCATGCGCATGGCGGTTCAGTCGTGCTTGCCGCTCTGGTTGCCCGGCCCGCCAAGCGGTGCCTTGGCCGGGCCGGCTGGATCGACCTGGGGATCGTCGAGGTCCGGGGAATCCGGGTCGAAGCCCGGGTCGTCGTTGCCACTGGAATGTTCCGAAGAATGCGGGCCTTGGTCGTCGCTCGGTTTGTCGTGCATGGCGTGACTCCTGTGTGTGGGTACAGGGTTAGGTCGCCTCGCGGATGCAGACGTTCAGTCGATTTTGCCAGGCGGTCAGGTTGGCGGACTCAACGCCGGGAGGCCGGGTATTGACCCGCAAGTGATTGGCCTGGAAATGTTTAACGCAGCCGGTCGGCACGGCGCTGATCGGCTTGAGCCACTCCGCGGTCACCCGCGTCGTACCTGTACACAGAAGGTCCTGTGTGACGACATGAGGTGCAAGATCATGGCCGATAACCACGGCAAGCAAGGCCACAGCAACCCGGGCAACTTCGCCAACGACCGGCAGAAAGCGGCTGAAGCCGGACGCAAAGGCGGCAAGCATTCAGGGGGGAATTTCGCCAATGACCGCGAGCGCGCCGCCGAGGCCGGGCGCACCGGCGGCCAGCGCAGTCATGGCGGTGGGCGCAAAAGTCAGTGAGTGATTGAGGGCCCGCGCGGGCCCTACATCCACCCCGCCAACACCACCGGCAGCCATACGAACGACAGCACCGTCGAGCACATCACCACATTCGCCACCTGCTCCGGCGCGCGGTTGGCGCGCACCGCCAGCAGGTAGTTGAACACCGCCACCGGCATCGCCGACTGCATGACCAGCACGGCGTGGGCCAGGTGATCGAGGCCGAGCAACGCGCCGATGCCCCAGCCAACCCCGGCACCGATGACGATGCGCAGGGCGCCGATCAGCATGCCGCTGCCGATGTGCTGCGGACGGATGCTGGCCAGCGACACGCCGAGAGTCAGCAGCATCAGCGGGATGGTCATGCCGCCCAGCAGGTCGACGGTGTTGCCCAGCCAGCGCGGCAGTTCAAGATCGAAGAAGATCACCGGCAATGCCAGCGCCAGGCTGATAACGATCGGATTTTTCAGCAATGCGCGGAACGAGGCGACGCCACCGGACAGGGCGATACCGAGGGTGAAGTGAAAGCTCGACAGGGTCAGGAAAAACGCCACCGCCAGGGCCAGGCCCTGCTCGCCGAAGGCGTACAGCGCCACCGGCAAGCCCATGTTGCCGGTGTTGGGAAACATGAACGCGGGCATCAGCACCCGCCAGTGCTGGCGAAAGGCACGGCTGACCGCATAGCCCACCGCCGCCATGGCGACCATGCACAGCACACAGGCCAGGGCCATGCTGGTGAAGGCGGCGGGGTCGAGCCGGGTCCGGTGCAAGGTGGACAACACCAGCGATGGCGTGCCGACGGTCATCACCAGGCTGGCGATGAAATCCGTGGGATAGGCATGGCCCTTGCGCGCCCAGATGAAGCCGATACCGGCCACGATAAAGACCGGCGCCAGAACGGCGAACAGCGAAGCCAGCATGCGGCGTTTCCTTTGCGAAAAGCGGCCATGCTAGAAGCCCCGGGGCAGCGGGTGCAAGGACCGCAGCTTGGGGCATTGGCTATAGGCGTCTGCCGGTGGCGCTTCAGGGCGCTCGATCTCCAGAGCGCAGAAAAACCGTCGGCATGCACCGGGCGGCCTCGACTCAATCTCCCCAACCACCACCGACAACTGAACATTCACCGCCAAACGCCCTGCTATGCACACAAAGCTTTGATCCGGGTCAGCGATAAGCACGCCAGATGTGCTAGCCCGTCAATCCGCACGCCAGCGCTCTACCACCGGCTTTTTAGCCAAAAAAAGCAGTGAAACGGCCATCTTGTATCCATGAAATTTTTCTGAACAGCCTTGACGGGCGCTCAAACGCGATAGCAGGATGCCGCCACCGAAGTAAAACAATTCGCGTTTGCCAGTAAGAATTTTCGACCTTATGGATGAGGGTGATTCGAATGGATTCGTCGTGCACGAAAATCGTCGACAACGGTGACGATGGCAAACGCTTCATCATCGCGATCACCGGCGATGGCTTTACCTCCTTGCAGCTCGCCAGCTTCCACCAGGCAGTGGCCACGTTGCTCGCTGGCCTCAGCGACATCATCCCGATCTCCTGGCGCCTGAGCGACGCAATCAACGTCTACATGATCGATACCGTCTCGGCGGCGTCGGGCATTGGCTCGGGCACCGGTTGCGGTACGCCGGTCACGGTGAACAACGCCTTGGGCACGGTGTCCTGTGCCGACGGCAATTCCAGCAGTTGCATATCGGCGTCCCCACGTCTGGTGAACGCCGCGCTGAACGCTGCCGGGATCACCTGGCACCAGGCGGTGGTCATCGCCAACACCGGCGTAGCCGGCGGCAGTTTCGGCGGCAACCAGTGCACCCTGACCCTGGACAGCGGCAACGTCGCGCTGCTGGCCCGGGCCATCGCCCAACTGGCGGCCGGGCTCGGCGTCGAGTACGCCGCCCAGCCCGGCACATACCCGGACATCGAGCCCAGCAGCCCCAACCTCACCACCAACATCGCCGCCGCCACGCTGAAGTGGGCGCAGTACCTCACCCCCGGCTACACCGCCCTGCCCTCCAACCCGGCGGCCAGCGGCTGGCAACCGTGGATGGTCGGCGCCTTCGAGGGCGGCGGCAATTACGCCCAGGGCATCTACCGGCCAAGCCAGAACTGCCTGATGCGCGACCCCGCCGCCGACTTCTGCCTGGTTTGCTACAACGAACTGCTCAATGCCTTCGCGCCCTATCACCAGACCACCGGGCTGTCCTGGCTGGCCAGCCAGAACGGGCTCGGCGCCTGGTCGGCGGTGAAAGCAGTGTCCGCACCGGTGCAGCCTGCGCCGATCCAGGCATTGGCGACCACCAGCCTGGCCAGCCGGCTCTACGTCTTCACCCTGGCCAACGGCGTGATCGGCCACAACTCCGCCACCGTGGTCGGCAACTGGGAAAGCCTGCAACCGATCCCGCTGGCCAGCGGCAACATGGGCGTGCCCACCGATATCGCCGCCACACTCGCCGGGGCGGTAGTGGTCGTCACGGCGTTGTCCGGCAGCCAGGTCTGGCTCGCCAGCCAGCCTTCTGGCGCCGCCTGGAGTGCGTTCTCGGCCATCAGTTCGACCGGCCTGCCCGCCGGCTGCACCCGCGTCGCCTGCGCGGTGGCAAACGGTCAGTTGTTCGTGTTCGCCTCGGGCAGCAAGGGCATCTGGCTGAGCGTGCGCAACGGCGCCAATACCTGGGACGCCAAGTGGAGCGAAGTCACTTCGCAACTGGGCCTGAGCAACGGCTCGGCGATCGACTGCCTCGCCGCCGGCGCTGCGGTGCAAGGCCAGTTCATCCATGTGTTCGCCGCCCAAGGCACCACGCTCAAGCACGTCAAGGTCACCAGCGCACGGCAGTGGCAGGGCCTGGAGGACGTCCGCAGCAGCGGCCTGGTTCCGGCCCTCGACCTGAACTGCGCCGTGCGCGACGAAGCCTCGGTGTTTCTCACCGCCGCCACCCGCAACGGCCCGGTTGGCGCCACGCGCAATGCCGTGGCCTGGCCAGCGGCAGCCACGACCCTATCCGCTTTGCCAAACACGGTCAGCCGTGTCTCGGCAGGCATCCTGTCCGGCACGCTTCTGGCCGCGGCATCCTGACCCACCCACACAGCAAGGCCATCATGGAGAACGCTTATGAGTAGTGGCGGCGGCAGCAGTCCAACCCCCAACCGTACCTGTACCGGCAACCTGAAAACCGACGTCAGGCTGGTGCTGGTCTATCAGCCCGCGTACAGCCTCAACGGCGCGAACTGGAACGCCACGCCGGCAACCCAGGTAGCCGCGAACACCTCGCCGGTATCGGTGTTCATCGCCAACGGCCAGACCCCCGACGGCAGGATCACCTACCAGGCCGACGACGGTACCCAGTTCGTGCTGGCGTTCACCATGAACGGTACCAACGCGATCAACGTCATCGGCAACGGCGGCGGCGCGTCGGCTTACAACTACTCCGTGGCAAGCCCTGGAACCGGGGACACCATCACGGCCGTCTACACCATTTCCAGGAGCAACTCGCAATGAGTTACACCATGTCCGTGGACCGGGTGATTCAGCTCGCCCGTTGCGATGATTTCCCCGAAGCGACCATTCGCCAGATGTTCGCCGATCACAACGCCACCGAACTGCCGCTGGAGGTGCTGGCGACGCTGCCGATCCCGCTGTCGGTGAAGGTGTTCCTCGGCCTGCAGGACGAATTCTTCAGTGCCGAAGAGTTCCGCGAGCTGGCGGTGGCGTTCGCCAAGCGTGCCTCGACGGAAAACCCAGCGGTGGAGAACGACTACTTTGTCGGCAAGACGCTTGAGGTCTACGAGCAGGCTGTGCAGGCAACCCGCACCCTCAGACTCGGCGCCCAACTCGACACGCATCTCATCCAGTTGGTGACAGGCTACCGCGCCGCGATCAAGGCCCTCACGGAGCCGCTGAGCAAGGCCTTGCTCAGCGCCAGCGGCGAACAACTGCAAACCATCGCCGCCTACGAGGCCGTGTGGTTCGCCGGCTATGAAGGCCAAGGCATCGCCTGCCGCAATGCCGCGTCCTGCGCCGTAGCTTCAGTGCCCAAGCCAGACGCCGACGGCGTGCTGCAATGGGTGCTGGACAACGCCGTGGCCGTGTCCCAGGCGCGGACCGCCTGATATGGCGGATACCAGCGCTGCCCTGGATGTCACCGCCGCGCTGGCCCGGCTGCGGCGCGGTGGATTGCTGCAACCGACGGCGGCGTCATCCGCCGTCGTGGTTTTTCCGCCGCTGGAGCAGATGCTCCCGCACCGCTCGCCTTTTCTGCTGCTGGACCGGGTCCAGGCATGGGACCCACGCCAGCAGGCCTTGCTCGCGCAGCGTCGGGTCGACCCTGAAGACCCGGTGCTCGCCGGCCATTTTCCCGGCAACCCGATCTACCCCGGCGCGCTGCAGGGCGAGGCCATCGCCCAGGCCGGCCAGTGCCTGCTGCACATGGCCAGCGGTTGCCCGGCGACACCGCTGCAAGTGCTCGCCACCCGCGTGTTCGGCGCACAGTTTCTCGGCCAGGTACGCCCCGGCGAAATCATGGATATCGAAGTCCGCCTGCTGGACGACAACGGCATGCTGGCAGTCTTCGGCGGACGCATCAGCGTCGAGGGCGCGGTGCGCAGCGTCGTGGTGATGGAGGGCTGCCGTGTCTGAACTGCCGCGTATCGTGGTGACCGGCATGTCGGTCCTCACCGCCCTGGGCGAAGACCCGGGCACCCTGCTGGACAACCTCCTCGCCGGCCGCTCCGGCATCACCCGCTGGCACGGTTTCGATCGCGAGATCGCCACCAAGGTCGGCGGCAGCATGGAAGGTTTCGAACCGCGCCCACGCCTCGCGGCGCTCGCCGACAGCCTGCCGGACGCCGCCCGCCTGCGCCTGCGCCGGGCCAGCAACCGGCTGCCGTGGTCGACCGCGCTGTCGGTGCTGATGGCCGGCCGCGCCTGGCAAGACGCCGGCCTGTTCGAACACCCGCCAGGCGATGACGGTGAAACCGCCATCGTGGTCGGCGGGCACAACATCGGCCAGAACTACTACTTCAATAATTTCCGCCAGTTCGCACACGAGCCCGACCACATCGACGTGCAATTCGGCCTCGCCGGGCTGGACACCGATCATGCCGCCGTGGCCTCCGAAGTCATTGGCATCCGCGGCCCCGGCTACACCGTCGGCGGCGCCTGCGCCAGTGGCGCGCTGGCGCTGCGCGCGGCGTTCAACGAGATTCGTCATGGCGGCGTCGAGCGGGTCGTGGTGCTGGCGCCGGTGCTGGATTACTCGCCGCTGGAACTGCACGCGCTGGCGCTGATGCAGGCGGTCAGCCAACGCGCGTTCAACGACTGCCCGGAACAGGCCAGCCGGCCGTTCGACCGCCGCCGCGAAGGCTTCGTGCCCAGCCATGGCGGTGCCTGCCTGGTGCTGGAGCGGGCCGACCTGGCCGTCGCCCGCGGTGCCGAGCCGCTGGCCGAAGTGCTGGCGGTGGCCGCACGCTCCGATGCCAGCCGCCAGCCGAGCCCACAGGAAGACGGCCAGGTGCGGGCGATCCAGGCCGCCCTGCGCGAAGCGCGCCTGCGCCCGGAAGACATCGACTTCATCTGCGCCCACGCCACCTCGACGCCGCTGGGCGACATCACCGAAGCCCGTTCGATCCGCCGCGCCTTCGGCCGTCATCTGGCGCAGATGAAAGTCAACGCCCCGAAATCCATGCTCGGCCATACCTGCTGGTCGGCGCCGCTGGTGGAACTGGTGGCGGCCATCGCGCAGATGCGCGCCGGGCAACTGCACCCGACCATCAACCTCGATGACCCGGACCCGGAGCTGGACTTCGACGTCTGCGCCGCTGGCGCGGTGGCGCACCCGGTGCGCTACCTGCTGAAGAATTCTTTCGGTTTCGGCGGCAACAACTGTGTGGCGGTGCTGGGCCGCTGGGAGTCGCAGCCATGAATTTCTTCATCACCGGCGGCACCCGCGGCATCGGTCGCTGCATCGTCGAACAGGTACTGGCCGCCGGGCACAACGTCGCCTTCACCTGGAACCACGACGCCGACGCCGCGGCCGCCGTGCAGCGCCACGCCGCGCAGACCGCGCCGGAGCAACGCTGCGTCGCGCTGCGCCTGGACCTCGCCGACGCCGCCGCCATCGATGCCGTGTGCGACCAGGCCGACAGCGCCCTCGGCGGCATCGACGTGCTGGTGGGCAACGCCGCGATCAACCGTCCAAGCCTCGCCGTCAGCCTGCCCGACGCCGACTGGCGGGCGGTGATGGACGTCAACCTCGACGGCAATTTCCGCCTGTGTCGTGCCCTGCTGCCGGGCTTCATCGCCCAGCGCCGGGGGCGCATCGTGTTGCTGTCCTCGGTGGCCGCGCACGGCATGACCGGGCAGATCGCCTACAACGTGTCCAAGGCCGGTCTGATCGCCATGGCCGCCACCCTCGCCCGCGAATACGGCCGCCGCGGCATCACCGCCAATGCGCTGGTGCTGGGTCTGGTGGACACCGACCTGAGCCGCGACAGCGCGCCGCCGAAAACCTTCGAACACTGGCTCGGGCAATGCCCGAGCGGTCGCCTCGGCACGCCGCACGACGTGGCGCAGGCGGTGCTCTACCTGGCCTCGGACGGGGCCGGATTCGTTAACGGTCAGGCCATGCACCTCACCGGTGGCCTGGATTGGGTGCCATGACAAGGAGCGATGCAATGCACGACATCCACGCCAAGGTTCGCGAGGTAGTGATCAAACACACCGAAGCCGCGCTGGCCTTTCTCGACCTCGGGCCGATCGACACCCAGTTGCGCTTCGATCACCTGGGCGCCAGCAGTCTGGACATCATCACCATCGTCTCCGACGCCATGCGCGAGCTGCAGGTCAAGGTGCCGGTGGAGCAACTGAACCAACTGTCGAGCATCGATGCGCTGATCGATACCCTCAGCGGCGCGGTGTACAGCAGGGTGAGTGTCTGACATGGCCTGGACCCTGGAGATCCACCACATCGACGTGCGCAAGGCCGGCGACGCCACCTTGATCGTCGCCCGCAACCCGAACAATCCCGTGGGCGAGCAACTGCGTTCGGTGCTGATCGACGGCGGCCTCGCGGGCGTTGCCGACCATGTCCACACCTACATCACCACAACGGCCGGGCTGGCCAGCGTCAATGCGCTCGTCGCCACTCACTATGACGCCGACCACCTTGGCGGGCTGGTGACACTGCTCAAGAAAAACGTCACCACCTACGATACCGCGCGGGTCTATGACCGTGGCTGGCCGGCCCTCGGACCGAGCAACCTGTACCTGAGCTACCTCAATGCGATCAACAGCAGGACTGGGCGCAATCGCGTCACCCGTGCTGTCAGGGCCGCCGATCAAGCGCCCGGCATTCTCTTGTCCATGGTCAATAAGAAAGGCTCTGCAGCGATTCCCGCAGGTGACACGCCAGTTCAAGTGGCCCAGGCCATCAACCAGCCGGCGAAGTGGCTGATCAGCGGCCCCCAGGCGGAAATCCTCCAGGCCACCGGCGCCAACGCGCCGACCCTGACCTGCGTCGCTTGCAATCAATGGGTTCAGCGCCCCAACGGCACACCGGTCCTGGCCGCACAAGGGGTCAGCGAGGCGGAAAACGCCTGTAGCCTGGCCTTCCTCCTGCGTTTCGGCGAGTTCACTTATTACATCGGCGGTGATATCGAAGATCCGCAGGAAAGCGTGATCGCCGCCCTCGCCAACCCCAATGACAACGCCGCCGGACGCGTGCTGGTGGTCAAGGCCAGTCACCATGGCGCCAATACCGCCACCTCGGCGCAATTCGTGCAGCGCATGCGTCCGCTGGCGGTCATGGTGTCCAACAGCACGGGTAACCAGCACGGCCACCCGGCGCAAGAAACGGTCAACGTGCTCAATGGCTACCCGCGCGGCGTCGGCTACACCCTGCCGGTGCCACCCGCTTCGCCCGGCCGGCCTAGGCGAACCTACTTCACCGGTTTCGACAGCGCCGACAACACCGATAACGTGTTCGTCTCCCTCGGTATCGTGGCGGGTGATCCTTCCACCGGGAACCATCCTGGCCACGTCCGCGTGGATGTCAGCGAGGCCCAGGCCTTTGGCAACCGCAACTTTCCCGGCCGCGCCTATCGCGCGGTCCTCGCCGTCGCCGACATCGCCGCCAAGGCCACGGGCATCAGCCTGACCCTGGTGCAGGCGCAGACGGCTGCCGAAGCTGCGGTCAAGGGCACGTTGGTGGATGTAGTGCAGACACTGGTCAACACCCCGGAGGCCAGCAACACCGCGTCGGCCTTGTGGGTGCTGCGCAGCAAGAGGGCGGGCGGCGTCAAGAGCGAATACCTGCAGCAGATGACCGCAATGCCCCCCGACCTGAACGACTGGCTGGACGGTGTCGAACTGCAGAAAAGAATCCTCGGCCGCGCCGGCACGCTGACCGACATCTACCAGTGCGTCGACACCGCAGAGCAGTTTTCCGCCACCGCCAGTGCTGCCCTTCCCGGCACCCTCGCCGGGCTCACGGCCCTGCCAGGCTGCATCGACGGCCTTGCCGCGGCCTACCAGGTGATCAACAACCTGGTGCCGTTTCCCGCATACACCGGTGCCGTGCAATCGGGCCTCGACCAGGCCAAACAGGCCCGCGACATCCTTGCCAACGGCGCGGGCCGGGTAGCGATCCTCGCGGGTCAAGCCACCACGGCTGCGCAACAGGTGCACAGTGCCAGCAGCGTGCAACAGGCCATGTCATTGGCCGAGACGGCGATCAACAGCGCGGACAACGTCTGCGTAGCCGTGAGCGACACCCTCAGCAACCTCGCCGACTGCTACAAACTGGCCGCCCGCGCGGGCACCAACCCGAGCCCGGCACTGGTCGCGGTCGCGATCACCCGCGCCTGCGGCAAGACCGCGGCCGGTGCGGTCACCGGCGCCATCGCCGGGGCGGTAAGCGGTAACGGCGGCCTTCAATCGGCGGAGCAGGCTTTGCACTTCGCCCTCCAAGAGGCCGGGGTCGATTCTTCGCAGGCCGTCGCCGCCCTGCGCGAAGCCCTGACCGGCGACGATCCGCTGTTCACCGTCAGCTACTACAAGGCAACCGCACATCAGGTCGTACAGGACAACCTTTCCTGAGGCGGACCGCTCTTTCCTGGAGGCAACACGCAATGACTGCCATGAATGCCGTTACGCAGGACCTGAGCCAGTTGCAGGGCCAGCTCAAACAGAAGATCGACGCCTCCGGCAGCCTCGCGCTGGCGGCCGGGACCACCGGCATCAGCGCGCTGGACAACCTGTTCGGTGCCTGCAATGTGACCCTCGCCAGCGCCAGCGTCAGCGACCCCGGCGCAAGCTGGCCAGCGAGCTTCACCGTCAGCGGCACGCCCAGCGGTGAATGGACGCTTAATGGCCTGGGCGCCAACGCCAGCCTCAGCCAGTTGACCCTGACCTTCGCCCAGAGCGCCCAAGGCCAGGCGATCAGCGCCAGCCTGAGCAGCGCCGCCAGCGCGACCCTCGGCAAGACCGTGATTGCCTTCAGCGGCAGCCTCAGCGATGACGCCGCCCTGGTCCTGCAACTGAACCCGCCGGACAGCCACCTGCCGCTGCTGACGGTGGGCAACTTCGCCTTCGCCAACCGCTTCGGCGGCTGGCTGCCGGTGGACCTGCCGCTGTTCACCGACATGCCGTTCAGCCAGATCGAGGTGCAGGCCAACTACGGCGGCGACAACGACACCGCGTGCGCAGTCACCACCGGGGTCAGCGGCGACTGGTCGCTGGTGCAGGGCGGGCCGAGCCTGACCGGCGTCTGGGGGACCGTCGCCAGCGCGACCAAGACCGAAATGGATCAGGCCGTCACCCGCCTGAGCGCCAGTGTCGGTGGCGCCCTGCTGATCGGCGGCCAGCCGTGGACGGTCAGCGTCAGCCTCAACGGCAGCAGCCTCGTCACCATCGACGTCAGTGCCAAAGGCGACCAGCAACCGGCGCTGGCCGCCCTCGCCGGCCTGATCGCCGGCGATGCCGCGGCCACTGCGGTGAACGACGCGGTGGCGAAACTGCCGCTGGCCAACCTGGTGCTGGACAGCGTGCAGATCGCCTTCGACTGGCAACAACGAAAACTGCTGTCAGCCAGCGTCAACGCCACCCTGCCGTTCACCTTCAACAAGGTGCCCGCCGACCTGCTGCTGTCGGTCGGCCTGCCACCGCTGCAACTCGGTGGCGGCCTGTCGCCGAAAACCCCGGTGAAGGTCCGCGATGTGGTCATCGAGTACCTCGGCGATGCCAGCGGTTTCCCCGACACCACCGTCACCGCACTGGCTTTCAACACCGTGCCCACCGAGGGCAGCTACAGCTTCTCGCTGGCCATGCAGGACGTGTTCAGCGCCGGGCCGCTGGCCTTGAACAGCGTCAACCTGGAAATTGCCAGGAGCGGCGGGGCCAATACCGGCAAGATGAGCGCCGAGCTGACCCTGGGCGGGATCGATATCGCCGTGCAGGCCGGCTACGACAAGGGCTGGCAGATCGCGGGCAGTACCGCTTACGGTCAGGTCATTCACATCGGCGAAGTGATCAGTGATGTCGCGGCAAAATTCAACGTGACCTGCCCGGCCGCGCTGAACGATTTCGACCTGAAGAACCTCGCGGCGAGCCTCGACACCGCTACCTCGACCTTCACCTTTGCCTGTGTCGGCAAATTCACCATTGCCGGTGCGCAACTGGATTTCAGCATCGATCTGCAATTGTCGAAACCGCAAGCCGCCTGGCAAGGCAACTTCACCGGCGAAGTGGTGATCGGCGCCGCGACCTTCAAGGTCACCTTCACCCAGGACAGCAAGGTCAAGCTGCTGCGCGCCGAACTGGTGCCCACGGCAGGCAAGACCCTGGCCCTGATCGATGTGGCGCAGACCTTCGCCATCGACCTGTCCGGGGTGCCGGCGGAGCTGCTGCCGGTCCTCAAACAGGCTTCTTTCACCTACGACTTCAACAAGTCGCAACTGGTGCTCACCGCCAGCACCGACAGCGTGGCGGTGAGCCTGGTCTGCGTGCCTGCGGCCACCACCGGGCGTCTGTACGCAGCCGTGGTCGACATTCAGGTCGAAGCCGATATTTCGCAGTTGCCGGTGGTCGGCAGTCACCTGGCGGCCATCGAGAATATCGGCCTGAACGGCATGAGCCTGGTGATCGCCTCCGGCGTGTTCAGCGCCGACGAGATCACCGCGGTCAATGCGGTGATCCCCGAGGGCCTGCCGGTGGTGCCCGCCCTCAGCGCCACGGGCCGGGTGGTGCTGTCGGCCAACCTGATGCTCGGCGGCAAGGCGGCCAAGCCGCTGCAACTGGCCTTCGCCCAACCGGACAAACCCAAGCAGGCGCTGCTGGCGGGCGCGGACACCGACACCGCTGCCAACGCGCCGACCCCGGCCGGCACCTCCAAGGCCCAGGGCAAGTGGGTCAACGTGCAGAAGAGCTTCGGCCCGATCTCCCTCAGCCGGGTCGGCGTGGCCTACCGCGACCAGCGCGTGTGGCTGATGCTCGACGGCGGCTTCGCCATGGGCGGGATCAATATCGAGCTGATGGGCGCATCGATCGCCTTCCGCCCGGTGCTGCCGCCGATCCCCGACGGCGCCAGCCTCGACGGCGTATTCATCGGCTACAGCAATGCCTCGGTGACCATCGCCGGTGGCCTGCTCAAGGTGGTGACCCAAGACGACCAAGGCCAGGAACTGATCGAGTACGACGGCCAGTTGCTGCTCAAGCTCCCGCAATTCCAGTTGTCGGCGCTGGCGTCCTATGCCTCGCTCGACGGCTCGCCGTCGCTGTTCGCCTACGCGGTGCTTTCCGCGCCGATCGGCGGCCCGCCGTTCCTGCAGGTGGACGCACTGGCCGCAGGCTTCGGCTTCAACCGCGACCTGATCATTCCGGGCCTCGACACACTCAACCAGATGCCGCTGATCGCCGCGGTCAACGGCGACTCGCCGTTCGCCGGCAAGGACCCGTCGCAAGCCCTGAAAGTCATGCACAACTACGTGCCGCCGTCCTACGGCGAGTACTTCCTGGCGCTGGGCGTGCGGGTCGCCTCGTTCCAGATGATCAAGGGGTTCCTGCTGGCCACCGGCAAGCTCGGCAACGAATTCGAAATCGCCCTGCTGGGCCTGGCCACGGTGTCGGTGCCACCGGCCACTCCCTCGCCCATCGGCTATGCCGAACTGGTGCTCAAGGCCGACTACAACTTCAATCGCGGCACGCTGTTCCTCGGCGCGCAACTGACCGCCAACTCGTACATCCTGTCCAAGGATTGCCACCTGACCGGCGGCTTTGTCGTAGCGGCCTGGACCAAGGACAACCCGGACGACCCGAACGGCTACAAGGCCGGCGACTTCGTGGTGTCGCTGGGCGGCTACCACCCGGCGTACAGCAAACCGAGCTGGTACCCCGACGTACCGCGCCTGGGCTTCAACTGGAACGTGACCTCGGAACTGACCGTCAAGGGCGGCCTGTACTTCGCCCTGGTGCCGTCGGCGGTGATGGCCGGCGGCAGCCTCGAAGCGGTCTGGCAGAGCGGCGACCTGCGCGCCTGGTTCAAGGCCTGGGTGGACTTCCTGCTGGGCTGGAAACCGTTTCACTATGACGCCAGCATCGGTATCAGCCTTGGCGCGTCGTACAAGGTCAACCTGGGCATTACCTCGTTCACCGTCAGCGTCAACGTCGGCGTGCAGGTTCACCTGTGGGGCCCGGATTTCGCCGGCACCGCCACCGCCGACCTGTTTGTCATCAGCATCACCATCAGTTTCGGCGACAGCGCCAACAGCCAGGTCAAGCCCATCGACTGGAGCGACTTCAAGAGCTCGTTCCTGCCCGGTGGCGGCGCTGCCCCGCCGAAAAGCGCGCCGCACCGCCTGCTGCTGGCCGATCTGCCACAGAGCCTGAACGACAGCACGCCGGTCAAGCAGACCGATGCGGTGTGCCTGGTGCGCGTGGCCAACGGCATGTTGCAAGACCTCAAGGGCGTCGGCGGCATGGACTGGGTGCTCGACCCCGAGCGCTTCGAGCTGACCACCTGGTCCGCAGTGCCGAGCAAGCAGGCCAGCTACACCGGCTCCGGCGCGGCGCAGAGCATCGCCGCGAGCAACACCGATTTCGGCGTCGGCCCGGTCGGCGTGAACAATGCCAACTTCGCCTCCAGCCACACCGTGGTGATCAGCAAGCTCGGCGGCGAAATGAGCGCCGAAGACATCCGCGTGGACGTCAGCGCGGTGCTGGAAAACCTGCCCTCGGCGACCTGGTCGACCACCGCCGCGCTGGACCCGAGCCTGGCCAACCTCAACGACACCGCGGCGCGCAGCGTGCCCAACGCCATGACCGGCCTGCGCATCGCCGCCAAGACCGACAACCCCGACGTGACGCCGCTGCCCATCGACCTCGGTGTGCTGCGCGAAGAAATCGAGGACCAGCGCAGCGTGGTCTGGCCCGTGCCCAGCGTGCCCGCCGCCACCGGCTACCCGCAAACCGACACCCTGCCGGTGTTCACCAAGGCCCTGGTCGACCCGACCGTCAGCGCCGCGCGCTCGGCGATTCTCGCGCAACTGGCCGTCGATGGCCTGACCACCGCGACCAGCGTCGATGTCAGCGCGCTGGCCGCCAACGCCGCCAACACCTTGCTCCACGCACCGGTGCTGTCGGTGCTCGGCGCCCAACCTTCCTCGTCCAGTTCCGGAGCAGCCCGCCCATGACCAGCGCCACGACCACGCCCCTGAGCGACGGCACCGTCCAGTTCGTCGCGCATTGGCTACCGCCCCTGATGGCCGGCGACTACAGCATCACCGTCACCCAGCACCTGCAAAACACCGACCCCAAGGCCAGTGCCAAGGCGGCGTTCGATGAAGCCTTCGTCAACAGCCGGCGCTTCGCCGTGCGTGGCGAGCGTTTCAGCCTCAACCCCGATGAGCTGGTGTCGCGGTTTCCGCCTGCGGACAACCAGGGCGAGTACCAGAATGTGCTGCCCCATGTGATCTTCGCCCGGCGGACCCTGCCCTGGGAGCGTTCGCCGGAACTTGAAGCCGACAACGCCTCGTGGCTGGCCCTGCTGCTGTTCGAAACCGACGAGGCGCCGACCCTGCAATCGGTGCAGGCCGGCGACCTGCAACGCCAGCCGTTTTACCGCAGCGCCGAAGACGCCGCGAGCAAGGGCACGCCGGCCACCAGCACTCTGCCGGCCACCACCGCCAGCTACCCCGACGGCTACGCGCTGCTCAGCGGCGCCGACGGCAAGGCGCCGGCCTTCACCCTGTCCACCGGTGAAAACTGGTGGGACCTGTGCCAGGTCATCGATGTGCCGGCGGATCTGTTCGCCGCCATTGCGCCGACCCTCGACGAACTGGACTGGCTGGCCCATGCCCGCAGCGTATCGCTGACCAGCAAGCAGGCCGAAGATGAGGCCGAGCAGGAAGGTTCGTTCTCGGTGGTGGTGGGCAACCGCCTGCCGGCGCCAAACCGCCAGTGCGTGGTCCATCTGGTTTCGCTGGAAGGCCTGGCGCGCTTCCTGCCGACCGGCGATGGCGAAACCGCTGCGCCGCTGACCCTGGCCAGCGGCGGCACCGCGCAGACCCTGCGCCTGGTGTCGCTGGCCAACTGGAAGTTCACCTCGCTGGACCCGCAGGAAACCTTCAGCGGCTACCTCGAAGCGGTGGACTGCGCGCCGCTGCGGCGTCCGGCCCCGGCCAGCAGCACCAGCCCCGTGCAACAGACCGTGGCCAACGCCTTCGCCATGGGCTACACGGCGCTGAACCACCACACCCGTCTCGGCGACGACACCGTGTCGTGGCTGCGCGGCCCGCTGCTGCCGTTCGCCTCAGTACCGGTGATCGTGCCGCCGCCGGCGGCCACACCGCTGGTGGTCGCCGACCAGGCGGTGAGCTTTGATCCGGCCACCGGCCTGATGGACGTCACCTACGCCGCCGCCTGGCAGATCGGCCGCGGCCTCGGCCTGCAAAACAACCTCTACGCCAGCACACTCTATGGGTGGAAACGCAATGAAGCCCGGGCCGAGGCCCAGCACAGCGAAACCCTGGCCCTGACCCTGCGCCTGCACGCCTCGGTGCAGCCCGATTCGGCACTGCGCAGCGGCGCGGCAGCAGCGCCTGTCGGCCGCAGCGGACTGCGCGGTCTGGCCATCGGCCTGATCGCCGAATCCCTCAGCGCGCAGTGCGCCCGTTCTTCCAGCCCTTCTGCGGAGCAAGACCAATGACCCTGCTCGCCCAACGCAACAGCCAGCTGTTCTCGGTGCAATCGGTGACCCGCCGCGCCAACCTGCTGGCCGCCCCGCCCGACAGCACCCCGGTGCCCGGCGCGATTACCGAGTGGCTGAGCAAACTCGCGGTGCTCAAGGGCGTGCCGTTCGGCTATCTGGTGCCGGACGAAGCCATGCTGCCGGCCGAGTCGATCCGCTTCTTCGTGCTCGACCCCAACTGGATCAACGCGCTGTTCGAAGGCGCCACCAGCATCGGCCGCTCCAGCACCCGCGATGCTGCCCTCGACGCGCGGCTGGTGGCGCGGCTGTACGCAGCTGTCGCACCTGCCGGCACGGTGAGCGGCTTTGTCCTGCGCTCGAACGTGGTCGCCGGCTGGCCCGGCATCGAAGTCCGCGCCTATGACGCCAACGGCAAGCGCCTGACCGGCGTGCTGCGCCAGGACGTGCTCTCGCCGACGGTGCTGCTGTACATGACCACTGGCCAGATCAGCTATGTGGACATCGGCGAACCGTCCGAGGCGATGCACTTCGGCGTCGATATCGGCCAGACCAGCAAGTCGCTGCGCTACGTCACCGTGCCGTCCGGCGCGCCGGCCAACACCCGGCCCGGCGATCAGGTGGACAAGGCCAGCGTGGCGGTGACCTACCGCAGCGCCGGTGGTGGCAAGCGCGTACTGAAAGTCGCCGACCTGGCCAAGGCACTGGAAACCGCACTGGTCGCCAACAAAGCCAACCTGGTGCCTGGCACCCAGCAACAACGCCCCTTCACGCCTGCGGAGTTCGCCCTCGAACTGGTCGAGGGCGTCCAGACGGTCCGCTTCAAAAATACCACCCAGGAGGCATCGGCATGAGCGGCAGCGGCCTGATCGTTCCCATCGACGTGACCGCGCTGGTCATCGGCGTGCCCGATGCAGCGACGGTAAACACCTTCGCCGCGGTGGCCAGCGACTTCTCGCTGATGCCCTGGTCCGGCGACGCCGGCCCTTACCTGGCCGAGCCCCTGCTGCCCCGGCCGTTCGACTCGGTCAATGGCACCGAGGCCATGCAGCCCGGCATTCACCTGCACTGGGCCTTGCCCGACAGCATCAACCGTGGCGGCACCGACGGCTCGGGCAAGGTCGAGTTTCTTCAGGCGCCCAACCTGTGGATGGTGACCCGTATCGCGGGTGCCGACGGCAGCACCCAGCAGAATGCCTGGGTGATCGAGAGCGATCAGTTGCAAACCCAGCGCGACGCCAGCCTGCCGCAAAACATCGCCTCGCGAGCAGTGCCGATCACCCCGGACCCGAGCAGCCCGGGCAAGCCGTTCATGTACCAGGGGCGGGTCTATCGCCAGGCCGACTGGGCCGGGCGCAAGGCCGCGACCTACGCCAGCAGCAACACCACGGTCGGCTACGGCACGCCGTCCTATGCGGCGGCGTATCCGCACTGCCCCAACGTGTTCTCGTTCTGGGATCCGCTGGACGATGCCCAGGCCCAGGGCTTCACCGCGGAAACCCCGCTGTCGTACTCGGTGGTCGGTTGGTACGCCGACAGCAGCGACGATCCGCTGGGCACGCTGGTGTACCCGAAGGAAGCGACCAGCGTCGAAGACCGTCAGGCCTTTATCGCCCAGCGCCTGAACTGGAGCGTGAGCAACACCGCTGATGTACCGGACCGCACCGTCTGCAGCGGCCAGCTCGGCGGCCTGAGCTGGGACCCGGAGCGCGCCTGGCTGACCCCGCCGAGCGCCAGCGGCATCGACGTGGTCATCGCCGACAACACCGCCGAGGCCGTGGCGGCCCTGCTGCAGGCGCGCAACCCCGGTGTGGCCGACCTGGAAACCCTGCTCAACGTGTTCCAGCAAGGCATGCTCGCCGAACTGGGCAAGGTCGGCGGTGCTGCCGCCGCCGATGACGCCGTGCATCAGTCGGGCTTCTCGGCGCTGCCGGGCGGCACCGTATGGGTGGCCCGCCAGATCACCGTACCCGGCGCCAACCCGGCGGGTAACAACGGCCAGTTGCCGGACGCCGCCGCAGCGCAACTGGAACAGATCAACCGCCTGCAACGCAGCCTCGACGGACAGAACGGCGACCTCGACGCGCTGCGCCAGCAACTGTTCGTCGACTGGGCGAAGTTCATGCTGTTGCAGTTCAACCTGGCCAATCCAACCAACCTCAGCGCCGACCAGGCCCGCGCCTTTATCGGCAACTACGACCTGGCCGCGATCAAGACCCTCAGCGGCGCGCCGACCAGCCCCGGCAGCATCGACACCACGCAAACACAGATCAACACGGCGCTGGCCGCCCTGCGCACCAGCCTCGGCACGGGGTGGGAGGTCAAGCCGTCGTCGGCGCCACGCTACTGGCAGCCGGCGGACCCGGTGATCCTGCTCGCCGGTCGCCCGACCACCCAGGCCTCGGCCCGTCACGGTGGCGACGGCCGTTTCCACCCCGAAGGCCTGCTGGCGTGCCGGGTCGGCAGCCAGTTGGTCAACAGCGTGAAACTGCGTGGCGCCACGGTGACCCCGCAGGTCAGCCTGGCAGCAGCGCCGAGCGGCGCCAGCTACCCGCCTGAACTGGACGCGCTGCTGGCCGAGACCCTGACCCTCGACCCGCTGCATGCGCCGGCCCTGGCGCGGCAACTGGTCAGCGCAAGCGGCCAGCAACCGGCCAACGCGCTGACCGCTCGTGCACTGGAAGGGCAGATCAGCGACGCCCAGCACGCCTTGCGCGGCGCCAGCAACGCCGACGACGCGAACGTCATCCTGCAAGGCACGGCGCCGTCTCCGGTGGGCCTGAAGACCTGGCAGCAACCGTGGCTGCCGACCTTCCTCAACTGGGAAGTGCAGTTCTCGCCGTACCAGCATGTCGGCCTCTCGGACGGCGGCGGCGACTACAGCGCCGATGCGGTCACCGGGTCCTTCACCCTCGACCCGGACGGACTGGACTTCAACGCCAATCCCGGCCTGCAACCGTCATCGGCGCTACAGAGTTACTCCGGTACCGTGACCCTGGCCGGACGCACCGAGATCAACCTGCAATCGCAGCTCAAGACCTGGCTCGCCAACTACCCGGACGACCCCAACGCGCCGGTGCTGGAAAGCATCCTCGGGCAACTCGACCTGCAAGCCATGGCGCAAAGCCTCAACGGCTTCAACCAGGGCTTGCTGATGTGCAGCCAGAGCCTGCAACTGCCGGTGATGGACGCCCTGAGCACCTCGCTGATCGTGCGCAACTTCACCAACAAGCAAGTGGCACCGCAGGTCGCCGAGGCCAACGTCGCCTCGCCAGCACCCAACAACGGCTTCAACCCGCTACGCACCGGTGAACTGCGAATCAGCAAACTGCGCCTGGTGGATGCCTACGGCCAGGCGGTGGACCTGCCTGCGCCGACGCCGATCATCGCCGAGCGACTCAAGCAGCGCTTGGCCAACGGCGGCGTTGCCGACAACGGCAAGATCGTTCTGCCGCCCCGTCTTACCCAGCCGGCACGCCTGCAATTCCGCTGGCTGAGCGCCCTCGACGGCCAGGCCGAATGCGGCGACCAGGGCCACGCGCCGATCTCCGGGTGGGTGCTGTTCAACCATCTCGACGACGCGCTGGCGATCTATGACGCCAACGGTGCACCGATCGGCTCGCTCAACACCCTCGGCCCGCGCTGGCAAGGTGCGCCGGGCAGCGACAACTGGACCTTGCCGTTCACTCAGGTGATGGCGTCGATCAACCCGTACCTGGCCAACTTCGTCCGGGCACTCTACGACCAGCCGAAAGGCGTGTCGTTCCTCAACGCGCTGCTCGCCACGCTCGATAACGCCAGTGGTGCCAGCGGCCCGTCGGCGCCCACTGCCGACCCGAGCCTGAGCGTGCTGATCGGCCGTCCGCTGGCGGTGGTCCGCGCCTCGCTACGCCTGGAGCTGCAAGGCCAGCCGGCCGCCGACGGCAGTTGGGATGCCTTCGCCGCCAGTGTCGCCCTGAAACCGGGTCAGCCACGGCCGAGCGCCGGTATCGGCAACATCAACTTCCCGGTGCGCCTGGGCGACTTCGGCCTGTATGACGACGGCATGGTCGGTTACTTCATCGAAGACGGCAGCGAGAGTCAGTGGACCACCTTCTATTCGCCCGCCGCGCTCGGCGGCAACGGCGTGGTGCCGGTGGACATCGACAAGACCGCGGTCACGCCGGTGGCCGCCTCCAGTCCTGGCAATGGCCTGACGCTGACCTTGCTGATCGACCCGCACGGCTCGGTCAACGCCACCTCCGGCATCCTCCCGGTGAAGACCATTTCGATTCCGCGGGCGCAATGGCAACCGGCGCTGGACCGCATCGCCGTGACCTTCCTGACCACGCCGATGGTCGGCGCCGGGGTGGTGATGCCGGTACCGACGCCGGAAGAAAACGGCTACTCATGGCAGTGGGTCACGCGCCAGAGCGCCGGTACCGGCTGGACCAGCGACGTGCCCGGCGCGGCGGTTCCGACCGCCACCCTGGTGTCGCCTCAACGCATCGAAGAAGGCTGGCTGCGGCTGGTGCGCACTAACGGTTAAGGGAGCAACAACCCATGTCAGGACTCGCTTTCAGCATCGCCAACTCGGATGGCAAACCGGTCGTCTACCTCGGTCAGACCCAGACGCTGACGCTCACCGTGAGCAACACCAGCGGCGCCGACATGGCGCTGGCCGGCAGCCTGCCGCTGCCCGAAGACGACGCCAACAGCAACACCGCGCTGCTCTACCTGTTTCTCGGCAACCTGGTCGCCGACCCGGGCTCGGTGCAAGTGACCTGCGCCAGTTGGCGCGTGCAGTTCCAGAACACCGCGCAAGGGCCGGTGTGGTGCCTGGCGCTTGAAGCCGGCATGACCTTCAAGGCCGGCGCAAGCATTGCGGTGAGCCTCGCGGGGCTCAGCGTCAGCGGGCTGCCAGGCGCGCGCCAACTGGGCATCGACGCCTACCTCGCCGACGGCGACGCGGTGCAGTTGCCAGTGTTGGCGCAGAACGACCCGGGCAAGCTGCTGCCGCTGAACATCGACTTCGCGGTGACGGGCGGCAACAGCGTCTACATCACCGAAAATATCAACGCGCCGATGGCCAGCTCCCTGGTATTCCGCCTGAGCAACCCGTCACCGAACACGCCGATCGTCCCCGCAGACGTGAGCTGGGGCAGCAAGACCCCAAGCTTCACCCTGTCTTTCGCCTACGCCAGCAAAGGCGGCGCCGGCGCCCTGACCTCGGCGGAAAAGGCCATCGCCTTCACCCGCGGGACGGTCCAGGACTACGGCAACCTCTGGTCGATCAGCGCCAACACCCAGGGCACGCCGAGCTGGACCCTGACCCCGGACCAGTTGAAGAACAAGCAGATCCTCGGCACCGGCGACGCCGCCAGCTTCGAGTTCATCCTGGGCAATATCATCACCCAACTGGACGTCGGCACCACCCTGGCATACCTGCAATGGAGCAACATCCCCGGCTACCAGGACGGCTACAAGACCCTGGCGCTGGTCAAGGTCAAACCGCAGCCGGGCATCTTGCGGCTGATCAGCCTGTCGCCGAGCGTCATCAAGCAAGGCACGCCGGTGCAACTGGTCTGGGAAACCTTCGCCCTCACCCGCCAGACCCTGAGCTGGGCGAAAAACGGCACACCGTATTCGGTGTCCGTGCCCGCCAGCGCCAGCGCCTATGAGCCCAACCCGCAACCGGACGACACCGTCACCTACACGCTGGATGGCTATGACAGCAAGGGTGCCAAGGTCGCCAGCCAGCAACAGACCATCACCGTGATCGCCAATGCGCCGGTGATCAGCGGCTTTACCGTGGATCCCCAGGTCGCCGCGTTCGAGGGCGCCAACCCGAATGTGCCGGTGAAGTGCAAATGGACGGTGACCGACGCCGTATCGCAAGCGGTCAACAACACGGTCGGGGTGTCGCCGCTGGGCATCACCCTCGACAGCGCCGGCACCGTCAACTTGCTGGTCACGGGCCACCAGAACCTGCAGGCGTCCGCCTCGCAGCAGGTCTACAGCGTGCCGGGCTACGTGCAGACCTTCGTCTCCACCAGCCAGGTCAGCGGCGGCAGCGGCGGACCGAAGATCAACAACGTGCTGAGCTTCAACCGCGTCCGCAATATCGGCACCTGGGAGTTGAACCGCAGCGACTCGCTGTCGAGCCGGATCATTGCCAGCCAGGGGTTTTCCTGGTCCACCGATGGCCTGAACGTCTACCTGACCTTCAACGACAAAACCACCACCGCCACCCTCGCCTGCACCTACGGCGCCCTGACCCTCAGCCAGCGCAGCGGCAAGGCCGACAGCCATGGTTTGCAGCCGTTAGCGATGCTGGTGCAGAACGCAGGGGGGCAGAACTCGCCGGTGTTCAGTGCGCAGACGGTGGCGGTTTAGGTGCCTGTAGGAGCGAGCTCGCTCGCGAAGGGGCGCACAGCGCCCCAAAAGGGTCACGGCCTATGGGGCCGCTTCGCAGCCCTTCGCGAGCAAGCTCGCTCCTACTGCGCCAGATGGTCCAACGCAATCGACACTCGCTCCTCATACCGATATCCGGTCTGCCCCGCCACCGGACTCTCCTCACCCCCGCCCTCGACCCGCGAACGTGACCGATACCCCAGCGGGCTCACCCCCAATTGCCGCTGAAAACTGCGGCGCATGCGTTCTTCATTGCCAAAGCCCACTGTCTCGGCAATCCGCTTGATCGGTTCCTGACTGGTTTCCAGCAACCGGCAGGCGGCTTCCAGGCGCAAGGTCTCGACGGTCTGCGCCGGGGTGCCGCCGGTGGCGGCGGTGTAGGCACGGGCAAAATGCCGCGGGCTCATGCCGAACTTTTCCGCCAGCCGCTCCACGCGCAGATCGCTGTCGAGGTTGCCGGCGATCCAGGCATGCAGGCGCACCAGACGCTGGTCACGGTCGCTGCGCAGGGCGTCGCTCTGCGCCTTGAGCGGTGCACTGAGCTGGGCCTGTTCCGCCGAGCGGCGCAGGAACAAGGTGAAATACCGCGCCAAGGCCAGCGCCGCATGGGGGCCGAGGTCTTGTTCCAGCAGGGCCAGGCCAAGGTCGATGCCCGCACTGGCGCCACCGCAGGTCCACAAATGGCCGTCGTGCAGGTACAGCGCCTCGCGTTCCACGCTCAATGCCGGGTAACGCTGTTGCAGTTCTTCGGCAAAACTCCAGTGGGTCACCACCCGCCGACCTTCCAGCAAACCCGCGCCGGCCAGGGCGAAGGCGCCGGTGCCGATGGAACAGAGCCGCCGCGCCCGCGGCGCGTGGCGCTGCAGCCAGGCGTTGACGTAAGGGTCGCTCTCGAGGTTCGACACGCCCGGACCACCGATGACGATCAGGGTGTCCAGTTCCGCCTCGGCCTCGACGTCCGCCAGGGAGCGGGTCATCACCGCAATCCCGGAAATCGTCTCGATCTCGCCACCCAACGGCGAGGCCAGCACGATCCGGTACGGCGGGCTCTGTTTCAACTCGCCGCCCAGAATGCGCGGCGCAGCGGCGAACACCTCCAGCGGGCCGGCGGCGTTGAGCAGCAGCGCACCGGGAAACGCCAGCACCAGCACGGTTCGCGGCGCCGACATGGCAGAAAACGAGGGGTGTTTGACATGGTGGCGTTGGACGGGCGTGGACATACTGGCAACACTTTCCGATTCAAGAGCCAAGACGATGCCCAGAAAGTCCTTCCCTGCCAAGCGCCTTCGTCGCCACCTGACCCCTTGGCTGCTACTCGCCTCGCTGCTCGGCGCCCTGCCCGCCCAGGCCGCGCCGGAGCTGGAGGTCGGTGACCAGAGCGGGCTGATCCAGGCGCTGCTGGGCGCCGCCGGCGAAGACCAGGGCCTCGGTTACACCCTCGACTGGCACCCCTTCGGCACCGGCACCGCGCTGATGGAAGCGCTGAGCGCCGCCGCGGTGGACGTCGGCGTGGTCGGCAACGCGCCGCCGGTATTCGCCCAGGCCGGTGGCTTCGATGTGCGCGTAGTGGCCGCTGCCGAAGGCGCGCAGAACAACAATGCGCTGCTGGTCCAGGCCGACTCGGCCATCAGCCGCCCCGCCGACCTCAAGGGCAAGCGTATCGCCGTGGCCAAGGGCACCAGCGGCCATTACCTGCTGCTCGCCGTGCTGGCCGAGGCCGGCCTGGGCATCAAGGATGTCAATGTGATCTACGCCAGCCCCATCGATGCGCAGAACGCCTTCGCCAGCGGCAAGCTCGATGCCTGGGCGGTCTGGTACCCCTTCGTCGGCCAGGCCACGTCCCGCGGCGCACGCAAACTGGTGGACGGCGCGCAATGGCCCGAGACCGGCCTGAACTTCACCGTCGCCAGCCTCGCGGCGCTGAACGATCCGCACAAGGCCGAGCTGCTTGGCGACTTCATCCAGCGCCTGGCCCGAGCCCAGGCCTGGGCCACCGCCCACCCCGACGCCTGGGCCGAGCGGCTGAGCCAGGTCACCCGCCTGCCGCTGCCGCTGCTGCAGGAAATGCTCGGCCAACAGCGCTTGCAGTACGTCGCGCTGGACGCCCGGGTCGCCGGCCTGCAACAACGCCTGGCCGACCGCTTCGCCGAGGCCCGGCTGATTCCCCGTCCATTGAAGGTCATCGAAGCCTTCGACGACCGCTACAACCGCCTGCTGCCACAACACCCCTGATCTGAAACCTTCGCGCCATGCCGCAGTTGCCGGCAGGGCGCCGCTCATCTGGAGAAAAGTCATGCCTGCACTCGACCGCACCACCCTGCGTCGCCACGCCACCGGCCTGATCGCCGTCGATGCCGAACGTTCGGCCGGTGGCTACACCCTGTTCGCCCCGCAGACCGCCGGCGGCAACGTGTTCCTCATCAACCTGCGCGGCGAAGAAGTGCACCGCTGGAAACTGCCGCAACGCCCCGGCCGCGACGCGGTGATCCTGGCCAACGGCAACCTCGGCTACAACGGCAACCACCCGGACTCGCCGGAGCTGTTTCCAGGCTGGTCGGTGTGGCATGGCGGTGCATTCAGCGAGGTGACGCCGGAGGGTGAAGTGGTCTGGGAATACACCGACCTGACCCACCACCACGACGCCCAATGGCTGGAAAACGGCAACCTGCTCTACACCACCGCCGAGCCGCTGCCACTGGATATCGCCAGTCGCGTGCTCGGCGGGATTCCCGGCAGCGAGGCGCCGGGCGGGGTGATCTACGGCGACGTGGTCAAGGAAGTCGACCGCAGCGGCACGCTGGTCTGGGAATGGCGTAGCTGGGAACACCTGGCGCCGGAAGACTACCCGCTGCACGCCTGCTTCGAGCGCTACCACTGGCCGATGACCAACTCGGTGACCCCGGGCCGCGACGGCAAGGTCATCCTCAGTTTGCGCAGCGTGTCCTCGGTGATCGCCGTCGACAAGGCCAGCGACCGCGTGCTCTGGCGCCTCGGCCACGACCTGGTGGCGCAGCAGCATTGCCCGAGCGAACTGGAAAACGGCCGCATCCTGGTGTTCGACAACGGCATCTCGCGACCTAACGTGTCCATGCCGCACTCGCGGGTGATCGAAGTTGACCCGCATGCCCAGCGCATCGAATGGCAGTACGCCGACACCCCCGGCTACGCCTTCTTCACCCCGTTCATGGGCGGCGCCCAGCGCCTGCACAACGGCAACACGCTGATCACCGAGGCCAACTTCGGCCGGCTGTTCGAAGTGACCCGCCAGGGTGAGGTGGTCTGGGAATACATCAACCCGCATTTCGCCGCCTACCCGGACGCCGCCTCCCGCGCCTACCTGCCGGGCGAGAACAACGCGATCTTCCGCGCCCACCGCTATCAGGCCCATGAGCTGCCCTGGCTGCGCGACTGATCCATAACCCCCAACCCTTCCGATCACGCTTACGCAGACCACGCGCAGCGAGAGGTTCACTCATCACAGGAGTTCATGATGACCATGCCTTTGCAACGAAACAGCCGCGCGTGCGTCTGGCCCCGTTTTCTTCCCGGTTTGCTGGCCCTGGCCTGCTCGCCGGGTTACAGCGCCGAAACCGTCGAGGGCCCGCAGGCCGATGACGCGACCTTGCAGACCATCACCGTCAATGCCCGCCGCCGTGTGGAGGATGTGCAGACGGTCCCCACCGCGATGACCGTGCTCTCGGCGCAAACCCTGGAAAACCAGCGCCTGTACCGCGTGCAGGACCTGCAACAAGCGCTGCCCAGCGTCAACGTGTCGTTCATGAACCCGCGCCAGTCCAGCCTGTCGATCCGCGGGCTGGGCAACAACCCGGCCAGCGACGGCCTGGAAGGCAGCGCCGGGATCTACCTCGACAACGTCTACCTCGGCCGCCCCGGCATGGCCGTGTTTGACCTGCTGGACATCGAGCAACTCGAACTGCTGCGCGGCCCGCAAGGCACCCTGTTCGGCAAGAACACCACCGCCGGCGTGCTCAACATCAGCACCCGTCGGCCCTCGTTCACGCCAGAGGGCAGCGTCTCGACCTCGTTTGGCGAGGACGGCTACGTGCAGACCCACGCCAGCATCGGCGGCCCGCTGACCCACCAGTTGGCCGGACGTTTTTCCGCCTATCGCACGCGGGAGAACGGCTACGTCGAGAACGACCACGACGGCCACACCCTCGGCGGCGGAACCCGCCAGGGCTTCCGTGGGCAACTGCTGTTCGAACCGAATGAATCCTTCAACCTGCGCTGGATCGCCGACTACAACGAAGAGGACTCCAGCGCCGGCACCCGCTCGCTGTTCAGCACCGGCCCGACCATCAACGGCGTCAACCGCTACGAGCAACGCGCCGCCGCGGTGGGCGCGACCTTGGCCCAGGGGCGCCACGTCAACCTCGACGCCGACCAGAACGTCAAAGTGTTCCAGGGCGGCACCTCGCTGGAAGCCAACTGGAGCCTGCCCGGCGACTACACCCTGACCTCCGTCAGCGCCTGGCGCTGGTGGGATTTCACCCCGCGCAACGACGACGAACTCAACGTCCCGGTGATGTACAACGTCGGCCAGTCGGCGCGCGACCAGCAATATTCCCAGGAACTGCGCCTGGCCTCGCCCACCGGCGATGTCTTCGACTATGTGCTCGGCGCCTATTACTTCCGCCAGGAAATGCGCAACGAAGTCTTCACCGATTACGGCCCGCTGGCCGACACCTGGAACGGCACGCCGCAGGGCGCGCTGAACAACGTCTACAGCCTGGGCAAAGGCCGCATCGACACCGACAGCTTCGCCCTGTTCGCCCAAGGCACCTGGCACCTGACCCCGCGCCTGGACCTCACCGCCGGCGTGCGCGGCACTTACGAGGTGAAGCAAGCGCGGGTCGGTCGCTACGCGCCAAGCGGCGGCGCGGCGGTCAGCGGTGCGGCGGCCAGCGTGCGCCAGGCGCGTCTCGGCGCGTATGACTCGGGCGAACTCAGCGTCTACAGCTTCAGCCCGTCGGCGCTGGTCAGCCTGGCCTATCGCTTCAACGACCAGGTGATGGGCTATGCCTCGCTGTCCCACGGCGAGAAATCGGGCGGCGTCAACCTCAGCGTCGCCAGCGCGCCGGTGGCCGGTGCCGACTCCCTGCTGATCGGCAGCGAACGGGCCAACGACGCCGAACTGGGGATCAAGAGCACCCTGCTCGACCAACGCCTGCTGCTCAACGCCAACCTGTTCTGGACCGAAGTCCACGGCTACCAGACCAACGCCTACGACGACGCCAACCTCACCAGCTACCTGACCAACGCCGGCGCCGTGCGCAGCCGCGGCGTCGAATTCGAATCGACCCTGCTGCCGGTGCGCGGCCTGACCCTGAACCTCAACGGCTCGCTCAACGACGTACGCTACCTCGACTACAACAACGCCCCTTGCCCGGCCGAAGTCGCCTTGCAGCCCGGCGCGCCGGCGTCCTGCGACCTGAGCGGGCACACCGTGGTCGGCGCGTCGAAATGGATCCTCAACGCCAGCGGCACCTATGAATGGGAAGCCGGTCCGTTGCGCCCGTATGTAAACGCCAGCTACGCCTTCCGCTCCCACGCCGTGGGCACGGTGGACGACTCGGACCATGCGCAATTGCCGAGCTATGCGTTGGTCAACCTTTCGGCCGGTGTACGTGGCGATCTCGCGGATGGGCAGTGGGATGTGTCGCTATGGGTGAAGAATGCGGCGGACAAGACCTACTACACCACGCTGTGGAACTCGCCGAATGGCGGGTACACGGGGGTGCTGGGAACGCCGAGGACGGTGGGGGTTACGGGGCGGTATGACTTTTAGGCCAGGCTGAAGGTCGGCGTTGGCAGACCTCGTTGGTGTATCCGGCCAGCCCCCGCTGTGGGTGCTGGCCTTGCCAACGATGAAGGGCAGCACAAAATCTGCCTATCCCCGCTTCAACGTCGCCTTCGGATACTCCCCGAACAGCGCGTGATACGACTGCGAAAACCGCCCCAGGTGCCAGAACGACCAGCGCATCGCCACTTCGGCCACAGTCACCTGACCAGGGTCCGCCGCCAGCAAATCACGCCTGACCGCATTCAAGCGGCGATTGCGCAGCCAGACCGTCGGCGGCATGTCCGCGTAACGCATGAACGATTGCTGCAAATGCCGCACCGACACCCCCGCTGCTTCCGCCAGGTCGAGCACGCCGAAGCTGTCCTGCGGGCAGTCGTTGACCACTTCCTTGACCCGCTCGACCACCCGCCGCGCCTGGTTCTCCGAACGCCGGCGCGCTCCGACGTCCAGCGCCTCGTCCAGCAACAGGAAGCAACCCTCGGCAATCTGCTCGGCGAAGCCCGGCGCATCGACGTCCACATGGCCTTCCAGCGCACCCGCCAGCACGCCACTCAGCGAGTCGGCGAACGAGCGGCAGCCGGTCGAGCGCAGCGGTTGCAACACCAGTTGGCGAAACTCCGCGGCGGAGCGCTTCCAGGCCGCCGGCTGCTTCAGCACCACCGCCACCTCGCGGTAATTTTCCGGGGTGACCCAGGCATTGCGGGTCTGGCCATCGAGCAGGTACAGCGCGTCGTCGCTCATGTCGAAGCTGAACACCAGGGCATCAGGCGGGGCATGGAATTCCTGTTCGACGCGCAGGTTCATGTGCTCCTCGTACAGCTCGACGGCGCCCGTCTGCGCATGCACCAGCCGGCCATGAAAATGGCCCGCCGACATCTGCGTGTACTGCTCCTGCCAGCCCGGCAACGCCACACGATGCTCGCTCACTTCGTGAGCTTCCAGCACCTTGATCGCCATGCTCTTACCCCGGTCATTTGTTAATTTTATTAATCATCTACCCGTTTCATGCGCAAGACGGATAGAGGCACGCCGCATAAAGCCAATAAATTATGGATGTCGAAGGCAATGACGCGTCGCACGACAAGCCTCACACAACAAAATCAGTAATACAAATAACTATTAAAGCGTCAATCTGCCGTCAAGAATAATAAACGGAGCGGAGCAGATGAAAGCGATCACAGTGCGCCTCGGCGCAGCGGTCTTGCTGAGCCAGGCCATATCAGCACAGGCCGTGGAGCTGAACCCGGATTTCACCCTCGATGTGCTGGTCGCGGCGATGAGCGACTACCGCACCGGCGGGATCTCGCAAACCCTTAACAAACCGGCCTTGCAGTTCGATGTCAGCCTCCATCATTCGAGCGGCCTGCTGGCAGGCATCTTCACATCCAACATCGATTTCGACAGCGATGCCCGTCGCGAATACGACTATTACGTCGGTATCGAGCATGCCTTCAACGACACCCTGAGCGCCTCGCTCATTTACTACGAATACGACTATCCCCGCGAGAGCGCCTTCAACTACGGCGAGTGGATCGGCACGCTGTCGGCCTGGAACGCCACGCTGGGCGTGAAGTACACCCGCGACGTCAAACCCTACGGCGACGACCGCGGCGTGATCTGGGCCGGCTACACCCTCGACCTGCCCTGGGAATCGACGCTGGACCTGCGCCTCGGCTACTCCGACGCCAAGGACCCGGTCTATGTCAGCCACGACGGCAGCACCCGCAGCGGCTATCGCGACTGGGAGGTGGGGCTGAGCAAGGAACTGCTGGGCGTCGCCTGGCGCCTCGCCTACATCGATACCGACCTCTCGAAAGCCGAATGCGAATCCACCCAGGGCATCGACGACATCTGCTCGGCGACGCTGATGGTTTCCGCCTCGAAACGCTTCTGATCCAGGGTGCTCATCATGCTTTTTCGCACAACTGCAATGGCCGCCAGCCTGGCGGCCGCAACACTGCTGGGCGGCACCGCGTACGCCGCCCAGGACATTCCCGGCCAGGACGTCAGCTCCGCCCCGGCTCGCCAATGGCAACCCTTCTGGGCCAAACGCGGAACCGGCTATATCAAGACGGCGGACGGCACCGAGCTGCGCTATTCGGCGCTGCTGCCGGCCAACCAGGGCCGTTTCCCGGTGCTGGTCCGCTACAGCGGTTATGACTCCGGCAGCATCGGCGGCAGCGCCTACCTGGCCGACGATGAAACCTTCTCGGTCGATCTCGACAAGCAACTGGTGAGCCTCGGCTATGCCGTGGTCGGCGTGCAGGCGCGAGGCACCGGCTGCTCCCAGGGCACCTTCGATTTCCTCGGTCCGGCCTACGGCACCGATGGCCGTGACGCCATCGAGTTCATCGCAAAACAGACGTGGTCCGACGGCAAGGTCGGCATGTTTGGCTGGTCCTGGTCCGGCATGTCGCAACTGATGACCGCCGCCGAGCGCCCTGCGAGCCTCAAGGCGATCGCCCCCGGCATGGTGCTGGGCGATGCCCGCGGCGACAGTTGGGCACCGGGCGGGGTGCCGGCGCCGGAGTTCGTCACCGGCTGGCACTGGTACCTCGACCAGCGCTGGGCCGCGGTCAAGGCCAGCGCCACCAGCGAAAACGACAGCCGCTGCCTGAGCCAACTGGCGAAGAACGAAGCGGACATCGGCAAGCACGCCCTGACCTACCAGTTGATCCGCCATCCGCTGCGCGACGAGTGGGTCAACCAGCGCAACCTCCGCGATCGCACCCACCTGATCCAGGTGCCGATCCTGTCCTTCGAAGCCTGGCAGGACGAGGCGGTCATGGCCCGCGAGGGCTACTATCACGAGACCGTGCGCCCGGAACAACTGTGGAGCGTGCAGAGCAACGGCCCGCACGACCTCTACGAGTCCCGGCATTTCCGCGACAAGCTGGTGGCCTTCTTCGATCACTTTGTCAAAGGCCAGGACAACGGCTTCAACCGAACCCCGCACGTCGAAATCTGGCAGGAGACCGCCAGCGACCAACGCGACACCCCGCACGACCTCAATGAAACCGCCACCCCCGGCTGGACGCTGCAACGCGAGCGCCTGCCGCTGGACATCACCCCGGTGCGCTTCGCCCTGGTCGGCGGCGGCAAGCTGATCGAAGGCGGCAAGCCCGAGGGCGAGCCGGACGAATACGACTACCCGGTGGCCGGCCCCGACGTGAACACCTACGAGGAAGACAACGCCTGGGGTCAGCTCAAACCGGGCTGGGAAAAAGGCAGCCTGGCGTACACCAGCGCGCCGCTGACCCGCGACCTGCTGAGCTATGGCCCCGGCAGCGCCGACCTCTGGCTGTCGACGCCGATGGGGCCGGACCTGGACGTGCAGGTCACCCTCACCCAGTTGCTGCCCGACGGACAGGAAGTGTTTATCCAGCGCGGCTGGCTGCGGATGTCGGCGCGCAAGCTGGATGACGGCAAGTCCACCGCGCTGCGCCCCTGGCGGCTGGACACCCCGGATGCGGTCGAACCGATGCTGCCGGACACGCCCGTACTGGGCCGGGTGGAAATCCCGCCGTTCTCCCATCCGTTGCGCGCAGGCTCAAGAGTGCGCCTGTGGATCGACGCGCCGGGGCGCACCGGAGGTTACGGCTTCGATACCTTCGCCCTGCCCGCCAAACCGAAATTGCTGCATGACGCGCAGCACCCTTCGACGCTGGTGCTGGGTGAACTCAAGGGCGTCCAGATACCTGCGGCGCAACCGGCTTGCGACAGTCTGCTGAAACAGCCGTGCCGGCCCGACCCGCTAAACCCGGCAGCCAACTGACCCGTGAGGAATCGACCATGAATGCATTACTACAGTCACACCGTGCCGTCCGTCAGGACTCCGCCGGGTAAAGGGCTATACCCACGTCGGCACGATCGATGACGTCAGCGACAGTGAAGTGCTGATCGGCGTGTACCGGGCCGACCGGGGCTGAGGCAACAACGTCAATGGGGTTCCACTCGTTTGCCCTCGCACTGTCAGGTTGCGAGGGCTTTTTTTTGCAATTTGCAGCGTCTGAACTAACGTGCACGAAGAGCAAAAGCGACGGAACGCATTACCAACCCGCCTCATCCGTCGGCCGGGTCATGGCCTGGTACATCCGGCTCCACGGCGCAGGAATAGTGCCGCGCAAGGTGGCATCAGCGAGGTACAGCACCAACGGAAACACCGCCAGCGGCACCGGCCACCAAGTCGATGACAGTTCCCGCAGATGCCACGCCGCCAGCCACGACAGCGCCGCACACGGCACCACATGACGCAGGATCAACAGGCCCGCGCCCCGGCGATAAAGCCTGTCCGGCAACACCGCGCGACTGAGGGGCATATCCAGCCGCGTCAGCCACATGGCGATCCTGCGCCAGATGACATAAGCCCACACACTGCCCGCCGCCGCCAGCAACCCCGACGACACCACCCGGAGGACGTAAGCGGAAGGCCGGGTTTGCGCCAGAGGCAGGAATTTCAGCGCCATGAATCCACAGGCAAGCAACCACAAATAGAGACAGAACGGCACCGCCGTGCGTGGCAGCCACGCCCGCCAGTCATCCACCAGTTCAAGTCCCAGGCGTTGCAGCGTTGTCGGATTGCGCTGTTCGAAGCTTTCCGCCACCTGCTGACAATGCGCCCACTGGTCCGCGTCCATGCCATCGGCCAGTTGCCGTCGGTCGAGATCGCTTTGCCGCACGAACAGGAACGACAGCACCGCGTCCGGGTTTGGGCCCTGCACGTCACGCCGCACGCCGTCCACCTCGAACGCTGCCGCACGCAAGTCCATCAGGTGGCGCCAGCGCGGCCCCGAGCAGGGGATATGACCCTTGGCATCGCTCCAGTCCATGCGCGCGGCCAACTGATCGAAGAACGCGGCGGACCAATGCCCCTCATGCTCCAGGCAATCCAGCAGTTGCTCCTCGAACCATTGCCGGCGATCGAACGACAGCATCCATTCGCTGGCGAGGATCTGCGGCAATACCGACAGCAGCCGATGCTCGTGGCCCTCGGCGAACCACTGACGAATTTGCCCCATCGAGATAGCCGGCTCCGGAATGGCGCGAACGTACGCGGCATAGTCCGGTTCCTCCGGCTCAGCCCGAACCGGCGCGGGTGCGGGGGCGACTGACAACGCCCCGCCTTCATCGATTGCGGCCAGAACCGGCAGCGGCTCCGGCGCCTCGTCCTGTTCGTTCTCCTCTTCCCACTGCGCCCTCCAGCGCAACTCGGCCAACGCGGTTTCGTAGGCTTCGCGCAGTTGCTGAAAAGCTGCGGCGTCTTCGTCAGGACGATGGATCTTGAGCAACCGGGCGTAGGCGCGTTTTATCGCACGCTCGTCCGCGTCAGGGGTCAGGTCCAGCAATTGCCAATGACTCATGAACCCTCAGCCCTCCTGCTCGATCTGCGCCAGGTGCTCGGCAACGCTGCTGTAGGCCTTGCGCACCTGCTGCTCGTCCTGGGTTTCCAGCGCCTGCTGGAAGTACTGGGCCAGTTGCGCGATGTGCTCGCGGCGATGGCCGAGGTGCTCCTGATACAGGCGCTCCAGCCGCGCCAGCAGCAAGGTGTTGGTCTGCTGGTCACGGGGGTGCACCTTCAATTGCTGCAAGTCAGCGAGGCGCCGGGCGATTTCGTCCTTGTCCAGCACGCCGGGGTTGTTCTCGATCACCAGGGTGCGCGTCTCGCCATTGATCGGCAGGTGCACCTGGGCTTCCAGCAGGCCGTTGTTGTCGTAAGTAAAGCGCACGTCGAGGTCGACTTCGCCGGCCCGGCGCTTGGGCACCGGAATGTCCAGCTCGCCAAGGAAGATGTTGTTCTGCACCAGCCGGCCTTCGCCCTGGAAGATGCGCACCAGCACATGCTCCTGACCATCGCTCAAGGTGGACACCACCCGCGAACGACTCACCGGCACCACGCTGTTGCGCTCGATGATCGGCAGGTAATGCCCGCTCTGATAACCCTGCGCCACCTGCACCGACGTCTCGATCCCGAGGGTGTAGGGGCAGACATCGGTCAGCACCACTTCTTCCAGCGAAGCATCGCGGGCCTTGAGCGCCGCCTGGATCGCCGCGCCCTGGGCGACCACTTCGTCCGGGTTCAACTGCATGGAAGGAATGCGCCCGAACAGCGACGCCACCAGCTTGCGCACCAGCGGCATGCGTGTGGTGCCGCCCACCAGCAGCACCTCGTCCAGTTCCGCCGCTTTGATCCGTGCGTCCCGCAGCGCTCGTTCGATGGGCGCGCGCAGGCGGTCGAGCAAGGGGCGAACCACCGTCGCGAGGTCGTCCTGGGTCAGGTCGAGGTGCCATTCGCGACCGTCGTCACTGAGGTTGAAGCGCGCTTCGCTGGCGTGGCCAAGGGCATGGCGGACGCGCTGCGCTTCACGGCGCAAACGCTGGGCCAGTTCAGGGCGATTGACGTCCGGCAGGTCTTTCGCGCCGATCCGCGCGACGAAGTGCGCTACCAGGCTGTCGTCGAAGTCTTCGCCGCCGAGGAAGTTGTCGCCGGCACTGGCGCGCACTTCCATCACCCCTTCGAACAGCTCCAGCACAGACACGTCGAAGGTGCCGCCGCCAAGGTCGAAGACCAGGAAAGTGCTTTCGTCCCGCTGATGCAGCCCATAGGCCAGAGCGGCGGCGGTGGGTTCGTTGATGAGTTTTTCGACGGTCAGCCCCGCCAGCTCGCCGGCAATACGCGTGGCCTTGCGCTGGGCGTCACTGAAATAGGCCGGCACGCTGATCACTGCTTCGCTGACCGTCTCGCCAAGCGCCCGCTCGGCATCCGCCTTGAGGCTGCGCAGCAGCATCGCCGACAGTTCTTCCGGGCGATAGGCGCGCTGGCCGAGACGGGTTTCGCGGCCGCTGCCCATGTGCCGCTTGAACAGCGCGGTGGTCAATTGCGGGTGGGTCTGCAGGCGCTCGCGGGCGATATCGCCCACGACCAGCTGGCCCTCGTCGTCGAGGCCGACGACGCTGGGCGTCAGGTAATTGCCAAGGGCGTTGGGCAGCAGGCGGGCGGACTCGCCGTCCCATACCGAGACCAGACTGTTGGTCGTACCCAGATCGATGCCAATGATCACGGTCACTGTTCCTTGTGTAATGCGGAAAACCGGCGCGGGCCAGCCCGAGCCGCGGGTTTGCTATTAGAGCGACGCGATGGGACCACGTAAAGTGGCCCGTGGGAGATGCGACACACCCCTTGAACGAAAATTCCCGGGCAGTCTTCAGTCGCGTGCCAAACCGAGGGCAGGATTTATTTCTGGGTCAGCGCCACCACCGAGACACCCGAGGCAACGAACGTCACCCCTGCCCCGACATTCAGGCCGTTAACCAGCCGTGGCCGCTGGCGTAGCGACTGGGTCAGCGCGGTGGCGAACACCCCCATCAGCGCAAAGCCCACCGCCGTCAGCGCGGCGAACCACACGCCATAGACAAACATCTGCAGCGTCACTGAACCCAGTTGCGGATTGACGAACTGCGGGATGAAGGCCAGCACGAACAGACCCGGCTTCGGGTTGAGCGCTGCGGACAGAAAACCGGTGAGGAAGATGTTGCGCAGCGGCTGCCTGGCTGCCGGCGCGAAGTTGATCAGGTTGCGCGAGCGCAGCACCTTGATGCCCAGCCAAAGCAGGTAACCGGCACCGATGATCTTGACGACCCAGAAGGCTACCGCCGACGTCTGCATCAACAGGGTCAGGCCCAATGCTGCTGTGGTGGTGTGAAAGAGAATGCCGGCCCCCGAGGCCACCCCCGAGACGATCGCCGCCAGCCGCCCCTGGCTCAGACCGCGACCGATCGCCAGCAGGTTGTCGGGACCGGGGGAAATCACCAGCAGCAGACAGGCGGCGGTGTAGGCCAGCCAGATATCCAATGGGAACACGATCGCTCTCCGTCCTTGGGGATGTGGGAAATTTCGCTAGATGCGGTCCGCAACCCTACCCCATCTGCGGGCGCCAACGCGATGCTGTCGGCTTTTCGCCGGAGCCAATGACGGTGACCCGCAAACTAAGTCGCTGTTTTAAAACCCCTTTCGTTTTAAAAGGGGCTTCACAGACGTAACAAAAGTTGATAAATTGCCGCCCATCCTGCAACGGACCACATGGTTCTTCGCGAAATCGTCTTCGCAAGCAGCAGGATTCTGCATCTGGATGTACTTTCATCCGTCGCAACAGGGGCGTCGCCAAGCGGTAAGGCAGCAGGTTTTGATCCTGCCATGCGTTGGTTCGAATCCAGCCGCCCCTGCCATTTTCTTCTTCTGCTTCACCCTCCCTTCTGAATGATCCTGATGCCTCGGCAGACAGCGTTCGACTGTTCGTATTTTTCTACACCTCCAAATAGCGAAAGCTGCCCTTTATCGCCAAAATCATCAGGTCTGGCGTAGTCCCCATTCCCTTGTTCAGCGCCAAGTGTTAAATATATCGCCCACTTTAGGCCGCCCTGTTGCGTAAAGCCGCACAACGGGGTATCGAACGAGATAACAATTTGAAAAGCCTGATGTCCCTGCGTGAGGGAAGCACTTTCCCTGTTACCTGTCAGTCACCGGAGCAAGCTGCATGATCGAGGTCACCGAAGTTTCCATTGCCCAACTGCGTGCCGCGCTCGAATCCGGGCAAACCACCGCGGTTGAACTGGTCAAGGCCTACCTTGCCCGGATCGATGCCTACGACGGCGCCGACACGCCCACCGCACTCAACGCGGTGGTGGTGCGCAACCCCGAAATCCTCAAGGAAGCCGAAGCCTCCGACGCCCGCCGCGCCCGGGGTGAAACCCTCGGCCCACTGGACGGCATTTCGTACACCGCCAAGGACAGCTATCTGGTCAAGGGCCTGACCGCCGCGTCCGGCAGTCCGGCCTTCGCCGAGCTGGTGGCCTATCGCGACGCCTTCACCATCGAGCGCCTGCGGGCTGCCGGGGCGATTTGCCTGGGCAAGACCAACATGCCGCCCATGGCCAACGGCGGCATGCAGCGCGGCGTTTATGGCCGCGCCGAAAGCCCGTACAACGCCGGTTACCTCACCGCGCCGTTCGCCTCCGGTTCGTCCAACGGTGCCGGTACTGCCACCGCTGCGAGCTACTCGGCCTTCGGCCTGGCGGAAGAAACCTGGTCCAGCGGTCGCGGCCCGGCCTCGAACAACGGCCTGTGTGCCTACACCCCGTCGCGTGGGGTGATTTCGGTTCGCGGCAACTGGCCGCTGACGCCGACCATGGACGTGGTGGTGCCCTACGCACGGACCATGGCCGACCTGCTCGAAGTGCTCGACGTAGTGGTCGCCGAAGACAAGGACACCCGTGGCGACCTGTGGCGCCTGCAAACCTGGGTGCCGATCCCGAGCGTTGCCTCGGTGCGCCCGGCCTCCTACCAGGAACTGGCGGTGGGCGCCGGGGCCCTGGCCGGCAAACGCCTGGGCGTGCCGCGCATGTACATCAATGCCGATGAACTGGCCGGCACCTCGGAAACACCAGGCATTGGCGGCCCGACCGGCCAGCGCATCAACACCCGCGACTCGGTCATCGACCTGTGGACGCAGGCGCGCCAGGCCCTGGAAGCGGCCGGTGCCGAAGTGATCGAAGTGGACTTCCCGCTGGTGTCCAACTGCGAAGGCGACCGTCCGGGCGCACCGACCGTGTTCAACCGCGGCATCGTCTCGCCGGAGTTCCTGCACCATGAACTGTGGGACCTGACCGCCTGGGCCTTCGACGATTTCCTCCAGGCCAACGGCGATCCGAAGCTCAATCGCCTGGTGGATGTCGACGGGCCGAAGATCTTCCCCCACGATCCCGGCACCCTGCCCAACCGCGAAGGCGACCTCGCCGCCGGCATGGACGAATACGTGAAAATGGCCCAGCGCGGCATCACCCCGTGGAACGAAATCAGCACCGTACCCGACGGTCTGCGTGGCCTGGAGAAGACCCGCAAGATCGACCTGGAAGACTGGATGGACGAACTGAAGCTGGACGCGGTGCTGTTCCCGACCGTGGCCGACGTTGGCCCGGCGGATGCCGATGTGAACCCTGAGTCGGCGGATATCGCCTGGAGCAACGGTGTCTGGGTCGCCAACGGCAACCTCGCGATTCGCCACCTCGGCGTGCCGACCGTCACCGTGCCGATGGGCGTGATGGCCGATATCGGCATGCCGGTGGGGCTGACTTTCGCCGGTCGCGCCTATGACGACTCGAACCTGCTGCGCCTCGGCGCGGCGTTCGAAGCCACCGGCAACCGGCGGATGATTCCGCCACGTACGCCGGTGCTGTAATAGCGCAGGCAACCGCGACGGTTCGGGGGCGCCGGACCGTCGCGGTCGCTGCAACGATTAACGTCCTTGAGCGCCTGCCCCATCCGCCCGCCGCGCGGCATCGACGCCGGCACTGGTCAGCTTGATCGGAAAGGTCACCGACGGTTCATGGTCCTGCACGGTCACCGGGTTGCCGTGGATCAGATTGCGTTCCTGCAGGTGTTTGAGCGTCCCGGCCACGGCCTTTTCGCCGCGGTAGTTGTCGAGGATTTCCTTGCCCAGTCCTTCCGGGTGCGCGTGCAACAAACGGGTCAGGACTTCACGCTCCAGTTCATCATTGCTCATGAATACCTCTCTGCCCTGCGGGCTCGATTGGGGATGGTCGACATTTTTGTGACCACCTCGAACGGGCAGAGATTCATTCGAAAATCAGCCCGCGGCTGAAACCCTTAGAGCTTCCAGCAGTTCGCATACCGGGTGGTCTCAGCCCTGCCCCGTCGATCTGGGACATTTCCCACCCGGCTCAATAGCCGTAACAAGTCATTGCAAACCCCGCTACAACAAGGTGAGAATTGCAACCAATTCTCATTAGTGATGTTTTCTCATGCCCGCCGACGATATCGCCCTGCGTTCCGCCGTCCATGACCTCTACGCCTCCCATTGCGGCTGGTTGCGTGGCTGGTTGCGCAAGCGTCTGGACAACAGCAGCGATGCCGCCGACCTGGCCCAGGACACCTTCGTGCGGGTAATCAAGGCGCGTCAGGCCCTGGACATCCGCGAGCCGCGGCAGTATCTGAGCACCGTGGCCAAGGGCCTGGTGATCGACCTGTTCCGCCGCCGGGCACTGGAGCACAGTTACCTGGAAGCCCTCGCCGCCCTGCCCGAGCGTGAGCATCCGTCCCAGGAAGAACAGGCCATCGTCCTGGAGACCCTGGTGGAGATCGACCGCATGCTCGATGCCCTCGGCGACACGGTGAAGCAGACCTTCATCCTGTCCCAGTTCGAGGGCCTGAGTTATCCGAAGATCGCCGAGCGCCTGGGTATTTCCCTGCGTACGGTAAACAACCATATGGCCAAGGCCGTCGAGCATTGCTGCCTGGTGCAGATGGGCCTGCTGTGAGCGAGCCGCGGCCCGTTCTCGACCCGGCCGAGCGCGATGCCCTGCGCAGCGCGGCGCAGTGGTACGCGCGGCTGACTTCGGGCTGCGAGTCCGAGGCCGAGCGCCAGCAATGGCAGCTCTGGCACAACGCCGACCCGCTGCATCGCCAGGCGTGGCAGCAAGTCGAACAGGTGCGGCGGATGGTCGAGGGCGTACCGGGCAAGGTCGCCGCGTCTGCCCTGCGCAACGCCGGGCAGACACGCCGGCGGGTCATGCGCCAGTTGCTGGTGTTGGCCGGCGTCGGCGCGCTGGGCTGGCGGACCTGGGACAGCGACTGGCGCATCGCGATGACCGCCAGCTACCACACCGGCGTCGGCGAACAACGCCGCCTGACGCTGGCCGACGGCAGTTCGCTGCTGCTCGACAGCCATTCGGCGCTGGATGTGGCGTTCGACAACGACCGCCGCCTGCTGCGCCTGCTCAGCGGCCGGCTGCTGGTGGAAACCGCGGCGGACTCACTCGGTCGCCACTTCCTGGTGGAGACCGCGCAAGGCCAGGTCCACGCCCTCGGCACGCGTTTTACGGTGCAAAGCGACGACGCCTGGTGCGAGGTCGCGGTGCTGGAAAAAGCCGTGGAAGTGCGTCCGGCGCTGAGCCCGCAAGTGCTGCGCCTGGAGGCCGGCCAGCAGGTGCGTTTCGACCGCGCCAGCCTCGGCGCGGCGAGCATCAGCGACGCTGCGGTCGCCTCTTGGCGCAACGGCAGCCTGATCGCCATCGAGCGGCCGTTGGCCGATCTGCTCGCCGAGCTGTCGCGCTATCGCCATGGCTGGCTGCGTTGCGATCCGGCTATCGCCCGGCTGAAGATTTCCGGCGCCTTCCCGCTGGACGACACCAACCGCGCATTGGCGGCGCTGGAAAGCGGCTTCGGCCTGCGGGTGGTGCGACGCACCGATTACTGGGTCACGGTGCTGCCCGCCGACGCCTGAGCGTCCCACGCGGAAAATAATTTCAGGGGCGTTGCACGATTTGCTTTTCCCGCTCGGCCAATCCTCGACAAGTGCCGTTTGCACGGCCTCATTTGGGGGAGGAACACCATGAAGTACCCGCACGCACGCTTGCTGAAACCCGTGGCCGTGGCCATCCGTCTCGGGCTTTGCGCCATTGCTGTCGGCAGCCTGCCAGGCGTCGTCAGCGCCGCCGAAGTCAGCGCCGAGCAGCATTACCGGATTGCCGCCGGCAGCCTGACGTCGGTGCTCGCCGCTTTCGGTTCGGCGTCCGGCACCGCCATCTCGTTCGATGCCGCCTTGACCGCAGGCCGCCAGTCCGCCGGCCTCGACGGCCGCTACAGCGTCGCCCAGGGCTTCGCCATTCTGCTGCAGGGCAGCGGCCTGCAAGCGCTGCCGCAAAGCAACGGCAGCTACGCATTGCGGCCACTGCCCAAAGCGGACGGCTCGCTGGAACTGGGCGCCACCACCATCAACAGCGCAGCCCTCGGCGCGACCTCCGAGGGCACCGGCGCCTACACCGTCGGCCAGAGCGCCTCGGCCACGCGCATGGACCTGTCGCTGCGCAAGACGCCGCAATCGGTCAGCGTGGTGACCCGCCAGCAGATGGACGACCAGGGCCTGGTCAACCTCGCCTCGGTGCTGCAACAGACCCCCGGCGTCACCGTCAACCGCGAGAACTCCGAGGGCTATACCTACTATTCCCGCGGCTTCGAAATCCAGGCCTTCCAGTACGACGGCATTCCCAGCCTGAGCACCGACGGCGGCAACGTGCGCGACAACTACAGCATCGGCAACTCGCTGATCTACGACCGCGTCGAAGTGCTCAAGGGGGCTACCGGCCTGGTCAACGGCATCGGTTATCCGTCCGGGGTCATCAACCTGGTGCGCAAGCGCCCGACCCGTGAATTCCAGGGCCATGTCGGCGCGGGTGCCGGTTCCTGGGACCGCTACAGCACCGAGCTGGATATCTCCGGCCCGCTGGTGGACAGCGGCGCGCTGCGCGGGAGGATGGTCGCTGGCAGCGAGCAGCACGACAGTTTCATCGACTACCAGAAAGGCGAGCAGCAGGTTTTCTACGGGATCCTCGAAGCAGACCTGAGCGACGCCACCACCGTCAGCGCCGGGTTCGATTACCAGAAGAACAACAACGACGCGACCAGCAACGCCCACCTGCCAGTGTTCTACAGCGATGGCCGGCGGGTCGATCTGTCGCGCTCAAGCAACCCCGCGGACAAGTGGGCCTACCGCAACCAGGACACCTCGCGCGGCTTTATCGGCATCGAGCACCGTCTGGACAACGACTGGATGCTCAAAGCCACCGCCACCTACCGCAAGTACAAATCGCGGGAAATCCTCGCCGGGCTGTCGGCCGCGCATATCGACCCGGCCACAAACACCATCGACCACGGTTTCTATTACGGCGGCGCCTCGAAGTTCGATACCGACACCGAGGAAAAGTCCTTCGACGTGTACGCCAAGGGGCCGTTCCAGCTCTTCGGCCGCGACCATGAACTGGTGGTCGGCTACAACTATTCGAAGACCGATGCCGAATCGCGCCGTACCGATGGCACCACCGACGAGACCGTCAACCCGTTCACCTGGAACAACAACGCCACCTACCCGACCGACTGGGCGTGGTGGTCGACGCAGAAAATCGATGCCACGCAGAAGGTCAGCTACGCGGCCGTAGTGCTCAAGCCCACTGATGCCTTCAACGTGATCCTCGGTGCCCGGGTCAACGACTATGACTGGACCCTGAGCAGCCTCAACGCGCTCGGCAGGACCCGCAGTTACCCGACCAGCAACCGCGGCGAGGTCATCCCCTACGCCGGCATCACCTACGACCTGAACGAGCAGTACACCGTCTACGCCAGCTACACCGACATCTTCAAACCGCAGCCGTACAACAAGGATGCCCGCGACAATCCGATCGACCCGCTGACCGGTGAAAGCTATGAAGTGGGGATCAAGGGCGAGTACTTCGAAGGCCGCCTCAACGCCAGCCTGGCGCTGTTCCAGCTCAAGCAGGACAACCTCGCCGAAAGCACTGGCCGGACCAACAGCGCGGGCAATGCCGAGATGCGTCCGGTATCGGGGGCGACGACCAATGGTGTGGAACTGGAGATTGCCGGCGAGCTGCTGCCGGGCTGGAACATCAATGCCGGCTACGTCTACCAGGCGTCCTATGACGCCGACCATGTGCGCGTTGCCACCACCCAGCCGCAGCACCTGCTCAAGGCTGCCACCAGCTACCGCCTGCCGGGGGTGCTGAACAAGGCCACCGTCGGCGGCAATGTGCAATGGCAGAGCGCGAGCTTCTTTATCGACGACAGCTTCGACGAGCAGGTCGGGCCGCAGAAGCTCAATCGTGGCAGCTACGCGGTGGTTGGCCTGCTGGCCAGTTACGATTTCACTGACGAGCTCAAGGGCACGGTGAACCTCAACAACCTGTTCGACCGGGTGTATTACAGCGGTATCGGCAACTACAACACCGCCTATTACGGTGACCCGCGCAACGTGATGTTCAACGTGAAATACAGCTTCTGATGCAAGGCGTGGGGGCCGCCGACGCGGCCCCTCCTGCCCCGCGCGTCACACTCGCCCGCTGTTGTTCTGCCGCGCCGCCTTGATCATTTCATCCAGTTGCCCGATCAGCTCATCGGCGTCGATCTCGACAAAATCCTCTTCCGCCACCGCCAGAATCCGTTGGGCGAATTCGTCGCTGTATTCCTGCACACCGTCGTCCGTGCCCAGGTCATAGCCGATCATGAAACACGCGGCCTCCAGCGCCCGCAGCGGTGTGACCGGCCCGGTCACTCGATTGAAACGGCTGTCCGCCGCTGCCGGATGCGCCAGCACCGCACTGAGCAGCCAGCTTGCCCGCAGGTTCCACAACGCATGGTGATGCCCGGCGCGCAGGCGCTTGAACTGCAGGTGCGGGTTGCCCGGATTGCGCTGCTTCGGCGCGGCGCTGTTGACCCCCTCCTTGGCCGCCGCCCAGGGGAAGCACAACTCGGCCGGGACCCAGGCCAGGTGCTTGGCCTTGCAGTACTTGACCACCAGCCAGCCCAGCGCCGCCGCCACGCGGCTGTCGTAGATCAGGAAGTCTTCACAGAGCAGCGAGTAGACCTTGGTCATCCCGGAGTTGAAACGCAGGCCCTTGTCGCGCAGTACCGGCGCTTGCGGATCGCCGGCGTCGAGCGCCGCCTTGACCGTGTGCAGGGTCTGCGCCAGGCCCTGCTCGTTGGTCTTGAGCCAGTCGGCATTGCGGGCACTGACGCCGCCCCAGGCCATCACGTCCAGCGAGGCCAGCAGGCTGCGTGCATCATCGCCGCTGGCCGCCAGCAGGTCACGGCGCAGGGCGTCGAGGGCGATGGCGTTGCTGCGTGGGCAGTCGCCCGCATCGTAGTCCAGGCGCTCGTTGCCGGGATGGTTCCAGCGGTAGCCTTCGAAGGCGTCGAACAGGTCGCTGCACTGCCAGATGGATGCCTTGCGGCGATCGACGTATTGGTGGCGGAACAGCGAAACCGATTCAAGCTCGGTGGCCAACCAGTCGATAAAACCGGCAACGTGAGTAGCAGCGAGGTAGGACTGACGCTTCATGTAATGCTCCTGTGGGCTGGCGCAGGCACTATCGCCTGTCAGCCCGGGTATGAAAACAGCCAGCCTTCCCACTTTTTGTCCAGGTCCGCCAGATTCGATGAAAAATTTTGAAATTCGCCGCGAGCGGCTTCTCCAGGCGCTGGGCCGCCAACAGCAAGCGCAACCCGCCTCGACCCTGTTCAAACTGATGCACGGCGCTGACAGCGAATGGTCCGGCTCGCTGAAGACCATCAATCGCGACCTCGAATGGCTCGAAGGAAAAGGAGTGGTGCAGCCTGAGGAACAGGGCAACGGCCTGCCGATCCTGTGGCGGATCAGCAAATACCAGCATGAGCTCAAATTGCTGCCGATCGAGGCCATGACCCTGTCGGCGATCTTCGATCATGCCGAACGCTTCGGGCTAAAGACCCACACCGAACAACTGACCGAGCTGCGCAACTTCGCCATCCACGTGATGAACCATCAGACCCCGCGCGGGATTGATCTGGGCCGGCGCATCACCTCTGGCACCCGCTTCATGGTGCTGCGGCCCGGGCGCTATGACGCCGCGTTGCTGACCCGTCTGCAACAGGCGATTTTCCGCGACGAGCCACTGGCCGTGACCTACCGCCCACGGGACGCGGATGATGCGCTGTGTGTCTATCAACTCAAGCCGCTCGCCCTCTCCCACCAGGATTCCAACACCTACCTGTCGGCGCTGGTGGCGGAAGAGCAGTGGCTTGATGGTTATCAGCCAGACCCGCAAAAACCGCGCGGCAAATACGGCAGCAACGGACCGGGCGAGTTGTGTGCGTTGATGCTGCACCGCATCGTCGCGATCGACACGGGTCGGGTGAACATCGCCGATCCCGAGGGCTACGACGTGCATTCGCTGGAGGCCCAGCGGCACTTGATGACCTTGCATGGCGACGGCGAAATCCGTCTGGAACTGCGCCTGGGCGCCAACCTGTACAACCGGTTGTGGGAGAACCCGCTGACCGATGATCAAGTGTTGCAACCCGATGGCGCCGAGCACTGGAAACTGACCTGCAACCTTCTCGACAGCCAAGGCTTGCGCTTGTTTCTGCTGAGCAACGCGGCGGACATCGAAGTGCTGGGGCCGGTGGGATTGCGGGAGCATGTGCGGGAGATGCTGCGCAAAGCGTTGGCGCGGTATTCGCGGTGAGTCAATTCGCGAGCAAGCTCGCTCCTACAGAAACTGCGGACCTGTAGGAGCGAGCTCGCTCGCGATGAGGCCACGCCAGGCAACCGGGCTGTATCTGCCGGCTCATCGCCGGCAAGAGCGGCGCCCACAAGATCTTCGCTGATCTCAAAATCGAAGCATTGCACCGAACCTGTGCGAGCTGGCTTGCGAGCGATGAGGCCACTTCAACTGAAACGCTTCAAGGCCCGGTTCAGAGGCCTTTCCGAGTGATAGCAAAATGCAACTTTCACTCGCCTCAGGTCCTTGGCGCCGGTATCTTGTCGCCGAACCGGAAACCGGTCTTACCAATACGAGGATACGAAGTGAGCTTTATCATCTTTCTGCTGACGGTCGCTGCCGGCTACGCGGCATTCAAGCGCAAATCGGCGCTGGCCTTCGCCGGCGCGGGTGCTTTGGCGGCCTTCTGGTTCATCTATGAGTCCGAAATCGATCTGATGTACAACATCGAAATCGTCACCTCCTACCGCTGGCCTTGGCTGGCCATTGGCGCCGCGATCGGCTACGTCGGTTTTTCGATCTGGCAGCGGGGCAAATCCGGGCGCACCGTGTTCGGCGACAGCGCCAATGCCCTGGACGACATGCAACTGCTGGTCGGCCGCGTGCTGGACACCAGGACCAACCACACCGTGTTCAGCAACACCCACGTCCAGCAGAACGCCTTCGGCAACCTGGAGAGCCACACCAGCCATGACGTGCAGGTCAGCCACAACACCTGGCTGTACGACATCAACCGTGACACCGACGTGACCTACTCCGGCAACGGCAACCTGCAGGCGCGCCCTGGCCATATCTTCGGCACCATGAGCTGGAAAGGCCGCAGCTTCCTCGACATCAACTACTCCACCAGCAAGAAATTCGTCGATACCGGCACCAAATACCATCCCGTGGCCTCGCTGGTCTGGGGCGGCATCCTGGTGGTCTTCGGCTGGGCGATGTTCCCGCTGTTCGCGCTGATGTCGCCGATGGTCTGGGCGGGCTGGATCAACTGGAACGGTAATGGTGGCATCTACACCAAGAACGTCGTGCCGGGCTCGCACAAGATCGAAGCCCTGCTGACCTACGGCGGTGGCCTGATCTACCTGGCGGCCTTCGCGTACATGCTGACGCAACGCCGCAGTGACGACGTCGTCACTGCACTGGTGGTCGGCTACGCCGCACTCACCGCCCTGCACTACTTCGTGGTGAAGAAGATTGCACAGTCTCAGGAAGAGCTGATTGCGCGTGGTGAGGCCGAGCTGGACAAGCTCTACGCCAGCGGCATGGCGCGCCAGAATGCGCGGGCGGCGGCAGAGGCACAGGCTGCTCAGGCGGCGGTCGTAGCGTCCTGATTGCGCTTTTTGTGTGATACAAAACGGCATCCTTCGGGATGCCGTTTTTCTTACTTCAAAAAATCTGGGCTAAGGACGACCAAAGATGAGCGAATCCCCCTTTCTCAAATACAAGGACGCCCTCGTCCATGACCATCGGGCGTCCGCTAGGTGTTTACGCGCGATCGTACTGTCGATGCAGGAGTGTTCCGGCTATACCGTCAACGCGGATGATCTGGCACAGCTCAGCCCGGAACATTTCGAGGCAGCGCAGGCCCTGTTGAAGGTTTACAAGGAAGGCTTGAGTACAGACCGGGAGGCCATGAGTGTGCTCCGAGAAGTAGCGAAGAACTGGCCGGACTACCGAAACGTCCCTTATGGCCTGTACCCGTTCCCCGACCCGGAGACGGTGTTCGTGGATGATCAGGCCGACCTCATCGAGCACTTGCAGCCGTTTTTCGGCATTGACCTGAGTGTGGTGAACCCAGAGTGGTCGGGCTATCTGACGATGTTGGGGCCGCTGGAGCCCACCGAGCATGAGTACGTTGGCCGGGCGACCGAAGATACCCCGTGGCATAACCGGTTGTTGCACACCAACTGGATTGGTTTCAAGGTCGAAGACGGACGCTACCGACTGATGGGTGATCGCCGTTATTTCTTCCTGCATGCAGGTAACGAGCACCTTGCTGATCCGTATGTCGAAGCGCGGGAAAGTTTGCAGGCTCATTATTCTGACCAGAAAGCGGCTTTTGAGGCGGCCCGAGAGAAGTATCGCGAATCAGGCTTGCTGTTTTGCCCGTCGGAGCTGGCGAGGAAGGTGCCCCTGCACCGGGTTGAGCAGATGACATTCGTCGAGCAGATTGGCGGTGTGGCGGACTTCATGAAGTTCCCGGTGTCCAGCCTGACGCTGGGTTATGCGGAATGTGAGAAGAGCGGGATTACGGCGGGGTATCCGTGTAGCCCTGCGGGTAATCCGTTCCATCATGTGGCCAGCGTGCCCGCGCATCACTACCAGAGTTGGGGGGCGGATCTGGTGATGATGTTTTATGAGCCGGTGGAGGGGTTGGTGTTGTTTGGGTTTTGTTGGTCGAGTCGTGAGAGTAAAGAGGGCTTGGGGTGAGGTTTCATTAAGTTCGCGAATGCTCGTGAGTTGCGGCATTCGCAGAGGCTTGCAGCACACCCGCGCTACCAGGTCCATTTCACACCGACCTCGGCATCTTGGTTGAATATGGTTGAGCGCTTTTTCTCGACGTTGAGTGAGAAGTGGATCAAGCGCCAGGCGCACACCAGCGTGAAAGATCTGGAAGAGTGCAATCACCACAACCCAGCACCACAATGCATCACCCCTCCCCACCCACGCCTCATAACCGGGCACCCTCCTCCCCACTCCAACCTCACCAACCCCCCACACCCCACACAATCCGCACCTCCCCCCAAACCCGGCACACCTCTTGCTCTCACCTCTACCGTGCAGGAGTCACCGGCCCACCCCGGCCAAAACAGCACCACAATTCGAGAAATGGACAGCTAGGGTTCCGGCTCGCTTCGGCGAGTGTCTGGTCCGAGAGCTGTCGACCTCCAGCGAGGTTACACGGCGGGATAAAAGCCCGGGAGAAGAGAGCGCCAACGCGCCGCTCGACTCCTGCCCGCCCGATAACCGAACCGGAGGTTTCTCATGCGTACACCCCGTCTGCTCTCTCTGCTGGCCGCGAGCCTCGCCGCCGTGCTGCTGTCCCCGGGCGCTTTCGCCAAAGACCGTTTCAACATCTGCTGGACCATCTACGCCGGCTGGATGCCGTGGGAATACGGCGCCAGCGAAGGCATCGTGAAGAAGTGGGCGGACAAGTACGGGATCGAGATCGAGGTCACTCAGCTCAACGATTACGTCGAGTCGATCAACCAGTACACCGCCGGCCAGTTCGACGGCTGCACCATGACCAATATGGACGCGCTGACCATCCCCGCCGCCGGTGGCGTGGACAGCACCGCGCTGATCGTCGGCGACTTCTCCAACGGCAATGACGGCGTGGTGCTCAAGGGCAAGGGCAAGACCCTCGCCGATCTGCGAGGCCAGTCGGTCAATCTGGTGGAGCTGTCGGTCTCGCATTACCTGCTGGCCCGCGGGCTGGAACAGGCCGGTCTGAGCGAGCGCGATGTGAAGGTGGTCAACACCTCCGACGCCGACCTCGCCGCCGCCTTCAACACCCGCGAGGTGACGGCGGTGACCACCTGGAACCCGATTCTCTCCACCGTCGCCGCCACCCCGGACACCTCGCTGGTGTTCGATTCGAGCAAGATCCCCGGCGAAATCATGGACCTGCTGGTGGTCAACAGCGACACCCTCAAGGCCCACCCCGAACTGGGCAAGGCGCTGGCCGGCGCCTGGTACGAAATCGTCGCGCTGATGCACGACAACGGCCCCCGCGGCCAGGCCGCCCTGGACCATATGGCCAAGGCTTCCGGCACCGATCTGGCCGGCTACAAGGCGCAGTTGAACGCCACCCGCCTGTTCGCGACGCCGAAGGAAGCGGTGGCCTTCGCCACCAGCGCGGCGCTGCCGGAGACGATGGACCGGGTCGCGCGCTTCAGCTTCGACCACGGTCTGCTCGGCGAGGGCGCGCAGAGCGCCGATGCGGTGGGCATGAGTTTCGCCAATGACGTGGTGCGCGGCGATGCCGGCAATCTGCGCCTGCGCTTCGACCCGCGCTACATGCAAATGGCCGCCGACGGCAGCCTCTGAGTCACTGACCGGGATACTCGCCATGCGTCTGATCAACCGTCAGCCCGACCGGGCCGGGCGCCTGCTTCTGGTGCTGCTGCCCTTCGCTCTGCTGCTGTTCGCCTACTTCACCGGGTCGGCGGCGCGGCTCAGCGAAAACCCCAACGACAAACTGCTGCCCGGCGCCGCGCAGATGGTCGACGCCGTGCAACGCATGGCCTTTACCGAGGACAAGCGCACCGGCGACTACCTGCTGTGGAAGGACACCGCCGCCAGCCTCACCCGCCTCGGCCTGGGCATCGGCATCGCCGCCCTGCTCGGTCTGACCCTGGGCATGCTCGCCGGCACCCTGCCGCTGTTCGGCACGCCGCTGTCGCCGCTGCTCACGGTGCTGTCGATGGTGCCGCCGCTGGCGATCCTGCCGGTGCTGTTCATCGTCTTCGGTCTTGGCGAGCTGTCCAAGGTGGTGCTGATCGTCATCGGCATCGCCCCGGCCATCGCCCGTGACCTGGAGCAGCGCGCCCGGGAAATTCCCCGCGAGCTGCTGATCAAGGCGCAGACCCTCGGCGCCAACACCTGGACCCTGTTGCTGCGGGTGGTGCTGCCGCAATTGCTGCCGCGCCTGCTGGTGTCGCTGCGACTGAGCCTGGGCGCGGCGTGGCTGTTCCTGATCGCCGCCGAAGCCATCGCCGCCACCGACGGTCTCGGTTACCGGATCTTCCTGGTCCGCCGCTACCTGGCAATGGACGTGATCCTGCCTTACGTGGTGTGGATCACCGTGCTGGCCTGGCTGATGGACCTGGGTCTGCGCCTGCTGTCGCGCCGCGCCTTCCCTTGGTACGAAGGAGCCCGGCCATGAGCGCCTTTCTCGAAGTGAAAAACCTCTGGCAGGTGTACGGAGATCAGGTGGTGCTGGAAAACCTTTCGCTGAGCGTCGCGGAAGGCGAGTTCTGCACCCTGGTCGGCACCTCCGGCTGCGGCAAGTCCACCTTTCTGCGCCTGCTGCTCGGCCAGGAGCGCCAAAGCCGCGGCAGCATCCTGCTCGACGGCCTGCCACTGGTGGTCGAGCCCGACGCCAGCCGCGGTGTGGTGTTTCAGCGCTACTCGGTGTTCCCGCACCTGAACGTGCTCGACAACGTCGCCCTCGGCCTGGAACTGCCGAGCGCGCCGTTGCTCGGTCGCCTGCTGGGCCGGCACAAGCGCGAAGCCCGCGAGCAGGCGGCGCAACTGCTGGAAAAAGTCGGCCTCGGCCACGCCCTGGACAAATACCCGGCGCAGCTCTCCGGCGGCATGCAGCAACGCCTGGCGATCGCCCAGGCGCTGGTGATGAAGCCGCGTGTTCTGCTGCTGGACGAACCCTTCGGCGCCCTCGATCCGGGTATCCGCAAGGACATGCACGCGCTGCTGCTGGCGCTGTGGCGGGAAACCCGGCTGACCGTGTTCATGGTCACCCATGACCTCAGCGAAGGCTTCAGCCTCGGCACCCGCCTGCTGGTGTTCGACAAGATTCGCCGCGAGGTCCAGGCGCCCAACGCCTACGGCGCGCGGATCACCTACGACATCCCGCTCAACAGCGATCGCCGCGCCGCCCGCAGCGCCCTCGACGCGCTGCCGCCGCGCATCGCCAGCCAATTGCACGCCACACAAGGAGCCTGACCATGACTGCCTCACTGCAACTGCGCCCCACCCTGTACGAGGAAACCGTCCCCGGCGGCGGCCACACCTCGTTCGTGCTCAAGCGCGGGCAACTGCTGCGCATCACTGACCTCGAAGGCGGCGCCAACGCCAGCCTGCTGTTGCTCAACGCCGCTGAAAAAAGCGAGCGGCTGAACCTGCCGGACACCCTCAAGTGCCAGCACACCGCGCGCCTCACCAGCGGCCACTGCCTGTATTCGGACATGGGCCGGGTGCTGGCGGCGATCACCGCCGACACCTGCGGCTGGCACGACAGCCTCGGCGGCGTGCTCAACGCTGACGAGGTGCGGGAGAAATACAGCGACGGCCGCTACCAGGAACTGCGCAACGGCTTCCACCGCAACGGCGTCGACAACCTGCTGGTGGAAATGGGCAAGTGGGACCTGGGCCTGGCCGACCTGCTGATGAACATCAACCTGTTCAGCCGGGTGGACGTGGACGCCGACGGCTTCCTGCATTTCGTGCCGGGCAACTCCAAGGCCGGCGACTACATCGAGCTGTACGCGCCGATGGACACCCTGGTGGTGCTCACCGCCCTGCAACACCCCATGGACCCGTCGCCGAGCTACGCGCCCAAGCCGCTGCACCTGAGCTGGCATCAGGTCCAGGGCGACAGCGTCAGCCTGCTCTGCCGCACGTCGCGCGCGGAAAACACCCGCGGCTTCCACAACACCGAACGCCTGTACGTCTGAGGGCCCGCCATGAACGCGACAACCGAAATCCGTAGCGCCGAGACCGCCGTCTACCAGGCCACCATCGCCGCCGGCGAGCCCTTCATCTGCGAGGTCAAGGCCGGCCAGACCCTGCGCCTGCTCGACCTCGAAGGCAACCAGGCCGTCGACACGCTGTTCTTCAATGCGCGCAACCCGCGCGAGCGCTACGACCCGCAACGCACCTTGCGCAAACAGGGCCGGGTGTACCTCGGCGAAGGCAGCGTGCTGTATTCCAATCTCGGCCAGCCGATGCTGACCATCACCCGCGACCTGTGCGGCCGCCACGACACCCTCGGCGGCGCCTGCGCCCAGGAAAGCAACACCGTGCGCTATGCCCTGAGCACCCGCTACATGCACAGTTGCCGCGACAACTTCCTGCGCGCCAGCCTGCACGACGGCCGCCTCGGCAAGCGCGACATCAGCGCCAACATCAACTTCTTCATGAACGTGCCGGTCACCGCCGAGGGCGGCCTGACCTTCGAGGACGGCCTGTCCGGTCCGGGCAAGTACGTGGAGCTGCTGGCGCACATCGACACCCTGGTGCTGATCTCCAACTGCCCGCAACTGAACAACCCGTGCAATGGCTGGAACCCGACCCCCGCGCAGGTGCTGATATGGAACTGAAACGTTTGCGTCGCTGGCTGTTCTCCCTCTGCCAGAGCCGTGCCGGGCAATGCCTGTCGAGCCCTTCGAAGCAACGCTGAGCGCGTTCAGCCACGGACGACCGTGGCGCAGATGATTACCGGCGGGACGACCCGCCCTCCCCGTTAGGACAGCCTCATGTTCGAGAAGCTGCTGATCGCCAACCGTGGCGCCATCGCCTGCCGTATCCTGCGCACCCTGCGCCAACTCGATGTGCGCGGCGTTGCCGTGTACGCCGAAGCCGACGCCGCCAGCCAGCACCTGCAACAGGCCGACCAGGCCATCAGCCTGGGTGAAGGGCCTGCCGCCAGCACTTACCTGGTGGTCGACAAGATCCTCGCCGCCGCCCGTGACAGCGGCGCCCAGGCCATCCATCCCGGCTACGGCTTCCTCTCGGAAAACGCCGCCTTCGCCCAAGCTTGCGAAGCCGCCGGCATCGCCTTCGTCGGCCCGACGCCGGAGCACCTGCGCACCTTCGGCCTCAAGCACACCGCCCGCGCCCTGGCCAAGGCCCACGGCGTGCCGCTGCTGGAAGGCAGCGACCTGCTCGACGACCTCGCTGCTGCCCATAGCGCCGCAAGCCAGGTCGGCTATCCGGTGATGCTCAAGAGCACCGCCGGCGGTGGCGGCATCGGCATGCGCGTGTGCCGCTCGGCGGCGGAGCTTGAAGACGCCTTCGACGCGGTCAAGCGCCTGGGGCAGAACAACTTCAGCGACGCCGGAGTGTTCGTCGAGAAATACATCGAACGCGCGCGGCACCTTGAGGTGCAAGTGTTCGGCGACGGCCAGGGCGAGGTGATCGCCCTCGGCGTGCGCGACTGCTCGGTGCAGCGGCGCAACCAGAAAGTCATCGAGGAAACCCCCGCGCCGAACCTGCCCGCGGGCATGGCCGAACAGCTCTGCGACGCCGCCATCGCCCTCGCCAAGGCGGTGAGCTACCGCAGCGCCGGCACCGTCGAATTCGTCTACGACAGCCAGGCCGAGCGCTTCTACTTCCTGGAAGTGAACACCCGCCTGCAGGTGGAACACGGCGTCACCGAACAGGTGTGGGGCGTGGACCTGGTGCGCTGGATGATCGAACTGGCCGCCGGCTGCCTGCCGCCGCTGGCGCAACTGATCGCCGACCTGAAACCGAGCGGCCATGCGATCCAGGCGCGGCTGTACGCCGAAGACCCGGGCCGCAACTTCCAGCCCTGCCCCGGCCTACTCACTGAAGTGGCTTTCCCCGAGGCCGATGGCCGCGCCTTGCGCATCGACACCTGGGTCGAGGCCGGCTGCGAAATCCCGCCCTACTTCGACCCGATGATCGCCAAGCTGATCGCCTGGGCGCCAAGCCGCGACCAAGCCAGCGCCGCCCTCGACAAGGCGCTGAGTGACACTCGCCTGTACGGCGTGGAAAGCAACCGCGAGTACCTGCGGCAGATCCTCGGTTTCGCCCCGTTCGCCAGCGGCGAGCCCTGGACCCGTTGCCTGGAACAGTTGCATTACCAGGCCAACACCTTTGAAGTGCTGGCGGGCGGCACCCTCACCAGCGTCCAGGATTTCCCCGGCCGCCTCGGTTACTGGGCGGTCGGCGTGCCACCGTCCGGGCCGATGGACAGCCGCGCCCTGCGCCACGGCAACCGCCTGCTGGGCAATCCCGAAGGCATGGCGGGCCTGGAAATCACCATGAGCGGCCCGACGCTGCGCTTCAACTGCGACGCTGTGGTGGCGGTGACCGGTGCGGCGCTGCCCGTCAGCCTCGACGGCATCGAACAGCCAATGGACACCGCCCTGCTGATCCCTGCCGGCTCGACCCTGAGCCTCGGCGCCATCACCGGCGCCGGCGCACGCAGCTACCTGTGCCTGCGCGGCGGCCTGGAACTGCCGGACTACCTCGGCAGCAAAAGCACCTTCACCCTCGGCCAGTTCGGCGGCCACGCCGGGCGTGCGCTACGCGCCGGCGACGTGCTGCACCTCAATCCGCTGACCGACCGCAGCGCCGGCCAAAGCCTGGCCGACAGCGAACGCACCCGCCTCGCCGCCGTGCGCACCCTGCGGGTGATCTACGGCCCCCACGGCGCCCCGGAATACTTCAGCGCCGAGTACATCCAGACCTTCTTCGCCAGCGATTGGGAAGTGCATTTCAACTCCAGCCGCACCGGCGTGCGCCTGATCGGCCCCAAGCCGCAATGGACCCGCGACAGCGGCGGCGAAGCCGGCCTGCACCCGTCCAACATCCACGACAACCCCTACGCCATCGGTGCGGTGGATTTCACCGGCGACATGCCGGTGATCCTCGGCCCGGACGGGCCAAGCCTGGGCGGCTTCGTCTGCCCGGTGACGATCATCCAGGACGACCTCTGGCAACTGGGGCAGTTGAAAGCCGGCGACATGCTGCGCTTCGTCCCGGTGAGCATCGAACAGGCCCACGCCGGTGACGCGCCGTTCGACGCCACCCACCTCATCGACCCGGTCGTGCTGGATCGCGGCGAAGCCGACAAGCGCCTGGTGGCGCGGCTGTCCGGCGACACCCACCTGCTGCTGGAAATCGGCGCGGCGGAGCTGGATCTGGTGCTACGTTTCCGCGGCCATGCGCTGATGCAGGCGCTTGAGGCCAAGGCACTGGCGGGGGTGATCGACCTGACCCCGGGTATCCGTTCACTGCAGGTTCACTACCAGCCGCAGGTATTGCCGCTGCGTGATCTGCTGGGCATCGTCAGCGACGTCTGGGACGAGGTCTGCGAGCAGAGCGACCTGCGCGTGCCGTCGCGGGTCGTCCACCTGCCGCTGTCCTGGGACGACCCGGCCTGCCAGTTGGCGATCGAGAAATACATGACCACCGTGCGCAAGGACGCGCCCTGGTGCCCGAGCAACCTGGAGTTCATCCGCCGCATCAACGACCTGCCGAACCTGGACGAAGTGCAGCGCACCGTGTTCGACGCCAGCTATCTGGTGATGGGCCTCGGCGACGTCTACCTCGGCGCCCCCGTCGCCACGCCGCTGGACCCGCGGCACCGGCTGGTCACCACCAAATACAACCCGGCGCGCACCTGGACCGCGGAAAACTCGGTGGGCATCGGCGGCGCCTACCTGTGCGTGTACGGCATGGAAGGCCCGGGCGGCTACCAGTTCGTCGGCCGCACCTTGCAGATGTGGAACCGCTACCGCGAGGTCGCCGCGTTCGGTGGCAAGCCGTGGCTGCTGCGCTTCTTCGACCGCATCCGTTTCTACCCGGTGACAGCGGACGAACTGCTGCGGATTCGCCGTGATTTCCCGCTGGGGCGCTACCCGTTGCAGATCGAAGAGAGCGAACTGTGCCTCGCCGATTACCAGGAGTTCCTCGCCCGCGAAGCGGCGGGCATCGACGCCTTCCGCACGCAACAACAGGCGGCGTTCAACGCCGAGCGCGAGCGCTGGATCGCCTCCGGCCAGGCCCATTTCGAAAGCGACGAAGCGGCAGCCCCTGCGGCTGAAGAAGCAGCGCTCGAAGCCGGCCAGCAAGGCGTGGACAGCCCGATCGCCGGCAACCTGTGGCAAGTGCAGGTCAGCGCTGGCGACCGGGTCAAGGCCGGCGATGTGCTGGTGGTGCTGGAGTCGATGAAGATGGAAATCCCGGTGCTGGCGCCGTGCGATGGCCGGGTGGCCGAAGTGCGCGTGGAGCCCGGCTCGCCGGTGCGGGCGGGACAGCGGGTGGTGGTGTTGGCGGATCGCTGAGGCTCGACGCCCCGACAACATCGCTGTCACTGAGGGCCTCATCGCCGGCAAGCCGGCTTGCCAGCGATGAGGCCCTCAACATCACCACCACTCCAACACTGGCCCTGTGCCGCTCTATCCCGTACCATCGCGCCCCGCCGGTTTCCGAAAGGAACTAACAGGGAATTCGTCCGCGCCGCTTACCGGTGCGAAAACGCAACTGCCCCCGCAACTGTAGGCGCCGAGCCTGCTCCTTTTTCACACGCCACTGGGCCACGCCCGGGAAGGCAGGAGCATGGTGATGACGCGCCAGTCAGGAGACCTGCCGGCCAGCAGCATCGCAAACCCGCCGGCGGGGTGTCCGGGAAGGGCATTCCGTTTCCGCACGGCAACCGTTTACGGCTGCCACGCGCACTCACGCGCTTCTTCGGGATGTGTTTTCCAGACCTGTGCCGTCCGCCACGCACACGTTCGAATGGAGATCGCATCCGCATGCCCCTGTCCCGTCTCACGCTCGCCCTGCTCGCCAGCCTCGGCCTCGCCAGCACCGCCCTCGCCGCGCCCACCGCGTACCCGCTGACCATCGATAACTGCGGCACCCCGCTGACCTTCGACCAGGCTCCGACACGCGCGGTCACCATCGGCCAGTCCGGCACCGAGATGTTCTACGCCCTGGGCCTTGAGCAGAAGCTGGCCGGCACGTCGCTGTGGTTCAGCGACGTGCCGGAGCGCTTCAAGGCGCAGAACGCCAAGGTCGAGCGCCTGGCCGACAACGACCCGAGCTTCGAAGCGGTGATCGGCAAGCGTCCGGGCCTGGTGGCGGTGCAGTTCGAGTGGATGGTCGGCCCGCAAGGCGTGGTCGGCACCCGTGAGCAATTCGCCGACCTCAAGGTCCCGGCCTACCTGATGCCGTCCGACTGCGAAGGCAAGGACAACCTCAGCGGCGCCGACGGCACCCGCCTGCAGGCGTTCCAGATCGACAGCCTGTACAAGAGCATCGAACAACTGGCGCAGATCATGGACGTCCAGGACCGCGGCGACGCCGTGGTCAATGACCTCAAGGCGCGCCTGGCCAAGGTCACCGACAACGCCGGCCAGCGCCGCGATCAGGATCAATCGGCAGTGTTCTGGTTCTCCAGCGCCGACCTCGATATCGACCCTTACGTGGCCGGGCGCAAGGGCATTCCCGACTTCATGCTGAACAGCCTGGGCATGCGCAACGTCATCGCCTCCGACGAAGAATGGCCCACCGTGGGCTGGGAAACCATCGCCAAGGCCAACCCGACCTTCCTCGTCATCGCCCGCATGGACCGTCGCCGCTTCCCCGCCGACGACTACCTGAAGAAGCTCGAATTCCTCAAGAACGACCCGGTCACCCGCAACATGGACGCGGTGAAAAACGACCGCATCATCATCCTCGACGCCAACGCCATGCAGGCCAGCCTGAGCCTGGTCGACGGCATCGAGACCCTGGCCGCCGCCAGCCAGAAACTGCGGCAGGGGCACTGATGCCATACGCGGTCGCCCGCCTCGTCCTGCGCCTGCTGGGCCACTCCCTGTGGGTCGGCGCCTTGCTCGCGCTGGCGGTGACGATCGCCGCCAGCATCGGCGAAACCCGCCTCGGCCTGTCCGTGGTGCTGGACGTGCTGGGCAACAAGTTGTGGGGCGCCGGCCACCTGCTGGACCCCATCGACGAAGGCATCATCTGGAACTACCGGTTGCCCCGCGCACTGGTGGCCGGCGCCTGCGGGGCCGGGCTGGCGATGTCCGGCGTGGTGTTGCAGGCGCTGCTGCGCAATCCGCTGGCCGATCCGTACCTGCTGGGCATTTCCGCCGGCGCGTCGACCGGCGCAGTGCTGGTGGCGATCATCGGGGTCGGCGCCGGCACCTTGTCGATGTCCGGCGGGGCCTTTCTCGGCGCCCTGGCCGCCTTCGCCCTGGTGGTGTTGCTGGCGCGCGGTGCACGCGGGGCCGGCAGCACCGGGCAGATCATCCTCGCCGGGATCGCCGGCTCGCAGTTGTTCAATGCCCTGACCTCGTTCCTGATCACCGCCTCGGCCAGCGCCGAGCAGGCCCGCGGCCTGATGTTCTGGCTGCTGGGCAACCTCAGTGGCGTGCGCTGGCCAGCGGTCGGGCTGGCGCTGCCGGTGGTGCTGCTGGGGCTGGTGCTGTGCCTGTGGCATCGGCGCGCGCTGGACGCCTTCACCTTCGGCGCGGACGCCGCAGCGGCGCTGGGCGTTCCGGTGCGCCAGGTGCAGATCGTCCTGGTGGCGTGCGCGGCGCTGATGACTGCGGTGCTGGTGTCCATCGTCGGCTCCATCGGCTTCGTCGGCCTGGTGATTCCCCATGCCGTGCGCCTGCTGGCTGGGCCGCGACACACCCGCCTGCTGCCGTTGAGCGCGTTGTGCGGCGCGCTGTTCCTGATGGCGGCGGATGTGCTGTCGCGCACCCTGATCAAGGGCCAGGTGCTGCCGATCGGGGTGATCACCGCGCTGGTCGGCGCGCCTGTGTTCGCCCTGATCCTGATCCGGGGGCAACGTTCGCGATGAATGCCTTCGAGCCGACACAGCACTGCGCCGCCCTCGCCTGCACGGGCCTGGGGTACCAGATCAAAGGCACGCCGCTGGTGGCGGAGGTGGACCTGCTGGTCCGCCCCGGCGAAACCCTCGGTATCGTCGGGCCCAACGGCTCGGGCAAGTCCACCCTGTTGAAGTTGCTCGCGGGTCTGCTCAAGCCTCACAGCGGCGAAGTCCGGCTCAACGATCATCCGCTGGCGAAGCTGCGCCGTGGCGAAATCGCCCGGCTGCTGGCGGTGGTGGAGCAACAGGCCAACACCGATGACGCCATCAGCGTGCGCGACGCCGTCGAGCTGGGCCGCACGCCCTGGCTGTCGGCGCTGTCGCCATGGAGCGCGGCCGATGACGCCATTGTCGCCCAGGCCTTGCAGGCAGTGGCCATGGCGCACCTGGCGCAGCGCACCTGGCACAGCCTCTCCGGCGGCGAACGCCAGCGCGTGCACATCGCCCGCGCCCTGGCCCAGCAGCCGCGCATCCTGCTGCTGGACGAGCCGACCAACCACCTCGATATCCAGCAGCAACTGAGCATCCTGCATTTGGTGCGGGCACTGCCGGTGACCACGCTGATCGCCCTGCATGACCTCAACCAGGCGCTGGACTGCGACCGCCTCGCGGTGATGCAGCACGGCCGGCTGGTAGCCCTCGGCACGCCGCTGGAAGTCCTGACCCCACAACGCCTGCACGACACCTTCGGCGTGCACGGCCATTTCATTGACGATCCGCTGGACGGCAGCCGCTTCCTGCGCCTGCGTCCGCGCTGATTTTTCGAGGTATCCGATGCACGTTCTTTCCAGGCTGGCGCTGCTGGCCCTGCTGTCCAGCCCCATGGCCGTGGCCGAAGTCCACGAAGTGAAAATGCTCAACCGCGGCGCCGCCGGGGCCATGGTCTACGAGCCGGATTTCCTGCGCCTGCAACCCGGCGACAGCGTGCGCTTCCTGTCGTCCCAGAGCGGCCATAACGCCGCGACCATCGACGGTCTGCTGCCCGCGGGCGCCGAGCCGTTCAAAAGCAAAATCAACCAGCCGCTGGAAGTGACATTCGACGTTCCGGGTTTCTATGGCATCCAGTGCAGCCCCCATGTGTCGATGGGCATGGTCATGGCGATCCAGGTCGGTGAGCCGGGCGCTGCGGCGCCAGTGCCGCCCGCCAGCCTCAATCTCCGCGCCAGCCAGCGCCTGACCACCATCATCCAGCGCGAACTGCCGCCACGCTGAATCGCGTTTTTTATCTGCTACGGAAGGATCCGCCCGTGATCAAGCTCCACCACCTCGCCCTGGCCCTCGTGGCCCCGGCGTTGGCTCATGCCGAATCGGCCCAGGACCAGGCCAACGGCTTTATCGAAGACAGCACCTGGCTGCTGCTCAACCGCAGCGTGTTCGACCAGCGCGACTACCGCCATGGCGGCCGCAGCAACGGCGCGCGCAACGCCTACAAACCCCGCGACCAACGCAACGGCGCCGCCGAAGAATGGGCTTACGGCCTGATGGGCAGCGTGCAATCGGGCTTTACCCAAGGCACCGTCGGGGTTGGCGTCGACGCCCACCTCTACTACGCACAGCAACTGGACAGCGGCGGCGGCCGCGCCGGCAAGGTGCGGTTGCTGGGCCTGGACAACGAAGGTCACCCCAAGGACAACGCCGCCCGCGGTGGCGCGGCGGTCAAACTGCGCTGGTCCAACACCACCCTGAGCTACGGCGAGCAACGGGTGAAGACGCCGGTCTTCAGCTCCTCCGACAGCCGCCTGCTGCCGGAAACCGCCACCGGTTTTTTCCTCACCAGCCAGGAAATCCCCAACCTCAAACTGGTCGGCGGCCACTTCAACGAAAGCACCGACCGCAACGCCTCCAGCCATGACCGCGGCTTCGTGGTGAACTACTCCAACGGCAAACAGGGCAATAGCTTCGACCTGGCCGGCGTGGTCTACGACGGCGTGCCGGGCCTGGTGACCAGCCTCTACACCTCGCGCTACGAAGACAGTTGGCGCCAGCACTACCTCAGCGCCAGCTACCGCAAGCCGCTGGCCGGCGACCGCTCGCTGGGGCTGGACCTCAACCTCTACCGCACGAGCGACACCGGCAAGGCGCTGTCGGGTGACATCGACAACACCACCTGGAGTTTGATGTCGAACTACCGCAGCGGCGCCCACACCTTCAGCCTCGGCTACCAGGCCGTGGACGGCAACACGCCGTTCGACTACGTCACCCGTGGCGCCATCTTTATCAGCAACGCCGTGCAACTGTCCGACTTCAACGCGCCGAACGAACGCTCCTGGCAGGCGCGCTACGACCTGGCGATGCAATCCTTCGGCGTTCCCGGCCTGGTGTTCAGCGCGCTGTACGTGCGCGGCAGCGGGATCGACGGCAGCCATGTCGATCCGCGGGGTGGCTATGCCTGGCTGGGTTATGGCGAGGGTGGCCGGCATTGGGAGCGGGATCTGGAAGCGCGTTATGTGGTGCAGAGCGGTCCGGCGAAAAACCTCGCGCTGTCGCTGCGGCACAGTGTGCACCGCGGCAATGCGGCGCAGGCGGAGACGGATGCCGATCAGGTGCGGTTCGCGGTTGAGTATCCGTTGATTGGTGGGTTCTGAGGGGGCACGACGCGGAACCTGTAGGAGCGGCCGTTAGCCGCGATGGGCCGCGCAGCGGCCCTGAATCCATCCAGCACATTGTTTCTGGCGGGTTGGGATCTCACATTCAGACATCCTCAAGGTTGAAAGAAATGCCGGATGTAGACAGCCATCTCGTGCTGGATGGTTTTGGGGCCGCTGTGCGGCCCATCGCGGCTAACGGCCGCTCCTACAGGTACCGCGTCAAGCCAGACCCCATTCCATATGCGTAGTCCGCCAAACCGGATCGTCCTCCACGTCCACAATCCGAAACCCCCGCCGCTGCCAGAACTCGATGGCACCCGGCAAAAACGGATGGGTGTGCAGGTACAACACCTCCACGCCCTGCTCCACCGCCAACGCCTTCAGCGCCTCATACAACCGCCGCGCCAACCCGCCCCGCCGGTACGCCGGCTCGACGAATAAGCGCACCACCTCAACCACCCGCCGCCCGCGATAGTCGAGCTGGGCAAAGCGGTGGTCATACGGCAGGTAACCAATGGCCGCGACAATACGTTCGCCGTCACGGGCAATCAGAAAACGCCCCTGCGCGGGCGCCTGGTAGCTACCCGCAAAATCCGCCAGATCAGTCGGCATCGGCGAATCCGCCAGCATCGGAAAGATCACCGCGCGGGCAGCCATGACAAAAGCCACCGTCTCGGCAATAGAGCCCTCGCCCGGCGCCTTGATGCGGACATCCACCGCACTCATGTCAATAAGCCACAAAAAAAGCCCGGATTTGCTTGACCCACTCCAGAAACCTCCCATTAAATCCGCGAACTCTAACAAAAACATCGGCCGCCGCCCGGCATCTTCAAGGACGCCCCATGCTCAGCACCGTCATCGATAACGCACGCGTCCTCGAACTCAACAACCAGGCCGTGCATTACAGAAACCACGGTTACCTGGACAAAGCGCAAGACTGTTTCCTCGAAGCACTGGCCCTGGCCGAAGCCATCGACGGTTTCGATCCGGCCAGCCTGGCGACCGTGCGCAACGGCCTGGCCGGCCTGCGCTGGGCGCAGCAGCGGCATGCCGAAGCGCTGGCACTTTACCTCGACGTACTGCGCAGCCGCGAAGCGCTGTTTTCCCCCAGCCACATGGTAGTCGGGCAGAGCCTGCAAACCCTGGGCAACTGCTACCTGGAACTGGGCCAACTGGCGCAAGCTGCGCAGGCGCTGGAGCGCGCCGTGCAGGTCTACCGCGAAGACACCCCCGACGACCTCGCGCCCGTCGGCGCCTGCCTCGCCTCGTTGGGCGTGGCCCACCTGCAACAAGAGAACCTTCCCCAAGCGCACAAGGCGCTCAGCGAAGCCCTCGGCATCTATCAGGTACAAAGCCCGCGGGATGAACAGATCATCGCCGCGCTCGGCGAGCAGTTGAAAGCCATCGAAAGCCGCGGCAAAGGCGCGTGGTGGCGGGTTCTGGGGAGGCGGCGCTACCGCTGACGCACAATCCTGAGCACGGTCGGCCAAGAAGGATTATTCTGCAAAAACATTTCCCCGGCTCAGAGTATGTGAGAAGCGAATATGAAGATCGATGACATGGACGCCTTTGTCGCCGTCATCCGCTGCCAGTCGACCAACCTCGCCGCCGAGGCGTTGCAGTTGACCCAGCCGGCGATCACGCGGCGGGTGCAGAATTTCGAGGAAGACCTGGGCGCCAATCTGCTGGATCGCAACACCAAGCCGCTCAAGCCGACGCCCATGGGCTGGCGGGTCTATGAGCAGTGCAAGGCGATCCTGCGGGAGATCGACACCCTGCGCGAGCTGGTCGCCAGCGACGGTGCGCCCAGCGGCACATTGCGGCTGGGCGTGCCGCAGACCATCGGCGACGTGGTCCTGCTCGATGCCCTCGCGCAGATCCGCGAGGCGTACCCAGACCTGCGCACCTCGGTGGTCAGCGGCTGGGGCAGTTCGCTGATCGCCAAGATGGAAAACGGCGATCTGGACGCTGCCGCCGCGCTGTTCCCCACCGGCAAGATTTTCCCCGAAGGCATCGCCAGCCGCTCCATCGGCCGCATGCAATTGCGGGTGGTCGCGGCCAAGGGCACGGCGACCAAGCGCAGCTACAAGCTCAAGGACTGTTACCTGCGCGGCTGGGTGCTCAACCCCGACGGTTGCGGTTTCCGCGCCGGCCTGCAGCGGGCGCTGAGCGAACAGGGGCTGTCGTTGCAGATCAATCTGGAGACCTTCGGCACCGAGCTGCAATTGGGCCTGGTGGCCAACGGTCAGGGCCTGGGCCTGGTGCCGGAGCCGCTGCTGGCGACCAGTCGCCACCGCGATCAACTCGAAGTCCTCAACGTCAGCGATTTCAAGCCGCAAGTGGACCTGTGGCTGTTCCATCCGCGCTACCTGGGCAACCTGCAGGAACCGGTGGAATTGTTCGGCACGGTCTCGGCGCAGCGCCTGGACGGAAACAAAATATCCTGATCGCATGTTAGAAAATAATCTTTATGCCATTTTCTGATAATTAACTTAGAACCAAAAAGCCTTTCACAAGCGCCTTTCAGACGCTTATGTTCGTTTCACCGACCCCAACCTGGTGGAGGCAAATGGATTTCTGCCACCGCCAGCGGGTCTGCCCTTTCCGCTTCTCCCCGCCTTTGCGGCATTTCCCTGGCCGTGCGCAGAACGTCGACATCCCAACCTCGCGGTTGCTGTCGGGTCGTGCTGCCTATGTCCTTCGCGCAGCGCACCTCCGGCAACCTTCATGGAGATACGCGATATGGGGCTCACCCGTAGAGATCTGATTTCCCGCCTGGCCGCCATCGGTGGCTATTCGGCGGCGCTTGGCGGCCTGTCCGCGCTGGGGCTGCCGGGCTCGGCCCAGGCGGCGACCTTCGAACCTTTGAAACTGGCCAGCCGCGCCGGCAACGGCAAAAAAGTCGTGATCGTCGGTGGCGGCATCAGCGGCCTGGTCTCGGCCTACGAGCTGCGCAAGGCCGGCTTCGAGGTCAAGCTGCTGGAAGCCCGCGATCGCATCGGTGGCCGGGTCTGGACCCTGCGCAATGGCGACCGCATCGAGCACAACGACGGCAGCAAACAAACCGTGGAATTCGACAACGGTCTGTTCTTCAACGCTGGCGCCGCACGCCTGCCCAGCCACCACCTGACCATCCTCGGCTATTGCCGTGAGCTGGGCGTGGAGCTGGAAGTGCTGGTCAACAGCAGCCGTAACGCCCTGGCCCAGCCGGACCTGAGCAAGCCGCCGCTGCTGCTGCGCCAGGCGGTCAACGATACCCGCGGCCACCTGAGCGAGCTGCTGGCGCGCAGTGTCCAGCGCAACAGCCTCGACCAGGAACTGAACGCCGGCGAGCGCAAGGCGCTGCTGGATTTCCTCAAGGTCTACGGCGACCTCAATGACGAGCGCCAGTACCGCGGCTCGGTGCGCTCGGGCTACACGCGCTTCGCCGGGGCCGGCGACCAGACCCCGGTGCAGCGCACGCCGGTGGAACTCGACCGCCTGCTCGACAGCAACCTGCTGCTGCCGCTGGTGTTCGATGAAATCCCGGAATTTTCCGCGACCATGTTCCAGCCCGTGGGCGGCATGGACCAGATCCCCAAGGCGTTCTATCGCCAGGTCAAGGACGCGGTGCAACTGAACGCCGAAGTGCAGTCGATCCAGACCTCGGAAACCGGCAGTCGCGTGGTCTGGCGCGACCGCATCAGCGGCCGCCAGCACACCGAGGACGCCGACTACGCGGTGGTCGCCCTGCCCCTGCCGCTGCTGCGCAAGCTCGACAGCAACTTCACTCCGGCCTTCAAGCAGGCGCTGGAACTGGCCAAGCCGGACAAGGCCAACAAAGTCGCCTGGCAGTCGCCGCGCTTCTGGGAAACCGACTTCCAGATCTACGGCGGGCTCTCGTACATCAACCATGACGCGCGTTTTCTCTGGTACCCGAGCGACCGCCTGAACAGCGCGCAAGGCGTGCTGGTGGCGACCTACAACACCGGCGAAACCGCCGAGGCCTTTGCCGGCAAGACCTTGCAGGAGCAGTTCGCGTCGTCGAAAAGCGCGGTGGAATCGCTGCACCCCGGCCACTCGCAAAAGCTCGGCCGCTCGGTGGCGGTCAACTGGTCGAAAATCCCCTTCAGCGAAAGCCCGTGGATTGTCCACGACGAAGTGGTGCAACCGGCCTACGACACGCTCAACCAGCCCCAGGGCCGTACCTGGCTGGCCAGCGACGCCCTCGCCCACGGCGGCGTCGGCATCTGGCAGAACAGCGCCGCCGAATCCGCCCGTCGCGTGGTCGGCCTGATCGCCGAGCACGCCAACCAGACCACCCGCAACGTTGCCGCCGCCTGACCGACAAGGAATGTCACCCATGAACACGATCACCACACTGACCCTCGGAGCCCTGATGAGCCTGACCCTGAACGCCGCCCACGCCGACAGCATCCAGCGCATCAGCCCGCCGGGCTCCACCTTCCCCATCTCGCAACTGGTCACGGTGCCGGCCTCGGCGCAACTGACCTTCGTCAGCGGCACCCTGCCCGATGTCGCCGACCCCAAGGCGCCGAAAGGCAGCATCCAGGCCTATGGCAACACCGAAACCCAGACCTTCTCGGTGCTGACCAAACTGCGCAGCGCGCTGCAGAGCCAGGGCCTGGACCTTGGCGATATCGTGCAATTGCGAGTCTTCCTCGTCGGTGACCCGGACAAGGGCGGCACCCTCGACTTCGCTGGCCTGCAGGCCGCCTACACGAAGTTCTTCGCCACCGCCGAACAGCCGAACAAACCGACCCGCACCGCGCTGCAAGTGGTTGCGCTGCCGCTGCCGGGCGCGTTGGTGGAAATCGAAGCCATCGCCGCCAAGGCGCCTTGAGCCCGGCCATTCGGCCCCGTCCTCGCACGAAGAACAACAGAACAGGAAACACGCCTTGAACACTGCCCCTTTGTCCCGCTGGCCAGCGGCGACCGCGCGCACCCCACTGTTGGGCGCGGCACTGCTTGCCAGCCTGAATATCCCCGGCCTCAGCGCCGCAGAACTGAGCGACCCCGCAGCCAGCGGCTCGCGCCTGGAAACCGTGATCGTCACCGGTAGCCGCGGCAGCGAAAAACGCACCGTGACCACCAGCCCGGCGCCGATCGACGTGATCAGCGCCAAGCAACTGCAAGACACCGGCAAGCCCGGGCTGATGGAAGCCCTCAGCGCCAGCGTCGCCTCCTTCACCCTGCCGGAAAAAACCGGCTGGGACGCCAGCGGCATGGCCCGCGCGCCAAGCCTGCGCGGGCTCAACGCGGCGCAAGTGCTGGTGCTGGTCAACGGCAAGCGCCGGCACACCAGCGCCACCCTGAACATCAGCGGAATCAACGCCGGCGCCGCCCCCGCCGACCTCGACCTGATCCCCATCAGCGCCATCGACCACGTCGAAGTGCTGCGTGACGGCGCCGCCGCCCAGTACGGCTCCGACGCCATCGCCGGGGTCATCAACGTGATCCTCAAGGCCGACACCAGCGGCACCGCCGTGACCAATGCCGGCCAGGGCTACGACGGCAAGAAACAGACCGTGCAGCAAAGCGTCAACAAGGGCTTCGAGATCGGCACCGACGGCGTGCTGCAACTGGCCCTGGATGCCCGCAGCCAGAACGACGACAACAAAGCCAGCGCCAACGGCTACAGCTATGCCGAAGCCCATGAAAAGGCCGGCAAGGTCACCTATGGCGGCTACGGCACGCCGAAGATCAACCTGCTGACCCTGGGCTATAACGCCGAACTGCCGGTCAACGATGACCTGAGCCTGTACTCGTTCAGCACCTGGTCCTACCGCAAGGCCGAACAGGGCCAGAACTTCCGCCTGCCGACCATCGTCAACACCATCACCACCGGCCCCAACGGCCGCCCGGCCGGCTACACGCCGACCTGGTACATCGAAGAACAGGACTTCCAGGCGGCCTTCGGCGCCAAGGGCCAGGCCAGCGAATGGGACTGGGACCTGTCCAGCACCTACGGGCGCAACGACGCCGAACAGGGCACCTGGAACAACCAGAACCCGTCGCTGGGCGAGGCCACGCCGAACCACTTCAAGTCCGGCACCTGGATCTCCACGCAACTGACCAGCAACCTCGACCTGCACCGTGGTTTCGACGTCGGCCTGAGCAAACCGCTGGATCTGTCCTGGGGTCTGGAACAGCGCCGCGACGGTTATGAAGTGGAAGACGGCGACTGGGCCAGTTGGGCCAACGGCGGCTACTGCGTGGCTCCGGGCAACTGCGCCTCGTCGGGGGCGCAGGTCACCAACGGCATCTCCCCGGCGGAGACCGCCAGCGAACACCGCAACAGCGTCGCCAGCTATGTGGACGTGGGTTTCAACCCGCTGCCGCAGTGGTACGTCGGCACCGCGCTGCGCTACGAACACTTTGACCAGGGCATCGGCGCGACCCGCAGCGGCAAGCTCAGCACCCGCTACGAGTTCACCCCGCAACTGGCGGTGCGCGCCACGGTAAGCAACGGCTTCCGCGCACCGTCGCTGGCCAACAGCCTGTTCAGTGCCCGCTCCACCACCTTTGGCGTGGTCAACGGCGTCTACCAGTCGATCAACTTCGGCGTGCTGCCGGTGGACTCGGCCGCCGCCAAGGCCCTTGGCGCCGAACCGCTGAAACCGGAGAAGTCGGCCAACTACAGCCTCGGCCTGACCTTCCAGCCCACCGACCGACTGTCGTTTACCGCTGACGCCTACCTGATCAACGTGCGCGACCGCATCACCCTGACCGGCACCCTGCTCGGCCCGGAAGTGACCCAGAGCCTGGTGGCCAACGGCATCACCTCGACCTCCGGCGGCCAGTACTTCACCAACGGCGCCAACACCCGCACCAAGGGCCTGGACCTGGTCAGCAACTATGACCAGGACCTCGGCGGCCTGGGCAGCGTGAAGTGGACCGCGGCGTTCAACTGGAACCACACCGAGATTCTCGACTACAAAGAGAGCGTCAACATCCTGGGCCGCAACTACGAGCTGATGGACCGTGAGGCGCGCAACTTCATCACCGGCGTACAGCCCAAGACCAAACTGCTCCTGGGCGGTAACTGGCGCCTGGACCGTTACAGCGTCAACCTCGGCTTGACCCACTACGGCTCCTACCGCGAGGTCAACGACGCCAGCGACCGCTCGTACGACCGGGTCTACAAGGCGCGCTGGATTACCGACCTGGACGTGGGCTATCAGTTGACCAAGGACCTCAACCTGGCGATTGGCGCGAAGAACCTGTTCGACATCTATCCCGAGCGGCAATCGCCGAGCAACAAGACCATGGTCAAGAGCTATGGGGCGTATTCGCCGTATGGATTTACCGGGGGGTATTACTTCACGCGGTTGACGTATGACTTCTGAAGTTTGATGCAATCCTGCAGGTGAAGCACTGTACACCTGTAGGAGCGGCTTCAGCCGCGATCGGGCGCGAAGCGGCCGCAAAACAGGTTTACACCGATTTGGGGCCGCTGCGCGGCCCATCGCGGCTGAAGCCGCTCCTACCAAAGCTGCGGCAGCCGGCAGATTCTGGCAAAAATCAAAATTCAATTTATTGATATTAGTCAATTTATGTAATGCGTAATTTACATAATTAGCATAGAAGAAAATGTGCTTTCACAGGCGTCATTCACACGTTTAAGGTCTATCCCACAGACCGACCCCTTTCCTGGCGGAGGCCCTTGTTCCCCCTCTTTTCAGGAGCCAAGCATGAGCAAACGACAGATCAAACTCGGCGCGATGATCCACGGTGTCGGTCACGGCTGGGGCGAGTGGCGTCATCCGGACGCGCTGGCCGACGCCAGCGTCAACTTCGGCTACTACAAGCAACAGGCGCAATTGGCCGAAGGCGCCAAATTCGACTTCGCCTTCATCGCCGACAGCCTGCACATCCACGCCAAATCCAGCCCGCACTACCTCAACCGCTTCGAACCACTGACCATCCTCTCGGCCCTGGCCGCCGTCACCGAGCACATCGGCCTGGTGGCGACCATCACCGTCAGCTACACCGAACCCTTCCAGGTCGCCCGGCAACTGGCCTCGCTCGACCATATCAGCGGCGGCCGCGCCGGCTGGAACGTGGTCACCTCATGGCTGTCCGGCACCGCCGACAACTTCGGCAAGGCCGAGCACCCGCCGCATGCCGAGCGCTACCGCATCGCCAAGGAGCACGTGCAAGTGGTCCAGGGCCTGTGGGATTCCTGGGAAGACGACGCGCTGGTGCGTGACAAGCAGAGCGGCCAGTTCTTCGACCCGGACAAGCTGCACGCGCTGGACCACCAGGGCGAGTTCTTCAAGGTCAAAGGCCCGCTGAACATCGCCCGCTCGCGCCAGGGCCAGCCGCTGATCTTCCAGGCCGGCACCTCCGAGGACGGCCGCAACTTCGCCGCACGCCAGGCCGACGCGATCTTCGTCAGCCCCGACGGTTTCAGCGGCGCCCGCGCCTATTACCAGGACCTCAAGCAACGGGCGAAAAATTTCGGCCGCAACCCGGACGAGCTGTTCATCCTGCCGGGCATCCGCCCCATCGTCGGCCTCGACGCCGACGACGCCGAAGACCGCTACCAGCAAGCCGCGGCACTGGTCAGCATCGATGACGCGCTGGTCGCCCTGGGCCGGCCGTTCAACGACTACGACTTCAGCGGCCATGACCTCGACGCGCCGTTCCCCGACCTCGGCGACCTCGGCAGCCAGAGCCATAAAGGCTCCTCCGACCACCTCAAGCAATTGGCCCGCGACGAAGGCCTGACCCTGCGCCAGGTAGCGCTGCGCTTCTCGGCACCGACACGGGATTTCGTCGGCACCGCCGAAGAAGTCGCCAACGCCCTGCAGGACTGGTTCGAACACGGCGCGGCGGACGGTTTCATCATCAATTCGCTGCTGCCCGACGGCCTGCAACGCTTCACCGAAACGGTGGTGCCGTTGCTGCAACAACGCGGGTTGCTGCGCCAGGAATACGAAGGCCAGACCCTTCGCGACAACTTTGGCCTGGCAGTGCCGGCCAACCGCTACACCTTGCGTCGCACCCAGGAAGCGGTCGCCTGAACCGCCCCAAAGCCCATTGCGCCCGCGCCGAGCGCGGGCCACTCTGACACGCACAAGGAGTTTGCCCCATGAGCCTCGAATTCATCGGCCTGATCGGCCCCCAGGAAGCCAGCGAATCCCAGGCGCCACGCGGCCCGAGCGTTGACCTGGAATTCATCAAGGCCTTCGCCCAGGCCCAGGAATACGGCGGTTTCGACAAGGCCCTGCTGGCGGTCAACACCAGCGCCGCCGACTCGCTGATCATCGCCAGCCATGTCGCCGCCTACACCGAAAAACTCGGCCTGCTGGTGGCCCACCGTCCGGGCTTCCAGGCGCCGACTTTCGCCGCCCGCCAGTTCGCCACCCTCGACCAGCTCAGCCGTGGCCGCGCCTCGATCAACGTGATTACCGGCGGCGACAGCGGCGACCTGCAGCGTGACGGCGACTTCATCGACAAGGACGCCCGCTACGCCCGCACCGACGAATACCTCGACGTGGTCAAACAGACCTGGACCGCGACCCAACCCTTCAGCCACGAAGGCGCGCACTACCACGTCGAAGACAACCTGACCCTGATCAAGCCGCTGCAAAAGCCCCATGTGCCGATCTACTTCTCGGGCGCTTCCGACGCCGCCGTAGAAGTCGCGGCCAAGCACGCCGACGTCTACATGATGTGGGGCGAGCCGCTGGAGCAGGTGCGCGAGCGCATCGCCAAGGTGCGCAAGGCGGCGGCCAAATATGGCCGCGAGAAACACATCCGCTTCAGCCTGTCGCTGCGGCCGATTCTCGGCGCCACCGAAGAAGCCGCCTGGGCCCGCGCCGAGCAGATCCTCGCCGATGCGCGGGTGCTGCATGAACTACGGGCGAGCAAGCGTCGCGAATTCAACGTCGGCAAGAACAACATCGGCTCGGCGCGCCTGGTGGAACTGGCCAGCCAGAAAGTGGTGCACGACAAACGCCTGTGGACCGCGATCGCCGCGCTGACCGGCGCGGCGGGCAACTCCACCTCTCTGGTGGGCACCGCCGACCAGGTCGCCGAGGCGGCGCTGGAGTACTACAACCTCGGCGTGACCACCTTCCTGTTCCGTGGCTTCGACCAACTGCGCGATGCGGTGGAGTATGGCCAGGACCTGCTGCCACGGATTCGTGCGCGGGTGGCCGAGCAGGCGCAGGGCAAGCGCGCCAACGGCTGAATTCAAGGCAAAAAAAAACCGCCAGTAACCCTACTGGCGGTGAAACGTAGCGCAGATATGAAGATAGTGCCGTCGCACCCTGGACGACCCGGTCCAGAGGAACGACGCCAGTATCCTCGCCCAGCACCCAGACTGCTTGCTCCTGCCTGCCAATAGCTTGGCTGTGGTTGCCACGGCCTGCACCGTATCTGTCTGCATCTGTAGGAGCGAGCTTGCTCGCGATCAAGGCCCCTTCGCGAGCAAGCTCGCTCCTACAGATACCGATATAGATACAGTGGGCGCGCAAGGCATAACTATCGACGCCACGCGATAACACTCCACTTCTATCATTGCGCGTGATAGTCACCTTCGCTTCGTTCGATTCGTGCCCACCCGCGCCTGAACGCAGAATCCGCCCACTATCAATATATTGGCGGAGTTCTCCATGGAGCAGTCACTCAAACCCTTGCGCTATCCCCTTGCTGCGTTGGCCCTTCTGGTGATGAGTGCCTGTGGTCGCACCCCGGAGGCGGTCCAGGCACCCGGCGCGCCGAAAGTCAGCGTGGCCAAGGTGCTGGAACAACCAATCAATGAATGGGACGAGTTCACCGGCCGCCTCGAAGCGCCGGAAACCGTCGAAGTCCGCCCCCGCGTCTCCGGGCAGATCGATCAGGTGGCCTTCACCGAAGGCGCCCAGGTCAACAAGGGCGACCTGCTGTTCCAGATCGACCCTCGCCCGTTCCAGGCTGAGGTCCGCCGCCTCGAAGCCCAGGTACAACAAGCCCGCGCCACCGCCATCCGCAGTGAAAACGAAGCCCAGCGCGGCGAGCGTCTGCGCAACAGCAACGCCATTTCCGCCGAGCTGGCCGAGTCGCGCACCAGCGCCGCCGCCGAAGCCCGCGCCGGAGTCGCGGCGATCCAGGCGCAACTCGACCTGGCCAAACTGAACCTGAGCTTCACCCGCGTTACCGCGCCGATCAGCGGCCGGGTCAGCCGCGCCCAGTTCACCGCCGGCAACATCGTCACCGCCGACGTCACGCCGCTGACCAGCGTCGTCTCCACCGACCGCGTCTACGCCTACTTCGATGCCGACGAGCGCGTCTACCTGAAATACACCCAGCTCGCCCGCGACGGCCAGCGCGGCCAGACCACCCCGGTGTACCTCGGCCTGTCCAACGAAACCGGCAACCCGCACCTGGGCCAGATGAACTTCGTCGACAACCAGGTCAACCCGAAGACCGGCACCATCCGTGGCCGCGCCGTGTTCGACAACCGTGACGGCCAGTTCACCCCCGGCCTCTACGCCCGCCTGAAACTGGTCGGCAGCGCCACCTATTCGGCGGTGCTGATCAACGACGAAGCCGTGGGCACCGACCTGGGCAAGAAGTTCGTGCTGGTCATGGACAAGGACAACAAGGCCGATTACCGCCCGGTCGAGCTCGGTCCGAAACTCGAAGGCCTGCGCATCGTCCGCGCCGGCCTGAGCAAGGAGGACCGCATCGTGGTCAAGGGCCTGCAACGCGTACGCCCCGGCTCGTCGGTCACCCCTGAAGAAACACCGATGGCCAGCGAAGCGACCCTCGCCGCCCTCGCCCAACAGCGCCAGGCCCTGGAAGCCGCCAACCGTCCGCCAGTGCCCGCCGGCGCCGCGACGGTCAAGCTTGCCAGCGCCACGGCTCCACGCGGTTAAGGGACCAGTCCAATGCATTTTTCCCGGTTTTTCATTACCCGGCCGATCTTCGCCGCGGTGCTCTCGCTGCTGATCCTGATCGCCGGCGCCATCTCGCTGTTCCAGTTGCCGATCAGCGAATACCCGGAAGTCGTGCCGCCCACCGTGGTCGTGCGCGCCAACTTCCCCGGCGCCAACCCCAAGGTGATCGGCGAAACCGTCGCCGCGCCGCTGGAACAAGCCATCACCGGTGTCGAGAACATGCTGTACATGTCCTCGCAGTCCACCGCCGACGGCAAGATCACCCTGACCATCACTTTCGCCCTCGGCACCGACCTGGACAACGCCCAGGTGCAGGTGCAGAACCGCGTGACCCGCACCCAGCCCAAGCTGCCGGAAGAAGTGACGCGTATCGGCATCACCGTCGACAAGGCCTCGCCCGACCTGACCATGGTCGTGCACCTGACCTCGCCGGATAACCGCTACGACATGCTCTACCTGTCCAACTACGCCATCCTCAACATCAAGGATGAGCTGGCGCGCCTCGGCGGCGTCGGTGATGTGCAGTTGTTCGGCATGGGCGACTACTCGCTGCGGGTCTGGCTCGATCCGAACAAGACCGCTTCGCGCAACCTGACCGCCAGCGACGTGGTCACCGCCATCCGCGAACAGAACCGCCAGGTCGCCGCCGGCCAACTCGGCGCACCGCCCGCGCCCGGCAGCACCAGCTTCCAGCTCTCGGTCAACACCCAGGGCCGGCTGGTCAGCGAAGAAGAGTTTGAAAACATCATCATCCGCTCCGGCGAGAACGGTGAAATCACCCGCCTGAAAGACATCGCCCGGATCGAATTGGGTTCCAGCCAGTACGCCCTGCGTTCGCTGCTGAACAACCAGCCGGCGGTAGCGATCCCGATCTTCCAGCGCCCAGGCTCCAACGCCATCGAGATCTCCGACGAAGTGCGGGGCAAGATGGCCGAGCTGAAGAAAGACTTCCCCGAAGGCATGGACTACAGCATCGTCTACGACCCGACCGTGTTCGTTCGCGGCTCGATCGAGGCGGTGGTGCACACCCTGTTCGAAGCGCTGATTCTCGTGGTGCTGGTGGTGATCCTGTTCCTGCAGACCTGGCGCGCCTCGATCATTCCGCTGGTGGCCGTGCCCGTGTCGCTGATCGGTACGTTCGCGGTGATGCACCTGTTCGGCTTCTCGCTCAACGCGCTGTCGCTGTTCGGCCTGGTGCTGGCCATCGGTATCGTGGTGGACGACGCCATCGTTGTGGTGGAGAACGTCGAACGGAACATCGAGCTTGGCCTCGAACCGCTGGAAGCCACGAAAAAAGCCATGAGCGAAGTGACCGGGCCGATCGTCGCCACGGCGCTGGTGCTGTGCGCCGTGTTTATCCCGGCGGCGTTCATCTCCGGCCTCACCGGGCAGTTCTATAAACAGTTCGCCCTGACCATCGCCATCTCCACCGTGATCTCGGCCTTCAACTCGCTGACCCTGTCGCCGGCCCTGGCCGCCGTATTGCTCAAGGGTCATCACGCGCCGAAAGACCGTTTCTCGCGGGTGCTCGATCGCCTGTTCGGCGGCTGGCTGTTCCGTCCGTTCAACCGCTTCTTCGAACGTGCCAGCCACAGCTACGTCGGCACCGTCGGCCGGGTAATCCGCCGCAGCGGCGTGGCAATGTTCGTCTACGCCGGGCTGATGGTGCTGACCTGGATGGGCTTCTCGTCCACCCCGACCGGCTTCGTCCCCGCGCAGGACAAACAGTACCTGGTGGCCTTCGCCCAGTTGCCGGACGCGGCCAGCCTCGACCGCACCGAAGCGGTCATCAAGAAAATGAGCGAAATCGCCCTGAAACAACCGGGCGTGGCCGACTCGGTAGCCTTCCCGGGCCTGTCGATCAACGGTTTCACCAACAGCCCGAACAGCGGCATCGTGTTCACCCCGCTCAAGCCGTTCGATGAGCGCAAAGACCCGAGCCAGTCGGCAGCCGCCATCGCCGCCGCGCTGAACGCGCAGTTCGCCGACATCCAGGACGCTTACATCGCGATCTTCCCGCCGCCGCCGGTACAGGGGCTGGGCACCATCGGCGGCTTCCGCCTGCAGATCGAAGACCGCGGCAACCTGGGCTATGAAGCGCTGTACAAAGAAACCCAGAACATCATCGCCAAAAGCCACAACGTGCCGGAGCTGGCCGGGCTGTTCACCAGCTACCAAGTCAACGTGCCGCAGGTCGATGCCGCCATCGACCGGGAAAAGGCCAAGACCCACGGCGTGGCCATCAACGACATCTTCGACACCCTGCAGATCTACCTGGGCTCGCTGTACGCCAACGACTTCAACCGTTTTGGCCGCACTTACCAGGTCAACGTCCAGGCTGAACAGCAGTTCCGTCTCGACGCCGAACAGATCGGCCAGTTGAAGGTGCGCAACAACCAGGGCGAGATGATTCCGCTGGCGACCTTCATCAAGGTCAGCGACACCTCCGGCCCCGACCGCGTGATGCACTACAACGGCTTCATCACCGCTGAGATCAACGGCGCCGCGGCCCCGGGCTACAGCTCCGGCCAGGCGGAAAAGGCCATCGAGAAACTGCTCAAAGAAGAACTGCCCAACGGCATGACCTTCGAGTGGACCGAGCTGACCTACCAGCAGATCCTCGCCGGTAACACCGCGCTGTTCGTCTTCCCGCTCTGCGTGCTGCTGGCCTTCCTGGTGCTGGCCGCCCAGTACGAAAGCTGGAGCCTGCCGCTGGCGGTGATCCTGATCGTGCCGATGACCCTGCTGTCGGCGATTACCGGGGTGATCCTGTCCGGTAGCGACAACAACATCTTCACCCAGATCGGCTTGATCGTACTGGTGGGGCTGGCGTGCAAGAACGCGATCCTCATCGTCGAGTTCGCCAAGGACAAACAGGCCGAGGGCCTCGACCCGCTGGCCGCGGTACTGGAAGCCTGCCGCCTGCGTCTGCGGCCGATCCTGATGACCTCGTTCGCCTTCATCATGGGTGTGGTGCCGCTGGTGTTCTCGTCCGGCGCCGGTGCCGAAATGCGTCACGCCATGGGTGTGGCGGTGTTCTCCGGGATGATCGGGGTGACCATCTTCGGCCTGCTGCTGACGCCCGTGTTCTTTGTCCTGATCCGTCGTTACGTCGAACGCAGCCAGGCGCGCAAGGCCGCGCGGCTGCCCGCCGTGGAGAACCACGCATGAACCCGTTGAACCTGAGCGCTGCAAAACTGTGGATGCCAAGCCTGTTGGTGCTGGCCCTGAGCGCCTGCGCCGTGGGCCCGGACTACAAGGCGCCGGAAACCGCCGCCGCCCACCTGGCCGCCACCGACGGCCAGGCCGGCCTGGACCGCAACCGCTTCGAAAGCGCCTGGTGGCACCAGTTCGAAGACCCGGTGCTGGACCAGTTGGTGACCCAGTCGCTGAACGGCAACCGTGACCTGCGCGTGGCGTTCGCCCGCCTCAAGGCGGCCCGTTCGATCCGCGAAGACGTCGACAACGACGCCTTCCCCACCGTCACCAGCCGCGCCAGCAGCGACCTCGGCAAAGGCCAGATTCCCGGCCAGACCGAAGACCGGGTCAACAGCGAACGCTACGACCTGGGCCTGGACATGGCGTGGGAACTGGACCTGTTCGGCCGCATCCAGCGCCAACTGGAAGCGAGCCAGGCCCAGGAAGCCGCGGCCCAGGCCGACCTGCAACAACTGCAAGTCAGCCTGATCGCCGAACTGGTGGACGCTTACGGCCAGCTTCGTGGCGCGCAACTGCGCGAGAAGATTGCCCTGGCCAACCTCAAGACCCAGCAGGACTCTCGCGGCATCACCGAAACCCTGCGCGATGCCGGTGTCGGCAACGAGCTGGACGTAGTCCGCGCCGACGCCCGCCTCGCGGCGGTGGAAGCCAGCGTGCCGCAACTGCAGGCTGAACAAGTGCGCGCGCGCAACCGCATCGCCACCCTGCTCGGCCAGCGGCCGGACGCGCTGAGCGTCGACCTGTCGCCGGCGCAACTGCCGGCCATCGCCAAGGCCCTGCCGGTGGGCGATCCGGGCGAACTGCTGCAACGCCGCCCGGACATCCGCCGCGCCGAACGCCAACTCGCGGCGGCCACCGCCAACGTCGGCGTCGCCACTGCCGACCTGTTCCCGCGGGTCAGCCTCAGCGGCTTCCTCGGCTTCACCGCCGGACGCGGTTCGCAGATCGGCTCGTCGGCGGCGTCCGCCTGGGCGCTTGGCCCGAGCATCACTTGGGCCGCGTTCGACCTCGGCAGCGTCCGTGCCCGCCTGCGCGGCGCCAACGCCGACGCCGAAGGCGCACTGGCGACCTATGAACAGCAAGTGCTGCTGGCGCTGGAAGAATCGGAAAACGCCTTCAGCGACTACGGCAAACGCCAACAACGCCTGCTCTCGCTGCTGAAACAGAGCGAAGCCAGCCGCAAAGCCGCGGACCTCGCCTCGATCCGCTACCGCGAAGGCACGGTGGACTACCTCGTTCTGCTCGACGCCGAACGCGAGCGCCTCGCCGCGGAAGACGCCCAGGCCCAGGGCGAAGTCGAGTTGTATCGCGGCATCGTCGCCATCTACAAAGCGTTGGGTGGTGGCTGGCAAGCCGAGACCGTCGCCGCCAAGTAATTCAGAGCTCCTTTGGTTGGTGAACACCGACCGTTTTGCCCCGCGGGCGTATGCCTTGCGGGGCTTTTTTTCGGCTGATCTTTCACACCTCATCGCCGGCAAGACCGGCTCCCACAAGGGCTGTGAACACCCAACCTGTCGGAGCTGGCTTGCCAGCGATGAGGCCGCAAAGCCCCGCAAAAAACCTCAACCCTCCCCTCGCAAATGAAACCCCATCTCCCCCACCGCATCCTGCAACCCATAATCCCGAAACGAAAACCGCCACACCCCGTCCACCCGCTCGAACTCATCGTGATACCGCCCCGCCGTGATCGGTTGTAACGGCAACCCTTCGGTGCACTGAAACACCGTGTAGTACGAACGCACCGTGGCACGGTTCGCCGCCTCATCGACCTCGATGATCGGATTACTGGTCACATGCTTGGTCCGCGGCGTGCCGCACGGATACAGCGTGATCAAGTCCCGCATCACCCCCAGCATCTGCGCTGAGTCGAGGGTCGGCCTGTCGCCCGCCAACTTGATCCGCGCATGCCGAAACAGCGCCGAGGCGCCCTCAAAGTCGCCGCAGTCCAGGCGCTCCGCATAGAGGTAAAGAAGATTGCTGATCGCTACCGCGCTGTCGGTCATAACGGCGTCCTCGTCGTTGGGCTCGCCCCACTATCGACCCGCACAGACGGCAACACATCGTCCATTCAAGCTACAAGCCCCCCACTCCCCCCTTCTGTAGGAGCGAGCTTGCTCGCGATCCCCCTGACACCCCGCCCAGCAAATCCCCCACCGGGGTGTCGCATAAAGCTACGAAATCCAGGCTTCTTCCGACTTTCATGTAGGCAATTTCCCAATCATACTTCCGCGCCTTATCAGCCGTTGCGCTCGTGGGAATCGGCACCTAGTCTTCGCCGGTCGTTGCCAAATCAACGACCGGCTTTGACAGGCCGACCTTTTCCGCAGAACGCTGGTTGCTATGGCAGCTGTGCGTGTGGGCGCCTTCGGGCGCGCCGGGTTTCTCTGTGGACCGGTCTGTCAACCCGCGCACAGTCGCCACCCACCTGTTTGACAGCAGTTCGTGGCGTCATCACTCCTTCACAGAGATCGACACCATGAAAAAGCCCGTACCTGATCCACCCGCTATCACCCCTCGCCTCGCCACCGTCCACACCCACTTCAGCGTGTGCAACGACAGCCACAAACCCCTGTTCGCCGTCTGCGCCGGCGTCGACATCGAAGATGCCCTCATACACCTGTCCATGACCCTGAAATCAGCATTCGAAACCAACCTGCAAGTCTGCGAACTGGCCGAGCAGGAAGTCGGGGATCTGGCGTGGAGTAACTACCACTCGCTGGAGATTTCCCGGGCGTTGGTTGAGTCGCTGTTGAAGGGAGTGCGGGGCAGAGAGGTTAAGGCTGAGTAGCGTGTTATTGGCTTGCGCAGGCGAAACGACAAAGGGGCGGATTGTTTCAGGTGAGAAAATAAATCCGTCTCTTTTTTGAGTGTTGCGAGAATGAGCATGTGGAGAACGTTAAGTAAGTGCCATTCAAATCTGTCCCCTGACCCTTGCTGACCGAGTCCCGTCGATCAGCAAGGGCAGATGCTATGAAAAATGGGCAGCCTCAGAATGTTAAGTAAGTGCCATTCAAATCTGCCCCCTTTTCAGTTCTTTAAATTAAAGCCCCGCCCCTATTTAAAGCCAACATATACAGCCTCTACCGTGGCTCGCCCCCCTAAATCGTTCATATCAGGAGCATAAAATCTGACCGAGTTTTGATTAACGTTTATGCCGGTTTTGTCCTTCTCCACTTCAAAAGGTACACCCTCAGCGTCAAAAAAACTCTCAACATCATCAATAGACAGACCTAAAACCTGCTTTCCATCATAATAAAAACAAGCATTAGGAAAATACACCTCTAACCCCAACAACTCATTAGAGCAGTTGTACCAAACTTGCATTACAGCTTCACCAAAGGCGTCAATTGAATTTTCTGAAAATTCAGTTTTAGGAAAAACCCTATACGGCAAACCAATCACCCCCCTAACTTCTTCTCTACCTTGCCCGCAAAAGAAATTCTCGAGACCATTAGACTGACTGTAATTTAACCTCATGAAATCCACCTCGGCTTAAAATCTTCAGGATTAGGGGAAAAGGAAAAAGAAAGCAGCGAAAAGGGGACGGATTTATTTTCTTTAACCCGACCTTGGCCGACCCTGTCCCCGCAGTTCTAATCTGACACCTGATATTTTCTCCACCTCATCAACAAAGCGATCAGCGCCGGTCAACTGCCCTCGCTGCAAGGCTGACCTAATGAGATTTAACTCGTCCTTCGAAGCAGCCTGCCTTAAAAACGATATATACCGATCTTTTCGTATTTCAGAAGTTTCTCCCAAAGCGGAATAGCAGGCAGAAATATCCAGCCAATCAAAACCTGGTTGAAGTTGAACTCTGGCTCTGTAGCTCGACCATGTATAGTCTTCAGCATCATCCACCATGCAAGCCCTCACGGGATTTAGCTCAATGTATCGGCAACAGGCAAGCAGATAGCTCTCTGACTGCACCACACTGGACTTATATCGGCTTTCCCATAACGTTCCTGATCGCCCTTCTAACTTATTCCGATATCGCGTCGCTCGGGCTGCCAACGCCTTCATCATCTGACCAAGGCCTGCGACTGCCTCTCCAGGCTCCAACAACAGGTGGACATGATTTGTCATCAGGCAGTAAGCATAAATTTTTATACCAAATGCGTCCTTCAGTTCCTGTAGATCATTGACGTAGCGCTGGTAGTCCTCCGCAGCAGCGAATACCACCTGTCGGTTGTGACCACGCTGAACGACGTGATGGGGGTAGTTGGGTAATACGACTCGTCCTATTCTTGGCATAGCAACCTCATTCCATTGAGGTTTTCAGCTTAGCAAAGCGAAAGAAAATAAATCTGTCCCCTTTTTCGTTGAACCAAATCGTCGTATGTGTAATTTGTACCCGTTACTCGGTCAGTTTTATTGAATCAAACGCTATTTTGCGAGAACCGAATATCATCAGCCGCATGAAGTGTGGCACTGCCTGCGTCTTTTGCACCTACAAGTAATCTAGCCAGTCACCGGACTTAACATTCTGTCTCGTCTTAAGGAAATCCTCGTACTGAGCTTTATGTTTTTCAACATCACCCTCAATATCTATAGAAATAAAACCACGCCCTCTCTCCTCTACAGATAAAGCTGTTGGCTTAATCTTAATCGGCGAAAGCTCTATCAAGACCCCTGAAACCTTAGACTTATGAAATATAAAGCTCTTTCCTCCGGCCAAGGGAAGGATTTCATCCATCACAGAAAACATTATTTCAGGGTTAGACATTTCAATTTTTTCACCATTTTCATAACTTTCTGAATAGTTCTCTGGTATGAGGAAAACCCTATAATCAATAATAACCAGCCAGCCATCTAGCTCAACAACATCACCGATATTCATTATCACTTCCCTATCACAATGGCATTAACGCCTATTGACATTGCGCCATCTAACAACCCTTGCTGAACACCTCTTGGCCCGACATACGGGTCTCGTGTCATATAGTAACTTACGCCATCAACAAACTTAACACTATCAACAATAATGAAGTGTTTTCCTTTGGCGCAAAAGCGCAAAAGGGGACAGATTTATTTTTTATTCAGCTAAAAATAAATCTGTCCCCTTCTCTTCACGTCCTATTCTTGGCATAGCAACCTCATTCCATTGAGGTTTTCAGCTTAGCAAAGCGAAAGAAAATAAATCTGTCCCCTTTTTCGCTAAGATGCCGCTTGCGAGAAAGCATCTAAGTTATGAGTACCGCTAATTCCACTTCTCTGTGTCAAGCCATCAAAATCGCTCAAGTGGCTCTCGATATTAGGATTGAAGCTAATCCCTTCCGGGAGGCCAGCAACCTCTTTTGCACCAACTATCCTTTAGGAGATATCTGCCTTACCCAATCCTCTCTAAGCCCAACCAAGATATTCATAACATTAGAGTAAGTCAAGAATGGTAAAAATAACGCAAAATTGGACAAGCCACATTTCACATCTAAGGGAACATAAAAATCAACATCCCCCGAACGACTCGAATTCGAAAAAAGCTCTACATTCAGGTGACTTTCAATACTAGAAACATCAGCAAACAACACCTTATTCGCAACTTCATTACTTCCAAAGAAAAAACCGTCAACATACACATCCAATCTTCCACCCTCTATCCCAGTAGAAAATAAAATGTCACCATCTTCAGCCTCCTCATGAAAGAACCCACGACCTAAGGCTTCAACATCTTTCATCCTTTTTTCAAGTGTTCGACGGATCTTCATTGTCCAACCCCTTTTAAAAAATCCCTCAAGCCTTCCTTAGTCGCGGGAAAGCTAAAAGAAAAATTCTGATTTACATTATCAAAACTACCTGTCCCAAGCTTAGAGCCTTCTGGGGATGCATAGCGACCTGTCAGAGTAATTTTTTCTGCACCTTGGGACTGAGCATAAGCAAGCATTTTCTTCAATGGTCCTGCTAATTCAGCGGCCCCATCAGCACCAACGCCAATGAATCCTTTCGAAGTACCTATCGCAAACTCATCAAATGTTATTTCACTTCCGCTCATGGTGACTCTTGGAGAGTAGATGGTTCCCACACCATTAGCTGCGTCAAAAGACACTTTACCTAATTCCTTAGGTATTTCTTTTGCACCAACCTCAACCTTGCCAGAACCTAACCCACCACTAAAATCTCCGGCACCCTCTACGAGCGCAAAAGGGGACAGATTTATTTTTTATTCAGCTAAAAATAAATCTGTCCCCTTTTCTTTTCCAAGTCCTTTTGCACCATCTAAAAATCACACAAATATCTAATCTGTTGCTACGCCTAAAGCGATCAATTTGATATTAGCGTCGCCTTCCACAAGCGTCCATCTTCCGAAAACTCCATGCGTAGAGTGTACGTCTTAAACTCATACTGAATCGCCCCTGGTTTCCTAGACACTCTCCAAGCTCAGGAAATAGCGTTTCTCATACTCTACTGGAGACAGCTGCATAGCACTGCTGTGTCGGCGTTTAGGGTTATAGAACATCTCGATGTAATCG
>NZ_FYDX01000042.1 GCF_900187455.1 Pseudomonas sp. Irchel 3E13 | reverse complement strand
GGCTCTGCATGACCTACGTCAGATACAGGCTTATTCAATGGGTATACCTGCGGGCAAGGCTTTGTTTTCCACCCGTTCTTGTCCGAGCTGGTCTGTGTGCTGAGGGGTGAGTTGGCCAGACGGTTACCATAGTGCCTCACTCTCCGCTTGGGGTGACCGCTCGGTGGCCGCTCGAGCAATCTTTGGAAAAGTACGGCATGTCACGTCACTCCTTCCCTCTAGAGATGGGAATGGAAAGCCTGGTAAATAAGTGGTAAATTTATAATAATTAAATTTACCGCTATGCCAGGACACAGAAATAAATGGGCTTATCATGGTAACACTAGCCGAAAAAGACCTTGAATCTCTTTACCAGCAAGGGGTTCGAGGCAACGCCGCAGCCTTTGCTCTCATAGGCCGTCAGATCGTAAGCAAGCTCAAGAAGACGCAGCCAGAACTTGCCTCTCGTCTAGCCGAGCTCCTCGCATCCGATAGTGGGGTGCGAGGCGCTCCACGCTTGGCGACCCCGGTAGATGCAGACTCTCGACGCAGCCTTTTAAAAGAAGGCGCAGACGCCTTCATTGAATTCGAGCCCAAGTGGGAAATCGCCGTCGAGCAGCAACTGCTAGAGATCATTCAAGAGCGGAAAAGCCACAAAGAGCTCCTAACCGCAGGACTGGAGCCGATTCGCTCCATGATCTTTACCGGCCCACCAGGAGTCGGCAAAACACTGGCTGCACACTGGATTGCCAGCAAGCTCCAGCTCCCAATTTTTACGCTGGACCTTGCATCGGTAATGTCCAGCTTGCTGGGTAAGACCGGCACGAATATCAAGGCCGTAATCGAGCATGCCAAGAGCCTCCCTTGCATTCTGTTCTTGGACGAATTTGATGCGATCGCCAAAAGACGAGACGACGAGAAAGACGTAGGGGAGCTCAAGCGGCTGGTTAACGTTCTGCTGCAAGCCATCGATGAGTGGCCATCCACCTCCATCTTGATCGCCGCAACAAACCATCCAGACATGCTGGATCCGGCTGCATGGCGGCGATTTGAAGCAACGGTTCGCTTTGAAAACCCTCCCATCCAGCTAATTGAGGGGCTTCTAACCGAAGCAAAGGTATCTCCCAAAATCGCCCAGCAACTGGCTACCCACCTGCAGGGAAGCTCGTTCTCGGACATAAACAGAATCGTCCTTACGGCAAGAAAACGGGCAGTTCTGGAGCAGCGCTCACTTAACGACACCATCATCGATATCTCGCTCAAGAACCTCGCTTCTGGAAAGTCGGCTCATAGCACCAGAGATATGAGGATTATCCAGCTCTCCTTGCAGGGTTTATCCCAGCGAAAAATCGCAAGCGAGCTGAATGTTTCCCACCCAACTGTTGGAAAAGTCATAAAGGAATTCAAGGAGAGTACGAATGGCTGATAGGAACCTGCTTTTAGGGAAAGGGGAAGCGCTGGCAACCGCCAAAGAGATCAAGCGTAATTCTGGGCCAAAGAAATACCCGTACACGCTTGAGGAGATCCGTGCCGAGATTTCCTCATCCCTGGAGCAGGTTCAACTATCTCTCTCAGCTCTTCCGAAAGCAGCCAAACCCCGCGGGGAAGGTGTTTTTGAGCTGACGCTGCACCCTGCTTTTCTGGCCAAATCCTACTTCCCCAAGCGCATCCTCAAAAAAGCAGGCTTGCGCGATGTAGGGAGCAAAGAGACTTCGATTGTTCCGAGGCAAGTTACGGACATCCGAGATGCCGGAAAGCTCCAAGCCACAGCGACCCTGTTTATCGCTGGCACCGAAAGCGCCGTCGCCAACCTACGTGGCCTGCTCAAGTCGAGCGACATCCCGGCCACACTGGAAAAAGAGCTCAAGGAGATCGAGTCGGTCCGCTGGATCCAAAACGAGAGCAAGATCCGGGGCCCGCTTCCACAGGGAGACGGTCCGCATGCCTTCGAAGTTGCCCTGCATGCTGGATCCGATGAAGAAGACATCGTTGCCTCTTTCTCTGACTTTGTGAAAGCACATTCGGGCAAAGCTGACCTGAAGCGGCGGATCAAGGTTGGGGGGCTAACGTTCATCCCGGTCTACGCGTCGTCAGAAGCCATTGTGGCCATCGCCAGTCATACGTTCCTTCGCGTTGCTCGGCCTATGCCTGAGCTGCGAATCGCACATCCCACCCTTGCTCGCTCAACGCTAGCCAACTACAGCACGACGCTACCCAGCCACGCCGCTATTGCCCCAGACAAAGCTGCAGCAATCTTTGATGGCGGCCTGGGGACAACGGACCTCGCCGGCTGGGCGACCGAGTACTACTACGAGGACACAGGCGATACAAACGGCCAACTGCTTATGCATGGCAACGAAGTCACATCGACCTTTCTGTTTGGCAGGCTCGCCTCAGAAGTTGACGAGCTCAAACGTCCATACATGAATGTCCACCACTATCGTGTGCTTTCGCCTATCTCTGGCCGAGATCCAGACCTCTTCGACGTACTGATCAAGATCCGGGATGCACTCGACTCTGGAGAATACAAGTTCACCAACCTGAGTCTTGGCCCACGAATGCCGATTAATGACGAAGAGGTGCACGCCTGGACTGCAACGCTTGACCAGGTTTGCTCGCGCCACGGCATCCTGGCCACCGTCGCGGTCGGCAATGATGGCGACGTAGAAGGGGCGAACAGGATTCAACCACCAGGGGACATGGTCAACGCGCTGGCGATTGGCGCTGCAGACACCAGCGGTACTAAATGGAAGCGAGCTGAATACAGTTGCGTAGGCCCCGGAAGAAGCCCGGGCTACGTCAAGCCCGATGGCGTTGCCTTTGGCGGCTCCGACGCTGAACCTTTTAAGGTGTTCAACCCTATTCTGGGGAGCACCGTCGGCGTCCAAGGAACCAGTTACTCAGCGCCGCTGACACTAAGGACTGCGGCAGGTGTTGCTTGCTCGACGTCCTATGAGATGACGGCAATCGCTTTGAAAGCCCTGCTCGTCCACCATTCCGAGTACAAGCGCACAATCAGCCGCAACGAGGTGGGCTGGGGACGTTTCCAAGAGGACCCGCTGGTCCTTCTTGAATGCCCAGACAGTAGCGCCACCATTATCTTTCAGGGTCAACTTGAGAAAGGTCAGTACCTGCGCTGCCCCATTCCCTTCCCAGACATCCCAATCACCGGAAAAGCGCAGATCAAAGCCACGTTCTGCATTCAGGCGCACACCGACCCCGAGCACGCCATCAACTACACCCGCTCAGGGATGGGCGTGGTTTTCCGCCCCAAGGCGGGCGCCGGTATCGAGACAAGCAAAGACTTCTTTGGTCGCGGCTCCCAGTACAAGATGACTGAGAGACAGTTCCGAGATGACGCCCATAAATGGGAAACCTGCCTACATCGTGATCGGAGCTTTGATGGCGAAGACTCTCTGGTAGGTCCGGTTTTCGACATTGAATACCACGCACGCGAGAGCAGTCGTGGCATCTCGCCGAGCTCGGCACCAGACGTCAATTACGCGTTGATTGTGACCGTGCAAGCTGACGATATCCCTGACATCTACAACTTGATCAGACAGAAGTATCAGATCCTTCAACCTGTCGAAGTAACTGTAGAAACCACAATTACGACATAGAAATGGCCACCAGAAACCTTAAGGCGAGGATTCTGATGAAAGCCTCGATATTGCCACAGGTAGCTCGCTCGGGCTCATATTGAGCCCGAGCGAGGTTAAAAGCTGAGTCGGTTCGACATTGGGTTCCGCAGAGCGATGCTTCTTGAATCGCCCCTAGTTTCGTAGACACCTCCAAGCCTCATAATGAGGCCCAAATAGGAGGAGCCATGAGTCGTCAGCGTTACCCCGAAGAATTCAAGATCGAAGCGGTCAAGCAAGTGACCGAGAAAG
>NZ_FYDX01000039.1 GCF_900187455.1 Pseudomonas sp. Irchel 3E13 | reverse complement strand
GTCAGCTTGGCGGTGTAGACGATGTTGCCGCCTTCTTGAACCGAGCCAGTGGCGCTGAGCGTCAGGCCGGTGGTGTCCAGGCGGGCTGGATCATCGGTGACGACGGTGGTCGGAGTGCCTGCAGTTTCCAAGTGCTCGTAGTTGCCGCCGGTTACGCCGGTGATGCTGTTAGTCAGCGGCGTGTTGGTGTTCAACACGTTGTTCGGGGCGATGAAATCGACCGAACCGCTCGAAGCATTCACTGGAATGGTGATGCTTTGGCCGTTAGCCAGAGTAATGACCAGCGGTGCGCCGGTGACTGGAGCCGTTACCGAAGCGGTGTAAGTAACCACTCCGCCTTCAACGGCACTGGCAGTCGCCGTCAGTGTGACGGTCGAGGTATCAATCGAGTCCGTAACAGCAGTTACAGCTGCGGTTGGGCTGACCTCGAGGTGCTCGAAGTCACCGCCAGTGGTGCCCGTGATGGTGACGCTGACGCTACCGGCATCCACGTAAACAGTGTCTTTTGGTGCTGCGAAGGTGACAGACCCTTCGGTAGCGTCCTTGGCAATGGTGATGGTCTCACCGTTGCTCAAGGTGATCTTCATCTCGGTGCCGGCTGGGTTAGTTAGCTTGGCGGTGTAGACGATATTGCCGCCTTCCTGAACAGAGCCAGTCGCGGACAAGGTCAGACCAGTGGTGTCCAGACGAGCCGGATCATCGGTGACGACGGTGGTCGGAGTGCCCGCAGTTTCCAGGTGCTCGTAGTTGCCGCCAGTCACACCGGTGATGCTGTTGGTCAACGGGGTGTTGGTATTCAACACGTTGTTCGGTGCGATGAAGTCCACCGAGCCGCTCGAGGCGTTGACCGGGATGGTGATCGACTGGCCGTTAGCGAGGCTGATGACCAGTGGCGCGCCGGTTACTGGCGCGGTGACGCTCGCGGTGTAAGTGACGACGCCGCCTTCTACCGCGCTGGCAGTCGCCGTCAACGTGACAGTCGACGTGTCGATGCTATCGGTGACAGCAGTGACTGCTGCCGTCGGGCTGACTTCCAGATGTTCGAAGTCACCACCGGTGGTGCCAGTGATGGTCACGCTGACGCTACCCGCGTCGACGTACACGGTGTCTTTCGGTGCAGCGAAGGTGACGGAGCCTTCAGTGGCGTCCTTGGCAATGGTGATGGTTTCACCGTTGCTCAAGGTGATCTTCATCTCGGTGCCGGCTGGATTGGTCAGCTTGGCGGTGTAGACGATGTTGCCGCCTTCCTGGACGGAGCCGGTCGCGGACAAGGTCAGGCCGGTGGTGTCCAGACGAGCCGGATCATCGGTGACAACGGTGGTCGGCGTGCCGGCGGTTTCCAGGTGCTCGTAGTTGCCGCCAGTCACGCCGGTGATGCTGTTGGTGAGCGGCGTGTTGGTGTTGAGCACGTTGTTCGGGGCAATGAAGTCGACCGAACCGCTGCTCGCATTAACCGGAATAGTGATCGACTGACCGTTAGCCAGCGTGATGACCAGCGGAGCGCCAGTCACTGGAGCCGTTACCGAAGCGGTATAAGTAACCACACCACCTTCAACAGCACTGGCAGCCGCGGTCAGGGTGACGGTCGAGGTATCAATCGAGTCCGTAACCGCGGTGACGGCGGCAGTCGGGCTGACTTCGAGGTGCTCGAAGTCGCCGCCAGTGGTGCCAGTGATGGTCACGCTGACGCTACCTGCGTCGACGTACACGGTGTCTTTCGGCGCTGCGAAGGTGACGCTGCCTTCGGTGGCGTCCTTGGCGATAGTGATGGTTTCACCATTGCTCAGGGTCACCTTCATTTCCGTGCCGGCCGGGTTGGTCAGCTTGGCGGTGTAAACAATGCTGCCGCCTTCCTGGACTGAGCCAGTCGCGGAGAGGGTCAGGCCAGTGGTATCCAGACGAGCCGGATCGTCGGTGACAACGGTGGTCGGAGTTCCTGCAGTTTCCAGGTGCTCGTAGTTACCGCCGGTGACGCCAGTGATGCTGTTGGTCAGCGGCGTGTTGGTGTTCAACACGTTATTCGGGGCAATGAAGTCCACCGAGCCGCTCGAAGCGTTGACCGGAATGGTGATCGACTGGCCGTTAGCCAAGCTGATGACCAGTGGTGCGCCGGTAACCGGGGCAGTGACGCTCGCGGTGTAGGTAACGACGCCACCTTCGACCGCGCTAGTAGTAGCGGTGAGGGTCACAGTGCTGGTGTCGATGCTGTCGGTGACAGCAGTCACGGCCGCAGTCGGGCTGACCTCGAGGTGTTCGAAGTCACCGCCGGTAGTGCCAGTGACGGTCACGCTGACGCTGCCCGCATCGACGTAAACGGTGTCTTTCGGTGCCGCGAAGGTCACGGAACCTTCGGTCGCATCCTTGGCAATGGTGATGGTTTCACCGTTGCTCAAGGTGATCTTCATCTCAGTGCCAGCCGGGTTGGTCAGCTTGGCGGTGTAAACGATGTTGCCGCCTTCCTGGACGGAACCGGTGGCGGACAAGGTCAGACCAGTGGTGTCCAGACGGGCTGGGTCATCGGTCACGACGGTGGTCGGCGTGCCTGCGGTTTCCAAGTGCTCGTAGTTGCCGCCAGTCACGCCGGTGATGCTGTTAGTCAGCGGCGTGTTGGTATTCAACACGTTGTTCGGTGCGATGAAGTCCACCGAGCCGCTGCTTGCATTAACCGGGATGGTAATCGACTGACCGTTGGCCAGAGTGATGACCAGCGGGGCGCCGGTGACCGGAGCAGTGACGCTCGCGGTGTAAGTCACTACACCACCTTCAACCGCGCTGGCAGTAGCGGTGAGGGTCACGGTGCTGGTGTCGATGCTGTCGGTGACAGCGGTAACCGCAGCAGTCGGGCTGACTTCCAGATGCTCGAAGTCACCGCCGGTGGTGCCGGTGATGGTCACGCTGACGCTACCCGCGTCGACGTACACGGTGTCTTTTGGTGCTGCGAAGGTCACGCTGCCTTCGGTCGCATCCTTGGCAATGGTGATGGTTTCACCATTGCTCAAGGTGATCTTCATCTCGGTGCCGGCTGGATTGGTCAGCTTGGCGGTGTAGACGATGCTGCCGCCTTCCTGAACAGAGCCAGTCGCGGACAAGGTCAGGCCAGTGGTGTCCAGACGGGTTGGATCGTCGGTGACGACAGTGGCCGGCGTGCCGGCGGTTTCGAGGTGCTCGTAGTTGCCGCCAGTGACACCGGTGATGCTGTTGGTCAGTGGCGTGTTGGTGTTCAGCACGTTGTTTGGGGCGATGAAGTCCACCGAGCCGCTGCTTGCATTAACCGGGATGGTGATCGACTGGCCGTTGGCCAGGGTGATCACCAGCGGAGCGCCAGTCACTGGCGCCGTTACCGAAGCGGTGTAAGTGACTACACCGCCTTCAGCCGCGGTAGCGGTAGCGGTGAGTGTCACAGTGCTGGTGTCGATGCTGTCGGTGACAGCAGTCACTGCTGCCGTCGGGCTGACCTCGAGGTGCTCGAAGTCACCACCGGAAGTGCCGGTGATAGTCACGCTGACGCTACCGGCATCGACATAAACAGTGTCTTTTGGCGCGGCGAAGGTCACGCTGCCTTCGGTCGCATCCTTGGCGATGGTGATGGTTTCACCATTGCTCAAGGTGATCTTCATCTCAGTGCCGGCTGGGTTGGTCAGCTTGGCGGTGTAGACGATGCTGCCGCCTTCCTGGACGGAGCCAGTGGCGGACAAGGTCAGGCCAGTGGTGTCCAGACGGGTTGGATCGTCGGTGACAACGGTGGTCGGGGTGCCTGCGGCTTCTAGGTGCTCGTAGTTGCCGCCGGTTACGCCGGTGATGCTGTTGGTCAGTGGTGTGTTGGTATTCAACACGTTGTTCGGGGCAATGAAGTCCACCGAGCCGCTCGAAGCGTTGACCGGAATAGTGATGCTTTGGCCGTTAGCGAGGCTGATGACCAGCGGGGCGCCGGTCACTGGAGCCGTTACCGAAGCGGTGTAGGTCACTACACCGCCTTCAACTGCGCTAGCGGTAGCGGTGAGGGTCACGGTGCTGGTGTCGATGCTGTCGGTGACAGCAGTCACGGCCGCAGTCGGGCTGACTTCGAGGTGCTCGAAGTCGCCACCGGTGGTGCCGGTGATAGTCACGCTGACGCTGCCAGCATCCACGTACACAGTGTCTTTCGGTGCAGCGAAGGTGACAGATCCTTCGGTCGCATCCTTGGCAATGGTGATGGTCTCACCGTTGCTCAAGGTGATCTTCATCTCGGTGCCGGCTGGGTTGGTCAGCTTGGCGGTGTAAACAATGCTGCCGCCTTCCTGAACGGTGCCGGTGGCGGACAAGGTCAAACCGGTGGTGTCCAGGCGAGCCGGATCGTCGGTGACGACGGTGGTCGGGGTGCCGGCGGTTTCCAAATGCTCGTAGTTGCCGCCGGTGACACCAGTAATGCTGTTGGTCAGTGGCGTGTTGGTATTCAACACGTTGTTCGGGGCAATGAAGTCCACCGAACCGCTCGAAGCGTTAACCGGAATAGTGATCGACTGACCGTTGGCCAGGGTGATCACCAGCGGAGCGCCGGTCACTGGGGCCGTTACCGAAGCGGTGTAGGTGACAACGCCACCTTCAACAGCGCTGGCGGTCGCGGTCAGAGTCACGGTCGACGTATCAATCGAATCCGTAACAGCGGTGACTGCTGCGGTTGGGCTGACTTCCAGGTGTTCGAAGTCGCCACCAGTAGTTCCGGTGACGGTCACGCTGACGCTACCCGCGTCGACATAAACGGTGTCTTTTGGCGCGGCGAAGGTCACGGAGCCTTCAGTCGCATCCTTGGCGATGGTGATGGTTTCACCATTGCTCAAGGTGATCTTCATTTCGGTGCCGGCTGGGTTGGTCAGCTTGGCGGTGTAAACGATGCTGCCGCCTTCCTGAACGGAGCCAGTCGCGGACAAGGTCAGGCCGGTGGTGTCCAGGCGCGC
>NZ_FYDX01000036.1 GCF_900187455.1 Pseudomonas sp. Irchel 3E13 | reverse complement strand
GTAACCGTCTGGCCAACTCACCCCTCAGCACACAGACCAGCTCGGACAAGAACGGGTGGAAAACAAAGCCTTGCCCGCAGGTATACCCATTGAATAAGCCTGTATCTGACGTAGGTCATGCAGAGCCTGCCAGCGGGTCGCAATCGACGATGGCTTCATTGTATACTTCGGCTCCGCATACCCCTTGAGCTACAGGAACATCAGCATGACTGTACTCCAAACGATCTACTGGCAGCCTACGCCGCCTTAGCGCTACGCCCCCTCGCAACAACCTGCTTCCGCTAGCCTCGCTCGCGGGTGCTCACTGCTGTACGCCTGGTTTTACACCTTAAGCACACAGCAAAAAATCCTCAAAATTTGAATTTGTATCGATTCGCTCGCCACTCCCTTGGCGTGCGCGATGCTTTGCCTTGGATATTTATATGCTGCAAAAACTTAGACAAACGTGGTTTTCCAACGTCCGTGCCGACGTGCTCGCGGGGCTGGTGGTCGCACTCGCGCTGATCCCGGAAGCCATCGCCTTTTCCATCATCGCCGGGGTAGATCCCAAAGTCGGTCTCTACGCCTCCTTCTGTATCTGTGCTGTCATCGCCTTTGTCGGCGGGCGCCCCGGAATGATCTCGGCGGCGACAGGCGCCATGGCACTGCTGATGGTTACGCTGGTAAAAGAGCATGGACTCCAGTACCTGCTGGCCGCGACGCTACTATGTGGCGTACTTCAAATCCTTGCCGGCTACCTGAAGCTCGGCTCGTTGATGCGCTTTGTTTCACGCTCGGTAGTCACCGGCTTCGTAAACGCATTAGCGATTCTGATTTTTATGGCGCAATTGCCTGAGCTGACCAATGTCACCTGGCATGTCTATGCCATGACCGCTGCGGGCCTGGGAATCATCTACCTGTTCCCGTATGTACCGAAAATCGGCAAGGTGATTCCCTCTCCATTGGTGTGCATTCTGACGCTGACTGCCATCGCCATTTACCTCGGTTTGGATATCCGCACCGTCGGTGACATGGGCCAACTGCCTGATACGCTCCCGATCTTCCTCTGGCCTGAAGTTCCGCTGAATTTTGAAACCCTGCGCATCATTTTCCCGTACTCGGCTGCGTTGGCAGTAGTGGGTCTACTCGAATCAATGATGACCGCGACCATCGTCGACGACCTTACCGACACCACCAGCAACAAAAACCGCGAGTGCAAAGGCCAGGGTGTGGCCAACATCGCTGCCGGCATGCTTGGCGGCATGGCAGGTTGCGCCATGATCGGCCAGTCGATCATCAACGTGAAATCTGGTGGCCGCACCCGTCTCTCGACATTGTGTGCCGGCGTTTTCCTGCTGCTGATGGTGGTATTTCTTGGCGAGTGGCTCTCCAAAATCCCTATGGCGGCACTCGTGGCTGTGATGATCATGGTGTCCATCGGCACCTTTAGCTGGGATTCCTTGCGTAATCTGAAAGAGCATCCGCTGTCGACCAACCTCGTCATGGTGGCGACCGTCGTGGTCGTCGTGGCCACTCACAATCTGGCTTACGGCGTACTGGTAGGTGTGCTGCTGGCCTCCCTGTTCTTCGCAAACAAGGTCGGGCACTACCTGGATATCAAGAGCACTCTTGAAGAGACGAAATCGCATCGGACTTACCGCGTCGTGGGCCAGGTGTTCTTTAGCTCTGCGGACAAGTTCACTGAGGTTTTTGACTTCAAGGAGGCGCTCAACAAGGTCACCATCGATCTCACACAGGCGCATTTCTGGGATATCACCGCCGTCGCAGCGCTGGATAAGGTCGTGATCAAGTTCCGACGCGAAGGCGCTGAGGTTGAAGTGCTCGGTCTCAATGAAGCCAGCGCGACAATCGTTGACCGCTTCGGCGTGCATGACAAACCCGGTGCCATCGACAAGCTCATGAGCCACTAAGGAGAACGACAATGACCCGCGTAATGGCATGCATTGATAACTCACAATCCTCATTGGCGGTCTGCGATTACGCAGCATGGGCCTCGCAACGACTCAGCGCTCCCCTGACCTTGCTTCATGTGCTGGATAAGGAGAAATATCCTGCATCCGCTGACCTCAGCGGCAATATCGGTCTCGGTAGCAGAGAACATCTGCTGGAAGAGTTGGCCATGCTGGATGCGCAGCGGGCAAAACTGGCGTTGGAGCATGGGCAGCACATGCTTGAAAAAGCTCGCGAGCGAACAGTTCACTCTGGCGCCATGTCACCTGATATGAAGCAGCGCCATGGCCATCTCGTCGAGAGCCTGAGCGATCTCCAAGACGATATTCGGTTACTGGTGATTGGAAGAGTCGGTGAGGACAGCACGCGCAGTGCCCAAAGTCTTGGCAGCCAGATTGAAGCGATAGTCCGAACTATCCACCGCCCCACCCTGATTACAACCAGCCATTTCAGGAAACCTGAAACGGTCATGGTGGCATTTGACGGCAGCGCAACAGGCCACAAGACCTTACAGATGCTTGCTTCAAGCCCGCTGTGCGAAGGCCTGCCAATTCATATCGTCATGGTTGGAACGGATTCTGAAGACAACCAGAACGCGCTGGAGAAGGCACGAACCACGCTTGCGTCTTCCGGCTCGCTGGTGCATTCCGAGATCCGCCCAGGCGAAGTAGAGTCCACACTGCATGCGTATCAGGCAGAGCACGGCATTGACCTCTTGGTCATGGGGGCGTACGGGCACTCACGCATCAGGCAGTTTCTGATAGGCAGCACGACCACGACGATGCTGCGTACATCCACTGTACCCTTATTGCTGCTTCGCTGAGCCAGTTCCACTGGCCACAGTATTTCCAGAACTGAGGAAATACCGTGGCCACCCTGGACGATGACTAACTGATCTTGCCGCTACGAGACCACATGCAACTCATAACTGAAATTGTTCACCCCGAGCTGAAATCCAAGCAGGGCAGAGTATTCCGTCGACATGCAGCTCGCGGCATCGTGATGCGGGGTGAACAGATCCTGTTGCTGTTCACCGAGCGCTATAACGATTTCAGCTTTCCTGGAGGCGGCCTTGATGGTGACGAGGACATTGTCGCAGGCCTGAAGCGTGAGCTTGAGGAAGAGACTGGTGCTCGTGAAATACAGGTGCTCCAGCACTACGGTTACATCGAGGAGTACCGGCCCTACCAAAAGCCACAGTACGATCTGATGCACATGACCTCGCATTTTTATCAATGCGAAGTAGCGCCCCAGCTAGAGCCGGTGAGAATGGAAAGCCACGAAATCGCTAATGGTATGCGGCCTGTCTGGATCAACCTGCATGAAGCCATCGCACACAATGAAGCCGTCATGCAGCGTCACGAGTCTTCGATGGGGCAGTCAATTCTGCGCGAAACCTACATGCTGAGAAAAGTCGCTTCCGAATTGTTGATGCCAATCAGCCTTTGAGCTGACTATTTGGCGAAGTCCACTTAGCCTGCCTCAGGCAAGCATCCAATGCTGCGGGAGTAATTGCGTGATTTCGCTCGCCCGCTGTGTCGGAAGCCGCATCAGTACATCCTTGAGATAGGCATACGGATCGTGCCCATTCATACGCGCCGACTGGATCAGGCTCATGATTGCCGCCGCCCTTTTTCCACTGCGCAGCGACCCGGCAAATAACCAGTTCGAGCGCCCAAGCGCCCACGGCCGGATCAAATTCTCGATCTGGTTATTGTCGATGGGCACAGCACCATCTTCCAGGTAGCGCGTCAGCGCTACCCAGCGTTTAAGGCTGTAATCCAGGGCCTTGGCCGTGGCCGAACCCTCGGGCACAAGTTCGCGTTGGGCCAACATCCACTCATGCAGTTTTTCAGCGATGGGCACCGCTGTTTCCTGACGTAATCGCCAGCGGGCTTCGTCGCTCATTTCCTTGGCGTGTCGCTCGACTTCATACAACCCGCCAATCGAGTGAAGCGCCTGCTCCGCCAACTGGCTTTTATTGGCTGCATGCAGGTCGAAGAATTTGCGGCGTGCATGGGCCATGCAGCCGATTTCGGTGATGCCCAGCTCGAAGCTGGCCTTGTAGCCGGCGAAGTCATCGCAGACCAGCTTACCGTTCCACGTGCCCAGGAAGTTACGCGCATGTTCGCCGGCACGGCTGGGGCTGAAGTCGTAGACCACGGCCTTTAGGGCCGAGAAAGGCGTGGTGCTATAGGCCCACACGTAAGCGCGGTGGGTTTTCTTTTCGCCTGGTGCGAGCATCTGAACCGGGGTCTCATCGGCGTGGATCACGCCCTGGGCCAACACATGCTCACGCAGCGCATCGACCAGAGGCTGGAGCTGCACACCGGTCTGTCCGATCCATTGCGCCAGTGTCGAACGGGCGATGGGCAGTCCGGCCCGACCAAAAATCTTCTCCTGCCGGTACAGCGGTAAATGGTCGGCGAACTTCGCCACCATCACGTGGGCCAAAAGGCCTGCGGTCGGGATGCCCTTGTCGATCACTTGGGCCGGTACAGGCGCCTGGATCAGTGTTTCACACTGACGGCACGTCCATTTTCCACGCACATGCCGCTCAACTGTGAACACGCCCGGAGTGTAATCGAGCTTCTCGCTGACGTCTTCGCCGATTCGCTGAAGCTGGCAGCCGCACACGCACTGAGTATTCTCTGGTTCGTGACGGATCACGGTTCGCGGAAACTGCGGCGGCAGTGGTGCACGCTTGGGCTTATGACGTGGCTCGGCCGGTGCGGCCGGCGGATTGGCTGCCTTCAGCTCGGCTTCGATAGCTGCGATATCGGTATCGAGCAGATCATCAAGCAGACTGCCTTGGTCGGGGCTCAGTTGCTCGCTGCGCTTGGCGAACTTGTGTCGCTTGAGGATGGCGATTTCATGAGCCAGTTGCTCGTTGACCGTTTCGAGGCGTTGGATTTTCTGGCTCATGGAGTCGACCTGGGACAGCAACTGCATAGCCTGTTCGGCCAAGCCGCGCAGCTGTTCCGGTGTCATCTGGTCGAGATTGGGCGAGGAAGTCATGCCGCTGATTGTGTCAGAGCAGGTCGTCAACAGCGATAAACCGATGGGCTAATGGCAGGGGCTAAAGCACTGTGATCGCGCTGCCTGCGCCGACCCGCTGCCACGGCAAACCCAGTACCAAGGCTTGAAGTTGCTCGTTATCGAGTTCGACTTCCGATCCGTGACGGATGCCGGGCCAATGAAACTTGCCTTGGTTCAATCGTCGCGCTGCCAGCCAAATGCCCACACCGTCATGCACCAAGACTTTCATTCGGTTGGCACGGCGATTAGCGAAGAGGTATGCGCAGTGCGGCTTCGCCACACCGAACACCGCGATCACCCTGGCCAGCGCGGTCTCGGTACCGGCGCGCATGTCCATAGGCTCGGTGGCAAGCCAGATGGCATCGATCCGAATCATTCCAACAGGTCTCGCAGAAAGGTGGCACAGGCGACAGCGCTTTCGGTCGGCCAGTTCACTTTGACGGTGCCACGCGGGTGCTGGATTTCAATGCAGATACTTGATGAAGCTGCCTGCGAATGTCCTCCGGCTAGCGGCAAGGGCACTGGAATGAAAGCAGGTTGCAGCGCCATAGTTTTGTTCGTGAGTACCCTAATCCATTTATGTACGAGGTTCGCGTTAAGGCTGTGCTTCTGCGCGACGCTGGCAATCGATGCGCCGGGCTGGGCGCACTCTTGGACAACTTGGGCCTTGAAGGATTTTGAATAGGAACGGCGTTGTGACTGCATGGAAAGACCCGCTTAAAAGGCTAGAAATGGTGTCCACTTAAATTAGGTGGACACCATCGCCTTTGGCGTCGGGGTCAGGAAGGTGAGTTGGCCGGACGGTTACG
>NZ_FYDX01000035.1 GCF_900187455.1 Pseudomonas sp. Irchel 3E13 | reverse complement strand
ATCATTGCCCTCGAGTTCGGGCAGCGAGAGGCTGCAAGTGTATTGGCCGGTGCGCGGATCGACGCCGGTCTCGACGAAGCTGAGGAAATTGAAAGCATTGGAGTGGACGTTGGAGGACGTGGTCATGATGGCGTTCCTTCAGGTAGCAGAGGAGGGGACTGCCCGATCAATTGGGAACTGCGGAGCGTTTGATGGTGACGCACGACAGCTTTCCGTCGATTTGCCCGGCCACGAGTTTTTTCTCCATCCGTACACCGCCTGAGCCGGCGACGATAGTGCCAACGGGTGTTGTCGCAGCAATATCGAGTTTGAGTGGATTTTCGAATGTCAGGTTGTTTTTTACCGTCTTGAGATAGAAGTAAAAGTTCTGATCGATCTTGTCATTGCAGTCCGGGGTGTCATGAAATGAAATGACGGTCGCGGAAGGAGCGTTGAGTAATTTGAAATAGTAGATCTGGTCGTTTTCGCACGCCTCGGAGTCGTGGAAGTTATGCTCGCCCGTGACTAATTCGATAGAGCACGACAGGTTTCCCGGCACGCCGTCCTGTGGACCTTTTTTATAGAGTTCCAATGTTCCATTGCTGCGGACGTCGGCATGGGTAGGCAGCACTCCGGCGATCGCCAGGAGTAGCAAGAGTGCGCCCATGTAGAGCGATGACGCGGAAAATTTCTTGATGACTTGCATGGCAGTTACTCCGTTGTTTTGAAAAGAATTTCACGGGCAAAAGGCGATATCCCATGGCCGTGTTCGCAACTACGGTAGCACTGTGGCAATGGCAGCGAACCTAGCATTTTTGTCAGTAGGCGGCCCCTGGCAAGTGGCGTAGCGTGGTGAGCGTATTCATGTTCCGGCGGGTGCGGAAACGACCGGCTGAATAAGCCGATCCGTACAGGCAAGTCATAAACAAGGAGAACGACGATGAGTAATAGCAATCACAGTATCGATGAGTTGTTGGCTTGGCTGGACGGTAAATCCAGGACCTTCGGTCATGGCTGTGTTGTCGCCTATGATCAACGCAAGACCAATAAGTTATTGAGCCAGATATATATAGAGCGTTTCAATTCCACGAACGGTTACCTGCCGTTGATAAACCAGACGATGGATTCCGGCGATGCGTCCAAAGAATTCCTCAGCAATTTGAAATTGAGCGCACCCAAGCTGTTGTTCTCCAACGCTGATCTGGACGACTCCAGAGCTACCCTGACCATGGACTTCGTTGGCGGGTTGATCATGACCGTGCTGTACAGCGAAGGCGCGGCGGCGCGAATCAGCAGGATCCAGAAAATACTGCCCATTGGCGGGCCCCAATTGTCCATGGTTCTGGACCTGGAGCGGGTAAAGGGCGCTGTCGGCGATACCGGGCAGGTGGCGCTGAAAATCGCGGAGGGCAGGGAGTACAAGGCCAACTTTGTGCTGGGTGATATACCCCAGGAACAGGTGGGTGCCCAGTTCAAGCTGCTTTTCGAGGGTTTGCGCGATGATCAGAAAATCTTCCCACTGGGCACGCTGTCCGGCGACCTGAATGGTCCGCTGACGCCGGAGTCGTTCGAGATCCGCACCATGCCGGCACCGGGGGCCACGCGCAGGGGCGCGGATAACTATGGCCATGGCGCGGTGTTGTTGTTCGTTCGACTCAAAGGCGACGCCGACATTAGTTACCCAGGCTCTGGATCGGATTTCAAATACCCGATTCCGGCGGACAGGAATGGCAAGGAATACACCGGTACGGTATTGCTCTCCAGCAGAGTATTGTTCAATGATTTGATCGGGCCACATGCCGAGACAGATATTGGTCACGGCATCAAGTTCAAGTCTTATGCAGGGGGCAATGATCTCGCTTCGTCACTTCAGGCGACCGCAGGCGGATTGGTGTATAACGATTTTGAAATTTTTCGAAAAGTGGGCGATCGCGAAAATGTTCGCTTGATTGCTGATTACAACTTCGAGTTTTCCAAGGGGAAACCCTTTACCGTTCAGAAAAGTGGTGACGGACTAATCGCCGAATGGAATCCTCATTTGACCACTTCCTATTGGTTCAAAGAGGTCAAGGCTGACTGGTGGGATAACGAAAAAACAGGAACGCTCGAATGCGGTGCAAACACGAAAATTTCCATTAAGGCACGCCTGGACACCGATGGTGTGGTTGTTTTTGAAAGTGATCCGACGAGCAGGCTTGTCTGGATTTATACCAAGGTTGACCAAGAGCTGCGTGGGCTGACGTATTCAAATGGCGATGGGGATGATTATTTTACGTCGTCGCTTAAACATCAGCTCAGTGGTGAATTCGACATGTTTCTGAGCCGCATCACCGCGCCCAATGTCGACACGTTCCTGATTCGCAACTTGTTATTCCCAGGCCATAACGCCTTGCAACTTCACGACGTTTATGTACCTGGCGATCTTGCATTGTTCGGCCATATCGATCCGTTGCGCACCACGGTCGTGGTATCGCCGCTGCAGGTGACCCTTCTGCCAGGTGCAAGCCAGAAATTCACCCTCGACCCCGCGCCCAGCGATGCCAGCTGGAGTGTGCGTAGCACCGAACCGGGCGAAACCAACGCCGGCACCATCGATGCCAGCGGCGTGTACAAGGCACCAGCAGCGAGCTCCCTGAAGGAGGGGTCTATGACGGTAGTGGTGACCGGCAAAGGCAAGCTCGATGGTCAGGATGTCACCTCCTCGGCCCTGGTTTCGGTGATGGAACACACGATTACCGTGTCACCCATTTTCGAGATTTGCGAATCAGCAAAAGAGGTTGCGCTGACGGCCGGGATCATGGGCAGCGGCAATCCTGCCTGGTCGCTGAAGACCCCGGCACTGGGCGGCAAACTCAGCACAAACGCGGGTGGCGAGTGCGTGTATACCGCTGCGCCAGTCAGTTCGGATCGCGATGTGATGTACGTCGAGACTGTCCAGGTCAAGAACCCGACTGCAAACGACACGATCGAGGTTCAACTGCTGGTATTGAGACCCCTCTCGATCAATATGCCGGTGCTGGTCAGCGAGGACAGCAAACCGGAGACCGGCCAGGTGCAACTGCATGTGGGGAGCAAGAATGGCCCGGTCGTTCCGCCGCCCGGTGCCATATGCAAGTTGCTGGTCAGCGGGGGAGGCACGCTCAGCCCGACGGGCGTATTCAAAGAGCCGGCCAATGCCAAAGGCTTCGCCGTTATCTCGGTGGTCATCCCCGGCGACTTTAGCGATCACAACGGGTTCATCGTGTTGCCGTTGCCGCTGTCGGCCTACGCCGACATCTCTCGTCGGGCCAGTGACTCGATTCAGGCGCATGCCATGGCTGCTGCGCCAGACCTGCCTTGAGCGACCCGCGTTACACCATGGCTGCTGCCGTTGCTTGAACGGTGGCTGTGCTTTTACACCGACAGGATGAAATGAAATGTCTGATCAATCGCTCAATGGCTTACTGCAATCGATGCAGGGCAAATCCGTTACCCGTGGCTGGGACGCCATCGTTACCATGAACCGCGGCAAGGTCAATCAACTGCTGGAGCAGCAGTACATCTCCCAGTTCAACCAGAACAGCTTCCTGAAGCGCATCCACGGCAGTGTGCCGCTGACCAACGATGGTTATGAGGTGCTGGAACTGACCGGGCTATTGCTCAGCCAACCGCGGCTGTCGTTCGAAACCGCTTCAATGAGTGACTCCCGTGCCCACCTGACGATGGATATCGTCTCCGGCATGGTCGCCTACAAGCTCGAGGCGATAGCGGGTTTTCAGAGGCGGATCACGTCCAGTTTCGCGGTCACTGAGCAGCACCAGTTCACCCTGGTGATGGACGTGGACCTGGAGGCCGTGATCGGCTCCGTGGGCCAGAACGGCGAGGTCGTTCTCGACCTTGCCGAGGGATATAACTTCAGTTGCAATCTGGTGGACAACCCGCAGACGCAACAGGCACTGGGTAACTTTTTCCATGCGCTGTTCAAGCGCCAACCTGCCAGCGCCCGTCGCTATGTGCTGGGTATGCTGGATTTCGATCCCGACGACAAACTGGCGCCGCGCAACTTCGAGGTGCGTACCCAGGCCGCGCCGGGTGCGACGGTTGCAGGCTCGGACACTTATGGCGAGGGTGCGGTGGTGCTGTTCGTGCGTACCCGCGAGAGCCTCTTCGATGGCTCTACACCGGGTGACGACAGTAATTTCCGCTACCTGATCCCCGACGACCGCGAGGCCGGCTCGGGCAAGCCGCTGTATTCCGGGTCGTTGATCCTGGCCAGCCGTGTGCTATTCGACTGGTTCATTCAGGGCTACCTGGAACGTAATGTCGGTCGCGGCCTGTCGTTGTCGCACACCTCGGACTCCAACGATCTGGCACGTGGGCTGAAGGCACGGGCGGGTAACTGGACGTTGGACGATATCGCGGTCGAGCATTCTGGTGGCGGTTTCCACCAGACCGCGTCGAACAACGTGCCGCTGACCTTCGATTTCGCCAGCAGCGCAGCAGGCTCCCTGCCGTTCGAAGTCTCGGTGGTGGCTGGTGGACTGCTCAGGTTCGTCTGGAAAGGGGTGAATACCTTTTCCTTCTACTTCACCCGCAAGGAGTTGATGGGGAGTGAGAAGAAAGAGAACGCCAATGTTCGCTTCACCCACACGCTGGAGTTCTTCCTGAAGGCCAGTGTCGATCCGGCCACCAGTGTCGTGACCTTCGTCACGGCGCCCGGGGGCTCCAGCTCGGTCCTGGCGGAGAAAATCAGCGGTGATATCAACCTCTACATCAGCTTCAAGCATGCGTTCGAAGCGAGTCTGCAAGGCCTGATCGATAGCATGCACGGCCAACTCAAGGAGATCCGCCTGCCGGAGCTCGACCTGTTCGCCATCAACCACCTGCTGTTCCCTGAACAGAATGCGCTGCTGCTGACCCACGCCGCGGTGCCCGGCGATGTAGCGTTGTTCGGGCATATCAATCCGAAGCACACCGCACTGAAACTCGAGCCTTCCATCGTTCATGTGCTGGCCGGCACCACCCAACAGTTCGCGGTGCTCGGAGAGCAGTTCAAGGGCAAGGCGGGCAAGCTCACCTGGTCGGTGCGCAGTATCGATGGCAGCCGTTCCCAGGGCGACATCGACCAGAACGGCCGTTTCACCGCGCCGCCGCGCGAGCGCATGGTCGGCCAGGCAGTGCGCAATGTGATCACCGTCACCCTTGAGGACGCCGGCAGCGTCCTCAGCGCCTCGGCGCTGGTGGTGGTGGTGGCCGAATCCATGGTGGTGGTGCCGGGGATGGCGACCGTCGACCTGGGTCGGCCCGAGCCGATCACGGTGAAGGCCTCGAGCCTCAACGGCGGGACCATCAAGTGGACGTTGCGCAGCGGCCCCGGCTCATTGCAGGCCAATGGCAATCAGGCGGTTTACACGCCGCCGACCAGTATCGGCCAGCCAGTGATCGCGGCCCACATCGAGGCCGAGAACACTTCGGGCGGAGCGAAGGTCACGGCGACTGTATTGTTGCTGCAGTCGAATTTCGCCCTGGCGCTGGCACCGGTCTTCCATCCCGGTCTGCCACCGAGCGCATCGACGCGGGTGCGGCTGGCCGATGACGGATTGCCTTCCGAAAGGGTTCGCTGGTCGGTCACTGCCGGGGAGGGCACGGTCGATCCCGTGACGGGTGTCTTCACCGCGCCGGCCAGGATCACCATGCCTTACAGCGTGGTGCAGGCCACGGTGGAGGATGACTTCAGTAATTTCTACGGCTACAGCATCATCTATCAGTCCGAATACGCCAGCGAAGCGCGTTGGAACGAGTTACAGACGTTCGAACTCAAGGCGCTGTCTTCGCTGCAACTGTTCGCCAACGGCCAGCAGCAGGTCGAGGTAGAGATTGAAGTCGAGCCGAGTGAAGTCGATTTCGTTCCGGTGGAGGTGTCGGACACCGAGCTGAACAGCATCGTGCTGGTCAATGCGCACACCCTCGAACCGTTGCCTCGGGTTGACAGCGAAGGTGTACCGGTAGGCGACAACTGGGCCTACAACGAGCAGCACAATGATTACCTGTTCCACCCTAATGGCCTTGCCCGCGAGGAGGACGCCGGGACGCAGGGTATTCGCACCCGAAAACTCTATGTGCAGACCCGCGCGGGTTCGAAGACGACCATCGCCGCCATGCTGATCCGCGATGACCTGATGCCGTTCTACTCCAACCACGCCGGCAACGGAGCGCCTGCCACCATCGAACCGGTCCCGGTGCAGCCACCGAAATTCGACAGCAGCAGCTACAAGTTCGAGGCAACGCGGGTGGTGGGCGAGGATGACAATGACTACCACCTGGAAACCATCGACTACTACATCCTGCAACTGACCCATAACGGCGAAAACATTCCCTTCCGCCATATCGAGTTCGAAGAGCGCAGCGGCATGGTGCAGTGGGAGAGCCGCCAGTTCGAGGAAGACGTGGTCAGCTACACCGGTTACGCCTTGCGCGGCGACACGGAGTTGCGTTTCGACCAGGGCCTGTATGAACACATCCCCGGGGCGGTCCTGCCCGAGCTTGGCGTGGTGCCGGGCGAGGAATGTCCGGAGGGTGCGTTGTTGATCAGCCTGCACCGCAGCCAGTACTGGCGCTTTGACCTGGCTTGCGAAAGAACCTATGCCCGGCCGGTGAAGCTGCGCATCCTCGATGAGTACGGCAACCAACACCGTCTCCAGGTCAATTTCCGCGCGCCGAACAACCGTAACGAGTTGCGGGTCACCGTTCTCTGATCTGGCTGGCCCGATAACCGTGGCCCTGGCTCGATAGCCGGGGTCACGGTGTAATGATTGCCCTGCATGGAGTTCCTTGTTATGACCACGTCCTCCAACGTCCACTCCAATGCTTTCAACTTCCTCAGCTTCGTCGAAACCGGCGTCGATCCGCGCACCGGTCAATACACCTGCAGCCTCTCGCTGCCCGAGCTCGAGGGCAATGAC
>NZ_FYDX01000034.1 GCF_900187455.1 Pseudomonas sp. Irchel 3E13 | reverse complement strand
CCGCTGCGCCTGACACCAACGCCGTCACCGCAACCGAAGCCCAACTGACCCTGACCGGCAACGTCCTGACCAACGATACCCAGGGTGCCGACCGTGTCACCGGACCGATCACCGCCGGCACCTTCACAGGCACCTACGGCACACTCGTACTGGCAGCAGATGGCTCCTACACCTACACCTTGAATCCCGCTGACCAGGACTTCTTCAACCTGCACGGCGGTGGCACTGGCACTGAGACGTTTGCCTACACCTTGAAGGACGCGGACGGCGACACCAGCACCGCCAATCTGGTTCTCAACATCAAGAACCTCAACGACCCAGTCACCCTCAACGGCCTGAACGTTGCGGGTGGTGAACTGACGGTCTACGAGAAAAACCTCAGCGACGGCAGCAACCCGAACACGCCGGCACTGACCCAAACCGGCACCTTTACCGTTACCGCGCCAGACGGTCTGCAAACCCTGAGCGTGGGCGGCATCAATGTCATCAGCGGTGGCGTGGCTGCCGGTTTCCCACAAACCGCCACGACGCCTTTGGGCAACACGCTGACCGTCACCGGCTACAACGCCAGTACCGGCGTGGTGACCTACAGCTACACCCTGCTGGATAACGAGGCCCATCCAAACGCTGGCGGCATCAACAACCTGACCGAGAGCTTCACGGTCACCGCGACGGACACCGATGGCAGCACCTCCAGCGGAAGCCTTGACGTAAACATCGTCGACGACGTACCAACCGCTGCGCCTGACACCAACGCCGTCACCGCAACCGAAGCCCAACTGACCCTGACCGGCAACGTCCTGACCAACGATATCCAAGGTGCTGACCGTGTCACCGGACCGATCACCGCCGGCACCTTCACGGGCACCTACGGCACACTCGTACTGGCAGCAGATGGCTCCTACACCTACACCTTGAATCCCGCTGACCAGGACTTCTTCAACCTGCACGGTGGCGGTACTGGCACTGAGACGTTTGCCTACACCTTGAAGGACGCGGACGGCGACACCAGCACCGCCAATCTGGTCCTCAACATCAAGAACCTCAACGACCCAGTCACCCTCAACGGCCTGAACGTTGCGGGTGGTGAACTGACGGTCTACGAGAAAAACCTCAGCGACGGCAGCAGCCCGAACGCGCCGGCACTGACCCAAACCGGCACCTTCATTGTTACCGCACCGGACGGTCTACAGACTCTGAGCGTGGGCGGTATCAATGTCATCAGCGGTGGCGTGGCTGCCGGTTTCCCACAAACCGCCACGACTCCGCTGGGGAATACGCTGACCGTCACCGGCTACAACGCCAGTACCGGCGTGGTGACCTACAGCTACACCCTGCTGGATAACGAGGCCCATCCAAACGCTGGCGGCATCAACAACCTCACCGAAAGTTTCACGGTCACCGCGACGGACACCGATGGCAGCACCTCCAGCGGTAGCCTCGACGTAAACATCGTCGACGATGTACCAACGGCTCGTCCCGATGCGGTCTCGGTCATCGAGGGCGATACGGTGACCGGCAATGTATTGACCAACGACACCAAGGGCGCCGATGACCCAGGCAGCAATGTGGTGGTGGGTGTCCGCGCCGGCTCCAACACCGCGACATCGGCCATTGGTTCGCTGAACACCAATGTCGCTGGCACCTACGGCACCTTGACCCTCGATGCCGCGGGGAATGCGGTGTATCACGCCAATCCGAACTCGGTGGCCGCTGCCGGTGCGCAAGACGTGTTCACTTACACCATCCGTGATGCCGACGGTGACGAAAGCACCACGACCCTCACCGTCAATGTGAAGGATTGTGCGCTGATAGCAGGTCAGGACCAGGATGTGACGGTGTATGAAAAAGCCCTGGATCTGATCAAGGATGGCCAGGATCTGGCCGCTGGTACTGTGGTCGGCAGCGATCCCGCTGCTACCACGGAAACTGGCAGTGGGACTCTGGTCGGGTCGGTGTCGGGCGGGTCTGGCGCCATCTCTTACAGCCTGATGGGAAGCTCGACTGGCACCTACGGCCAGATCCTGCTCAATGCCGACGGTTCCTACAAATACACCCTGACCTCTGCACCAAAAACGCCGGGTGGCGCCAACGATGGCGCGAATGTGATGACCGAATCCTTCACCTACAAGGCGACGGATGCGTTGGGCAACTTCACCACCAGCACCATCCTGATCAACATCGTCGACGATGTGCCGAAGGCCGTAGGCGCGACCCGCTCTGTAACGCCGGGGCAGGTGGACTCCAACCTGCTGCTGGTCATCGACGTGTCGGGCAGCATGAACGATGCTTCCGGCGTGCCGGGGCTCACGCGTCTGCAACTGGCGAAACAGGCCATTGCCGCATTGCTCGACAAGTACGATGACTTGGGCGATGTGAAAGTGCAGATCGTCACCTTCTCCAGCGGCGCCACCGGGCAGTCGGCGGTGTGGGTCACGGTCGACCAGGCCAAGACCATCGTCAACGGCCTTAGCGCCGGTGGTTCGACCTACTACGACTCGGCCACTACCTCGGCGCAGAGTGCCTACACCACTGCCGGAAAAATTGTAGGTGCGCAGAACATTACCTACTTCTTCTCGGACGGTGAGCCGACCTCCGGGCACGCCATTTCCGGCACCCGGGAAACTACCTGGACCAATTTCCTCGATGCCAACGGGATTAAGTCCTACGCCATTGGCTTGGGCAGCGGGGTCAACGCCAGCAACCTCAATCCGCTGGCCTACGACGGCAGTACCCATACCGACACCAATGCCACTGTGGTGACCGATCTCAACCAGTTGAACTCGGTGCTCTCTGGCACGGTACAGGGGGCGCCGATCACCGGCAGCCTGATGAGCGGTGGGTACTTCGGCGCCGATGGCGGCTTCATCAAGTCGCTGGTGGTGGATGGCACGACCTACACCTACGATCCGAAAGGCAATTCCAATCAGGGTTCCTACGCCGCCAGTGGTACTGATCGCGGAACCTTCGACACCGTGACCAACAGCATCACTGTCAAGACGGTAATGGGTGGCTCGCTGGTGGTGAACATGGACAGCGGCGATTTCACCTACACCCCGCCGAAGGACACTGGCAGCAGTCAGGTGGAGAACGTCGGCTTTGTGGTCAGCGATAACGATGGTGACCTGAGCAATGCCAGCCTGGTGATCAATGTCTACACCAACGCCGCGCCAGTGGCGGGGGCCGACCACGTCATCACCAATATTCTCTCGGCCAATATCACGGTGCCGGCAGAGGCCTTGCTGGCTAATGACACCGATGCCAACAACGACCGCCTGACGGCCTCGCCGATCACCTTCAATACTGGCTGGGCCGCCCGGGGCGCCGACTTCACTGTGGGAAGTACTACGCCGACCGTTCCGTTCACGGGCAACGGGGACAGCCCGGCGAACCAGTTGAAGGACATTGCCCGCAGCACGTTTACCGGCACCAGCGGTTCCATGACCGCGGCGCTGATCGTCAGCGGCTATCTGGGGGCTGTCACGACCGCCAACGCCAACGATCAAGACGTGATCACGGTCACCCTGAAACAGGGAGAGAGCCTCAAGCTCGACCATGACCGGCCTGTCGGCAACATACTGATGGAATGGAAGGACGCGTCTGGCAGCTATCAGACGATTGCTGACGGCAGCTCCTTCGTCGCCGCTCATGACGGGCTCTACAGCATTCATGTGGTCAACCTCACCAACACGAGCGGCAGCGGCGTCAACAACGCCGAGAACTACCAGTTGACCATGACCGTCGATTATTCGGGCGCGGCCAACAGCACTCCGCAGTACAACGGCAGCTACACCGTCAGCGACGGTCACGGCGGCACCGCCACCGGCGCGCTGGATATCACCTACCAGGACAGTTCCACCCTGACCGGCACCGCCAATGCCGACACCCTGCTCGGCGGCAGCGGCAACGACACCCTCAACGGGGGAGACGGCAATGATGTGTTGGTGGGCGGCGCCGGCAACGACTCGCTGTATGGCGGCAACGGCAATGACTTGCTGATTGGCGGCCTTGGTAACGATCTGCTCGACGGCGGGGCCGGAATCGACACGGCGAGTTACGCAAGCGCCACGAGCGCCGTGACGGTCAACCTGAGTACCGCTGGCCAGCAGAACACGGTTGGTGCTGGGCTGGATACGCTGGTCTCGATCGAGAACCTGATTGGCTCGGACTACAACGACACCCTTACCGGTGATGGTGGCGCGAACCGTCTGGAGGGTGGCCTGGGCAATGACACGCTCAACGGCGGTGGCGGCGATGATGTGCTGATTGGCGGTCGCGGGGACGACACGCTCACCGGTGGGCCGGGCAGCGACACGTTCCTCTGGCAGCAGGGCGATATCGGCCACGATGTGGTGACCGACTTTACCCCGGGCACCGACCATCTGGACCTGTCGCAGTTGCTCCAGGGCGAAAACACGACGCCGGCCTCGCTGGATGACTACCTGCACTTCAAGGTGAGCGGCAGTGGCGCAAGCGTGGTGTCGACCATCGAGGTCAGTTCGGTGGCCGGGGCGGCGCCGACCCAGACCATCGACCTTGCGGGGATCGACCTGGCCCAGCATTACGGGGTGACGGCGGGGGCGGGAGGGGTGATCGCCGCGGGGGCGGACACGGCGACCATCATCAACGGCATGATCAATGACCATTCGTTGAAAGTGGATACGGTTTAAGGGCGGGGACCGCGGGAGTGGCGCAGCATGCGGCGCCGCTCCCGCTTTTTTGTTCCACAGAATACTGGGAGTGATAATCCTTGGAGGCGTTGAAGCGATGCTGTCCTTGTAGGAGCTGGCTTGCCAGCGAATTGGCATGGGCAACGATGGCGTTTTATCTGGCGATGCTGAAGCTGTAGGAGCGAGCTTGCTCGCGAACGGCCCCAATACACACCCAAAAACCCAAGCCCAACCCGAAAGATCATCCTCCCCGAGCGTTCGCGAAAAAACCTTTTTTCAAAGCGACCGGCGCAGCGTTTTCTGTCGAAGGATGTAGATCGTCACCAGCACCGCACTGGTCAACATGAAGCCACGCGCCCACGGCGAAGGCACCAGGTAACACGAGAAGCTGATGCTGGCCCACATCAGGCCGATGGCGTAGACCTTGCCCTTGAGGGGAATGCCTTCGCCGCTGAGGTAGTCGCGGATCCACGGGCCAAGGCGCGGGTGATTCACCAGCCAGTCATGGAAGCGGGGGGAGCTGCGGGCGAAACATGCGGCCGCGAGCAAAAGAAAGGGGGTGGTTGGCAACACCGGAAGGAAGATGCCAATCACCCCCAGCGCGACGCTGAGCCAGCCGATGGCCAGCAGCAGGTAGCGCACGAACGCGAACTCAGTGATGGCGTGGCTTGAGCAGGGCCGGCTTCTCGTCTGGCGCGTGGCAGAGCAGGTACAGCGCGGTCAGCGCTTCCGGAATCTGCACGATCATGTCGTCCATCAGGTTCGCGTCGCTGGCGATGTCGGCGAATTCCGGTTGTTCGTCGAACAGGCCGGAACCGACCATGATCGGCAGGAGCATTTCGCTGACTTCTTCTTCGGCGCTTTCGAACCAGGCTTCCTCACGCAGGAAGACGCCTTCCATGAAACCGATGCACCAGCCGCGAAGGTCGGAATCGTCAGGCTCGTCGCCCAGGTCGAGGTCGCATGGCAGCTCGAATTCCTCGTCGCTGGCCAGTTGGCGGGCGATGTGGGCCTTGAGCTGGATCAGCGTGGCTTCGATCTCGGCACGCTGTGCGTCGTTGGCGTAGTGAGGTTCCTCGGCGAACAGGGCGTCGATCCACTCACGGTCGGTCACCTCTTCGGCGCTGATCGACAGCGCGGTCAGGTAGCCGTGGGCGGCAACGTAGTCCAGCGCCTCTTCGTGCAGCTCGTCGGCGTCGAGGAAGGCTTGCAGGCGGGTCAATTGCTCAGCGAAGGACATTAGGGGCTACCTTGGAAATATAACGATGCTGAATTCTAGCATTTTGCAGCACCTGCAACGCAAAGGATGACGGTCTATCGTGCAACCCCCTTTGGCGTTGGGTGCTCGGGTATACTGCCGGCTTTTTTCCGGTGGGTGCGGATTTCCCCGGTAAAAGCTGCTTGCGCATTTTTGCGTGAGTCGCGGACGGTTTTCATCCAGCCTGTGGCCGGGATGGTTTCACGATTTTTGGAGTGGTTATGCTCGAACAGGCTCAGCGCGTCCTCAAGGATATCTTCGGCTACGACAGCTTCCGGGGACGCCAGGGGGCGATCATCGAACGCGTGGCCAACGGCGGCGATGCGTTGGTGCTGATGCCCACGGGCGGCGGCAAGTCGCTGTGCTTCCAGGTTCCGGCGCTGTTGCGCAATGGCCTGGCGGTGGTGGTGTCGCCGCTGATCGCGCTGATGGAAGACCAGGTGGCGACCCTCGACGAGCTGGGCGTGGCCGCCGCCTCGTTGAACTCCACCCTGAGCGCCGAGCAACAGCGCGAACTGGCCGGGCGGATCCGCCGCGGTGAGCTGAAAATGCTCTATCTCGCGCCGGAACGCCTGGTGCAGCCGCGCATGCTGGACTTCCTGCGTGAACTCGATATTGCCCTGTTCGCCATCGACGAGGCCCACTGCGTGTCGCAATGGGGCCATGATTTCCGCCCCGAATACCTGCAACTGGGCCAGTTGGCCGAGTACTTCCCCAATGTGCCGCGCATCGCCCTGACCGCCACGGCGGACATGCGTACACGGGAAGAAATCGTCACGCGCCTGCACCTGCAAGACGCCGAGCGCTTTCTCTCCAGCTTCGACCGTCCGAACATCTTCTACCGCATCGTACCCAAGGAGCAGCCGCGCAAGCAGTTGCTGGCGTTCCTCGGCGAGCGCCGCGGTAACGCCGGGATCGTCTACTGCCTGTCGCGCAAGAAGGTCGATGAGGTCGCCGCGTTCCTCTGCGACCAGGGTTTCCCGGCGCTGCCGTATCACGCCGGGCTGCCGGCCGAGACCCGTGCCGCCAACCAGCGCCGCTTCCTCAATGAGGAAGGGCTGATCATGGTGGCAACCATTGCCTTCGGCATGGGTATCGACAAGCCCAACGTGCGCTTCGTCGCCCATCTCGACTTGCCCAAGTCACTGGAAGCCTATTACCAGGAAACCGGTCGCGCCGGCCGTGACGGTTTGCCCGCCGATGCCTGGATGGCCTACGGCCTGCAAGACATGGTGATGCTCAAGCAGATGCTGCAGAACTCCGAGGGCGATGAGCGGCACAAGCGCGTCGAGCAGCACAAGCTCGATGCCATGCTCGCCCTCTGCGAAGAAACCCGCTGCCGTCGCCAGGCCCTGCTGCGCTACTTCGACGAGGAGCTGCCGCAGCCCTGCGGTCACTGTGACAACTGCGTCGACGGCGTGCAGACCTGGGATGCCACCGAGTCGGCGCGTCAGGCGCTGTCGGCGGTCTACCGCACTGGCCAGCGTTATGGCGTCGGGCACCTGGTGGATGTGCTGCTGGGCAAGGACAACGAAAAAATACGCAACTTCGGTCACGAGAAGCTGGCGGTCTACGGCGTCGGCAAGGCCCGCGCCGAGGGCGAATGGCGTTCGCTGTTCCGCCAGTTGGTGGCGCGCGGCCTGGTCGATATTGATCTGGAGGGTTATGGCGGCCTGCGTCTGTCCGACAGTTGCCGGCCGTTGCTGCGTGGCGAAGTCAGTCTGGAACTGCGCCGCGACCTCAAGCCGCAGACCAGCAGCAAGTCCAGCAGCAGCGGCGGCAGCCCGGCCAGTCAACTGGTGCGCGGCGAGGAGCGCGAGCAGTGGGAAGCCCTGCGCGCCCTGCGCCGCAAGCTGGCCGAGGAGCACGGGGTACCGCCTTACGTGATCTTCCCCGATTCCACCTTGCTGGAAATGCTCCGCAGCCAGCCGACCAGCCTCAGCGAGATGGCCCAGGTCAGCGGCGTTGGTGCGCGCAAGCTGGAGCGTTATGGCCAGGCCTTCCTCGAAGTGCTGGGCGGCGCAGCCGAGGCGCCTCCGGTGGTTGCCGATCTGCGCCACGAACTCGTCACCCTGGCCCGCGCCGGCATGACGCCGGCACAGATCGCCGGACAGTTGCAGTGCAGCGAGAAGAACGTCTACAGCCTGCTCGCCGAGGCTATCGGTCGCCAGGAACTGTCATTGGAGCAAGCCCTGGACCTGCCGGAAGACCTGATGGCGGAAGTGCAGGACGCGTTCCTCGATGGCGAGGGCGAACTGCCGCCAGTGTCGGAGATCAGCCCGCTGTTTGGCGCGCGTGTGCCGGAAGGCGTGCTGTATTGCGTTCGCGCCGCACTGGCGTCCGAATTCGAGATGTGACCGGCGCGCCTGTCATGATTTTTTACGTTTGCCGTGAAGCCTCGTCCAGATGAACCTTGCCTAAGGGCAACGGCCATGGTTAGCTGGCTAATAATTAGTTCTGATTATGAGTTTTTTATGCCGTTGACCGATCAACACCGCTTCGGGATGCAACTGGCCCATATGTCCCGGGGCTGGCGTGCCGAACTGGACCGCCGCCTGGCGGGCCTGAACCTGTCCCAGGCGCGCTGGCTTGTGCTGTTGCACCTGGCCCGCTTCGAAGAAGCACCGACTCAGCGCGAGTTGGCGCAGAGCGTGGGGGTTGAAGGTCCGACCCTGGCCCGGCTGCTCGACAGCCTCGAAGCCCAGGGGTTGGTGCGGCGTCAGGCGGTGGTGGAAGATCGACGCGCGAAGAAGATCGTCCTTTGCCCACCGGCAAAGCCACTGATCGACCAGATCGAAACCATCGCCAACGCCCTGCGACTGGAGTTGTTCATCGGCGTGGATGAAGAGGACCTGGCGGTGTGCATGCGGGTTCATACGCGGATTCTGGCGAACCTGGAAAAGTCCAAGGTCTGACCGGATCTGGCAAGACAAAAAAACCGATGCATTGTGCGTCGGTTTTTTATGGCTTCAGCAAGGCGACGGCTCCTAGGCTCTGTACGAAATCCCGAGAAACCCAATCGGCGCCCTTTGGAAGCTGAAATTCAGTAGGGTTCCCGGTCATCTACGGAAAGGAATTCTGTGATGGCAAAGCGTTACGAACTCTCGGATGAA
>NZ_FYDX01000033.1 GCF_900187455.1 Pseudomonas sp. Irchel 3E13 | reverse complement strand
CGATTACATCGAGATGTTCTATAACCCTAAACGCCGACACAGCAGTGCTATGCAGCTGTCTCCAGTAGAGTATGAGAAACGCTATTTCCTGAGCTTGGAGAGTGTCTAGGAAACCAGGGGCGATTCATACATTGAGACTAAGGCAGACTTCATTCCACTGGACATCACCGAATCTGACATCCTCGATGATATTCACAAATGCATTCAAAACGGTGAGCCCTACGAGCTCAATATTGAGTCTGCCAACCTGATTCCGCTGGATAGACGAAAGATTTTCGGGTCCCAACAAGCCGTTCGAAGCCAGAGCATAGCATTGAAGAAACAGAAGAAAGCCCGGCAGAAGCGAGACCGGGCAGCCAGAAAGCAGAGTCGATCGAGTTGATTTTGTAAAGGCCCCAAGGCGGTCTTGATACGCCAATAGCAGGGGGCCATGCCAGAGTTTGGCTGTTTGCTGCCGCACCAAAAAATGCTTTCGAAATCGGAAGCAGTAATATTTTTTCTACCTGGTGTTCAGTAAACGGCTGCTGGACCGCGCTCATTGTCGGGCAAGTAGAAAACCGTGTCTTTCGGCAAGTTCTTGGCCAGGGCGGCGGCGAGTTGCTCTGAGGTCACCTCTCCGCGGGACTTGAACAGCATGGTGTCGATGAGTGCACCAGACGAAGATCCACTGGTGGTTTCATGGCCTACTGGGATAGCCACAATTCGTGCAGGGTAGCCACCCCGATCAAGCGGTGCGAAGCCTTCAGCGGCAAGAACGCCCCGGCGGCCGGTGAAAACCTTCGCCGCTTTGAGGCCTGAAGGGGTTTCGATCTTGCCCAGCCGATACTCAGCGTTTGGCAATACGTAGGATCTGCTGATCTCTGTCACGGTCTTGTTGAATATTGCCTCTACCTTGGCCCCACAACTGGCCACGGCCGCTGCCATGTCCTGGCCTTCAACTGCGGGCATGAAGCAGATCACAAACCCCAGGGCAACTCGGGGGTCCACCTTGGGGGAGCCGCCAATCAGGCTCAAAGCCATGCCGGCGCCACCAATGTTAGCGCCAATTGCGTTCAAGCTAATGACTTCAAGATCCTTTCCGGTAGAACCGTGAGAAGCGGTGTCGGTGGACATGTAGCGAATGGTTTCTTCCTTGGTCGATTGTATAAGCTGGGCACCATTGAAAGAGCCGGGAGGGGCGGCTTCGAGGGAGGGCATACCCATGACGGCAAAGACCTTGTCAGTTGCAGTGGCCGTGCTTGCGAATTTCTGCGGCGCACTATTGGCATGCTTGATCGTCATCTGATCACCTGCCCTGAATTCGTAGACAATCGCCGCTGACTGCGCCGTCCCGACACCTTCGACTTGAGCCTTTTTGGCATTGTCGTACATGGCACAGCCGCCGAGTGATGCGATTGTTGTAGTGATCAGTGTAAAGCCGATGAATTTCATCCTTGGACCTCTTCTGGGTTTTTCACATGAGACCAATCGGTCGATCATGCGTCGTCCGAGGCCACAAACCGACCTGATCCACCTTTGCTTGAGACCCGAACGAAAGGTTTTGGAGGAGGGCAGGTTGTATTGGCCATCTGGTTCGTAGTCGATTTGCACGCGGTCGTCGGTTGGACAATTTGATGTATCCTGATCCTCGAAGCTTGCTCCGAGAGCGTTGCTGATGTTTGGCGCTTGGTACGGGGCGGAACGTCATTCCTTTCCGCGGCTCATGGCAATTGGAGGGTATTAGGTGAAAAAAACAAAACAGGAAACGCGGGCGGTCAAAGAAGCGAGATTGCGGGCCGATGCAAGAGCTGTACTTGCAAAGCGAACCTTGAAGCGCAGTCGCTTTCTGAACGCGGCTCTTTCAAACAGCGCGGATTTCGAGCCAGTTGGGCGATTGGCCGGCTGAAGTATTTTTGTCTGGTTTTTCTCCACTAGTCTCGGAAAGGCCGAGATCACTGGTTTAGGGCTGGAGCGACCGCGTGGCTGCTACTGAAGCTCACTCGCGATCCGCCATGGCTGCGGGCTCTTGCGCGGTATCAAAGAGCATCGAGCTGCTGAAGACTGTCTCGTAGCTTGCTCCTTCCAGGGATGCGATCTCAGCGTCCCCGTAGATGTAGGTTTTATCACCTAGAACTCTGTATGCGTATGCAATCCCTTCCTCAAATTTAAACCGCAAAATCGACTCCAAGGGTTCCATCATCCACCGACCAGCGTGATTGACATGGTCTGGAGTAATGAGCAGCACACTTTCCACTCGTAACCCGCTTTCCTGGTCGCTCACGAGAGATTGGAGGAGCTGGTCGTTACTCAGCATCAGCATCGGATGCTGCACAAAATCTCCATCCTGCTCCTGGGTGGCGACGTAGAACCAGGGCCTATGGATGTTGTGTTCCACGTAGCTCCATGCGGTGGAATCCCCTCCAAAAAGACTAAATTGATCGATTTTTGCGTGCTGGTAGGTCAGAAACATCAGTGGATCTCTAAATATACTGTGTACAGTATAGTGCAGATCGCATCGAAGCGGCTTCATCGTTCCCTTTGCGAGTTGCTTCAATGCGATCGGAACTCAAGCGTGCGCTTGGTACGGTGCTCAAGTCGTATCGGCTGAAACGAAATTTCTCTCAGGAATGCTTAGGGCCGAGCCAGGCCTACATCAGCAACCTCGAGCGGGGCAGGTGGAGCCCGTCGCTAGACAAGATCGAGCAGATGTCCGATGTGCTCGGAGTGCATCCCGCGAGTGTCATTCTTGCTGGGTACCTATCCATAGCGGACGGTAAAAGCACTGAGGAGCTGTTGGAGCGAATCCGTGGGGAGCTGGGAGAACTTGGACTCTAGATAGGCGTCCGAAAATACACCTTCCTCCTAGTGAAACCGCATTCAGCAGGGCTGCAGATTTGACAACCAATTGATGCCGATCCCCGGTTGTGCTGTCGAGCCGCGGCTTTTACCGCACCGTCGCCTTTGCCAGCTCCACGTCATGTGGGCGGGTACGGGGCGTTGGTAGGAGAAGAACGTGCGGTGGTGTTGTGTTGGCTGAGCATGTGGTTGTAGCATGCAATGGCACTGTGCCTGGTGACTCCACCAGGAAGGTAGCTGCCCTCTAGCAGCAGTAGGGTGATCTTGATGAGGTCCAACCCACAAACGTAAAGAATTTAGGCCGACAAGGGCTTAAATTTTACAGAAGTTTTTACGGCTTCTGAGAAAAACCATAGAGATCATGGACTTATTGTAAGCGTGAAGCTTCAAGGTGCTTGTTACCGTTCTGATATCAGCTGTAGAAACTCTTTGTAGAGTTGCCTCACAGAACCCCCGCCATGCGGGGGTTCTTCGTTTCTGCCGTTTAAAGATATTGATCAGCGCAATGGCAATGCTGCAAGGGCAATGTATCTGGGCGCGTGACGAGTCTGGCTAATGCTGGCTGGACAAACTGTCGAAGTTTTAGTTCGAGTTTGCTGGTTGCTGGATTAGATCAATTCAGATGCACTCTTTCGTCTTCTGGCTTGCTTTCTGTAGTCCCTATTAGTTCCCGCTGTAGGCGTATTCTGATTTTTATAGTCTGGCGGGTTCGTGGCGCTATCGGAGGATCATGCGAGGTAGTATTGGCCTCTTTCGGGAGGTGCGCATGAAAGAAAAGTTGGTTGAGTCGGAAAAACAAAAAGTAGTCTTCTCACCTTCGGTGCAGAACTACACGAGCAAAGATTTTTCAGGTGAGGATGCAGACAATATAGATGCCGGTCATATGGAGAATTCAGGTCGGCAGGTTGTCTGTGGGGAAGAACACACGAAGAAAAGTAAGATTCCAGTCAGTCTATCTGGCGTTGACGAAAAGTTTCAGGTTAAAGGCTTTGTCGAAGCATATGAAACATTTATTGATGAAAATCCCTCCTGTCGTCCGCTCAATAAGGTGCCCGACCTATTGTTGACGTTGGTTGGTGGGGTAATTGCAGTGATCGGATTGCTGATGATGTTGTTTGGTCCTGACAGCATCATGGTAAGTGTCGTATCTGGTCCGACCTTTTTTCAATACATTCAACTTTATCCAGGCTATGTATTTAGTCTTGGCGCTTTTCTGTCTTCAGTTGGAGTGAAGCTTTTCAGGGAGGCCAAAGGCGTATCGCGTGAGCAGTTTCTAGCTGACGAATATGAGTTGTCAGGAAAGGAGGGTGTGCTACGCGATGGTTCTTACTCACTCCGATATATGGGTAAGGGAAATTTCTTGATCAAGTATCAATCCGAAGGTTGAGACTCAGCGCTCACGCGCCCATCGTGCTGCTCGCCTCCTGCTCAATCCGCAACGCCGTCCTCTGCAACGCCGGCAAATAACGCACAACCGCCTGCTCGATACTCATCGCCTTCGCCACATACACCAGATTCAGGCACCCCAGCAGTTGCTGCTTGCCGCGGATGGGTACGGCGATGGAGGCGATCTTTTCTTCCTGGTCCCAGGTCATGAAGTTTTCCCCGTAACCCCGGTGGCGGGTTTTGCGCAGGAGGTTGTCCAGTGCTTCGGGATTACGTGCCAGACGGCTGTCTTCGTCGTCGCGGCTGGCCAGCAACTCGATGATGTGTTCGCGTTCGGCATCCGGGCAGAAGGCGAGGTAGGCCAGGCCCGTGGCGGTGAGCAGGATGGGCAGGCGTCGGCCGACGATGGAGCGGTGAAACGACAGGCGGCTGAAGCGGTGGGTCGATTCACGCACCACCATCGCATCGACATCCAGGGTACAGAGGTCGGTCGGCCACACCACCTCCTGCAGCAGCTCGGCCAGCAGTGGAGCGGCGAGGGCGGAGATCCATTGGTCGTCGCGGAAACCTTCGCTCAGTTCGCGTACCTTCAGGCACAGGCGGAAGCTGTCGTCTGATTCGCTGCGACGTACGTAGCCTTCTTCCTGCAAGGTCTCAAGCAGGCGTCGCACGGTGGTGCGGTGCAGACCCGTCAGCTCGGCCAGACGGGTCGGGCTGGCGCCACCGCCGAGGTGGTTGAGGGTGTTGAGCAGCAGCAGACCGCGGGTCAGTCCGCGAACCGTCTTGTAGTCGGATTCGCCTTCGGATGCCATGAATTCACCAGAAATTCGTTGTAAATCAGTGCTGTGCACTAGGTGCACGGCGCGGCGGTTTTTGATTGTAGGGCAAGAAATGGCGTTCTTATACTAGCGCCAACAAGAACGAACACCCTTACAAGGGAAACCACCATGCTGCCTGCCCGCGCCCCATTCCTGCCCGACGCGCCGTCCTGACACCCTGACGGCCCGGCCCTGCCACCTCTGAGCAAGGTCGCCCACCGAACCCTTTTGCAACCTTCACACCCACGAACTTTTCCAGGTTCGGGGGCTGGCCCGGCTTGCCTGATGTTTGTCCAGCCGGCCGCCGTGACGCTGTCCGATACGGTGAAAAACAATGAAAACAACCCCTACCTTTTCCTCGCAGACTGACCACAAGGCCCAGGTCGTGGTGCTGGGTGCTGGCCCGGTGGGCCTGGCGATCGCCAACTACCTTGGCCAGTCCGGCATTGACGTGCTGGTGGTGGAGAAGCTCGACAAGCTGATCGACTACCCCCGCGCCATCGGCATCGATGATGAGTCGCTACGTACCGTGCAGGCCATCGGTCTGGTGGACCAAGTATTGCCGCACACCACCCCGTGGCACGCCATGCGTTTCCTCACGCCCAAAGGGCGTTGCTTCGCCGATATTCAGCCGCTGACGGAGGAATTCGGCTGGTCGCGGCGCAATGCCTTTATCCAGCCGCAGGTGGATGCCGTGTTGCTTAATGGCCTGAAGCGCTTCGGCAATGTGCGCATCCTGTTCAGCCGTGACGTCACCGAATTCACCCAGGATGACAGCGGTGTGAGCCTGCGCATGGAAGGTCCCGGCGCAGTCCAGGAAACCGTGCTCGGCGATTATCTGGTGGCTTGCGATGGCGGCAACAGCTACGTGCGTCGCACCCTCGGCATTTCGTTCGACGGCAAGACCGCGCCGAACCAGTGGATCGTCGTCGATATCGCCAACGATCCGCTGGGCACGCCGAACGTGTACCTGTGCTGCGACCCGGTGCGCCCCTATGTTTCCGCCGCATTGCCCCACGGCGTGCGCCGCTTCGAATTCATGGTGATGCCCGGTGAAACCGAGGCGGAACTGAGCAAGCCGGAAAACATGCGCCGCCTGTTGGCCAAGGTGCTGCCGGACCCGGACCGCATCGAGCTGATCCGCAGCCGCGTCTACACCCACAACGCGCGCCTCGCCGGGCAGTTCCGCAGCAAGCGGGTCCTGCTTGCCGGCGATGCCGCGCACATCATGCCGGTCTGGCAGGGGCAGGGTTACAACAGCGGCATGCGCGATGCCAGCAACCTCGGCTGGAAACTGGCGATGGTGGTCAAGGGCCTGGCCGGCGAGGGGCTGCTGGACACCTACGAACTGGAGCGTCGTGACCACGCCCAGGCGATGATCAATCTGTCGGTGCTGGCGGGCCATGTGCTGGCGCCGCCGAAGCGTTGGCAGGGCGCGCTGCGCGACGGGATTTCCTGGCTGCTCAACTACCTGCCGCCGGTCAAACGCTACTTCCTGGAAATGCGCTTCAAGCCGATGCCGCAGTACAGCGCCGGTGCCCTGGTGGCCAGCACGCCGCAACTGGCGAACTCGCCGGTGGGTCGCATGTTCATCCAGCCCAAGGTGCAGACCGAAGATGGCCGCCAGGTGTTGCTGGACGACGTGATCGGCGACAACTTCGCGATCATCGCCTGGGGCACCAACCCGATCTGGGGCCTGAGTGCGGCGCAGGTGGCGTTCTGGCAACGCCTCGGCACCCGCTTCATTCAGGTGCTGCCGGCCGTGCAACTGGAGGCTGGGCGCGAGGCCATCGACGGTGTGATCCGGGTCGGCGATTGCAGCGGAAATTTGAAGGAGTGGTTCGGTCGTTATCCAGCCTCCGTCGCCGTGGTGCGCCCGGACCGCTTCCTCGCGGCACTGGCCATTCCGCAGACGCTGGACAAGGCCTGCGACGCGCTGGCGCAGGCGGTTCATGCCACCGCGCCGCTGGTCAATCAGCCTGTCGCCAGCAAGGTAGCTTGAGATGGCCGCCCTGGTGCAATGCCTGTCGCACACGCCGTTGGTGGGGTTTGTCGATCCCGCGCAGGCGGTGCTGGATGAAGTGGGCGGTGTGATCGCCAACGCCCGGGCCCAGGTCGAAGCCTTCGACCCGGAGCTGGTGTTCCTGTTCGCGCCGGATCACTACAACGGTTTTTTCTATGACGTCATGCCGTCGTTCTGCATCGGCATGTCGGCGCAGGCGATCGGCGATTTCGACACCGCCGCCGGTCCGCTGAACGTACCGAAGGACCTCGCCGAAGCCTGCGCCGATGCGGTGCTGGAGGCGGGGGTGGACGCCGCGGTGTCCTACTGCATGCAGGTCGATCACGGTTTCGCCCAGCCTTTGGAACTGCTGCTCGGCGGCATCGACCGTTGCCCGGTGATCCCGGTGTTCATCAATTCGGTCGCGGTGCCGTTGCCGGGTTTCCAGCGCGCTCGCCTGTTCGGCGAGGCGATTGGCCGGTACGCCCGGACGCTGAACAAACGCGTGCTGTTCATCGGTTCCGGTGGCCTGTCGCATCAGCCGCCGGTGCCGGAGTTGGCGAAGGTGGACGCGCGCATGGCCGACCGCCTGATGGGCAGCGGCCGCAACTTGCCCGCCGATGAACGCGAGGCGCGCCAACAGCGGGTCATTCAGGCCGCCCGGCGTTTCGTCGAGGACCAGCACTCGCTGCATCCGCTCAATCCGGTCTGGGACCAGCAGTTTCTCGACGCCCTCAGCGAAGGCCGGCTGGCCGAGCTGGACGGCTTGAGCAACGCCGAACTGTCCGCCCTGGCCGGCAAATCCACCCACGAAGTAAAGACCTGGGTCGCCGCGTTCGCCGCGTTGTCGGCGTTCGGTCCCTATGCGGCCAGCGACCGCTATTACCGGCCGATCCCCGAATGGATCGCCGGCTTCGGCGCCCTTGCGGCGCGCCCCGTATCCAGCGCATTGAAGGAAGCCTGAACATGACTATTGCAACTGAAGCCTCAAGCAGCCGCCTGGTCCGGATCCAGGAAGGCGATCTGGATCTGCAACTGCATTACAACGATGTTGGCCAGGGCGATGAAACCGTGGTCATGCTGCACGGTTCCGGCCCCGGCGCCAGCGGCTGGGCCAACTTCAACCGCAACATCGAGCCGCTGACCGCCGCCGGTTATCGAGTGATCCTGATGGACTGCCCGGGCTGGAGCAAAAGCGATCCGATCGTCTGCCGCGGCTCGCGCTCGGACCTCAACGCCCGCGCCCTCAAAGGCCTGCTCGACGCCCTCGACCTCGACCGCGTGCACATTCTCGGCAACTCCATGGGCGGCCACAGCGCCGTCGCCTTTGCCCTCGCCAACCCGCAGCGGGTCGGCAAGCTGGTGCTGATGGGCGGCGGGACCGGCGGCGCAAGTCCGTTCGTGCCGATGCCCACCGAGGGCATCAAGTTGCTGAACGGCCTGTACCGCGAGCCGACCATCGACAACCTGAAAAAGATGATGAATGTCTTCGTTTTCGACGCCAGCAGCCTCACCGAAGAACTGTTCCAGACCCGCCTCGACAACATGCTGGCGCGCCGCGACCACCTGGAAAACTTCGTCGCCAGCCTGGCCGCCAATCCGAAGCAGTTCCCGGACTTTGGCGCGCGCCTGCACGAAATCAGCGCCGAAACCCTGGTGGTCTGGGGCCGCGAAGATCGCTTCGTGCCAATGGACGCCGGCCTGCGCCTGCTCGCGGGCCTGCCCAACGCGCAACTGCATGTGTTCAACCGTTGCGGTCACTGGGCGCAGTGGGAACACGCCGACGCCTTCAACCGCATGGTCCTGGATTTCCTCAGCCATTGATCTGGAGTCGAGCATGACAATTTCCCAACAGACCCTGGACCAACTGGCCGCCGAACTGCGCCAGGCCGAAGCCAGCGGTGAAGCTATCGCCCCGTTGCGCGAGCGCATCGGCGAAGACAACGGCGACGCTGCCTACGCCATCCAGCGCCTGAACATCGCCCATGCCGTGGCCGGCGGGCGGCGCGTGGTGGGGCGCAAGATCGGCCTGACCAATCCCAAGGTGCAGGCCCAACTGGGTGTCGACCAGCCGGACTTCGGCACGTTGTTCGCCGACATGTGCTACGGCGACAACGAAACCGTGCCGTTCGGCCGTGTGCAGCAAGCGAAGATCGAGGCGGAAATCGCCCTGGTCCTCAAGCGCGACCTGCCGGCCGCGGACACCACGTTTGCCGAAGTCGTCGCGGCGACCGGCTGGGTGATGCCGGCGCTGGAGATCGTCGGTAGCCGGGTGGCGGGCTGGAATATCCGCTTCGTCGACACCGTTGCCGACAACGCCTCCAGCGGCTGCTTCGTGCTCGGCGGGCCGATGCGGCGCATTGATGGCCTCGACCTGCGCAACGCGGCCATGCGCATGACTCGCAACGGCGAAGAAGTGTCCAGCGGCAGCGGCTCCCAGTGCCTGGGCCATCCGCTCAATGCCGCGGTGTGGCTGGCGCGGACCATGGCCCGGCTGGGCGAACCGCTGCGCGCCGGCGACGTGATCCTCACCGGCGCCCTCGGGCCGATGGTCGCGGTTGCCGCGGGTGATCGCTTCGAGGCCGAGATCGACGGTATCGGCCAAGTGGCCGTGGAATTCACGGTCGAGTGATTGCGACCTGCGTGCACAAGAGATGAACACAATGAAAAAACTCAACGTCGCCATCATCGGCTCCGGCAACATCGGCACCGACTTGATGATCAAGATCCTGCGCAACGCGCAGCACCTGGAAATGTCGGTGATGGTCGGCATCGACCCGAACTCCGATGGACTGGCGCGAGCCGCTCGCATGGGCGTGGCCACGACCCACGAAGGCGTGCAAGGCCTGACCCGTATGGCGCAATTCCAGCACATCGACTTCGTCTTCGATGCCACCAGCGCCGGCGCCCACGTCAAGAACGACGCCTTCCTGCGTTCGATCAAACCCGGCATCCGCCTGATCGACCTGACGCCGGCCGCCATCGGTCCGTACTGCGTGCCGGTGGTGAATCTGGAACAGAATCTCGACCAACTCAACGTCAACATGGTCACTTGTGGCGGCCAGGCCACCATTCCGATGGTCGCGGCCGTATCTCGCGTGGCCAAGGTTCACTACGCCGAAATCGTCGCGTCCATCGCCAGCAAATCCGCCGGCCCCGGCACCCGCGCCAATATCGACGAGTTCACCGAAACCACCTCTCGCGCCATTGAAGTGATCGGCGGCGCAGCCAAGGGTAAAGCGATCATCGTCATGAACCCGGCCGAGCCGCCGCTGATCATGCGCGACACGGTATTCGTCCTTTCCGAGGCTGCGGATCAGGCGCAGGTCGAGGCTTCGATCATCGAAATGGCCCAGGCCGTCCAGGCTTATGTGCCGGGCTACCGGCTCAAGCAGAAGGTCCAGTTCGAGGAAGTTCGCGACCTGAAAATCCCCGGTCTCGGCGTGTTCTCCGGCCTGAAGACCTCGGTGTTCCTCGAAGTCGAAGGCGCCGCCCATTACCTGCCGGCCTACGCCGGCAACCTCGACATCATGACGTCCGCCGCCATGGCCACCGCCGAGCGCATGGCCCTGTCGATGATCAACGGCTGAGGAACGACCATGAAAAAAATCTACATCTCCGACGTCACCC
>NZ_FYDX01000040.1 GCF_900187455.1 Pseudomonas sp. Irchel 3E13 | reverse complement strand
GGGTGCCGGTGAGGCTCAGGTCGTTGCTGCCGGCGAGGATCAGGCCGCCGTTGAGGGTCACGGCGTTGCCGAGGGTCACCGCGCGGTTGCTGTCCAGGGTGGTCAGGTCGGCGGTGGTCAGGGTGCCACTGCCGAGGGCCGCGTTGTTGCCGACGACCAGGGTGCCGCCGTTGAGCTGGGTGCCGCCGCTGTAGCTGTTGCTGCCGTTCAGCACCAGGGTGCCGGCTTCGAGTTTGTTCAGGGTGGCGCTGCCGGTCAGGTTGACATCGACGGTGGCGCTGTTGCCGCTGCCCACGCGCACGCCGGCATAGCCGGTGGAGCCGTTGATCAGGTTCAGCTCGCCCGCGGTGCCCGCGACCAGGGTGTAGCCGTCGGTGAGGAACTGCAGACCGGTGGTGGTCTGGGTGCCTTCGACGGTGACAGTGCCGGTGTTGCCCTGGAATACGGCGAAGCCGTCGTTCCAGCTCTGGTTGAAGTTTCCGCTGGCGTTGGTCCAGTTGCTGCCGGTTCCGCCCCAGGTGCCGTTGCCGCCACTGATGGCGCCCGTGCCGCCGCCGCTGCCGTCCCAGAACAGCACGCTACCCGCCGCGCCGCCGACCAGCAGGTTGACCTGATTGTTGACGCTGGTTTGCACTTCCAGGTCGCCCGCTACCAGGCCGCCGGGGATCGTGCCGATCGCCAGGCCGTTGTCGGTGAGGCTGCCGGTGTAGTCAATCAGGCGGTACACGCCGAGGCCGAAGCCGCCGGCGTCGGTGACGTTGAGCTTGCCGTCGAGCACCAGGTTGCCGTTGACCTTGAGCATTCCGGCCTGGCCCGCGATCGCGGCGCCGAGGAAGGCGTCGAGGTTGGAGTCGTTGTTGAGGGTCAGGTTGCCGGTGGTCAGGGTGTTGCCGCTCAGGAGCTGCACGTGGCCGCCATCGGCGAGGGTCACGGCGCCGTCGATGCGGCCCGTGCCAGCGAGGGTGGCGCCGTTGGCGACGGTCAGCCCAGAGGTGCCCAGCACGCCTTGGCCGGTGACGGACAGGGTGCCTTGGCTCACCGTGGTGGTGCCGCTGATGCTGCTGACGCCGGACAGGGTCAGGATGCCGGCATCGACCTTGTTCAGGCCGCCGGTGCCGCTGATGGCGCCGGCGTAATTGCCGCCGGCCACGGTCAGCACGCTGTTGTTTTCCAGGGCGATAGCGCCCTGCCCGCTGAGCAGGCCCACCGCGCTGCTGGCACCGACGCCGAGGGTGCCGGCGGTGCTGATGTCGATCGCCAGGGTGCCGGTGGTCGTGCTGCCCAACAGGTTGAGGCGGCCATTGTCGATGCGGTAGCTGCCGCTGAAATCGTTGTTGCCCGTCAGGTCGACGGTGCCGACGCCTTGCTTGATCAGGGTGCCGTTGCCGCTCAGCACGCCACTCAGGGTCAGGTCATGGTTGCCGGCCAGGGTCAGGCGGGAACCGGTATTGACGCCGAAATCGATGGCGTTGCCCAACGTCATTGCCGCGCTGGTATCGAGGCTGGCCGGGCCAGCGACAGTAAGCAGGCCGGCGCCCAGGGCGGCGCTGTTGCCCAGCAGCAGCTTGCCGGCGTTGAGCGTGGTGCCAGCGTAGTCGTTGGCCTGGTTCAGGGTCAGCGTGCCGCTGCCATTCTTCACCAGCGTGCCATTGCCAAGTACCAGACCGTTCAGTACGAGGTCATGGCTGCCGCCCAGCGTCAGTGCGCCAGTGAGGTGCAGATCATTGATCAGGCTGAGCGCCGTGTTGGTGTCCAGGGTGGTGCCGGCGGAAGTCGTCAGGCTGCCGGAACCCAGCGCGTCGTTGTTGCCCAGTACCAGGGTGCCGCCCGAGAGGCGGGTGCCATCGGTATGGCTGTTGCTGCCATTGAGCACCAGAGTGCCGCTGTCCAGTTTGTTCAGGATGCCGTTGCCGGTGAGGTTGACGTCGAGGATGGCGGTCTTGCCGCTGTCGACGCGAACCGCGGTGTCGCCGCTGATGCCGCTGACCAGTTGCAACTGGCCAGCACTGCCGCCGGCAAGGGTGTAGTTGTTGATGAACTGCAACCCGGTGACGCTTTGGGTGCCGTCAACGGTGACGGTGCCCGCCGTACCCTGGAACACCGCGAAGGTGCTGTTCCAGGCCTCATTGAAGCCAGCGTTGGTGGTGGTCCAGTTGCTGTTGGTGCTGTTCCAGGTGCCGTCGCCGCCGTCGACGACGCTGTTGCCGGTCAACTGGCTGCCGTCCCAGAAGCGGATATCGGCGGCGCCGCCGACGACCAGGTTGATCTGGTTGGCGACGTTGGTCTGCAACGCCAGCTCGTTGAGCGGAACGCCACTCGGCAGCGTGCCGAAATCCAGGCCGTTGTTGGTCAGCGCACCGCCATAATCGAACAGGCGGTACACGCCGATGCCGAAGCCGCCGGTATTGGCGATGTTGAGCCTGCCGTCGAGGGTCAGGTTGCCGGTGACATTGGCCAGGCCCGCCGCGCCCGGTGTGACGGCGCCCAGGGCGACGTCGAGATTGGACGTGTCGTTCAGCACCAGCGAACCGAGGGTCAGCACCGAGCCGCCGGCCAGGCTCAAGTGGCCGCCGTTGGCGATGGTCACGTTGCCGGCCAGCGAGCCGCTACCGGTCAGTACGGCATCGCTAGAGACTATGACCGTGCCGCCCAGACTGCCGTCGACTCGCAGCGTACCCGCGTCGACAAAGGTGGTAGCACGCAGGCTGCTAGCACCACTGAGCAACAGGATGCCGCTACCTGTTTTGCTCAAGCTGCCGTTACCACTTAATTCCCCGCTGAAATTACCGCTGGCGACAGTAAGGTTGCCACCATGAAGCAAGACCCCACCTGCACCATTCAGTTCTCCGATCTCGCCGCTGAAGCCAAGCTCGAGCATCGCCCCGGAAGCAATGTTGACCAGGGTCGGATTACCCAGGCTGTTGACGCCTGCATAGATTCGACCGCCGTCAATATTGTAGGTACCGCTAAAGCGGCTGTTTGCATCAATTCGCAGATCTGCCGTACCGGTCTTGGTTATGGTGCCGGCGCCGCTGATGAGTCCATGGAAAAATGATGTTTCGTAGTTGCCAAGTAGAGTCAGCGAACCGCCGACGTTCATTGGATTGCTCAGCAGCAGCGCTTGCGTCGCTTCCAGCGACGCAACTCCGGTAACGTCCAGAACACCGCCACCCAACGTGCTGCTCAATTTCAACGTGCCAGACTTGAGTTCGGTATCGCCTTGATAGGAGTTCACACCGGACAGGGTCAGCGTTCCAGAGCCGTCCTTGATCAAGCCCCCGTTCCCGCCAATCCAACCGGAAATAGCAAGATCATTGGGGCCGGAGATAGTCAGTTGTGCGTCTAGGTCGATAAAGTTCGCGATGCTCAAACTAGAGAGCGCCTGAAGCGTCGAAACACCGGTCACGTTCAAATTGTTGAGGCTTGCGCCCAGCGCATTATTGTCGCCCAGTCGTAGAGTGCCCTGGTTCAACGTGACGCTGCCATTCAGGCTGCTGGCCTTCATCAGGCTCAGCGTGCTGGCGCCGTTCTTGATCAGGTTACCGAGGCCGGACAAGGTGCCGTCAAGCGACAGGTCGCGGGTGCCGAGGAACGTCAGGTCACCACTGATCGCCACATCGTTGCCAATCAGCGCACCCGACAGGCTGCTGTCGAGCGTGGTGTTGTGGGCCGTGATCAGCGCACCCGCGCCCAGCGCGGTGTTGCTGCCCAGCACCAGGCTACCGGCGTTGAGCCAGGTATTGCCCAACTGGGTGTTATTGCCGCTCAGCGTCAGGCTGCCGGTGCCGATCTTGATCAGGCCACCGGCACCACTGACACCGCCGCTCAACGTCAGGGACCCGGCATCGACATTGATGTTGGACACACCGCTGAAGACCAGGTTATTGGCCAGCCTCTGCTCGAACCTGTCGGTCTGCAGGGTGGTGCCGGAGGCGAGGCTCAACGCAGCGCTGCCCAAGGCGGCGTCATCACGGACAAGCAGCGTACCCGCGCTCAGGGTGGTGCCGCCGCTGTAGCGGTTGCTACGGGTGAGAACCAGTGTCCCGGCCCCGCTCTTCTGCAGTTTTCCGGTGCCGGAGAGCGGGGTATCCAGCGTTCCGGTAATGCCGCTGTCGACAGTGACCAGCGCCGAACCACCGGTGCCGTTGACCAGATTCAGGCCATCCGCCACGTCGGCGTACAACACGTAGCCGTCGCTCTTGAACTGCAGGGCGCTGATGGTCTGGGTGTCCTGGATCACCACGGTGCCCGAGCCATTCTGGAAGATCGCCGAAACGCCTCTCCAGATATCGTTGATGGCCCCGCTGGACTTGGTCCAGTTGGTATTGGTCGCGTTCCAGATGCCGCTGCCACCCTCGACGGTGCCGTTGCCGGCCAAGGAGGTGCCATCCCAGTACTGGATCGCCAGGGCTGGCGAGCTGACGACGATGTTGGCCGTCTTGGCCACGTTGTCCATTGACAGGGTGATCTGCCCGAGCACCACATCCGCCGGGAAGATGCCCGGGTTGGCACCGCCGTAGTTCAGGGTGCCGGTGTAGTTGATCAGGCGGTAAGTGCCGTTGGCCAGGCCACCGGCATCGCTGA
>NZ_FYDX01000032.1 GCF_900187455.1 Pseudomonas sp. Irchel 3E13 | reverse complement strand
CACATGGCGAAAGCCACGGCCTCGATTGATGAAGGCCTGGATGGCGGACAGCTTGAACTGCTTGGAATACGTGGTCATGCAAACACCCCGGTGTTGGATGGGTGTCCAACTTCCGGGGCGCAGTTCATGAACCTGTAGGAGCGAGCTTGCTCGCGAAGGGCCCCAATCGGTTCAACTGACAGGCATTACCCCAACGGCGGTTTTTTCATTGCCGGCGATAATGCTCATTCGGAAGGAAAATACTTCTCGACCAGCGCGTACAGGATGGCCGCCGTTTCAGCATCCAGCAGGCCATCGTAATTGCGCTGGCGAAAATGCAATTGGAAGGCGCGGATCAAGGCGCGGTATTCGCTCTCCGTGCTGGCCTGACCGGTGTCGTATCCGTATTGGCCCAGCTTGGCGATGACATCCTCTGGGGTTGGCAGTGCATTGAGGAATTGCTCGAAATACCGCTGTAGGGTCGCGATGTCATACCAGGCCCCGATACCGGCTTTGTAAAGTGCCTGCCAAGGGAACATCGCCCCCGGATCATTCTTCCGGCCGGGGGCAATATCGCTGTGCCCGACGACCTGCGTCGGCGTGATATCCGGGTAGCGCCGAAGAATATCCGTGACCAGTTCCTTGAGCACTTCGATCTGCTGCGGGTGATACGGCACAAAGGTCAGTGTTCCCTCGTGGTCGGTGGCCTGGTTGACGAGTTCGATGCCGATCGAGGTGTCGTTGAGGTTGGTACGACCCGCCCATTGGCTGAGCCCGGCATGCCAGGCGCGCTCACACTCATCGACCAGATTGAACACACGCATCCCGGTGAAACCCGCCTGCTGATAGCTCTGATCCGATGGATCGGGAACGAGATAGTGGGCGCTTACGGGGCCCGTAAGCGCGGTGACCGATGCCTGGAAATCAAGAGCGGTGTAGTGAATCACCAGAAAACGAACGCGCCGGTTGAAGGCTGTCGAGCGGTAGGTATCACAGTCGATTTCATACATGGGGACAGCCTGTTCAGAACGGAGGGCTGTGAAAAATATCCGTCCGAGTGTCCCGGCTATCCATACCTATGTAGGTGACATGTAACTGAAAACTCGCCCCAGGAGCGTCAGCGATTTCAGTGATATTCATATTCGATAAAAGTATTTAAATAATTATTTTTATACCTTTAGAGTCTTTCCCGAATGAGGCTTACCCGCCTCGCACTTCTCGTCAGCATCCGCCCGTCTACCCTCGGGCCGGTTCGGAAAAGACCCCCCGTTCATGACCTTCGATATCCCGTTCATCCTCAGCACCTTGCCGGCGTTTCTCAAAGCCGTCGGCGTGACCCTGCAGGTTGGCCTGATCGCTATTGCCACCTCGCTGGTGGTCGCGGTGGTCAACGCGGCGATCCTGCTGTTCCGCACGCCGGTGCTGCACCGCCTGGTGTCGCTCTACGTCGAGCTGGCCCGCAACACGCCGTTGCTGATCCAGTTGTTCTTCGTCTACTTCGCCCTGCCGGCGCTCGGGGTGAAAATCTCCGGCTTCGCCGCGGCGATCATCACCATGACCTTCCTCGGCGGCGCCTACCTCACCGAGGTGCTGCGCGCCGGTGTCGAGGCGGTGCCGGTGGCGCAACTGGAATCGGGGCGCTCCATTGGCTTGTCCGAAGGCCAGTTGCTGCGCCATGTGATCCTGCCGCAGGCCGGCATCCTCAGCCTGCCGTCGCTGTTCGCCAATTTCATTTTCCTGCTCAAGGAAACCACCGTGGTCTCGGCGGTGGCGGTGCCGGAGATTCTCTACACCACCAAGAGCTACATCGCCCTCTACTACAAGACCTACGAAATGCTCGCGGTGATGACGCTGATTTGCGTCCTGCTGTTCCTGCCACTGTCGCTGCTGCTCAGCCGCCTGGAACGGAGGCTACAACATGGCCAGTTCGGGTCTTGAGCTGTTGCTGGTGTCCTTGCCGCAACTGAGCAAGGGCGCCGCGCAAACCTTGTCGATCTCGGCATTGGGAATTGTTTTCGCGACCTTGGGCGGCGTGCTTTACGGCGTGCTGGCGACCCTCGGCAAGCGCAGCGTGAACGTGCTGCTGCGCATTTACCTGGAGCTGTTCCGCGCCATTCCGGTGCTGGTCTGGTTGTACCTGTTGTTCTTCGGCCTGCCGATTTTCCTCGGCATCAGCCTGCCGAGCTTCTGGTGCGCGGTGCTGGTGCTGGCGCTGTGGGGCGCCAGCGAGGTCGGCGAAGTGGTGCGCGGCGCGCTGCAATCGCTGCCTCGCGGTCAGCGCGAGGCGGGGCTGTCGATCGGCCTTTCCGGCTGGCAGTTGTACGGCTACGTGCTGCTGCCCCAGGCGCTGAAGCGCATGACCCCGCCGACCATCAACATCTACACGCGGATCATCAAGACCAGCTCGCTGGCGGTGCTGATCGGCGTGGTGGACGTAATCAAGGTCGGCCAGCAGATCATCGAGCGCACCTATGAATCAGTACTGATCTACGGCGCGCTGTTCCTGTTTTTCTTCTTCATCTGCTATCCGCTTTCGGCGGCCTCCCGGGCCCTGGAGCGACGCTGGACACACGCATGAGCGCATTGATCGAGTTTCAGGGTTTCAACAAATTTTTCGGCGAACAGCAGGTGCTCAAGGACGTGGACCTGTCGGTGGAGACGGGCGAAGTGGTGGTGATTCTTGGCCCCAGCGGCTGCGGCAAAAGCACCTTGCTGCGCTGCCTCAACGGCCTGGAAAGCGCCCACAGCGGCAGCTTGCGGCTTGAAGGCCGCGAGCTGCTGAGCCCGAAAACCGACTGGCGCGACATCCGCCAGCAGGTCGGCATGGTGTTCCAGAGCTACCACCTGTTTGGCCACATGAGCGTGATCGACAACCTGCTGCTCGGCCCGCTCAAGGTGCAGAAACGCGACCGCCGCGAAGCCCTGGCCCAGGCCGAGGCGCTGCTGGCGCGGGTCGGCCTGCTGGACAAGCGCGACGCGTATCCGCGCCAGCTTTCCGGTGGTCAGCAGCAACGCATCGCCATCGTCCGTTCGCTGTGCATGAACCCGCGGGTGATGCTGTTCGACGAAGTCACCGCCGCCCTCGACCCGGAAATGGTCAAGGAAGTGCTGCAAGTGATCCAGGGCCTGGCCCGCGACGGCATGACCCTGCTTATCGTTACCCACGAAATGGCCTTCGCCCGCGCGGTGGCCGACCGAATCGTGTTCATGGAGGCCGGCAGGATCCTTGAACAGAGCCCACCCGAGAGCTTCTTTACGAACCCGCGGACCGCACGCGCGCAGCAGTTCCTGGAGAAATTTTCCTTCGTAGAACGCCTGCCAGAGACACCTCAAAAGGAACTGTCATGAAAACTGCCAAAACCTCGAAACTGCTGCTTTCACTGCTCGGCCTGGCGCTGCTGGCCGGCTGCAACAAGGCCGAAGAGCCGCCGAAACCCGCCGCTGCCACGCCCGCGCCGGCCACCACCAGCTACCTGGAAACCATCAAGGCCCGCGACAAGCTAATCGTCGGCGTCTTCACCGACAAACCGCCGTTCGGTTTCGTCGATGAAAGCGGGCGCTACGTCGGCTTCGATACCGATATCGGCCGTGCGTTTGCCAAGTCGTTGCTGGGTGATGAGAACAAGGTCGAGTTCGTCGCCGTCGAGCCGGCCAGCCGCATTCCGTTCCTGCAGAGCGACAAGGTCGACCTGATCCTGGCCAACATGACCGTGACCCCGGAGCGCAAGGAAGCGGTGGAATTCACTAATCCTAACCTGCGCGTTGCCGTGCAGGCCCTGGTCGCGGATGGCAGCTCGGTGCAGAAGCTCGATGACCTGGCCGACAAGACCACCATCGTCACCACCGGCACCACCGCCGACATCTGGCTGACCAAGAACCACCCGGACTGGAAACTGCTCAAGTTCGAGAAAAACAGTGAGTCGCTGCAGGCCTTGGCCAATGGTCGTGGTGATGCTTATGCGCAGGACAACCTGATCCTCTTCAGTTGGTCGAAGCAGAACCCGGGCTACCGCGTACTGCCGGAAAAACTCGGCGAAGAAGCGCCGATCGCACCGGCGGTGAAGAAGGGCAACATCGAACTGCGCGACTGGGTCAACGCCGAACTGGCGCGTCTGGGCGAGGAGAAATTCCTGCTCAAGCTGTATGACCAGTACGTGCGCAAAGAGCTGAGCGATGACACCAAGCCAGAGAGCGTGATTGTGGAAGGGGGCAAGTGGCAGGGTTGATTTGATTCAGTGGGCTCAGGGGCCCTGTGGGAGCGGATTCATCCGCTCCCACAGGTTGACGGTGACCTGATGTCCGGTGATTGCCCCCGAGTTCACTCTCTAATCCGGCCAATGCCACACCGGCTCATCCAGCATCCCCTGCCCCACCACCCGGGTCTGACCCAGTTGTTTTTCCAGCACGATGGAATTGCAGGTCGCATCGCCTTCCAGCGCTTCCATCAACCCCCGCGAGTGCGACACCACCCACACCTGACAATGCTGCGACGCGCGGATGATCAGGCGGGCCAGTGCCGGAATCAGGTCCGGGTGCAGGCTGGTTTCCGGCTCGTTGAGGACCATCATGGTCGGCGGCCGTGGCGTCAGTAGCGCCGCGACCAGCAGCAGGTAACGCAAGGTGCCGTCCGACAGTTCCGCCGCCGACAGCGGCCGCAACAATCCCTCCTGATAAAACTGCACGGCGAACAAGCCACCCGGCACCGCGTCGATCTTCAGCCGAGCGCCGGGGAAGGCGTCGGCGATGGTGTCCTGTAGCGCCTGCGGGTCGCCCACTTCGAGGATGGTTTGCAACGCGGCCGCGAGGTCACGGCCGTCGTGATGCAGCACCGGTGTGCGCGTGCCCAGTTGCGGGCGTCGGGCCGGGGCGCCCGCATCGGTGCGCAGGTGATCGTAAAAGCGCCAGCCCCGGATCTGTTCGCGCAGGTGCAGCACTTCGGGCGAGGAACGCAGGTTGCCGACCTGGTCGAACAGGCTGTCGGCGCTGGACACATGCTGCGCCAGCACATCCCACTGGCGCCCCTCGCGGGCCTTGATCATCGGGCCCTGGCGATCCACCAGCAGGCTGGCGGGCCGGTAGCTTTCGCCGGCCCAGAGGCTTTCGCGCTTGATTTGCGGGTCGAGGAAGAACTGCGTGCGGCTGTCCGGCTCCGGCAGGCCGAGGCCGATGGCGTAGCCGAAGTCCTCGCTGGCAAAGCCCAGGCGCAGCCGTTTCACCCCCTTGCGCGGCCCACCTTCGATCGCCACTTCGCCACGGCTCATGCGCCGGCTGATCTGCTCGGGCCCGGCCCAGAACGTCGACTCCAGCCCGCCTTCCGCCGCCAGCGCATTGACCACGCCGCCGCGAGCGGTTTCCGCCAGCAGGCGCAGCGCCTTGTACAGGTTGGACTTGCCGCTGCCGTTGGGCCCGGTGATCAGGTTCAGGCGGCCGAGGGGCAGCACCAGCCGGTTGATCGAGCGGTAGTTGGCGACGGCGAGGGTGGTCAGCATCACAGAGGTTCCATGGGAGAAGGCGGGAAGTATTGTCTATTCCACGGCTTGAGGACGTTGCCTACGAATTATGTAGGCCAGTTCCGATTGTTGTGTGAGCAGCTATGGAACCCCTGATCTACGCTAACAGTCGCATTCACCATGTCGAACCGGCGCTTGCAAGGAGCCAGCATGAAGGGGTCGTGTTCTTATTCGCTCGTTTGCATGGGCCTGATGCTCGTGTTGGCGGGCTGTGGTGAGAAGCCCGCCGAGGAGCCGCAACGCCCGCGGGTCGGGGTGCAGAAGGTCGAGCCCGGCGATTTCGCCGCCTCGGTGACGCTGACCGGCGACGTTCAGGCGCGGGTGCACAGTGACCTGTCGTTCCGCGTTGGCGGCAAGATCATTTCCCGCAGCGTCGATGTCGGCGACCACGTCACCGCCAATCAGGTGCTGGCGCGGCTCGATCCGAAAGACCTGCAGACCAACGTCGACTCGGCCAACGCCGAAGTCCTCGCGGCGCGGGCGCGGGTGACGCAGAGTTCCGCCGCCTTCGTGCGCCAGCAGAAGTTGCTGCCCAAGGGCTACACCAGCCAGAGCGAATACGATTCCGCCGAAGCGGCGCTGCGCAGCAGCCAGAGCGCGCTGAAGGCCGCCGAGGCGCAATTGGCGAATGCCAAGGAACAACTCAGCTACACCGCGCTGGTGGCCGACGCGGCCGGGGTGATTACCGAGCGCCAGGCCGAGGTCGGCCAGGTGGTGCAGGCGACGGTGCCGATTTTCAGCCTGGCCCGCGATGGCGGCCGCGATGCGGTGTTCAACGTCTACGAGTCGCTGCTGCTGGCGCCGGCCAGCGCCGAGTCGATCACGGTCAGCCTGCTCGATAACCCGAAAATCCAGGCCAAGGGGCATGTTCGCGAGGTCACGCCAACGGTGTCGGCACAGAGCGGCACGGTGCAGGTAAAGATCGCCCTGGACGAGGTGCCGGCGGGCATGGAGCTGGGTTCGGCGGTCAGCGCCACCGGCAATCCGCAGGGCCGGCCGGGTGTGGAACTGCCGTGGTCGGCGCTGACCAAGGACCTGAATGAGCCGGCCGTGTGGCTGGTGGACCAGGACAACAAGGTGCGCCTGCAAAAGGTCACTGTCGGCCGCTACCTCACCGGCAAGGTGGTGGTCAGCGACGGGCTGGAAAGTGGCGAGTCGGTGGTGGTGCTCGGCGGGCAGTTGCTGCACCCGGGCATGCTGGTGGAAATCGCCGATAACGGCAAAGCCGGGGAGCTGCCATGAAGCCCGCGATCCTGCTGTTGGGCTGCCTGTCACTGGTGGCCTGTAGTGATAAGAAAGAAACCCCGGAGCCGATCCGCCCGGTGCTGTCGATGCGGGTGCAGACCCAGGACCAGCTCAACCTCGGGAGTTTCGCCGGGACCATCCAGGCCCGCTATGAAAGTACCCTCGGTTTTCGGGTCGGTGGCCGCATCGCTCGCCGCGCGGTGGACGTGGGCAGCACGGTCAAGCCGGGCGATGTGCTCGCCAGCCTCGATCCCACGGATCAGCGCAATCAGGTGCGTGCCGCCGAAGGCGAGCTGGCGCGGGTCCAGGCGCAGTGGATCAATGCCCAGGCCAATGCGCGTCGCCAGCAGCAGTTGTATGACCGCGGCGTCGGCGCCCAGGCGCAACTGGACATTGCCCAGACCGACCTGAAAACCACCGGCGCCACCCTTGAACAGGCCAAGGCCTCCTTGCAGCAGGCCCGCGATCAACTCGGCTACAGCGAGCTGCGCACCGATCACGGCGCGGTGGTCACCGAATGGAAAGCCGAGGCCGGGCAAACCGTCAGCGCCGGCCAGGCGGTGGTGACCCTGGCGCGGCCGGACGTGAAAGAAGCGGTGATCGACCTGCCGACCCGCCTCGCCGAAGAACTCTCCGAAGGGGTGGAATTCCGCGTCGCCGCGCAACTGGACAACAGCTTGAACACCACCGCCACCTTGCGCGAAATCGAGCCGCAGGCCGACGCCAGCACCCGCACCCGGCGCGCCCGGCTGACCCTGAAAGACACGCCGGACGGTTTTCGCCTCGGCACCTCCATCAGCGTCACCCTCAGCTCGGCGGTGAAGCCGCGCAGCGAAGTGCCGGCCAGCGCCATTCAGGAGGTGGACGGGCAAACCCGCGTGTGGATCGTCGATACCCAGCAGAAAGTGGTCAATCCGCGAGACGTGAAAGTGCTCGAACGAGGGCCGGATGCAGTGCTGCTCGCCTCGGGGGTGCAGCCCGGCGAGCGGGTGGTCACCGCCGGCGTCAACAGCCTCAAGCCGGGGCAGAAGGTCATGGTCGATGAGGACGAGTCCCGATGAAAGGAAGCTTCAATCTGTCCGAATGGGCAATCCGTCACCAATCCTTCGTCTGGTACCTGATGTTCGTCGCCTTGCTCATGGGGGTGTTTTCCTACCTCAATCTGGGCCGTGAGGAAGACCCGTCGTTCACCATCAAGACCATGGTGATCCAGACCCGCTGGCCGGGCGCGACGCAGGACGAAACCCTGTTGCAGGTCACCGACCGCATCGAGAAAAAGCTCGAGGAACTGGACTCCCTCGACTACGTGAAAAGCTACACCCGGCCCGGCGAATCGACGGTTTACGTCAACTTGCGCGATACCACCAAGGCCAGCGATATCCCGCAGATCTGGTATCAGGTGCGCAAGAAGATCCAGGACATCCGCGGCGAGTTTCCCCAAGGCATCCAGGGCCCCGGTTTCAACGACGAATTCGGCGATGTGTTCGGTTCGATCTACGCCTTTACCGCCGACGGCCTGAGCATGCGCGAGCTGCGCGACTACGTGGAGCGGGTGCGCGCGGAGATCCGCGAGGTGCCGAACCTGGGCAAGGTGGAGATGATCGGCACCCAGGACGAGGTGATTTACCTGAACTTCTCCACCCGCAAGCTGGCGGCGCTGGGCATCGATCAACGCCAGGTGGTGCAGGCCCTGCAGGCGCAGAACGCGGTGACGCCAGCGGGGGTGATCGAGGCCGGGCCGGAGCGGATTTCGGTGCGTACCAGCGGCCAGTTCGCCTCGGAAAAAGACCTCGCCGAGGTGAACCTGCGCCTCGACGATCGTTTCTACCGGCTGGCCGATATTGCCGAGATACGCCGTGGTTACGCCGACCCGCCGACGGTGCAGTTCCGCTACAACGGCCATGATGCGATCGGGTTGGCCATCGGCATGAAGTCCGGCGGCAACATGCAGGTGTTCGGCCAGGACCTGCACAAGAAGATGGACAGCGTCATTACCGAACTGCCGGTCGGGGTCGGGGTATTCACCGTGTCCGACCAGGCCGTGGTGGTGAAGGAGGCGGTCGGCGGCTTCACCAGCGCGCTGTTCGAGGCGGTGGTGATCGTGCTGTTGGTGAGCTTCGTCAGCCTCGGTTTGCGCGCCGGGCTGGTGGTGGCCTGCTCGATCCCGCTGGTGCTGGCGATGGTCTTCGTATTCATGGAGTACAGCGGCATCACCATGCAGCGGATTTCCCTCGGCGCGCTGATTATCGCCCTGGGCCTGCTGGTGGACGACGCGATGATCACCGTCGAAGTGATGGTCACGCGCCTGGAAATGGGCGAGAGCAAGGAGCAGGCGGCGACGTTCGCCTACACCTCGACCGCCTTCCCGATGCTCACCGGCACCCTGGTGACCGTCGCCGGTTTCGTGCCCATCGGCCTCAATGCCAGTTCGGCGGGGGAGTACACCTTCACCCTGTTCGCGGTGATCGCCGTGGCGCTGCTGGTGTCGTGGATCGTCGCGGTGCTGTTCGCCCCGGTGCTGGGCGTGCACCTGCTCAACATCAAACCCAAGGTCCACGAAGAAGAGCCGGGCCGGGTCGGTCGGGCATTCGCCGGCGGCCTGCTGTGGTGCATGCGCAACCGCTGGCTGACCATCATCGGCACCATCGTGCTGTTTGCCCTGGCGATCTTTTGCATGCGCTTCGTGCAGAACCAGTTCTTCCCGTCCTCGGACCGCCCGGAATTGCTGGTGGACATCAACCTGCCGCAGAACGCCTCGATCGAGGAAACCCGCAAGGTGGTCGATCGTCTCGAATCCACCTTCAAGGACGACCCGGACATCGTTCACTGGAGCACTTACATCGGCCAGGGCGCGGTGCGTTTCTACCTGCCGCTGGACCAGCAACTGCAAAACCCCTACTACGCGCAACTGGTGGTGGTGAGCAAAGGCCTGGAGTCCCGCGAGGTGCTCAAGGCGCGCTTGCAGAAGCGCCTGCGTGACGACTTCGTCGGTATCGGCAGCAACGTCCAGTCGCTGGAAATGGGCCCGCCGGTGGGCCGGCCGATCCAGTACCGGGTCAGCGGCAAGGACATCGATCTGGTGCGCAAGCACGCCATCGAGCTGGCGACCCTGCTCGACAGCAACCCGCACGTCGGCGACATGATTTACGACTGGAACGAGCCGGGCAAAGTGCTGCGGATCGACATCGCCCAGGACAAGGCGCGGCAGCTCGGCTTGTCGTCGGAAGACGTGGCCAACGTGATGAACAGCATCGTCAGCGGCGCGCCGGTGACCGAGGTGCACGACAACATCTACCTGATCGACGTGGTGGCCCGCGCCGAAGACAGCGAACGTGGTTCGCCGCAGACCTTGCAGAACCTGCAGATCGTCACCCCCAACGGCACCTCGATTCCGCTGCTGGCGTTCGCCACCGTGCGCTACGAACTGGAGCAGCCGCTGGTGTGGCGGCGTGACCGCAAACCGACCATCACCATCAAGGCCTCGGTGCGCGACGAGATCCAGCCGACCGACCTGGTGGCCCAGCTCAAGCCGAAGATCGACGAATTCGCCAGCAAGCTGCCGGTGGGTTACGAAGTGGCGACCGGCGGCACGGTGGAAGAGAGCGGCAAGGCCCAGGGCCCGATCGCCAAAGTGATCCCGCTGATGCTGTTCCTCATGGCGACCTTCCTGATGATCCAGTTGCACAGCGTGCAGAAGCTCTTCCTGGTGGCGAGCGTGGCGCCGCTGGGGTTGATCGGCGTGGTGCTGGCGCTGGTGCCGACGGGTACGCCGATGGGCTTTGTGGCGATTCTCGGGATCCTCGCGCTGATCGGCATCATCATCCGCAACTCGGTGATCCTCGTGACCCAGATCCACGAATACGAAGCCCAAGGCTACACGCCGTGGGATGCCGTACTGGAAGCCACCAACCACCGCCGCCGCCCGATCCTCCTCACCGCCGCGGCGGCGAGCCTGGGCATGATCCCGATCGCCCGGGAAGTGTTCTGGGGGCCGATGGCCTACGCGATGATTGGCGGGATCATTGTCGCGACCTTGCTGACGCTGCTGTTCCTGCCGGCGCTGTATGTGGCCTGGTACAAGATTCGGGAGCCGGAGAAGGCTTGATCCGGGGTTGATGGTGTTTTTGTGGGTCAATCGCTGGCAAGCCAGCGATGGCGGCTTAAATCCACACCACATTCAAGTGCGGGTAGTCACCCACTTTCCTGACCAAGCTTGTGCAAACCGGCAATAGGGTGTTCCAGCAAACCCTGTGCTGATTTTGTCTAGTGTGGTGTTTCGCAAATAACACTCATATTCTGATCTAGACTTTTGAGCATCCAAAAGCACTGGGGCAACGATATGAAAACTGGCCGACCTGCTGCTCCCATCGAGTTGAGTGACGAAGAGCGCTCTGAGCTGCTTCGTCGCTCCCGGCAACGCAAGGGGTCTGCCGAATCACAAATTCGAGCCGAAATCATTTTGGCGTGCGCAAGCGGTGAGTCAGGTACTTCTATAGCCAACAGATTCGGTATTGGCGTACACACGGTTTCGCGCTGGCGAGTGCGATTCAGTCGGCTGCGGCTCGATGGCCTGAATGACGAACAGCGCTCAGGCCGACCTCGCAGCATCACTGATGAGCAAGTGCAGGCTGTCGTCAATCAAGTGCTGAAGTCCAAACCGGAAGATGCCAGCCATTGGAGCACTCGCTCGATGAGTCAGGCGACGGGCATCTCTCCTGCCAGTGTATTGATAATTATCTTTCTCACTTGGTTGCAACTGGCTCTTCGTCAGGTTTTGATTTTCGTAGATAAGTTACCCGTCGGGTTAAGCTCCGTAAAGGCGCTCAGGGATAACGATTGTAAACTAGTTGCTGCTCATCAGATGGGGCAGTGCTCACGATAGCTGGAGGAATATCTGACTCATGGGGGCATGTAGGCACTAGTACCATATTCGGCGGAGAGTCAAGTGCAAAGGTGCCAATGTCCAGCGAAAGTTCCAAGGTCGATCTTATGCGATATTACACTAGAGAAAGATCTGAAAATAAATATCCGCGAGCTATTGCGAGTGAAAGCGATGTTAAAAGTCTCATATATATATTCTCTCGCCGCTAAGGTGGTTGGTTGTGCGTTGGCACTTTCTGGTTGTGTATTTTTTGGCCCGGGGCCTGGGTATTCATTGGCTATTGAAAATGATTCTGGCGTGTCGATTAAATACTGTTATTGGCCAGAGATTTCTGAATGTAATCAACCGTTTAGAAATGGTGAGGGTGTAACTCATTATTATGAGCATGTTGATGGCGGAGAACGTGGAGCTCTAGAAACTTTTCGTGAGAGGGCATTGGAGATTTGTGGAAGAGTAGTAAGTATAGATGAGCTAGAAGCTTTTTCGCCAATCGAGAATTTGAATGGTCGCGATTTTCAGATGATTATAGGTGAGCAGGTGGGTGATGTGTATTGCCATTCGCCAGGTGGATAATTTATAGGTATAGCAAGAAAAGGGGGCAGAATAAAGGCAGGAAAAAAAGGTCAGATTTATTTTTAGAAAAAGTGGACATATTTATTTTTTTGGTGGGACTAGACACGGTTTTGACGAGAAATAAATTTGTCCCCCTTTTTCCTGATTGAAGATGGTTTTGATGTGGACTCGTTCTACTCCGTCTCAAAATTCGGGGTTGAAAGGGTTTGGGATGCCATCGAACGCTGGGGTGAAACGCTAAGTGAAGGTGCCCTACCCATAGGCAAAGATGGGGGGGCAATCAGATTTATCTAGGTTCTGTACGAAATCCCGAGAAACCCAATCGGCGCCCTTTGGAAGCTGAAATTCAGTAGGGTTCCCGGCCATCTACGGAAAGGAATTCTGTGATGGTTGAATATGGTTGAGCGCTTTTTCTCGACGTTGAGTGAGAAGTGGATCAAGCGCCAGGCGCACACCAGCGTGAAAGATCTGGAAGAGTCTATCGAGTACTACCTGACCACCCACAATGCCAACCCTCGACCCTTCCGCTGGTATCGAAAGGCCGAGGACATCTTGGCGAGTGTTGGCCGGGCGGCCGAGGTATTGAATAGAAAAATATGAGCGTTATTTCTGAAACACCACACTAGGAGAGGGAGTTGGATGGGAAGCCAGATACGCACTCTCGTAATCACGTTCATCTTGATATCGCTTTCGGCGTGCTTTGACCGCTCTATATCAGGTAGTTACGTGGCCAGAGACTCATCAAGTGCTGATCTCTTGCAGGTTACTCAGGCACAGGATGGAAAGATCGTAGGCACCTTGCAGCACATAGCTCTCAAAAGCGGTGGCAGGATAGAAACGTCGATGGCAAACGTAAGTGGCGTCGTTGATGGCGAGAGTCTGACCCTCACTGTATCCATGGCCGGTTTCCCAATCAGTCGGAATCTCAGCGGAACGGTGACCGCATCGGCTTTGGAGCTAAATCTGATCGGCAACGTTGGCGTGGTTGCCAGTGCTCATTTCGCGCGCGGCAGTGTGGCTGACTTCAACTCTGAAGCTGAAAGGTTGGCGCAGGCTGGACAGTCGATAAAAGCTGAGAATTTACGCAATGATCAGATCGAAGCTTTGGATCGGTCCGCGTTGGATCTCGAAAAAGCGCTGAATGAATCGCCCCTGGTTTCCTAGACACTCTCCAAGCTCAGGAAATAGCGTTTCTCATACTCTACTGGAGACAGCTGCATAGCACTGCTGTGTCGGCGTTTAGGGTTATAGAACATCTCGATGTAATCG
>NZ_FYDX01000017.1 GCF_900187455.1 Pseudomonas sp. Irchel 3E13 | reverse complement strand
CGATTACATCGAGATGTTCTATAACCCTAAACGCCGACACAGCAGTGCTATGCAGCTGTCTCCAGTAGAGTATGAGAAACGCTATTTCCTGAGCTTGGAGAGTGTCTAGGAAACCAGGGGCGATTCATTCTTTAACACTTTCTTGAAAAAATGTGTGCATCACATGGCGAGCTGACCACCACCCACAAACTCAGTTTTCGCTCGGCTTTACGAATTCCAAGGCAGAGGCAACATTCTCCTGGGAAGGGCGCTGAGGCGCAGCGGCGCTTCGGACAGGCGGCTTGTCCTCCTCTTCGAGCGCCGGCCACCGCGTATCGAAACCTCGCACTAAATATCGGTTCGTCCGGTCAAATTGATGCTCGTTGTGAAACTCACCAGGGCGGAACGAGACCAGCTCCATGGCATACAGCTGCGTGATCGTATCGGCGATGTGATGTCTGGGAACCCCTGTGTAGCTCGCCAGACGGTCGTAGCTGATGGTCGCTATTCCGCGGCGATCTCGGAATGCCAAGATCGCCAGATAGATCTTCATGGCGTGAAATGACAGCTGCGTAAAGTTGAATTCGCTCAAACGCAGCATACGTCCGAGGTTGCCGTCGTATAGCCACAGCTTCGGGATTTTCCCCCAACCGTAGTCATCATTCCATTTCTCGATTTTGATCAAGGACCCACTCTTGAGGGCGCGCGTCTCGCGAGCGATCAATCCGGCATTTTCGAGTCTGAGAAGGGACCGCGCTACCACCGCTCTAGACATCACACCAAGCTTGCACAACTCCGTATAGGTGACCTTGGCCATTCCTGTGGAGAAGTCCGCGCGGCAGCACAGCACCAGAAAGAGCTTGAGCGCTGCCAGGCTCTCGTTGCGCAGTGCAGGAGCATCGACCTCTGGCTGCACAAGGTGCAAAAACAATCGGCTGCTTGGCCTGGTTGATCGGCCGCGGAAGTCTACAAGAGCTCCCTCGTGGATCCATCTGATCGGCAGCTTCGCCCACTCACTCTTGGCCGCCATCACGCCTTCCCCCATGCAAGCCAGACAACATAGAACATCAGCGCAAGGCTGATCATTAAGCAAAATAACGCAAGATTAACTGGATTGGAGGAAAGCGCTTTCTCAAAAAAACTAAGTAGGTTTTTCACTGTTGCAGCTCCGAAAACTGATCAAGGCTCAACTGTGAAGATCTCGCGCCGCCTTATCTAGATGGAGGCATACCGATTTTCCTTCTCTAGCCCATGTAATACGTGGCTTTCAGGAAAAATTTATAGTTCATTTGAGTTCAGATTCAGAGCCCAAATCGGGGGGGAGGAGACCAATCAAGGATCAGTCTCCTTTCATTCATCGCTGAAGCCACGACTCGACCGTGTCAGCGCCGTGTTCTGACTTCCAGTACTGGAGGCGCTTGTGGTTACCCCCTTTTGTCTCGATGACCTCACCACTGTGAGGATTGAGGTAGACCTTCAGCGCGCGCTGCTTACGCTCCGCTCTAATCTTGGGCTCCCTGACAGGGCGTACGATCGTGGCTTTCGGATCCAGCAACTCAATCACCTGCGGCAGGCCAAAGCCATGTTCGGCCAGAAGGGCTCGAAGCTTTGTCTCAAACTCGATCTCGCGTTTAAGGCCCTCATCGTTTTTCAATGCTTCTAGTTCAGCCAGCTGAGCTGCAAGCTGTTGTTCAAGTTGACGAAACTCCGCCAAGCGCGACATTTGATGACTCCATTTTTGGGATTGGCTGACATCGTAACACTATGGATCAGGTGGACAGGTGGGCCGAGCCCGTCAGCTTGAAGCTCGCGCGGTACCTGCCGGCTAAAAGCCTTTACCCTTCTTGGACGACACCCTCGGCCTTATGCAGGCAGTGCGGTACAACGACGATTGAGTCACGCTTCGTTGCTCCGACAACAGTTTCTCCTGAGCCCATTGCAGACGCCGACGATGAAACTGCTCAGCAGACTCGCATTCCTGCTCCAATGCTCCCGCACAGAGTGGGAGTTTGGCGAGTTGCTTCTCGAACCGCGACAGTGCGTTGAGCTCCCTACCAATCCTGGTACGCGATACTCGAACGGGTTTTCCAGATACTGCTCGAAGCCTCTGAGCACAACTTCTGATCTGCTCAGCAAGTTCCGCGTCGAGGACAACGAATACGCCGGCACTATGCGCCCGGCCTCCGTGGGCATTGCGATGCTCCGCGATGCAGTCCGTAAGCCATGCGCGATCGCATCGATAGAGCCACGCATAATCACGACATTCGCGAGCCTGGAGCCGACGATGAGCCTCCTCAAAGGCTGTTCGCCGCTGCCGGCGCTCGTTTAAAAATCTCGCTTCTCGCCAGGCGCTCGGACCACCTTCCACGGCGCGGATGGCCCGATAAACGTAAACCACGGACACATTCAGCGAGTCGGCGATCCTCAATGCATCGTGTCCGGAAAGCGCTAGCTTCCAAACTGCCGCTGGCAGACCATCCAGCTCTTCAACTCTGGGACTCGCCACCCTCAGGTGTGATGAGCGGACCTCAATTGGCAGTGCTCTCCCCTCCCTGGGCAATAGCAGCTCCCCAGTGTGTGGGATGCTTGCCAGTTCAACTTTCAAAGCGCTGGCCAGCAAGATGTACTTGAGAGGATGGTGGGTGCCTCTGGGCCTTCGAAGCAGCTTGGTAACCCAAGTCGCAGGCAGTCCTGGAGAGGCCTCACGAAGAATCGAATACTCCCCTGCGACCGGGAGTTCGTTGAAAAAACTGTTCATATGCGCAGCCAAACGGCACAGATCCAACCGATGCGCTTCACCGCAAGCCAGATCAAGAGCTGCAGCGCCTTGCAGGAGAAAGGATTGCACTACAGTAGCGGCTAGCGGACCTAGACGTGAACGGAGCAATTGCTGTGAGTTCAATGCGACCTGGTGCAACCTGGGGACGTACTCTTGGGCAACCTCCAGTTGGACTGAATGGCCTTGTACTTCGTCATCGTCTGGAAGATTGAGCTGTCGTGAGTTTCGGCTATGCCAGCCGTGATCCACTACCTTTAGCAACTGGCAATGGTCGGGACATACCAAAACACCGGGTAGTTGGTGGGTTCGATGCCAGTAGGCCGCCCCATCCCGAGCGATATCTTCGTCGATACACAGGGGACAAAACCGCACTCTCGAAGCGCCCTCGATCCGACTGGCATTGATGCCCAATTTCAGCATCAGTCCTTTACCATCTACCGCCATCACGCCCTGAGCGTGCTGCATTTGGTCATGGGTGAGGAAGGGTGCGTAGTAAGGCAACACGGTATGCAGCTCGATGATTCGAGCAACGGAGAGATCAGTGCCGTGGGGAAGTAACTCGGCCAAATCAGCCAACCGACTCGGAAACGCCACGTTCTGCGTAAACGAGGCCGCGGCGAGCTCGCCAGCGAAGGCAGCTTTACGGCTACCTCCACAAAGCCGGGCGTATCGAGAGAGGACACTGTGAAGTGTCTCGTCGAGAAAAGCTGCTGGGAAGAAATGGAATTTGAGCCCCATCTCCATACCCTCGAATCATGATTTACGGTAGCTTGGTGAAAACTCAAAGAGGTCCGTAGAGATCCAACCAGCTGACTTCAGCGCTGCCAGGGTGTCAGGCTGTTGACTCAAGGCCTTTGCCTCCGATGATTCCACAGCAACAGCTGCGGGCGCGGTAGGAGCTGTAGGCTTACTCTCTACAGCTGTGGGAGCCTGGGTCTCCGGCTTAGAGTGCGGCGTCACACCACGCAGCAATGCAATACGCTCTGAGCGAGGGAGTCCGTCAAACGCCATCATGGCTATCAGCTGCTCCTCGATAGGAAGCAAGTCGTCGAACTGCCGCATACGTGCAGGGTTGCGGCTGCGTAAAGCCGAGATAGCCGGTTTGAGAATCTGCATCTTGGCATTACTGACCTGGGTAATTATCTCGGCAGTCAGACACTCAACACCGCTCTGAATAGCATATCGCTGGCTAAGTACCAAAATCTTAACCAAAAAGTCCGTTACGCCTTGGGTGTGCTCGTACAGCGCGTCGAAAATTTTGGGAGTGAGTTCAGCCTGCTGCTTGCACCATTGATAACTCCAGAGGTTCTGAACCAGAAACTGCCACTCTTCATCATCTTTCTCGAATCGCTTGAATTCGACCATACCGCCACCGCAACTGCGCCGTGCAACACGCATAACGTCAGAGAACAGGCTGATCATCGAATTCGTACCGATGAACACGACAGGAATTCCGATATTGTTTACGAGGTGGAGGAAGAAGTTGAGCATGCTGTCCTTCCCACCCGTCTTCGCCAAGTGAAGGTTCTGAAGCTCATCAATAAGCAAAGCACCAATGTAGAACGTGCTGGCGACCTGCTCCATCTGCTGCAGCGCATCGTCGATGTTCCTGTACCGATGTCGCTTGTGATAATCCGCATCTCCCAGTGCCTTACCAACGGCATGGAAAAACTGTCGGCAAAATCCAGCAAGCGAGCCATCTCGCGGACAATCCAGCTTGAGCCACGTGATTTGTGTTTGGACGAACTGCTTGCCCTCAAAACGCTCATGCCGAATCGTCTGTGGATAAAGGCTCAAAATGGCGTGCAGAGCAGTGGACTTCCCAATTCCACTCAAGCCTACAACACTGAACGAGTCAGCGGTCGACTTGAATGAGTCATGGTAACGCTGGGCCCCTGACAGGGAATGTAGATGCCTTACCGTGGTAGGTGAGGTTGGGTTGCGTCCAACGTATCCCCGGCGGATCAGCAGGGAAATCATGGACTCCAGCTCCAAATGCAGCAGGAAAGGTTGAACGACTGTCCTCAAGCGCTCGATGCAGTGAACCCGTGTTGCACCGTCGAGATCAAGCTCTGCGGGTGTAACTGGCTCGGGGAAATTCGATATCAAATCGATAGCATCCGTATCAACAAGAATCGGCGGCAGAGCTTCGATCAAGGGGTTTCCCGCGTACTCAGCGATCGCTTGTTTGGTATAGCTCGCAAAAATTTGTGCGCCTTTCATTGAGTTTTCCCCGGCCGCGTTCTTTTAAGGAGATCGATCACCTGCGCGCGGCGAGGTCCCGCATACGAATCATGCGTAATTAAAGGTGTGTCGGCAGCGGGTTTTGCAGGCTCGGCACGGACGCCATCAGGAACAAACGCATTCTCGCGCTCACGCTCCCGTTCCTCGGACCGGTTTTGGCGGATATTACCCACCGCCTCAGCCTTGGTGCTGGCAGCTGGTTCATCCTTTCGCTCGGCCCGCGCATTGCTGATGATTTGTTCGACCGTGTCGACCAAGCTCACACGGCTCTCCAGCTCCGCGCGTTTATGAGATGGGGGCAACTGTCGATACGCTTCCAAAAGATCGTAGATTTCATCCGAACGGTAGTCGGCGTACTTGAAGTCCGAGCCTCGAAGGTCACAGCGGACGAACTGCTTGTTCTCACCCTGAATCCAGATATGCGCCGCGGAATTCGGATCAAACCGACAGTCAATCGACCAGACACCATTACGTCGAGCCTTGGCAAACCAGTTCTCTTTGATGGCGAGCTCGCAAACATAGTGCATTCCGCGAAAGAGCATGCCGCCCTTTTGCACGGTGGCTCGTTCGCGAGGCAGCAGGTGGAGATAGATCAATTCGTCAGGCCGGTTATTGGCGTGAATCAGGTCATTCTCCAAAGCCCAGGTCCATATGCCCGTCGGAGTAGGCTCGACGCCATCGTTCATCATCGCCTGTGTGAGGCGATCCGGCTGCCGATGAAAACGGTTGTAATGAAGAACGGACTCAATGACGATCTGGGTAAATTCCTTCAGGTTCAGCGTGGCATCGAGTCGACAGTCCCGCTCGCCCCGCTCTTTATCTCGTGCGGCAACGCCGCCTGGAAGCCACCTGATATCGGTTAGATCATTGAGGATACCGAATCGACTTTCGACCATGGGCTTCCAATCTGGTCTGTACGGAGGTGCCGTACCCATCTCGATGCCCAAGCCGCTTGCCAGCCCTTCTGCTGCAAGGGACAGCATCTCGCCCCGGTCGGCGTAGATCTGATGTGGCAAATGATGACAGTCCCAATCACCGGGGGCGATCTCGACACCGTTCTTCGCACAGAACTCCACCTTGGAGGTAAAGGCGTTGAACAATGCCTGCCGAGCGCCGTTCCAGCTAGGCCCCTCCAGGCCGACATAGAGACCAACAATCATTCCCGAGAAGCTGTCCACAACGACGTATACCACCGGACGACCGATAGTCATCCGCCGCGAGTAGCTGTTAACCAGGTAGATGTCCGCAATCGTCGCGTCGATCTCAAACTGGTGGCACGGGCCACGAAGCCAATCGCGAACAGTGCCTGCGATTGGGCGGCAATCCTTAAGCCACTTCGTCAACCCTTTACGCCCACGATCAGTTTCAATTTCATCAAAAAACTGCTTTCCCCAGTAGTCGAACTGAGTGAATGTTGGAATTTCCGATTCCGGAAGAAGTCGTACCCGATTTTCCGAGTTTTTCGAAAGATCCTTTACAGAATAAAATTTCTTAAGCATCTTGTCGTAAGCAATACGAAGAGATGATGTTTTATTTTTTGCATAAAGCGCATAACCTACTTTTATGCATCGCTTATCAATAGCACTGAGCAATTTACAAGGGGATACAAGTACCCCCTGAAATTTTGGTTTCCGTCCTGGTCGTACGCCAGGCGAGTAGTTTCTGTTCGCCACTCCTACAGCCGAATAGTTCTTAAGAAACGCATTTCTTACCTGACCATAAAACCAGTATCGATACAGTAAGCGGTAAATGGTCTTTCGCTGGATACCCAGCTCAGCGGCCCTGTTCCCAACCAGCCGGCCCATCTCGCCCTGCACGAAAATCTGTCCTGGATAAGCCGGGTCTAGGAGAGGCTCGATAATTGCCCACTTCTCATCTCGATCACGCTTAGTGCTGTCATCGAGGTCATCCTCCAGAACGAGCAGAAACTCAGGCACGGCAGTCACTACCGGCTTGGTGTCGCCAGACTCTAACGACAGCCTGAGCTCCTCAAGGCCCAAAGGATAAGGTTTACCTGGCGGCTCGGTCAGAGCTATCACCATTACGGCGTCCTGAGCCTCAATGAGGTGAAGAACTCTAACCATGGACGAGATCACAGAGTGTTCCGTTACAGGTTCAAACACCTCATTCACTGAAATATTCATGATAATTTCTCAATGAATGAGGTCATCTCGGCGGGATAAACTACCTTGAGATCTGGTAACGGCGATTTGAGGTGAAGCGGAGCGCTGCTCAAATCGACCTGAATCATCTTGCTCCAGATAAGATGGAAGAACATGTCCCGCGCCTCGGTATACGGTATAGACAAACGGGTTGCGATTTTTCGCAAAGACTCAGATGTCGACCAAGGGTAAGCCTTACTAGCCTCAAGGATTTCGAGAAAATCGGAGTGCAGAGATGAACTCATCAGAGGCCGGGGTAGCCGTGCATATTGTCTCAACAGCCCGAGATTCTTAATCAGATTAGGTGTGAACAACTCCTCGGTGACAATGCTCCAGTCCACGTCCTGGCTCATCCAGAATCGTCTCTCAATCTCCAATTTCTCCAATGTCCGGACAGAGTCCTCCCCGACGAGATCTTGCTGATACTTGATTGTCCTTGCGACGGACCTGAAATCCCCATTCGGCTGCTTCACGGTCAAAAGGAAGTCTGTCGTCATGACTAGCGGGAGGGTGGTTCCTTTGTATCTCGGATATCGGACACCAATTGCCCGGGCAATTGCTTGGGTGCTTTCCACCTGGAGCAGCGGATACTGCTCACGGATGTCCACGACGTCTTCAGAGAATTCGCAAACCAGGAAAAAGGCGCGTTCGAGATCGGACAAAAAGTGATGTATACGATCGATTTTCACGCCTTGGATTTTGTGAGACCGCCCCCGCGACGGGACGTCCTGTACACGCAACCAGGGCACGTAACTGGCTCCGGCTCCGGCACCAAATCCGTTGGCAATGTGCCGTTCAATATCCTGCTTCGAAGCAAACCTACGACCGCGCAACACTGCCTCCTCAGACCAAACGAAGCGCTGTACCTCACATTCAAAAAAATAGTTCTAGGAAAACACCGCCCACGAGGAGCTGCTCAGAGGGTCGTACCTAGACTACTCCGGCTGAAAAGCGAAGCAGCTAATCCGGACCAATGGCGTGGTCCAGAAACGGGAAACCCCCGTAAATACGGGGGTTTGCGCGTTGTGTCAAACTTTAATAGCTTGTGTCAAACTTTATTATTTTGTGTCAATCTTTATTATTCAAAGCCAGCCTGATATTACACGTGCTTTCGCTTACTCAACCGTAACCGACTTGGCCAGGTTGCGCGGCTGGTCGACGTCGGTGCCCTTGAGCACGGCGACGTAGTACGACAGCAACTGCAGTGGGATGGTGTAGAGGATCGGCGCCAGCGCATCGGCGATGTGCGGCATGGCGATGACGTGGGTGCCTTCGCCATTGCTCATGCCGGCCTGCTCGTCAGCGAACACGACCAACTGACCACCACGGGCGCGCACTTCCTGCAGGTTGGACTTGAGCTTCTCCAACAGTTCGTTGTTAGGCGCCACGGTAACGACTGGCATGTCGTTATCCACAAGGGCCAACGGACCGTGCTTGAGCTCACCGGCCGGATAGGCTTCGGCGTGGATGTAGGAAATCTCCTTGAGCTTGAGCGCTCCTTCCATCGCCACCGGGAATTGCGCGCCACGACCGAGGAACAGGGTGTGGTGTTTGTCGGCGAACAGCTCGGAGATTTTCTCCACAGTGGCGTCCATCGCCAGGGCCTCGCCCAGGCGAACCGGCAGGCGACGCAGTTGCTCGACCAGTTCAGCCTCTACACCCGCCGCCAAGGTGCCACGCACCTGGCCCAGGGACAGGGTCAGCAGCATCAGCGAAACCAGTTGGGTGGTGAAGGCCTTGGTGGAGGCCACGCCGATTTCCGGGCCGGCCAGGGTCAGCAGGGTCAGGTCCGATTCGCGCACCAGGGAGCTGATGCCGACGTTGCAGATGGCCAGGCTGCCGAGGAAGCCCAGCTCCTTGGCGTTGCGCAGGGCAGCCAGGGTGTCGGCAGTTTCGCCAGACTGGGAAATCGATACGAACAGGGTGTCCGGCTGCACCACCACCTTGCGGTAGCGGAACTCGCTTGCCACTTCGACCTGACACGGGATGCCGGCCAGCTCTTCCAGCCAGTATCGGGCGACCATACCGGCGTGGTAGCTGGTGCCGCAGGCGACGATTTGTACGTTGCGCACTTTGGCGAACAGCTCGGCAGCTTTCGGACCAAACGCCTGAACCAGCACGTGGTCGCTACCCAGACGGCCTTCCAGGGTGCGCTGGACGACGGCAGGCTGCTCATGGATTTCCTTGAGCATGAAGTGGCGGTATTCGCCCTTGTCCGCGGCTTCCGCACCTTCGTGGTATTGCACGGTTTCACGTTGCACTGGCGCGCCGCTGGCGTCCCAGATGCTCACCTGCTCACGACGGATCTCGGCGATATCGCCTTCTTCCAGGTACATGAAACGATCGGTTACCTGACGCAGCGCCAGTTGGTCAGACGCCAGGAAGTTTTCGCCAAGGCCCAGGCCAATCACCAGCGGGCTGCCACTGCGGGCGGCCAGCAGACGGTCAGGCTGTTTGGCGCTGATCACCGCCAGGCCATAAGCACCGTGCAACTGCTTGACCGTGGCCTTGAGCGCATCGGTCAGGTCCGGGATGGTTTTCAGGGTGTGGTGCAGCAGGTGCACGATCACTTCAGTGTCGGTTTCGGAACTGAATACGTAACCCAGCGCTTTGAGTTGCTCGCGCAGGGCTTCGTGGTTCTCGATGATGCCGTTGTGCACCACGGCCAGCTCATGCCCGGAGAAATGCGGGTGGGCGTTGTGCTCGGTCGGCGCACCATGGGTTGCCCAGCGGGTGTGGGCGATACCCAGTTGGCCAATCAGCGGCTCGGCGGCGACGGCCGCCTGCAATTCGCTGACTTTGCCGATACGGCGGCGACGTTCCAGAGCCCCTTGTTGGGTGAAGACGGCAAGACCTGCGCTGTCATAACCGCGGTACTCAAGACGTTTCAGGCCTTCGATCAGAATGGCGGTGATATTACGTTCGGCGACGGCGCCAACAATTCCACACATAAATTAATGCTCCTGGCTGATAGCGGCACAAATCACGTTTATGCCGCGGGCTTCAATCTGTTCGCGTGCCTCATCAGGCAGGCGCTCATCAGTAATAAGGGTGTTCACGCCGCTCCACGGCAGCTCGAGGTTGGGAATCTTGCGCCCAACCTTGTCCGACTCGACCATCACGATCACTTCCCGGGCAACCTCGGCCATCACACGGCTCAGACCCAGCAACTCATTGAACGTGGTGGTGCCACGGACAAGATCGATGCCGTCGGCACCGATGAACAACTGGTCGAAATCGTAGGAGCGCAGCACCTGCTCGGCAACCTGGCCCTGAAAGGATTCGGAGTGCGGATCCCAGGTGCCGCCGGTCATTAGCAGCACCGGTTCATGCTCGAGTTCGCTCAGCGCACGGGCCACATTAAGGGAGTTGGTCATCACCACGAGGCCGGGCTGGAGACCCAGCTCGGGGATCATCGCCGCGGTCGTGCTGCCGCTGTCGATGATGATCCGCGCATGTTCACGAATTCGCGCCACCGCAGCACGGGCGATGGCCTGCTTATACAGGGAGACGGGTTGGGTCTGATCGGCAATCAGCTCTTGCGGCATGGTCACCGCGCCGCCGTAACGACGCAGCAGCAAACCGTTGCTTTCGAGCGCCGCCAAATCCTTGCGGATGGTGACTTCGGAAGTTTCGAAACGCTTGGCCAGCTCATCCACGCTCACCTCGCCCTTTTCATTGAGCAAAGCGAGGATGTTGTGTCGGCGTTGTGGCGTATTTCGTTTCGACATTTTAGCGGTAAGTTTCGTTTCGAAAGTTAATGACGCCAATCAAAACCTAACGGGCTCTTTTGGTCAAGACACATGTTGAAAAAAGTGATGTGGATAACATTGTTGGCCCCGCCGGTTATCCACATAGCCAGCTTGAAAATGAAAAAGGCCGACTTATGCACACTGCAGGTCGGCCTTCTTCCTCACCTGTGAATAACTCAGTCCTTCTTGAGCTTCTCCGGCCGTTTCCAGCCATCGATATTTTTCTGGCGAGCCCGACCCACCGCCAACTGCGACGGCTCTACGTTCTGAGTGATGGTCGAACCGGCAGCAGTAGTCGCGCCGTCCTTGATATCCACAGGGGCAACCAGCGAGTTGTTCGAGCCGATGAACACGTCCTCACCCAGCACAGTCTTGAACTTGTTGGCGCCGTCATAGTTACAGGTGATGGTGCCGGCGCCGATGTTGGTACGGGCACCGATTTCCGCGTCACCCAGGTAAGTCAGGTGACCGGCCTTGGCGCCCTCGCCCAGATGAGCGTTCTTCAGTTCGACAAAGTTACCCACATGGGCACGGGCTTCCAGCACGGTGCCGGGACGCAGACGTGCGAACGGGCCGGCATCGCTGCCCTCACCCAGCACGGCGCCTTCGATATGGCTGTTCGCCTTGATGACGACGCCCTTGCGCAGGGTGCTGTTCTTGATCACGCAATTCGGTCCGATCTGGACGTCATCTTCGATTACCACGCGGCCTTCCAGAACCACGTTGATATCGATGAGGACGTCGCGGCCGACACTGACCTCGCCGCGAATATCGAAACGCGCCGGATCTCGCAGGGTTACGCCGAGGGCCATCAGGCGGCGAGCCTCGCGGAGCTGGTAATGACGCTCCAGCTCGGCCAGTTGCCGACGATCATTGGCGCCCTGCACTTCCATCGGGTCCAGCGGCTGCTCGGTGGCGACGACCAGACCATCGGCTACGGCCATGGCGATCACATCGGTGAGGTAATACTCGCCCTGGGCATTGTCGTTGGACAGACGACCCAGCCACTTGGTCAGGCGCGCGCCCGGGACGGCGAGAATACCGGTGTTGCCTTCGCGAATGGCTTTCTGCGCTTCGCTGGCATCCTTGTGCTCGACAATCGCCGCGACCTTGCCCTCGGCGTCGCGCACGATGCGGCCATAGCCGGTGGGGTCTTGCAGGGTGACGGTCAGCAAGCCGAGTTGCTGCTCGTTGACCTTCGCCAGCAGGCGCTTGAGGGTTTCCACTTCGATCAACGGTACGTCGCCGTAGAGAATCAGCACAGTCTCAGCGCTCAGCGCCGGCAGCGCCTGAGCGACGGCATGGCCGGTGCCCAGTTGTTTGTCCTGGAGAACGAAATTCAGATCATCCGCGGCAAGGCGTTCACGGACCAGCTCTGCACCATGGCCAATGACGACATGCACGCCCTGCGGCTGCAACTGGCGTGCGCTGTGGATAACGTGGCCAAGCATGGAGTCGCCGGCGACCGGGTGCAGCACCTTCGGCAATGCGGAACGCATGCGAGTGCCTTGGCCTGCGGCGAGAATAACGATATCGAGAGACATTGACTGGCTACCAATCCTGGGTGATCAGCGATGTGACCGGGGGGAAGAATTCGGAAAAAGAAAAAGGGTAGCCGAGGCTACCCTTTAACTCAATTGCGTCAGAAATGATCGGCAAGCGCCGTATTACTTCTTGCGCATTTGCTGGACGGTACGCAGCTGGGCTGCGGCCTCGGCCAGACGTGCAGCAGCGGCGCTGTAATCGAAATCCGCGCCTTTGCTGTTCAGGGCATTTTCGGCAGCCTTGAGGGCTTCCTGCGCCTGAGCTTCATCCAGGTCTGCAGCGCGTTGCACGGTGTCGGCGAGAACCTTGACCATGTTCGGCTGGACCTCAAGGAAGCCACCAGAGATGTAAAACACTTCCTGGGAGCCGCCCTGCTTGGTCAGCGTGATCGGACCCGGCTTGAGATTGGTGATCAGCGGCGCGTGGCCTGGAGCGATACCAAGATCACCCAGGTTACCGTGCGCAACCACCATCTCGACCAGACCGGAGAAGATTTCTCCTTCCGCGCTGACGATATCGCAATGGACTGTCATAGCCATTTGCTTGCCTCGACCTGATTAGCGCCCCTTTCGGGGCGCCGGGATTACAGTTTCTTGGCTTTCTCGACCGCTTCTTCGATGCTGCCGACCATGTAGAACGCTTGTTCTGGCAGGTGGTCGTAGTCACCTTTGAGGATGCCGCTGAAGCCAGCAATGGTGTCTTTCAGGGAAACGTATTTACCTGGGGAACCAGTGAAGACTTCTGCCACGAAGAACGGCTGGGACAGGAAGCGCTGGATCTTACGAGCACGGGATACCAGCTGCTTGTCGGTTTCGGACAGTTCGTCCATACCCAGGATCGCGATGATGTCTTTCAGCTCTTTGTAGCGCTGCAGCACGTACTGGACGCCGCGGGCGGTGTCGTAGTGCTCGTTGCCGATGACGTTCGGGTCCAACTGGCGCGAAGTCGAGTCCAGTGGATCGACCGCTGGGTAGATACCCAGGGAAGCGATGTCACGGGACAGTACGACGGTGGCGTCCAAGTGGGCGAAGGTGGTCGCTGGCGACGGGTCGGTCAAGTCGTCCGCAGGTACGTATACCGCTTGGATCGAGGTGATCGAACCTTCCTTGGTCGAAGTGATACGTTCTTGCAGAACGCCCATCTCTTCAGCCAGGGTCGGCTGGTAACCTACTGCGGAAGGCATACGGCCCAGCAGTGCGGATACTTCAGTACCGGCCAGGGTGTAACGATAGATGTTGTCGACGAACAGCAGAACGTCGTTACCTTCGTCACGGAACTTCTCAGCCATGGTCAGGCCGGTCAGCGCTACGCGCAGACGGTTTCCTGGTGGCTCGTTCATCTGACCGTAGACCAAGGCTACTTTGTCGAGAACGTTGGAGTCCTTCATCTCGTGGTAGAAGTCGTTACCCTCACGAGTACGCTCACCCACACCGGCGAACACGGAATAACCGCTGTGCTCGATGGCGATGTTACGGATCAGTTCCATCATGTTTACGGTTTTGCCTACACCGGCACCACCGAACAGACCAACCTTACCACCCTTGGCGAACGGGCAAACCAGGTCGATAACCTTGATGCCAGTTTCCAGCAGGTCGTTGCCGCCTGCCTGGTCAGCGAAGGAAGGCGCAGGACGGTGAATGCCCCAACGCTCTTCTTCGCCAATCGGACCAGCTTCGTCGATCGGGTTGCCCAGGACGTCCATGATCCGGCCCAGGGTCGCTTTACCGACCGGTACGGAGATGGCTGCCTTGGTGTCGATAACGTCCAGACCGCGCTTCAAGCCTTCGGTCGAACCCATCGCAATGGTACGAACCACGCCGTCGCCCAGCTGCTGCTGAACTTCCAGGGTGGTTTCTGCGCCTTGTACTTTCAGTGCGTTATACACACTCGGAACGCTGTCACGTGGAAATTCCACGTCGATGACGGCGCCGATGATTTGAACGATACGTCCGCTACTCATAGCTGGATCCTCTGAATATTTGAACCGTTAAACCGCGGCAGCGCCGCCGACGATTTCCGAGATCTCTTGGGTGATCGCAGCCTGACGCGCCTTGTTGTAGATCAGCTGCAATTCGCTGATCAGGTCACCGGCGTTGTCGGTGGCGTTCTTCATCGCGATCATCCGGGCAGCTTGTTCAGCCGCGTTGTTCTCGACCACCGCCTGGTAGACCTGCGACTCCACGTAACGCACCATCAAGCCGTCCAGCAGCTCTTTGGCGTCAGGTTCGTAGAGGTAGTCCCAGTGGTGCTTGAGTTCTTGATCCGGGGTTGCCACCAACGGAATCAACTGCTCGACCGTTGGCTGTTGCGTCATGGTATTGATGAACTTGTTCGATACCACGGACAGACGATCGATACGGCCGTCCAGGTAAGCGTCCAGCATGACTTTGACGCTACCGATCAGATCGTTGATCGACGGCTCTTCGCCCAGGTGGCTGATCGCAGCAACAACGTTACCGCCGAAGCTACGGAAGAATGCTGCACCCTTGCTGCCGACCACGCACAGATCGATCTCGACGCCTTGTTCGCGGTTTACCGCCATGTCCTTGACCAGGGCCTTGAACAGGTTGGTGTTCAAGCCGCCGCACAGACCACGGTCACTGCTCACTACGACATAACCGGCGCGCTTTACAGGGCGATCGATCATGAACGGGTGGCGGTATTCCGGGTTGGCGTTGGCCAGATGACCAATCACCTGGCGGATGCGCTCCGCGTAAGGACGGCTAGCAGCCATGCGCATTTGAGCCTTGCGCATTTTGCTGACCGCCACTTTTTCCATGGCGCTGGTAATTTTTTGCGTGCTTTTGATGCTCGCAATCTTACTGCGAATCTCTTTTGCGCCTGCCATGTAACACCTATCAGGTTAGCAAGCGGGGGCTGCAAAGCCCCCGCTGCGGCTTACCAGGTTTGGGTGGCCTTGAACTTCTCGATACCGGCTTTGATGCCAGCGTCGATTTCGTCGTTGAAGTCACCCTTCACGTTGATCTTCGCCATCAGTTCGGCGTGATCACGGTTGAAGTAAGCGATCAGGGCTTGTTCGAAGCTACCGATCTTGGCGATTTCAACGTCGGTCAGGAACCCACGCTCAGCGGCATACAGCGACAGCGCCATGTCAGCAATGGACATAGGAGCGTATTGCTTCTGCTTCATCAGCTCGGTAACACGTTGACCGTGCTCGAGTTGCTTACGGGTAGCTTCGTCCAGGTCAGAGGCGAACTGGGCGAATGCCGCCAGTTCACGGTACTGAGCCAGAGCGGTACGGATGCCACCGGACAGCTTCTTGATGATCTTGGTCTGAGCGGCACCACCCACACGGGATACCGAAACACCGGCGTTAACTGCAGGGCGGATGCCCGAGTTGAACATGGCCGATTCCAGGAAGATCTGACCGTCGGTGATGGAAATCACGTTGGTCGGAACGAACGCGGAAACGTCGCCAGCCTGGGTTTCGATGATCGGCAGTGCGGTCAGGGAACCGGTCTTGCCAGTTACAGCGCCGTTGGTGAACTTCTCGACGTACTCTTCGGAAACGCGCGAAGCACGCTCCAGCAGACGGGAGTGGAGATAGAACACGTCACCTGGGTACGCTTCACGTCCTGGTGGACGGCGCAGCAGCAGGGAGATCTGACGGTAGGCAACGGCTTGCTTGGACAGGTCGTCGTAAACGATCAGTGCGTCTTCACCGCGGTCGCGGAAGAACTCGCCCATGGTGCAACCGGCGTATGGCGCCAGGAATTGCAGTGCGGCGGATTCCGAAGCACTGGCAACCACCACGATGGTGTTGGCCAGGGCGCCGTTTTCTTCCAGCTTGCGAACGATGTTGGCGACGGTGGAACGCTTTTGGCCAACGGCAACATAAACGCAGAAAATACCGGAGTCTTTCTGGTTGATGATGGCGTCGATCGCCATGGCGGTCTTACCGATCTGACGGTCACCGATGATCAGCTCGCGCTGGCCACGGCCGACAGGAATCATGGCGTCGACGGATTTGTAGCCAGTCTGTACAGGCTGGTCTACCGACTTACGCCAGATAACGCCCGGAGCAACTTTCTCGACCGCGTCGGTCTCGGTGTTGCCCAGCGGGCCTTTGCCGTCGATTGGGTTGCCCAGTGCGTCAACGACGCGACCCAGCAGTTCCTTACCAACAGGAACTTCCAGGATGCGGCCGGTGCACTTGGCGCTCATGCCTTCAGCGAGGGTGTCGTAAGCGCCCAGTACTACCGCACCAACGGAGTCTTGCTCCAGGTTGAGGGCCATACCGTAGACGCCGCCTGGAAACTCGATCATTTCGCCGTACATAACGTCGGCCAGACCGTGAATCCGCACGATGCCGTCAGAAACGCTGACGACAGTACCTTCGTTGCGGGCTTGGGAGGCTACATCGAGATTCTCGATGCGGCCCTTGATGATTTCACTAATTTCGGAAGGATTGAGTTGCTGCATTGCTCTGCTGCCCCTTCAAACTCAAGATTTCAATGCTTCGGCCAGTTTCGCGATTTTGCCGCGAACCGAGCCATCGATTACCAGGTCACCTGCGCGGATCACGACACCACCGATAAGGGAGGCATCCTCCGTCGCATGCAGGCGCACTTCCCGGCTGAGCCGTGCACTGAGAACCTTGGCGAGTTTGTCTTGCTGTTCTTGGTTCAACGCAAAAGCACTGGTGACTTCCACGTCCACGGATTTCTCTTGTTCGGCCTTGTACAGCTCGAACAACGACGAAATCTCCGGCAACAGCAGGAGACGATCGTTTTCCGCGGCAACATGAATGAAATTCTGTGCCTGTGCATCAAACTTGTCACCGCAGACATTAATGAATGCGGCGGCCTTTTCTGCGCTCGTCAGTCGCGGGGCCTTGAGCAGGCGCTGCATTGTGCCGTCTTCCGACACTGCAGCAGCCAGGCCGAGCATGGCTGACCAATTGGCCAGTTGCTGATGGGCCTGGGCGTGCTCAAAGGCAGCCTTAGCGTAAGGTCGGGCCAACGTGGTCAGTTCTGCCATGATCGCCCTCGCTTAAATTTCAGCGGCCAGTTTGTTAACCAGCTCCGCATGCGCGTTTTGATCGATTGTGGCGCCAAGGATCTTTTCAGCACCGTTAACGGCCAGGCTACCCACTTGGGCGCGCAGCGCGTCTTTGACGCTGTTAATTTCCTGTTCGATCTCGGCCTGAGCCTGAGCCTTCACACGGTCAGCTTCGACGCGGGCCTGATCACGGGCTTCCTCGACGATCTGAGCACCGCGCTTCTTGGCTTGCTCAATGATTTCGGCTGCCTGAGCTTTAGCTTCGCGCAGTTGCTGACCCGCTTTATCTTGGGCCAGCTCCAGGTCGCGAGCTGCTCGGTTGGCAGCGTCCAGTCCGTCCGCGATCTTCTTTTGACGTTCTTGCAGAGCTGCAATGACCGGAGGCCATACAAACTTCATGCAGAACACCACGAAAATCAAGAACGCAAGGGACTGACCAATCAGGGTTGCATTAATATTCACGCCAACACCTCGCTCGTTCTTCGTCTATCACACCAATCCACTCGAATGATCGAGTGATTAGCCTGCGATTTGACCAACGAAGGGGTTCGCGAAGGTGAAGAACAGTGCGATACCAACACCGATCATGGTTACGGCGTCGAGCAGACCGGCAACGATGAACATCTTAACTTGGAGCATTGGAACCATCTCTGGCTGGCGAGCAGCGCCTTCCAGGAACTTGCCGCCCAGCAGGCCGAAACCAATGGCGGTACCCAGAGCACCCAGGCCGATCAGCAGAGCAACAGCGATAGCGGTAAGACCAACTACAGTTTCCATCTTTCCTCCCGACTTTTACGTCGTATTGGTTAGGTTTTTTAGTTTGAAGCGGTAAAACAAAATCGTTTGGTACAACGGTGCCCTTGCGGACTTTTTCGACCCTCCCTCGTACCGACGGGAGGATCATCAGACACGCCAGGCGGTCTTAATGGTTATCTTCGTGCGCCATCGAAAGGTAGACGATGGTGAGCATCATGAAGATGAATGCTTGCAGCGTGATGATCAGGATGTGGAACACAGCCCACGCCCATTGCAGCACGATACCCAGACCGCTCAGCCACAGCAGGCCGGAGCCGAACATCACGGCAATCAGGATGAACACCAGCTCGCCGGCGTACATGTTGCCGAACAGACGCAGAGCCAGCGAGATCGGCTTGGCGATCAGGGTCACGAACTCGAGCAGGAAGTTGACCGGAATCAGCAGGATCTGCACGAAGATGTTCTTGCTACCGAACGGGTGCAGGGTCAGTTCACCGAGGAAGCCGCCCAGGCCCTTGACCTTGATGCTGTAGAAAATGATCAGCGCGAACACACAGATTGCCATGGCCAGCGTGGCGTTCGGGTCGGTGGTGGATACGGCACGGAACGGAATGTGCGGATCACCCGAGATCATGATCGCCAGCTGAGGAATCCAGTCGACCGGAATCAGGTCGACGGCGTTCATCATGAAGACCCAGACGAAGATGGTCAGTGCCAGCGGTGCGATGACCGGGCTGCGGCCGTGGAAGGAGTCCTTCACGCTGCCGTTGACGAACTCGACCAGCACTTCAACGAAGTTCTGCAGACCGCCGGGCAGGCCGGAGGTCGCTTTTTTCGCCGCGGCGCGGAAAAGAAGAATGAAGATCAGGCCCAGACCGAACGACCAACCCAGGGTGTCCGCATGGAACGCCCAGAAGCCCATTGCCTTGGCTTCTGCTGCGGAATGGGCAAAGCCCCAACCGCCATCTGGTAGTTGACCGAAGGTCAGGTTCTGCAAGTGGTGCTGGATATAGCCCGAAGCGGTTTCTGCTGCCATGTTTGCCTCAAACGCCCTAAGGTCTCGAAAGTCTTGTTTTCATCAGCAGGGGCGCGAACCAGCTGACCAGTTGGGTCAGCAAGAAGACGCCGAATACTGCTAATGGCGCCAATGGCTTCACTCCTGCGAACGTCAGTGCGAACAGCACCGCCGTCAAAATCAATTTGCCTGCCTCGCCTGCGTAAAACGACTTGACGATGGCTTGCGCTGCCCGGGCCCCGGTAAACCGGAAAGCCTTATAGGCGAAATACACATTCGGTAGCCAGGCGATCAGACCTCCACAGAGACCTGAATATCCGCTGACTGTCCCGCGCCACTGCCACAAAGCCAAAGCTGCCAACAGAAACACGACACATTGGGCCAGCAGTACCGGGAAAACCGCCCAGCGATGGAAAGGCAAGCGGTTTGGCGTGCGGGTTTCCATCAAAACTGCTCCCCTGAAGTCGGCCAACCAGTCAACTATGACTTGGCATAATTTGTGCCGACAAAATGCGCGCAGAGTATAGGGGCGGTTTAACCCCTATTCAACTGCCGGGTAGTGATTTCCGACTACGCGCTACAAAGGGAATTGTTTCAGCGGATGTGAGCAAGGACGCCCTGCAACTCATCCAAGGAGTTGTACTTAATAACTAATTGGCCCTTGCCTTTATTGCCATGACGTATCTGTACAGAAGACCCTAAACGCTCGGCCAGCCGTTGTTCCAGACGGGTTATATCCGGATCGGCCTTGGCTGGTTCCACAGGCTCAGGTTTGCCACTGAGCCACTGGCGAACCAGCGCTTCGGTCTGACGTACCGTCAGCCCGCGTGCGACAACGTGTCGCGCCCCTTCAACCTGCTGTTCTTCCGGTAATCCGAGCAGTGCACGTGCGTGCCCCATTTCCAGATCGCCATGGGACAACATGGTCTTGATGACTTCCGGCAAGGAGATCAGACGCAGCAGGTTGGCCACGGTGACCCGCGACTTGCCCACGGCATCGGCAACCTGTTGCTGAGTCAGCTGGAATTCGGTCTGCAGACGTTGCAGCGCATTCGCTTCCTCAACCGGATTGAGATCTTCACGCTGGATGTTCTCGATCAGCGCCATCGCAATGGCAGCTTCATCCGGCACATCGCGCACCATCGCCGGGATAGTGTCGAGCCCGGCCTGCTGGCTGGCACGCCAGCGCCGCTCACCGGCGATGATTTCGTAGCGGTCACCCTCGATAGGGCGGACCACGATCGGCTGCATGACGCCCTGGCCCCTGATCGACTGGGCCAGTTCTTCAAGCGCCTGCGGGTCCATATCCCGACGTGGCTGGTACTTGCCGCGCTGGATCAGGTCCAACGGCAGGTGTTGCAGTTCTTTCTTGTCGACCTTTACAGCTTGCTCTTCGAGCGCGCTGACGGTCGGACCACTCAACAGTGCATCCAACCCACGTCCGAGACCTCGTTTCTTAACGGCCATGCGGATTCCTTAAGTTGTCTGTGCAGTGCGAGTTTGACGACGCTGGCGACGAACGAGTTCGCCCGCCAGGGCCAGGTAAGCCAGGGCGCCTCGGGATTGCTTGTCGTAGGCCAACGCCGGCATGCCAAAGCTCGGAGCCTCAGCCAGGCGAATGTTGCGAGGAATGACCGTGTCGTAGAGCTGCTCGCCGAAATGCTCCTTGAGCTGCACCGAAACATCGTTGTTCAGGCTCAGGCGCGGGTCGTACATCGTCCGCAGCAGGCCTTCGATCTTGAGCTCGGGATTCAGGCGGGCAGCGATGCGCTTGATGTTATCCACAAGGTCGCTGAGACCTTCCAGTGCATAGTATTCACACTGCATCGGGATGATCACCCCGTCAGCGGCGACCAAGGCATTGAGGGTCAGCATCGACAGCGATGGCGGACAGTCGATGAGGATGTAGTCGTAGCTTTCCCGGATAGGCGCCAGCGCATTGCGCAAACGGCTTTCCTTCATCTGCATTTCCAGCAGCACCACCTCGGCGGCGGTCAGGTCACGGTTGGCCGGCAGCAGTTGATAACCACCGTGCTCGGAGATGTGCATGGCCTGGGCCAGGTCGCACTCGCCGATCAGCAGATCGTAGACCGAATGTTCCAGGACATGTTTATCCACACCGCTACCCATGGTGGCGTTGCCTTGTGGATCGAGGTCAATCAGCAGCACGCGACGCTTGGTTGCTACCAGCGAGGCCGCGAGATTGATACAGGTGGTGGTTTTACCCACGCCCCCTTTTTGGTTCGCAATCGCGAATACCTTAGCCATTCTTGCTTGTGTTCCCAGTCATGCCGTGCGGCGCAGTATCAGCAGATGGCGTTGGCCTTGGCAACCTGGAACGGTCAAGGCCTGCTCGCTCTCCACTTCGAAATCTGCCGGCAATGCTACCAGCTCATCGGCTGGATGCAGTCCTTTCATTGCCAGCCACTGTGTCTGGGAATCCCCCAGGTGCCGCGTCCAGTTAGTGAAATTTTCCATGCTGCTGAAAGCACGCGAGATGATCCCGGTGAATGGCTGCTCAGGTTGGAACTCTTCGGCCCGCTTGTGGATAACTGTCAGGTTGTCCAGCTTCAGCTCCAGTTTCACCTGGGTGAGGAAGCGGGTTTTCTTGCCATTGCTGTCCAGCACCGTGACCTGCTTCTCCGGATGCAGGATAGCCAACGGAATTCCCGGCATTCCCCCACCACTGCCAACGTCCAGCCAGCGGTCGCTGTGGATAAACGACATCACGCTGAGGCTGTCGAGCAGATGGCGAGACACCATCTCATCCGGATCGCGTACTGCGGTGAGGTTGTAAGCCTTGTTCCATTTGATCAACAAAGCCAGATAGGCCAGCAGTTGCTCCTGCTGCGCCTCGCTCAGCTCGAGCCCGAGTTGGCGGGCCCCTGTGGACAACTCATCGGCGTGTTTTGCGGTGACCATAGAACTCAAGCGCTTTGCTCCAGACCGCGGCCAGCGCCGCGTTTCTTCAGATGGATCAACAACAGGGAAATCGCCGCGGGGGTCACGCCCGGGATACGCGAAGCCTGGCCCAGGGTTTCCGGCCGCGACTGGCCGAGCTTGCCCTGGATCTCCTTGGATAGCCCGGAAATACCACTGTAGTCGATATCTTCCGGCAGGCGGGTGTCTTCGCTGGCACGCAGGCGAGCGATTTCTTCCTGTTGCCGGTCGATGTAACCGGCGTATTTGGTTTTGATCTCGATTTGCTCAGCAACCTGGTCATCCACATCGCTGCCACCGGTGACTTCCACGAGGCCGGCATAGTCGATTTCCGGGCGGCTCAACAGGTTGAGCAGGTTGTACTCGTGGCTCAGCGGGGTGCCGAATCGTTCGGCAACGGCGGTGCCCTGCTCGGTACCCGGGCGTATCCAGGTGGATTTCAGACGCTGTTCTTCACGCTCGATTCCTTCGCGCTTGGCAGTGAACGCCGCCCAGCGTGCGTCATCCACGAGCCCAAGTTCGCGGCCTTTTTCGGTAAGGCGCAGATCCGCGTTGTCTTCGCGCAGGATCAGGCGGTACTCGGCGCGAGACGTGAACATGCGGTACGGCTCCTGGGTACCCAGGGTAATCAGGTCGTCGACCAATACGCCGATGTAGGCTTCGTCGCGGCGCGGGCACCAGCTTTCCAGGCCTTTCGCACGCAACGCCGCGTTGGCGCCGGCCAGCAATCCTTGGGCTCCGGCCTCTTCGTAGCCCGTGGTGCCATTGATCTGCCCGGCAAAGAACAGCCCGCCGATCACTTTGGTTTCCAGGCTGTATTTCAAGTCGCGCGGATCGAAGTAGTCGTACTCGATGGCGTAGCCCGGGCGAACGATGTGCGCGTTCTCCATACCGCGGATCGAACGCACGATCTGCAACTGCACATCGAACGGCAGGGATGTGGATATCCCGTTCGGATACAGCTCGTGGGTGTTGAGGCCTTCGGGTTCGATGAAGACCTGATGGCTCTGCTTGTCAGCGAACCGATGGATCTTGTCTTCGATCGATGGGCAGTAGCGCGGACCAATGCCCTCGATGACGCCGGAATACATCGGCGAGCGGTCGAGGTTGGACGCGATGATTTCGTGGGTCCGCTCATTGGTGTGGGTAATCCAGCAACTGACCTGCCGCGGGTGCATTTCCTTCGAGCCCATGAACGACATCACCGGGATCGGGGTATCACCTGCCTGTTCGGTCATCACCGAGAAATCCACAGAACGTCCATCGATGCGCGGTGGAGTACCGGTTTTCAGGCGACCCACGCGTAACGGTAATTCACGTAAGCGATGGGCCAGGGCGATCGCTGGCGGATCACCGGCCCGACCACCGGAATAGTTCTGCAGACCGATGTGGATAAGTCCCGCGAGGAAGGTGCCGGTGGTCAATACCACGGAGTCGGCGAAGAACCGCAGACCCATCTGGGTCACAACGCCGCGCACCTGATCCTGCTCGACGATGAGGTCATTGCAGGACTGCTGGAATATCCACAGGTTGGGCTGGTTCTCGAGAATCTCCCGGACCACCGCCTTGTAGATCGCGCGGTCGGCTTGCGCACGGGTTGCCCGTACGGCCGGGCCCTTGCGGTTGTTCAGAACGCGGAACTGGATGCCGCTCTTGTCTGTGGCCAGTGCCATGGCACCACCGAGCGCATCGATTTCCTTGACCAGGTGGCTCTTGCCAATACCACCGATAGCCGGGTTGCAGCTCATGTGCCCGAGGGTTTCCACGTTGTGGGTCAGCAGCAGGGTTTTGACACCCATACGTGCTGACGCAAGCGCAGCCTCGGTACCGGCATGGCCGCCGCCGATGACGATCACTTCAAAACGGGAAGGGAAATCCACCACGCACCTCGTGCCTGTTTCGGGAATAAAAAGGGATAGCTGGCAAGTATAGGGACTTACCCCCTCCTAAAGGAACCTTTTGCACAAAATTTAACCAGCCTGTGGATGAATGGCCGGCAATAGAAATAACGAAGAAAACTTTATAAAAGCTTTGTTTTTATGTTTATTCTTAGTGCAGCACCTATCTGTGGATAACGTTCTACAGCCCATATAGATCAATATGTACAGCGTTTCAAAACCCTGTTCACCACCACCCCTGGGGGCTATGGATAAGCGCCTTAAACCTGTGGATTAAACTGCTATTTACCCACAGGCGAATTTATCTCCAGCCTTGAGGCCTAGTTATCAACGGAGCTGAAGGCGGGTTTTCCACAGGGCTTATTCCGGCATTTTGTGGACAAGCGGGCAGGCGAAAGCCCCAGGCAAGCCCGGAGTCTTCGTCAGTGGATAAGTGAAAGGGGCAGAAAGACGCTACAGCCGGGCCGTCAGATGCGACCCGGTCTGTGGATAAGAAGGCTTATTTGCCGATGCAGAAGCTGGAGAAGATTCGACCCAGGAGGTCGTCGGAGCTGAATGCCCCGGTAATTTCACCCAAAGACTGCTGGGCCTGACGCAAATCTTCCGCCAGCAGCTCCCCCGCGCCTGCCAGGGTCAATTGCGCGCGACCGTGTTCGAGACTCGCGCTGGCCTGACGCAACGCCTCCAGATGACGCCGGCGGGCGCTGAAGCCACTTTCGGCGGTCTGTTCATAACCCATGCAGGCTTTGAGGTGTTCGCGCAGCAGATCCAGGCCCATATCGGGCGCTTTGGCGCTGAGAGTGATCGTGACGTGGCCATCCGCACACTGTTCGATGCCAATCGACTCGCCCGTGAGGTCGGCCTTGTTGCGAATCAGGGTAACTTTGTCAGGCTGCGGCCGCTGATCGAGGAACTCCGGCCATAACGCAAACGGGTCGCAGGCCTCGGGAGCAGTGGCGTCCACGACCAACAGCACCCGATCGGCCTCTCCAATGGCCTTCAGCGCACGCTCCACACCGATTTTTTCCACATGGTCCTCGGTGTCACGCAGGCCTGCAGTATCCACAACGTGCAGCGGCATGCCGTCGATGTGGATATGTTCGCGCAGGATATCCCGGGTTGTACCGGCGATCTCGGTAACGATTGCCGCCTCGCGACCGGCAAGCATGTTCAGCAGACTGGACTTGCCCGCGTTGGGCCGGCCGGCAATCACAACCGTCATACCATCGCGCAACAAAGCGCCCTGCCCGGCTTCACGCATTACCAAGGCCAGATCTTCGCGGACCTGATCGAGCATGCCGAGGACATGGCCATCGGCGAGAAAGTCGATTTCTTCCTCGGGAAAATCGATGGCGGCTTCCACATAGATTCGCAGGCTGATCAGGCGCTCGGTGAGGTTATCCACACGGCGCGAGAACTCCCCCTGCAACGAACGCAATGCATTGCGAGCAGCCTGTGCAGAACTCGCCTCGATCAGGTCGGCGATGGCTTCCGCCTGCGCCAGGTCGAGCTTGTCGTTGAGAAAGGCGCGCTCACTGAATTCTCCGGGGCGCGCCAGCCGGCAACCCAGTTGTACACAGCGCTGCAGAAGCATATCCAGTACCACCGGACCGCCATGGCCCTGGAGCTCCAGCACGTCCTCGCCGGTGAACGAGTTCGGCCCGGGGAAGAACAAGGCGATGCCTTCGTCGAGAACCAGACCGTCTTCACTGCGAAACGGGCCGTAATGAGCATGCCGCGGATTCAGTTGACGACCAGTGATCGCTTGGCCGGCCTGGCTGGCCAAAGGCCCGGAGATACGCACAATGCCCACCCCACCGCGGCCTTGGGCGGTAGCGATGGCGGTGATGGTTTCACGACGGGAATTCATGGTCGGTGGCCTCGAAACAAAAACGTCAGATAGCAAAACGCCCCACGAGTGGGGCGTTTATCCACAGATTAGCTGGCTAACCTGTCAGGCAGCGGCCTTCTTGGTGGCTGCCTCGATTTTGCGGGTGATGTACCACTGCTGTGCGATCGACAGGCAGTTGTTCACAACCCAGTACAGCACCAGGCCAGCCGGGAACCACAGGAAGAAGAAGGTGAAGATGATTGGCATCAGCTTCATCACCTTGGCCTGCATCGGATCCGGCGGAGTCGGGTTCAGCTGCTGCTGGATGAACATGGTTGCGCCCATGATGATCGGCAGGATGAAGAACGGATCCTTGATCGACAGGTCGGTGATCCAGAACATCCACGGTGCCTGACGCATCTCGACACTTTCCAGCAGTACCCAGTACAGCGAGAGGAAGACCGGCATCTGCACCAGGATCGGCAAGCAGCCGCCCAGCGGGTTGATCTTCTCTTTCTTGTACAGCTCCATCATGGCTTGCGACATTTTCTGCCGGTCGTCGCCATGCTGTTCTTTCAGGGCAGCCAGTTTAGGGGCCACGGCACGCATGCGCGCCATCGACTTGTAGCTGGCGGCCGAGAGCGGGAAGAACAGCAGCTTGATCAGCATGGTCAGGGCGATGATCGACCAGCCCCAGTTGCCGAGCAGGCTGTGGATATGTTGCAGCAGCCAGAAGATAGGCTGGGCGATGAACCACAGAATGCCGTAGTCGACAGTCAGTTCCAGACCTGGGGACAACGCTTTCAGCTTGTCCTGAATCTTCGGACCGGCGTACAGCATGGTGCTGGTTTCAGCCTGGGCACCCGTGGCCACGTTCAGCGCTGGGCCAGTGAAACCGATGATGTAGTTGCCTTGGCTGTCTTTGCGGGTTTGAACAATGTTGTTCTCACCGGACTTCGGAATCCATGCGGTCACGAAGTAGTGCTGCAGCCAGGCTACCCAGCCACCAGTCACATTTTCTTTCAAATTGCCCTTGTCGATGTCCTTCATGGACACCTTTTTGTAGGGCTCGGAACTTGTCCACAGGGCAGCGCCCAAGTAGGTGGCAGTGCCGGTAGCGGTCGACGACGACGGATCGGAACTCGCATCACGCTTCAGTTGCGCGAACAGGTTACCGGTCCATGGCTGACCACTCTGGTTATCGATCAGGTAAGTGACGGTCAGGTCGTACTCACCGCGCTTGAAGGAGAAGCGCTTGATGTAGTTGACGCCGGCGTCGCTGAATTTCAGGTCGACGACCAGTTGGTCCTGGCCATCAGCCAGTTGATAACTTTTCTGTTCAGTGGCGTACAGCGGACGACCAGTCGAGCGTGCATCCGGGCCATTGACGCCGGTCAGGCCACTTTGAGCCAGGTAAACACGCTCGTTGCCGTTGTCGAACAACTGGAACGGAATTTCAGGGTGGTCCTGACGGCGCGGGTATTTCGGCAACATCAGTTGCGCGATGTCACCACCGCTTGGGTCGATAGCCAGATCGAGAACATCGGTTTTGACCCGGATCAGGTCCTTGCTGACGACCACCGGAGCCAGTTCGGCTGGGCTGGATTCGCCGCTGGCGCTTGGAACATCAGCACTTGCGCTGTTGCCAGCATTCGGGGTGTCCGACAGAGACGGCGCGACAGTGTTGGCAGCAACATTCTGAGTCGGCAGGGCAGCCTGGCCGTAGTCCTGGTTCCACTTGAGGACCATGACATAGGACACGATTGCCAGGGCGGCGATCAGGATCGTGCGTTTAATATCCATGATTACTCGGCTATCGAAGAAGTACGGGAAGAAGGAACTGGCGGAACCGGGTCAAAGCCGCCGGCATTCCAGGGATGGCAGCGACCCAGCCGACGAACGGTCAGCCACCCGCCACGCAAGAGACCATGTTTTTCGATGGCTTCGTACGCATAGCAGGAGCAACTTGGGTAGAAACGGCAATGACTGGCCATCAATGGGCTGATGGCGTAACGGTAAAACTGGATCGGAACGAGTGCCAGTTTACGCATCTGGACGGTCCACCCCTACAGATTCGGTCTTGACCACTGGAGAGGGCCGACTACGAGCGAGTCGCTTCCAGAGCTTGCCAAAATGCTGGTGCAATTCCGGGTTTTCTATATCGCCAAGGCCTTTGCGCGCGACGATGACAATGTCCCAGCCGACCAGGATCTCCTGGTGAAGGCGAAACGAATCGCGCATCAAACGCTTCAAGCGGTTGCGTTGAACGGAAAGCTTGACGCTCTTCTTGCCGATCACCAAACCCAGGCGGGGGTGATCAAGGCCGTTCTCGCGGGCAAGGAGCAAGAGACTCTTGCCTGGCACCTTGCCTGATGGAGAGTCAAAGACCGCTTTGAAGTGTCGAGGGGTCAGCAGACGCTTTTCCCGACTGAAGTCCTGACTCACCACCGATGCCGAAAAATCAAACTGCCAGGCGCTTACGGCCTTTGGCACGACGGCGGGACAGTACGGCACGGCCGTTCTTGGTGGCCATACGAGCACGGAAACCGTGAGTGCGAGCGCGCTTGATGGTGCTTGGTTGGAAAGTACGTTTCATGGCGTGTTACCTGGTTCGTGACAACGGGCCGGAATGGCCCCCGTTTTAAGAGACCGGCGATTCTAGAGAAAGCAAGCTCGTAGGTCAATTTCCAACCAGCGTTTCCTTATAGGTAAAAAAACGGCGCGTTCCTTTCCCGTGAGATCACCTCACTCAGGGACATCGCGATTAAACATAGAAAAAAAGAGAAGAGGTATTTAAAGCTTTTCTGTAGAACTTATAAATCTTATACAGAGCATTTCTGTGGATAAAGCTCTACAGGCCTTTATTCACGTACTGTACAGAGATCTGAAACCCTGTCGGGAAACGGTGCTCTGGCTGTGCCGGACCCTCGGAAAAGCGGTGGATAAAACAGTAAGTTATCAACAGGCGAGTTATCAACAGGGTTCAGCCCCGACTTGTGCATAGTCCTCAGGGGCGGTTATCCACAGAGCTTATTCACACCGGGTAGATTGGATTTTGGTCAGTAAATGACTGATTTATCGCCTCTCTTGGGCCAGTCCCGTGTGGATAAGTGTGCGGTCGCCCGGTACAATGGCCGCTTGTTTTTGCCTCACTGGCCCTCACCGGCTTTCAAATTCAGGGGATATCCGTGTCAGTGGAACTTTGGCAGCAGTGCGTGGAGCTTCTGCGCGACGAACTGCCTACCCAGCAATTCAACACTTGGATCCGTCCACTACAAGTCGAAGCCGAAGGCGACGAGTTGCGCGTTTACGCGCCTAACCGTTTCGTACTCGACTGGGTCAATGAGAAGTACCTGAGCCGCCTGCTCGAGCTGCTGGGTGAGCACGGCAACGGCGCCGCTCCTTCGCTCTCCTTATTAATAGGCAGCCGTCGCAGCTCTGCTCCGCGTGCGGCGCCCAACGCGCCCTTGGCTGCGTCAGTCGCCGCGTCACAGGCGCAAGCTGCGGCCCAGGCCCGGCCAGCAGTGGCCAGCGAGCCAGTGAACAGCGCTCCAGCCGCTGCTCCTGTCGCGCCTGCTGTTGAGGACAGTCCTTCGCGGGATAGTTTCGATGCCATGGTCGAGGTGCCCGTCAGCGCACCGGCTGCCGGCAACGGACGTTCTGAACAGCGCACGGTGCAAGTCGAGGGTGCGCTGAAGCACACCAGCTACCTCAACCGTACGTTCACGTTCGAGAACTTCGTCGAGGGCAAGTCCAACCAGCTGGCGCGCGCTGCCGCGTGGCAGGTAGCGGACAATCCCAAACACGGTTACAACCCGCTCTTCCTTTATGGGGGCGTTGGCCTGGGTAAGACTCACTTGATGCACGCTGTGGGTAACCACCTGCTCAAGAAGAATCCCAACGCCAAAGTTGTGTACCTGCACTCCGAGCGCTTCGTCGCTGACATGGTCAAAGCGCTGCAGCTCAACGCGATCAACGAGTTCAAGCGGTTCTACCGCTCCGTGGACGCACTGCTGATCGATGACATTCAGTTCTTCGCTCGCAAGGAGCGTTCGCAGGAAGAGTTTTTCCACACCTTCAACGCCCTGCTCGAAGGCGGTCAACAGGTGATTCTCACCAGCGACCGTTATCCGAAGGAAATCGAAGGCCTGGAAGAGCGTCTGAAATCGCGCTTCGGCTGGGGCCTGACCGTAGCGGTCGAACCTCCAGAGTTGGAAACCCGTGTAGCGATCTTGATGAAGAAGGCTGACCAGGCAAAGGTCGACCTCCCGCACGACGCGGCATTCTTCATTGCCCAGCGCATCCGCTCCAACGTCCGGGAACTCGAAGGTGCGCTCAAGCGTGTCATCGCTCACTCGCACTTCATGGGGCGCGATATCACCATCGAGCTGATTCGCGAATCGCTCAAGGACCTGCTGGCGCTGCAGGACAAGCTGGTGAGTGTGGATAACATTCAACGCACCGTCGCCGAGTACTACAAGATCAAGATTTCCGATCTGCTCTCCAAGCGACGCTCGCGTTCGGTGGCCAGGCCTCGACAAGTGGCAATGGCCCTGTCGAAGGAACTGACCAACCACAGCCTGCCGGAAATCGGCGACGTTTTTGGCGGACGCGATCACACCACGGTGTTGCACGCCTGCCGCAAGATCAACGAACTCAAGGAATCCGACGCGGATATCCGCGAGGACTACAAGAACCTGCTGCGGACTCTGACAACCTGATGTCGGCGCAGCTTTTCAAGGCAAGGGACTAGACCATGCATTTCACCATTCAACGCGAAGCCCTGTTGAAACCCCTGCAACTGGTCGCAGGTGTCGTAGAGCGCCGCCAGACCTTGCCAGTACTGTCCAACGTACTGCTGGTGGTCCAGGGTCAACAGTTGTCGCTGACCGGTACCGACCTGGAAGTGGAACTGGTTGGCCGCGTCCAACTGGAAGAACCTGCCGAGCCGGGCGAGATCACGGTTCCTGCGCGCAAGCTGATGGATATCTGCAAGAGCTTGCCCAACGACGCTCTGATCGACATCAAGGTCGACGAGCAGAAACTCCTGGTGAAGGCCGGCCGTAGCCGCTTCACCCTGTCGACCTTGCCGGCCAATGATTTCCCGACTGTGGAAGAAGGCCCAGGCTCGTTGACCTGCACCCTGGAACAGAGCCGTCTGCGTCGACTGATCGAACGCACCAGCTTTGCCATGGCGCAGCAGGACGTCCGTTACTACCTCAACGGTATGCTGCTGGAAGTATCCACAGGCACATTGCGCGCTGTCGCCACCGACGGTCACCGTCTGGCCATGTGCTCGATGAGCGCTGACATCGGTCAGGCTGATCGCCATCAGGTCATCGTGCCTCGCAAAGGTATCCTCGAGCTGGCGCGCCTGCTGACCGAACCAGACGGCACTGTCAGCATCGTGCTGGGCCAGCACCATATCCGCGCAACTACTGGCGAATTCACCTTCACCTCGAAGCTGGTCGACGGCAAGTTCCCGGACTACGAGCGCGTTCTGCCAAAAGGCGGTGACAAGCTGGTGCTGGGTGATCGTCAGGCGCTGCGCGAAGCGTTCAGCCGCACCGCGATTCTTTCCAACGAGAAGTACCGCGGGATCCGTCTGCAACTGGCCGCTGGCCAATTGAAGATCCAGGCGAACAACCCGGAGCAGGAAGAGGCTGAGGAAGAAATCAGCGTCGACTACAACGGCGGCTCGCTCGAGATTGGTTTCAACGTCAGCTATCTGCTGGACGTACTGGGCGTCATGACGACCGAGCAGGTTCGTCTGATCCTTTCCGACTCCAACAGCAGTGCGCTGCTGCAGGAAGCGGGCAACGACGACTCTTCTTATGTCGTTATGCCGATGCGCCTGTAATTGCCCAGACCTGTCTAGATGTCCCTCAGTCGTGTCTCTGTCACCGCGGTGCGCAACCTGCACCCGGTGACCTTCTCACCCTCCCCGCGAATCAACATTCTGTACGGCGATAACGGCAGCGGCAAAACCAGCGTGCTGGAAGCCATTTATCTGCTGGGGCTCGCTCGTTCATTCCGTAGCACTCGTCTGAACCCCGTCATTCAGTATGAACAGCCCACGTGTACGGTCTTCGGCCAAGTGGCGTTGGAGAATGGCGCCTCAAGCAATCTGGGTGTTTCGCGGGAGCGGCAGGGTGACTTCACCATCCGTATCGACGGGCAGAACGCTCGCGGTACCGCCCAGTTGGCGGAAATCCTGCCGCTGCAATTGATCAATCCAGACAGTTTTCGCCTGCTTGAAGGCGCTCCGAAAATCCGCCGGCAATTCCTCGATTGGGGTGTGTTCCACGTGGAACCTCGATTTATGGGGACTTGGCAGCGCTTGCAGAAGGCACTTCGGCAGCGAAACTCGTGGTTGCGACATGGTACACTTGACGCTATTTCCCAAGCGGCTTGGGACCGGGAATTGTGCCTGGCCAGTGCGGAAATCGACGAATATCGCCGTAATTACATCAAAGCGTTGAAGCCTGTTTTCGAGCAAATCCTCAGCGAACTTTTGGAACTCGAAGGGCTTACCCTGAGTTACTACCGCGGATGGGATAAAGACCGAGAGCTGAGTGATGTTCTCGCGGCCTCCGTCCAGCGCGATCAGCAGATGGGACATACCCAGGCGGGTCCACAGCGTGCAGATTTGCGTCTCAGATTAGGCGCCAACAATGCCGCGGATATCTTGTCCCGCGGCCAGCAAAAGCTGGTGGTCTGCGCATTGCGTATCGCCCAGGGACACCTGGTCAGCCAGGCACGTCGCGGCCAATGTATTTACCTGGTGGATGACCTGCCGTCCGAACTGGACGAGCAGCACCGTCGTGCACTTTGCCGCTTGTTGGAAGACTTACGCTGCCAGGTTTTTATCACCTGTGTAGATCACGAATTACTGAGGGAAGGCTGGCAGATGGATACGCCGGTTGCTTTGTTCCACGTGGAACAGGGCCGTATCACCCAGACCCACGACCATCGGGAGTGAAGGCATGAGCGAAAATCAAACGTACGATTCCTCCAGCATTAAAGTGCTGAAAGGGCTGGATGCCGTGCGCAAGCGCCCCGGTATGTACATTGGCGACACTGATGACGGCAGCGGCCTGCACCACATGGTGTTCGAGGTGGTCGACAACTCGATCGACGAAGCCCTCGCCGGCCACTGTGACGACATTACTGTAATCATCCACACGGATGAATCCATCACCGTACGCGACAACGGTCGCGGCATTCCGGTTGATGTGCATAAAGAAGAAGGTGTTTCCGCCGCAGAGGTCATCATGACCGTACTGCACGCCGGCGGTAAGTTCGACGACAACTCCTATAAAGTTTCCGGTGGTCTGCACGGTGTAGGTGTTTCTGTAGTAAACGCCCTGTCCGAAGTGCTGACCCTGACTGTTCGTCGTAGCGGCAAAATCTGGGAGCAGATCTACGTCCACGGTGTTCCACAAGCTCCGATGAAAATCGTTGGCGACAGTGAAACCACCGGCACCCAGATTCACTTCAAGCCTTCGGCTGAAACTTTCAAGAACATTCATTTCAGCTGGGACATCCTGGCCAAGCGGATTCGTGAACTGTCGTTCCTGAACTCTGGCGTTGGCATCCTGCTGAAAGACGAGCGCTCGGGTAAAGAAGAGGCCTTCAAATACGAAGGCGGCCTGCGTGCATTCGTTGAGTACCTGAACACCAACAAGACTCCGGTGAACCAGGTGTTCCACTTCAACGTCCAGCGTGAAGATGGCGTGGGCGTCGAGATCGCCCTGCAGTGGAACGACAGCTTCAACGAAAACCTGCTTTGCTTCACCAACAACATTCCTCAGCGCGATGGCGGTACTCACCTGGTGGGCTTCCGTTCTGCGCTGACGCGTAACCTGAACAACTACATCGAGCAGGAAGGTCTGGCCAAGAAGAACAAGGTCTCGACCACCGGTGACGATGCCCGTGAAGGTCTGACCGCGATCATTTCGGTCAAGGTGCCGGATCCGAAGTTCAGCTCGCAGACCAAAGACAAGCTGGTCTCCTCCGAAGTGAAGACGGCTGTCGAGCAGGAGATGGGCAAGTACTTCTCTGACTTCCTCTTGGAAAACCCGAACGAAGCCAAGGCTGTGGTCGGCAAGATGATCGACGCTGCGCGCGCTCGTGAAGCTGCCCGTAAAGCGCGGGAAATGACTCGCCGTAAAGGCGCGTTGGATATCGCCGGTCTGCCGGGCAAGTTGGCGGACTGCCAGGAGAAAGACCCTGCCCTTTCCGAACTGTACCTGGTGGAGGGTGACTCCGCGGGTGGCTCGGCCAAGCAAGGTCGTAACCGCAAGACCCAGGCGATCCTGCCGCTGAAGGGCAAGATCCTCAACGTCGAGAAAGCACGTTTCGACAAGATGATCTCGTCCCAGGAAGTGGGCACCCTGATCACCGCATTGGGCTGTGGTATTGGCCGCGATGAGTACAACATCGACAAGCTGCGCTATCACAACATCATCATCATGACCGATGCTGACGTCGACGGTTCGCACATCCGTACCCTGCTGCTGACCTTCTTCTTCCGTCAGTTGCCGGAGCTGGTCGAGCGCGGCTACATCTACATCGCCCAGCCGCCGCTGTACAAGGTGAAGAAAGGCAAGCAGGAGCAGTACATCAAGGACGACGAGGCCATGGAAGAGTACATGACCCAGTCGGCCCTTGAAGACGCCGCCCTGTACCTGAACGAGTCTGCTCCAGCGATCTCCGGCCCTGCGCTGGAAAGCCTGGTCAATGAGTTCCGTTCGGTAATGAAGACGCTCAAGCGTCTGTCGCGTCTGTACCCGCTGGAACTGACCGAGCACTTCCTGTACCTGCCGGCCGTTTCGCTGGAAGATCTTTCTGACCACGCGAAGATGACCGGGTGGCTGGACAAGTTCAAAGAGCGCCTGAGCACCAGCGAGAAGTCGGGCCTGCTGTACAAGGCCAGTCTGCGTGAAGACCGCGAGCGCAACGTGTGGCTGCCGGAAGTGGAAATCACCTCCCATGGTCTCGCGAGCTACGTTACCTTCAACCGTGACTTCTTCGGCAGCAACGACTACCGCACCGTCACCGCACTGGGTGCCCAGCTCAGCACGCTGCTGGACGATGGCGCCTACGTTCAACGCGGTGAGCGCAAGAAAGCCATCAGCGAGTTCAAGGAAGCACTTGAATGGCTGATGAACGAAAGCACCAAGCGTCACACCATCCAGCGCTACAAAGGTCTTGGTGAGATGAACCCGGATCAGTTGTGGGAAACCACCATGGACCCAAGCGTGCGTCGCATGCTCAAGGTGACCATCGAAGACGCAATCGCGGCTGACCAGATCTTCAACACCCTGATGGGTGATGCGGTCGAGCCACGCCGTGAGTTCATCGAGAGCAACGCGTTGTCGGTGTCCAACCTCGACTTCTGATTGTTCCACGTGAAACAAAAAGCCCGGCGAAAGCCGGGTTTCTTGTTTCTGGGGTTTATCAATTCAAAGCCAAAGTTCGCGCAAACGCCGAGGTAAGATGCGTTCACTCACCCTGTTCATCGATGGTCGGCCGTAGTGACCTTTCTGGAGAATGGATAATGATCATCGCCGGCAATCTCTATGTGGAAGCGCTGTTCGACAGCACGACCTGGACCATCAGCTATCTGGTCATGGACACCGAAACCAGACACTGCGCATTGATCGACAGCGTGCTCGACTACGACCCGAAGTCCGGGCGCACCGACACTCACAACGCTGATCGTCTGATTGATCGGGTAAAAGCGCTGGGCGCTAGCGTGCAGTGGATTCTGGAAACTCACGTCCACGCCGATCATCTTTCCGCGGCGGCGTACCTGAAAAAGGCCCTCGGCGGACAACTGGCAATCGGCAGCCGGATCACCCAGGTGCAGAAGACCTTCGGCACGCTGTTCAACACCGGTCCCGGCTTTGCTCGCGATGGCAGCCAGTTCGATGTGCTGTTCGACGACGAGGCCACTTTTGCCATTGGCGGTTTGCAGGCCCGTGCCTTGCACACCCCGGGGCATACGCCGGCGTGTATCACCTTCCTGGTGGAAGCCGCCGGCGAGACCGGGGCCTTCGTTGGCGACACCTTGTTCATGCCTGACTATGGCACCGCCCGCTGCGACTTTCCCGGCGCCGACGCACGCGTGCTGTACCGCTCGATCATGCGCATCCTCGCCCTGCCCGACGACACCCGACTGTTCATGTGCCACGACTACTTACCCGGTGGTCGCGAGTTGCGCTACATAACCACGGTTGCGGAGCAGCGCGTCAGCAACATCCATATTCACCAAGGCATCAGCGAGGACGAATTCGTCGCCATGCGCCAGGCCCGTGACGCAACCCTGGAGATGCCGGTGCTGATGCTGCCGTCTGTGCAGATCAACATGCGCAGCGGCCAGTTCCCCGAGCCTGAGGACAACGGCGTGAGCTACCTGAAGATTCCCCTGGCCGGTGAGCCGTAGTCATGATGGAACATGAGTTGCTCGGTGCCGGACTGGGCGCGGTCATTGGCTTGATCCTGGCGCTGACGGGTGCCGGTGGAGGAATCCTTGCCGTGCCGCTACTGGTCTTCGGACTTGGTCTGTCGATGGTCGAAGCAGCGCCGATCGGCTTGCTCGCGGTGGGACTGGCCGCCGGCGTGGGCGCGATATTGGGCTGGCGCCAAGGGTTGGTGCGTTACCGGGCGGCGCTCTTTATCGCCGGGCTCGGCTGGTTGGCAGCGCCCTTCGGTTTCTGGCTGGCGCATCAACTGCCCAACGCGCCGCTGGCGTTGGGATTCTCGGCGGTGCTGGTGTACGCCTGTGGGCGGATGTTGCTAAGGGCCCGACGCGAGCTACGCGGCGAGTCGCCCTGCGCTAATCGACAGATACAACCTTGCGTCCTCAACCCGCAGCAGGGGCGGTTGCGCTGGACCCTGCCCTGCGCCCGGGCACTCGCCTTTACCGGATTGCTCGCTGGATTGCTGTCCGGGTTGTTAGGCGTGGGCGGCGGATTCGTCATCATTCCCGCCTTGGGTCGCTACACCAACCTCGACATGAAAAGTATGGTGGCCACCTCGCTGGCGGTGATCGCCCTGGTCTCCAGCGGCAGCGTGCTGACGGCCAGCTTCAGTGGTGTGATGCCTTGGGCGATCGGCGCGCCGTTTGCCGCGGGCGCGCTGGCCGGTCTGCTCGCTGGACGCCAGATCGCCCACCATCTGGCCGGGCCGCGCCTGCAACAGGCGTTCGCGCTGGTCGGGGTCGGGGCTGCGGTGTTGCTGGCGTTCAACACCTTGCTGCACTGAGCTAGTCGGCCAACAGTTCGCCCTGCTCTTGCGCGCACAGCGCCAGCAGGTAGTCCCAGACTACCCGCAGGCGCACCGACTTGTGCAACTCGCGGCGTGTGCTGATCCAGTAGCTGCGCTGGATGGTTTCGCTGGGCAGGATACGCACCAGCCCTGTGTCGTGCCGCGCCATGTAGTTGGGCAGCACGGCGATGCCCAGCCCGGCGCGCGCCGCATGCTGCTGGGCGATCACGCTGGTGCTGCGGAACACCACATTCGGCGCCCGGCAGAAGCTGTGCAGAAACAGCAGCTCCTGGCTGAACAACAGGTCGTCGACGTAGCCGATCCAGGTGTGCCGAGCCAGGTCTTCGCGGCTGTTCAGCGCGGGAGCGCGGGCGAGGTAGTCGGGGCTGGCGTAGAGCGCCAGGCGGTAGTCGGTGAGCTTGCGGGTGATCAACAGGTCGGCGTTGGGTCGCTCCAGGTGGATGCTGATTTCCGCCTCGCGGTTGATGATGCTGACAAAGCGCGGCACCGCCACCAGCTCCACTTCCAGCCCCGGATACCGGTCGAACAGGCTGCCCATGCGCGGCGTGAAAAACATGATGCCGATGCCTTCGGTGACCCCCAGGCGGATCTTGCCCAGCGGGGTGATGGCCTGGGTGATTTCTTCCTGGGCCAGCAGCGCGACGTTCTCCATCGCCTCGGCATGCTTGAGCAGGGCCTGGCCGGACGGCGTCAGTTCATAGCCCTGGGCATGCTGGACGAACAGCGCGGTGCCCAGGCTCTGCTCGATATTTTCGATATGCCGGGCCACGGTACTGTGGGTGGTGTTGAGGCGTTTGGCGGCGGTAAGCAGGCGGCCGCTGCGCTGTAATTCGAGAAAAAACCGCAGATCATTCCAGTCGAACATAGGCTGTCCCTGTTAACCGCAGGCTTGCCGGCGTTGTGTTTAAACGCACAGCGGTTGAGTGAAAACGAACGTTTTCATCTCGAAAATAATCAATAACACTGAAGAAAGACAAGAATAAAAATCAGGCGCGAGGTCTTCATGCCATCAGCCGATCATTCCTACGACTACGTCATCGTCGGTGCCGGTCCCGCGGGTTGCCTGCTGGCGAACCGGTTGTCCGCCGATCCTTCCTGTCGCGTTGCCCTGCTCGAAGCCGGTGGCCGCGACAACTACCCATGGATTCATATCCCGGTCGGTTATCTCTACTGCATTGGTAATCCACGCACCGACTGGTGCTTCAAGACCGAATCCCAAGCCGGCCTCAACGGACGCAGCCTGGGTTATCCACGGGGCAAGGTGCTCGGCGGTTGTTCCTCGATCAACGGCATGATCTACATGCGCGGGCAGTCCGGCGACTATGACCGCTGGGCCGACGAGGGCAATCCCGGCTGGGCGTGGAAGGATGTGCTGCCGCTGTTCAAGGCGAGCGAGCGTCACTACGCCGGCGCCAGCGAGGCGCACGGTGCTGAGGGTGAATGGCGGGTCGAGCAGCAGCGTTATTCCTGGGCGATCCTCGACGCGTTTCGCGAGGCGGCCGCGCAACAGGGGATCGCCAGCGTCGATGACTTCAACGGCGGCGATAACCAGGGCTGTGGATATTTTCAGGTCAACCAGAAAGCCGGCGTGCGCTGGAATGCCTCCAAGGCGTTTCTCCGGCCCATTGCCCACCGCACCAACCTGAGCGTATTGACGGGTGTCGACGTGGACCGTGTGCTGCTGGAGAACGGCCGTGCCTCTGCGGTGCGCGCACGGTGGCAGGGGCAATGGCAGAACTTCGACGCGCGCCGTGAAGTGATCCTGTGCGCCGGCTCCGTCGGTTCGCCGGGAATCCTTCAGCGTTCCGGCATCGGCCCTCGGCCGCTGCTGGAGCGCTTGGGCATCGGCGTGAACCATGAGCTGCCGGGTGTTGGCGGCAACCTGCAGGACCATCTGCAACTGCGGCTGATCTATCAGGTCGACAACGTCCGCACCCTCAATCAGGTGGCCAACACGCTCTTCGGCAAGATGGGCATGGGCCTGCGTTATCTCTATGACCGCAGTGGCCCGCTGGCCATGGCGCCGAGCCAACTGGGCGCGTTCGTGCGTTCAGGTCCGGAGCAGGCTTCGCCGAATCTCCAGTACCACGTTCAGCCGCTGTCGCTGGACCGCTTTGGCGAGCCGTTGCACCGCTTCGCCGCCTTCACGGCGTCGGTGTGTAACTTGCGCCCGCTCAGCCGCGGACGTGTGGATATCCGCTCGGCGGACCCTGCCGACGCGCCAGTGATCGACCCCAATTACCTCAGCGCGCCGGAAGACCTGCAGGTCGCCGCCCAGGCCATCCGCCTGACCCGCAACATCGTCCAGTCCCCTGCCCTTGCGCCCTTCTCGCCGCGCGAGTACCTGCCGGGACCGACGTTGCAGAGTGACGAAGACCTGTACGCCGCCGCCGGCCAGATCGGCACCACCATCTTCCACCCGGTGGGCACCTGCCGCATGGGCAACGGGCCGCTGGATGTGGTGGACGCGCAGTTGCGGGTTCATGGCGTCGGCGGCCTGCGCATCGCCGATGCGTCGATCATGCCGAACATCGTTTCCGGCAATACCTGCTCACCCACCTTGATGATCGCGGAAAAGGCCGCGCAACTGATCCGCCAGGGCCATGAGGCCGTCAGCACCCGCAGTGACCGCACGAAGATAGCGACGCCCTGAGCCTTGCGCGGGGCGGCGTGGCAACAGTGACACCGGCAGCAGTCGACCGGTGTCGACAGTGGACAACAACAATAATCACTGTGCCCCAACGTGGGCCGAGGACAGCACGATGTCGGACACCATCCAGCAACAGGGCGCGACCACGACGGCCAGCAGCCGCCGCGAAGAGCGCAAGATCATTTTCGCGTCATCCCTCGGGACGGTTTTCGAGTGGTATGACTTTTTTCTCTACGGGGCGTTGGCCGCGGTTATCAGCAAGCAGTTCTTCGCCGGGGTCAACGACACCACGGCGTTCATCTTTGCGCTGATGGCATTTGCCGCCGGGTTCCTGGTCAGGCCTTTCGGTGCCCTGGTGTTCGGGCGGCTGGGAGACATGATCGGCCGCAAGTACACCTTCCTGGTGACCATCGTGCTGATGGGCCTGTCGACCTTCGCCGTGGGCTTGCTGCCAACCTACGCCAGCATCGGCATCGCCGCACCGATCATCCTGGTAGTGCTGCGCATGCTCCAGGGCCTGGCGCTGGGCGGTGAGTACGGCGGCGCGGCGACCTACGTTGCCGAACACGCCCCGCACGGCAAACGCGGTTTCCACACAGGCTTTATCCAGTCCACCGCGACGCTTGGTCTGCTGCTGTCGCTGCTGGTGGTGCTGGGCAGCCGCTACATCAGTGGCGACCAGTTCGAAACCTGGGGTTGGCGCCTGCCGTTCCTGCTGTCCATCGTGCTGCTGGCGATCTCCACCTGGATCCGCATGAGCATGCATGAGTCGCCGGCCTTCGTGAAAATGAAGGCCCAAGGCAAGATCAGCAAGTCGCCGATCCGCGAGTCCTTCACCTCCTGGCCGAACCTCAAGGTCGTTCTGACGGCGCTGTTCAGCATCAACGCCGGGCAGGCGGTAACCTTCTACACCGCGCAGTTCTACGTGCTGTTCTTCATGACCCAGATGCTCAAGATGGACCCGGCCCAGGCCAACACCCTGCTGATCATCAGCGTGGTGATCGGCGCGCCGTTCTTCGTCTTCTTTGGCTGGTTGTCGGACCGCATCGGGCGCAAGCCGATCCTGATGACGGGCCTGTTGCTCGCCACCCTACTCTACTTCCCGCTATTCAAAGCGCTGAGCCACTACGCCAACCCGCAGATCGACACCGCCAGCCGTCAGTCGCCCATCGTGGTGATGGCTGATCCTGCCGGCTGCACCTTCCAGTTCGACCCGGTGGGCAAGGCGCGTTTCGACAGCCCGTGCGACAAGGTCAAGACGTTCCTGGTCAAACAGGGCCTGCCGTACAGCTCGCAATCGGTGCCTGCCGGCAGCAGCGTGGCAGTGATGGTGGGTGAGCAGCGCATCGAGGGCTTCGACGAGGCCGCGATGCGCGCCGCCATCGAGAAGGCGGGCTACCCGTCCAAAGCCGACGCCAGCAGCGTCAACCAGCCGATGGTGGTGCTGCTGATCGTGGTGATGATTCTGATCGCCACCATGACCTACGGACCGCTGGCCGCGGTGATGGTCGAGTTGTTCCCGACCCGCATCCGCTACACCTCGATGTCCCTGCCCTACCACATCGGCAACGGCTGGTTCGGCGGTTTCCTGCCCACCGTATCGTTCGCCCTGGTGGTGTACACCGGCGATATTTTCTACGGGCTTTGGTATCCGGTGCTGATCACCGGCGTCAGTCTGGTGGTGGGGCTGTTCTGCCTGAAAGAGACCCGCGACGTAGACATCGACAAGGTGTGAATAACAGGCACAAAAAAACCGGCGTAAAAGCCGGTTTTTTTATTCCGCGAAAAAACTTATGCACGATTTACACGAAACAGTCATACATAGAAATATGTAAGTAGATTAATGAGTTAGCGCGTTTTTTCGTAAGCAATCCAAATATTGTCAACAAGTTATCCACAGAACGGGTCAAGCGACCGACTGGGTTTCGCTGACCGCCTGCAGAGGTGGCAGCGAACCCAGTTCGCGCTGGGTCTTTTCGTTCCAGGCCGCAGCGCGGTCGTTCAGTTCGGCGATTGCCCGCGGACCACTGCCTTCGGCCCACATCGGCTCGCCGATAACCACTTCGATGGTGCCGGCGCGCTTGCCCCAGCCTTCCTTGGGCCAGTACTTGCCAGCGTTGTGGGCAATGGGCAGTACTGGCAGGTCGGCGTTCACCGCCAGGGCGGCGCCACTGCGCGAGAACTTGCCGATCTGGCCGAAGGGCACGCGGGTGCCTTCCGGGAAGATCAGCACCCAGACACGTTCCTTGAGCAACTTATCGCCTTTGGCTGCAACCTGTTTCAGGGCGGCTTTGGGGTTATCGCGGTCGATGGCGATCGGCCGCAGCATGGCCATGGCCCATCCGAAGAACGGCACGTACAGCAACTCGCGCTTGAGCACCTGGCTCAGAGGCTGGAAGTACGCGGAGAGGAAGAAGGTTTCCCAGGTGCTCTGGTGATTGGAGAGGATCACGCAGGGGCGCTCGGGGATGTTTTCGGCGCCGGTCACCTTGACCCGGATATTCAGGAACACCCGCACCAGCACCAGCGCGAAGCGGCACCAGTAGACGTTGATCCAGCGATAGCGATAACGGAACGGCAGGAATGGCGCGATAAAGAAGCTGAGTGAACACCAGATCAGCGCGCTGGCGCCCAACAACAGATAAAAGGGAACGATTCTGATCGCCTGCAGGATCGACATAGCGGCTTGTACCGTTGCGGGAGGGCCCGCCTAATAAGAGTGCGCCCGCAAGGGGCAGGCGCGCTATTTGTGGATAAGTGCTCTGGCGACGGCAGCCAGGTCATCGAAAATCAGTGTATCCGGCGCAACGCCCTTGGCCAGGGTCTTCTCACCCTTGCCGGTGCGTACCAGAACCGGTTGAGCATCGACGGTTGCCGCAGCTTCCAGGTCACCGCTGCTGTCGCCGACGAACCACACGCCAGCGAGGCTGGCGTCATAGTGTTGGGCAATCTGCCGCAGCATTCCGGGCTTTGGCTTGCGGCAATCGCAGCCATCGTCCGGCCCGTGCGGGCAGTGGACGATCAGCCCGACTTCGCCACCCAGCGCGGCCACCAGCTCACGCAGGCGGGCGTGCATGGCGTCGAGGGTCGACAGCGGGTAGTAGCCGCGAGCGATGCCGGACTGGTTGGTGGCGACGGCCACCGTCCAGCCGGCCTGGCTCAACTGCGCGATGGCCTCGATCGAGCCGGGGATCGGAATCCATTCCTCCAGCGACTTGATGTAGGCGTCGGAGTCCTGGTTGATCACCCCGTCACGATCGAGAATCAGCAGTTTCAAGGCTTACCCCAGCAGCGAGATGTCGGCCACGCCCAGGAACAGACCGCGCAGGCGGCTGAGCAGGGCATAACGGTTGGCCCGCACGTTGGCGTCCTCGGCATTGACCATCACCGCTTCGAAGAACGCATCCACCGGCTCACGCAGGGCAGCCAGACGCGCCAGCGACTCGCGGTACTGACGCGCTGCTGCCAGCGGTTGCACGGCGTGGTCGGCCTGCTGGATCGCCGAGTACAGCGAGAACTCGTTGGCGTTGTCGAAGTACTTCGGCTCGACGGTGGTGGCCACGGTGCCTTCGGCTTTGCTCAGCAGGTTCGACACGCGCTTGTTCACCGCGGCCAGGGCGGCGGCTTCCGGCAGTTGGCGGAAGGCCTGTACGGCCTGCACGCGCTGGTCGAAGTCCAGCGCCGAACCCGGCTTCAGGGCACGGACCGACAGGTAGGTGGCAACATCGATGCCTTCATCTTCGTAGCGCGCACGCAGGCGGTCGAAGATGAACTCCAGCACCAGCTCGGCCAGGCCGGCCGGCTTGACCTTGGCACCGAACTGCTTGACCGCGAAGTCGACTGCTTCGGTCAGGTCCAGGTCCAGTTGCTTCTCGATCAGGATGCGCAGTACGCCCAGGGCCGCACGACGCAGTGCATACGGGTCTTTGCTGCCGGTTGGCAGCATGCCGATACCGAAGATGCCGACCAGGGTGTCGAGCTTGTCGGCGATGGCCACGGCCGCGCCGGTCAGGGTCGATGGCAGTTCAGCGCCAGCACCGCGCGGCATGTACTGCTCGTTCAGGGCCAGGGCGACATCTTCCGGCTCGCCGTCGTTGAGCGCGTAGTAGTAACCGGCAACGCCCTGCATTTCAGGGAATTCACCGACCATCTCGGAGGCCAGGTCGCACTTGGACAGCAGACCCGCGCGGGCAGCACGCTGGGCGTCGCCGCCGATCTTGCCGGCGATGAACGCGGCCAGATTCGAAACGCGCTCGGCCTTGTCGAAAACGCTGCCCAACTGGGCCTGGAAGACCACGTTCTGCAGGCGGTCGTTGAAGCTTGCCAGTGGCTGCTTCTTGTCCTGCTTGAAGAAGAACTCGGCGTCGGTCAGGCGTGGGCGCACGACCTTCTCGTTGCCTTCGACGATCTGCTTCGGATCGCGGCTCTCGACGTTGGCCACGGTGATGAAGCGCGGCAGCAGCTTGCCGTCGACGTCCAGCAGGCAGAAGTACTTCTGGTTGTCCTGCATGGTGGTGATCAGGGCTTCTTGCGGCACTTCGAGGAAACGTTCCTCGAACGAGCAGACCAGCGGAACCGGCCACTCGACCAGCGCGGTCACTTCGTCCAGCAGCGCTGGCGGCACGATCGCGGTGCCTTCCTGCTGCATCGCCAGTTCCGCGGTGCGCTTGCTGATCAGCTCGCGACGCTCGGCGAAGTCGGCCAGGACGTAGGCCTTGCGCAGGTCTTCCTGGTAGTTGGCCGGAGCGCTGATGCGTACGTTTTCCGGGTGGTGGAAGCGGTGGCCGCGAGACTCGCGACCGGCCGTCTGGGCGAGGATGGTGCAATCGACCACCTCGTCACCCAGCAGCATTACCAGCCATTGGGTCGGACGCACGAACTCTTCGCGGCGAGCACCCCAGCGCATGCGCTTGGGGATCGGCAGGTCGTTCAGCGAATCTTCGACGATGGTCGGCAGCAGGCTGGCGGTGGCCTTGCCCGGGATGTGCTGGGAGAAGCGCAGCTTGGCGCCGCTCTGGTCGATTTCCGACAGTTCAACGCCACACTTCTTGGCGAAACCCAGGGCGGCCTGGGTCGGGTTGCCTTCAGCGTCGAATGCGGCCTGGCGGGGCGGGCCGTCGACGTTGATGCTGCGGTCTGGCTGCTGGGTGTCGAGTTGACGGATCAGCACGGCCAGGCGACGCGGTGCGGCGTACACCTGTTTGCCGGTGTAGTTCAGGCCGGCGGCCTGCAGGCCTTTTTCGATGCCGGCGAGAAACGCATCGCCGAGGCTGGCCAGGGCCTTGGGTGGCAGCTCTTCGGTGCCCAGTTCAACCAGGAAATCTTGAGCACTCATTCTGCAGCCTCCAGCTTGGCCAACACTTCATCACGCAATTCAGGGGTTGCCATCGGGAAGCCCAGCTTGGCGCGAGCGAGCAGGTAGCTCTGCGCCACGGCGCGGGCCAGGGTGCGCACGCGCAGGATGTAACGCTGGCGCTCGGTGACCGAGATGGCGCGGCGGGCATCCAGCAGGTTGAAGGTGTGGGACGCCTTGAGGACCATTTCGTAGGTCGGCAGCGGCAGTTCCAGCTCGATCAGGCGGTTGGCTTCGCTTTCGTAGAAGTCGAACAGCTCGAACAGTTTCTCGACGTTGGCGTGTTCGAAGTTGTAGGTCGACTGCTCCACTTCGTTCTGGTGGAACACGTCGCCGTAGGTCACCTTGCCGAACGGACCGTCGGTCCAGACCAGGTCGTAGACCGAGTCGACGCCCTGCAGGTACATGGCCAGACGTTCCAGGCCATAGGTGATTTCACCGGTGACCGGCAGGCATTCGATGCCGCCAACTTGCTGGAAGTAGGTGAACTGGGTGACTTCCATGCCGTTGAGCCAGATTTCCCAACCCAGACCCCAGGCGCCGAGGGTCGGCGATTCCCAGTTGTCTTCGACGAAACGGATGTCGTGAACCAGCGGATCCAGGCCGATGGCTTTCAGCGAGCCGAGGTACAGCTCCTGGAAGTTGGCCGGGTTCGGCTTGAGCACCACCTGGAACTGGTAGTAGTGCTGCAGGCGGTTGGGGTTTTCACCGTAACGGCCATCGGCCGGGCGACGGCTTGGCTGTACGTAAGCGGCGTTCCAGGTTTCCGGGCCTACGGCGCGCAGAAACGTGGCGGTATGAAAGGTGCCGGCGCCCACTTCCATATCGTAGGGCTGAAGCACCACACAACCTTGCTCGGCCCAGTACTGCTGGAGCGCGAGGATCAAGTCTTGGAAGGTACGCACGGCTGGCGTAGGCTGGCTCACGAAATTCACCTGTTTCTAGGGCTGCGAATATAAAGAGCGGGAGTATAACCCGATTCGCCCCGGCCTCTACCCATGGTGCTTTATGCCACGTTGCTTTTGGTGTACCGACGATCCGCTGTACCAGGCTTATCACGATCAGGAATGGGGCACGCCGCAGCGCGATGCCCGGCAGCTCTTCGAAATGCTGCTTCTGGAAGGATTCCAGGCCGGTCTGTCGTGGATCACCGTGCTGAAAAAGCGCGAGCGTTATCGGCAAGTGCTGTTCGGTTTCGATCCCCACCGGCTGGCGCAGATGACCGATGAAGAGATCGAGGAACGCATGCTCGATCCCGGCATCATCCGCAACCGTCTGAAGCTCAACGCCGCCCGGCGCAATGCGCGGGCGTGGCTGGAACTGCAAGACCCGGCGCAGTGGCTGTGGTCCTTTGTCGGCGGCCAGCCGAAGATCAATCATTTTGTCGAGCGCATCGACGTGCCGGCGGTGACCGACGAGGCCAAGGCCATGAGCAAGGCGCTGCAAAAGGCCGGGTTCACCTTCGTCGGACCGACCATCTGCTATGCCTTCATGCAGGCCACCGGCATGGTTATGGATCACACCACCGACTGCGATCGATACTCCGCCCTGCTGCGCTGACGGTTACAATGCTCGGCTTGCTTACGGAGGAACCTGCCTGTGGAAAAGTTCAAGGGCGCCTTGATGGTCGGGGCGTTGCGGTTGTTTGCCAAGCTGCCTTGGGGCGCGGTGCAACGGGTCGGCGCGGCCATCGGCTGGATCATGTGGAAGGTGCCGAACAGCTCCCGTGAAGTGGTGCGGATCAACCTCGCCAAATGCTTCCCCGAGATGGACCCGGTCGAGCGCGAGAAGTTGGTGGGACGCTCGCTGATGGACATCGGCAAGTCTTTCACCGAAAGCGCCTGCGCCTGGATCTGGCCGGCGCAGCGTTCCATCGACCTGGTGCGTGAAGTCGAAGGCCTGGAGGTGTTGAAAGACGCGCTGGCCTCGGGCAAAGGCGTGGTTGGCATCACCAGCCACCTCGGCAACTGGGAAGTGCTCAACCACTTCTATTGCAGCCAGTGCAAACCGATCATTTTCTACCGCCCGCCCAAGCTCAAGGCGGTCGATGACCTGCTGCGCGAGCAGCGCGTGCAACTGGGCAACCGCGTTGCGCCTTCGACCAAGGAAGGCATCCTGAGCATCATCAAGGAAGTGCGTCGTGGCGGTCAGGTGGGGATTCCGGCTGACCCGGAGCCGGCCGAATCGGCGGGGATCTTCGTGCCGTTCCTGGGGACCAAAGCGCTGACCAGCAAGTTCGTGCCGAACATGCTGGCGGGCGGCAAGGCGGTCGGGGTGTTCCTGCATGCCTTGCGGCTGCCGGACGGTTCAGGCTTCAAGGTGATCCTCGAAGCGGCGCCGGAGGCGATGTACAGCACCGACACCGAGACCTCGGCGGCGGCGATGAGCCAGGTGGTGGAAAAGTATGTGCGGGCCTATCCGAGCCAGTACATGTGGAGCATGAAACGGTTCAAGAAGCGGCCGGCTGGGGAAGCTCGTTGGTATTAAGGGCCTCATCGCGACGGTTCGGCGCCCCGACGAGCTCGCTCCTACAGGGATGACGCAATCCCCTGTAGGAGCGAGCTTGCTCGCGAAGCCCTCGAAACCAGACGACTCAAATCCCCGCTTTATCCAGCTTCTTCAAGAACACCGCCATTTCCTTCTCGGCCTGCTTGTCCCCATGAGCCTGCGCCGCCGCAATCCCCTGCTGCCAGGCCGCCCGCGCCGCAGCGTTATCCCCAGCCGCCACCCACGCCTTGCCGAGCAACTTCCACGCCGCCGAATACTTCGGATCCAGCTCCACACACCGCGCCAGGTGCACCGCCGCTTCGGCGCCATTGCCTTCGTCCAGCCAGGACTTGCCCAGCCCAAAGCGCAACAGCGGGTTATCCACACCCTTGGCGAGCATCTTTTCCAGCGATTCGCGCATTGCCTTCCCTTCCTTCGGTAACGGTCAGAAGAACGTCAGACCGACGTGGAACAGCTTCTCCACATCGCGAATGTACTTTTTATCCACAACGAACAGGATCACGTGGTCGCCGCTCTTGATCACCGTGTCGTCGTGGGCGATCAGCACTTCGTCGTCGCGGATGATCGCGCCGATGGTGGTGCCTGGCGGCAGGTTGATGTCTTCGATGGACTTGCCCACCACCTTGCTCGACTTCGAGTCACCGTGGGCGATTGCTTCGATCGCCTCCGCCGCGCCACGGCGCAGGGAGTGCACGCTGACGATATCGCCGCGGCGCACGTGGGCCAGCAAGGTGCCGATGGTCGCCAGTTGCGGGCTGATGGCGATATCGATTTCGCCGCCCTGCACCAGGTCGACATAGGCCGGGTTGTTGATGATGGTCATCACCTTGCGCGCGCCGAGGCGCTTGGCCAGCAGCGAGGACATGATATTGGCCTCGTCGTCGTTGGTCAGGGCCAGGAAGATGTCGGCGTCGGCGATGTTCTCTTCCAGCAGCAGGTCGCGGTCCGAGGCACTGCCCTGGAGCACCACGGTGCTGTCGAGGTTGTCGGAGAGGTAGCGGCAGCGGGCCGCGTTCATCTCGATGATCTTCACCTGATAGCGGCTTTCGATGGCCTCGGCCAGGCGTTCGCCGATCTGCCCGCCACCGGCGATCACCACGCGCTTGTTGGTTTCATCGAGGCGGCGCAGCTCGCCCATCACCGCGCGGATGTGCGCCTTGGCGGCGATGAAGAACACCTCGTCGTCGGCTTCGATCACCGTGTCGCCTTGCGGCAGGATCGGCCGGTCGCGACGGAAGATCGCCGCCACGCGGGTGTCGACATTCGGCATGTGCGCGCGGATCTGGCGCAGTTGCTGGCCCACCAGCGGCCCGCCGTAGTAAGCCTTCACCGCCACCAGTTGCGCCTTGCCTTCGGCGAAGTCGATCACCTGTAGCGCGCCGGGGTGTTCGATCAGGCGCTTGATGTAGTGGGTCACCACCTGTTCCGGGCTGATGAGCACGTCCACCGGAATGGCTTCGTTGTCGAACAGCTCGTTGCGGGTCAGGTAGGCGGACTCGCGGACCCGGGCGATCTTGGTCGGGGTGTGGAACAGCGTGTATGCGACCTGGCAGGCGACCATGTTGGTCTCATCGCTGTTGGTCACCGCTACCAGCATGTCGGCGTCGTCGGCGCCGGCCTGGCGCAGGATGGTCGGCAGCGAGCCGCGACCCTGGACGGTGCGGATATCGAGGCGATCGCCGAGATCGCGCAGGCGTTCGCCATCGGTGTCGACCACGGTGATGTCGTTGGCTTCGCTGGCCAGGTGTTCGGCCAGTGTCCCGCCGACCTGCCCCGCGCCAAGGATGATGATCTTCATCCGCTGTCCCTTCCCTTGTTGTTATAGGCCGCGCGCGGCGGCGATTTTTATCAGCTTGGCGTAGTAGAAACCGTCGTGCCCGCCTTCCTGGGCGAGCAGTTGGCGACCGTGCGGCTGGCGAATGCCGGCGTTGGTGGCCAGGTCCAGCTCGCGGGCGCCGGGGGTGCGGGCGAGGAACGCCTCGATCACCTCGGTGTTTTCCGTGGGCAAGGTGGAGCAGGTGGCGTAGAGCAGCATGCCGCCGACCTCGAGGGTCGGCCAGAGCGCGTCGAGCAATTCGCCTTGCAGGGCGGCCAGCGCGGCGATGTCGTCGGGCTGGCGGGTCAGCTTGATGTCCGGGTGGCGGCGGATCACGCCGGTGGCCGAGCACGGTGCGTCCAGCAGGATGCGCTGGAAGCCCTGGCCGTCCCACCACTCGCCGGTGTCGCGGGCATCGCAGGCGATCAGTTGGGCGTCGAGGCCGAGGCGGTCGAGGTTCTCGCGAACCCGCACCAGGCGCTTGGCTTCCAGGTCGATGGCGACCACGCCGGCCAGCTTCGGCTCGGCTTCGAGCAGGTGGCAGGTCTTGCCGCCGGGGGCGCAGCAGGCGTCCAGCACCCGTTGCCCCGGCGCCAGCTCCAGCAGGTCGGCGGCCAGTTGCGCGGCTTCGTCCTGGACGCTAATCCAGCCTTCGGCGAAGCCGGGCAGGTCACGCACATCGCTGGCGGCGGCGAGGAGGATACCGTCGGCGCTGTACTGGCACGGCGCGGCGTCGATGCCGGCCTGGCGCAGCAGTTCGAGGTAGGCGTCGCGGCTGTGATGGCGGCGGTTGACCCGCAGGATCATCGGCGGATGAGCGTTGTTGGCGGCGCAGATGGCTTCCCACTGCTCCGGCCAGAATGCCTTCAGCGACTTTTGCAGCCAGCGCGGGTGGGCGGTGCGCACCACCGGATCGCGCTCCAGCTCGGCGAGGATGTCGTTGCCTTCACGTTGGGCGCGGCGCAGCACGGCGTTGAGCAGGCCCTTGGCCCACGGCTTTTTCAGCTTGTCGGCGCAGCCCACGGTTTCGCCGATTGCGGCGTGCTCCGGGACGCGGGTGTAGAACAACTGATACAGGCCCACCAGCAGCAGCGCCTGTACATCGGCGTCGGCGCTCTTGAAAGGTTTTTGCAGCAGGCGCTCGGCCAGCGCCGAGAGCCGTGGCTGCCAGCGCGCGGTGCCGAAGGCGAGGTCTTGGGTCAGGCCGCGGTCGCGGGCCTCGACCTTATCCAGTTGCGCCGGCAGCGAACTGTTCAGCGAGGCTTTGCCGCTGAGCACGGCGGCCAGGGCGCGGGCGGCGGCCAGACGCGGGTTCATTGGCCGAGTACCGTGCCGGGGGTGAATTTCTCGCGGCGGCTGTTGAACAGGTCGCTGAAGTTCAGCGCCTTGCCGCCGGGCAGTTGCAGGCGGGTCAGGCTCAGTGCCTGCTCGCCGCAGGCGACGACCAGGCCGTCCTTGCTCGCCGAAAGGATTTCACCCGGCGCGCCCTGGCCTTCGGCCAGGTTGGCGGCCAGCACTTTCAGCGCTTCGCCCGCCAGGGTGCTGTGGCAGATCGGCCATGGATTGAAGGCGCGCACCAGACGCTCCAGCTCGACGGCCGGGCGGCTCCAGTCCAGGCGTGCTTCGTCCTTGTTCAGCTTGTGTGCATACGTGGCCAGGGCATCGTCCTGCACTTCGCCTTGCAGGGTGCCAGCGTCGAGGCCGGCGATGGCTTCCAGCACGGCGGGCGGGCCGAGTTCGGCCAGGCGGTCATGCAGGGTGCCGCCGGTGTCCGTGGCGCTGATCGGCGTGCTGACTTTCAGCAGCATCGGGCCCGTGTCCAGGCCGGCCTCCATGCGCATCACGGTCACGCCGCTCTCGGCATCGCCGGCTTCCACGGCGCGCTGGATCGGCGCGGCACCGCGCCAGCGCGGCAGCAGCGAGGCGTGGCTGTTGATGCAGCCGAGCTTGGGAATATCCAGCACCACTTGCGGCAGGATCAGGCCGTAGGCCACCACCACCATCAGGTCTGGCGCGAGCGCGGCCAGTTCGGCCTGGGCGTCGGGGTTGCGCAAGGTCGGCGGTTGCAGCACCGGAATGTTGTTATCCACAGCCAGTTGCTTCACCGGGCTGGGCATCAGCTTCTGCCCACGGCCGGCCGGACGGTCCGGCTGGGTGTAGACGGCGATGATTTCGTGGTGGCTGGCCAGCAGGGCCTTGAGGTGTTCGGCGGCAAACTCGGGGGTGCCCGCGAAGACGATGCGCATGGAGTTCTCGCTTAAAAGAAAAAGGCTTGCCGGAGCAAGCCTTCTGGAGTGAGGAGGATCAAGCTTGCTGGCGGTGCTGCTTTTCCAGCTTCTTCTTGATGCGGTCGCGTTTGAGCGTCGACAGGTAATCGACGAACAGCTTGCCGTTGAGGTGGTCGCATTCGTGCTGGATGCACACGGCCAGCAGGCCTTCGGCGATCAGCTCGTAGGGTTTGCCGTCGCGGTCCAGGGCCTTGACCCGGACTTTCAGCGGACGGTCGACGTTCTCGTAGAACCCCGGCACCGACAGGCAGCCTTCCTGGTACTGGCCCATGTCGTCGGTCAGTTCTTCCAGCTCGGGATTGATGAACACCCGCGGCTCGCTGCGATCTTCGCTGAGGTCCATGACCACGACGCGCTTGTGCACGTTGACCTGGGTCGCGGCCAGGCCGATGCCTGGGGCTTCGTACATGGTTTCAAACATGTCATCCACCAACTGGCGGATGGCGTCGTCGACTTCCGTCACCGGTTTGGCGATGGTGCGAAGGCGCGGGTCCGGGAATTCGAGGATGTTCAGAATGGCCATAAGCGTATGAGCTGCACTGTGCGATGTGTGACAAACATGAGCGCACATAATAAAGGGATTCTGCGCGTTCGGCACCTGCGAAAAGGTCGTCTAGGGTTGAAAAGCCGGCTGTCGGACCGCGTTCGTCGGGCAGTTGTCAAAGCATTATCAACAGAGTTATCCACAGGTTGTGAGATGTGGGTAATCCCGAAAAGATCAAGGACGGTCTTATGCCCTGCCCCGATTTTCCCGCTTGCCCGCCCGCCGAGCTGGAGGCGCGTTTGCGTCTGCAGCGTCTGCCCGAGGTCGGCCCGCGACGTTTTCTGAAACTGATCCACGCGTTTGGTAGTGCCTCGGCGGCGCTCAGCGCACCGGCTTCCGCCTGGCGGACGCTGGGTCTGCCGCCAGCGGCGAGCGAGGCCCGACGCAGCGCCGAAGTGCGCGATGGCGCGGCGGCGGCAATGGCCTGGCTAGAGCGTTCGGGCCAGCATTTGCTGATGTGGGACGACCCTGCGTACCCAGCCCTGCTCGCCGAAATTCCCGTGCCGCCGCCACTGCTGTTCGTCGCGGGCGACCCCACGCTTGTGGATAAACCGCAGCTCGCCATCGTCGGCAGCCGCCGAGCTTCGCCACCGGCGTTGGCCACCGCGGCGGCGTTTTCCCGCAGTTTGGCCCGGGCGGGTTTTGTCGTGACCAGTGGCCTGGCCCTGGGCATCGATGGTGCCGCTCACCAAGCCGCCATCGACGTGGGCGGGGCGACGATCGGTGTGCTCGGCACCGGCTTGCAAAAACTTTATCCACAGCGCCACCGCCACCTGGCACGTCACATGCTGGAACAAGGCAGTGCGCTGGTTTCCGAGTTTCCCCTGGATGCCGGGCCGCTGCCCGCCAACTTCCCACGGCGCAACCGCATCATCAGCGGACTTTCCCTGGGCGTGCTGGTGGTGGAGGCGAGCCTCGCCAGTGGCTCGTTGATCACCGCGCGGCTGGCGGCGGAACAGGGTCGCGAGGTGTTCGCCATTCCCGGTTCGATCCACCACCCCGGCGCCAAGGGCTGCCACCAGTTGATCCGCGACGGTGCGCTGCTGGTGGAAAGCATCGAGCAGATCCTTGAAAGCCTGCGCGGCTGGCAGAACCTTTCGCCGGCGCCTGTGGATAAACCTGCTCATCCGTTGGTTGCCCTGCTGCTGGCCGCGCCACTGACCAGCGAAGGCCTGGCCCACGCCAGCGGCCTGCCGCTGAACCGCGTGCTGGCGACGTTGACCGACCTGGAGCTGGATGGCCGCGTGTGCAATGAAGCCGGGCGTTGGTTTGCCCGCCCTGGCTAAGTAAACTGCCCACCAGCCTTCAAGCGGAGTAACAGAAATGGTCAACAGTTGGCGTGCGCAACAAGCCGCGCGGGAAATCCGGGCCGGAGCGGTGATCGCCTATCCGACCGAAGCGGTCTGGGGCCTGGGCTGTGACCCATGGAACGAAGAAGCGGTGGACCGGCTGCTGGCGCTCAAGTCGCGCTCGGTGAACAAGGGCCTGATCCTGATCGCCGACAACATCCGCCAGTTCGACTTCCTCTTCGAAGACTTCCCCGAACTCTGGCTCGACCGCATGGCCAGCACCTGGCCCGGCCCGAACACCTGGCTGGTGCCGCACCAGGGCATGCTGCCGGAGTGGATCACCGGCGTGCATGACACCGTGGCGTTGCGGGTCAGTGATCATCCGCTGGTGCGGGATCTGTGTTCGCTGGTTGGCCCGCTGGTATCGACCTCGGCCAACCCGGCCGGACGTCCGGCCGCCAAGTCGCGGTTGCGGGTGGAGCAGTATTTCCACAACCAGCTTGATCTGGTGCTGGGTGGGGCGTTGGGTGGGCGGAAGAATCCGAGTGTGATTCGGGATCTGGCCAGTGGTGAGGTGGTTCGGGCGGGCTGACTAACGGCTCACTCGCCCCCCTGTAGGAGCGAGCTTGCTCGCGATGAAGCCATCTTGCGGGGCTATCGCGAGCAAGCTCGCTCCTACAGGGGGGGGAACACGCGCAGTCCGGAAAATCAGGGAATCAGGACAGTCGACCCCACCGTCCGCCGCGCCGACAACGCCTCCTGCGCTTTCGCCGCCTCAGCCAGCGAATAGCGCTGTTGGATATCCACCTTCAGCTTGCCGCTGGCGATCATCGCGAACAGTTCGTTGGCCATGGCCTGGGTGTTTTCCGCGCTGTTGGCGTAGCTCGCCAGGGTCGGGCGGGTGACGTACAGCGAGCCCTTCTGCGCCAGGATGCCGAGGTTGACTCCGCTCACCGCGCCCGACGCATTACCGAAACTCACCATCAAACCACGCGGCGCCAGGCAGTCCAGCGACGTCAGCCAGGTGTCCTGGCCCACGCCGTCATACACCACCGGGCATTTCTTGCCGTCGGTCAATTCCAGCACCCGCTTTGCCACGTCTTCACGGCTGTAATCGATGGTCGCCCAGGCGCCCAGGGCCTTGGCGCGTTCGGCTTTTTCCGCCGAGCTGACGGTGCCGATCAGCTTGGCGCCCAGCGCCTTGGCCCATTGGCAGGCCAGCGATCCCACCCCGCCCGCCGCCGCATGGAACAGGATGATCTGGCCCGGCTGCACGTCGAAGGTCTGGCGCAGCAGGTACTGCACGGTCAGGCCCTTGAGCATCACCGCAGCGGCGTCTTCGAAGCTGATGCTTTGCGGAATCTCCACCAGGTTGTTCGCCGGCAGTTCATGCAGTTCGCTGTAGGCGCCCAGCGGGCCGCCACCGTAGGCCACGCGGTCGCCAACCTTGAAGCGGCTCACGCCATCGCCCACCGCCTCGACCACGCCGGCGCCCTCGGTGCCGAGGCCGGACGGCAGGGCGGGCGGCGCGTAGAGGCCGCTACGGAAATAGGTGTCGATGAAATTCAGACCGATGGCGTGGTTGCGCACGAGAACATTGCCCGGCGCCGGTGCCGTGGGTTCGAAATCGACCAGGGTCAGTACCTCGGGGCCGCCATGCTGGCTGAACTGAATACGCTTGGCCATCTGCACTCTCCTGAGACATCGGGGAAAGGGCCTATCGGACGCTTTTGCTTGATCGCCGTCAACTACGGAGGGCACATGCACGGTGGTATGCTGTGCGCCGAATTTTTCCGCCGGTGCCGCCTGGGCCGGCCCATGCCCGCTTCAAGGTGACCCGATGACTAGCCGCACCGAGGCCGTGAAAGCCTACCTGCTGGACCTGCAAGACCGGATTTGCGCCGCTCTGGAAACCGAAGACGGCGGCGCCCGCTTCGTCGAGGATGCCTGGACCCGTGAGGCCGGCGGTGGCGGACGCACCCGGGTGATCGGCGACGGCAAGGTCATCGAGAAAGGCGGCGTCAACTTCTCCCACGTCTTCGGCAGCGGCCTGCCGCCCTCGGCCAGCGCCCACCGCCCTGAACTGGCGGGCCGTGGCTTCGAAGCCCTCGGCGTGTCGCTGGTGATCCACCCGCACAACCCGCATGTGCCGACGTCCCACGCCAACGTGCGCTTCTTCATCGCCGAGAAAGAAGGCGAAGAAGCGGTCTGGTGGTTCGGCGGCGGTTTCGACCTGACCCCGTACTACGGCAACGAAGAAGACTGCATTCACTGGCACCGCGTGGCCGAGCAGGCCTGCGCGCCGTTCGGTGCCGACGTCTACCCGCGCTACAAAGCCTGGTGCGACCGCTATTTCCACCTCAAGCACCGCGGCGAGCCGCGCGGCATCGGCGGCCTGTTCTTCGACGACCTGAACGAATGGGACTTCGACACCAGCTTCGCCTTCATGCGCGCCATCGGCGATGCCTACGTCGAGGCGTACCTGCCGATCATCCAGCGCCGCAAGGCCGAGCCGTACACCGCCGAACAGCGCGAATTCCAGGAATTCCGCCGTGGCCGCTACGTCGAGTTCAACCTGGTCTACGACCGCGGCACCCTGTTCGGCCTGCAGTCGGGCGGGCGTACCGAGTCGATCCTCATGTCACTGCCGCCGCAAGTGCGTTGGGGCTACGACTGGAAGCCCGAGCCGGGCAGCGCCGAAGCTCGCCTGACCGAGTACTTCCTGCAGGATCGCGACTGGCTGAATCTGGACAAGGCCGGGCACTGAGCCCATTGTGCACAACCGTTGCCCGGTCGTCGGGCCTGACTGAGGAAGCGCGTGAATGGACCAGTACGTTGTATTCGGCAATCCGATCGGCCACAGCAAGTCGCCGTTGATCCACCGGCTGTTTGCCGACCAGACTGGCCAGGCGTTGGAATACGACACCCTGCTGGCGCCGCTGGATGATTTCACCGCGTGCGCGCTGGGCTTCTTCAAACAGGGCCTTGGCGCCAACGTCACCGTGCCGTTCAAGGAAGAAGCCTTCCGCCTGGTCGACCGCCTCACCCCCCGCGCCCAGCGCGCCGGGGCGGTGAACACCCTGAGCAAGCTGGAAGACGGCACCCTGTTGGGCGACAACACCGACGGCGCCGGACTGGTGCGTGACCTCACCGTCAACGCGGGCGTGGAACTGGCCGGCAAGCGCATCCTTCTGCTCGGTGCCGGCGGCGCGGTGCGCGGGGTGTTGGAGCCGCTGCTGGCGCACAACCCGGCGTCGTTGGTGATCGCCAACCGCACCGTGGAAAAGGCCGAGCAACTGGCCCGCGAATTCGCCGACCTCGGTCCGGTGGCGGCCAGCGGCTTCAGTTGGCTCAAGGAGCCGGTGGATCTCATCATCAACGCCACCTCGGCGAGCCTCGCCGGCGAAATGCCGCCGATCGACCCGAGCCTGATCCAGCCGGGCCTGACCGTGTGCTACGACATGATGTACGGCAAGGAGCCGACCCCGTTCTGCCAATGGGCCACCGAACACGGCGCGGCCAAGGTGCTGGACGGTCTGGGCATGCTGGCCGAGCAGGCGGCGGAGGCGTTCTTCATCTGGCGCGGTGTACGGCCGGATAGTGCGCCGGTGCTGGCGGAGCTGCGTCGGCAGTTGGCGCGGGGATAGTCCCGGGGCGAAGATCGAAAAAACCGGCCGTTGAGTGAATTCAACGGCCGGTTTTTTTATGGCGCTTGGGGCGGGGTTATATCGGCATGTTCACCGTTGATTTCGCCATCGCGACATTCAGGAATGCCTTGGTGACCCTGAGGTGGACCTGCGTACTGCTCAGCGCTTCTTGATGTCGGGGCTTGGCTTGCTCGGGCAACTGGCTGACGGTTTCGAGCGCGTGGTCCAGGTACTCGGCGGCCTTGCTGATTGCATCGGCGTGCGTGAGGCCGGGTTTGATACTGAGGATAGGGGGTGGATCGGGAACGAGCTTTTTCATGGCGAATCTCCTGGGTGAAAGGAGCTGCCATTGCCTGCTGTCAAACAGATGGTGGTAGCTGTACGCGGGTTGACAGACCGGTCCAGGAAACCCGGCGCACCATGAGGTGCCCACGCGCACAGCTGCCATAACAGCGGTGGCGACCTGAAGGGCGGCCTGTCAAAGCCGATCGTCGATGTTCAACGACCGCCGAAGACTAGGCAGCGATTAACCAGGGCGCAACAGCTAATGAGGCGCGGCAGTATGCTTGGGAAGTTGCCTACAAGAAAGTCGGAGATTGGTGAAGTTCGTAGCTATATGCGACACCAACAGGAACCGTTTTCACAGCCCCATCGCGAGCAAGCGCGCTCCTACAGGGGTTTGGGCAAGCCATTGTAGGAGCGAGCTTGCTCGCGATGCGAAGGGCACTGAGAACCATCGACATGCACATGGCAGCCACCCGAGCAGGCTTCAGTCTTCAAACCGAATCGGACACCGCTCCACCCCTTCCAGCTTCTGCAACTCTTCAACCACCTGTGGCCGCGCCCGACGCAAGGTCAGGCTGCGGTCCTGTCGCCGCAAGCGCCGCGCTTCCTGATGCAGCATCTCGACCCCGGAATAGTCGATGAAGTTGATCTGCCGCGCATCGATCACCACCTCGGCCGCCTGGCAGCGCTGCAGCCGCACCTGCAGGTAGTGGCTGGCGCCAAAGAAGATCGAACCACCCACCCGCAACACATCCGCCTCGCCTTCCCGGCTCTGCTGCACCCGCGGCTGCGAGGTGCGCTTGAGGTAGAAGAACAGCGACGCCAGCACCCCGGCGTAGATCGCCGTCTGCAATTCCAGCAGCAAGGTGGCGACGAAGGTCAGGAGCATCACCAGAAACTCCGGCCGGCTGACCCGGTACAGCGCGCGGATCGCGCGGTGATCCACCAGCCCCCAGCAGATCAGCAGGATGCTCCCGGCCATCGCCGGGATCGGGATGTGCGCGATCAGTTGTGCACCGGCTACGGCGAACAATCCCACCCACAGCGCGGAAAAGATCCCGGCCAGCGGCGAGCGGGCACCGGCATCGTAGTTCAGCCCGGAGCGGGTGAACGAGCCGGACGAGAGGTAACCCGAGCACCACGCGCCGATCATGTTGGACAGGCCCTGGGCGCGGATTTCCTGGTTGGCGTCGATCAACTGTTCCGAGCGAATCGACAGCGAGCGGGCGATGGACAGGCTGGTGACCAGGCCAAGCATGCCCACCGCCACTGCGCCGGGCAGCAAGCGCAGGATCAGTTCGAGGTCGAGCAACGGCAGCGGGCTCAGCGGCGGCAGTTGGCCGATAAACGCCGGCACCCGGGCGACATGCCCGAACATCGCCGGCCACAGCACCGCCAGCAGGCTCGCCCCGACCAGACTTATCAACAGGCTGGGCCAGCGCGGCCGGGTCAGTTTGATCAGCATGCCGATCAGCAACGTGCCCAATCCCAGCAGCAGCGACGGCACGTCGATCTCGCCGACGTGCTCCAGCAGACTTTCCAGGGTTCTCAGTGCGGTGGTCTGGCTGTCCAGGTCGAGCCCCATCAGGCTCGGCAACTGGCCGAGGGCGATGACCACGGCGGCGCCGAGGGTGAAGCCGATCACCACCGAATGGGAAACGAAGTTCACCAGCGCGCCGAAGCGCAGCATGCCCATCAACCACTGGAACACGCCGGCGAGGAAGGTCAGCAACAGGATCAGGGTGATGTAGTCCGCGCTGCCGGCCACCGCCATGGGGCTGACGCTGGCGTAGAGGACGATGGAGATGGCGGCGGTCGGCCCGCAGATCAGGTGCCACGACGAGCCCCAGAGGCAGGCGATCAGCACCGGCACGATGGCGGCATAGAGTCCGTATTCGGCGGGCAGGCCGGCGATCAGGGCGTAGGCGATGGACTGCGGCAGCGCCAGAATCGCCCCACTCAGGCCCACCAGCAGGTCGCGGCGCACGCTGGCGCGGTTCTGCTGCGGCAGCCAGCGCAGAAAGGGCAGGAGTCTGTGGCGATCGGGCCAGGCCATGGGGTCGCTCTATACCGGTGAAGGCCGTTCAGGGTGCGGTGTCCGGCGCGCAGGTGCAAGCGGGCGATGCCGGCGCTGACCGAGGCCTGTGTACTGCTGTACGAGCAGGTACACGTGAGGTTTCGGTGCTGGACGATGGTGTTGCCGTTGTTTCGCGGTTTTGGTGGCTGCCGTTCTTGAGCCGGGCCTGCTTTGCCGGCCGCTTGAAGGATCAATTCGTTCTGCTTTTGGATGGTACGTAGTACGTCCTTGGTGTAACCCGCTCGGTACGCGGGCGGAACGATTCGTCGAATGGTTGGGTGAAGAGCCATCCCGGCAGCCGGTATAGTGCCGGGCAGACCAGTTTTCCAAGGAGTCAGTGTGCAAAGGATCAAGGGGTATCACGCCCACGTGTATTACGACGCCAGCACGTTCGAGCAGGCGCGTTTGTTATGCGAAGAGGCGTCGGCGCTGTTTCCGGTGACCATGGGGCGCATGCACCGCAAATTGGTGGGGCCGCATCCGGATTGGAGCTGCCAGTTGGCCTTCGGGCCGGAGGTGGTCGGGGTGGTGTTGCCGTGGCTGGCGCTGTATCGCCAGGGGCTGGTGGTGTTTCTGCATCCGCTGACCGGGGATGAGCTGGCGGACCACCGGGATCATGCGATCTGGATGGGGGCGGTCAGGCCGCTGGATCTTTCGATTTTTGAGTGATGTCTGGGGCCGCAACGCGGCCTCTCGCGAGCAAGCTCGCTCCTACGCTGGACTGCAGGAGCGAGCGTGTCGGGACGCTGAACCGTCCCCATTGCGGATCACGCCTTGCGCGCGGCCCGCACACCTTCGGCCAGTGCCGAGCACAGCGCCAGCACATTATCCACAGCCTGCTCCGGGCTGGCGGCGGTGGCGATTTTATCCACAAGCGCCGAACCCACGACCACACCGTCTGCCAGCCGTGCAATCGCCGCGGCCTGCTCCGGCGTGCGGATACCAAAGCCAACGCTGATCGGCAACGGGGTATGCCGACGCAGGCGGGCAATGGCTTCGGTGACGTGTTCAGTAGTCGCCGAGCCCGCACCGGTCACACCCGCCACCGAGACGTAGTAGACGAAGCCCGAACTGCGCTCCAGCACGCGCGGCAGGCGCGCGTCGTCGGTGGTCGGGGTGGTCAGGCGGATGAAGTCGATGCCCGCGGCCTGGGCCGGGGCCGCCAGTTCGGCGTCGTGCTCAGGCGGCAGGTCGACGATGATCAGGCCGTCGACGCCCGCTTCGTTGGCCTGGGCGACGAACGCCTCGACGCCAAAGCGGTGGATCGGATTGTAGTAACCCATCAGCACGATCGGGGTGGTCTGGTCGTCAACGCGGAATTCACGAACCATTTGCAGGGTCTTGGCCAGGGTCTGGCCAGCGTCCAGGGCGCGCAGGGTCGCCAGCTGGATGGCGACACCGTCGGCCATTGGGTCGGTGAACGGCATGCCCAGTTCGATCACGTCCGCACCCGCCGCCGGCAGGCCCTTGAGGATCGCCAGCGAAGCGTCGTAACCCGGGTCGCCAGCGGTGACGAAGGTCACCAGGGCGGCGCGGCCTTCTTGCTTCAGCTCGGAAAAACGTTGTTCAAGACGGCTCATGCCTGCTTCTCCTGCGCTTGGGTCGCGGCCATATGGCTCATTACGGTTTGCATGTCTTTGTCGCCGCGCCCGGACAGGCACACCACCATCAGGTGATCCTTGGGCAGGGTCGGCGCGCGCTTGATGGCTTCGGCCAGCGCGTGGGAGGTTTCCAGCGCCGGGATGATGCCTTCCAGGCGGCAGGTGGTGTGGAACGCGGCCAGGGCTTCGTCGTCGGTGATGCTGACGTACTCGACGCGCTTGATCTCATGCAACCAGGCGTGTTCCGGGCCGATGCCGGGGTAATCGAGGCCGGCGGAAATCGAGTGGGCGTCGGTGATCTGGCCGTCTTCGTCCTGCAGCAGGTAGGTGCGGTTGCCGTGCAGTACGCCCGGAACGCCACCGTTGAGGCTGGCGGCGTGCTTGTCGGTGTCGACGCCGTGACCGCCGGCTTCGACGCCGATGATCTGCACGCTGCTGTCATCGAGGAAATCGTGGAACAGGCCCATGGCGTTGGAGCCGCCGCCGACGCAGGCGACCAGGCTGTCGGGCAGGCGACCTTCCTTCTCTTGCAACTGGGCGCGGGTTTCCTTGCCGATGATCGACTGGAAGTCGCGGACCATCGCCGGGTACGGGTGCGGGCCGGCCACGGTGCCGATCAGGTAGAAGGTGTCGTCGACGTTGGTGACCCAGTCACGCAGCGCCTCGTTCATGGCGTCTTTCAGGGTGCCGGTGCCGGCAGTGACCGGGACGATTTCGGCGCCCAGCAGCTTCATGCGGAACACGTTGGCTTGCTGGCGCTCGATGTCGGTGGCGCCCATGTAGATCACGCAAGGCAGGCCAAAGCGCGCGGCGACGGTGGCGGTGGCCACGCCGTGCATGCCGGCGCCGGTTTCGGCGATCAGGCGTTTCTTGCCCATGCGCTTGGCCAGCAGCACCTGGCCGATGCAGTTGTTCACCTTGTGCGCACCGGTGTGGTTGAGCTCTTCACGCTTGAAGAAGATCTTCGCGCCGCCGCAGTGTTCGGTCAGGCGCTCGGCGAAGTACAGCGGGTTCGGACGGCCGATGTAGTCGCGCTGGAAGTACGCCAGTTGTTCGAGGAATTCCGGGTCGGCCTTGGCCGCTTCGTATTCGCGGGCCAGGTCGAGCACCAGCGGCATCAGGGTTTCGGCGACGTAGCGGCCGCCAAAGGCGCCAAACAGGCCGTTGGCATCGGGGCCGCTGCGAAGGTTGCTCTGGGTCATGGGGTCGCTCCAGGAAGAAGGGTGGGCTGACAATGGGCCTACTCTAACCACGACACGCCTCGCTGAAAACCGATAAGATCGCCGCAACCTGTCAGGAAAACTCACACGTCATGTCCAGGGAACTGCCGCCGCTCAATGCCCTTCGGGCCTTCGAAGTTACCGCTCGCCTGGGCAGCGTCAGCCAGGCCGCCGAGCAACTGCACGTGACTCACGGTGCGGTCAGCCGGCAGTTGAAGACGCTGGAAAGCCATCTCGGCGTGAGCCTGTTCGTCAAGGATGGGCGCGGCATCAAACTCACAGATGCTGGCGTGCGCCTGCGTGAGGTCAGCGGCGAGGCGTTCGAGCGGTTGCGTTCGGTCTGCGCCGAGGTGAGCCAGAGCGGTGCCGATGCGCCCTTCGTCCTCGGCTGCTCGGGCAGCCTGCTGGCGCGGTGGTTCATCCCGCGGCTGGGGCGGCTGAAGGCCGACCTACCCGACCTGCGCCTGCACCTCTCGGCCGGCGAAGGCGATCTCGATCCGCGCCGGCCCGGCCTGGATGCCCTGCTGGTCTTCGCCGAGCCGCCGTGGCCGGCGGACATGCAGGTTCATGTGCTTGCCCGGGAATGCATCGGCCCGGTGCTCAGCCCGCATTTCGCCGGTTTCGAACGGTTGCGCCAGGCACCGGCCAGCGCGCTGCTCGACGAAGCCGTATTGCAGACCAACTCCCGGCCTCAGGCCTGGCCGGACTGGGCGCGGCAACAGGGCATCGACCCGCGAGCGCTGCGTTACGGGCAGGATTTCGAGCATTTGTATTACTTGCTGGAGGCGGCGGTGGCCGGGCTTGGTGTGGCGATCGCGCCACAACCGCTGGTGGCCGACGATTTGCGCGCCGGACGCCTGGCCGCGCCGTGGGGCTTCAGCCAGACCGAGGCGTCACTGGCACTGTGGGTCCCTCGACGCGCCGCGGACGGGCGCGCCGAGCAACTGGCGGGATGGTTGCGCGCGGAACTGGCGCGGCAGGTTTAGTCGCGTTTGCTGCACAGCAGGTAGGCCGCCAGCAGACCCAGCGCGCCAACGGCAACGCCGGCGGTGGTCCAGGGGTGTTGCTGTGCATAGTCGCGCGTGGCGAGGCCGGTTTCGCGGGTCTTGGTTTTCACCTCTTCATAGGCATCACCAAGCAGGTTGCGCGAGTGGCGCAGGGCGTTCTCGGCGTTGCTTTTCAGCGCCTTCACGGTCTTACGCGATTCGTCCGAGGCATCGTCTTTCAGGCTTTCCAGCGATTTCAGCAGGCTTTCGATTTCCGCTTCCATGCTTTGCAGCGCGGCTTTGCGTAGCGAACTTGTTGCCATGGTGACTCTCCTTCAGCGTTGAGTGAGGTGTTGTAGGTTCCGACTACGACGTGTCTGGAAAGTGCGATCGAACGTTTCGGTCCAAATGCCCCTCAGAGGAAAAACGCCCTGGCGCTGCTAGGCTCAACCGGCACACCTTCAAGGAGAACAGCGATGTCCGATCACCACACCTACAAGAAGATCGAGCTTGTCGGCTCGTCCCCCACCAGCATCGAAGACGCGATCAACAGTGCCCTGGCCGAGGCCGGCAAGAGCATCAAGCATCTGGAATGGTTTGAAGTGGTGGATACCCGCGGGCATATCCGCGACAACAAGGCGGCGCATTTTCAGGTCACCCTGAAAGTCGGGTTCCGCATCGCCAACAGTTGAAACGATTACCCGGTTAGATACCCAGGGCTCCGGAATGACACCGGGGCCTTTCTCGTTTTTGATCCACCAAGGAGAGCGATCAATGAAGCAACTGATTCTGGCAGTAGCACTGATGGGCCTGGCCGGCACCGCGCTGGCGGCGGGCAAGCCGTGTGAAGAATTGAAGAGCGAGATTGCGGCGAAGCTGGATGCAAAGGGCGTTCAGCACTATTCGCTGGAAGTTGTAGGCAAGGGCGCGGCTGCTAGCGGGAAGGTGGTCGGGACCTGCGAGGGCGGGACCAAGGAGATTGTCTACAAGCGTGGGTGAGTGGCCAATCGCGAGCACGCTCGCTCCTCTGTAGGAGCGAGCGTGCTCGCGATCACAACCTCAGTTGCCGAGCACCGTCTGCGCCATCAGCTCATACGACCGCACGCGGTCCGCATGCTCATACAGGTCACAGGTGAAGATCAGCTCATCCGCCTGGGTCTGCTCCAGCAACACCTCAAGCTTGGCTTTGACCTTCTGCGGGCTGCCGACCATCGCCAGGCCGAGGAAATCCCCCACCGCCTCGCGTTCATGAGGCAACCACAGCCCGTTCATGCTTTCCACCGGCGGCTTTTGCACCAGGCTCTGGCCGCGCATCAGCGCGAGGATGCGCTGGTACACCGAGGTCGCCAGGTACTCGGCGTGTTCGTCGGTATCCGCCACCACCATCGGCACGCCCAGCATCACATACGGCTTGTCGAGCACCGCCGATGGTTGGAAGTGATTGCGGTACACGCGAATCGCCTCGTGCATGAAGCGCGGCGCGAAGTGCGAGGCGAAGGCGTACGGCAGACCGCGCTGGCCCGCCAGTTGCGCGCTGAACAGGCTGGAGCCGAGCAACCAGATTGGCACCTCGGTGCCGTAGCCAGGCACGGCGATCACTTTTTGATCAGGTGTGCGCGGGCCGAGGTAGCGCATCAGTTCGGCCACGTCTTCGGGGAAGTCGTCGGCGCTGCCGGAGCGTTCGCGGCGCAGGGCGCGGGCGGTCATCTGGTCGGAGCCGGGAGCGCGGCCGAGGCCGAGGTCGATGCGGCCGGGATAGAGGCTGGCCAGGGTGCCGAACTGTTCGGCAATCACCAGCGGCGCATGGTTGGGCAACATCACCCCGCCGGAACCGACGCGGATGGTCGAGGTGCCGCCGGCCAGGTACGCCAGCAGCACCGACGTGGCCGAGCTGGCGATGCCGTCCATGTTGTGGTGCTCGGCCACCCAGAAGCGGTGGTAACCGAAGCGCTCGACGTGCTGCGCCAGGTCCAGCGAATTGCGCAGCGATTGCGCCGGGCCACTGTCCTGGCGCACGGGCACCAGGTCGAGGGTGGAAATCTTGATGTCCGCGAGTTGCGTCATGGGGTCTCCTGAGCAAACGGAAGCCGCCGAAAAATGGCAGCCTTTGTTGCTCTGTGGGGGCGGTTGCCCGAGGAATCAATACCGGATGTGGCAAACGGGCTGAACTTGCCCGCGAGCGGGGCCTCTGAATTCAGGTAACGGCGCAACCCGCGTCGGCAACCCGAGGAGGCACCATGAAAAAGACTGCATCGGCCGTTTGGCAAGGCGGCCTGAAGGATGGCAAGGGCCAGATATCCACGGAAAGCGGCGCGCTGAAACAGGTTCCCTACGGTTTCAACACCCGTTTCGAAGGGACGCCGGGCACCAACCCGGAAGAACTGATCGGCGCCGCCCACTCCGGGTGTTTCTCCATGGCGCTGTCGATGATCCTCGGTGAAGCGGGACTGACCGCAGAACGTATCGACACCACTGCCGAAGTCACCCTCGACAAACAACCCGACGGCTTCGCCATCACCGCCGTTCACCTGATCCTCAAGGCCAAGGTGCCCGGCGCCAGCGAGCAGCAGTTCCTGGAACTGGCGAACAAGGCCAAGGCCGGCTGCCCGGTCTCGAAAGTGTTGAACGCGAAGATCAGCCTGGACGCCACGCTCGTGCAGTGAGCTTGTCTGGTAGCAGAACCATGGCATGCTCCTTCGGTCCAACCTGATGTTGGCTCAAGGTCTTTTGCCACGAGGAACTGCTCATGATCCGTATCGCAATCGCCGTGCTGGCTTCGCTGTTGGCCTTCAATGCTTCCGCCGCGATCAAGTCGTGCGAGGAATTGAAGGCCGAGATCGAAGCCAAGATCCAGGCCCGAGGCGTAACGTCCTACACCCTGGAAATCGTGCCCAACAGCGAAGTCCACGACCAGAACATGGTCGTGGGCAGTTGCGACGGCGGCACCAAGAAGATCATCTACCAGCGCAACGGCCAGTAAGCCTCAAGGGATGCAGTGGGTCAGCCGTTCCTGCGCCACCACCTTGCGCTCGGCGTCGTACAGCCAGGCGTTGGGTTGCAGGGCGATGGCCCGGGCTTCCAGCCGGTAACGCTGGCCGGCTTCGAAACCGTCGTATTCCAGCGTCAGGTAGCAGGTGCGCTCGGTCGGGTCGGTGGTGAAGAGGCCGGTGCTGATCTCATAGTCGAAGCGCACCACCAACTCGTGCTTGCCCGGCGACACCTGGAAATAACGGCCGTCGTTGAGGCGTTTGCCGTCGAGACGCTCGGCCATCAGCACTTTGCCCGGGGTGATGGTGTAGAGGTCGACCCAGGCCTGTTTCTGATCGACCGGAGGCATCGGACTGGTGCAGGCGCCCAGGGTGGTGAAAGCGAGGAACATCGCGGGTTGGCGCATGTTCAGCTCTCCAGAAAGGTAACAGAACGTAAGCATAGCGCCATCAGCGGCCCTCAGGTGCGCTGGCAGCCAGCCGGCACGCCGCTTCCCACCACTTTTTGCTGTTCGTCATAGAGTTTTGCCCAGGGCCGGAAGCCGATGCTGCCGGCCTGCAGGCGGTATTTCTCGCCAGCGTTGAAGTCCTTGAACTTGAGGTTGAGCTGACAATCGCGCCACAGTGGTTCGCTGGTGGGGCCGATATTGCTCGGGTCCACGGCGAACAGGTAGCGCACGGTGAGTTGATGATTGCCGGGGCTGACCTGGAAATAGCGGGTGTCGTCCCACGCTCGCTCGTCCACTTCGACGGCGTGCAGGGTGTCGTCATGGCCGGGGGCGAGATCGACCCAGGCCTGAGTCGGGTCCGGCGCGGGCAGGCCGGCGCAACCGGTGAGCGCCAGAAGGGCGCTGGCAGCGAGCATCGTTCGCATGGCAAAACTCCGGGCGGGCAGGATAGTCTTGGATCGATCTGGACTTGAGCGGGACCACCCCACGCATGATTCGAATTCTTCTTTTGTTGCGCTCAAGCCCCGGGGCACTCGACCGCGTTTTTCGCCTGTTTGTTCCCCTGTTACTGATCAGCCTGCTGAACGGTTGCGCGAGCGTGGGTTACTACGGCCAGCTTGCCAACGGCCAGTGGCAACTGTTGCGCGCCCGCACCCCGGTGCCGCAATTGCTGGCCGATCCCGCCACCGAACCGGAACTGCGCCAGCACCTGGAACAGTCCCAGCGCGCCCGCGCTTTCGCCAGCCAGCACCTGAAACTGCCGGACAACCGCAGCTACCGGGTCTACGCCGATATCGGCCGGCCGTTCGTGGTGTGGAACGTGTTCGCCACCCCGGAGTTTTCGCTGGAGCCGCAGACCCACTGCTTCCCCATCGCCGGCTGCGTCGCCTACCGCGGCTACTACAGCCAGGGTGGCGCGCGCGGGGCCGCGGCGGTGCAGAAGCTGCAAGGGCTGGATGTGTATATCGGCGGGGTCGAGGCCTATTCGACGCTGGGCTGGTTCGACGATCCGATCCTCAACTCCATGCTCGGCTGGGGCGACGAGCGCCTGGCGACGGTGATCTTCCACGAGCTGGCGCACCAGCGGGTGTACGTGAAGGACGACACCGCCTTCAATGAGTCCTTCGCCACCTTTGTCGAGCAGGAAGGCACGCGGCAATGGCGTGCGGCGCGGGGATTGGCGGCGCAGGTGCAGGAGGGTGGCAAGCAGCGTGACCAGTTTGTCGGATTGGTGCTGGCGAGCCGGGAACGGCTCAAGGCGCTGTACACCCAGCCGCTGGCGCCGGATGCGATGCGCGCGGCCAAGCAGGCGGAGTTCGAGCGGCTACGCCGGGAGTACCGGCAGTTGCGAGACAGCGAGTGGGGCGGGGTCGGACGTTTCGATGCCTGGATCAATGCACCGATGAACAACGCCAAGCTGTTGCCGTTCGGGCTGTATGACCAGTGGGTGCCGGCGTTTGCGGCGGTGTTTGCCCAGGTGGGCGGGGATTGGCAGCGGTTTTATGGGCGGGTGGAAGAGATTGGGCGGTTGCCGGTTGGGGAGCGGCAGTTGGTTTTGAAGGGGCTTTAAGGGCCTCATCGCCGGCGATGAGGCCCTCAGTAACCCCATCAACTCAGGGTTTCATGAACGCCCGATGCATCTCTGCCAACGTCGCAAAGTGATACGCCGGTGCTTCCGCCGCCAGCTCCTCATGGCTCCCAAACCCATACCCCACCGCCACCGCTTCCAGCCCGTTGCTGCGCGCACCAATCAGGTCGTGCTTGCGGTCGCCGATCATCAGGGTCTGCGCCGGATCCAGGCCTTCCTCGGCCAACAGGTGACCGATCAGCTCGACCTTGTTGGTCCGCGTGCCGTCCAGCTCACTGCCGTAAATCACTTTGAAATGCCGGGCAAAATCGAAGTGCCGGGCGATCTCGCGGGCGAATACCCACGGCTTGGACGTCGCAACATACAGCGTGCGCCCCTGCCCTTGCAGCTCGCTGAGCAACTCGCCGACGCCGTCGAACACACGGTTTTCGTACAGCCCGGTGACCTTGAAGCGTTCACGGTAGAAATTCACCGCCTCCCACGCCTTGGCCTCGTCGAAGTCATAGAACTGCATGAACGCCTGCAACAGCGGCGGGCCGATGAAGTGTTCCAGGCGGGTCAGGTCCGGTTCGTCGATGCCGAGCTTGGCCAGGGCGTACTGGATAGAGCGGGTGATGCCTTCGCGCGGGTCGGTCAGGGTGCCGTCGAGGTCGAAGAGGATGTTCTGCTGGTGCATGGCGGTCTCGAAAAAGGGGCTGTGGATACGTTCACTCGGGCTGGTCGTAGCCTTCAGCCAGGTGCTGGTCCTTGAGTCGGACGTAGTTGGCGGCGCTGTAGGGGAAGAACGCGCGCTCCTTGTCGGTCAGCGGGCGGGCCTGCTTCACCGGGCTGCCGACATAGAGGAAACCGCTTTCCAGGCGTTTGCCTGGCGGCACCAGGCTACCGGCGCCGATGATCACTTCGTCCTCGACGATGGCGCCGTCCATGATCGTGCTGCCCATGCCCACCAGGATGCGGTTGCCGAGGGTGCAGCCGTGGAGCATGACCTTGTGGCCGATGGTCACGTCGTCGCCGATCAGCAGCGGGAAGCCGTCGGGGTTGAAGGGCCCGGCGTGAGTGATGTGCAACACGCTGGCGTCCTGCACGCTGGTGCGCGCGCCGATGCGGATGCGGTGCATGTCGCCGCGGATCACCGTCAGTGGCCAGACCGAGCTGTCGTCGCCGATCTCGACATCGCCGATAACCACCGCGCTGCGGTCGACGAAGGCGCGTTCGCCCAGGCGGGGCGTGTGCTGCTGGAAGGTGCGAATGGCCATGAATAGCGTCTCTCTCTGAGGCTTATTAGCTGCGGTCGGCGCCGATTGTAATTAAGATGGGCCGGTGTTTCTTCTGCCAAGGTGTCCAACCGTGAGTGCGACCAACCCGCTTCTGCAGTCCTACGACCTGCCGCCCTTCTCGGCGATCCGCGCCGAGCACGTGCTGCCGGCGATTGAACAGATCCTGGCCGACAACCGCAACGCCATTGCCGCCCTGCTCAAGACCCAGGGCCAGAACCCGAGCTGGGCCGGACTGGTCCTGGCCATGGACGAACTCAACGACCGCCTCGGCGCGGCGTGGAGTCCCGTCAGCCACCTCAACGCCGTGTGCAACAGCGCCGAACTGCGCGAAGCCTACGAGGCCTGCCTGCCTGCCCTGAGCGCCTACGCCACCGAGCTGGGCCAGAACCGCGAACTGTTCCAGGCCTGGGAGGCGCTGGCCGCCAGCCCCGAAGCCGCCGGCTTCGACGTGGCGCAAAAAACCATCATCGAACACGCCCTGCGCGACTTCCGTCTGTCGGGTATCGACCTGCCTGCCGACCAGCAGCAGCGCTACGCCGAAGTGCAGAGCAAGCTGTCCGAGCTGGGCAGCCGTTTCTCCAACCAGTTACTTGACGCCACCCAGGCCTGGACCAAGCACGTCACCGACGAAGCCGCCCTCGCCGGCCTGACCGATTCGGCCAAGGCGCAGATGGCCGCCGCCGCCCAGGCCAAGGGCCTCGACGGCTGGCTGATCAGCCTGGAATTCCCCAGCTACTACGCGGTGATGACCTACGCCACCGACCGCGCCCTGCGTGAAGAAATCTACGCCGCCTACTGCACCCGCGCCTCCGACCAGGGCCCGAATGCCGGCCAGTTCGACAACGGCCCGGTGATGCGCGAGATCCTCGACCTGCGCCAGGAACTGGCCGAGCTGCTGGGCTTCGCCAACTTTGCCGAGCTGAGCCTGGCGACCAAGATGGCGGAGTCCAGCGACCAGGTGCTGGGTTTCCTGCGGGACCTGGCCAAACGCAGCAAGCCGTTCGCCGCCCAGGACCTGGCCCAGCTCAAGGCCTACGCCGCCGAACAGGGCTGCCCGGACCTCAGCAGTTGGGACAGCGGTTTCTACGGCGAGAAGCTGCGCGAGCAGCGCTACAGCGTTTCCCAGGAAACCCTGCGCGCCTACTTCCCGATCGACAAGGTGCTGACCGGCCTGTTCGCCATCGTCCAGCGCCTGTACGGCATCGAGATTGCCGAGCTCAAGGGCTTCGACACCTGGCACCCGGATGTGCGCCTGTTCGAAATCAAGGAGAACGGCCAGCATGTCGGCCGCTTCTTCTTCGACCTCTACGCCCGCGCCAATAAGCGCGGCGGTGCCTGGATGGACGGCGCCCGCGACCGTCGTCGCACGGCTGATGGCAAGCTGCAAAGCCCGGTGGCCAACCTGGTGTGCAACTTCACACCGGCCGTTCCGGGCAAGCCGGCGCTGTTGACCCACGATGAAGTCACCACCCTGTTCCACGAATTCGGCCATGGCCTGCACCACCTGCTGACCCGCATCGAGCATGCCGGCGTGTCCGGCATCAACGGCGTAGCCTGGGACGCGGTGGAACTGCCGAGCCAGTTCATGGAGAACTGGTGCTGGGAGCCGGAAGGCCTGGCGCTGATTTCCGGTCATTACGAAAGCGGCGAGCCGCTGCCACAGGACCTGCTGGAGAAAATGCTGGCGGCGAAGAACTTCCAGTCCGGGCTGATGATGGTCCGCCAACTGGAATTCTCGCTGTTCGACTTCGAACTGCACGCCAGCCACGGCGACGGCCGCAGCGTGCTGGAAGTCCTCGAGGGCGTGCGCGACGAGGTCTCGGTCATGCGGCCCCCGGCCTACAACCGCTTCCCCAACAGCTTCGCGCACATCTTCGCTGGCGGTTACGCCGCGGGTTACTACAGCTACAAGTGGGCTGAAGTGCTGTCCGCCGATGCCTTCTCGCGCTTCGAGGAAGACGGAGTGCTCAACGCCGAGACCGGCCGTGCTTTCCGTGAGGCGATCCTGGCCCGCGGCGGTTCCCAGGAACCGATGCTGCTGTTCGTCGACTTCCGCGGTCGCGAGCCGTCCATCGACGCGCTGCTGCGCCACAGCGGCCTGAGCGAGGACCTGGCGGCATGAGCACGACCAAGAAACGCTTCATCGCCGGGGCGGTCTGCCCGGCGTGCAGCGAGCCGGACAAGCTGATGATGTGGAACGTCGACGGCACGCCGCACCGCGAGTGCGTGGCCTGTGGTTTCTCCGACACCCTCAACGAGCAGGGCCTGTCGGTGCCGAAGGAGCTGGGCACGCGGGTCAACCAGAATGAGGCGAAAGCGCCGAAACCGGCGGTGCAGACGGTGCAGTTCTTTCCCAATCCGAAGCTGAAGAAGCCGTCGGAATGAACGAAGGCCGTTCGGTTACCCCGAACGGCCTTTTCATTTGGCATAAAGCGGATGTTTGGCGTGTTACATCCGAAGCGTGAATGCCTGGGTGCATTTCTGCCATTCGCGGGTGGCTATCGTTCCCACTGGGACGGCCCTTTGCATCAGATCACCTGCTCTGATGTAAGCGTCCGCATTGTTTTATCCATAGAGACGGCGCTATGGGCTCACTTCGAGTGTGTGACGGGGCATGGCAAGCGACAACTGACAGAAATATCAGGTGTGGCGGTAAGAAAAATGCTTTTATACTGTATGAATAAACAGTATCGAGGTGGGCGCCATGGCTGCTCCAACGCCGGTGCGCGGTCGCGGGACCGCGCACAATCCGCACAACCGCTTTGCCCCCAACCGCTCGGTGGTCGAGGACGACGGCTGGTATCAGGAAGTGCCGTTGACCCAAGGTACCGAAGTCCGCATCGAAACCGCGAAAACCATCATCACCCGCAACAACTCCCCGGACCTGCCCTTCGACCGTTCGATCAATCCGTATCGCGGGTGTGAGCACGGCTGCATTTATTGCTACGCGAGGCCCAGCCACGCTTACTGGGACCTGTCTCCCGGCCTGGATTTCGAAACGAAGCTGATCGCCAAGACCAACGCCGCCGCCGTGCTCGAGCAGCAATTGTCGAAGCCGGGGTATGTCTGTGCGCCGATCAACCTGGGCTCCAACACCGACCCGTATCAGCCAATCGAGCGCGAGCAGCAACTGACCCGGCGCCTGCTGGAGGTGCTGCTGCGCTACCGGCATCCGGTGACCATCGTCACCAAGGGTTCGCTGATCCTGCGCGACCTCGACCTGCTCAGCGAGCTGGCGAAGCAGCGGCTGGTGTCGGTGATGATCAGCCTCACGACCCTCGACGATGAACTCAAACGCACCCTCGAACCGCGCGCAGCCGCGCCCAAGGCCCGGCTGCGGGCGATCCGGGTGATGCGCGAGGCGGGGATTCCGGTGGGGGTGTTGTGCTCGCCGATGATCCCGATGATCAACGACAGCGAACTGGAGCGTCTGCTGGAGGCCGCCAGCGAAGCCGGCGCGCTGAGCGCCGCGTACATGCTGCTGCGCCTGCCACTGGAAGTCGCGCCGCTGTTCGAGCAGTGGTTGCAGGACCATTACCCGCAACGGGCCGCCCATGTCCTCAGCCTGGTGCGGCAGAGTCGGGGTGGTGAGCTGTACGACAGCCGTTTCGGCGCGCGGATGCGTGGTGAAGGGGTGTTCGCCGACCTGCTGGCGCAGCGCTTCGACAAGGCCATCCGGCGTTACGGGCTGAACCGTCGCGGCGGCTATTCGCTGGATTGCACGGCCTTCTGTCCGCCGGGCGGTCAGTTGTCATTGTTGTAAAAACAATAATGGCCAGTGGCAATTGATGGTTTTTTGATACCATCGAGGCGCCGTAAAAATCCCCTGTAACCCTTGTTCTAGAGCCATCCGAATTCAGTTTCAGTTAAGTTTCGACAAGTAGCGTAGGAATTCAGGCAAACGAATATGTGATTTGTTGACTACATCTGTAATCCAAGTGACGTAAGCCTGTCTGAATCTCAACCCGGTAAACTGGAATTACCTACGAACCTGTCAAAGAGGATGAATCATGTCGAACAAGGAACCCTCTCCGACCGGCCCGGCTACTCCGGAAGCCGAGACTGCCGATGGCGCCCTGAAACACATCGTTGATGGCTTTTTGCGATTCCATCACGAGGTGTTTCCTGAACAGGAAGAGCTCTTCAAAAAGCTCGCCACCGCCCAAAAACCCCGAGCGATGTTCATTACCTGCGCCGACTCGCGGATCGTTCCCGAACTGATTACCCAAAGCTCGCCCGGCGACCTGTTCGTTACCCGTAACGTCGGTAACGTCGTGCCGCCTTATGGCCAGATGAACGGTGGTGTGTCGACCGCCATCGAATATGCGGTGCTGGCGCTGGGCGTCCACCACATCATCATCTGCGGCCACTCCGACTGTGGCGCCATGCGCGCGGTGTTGAACCCGCAGTCGCTGGAAAAGATGCCGACCGTCAAAGCCTGGCTGCGCCATGCTGAAGTCGCCCGCACCGTGGTCGAGGACAACTGCCAGTGCGGCACCGAGCACGAGAACATGCAGGTGCTGACCAAGGAAAACGTCATCGCCCAGCTTCATCACTTGCGTACGCACCCGTCGGTGGCTTCGCGTCTGGCGGCCGGCCAGTTGTATATCCACGGCTGGATCTACGACATCGAGACCAGCGAGATCTCCGCCTACGACGCTGCCAGCGATGCCTTCCTGCCGCTCAAGCGCGGCGAGCCGATACCAAGCGCTACTCCAAAAGGCCGCTTCTAAGCCTTCTCGCTTCACCCAATTCTGCTGACTGACCCACCACAGGCCGCCACGCGCGGCCCGTGGATGGGCGTCGGCTGTCTTTGAAAACGCTTTGATGCCTTGCCGCAGCGCCGGCGGCCTTCGGCTGCCCGTGATTTGGCGCTGCGCATGAATATGGCCAGAGGAACGGCCTGAAAAAGGAGAACAGGATGAACATGACGCAATTCAAAGCGGCCTTGCCGCGGGACCTGTTGGCATCGGTGGTGGTGTTTCTGGTGGCGCTGCCGCTGTGCATGGGGATCGCCATCGCGTCCGGCATGCCGCCGGCCAAGGGCCTGATTACCGGCATCGTCGGCGGGCTGTTGGTGGGTTGGTTGGCCGGCTCGCCGTTGCAGGTCAGCGGACCGGCCGCCGGGCTGGCGGTGCTGGTGTTCGAACTGGTGCGTCAGCACGGCATGGCGATGCTCGGGCCGATCCTGCTGCTGGCCGGCTTGCTGCAATTGCTGGCCGGGCGCTTCCGTCTTGGCTGCTGGTTCCGGGTCACGGCGCCGGCGGTGGTCTACGGCATGCTCGCCGGTATCGGCGTGCTGATCGTGCTGTCGCAGGTGCATGTGATGTTCGACCGCTCGCCGCTGCCCTCCGGGCTGGACAACCTGCTGGGCTTTCCCGCGGTCGTCGGCGATGCGCTGCCGCTGGAGCACGCGGGCAACGGCTGGCAGGCCGCGGCCCTGGGCCTGGGCACCATCGCGGTGATGTGGGCCTGGGAACGCTGGAAACCGAACACGCTGCGCTTCGTGCCGGGCGCGCTGCTCGGGGTGAGCCTGATGACAATGCTGAGCATCGCCCTGGCCCTGCCGGTCAACCGCGTGCAGGTGCCGGACGACCTGAGCCAGGCGATCGACTGGCTGCGCCCCGCCGACCTGCTGGCGCTGGCCGACCCGACGCTGTTGGTCGCGGCCTTCGCCCTGGCCTTTATCGCCAGCGCCGAAACCCTGCTGTCGGCGGCGGCGGTGGACCGCATGCACAGCGGCCAGCGTTCGGACTTCGACCGTGAACTTTCCGCCCAAGGCGTCGGCAACATGATCTGCGGCGTGCTGGGCGCGCTGCCGATGACCGGGGTGATTGTGCGCAGCTCGGCCAACGTCCAGGCGGGCGCGCGCACGCGGCTGTCGGCGGTGTTCCATGGCGTCTGGCTGCTGGCGTTCGTCGTGCTGCTGGGCAGTGTGCTGCAGCAGATTCCGGTGGCGAGTCTGGCCGGGGTGCTGGTGTTCACCGGGGTGAAACTGGTGGACCTCAAGGCCTTTCGCGGGCTCGGTCGTTATGGGCGGATGCCGATGTTCACCTACGCGGCGACCGCCCTGGCGATCGTCTTCACCGACCTGCTGACCGGCGTGCTGCTGGGCTTCGCCCTGACCTTGCTGAAACTGGCGCTCAAGGCGGCGCGGCTGAAGATCAGCGTCAGCAGCCTGGCGCGGCCCGGGCATATGGAACTGCGCTTGAGCGGCGCCGCGACCTTCCTCAAGGTGCCGGCGCTGACCCAGGCGCTGGACGCAATTCCGCCGGGCACCACCTTGCACGTGCCGCTGGCCAACCTCAGTTACATCGACCATTCCTGCCTGGAACTGCTGGAGGACTGGGGGCGGGCGAACGCCGCTAACGGGTCGACGCTGGTGATTGAGTCGCGACGGTTGAAGCGGCGCGTCGAAGGGCGGGTACGAACCACGGCGGGCCTGGGCACGTAGGCGAACCCTGAAAAGACCCGGCACCTGCGAATGTAAGCGCACGTTGCAGCAGGTGCCGTCACTGCCATACTATTAAGAATCAATACCATTTGCGTCACCCGCGCGCGGATCTCCCATGCCTTCCCCTGCCCAGACCCTCTACGTTCGACACTCACCCTGGCTGCTGCTGTTCCTGCGCCGTCGCCTGGGCAATGGCTGGGATGCCGCCGACCTGTTGCATGACACGTTCCTGCGCGTATTGCGCCGACCTGTCGAGTTCGACAGCCAGGTCGGCGAACGCTCGTACCTCGCCACCATCGCCAAGGGCCTGTGCATCGATCATTGGCGCCACGCCCAGATCGAGCGCGCCTGGCGCGAAACCCTGGCGGCGCAGCCCGAGGCGACGGTGCCTTCCGCTGAACACACGGCGTTGGTGATCGAAACCCTGTTCGAGGTCGACGCGATGCTGTCGCGCCTGCCGGCCAAGGTGCGCGAAGCGTTTCTCATGGCGCAGGTCGAAGGCGTGACCTACGCGGTGATCGCCGAGCGCCTGGAGGTCAGCGAGCGCATGGTCAAGAAGTACATGGCGCAGGCATTCCTGCATTGCGCCGTGCTTGAAGCCGAACTCGACGGCTTGCTGGTGGAGTGACGCGATGAGAGCCGCCCAGGAAAAACTCAGCCACGCGACCCTCGAACACGCCGCCCAGTGGTACGTGCGGCTGCAGGAAGAAGGCGACCAGAGCAGCGTTCGCGAGCAGTGGCAATGCTGGTTCGACCAGCATGCCGAGCATCAGGCCGCCTGGCGCTACATGGAACGGGTGAGCGAGCGCTTCGCCCCGTTGCGGGCGGAAGGCGAGCGCGCCGGCCGCCTGCTGCGCGAGCGCGGGCCGGCACGCCTGGGGCGGCGCCAGACGGTGAAGTCGCTGTTGGTGCTGGCGATCGGTTCGATGGCGGGCCTCGGCGGCTGGCAGGCGGCATCGCGCAATGGCTGGACCGCCGATCTGCACACCGGCACCGGCGAGAACCGCGAGGTGGCGCTGGCCGATGGCAGCACCTTGTGGCTGGGCGCGCAGACCGCCGTCGATACCCGTTTCGACGCGCGACAGCGCCTGCTCGACCTGCGTTTCGGTGAGGTCCTGTTGCAATCCTCGGTGCGGGATCGCCGGCCTTTGCTGCTGGAAACCGGGGCCGGCATGTTGCAGATGGTGTCGACGCCGATTCGCCTGGCGCTTCGCTATGCCGAGGGCAATGCCCGGCTCAACGTCTATCAGGGTGAGGTGGAAATCTTCACGCGCACCGGCACCCGCGCGCTGATCGAGGCCGGCCAGCGCGTCGATTTCAGCGCCCTCGCCGTCTCGCCCCCGGCGCCGGCGCAGAGGGCGGGCGAATCCTGGCTGCAGGATCGGCTGACCGCCGAGGCCATGCCCCTCGAAGAGCTGATCGATGCGCTGGGCCGCTACCGTCCCGGCCATCTCGGCCTGCACCCGGACCTCGCCCGGCTGGCGGTGATGGGCACCTTCCCCCTCGACGATACGGATCACGCCCTGCGCCTGCTCGAAGCCGCGTTGCCGGTGCGGATCAAGCGGATGACCGACTGGTGGGTGACGGTCGAACCGGCCTGAATATTTTTTCAGCGGCCGGTTCCCCTTTGCGTTCGTCGCCCGGTTCAACAGCAGAACCCTCCCATTTACCGCATGAACACCACAGGGACTGCCATGTCGTCGCCCCGCTCCTGCGTGTTGGCACTCGTGCCGATGACCATCCTCAGCTTCGCCCCGCTCGCCCTTCTGCCCGCCGCTGTCCAGGCCGCGCAGGCCAGCGCCCGGCTCCAGACCTTCCACGTTGCGGCGGGTAGCCTGAGCACGGTGCTCAATGACTTCAGCAGCCAGGCCGGCATTTACCTGGCCGGCAGCGACAGCCTTGCGACCGGCAAGCGCAGCGCCGGGCTGGACGGGGAATACAGCGTTGAACAGGCTCTGCAGGTGTTGCTGGCCGGCAGCGGCCTGGTTGCCGTGCCGCAGGGTGCCAGCGGTTATGTGCTGCAACCCGCCGCCGAGACCGGCGCGGTGCAACTGGACGCGACATCGATCAACGGTCAGGGCCTGGCCAGCCGCTACGGCCAGGAAGACAAAGGCTATCGCGCCACCCATTCGGCGACGGCGAGCAAGACCAGCACCGCGCTGGCCGACACCCCGCGCTCGGTCTCGGTGGTTACCCGCCAGCGCATGGACGACCAGCAATCGCAGAGCCTGACCGAAGTGCTGGGCTACGTTCCCGGCATCTTCGCCCCGCCCTTCGCGGCCGGTGATGGTCAGGCGGGCGACCTGTTCTTCATTCGCGGTTTCAACGCCACCGACTACGGCTACGGGCTGCTGCGCGACGGCCTGCGGGTGCAGGGCAACCGCTACGACACCAGCAGCGAGCCTTATGGCGTGGAGCGGGTGGAAGTGTTCCGTGGCCCGACCTCGATCCTGTATGGCGAAAACGCCCCCGGCGGCGTGGTCAATCTGGTGAGCAAGCGCCCGACCGCCCAGCCGCGCGGCGAAATCCAGCTCAGCTATGGCTCCAATGAGCGCCGCCAACTGGGCATCGACGTGTCCGGCCCGCTGGCGGACAACCCCAACGTGCTCGGGCGCCTGGTTGTACTCGGGCGCAAGTCCGGCACTCAGGTCGATCATCAGCCGGACGACCGCCTGTATGTCGCGCCGTCGCTCACGCTGAACTTCGACGAACAGAATGACCTGACGCTGCTGGCGTCCTACCAGCGCGACCGCACCCTGATGGAGCTGGGTTACCCGGCGGCCGGCACCCTGCTGAACAACCCCAACGGCAAGATCAGCAAGCACGCCCTGCTGGGCAACCCCGGCTGGGACAATTTCGAGCGGGAAACCTGGACCCTCGGCTACGAGTTCCATCACCAGTTCAACGACGACTGGCAGTACCGGCAGAACTCGCGCTACATGCAGTCGCGCATCGACCGCCAGGAGATCTGGCCGGGCAACCTGAACAACGGCGGCTTCGGCACCACGGTGACCAACACCGCCTACGACCGCTACAACAAGTCGATCGCCTATTCGCTGGATAACCAGGTCGAAGGCCGCTTCAACCTTGGCGAGGTGGAAAACACCTTGCTGGTCGGCGCCAGCCTCGACCGCACCTCGTTCAATCAGGACTGGAACGCCGGTTTCGGCGGTAGCGTCAACGTGTTCAACCCGGTCTACAACGGCGACCCGGTGACCTCGACGCGGGTGCAGGACGCCCTGCTCGAACAGACCATGTACGGCGTCTACAGCCAGATCCAGTCACGCCTCGACAACTGGGTGCTGCTGCTGGGCGGGCGCTATGACCGGGTCAACAGCGAGTACCGCAATCGCCGCGGCACCCTCAACGCGCCGGCCGACCTCGACTACTGGGATGGTCAGTTCACCTGGCAGACCGGCTTGATGTACCAGTTCGACAACGGTGTCTCGCCGTACCTGAGCTATTCCACCGCGTACAACCCGATCCAGCAGGTATCGAGCGCCTCGGGGCCGCTGGACCCGACGCTGAGCGAGCAATACGAAGCCGGTGTGAAATACGAGCCCAAGGGCTGGAATACGCTGATCAGCGCGTCGGTCTATGACCTGCGCAAGAAGGATGACTCGTTGTACGACAGCGCCAGCGGCGACTACCGCAACATCGGTCGCAGCCGCGCCAAGGGCGTGGAGCTGGAACTGAACAGTGATGTCACTGAAAACATCAACGTGACGGCGGCCTACACCTACACCGACTCGCGGATCACCAAGGACGTGGCCGGCTCGCTGCTCGAAGGCCACCAGGTCACCGGCGTTCCGCGTAACCAGGCGTCGCTGTGGAGCACCTATCGCTTCCTCGACGGCCAGCTCAAGGGCCTGCGTGTCGGCGCCGGTGTCCGTCATTTCGACAGCACCTTCGCGTACACCAGCCCGTCGCTGTACGGCAAGCTGGATACCGGAGACGTGACGCTGGTGGATGCCACCATCGGCTATCAGGTGAATGCGCACTGGTCGGCCGAGGTCAACGCGCGCAACCTGTTCGACCAGGAATATGTGGCGGGCTGCAACAACGCCGGGCGTTGCTACTGGGGTGAGGAGCGGACGGTGTTAGGGACGGTGAGTTACAACTGGTAAATCGGCTGTTGGTGCTGGCCTCATCGCTGACAAGCCAGCTTGCCAGCGATAGGGCCATCAACGTGGCAATAAATATCAGCCCGTTTGCTGCTGACCCAACTCCAGCCCAACCCCGAGCTGCCGCGACAGGCACGGCCAGCGTTTCCACGCTGCGCCCGTCTCCGGGCTGCTCAGCGTTTCGCGGTACGCCTCCACTGACTCCAGCGCGAAGCTTTCGTCGTTGAGCATGTTGTCCAGCGAGTGATGCGCCACTTCATCGAGCTGGTTGGCGAATTCTTCGCCGATCAACTGGTGGGCGATCAGGTTGGCCACGGTGGTATCCAGCGGAATCAACGGCTGCTGGAAATGCTTGATGTACAGGTCGTTGACCTCTTCCACCAGGCGATGCGCCAGATACGCTTCGTCCAGCAGGCAATCCAGGCCGACCTGGCCATTCACGATCTGCGGCGGGGTGATGAAATATTCCTCGGCGATTTTCAGCACCGGTTTGATCTGCGATTCGATACCCGCTTCGCGGGCGACATCGTTAGCGGCTTCCAGCAGCTCCGGGACCTGATCGATATAGGCAGCAACGAAACGGTTCAACGCACCTTGCGCGTCCTGCTCGGGTAACTGAATCAAGGGATGCAGATGGGGTAACTGGCGCTCAAGCCGTTCCTTCAACTGGCCGGTTTCGGCTTCGTGACGGTGGGCTTGGGCGATCTGCTCGCGCAAAGCGGCAATCTTCATGACAACTCCAAGGACAAGCGGTGACGTACGGAAGACACTAAATTAGTCCTATTTTTGTATCGGCTAAGATCCATTTCTCATAACGCCCACGCCCTTTTTTGGTGTGGGGTTATATCAAGGTGCCATCATTCATGTAAGCCAATGTCCTACAAGGATTTTCGGCAATGACTGAGCGGTCGAAAGCGCTTTTCCGCCGCGTCATTGCGCGGTCGGGACCCCTGTCTATACTCCGCTGTGAAAGTGATTTGGCTGATGAGGCCCGCCTGTTGTGCAGCGGGGGGCCGTCGTCAAAGTCCGCAGTCTTGACGCCGTGCCCCCTGCCGTAGGTCCCGCCTCCGGGATAACAAGAACGATAAGGGGAACCCGCAATGATGCGACATCCACATGTCTGGATGGGCCTCCTGCTGTGGTCGCTACTCACGCCAGCGCATGCCGCCTGGACCGTGAACATGGCGCCGGGGGCGACCGAAGTCAGCAATGCCGTGTTCGACCTGCACATGACCATCTTCTGGATCTGCGTGGTGATCGGCCTCGTGGTATTCGGCGCGATGTTCTGGTCGATGATCGTCCACCGCCGCTCCACCGGCCAGCAGCCGGCGCATTTCCACGAACACACCTGGGTCGAAATTCTCTGGACCGTGGTGCCCTTCCTGATCCTGGTGGTCATGGCCATTCCGGCGACCAAGACCCTGATCGACATCTACGACGCCAGTGAATCGGACGTGGATATCCAGGTCACCGGCTACCAGTGGAAATGGCACTACAAATACCTGGGCCAGGACGTCGAGTTCTTCAGCAACCTGGCGACCCCGGCGGACCAGATCCACAACAAGGCGCCGAAGGACGAACACTACCTTCTTGAAGTCGACCAGCCGCTGGTGCTGCCGGTGGGCGCGAAAGTGCGCTTCCTGGTCACCGCCGCCGACGTTATCCATTCCTGGTGGGTGCCGGCCTTCGCGGTCAAGCGCGACGCCATCCCCGGCTTCGTCAACGAAGCCTGGACCCGCGTCGAGAAGCCCGGCATCTACCGCGGCCAGTGCACCGAGTTGTGCGGCAAGGACCACGGCTTCATGCCGGTGGTGGTCGAGGTCAAGTCGAAAGAGGACTACGACACCTGGCTCGGCGAACGCAAGGCCGAGGCGGCCAAGCTCAAGGAACTGACCAGCAAGGAATGGACGCTGCAAGAGCTGGTCGAGCGCGGCGACAAGGTCTACCACACCACCTGTGTGGCCTGTCACCAGGCCGAAGGCCAGGGCCTGCCGCCGATGTTCCCGGCGCTCAAAGGCTCGAAGATCGCCACCGGACCGAAGGAAGACCACCTCAACCTGGTGTTCCACGGCAAGCCCGGCACCGCGATGGCGGCGTTCGGCAAGCAACTCTCGGAAGTCGATCTGGCCGCCGTCGTCACCTACGAACGCAACGCCTGGGGCAACAACAAGGGCGACATGGTCACGCCGAAAGACGTGCTGGCGATCAAACAGGCGGAAAGCAAATGAGCCGGTTTTCAGGAGACAGGACATGAGCACAGTGATCGACGACCACGGTCATGCCGGGCATGACCACGCCCACGGCCCGGCCAAGGGCCTGATGCGCTGGGTGCTGACGACCAACCATAAAGACATCGGCTCGATGTACCTGTGGTTCGCCTTTATCGCCTTCCTGCTGGGCGGCTCCTTCGCCATGGTGATCCGCGCCGAGCTGTTCCAGCCCGGCCTGCAGATCGTCCAGCCGGAATTCTTCAACCAGATGACCACCATGCACGGCCTGGTGATGGTCTTCGGCGCGGTGATGCCGGCCTTCGTCGGCCTCGCCAACTGGATGATCCCGCTGATGATCGGCGCGCCGGACATGGCCCTGCCGCGGATGAACAACTTCAGCTTCTGGCTGTTGCCGGCGGCGTTCTTGCTGCTGGTGTCCACGCTGTTCATGCCCGGTGGCGGGCCGAACTTCGGCTGGACCTTCTACGCGCCGCTCTCGACCACCTACGCGCCGGAAAGCGTGACCTTCTTTATCTTCGCCATTCACCTCATGGGCATCAGCTCGATCATGGGCGCGATCAACGTCATCGCCACCATCCTCAACCTGCGTGCCCCCGGCATGACCCTGATGAAGATGCCGCTGTTCGTCTGGACCTGGCTGATCACCGCCTTCCTGCTGATCGCGGTAATGCCGGTGCTGGCAGGCGTGGTGACCATGATGCTGATGGACATCCATTTCGGCACCAGCTTCTTCAGCGCCGCCGGCGGTGGCGACCCGGTGCTGTTCCAGCATGTGTTCTGGTTCTTCGGCCACCCCGAGGTGTACATCATGATCCTGCCGGCGTTCGGCGCGGTCAGTTCGATCATCCCGGCGTTCTCGCGCAAACCACTGTTCGGCTACACCTCGATGGTCTACGCCACCGGCGCGATCGCCTTCCTGTCGTTCATCGTCTGGGCGCACCACATGTTCGTGGTCGGCATTCCGGTGGTGGGCGAGCTGTTCTTCATGTACGCGACCATGCTGATCGCCGTGCCCACCGGGGTGAAGGTGTTCAACTGGGTCAGCACCATGTGGGAAGGCTCGCTGACTTTCGAGACGCCGATGCTGTTCGCCATCGCCTTCGTCATCCTGTTCACCATCGGCGGGTTCTCCGGGTTGATGCTGGCCATCGCCCCGGCGGACTTCCAGTACCACGACACCTACTTCGTGGTGGCCCACTTCCACTACGTGCTGGTGCCGGGGGCGATCTTCGGGATCTTCGCCTCGGCCTACTACTGGCTGCCGAAATGGACCGGGCACATGTACGACGAAACCCTCGGCAAGTTGCATTTCTGGCTGTCGTTCGTCGGCATGAACCTGGCGTTCTTCCCGATGCACTTCGTTGGCCTGGCCGGCATGCCGCGGCGGATCCCGGACTACAACCTGCAGTTCGCCGACTTCAACATGATCTCGTCGATCGGCGCCTTCACCTTCGGCGCCACGCAGATCTTCTTCCTGTTCATCGTCATCAAATGCATCCGTGGCGGTGAGCCGGCGCCGGCCAAGCCGTGGGATGGCGCCGAAGGACTGGAGTGGACGATTCCGTCGCCGGCGCCGTACCACACCTTCCAGACGCCACCGGAAGTGAAGTGAAAGGAGCATCGCGGTCATGAACGAGGGCATCTCGATCAAGCGCCTGGTCACCCGCCTGCTGATGCTGGCGGTGCTCATGTTCGCCTTCGGCTTCGCCCTGGTGCCGATCTATGACGTGATGTGCCGCGCGTTCGGCATCAACGGCAAGACCGGCGGCCAGTACGAAGGCAGCCAGGTGGTGGACCTGGCGCGCTCGGTGAAGGTGCAGTTCCTCTCGACCAATGCCATCGACATGGTCTGGGACTTCTATTCCACCGCCGACCAGATCGACGTCAACCCGGGGGCGGTGAACCAGATGATCTTCGTGGCCCACAACCCGACCGACAAACCCATGACCGCCCAGGCCATCCCGAGCATTTCACCGGCCGAGGCGGCGGCGTATTTCCACAAGACCGAATGCTTCTGCTTCAGCCAGCAGGTGCTGCAGCCGGGTGAGCGCATCGAAATGCCGGTGCGTTTCATCGTCGACCGCGACCTACCCAAGGATGTGAAACACCTGACGCTCGCCTACACGCTGTTCGACATCACCGCTCGCCAGCCGCCGGTCGCCCATGTGGCCAGCCAGAACCCGCAGAGCGCCCGATAAGGAGAACAATTCATGGCCTCTCACGAGCATTACTACGTACCGGCGCAAAGCAAATGGCCGATCATCGCCACGGTCGGCATGTTCATCACGGTGTTCGGCCTCGGCACCTGGTTCAACGACCTCAAGGCCGGGCGCGACTCCCACGGTCCGCTGATCTTCTTCGTCGGCGCGCTATGCCTGGCCTACATGCTGTTCGGCTGGTTCGGCGCGGTGATCAAGGAAAGCCGCGCCGGACTTTACAGCCCGCAGATGGACCGCTCGTTCCGCTGGGGCATGTCGTGGTTCATCTTTTCCGAGGTGATGTTCTTCATCGCCTTCTTCGGTGCGCTGTTTTACGTGCGCCACCTGGCCGGGCCGTGGCTCGGCGGTGAAGGCGCCAAGGGCGTGGCGCACATGTTGTGGCCGAACTTCGAGTTCACCTGGCCGCTGCTGCACACGCCGGACCCGAAACTGTTCCCGCCGCCCAAGGAAGTGATCGACCCGTGGCACCTGCCGCTGATCAACACCATCCTACTGGTCAGCTCCAGCGTGACCATCACCATCGCCCACCACGCCCTGCGCAAGGACCATCGCGGCCCGCTGAAATTCTGGCTGGCGTTGACCGTCGCGCTCGGGGTCGCCTTCCTCATTCTCCAGGCCTACGAGTACCACGAGGCTTACACCAAGCTGGGGCTGACCCTGGGTTCGGGCATCTACGGCGCGACCTTCTTCATGCTCACCGGCTTCCACGGCGCCCACGTGACCATGGGCACCCTGATTCTCTTCGTGATGCTGATGCGGGTGTTGAAAGGGCATTTCAACGCCGACAAACACTTCGGTTTCGAAGCGGCCAGTTGGTACTGGCACTTCGTCGATGTGGTCTGGGTCGGGCTGTTTATCTTCGTTTACGTGCTGTGACGGGAGGCCTTACCAAGGGGCGTGGGAAACCAGTTGGCCGCTGTAGAAACCCCAGGTGATCAGGCCGAGGGTGAGGGCGGCCAGACTGACCCGTACGGTCAGGGCCTTGAGCAGACGGGTCGAGTTTCCGTCGTCCTTGACCAGAAACACCAGGCCGCTGAACAGGCTGACGACAGTCGCCAGCAACAACACAACGATCGCGGCTTTGAGCATGGCGAAAACTCCGGGGGATGTGATGACTTTGAGTATAGCGGGGCCCCGATGAGGCCCTTTCGCCCTGGCGTGGTGCCGACCCTGGTGGTGCTGATGCTGCTGCCGGTGCTGATCGGCCTGGGCGTCTGGCAGCTCGGTCGCGCCGAGGAAAAGCGGGCGCTGCTGGAGGTCTATGCCGAGCGCGAAATTGCCCAGCCGGTGGCCGGCGAACGCCTGCTCGATGAAGTCGATCCCGCCTATCGCCGCGTGCACCTTCGCGGTCAATTCGATGCCCAGCACAGCCTGCTGCTGGACAGCCGCATGCGCGATGGCCACGCCGGCGTCGAACTGCTGCAACCGTTCTTCGATGAGCCGAGCCAGCGCTGGTGGCTGGTCAATCGCGGCTGGCTGCCCTGGCCCGACCGGCGCGTGCCGGTGGCCTTCGACACGCCGCAGCACACCCTGAACCTCACCGCCTGGGTCTATATCGCGCCGGGCGCCAGCTTCCTGCTGCGCGCCGATGCGCCGGACGGCGACTGGCCGCGACTGCTCAACAGCATCGACGCCAGCCACCTCTGGACTCAACTCGCCCGCGAGGGCTACGCCCATGAGCTGCGCCTGGAACCGGGGCCCGGCAGTTTCCGGGTGGACTGGCCGGTGGTCGCCCTCGGGCCGGAAAAACACCTGGGGTACGCCGTGCAGTGGTTCGCCCTGGCGCTGGCCCTGATCGTTCTCTTCCTCTATTTCGGTTGGCATCAAAACAATAAAAAGGAGCAACAGCATGGGAGTCGCCACGGGTCCACTCGACATGTCTGAAGGCAAGGCGCCACGCGGCCGGGCCTGGGGGCGTTTGCAGCTCATCCTGATTTTGCTGGTGGTGGTGGGGCCGATGCTGCTCGCCACCGGCATGTACAAACTGCAGTTCTGGGTGCCGGAAGGCCGCAGCTACCACGGCGAGATGATCGGCAATGGCCAGAGCCTGGCCGACCTTGGCGTGCAGTCCGACGACCAGCGCTGGCAGTTGCTGGTCACCACGCCGAAGGAGTGCGCGGTGGACTGCCAGCAACTGGTCTACCTGGCCCGCCAGATCAACATCGGCCTGGCCCGCGACGCCGGCCGCGCCAGCCACGCCCTGGCCAGCACGGAACCGCTGAGCGGCGAGTACCTGGCGCGGGTCGAGCGCGAATACCCGCAATTGCAGCGCTACGCACTGGACCCGACGCGCTATGGCGCGACCATTCCCAACCGCGACGAGGCGCAACTGTGGATCGTCGATCCTCACGGCAACCTGGTGTTGCGCTACGACGCACGGGTCAAGGGCAAGGATGTGCTCAACGACCTGCGCCACCTGCTCAAACTGTCCAACATCGGTTAGGAGCACGTCATGACCCGACCTGGATATCGTCTCGCTGTGTTCGCCACCGGGCTGGCGCTGCTGGTGGTGCTGCTCGGCGCCTACACCCGCCTCACCCACGCCGGCCTCGGCTGCCCGGACTGGCCGGGCTGCTACGGCTTCATCAGCGTGCCCAAGACCGAAGCGCAACTGGCCCACGCCGAGCTGAACTTCCCCGACTCGCCGGTGGAAGCGCACAAGGGCCGCAACGAGATGGTCCACCGCTATTTCGCCGGCACCCTGGCCCTGGTGATCGCCATGCTCGCGGTGCAGGCGCTGCGCCGCCATGGGCATGACGGCCAGCCCTATCGCCTGCCACTGATCGTGCTCGGGGTGGTGCTGGTGCAGGCGGCGTTCGGCATGTGGACCGTGACCCTGCAACTCTGGCCGCAGGTGGTGACGGCGCACCTGCTTGGCGGCTTTGCCACCTTGAGCCTGCTGTTCCTGCTCAGCTTGCGCCTGTCCCGCGCCTATATGCCGCTGCCCGGCTTGCCGCGACGAGTGCGCCGACTGGCCGCCGCGGCGCTGTTGCTGGTGATCGGGCAGATTGCCCTGGGTGGCTGGGTCAGCGCCAACTACGCGGCGGTGGCCTGCATCGACCTGCCAACGTGCCACGGGCAATGGTGGCCGGAGGCGGACTTCGCCAACGGCTTCCACCTCACCCAGCACATCGGCCCCAACTACCTGGGCGGCCAGCTCGACAGCGAGGCCCGCACCGCCATTCACATCACCCACCGGCTCGGCGCGATGCTGGTCACTTGCGTGGCGTTGGCGCTGGCCTGGCAACTGCACCGCGTCGGCTTGCGGCGCCTGGCCAAGCTGGTGCTGGCGGCGCTGTTCGTGCAAATCGGCCTGGGCATCAGCAACGTGGTGTTCCACCTGCCGCTGGCCGTGGCGGTCGCGCACAACGCCGGCGGCGCCGGGTTGCTGCTGACCATGGTGCTGGTCAATTACCGCACCCGCCTGGCCATGCAGCCACGGGCGCGCCGCGTCAGCCCGGGCTGGCGGCTTACCCCGCTCAGGCTTGCGGGTGACCTTCATTATCTGGGAGACAATCCATGGCAGCGCTTCTGACCGAAAGCCAGAGCCAGGCCGGCTGGCGTGACTATCTGGAACTGACCAAACCCAAGGTGGTGGTGCTGATGCTCATCACCTCGCTGGTGGGCATGTTCCTCGCGACGCGCGCCGGGGTGCCCTGGACCGTGCTGCTGTTCGGCAACCTGGGCATCGGCTGTTGCGCCGGCGCGGCGGCGGCGGTGAACCACGTGGTGGACCGGCGGATCGACGCGCTGATGGCCCGCACCCACAAACGACCGCTGGCCGAAGGCCGGGTCGCGCCGCTGCCGGCGATGCTGTTCGCGCTGCTGCTGGCGCTGGTCGGCCTGACCCTGCTGCTGACCTTCACCAACGCCCTCACGGCCTGGCTGACCCTGGCCTCGTTGCTGGGTTACGCGGTGATCTACACCGGCTTTCTCAAGCGCGCGACACCGCAGAACATCGTGATCGGCGGACTGGCCGGCGCGGCCCCGCCGCTGTTGGGCTGGGTGGCGGTAAGCGGGCATCTGAGCGCCGAGCCGCTGCTGCTGGTGCTGATCATCTTCGCCTGGACCCCGCCGCACTTTTGGGCCCTGGCCATCCACCGCAAGGCCGAATACGCCAAGGCCGACATCCCGATGTTGCCGGTGACCCACGGCGAGCACTACACCAAGGTGCACATCCTGCTTTACACCTGCGTATTGCTGGCGGTGAGCCTGCTGCCGTATGCCATCCATATGAGTGGGCCGCTTTACCTGGCCTGCGCCGTGCTGCTGGGGGCGCGCTTCCTGCAGTGGGCCTGGGTGTTGTACCGTGGCGTTCGGCCGCACGCTGCGATCAAGACCTTCAAGTACTCTGTCTGGTACTTGTTCCTGCTGTTTATCGCGCTGCTCGTAGACCACTACCTACTACTGAATCTATGACTCGAACCCAGAAAACCGTCTTTATCCTCGTCGCCCTGGTCGCATTGATTCTCGGGCTTACCATCAACAAAGTGCTCAACGGTCGCAGCCAGGGCAACCCGGCCGAGCTGATCGACGCCGGCATCATCCTGCTGCCGCAGAGCCGCGCGGTGCCGGAGCTTGAAATGAGCGACGAAAACGGCCAGCCGGTGCGCGTGGACCAGTTGAAGGGCAAGTGGTCGCTGGTGTTCTTCGGCTACACCTTCTGCCCGGACATCTGCCCGACGACCCTGGCGCAATTGCGGCAGGTGAAGAGTGAACTGCCGAAAGAGGCGGTGGAGCGGATGCAGGTGGTGCTGGTCAGCGTCGACCCGAACCGCGATACGCCGGCGCAGCTCAAGCAATACCTGGGTTATTTCGACAAGGATTTCCGCGGCCTGACCGGCTCGCTGGAAGCGACGCAGAAACTTGCAAATGCCTTGAGCATCCCGTTCATTCCGGCGGATACCAGCAAGGAGGGGTACACCGTGGATCACAGCGGCAACCTCGCGGTGATCGGACCGGATGGCGCGCAGCGGGGCTTTATACGGGCGCCGTTCAACAACCAGAAGCTGGTAGCGCAATTGCCGGGGTTGGTGAAGCGGGATTGAGGCGGGCCATCGCGACGGTTCGGTGCCCTGACAAGCTCGCGCCTACAGAGAACCTGTAGGAGCGAGCTCGCTCGCGATGCAGATAGATCAGAACGCCGGAATAACCGCGCCCTTGTACTTCTCGAGGATGAACTGCTTCACCTCAGGCGAGTGCAGCGCACCGACCAGTTTCTTCAGCGCGTCGGAGTCTTTGTTGTCCGGACGGGCAACCAGGATGTTCACGTAAGGCGAGTCGCTGCCTTCGATGATCAGCGCGTCTTTCTCCGGGTTCAGCTTGGCTTCCAGCGCGTAGTTGGTGTTGATCAGCGCCAGGTCGACCTGGGTCAGCACGCGCGGCAGGGTGGCGGCTTCCAGTTCGCGGATCTTCAGGTCTTTCGGGTTTTCGGCGATGTCTTTCGGCGTGGACAGGATGTTGGCCGCGTCTTTCAGCTTGATCAGGCCAGCCTTCTGCAGCAGCAGCAGCGCGCGGCCGCCGTTGGTGGCGTCGTTCGGGATGACCACGTTGGCGCCCGACGGGATTTCGTCCAGCTTCTTGAACTTGCTCGAGTAGGCGCCCAGTGGCTCCAGGTGCACGCCGGCAATGCTCACCAGATTGGTGCCCTTGCCCTTGTTGAACTCATCCAGGTACGGCTGGTGCTGGAAGAAGTTGGCGTCCAGGCGCTTTTCGGCCACCTGCACGTTCGGCTGGATGTAGTCAGTGAACACCTTCACTTTCAGGTCCACGCCTTCTTTGGCCAGGGTCGGCTTCACGAATTCGAGGATTTCGGCGTGCGGCACGGCGGTCGCCGCGACGCTCAGGGTTTCCGCGGCATTGGCGGAGATGGCCGCGAAGGCGGCGACAGCAGCAAGCAGTTTCTTCATTCCATCACTCCTTGAGGGGGCCATCACGACCCCCGGCGTGTCGGCAGCGCCGACCCATTACTTACGGGAAAAATGCACAACCAGTTTGTCGCCGACGCTCTGCAGAACTTGAACCAGGATCAGCAGCAGGACCACGGTGACGATCATCACGTCGGTCTGGAAACGCTGGTAGCCAAAGCGGATGGCCAGGTCACCCAGACCGCCGGCACCGACCACACCCGCCATCGCGGTGTAGGACACCAGGGTGATGGCGGTCACGGTGATGGCGGCGAAGATACCCGGCCGCGCTTCCGGCAGCAGGGCATTGACGATGATCTGGCGGGTGGTGGCGCCCATCGACTGGGTCGCCTCGATGATGCCGCGGTCAACCTCGCGCAGCGCGGTTTCCACCAGGCGCGCGAAGAACGGCGTGGCACCGACCACCAGCGGCGGGATGGCCCCGGCCACGCCCAGCGAGGTGCCGGTGATCAACACCGTCACCGGAATCATCACGATCAGCAGGATGATGAACGGCAGCGAGCGCAGGATGTTGACGACCAACGACAGCAGCGCATACACGCCCTTCTGTTCGAACATCTGCCGCGGCCCGCAGAGGAACAGCAGCACGCCCAGTGGCAAGCCCAGCAGCACGGTGAACAGCAGCGAGCCGAACAGCATGATCATGGTGTCGCCGGTGGCCAGCCAGATCTCGGACCAGTCGACGTTGGCGAAGAAACTCAGGGCGTCCATCAGCGCAGTACCTCCATGTGAACGTCAGCCGCGGTGAAGCGGGCGAACGCCGCTTCCATGTCGCCGCCGGTGACGGCCAGGGTCAGTTGCCCATACGGAGTGTCCTTGATGCGGTCGATGCGCCCGGCAAGGATGCTGTAGTCCACGCCCGTCTCGCGGGCCACGGTGCCCAGCAGCGGCGCGTAGGTGGCGTCGCCCTGGAAGGTCAGGCGCACGATGCGGCCCGGTACGTGGGCGAAGTCGTCGCGCTGTTCGGCTTCGTCGACTTGCTCGTCTTCCTGGACGAAGCGCTTGGTGGTCGGGTGCTTCGGGTGCAGGAACACCTCGGTCACCGTGCCCTGTTCGACGATCCGGCCGGCGTCCATCACTGCAACCTGGTCGCAGACACGGCGGATCACGTCCATTTCATGGGTGATCAGCACGATGGTCAGTTTCAGCTCGCGGTTGATCTCGGCCAGCAGTTGCAGCACCGAGGCGGTGGTCTGCGGGTCGAGGGCGCTGGTGGCTTCGTCGCACAGCAGGATCTTCGGCTGGGTCGACAGGGCGCGGGCGATGCCGACGCGCTGCTTCTGTCCGCCCGACAACTGTGCCGGATATTTCTTCGCATGCTCGGACAACCCGACCCGCGCCAGCAGCTCGCTGACCCGCGCGTCGATGTCCTTGCGCGACAGCTCGCCGGCCAGGGTCAGTGGCAGGGCGACGTTGTCGGCCACGGTCTTGGAGGCGAGCAGGTTGAAGTGCTGGAAGATCATCCCGACCTGCTGGCGGAAGCGGCGCAGGGCGTTGGCGTCGAACGCGGTCACGTCCTCGCCATCGACGATGATCTTGCCGCCGCTCGGGGCTTCCAGACGGTTGATCAGGCGCAGCAGCGTACTTTTGCCGGCACCGGAATGGCCGATCAGGCCGAACACCTGGCCGTTGTCGATGCTCAGGCTGGTGGGGTGCAGCGCGGGAATGTCCCTACCGGCGACGCGGTAGGTCTTGTGGACTTGTTGAAACTCGATCACGTAGCGAACCTTGTGGGGCGCATGGAAAGGGGGTCAGCGGTTAGCCGGTCGCGCATTTTAGCCTGTTCGTATAGAGGTTCTTAGCATTTATTTCGTATTGGACCAACGTCGCGGGAATAACGCGATCAGTGGTCGCCACATCCGATGGAACGCCTGGCTTGCCGCCCCAGTCACTAACAGAACAAGCCCGCGAAGGGCGCCTGACGACTGATGAGGAAAGCAGATCATGCCCAGCAAGAAGAACCCGCCGCGGGAAAGCCAGCTCGCCGGTGTCGACACCCCCGACCGGGCCAACACAAACGCCAAGCTGCAGAGCCTCGAGACGGTGCGCAGCGACGCCACGGGCCAGGCCTTGCGCACCAACCAGGGCGTGAAAGTCGCCGACAACCAGAACAGCCTCAAGGCAGGCGACCGCGGGCCGTCGCTGCTGGAAGACTTCATCATGCGCGAGAAAATCACGCATTTTGACCACGAACGCATTCCGGAACGCATCGTCCATGCCCGGGGTGTCGGCGCCCATGGCTTTTTCCAGTCCTACGAGAACCATGCCGCGCTGACCAAGGCCGGTTTTCTTCAAGACCCGGAAAAGATCACCCCGGTGTTCGTCCGTTTCTCCACCGTCCAGGGCCCTCGCGGCTCGGGCGACACCGTGCGCGATGTGCGCGGTTTTGCCGTGAAGTTCTACACCGATGAGGGCAATTTCGACCTGGTTGGCAACAACATGCCGGTGTTCTTCATCCAGGACGCGATCAAGTTTCCCGACTTCGTCCACGCCGTGAAGCCTGAACCGCACAACGAGATCCCCACGGGCGGCTCGGCCCACGACACCTTCTGGGACTTCGTCTCGCTGGTGCCGGAGTCGGCGCACATGGTGATTTGGGCCATGTCTGACCGGGCCATTCCGAAAAGCCTGCGAACCATGGAAGGCTTCGGCGTGCACACGTTCCGCCTGGTCAACGCCGAGGGTGTGGCCAGTTTCGTCAAATTCCACTGGAAGCCGAAGCAGGGCGTGCTGTCGCTGCTTTGGGACGAAGCGCAGAAACTCGCCGGCAAAGACACCGACTACCATCGCCGCGACCTCTGGGAAGCGATCGAAACCGGCAATTACCCGGAATGGGAGTTTGGTGTGCAGATCGTGCCGGAGGCCGACGAACACAAGTTCGAATTCGACCTGCTCGACCCGACCAAGATCATCCCCGAGGAACTGGTGCCGGTAACCCCGCTGGGCCGGCTGGTGCTCAACCGCAACCCGGACAACTTCTTCGCCGAGACCGAGCAGGTGGCGTTCTGTCCTGGGCATATCGTGCCGGGCATCGATTTCAGTAACGACCCGCTGCTGCAGGGCCGGCTGTTCTCCTACACCGACACCCAGATCAGCCGCCTGGGCGGGCCGAACTTCCACGAAATCCCGATCAACCGCCCGCTGGCGCCGAACCACAATGGCCAGCGCGACGCCCTGCACCGCGTCACCATCGACAAGGGGCGTACGTCCTACGAGCCCAACTCCATCGACGGCGGCTGGCCGAAGGAAACCCCGCCAGGCCCGCGTGACGGCGGCTTCGAGTCGTACCCGGAGCGCATCGAGGCGCACAAAATCCGGCAGCGCAGCGAGTCGTTTGGCGATCACTTCTCCCAGGCCCGGCTGTTTTTCCACAGCATGAGCCCGAACGAGCAGGCGCATATCGTCGCGGCCTACAGCTTCGAGTTGGGCAAGGTCGAGCGCGAGCACATCCGCGTGCGCGAGGTGAATGAAATCCTCGCCAATATCGACCTGGACCTGGCGGCGAAGGTCGCCGCTAACCTCGGCCTGCCGGCCCCGACCGCCGGAACCGTGGATACGCCTGACTCATCGCTCAAGGCCTCGCCGGCGCTGAGCCAGATGAATCATCCGGGCGAAGGCATCAAGGGCCGCAAGGTGGCGCTGCTGGTGGCTGACGGTGTCGACGCCGCCGAAACCGACAAACTGGTCAAGGCGCTGGAAGCGGAAAGCCTGCAAATCAAGGTGCTGGGCCCGACCTCGGCGCCGGTCAAGACCTCCGCGGGCAAACCGCTGGCGGTGGACGCGTCGATGGAGGGCATGCCGTCCGTGATTTTCGACGCGGTATGGATCGCCAGTGGCAAGTCGGTGCTGGATGCGCTGAAAGGCGACGGTGTGGCGGTGCACTTCATTCTTGAAGCCTACAAGCACCTCAAACCCGTCGCGGGCGATGCGGCCGCGAAAGGCTGGTTCGACAGCCTCAACCTCAAGGCCGACAGCGGTTTGCTTGCGGGCAGCGATGGCAAAACGGTCAAGGCGTTCATTGCCGCGATCGGCAAGCATCGGGTGTGGGAGCGAGAGGCGGCGGCCAAGGCAATTCCGGCCTAAGCCCTTCGCGACGGTTCGGCGCCCGGCAAGCTCGCTTCTGCAGATCCAACTGTAGGAGCGAGCTTGCTCGCGAAAGGGCCCCAGATTCGAAGAGGGATCTTTAAATCACTCGCTGCGACGAGGAGTCAGAACCACCTGCGCCGGCTGATTGCGGTGGATTTCATTGCGCACCTGCAACTCGAAATCCGGATCGCGCTTGTTCACCCGCTTGGCCAGTAAACCCGAAAGCCACGGGTAATCGGCCGTACGCGGCACCTGGAAAAGCACGTCGCACTGATAATTGACCACGTCGGTGGCAATGTCATCGAGCTGGCGACGCAGTTTGCCGATCTCGCGGATATCCAGGGCGATCACCGTGCTCGGCGCGGTGGGGTCGATCAGCTTGGCCTTGGGCTTGGCCTCGGCGGCCTTGAGTGCGGCTTCGGCCTTGTCCAGCTCGGCCTTGCGTGCCTGGGCGATGGCGCCGTTGACGCCGCCAGTCAGCGCCGGGGCTTTGGGCATCAGTGCGCGAGCGCGCGCCAAAGCGGTTGCGGCGGCATTCACATCACCTTTCTGCAGGACGATCTGGCTGCGTTGCAGGTAGGCCTCGGCCAGTTGCCGCTGGTATTGCTCGACGCGGCTGTCGTTGGGCGATTCGGTTTGCAGGGTTGCCAACTGGTCCTCGGCGGTGGCCAGTTCGTTGCTGGCGATGCTTTGTTGCAGTTGTTGCCAGGCATCCGGCGCGGCCGGCACGACGGTGCTTTCGACCGGCTTGCTGGCGCAAGCGGTCAGGATCAGGGAAAACGCGGCAAGGAGCAGATAACGGGACGCGAACGGCTTCATTCCTACGACTCTCTATTTGCGCAAAAAACGAGCAAGTCTACACCCAGTCCATGGCGTCGAACATCATTCCTTCGAAGGCTGGCGGGTAAATCGTGCTGCCGGACGCCCGCCGCGCAGGTGGCGTCCGGACGCCGGTCAACGCTTGGGAATGGCCAGGCTCAGCAAGAATAGCACCGCGGCACAGACCACGATCGACGGGCCGGCCGGGGTGTCTTTGAACCACGACATGGCCAGTCCGCCGCACACCGCAAGCACGCCCAGCAGGCTGGCGCCCAGGGCCATCTGCTCTGGCGAGCGGGCGTGGCGCTGGGCCGCGGCGGCGGGAATGATCAGCAGTGAGGTGATCAGCAACACGCCGACGATCTTCATCGCCACGGCGATCACCACGGCGATCAGCAGCATCAGCGCCAGGCGCAGGCCGGTGACCGGCAGGCCTTCGACCCGGGCCAGTTCCTCGTGCACGGTGACCGCCAGCAGCGGCCGCCACAACACGACCATCAACAGCAGCACTGCGGCGCTGCCGCCGAGGATCCAGGCCAGGTCGCCGGGGCTGATCGCCAGCAGGTCGCCGAACAGGTAGGCCATCAGGTCGATGCGCACGTCGTGCATGAAGCTCAGCACCACCAGGCCCAGCGACAGCGTGCTGGGCGCGAGGATCCCCAGCAGCGTGTCCGAGGCGAGTGGCTGGCGTTGTTGCAGTGTCACCAGCAGCAGCGCCAGCAGCAGGCAGCCGACGGTGACGGCCAGGGCCGGACTGATGTCGAGCATGAAGCCGAGGGCTACGCCGAGCAGCGCGGCGTGGGACAGGGTGTCGCCGAAATAGGCCATGCGCCGCCAGACCACGAACGACCCAAGTGGGCCGGCGACCAGCGCCAGGGCCAGGCCCGCGAGCAGGGCGTAAAGCAGGAAATCAGCCATGCTTGCAGTTGTCTCCGTGAACATGTCCGCCCTTGGCGGGCGCGACGACCGAGCCATGCAGGTCGTGGCTGTGGTCGTGATGGTGGTGATAGATGGCCAGGCTTGGCGCGTTCTTGCCGAACAGCTCGACGAACGCCGGGTCGCCGCTGACCTGCTCCGGATGCCCGGAACAGCAGACGTGGCGGTTGAGGCAGACCACCTGGTCGGTGGTGCTCATCACCAGGTGCAGGTCGTGGGACACCATCAGCACGCCGCAACCATGGCGGTCGCGCAGGCGGGTGATCAGGCTGTACAGCTCGGCCTGGCCGGCGACATCGACGCCTTGCACTGGCTCGTCGAGCACCAGCAGCTCGGGTTCGCGCAGCAGCGCCCGGGCCAGCAGCACGCGCTGCATTTCACCGCCGGAGATGGTCTGGATCGGGCTATCGATGACCTGTTCGGCGCCCACTTCTTCCAGCGCGCTCATCGCGGCGGCGCGGTCCACACCCGGCACCAGACGCAGGAAGCGCAGCACCGACAGCGGTAGCGTGGCGTCCACCTGGAGTTTCTGCGGCATATAGCCGATACGCAGCTTCGGCTTGCGCCAGACGCTGCCGCTGCCGGGCTTGAGCAGGCCGAGCACGGCGCGCACCAGCGTGGTCTTGCCGGCGCCGTTGGGGCCGATCAGGGTGACGATCTGGCCGGGCTCGACGGTCAGGTCGATGCTGTCGAGGATGGTCTGCCCGGCAAACGAGACGCCCACCTGCTGCAGGCGGATCAAGGCGTTGCTCATCAGGCGCTCCGGCAGTTGCCGCAGAGGCCGACCACTTCGACGGTCTGCGCTTCCACGCTGAAGCCGACATCCTTGGCGCTGTCGATGATCGCATCGCTGATCGCGGCCTGTTCCAGCTCGATCGCCACGTGGCACTCGCGGCAGATCAGGAACTGGCCCTGGTGGGCGTGCTCGGGGTGGTTGCAGCCGATGAAGGCGTTGAGCGAGGCGATGCGGTGGACCAGGCTGTTTTCCAGCAGGAAATCCAGCGCCCGATAGACGGTCGGTGGCGCGGCGCGGCGGCCGTCCTGCTCGCTGAGCACGCCGAGGATGTCGTAGGCGCCCAGCGGCTTGTGGCTTTGCCAGACCAGCTCCAGCACGCGACGGCGCAGGGCGGTCAGGCGCACCCCTTGGCGCGCGCACAGCGCATCGGCTTCGGCCAGGGCGGTGTGGACGCAATGGGAATGGTCGTGTGGGCGGTTGGCCAGCGGAGTATTGGGCATGGGCGGCGACGGTTTTGAGGAGAGACGTTATTATGTTACCTGTCTTTGCCTCATTGAGTGGTCATCGTGTCCCGATTTTTTGCCCTTTTTGTCGCTTTTGTCTCAACCCTGGTCGTCCTCCCGGCGCACGCCGAGGTACGCGTACTGACCAGCATCCAGCCTCTGCAACTGATCGCCGCGGCGGTCCAGGACGGTGTCGGCAAGCCTGAAGTGCTGCTGCCGCCAGGGGCGTCGCCGCATCATTACGCGCTGCGCCCGTCGGATGTGCGGCGGGTGGCCGAGGTCGACCTGCTGTACTGGATCGGCCCGGACATGGAAGGTTTCCTGCCGCGGGTGCTGAATGGCCGCAGCAAGCCGACCGTCCCGGTGCAGAGCCTGCCGGGCATGCACCTGCGCCATTTTGGCGAGGACAGCCAGTCACATGACGAGCACGAAGAACACGGCGACGATGCCGACGAGCACGATCACGACCACCGCCCCGGCAGCCTTGATGCGCATTTGTGGCTGTCGACGGTCAACGCGCGGGTGATCGCCGGGCGCATGAGTGCCGACCTGAGTGCTGCGGATCCGGCCAACGCCGCGCGTTACCAGAGCAACCTGAACGCCTTCGAACAGCGCCTCGACGCGCTGGACCAGCGCTTGAAAGACCGTGTTGCGGGCGTGGCGGGCAAGCCGTTCTTCGTCTTCCATGAGGCGTTCGATTACTTCGAGTCGGCGTATGGCCTGAAGCACGCGGGCGTGTTCAGCGTGGCGGCGGAAGTCCAGCCGGGCGCCCAGCATGTCGCGGCGATGCGCAAGCGCCTTCAGGAAGCAGGCAAGACCTGCGTGTTCAGCGAACCGCCGCTGCGGCCGCGTCTGGCCGAGACCCTGACGGCGGGGTTGCCGGTGAAACTGGCGGAACTGGATGCACTGGGCGGCACGCTGCCAGTGACTGCTCAGGGGTATGAGCAGTTGCTGGACAACCTGGGGAATGGGTTGGCGGGGTGTCTGGAAAGTCTGTAGCGGCTGCAATCGCTGCGGTTCGGCGCCCCGAACCGCAGCGATGCTTTTAGAGGCTCAAAGCGCAAACGGCAACGCCAGCTCCACATCCTGCCGCGCCTTCAGGCGCACCTCGAACTCCGCCGGGTCATGGATCAACACATCCATCCCCGCAAAGGACTCGGCGGCAATCAGCCGCGACAGCCAGAACCGCACGCACGCCACCCGCAACATCACCGGCCAGAGCTGGGCTTCGGCTGCGGTGAACGGGCGCAGCGCCGCGTAGGCGCCGAGGAAGGCGCGGGCGCGGGCCGGGTCGATTTCGCCGGCTTCGTCGCAGCACCAGTCGTTCAGGGCGATCGCCAGGTCGTAGAGCATCGGCCCGGAGCAGGCGTTGTAGAAGTCGATCACGCCGGTCAGGTGCGTGCCTTCGAACAGCGCGTTGTCGCGGAACAGGTCGGCGTGCAGGTTGGCCCGTGGCAGCGCCATGATCTGTGGCTGGTGGGCGACGATTTCGTCCAGGCTGGCCTGTAGCAGCGCCTGCTGTTCCGGGGTCAGGCGGCCCATCAGTTCGTTGCCGGTTTCCAGCATCCAGTCCAGGCCGCGGTCGGTCTTGCGCTCCAGCACTTTGCCGCGGGTTGCCAGGTGAACATGCGCGACGAACGCGGCGACCTGGATGCAATGCTGGTTGTTGGTGACCTTGATGTGCTTGCCGGCCAGGCGGGGTTGCAGCAGCGCCGGCTTGCCGGCCAGTTCGCGCAGGGCGGCGCCGTCGGTGGTGCGCAGCGCGTAAGGCACCGGCAGGTCGGCTTCGTGCAGCACGTCGAGCAGTTCGATGAAGAACGGCAGGTCCTGGATCGGCCCGCGTTCGACCAGCGTCAGCACGAACTCACCCTGTTCGAGGCTGATGAAGAAGTTGCTGTTCTCGGTGCCGGCGGCAATGCCCTGGAAGTCCCGCAGGCGACCCAGTCCGTAAGGGGCCAGAAAGGTTTCCAGCTCGGGCCGGGTCAGGGGGGTGAAGACAGACATGGTCAAAAACTGCTCATACGGGCACGTCGTATCGACGTGCCGGGTGGATGTTAAAGGTCCGCGTTACCACTCGAAGATCTTCCAGGCCGGAATCAGCATGTCGGGTTGGTCGGAGCGGATGAAGTTGGCATCGGTGCCGTCCGCGCGCACCAGAAAGTAGGGCTTGCCCCCTTTCGGTGTGACCTTGATTGCGTACAGGAACCCGTTCTGACGGTACTCCTGAATGGTTTTGTCACCTTCCTGGCGAATGGTTACGTCCGGGTCGGCGGAGGGCGCGTCGTCTGCTGCAATGGCCGCGACAGGAGCGGTAGCGAGCAGGCCGAGCAACAACAGGCGATTTAATGTACCCATGATAACCTTGTCCCTTTGTCGTCAATGTTCCGGACATTCTAGCGCCGGGCCCGTCGAAAAGGTTGATTCCGCTCATGAGCCAAACCCCCCTCGTCCTGGTGGACGGTTCTTCTTACCTCTACCGCGCCTTCCATGCGCTGCCGCCGCTGACCACCTCGAAAGGCATGCCGTCCGGCGCGGTCAAGGGGGTGTTGAACATGCTCAGGAGCCTGCGCAAGCAATACCCCGAAAGCCCGTTCGCGGTGGTGTTCGACGCCAAGGGCGGGACCTTCCGCGACGAGCTGTTCGCCGACTACAAGGCCAATCGCCCAAGCATGCCCGACGACATGCGCGTGCAGATCGAGCCCCTCCACGCCGCGGTCCGCGCCCTGGGTTTCCCACTGCTGTGCGTGGAAGGGGTCGAGGCTGACGACGTGATCGGCACCCTGGCCCGCAGCAGTGCGGCGGCGTCCCGTCCGGTGGTGGTTTCCACCGGTGACAAGGACATGGCCCAACTGGTCGACGAGCACATTACGCTGGTCAACACCATGACCGGAACCGTGCTCGACATCGAAGGCGTAAAAGGGAAATTCGGTGTCGCGCCGGAGCAGATCATCGACCTGCTGGCGCTGATGGGCGATACCGCCGACAACATTCCCGGGGTCAAGGGCGTCGGCGAGAAGACCGCCGTCGGCCTGCTGGTCGGCGTGAACGGCGGCCTGAAAGAGCTTTATGAAAACCTTGATCAGGTCCCGTCCCTGCCGATCCGCGGCGCCAAGACCCTCCCGGCCAAGCTGCTGGAGCACAAGGAGATGGCCTTCCTCTCCTATCAACTGGCGACCATCAAGTGCGATGTCGAGCTGGACGTGGGCCTGGACGACCTGCACCTGCGCGAGCCAGACCGCGAGAAACTGCGGGAGCTTTACACCCTGCTGGAGTTCAAGGGTTGGATCGACGACCTCGACCGGGAAGTCCGCCGTGCAGCGCAACCAGCGCCAGCGGCTGCGCTGAACCTGACGGCGGCGGCTGTCACGCCCGAGGCGGCGGTCGCTGCCGAGGTCGTAGCGCCGGCCGCTCCAGAGTACGAAACCATCCTCGACCAGGCGCGTTTCGACGTCTGGCTGCAGAAACTCAAGGATGCCCCGCTGTTCGCCTTCGATACGGAAACCACCGGGATCGACGCCCACCAGGCGCAACTGGTCGGCGTCTCGTTCGCGGTGAAGGCGCATGAAGCGGCGTACATCCCCCTGACCCACAGCTACCCCGACGCGCCAGTGCAACTGGACCGCAGTCAGGTGTTGCGTGCGCTCAAGCCGTTGCTGGAAGACCCGGCCAAGCTCAAGGTCGGCCAGCACGCCAAGTTCGACATGAACATCCTCGCCAACTGCGCCATCGAGGGTGATCAGGCCAATGGCATCGAAGTGCGCGGCGTGGCGTTCGACACCATGCTCGAATCCTACGTGCTCAATTCCACGGCCATCCGTCACGACATGGACAGCCTGGCGAAGAAGTACCTGGAACACACCACCATCACCTTCCAGGACATCGCCGGCAAAGGCGCCAAGCAACTGACCTTCGACCAGATCCCGCTGGAGAAGGCAGGGCCTTACGCCGCCGAAGACGCCGACGTGACCTTGCGCCTGCACCAGGCGCTGTTCCCGCAACTGCAGGCCATCCCGAGCCTGGCCAGCGTGCTGACCGACATCGAGATGCCGCTGGTGCCGGTACTGGCGCGGATCGAGCGCCAGGGTGCGCTGGTGGATGCAGACCTGCTGAAAATCCAGAGCCAGGAACTGGGCGACAAGATGGCCGCGCTGGAACGCGAAGCCATCGAACTGGCTGGCGAGGAGTTCAACCTCGGTTCGCCGCGTCAGCTTGGCGCGATCCTCTACGACAAGTTCGGCCTGCCGGTGCTGAAAAAGACCGCGAAGGGCCAGCCGTCCACCGCCGAAGAGGTTCTGGACGAACTGGCCGAGGAAGGCTATCCGCTGCCGAAGGTGCTGATGCAGTACCGCTCGCTGAGCAAGCTCAAGAGCACCTATACCGACCGCCTGCCGGAGCAGATCAACCCGCGCACCGGTCGCATCCATACCTCCTACGGGCAGGCGGTGGCTGCCACTGGTCGGCTGTCGTCGAGTGACCCGAACCTGCAGAACATCCCGGTGCGCACCGCCGAAGGCCGGCGTATTCGCCAGGCGTTCGTCGCGCCCAAGGGCTACAAGTTGCTGGCGGCGGACTACTCGCAGATCGAATTGCGCATCATGGCGCACCTGTCCCGCGACGAGGGCTTGATGAACGCCTTCCGCAACGGCCTGGACGTGCACACCGCCACCGCCGCGGAAGTGTTCAACGTGCCGCTGGAGGCGGTGACTTCCGACCAACGGCGCAGCGCCAAGGCGATCAATTTCGGTCTGATCTACGGCATGGGCGCGAAGAAGCTGGGCAAGGACATCGGCGTCGAAACCAAGCAGGCCAAGGCCTACATCGATGCCTATTTCGCCCGCTATCCCGGCGTTCGCGAATACATGGAGAGCACCCGCAAGCAGGCCGCGGATCAGGGCTACGTGGAAACCCTGTTCGATCGCCGGCTGTACTTGCCGACCATCAATTCGAGCCGTCCGCAGGAACGTGCCGGCGCTGAGCGCACCGCGATCAACGCGCCGATGCAGGGCACGGCCGCCGACATCATCAAGCGCGCCATGGTGGCGGTGGATAACTGGCTGCAAAACTCGGGGCTGGATGCCCGGGTGATCCTCCAGGTACACGACGAACTGGTGCTGGAGGTGCGCGAAGACCTGGTGGAGCAGGTTCGTGAAGAAATTCGCCCGCACATGAGCGGCGCTGCGCAACTGGATGTTCCGCTGCTGGTTGACGTCGGAATTGGCGCGAATTGGGACGAAGCGCATTGAAAATGCAGGGAAATGCTGCGGCATAAGGTCGCGGCATTTGTCTCGCTGGCGGGGTTGGTCTTAAGAATTTTCCTACTTATCGCAAATAGTTTTCACGGCTCAGGAACTAAACCGGTGAATCGCTACTCAGAGGTACTGAATGGCTGGTGAAGCCCTTCAATGCTCCTATGTTGTGTTAAGTGTTGGCAGATATCCGGACCCCGCCCTAGCGGTTCGGAACTTGAACCCCGAACTTCCCCCTCCCCATACGAAGTCCGGGGTTTTTTTTGCCCGGCGTTTGCCGGGCAAAAGCCACCGAAGCCTTATTCTGCGGGCTTGTCAGCCAATTCCATCCAGCGTGCCAGCACCGCGTAGGCCTCTTCCAGGCCTTGGCGTTTCGGTGCCGAAAACAGCTGGATCGTGACGCTTTCGCCCCAACCCTTGCGAATTTCCGACTGCACCTTGAGCAGGGTGTTCTTGGCTGCGCCAAAGGTCAGTTTGTCGGCCTTGGTCAGCAGGATGTGCATCGGCATGCCGCTGGCGATCGACCAGTCGAGCATCATCCGGTCGAAGTCCGTCATCGGGTGACGCACATCCATCATCAGGATCAGGCCCTTCAGGGCCTCGCGGCTGCCCAGGTAGGCTTCCAGGTGGCGCTGCCAGTGCTGCTTGAGCGGGATCGGGACCTTTGCATATCCGTAGCCCGGCAGGTCGACCAGACGCCGATCGTCGTCCAGACTGAAGAAGTTCAACAACTGGGTACGCCCCGGTGTTTTCGAGGTGCGGGCCAGGCTGGCGTGGGTCAGGGTGTTGAGGGCGCTGGATTTGCCGGCGTTGGAACGCCCGGCGAAGGCGACTTCGTAACCTGCATCGGGCGGGCATTGATCGACTTTTGCCGCGCTGATGGCGAATTTCGCCGTTTGGCAAAGTCCGAGGATGGGGTTTTTGACTTGCATGGGATGTCCGGTTTGGGTGTTGCCAGAGGCTGGCTCGGCAAGCGGTGTCGTTTCCGTTTCGGTAACGGGAGTATATAATGCCCTAGATTTTGTGTGCGCATTATCCCAGCGTAGGACGATGTGCACGGGGGCCTAGAATTACAGATTGCGCGACAGAACGCAGTGCAACCCCCAACCCTGAAAGGTCGTTCGCATGACGAAATGGCTGCTTGCATTCGGTGTCTTGATACCGTTTTTCAGCGCTCAGGCTACACAGGATCCCGAGGCGTTGTACAACCGCACGTGTGCGGCTTGTCACGCCGGGCAGCTGCCACAGGCACCGAAAGCGGGTGACAGTGCGGCTTGGGAGCCAAGACTGGCGCAGGGTATGGAGATGTTGGTCGGGCATGTAACCCAGGGTTTCAAGGCTATGCCGCCGCGTGGATTGTGCATGGACTGCAGTGCCGAGGACTACCAGGCAATCATCCGATGGATGAGCCAGTAGGCCCGATACATAACTCTTTCACCCTTAGCCGTAGTTGGATTAGCTGATGAACAAACTACTCGTGAGTCTGCTGTTGACCTTGGGCGTTACAGGCGGCGCCAATGCCGCAGGCACTATCGTTGGCGATGCCGCTGCCGGTCAGAGCAAAACCGCTGTTTGTGGCGCTTGTCACAATCCGGACGGCAACAGCCTGGCACCGAACTTTCCGAAGCTCGCAGGCCAGGGTGACAAATACCTGCTGAAGCAACTCAACGACATCAAGGCGGGCAAGCGCACGGTGCTGGAAATGACCGGCATGCTCACCGCCTTCTCCGATCAGGACCTGGCCGACATCGCCGCCTATTTCTCCAGCCAGAAAGGCAGCGTGGGTGCCGCCGATCCGAAACTGGTCAAGCGTGGCGAAGAACTGTTCCGCGGCGGTGACCTGAGCAAGGGCCTGCCGGCCTGCACCGGTTGCCACTCGCCAAATGGCGCGGGTATCGCAGCCGCCGGCTTCCCGCATTTGGGCGGCCAGCACGCCAGCTATGTGGCCAAGCAGTTGACCGCGTTCCGCGAAGGCGAGCGCACCAACGACGGCGACGCCATGGCCATGCGCTCGATCGCCGCCAAGCTGAGCAACAAGGACATCGAAGCGCTGTCCAGCTACATCCAGGGTCTGCACTGATCCGGGGACGCACCTTAACGCTGGGTTAATGGTGCGTCACGAACATGAAAAGGGCGGCTTCGGCCGCCCTTTTTTCGTTCTACTGCCGTTACACTTACGAACTCGCACCCGCCTTGGCCTGTCAGAAGATAGGTCGTTTCAGGGCGACCCATGACTGCTCAGGAGTAAAGCATGCGTAAACTGATTCTCAGCGCCGCGTTGGTGGCTGCCAGCGCTTTCGGTATGACTGCACAGGCTGCCGAGCCAATCGAGGCGGGCAAGCAATATATCGAGCTGAGCAACCCGGTGCCGGTGTCCCAGCCGGGCAAGATCGAGGTCGTTGAGCTGTTCTGGTATGGCTGCCCGCACTGCTACGCATTCGAGCCGACCATCAATCCGTGGTCCGAAAAACTTCCCGCCGACGTCAACTTCAAGCGCATTCCCGCCATGTTCGGCGGTCCGTGGGATGCTCACGGCCAGATGTTCCTGACTCTTGAAGCCATGGGCGTGGAACACAAGGTTCATGCCGCCGTCTTCGATGCCATCCAGAACCAGAAGAAACACCTGACCAAGCCGGACGAAATGGCTGACTTCCTGGCAACCCAAGGCGTGGACAAGGACAAGTTCCTGGCGACCTTCAACTCCTTCGCGATCAAAGGCCAGATCAACCAGGCCAAGGAACTGGCGAAGAAGTATGAAATCACCGGTGTTCCGAGCCTGGTGGTCAACGGCAAATACCGCTTCGACCTGGGCACTGCTGGCGGCCCGGAAGGCGTGCTGAACGTTGCCGATCAACTGATCGCCAAGGAGCGTGCCGCCAAGTAAGCGGCGATCACCATGAGACGTTGGAGAAGCGAGCGGATTGCCGGCCTGTGTGATCCACGGGTCAACGAAAATCATCTGGTGGAGAACAGCCTTCCGGAAGACGGTCGTCTGCGCCTGCTCAGCTTCAACATCCAGGTCGGTATCAGCACCGAGCGCTACCGGCACTACCTGACCCGCGGCTGGCAACACCTGCTGCCGCACACCGGGCGTGCCGGAAACCTGCAGAAGATCGGCGACCTGCTCAGCGACTTCGACCTGGTGGCCCTGCAGGAAGCCGATGGTGGCAGCCTGCGCTCGGGCTACGTCAATCAGGTCGAACACCTCGCCCACCTTGGTGCCTTTCCCTACTGGTACCAGCAGCTCAACCGCAACCTAGGGCGTTTCGCCCAACACAGCAATGGCGTACTCAGCCGGCTGAAGCCGCAGTTGCTGGAAGATCACCCGCTGCCCGGCCCGGCAGGGCGCGGCGCGATCCTGGTGCGCTTTGGCGAAGGCGAAGACGCGTTGGTCGTGGTGATGATGCACCTGGCCCTCGGTTCCAAGACCCGGGCGCGGCAACTGGCCTATATCCGTGAACTGATCAGTGGTTATCGCCATCAGGTGTTGATGGGCGACATGAACACCCACGCCACTGACCTGCTGCAACACTCGCCGCTGCGTGACCTTGGGTTGATCGCCCCGCAGGTCGAGGCGACCTTCCCCAGTTGGCGCCCGCAGCGCTGCCTGGACCATATCCTGCTCAGTCCGACCCTGACCCTGGAACGGGTCGAAGTCCTTTCCCAGCCAATTTCCGATCATTTGCCGGTGGCCGTTGAGATTCGTTTGCCTGATGCACTGACTGTGGATACGCTTCCGGTTTTGCGTTAGTCCCCTCCTTTGCGGACCCAGGCATGACCGACGAAGCCCAGCGCTGGAAAGAGAAGTACCTCAAGAGTATCGAGCAGCAGGAGAAGCTGGAGCGCCGTTGGGATGCCCGCCTCGACTTGCTGCGCCGTGGCCTCGTGCGCAGCACCCTCGCCGCTGAAGGCAGCGACCGCGTGGTGGACGAGTGCATGAAGGAAATGCGCGACGTCATCCGCACCGACAACATGGACGCCGCCCTCGCCGGCTTGATCCCGCGCCTGGAAAAGGCCGTGCTCGAGTCCGAGCAACGCCGTGCCACCCGGGTTTCCCAGGTCAGCACTGCGCTCACCGCGCTGGTCAACCAGTTGCAGGCGCTGGAACTGCCCAGTGATGTCCGCCGTCCGCTGAAGAAGTTCGCCAAGCAGGTGGAAGCCCGCGCCAGCCAGTCGCGCGAGGTTCCGTTGCTCCTCGGCGAACTGAGCAAGCTGCAAGGCCAGGCGCTGGAATTGCTGAACAATCCCGAGGAGCACAAGCAGCCGGGCTTGTTGCAGCGCCTGTTCGGTGGCCGCGATGCCGAGGCCGAAGCGGATGTCGCCCCGGCCGTCGCCGATGAGCGCCCTGTCGAAGCTGCGCCACCGCCGGCGCGGAAGGTCGAAGACGCGCCGTTGGCGGATGTTGATGAGCTGCGGCCGCTTCCGGTTGCCGCTGAGGTGACGGAGCACCGCGCCCCGACACCCGCGCCGCAACCTGCGCCTGTCGAAGCGCCGCCGCCAACTGCCGAGATCGAGACGCCCGCCGAGCCTGTCGCCGTAGTCGAGCCTGTCGAGGTCACTGCGGCCGCCGCCGCCCCGGCCGAGGATCAGCCGCAAGCACCTGCAGAGCCCGTCGAAAGCCCGGAAGCGGAACGTCCCACGGACGAAACCCCGGAAACGACCGAAGAGCCCGCTCAGGAGCTGACCCCGGAAGAGCTTTTGTATTCGCTCCCCGATGGCACCGAGCCGACCTACAGTTCGGTCGCCACGCACATCGAAGAAACCCTGCTTGGCCTGCTCGACGACCTGACGCTGCCCGAACGCCACCAGCCGCAGGCGCAGTCCGTGCGTGATCGTCTCGAACACGGGCTGAACTGGTACGAACTGCTGCCGGTGCTGGACGACCTGGCCGTCTTGATGCTGGCCATCACCGACAGTGGCCAGCACGAATTCGAGGCGTACCTGCAACAGCTCAACGAGCGCCTGGAGTCATTCCAGAGCCATCTGCAGGAAGCCAGCGAAGGGCACGCCGACAACCAGACCGCCGAACGCGACCTGAACAGCCAGTTGCGCGAACAGGTCGACGGCCTGCAAACCAGCGTGCAGGGTGCGGCAGACGTCGACAGCCTCAAGCACATTCTGGAAAACCGCCTGGAAGGCCTGCTCGGCACCATGGACGAGCACCAGAGCGAGCGCGACAAGCGCGAGCAGGAAATGTCCACCCGCCTCAAGGGCCTGGCCGAGCGTGTCGCGCACATGGAGCAGGAAGCCCAGGGCTACCGCGAGCACCTCGAAGAGCAGCGGCAGAAAGCCTTGATCGATCCGCTGACCGGCTTGCCGAACCGTGCGGCGTGGTCCGAGCGGCTGGACCTGGAAGTCGCCGACTGGCAGGAAAAAGGCGGTCACCTGCTGATGGCCATCCTCGACCTCGACCATTTCAAGCGCATCAACGACAACTACGGCCACCTGGCGGGCGACAAGGTGTTGAAGATCGTCGCCAATGAACTGCGCAAGCGCCTGCGCACTCGCGACTTCATCGCCCGCTTCGGCGGCGAGGAGTTCGTCCTGCTGGTTCCGCAGACCGGCATCGCCGGTGGTCTACAGTTGGCGGAGAGCCTGCGCGCGGCGGTGGAAGCCTGCCCGTTCCACTTCAAGGGCGAGCGGGTCACCATCACCCTGTCGGTGGGCATCACCGCATTCCGCTCCGGTGAACGCAGCGACGCGGTGCTCAAGCGGGCCGACGAAGCGCTCTACCGGGCCAAACACCAGGGTCGCAACCGCGTCGAACAGGGGTGAGCGGCCTTCAGTGAGGTACGTTATGCTATTGCATTACAGACTTCCCAGGCGTCGCCCTCTTTTCATGAAAGCGTTTTTCTCCCTCCTCCTGCTGGCCGTGCTGGCAGGTTGCAGCAGCGGCCCGCAACTGCGCATCGATCGCAGCCATGTCTCGGCCAACCAGGACAGCCGCATCCAGTTCGTCGTGCTGCATTACACCAATGCCTCTCTCGAACGCTCGCTGGCACTGCTGACCCATGGCGAAGTTAGCAGCCACTACCTGATCGGCGATGATCGCGACGCCACCATCTACCAACTGGTCGATGAAAGCCGCCGGGCCTGGCATGCCGGTGACAGCCAGTGGGAAGGCCGCACCTGGCTCAATTCCACCTCCATCGGTATCGAAATCGTCAATCCCGGTTTTACCGACACGTCAACCGGGCGGGTCTGGCACCCGTACAGCGAGGCGCAGATCCAGTCGCTGATCGTCTTGCTCAAGGACATCGTCCAACGCAACAACATCCAGCCGCGGCACATCATTGGCCACAGCGATATTGCCCCGCTGCGCAAGCTTGATCCCGGCCCGCTGTTTCCCTGGAAACGCCTGGCTGATGCCGGTCTGGGCATCTGGCCCGACGCGCGGGCGGTGGCGCAGGTGCAAGCGCGCTTCGCGGTCAATCCGCCCAGCGTGACCTGGTATCAGCAGCAACTCGCCCGCTTCGGTTATGCGATCGAGCAGAGCGGCGAGCTGGATGTCGCCACCCGTCATGTCCTTGCCGCCTTCCAGATGCGCTTCCGTGCGCAGCGTTTCGACGGCCAGCCCGACGCGCAGACGGCGGCGATCCTGCAGGTGCTCAACAACGCCCGCTGATGGGGCCTGAAGGCCGCCGCCCAACGGGCAGGCTGAGTCGTCCTCCTGTTGCTATACCTCTTGGTACTCGACGGGATATTTTTGATGTCATCTGCCCTCCTGATGTTGCGCGGCCTGCTCTATCGTCCCTGGCTACTGGCCACGCTTGCGGCCTCGGCGAGTGCGATCTTGTTGCTGCTGGCCAGCCTCGGCGTGGCGATGCATCAGTTGCAGGTCAACGAAAGCGAGCAGATGAATGCCCGCGGCGAGCGCTTCCTCGACCGGCTGGAGCAGATCTTCGGGCAATTGCGCGAAGGCGTCGATGAACTCCAGGCGCAGCCGGCTCGCGGTTGCGACGCCACTATGCTCGCGGCCTTGCAGCAGGTGGCGTTCAATAATCGCTTCGTCTTCGAGGCCGCCTATGTGGACGGCCAGCAAACCTGCTCCAACCGTCTTGGCGATCGCACCTTCGAATCCCTGCCGCCCCCGGACATTCAGGGCCCCACCTACAGTTACTGGCTCAACACCAGCACCGAGCCCGATGACAACCGCGCCGCGCTGGTGCTGGGGCGCGGGCCGTTTCGCGTGTCCACGTCGCGCGGCCACCTCACTGATGTGGTCGACCTGCCCGCCGGCGGCAGCCTCTTGGTGGTGCTCGACCGCGGCGCCCGCGCCGTGCCGGTGTTGGGCCCGGTTCAGGCATGGCCGCCACCCGGCGACGTCTGGCCGCCGGTTTCCACGAAAGCGCTGGTGGAACTGCCGGACCGTCTGGTTTACCGCATGCCGACCAAGTCGCCGGATTACCAACTGGTGTTGATTGCCCCACGCGCCAGCCTGCCCTTGAAGATAAACGGCGTGCTCTGGCTGCTGTTCCCCGGCAGCCTGTTGCTGGCCTGGTGCATTGGCTGGGCGGTGCTGCAACTGGTGCGGCAGAGCCGCTCCATGAGCTCGGAACTGCAAGGCGCTTTGCGCCGGGGTGAATTGCAGGTGCTCTACCAGCCAATCTTCGAACTCACCAGCCGCAACTGCGTGGGCGCCGAGGCGCTGGTGCGCTGGCGCCGTCCGGACGGCTCGCTGACCAGCCCCGACCTGTTCATCCCGCTGGCCGAGAACACCGGCCAGATTCGCCAGATCACCGACTTTGTCCTGCAACGGGTGTTCGACCAGTTGGCCCAGCTCTTGCGCGCCAATCCGAAGCTGTACATCTCGGTCAACCTTGCCGCCTGCGACGTGATGGTGCCGCGCATCGGCCGGGTGGCGGCGCGGCTGTTGGCCACGCACCATGTGGCGGCGAGCCAGATTGCGTTCGAGGTGACCGAGCGTGGGCTGATCGATGTGGTGGTGGCCCGGGACAACCTTCAGGCGCTGCGGGCGGTGGGCCATCAAGTGCTGATCGACGACTTCGGCACCGGCTATTGCAGCCTCGCCTATTTGCAGACCCTGCCGGTGGATTGCCTGAAGATCGACAAGGCGTTCATCGATGCCCTGGGCCATGATGCCGCCAGCAGTGGCGTCGCCCCGCACATCATCCGCATGGCCCATGCCCTGCAACTGCGGGTGATCGCCGAGGGCATCGAATACGAAGACCAGGCGCTGCTGCTCAACAGCGAGGGCGTGAATTATGGCCAGGGCTGGCTGTTCGCCCATCCGCTGAGCGCCCGCCAGTTCGTAGAGCTGATTACCCGCGGTCGGCGCCTGGGCCCACGGCGCATCGACGACGAAGCCTGAAACGCCTCAGACCGGCAGCGCCATGTAGAACTGTGTGCCTTGCTCGGGCCGCGAATAAACCCCCATGCGCCCGCCATGCAACTGGACGATCTCCTTGCACAGCGCCAGGCCGAGGCCGGCGCCGCCTTTCTTGCGTCCGACCTGGACGAAAGGCTCGAAGATCCTGCCCTGCTGGCTGTAGGCAATGCCTTCGCCGTTGTCTTCGACGCTGATGATTACCCGCTCGCCATGTCGCCTCGCCTGCAGGCGGATGCGCCCGCCCGACGGGGTGTGGCGAATGGCGTTGTCCAGCAGGTTGTCCAGCACCCGGTCGAGCTGGGCGACGTCGGCCTGGATCCGTGGCAGCGGGTTGCCCAGCTCCAGTTGCAGGTCGATATGCTTGGCCGCCGCCGCACTGGCGTAACGCGCTCGCGCCCGCTCCAGCAATTCATCAAGGGGGCAGAGGCTGCGCTCCAGCTTCTGCTGGCCGCTTTGATAGCGCGAGAAATTCAGCAGGTCGTTGATCAGTTGGGTCAGGCGCTGCATTTCCTCGCCAATGGTGTCGAACAGGTCGCTCTCGCGGGACTGCTCGGGAAACTTGACCCGCTCACGCAACAGGCCGAACGCCATATGCATGCCGGTCACCGGCGTGCGCAGTTCGTGGGAGGCGCGCAGCACGAACTCGCTGCGGACCCGCTCGAACGCGCGCTGCTCCGTCACATCGTGAAGCACCATCACCGCACCGAGGATCTGCCCGTCCGGGCGGCAGACCGGCGTCAGGCTGTAGGTCAGCACGCGGTTTTCCTTTTCGATCTCCAGGTGCAGGTCTTCCGGCACCCGCTCCAGATTGCCGCCGCGCAGGACCAGATGCAGTTGCTGGTCCAGCTCGGGGCGCTGCATGGCTTCGCCAAGGCGACTGCCGGCGCGGGAGTCGTCCCAGCCCAATTGGCGCTGGGCCACCGGGTTGAGGTGTTCCAGGCGACCCTGGCGGTCGATGATCAGCAGGCCGTCGTCGATGCTGTCGAGCACGGCTTGCAAGCGTTGCTGGCCGGCGACCAGTTCATCGACATTGGTCGCCTGATGCTGGCGCAACGCCTCGGCCATCAGGCCGAAGCGCCGGGCCAGTTGGTTGATTTCCAGTGCCGAGGTTACCGGCAGGGTCACCTCGAAATCACCGCGCCCGACTTGGTCGGCTGCGGTAGCCAGCGCCTCGATCGGCTGGCCGAAGCGACGGGCGATGCCGTGCGCGGTGAGAAAGCCTAGGCCCAGCACGGCGAGGCCAACGAAGCCCAGCACCCCGGACATCAGCACGGCTTTTTCCCGCGAGACTTTCTCCGCTCCGCGAATCTGCTCGACGGCCTGTTTGTGGGATTCGATCAGGCTGCTGCGCAGCGCGCTGAAGGCTTGCCCCAGTGGCTGATCGACGCTCAGGTTGCGCGCCGGCGCCGAGGTAGCCCGCAGTTCGCGGAGGAAGTGCTGAAACTCACTGTTGGCGCGGGTGAAGTCATCGAAGCCGTCGGCCTGCTGCTCATGACTCAGGCCCTCGTCCAGCAACCGCTGGAACTCGCTCTGCAACTGGCTAAGGACCGACGCATCGCTGTTCTCGTCGAGAATCTGCGTCAGTTGCTCGCTGAGGTTCTGGCGCATCTTCAGGCCCATGTCGAGGACATAGGTGTTGTTGCGGATCATCGCTTCCTGCGAACTGGCCATCTGCTGAACGCTGACCAGGCTCAGCAGCAGGCCGAGCAGGGCCACGGTGATCAGCGCCGAAATGCTGAGAAACAGCCTTGTCCGCAACTTCATCGCCCATTTCATAAGTTGTACTGCTTGCGCTTGCGGTACAGCGTCGAAGCGTCGATCCCCAGGGTCTTGGCGGCTTGGTCGAGGGTGTCGCTGGTGGCCAGTACCGCGCCGATATGCGCGCGTTCCAGTTCGTCCAGGCTGAGCGCGGCACCGATGCGCGGTGCATTGCTGGCGGGTTGCTCGGCCATGCCGAGGTGGACGATTTCGACTTTCTCCTGCGGGCAGATGATGCTCGCGCGCTCGATCACGTTACGCAGCTCGCGGATGTTGCCCGGCCAGCGGTAGTTGAGCAGCGCGGCCCGGGCTTCTTCGCTGAAGGCCCGCGCCGGCCGCGAGTATTCCTTGACGAAGCGGGCGAGGAAACGATCGGCCAGGGTCAGGACGTCCTCGCTGCGCTCGCGCAACGGCGGCAGGTGCAGGGTGATGACGTTGAGGCGATAGAGCAGGTCTTCGCGGAAACGGCCTTCGCGGACCATGTCCTCAAGGTTGAGGTTGGTCGCGGCGAGGATGCGCACATCGGCGCGGCGCGTGACGGGGTCGCCGACCCGCTCGTATTCCTTGTCCTGGATGAACCGCAGCAGCTTGGGTTGCAGGGCCAGGGGGAAGTCGCCGATTTCGTCGAGGAACAGCGTGCCGCCGTCGGCCTGGTTGACCCGGCCCAGGGTGCTTTCGCTGGCGCCGGTGAAGGCGCCGCGGCTATGGCCGAACAGTTCGCTTTCCATCAGTTCGGCGGTCAGGGACGGGCAGTTGATGGTGACGCAGGCCTTGCGCGCGCGCTTGCTCCAGCCATGGATGGCCCGGGCCAGTTCGCCCTTACCGGTGCCGGACTCGCCGAGGATCAGAATGTTGGCGTCGGTGGTCGCCACCTGCCGGGCGGTTTCCAGCACCACCATCATGGCCGGGCTGTGGGAGTCCAGGCCGTCCTTGGGCTTGCGGATTTCGCCTTCGAGGGCTTCGAGGCGCGCCGAAAGCTGGCGCACTTCCAGTTGCTTGGCGGTGGCCAGGCGCAACTGGTCGGGGCTGCAAGGCTTGACCAGGTAATCGGCGGCGCCGGCCTGGATAGCATCCACGGCGGTATCCACCGCCGAATGGGCGGTGACGATCACCACGCGCATCCACGGGGCCTGAATACGCATCTGTGCGAGGACGTCGAGGCCGTTGTCCTCGCCCAGGCGCAGGTCGAGGAAGCACAGGTCGAACACCTGACGCTGCAGCAGGGTTTCGGCCTGCGCAGCGCTGTTGGCGGTGGCGACGGTATAGCCCTCGTCCTCCAGGCAATAACGGAAGGTACGCAAGATGGCGGACTCATCGTCCACCAGCAGAATGCGGCCTTGAGGATCTGGGGCTGACTCCATTTTCCATGCGCTCCTTAGGAATTATCTTGGTTAGTGTCGGAAAAATCGGGCAAGTTGCATGGTCAATTCTGATTCATTCCTTTCCTTGCATGCTAGCTCCCTGCTTGCCGACCTAAATTTGGGAAAATTCCTACGGAAAAATAGTCTCTGACCATGCAAAAAGCACGACGCCGTCAGGGGGCATCGTGCAGGATGCTTTCCCAACGGTATCTGCCACATACGTAAATTATTGATTTATATAGAAAATATTATTAGATGCGGGCTGGCATGCAGGCTGCAATGACCCTTCCAGGTCATAACAAGATGCAGCAAGAGGAGCCCGGCATGAACCGCACACCCGCCGCCCTGGTGCTTATATCGCCATTACATCTGCGCCAGCTTTTGTTTCTCTCGCTGGCGCTGCTGCTGACACTGATTGCCGGCCAGGTGTATCACGCCTGGCAGGTCAAACAGGTCGACAGCCAGCTCGCAATCCAGGTCGAGCGCCTGCATGAAAGCCGTGCCGTGCCCCTGCAAACCGCTCCGCTGATGCGCTCCAAAGCGCTGCCAGCCGCCACCGCCGCTGCCCATGTTCCACAAGAACGCTGGGTGTTTTAACGGCGAACGGCCAAGGACCCTTTCCATAACAGAAGGAGAATCACCATGTTGAGTTGGGCCATTACCTTCCTGATTATCGCCATTGTCGCTGCCGTGCTGGGCTTCGGTGGTATCGCCGGCGCCGCTACCGGTATCGCGAAGATCCTCTTCATTATCTTCCTGGTGCTGTTCGTGGCTTCCTTCTTCTTCGGACGTCGCGGTCGAGGTTGAACCAATGAAAGGCGTGATACGCAACGCCCTGGCCGCCGCCCTGTTGCTGGGCGGCTGCACGGCGGCAATGGCGGCCAATGACGGCCAGGTCCGGGCCACCGACATTCTCGGTGCGGACCCCGAGTATCGGGAAACCTGGCAGGACATGGTCAAAAAAGAGGAGCGGTTGCCCGAGTGGGTGCTCAACCTCAGCGGCGTTTCCGAGCAGCAGATGTCAGCGGTCGAGGAAGACGGCGACAAGTATCTGGTCGGACCGTTGTGCGAAAGCGAAGGCAAATGCCTGAACAAGCGTCTGATCGTGGCCTTCCGTTGGGATAAGGAAAAAGCCTACGGAATGCTGGTTGAGGTGCCTGAGGGTCTGCCCGGTGACAAGTCACCGACCCGCCACGCCGATTATCGCTGGCTGGGTGACCCCGACCCGGGCATGCAGGCCATGCTCAGGGAACAACTCAAGCGTGATCCGAACTGGTACTGAAGCCCCGCCGGGTGCTTCGGGACAGAGACAGAAGCTGAACCTTTTCACCGTTCAAGCTTCTATGTTGCGCCCACTCGAGGAGGGCAGGCGCATGACCAAGGGGCCGGGCTGCTCTGATTGCTACAAGATCGGAGGGGCCTAGGGGTACAAGGAGTGCCTCCGTCGAGGGCCGGGTCAGGAAGCAACGCCGGGAGTGGTCTGTCAGGGTGTCCCGTAATCCGGGATACCTTCGACGGGCTCTCCCGGCCGTATTCATTCCGGCAGCCCTTTCTTCCCGACAGATGGCAAATCCGCCACCCGCTCGTCTGTCCGGCAAAAATATTTTCGGCTTTTTCCTACATGCGCCGATGTGTTTTCATCCATTCGGATTGTCGAACACCTGCCTTCCGCACCTGCCGATTACCCTCCGAATCTGCCGCAATATGGCGGATTGATCGTATTCGGAATCCCGAACACCCTCCTCGCAACCCTCCTTGACGACCGTTTTTTGCCGAAAAGATCATGCCGATTCGGCATGGGGTACTCGTTTCCGGCATTAGACTAGGCCCCTCCACGCCTGAATAGTTGCGCCTTTTTTCGCCTGCCAGCGCTCATTACCGCTCGCTCGCGATGACCTTCTGCGGTGCCTTTGACTGTTACCGAAGAAGTCTTCCAGACCCCTTTTAATAGCTCTGGAATGCTGGTTACAGCGCAATGCCCGTGTCCACTTGAACAAAAAGGTAATGACATGAAGAAGGCAAAACTGAGCCTCGCCTGGCAGATCCTCATCGGTCTGGTACTGGGTATCGCCATCGGAGCACTGCTGAATCATTTCAGTGCAGAAAAGGCATGGTGGATCAGCAATGTGCTGCAGCCAGCCGGTGACATCTTCATTCGCCTGATCAAGATGATCGTCATCCCGATCGTGATTTCGTCGCTGATCGTGGGTATCGCCGGGGTTGGCGATGCGAAGAAACTTGGCAGTATCGGCCTCAAGACCATCATTTACTTCGAGGTGGTGACCACCATCGCCATCGTCGTCGGCCTGGTCCTGGCCAACCTGTTCCACCCGGGCGCCGGCATCGACATGAGCACCCTGGGCACCGTGGACATCTCCAAGTACCAGGCCACCGCGGCCGAGGTGCAGCATGAACACGCGTTCATCGAGACCATCCTCAACCTGATTCCATCGAACATCTTCGCGGCGCTGATGCGCGGTGAAATGCTGCCGATCATCTTCTTCTCGGTACTGTTCGGCCTGGGCCTGTCCAGCCTCAACGCGGAAATCCGCGACCCGCTGGTGAAGACCTTCCAGGGCGTTTCCGAAGCCATGTTCAAGGTCACCCACATGATCATGAACTACGCCCCGATCGGTGTGTTCGCCCTGATCGCCGTGACCGTCGCCAACTTCGGCTTCGCCTCGCTGCTGCCGCTGGCCAAGCTGGTGCTGCTGGTGTACTTCGCCATCGCCTTCTTCGCCTTCATGGTGCTGGGCCTGGTGGCGCGCCTGTTCGGCTTCTCCATCATCAAGCTGATGCGCATCTTCAAGGACGAACTGGTCCTGGCCTACTCCACCGCCAGCTCGGAAACCGTGTTGCCGCGAGTGATCGAGAAGATGGAAGCCTACGGCGCGCCGAAGGCCATCTGCAGCTTCGTGGTGCCGACCGGTTACTCGTTCAACCTCGACGGTTCGACCCTGTACCAGAGCATCGCGGCGATCTTTATCGCCCAGCTCTACGGCATCGACCTGTCCATCAGCCAGCAGTTGCTGCTGGTGCTGACCCTGATGGTCACCTCCAAGGGCATCGCTGGCGTGCCGGGCGTTTCCTTCGTGGTCCTGCTGGCCACCCTGGGCAGCGTTGGCATTCCGCTGGAAGGCCTGGCGTTCATCGCCGGTGTCGACCGCATCATGGACATGGCGCGTACCGCCCTGAACGTGATCGGCAACGCTCTGGCGGTCCTGGTCATCTCCCGTTGGGAAGGCATGTACGACGATGCCAAGGGCAAGAAGTACTGGGATTCGCTGCCGCACTGGCGCAGCAAGGAAGTGGCGGTGGCTGGCAAGGCCGTCAAATCCTGAGTCGTTGTCTTGCTGAATGAGAAAGCCCCGATTCGTCGGGGCTTTTTGTTTTCTGTGAGTTTGTAGGGGCCTTATCGCGAGGCAGCGTATCGGTAGGAGCGAGCTTGCTCGCGATAAGGCCCTGAAGGGGTCGCAACAGAGGACACTGGTTCTGCCGGCCGCTATCATTCAGCCCATCTTTGGGGGAGTTAACGGATGCTCAACGGCCTTTGGCTTGGTTTTTTCGTGGTGGCGGCCATTTCGGCCCTGGTGCAATGGCTGGTGGGCGGCAACGCCGGGGTCTTCGCGGCGATGGTCGAAAGCATTTTCGCCATGGCCAAGCTGTCGGTCGAGGTCATGGTCCTGCTGTTCGGCACCCTCACCCTTTGGCTGGGCTTTCTGAAGATCGCCGAGCAAGCCGGGATCGTCGAGTGGCTGGCCAAGGTGCTTGGCCCGCTGTTCCGCCGGCTCATGCCGGAAGTCCCGCCCGGCCATCCGGCGTTGGGCCTGATCACGCTCAACTTCGCCGCCAACGGCCTGGGCCTGGACAACGCCGCCACGCCCATCGGCCTCAAGGCCATGCGCGCCCTGCAGGAGCTGAACCCCAGCCCGACCACCGCCAGTAACGCGCAGATCCTGTTCCTGGTGCTCAACGCCTCGTCGCTGACCCTGTTGCCGGTGACCATCTTCATGTACCGCGCCCAGCAAGGCGCGATGGACCCGACGCTGGTGTTCCTGCCGATCCTCATCGCCACCACCGGCTCGACCCTGGTCGGCCTGCTCTCGGTGGCGGTGATGCAGCGCCTGCGCCTGTGGGATCCGGTGGTGCTCGCCTATCTGGTGCCCGGCGCCTTGCTGCTGGGCGCGTTCATGGCACTGCTGGCCGGGCTGTCCGCCACCGCGCTGGCCAACCTGTCGTCGATCCTCGGCAACCTGACCCTGTTCGGCCTGATCATGCTGTTCCTGCTGGTTGGCGCGCTGAAGAAGGTGAAGGTGTACGAAACCTTCGTCGAAGGCGCGAAAGAAGGCTTCGACGTCGCCAAGAACCTCCTGCCGTATCTGGTGGCGATGCTGTGCGCGGTTGGCGTGCTACGGGCGTCCGGCGCGCTGGAATTTGGTCTGGACGGGATTCGCCATACGGTCGAATGGCTGGGCTGGGACACCCGTTTCGTCGATGCCCTGCCCACCGCACTGGTCAAACCGTTCTCCGGCAGCGCGGCGCGGGCCATGCTCATCGAAACCATGCAGACCCACGGCGTGGACAGCTTCCCGGCGCTGGTAGCGGCAACGGTGCAGGGCAGCACCGAAACCACCTTCTACGTGCTGGCGGTGTACTTCGGCGCCGTCGGTATCCAGCGCACCCGCCACGCGGTGGGCTGTGCGCTGTTGGCTGAACTGGCCGGCGTGCTGTCGGCCATTGCGGTCTGCTACTGGTTCTTCGCCTGATAGCGGTTGCCCTCGGCTACGGTCCAGTCGAGCAACTGCGCCATCAACCGGTCAGTGACCTGGCCCAGGCCACTGACCACCGCCGGGATTTCCTTGTCGGCCTGTGGCTGGCGGACTTCGAAATGACGGCTGGCGAGGATGCGCTGGGTGCGCCCCTCCACCAGCCGCGCATCCAGGCGGATCACCACGCTGATGCCCTGGGCGCTGTATTCACTCTGGAATGCCTGTAGCTCGCCGACCAGCTCGTAGTCGGCTTGCAGGTTGCTGTCGTCGGCGCTCAAACGCGGCACCCGGCCATCGCGCTGGAAGGCATCGAGGATGCGATTGCGCAGCAGGGTCGGGGCCGGGTCGGTCCAGCGCGCGCCCTTATAGCTGCTGATCTGGTCGCCCTGCGGCACCACGGCGATGCGCGGGACATTGAAGATGTCGCTGGCCAGCGGCTTGTTCACCCGCAACGACCAGCTCACCGGCGCGCTGGTCGACGACGCGGCCACCGCCGCCGGCAGGCGATAAACCTCGGCGTTCTCGGCCTGGGGCAGGATCGAGCAGGCGCTGCTCAGGCTGATCAGCAGGGCCAGGGTCAGGCGGCTGGCGAGGCTCATGGCTCGAACTCCTTGTTTTGATCACGGCCGAGCAGGTAGCCGCTGGGGTTGGCTTCAAGGCGACGGGAAATCCCCTTGAGCGAGTTGAGGGTGTCACGCAGTTCGCGGATCGCCGGCGACAGCTCGCGGAAGCCTTGGGCACCGCTGTCGATGGCGTCGCGATTGCTTTCCAGCAGCGCATTGAGCGTCGCGGTGCTCTGCGCCAGCGAACGCATCGCCTGGTCGGCGCTGTTGACGATCTGCGGGCCCTGGCTGCCAAGCAGCTTGTTGGCGTTGCGCATCAGCTCGCTGGTTTGCTCCAGCGTGGCGCCGGCCTGCTGGCCGATGGTCGCCAGTTCGCGGATGGCATGGCTGATGTCCTCGCGCTGCGCGGCGATGGCGCCGGTGGTTTGCTCCAGGTGTTCCAGGGTCGAGCCCAGGCGCGTGGCGTTTTCTTCGGAGAACAGGCGGTTGGCGTTGTGCAGCAGCAGGTTGATGTTGGTCACCAGGTCGCTGCTGTTGGTCAGCAGGCGGGCGATCGGCGACGGCGAGGCGATAATCACCGGCAGTTTGCTGCCCTTGCCCACCAGCGGCGGACTTTCCGGAGTACCACCGCTGAGCTGGATCAGCGAGGTGCCGGTGACACCGGTCAGGGTCAGCTTGGCCTGGGTGTCCTGTTTCACCGGGGTTTCGGCGTTCAGGCGGATGCGCGCCAGTACCCGGCGCGGATCGGCGGGGTCCAGGTGCAGGCTGGTGACATCGCCCACCTTGATCCCGCTGTATTGCACGGCGCTGCCCTTGGACAGGCCGGTGACCGGCTCGTTGAACACCACCTCGTAGTCCTTGAAGGTGCTGTCGACGCTGGACTTGGCCAGCCACAGGCCGAACAGCATGGCGCCGGCCACCACCAGGACGGTGACCATACCGATCAGCACATGGTGCGCGCGGGTTTCCATTTCATTTCTCCTTCAGCGCTGTGGCGGCCTGATACGCCGCCCGGCCACGCGGGCCATGGAAATACTCGTGGATCCACGGGTCGTCAGTCTGGGCCACTTCGTCGATGGGCGCGGCCACCAGCACCTTCTTCTGTGCCAGTACCGCGACCCGGTCGCTGATGGTGTAGAGCGTGTCCAGGTCGTGGGTGATGAGAAACACGCTCAGGCCGAGGGCATCGCGCAGGGTCAGGATCAATTGGTCGAAGGCCGCCGCGCCGATGGGGTCGAGGCCGGCGGTGGGTTCGTCGAGGAACAGGATGTCCGGGTCCAGCGCCAGCGCGCGAGCCAGAGCGGCGCGTTTGATCATGCCGCCGGACAGCGAGGCGGGAAACTTGTCCGCCGCCGATTGCGGCAGGCCGGCCAGGGCCAGCTTGACCCCGGCCAGGTGCTCGGCGTCGTCGCGGCTCAGGCCGGCGTGTTCGATCAGCGGCAGGGCGACGTTTTCGGTGATGGTCAGCGAGGAGAACAGCGCGCCCTTCTGGAACAGCACGCCGAAGCGCCGTTCGATCAGCGAGCGCTCGTTCGCGTTGGCGTTGGACAAGTCCTGGCCGAACACCCGCACCGTGCCTTCGTTGGGCCGGCGCAAGCCGATGATGCTGCGCAGCAGCACCGACTTGCCGCTGCCGGAGCCGCCGACCACCGAGAGGATTTCACCGCGGTACAGGTCCAGGTCGAGTTGCTCGTGCACGCTCTGGCTGCCAAAGCGGTTGCACAGGCCACGGACTTCGATCACCGCCTCGCGGGCGTCGGGCCGGCTCACCAGCCCATCTCCATGAAGAACAGCGCGGCCACGGCGTCGAGGACGATCACCACGAAGATCGACTGGACCACCGCCGAGGTGGTGTGGGCGCCCACAGACTCGGCGCTGCCGCTGACCTTGAAGCCTTCCAGGCAACCGATCGCGGCGATCAGGAAGGCGAAGAACGGCGCCTTGGCCATCCCCACCAGGAAGTGCTGCACACCGATGTCGTCTTCCAGCAGCGAAAGGAACATCGCCGGCGAGATGTCCAGCGACAGCGCGCAGACCACCCCACCGCCAACGATGCCGCAGAGCATCGCCAGGAACGTCAGCAGCGGCAGGGAGATGAGCAGCGCCAGCACGCGCGGGATCACCAGCAGCTCCACCGGGTCCAGGCCGAGGGTGCGAATTGCGTCGACCTCCTCGTTGGCCTTCATCGAGCCGATCTGCGCGGTGAAGGCGCTGGCGGTGCGGCCGGCCATGAGGATGGCGGTCAGCAGCACGCCGAATTCGCGCAGGAAGGAGAAGGCGACCAGGTCGACGGTGAAGATGCTGGCGCCGAAGCTGGCCAGCACCGTGGCGCCGAGGAAGGCCACCACCGCGCCCACCAGGAACGTCAGCAGGGCGACGATGGGCGCGGCGTCGAGGCCGGTCTGTTCGATATGGGCGACCACCGAGGTGATGCGCCAGCGTTTGGGTTGCAGTGCGCGCCGGGCCAGGGTGGTGATGATCAGGCCGATGAAACCGAGTAGCTGGCGGCTGTCCTGCCAGAGGGTATCCACCGCCGCGCCGATGCGCGCCATCAGTTGGGTCATTACCGGAAGCTGGGTAACGCGCGGCGGGATGCAGAACTCGGTCAATGAAGCCTGCACGCTGTGCAGCAGGTGGCGGCTGGCGGGCGGCAGCGGGCTTTCGCTTTCCAGTTGCGCCAGGCGCTCGGGCCCGAGCAATTCCACCAGCAGCGAGGCGCCGGCGGTGTCGAGCTTGCCGAGTTGGTCCAGGTCCACGGGGGTGTTGCTGTCGTACTGGCCGCTGAGGGCCGCGGTGTTCTGCTTGAGGCTGGCGTAGTTGGCCAGCGTCCAGTCACCGCTAAGCCGCAGGCGCGGCGGGCTTTGGCTCGTGTCGAGAATGGCGCTGGCGGGGCTGGTAATACGGGTCATAGGCTCCGGAGGTCCATGGGCGCTTGAACGCAGCCTGATCGTCGCGCAGGCACTTTTCCTACAAAGCCCTGAGCATAGCGTCACTGTGTGGCGGATGCTTGACCATCATCAACCACGCGGAAGCGCAACACGCCGATCACCTGGCCGTCTTCGGTCAGCACCCGGACCTGCCAGCGCCCCACCGGGTTGGCCGGGAACACCTGTTTGTGGGTCCAGGCGCGGTAGCCTTCCTTGCGCCCGCCATTGATGTCGAGGGCGATGCGATCAACCTCTTTGCCGTTGAATTGCCAGACGTGATAGATGCGCTCGTTCAGCCCGCGCGGGGCCTTGATCGCGGTGTAGGCGTAAAGTCCGGCGCTGCGGATCTGGCTGGCGCTGACCTGTTTGAGGCTGTCGCCGGGGGTGCGGTTCTGCAGTTGGCTGCTGATCGCCACTTCGGTCATCCACAGGGTCGCCGGCGGCACCCAGGAACGCAGCAACCAGCCGGCACCGCCGATCGAGAGGGTCACCAGCACCAACGCGATCGCCCGGCGCGCATTGTTGATCGGGAAGCTGCTGGCCAGGCTCGGGAAGGACAGCAACATCGACACCCCCAGCGCGAGCTTGAAGCTCTCGGCGGTGGTCAGGTGGAGGATGATCGGCAGCGCCGTGAGCATCGCGGCGAACAGCGTCAGGGTGTGCAGGGCGAGGAACAGCCAGCGCCGGGGCGCGACCCAGCGGTAGTAGAGCGGGTCGATGATCGACACCAGCCCGGCGGCGCCCAGCAGACCGGTGAAGATCAGTTGGCCGCTGTTCCAGGTGGTGGTGACGAAGAAGAACGGCAGGACGAAGAACAGGCTTTCCTGGTGGATCATCTGCGTCGCGTAGCGCAGCAGCGGTTGCGGGATTTCGCGCTTGAACAGGCGGGCGAACAACTGGGTGAAGCTGTTTTCCAGCATCAGCCAGACCCAGCTCACCAGCATCAGGATCGCGACCCAACTGGCTAGGCTTTCCTGGCGATCGACCAGGATGAAGCTGCCGATACCGGAGAGGAAACCACCGAGTGCGATGACCCCGGGATAGCGCTTGATCAGTTCGATGAGGCGCTGGACGTAGATAGGCATGGGGACATTCGCAGAGGGCTGTAAGAAACGGTTACAAGAATACTCCGGTTTGGTCGATTTTGGGGCGGCAGAGCGGCATACAAAGACGCGCGTAGGAGCGAGCTTGCTCGCGATGGATGCCCGCCTATCCAGCGGACCTGCGCCGATACCAGGCAACCCCGCCACCCACCACCACAACCAACCCCAACACGCCCCACCAGAACAGTTCGTCATACCCCAGCAACGGCTTCTCCACCCGCACATACCCGGTGGTCTTGAACAATTCCCGCATCGCCTGGTTCGCCTCTTCCAGGCTCACCCCGCGCAGGCGCTGTTTCGGGTCGACGAAATGCCCATCGGCATAGGTGTTCAAAGCGCCCCAGTAATAGTCCGCCAACGCGCTGTTGCCCTGGGTGGTCCAGGATTCGCGGTCGATGGCCGCCGCCTTGATCCGTTCGAAGGTAGACGGGTCGAGGCCCTCGTCACGCAGGCGCCTGATCAGGTCCTGCATCACCTCTTCCGCTTCTTCGACCTGATCGCGCTCCAGGTCGGCATTCAAGCTGAGCATGCCGCTGTCGCCAAAGGTTTCACGCTGGCTCCACGGTCCGTAGGACAGGCCGTGCTTGAGGCGCAGTTCGCTGTACAGCGCCCAGTCCAGGTAGCGCTGGACCAGATCGAGGGTCTGGTCGTGCTCGTTGTCCAGCACCGGCTCCAGGAACAACCAACTCAGCCGCGCGCCGTTGCCCAGCAGGCCGCGCACCAGCGTGCGGTTTTCCTCGGCCTGCCGGCTGACGCCATCCAGCGCCCGCCGCTCGGCTGGTTCCACGGGCTCCAGCTCAGCCCAGGAGCGCTCCAGATAAGCCGGCAGCAGACGGTCGAGGCCGCCGACGATGATCAAGGTCATGTTGTTGGCCGCGTACCAGCGCTGGCGGATCTCGTCGACCTGTTCCAGGGTCATGTCGTCCAGATCGGAGCGCTCGGCGCATTTCAGGCCAAGCTCCACCGCCAACTGGTCGCTGGCGCGGTGACCGATGGCCTGGCGGTCGAGCCAGCGTTGCAGGTGGGAATAGTGGCCACCGTCTTCGCGCTCGATGATGCGCTTGGACTGCGCCAGCGCGTCGTCATCGAACTGGGTCTGCTGCAGCAAGGCGAGCAGCAGGTCGAGCACTTTGCGTTGGTTGCGGGCCGGCGCTTCGATGACGAAGGTGGTATCGGCGCTGCTGGTGTAGGCGTTCCATTCCCCGCCGAGGGCCTGAATGCGTTGTTCCAGGCCGCCTTCGCCGCTGTCGTCAATGCCGCTGAACAGCAAGTGTTCGAGCAGGTGCGGCAGTTCTTGCCGGTCGCAGGGAAAGTCATCGAAACCGATACCGACCACCAGGCGGATCGACACATGGTCCCGTTCGTAGCCCGGTTTGAGCAGCACTTGCAGGCCATTGGGCAGCAGATAGCCCTCGACTTGCGTGCGGTCCAGGGCAAAGCCGGGCATGGCGCCCAGCAACAGGCAAACGAACATCAGGCAACGCATGCAGGGCTTCCTTGCAGAGTGTCGACGCAGTAAAGGGTCACGGCGAGTGAATCTCGTCCGGCACGGCGTCGATCAGCAAGCCGCCGGTGTCGTGTCCACCCAGTACCACATAGGCACTGCTGCAGAACAATGAGTTCAGTCGTTTCATGTCGGCGATCAGTTCCAGGTGCAGCGAGCTGGTCTCGATACTCTGCACCACCTTGCGTTGCAGGCGGCTGACGTGGGCGTGAGCCAGGCGCCGCTCCTGGGCGCGGAAGCGGCGTTTTTCCCGCAGTAGCTGGCGGGCGCTCTCCGGGTCGGCACTGAGGAACACCGACAGCCCCAGGCGCAGGTTGGCCAGCAACTGGCCCTGCAAGCCGGTCAGTTCTTCCAGGCCCACTTCGGAGAACTCGCGGCGCTGCGAGGTCTTTTGCTGCTGGATCTTGCGCAGCATGCGTTCGATCAGGTCGCTGGCCATCTTCAGGTTGATCGCCAGCTCGATGATCTCGGCCCAGCGCTGGCTGTCCTGTTCGCCGAGGTCTTCCCGCGGCATTTGCGCCAGGTACAGCTTGATGGCGTTGTACAGCGACTCGACATCGTCATGCAGGACGCGGATTTCCTGGGTCACGGCGGTCTGGGTGCCGCGCAGCACGCTGTTCATGGCTTCGAGCATGGTGTCCACCAGATCGCCCAGGCGCAGGGTTTCGCGCACGGCATTGGCCAGGGCCAGGCTCGGTGTGGCGAGGGCGGTCGGGTCGAGGTGGCGCGGGGTGGTGTGGCCGTTGGTTTCCGGGCGTTCGGGCAGCAGCCAGCTGCAGGCCCTGGCCATCAGCTTGACCGTGGGCAGCAGGGTCAGGCAGCGCAGGCTGTTGTAGAGCAGGTGGAAACCGATCACCAGTTCGGCCGGGCTGAACGTCAGGCTGTCCATCCAGGCGACCAGCGGGGTCAGTAGCGGAATGGTCACCAGCAGGCCGATCAGCTTGTACAGCAGGCTGCCCAGCGCCACCTGGCGCCCGGCGCTGTTACGCATGCTGGTGCTGATAAAGGCCAGCAGGCCGCTGCCGATGTTGGCACCGATGACCAGGCCGATGGCGACCGGCAGGCCGATCACCCCGGCGCCGGCCAGGGTGGCGGTCAGCAGCACGGCGGCGAGGCTGGAGTAGGAAATCATGGCGAACATCGCGCCAATCAGGGCATCGAGGAGGATGTCGCCGGTCAGCGAGGCGAACAGGACTTTCACTCCTTGCGCGGTGGTGATGGGCGTCGCCGCCTCGACGATCAATTGCAGCGCCAGGATGATCAGCCCAAGGCCGATGCCCACGCGTCCGAGCTGACCGGCGCGGGTCTGCTTGCGTGACAGGAAGAAAATCACCCCGAGGAAGATCAGCAGCGGCGACAGCCATGACAAGTCGAGCGTCAGCACCCGCGCCATCAGCGCGGTACCGACGTCGGCGCCGAGCATGATCGCCAGGGCCGGGGTCAGCGCCATCAGGCCCTGGCCGACGAACGAAGTGACCAGCATCGCCGTGGCGTTGCTGCTTTGCACCATGGCGGTGACCAGAATGCCGGCGATGAACGCCAGTGGCCGGCGTGACATGTTCTGGCTGATTACCCGGCGCAGGTTTGAACCATAGACCCGCAGGATGCCGGTACGGACGATGTGTGTGCCCCAGATCAGCAGGGCGACGGCTGACAATAGATTGAGCAGGGTCAGCATGAACGGGCCCCCTGTGTGTCTGCCCCAGCGGGGCCAATGAATGTGCGCGGAGCCTGGCCGTTGGCAACGGCGGTTTTTTCCAGTGCTCACTTAAGCTTTAGTTCGCCAGAGGCCTTGGCGCCAGCAGGGTTGGCGGGTTCTGGCAGATAAAGCCGAGAAACCGCCGCTGTTGCCGCCACAATGAAAAAAGGCCCCGGAAGGGGCCTTGATTCAGCAACTGGCCAGTATTACTGACCCGGGATGTCCTTGCGAAGTTTCACCGGTTCGCTCTGTGCTTCTTTGCGTTTCTTCGCCATCGCCGTGCGCATGCGGATATTGACGGCTTCCACGGCCAGCGAGAAGGCCATGGCGAAGTAGACGTAGCCCTTCGGCACATGCACGTCGAAGGCTTCGGCGATCAGCACGGTACCGACCACCATCAGGAACGACAGCGCGAGCATTTTCAGCGACGGGTGCTTGTCGATGAAATCGCTGATGGTCTTGGCGCAGAGCATCATCACCAGTACGGCGATGATGATTGCCGCGACCATGACCGGCACGTGGGACACCATGCCAACCGCGGTGATCACCGAGTCCAGGGAGAACACGATGTCGATGATGGCGATCTGGATGATGGTGTACAGGAACTTGCCGCCGGCGCTCGTCGTAGTCTCGTCGGCGCTTTCGTCTTCGCCCTCGAGGCCGTGGTAGATCTCCTGGGAGCTTTTCCACAGCAGGAACAGGCCACCGAAGAACAGGATCAGGTCACGGCCGGAAATGCCCTGGCCGAAGACTTCGAACAGGTCGGCGGTGAGGCGCATGACCCAGGTGATCGACAGCAGCAACATGATGCGGGTGACCATCGCCAGGGCGAGGCCGAAGATCCGGGTGCGCTGCTGCATGTGCTTGGGCATGCGGCTGACCAGGATCGAGATCATGATGATGTTGTCGATCCCGAGCACGATTTCGAGTGCGGTCAGGGTGAAAAGGGCAACCCAGATTTCCGGGTTGGTCAGCCATTCCATGTTTGTTCCTTCAGGTGTATGACGTTGCGCGCCGGATCAGGCGCGCAAACGGGTTGGGTGGATCTGTTTACTAGAGGCTACTGAACAGCGGGAAAATTCCCATGAGCAGCGCGGCGAGCATTATGCATAGGCAGACTAGCACTGCCCACTTCAGGGTAAAGCGCTGGTGGTCGCCGAACTCGATGCCGGCCAGGGCGACCAGCAGGTAGGTCGAGGGCACCAGCGGGCTGAGCAGGTGAACCGGCTGTCCGACGATCGAGGCGCGGGCCATTTCCACTGGCGAAATGCCGTAGTGGCTGGCGGCTTCCGAGAGTACCGGCAGCACGCCGTAGTAGAAGGCGTCGTTGGACATGAAGAAGGTGAACGGCATGCTCACGATCGCGGTGATCACCGCCAGGTACGGGCCCAGCGCGTCCGGGATCACAGCCAGCAGGCTCTTGGACATGGCCTCGACCATGCCGGTGCCGGACAGGATGCCGGTGAAGATACCGGCGGCGAAGATCAGCCCGGTTACCGCCAATACGCTGCCGGCGTGGGCGGCGATGCGGTCTTTCTGCTGTTGCAGGCATGGGTAGTTGACGATCATCGCGATACTGAAGGCGATCATGAACAGCACTGGCAGCGGCAGCAGGCCGGCGATCAGCGCGACCATCAGCGCGGCGGTCAGGGCGCCGTTGAACCACAGCAGTTTCGGGCGGCGGGCGTCCGGGTATTGGGAAACGGTGATTTCGCTGTGGTCGATCTCGTCACCCGGCAGGTGCAACTCGCCGAGACGGGCGCGCTCGCGCTTGCCGTACATGTAGGCGATGGCCAGGATCGCCACGACACCGGCGAGCATGGCCGGGATCATCGGCACGAAGATGTCCGACGGGTCCACATGCAGCGCGCTGGCGGCACGGGCGGTCGGGCCGCCCCACGGGGTCATGTTCATCACCCCGCCGGCGAGGATGATCAGGCCGGCCATGATCCGCGGGCTCATGCCCAGGCGGCTGTACAGCGGCAACATCGCGGCGCAGCAGATCATGTAGGTGGTGGCGCCGTCACCGTCGAGCGAGACGACCAGGGCCAGCACCGCAGTGCCGACCGAGACTTTCAACGGGTCGCCTTTGACTAGCTTGAGGATCTTGCGCACGGCCGGGTCGAACAGGCCGGAGTCGATCATCAGGGCGAAATAGAGAATGGCGAACATCAGCATCACGCCGGTTGGGGCGAGCTTGCTGATGCCTTCCAGCATCATCGGGCCGATCTTGCTGGAAAAGCCGCCGAACAGGGCGAACAGGATCGGTACCAGGATCAGCGCGATCAAGGCCGACAGGCGCTTGGTCATGATCAGGTACATGAAGGTGATGACCATGGCGAAGCCGAGGAAGGTCAGCATGGGGGTACTCCAGGCGTAGTGCGTCGGGACAGGGACGTGACGGACGGATCAGCGGTCGAGGCGCTGTGTCTGGAGTAGCGGGGGGAAATCAGGGCGCAGGAAGGTACGGAAGGACATCAGAATCACCATTGTTCTTGTTGATTGGGCCGGGCTCGGTAAATCGGATGCCCTGGCGCGCCGGTCGCTATGCCGGTGGTGAGGCGATGCTAAGGGGCTAAGCTTTCAGCCAGCTTTCGAGGGTTGAAAGGTGACGAGAGGTATTTTTCGGGACCGCCTTCGCGAGCAAGCTCGCGCCTACAGGCAATGGTTACCCTGTAGGAGCGAGCTCGCTCGCGATGAGGCCCCAAGAACCACGGCTGAATCTGCATCAACAAGGAGTGCTGAACAAATGACTCAATTCCACGAGGGCGGCTGCCACTGCGGCGCCCTGCGCTACCGGGCCGAAGGCCCGCTCACCGATGTCGCCCACTGTCATTGCTCGATCTGCCGACGGGTCACCGGCGGTTTGCTGGTCACCTGGGTCACCGTGCCCTGCGGTGGCTTCCAGTGGTTGACCGGAACCCCGCAGCGCTACGACTCGTCCGCCAGTTGCGTGCGTTATTTCTGCAGCCGTTGTGGCGCGCATCTGGCCCTGACCACCGACCTGAGCCCGGAAACCATCGATATCACCGTCACCACGCTGGATGATCCGGAATCCGTGCCGCCAAACCGGCATATCTGGACCGAGAGCCGCTTGCCCTGGCTGCACCTGGACGAACAGTTGCCCAGCGAGCGGCACGAATCACTCTGAGGCCTAAGGCAGTTCTAGCCCGCCCGCGGCCTTGTGCAAGGCCCGCAGGTGCTCGCCGAGCTGTTTGATATTGGCTTCCACCGCTTTGATCTGCGCCGCGCGCTCCGGCCCGAGCAAGGCGCGCACTTCCGTGTCCAGGTCCACGCTCAACGCCTGCAACTGTTGCTGGCGCTGGCTGCTGCTCTGCTCCAGTTGCTGGCGCTCGGCGGGCTGCGGCAGGCCATAGCCGCCCTCCCCCAGCAATTCCGCCGGTTTGCTCAGGAAGCCACTGTTGGCAAGGATCTGCTGCAAGGTGTTGTTGGCCTTGGCCACGCTGCCGTCCTCCAGCGCGCGCCCGGTCAGGTAGCGCTGCTTGACCTCGTCCTGGGCCAGCAGCAACTGCCGGCGCAGTCCGGCCTGTTCCAGCAGCAGCAAGGCGGCGCTGGTGCGCAGGTCGGCGCGGTCGAACCACGGGCGACGCTGTTCGGCGCTCTGTTCCAGCCAACTTTCGACGCTGTCGGCGGGGACCGGCAACTGCTTCTTGAGAATCTGGAACATCGCCTGGTAGCGATCACGGTAGGAATCAAAGCGATAGCCCAGGCGCAGCGCCTCGCGCGGATCGTCCAGCACGCTGGTATCGGCCAGACCGCGGCCCTTGAGCACTTCCAGCAGGCCGTTGGGCATGATGTTGTCGAGGCTGGTCAGGCGCGGGTTGGCGGTGCCGCTGCGCAGCAACTTGAGGGTTTCCACCGCGCAGTTGTTGGACAGGAAGAAGTAGTTGCCGTCGTAGCTCCAGTGCATCTCCAGTGCCTGACGCACCAGGGCCTCGAGCTCCTCGCGGGACAGCTTCAGCGGGATCGACGCGAGGCTGCGCAGCTCGGTCTTGGTGTATTCATCGATGACCTGGCCCAGCGGCAGTACGAACAGTCGCGACGGGTAGGCACCGACCAGGCCATCCCAACTGGACAGTTGCACATCGTTGACGAACGCCCGGTACGACAGCACCAGGTGTTGGTCCAGGTCCAGGCGGCAGTCCGGCCCGCGTGGCCGGCCAGGGGCGCAGATCACCAGGCGCAGCATGCTGTGGCCCCAGCGGCTGACCCAGTTCTGGTTGGCTTCGGCCAGCAGGTAATCGACCGCATAGACGCGCTCGGGGTCGATCTGCCCCAGCGGTTGCTTGGCGAAATCGTTGCCGGCATTGAGGAACGGCAGTGCCGGCTCGCAGGCCGAATGCGCCGGCGCCCAGCCGAAGTGCTTGCTCAGGTAAGCCTGCAAGGCCGGGCGGCGGCAGGCATAGCTCGGGTCGAGGAGAAAGTACTCCATGTTGACCGCGATGAATTCCTTGGGGCTGCTCAGCTCATAGCTGTCCGGGCTGCGGGCGATCTGGCGATTGTGCTGCTCGCGTTCGCCGCGACGGCCAACGTATTGCGGCCAGCCGGCAAGGTCGAGCAGGCGCGGATCATCGCTGAGGGTGAAGCGGCGTTCGGGCTGGCCGCGGCATTCATCACGCAGCCCCACCTTGCCCTGGCTGTCGTTCTGGCGTTTGCACTGGAAGATCAGCCGCCGCTCGTCGTCGGGCCAAAGCCGGGCACGGTCGTAGATATGGGTGGTTTCGTGGAGGACGGTGGCCAGCAATTCCTGGCGCACGGTGCCATGGGGGCGACCGGTATTCTGTGTGACGGCACTGCCGTCGGTGAGGCTGGGCAGCAGGCGGCGATTGAGCGCCAGTGTGGACACCAGCGAGGCCTGGCCGTAGGCGTCTTCGGGCATGCGCGCGTCCCAACTGACCGTGATGGTGCGGTCGAGGCGGGTCTTGAAGCTGGGCGGAAGTTTCTCCATCGCTTCATCCAGCAGCGCCTGGGTGGCCTGGCGCTGGGATGAAGTCAGGCTGTCGTCCTGCAACACCAGTTGCAGGTCGGCCAACGCGGGGACGCTGAACAGTGCCAGTGCACCGCTCAGCAGCCAGTTACGCAGGGATTTCACAGGGCCAGGATAGCTTCGGCCAGGACCTGATCACTGGCCTGGCGCGCTTCCGGGACGCGTTGGCGCAGGGTGTCGAAAGCGGCTTCCAGTTGCGCGCCACGGATGTCGCCGTTGCTGGCGACGAAGCTGGCGGCATCGTCGCGGGCTTCGCGGACGACTTTCGAGTCGCGGATCGAGGTGGTGGTGTCGGACGTGAAATCGATCGAGCGGCCAAAGGCGCGAACGATGATGTTGCTGGTGGCGACCACGGTGTGTGCCTGGGCTACGTCGGCCAGCAGCAGGAAGCCGAGGGTGGCGGCAATCAGCGGATTACGCATGGAACATCTCCGGGAAAAACAGGTGTGGTCATTGGACGAGAATTGCCTGCGCCAGTTCAAGGTCGGGAGCATGAAGTTCGGGGTTTTCATGGCGCAATCGCTGGATGACCGCCTCCAACTGCGCGCCGCGCAACTGGCCGTCGCTGGCAATGAAGGCCGCGGCGTCATCGCGGGCGGCCAGAACCCACTTGCGATCGAACGGAGCGGTGGTCACTTGGCTGGTGGCGTAGCCGCTGACGACGAGTGTGGCAGTGGTCATATCGAAGGCCAGGGCGGTGCCGGGCCCGAACAGCACAAGCAGCAATGGCAAATAACGCATGGGGAAACAGTGCCTTCGGAGTCGAGGCGGCAAAGGCTATCCCAATGCGCAAGTCCGGGCCAGAGCGGTCGGCCCGGGTGTTTTGCCTGGTGTTTCGAGGGCGGACGACCCGTGTCGGATCAGATCGCCAGAATCGCTTGGGCCAGTTGTGCGTCGCTGGCCTGCAGCATTGGCTGTTGCTGGCGGATGTGGATGAAGGCGCTTTCCAGCTTCGCGCCACGGATGTCGCCGTTGCTGGCAACGAAGCTTGCGGCGTCGTCACGCGCGGCGCGGACGATCTTGTCGTCACGGAACGAGGAGGACACATCGGAAGTGGCATCGGTGGAAGCGGCCACGGCACCTACGACGGCGTCGGTGGTGACAACGAAGCTGGTGGCCTGGGCAGTCGAGGCCAGGGCCAGCAAGACGGCGGCGCCCAGCAAGCGGGTACGGAACATGGTCGATCTCCTGAGTAGGGCTTTGGTCATCTGAATGTCAGACGCGCGCTCAGCTTATTGCGCTACGGGTGAGTCAAGCTGCGTGAAGCAAGCGTAACACGGGGTAAGCGAAACGGCGTCGGATGTAACTGTTATGGTCTTTTTTTGCTTTGTGGAAATTGTACTGCTTCTGAAGCTGGGCGCTCTATTTCGCACCTTCCAGAACGAAAAAACCCGTCAGCAGTTACCTGCGACGGGTTTCTCGGAATTCGGTGCCGGCCTTGGCCGGCGCTCCTGGCTTAACGCCAGAAAGGCTTGCTCAGCTCTTCGTAGCGCTGTGCTTCGCTGATACCGGCGTCGGCCAGCAGGCGGGCATCCAGACGGGCCAGTTGATGGCGGCTGGAGATGCGGCGCTGCCACAGCATCAGGTTAGCCAGCAGGCGCAGAGGCAGAGCGGCTTGGGATTGTTGAGCGTTGTTTTCGAAAATCAGATCGGAACTGAGGGTACGTTCCATGATGTCTTCCTTCCGCTTATGGCGGCATTGGCTAGTGGTTTAACTGATGCCAATGATCCTCCTCCGCCGTCCATAACAGTAGATACAGTTCACCTTGATTGTGAGGGTCCAGTTAACTGTTTAAGGGTGCTGTTGCACTCAAAATACGCGCAACTGTACTGGTCTGCGCACTTTTGGTGCATTTATAGTCAAGGGGAGGGTCGTGAGGTGGAAAAGATGTGGGATATTACCGGTACAGTAGAACAGTTTTTGTGAATTTGAATGAGGCAACTGTACAGCCGGTGCGCATTGCACGTCACCGGCTGCCAACTGTCATGGATCAACCGGCGAGCATGCGCCCGGTTTCTTCCAGGTTTTCGTGCCAAGCCAAGGCCTCGCGCAAGATGTGCGGGGTATGACCGCCACGCTCGCAGGCGCGGATGAAGTAGTCGTTCAGCGCCTCGCGGTAATCCGGGTGCACGCAGTTGTCGATGATCACCCGGGCGCGTTCGCGTGGCGCCAGGCCGCGCAGGTCGGCCAGACCCTGCTCGGTCACCAGGATGTCGACGTCATGCTCGGTATGGTCCACATGGCTGACCATCGGAACGACGCTGGAAATCGCGCCGCCCTTGGCGATCGACTTGGTGACGAAGATGGCCAGGTGCGCGTTGCGGGCGAAGTCGCCCGAGCCGCCAATGCCGTTCATCATCCGCGTGCCGCAGACGTGGGTGGAGTTGACGTTGCCGTACAGGTCGAACTCCAGCGCGGTGTTGATGCCGATGATGCCCAGGCGACGGACCACTTCAGGGTGGTTGGAGATTTCCTGCGGACGCAGTACCAGCTTGTCCTTGTAGCGCTCCAGGTTGCCGAATACGTCGGCGTTGCGGCGGCTCGACAGGGTGATCGAACTGCCCGAGGCGAAGCTCAGCTTGCCGGCGTCGATCAGGTCGAAGGTCGAGTCCTGCAGCACTTCGGAGTACATGTTCAGGTCTTCGAACGGCGATTCGATCAGGCCGCACATCACCGCGTTGGCGATGTTGCCGATACCGGCCTGCAGCGGGCCGAGCTTGTTGGTCATGCGGCCAGCATCGACTTCCTGTTTGAGGAAGTTGATCAGGTGGTTGGCGATACCCTGGGTTTCTTCATCCGGCGGCAGCACGGTGGACGGCGAGTCGGACTGGTTGGTGATGACGATGCCGACAATCTTCGCCGGGTCGATCGGGATCGCGGTGCTGCCGATGCGGTCGTCGACCTTGACCAGCGGGATTGGCGTGCGGGTCGGGCGGTAGGTCGGGATATAGATGTCGTGCAGGCCTTCGAGGTTGGCGTTGTGCGCCATGTTGATCTCGATGATCACGTGCTTGGCGAAGATCGCGAAGCTGGCCGAGTTGCCCACGGAAGTGGTCGGCACGATGTGGCCTTGCTCGGTGATCGCCACGGCTTCGATGACGGCGATGTCCGGCAGCTTGAGCTGGGCGTTGCGCAGTTGCTCGACGGTTTCCGACAGGTGCTGGTCGATGAACATCACCTTGCCTTCGTTGATGGCCTTGCGCAGGGTGCTGTCGACCTGGAATGGCATGCGGCGAGCGAGCACACCGGCTTCGGTCAGTTGCTTGTCCAGGTCGTTGCCAAGGCTGGCGCCGGTCATCAGGCTGATTTTCAGCGGTGACTGCTTGGCCCGTTCGGCCAGTGCGTGGGGAACGGCCTTGGCTTCACCGGCACGGGTGAAACCGCTCATGCCGACGGTCATGCCGTCCTGGATCAGGGCGGCGGCGTCTTCCGCGCTCATGACTTTACTGTGCAGCGAGGACAAGCGAATGCGATCACGGTACATGGATTGTTATCTCGGGCTACTGAAGCTAGATGCGCAGTCTAGTGATTTCGCAAATGTTCGTCGCGCGACCAAGGTCGTAGGCGAAGCCCGGAAATAGAGCCTTCCGTCGGCGGGCCGGGGACGAAAAAGCCCCAGGCGTTACCGCGCTGGGGCTTTTTGTCACAGTACCGCGAGGGGCTTATTCCACCGCTTTGACCATGTCCTCGATGACCTTCTTGGCGTCGCCAAAGACCATCATGGTCTTGTCGAGGTAGAACAGTTCGTTGTCCAGGCCGGCATAGCCGCTGGCCATCGAGCGTTTGTTGACGATGATGGTCTTGGCCTTGAAGGCTTCCAGGATCGGCATGCCGGCGATCGGCGACTTCGGATCGTTCTTCGCCGCCGGGTTGACCACGTCGTTGGCGCCGAGCACCAGCACCACGTCGGCCTGGCCGAACTCGGAGTTGATGTCCTCCATCTCGAACACCTGGTCATACGGCACTTCGGCTTCCGCCAGCAGCACGTTCATATGGCCAGGCATACGGCCCGCCACCGGGTGGATCGCGTACTTCACGGTCACGCCGTTGTGGGTCAGCTTCTCGGTCAGTTCCTTCAGCGCATGCTGGGCACGGGCCACCGCCAGGCCGTAGCCGGGAACGATGATCACGGTGTCGGCGTTGCTCAGCAGGAAGGTCGCGTCGTCGGCCGAGCCGGACTTCACCGGACGGGCCTCTTGCGCGCCCGCCGGGCCGCCGGCATCTGCTGCACCACCGAAACCGCCGAGGATTACATTAAAGAAGGAACGGTTCATCGCCTTGCACATGATGTACGAGAGGATCGCACCGGACGAACCCACCAGGGAGCCTGCGATGATCAGCATCGAGTTGTTCAGCGAGAAGCCGATACCGGCGGCCGCCCAGCCCGAATAGCTGTTGAGCATCGACACCACCACCGGCATGTCCGCGCCGCCGATCGGGATGATGATCAGCACGCCCATGACGAACGCCAGGGCCAGCATGACTGCGAAGGCAGTGAGGTTGCCGGTGAAGGTGAACACCAGGCCCAGGCCGATGGTGGCCAGGCCCAGCACCAGGTTGAGCTTGTGCTGGCCGGCGAACTGTACCGGTGCGCCCTGGAACAGGCGGAACTTGTACTTGCCCGAGAGCTTGCCGAAGGCGATGACCGAACCGGAGAAGGTGACCGCACCGATGGCCGCGCCAAGGAACAGCTCCAGGCGGTTACCGGCGGGGATCGGGTCGCTGATGCTGCTGACGATGCCCAGCGATTGCGGCTCGACCACCGCGGCGATGGCGATGAATACCGCCGCCAGGCCGATCATGCTGTGCATGAACGCCACCAGCTCCGGCATCTTGGTCATTTCAACGCGCTTGGCCATGATCGCGCCGGCGCTGCCGCCGACCAGCAGGCCGACCAGTACGTAGGCGATGCCATCAGTGGCCAGCTCGGCGCCAAGCTTGTAGATCAGGCCGACGGTGGTGACCACCGCCAGCGCCATGCCGAGCATGCCGAACAGGTTGCCGCGGCGGGACGTGGTCGGGTGCGACAGGCCTTTCAGGGCCTGGATGAAGCACACCGAAGCGACCAGGTAGAGAAGAGTTACCAGGTTCATGCTCATTTTTACTTCTGCCCCTCAGCCTTTGCGGCCTTCTTCTTGAACATCTCCAGCATGCGCCGGGTGACGAGGAATCCACCGAATACGTTCACCGCTGCCAGGGCGACCGCGAGGGTGCCCATGACCTTGCCCAGCGGGGTGACGGTCAGGGCGGCGGCGAGCATGGCGCCGACGATGACGATGGCGGAGATGGCGTTGGTGACGGCCATCAGCGGGGTGTGCAGCGCGGGCGTGACGTTCCAGACCACGTGGTAACCGACATAGATCGCCAGCACGAAGATGATCAGGTTATAGACGCCGTGAGAGATCAGCATGTCTTCCATTGTCTGGCTCCTTATCCGTTCTTGCGGATGACCTGGCCGTCGCGGCACATCAGGCACGCGGCGACGATGTCGTCTTCGAGGTTGATCGTCAGCGCGCCGTCTTTGTCGAACAGCAGCTTCATGAAGTCCAGCAGGTTACGGGCGTACAGCGCCGAAGCATCGGCACCGACCTGCGCGGGCAGGTTGGTCGGGCCGACGATGGTGACGCCGTTCACCTGTACCACCTGGTCGGCAACGGTTAGCGGGCAGTTGCCGCCCTGGGCTGCGGCGAGGTCGATGACCACCGAGCCTGGCTTCATTTGCGCCACGGTCTCGGCGCTGAGCAGCGTCGGTGCCTTGCGGCCCGGGATCAGCGCGGTGGTGATGACGATATCGGCCTGCTTCGCGCGTTCGTGTACGGCTTGCGCCTGACGCTGCATCCAGCTGGCTGGCATTGGTCGGGCATAGCCGCCGACGCCTACGGCGCATTCGCGTTCTTCGTCGGTTTCATACGGCACATCGAGGAACTTCGCACCGAGCGATTCGATTTGCTCCTTCACCGCCGGACGCACGTCCGAGGCTTCGATCACTGCACCCAGGCGCTTGGCCGTGGCAATGGCCTGCAGGCCGGCCACACCGGCACCGAGAATCAGCACGCGGGCGGCTTTCACCGTACCGGCGGCGGTCATCAGCATCGGCATGAAGCGTGGATAGTGGTGAGCGGCGAGCAACACAGCCTTGTAGCCGGCGATGTTGGCCTGCGAGGACAACACGTCCAGGCTCTGGGCCCGGGAAGTGCGTGGCGCGGCTTCGAGGGCGAAGGCGGTAATGCCGCATTCGGCCATCTTGGCGATGAGTTCGTTGTTGAACGGGTTGAGCATGCCCGCGAGCACGGTACCGCTCTTGATCTGGCCCAGTTCGCTGTCGTCGGGCGCTACAACTTTCAGGACAAGCTGCGCGCCAAACGCATCGGCGGCGCTTCCCATGACGGCGCCGGCAGCCTCATAGGCACTGTCCGGGATGCTGGCGTTGAGGCCGGCTCCGCGTTGCACAGTGACCTGATGACCCTGTCCCACCAGTTTCTTGATGGTTTCGGGAGTGGCAGCGACCCGTGTTTCGCCCGTCTGCGTTTCGAGAGGAACACCAATGTGCACGTCGTATTCTCCTGCGTGATCTTTTGTAGTTGAACCAGCGCACTACGGTTGGTGCGTCTGGGCGGCCGATCAGCACGATCCCGCCTGAACGAGGCGGGGCGCGGCATTTTGCAAGCGATCCTTAATCGCTTCAATGGGTTCTGAATGGAAACGACAAACAAACTACAAGTCACCCTGTGACCGTATGTCGCAACGATTCGGCTCCAGCCCGTCAAATACGGGCTTTAGCGACATTAAAAGAAAAATTAAAAATTTTCTGACAATTTTCATGTGGGCCACGAAAAACGTCGTTTGAATGGCAGGAAAGCCCCGAAAACAGTGGGGTTTGACGGGGTTTTGAACGTGACTGAAACAGTTGTCGCCTATGCGACATTTCCATACATCTGTAGGGCTTCATGTTTATTGACTACTGGGTCAGTAATCCTGTTTCGTCCTTGTGGGCCGCGGCGTAGCGCTGAGCCTCGCTCACCAGCCAATCGCGAAAAGCACGCAAGGAAGCCGATTCCACCTTCCTTTCCGGGATCATCAGGTAATACGCCTTGATACTGGACAGCGCGTGCGGGTTGGCGATCACCAGGCGGCCCTCTTCCAGTTCGCGCTGGATCAGGAAGGGCGGAATCAGCGCCACACCCATCTCATGCATGGCCGCCTGGGCCAGCATCGAGAATAGTTCATAGCGGGGGCCTGTCATGTCCCGGGCGACATTCATGTCCACGCTGTCGAACCACTGGCGCCACGCGTAGGGCCGAGTGGTCTGCTGCAGCAAGGGCAATTGCGCGATGGTCTGTGGCGTCAGGTGAGGATGCGGCCCGAGCAGCGACGGACTGCACACCGGCACCGGGTTTTCTCCCATGAGGCGGTGGGATTGCGTACCGGACCAGTCGGCATCGCCAAAGTAGATCGCGGCATCGAAATGGGTGTCGGCAAACAGGAAGGGCCGCGTCCGGTTCGTGAGGTTGACCGTCACCTCCGGGTGGCGCTGCTGGAAGTCCTTCAGTCGCGGCAACAACCATTGCGTGCCAAAGGTCGGCACGACCGCCAGCTCGATCACGTTGGCACCTTGCTGGCCCATCACCGATAGGGTGTCGCGCTCCACCGCATCCAGTTGTGTCGCCACTCGCCGGCTGTAGGACAAACCCGCTTCAGTGAGCTTCACCCCGCGCCGCGAACGGCGGAACAGTTCGACATTGAGGAACTCCTCCAGGCCACCGATCTGTCGGCAGACGGCGCCTTGGGTGAGTGACAGTTCCTGCGCCGCCTTGGTGAAGCTCTCGTGGCGGGCCGCGGCCTCGAAGCAGACGAGGGCCGTAGTGCTAGGGATCTTGCGCCGCATATACGTCAACCTCACTAATCAGCGGTGGAAATGGCCTCTCAGCCTGCCACGGAGTGAGAAAACATCACAAGAGTATGCGCAATCCTCGTTTGTCGCCCTGCCCGTTCAGGCCTAGGATCAATGCACGACAAAAACATCTCCCTTCCCTACTTCGAGGACTCCCTCATGGCCGGCAAAGCAAGCTTCAACTGGATCGATCCGCTGCTGCTCGATCAGCAGCTCACCGAAGAAGAGCGCATGGTGCGTGAAAGCGCTTTCCACTTCGCCCAGGACAAGCTGGCGCCACGCGTGCTGGAAGCCTTCCGTCATGAACAGACCGATCCTGCGATCTTCCGCGAAATGGGCGAAGTCGGCCTGTTGGGCGCGACCATCCCCGAGCAGTACGGCGGCAGTGGCCTGAACTACGTGTGCTACGGCCTGATCGCGCGTGAAGTGGAGCGTATCGATTCCGGCTACCGCTCGATGATGAGCGTGCAGTCCTCGCTGGTGATGGTGCCGATCAATGAGTTCGGTACTGAAGCACAGAAACAGAAATACCTGCCCAAGCTGGCCAGCGGTGAATGGATTGGCTGCTTCGGCCTGACCGAACCGAACCACGGCTCCGACCCAGGCTCGATGATTACCCGGGCGAAGAAAGTCGACGGCGGCTATCGCCTGAGCGGCAGCAAAATGTGGATCACCAACAGCCCGATCGCCGACGTGTTCGTGGTCTGGGGGAAGGACGATGCCGGCGATATCCGTGGATTCGTCCTGGAGAAAGGCTGGCAAGGTCTGAGCGCGCCAGCGATTCACGGCAAGGTTGGCCTGCGGGCGTCGATCACCGGTGAGATCGTCATGGACAACGTGTTCGTGCCGGAAGAGAACATCTTCCCGGACGTGCGCGGCCTGAAAGGTCCGTTCACCTGCCTGAACTCGGCGCGTTACGGCATTTCCTGGGGCGCCCTGGGTGCCGCCGAAGCTTGCTGGCACACGGCTCGTCAATACACCCTGGATCGTCAGCAGTTCGGTCGCCCGCTGGCGGCCAATCAACTGATCCAGAAAAAGCTGGCCGACATGCAGACCGAAATCACGCTGGGCCTGCAAGGCTGCCTGCGTCTGGGCCGCATGAAAGACGAAGGTACCGCTGCGGTGGAGATTACCTCGATCATGAAGCGCAACTCCTGCGGCAAAGCGCTGGAGATTGCCCGTCTGGCGCGGGACATGCTGGGCGGCAACGGCATCTCCGACGAGTTCGGTGTTGCCCGTCACCTGGTCAACCTCGAAGTGGTCAACACCTACGAGGGTACCCATGACGTGCACGCGCTGATCCTCGGTCGCGCACAAACCGGTATCCAGGCCTTCTATTAATAAGGAGCCAGCCCATGGGCGCGCTTTCTCATTTGCGGGTGCTGGATCTGTCCCGGGTGTTGGCCGGGCCATGGGCCGGCCAGATCCTCGCGGACCTGGGGGCGGAGGTAATAAAGGTCGAGCGTCCGGGTGCGGGCGATGACACCCGGGCCTGGGGCCCGCCCTTCCTCAAGGACGTCAACGGCGAGAACACCAGCGAAGCGGCTTACTACCTGTCCGCCAACCGTAACAAGCACTCGGTGACCATCGACTTCACCCAGCCAGAGGGTCAGCGCCTGGTGCGCGAGCTGGCAGCGAAGTCCGATATCGTCATCGAGAACTTCAAGGTGGGCGGGCTGAAAGCCTATGGGCTGGATCATGAAAGCCTGCGTCAGGTGAACCCGCAGCTTATCTATTGCTCGATCACCGGCTTCGGCCAGACCGGGCCGTATGCCAAGCGCGCCGGTTACGACTTCATGATTCAGGGGCTCGGCGGGCTGATGAGCCTGACGGGTCGCCCCGAGGGCGAAGACGGCGCCGGCCCGGTGAAGGTCGGCGTGGCGCTGACGGACATCCTCACCGGGCTGTATTCCACGGTCGCCATCCTGGCCGCCCTCGCCCACCGCGATCAGCATGGCGGCGGGCAGCACATCGATATGGCGTTGCTGGATGTGCAGGTGGCTTGTCTGGCCAACCAGGCAATGAACTACCTCACCACGGGTACGCCTCCGCGGCGGCTGGGTAACGCACACCCGAACATCGTGCCTTATCAGGACTTTCCCACGGCAGATGGAGACTTCATCCTGACGGTGGGTAATGACGGCCAATTCCGCAAGTTCGCTGAGGTTGCGGGTCAGCCTCAGTGGGCGGACGATCCGCGTTTCGTTACCAACAAGCTGCGGGTAGCCAACCGCGCCGAGCTGATCCCGCTGATTCGCCAGGCCACGGTGTTCAAGACTACGGCCGAGTGGGTTAGTCAGTTGGAGCAGGCAGGTGTCCCTTGTGGTCCGATCAACGACCTGGCGCAGATGTTCGCGGACCCGCAAGTGAAGGCTCGAGGTCTGGCCATCGATATCCCTCATTCGTTGGGGGGCAGCGTTCCGCAGGTGGCCAGTCCTATTCGACTGTCCGAGACACCGGTGGAGTACCGCAATGCTCCGCCGCTGTTGGGCGAACATACCGAGCAGGTCCTGAGCAGCGTATTGGGGCTGGGGGCGGACGATATCCTGCGTTTGCGCGAGGCCAGGGTTCTTTAAGGCAGCGCTTCTATATATAGAAGCAATAAAACGGGGCCTAAAAAGCTGATTTTGATCAATTTCAAATTAGTTCTTGACGCCCCGTTTTATCTGTCTATAATTCGCCCCACTTCCGGCGCAGTCGAAACGGAAAACTCCTTGAGATTCAATGAGTTAGAAGTTTCAGGTAGCGTAGGAAGTGTTTCGGTCTCCACCGAAAGCGGTGAAAAAAGGCAGTTGACAGCAGGTTGTAACGCTGTAGAATTCGCCTCCCGCTGACGAGAGATCGCAGCGAGTCAAGTGTTTGAAGTTGAAAGAGAAATTCTGAAAAACTTCAAAATAAACGCTTGACAGGCTGAGAGGAAAGCGTAGAATGCGCGCCTCGGTTGAGACGAAAAGCTCTTAACCAACCGCTCTTTAACAATTGAATCAAGCAATTCGTGTGGGTGCTTGTGAATTTGGACTGATAGTCAGCAAGATTATCAGCATCAC
>NZ_FYDX01000009.1 GCF_900187455.1 Pseudomonas sp. Irchel 3E13 | reverse complement strand
GCCAGTACGTCGCCCAGCCGGTGCTGCGCACCATGGAAACCCTGAAGACCAACTTCGACGCGGTGAGCAAGGTCATCATCCTGGAACACTCGCTGCTCAACGGCCGCGCGCTGCTGGAGCGTGACGACAACGACGTGGAGATCGCCTACGCCTATGACGCGCTGGGGCGGGTGATCGAAGAAAAAGTCGCGCCGGGCAGCAATGTCGAGGCACGGCGCCAGTATCAGTACCTGCTGGTCAATCAGGTCACCGGGCAACCGACCCAGACCACCATCGACGTCAAGGGCGTACAGACCCGCAGCCTGCTGGACGGGCTGCAACGGGTGGTGAGCGAACTGCGCCAGGATGTCGACGGCAACCCGGTGAGCAAGCCGCTGCGCGAGACGTACAGCGCCAGCTATGACGCCTTCGGGCAACTGAGCGAGAGCACCGAATTCGACTGGCTGGGCGCCGAGACTGTAGCCCTGACCAGCCGCTACACCTACGACGACTGGAGCGAACAGGACAGCGTCACCGGGCCGGACGGAATCATCGCCCACAACCGCTACGACCCGATCACCATGACCCGCCACACCTGGCAGCAAGGCACCGACGGCAAACGCGGCAACCTTGACCGGGTGACCTACAACCTGTTCGAAAAACCGCTGAAAAGCGAAGTGCTCGACAGCGACGACAAGGTGGTCAGCACCGCCGAACAACGCTACGACGGCCTCGGCCATTGCCGACAAGAGATCAGCGTGCTCGGCAAGAGCACCTTCTACCGCTACGACCCGTGGGACCGCGTCAGCCTGACCGTGCTGCCGGACGAGACACAGATCGTCCGCGCGTACGCCGGGCACAGCAGCGCCGAACTGGCGGTCAGCCTCGATGTAACGCCGGGCAGTGGCAACCGCGCCACCCTGCGCCTGGGTGAACAGCAATTCGATGGCCTTGAGCGCCTGACCCACCTCGATGTCGGTCCGCGCAGCCAGCAGTACCGTTACCAGGGCGGCCGATTGCAGCCCGATGAGCTAATTACGGCCGGCGGCCAGTCCATCCGCTACGAATACACCCCCAACCTCACCCGCCTGCCGGTCGGCCTGATCGCCCCGGACGAACAGGCCAGCTACACCTACGACCGGTCCAACGCGCAGTTGACCGTGACCGAGAACAATCAGGGCCGCCGTGAGTTCGCCTACGACAGCGCCAGTTACCTCAGCCACGAACGCTGGATCGTCGACGGCACGACCTGGGAAGCCCTGTCGACGTATTCGCTGGCCGGTCGCCTGATCCGCCACACGGACGTCAACGGCCTGGAAACCGCGTACGAATACGACGTCCATGGCCGCGTCGAGAGCGTCACCCAGGGTCGCCTGCAAGCCAGCTTCGCTTACGACAGCCTGGGCCGGGCGTGGCGCACCACCACCCGCGACCTCGACACCGGGACCGAGCTGGTTACCTCGCTGGCCTTCGACGACCATGGCCGGGAAATCGAACGCGTCCTCGCGCTGAGCGGCCAGCCACCACAAACCCTCACCCAGGCCTGGCGCCTCGACAACCGCCTGCAGAGCCGGCACCAGCAAAGCGCCGGCACCTCACTGAAAGAAGTGTTCGACTACGACGTGCGCGGGCGGCTGATCAGGCACGACTGCTCGGGCCAGACCCTGCCGACGGATCGCTACGGCAATGCCATCGCCTCACAGACCTTCGACTACGACGGGCTGGACAACTTGCTGCACGTCAGCACCCGCTTCGCCGACGGCAGCAGCGATGAGTCGGCGCGCAGCTTCGCCGACGACGACCCGTGCCAACTGGTGCGTATCAGCCACACCCACGCCGACTACCCGGACAGCCAGGACCTGAGCTACGACGCCGACGGCCACCTGCTCGCCGACGAAAACGGCAACGGCCTGCACTACGACAGCCAGGGCCGCCTGCTGCGGGTCACCAGCGAAACCGGGCAGAACCTCAGCCAGTACCGCTACGACGGGCACAACCAATTGACCGGGGTCGCCCACGGCGAGGAGGCGCAGACCCTGCGTTTCTACCAGGGCGAGCAGTTGGCCAGCACAGTGCAAGGCAGCACCCGCGTCAGTTATCTGTACGACGGCGACCGGCCGCTGGGCCAGCAACAGATGAATGCACCCGCCGAAACCCTGCTGCTGCTGACCGACGCCAACCGCAGCGTGCGCGGCGAAAGCCAGCAACAGGCGCTGCGTGAGACCGCCTACGGCGCTTATGGCGAGCGCGGCAATGACGGCATGAAAACCCTGCTGGGTTTCAACGGCGAAGTGCGCGACAGCCAGTCCGGCTGGTATCTGTTGGGCAAGGGCTACCGGGCCTACAACCCGGAACTGAGGTGCTTTCACAGCCCTGATTCGCTGAGCCCGTTCGGCGCCGGCGGCATCAACCCGTACATGTACTGCGGGGGTGATCCGGTGAATTTCCGGGATCCGACCGGGCATTTTTGGGAAAGCGCGGGCTGGGTAGGTCTTGGCCTGGGCATACTCGGCGCGGGCCTGACGGTGCTGTCGTTCGGCGCCCTCACCCCCGCGTATGCGCTGATGGTGAGCGGCGGCCTCGCGGCGGCCGCGAAGGGCGGCATCGCCTTGACCGCCATTGCTGCCGGCGCGGGAGCGTTGGGCACAGGCGCGGCGCAATCACTGGTCAGTGACAGGCAGACGAAGAAGGTATTGGGCCAGATAAGCTTCGGGTTGGGGATCGCGTCGATGGCGCTGGGGTTGGGTTCGTTGAAGCTCAATGGGTGGAAAAGCAACAGGGCTTCTACAGTCGATGATCTGGATAGTCCAGCGGGTCCTTGGCGAAATCCCCAAGCTTACAATTCAACTCAAAGTGCTCTACCCCAAAAACCATTCGTGCAGAACGCTGCTACTCAGACCCCACCACCCGTACCACCCAAGCCAACCCCAAAAGCACAGACGGCCCCACCAACGACCGCGACCCGCCCTTCCCTCGAAGACATCAAAAACGTGAAACTGAAAAAGACGCCTGGTCCCAAGTCCGCCCAAAGCGGGCCAAGGACCGAGCTCCAGTTAGTGCTCAATGGCATTCGTAACAACAAAACCGTCAGCGCCGCACGCGCGAACCCGGACATCCAACAAGGAAAATTTTCGAACGCCCCCGTGTATGACCTCACCAGGATTCCGTAGGAATAGAGGTGAACAGACTCCCGACAGATCGCTGTCGGGAGTCCTGCTTCCCTGAAGCGGTTCGCTTTCAGTTCGCCCCCGGCATATTGAAGAACCGAATCACGATCGCCTCCGACCAACGCCCATCCGCATACCGCCCTTTCAGCGAAATTGACGCAATCCCCGCCACCGCGAGCAACCAGGTGCATTTCAGCGCCGTGGTGGTGGTCTTGCGTTCGAACCCCTCCACCTCGTATTCCACCGCACCGGGCATCGCGTCCCAACTGACGTGGATAGTGCCAAAGGCATCGCGTCTCGCCTGGAGCCCCTTTGAAAATGCCTCTGTGCGCGGGATCACCAAGTAGCCGCTCGGCGGAATGAAGTCGTTCTTGCCGGTCAACCCGGTGATCAAATCAAACCCGGCGATGCCGTTGGCCGGCGGATAGTAACGCCCGGCAGCATCGACCCGGCCATCGCCGATCACCTTCCACTCCACCTGGGCGGCAGGCACCTCGGTGGTAGCGACGAACGCCCGCAACTGCCCGCCCTGCCCCGGCGATGATTCATCGAGCTGAATGCGCAAGGCGAGCATGTCGTGAAGCACCAGGACGAAGGTCTTCTTGCTGGCACCACTGGCGCTGTCGGTAAGGGTGATGGCGTCGAGCACGAAGTATTCACGGTAATCCCTGGGCGCGGCGGTGTAGCGCCACTGATTGTGGCCGTCCGCCGTCAGGCTGCCGCCGTTGCCCGGGTTGTCGAGGGAGGCCCGCAGCGTACCGGCGCCGATGCTGGACGCGGAAAAGACCCGCGATGAGGCGGCGTCGCACACCTGGAACAGCGGGCTGACCGCCACGCTTTCGCGCACCACGCTGACCACCGTCGAGGCCGTGATCTTGGCTGAACCCAAGCCTTTGCTGGCAGTGACTACCACCGTGATGAAACCCTGGATCAGGGTGTCGGCCGCGGGCGCCTGATAGCGTCCGCTGCTGTCGATGCTGCCCAGCCCACCCTGCTGGCCGCGCACGCCAGCCAGGCTCCAACTCACGCCGGACTGAGCCGGTTGGGTGCTGAAGACCAGGCTGCCCCCCGCCGCGAGCATCGCCTGGGCAGGCTGCACGGCGAAGGCATGATCGACCTGCCCGGCCAGGAACAGGTCGCCAGGCAAATGCACCTGGCTCGGAATCAGGGCATTGCGCCCGGGAAACAGCAGGTTGCGCGCCACGAACGTGTCGATGGCCGGCGGTTGCACGCCCTCGAACATCTTGACCACCACCGGCATGAAGTGCTGCCTGGCGACCTCGTTGATACTCGACAATTCCCCACCGCCCAGATCGGGCAGCCATTCATGCCCGTTCATGCTCAGGGTGAAGTGGGTTCCGCCGTACCGATGAAACGCGACCACGCCATTGCTCTCCAGCGCCACGGAGAAGCCGAGGCTGAAGTCGTAGCTGAAATTCAGGTCGCCATGATCCCACTCTTCACCGGACGGCCAGCTCCAGTGGATGACCCGCTCGAAGGGTGCGGAGGTGGTTCTCTTCCAGCTCACCCGCAAGCGTTCGCCATCGCCCTGCACAGTCAATGGCAACTGGCTGCCCTCAGCGCCGAAGGTGGTTTTCATGTCGCTGGAAAACACCGCGTCGAAATCGCCATTGCGCACCGTGTAGTGGTAATCGAACGGCGCGGCGAACTCACCGGTATTGGCCTTGAGCACCCAGGCGTTGTCCTTGCCGCCGGGGTAGTCGGCGAAACCAATGCCGTAGCCAATATCCTTCAGCAGTTGTGGCCTGAGCACCTTGTCGAACAGCACGCGACTGGATAGCAGCAGGCTGCCGCTGAAGCCGTCAGGCAGCAGAAACGGAAAGGACGGGGCCGGGTCGTCCCCCGCCGACCCGCCCTTGAAACGGATGTACAACTCGATGGCGCCGTCGCCGTGATCCGGCGATCCGGGGCGCGCATCGGCGTTGCGGGTTACCACCCGCATATCGAATGTTTCCGGGGTCAGCTCGGGCACCTCCACTTTGCCGATGCTGCCCAGCTCGAAGCGCCGGCGAGTGCTGTCGAGCGCCCGGAAGATCTTCTCGAAGAACGCCGCCACGGCCTTGCGCGTGGCGTCGTCGTCCCCGAACGAACTGGTGATCTGCGTGCCTTCATGCAACTCGATGAACACGCTGCCAGCGCCGGTGCCGCCGCTGGTACGACCCACGTCGAGGTGCATGCTCAGGGTTGCCTGCGCCAGCGGCAGTTGTTGCTCCAGCCTGACCACCCGCTCGAAACCGCCAGCGGGGGCGACGGTGGTCACCACCATTCCGCCCTCGATAGGGAAACGCAACGTCGCGCCTTGGCTGCGTCGTTGCGCCGCGTCGAACGACAGCGCAGGCGCCGAGAGCTGCAACCCGAACAGGTGCAAGCGGGTGCCGGCAATATCCTCCAGCGCCAGCTCGCCGTTGATGGGCTGAATGTAGCCGCTGGTCGATTGGAGGCGCTCGATCGTCTGGTCCAGCAACAGCGCATTGGCCTTGTCACGGCTATACACCACGATCGCATCCCAGCCGAGGGTCAGCGACTTGCCCTTCATCACGGACAACAATTCAGCCATCGTGCTCATCTTGGGCCTCCTAGTTCACCAGATTGAGATCCAGCGGGCGGAAATCCAGATAGCTCTCGCCGTCATCGAAACTGACCGCGACCCGCGTGGCGAACACCTTGTTCACCTGCAGCTTCAGCAGGTCGGCCCTGGGCAATACCGCGGTAACCGGAGAAGCGTTCTTGGGCACGACCTGACCTTTCAGAAGGTCGAAACGTATCGCCTGGTTCTGCTTGTCCAGCCCGGTGACCCAGAGGTTGATGCGCATGCCATCGGTCAGCGGTTTGTAAGGCCAGGGGGCCATCGACAGGTTGGCGCCCTGCGGCGTGCTGGCGAGACTGAGGCTGCCGCTCCCCGCCTGCTGGCAACTGAGCAACATCATGGTGGTGGTCGCCAGCTTCTGCACGGTCAGGAGATAGGTCGCCGAGACTTCCGGTTCGCCGGTCGGCCATTTCACGCTGTAATAGACCTCGACCTGACGCCCCATGTTGGCGGGAATGGCGCTCGCGGGAATCTTGAAGTCCAGACCGTCCGGCGAGCTTGCCGTGCTGGTCTGGAACGAGCCGTGCGCGCCAAACCCGCTCCAGTGCAGGGTCAAGGCGGCGCCGCTGATATCGTCCTGCTGCGCAGGGACCCGGGCGGTGACGCCGCTGGTGGTGTTTTTCGGGTCGAGGACGCCTTCGCCCGGGTGACCGGGTTTGGCCTCCACCACCGTTGGCAAGGGGCGTGGCTCAGGGGGAAGGATGTTCACATTCAGTTTTTCGAAATCGGACAGCCTGGACACGTTGCCGGCACGGTCCTGCAACAGGTAGGTGATTGCCCGGTCGCCGTTGCCCTCGCGCTCGATCATCTCGCCATCGAAGGACACTGTCAGGTCCGGGGTCAGCTCGACATCGATGACCTGGTTCTGGCCATACGGAAACTCCTCCCAGAACCCTTTGAGACGGTCACCCGGCATGTACTCGTAGGAGGTACGGGGCACGGTGGCCTCGACTTTGTTGTCGTTGGCCTCCAGGTAGCGATTGGTGATTCCGCCGAAAATGACATCCATGGGAAACACCAGCTTGGCGGGAGTTTGAAGGCCGACCGGGGGAGTGGTGTCGATGGTGAGGGTCAGAAGGGCGGATTCCTCGGGGTTGCCCAGCCAGTTCTCCACCCGGTAGCCCAAGCGATGGATGCCCTCTCGCAAATGTTCCTTGGGCAACTCGATAAACAGATCGCCCGAGGCGATCGGCGCCGTCCAGGTCTTGCTTTGCACCACGGCGCCATTCCACAGCAACACGAGGGTTTCCGGTTGCTGAGGGCTGGGGTCCGAATTCGGCCAGAGGGGAAATTTGACGTTCAGGGGCGCCGTCAGTGCCGTGATCGGCAAGAGGTTTTCTTGTCCGCCGTCGATCGGCGGCAGGACCGCGTCCACAATCGGAAGGGACAATTCGCGGGCGTCATCCGCGGGTTCGGTGATGGAATTCGGGGAAGGGTTGAAATCAGTCATGGCAGCTCACTCGCCGGATACTGGAGCACCCATTGAACAATGGGCAGGCTCACCCCCGAAACTGACAAAAATATCAGGTGGCTGGCAGGGCAATGGCGATTGTGCAAAGCCAAAAAAGGCCGGAACTCGATGCCGCCAAGGGCACCGGGTTCCGGCCTTCATGGTGTGTCACCAGGTGTAGCGGACGCCGAAATTGGCCCCCCAGGGCTGCTCGATCTTGTCGCCGTTGCTGTAGTCGAAGTCCGCGTGCACCGCGATGCGATCGGTCAGCGACAACGCGATCCCCGCGCCCAGTTCGCCACGCGAGCCCGACAGATCATTGTCGAAACGGTTGTCGTTGACCTCGGCTTCGTTGTTGTTGATGAACTCATGGGCCAGCGCCGCACGGACATAAGGCTGAACCCGCATCTGGTTGCTCATGAGCATGTCACGGCCGACCGTCACACCGACCTTGCCCAGCAGCGAACGGCTGCGGTCGCCATCGACCTGCATGCCGTTGTCCAGGTCGTAGCTCTGTCCCTGGATGACCGCGCCGATCAACTGGCCATAGGGCTCGACGAACCAGCCATCGTTCAGCTTGATATGCCGACCGGCTTCCAGCGAGGCAGTGACCGCGCCATTGTCGAAATCCCCCTTGGCCTTGGCCCCGTCGCTCAAGTGCACATCGGCCTGGTTCTGGAACCGGTTGAATTTCAGCACGCCATCGATGTAGTAGCCGGACTCCGGTTGCAGCCAGGTGCTGTAAACGCCAGCGTAGTAACTGTCGATCTTGCCGGAGGTGCCGCGCCCCATGTCCAGGTCGGAGGTGCTGTAGCCGCCGAGCAGGCCGATCAGCCACTGTCCGTTGCCATAGGGCAGCGGCGCATCGACACCGAACGCAATGCCTTGCTGCACCTGGCTGTAGCTGCTGCCCTGGGCAGACACGTTGAACTTGTTGCCATAGCTGCGCATCCAGCCGCCGGCCTTGCTGTCGTTCATGCGGATCTCGCCCATGCGGCTGCGCAAGGTGCTCAGTTCGCCATACAACACGGTGGGGCCCGCTTCGAAAATCGCCAGCGCGGTGCGGGCACCGGGGCTGATTTTGCGAGTGCTGGCATCGAGGTACCATTTGTTGCCGTCCTGGGCCAGGCCGTAAGACCAGGTGCCCAGGTCCACTTCGCCGCCCAACAGGGCGAACTGCGCATTGCCACCGGCGATTTCCACCAACAACAGGCGGGAGTCGGAGAGCGGGTCGGCGCCGCTGCTGTGGACCAGGATTTCATGATTGCCGTCGGCGACGCCGGTCACCTCAAGCTTGTCGGACAGGCCCTGGGAAAAGTCAGCCTCCATTTCGAAAATACCGCTGCCCGAGAGGTTCTCCACCGACAGGGTGAAGAAGTCGCCGGGGTCGCCGAACTTGATGCTGCCACCGCTGCCCATGCTGAGGTTCTGTACCGAGGAATCCTCGACCATGACCCATTGGGCCTGGCTGTTGACCGCCAGCGACTCGACGTTTTCCAGGCGGCCAGTGAGCACGGCGCGGTTGGCCAGCGAAACATTGGCGGTACTACCCGCCTCCGCGACGATGTCGCCTTCGAGCACACTGTTGGAGACATTGAGGGTGCCGGTACTGTCACCGATGACCTCGAACAACACGCCATTGCTGCCTTGCAGGTTTGCGCCGTTGTTGACGTTGACGATCGCCTCGCTGTCAGCAAAGGCGCTGTCCACCAGAATGGCGGAACCGCCTTCGCCAATGACCGTGCTGTTATCCAGGGTCAATGTGCTGGTGCCGGCAGTGGCTTCATCAAAAATGAACACGCCGTTGGTCGCGCCTCGGATGACCGTGCCATTTCCCGCTATGGCAACGCCATTGAGCAGCCTCAGCCCATGTGTCTGCGTGCCGGTGAGTTCACTGCCACTCAACTCCAGCAGGCTGTTGGCTGACACCGTTGCGCCAACCACGCCAGTAATACTCGCGTTGTTCACGATGGCGGTGGAACCGCTGTCGGGGCTACCCGCCGTACGTGCAACGGCAAGCCCGATACCGCCAGTGGATGTGAGCGAACCACCGTTGATCACGGCAGAACTGTTCTGTAGTGAAAGTGCGGCTTCAGGCGTATTCGACTGGATAGTTGCGCCATTCAGATTCACCGCTGAACCAGATCGCGCGGTAATCGCCGCAGAGCCGCCACCATTGAATGTCAGAACCGACTCGTTACGCAGTTCAACGCGATCATTCAAGAAAATGTCATTGAAGATTTTTGTTTCCCCATCAATTAAAAGTGCCAGCGCTTGCTCACTTATCAGCAAGAGTGGCGCGAGGAGAATGAATTTGCGGGCATAGGGCACTCGAGAACGAAGCAGCGGCGAGTAACTTTTCATGAATATATCCTTTGGCAGATTAAATCCAACCGTCAGGCGCACCGCTAATCACACCAGCGCCAAACCCGGAAAGGTCTGAGATACTAATGACGCACACCCCGAATATATGTAGGAAAAATCTACACACAGCATAGTATTATTCATCGGCATCTCCAGTTTCTTGCCATATAAAAACGGCACGAATCGATGATTCGCGCCGCATTCACATCAAGGGTGCTCTACTGGCGCCGCTTACTACGCCGGGCAAGTACCCCCGCCAGGAAACGACAAGCCAATGAGCTCTTTCGCGTACTCGGACCAGACCACCTCACCGCCAGCTTCCAGGCTGTATTGCACATGCGTGTCTCCGACGCCGGATTCGGTCCCGCTGTACGCTGGGAAAATGTAGGTTTCGTAAGGATGAACAAACCAGGTAATACCGTTCACTTCCTGTTGCGGAGTGAGGGTGATGACTTCCGAGAACTCCGTGCCCGCCACTGTCCCGCCATCAGGCCACTCGGTAACTCGCCAATGCATGGTGACTTCTACACCCGCTCTCAGGTATCTGCCGTCAGGTTTGACATACACATAGAAACCACGGACCCCTTCCTCTTTGCGAACCGAACTGCAATTCATTGCCCGGTTCCCCCCAACGGGATTGGTCCAGATATGTGGAAACTCAGGTGCTTCGAAAGTGATCGTCAGGACCTTCACAATGACCGACGTCGACGGTGATTGCTGGAAGTTCACCTCGGCAAGATCAGTAATGATGTAATGCACGGGCAACAATGGATCGTTGCCGGAGGCCTCGATAATGCTCCAGGGAACAACAACCGAAACTTCTGTACCTGGAACATCTTCTGCCGTGACGACATGATAGTTCGGTACACGCTGCCCCTTCCAATAAACCCAGATGTAATCGCCTTCCTTCGCCTCCTCATACAACGTAATGAAGGCGGTTGCATCCTTGCCGTGGTCACTGGTGTTGAGTTGGTTATCAATGCCGGATTCCCCCACGACTCGCAACTCGGCAAGTGTCGGGTTCACTGTTTCAGGTTCGTCAGGGTTCACCGGCCCGACGACTTTCAAGTTGACGATGATTTCCTTGCTCAGTGGCGTTTCAGGGAACTTCAACGCCTCCCCACGCGCTACCTGATAGCTCACCGTGAGAGGTTGATCGCCGTCGCCAGCGTCCAGGAAATCATAGTTGGCCTTCAGCACTGCCCAAGGCACAGAAATGCGCAGCGGGAACTGGGGCGCGGGTCCGGTCGGGTAGGGTTCAAGCGCCGTGCCCCCCCAAATCACGAGCACCATGTCGCCATTGCTCCAGTTCTCGAAAACAGGGATTTCGACCACGACTTCAAGTGCGTCCAGACGGTCGATACGCCCGTCGTTGGCCAGTGGCACCTCTGGCGGCAGGAGGTTTTCCGGCAGAGGTCCCAACGCGACAGTCGCCTCGATATACACGGAAAGGTGGCTGCGGTTGCCTGCCTTGTCCAGCAACACATAGATGCCCAGGCATTGGCCATTCCCAGCCTGTTCGAGAATGTCACGGGTAATGGCGAATTCCATCGACGCGTCCAGATCCAGCGGACCGAGCGTGGGCGTGATCATCGTCGGATCATCCGGGACGTCGCTCACCCAATAGAAGAACAACCTGTCGCCTGGCTCACGATCGGGATACTCCGGAACCGTAGCGATCAGTTGACCGCCGTTTTCCTCGAGGTAGTTGTCAGTGATGATCTTGGTGGCCAACTGTAAGGGCAGCGGCTCATTGGGCTCGCAGGGGGCAATGGTGTCGACGGTAATGAGTCGTGACTGAGAGATCTTTTGGTTGCCGCTGAGATTGGACTCCACCATGTAACTCATCAGCAAACGGCCCTGAAGATAATCATCCCGGTCAACGGACACCTGCACAGGAAAGGTCGCATCCGACGCTACTGACAACATCCCGATCAGCCTCTGCTCAGACTCGTTCTCGCGCGTCCAGTACAGGTAGACGGTGTCGCCAAAAGGTTCGGCCGACTCTCGCCAGTTCTGCATCTCGACAATCATCGACGTTGCAATCATCGGCGCGTTGAGCAGTCCGTCCGGATCACCCTCGATCATGGCAAGGACATTGGGCGCTAGCAGTTCTTCCAGTGGTTCATTGCGCAACGATTGACGGTAGTCCCACCGGGCCTGCTCAGCAGCCGACAGTATCTTCATAGTGCTCATGATTTCTCTCCTTAATCCGTTCCATAGGCAGCGGCGGGCAAACCACCGCACAGCAGTGCGCGTCTCTCGCCATGAGCCGGCACCGGCACCGCGGTTACCGACTCCAACTCTTGAGCAGCAGTAAACGCCAACTGCGGATTTGCCGAAACTGACAAAAATGCTAGGTAGGCAGAGGGAAAAAAGGCCTGGGCGGGGACGTGACAAGCCAGCGCTTACCCATGAAAGCGGCTGCTGACACAGGTGTCAGGCGCACGCCAGCCCACAGCGCCTGAAAAAGGCGCCGTGGGCTTGGCAGGTCGGGAAAGGTGGATCAGGCGTGACGCAGGCTGCGCAGGTTCATCAGCCCGGCCAGCGGGAAGTCAGCTTCCAGCTCCGCCAGGCTCGCGGTGCTCATCGGAACGCTCTCCTGGCGGGAACCCTTAGTCAGCAGGCCAATCAGTTGCCCCACCAAGGGTTGATGGCTGACCAGCAAAACGTGCTCGAGACCAAGCCCGTCAAGCTCGTCGATGACCCGCGCCGGGTCGCTTTCCGGGGTGAGCCAGGGCACGGTGACCAGCGGTTTGGCGAACCCCAGCGCTTCATGCACCAGCCCCGCGGTCTGTTGGGCGCGGACATAAGGACTGACCAGGATCGCGTCGAGCGGCTGGCCCAGCAGGTGCGCGGCGCTGCGCAACACCTGCTGGCGACCGTGGGCGGTCAGGTTGCGCTGGTCGTCGCTGCGGGCGTGCGGCTCGGCTTCGCCGTGGCGCAATACCCAGACCTTCACAGCTTCGGCTCTTCGTCACGCACCGGATGGGCCGCCGGGGGCACGCTGTGCGGCGCTTCGCCTTCGGCCGGACGCGGGGTCGGCCAGTCGGCGAACGGCCAGGGTTTCTGCTCGGTATGGAAGCTGCCGAAGCGGCCAATCTGGGCGAGGAACTGGCTCAGGCTGTCGCCGAAGTTCATCAGGCTGGCGTTCGGCGCGCCGTAGACCAGACGGTAGATCAACTGCAACAGCACCAGCACGCCGAGCAGGGTCTGGGCGACCTGCCAGACCAGCAGGAACAGCAGCATCCAGAGAACGCGCAAAACGATCGACTCACGTTGCGCCTGTTTGGGTGACTCACTCATGTCGTGCTCCTGAATCGCTTAATTGAAACCGCTGGTGGAAATGAAATCGACGTCGGTCTTGGGCTCGCCGCGCATCAGCAATTCGATTACCTGGGCGAGGGTCCGCCCTTCGAACAGGATCGCGTGCAACCCGGCCACCAGCGGCATGTAGATCTGCGCCTGCTGGGCCTTGGCCTTGAGCACCTTGAGGGTGTTGACGCCTTCGGCCACCTCGCCCAGGCGGTTGACCGCCTCGTCCAGGCTCAAGCCCTGGCCGAGAGCGTAGCCGACCTGGTAGTTGCGGCTCTTGGGCGAGGAACAGGTGACGATCAGGTCGCCGACGCCGGCCAGGCCGAGGAAGGTCATCGGGTTGGCCCCCTGGCTGACGGCGAACCGGGTCATTTCCGCCAGGGCCCGGGTAATCAGCATGCTCTTGGTGTTCTCGCCCATGCCGAGGGCGACCGCCATGCCGGCGATGATCGCGTAGACGTTCTTCAGCGCGCCGCCCAGCTCGACCCCGAAGCGGTCGGCGCTGGCATAGACGCGAAACGTGCGCCCGTGCAACACGGCCTGGACGCGCTGGCACAGCGCTTCGTCTTCACTGGCGACGACGGTGGCGGTCAGCGCGTGCTCGGCCACTTCCCGCGCCAGGTTCGGCCCGGACAGCACGCCGATGCGCGCCTTGGGCGCGATCTCTTCGAGGATCTGGCTCATCAGCTTGAAGGTCTGCGCTTCGATGCCCTTGGTCAGGCTGACCAGCATCTTGCCGCCGAGCAGTTCGGCATGCGGCGCCAGCACGCTGCGCAAGGCGCTGGACGGCAGCGCGACGAAGATCAGCTCGCTGCCCTGCAGGGTGGCGAGCAGGTCGCTGACCGGTTCCACCGCCGGATGGATCTTGATGCCCTTGAGGTAACGCGGGTTTTCCCGGGTGGTGCGCATGGCCTCGGCCTGTTCGGGGTCGCGCATCCATTGCCGGACCCCAACACCGTTTTCGGCCAGCAGGTTCGCCACGGCGGTGCCGAAACTTCCGCCTCCCAGAACCGCAACAGGCTGCTGTTCAGTCATATCCAATCCGTTAAAACCATAAAAAGTGGCGAAGCCAGCATTATACGGAGCGCCGCGACCAGCGCCAGATCACTGGAAAATGCCGGGCGGTCGGTTAACATGCCCGCTTGTCTTTTCGATCAAGGCCGCCTTGTGTCCTCTGGCCCTCGCCCTTCGCACCCTTATCTGCTGCTGGCCGCCCTGCTCGGCGGCCCCGCCGTGGCCGACGACCTGTTCGTCGACAGCCAGGCAATGCCGCAGGTGCTGACCGCCACCCGCCTCAAGCAATCCCCGGCCGCGGTGCCCGGCAGCATGACCGTGCTCGACAGCGAACTGATCAAGGCCAGCGGCGCCCGCGATATCCCCGAACTGCTGCGCCTGGTGCCGGGAATGATGATCGGCTACGGCGCCGGCAACCAGCCGACGGTCAATTACCACGGCAGCAACGTCAACGACGCCCGGCGCATGCAAGTGCTGATCGATGGCCGCTCGGTGTACCGCGCGGGCCTGTCGACCGTGGACTGGAGCGACATTCCGCTGGCTATGGAAGACATCGAGCGCATCGAAGTGTTCCGTGGCCCCAACACCGTCAGCTACGGCGCCAACGCGCTGATGGCGGTGGTCAACATCCTCACCCGCAGCCCGGCCGACAGCCATGGCACGCGCCTCAAGATCACCCGCGGCCAACGCGGCATCGATGATTTCTACGCCAGCCAGGGCGTGGGCTGGGACGGCGGCGACCTGCGCCTCTCGCTCTCCGGCATGCAGGACGACGGCTTCGACCAGAACCTGTTCGGCGCGGACTACCGCGACAGCCGCCGCCTGACCCGCTTCAACATCAGCGCCAGCCACACCCTGGACCCGAGCCAGAGCCTGGACTGGCAACTCTCGGCCAAGGAAGGCAGCGACCAGCGGCCATACACCTACAAGCCGGTGTTTTATGGCATCACCGACAACGGCGACAATTCCGACGTCAATGCCAAGGACTACGCCGGCTCGCTGCGCTGGAACATCGATTTCAGCCCACAACACAGTCTTTACGTCCAGGGCTCGGCCCAGCACTGGGACCGCCAGCAGGTCTGGCGCGCCTGCGATGCGGCGATTTCCTTCAGCCAGGAACTCACCCAGCTCTGGCAGTTGAACCCCAACTACACCGAGCAACTGGCGCGCAACATCACCGCCCCGATTCCGAAAGGCACCGGCGAAGAGCAGCGCCTGGCCGGCATCGTCAAGCAACAGTGGGAAAACGGCGGCAAACAGCCGGTCTGCGGCAACATCGACCAGAGCACCCGCGAGACCCGCTACGACCTGGAACTCCAGGACACCCTCAGCCTCACCGACAACCTGCGCTTGCTCAGCGGGGTCAATTACCGCTACGACCGCGCCGACTCGCAGACCTACTTCAATGGCAGCCTGGACGACCAGACCTGGCGCCTGTTCGGCCAGCTTGAATGGCGCGCCGACGAACACTGGATCGTCCAGGGCGGCGCGATGTACGAGTCCTCGCGACTGGCGGGCGACTCACTGACCCCGCGCGTGGCGGTCAACTACCTGATCACTCCGCGCCACGGCCTGCGCGCGGTGTACTCCGAGGCCGTGCGCTCGGCGGACATGTTCGAGAACAACGTCAACTGGAGCTACCGGGTCACCAACCTCAATCCCCTCGCCCTCGGCCAGGGCACCGGCGAGTACTTCGTCAAGACCCGCGGCCCCGGCAACCTCGACCAGGAACGCATGCGCTCGCGGGAGCTGGGCTACAACGGCTATTTCGCCGCGCTGGACCTGAGCGTCGACTTCAAGCTGTTCCATGACGAGATCAGCGGGATGATCAGCGAACCGCTGCGCAACAACCAATACATCGCCAGCAACAGCAACAACGCCCGCTTCACCGGCAGCGAAACCCAACTGGACTGGCGCCTGAGCGCCGTCGACCGCTTGCGCCTGACCTACGCTTACGTCGACGCCGAGGCCAGCAACCCCGACGACCAGCGCCTGACCGCCAGCAACAGCGGTTCGGCCGGCTGGATGCATGATTGGGGACGGGGCTGGTCGAGCGCCCTCTTCTATTACGGGGACGATGCACTGAACCAATACCGTTTCGAGCGGGTCGACCTGCGCGTGGCCAAGCGTTTCGTCCTGTCCCACGCCAGCCTGGAGCTGGCCGGCACCGTGCAGCAGCGCCTTGACGATGAGCCCACCACCAAGGCCGACAACCGCTACGACAGCCGGCACCTGCTGTATTTCAGCGCGGAGCTGGAGTTCTGATGCGCCTGTTGCGGCGCTGCCTGCTCCTGGTCCTGTTATGGCCCCTGACATCGCTCTCTGCCGGCGAAATTCTTCTCACCGGCGCTCAAGACAACGACAGCGTGCGCGACTTCGTCGAAGCGCTGGCCGCGCGACGTCCGGCGGACACCGTGCGTTTTGTCCCGGTCACGCAACTGCCCGCCCCCGGCCAGTTAAAGCCCGGCATCCGGCTTGTCCTCCTTGATCCGCCCGCGCTGGACTGGCGCCTGCGCGAGCCGGCCGGCCCGCCGGCGCTGGTCTTGCGCATCAGCCGGGTCCAGGCCGATCAACGCCTGGGCAATCTGCGCCCGCCCTACCTCAGCCTGTTGTGGAGCGACCCGCCGCTACCTCGCCAGTTGCAATTGATCCGCTACCTGCTGCCGCAAGCGCGGCGGGTGGGCGTGCTCTACAGCGACCACAGCCATTTTCTGCTCGACGAACTGCGCCGCGCGGCCCGGCCATTGGGCCTCGAAATCGACGCACAGTACTGGCCCGACCTGAAGGACAACCGGCCCTTGCAAGTCCTGCTGAAAGACACCGATGTCCTGCTCGGCCTGGACGACCCGCAGCTCTACAACCCGAAGACCGCGAAAAACCTGCTGCTCAGCAGCTACGCCCGGCAGATGGCGCTGATCGGTCCCAACGCCGGCTTCGTCCGCGCCGGCGCCCTGGCCAGTACTTACAGCGACCAGAACGATTGGCTCGCGGTGCTCGACCACCTGCTCGACAAGCCCGCAGACCAATGGCCGCGCACGCATTACCCGGAATATTTCAGCGTTTACGGCAACCAGCAGGTCGCCCGGGCCCTGGGCGTCGAGGCAATCGACCCTGATGCCGCCAGCCAGGCCGTCGCCGCAGGAGAATCCACCCGATGAAAGCCGTGAGTTGGGACATCAGCACCCGCACCCAGATCATCAGCCTCGGCCCGGCTCTGGTGCTGACGCTGCTGCTGATCAGTTTTTTCACCTTTGTGCGTATCCAGGACCTGCGTCAGGAGTTGAACCACACCGGTCAGTTGATCGCCAACCAGTTGGCACCGGCCTCGGAGTACGGCGTGATCGCCGGCAACGACGAAGTGCTGGAAAGCCTGATGCGCGCCACCCTGACTATTCCCCATGTGCGCTTCCTCGAAGTGCAGGACAACGCCAATCACATCCTGGTGTACGTCGAGCAGCCCGATGAGCACGTCAACCGCGCCCAGCAGGTCGAAGTGTTCCAGGCACCGATCCGCCTGCAACGGATCAACCTCGACGCCGACTTCCTGCAAGAAGGTGAAGAACCGCCGAGCATCATCGCGGACGATTACCTGGGCCGGGTGATCGTCGGCATGTCCAATGACGCCTTCAGCCAGCGCCAGCAGGAGATCGTGATCAAGGCCGGGATCCTCGCCCTGTTCGCCCTGCTCTTTACCTTCCTTCTGGCCCGGCGCCTGGCGCGCAGCCTGTCGGAGCCGATCCGCGACATGGGACATGCGGTCAAGGCGATCCAGCAAGGCGACTTCAACACCCCGCTGCCAGAGGTCGACGACAGCGAACTGGGGCACCTGGCCCGGCACATCAACAACCTCGCCAGCGGTCTGGCCCAGGCCTCCCGCGAGCAGGAACAAGCCATGGCGCAGATGACCCAGGCGCGCGAAGAAGCCGAGCAGGCGAACAAGGCCAAGTCGGAATTCCTGGCGATGATGAGCCACGAACTGCGCACCCCGATGAACGGCGTGCTGGGCATGCTGCAACTGCTGCAAACCACCGAATTGAGCGACGAACAGGCCGACTACACCAGCGTCGCCAGCGAGTCCACCGGGCACTTGCTCAAGGTCATCAACGACATCCTCGACTTCTCGCGCATCGAACGCACTGCGCTGGAGCTGGAGCACATCGACTTCAACCTCGCCGAACTGATCGGCAACAGCGTGCAGTCGTTCCTGCACACCGCCCAGCAGCGTAACCTGACGCTGGAGCTGGAAATGCCGGAGAGCATGGAACCGCTCCAGGTGAGCGGCGACCCGACCCGTATCCGCCAGGTGCTGGTCAACCTGATCGGCAACGCCCTCAAGTTCACCGAAGCGGGCCGCGTCCAGGTCATTCCGCGCTGGCAGATCCTCGACCGGCAACTGATCTGGTTCACCTGCGCCGTGCGCGACACCGGCATCGGCATCGACAATTCGCGCCTGGAAACCATGTTCGTCGCCTTCCAACAAGCCGACAGCTCGATTTCCCGTCGCTACGGCGGCACCGGGCTGGGCCTGTCCATCGCCCGTAACCTGGCCGAACGCATGGGCGGCAGCCTGCGCGCCGAAAGCCGTGTGGGCGTGGGCTCGACCTTCACCCTGGAAATGCCACTGACCCTGCAGGCGCGCCCGGCGCTGCTGGCCATCGCGAACAACACCACGCCGGACACCGCCGAGGGGCAGCCGATACTGTTGGTGGAAGACAATCCGGTGAACCAGACCGTGATTCAGGCCATGCTGCGCAGCCTGGGCTTCGAGGTCTGTATTGCGGGGGATGGGGCCCAGGCCATCAGCCTGGTGGCACGGCAACCGTTCGCCGCGGTGCTGATGGATTGCCGGCTGCCGATCGTCGACGGCTACGAAGCTACCCGGCGAATCCGCCAGATGCCGCAGGGTCGTGACCTGCCGATCATCGCCCTGACGGCCAATGCCTTGCAGGGTGATCGGGAACGCTGCCTGGAGGCGGGAATGAACGACTACCTGACAAAGCCGTTCAAACGTAATGATCTACAGCAGATTCTGCAGCGTTGGCTGCCCGGTCAGGCAGTCGTGACTGGCGATAAATGCTAAATTGCGGCAGTCTTAGAGGCCGGAAGTGGCCTAAGAAAGGTCTGTCGGAAAAATTTCAGTGCACAAGTGTACATCTTCGTCCCTTGTGCTGTGACTTTCACTACAACGCAATAGTCTATGGGTAGGCTACCGCCCAAGGCCGAAAGGTCTGGGTCGGTCGGGAAGATTCGCCCCTTGCCGCACGGGGACTATTGAGGAGCTCGCATGACCAAACAAAACGCCTTTACTCGGGAAGACCTGCTGCGCTGCAGTCGCGGTGAGCTGTTCGGCCCAGGTAACGCGCAACTGCCCGCCCCCAACATGCTGATGGTGGATCGCATTACCCACATCAGCGAAGAGGGTGGCAAGTACGGCAAAGGTGAGTTGGTCGCCGAGCTGGATATCACTCCGGACCTGTGGTTCTTCGCCTGCCACTTCGAAGGCGATCCGGTAATGCCGGGCTGCCTGGGCCTCGACGCCATGTGGCAACTGGTCGGCTTCTTCCTCGGCTGGCAAGGTCTGCCGGGCCGCGGCCGTGCGCTGGGCTCGGGCGAAGTGAAGTTCTTCGGCCAGGTCCTGCCGACGGCGAAGAAGGTTACCTACAACATCCATATCAAGCGCGTCCTGAAGGGCAAGCTGAACATGGCCATCGCCGATGGTTCGGTCAGCGTTGACGGTCGCGAGATCTACACCGCCGAAGGCCTTCGCGTCGGTGTATTCACTTCCACTGAAAATTTCTAAGGGTTATTCGCATGCGCCGCGTCGTAATCACAGGTCTGGGCATCGTTTCTTGCCTGGGCAATGACAAAGAGACCGTCTCCGAAAACCTGCGTAAAAGCCGTCCGGGCATCCGTTTCAACCCGGAATACAAGGAAATGGGGCTGCGCAGCCAGGTTTCCGGCTCCATCGACCTGAACCTCGAAGAACTGATCGACCGCAAGGTCTACCGCTTCGTTGGTCACGCCGCTGCCTACGCCTACCTGGCGATGCAGGACGCGATCAAGGACTCCGGCCTGACCGAAGAGCAGGTTTCCAACCCGCGTACCGGCCTGGTTGCCGGCTCCGGCGGCGCCTCGACCCTGAACCAGATGGAAGCGCTGGACACCCTGCGCGAGAAAGGCGTCAAGCGCGTCGGCCCATACCGCGTCACCCGCACCATGGGCAGCACCGTTTCGGCTTGCCTGGCCACTCCGTTCAAGATCAAGGGCATCAACTACTCGATCTCCTCGGCCTGCGCGACGTCCGCACACTGCATCGGCACCGCCATGGAGCAGATCCAGTGGGGCAAACAAGACATCGTCTTCGCCGGCGGCGGTGAAGAAGAGCATTGGAGCCAGTCGTTCCTGTTCGACGCCATGGGCGCCCTGTCCACCAAACGCAACGAAACCCCTGAACTGGCCTCCCGCGCCTACGACGCCGACCGTGACGGCTTCGTCATCGCTGGCGGTGGCGGCATGGTCGTCGTGGAAGAGCTGGAACACGCTCTGGCCCGCGGCGCCAAGATCTACGCGGAAATCGTCGGCTACGGCGCCACTTCCGATGGCTACGACATGGTCGCCCCGAGCGGCGAAGGCGCGATCCGCTGCATGGAACAGGCGCTGTCCACCGTCGACACCCCGATCGACTACCTGAACACCCACGGCACCTCGACCCCGGTCGGCGACGTCGCGGAAATGAAAGGCGTGCGTCACGTGTTCGGCGACAAGGCTCCGGCCATCAGCTCCACCAAGAGCCTGTCGGGTCACTCCCTGGGCGCCGCAGGCGTTCACGAAGCGATCTACTGCCTGCTGATGATGGAAGGCAAGTTCATTGCCGGCTCCGCCAACATCGACGAGCTGGACCCGGAAGTCGCCGACCTGCCGGTCCTGCGCGAAACCCGCGAAAACGCCAAGATCGATACCGTGATGAGCAACAGCTTCGGTTTCGGCGGCACCAACGCCACCCTCGTGCTCAAGCGCTGGGAAGGCAAGTAAGGGCTGAGGCTCTTGCATGAAAAACGCCCCGACTGGTTCGGGGCGTTTTTCATTTTAAGGACCGGATTTTGGGGTTGCGATCAGCCCTCCCTAAACCGAAAACCGCCCCACCAACGCATTCAGTTCCACCGCCAACTGCGACAGCGCCTGGCTCGCCTCCACCGTCTGGCTGGCCCCCGCTGAACTCTGCAACGCCAGGTCGCGGATATTGGTCAGGTTGCGATCCACTTCCCGCGCCACCGCGGCCTGCTGTTCGGAGGCGCTGGCGATCACCAGGTTACGCTCGTTGATCCGGCTGATCGCCAGGGCAATTTCCTCCAGCGCCTCTCCTGCGGCATGAGCCCCATCCAGCGTGTGCCGCGCCCGCTCGCGAGTCTGTTGCATGCCATCCACCGCGCGGTCGGTGCCCTGCTGGATGCCGCCGATCATCTGCTCGATTTCCCGGGTCGATTGCTGGGTGCGATGGGCCAGCGCCCGCACTTCGTCGGCCACCACCGCGAAACCGCGCCCGGCATCGCCAGCCCGCGCCGCCTCGATGGCGGCATTCAGCGCCAGCAGGTTGGTTTGCTCGGCAATCGAGCCGATCACGTCCAGCACCTTGGAAATACCCTGCACCCGCTCCGCCAGTTGCCCGACTTCATCGGCATTGGTGCTGACGCCCGCCGCCAATTCCTCGATGGACACCACGGTCAGGCGCACCTGTTCACGTCCCTGACGGGCGATGCGATCAGACTCCTGCGAAGCCTCCGAGGTCGCCACGGCGTTGCTGGCCACCTCCTCCACCGCAGTGGTCATCTGGTTGACCGCGGTGGCCGCCTGCTCGATTTCCTGGGTCTGCTGCTGAAGGCCCCGGGTTGCGTCCTCGGTCACCGCGCTGAGTTCCTCGGAGGCCGAGGCCAGTTGGTTCGACGAGTCGGAGATCCGTCCGATGGTGTCGCGCAGGCTCTGCTGCATGGTCTTGAGCGCCACCAGCAAGCGCGCCGGTTCATCCTTGCCCTTGATGGTGATCTGCGGGGTCAGGTCGCCGGTGGCAACCACCTCGGCCACGTGCAGCGATTGCGCCAGCGGATGAACGATGCTGCGGGTCAATACCAAAGCCAGTACCACGGTCAGTACCAGCGCGCCCACCAACAGGACAATCACCCAGAAACGCGCGCCGACGTACACCGTCTGCGCCTTGTCGGTGGCAAGGTTGGCGTGGTGGTTATTGAGGTCGATCAGTTCATTGAGGGTCGCGGTCAGTTGGTCGGCCAACTGGTTCATCTCACCATTGACCAGTTCCACCGCCGCGTCGACCCGTCCCTGGGTCGCTTCGCTCATCACCTGCGCCTGCAAGACGAAGTATTGTTTCTGCTGGTCAAGGTAGCGGTCGAACAGCGTGCGCTCCTCCGGCAGCACGATCAGCGCGTCGTAGGTCTTTTGCGCCTTGACCAGATTCTCTTTGAGGGTTTCGATGCGGGAAATGTTCTGCTGCTGCGCCGCCGGGTCGCGATTGACCAACAGTCGCAAGGTCAAGGCGCGCACCCGCAGCATGTCCTGGGACATCTGCCCGACGTTGATCACGCTGGGCAACCAGTTACTTTCCACCTGGTCGGACTGCTCGCGCATGTTCGCCATCTGCGACAAGGCGAATGTCCCCAAGGCAACCACCAACAGCGCCAACAGGCCGAATCCCAATCCAGCCCGGGGCGCTATGTTCAAGCTTCTCAGACTCATCGAACGGTTCCTTCCGCAAGCGCTGCTCAGGTCTGCAGCCGACATGCTTAGACGGTATCGGACCGTTGAACTTTTGCGTAAGAAGAATTGGTGATATCAAAACGCCTTGTGATTGCCGGAGCAGCACCGCACGGAATTCAGCGGACGGTAAATTGCTTCTCCGCGAGCAAGCGATCGCCCTGGAAAACCATGAAATGCCAGGTGCCCGGAACCGCCTCATGGTGCTCGGTAAACTCATAGGCCATCACGTCCATCGCCGCGCCAGGCACCAGTTTCTGCACCACTTCGAACTTGTCGTGGCGCTTGCCATCGGGGGTGACGATACCGGGGGTCAGGTACAGCAGTGTCAGCGGAGTGTCCTCTGCGGTTTTGCCTTCCAGCCGGTAGCGGATGCCAAATTTGCTGCCCAATTTGGCCGGAACCTCATCTGTCGACTGGATGGTCTGGCTGTTCATGGTCAGCACCCGCTCGCCCGGCTGGGCGTTTTGCAGCTTGGTTTCGAACACGCCATATTCAACCGGTCCCTGCACCCGCACCTCGGCACTGGCAACGCCTGCGATGCACATCAGCCCGACCAGGGCGCTCAAACGGCTAGTCAACATACTGCGCTTCCTCTGTAGTGGATCGCGGCAGACTATGACTCGGGCATGACAGGCTGATGACAATCCCGCTCAACGCGGTTTCGGCAACACGGCAAGGAAGTTGTCCCGGGCGACTTTGCGCGCGATGCCTTCGGGCAAGGCATCGAGAAACGGATCGAAACCATGCAATTGCTCACCCTGGCTGCCGAAACGTCCGACCACATCCGAGCCAAGCATGAAGCGCTCGGGAAAGCGCTCCACCAGCGCCAGCCACTGGCGGTCAGGCGTGCCCTGCTCATCCAGCAGATACGGTTGCAGGACGCTCCAGGACAGATCGACATAAAGGTTGGGATAGGTCTCCAGCAGGCGTTCCAGGGTCGGCAGGAGAAAATCCATCCGCGTCTGGTGACGATGGATCTCCAGGCTGCTGCCGGCATGGGCCCAGATGAAGCGCGTGTGCGGATGATTGCGCAGCGGTTCCTCGATTTCCGCCAGGTACAACGGATTGCGCTCGCGCTTGGAGGTGATGTTGGAGTGGATCAGCACCGGCATGTCCTGCTCGGCCGCCAGATGATAGATCCGCGTCATCGCCTCGTTATTGGCCCGCGGGGTGTCGCCGCTGGTCAGCGCGGTGAGGTCGTCATGCCGGGTGAACACCTCGCCGATGCCCTGCCAGAGGCCGGGGTGCAGTTCCAGCATGCGTTCGATATGGGCCACGGCGTTCTTGTCCACCGGGTTGAAGCCGGACAGGAACGGGTGAAAACGCTTGCGCTGCTCCGGACTGAGTTTCAGCAACGCCGCCGCCACGTAGATATCCGTGGCGCTGTACCAATAGGCATCGGCGTCATCGCCCGCGTAATAGCGCGGACGCTTGGGCTCGTCCTCGTGCCATTTCTTGGCCACCGGAATGCCGCTGATCATCGCCTGGTCGATCCGCGCCTTGTCCATCGCCTCCAGCAGTGCCGGCATGCCCTCGCTTTCCTGAAAGAAATCGACGTAATGCAGGTGGGCATCACTGTAGTGGTACTCGCGCGCTTCGGCCCCCGCGATCAGCAGCCCGGCCAGCACGAATCCACTCAGGTGTCTTGCGAGCATTCCCACGCTCCTTTGCCATTCTTCGGACAGGGTAGACAGCAGGCCTCTCCCCGGGGTTCGGCGGTCGGGCTATGCTAGGCCCATCCGTTTCGGCCTGGAGCCCCGCATGACCTCGCCCCTGGTAATCCGTCCCCGCGCTGAGTCGGTGGAAGGCCAGCCCATCCTGCGCCCGCTGCCGTCGGCAAAATGCCGTAGCGTCGGGCCCTTCGTGTTCTTCGATCACATGCTGCAAACCGCCTACGCCCCGGGCCATGGCATGGATATCCGCCAGCACCCGCATATCGGCCTGTCGACCCTGACTTACCTGTTCGAAGGCGAACTGCTGCACAAGGACAGCCTCGGTTCGTATCAGCGGGTCAGGCCCGGCGAGGTGAGCTGGATGACCGCTGGCGCCGCCATCGCCCACGTCGAACGCACCCCGGCCGAGTTGCTGGAAACGGGTTCACGGATGCATGGGCTGCAAGTCTGGCTGGCGTCGCCAAAGTCCGCGGAACAAGGCGCTGGCCACTACAGCCACCACACGGCCGACAGCCTGCCGGTGAATGAAGCACTGGGCGTGAAGATTCGCATGATCGCGGGCAACGGCTTCTGCCTTGAATCACCGGTGCCGGTGCTCTCCCCTACCCTTTACGCCGAGGTGCGGATGCAGGCGGCGACGACCCTGTGCGTGCCCACCGAGCATCAGCAGCGGGCAGTGTATGTGCTGGCCGGGGACGTGCGACTGAACGATGAACTGCTGGAGCCCACCACGCTGGTGGTCTTGCCGGAGGGAGAGGAAGCCAGCCTGTACGCCGAAAGCGAAAGCCATCTGGTGGTATTCGGCGGCGCGCCGCTGGATGGGCCAAGGCGGATGAACTGGAATTTCGTGGCGAGTGAGCCGGCGCTGATCGATAAGGCCCGGGAAAGGTGGGCGGCCGGGGATTGGCCGGTGGTCGAGGGGGAGACTGGCAGAATCGAGCTGCCTTGAGTCTGCATCGCTGCGGTTCAGGACGCCGAACCGCAGCGATAAGGTCAGGCCTTGAACACTTCGTCCAGCAGGTTGTGCATCGCCTGGAACGCCCGCTTTGACGTGCGCGCGTCGTATTTCATCTTGCCCGGCACATTGGCTGCCGGGTCAGTGAACGAATGCACCGCGCCGCCGTAGCTGAGCAACTGCCAATCCACACCGGCAGCATTCATTTCCGCTTCGAACGCCGGCAACTGCTCGCGTGGCACCAGCGGATCCGACGCACCGTGCAACACCAGCACCGAGCCTTTGATGTTGCGGGCATCCTCGGCGTTCGGCGTGTCCAATGTGCCGTGGAACGACACGGCAGCACTCAGTGGCGCGCCGTCACGGGCCAGTTCCAGCGCGCAGCAACCGCCGAAACAGAAACCGAACGCCGCCAGCTTGCCGGGCGTCAGCACCGCCTTCGACTGCCCAAGCAGTTGAGCCAGGGCGCCCTGCATACGTTTGCGCAACTCGGCACGGTCGCTTTTCAGCGGCATCATCGCCGCCCCCGCCTCATCAGCGTTCTGTGGACGCACCGACTGACCGTAAAGGTCGGCGATCAAAACCACATAACCTTGCTCCGCCACCGCCTTGGCGATGCGCTCGGCGCCTTCGCTGATACCCATCCAGTTCGGCGCCATCACCAACCCGGGCTGCTGCAACGCGCCATGGGTGTAGACCAGACGGCTTTCATAGGCTTTGCCGGCGATGTGGTAAACCAGCGACTCGATTGTCACCTTGCTCATTCAATCCTCCTTGCACCATGAAAAAAGCCCGCCGAAGCGTAGCGCCTGTCAGTTAAAGCGATTGGGGCCCTTCGCGAGCAAGCTCGCTCCTACAGGTTCAGTGTCTATTCTGTAGGAGCGAGCTTGCTCGCGAAGGCCCCAACTGCCCTAACTGACTGGCATCACGCCGAAGCGGGCTTTTCCAACACTAGATCAAACCGAGAGTTCGACCAGCAGTTTGTTCAAGCGGCGAACATAGGCCGCCGGGTCTTTCAGGCTGTCGCCCGCAGCCAGTGCGGCCTGATCGAAGAGGATGTGCGAGAAGTCGGCGAAACGGTCTTCGCTCTGCTCGTGATCCAGTTTCTCGATCAGCGGGTGGCTCGGGTTGAATTCGAAGATCGGCTTGGAATCCGGCACCTTCTGCCCGCTGGCTTCGAGGATCTGGCGCATTTGCAGGCCCAGGTCCTGTTCACCGATGGCCAGGATCGCCGGCGAGTCGGTCAGGCGGTGCGAGACGCGCACTTCACTGACGCTGTCACCCAGCGCGGCCTTGAGGCGCTCGACCAGGCCTTCCTTGTCCTTGGCGACTTCTTCCTGGGCTTTCTTGTCCTCGTCGGAGTCCAGCTTGCCCAGGTCCAGGTCGCCGCGGGCGACATCGACAAAGCCCTTGCCGTCGAAATCGCTCAGGTAGCTCATCAGCCACTCGTCGATACGGTCGGTCAGCAGCAGCACTTCGATGCCTTTCTTGCGGAAGACTTCCAGGTGCGGGCTGTTCTTGACCTGCGCGTAGGATTCGCCGGTGAGGAAGTAGATCTTGTCCTGACCTTCCTTGGCGCGCGCCAGGTAGTCGGCCAGGGACACACTCTGCTCGCCGCTGTCGTCGCCGGTGGAGGCAAAGCGCAGCAGGCCGGCGATCTTCTCCTTGTTGGCGAAGTCTTCCGCCGGGCCTTCCTTCAGCACCTGGCCGAAGTTCTTCCAGAACGACTTGTACTGCTCAGGCTCGTTCTTCGCCAGCTTCTCCAGCATGTCCAGGACACGCTTGGTCAGCGCCGATTTCATCGAGTCGATGATCGGGTCTTTCTGCAGGATTTCACGGGAGACGTTCAGCGACAGGTCGTTGGAATCGACCACGCCCTTGATGAAGCGCAGGTACAGCGGCAGGAAGGATTCCGCCTGGTCCATGATGAACACGCGCTGCACATACAGCTTCAGGCCGCGTGGCGCTTCGCGCTGGTACAGGTCGAACGGCGCGCGGGCCGGGACGTACAGCAGCGAGTTGTACTCCAGCTTGCCTTCGACCTTGTTGTGGCTCCAGGCCAGCGGGTTCTCGAAATCGTGGCCGATGTGCTTGTAGAACTCCTGGTATTCCTCGTCCTTGATCTCGGTACGCGGACGGGTCCACAGGGCGCTGGCGCGGTTGACGGTTTCCCATTCTTCGGCCGGCGCTTCTTCACCCTCGGCAACTTCGACCTGCTTCGGCAGTTCGATTGGCAGGGCGATGTGGTCGGAGTATTTCTTGATGACGTTGCGCAGACGCCAGCCATCGGCGAACTCGGTCTCGTCTTTTTTCAGGTGCAGGACGATGCGGGTACCGCGCTCGGCCTTTTCGACGGTGGCAACTTCGAAATCACCTTCGCCCTTCGACGACCAGTGCACGCCTTCGGCGGCCGGCAGGCCGGCACGGCGGCTGAATACATCAACCTTGTCGGCGACGATGAACGCCGAGTAGAAGCCCACACCGAACTGGCCGATCAGGTGCGAATCTTTCTTCTGGTCGCCGGTGAGGTTTTTCATGAAGTCGGCGGTGCCGGACTTGGCGATGGTGCCCAGGTGCGCGATCACGTCCTCGCGGCTCATGCCGATGCCGTTGTCTTCGAGGGTGACGGTACCGGCATCCTTGTCGAAGCTGACGCGGATTTTCAGGTCCGCGCCGCCTTCCAGTAGCTCAGGCTTGGACAGCGCTTCGAAACGCAGTTTGTCCACGGCGTCGGAGGCGTTGGAAATCAGTTCCCGGAGGAAGATTTCCTTGTTCGAGTACAGCGAGTGGATCATGAGGTGCAGCAGTTGCTTCACCTCGGTCTGGAAGCCCAGGGTTTCTTTTTGTGACTCCACGCTCATGGTCTTCAAAACTCCGATCTGATGGCATTGGTCACGCTGGCTGACGGGCCCGAAGGCACTCGCCCGACCTTGCGTGGCGGGATGAACAGCAGATGGGGGACGTACCCGGCTATTTCAAGGGCGCGGTCAGCTCTTTGATCTTGAAGTGCGCGCGAGCGGTGGCGATCGGCTCGCCTGGATCGGTCTGCCAAGCGGTAATCGCCACGTTGGTGACCCGCCGCCCCTGCCGCCACAACTGGCAGCGCGCGTAGGTGTCGCGGAAATGTCCGGCACGCAGGTAGTCGATGGAGAAGTCGATGATCTTCGGTACGCTCGCGCTCTCGCTGAAGATCAGCAGGTAGAGCGCCGCCGACAACTCCATGAAGCCGGCGATCACGCCGCCGTGGATCGCCGGCAGCAAGGGGTTGCCGATATTGTCCGGATTGGCCGGCAGGCGGAACAGCAGGTCATCGCCGTCGCGGCTGCATTGGATGCCGATCAGCCCGGCATAAGGAATGAATTGCAGCAGCTGCGAGTAGTCGCCCCGGGCATGGGCTTCGCGCAGTTGAGCGTGGATATCGGTCGGGATCATTGCGTGCCCTCCTTCAACTTGCGGGAGAAGCCCAGGCCGCCCTTGATGTCCTTGCCCAGGCGCATATAAGTGCCGACGACTTCGGCGATCGGTTGCGCGGGATCGTCCTGGTAGGCAGTGCCGCGAATGAAGATCACGTCGCGACTGACCCGATAGCAGTGGGCATGGCCGTACACATCCTGATTGGCAACACCCGGGCTCATGTAGTCGATGCGCAGGTCAAGGGTCGGGCACACCTCGAATTCAGGCAAGACGCACAGCGTGGCCATCCCGAGCGCGGTGTCCATCAGCGTGGTGATGGCGCCGCCATGGATCGACCCGGTCTGCGGGTTGCCAACAATAGAGGGCGAATAAGGCAGCAGCAGCGTGATGCCTGTGTCGTCCGCGGCTTGAACTTGCATGTTCAGTACCTGGCAGTGGCGCAAGGCGGAAAGGAAGCGCCTGGCACGCCCCATCAACGGCGTTTCATTCATTTCTGGTTATTCCTCGACCCTTGTGCGGACCTGCATAAGACCAGCAAAAAGTCTATATGGATCCGTAACTTATATATGTGTATGGTGCGCGGAACTTAAACCGGTAGAGACAACTCGAATGGTTTAAGTAAAGTTATTCCACAAGGAGAAACACCCCATGCGTAAACCTTTTGCTTATGCCGTTATGCTCGCCGCTGCTCTGGGCCTCGCCGCTTGCGATAAAGCCAGCGAGAACAAGGCTCAAGACGCCCAACAACATGCCGAGCAAGCCCAGCAGAAGATGGACGAAGCTCAGGATAAAGTGAACGAGGCTGCCAAAGAAAACGCCGAAGCCGCCAAAGACAGTGCCGAAGCGCAACAGAAAGCTGCTGAAGAAGCCGCTCCAGCCGCTCCGGCTCCAGCACCAGAAGCCGCCCCTGCTGCACCAGCTGCTCCTGCAGAACCTGCCAAGTAAGCGTTCTTGCTGGAATAAAAAAACCCGACTCAGGTCGGGTTTTTTTATTCATATCAAAAGCTGTCTGAACGTTGGGCTCAACATCAACAAGAGTGAACAAATCAGACCAACACTCCAAACGAGTGTGCGCTGCCAGGCAAAGTCATACCAGTACAGCGGCAGATAAATAATCCGCGCCAGAACAAAAATGATCGCCAGTGCATCGATCAGAAAACCTTGTGTTTGCGTGGTATGCGCCATCAGCACACCCACCGAAAACAGCATGAACGCCTCGAAACTGTTCTGGTGCGACGCTACGGCCCGGGCACCGAGACCAGTCAAGCGTGCCTGCTGCTCCCGCGGCAGATGGTTGTCATAACCGCCCTGCTCTTTCATGGCCCGGCTCACCGGGATTCGCGCGACAAAAATCAGCACGGCACTGATCAATACACACCAGAACGGAATACTCACGGAAGTGCCTCCTTGCCCGGTTCGGACGATGATACGTCTGTAGGGGTATAGACCATCACGTCGAGCACGTCGGAATGAAACTCCCGACGGTAGAGCACCAGCACCACACCCGCGCTCATCACCATGAACATCCACGGGCTGATGAACCAGCTGAGCATGGTCATTCCGAAGTAGTAGGAACGCAGGCCGAAGTTGAACTGATTTGCCGCCATCGAAATGACCCGGGCGCCCCGCGAAGCAAAGGCCTTGCGCTCCATCTCGCTGACCTGGCGCTCACCGATCATCGGCGCCGAGCCCACCAGCACTGCCGCGAAGTTGTACTGGCGCATACACCAACTGAAGGTGAAGAAGGCGTAGACGAAGACCATGGCCAGGCACAGCAGCTTGATCTCGGACATGCTCTGAGACGCCTGCTGCACCAATGGCAGGTCGGCCAGCAACGACAGCGCCCGATCCGAAGAGCCGAGCACGGTGAGAATACCGGCGAGAATGATCAGGGTGCTGGAGGCGAAGAACGAAGCGTTGCGCTCAAGGTTGCCGATCACGCTGGCGTCGGCGATCCGGTTGTCGCGCAGCAGCATGCGGCGCATCCAGTCTTCACGGTACAGGTGCATCACGCTGGCCAGGCACGCGGTATCGCGGCCCTTCCAGGTCGCGTAACGGGTGTAACCGCCCCAGCAGGCGATGAACCAGACGGCAGCCAGAAGATTGATCAGATTGCTTTGAATGAAGCTCATGGACATTCCCGGAAGAAGTTGGCCTGCACAGTAAAGTGCAGCGACCGGGTTTCGACGCCAACGAACAGAAAAAGACACTAAAAAGGCAGCTTCGAGCTTATAGCTGCAAGCGACAAGAAGAGGCTTGCCCTCCAGAAAGCAAAAGCCCCGCCTCCTGGGTAGGAGACGGGGCTCTTGGAAGCGCCCGGGCCGGGTATCAGTGGCTTGTGGCCTTACCCTGCCCTTTGGCGATCCAGTCAGGCAATCACTTCACGCGGCTTGCCGAGCATACGGTCGCAGACCACGGCGACGAACAGGGTCGCTACGCATGGAACCAGCCAGGCCAATCCCTTATCACTCAGCGGCAGGTGAGCGAACGACGCCGGCATCCAGGCATCCAGCTTCGCGCCCTTGAGGGCATCGATCACGCCGAACAGCAGCGAGACCGCCATCACAGGCGCCATGATGCGGGTTTGCGAATGCCACATACCTTTGCAGAAGCTCAGGCCTACCAGCACGATGCACGGCGGATAGATCGCGGTGAGTACCGGCACGGAGAACATGATCAGCTTGGTCAGGCCGAGGTTCGAGACCAACAGCGAGAACGCCGCCAGCAGGACCACCAGCGCACGATAGGACAGCGGCAGGATACGGCTGAAGTACTCGGCGCAGGCGCAGGTCAGGCCAACCGCAGTTACCAGGCACGCCAGCGCGATCAGCACGGCGAGGAAGCCACTGCCCAGCGAGCCGAAGGTGTGCTGCACATACGCGTGCAGGACCACCGCGCCATTGCCGGCGTTGGCCGCGATGTCATGGCTGCCGGCACCCAGGCGGAACAGGCTGACGTACACCAGGGTCAGGCCAAGGCCGGCGATCAGGCCGGCGATGATCGCGTAACGGGTGATCAGTCGCGGCGACTCAACCCCACGGGAACGGATCGCGTTGACGATAACGATGCCGAACACCAGTGCACCCAAGGTATCCATGGTCAGGTAACCCTGAATGAACCCCTGCGAGAACGGCGCCGCGACGTAGGCCGGCTGAGCTTCACCGATGGTGCCGGCGGGCAGCGCGAACGCCGCGATGCCAAGCACCGCCAGGGCGATGATCTTCAGCGGCGCGAGGAAGCGACCGACGGTATCCAGCAGCTTGCCCGGATACATCGACACCGCCAGCACGACGGTGAAATACACCAGGCTGTAGATGAACAGTGCAATCGGGCTCTCACCGGTCAACGGCGCCACGCCCACTTCGAAGGACACAGTAGCGGTACGCGGAGTGGCGAACAGCGGGCCGACAGCCAGGTACGCAGCGGCCGCCAACAGGCCACCGGCCACCTTACCGATCGGACTGCTCAGCGCGTCCATGCCGCCACCGACCTTGGCCAGCGCGACAACGGTCACGACCGGTAGGCCTACCGCAGTGACCAGGAAGCCCAATGCTGCCATCCACACGTTCGGACCGGACTGCAAGCCAACAATTGGCGGGAAAATAATATTGCCGGCCCCGACGAACAACGCGAACGTCATGAAGCCAAGCGCCAGGATGTCCTGGCCTTTCAACACTTTCATTTAAGGAAATACCACACTACTGAAATCGGAATTTAGAGAGGGATTTCCCCTTGGATTAGGGAAATGTTTTATCCACCCGGATGAGGCGGACCTTTAACGCGTGGCGCTCCCTTTTGGGGAGCGGGCACAAAAAGAGTGCGCATGTTAACGAATTTGCCGGGCCGGCGCACGACCGCAAGGCGGCTTGTCCGATAAGCGAATCTCTATGTCGCAAACGGTTGCGCTGAATCAAAATTTACCCCAACGAAAAAGGCCACCCAAAGGTGGCCTTTCTCTACTGCATCAGCGAAGAAGGATTACTTCTTGGCTTCCCAACCGGTCAGCTCGGCCAGGGCCTTGCCGATGTCGGCCAGCGAACGCACGGTTTTGACGCCCGCGTCCTGCAGGGCAGCGAACTTCTCGTCCGCAGTGCCTTTGCCGCCAGAGATGATGGCGCCAGCATGGCCCATGCGCTTGCCCGCTGGGGCAGTCACACCGGCGATGTAGGAAACCACTGGCTTGGTCACGTGTGCCTTGATGTAGGCAGCCGCTTCTTCTTCGGCCGAACCACCGATTTCACCGATCATGACGATGGCTTCGGTTTTCGGGTCTTCCTGGAACAGCTTCAGGATGTCGATGAAGTTCGAGCCTGGGATCGGGTCACCACCGATACCAACGCAGGTGGACTGACCGAAACCGGCGTCAGTGGTCTGCTTGACCGCTTCATAGGTCAGGGTGCCGGAACGGGAAACGATACCGACCTTGCCTGGCAAGTGGATGTGACCTGGCATGATGCCGATCTTGCACTCGCCCGGAGTGATGACGCCTGGGCAGTTAGGGCCGATCAGGGTAACACCCAGCTCGTCGCACTTGACCTTGGCATCCAGCATGTCGAGGGTAGGGATACCCTCGGTGATGCAGACGATCAGCTTGATGCCGCCGAAGGCCGCTTCCAGGATCGAGTCTTTGCAGAAAGGAGCCGGAACGTAGATGACCGAAGCGTCAGCGCCGGTAGCTTCCACAGCTTCCTTGACGGTGTTGAACACCGGCAGGCCCAGGTGGGTGGTGCCACCCTTGCCTGGAGTAACGCCGCCGACCATCTTGGTGCCGTAGGCGATGGCTTGTTCGGAGTGGAAGGTACCTTGCGAGCCGGTGAAGCCCTGGCAGATAACTTTGGTGTCTTTATTGATCAGGACGCTCATTACTTGCCCTCCGCAGCTTTGACAACTTGTTGAGCAGCGTCGGTCAGGCTGGTGGCCGCAATGATGTTCAAACCGCTTTCTGCCAGTACTTTAGCGCCCAGTTCAGCGTTGTTGCCTTCCAGACGAACAACAACCGGTACCTTGACGCCAACTTCTTTCACTGCACCGATGATGCCTTCGGCAATCATGTCGCAACGAACGATGCCGCCGAAGATGTTGACCAGAACGGCCGCGACATTGCTGTCGGACAGAATGATCTTGAACGCTTCGGTAACGCGTTCTTTGGTAGCACCGCCGCCCACGTCGAGGAAGTTGGCTGGCTTGCCGCCGTGCAGGTTGACGATGTCCATGGTACCCATGGCCAGGCCAGCACCGTTGACCATGCAACCGATGTTGCCTTCCAGCGCCACGTAGTTCAGCTCGAAGCTGGCAGCGTGGGCTTCACGAGGATCGTCCTGGGACGGGTCGTGGAAGGTTTTCAGCTTAGGCTGACGGTACATGGCGTTGGCGTCGATGTTGATCTTGGCGTCCAGGCAATGCAGATCGCCGTCAGCCTTGATCACCAGCGGGTTGACTTCCAGCAGGGCCAGGTCGTGTTCTTTGAACAGCTTGGCCAGGCCTACGAAAATCTTGGCGAACTGAGCAACTTGCTTGCCTTCCAGACCCAGCTGGAAAGCCAGTTCACGACCCTGGAACGGCTGAGCGCCGACCAGTGGATCGATAGTAGCCTTGATGATCTTCTCGGGAGTGTCGTGAGCGACTTTCTCGATGTCCACGCCACCTTCGGTGGAAGCCATGAACACGATACGGCGGCTCGAACGATCGACTACAGCGCCCAGATACAGCTCTTTGGCGATGTCAGTGCAGGACTCGACCAGGATCTTGGTCACTGGCTGACCGTTGGCGTCGGTCTGGTAAGTCACCAGACGCTTGCCCAACCATTGCGCAGCGAACGCCTTGGCGTCTTCCTTGCTGCGAACCAGCTTGACGCCACCCGCTTTACCGCGACCACCGGCGTGAACCTGGGCTTTGACAACCCACTCGGTGCCACCGATTTTTTCGCAGGCTTCTGCTGCTGCTTCAGGGGTGTCGACTGCGAAACCCTTGGAAACTGGCAGGCCGTATTCAGCGAACAGCTGCTTACCCTGATACTCGTGAAGATTCATGCTTTTTACCGTCTTCGTTAGGTACTGCGCTTCGGCGCTGCGCTCCACTGGAGTGCCGCGCCACCTGTGACCGCTTGCTCCCGGTATGCTCCGGGAGTTCGAGTCCGGCGGACTTTCCGCGGTGAGTCATGCACGCAAGACTCACGACGGGCCGCCCGCCGTGGTTTTCTTATAGTTAACGCTTCTTACGGTTGGCTACGTGGATGGCACCGCCATTCACAGCCAGCGCGGCTTCATGCAGCGCTTCGGACAGGGTCGGATGGGAGAAGACCATCATGCCCAGGTCTTCGGCACTGGTGCCGAATTCCATTGCGATTGCACCCTGCTGAACCAGTTCGGCAGCGCTTGGGCCAATCACGTGTACACCCAGGACGCGGTCGGTCTTGGCATCGGCGATGACCTTGACGAAACCACCGGTGTCGTTTGCGGCCATTGCACGGCCACTGGCCGCGAACGGGAAGGTGCCCACGTTAACCTCAACGCCTTCAGCCTTCAAGGTTTGCTCGGTTTTGCCGACCCATGCAATTTCCGGGTGGGTGTAGATAACCGACGGGATCAGGTCGTAGTTCATCTGGGCTTTGTGGCCCTTGATGCGCTCGACGACCATGATGCCCTCTTCCGAAGCCTTGTGTGCCAGCATCATGCCGCGAACCACGTCACCGATGGCGAAAACGCCAGGAACGCTGGTAGCGCAGTGGTCGTCGACGAAGACGAAGCCGCGCTCGTCGATGGTCACGCCGCTGTCGGCAGCCAGCAGATCGGTGGTCACCGGACGACGGCCGACCGCAACGATCAGTTTGTCGAAGGTGATTTTCTGTTCGCCGTTGGCGTCGGTGTAGGTCACTTCGACTTCTTCGCCGTTGACCTTGGAACCGGTTACGCGAGCGCCCAGCTTGATGTCCAGACCTTGTTTGGTCAGGGTTTTCAGCGCTTCCTTGGAGACGGCAGCGTCAGCAGCCATCAGGAAGGTGTCCAGGGCTTCCAGGACGGTAACTTCCGCGCCCAGACGAGCCCAGACCGAACCCAGTTCCAGACCGATCACACCGGCACCGATAACGCCCAGGCGCTTCGGCACGGCCTGGAATTCCAGGGCGCCAGTGGAGTCGACGATAACGTTCTGGTCAACCGGAGCTGGCGGAATGTCGATCGGACGGGAGCCGGACGCCAGGATCACGTTTTCGGCTTCGATGACTTCGGTAGTACCGTCAGCCTTGGTGACTTCGACTTTCTTGCCAGCCAGCAGCTTGCCGTGGCCCTGGATCGAAGTAACGCCGTTGGCTTTGAACAGGGTGGCAACACCACCGGTCAGGTTCTTGACGATACCGGCCTTGCGGCCAACCATCGCGGCGACGTCCATTTTGACTTCACCGGTGGAGATACCGTGGACGTTGAAGCTCTCTTTCGCTTCCTTGTACTTCCAGGAGCTGTCCAGCAGCGCCTTGGATGGAATGCAGCCAACGTTCAGGCAGGTGCCGCCCAGGGCCAGTTTGCCCTCGCCATCGGTGTACTTCTCGATGCAAGCGGTCTTCAGGCCCAGTTGCGCGGCCTTGATAGCGGCCACGTAGCCGCCAGGACCTGCACCAATTACTACTACGTCGAACTTCTGGCTCATAAAAGATTCCTTTATAGCTACAAGCAGCAAGCCACACGCTACAAGGCAAGCGGCTTCTGTTTCGAAGCTCGCCGCCTGTAGCTTGCAACTGCGTGTTTAGATATCCAGCAGCAGACGCGCCGGGTCTTCCAGCAGGTTCTTGATGGTCACCAGGAAAGTCACAGCTTCTTTACCGTCGATCAGGCGGTGATCGTAGGACAGCGCCAGGTACATCATCGGACGGATCACGACCTGGCCATTGATGGCCATAGGACGCTGGATGATGTTGTGCATGCCCAGAATGGCGGCTTGCGGCGGGTTGACGATCGGGGTCGACATCATCGAACCGAAAGTACCGCCGTTGGTGATGGTGAAGGTGCCGCCGGTCATCTCGTCGATGGACAGCTTGCCGTCACGGGCCTTCTTGCCGAAGGTGGCGATGCCGTTCTCGATCTCGGCCAGGCTCATCAGCTCGGCGTTGCGCAGAACCGGTACCACCAGGCCACGGTCGCTGGAGACAGCAACACCGACGTCAGCGTAACCGTGGTAGACGATGTCGCTGCCGTCGATCGACGCGTTGACTGCCGGGAAACGCTTCAGCGCTTCGGTAGCGGCCTTGACGAAGAACGACATGAAGCCCAGGCGTACGCCGTTGTGGGACTTCTCGAACAGGTCCTTGTACTTCGAACGCAGGGCCATGACTTCGGTCATGTCGACTTCGTTGAAGGTGGTCAGCATGGCCATGTTCGACTGTGCTTCAACCAGACGCTCGGCAACCTTGGCGCGCAGGCGGGTCATCGGAACGCGCTTCTCGGTGCGGTCGCCGGTGGCGACAACAGGAGCAGCGGCAGCAGCTGCGGCCGGCTTGGCAGCAGGCGCCGCGGCTGGAGCGGACTTCTTGGCGGCAACAGCAGCCACGACGTCTTCCTTGGTCACGCGACCGCCTTTACCGGTACCAGCAACGCTGGCCAGGTCGATGCCGTTTTCTTCAGCCAGCTTGCGCGCGGCTGGAGCAGCGATCGGGTCGTCTTCGCCAGCGTCGGCAGCAGCGGCCTGGGCAGGCGCGGCAGCTTGGGCAGCGGCGGCAGGAGCGGCGGCAGCGCCACCGGCTTCGATCGAACCCAGAACTTCGTCGGACAGAACGGTGTCGCCTTCGTTCTTGACGATTGCGCCCAGGACGCCATCAGCGGTGGCCAGTACTTCCAGGACGACCTTGTCGGTCTCGATGTCGACGATCAGTTCGTCACGCTTGACGGCTTCGCCCGGTTTTTTGTGCCAGGTGGCAACGGTGCCATCGGCAACCGATTCCGGGAAAGTAGGGGCTTTGATCTCGATAGCCATTATCAGTGGTTCCTTAAATTCGGTTTCTGGTGCGCGAAGGCATTAAACAGTGAAAGCATCTTGCAGCAGTTTTTCCTGCTGCTCGGCGTGCATCGAAGCGTAACCACAGGCTGGAGCCGCAGACGCATCACGACCGGCGTACTCAAGGACCAGCGCCTTGTTGTGACGACCGAGGATACGGCGCATGTGGTGTTGGCTGCTGTACCAGGCGCCCTGGTTCATCGGTTCTTCCTGACACCACACCACGTTCTTCAGTTCGGTGTATGGCGCGAGGATTTCAACCAGATCGTCTTCAGGGAACGGATACAGTTGCTCGATACGCACGATGGCGATGTCTTCACGACCTTCGGCACGGCGTTTTTCCAGCAGATCGTAGTAAACCTTGCCGCTGCACAGGACCAGGCGAGTGACCTTTTTCGGATCGAGAGTATCGATTTCCGGGATCACGGTCTGGAACGAGCCTTCGGCCAGATCTTCCAGAGTCGAGATGGCCAGCTTGTGGCGCAGCAGCGACTTCGGCGTCAGTACGATCAACGGTTTGCGCAGCGGACGGATCACCTGGCGGCGCAGCAGATGGTAGATCTGTGCCGGGGTGGTCGGTACGCAAACCTGGACGTTGTGCTCGGCGCACAGTTGCAGGTAACGCTCAAGACGTGCCGAGGAGTGCTCAGGGCCCTGACCTTCATAACCGTGTGGCAGCAACATGGTCAGACCGCACAGACGACCCCACTTGTGCTCGCCGCTGGTGATGAACTGATCGACAACCACTTGCGCACCGTTGGCGAAGTCACCGAACTGGGCTTCCCAGATCACCAGCGCGTTTGGCGTGGTGGTTGAGTAGCCGTATTCGAAGGCCAGCACGGCTTCTTCTGAGAGGAAGGAGTCGTACAGGTCAAACCGCGGCTGACCCGGGAACAGGTTCTGCAGCGGAATGTAGGTGCTGGCGTCCTTCTGGTTGTGCAACACCGCATGGCGGTGCGAAAAGGTGCCACGGCCGATGTCCTGGCCGGTCATGCGGATCGGGTGACCTTCGAACTGCAGAGTGGCGTAAGCCATGGTCTCGGCATAACCCCAGTTGATCGGCAAGCCACCGGCCTGCATCTTCTGGCGATCTTCGTAGATCTTCGACACCTGACGCTGAACCACGAAACCTTCGGGCAGTTCCAGCAGCTTGGCCGACAGTTCCTGCAGGGTCTTGAGGTCGAAACGGGTGTCGTGACGCGCGGTCCAGGCATGGCCCAGGTAAGGACGCCAGTCAACGAACAGCTCTTTGTTCGGCTCCTTGACCAGGCTCTTCACCACGTGCAGGCCATTGTCCAGCGCGTTGCGGTACTCATCGACCTTGGCCTGGACGCGATCGGCGTCGAGACGACCAGCCTGGGTCAGGCTTTCGGCATAGAGTTCGCGGGTGGTGCGCTGCTTGGCGATCTGCTGATACATCAGAGGCTGGGTGCCGTTCGGCTCGTCGGCCTCGTTGTGGCCGCGACGACGGTAGCAGACCAGGTCGATGACGATGTCACGCTTGAACTGCATGCGGTAATCGACCGCCAACTGGGTCACGAACAGCACCGCTTCCGGATCATCACCATTCACGTGCAGGATCGGCGCCTGGATCATCTTGGCGACGTCGGTGGCGTACTCGGTGGAGCGCGAGTCCAGCGGGTTGCTGATGGTGAAACCAACCTGGTTGTTGATCACGATGTGCACGGTACCGCCGGTCTTGAAACCGCGGGTTTGCGACATCTGGAAGGTTTCCATGACCACGCCCTGACCCGCGAAGGCGGCGTCACCGTGGATGGAGATCGGCAGAACCTTGTCGCCAACGGTGTCGTTGCGACGGTCCTGGCGAGCGCGTACCGAACCTTCCACTACTGGCGAGACGATTTCCAGGTGGGACGGGTTGAACGCCATCGCCAGGTGAACTTCGCCACCGGCAGTCATCACGTTGGACGAGAAGCCCTGGTGGTACTTCACGTCACCGGAGCCCAGCTCGACCTTCTTCTTGCCTTCGAACTCGTCGAACAGCTCGCGCGGGTTTTTACCGAAGGTGTTGACCAGCACGTTCAGGCGGCCACGGTGGGCCATGCCGATCACGACTTCCTTGGTGCCGTAGGAACCGGAACGCTGGATCAGTTCGTCCAGCATCGGAATCAGGCTTTCGCCACCTTCCAGACCGAAACGCTTGGTGCCCGGGTACTTGGTGCCCAGGTACTTTTCCAGACCTTCGGCGGCAGTGACGCGCTCGAGCAGGTGGCTCTGGATGTCGGCGGAGAACGCCGGACGGCCACGCACGCTCTCGAGACGCTGCTGGAACCAGCTACGCTGCTCGGAGTCGACGATGTGGGTGAACTCGGCGCCAATGGTGCGGCAATATGTCTGCTGCAAAGCGTCGAAGATTTCGCGTAGGCTCGCTTCCTCTTTGCCGATGAACAGGTCGCCGGCACGGAAGGTCGTATCAAGATCGGCATTGGTCAAGCCGTAATGATTGATCGACAGGTCTACTGGCGCAGGGCGCTGCCACAACCCCAACGGGTCGAGCTTGGCCGCTTGGTGGCCGCGCATACGGTAGGCCTGGATCAGACGCAGCACTTCAACCTGCTTCTTCTCGTGCTCGCTGCTCACGCTACCGGCAGACACCGGTTGGGCGCGGCGCTGGTTCTTCGCCAGCAGTACGAAATGGTCGCGGATTGTAGAGTGCGATACATCGGTAGCAGTGCTGCCTTCAGCGGGCAACTTCTGGAAGTAGGTGCGCCACTCTTCTGGCACAGCGTTAGGGTCGTGCAGGTAGAGCTCATAGAGCTCTTCCACATATGCAGCATTACCACCTGAAAGGTGGGCGCTGTTCCACATGCGCTGCATCACGCTTTCTTGCATGCTTGGTCACCCTCGGTTAGGGGCCTCGATCGGCAAGAACCACGAAAGCCTGGAATCACGTCAGCAAACCAAGCCACCAAGGATCCCGCAGATTTACCGGGTACCAGCCCGGATGCCCCTGCTGGTCTCATATCTTCATAGGTCAAGCTCGGGCTTTTGACCCTTGCTCGGGTTTCACCTCGGTGCGGGCTGATGCCCGCACCTTGGCGTTCTACGGCTACAACACTTTTTGAATCAGGTGCCGCTTTGCAGCAGCATGTTACGAACGTGGCCGATTGCCTTGGTCGGGTTCAGACCTTTAGGGCAAACGTTTACGCAGTTCATGATCCCGCGGCAGCGGAATACGCTGAACGGGTCATCCAGGGACGCCAGGCGCTCCTGGGTTTTGGTGTCACGGCTGTCGGCCAGGAAGCGATAGGCTTGCAGCAGAGCGGCTGGACCCAGGAACTTGTCCGGGTTCCACCAGAACGACGGGCAGGAAGTCGAGCAGCAAGCGCACAGGATGCACTCGTACAGACCGTCCAGCTTTTCGCGCTCTTCCGGCGACTGCAGACGCTCGATGGCCGGAGCCGGCGTGTCGTTCTGCAGGAATGGCTTCACCTTCTCGTACTGCTTGTAGAAGATGCTCATGTCGACGACCAGGTCACGGATAACCGGCAAACCAGGCAGCGGACGCACGACCAACTTGTTACCTTTTACGACAGCGGACAGCGGCGTGATGCACGCCAGGCCGTTCTTGCCGTTGATGTTCATGCCGTCGGAACCGCAAACGCCTTCACGGCAGGAGCGACGATAGGAGAAGCCCTCGTCCTGCTCCTTGATCAGCGCCAGTACGTCCAGCACCATCAGGTCCTTGCCACCGGTATCGACCTGGAACACCTGGGTTTTAGGTGCCGAGTCGGTGTCCGGGTTGTAACGATAAACTTCGACTTGCAACATAGCGGCCACCCTTAGTAAGTCCGGACTTTTGGTTCGAACGCCGGTACGGTCTTCGGCGCGAAGTTGACTGCACGTTTGGCAACCCGCTTCTCACCTGGGAAGTACAGGGTGTGGCACAGCCAGTTTTCGTCGTCACGGTCTTCGTAGTCTTCACGGGCGTGAGCGCCGCGGGACTCTTTACGAACTTCGGCCGCGATGGCGGTTGCTTCGGCAACTTCCAGCAGGTTCTGCAGCTCCAGCGCTTCGATACGCGCGGTGTTGAAGGCCTGGGACTTGTCGCTGATCTTGACGTTGGCGATACGCTCGCGCAGGCCAGCCAGTTGCTCGATGCCCTTCTGCATGTATTCGCCAGTACGGAACACACCGAAGTAGTTCTGCATGCAGCTCTGCAGCTCGCGACGCAGGGTTGCAACGTCTTCGCCGGAAGTGCGCTCGTTGAGCTTGTTCAGACGGTTCAGGGCAACTTCGATGTCGGTGTCGCTGGCGTCGCGGTATTCGATACCGTCGGTCAGCGCTTTTTCCAGGTGCAGGCCGGCAGCGCGGCCGAAGACCACCAGGTCGAGCAGCGAGTTGCCGCCCAGGCGGTTGGCACCGTGAACCGATACGCACGCCACTTCGCCTACGGCGAACAGACCAGGAATGATGTGATCCACACCGTCGGCATCCTGGGTCATCGCCTGGCCATGAATGTTGGTGGCAACGCCGCCCATCATGTAGTGGCAGGTTGGAACGACTGGAACCGGAGCAACGACCGGGTCAACGTGAGCGAAGGTCTTGGACAACTCACAGATACCTGGCAGGCGGCTGTGCAGAACTTCTTCACCGAGGTGGTCGAGTTTCAGCATCACGTGGTCGCCGTTAGGGCCACAGCCGTTACCGGCGATGATTTCCTTGACCATGGAACGGGCCACAACGTCACGACCAGCAAGGTCCTTGGCGTTTGGCGCGTAGCGTTCCATGAAACGCTCGCCGTGCTTGTTGATCAGGTAACCGCCTTCACCGCGGCAACCTTCGGTGACCAGTACACCTGCGCCGGCGATGCCGGTTGGGTGGAACTGCCACATTTCGATGTCTTGCACCGGAACGCCAGCACGCAGTGCCATGCCAACGCCGTCACCGGTGTTGATCAGGGCGTTGGTGGTCGACGAGTAGATACGACCTGCACCGCCGGTAGCCAGTACCGTTGCCTTGGCACGGATGTACTGGGTTTCGCCGGTTTCGATGCAGATTGCGATCACACCGACGAACGCGCCGTCCTGGTTCTTCACCAGGTCAACAGCGTAGTACTCGTTCAGGAAGGTGGTGCCTGCTTTCAGGTTGCCCTGATACAGGGTGTGCAGCAGTGCGTGACCGGTACGGTCGGAAGCGGCGCAGGTACGGGCGGCCTGGCCACCTTTACCGAAGTCCTTGGACTGACCGCCGAACGGACGCTGGTAGATACGACCGGTTTCGGTACGGGAGAACGGCAGACCCATGTGGTCCAGCTCAAATACCGCGGCAGGACCTTCCTGGCACATATATTCGATAGCGTCCTGGTCACCGATGTAGTCGGAGCCTTTGACGGTATCGTACATATGCCAGCGCCAGTCATCGTTCGGGTCAGCCGAAGCGATTGCGCAGGTGATCCCACCCTGGGCCGATACGGTGTGCGAACGGGTCGGGAACACCTTGGTGATCACGGCCGTCTTGTGACCGCCCTGGGCCAGTTGCAGCGCAGCGCGCATGCCGGCACCGCCGCCACCAACAATGATGGCGTCGAAAGAAATCGTTGGAATGATAGCCATGAATCAGATACCCCAGAGAATCTGCACACCCCAGACGAAGTACGCGAACATCGCGACACCACATACCGCCTGGAACAGGAAACGTATCGCTGTAGCCGACTTGCCGAACGCCATTGGCGTCAGGTAGTCGGTTGCAATGGTCCACATGCCGACCCAGGCGTGAGCGCCCAGGGCAACCAGTGCCAGCAAGCTGAAGATACGCATCGCGTTATTGGAGAACAGGGCGTGCCACTGGGCATATTCGATGCCAGGGTGCGCCACCAGGTAGCCGATCAGGAAAATGAAGTAAGCCGCGAGAACGACCGCAGAAACGCGCTGCGCCATCCAGTCATAGAGGCCCGAACGCGAAAGGTTCGTGACGTTGGTTACCATATCCAAACTCCCGCCAGAACGATCACCACCACGGAGATGACGATGACAATTTTCGAGCCCAGTTTGCCGCCTTCCAGCGTCTCACCGATGCCCATGTCCATGATCAGATGGCGCACACCGGCCACCAGGTGATACAGCAAGGCGGACAGCAGGCCCCAGAACACGAACTTGGCCAGCGGACTGGTCAGACACGCCTTCACCTCACCAAAGCCTTCTTCGGAACCCAGGGATTTGCCCAATGCATAAAGCATGATGGCCAGGCCCAGGAACAGAATAACGCCGGAGATGCGGTGGAGAATGGACGTGTAAGCGGTGATCGGGAGTTTGATGGTCCTTAGGTCTAGGTTTACAGGTCGTTGGCTTTTCACGGCTTTTTTCACACTGAAGAGCCCCTAGCAATCAGGGCAAAGTTGTTGGTAAGTGTACTGGTCAGGTACCCACCACCCAGGGAGCGGCGACCCCCAGTGAGACGGGCAAGAAAGCCCCTGGCGGTCGGGTGCCGAGTATAGACAGTTAGGCTACTAATGACAACGTGAAGGGCTAGCCCAAATAGCGCATTGCCTTTACCGAACAAAAGGCGTAAATGGGCGCCAATTTCGAGGAAAAACAGGGCCTAAGGCCCATTACAACCGTGCTTTAGGCAAATTGACATTCGAATTTATCTCACTATAGTGGTGCGGGCCCTGCGTGGGGGGTCTGTCAGATGATTTCAAGCATTAATAGGAGGCCACATGGCTGACAAAAAAGCGCAGTTGATCATCGAGGGCGCAGCCCCCGTCGAGCTGCCCATTTTAACCGGCACCGTTGGTCCAGATGTTATCGACGTCAGAGGGTTGGGGGCCACGGGTCACTTCACTTTCGACCCTGGTTTCATGGCGACCGCATCTTGCGAGTCGAAGATCACCTACATTGATGGCGACAAGGGCATCCTGCTGCATCGCGGCTACCCGATCGAACAGCTCGCCCAGCAATCCGACTACCTCGAAACCTGCTACCTGCTGCTCAACGGCGAACTGCCGAATGCCGAGCAGAAGGCTCAGTTCGTCAGCACCGTGAAGAACCACACCATGGTGCATGAGCAGTTGAAGTCCTTCTTCAACGGCTTCCGCCGCGACGCCCACCCGATGGCCGTCATGTGCGGCGTGGTTGGCGCCCTGTCGGCGTTCTACCATGACTCGCTGGACATCAATAACCCGCAGCACCGGGAAATCTCCGCCGTTCGCCTGGTCGCCAAGATGCCGACCCTGGCCGCGATGGTCTACAAGTACTCCATGGGCCAGCCCATGATGTACCCGCGCAACGACCTGTCGTATGCCGAGAACTTCCTGCACATGATGTTCAACACCCCGTGCGAGATCAAACCGATCAGCCCGGTACTGGCCAAGGCAATGGACCGGATCTTCATCCTCCACGCCGACCACGAACAGAATGCGTCCACCTCCACCGTGCGTCTGGCCGGCTCGTCGGGTGCCAACCCGTTTGCCTGTATCGCCGCCGGTATCGCCGCACTGTGGGGCCCTGCCCACGGCGGTGCGAACGAAGCCGTACTGACCATGCTGGATGAAATCGGCGATGTTTCGAACATCGACAAATTCATCGCCAAGGCAAAGGACAAGAACGACCCGTTCAAACTCATGGGCTTCGGTCACCGCGTTTACAAGAACCGCGACCCGCGTGCCACCGTGATGAAGCAGACCTGCGACGAAGTCCTGCGCGAGCTGGGCATCACCAACGATCCGCAGCTCGAACTGGCCATGCGCCTGGAAGAGATCGCCCTTACCGATCCTTACTTCATCGAGCGTTCGCTGTACCCGAACGTCGACTTCTACTCGGGCATCATCCTGAAGGCAATCGGCATTCCAACCAGTATGTTCACCGTGATCTTCGCCCTGGCGCGTACCGTCGGCTGGATCTCGCACTGGAAAGAAATGCTCTCCAGCCCTTACAAGATCGGCCGTCCTCGCCAGCTGTACACCGGCTACGAGTCCCGCGACCTGATCAAGCTGGAAGACCGCAAGTAAGCTTCGGCCGAACGCAAAAAAAGGCTGCCTGATGGCAGCCTTTTTTATTGCCCTTGAAACGTACAGTTATCGATAACGCTACACGTCTCGATAACTGTAATGCTCACATCAAGGTTTTTCAGCTTTCTCTTTCAATGCCTTGAGCGTATTGAAAGGCGCATCCACGACGAACTTGTTCGCGACCATGGAAGGCACGCTACCGCCCGGGTTGGTGTGCAACTGATACGTCACTTCGGTGGCATCGCCTTTCGGAACCAGTTTCCAGTAGCCATTGGCAGTCGCCACCCGTACGAAGCCCTTCTCTTCCGGCAGATAGGTGCTCACGCCTTCGATTTTGCGCGTCACACTGCCATCAGCGTCCTGGGTGGTCGTCACATGCAACACGGAATCACGCGGCGTCACCGGCCATGGCGTGTTGAACTGCGCGTAGGTCCAGCTCTGGTCGCCTTCGTGCTTGAGCAGCTTCTGCAATTTGCACTCGTGAATCCACGCGCAAGAACCGGCAACGTCCTCCTGCAGCGCCCGAATTTTCGCAATGGGCGCCTTGATCAGGACTACGCCGCGGTATGCCTTGTAATCGGAGCCCTCCACTTTGCTGAGGGAAACCTTGATACCGTCCGCGCTCTTGACCTCCTCCCATTGCTCAGCGAAAGCCAAAGTCGACAACGCACTCAAACCTACGATTACCGCTACACGCTTGAACGATCTCATCCGGTTGTTTTCCTTATTGGTCGGTGATCCAGCATTCAGGCCGCCGTCATTTGCTCCCACCAGCCGATGAGCTTGATAGCCTCGTCACGGTCACTCCCGCATACCTCTGTGTCCGCCTTGAAGCCCGAACAGACTGCCGGCCTTTCCGGCTTGCCGAACAAATCACACAGATTGATGGCGGACAGATGAATACAGCGCTCGCCAGCCGGCTTGCCATCAGGCATTCCAGGAATGAACGAACTGATCGACGGAGCTATGCAGCAGGCGCCACAGCCTTCGCGGCACTTCATGACGTGGTAGACCTCGGAAAGAGCAAATGATGCAGATAGGAAGGATAGTAACGACTAAAACAACCGTTTGAAATTACCGGCCAAATGAAATATTGCTGACTGGGTGGTTCTCGTTTTGACGCTATTGCTTGAATTCGAAATCGATAGCAGCGCCTTCGATGTCCTGGCGACTATCGTTGCGCAACTGCAATTGCATTTCGTTGCTCAGCAAACGCCCGTTGAGCTGGAATGGACTTTCGGCCGCAGGTTTTTCCCCGAACATCGAAGGCAGCAGCGGCTTGCGCACTTCCGCCTCGATCTGCTCGACAGACTTCATTTCCTTGACCATGTCAGGTGGCAAGGTCAGATCGAGTTTGGCCTTGGGCAGCGGCGCAGCGATCGCATCCGCTTTTTTTCGGCTAGCGGTCTTGCTGGCTCTGACCGGCGCCTTTTTCGCAGGTACGGCCTTCTGCCGGGCTGCGGGCTGGGCTTTTGCCGCCGGCTGCGCGGGCTGTTTCTTCTGGCTGGCAGTGCTGGCTTTCTGCTCTTGAGGCTTTGCTTCGGCCAGCAAAACGGACTGAGGAGCGGACGCGGCCATCGCGGAGTCCATCAGCGATACCGCGAACAGCCCAATTAATACCAATCCGCCACGCCGTAATACAGTCATAGACAACAACAAGCACTCCATGAAAGCCGCTATGCTCCGCGTTCCAAGCGCGCCTGACAAGTCCGTCAGCTACAGATAGCCATTATTTGCAGTTTCCTGACATAGCTGATTGGCCAGCATCCCCAACGTCATCAATACCCGCTCCGCCTCCCGATTCCACGGAATGCCGCAGTTGAGGCGAATGCAGTGATTGAATTGCTCGGTGTTACTGAAGATCAGCCCCGGCGCGATACTGATGCCCTGCTGCAGCGCACGCACATGCAACTCCTGGGTATTGACCCGCCCAGGCAGACTGACCCACAGAATGAAACCACCGGTGGGCCGGGTCATCTGGGTGCCTTCCGGGAAATACTGCTGAACCGCCAACTGATAGGCACTGAGGTTCTTGCGGTATTCCTGGCGAATGAAGCGCAGGTGTCGATCGTAACCACCGTTTTCCAGATAAGCCGCTACACCCATTTGTGTCACGCTGCACGCGGAGTGGGTGCTGAATGTCTGTAGCCGCTGGATCTCCTGCTGGTAGTTGCCAGCGATCATCCAGCCGATCCGCACGCCTGGCGACAGGGTCTTGGAAAAACTCGAACAGTAGATGACACGATCCAGCCGGTCGAACGCCTTGAGCGATTTGCTCTTGCCCTGCTCGAACATCAACTCGCCGTAGATATCGTCTTCGATGATCTGGATATTGAAATCCGAGGCCAGGCGCAGCAGTTGTTTCTGGCGATCTTCCGGAATGGTACCGCCCAGCGGGTTGCTCAGCCTCGCCGTGAGCACCAGCGCCTTGATGGACCATTGATTGGCCGCAAGTTGCAGGGCTTCCAGACTGATGCCGGTGGACGGATCACTGGGGATCTCGATCACTTTCAAGCCCAGCAGGTCGGCCAGTTGCAACAGACCGTAGTAGGTCGGCGATTCGGCGGCGATCAGGTCTCCCGGCCGGGTCAGCACGCGCAAAGACATTTGCAGCGCATCAACGCAACCGTGAGTCACCACGATCTCGGAAGGATCGACAATCACCCCGGCATCACGCATGCGAATTGCAATCTGCCGGCGCAGCGGCTCGAAGCCAGGGCTGAACATATAGCTGAAGGCCCGCGGACTCTGGAAGCGCGTGACCTTGGCCAATTGCTGGTGCAGCGCCCGCACCGGCAGGTAATCGACATGGGGCACCGCCGCGCCCAACGGGAAAACACCGTCCCGGCGCGCTTCGTCCAGGACCTGCTGGATGATGCTGGCGCGAGTGACCAGCCCCGGTCGCTCAACCCGCGCGATATCCGGGGTCGACGCCGTCAACGCCGGGGTCTGGTGAACGTAATAACCCGATTGCGGCCGAGCCCGGATCAGCCCCTGGTCTTCCAGGTTGGCGTAGGCCTGGAGCACGGTTGCATGGCTGACATTCAACTGTGAGCTCATCTTGCGCACGGACGGCACACGCTCACCCGGCTGATAGACACCACGCCGAATATCTTCGGCGAGCTGCTGAGCGATACGCTGATAAAGCAACAGGTTGGTCATGATCCACTCTCGGCACGCAGGCAATCTGGTTATTCTTGTACAAGCCGGCACAGAATACCGGAACAGTTCCCAAGTGTACTGGGACAGATTGCAGACTCGTCGACAATACCGTGATGTGACGACGCATCAAAGTGCTGAAAACGCATAAAAAATCACGGCTAATAAAAAACCCGGTGTCTTTCGATCACCGGGTTTTCGTGTCAGGGACGTATCAACGCTCGGCGCCGAGCCTGCCCTTCTCATCGGAGAAAACGATTTCCACGCGACGGTTCTGCGCCCGGCCACGCTCCGAGGCATTCACCTCGACCGGGTACTGGTCACCATACCCGCGAACCTGGATGCGCTTCTCATCGACACCCAGGTCAACCAGCATGTCAGCCACCGCCTGCGCACGGTCACGCGACAGCTTGAGGTTGTCCTCAGGGTTGCCGGTGCTGTCGGTGTAACCCTCGATGCGAACAACGCGCTTGGGGTTCAACTGAAGGAACTGCACCAGCTTGAGCACCGTGCGGCTCGCGGAGTTTTTCAGATCCGCCTGCCCGGTATCGAACAGCACATCGCCCAAGGTCATGACCAGGCCACGATCACTGTCCGTGGTGGCCAGGCTGACGATCTGCTCCTCGAGCCATTTGCCCTGCTGCTGCACGCTGGACAGCTTGGCCTCGCGCAGCGCCAGTTGCAGACGTTGGCGTTCCAGCTCCAGCTTGGCCTGACGCTCCTGATTGAGCACCAGATTGCTGTGCTCGCGAGCAATCTCGCTGTAGCGCTGACTCAGATAGGCGTAATGCCGTACATCCGAGCCGGTGCCGATATAGCTGGCCAGACGCTCAGCCCGCGCCAGCGACTCGCCTGCACGGATGACATCCCGCGGCGCACTGCGCAGCACGTTTGAATCGTCCTTCACCGACTGAAAGCTGGCCGTCGCTTGTTCCAGCGCGACTTCACTGCGCTCACTGGCACAGCCCTGCAACCCAAGAACACCGGCAATCGCCAGCAATACCAGAGGCTTGATCGAACTCACTTCTGTTCCCCCAACTGCTTGCGAAGACGATCCACCCGCGACTGCAGAAGGGTCAGTTGCTCCTGACTTTTCAGGGTCAGTACCCGGGCCTCGGCCAGGCGCGCATCCAGTTCGGCCTGTTCGGCACGCATGCGCGCATCGCGGAACGACTCGCTGAGCATATTGCTGCGGGCCCGCGTCAACTTCTCTTCAGCCAGCTTCAGCTCGGCCACATCATCGGTGGCACCAACGGCCTTGGCCTGCTCAAGCGCCTGCTCGGACAAACGCAACTGTTCATGAGGCGCCGGATCGGACGCACAGCCGGCCAGGGCCAGCAATGCCAGGACGGCGAATAGGGGTCGAGTTCTCACACAAGTTTCCTACTGTTTAGGGGCGTCAAGCGGCGCCTGCAACTGCGCTTGCCAACGCTCGATGTTGCGTTGCAGGACCTCCTGGGCTACGCCAGAGGCCGGCAATTCTGTCAGTTTTTTCGCCAACTGTCCGCGTAACCAGGCGTCATTGCAGGCGGAATTGTGAGACAGCGCCAGATACAACCCCGGCCGATCCAACGGCAAGCCGCGCGCAATCAGGTCGTTGGCCATCCCCAGGCTCTGAGCCATGGCCATGCCGGCGTAGCGGCCGGCGAGCACATAATCCACCTGCCCCAGCAAGAGTTTCTGAAATGCCTGGGTGAGGTTCGGGACATGGGTCAGCTTCAGTTCGGTCTTGCTGAACGCCTCGAATTCAGGGGTCAAACGCGCCTTTTCGGAGATGGCGCCCTGATGCTGGTGCAGATCGGCCAGGTTTTCATAAGCCAATGCTGCGTCGTGGCGAGTCCAGACCAAATATTCGTTCTGCAGCACCGGCGGGTGAATATAGTCCAGGGCTGTCAGCTCAGCGACCGCCATAGGCGCGTCCACCAGCAGGTCCATGCGCCCACTGCGCACCTCGGCCTGAGCGTCGCTGCGCTTGCCGGCGTAGAGCACTTCGATCTTGAGCCCCAGCTCGCTGCCGATCTGCTGCAACAACTCTACATTGGCACCGATCAGGTGCCGGGGATCCTGCGGGTCACGCCAGGAATAAGGCGGCGCATCCGGACTGCCGGTCACCACCAGCCGCTCGCATTTGCCGACCGCCATGGCCATCGATGGCAAACACGCGAGCCCGAGCATCGCCACTGTTCCTTTTCGACCAAACCACCCCATGCCAGCGCCCTTTCTCAATCGCGGAAAATCAAAAAGCCCGGTTGCCACGAGCTGCGGCGAGCGACCGAAGGATCGCCTGCGCACAGCCCGGAACAACCGGGCTCTTTATAAGTGAAGCGACTGGATTAAACCAGCTTCTCCAGCTCAGGGATGGCTTCGAACAGGTCAGCCACCAGGCCGTAGTCGGCCACCTGGAAGATCGGCGCTTCTTCGTCCTTGTTGATCGCAACGATCACTTTGGAGTCTTTCATACCGGCCAGGTGCTGGATCGCGCCGGAGATACCGACGGCGATGTACAGCTGCGGTGCAACGATCTTGCCGGTCTGTCCGACCTGCATGTCGTTCGGCACGAAGCCTGCGTCGACCGCCGCGCGGGAAGCGCCGACTGCCGCGCCCAGCTTGTCGGCCAGGGCGTACAGGTGCTTGAAGTTGTCGCCATTCTGCATGCCGCGGCCGCCGGAAACGACGATCTTGGCAGCGGTCAGTTCTGGGCGGTCGGACTTGGCCAGCTCTTCGCCGACGAAGGACGATTTGCCAGCGTCGTGGACAGCGGCAACGGCTTCAACGGCAGCCGAGCCACCTTCGGCGGCAACGGCGTCGAAACCGGTGGCGCGAACGGTGATGACCTTGATTGCAGCGGTCGATTGCACGGTAGCAATGGCGTTGCCAGCGTAGATCGGGCGCTTGAAGGTGTCAGCCGATTCGACCGAGATGATCTCGGAAATCTGGTCGACGTCCAGCAGCGCGGCAACGCGCGGCAGAACGTTCTTGCCGTTGGAGGTGGCAGGTGCCAGCACGTGGCTGTAGCCCTTGCCCAACTCGGCAACCAGCGGCGCGACGTTTTCCGGCAGGAAGTTGGCGTAGGCGGCGTTGTCGGCTACCAGCACCTTGGCGACACCGGCGATTTTCGCGGCGGCTTCAGCAACACCACCGACGTTCTGGCCAGCGACCAGGACGTGGACATCACCACCGATCTTCGCGGCAGCGGCAACGGTGTTCAGGGTAGCGGGCGCAACGGCACCGTTTTCGTGTTCAGCGATAACCAGGATAGTCATTTAGATTACCTTCGCCTCGTTCTTCAGTTTCTCGACCAGTTCAGCAACCGACTTGACCTTGATACCCGCGCTGCGTGCAGCCGGCGCTTCGACTTTCAGGGTCTTGTTGGTGGAGGCGGTGGAAACGCCCAGCGCATCAGGAGTAACGGTCTCCAGCGGCTTCTTCTTGGCCTTCATGATGTTCGGCAGCGACGCGTAGCGCGGCTCGTTCAGGCGCAGGTCGGTAGTGACGATCGCCGGCAGGTTCAGAGCAACGGTCTGCAGGCCGCCGTCGACTTCACGGGTAACGTTGATCTTGTCGCCCGCCACTTCGACTTTGGAAGCGAAGGTGCCTTGAGCGAAACCGGTCAGCGCGGCCAGCATCTGGCCAGTCTGGTTGTTGTCGCTGTCGATGGCTTGTTTGCCGAGGATCACCAGTTGTGGCTGCTCCTTGTCGACAACAGCCTTGAGCAGCTTGGCCACGGCCAGGGAGGTCAGCTCTTCGGCGGACTCCACCAGCACGGCGCGGTCAGCACCCAGTGCCAGGGCGGTGCGCAGTTGTTCCTGGGCGGTAGCCGGGCCGACGGTAACGACGACGATTTCGCTGGCCACGCCTTTCTCTTTCAGGCGGACGGCTTCTTCGACGGCGATCTCGCAGAAGGGGTTCATGGACATTTTGACGTTGGCGAGGTCGACGCCGGAGTTGTCCGCCTTGACGCGAACCTTGACGTTGTAGTCGACCACTCGTTTGACAGCTACAAGAACCTTCATGGATTCCTCGTTACTCTCCGGTGAAAAGAATGTCGCCTGGGCCGAACCCGGCGATTGCGCGTGGGTACAAGGGCACCTCTAAAAACGATTGCAGCCGGTCGAATTTAAGCTGACTCGATAGTCGCGTTCCGACCCTTCATCACAAAACCCGTGGGTCATTCTTTGTGGTGGCGTGTAAACTCCACTACAAAACCCCGGTTTGGCGTAACTGCCCTGCTCTTTGCCAGGTCTTTAGGGGTGCTCCTGCATCCGACGGTCAGCCTACGGCGAGCGTAAAACCGCCCGTATCTTGACCGTAACGCCCAATCCGGTCAATACGGCAAAACCGCCAGCTTCCAGCCGTGCCTCTTTGATTTTACTGGCCTGCGGCAAATTCAAACAAACGTTTGTATTGGACCTCGCAAGTGGTGTAGATATAATGCGCGGCCAAGAGAAAGCGGTGTAGTGCGTCATCTTCCGGAGCTACATACCCGGCCCTTCGAAATGACCGCGCTGACACCCGCCAATAAAGAAAAACCGATGAGCCTTGAGTAGGAGAGAACCTGTGGAACGCGAATACATGGAATTCGACGTGGTCATCGTCGGCGCCGGCCCGGCGGGCCTGTCCGCCGCCTGCCGACTAAAGCAGAAGGCCGCCGAAGCCGGTAGCGAAATCAGCGTCTGCGTGGTCGAGAAAGGCTCCGAGGTCGGTGCCCACATCCTCTCCGGCGCCGTATTCGAGCCGCGCGCCCTGAACGAACTGTTCCCGGACTGGAAGGAACTGGGCGCGCCGCTGAACACCGAGGTCAAGCGCGACGACATCTATGTGCTCAAGGATGGCAGCAGCTCGGTCAAAGTCCCTGATCTGTTCGTGCCCAAGACCATGCACAACCAGGGCAACTACATCATCTCCCTTGGCAACCTGTGCCGCTGGCTGGCCCAGCAGGCGGAGAACCTGGGCGTGGAAATCTACCCGGGCTTCGCCGCCCAGGAAGTGCTGTTCGACGACAACGGCGTGGTTCGCGGCATCATCACCGGCGACATGGGCGTGGATCGCGAAGGCCATCCGAAAGACGGCATGTACACCCCCGGCATGGAGCTGCGCGGCAAGTACACCCTGTTCGCCGAAGGCTGCCGTGGTCACCTCGGCAAGCAACTGATCAAGCGCTTCAACCTCGACAGCGAGTCCGACGTCCAGCACTACGGTATCGGCCTCAAGGAAATCTGGGAAATCGATCCAGCCAAGCACCAGCAAGGCCTGGTGGTCCACACCGCAGGCTGGCCGCTGGATGTGGTCAGTTCCGAAAACACCGGCGGCTCCTTCCTCTATCACCTGGAAAACAACCAGGTGGTAGTCGGCCTGATCGTCGACCTGTCCTACGGCAACGCCTACCTTTCGCCATTCGATGAATTCCAGCGCCTGAAGCACCACCCGGTGCTCAAGCAATACCTGGAAGGCGGCAAGCGCATCAGTTACGGCGCCCGCGCCATCAGCAAGGGCGGCCTTAACTCGCTGCCGAAGATGGTCTTCAACGGCGGCGCCCTGATCGGCTGCGACCTCGGCACCCTGAACTTCGCCAAGATCAAGGGCAGCCACACCGCGATGAAGTCCGGCATGCTCGCCGCCGACGCAGTGGCCGATGCCCTGCTGGCCGGCAGCGAAGGCGGCGATCAGCTCAACAGCTACGTCGCGGCCTTCAAGTCGAGCTGGCTGCACGACGAACTGTTCGCCAGCCGCAACTTCGGCCCGGCCATGCACAAGTTCGGTCCGCTGTTCGGCGCGGCGTTCAACTATGTCGACCAGAACTGGTTCGGCGGCAAGCTCCCGTTCACCCTGCACGACACCAAGCCAGACTACGCCTGCCTCAAGCTCGCGGCCGACTCGAAAAAGATCGACTACCCGAAACCCGACGGCAAGCTGAGCTTCGACAAGCTGAGCTCGGTGTTCCTCTCCAGCACCAACCATGAAGAAGAGCAACCGTGCCACCTGAAGCTGGCCGACGCCAGCATCCCGATCGGCACCAACCTGCCGCTCTACGATGAACCGGCGCAGCGCTACTGCCCGGCGGGCGTGTATGAAGTGATCACCCAGGAAGACGGCAACAAGCGCTTCCAGATCAACGCCCAGAACTGCGTGCACTGCAAAACCTGTGACATCAAGGACCCTTCGCAGAACATCACTTGGGTCACCCCGGAAGGCGCCGGCGGCCCGACTTACCCGAACATGTAAGACGGCGGCCACGAAAAAGCCCCTCCACCGCAAGGTGTGAGGGGCTTTTTACATCCGGGCGAAAAAGCCGCTTCAGCCCTTGGCCAGCAACAGGTCTTCCTCGCTGCACAGGCGCTCGCGACCACTGAAGTACAGCGACGTCAGCACGCCGACAAACCCCATTACCGCGCAAAACGCCACGCACACCCACGGACTCCAGGGCATCAGCGCGATCAGCATCAGCGGCGTGGTACTGGCCCACAGCGCGTAGGCAACGTTGTAGGTGAACGAGATACCGGACACCCGGATCCGCGCCGGGAACAGCCCGACCATCACCGAAGGCACCACCCCCACTACCCCGCAGCCAAGTCCGGCCAGAGCGTAGGCAATGCCGACCGTGTCCCACCCGGCAACCAGACTGCCGTACAGCGCGCCAATGCCCAGCGGCAGCAGCAGCGAATACAGCAGCAGCGCCCGCCAGGCGCCAATGCGATCCACCAGCAGGCCAGCCAGCACGCAGCCAATATTGAGGAAGACAATCCCCAGGCTGCTCAAGGCGAAGGTATGCCCGGCAGTCATGCCGAAGCGCTGCTGCATCACGGTCGGGGTGATCACCACCAGCACCACCACCGCCGAGGTCAATACGCAGGTCAGCAGCACCGCCGGCAGCAGCGCCTGACGGTGCTCACGCAATACCGCCCGCAGCGAGAACTCCTTCGGCCGGTCGCTGCTCTGGCGCGCCAGGGCGAGGAACACCGGCGTCTCGCTGAGCCAGCGGCGCAGCCACACACCGATCACCCCGAACACACCACCTAGCAGGAACGGGTAACGCCAGGCGTAATCGAGGATTTCCTGAGGGGTGAACATCTGCGCCAGCGCCGTGGCGGTCAATGCGCCGAGCAGATAGCCGAACGTCAAACCGGCCTGCAGGAAGCCCAAGGCATAACCGCGCCGGCCAGGCGGCGCGTGCTCGGCGACGAAAGTCCAGGCGCTGGGCACCTCTCCGCCGACCGCCGCGCCCTGCAGGATCCGCAGCGCCAGCAGGATCAACGGCGCGGCATAGCCGATATCGGCGTAGGTCGGCATCAGGCCGATCAGCAGGCAAGGCAGCGCCATCATCAGAATGCTCAGGCTGAAGACCTTCTTGCGCCCGAGATGATCGGCGAAATGCGCCATGAGGATGCCGCCCAGCGGACGCGCCAGGTAGCCGGTGACGAAAATCCCGAAGCTCTGCAACAGTCGCAGCCACTCGGGCATTTCCGGCGGAAAGAACAGCTGGCTGAGGGTCAGGGCGAAGAACACGAAGATGATGAAATCGTAGATTTCCAGCGCGCCGCCCAGGGCCGCCAGGCCGAGGGTCTTGTGGTCACCGCGCGACAGGCGCGCGGAGTCGTTGGCAGTCATAGGGGTTTCCGCAGGGATGAACGGGACCGCGCGCAGCCAGGCGCGCCTGAACGAGCGCCAGAGCATAACAAAATGAGCCCGGGCGCAGGCGTTTCAGGAGGGCCGGGAGAACACCGTCTGTCCCAGGCCCAGTCTTTGCCGGGAAGGCGCGCGCGGCGCGTTCTTGCCCTTGGGGCTGGGCAACTGACCGAGCAGGCGCGGGGTATCGATGATCGCCATGAACGCATGCAGCGTCTCATCGTCCGGAACCTTCGCCAGACTGACGGTCACCGGCTGGCGCTGCCCCATAGGCACCGCAGGCATCTTCAGGTGCTGCGACTCGTACAGCAGCGCATGCTGAATCTGCACATTGACCCGGCAGAAACGCTCCAGGTCGACCCCAGCATGGCTGGCCAGATCAATGTTGCCGATCAGCAGGTTGAACGGCAGCAGTGCGTTCTGCACCAAGTGCCGCAGGTCTTCGAAGGACTGCACCGGCGCGATGCGGTAGTAGCCCATGCCGTTGAGCATCTTCTCCAGTTGCAGCAACTGCATGGGATGCGCGTCGGCCAGCAGGATTCGCAAGGATTTGTCAGCCATGGTGAATGACCAAGGTAATAGTTGTGGGGAACACTCCTTGACCACTCACCACGCCGACGAATCGGGCAGTAATTCCGTAGGAACTTTTACTGATAGTTGTCGGGAAACCGTCGGAAATCAAGCGAGCGTCAATATATTGTTGGAATGCCCTTTCCGAGACGCTCGGAATGCGCGGAAGATAATACCCAACAAATGAAAATGGTTCTCACAAAGGTTTAGCCATTTCAGCATAGTATTGCCCTCCCTCGGACGGGCCCCTCGATGGTCGGTGCCGCAGGTAAATTACAGCGTGCCCCTCTCGTTTATCTGGGAGCCTCCCGTGCAGGTGTTGAATGCCGCGCGGGCCGAATCCCTCTGGCTGGAACCCCGCATGAGACGTCCTACTTTCAAACGCCGCCTGCAGATCTGTGCCCTGGGGCTTGTCAGCCTGGGTGCCCTGGTTGCCTGGAAAACACTGCCGGGCAACGACCCGCTGAGTACCGTTGCGGTCACCCGTGGCGATATCGAAAGTAGCGTCACCGCGCTGGGCAACCTGCAACCGCGTCGCTATGTGGACGTAGGCGCCCAGGCGTCCGGACAGATCCGCAAGCTGCATGTCGAACCCGGCGACGAGGTTCAGGAAGGCCAGTTGCTAGTGGAAATCGACCCCTCGACCCAACAGGCCAGGCTCGATGCGGGCCGCTATTCCATCGACAACCTCAAGGCCCAGTTGGCCGAGCAGCAGGCCCAGTACAAGCTCGCCGAGCAGCAGTACAAGCGCCAGCAGAGCCTTGCCGCCGGTGGCGCCACCCGCGAGGAAGACGTGCAGACCGCCCAGGCGCAACTCAAGGTGACCCAGGCCCGCATCGACATGTACCGCGCGCAAATCCTTCAAGCCCAGGCGAGCCTTCGCAGTGACGAAGCGGAACTCGGCTACACCCGCATCTACGCACCGATGTCCGGCACCGTGGTCGCGGTGGACGCCCGGGAAGGCCAGACCCTCAACGCCCAGCAGCAGACCCCGTTGATCCTGCGTATCGCCAGGCTATCGCCGATGACGGTGTGGGCCGAGGTCTCGGAAGCGGATATCGGCCACGTCAAACCCGGCATGACGGCCTACTTCACCACCCTCGCCGGCGGCAAGCGGCGCTGGAACAGCACCGTCCGGCAGATTCTGCCGATTCCGCCCAAGCCGCTGGATACCTCGTCCCAGAGCAGCGGTGGCGGCAGCGGTTCACGCAGCGCCAGCGGCAGCAGTGGCAAAGTGGTGCTCTACACCGTGCTGCTGGACGTCGACAACCCGGACCACAGCCTGATGGCGGAAATGACCGCCCAGGTGTTCTTCGTTGCCGGCCAGGCACAGAACGTACTGACCGCGCCCGTCGCGGCGCTGGAAGACGACGGTGACAAGGCCGACCAGCGCCTGGTCCAGGTGGTGAACCGCGACGGCAAGATCGAGCAGCGTCATGTGCGCACAGGCCTCAGCGACCGTCTGCGGGTGCAGATCCTCGACGGCCTGTCCGAGGGCGATCACCTGCTGATTGGCGCCCCCATCGCCAGCGGGGGTTGAATGAGCACGCCCCTGATTGAACTGCGGGACATCCGCAAGTCCTACGGCGGTATCGACACGCCCAAGGTGGAAGTGGTGCGCGGCGTGAGCCTGGCCATCCATCCCGGTGAATTCGTCGCCATCGTCGGCGCCTCCGGCTCCGGCAAGTCGACGCTGATGAACATCCTCGGCTGCCTCGACCGCCCCACCAGCGGCGAATACTTCTTCGCCGGCAAGGACGTCGCCGACCTGGACAGCGACGAACTGGCCTGGCTGCGCCGCGAGGCGTTCGGCTTCGTCTTCCAGGGCTATCACCTGATCACCTCGGGCTCGGCCCAGGAAAACGTCGAGATGCCGGCCATCTATGCCGGCACGCCCGCCGCCGAGCGTCACGCCCGCGCCGCCGCCCTGCTCGACCGCCTCGGCCTCGGCGACCGCACCGCCAACCGCCCGCACCAACTCTCCGGCGGCCAACAGCAGCGGGTGTCGATCGCCCGCGCGCTGATGAACGGCGGCCACATCATTCTCGCTGACGAACCCACCGGCGCCCTCGACAGCAAGAGCGGCGCCGAGGTCATGGCCCTGCTCGACGAACTGGCCAGCCAGGGTCACGTGATCATCCTGATTACCCATGACCGCGAGGTCGCCGCGCGGGCCCAGCGGGTCATCGAGATCCGCGACGGCCTGGTCATCAGTGACTCGGCCAACGACCAGCCCGAACGGCAGCCGGCCAAAGCCGGCCCGAAAGCCGAGGAACTGCGCCAGTACCTCGACCACGGCTCGACCCAGACCGGCGCCTGGAAGGGCGAACTGGTGGAAGCCCTTCAGGCTGCCTGGCGAGTCATGTGGATCAACCGCTTCCGCACCGCGCTGACGCTGCTCGGCATCGTCATCGGCGTGGCGTCGGTGGTGGTGATGCTGGCCGTCGGTGAAGGCAGTAAACGCCAGGTGGTGGCGCAGATGGCCGCCTTCGGCTCGAACATCCTCTACCTCAGCGGCAAGTCGGCGAGCATGCACGAGCCCGCCGGAATCATCACCCTCGACGACGTCGAAGCGGTCGGCAGTTTGCCCCAGGTGAAGAAGATCATGCCGGTGATCGGCAACCAGTTGATGGTGCGCTACGCCAACAACAGCCAGAGCTTCTACGTCGGCGGCAACAACACCTGGTTCTCGGAGATCTTCAACTGGCCGGTGGTCGAGGGCAGCTTCTTCACCGAATCCGACGAACTGAGCGCGGCCTCGGTGGCGGTGATCGGGCAGAAGGTCAAGGAAAAGCTGTTTGCCGAACGCAGCCCCATCGGCCAGTACATCCTGATCGGCAACGTGCCGTTCCAGGTGCTCGGCGTGCTCGCTGGCAAGGGTTCCAGTTCCGGCGACCAGGACAGCGACGGGCGCATCGTGGTGCCCTACTCCGCCGCCGCCATCCGCCTGTTCGGCAGCCGCGACCCGGAGTACGTGACCATCGCCGCCGCCGATTCGGGCCGGGTCAAGGAAACCGAAGCGGCCATCGACCAACTGATGCGCAAGCTGCACCGCGGCAAGCACGACTATGAACTGACCAACTACGCGGCGCTGATCCAGGCCGAGGCGCGCACGCAGAACACCCTGTCACTGATGCTCGGCGCGATCGCGGCGATCTCCCTGCTGGTGGGTGGCATCGGGGTGATGAACATCATGCTGATGACCGTGCGCGAGCGGACCCGCGAGATCGGCATCCGCATGGCCACCGGCGCCCGCCAGCGCGACATCCTGCGCCAGTTCCTGACCGAGGCGGTGATGCTGTCGATGGTCGGCGGCGTGACCGGCATCGCCGTGGCGATGTTGATCGGCGGCGGCCTGATGCTGGCCGATATCGCCGTGGCGTTTTCCCTCGGTGCCGTGCTCGGCGCCTTCACCTGCGCCGTCATCACCGGCGTGGTGTTCGGCTTCATGCCGGCACGCAAAGCGGCCCGGCTCGATCCGGTCAAAGCCCTGACAAGCGAATAATCGATGACATTGCCCAGCCGTCTCAGCCTTCTGTCCCTGTGTGTATTGCTCGGTGCCTGCGCCAACAGCACCCCCGACGCCGCGCCGCCAGCGGCCCCCGAACACTGGCAAGGCCAGCATGACCCGGCCGCGTCGATCGCCGACGGGCCATGGTGGCAGGCCTTCGCCAGTGCGCAACTGAACGACTTGATCGAGCAGGCGCGCAGCAACAGTTTCGACCTCGCCGCGGCCGTGGCGCGGATCCGCCAGGCCCAGGCCAGCGCGGTCATCGCCGGCGCGCCATTGCTGCCGGAGGTGAAGTTCGGCCTCAATGCCAGCCGCGAACGGTTGCTGCGCGGCAGCGGCTACAACGGCATCGATGCGACCCGCAGCGACCGCACCTACACCACCTTCAGCACCGGGCTGAACGCCAGTTACGAAATCGACTTCTGGGGCGGCAACGCTGCGGCCCGCGACAGCGCGCTGCGCAGCCTCGATGCCAGTCGCTTTGACCGCCAGACGGTGGAACTGACGCTGTTCAGCGGCGTCGCCAGCAGCTACCTGCAAAGCCTCGCGTTGGTCGAACAAGTGCGCATCGCCCGGCTGAACCTGAGCAACGCCCGCGACGTGCTGCAAGTAGTGCAGACCCGCCACGACGCCGGGTCGGCGACCGCCCTGGAACTGGCGCAACAGCGCAGTTTGGTCGCGGCGCAGGAACGCCAGGTGCCGCTGCTCGAACAACAATTGCAGGACACCCGCATTACCCTGGCGACCCTGCTCGGCGAACCGGTGCAGGCGCTGCCGCAGACCCGCGAGGATTTCACCGCGATCAACTGGCCGCGCATCGGCACGGGCGTGCCCAGCGACCTGCTCAGCCGCCGCCCGGACATTGCCGCCGCCGAAGCACGGCTGGCGGCGGCCCGGGCCAATGTGCAAGTGGCCCGCGCCGCGATGCTGCCGAGCCTGACCTTGGGCGCCAACCTCGCGTCCGGTTCGCAGGTCTTCGACCGCTTGTTGCGCAGCCCCTACTACAACCTGACGGCGGGGCTGGCGGCGCCGATCTTCGACAGCGGCCGGCTCAAGGCCGAACGCGACCGGGCCCGCGCCGAGCAGGAAGAGCTGCTCCAGCGCTATCACGCCAGCATCGTTTCCGGTTTCGGCGATGTGGAGAAGGCGCTGAACAGCATTGGCGGCGTCGATCGCCAGCGGCAGTGGCAGGACGAAGAAGTGCGCCAGGCGCGCACCGCCTTCGAACTGGCGGAGCGGCGCTATCGAGCGGGCGCGGAGACGCTGCTGACGGTGCTGGAAACCCAGCGCACCCTCTACCAGGCCCAGGACCAGCAAGTGCAACTGCGCCTGGCGCGGGTGCAGGGCAGCGTGGCGCTGTACAAGGCGTTGGGTGGTGGGTGGCACGTGACGGAGGTTCGCTGAGCTAGAGAGGGGACCGCTCGCGGTCCCTTACGAGGCAATCCCTTTCATCGACAAATGCCGCGCATACCACGGCCGTTGCGGCACGCGCTTGAACAGCGGCTTGAGCTTGTCTTCCTCGGCAAAGATGAGGCGCAACGCCAGCTTCATCGTCTCGATATCCATCTCCACCGACTTGCCCGGGAACATGCCCGGCGTGGTGCTGCAGCCATGGGTGGTCGGTCCCAGCCACGGATCCTCGACCTCGTTCCAGCGCCCCGGCGCGAACCATTCCACGCCATTGACCTGAAGGCGCCGAACCTGGCCCGGGTTGTGCCGTTCCTGAGCGCGGAACCAGTCGTCGATGCGGTCGTCGATCCAGCCATGAAAGCCCCAGAACACCGGGTTCACATGGGATGAAAACGGATCGCCGAGGAAGTCGTTGCCGGCGCCATACCAGCGGGCGGCAAAGTCCGACGGATTGCGCGCGAACGGCACCGGCGCGCCGTTGGACGGGTCACGCGGGACCGACGCCCAGCACATGTGCAGCCAGTCGTGCAGGTTCATTTCCAGTTCCGAACCCAACTCGCCGAGGGTCATGCGCGACAGGTACTGCGGGTCCTGGTATTGCGATTCCCAGACCTGGAAGTTGCTGCAGAACGTCTCCTGCGCCTTGATGGCAGCCACCCACTGGGTGTACTCGCTGTCTCCCGACGCCAGCCAGGTCGGCGGTACGCTGTAGCCATCGTGGTTATCGAAGTAGCGGGCGAAACCGTGGCGATCGAACTCGACGTTTGGCTGTGGCAAGGGGAAATGGGTCCAGGACGGTAATGCCTGGAAGGTCCGCGCGGTGTTGAGCATATGCCGGTGCATGAACAGAAAATCCACACCGGAGCCGTTGCGGTGCTTGCGTGGCCCGCGGGCATCACGCTCCTTATCCCGCGGCCCGGGTTGCCAGCCGAGGCCGCGCAGTGCGCCATGCTGCTCTTCGGAGAGCCTGTGCCATTTGTCCCGGGTCGAATGCCAGAGCTGGTGGAACAACCGGTGCTCGGCGCCGATCAGCCAGTCGCGTAATTCGGGGGTGTAGGCAATGCGCTCACGCGCCTCGGGAAACATCCGCTTCACGGCGACGAAATGACTGTCTCGCAGGGGCAATGCCATGGACCGGTCGAGGCGCTGCAGGTTACCGCTGAGGGTTCCGCTGCCGGCGTTGCCGAAACTGCCCCAGACCTCATCCAGCGTGGCAATGCACTCGAAACCCGGCCCGCCCTGGTTGCTCAGCAGACGCCAACGCACTTGTTTGCTGGAAGCGCCGACCAGATCGCCCAGCACCCGATAGGCCACCGGGCCGGGTTGTTCCAACCGCTCACCGGTGTCCAGCACGCCGCGCAGGCCACGGCCTTTGGCGGCGATATCCAGGTACAACTGCGCGCCTTCGCGCGGTAGCCCCGGCAGGCCGCCATCGGCGCCGGTGAAGCGGATATCCCAGACACCCCGCAGTTGATTGGCCAGTTGCTGGCCGGCGATATCCGCCAGTTCAACGCTGGCTTCGCCTGGGGTGACGATGTCGTCCTCGGGGTCGTGGGTCAGCTTGCGATGGCCGTAGTAGACCGCCGGCACCGCCGCGCTGGTCAACGCCAGACCTGCTATGAATCCCCGTCGAGATATCGTCATTGCCCACCCGTGCCAGCCATGGAAACCACTTATGTCCAAGCTAGAACGTTGAATTGGGTGGGAAATTTAGGGGTTATTGCTCATCACACGGCCTCGACGCGCAACGGCATCTGCAGCAGCACCCGCAGACCGTCGGGACGGCTGTCGAAATGCAATGAACAGGCACAGCGCTGAACGATTGCCTGGACGATCGCCAACCCCAGGCCGCTGCCCTCGCTTTGACCATTGCGCCAGAAGCGCTGGGTCAAGTGTTGCAGGTGCTGCTCGGGAATGCCGGGGCCATGGTCGCGGACGAGGAATCCGACCCGGCCCTCCTCCACGTGCACCTCCAGTTCCACCGGGGTTTCGCCGGTGCTGTGGCGCAGAGCGTTATCCAGCAGGTTGCGCAGTGCCGCCACCGCCAAACCCGCCGGCATGTCCAACTGCACCTCTCCCGCCCGCTGCGGCGCCTGCAAGAAGATGCGACGGTTGTCGCCGGTATCCTGAATGGCCTGGCGGGCGGCCTGTTCGGCACTGCACTGCACGCCATCGTCGAACGACAGGCTGCCCTCGACCCGCGCCAGCAGCAGCAACTGTTCGAGGGTCCGGTGCAAGCGGTCGGCGCCCTGCTCGGCATGCTCCAGGGCCTGCTCGCGCACGCTGCCATCGGTCATCCGCGCCACTTGCAGGTGGGTCTTGATTGCGGTCAGCGGGCTACGCAGTTCGTGGGCGGCATCGCCGGTCAGGCGGCGCTCACGTTCGATGGTCTGGCCAATGCGCAGAAACAACTGGTTCTGGGTGTCCAGCAACGGTTGCAGCTCGCTGGGCACCGCCTTGATTTGCAACGGCTCGACGGAGTCCGGGCTCCGTCGGCGCAGGGCATCGCGCATCCAGTTCAGCGGCGCCAGGCCCTTGCCGATACCGACCCAGAGCAGGCCGAGACTGCCGAGCAGGGCCACTAGCACCGGCGCCGATGCCGCCAGCAGGATCGAGCGGTTCAGCGCCTCGCGTTCGAGGTGACGGTCGGCGGTGGTGATGCGGATATCGCCGTGGGCGAAGGTGAAGCTGCGCCAGCGCGCGCCATCGATCATCTGGTCATGGAAGCCGCCGCGCCCGTCATCCAGGTGCTGGTCAGCATTCTGATGGCTGCGGGCGAGGATCTCGCCACGCAGCGAAGTGACCTGGCAGGCCATGCCATCGGGGACGCTCAACTGATCGGCACTGAGGTGGGTGCCCTCGCCCTTGCTGGTCAACGGCTGCGGCAACTGGTCGATCAACCCGGCGACCATCCGCGCCGACGCCACCAGGCGCTGGTCGAGGGAAAACATCATTTGCTGGCGCAGGTCGCGCAGCATCCAGGCGGCGGCGAGGGCCCAGATCAGGACGAAGGCGGTGCCAAGAATCAGGCTCAGGCGCAGGCGCAAGCTCATCACGGTGATCCTGGCAATTGCGCCGGGCCGAGACGGTAGCCCAGGCCACGAACGGTCTCGACGATGCCGTTGCCCAGCTTGCGGCGCAGGTGATGGATGTGCACGTTCAGGGCATTGCTCTCCACTTCGTCGCCAAAGCCGTAGACGCTGTCCTTGAGTTGCTCGCTGGAAAGCACCCGGCCGGGGTTGTTCAGCAGCGCCTGGAGCAGCGCTTGCTCGCGGCGCGACAGGTCCACCGGCTGGCCGCCCAGGCTGGTTTCGCAGTTGCTCGGGTCGAAACTCAGCGGCCCGTGCTCGATGACGTTCACGCAGCGCCCGGCCATGCGCCGCACCAGGCTGTGCAGGCGGGCGGCCAGTTCGCGCAGGTCGAAGGGTTTGAGCAGGTAATCGTCGGCACCGGCCTGCAGGCCGTCGACGCGGTCGGTCACCGCGTCACGGGCGGTGAGGATCAGCACCGGCAGGCGCTCGCCTTGCTGGCGCAGGCGCTGCAACAGCTTGAGGCCATCTTCGTCGGGCAGCCCGAGGTCGAGCACCATCACATCGAAGTGCGCGGCCTGGAGCATGGCGCGCGCGGCACCGGCATTGACCACGCGGTCCACGGTGAGGCCCTGGGCGCTCAGGCCGGCAATGATGCCGCTGGCGATCAGGTCGTCGTCTTCACAGAGCAGTACATGCATGGGCGGATTCGGTCATCGACGGGGGAAGGCCGGCAGTGGGCCAGAGCAGGATTAACCGGGGATTATGCCCTGCGTCGCACGCCCCGTCGCCTGCCGGCCAGCGGCTTAACCCTGGGTTAATCCAGGGTCGGCAGCCTTGCTCGCTCATGACCTTCCAAGGCTTCGACATGCGTGCATTGCTCCTGGCGATCCTCTGCCTGTTCACTTCCCTGAGCCAGGCGCAGAGCTTTGCCAATCCTTTCGCCCAGAGCGACTTCCTCCCGGTGGAAAAGGCCTTCGTCTTTACCAGCGAACGCCTGCCGTCCGGTCAGACCCGCCTGCACTGGGCCATCACCGACGGCTATTACCTGTACCAGAAGCGCCTGAAGTTCGACGGCCTCGCACCGGAGCAGATTCCGCCGCTGCCCCAGGCACTACCGCACCACGACGAGTTCTTCGGCGAAACACCGGTCTACCGCGGCGAACTTGAACTGCTGCTGCCGGCCTCGGCCCAAGGCACCTTGCGCATGGGCTGGCAGGGCTGCGCCGATGCCGGGCTGTGCTATCCGCCACAGACGTCGCTTGTGAACCTCGGCGGTGCCAGCGCCGACACTTCCCAGACCCAGGCCAGCGATCAGGCCCTCGCCGGCACCCTGCAACAGCGGAACCTGGGCTGGGGGCTGCTGGTGTTCTTCGGCCTTGGCCTGTTGCTCGCCTTTACGCCCTGCTCATTGCCGATGCTGCCGATCCTCGCCGGGCTGGTGATGGGCAACAACGCCAGCAGCCGCCGCGGCTGGGCGCTGGCGGGTACTTATGTGTTGAGCATGGCGCTGGTGTACGCCGCGCTCGGCGTGGTCGCCGCCCTGCTCGGCGCGAACCTGCAGGCCTGGCTGCAACAACCCTGGTTGCTGGGCAGCCTGGCCGGGTTGTTCGTGCTGTTGGCCCTGCCGATGTTCGGCGCCTTTGAACTGCAATTGCCGATGTTTCTGCGCGATCGCCTGGAGCGCGCCGGGCGCCACACCCGCGGCGGAAACCTGTTTGGCGCCGCGGCGCTGGGCGCGTTGTCCGGTTTGTTGATGGGACCGTGCATGACCGCGCCGCTGGCCGGCGCCCTGCTGTATATCGCGCAGAGCGGCAATGCTCTGCACGGTGCGCTGGTGCTGTTCAGCCTGGGGCTGGGCATGGGCCTGCCGCTGTTGCTGCTGGTCACCGTGGGCAATCGCTACCTGCCACGTCCGGGCGCGTGGATGAATCTGGTCAAGGGTCTTTTCGGCTTCGTCTTCCTCGCCATGGGCCTGTACACGCTGCGCGTGGTGCTGGAGCCTGCGCTGTGGCTCGGACTGGCGGGCGCCTGGCTGCTGGCCCTGGCCTGGAGCGCCTGGCCGGTCCTGCGCCACTGGCGTGCGGCGCAACCACCGGTGCTGATCGCCGGGCTGTGGGGCCTGCTGTCGATCATCGGCGCTGCCGGGGGTGGCAGCGATCCGTGGCAACCGTTGCAGCCTTACAGCGCATCTCGCGCCACTGCCAGCGCGGTGACCGCGCCGGTCGACGCCTTCACCACCGTCAGTACCCCGCAGGCCTTGCAGGCCGAGCTGGACGCGGCACGCAGCCAGGGCCAGTGGGTGTTTCTCGACTACTATGCCGACTGGTGCGTGTCCTGCAAGGTCATGGAAAAGCAGGTGTTCGCTCGCGCCGATGTGCTCGCGGCGCTGAGTGGCGTGCGCCTTGTGCGCCTGGACGTTACCGCGGACGCGCCGGCCTCTCGCGCGTTGCTGTCGCGCTATCAGGTGCCCGGTCCGCCGAGCATGCTGTGGATCGGTCCCGATGGCGAAGAACGGCGCAGCCGCCGGCTGGTGGGTGAAGTGGACGCCGCGACTTTCCTGCAACACTGGAATGCAACCAGGAGCCAAGGCTGATGCTGACGGTGAATATCGGCCCGGTGGCCATGGCCCTCGATCACCTGTTGCTGCTTGCGGCACTGGGCCTGGCGACCCTGGTCGGCTGGCGAGTGGCCAAGCGTGGCGGCGACAATCCGGAGTCCTCGCTGTTCGGCCTGTTTCTCCTCGGCCTGCTGGGCGCCCGGGTCGGTTTCGTCATCGCCTACTGGTCGATGTACCGGGATGATCCGCTGCAAATCATCGATATCCGTGACGGTGGTTTCTCGCCCTGGACCGGCCTGCTGGCAGTGCTGATCGGCGCCGTCTGGACCGGCTGGCGCAAACCGGCGCGGCGCCGCCCGCTGGGCTGGGGATTGTTCAGCGGCGCGCTGTTCTGGCTGCTGGCCAGTTGGGGCAGCCATCTTTACGAACAAGGCACCCAGTTGCCGCAACTGAGCCTGCTCGATGCCCGCGGGCAGTCCGTCGCCCTCGACAGCCATCGCGGCCGCCCGCTGGTGATCAACCTGTGGGCGACCTGGTGCCCGCCCTGCCGCCGCGAAATGCCGGTGTTGCAGCAGGCACAACACGAATACCCGGACGTCACCTTCCTGTTCGTCAACCAGGGCGAGACGCCGCAGATCGTCACCAATTTTCTCGCCACCACCGGCCTGAACCTGTCCCACGTGCTATTCGACGCCGGCGGACAACTGGCCGCGCAGGTCGGCTCCATGGCCCTGCCCACCACGCTGTTCTACGACGCCGACGGGCGCCTGGTCGGCAGCCATCTCGGCGAGCTGTCCCGCGCCAGCCTGCGTCACGCGCTGCAATCGTTCGAAAACATGCCGAGCGCGCCCCTTTCAGAAACAAGGAATACACCATGAAGATCCCGATCTACCTGGGCCTGGCCCTCGGCATTTTCGCCAGCCCGCTGGTTGTGGCCGAGGACCTGCCCGAAGCGGTCAGGCAGATCGAAGCCAAGGGCGCGAAGATCGTCGGCAGCTTCGACGCCCCCAACGGCCTCAAAGGCTATGCCGCGCAGTTCCAGAACCGCGGCGTGGCGCTGTACCTGACGCCGGACGGCAAACATGTGCTGGTGGGCAGCCTGTTCGACCAGGAAGGTCGCGACCTGAGCGAGAAACCGCTGGAACAACTGGTGTACGCGCCCATGGCCAAGGAAGTCTGGGCAAAGATGGAAAAGACCGCCTGGATCGCCGACGGCAAAGCGGATGCGCCGCGCATCGTCTACCTGTTCAGCGACCCCAACTGCCCTTACTGCAACATGTTCTGGGAACAGGCGCGGCCGTGGGTCGAATCGGGCAAAGTGCAGTTGCGCCACATCATGGTCGGCATCATTCGCGAAGACAGCCCGGCCAAGTCCGCGTCGCTACTGGCCAGCAAGGATCCGCAAAAAGCCCTGCATGACCACGAAAGCGCCGGCAAGGCCAGCACGCTCAAGGCGCTGGAAAAAATCCCGGCGGATGTGCAGGCCAAACTCGATGCCAACCTGGCCCTGATGAACGAACTGGGCCTGTCCGCCACCCCGGCGATTTTCTATCTGGACGATCAGCAGCGCCTGCAGCAACAGCAAGGCGCACCGCGTCCGGAACTGCTCGGCAAGATCCTCGGCAAGCGCTGAGCCCTCCTCCCGCCCGGCGTGCATTCAGCCGCACGCCGGCATCCTTGGCCGCCGCTCAGGCGGCTTTTTTTCGTCATCGAAGAGACGTGAGCACGCGCACAAATCCGTCATTTGGCTGTGGGATAAAAGTGCCGGACGCACACCAGCCCGTCGCCGCCCAAAACGCCGAAATCGCTCTGAAGCGAGGCAGCACAAGGCGTCCACGAATGACACTTGCCGGGTCATGAAACAGGCTGATGATCTTAGAACCAAAACGTATATAGAGTTATTAACTTTCGCAATTGACAATAATTATCATTAATACTAGTTTGTCGCACGTCGCAGCGAACAGGTCCCTCGGGAGGTTCGCTATCCACTTAGAGAAAAGGTGATTTCCATGGCGGAACAACTATCCACAGGTAAGTGCGATTCACCGTTACTCCAAGCCTTCGTCGACAACCGCAGCATCCTGGTCAAAATCGCAGCGCGCATTACCGGCTGCCGCTCACGGGCCGAAGATGTCGTGCAGGACGCTTTTTTCCGGCTCAACTCCGCTCCGCAGATCACCTCGTCGTTCAAGGCGCAACTGAGCTACCTGTTCCAGATCGTGCGCAACCTGGCAATCGACCATTACCGCAAGCAGGCAATGGAGATGAAATATTCAGGCACTGAAGAAGAAGGCATGAATGTCGTCATCCACGGCGCATCGCCCGAGGCTGCGCACATCAACTTCGCCACCCTCGAACATATCGCCGAAGCCCTGACCGAGCTGCCCCCACGCACCCGCTACGCCTTCGAGATGTACCGTTTGCACGGCGTTCCGCAGAAAGACATCGCCAAGGAACTCGGCGTTTCGCCCACTTTGGTCAACTTCATGATTCGCGATGCCTTGGTGCATTGCCGCAAGGTTTCCAACGCTCGCGGGGCTGGCCCGCTGAACTGAAATCACAGCCGTTCGGATGATCAGGGCCCGCTCAGTGACGGTGCGGCTCGATCACCTGGATCTGGTAGGGATTGAAGATTCTCAGCAACTCGCCGTTGGCCCGCAGTCGATCCAGCAACGCCGCGAACTCCTCGCCACTGATTTTCGCCTGCGGACGCAGCAGGGCGTAGTGGTGATAGACCTGATCGATCCGCTCCGACGCCAGCAACTGCCCGACGCTTTCCGGATTTCGCACCATGTAGTCGCTCAGGTACGAACGCGTCACCAGCGCGATATCGGCGCGGCCACGCTGCACCATCAGCAGGTTGCTGTCGTGGGAATAGGTCAGCGTGGCGTTGAAGGTCTTGGCCAGGTAGCGGCCATCAGAATTGAAGCCGGCAAAGGCATAGTGATAGCCGTTGAACAGCGCCAAACGTTTGCCGTCCAGACGGGTGAAATACTGCTGGTCGTGATCGCGGGTGCGCTGGGCAACGAAGACCTCGGCATCCTCCAGCCCCATGTCGACGGCGACATGCGGGATATCCTGCCAACCCCAGTCGGGGTTCTCGAAGATCGCCATATCGACCCGCCCTTCCTGGAAATCACGAAAACGTCGCGGGATCGAGGTGGGCACCAGCACGAAGTGATACAGGCTTTGCACGTTGTTCAGCGCTTGCGCCAGTTGCGGCAACAGCCCCGTGTCATCGCCCTGCTCCGGGCGCACCGTATACGGGGGAAAATGTGCCGCGCCGATTCTGATTTCGACGGTGTCGAGGGCGAGAGCCGCGTCGGCCTGCCAGGCCAGGGCAAAACACAATAGCAAGGACAATACCCGCGGTATTGGCGCTGGAATCAAGATGACGACTCTCACAGGGTGGATCTGTCTAAGCTAGGCGTTTTCACGGGGTAGTACAACCCGCCGCATGCGCCATTTTCGAGCATCAGGGCAAAACGCCATGGGATATCGCAGACGCCCGTGTTTGGCTACGCTTGGACGACATCTTGGGTAGGGAATCTGTTATGGGCCATTGGTTGGTGATCGACCTGGAAGCCACCACCGACGACGGTGGCTGGCCGATCACGGATATGGAAGTTATCGAAATAGGCGCCAGCCTGGTCAATCGCGAAGGCCGGGAGGTGGATCATTTCCAGCGTTTCGTGAAACCGCGGCGACGTCCGCAACTCACGGTGTTCTGCCGTGAGCTGACGCACATCAGCCAGGCCAACGTCGACGGGGCACAGCCGTTCAACGAGGTCTGGGCGCAATTCGAGCGCTGGCTGGGCCATTACCAGCCACGCCTGGAGGGCTGGACCAGTTGGGGCGACTACGACCGCAAGCAGTTGCTGCAGGAATGGCAGGCCAACGGCCTCGAAAGCCTGCTCAGCAGCGTCCCCCACCTCAACCTCAAGCAGCACTTTGCCAAGGCCCGCCAGTTGAAGCGGCCTATGGGCCTGAACAGCGCGCTGCAATTGGCCGGCCTGCAGTTCAGCGGGCAACAGCACCGAGCCCTTGAAGACGCCCGCAATACCGCCCGGCTGCTACCGCTGACACTCCCGGTCCAGGGCACCTGAAAGCGGATGACGGGACCAGAAGGCTTGGGCATACTGGCCGGCCTTTTTGGTCCCTTTTTCTTGCAGGAGTCGCCCATGTTTAAGGTCAACGAGTACTTTGATGGCACGGTCAAGTCCATCGCGTTCGGCACTGCCGAAGGTCCGGCTACGATCGGCGTCATGGCCCCGGGCGAATACGAGTTCGGCACTGCCCAGCGCGAAATCATGCACGTGGTGTCCGGCGCCCTGACCGTGAAGCTGCCTGACAGCGACAACTGGGAAACCTTCTCCAGCGGCAGCCAGTTCAACGTACCGGCCAACGCCAAGTTCCAGCTGAAGGTCGCGGTCGACACCGCTTACCTGTGCGAATACCGCGACTGATTCAGCTCGCTCATTTGCTCGAAGCCAGCTCCCCCTGTGGGAGCTCGCCCACATAGTTCACTATCCTCTGCGCCGCCGTCCGCAGATGATCCGCATGACTGAACCCTGAAGCCTTCAACGGCTTGAGGTCATGGTCAGCCGCGTCCAGCCAGCACACCTCGATCGCCGGCGACAGTTCATACCCCTCCACCGTTTGCCGATTGCCCAACGCATCCCGCTCGCCCTGGATAATCAGCGTCGGCGTGCGCAGTTGCGCCAAGTGCGCCACCCGCGGCTTCTCCGGTTTGCCTGCGGCATAGAACGGATAACCCAGGCAAATCAGCGCATCCGCGCCCAATTCGTCCGCCAGCAAGCTGGCCATCCGCCCGCCCATGGACTTGCCACCCATGACCAGCGGCCCAGCGACCAATGGTCGCACCTCCCGATAGACCTCCCGCCAGCAGTCGAGCAATACCGCCTGGGGATTCGGCGGCCTTTTGCCACCACCCGAGCGGCGCTGAGCCATGTAGGGAAACTCGAAGCGCAGTACACCCAGCCCTTGCCCGGCAAGCCTTTGCGCCATGTCCTGCATGAAATCGCTGTCCATCGGCGCGCCCGCCCCGTGGGCCAGGATCAGACAGCCCCTGGCACCGCCATCTGCCTGATTTTCCGGGGCATTCCATAACCACCCCCGCATTTTCAGCCGCTGCGCCCATTGATCCCCGTCAATACCGGAGATTCGCCCATTACTCATGCTTGCCTCGCTGTTTAGCCTGCCTATAACCGTGGATGGGAACCCATACATGAACACAACCTGCAGTACCGCCTACAACTACAAGGTGGTCCGCCAATTCGCCATTATGACGGTGGTGTGGGGAATCGTCGGGATGGGGCTCGGCGTTTTCATCGCCGCGCAACTCGTCTGGCCTGCCCTCAACTTCGACCTTCCCTGGACCAGCTTCGGGCGCCTGCGCCCCCTGCATACCAACGCGGTGATTTTCGCCTTCGGTGGTTGCGCGCTGTTTGCCAGTTCTTTCTACTCGGTGCAGCGTACCTGCCAAACCCAACTGTTCGCGCCCGCCCTCGCGGCGTTCGTGTTCTGGGGCTGGCAACTGGTGATCCTGCTGGCCGCCATTACCCTGCCGCTGGGTTACACCAGCTCCAAGGAATACGCCGAGCTGGAGTGGCCGATCGATATCCTGATCACCATCGTCTGGGTGGCGTACGCCGTGGTGTTCTTCGGTACGCTGATCAAGCGCAATACCAAGCACATCTACGTGGGTAACTGGTTCTTCGGTGCGTTCATCATCACCGTGGCGATCCTGCACCTCGTCAACAACATGGAACTGCCGGTCAGCCTGACCAAATCCTACTCGCTGTACAGCGGCGCCACCGACGCCATGGTGCAGTGGTGGTACGGCCACAACGCCGTAGGCTTCTTCCTCACCGCCGGCTTCCTCGGGATGATGTACTACTTCGTACCGAAGCAGGCTGAACGCCCGGTCTACTCCTATCGCCTGTCCATCGTGCACTTCTGGGCGCTGATCACCCTGTACATCTGGGCCGGTCCGCACCACCTGCACTACACCGCCCTGCCAGACTGGGCACAATCGCTGGGCATGATCATGTCCCTGGTGCTGCTGGCACCAAGCTGGGGCGGCATGATCAACGGCATGATGACCCTCTCGGGCGCCTGGCATAAGCTGCGCAGCGACCCGATCCTGCGTTTCCTGGTGGTTTCGCTGGCGTTCTACGGCATGTCGACCTTCGAAGGTCCGATGATGGCGATCAAGACCGTCAACGCCCTGTCCCACTACACCGACTGGACCATCGGCCACGTACACGCCGGCGCTCTTGGCTGGGTTGCGATGATTTCCATCGGCGCGCTGTACCACATGATTCCGAAAGTCTTCGGCCGTACCCAGATGCACAGCATCGGCCTGATCAACGCGCACTTCTGGCTCGCCACCATCGGCACCGTGCTCTACATCGCCTCGATGTGGGTCAACGGTATCGCCCAGGGCCTGATGTGGCGTGCAGTCAACGCCGACGGCACCCTCACCTACTCCTTCGTTGAAACCCTGGTGGCCAGCCACCCTGGCTTCATCGTGCGGTTCGTCGGTGGTGCAATCTTCCTGACCGGCATGCTGCTGATGGCCTGGAACACCTGGCGCACCGTGCGTGCCCCGGCTCCGGCAACCGCAGACGCTTCCGCGCAGCTGGCCTGAGGACTAGGACATGAAACACGAAGCTATTGAAAAGAACGTCTTCCTGCTGGTGCTGCTGATGGTCCTGGCCGTCAGCATCGGCGGCCTGACCCAGATCGTTCCGCTGTTCTTCCAGGACGTCACCAACAAGCCGGTCGAAGGCATGAAGCCCTACACCGCGCTGCAACTGGAAGGCCGCGACATCTACATCCGCGAAGGCTGCGTGGGCTGCCACTCGCAGATGATCCGTCCGTTCCGCGCCGAGACCGAGCGCTACGGCCACTACTCGGTGGCTGGCGAGAGCGTCTGGGACCACCCGTTCCTGTGGGGTTCCAAGCGTACCGGTCCTGACCTGGCCCGCGTTGGCGGTCGCTACTCCGATGACTGGCACCGTGCGCACCTGTACAACCCGCGCAACGTCGTGCCTGAGTCGAAGATGCCTTCGTACCCGTGGCTCGTCGCCCAACAGGTCGATAACAGCCACACCGAAGCCAAGCTCAAAGCAATGCGCACCCTCGGCGTGCCGTACACCGACGACGACATCAGCGGTGCTGTCGCCTCGGTCAAGGGCAAAACCGAAATGGACGCGCTGGTCGCCTACCTGCAGGTGCTCGGCACCGCGATCAAGAACAAGAGGTAAGCGCCATGGACTTCACCCTGGATATCGGCCAGTTGCGAGGCCTGGGCACCCTGGTGGTGGCCATCGCCTTCATCGGCCTGTCGCTCTGGGTTTTCAACCGTCGCCGTGACCGTGAATTCGCCGAAGCGAGCCTGCTGCCCTTTGCCGACGAGCGCCTGCCTGGCGCCGAAAAAGAAAACGCCTTGAGGAGTACCCGGCAATGACCACCTTCTGGAGTACGTACATCAGCGTACTGACCATCGGTAGCCTGATCGGCCTGACCTGGTTGCTGCTGTCCACCCGCAAGGGTGAGCAGCCAGGCACCACGGACCAGACCATGGGCCACAGCTTCGATGGCATCGAGGAATACGACAATCCGCTGCCACGCTGGTGGTTCTGGCTGTTCGTCGGCACTTTGGTGTTCGCCGTCGGTTACCTCGTCCTCTACCCGGGCCTGGGCAACTGGAAAGGCATCCTGCCCGGCTATGAAAATGGCTGGACCGGCGCCAACGAATGGCAGAAAGAAATGGACCGCGCCGACGCCAAGTACGGCCCGATCTTCGCCAAGTTCGCTGCCATGCCGGTGGAAGAAGTGGCCAAGGATCCGCAAGCACTGAAAATGGGGGGCCGCCTGTTCGCCTCCAACTGCTCGGTGTGCCACGGTTCCGACGCCAAGGGTTCCTACGGCTTCCCCAATCTGACCGACAAGGACTGGCGCTGGGGCGGCGAAGCGGAAACCATCAAGGCTTCGATCATGCTCGGTCGTCACGGTGTGATGCCGGCCTGGTCCGAAGTGATCGGTGAGCAAGGTGTGGCAGACGTTGCTGCATTCGTGCTGACCAACCTCGATGGCCGCAGCCTGCCGGAAGGCACCAAGGCTGACGCCGCCAACGGCCAGAAGATCTTCGCCGCCAACTGCGTGGCGTGCCACGGTCCGGAAGGCAAGGGCACTCCAGCAATGGGCGCACCGAACCTGACTCACCCGCAAGCGTTCATCTACGGCTCGAGCTTTGCCCAACTGCAGCAGACCATCCGTTACGGCCGTCAGGGCCAGATGCCTGCACAGCAGGACATTCAAGGCAACGACAAGGTCCACTTGCTGGCCGCCTACGTCTATAGCCTTTCGCAGGACGGCGACAAGACTTCTGCACGGTGACACTTCAGTCCATCTGAGCATTGACTGAAAACGCCGCATCCGAACCGGGTGCGGCGTTCCTGTTTGTATGTGCGACCAAGTGTCGCACCCCTCCGTACCCCCTCCTTGCACCCCCTCTGAACGGGACTAAGCTTGTTGCCACATGTGGCTGGAAGCGATGTCGCGCATGCACCTCTGTTTGGTTCATCACATGTCATCGTGCCAGCGCAAAGGCTGGCGATTGCCGGCTTTGCTCCGTTTTCACGGGGTGAAAAAGCGGCGTCTCACAGGGTTTTCCAGGCCTTGAGAAGCGTGCAATCCACTCTAAAATGGTGCACATAAACAAGATAATATTGTGTACAATTTGCGCGGTAGACGGGTCGGAAGGGCCGTAAAACAGGCCCTGGCGGGGTGTGGAACAGATTCCCTTGCGTTGCAATACCCACACTGCTTGTAGATACTTGCGCCGATTTTTCTACCTACAAAAACACCTATAAAACCGTGGAACCTTAGAATGAGCACAGCTATCAGTCCGACTGCTTATAACTATAAGGTCGTCCGCCAGTTCGCCATCATGACGGTGGTCTGGGGGATCCTTGGCATGGCCCTCGGTGTCTTCATCGCCTCGCAACTGGTCTGGCCGCAACTCAACCTTGACCTGCCGTGGACGAGCTTTGGACGCCTGCGCCCCCTGCACACCAACCTGGTGATCTTCGCCTTCGGCGGTTGTGCACTGTTCGCCACCTCCTATTACGTCGTGCAGCGTACCTGCCAGACGCGACTGATCTCCGACAGCCTCGCAGCCTTCACCTTCTGGGGTTGGCAAGCGGTCATCGTCGGCGCTCTGATCACCCTGCCCATGGGTTACACCACCACCAAGGAATACGCCGAACTGGAATGGCCGCTCGCCATCCTGCTGGCCATTGTCTGGGTGACCTACGCCGTGGTGTTCTTCGGAACCGTGGTCAAGCGCAAGACCAAACACATCTATGTCGGCAACTGGTTTTACGGTGCCTTCATCCTGGTTACCGCGATGCTGCACATCGTCAACCACATCTCGTTGCCGGTGAGCTTCTTCAAGTCGTACTCGGCCTATGCCGGCGCGACCGACGCGATGATCCAGTGGTGGTACGGCCACAACGCCGTGGGCTTCTTCCTGACCACCGGCTTCCTCGGGATGATGTACTACTTCGTACCGAAGCAGGCCGAGCGCCCGATCTACTCGTATCGCCTGTCCATCGTGCACTTCTGGGCGCTGATCACCCTGTACATCTGGGCCGGTCCGCACCACCTGCACTACACCGCCCTGCCCGACTGGGCACAATCGCTGGGCATGGTGATGTCGATCATCCTGCTGGCGCCAAGCTGGGGCGGCATGATCAACGGCATGATGACCCTCTCGGGCGCCTGGCATAAGCTGCGCACCGACCCGATCCTGCGTTTCCTCGTGGTTTCGCTGGCGTTCTACGGCATGTCGACCTTCGAAGGCCCGATGATGGCCATCAAGACCGTCAACTCGCTCTCGCACTACACCGACTGGACCATCGGCCACGTACACGCCGGCGCGCTCGGCTGGGTTGCGATGATCTCCATCGGCGCCATTTACCACATGATTCCGAAGCTCTACGGCCGTGCCCAGATGCACAGCGTCGGCCTGATCAACGCGCACTTCTGGCTCGCCACCATCGGTACCGTGCTCTACATCGCCTCGATGTGGGTCAACGGCATCACCCAAGGCCTGATGTGGCGCGCGATCAACGACGACGGCACCCTCACCTACTCCTTCGTCGAAGCCCTGCAGGCCAGCCACCCGGGCTATATCGTCCGCGCGCTGGGCGGTGCGTTCTTCGCCTCCGGCATGCTGCTGATGGCCTACAACGTCCTGCGCACTGTTCGCGCCTCGAAACCGGCCGAAGCTGAAGCCGCCGCTCAGATCGTCGTAGTGGGAGCCCACTGATGAAGCACGAAGTAGTCGAGAAGAATATTGGCCTGCTGGCCTTCTTCATGGTCATCGCCGTGAGCATCGGCGGCCTGACCCAGATCGTTCCGCTGTTCTTCCAGGACGTCACCAACAAGCCGGTCGAAGGCATGAAGCCGCGCACCGCGCTGGAGCTGGAAGGCCGTGACGTGTACATCCGCGAAGGCTGCGTAGGCTGCCACTCGCAGATGATCCGTCCGTTCCGCGCCGAGACCGAGCGCTACGGCCACTACTCGGTGGCCGGTGAAAGCGTCTGGGACCACCCGTTCCTGTGGGGTTCCAAGCGTACCGGTCCGGACCTGGCACGGGTGGGTGGTCGTTACTCCGATGACTGGCACCGCGCGCACCTGTACAACCCGCGCAACGTCGTACCCGAGTCGAAAATGCCGTCCTACCCGTGGCTGGTAGAGAACAAGCTCGACGGCAAAGACACCGCCAAGAAGATGGAAGTCCTGCGTACCCTGGGCACGCCGTACACCGATGCTGACATCGCCGGTGCTCGCGACGCGGTCAAGGGCAAGACTGAAATGGACGCCCTGGTCGCCTACCTGCAGGGTCTGGGCACCATCATCAAAAGCAAACGGTGATTGCGATGGATATCGGGATGATTCGTGGCCTGGGCACCGTCGTGGTGATGGTGGCCTTCGTGGGCCTGGCGTTGTGGGTGTTCAGTTCTCGGCGCAAGTCCGAGTTCGACGAAGCGACACTGCTGCCCTTCGCGGATGATCCCGAAGCCAGCGAGCACGTCGAACAAGCGCAAGCGCAAGCGAAAGCGTCTAGGAGTAACAACGAATGACTACCTTCTGGAGTCTGTACGTCACCGTTCTGAGTCTGGGCACCATCTTTGCCCTGACCTGGCTGCTGCTGTCCACCCGCAAGGGCCAGCGTAGCGAAACCACCGAAGAAACCGTGGGCCACTCCTTCGATGGCATCGAGGAGTACGACAACCCGCTGCCGAAATGGTGGTTCATGCTGTTCGTCGGCACCATCATCTTCGCTCTCGGCTACCTGGCGCTGTACCCCGGCCTGGGCAACTGGAAAGGCATCCTGCCCGGCTACCAGTACCTGGACACCGACAAGAAGACTGACTTCGCCAACGGTCAGGCCGGCTGGACCGGCGTTCACGAGTGGGAAAAGGAGATGCAGCGGGCCGACGCCAAGTTCGGGCCGATCTTCGCCAAATTCGCAGCCATGCCCATCGAAGAAGTAGCGAAAGATCCGCAAGCCCTGAAAATGGGCGGGCGCCTTTTCGCCTCAAACTGCTCGGTCTGCCACGGTTCCGACGCCAAGGGTTCCTACGGCTTCCCCAACCTCACCGACAGCGACTGGCGCTGGGGCGGCGAGCCGCAAACCATCAAGCAGACCATCATGGCTGGCCGCCACGGCGTGATGCCGGCGTGGTCTGAAGTGATCGGCGAGCAAGGCGTGGCCGACGTTGCTGCATTCGTGCTGACCAACCTCGATGGCCGCACCCTGCCGGAAGGCACCAAGGCTGACGCCGCCAACGGCCAGAAGATCTTCGCCGCCAACTGCGTGGCCTGCCACGGTCCGGAAGGCAAGGGGACTCCAGCGATGGGCGCGCCGAACCTGACTCACCCGCAGGCGTTCATCTACGGTTCCAGCTTCGCCCAACTGCAGCAAACCATCCGCTACGGCCGTCAGGGCCAGATGCCGGCGCAGCAGGAAATCCAGGGCAACGACAAGGTCCACCTGCTGGCGGCGTATGTCTGGAGCCTGTCGCAGAAAGACCAGAAACCGGCTGAGGCTCAGTAAGTTTCACGGCTGACAAAAGGCTCCGTCAGTGCAGACTGGTGGGGCCTTTTTTCTTGGTGGGGATGCAGAGGTGTTTTTTCAGGGGCTCAATCACCCTGGTCATGACCTGGATCAATTGACACCGCCAATACACCATTGTCGAGCATTACCCAACGCGACCCAGTGTCGCACCCGCGCCCCAGAATGCCAGCACAGGCGTATCATGCGGGCCAGAGCAGAAACACTTCTGACTGCGGTCGGCATGCACTGACCGCGGCATCTTTCCACTGCCGTGGGACTGTAAACGATGAGCAAGCAGATTCCTGTACAAGACATCACCCCGCCTGCCAACAAGAAGAAAAACGAGAGCGTGGACCTCTACGCCGCGCGGGAAAAAATCTACACCCGAGCCTTCACCGGTATTTTCCGCAACCTGCGAATGGCAGGCGGCGCACTCCTCTTTCTCCTCTATTTCGGCACCGTCTGGCTGAACTGGGGCGGTCACCAGGCCGTCTGGTGGAATCTGCCGGAGCGCAAGTTCTACATCTTCGGCGCCACCATCTGGCCGCAAGATTTCATCCTCCTCTCCGGCATTCTTATCGTCGCCGCCTTCGGCCTGTTCTTCATCACCGTATTCGCCGGGCGCGTCTGGTGCGGCTACACCTGCCCGCAGAGCGTCTGGACCTGGATCTTCATGTGGTGCGAAAAGGTCACCGAAGGCGACCGCAACCAGCGCATGAAACTGGACAAGGCGCCGATGAGCGCCAACAAGGCTGCCCGCAAGACCGCCAAGCACACCCTCTGGCTGCTGATCGGCTTCGTCACCGGCATCACCTTCGTCGGCTATTTCGCACCGATCCGCGAACTGATAGTGGACTTCTTCACGGGTGAAGCGGACGGCTGGGCCTACTTCTGGGTCGGCTTCTTCACCCTCGCCACCTACGGCAACGCCGGCTGGCTGCGCGAACAGGTGTGTATTTACATGTGCCCGTACGCCCGCTTCCAGAGCGTGATGTTCGACAAGGACACCCTGATCGTTTCCTACGACCCGCGCCGCGGCGAAACCCGTGGCCCGCGTAAAAAAGACGTCGACTACAAAGCCAAGGGCCTCGGCGACTGCATCGACTGCACCATGTGCGTCCAGGTCTGTCCGACCGGCATCGACATCCGCGACGGCCTGCAAATCGAGTGCATCGGCTGCGCTGCCTGCATCGACGCCTGCGACAACATCATGGACAAGATGAACTACCCGCGTGGCCTGATCAGCTACACCACCGAGCACAACCTGTCCGGGCAGAAGACCCACATGCTGCGACCGCGGCTGATCGGCTACTTCGTGGTCCTGCTGGTGATGATCGGCGCGCTCGCCAGCGCCTTCTTCATGCGTTCGCTGGTAGGCTTCGACGTCAGCAAGGACCGGGTGCTCTACCGCGAAAACGCCCAGGGCCGGATCGAGAACGTCTACAGCCTGAAAGTGATGAACAAGGACCAGCACGACCACGTCTACGTGCTCGAAGCCGAGGGCCTGCCGGGACTGCGTCTGGAAGGCGCACGGGAGATCCGCGTGGCGGCCGGCGATATCGTCAGCCTGCCGGTACAACTGTCGGTGGCGCCGGAACAACTGCCGTCGACCACCAACGACGTCACCTTCATCCTCAAGGACGCCGACGACAGCGGCACCGAGGTTGAAGCCAAGAGCCGGTTCATCGGCCCGCAAATCCGCTAAGAGAGTCTTTCAATGCCTGCAGCAAGCGCTCACAGCCCCTGGTACAAGCACCTCTGGCCCTGGATCATCATCGGCATTTTGGCCACCTCGGTGACCCTGAGCCTGACCATGGTCAGCATTGCCGTGAACAACCCGGACAACCTGGTCAACGACAACTACTACGAGGCCGGCAAGGGCATCAACCGCTCACTGGACCGCGAACTGCTGGCGCAGACCCTCAATCTCAAGGCCAGCGTGCACCTGGACGAAGTCACCGGCGAAGTCGAGCTGCGCCTGAGCGGTGACAGCCAGCCGCAGGCCCTGGAACTCAACCTGATCTCGCCGACCCAACCGGAGAAGGACCGCAAGATCGCCCTGACCCTGAGCAGCGAGCCGGGTCGGTATCTGGGCCAACTGGATGATCGGGTCGAAGGTCGTCGCTTCGTCGAACTGCTGGGAACCCAGGAAGGCAAGACCTGGCGGCTGTTCGAAGAGGAAGATGTTGCCCACGACGTGACCCTGATGCTGGGTGACGAGGCGCTCAAGGGGGCTGAGCACCTCGATAAATAAACCGCCATCGCACGCACGCTCGCGCCTTACCTCTGTAGGAGCGAGCGTGCTCGCGATGCGACCCACACCATAAATCTGCACTAAGACAGCCATGACCACCCCCACGCCTTGCTACCACTGTGCCCTGCCCGTCCCGGCCGGGAGCCGCTTCACCGCCGTGGTCCTCGGCGAGGCGCGGGAATTCTGCTGCCCCGGCTGCCAGGCGGTGGCCGAGGCCATAGTCGCCGGCAAACTGGAGAGCTACTACCAGCACCGCAGCGAAGCCAGTGCCAACCCCGACGCCCTGCCGCGCCAACTGGTGGACGAACTGGCCCTGTACGACCGCGCCGACGTCCAGCAACCCTTCGTCCGGCATGAAGGCGAATTAGCAGAAACCACCCTGCTGATCGAAGGCATCAGTTGCGCGGCCTGTGGCTGGCTGATCGAGAAACACCTGCGAGGCGTGCCGGGCGTGGCCGAAGCCCGCCTGAACCTGTCCAACCACCGTCTGCTGGTAAGCTGGGCCGACAGCCAGTTGCCGCTGTCGAAACTGCTCGCCGAATTGCGCCACATCGGCTACGCCGCCCATCCGTACCAGCCCGACCGCGCCGCCGAACAACTGGCCAGCGAGAACCGCACCGCCCTGCGCCAACTCGGCGTCGCCGGGCTGCTGTGGTTCCAGGCGATGATGGCAACCATGGCCACCTGGCCGGAATTCAACATCGACCTCAGCCCCGAGCTGCACATCATCCTGCGCTGGGTGGCGATGTTTCTGACCACACCCATCGTCTTCTACAGTTGCGCGCCGTTCTTCCGCGGCGCCGCCCGCGACCTGCGCACCCGCCACCTGACCATGGACGTCTCGGTCTCGCTGGCCATTGGCCTGGCCTACGGTGCCGGCATCTGGACCGCGATCACCGGCAGCGGCGAGCTGTACTTCGACGCGGTGGGGATGTTTGCCCTGTTCCTGTTGGCCGGGCGCTACCTGGAACGCCGCGCCCGCGAGCGCACCGCCGCCGCCACCGCGCAACTGGTCAATCTGCTGCCGGCCTCGTGCCTGCGCCTGGACGACACCGGCAACAGCGAGCGGATTCTGCTGCGCGAACTGCAGATCGGCGACCGCATCCTGGTCCAGCCGGGCGCGGTACTGCCGGCGGACGGACGGATCGTCGAAGGTCAATCGAGCGTCGATGAATCGCTGCTGACCGGCGAATACCTGCCCCATCCGCGCCAGCGCGGCGATGCCGTCACCGCTGGCACCCTCAACGTGGAAAGCGCGCTGACCGTGGAAGTTATGGCGCTCGGCCACGACACCCGACTCTCGGCGATCGTGCGCCTGCTGGAGCGGGCTCAGTCGGAAAAACCGCGACTGGCAGAAATCGCCGACCGCGCTTCGCAATGGTTCCTGCTGTTCAGCCTGATCGCCGCCGCAGGCATCGGCCTGGTGTGGTGGCAGATCGATCCGTCACGGGCTTTCTGGATTGTTCTGGCGATGCTGGTGGCAACTTGCCCTTGCGCCCTCTCCCTCGCCACCCCGACCGCCCTCACCGCCGCCACCGGCACCCTGCACAGCCTCGGCCTGTTGCTGACCCGCGGCCATGTGCTGGAAGGCCTGAACCAGATCGACACGGTTATCTTCGACAAGACCGGCACCCTCACCGAAGGCCGCCTGACCCTGCGCTCGATCCGTCCGCTGGGCGCGCTGGACGCCGATCACTGCCTGCGCCTTGCCGCCGCCCTGGAAAACCGCTCCGAGCACCCCATCGCCCGCGCCTTCGGCCGCACCGTGGCGGTGGCGGACGCCGTTCAGAGCAGCCCCGGCCTGGGTCTGGAAGGCCGAGTCGAAGAGCGCCTGCTGCGTATCGGCCAGCCGGCATTCGTCTGCGAGTTGAGCGGTGCGGCAATGCCCGCCATGCCGGACGAACCCGGACAATGGCTGTTGCTGGGCGATAGCCAGGGCCCGCTGGCCTGGTTCGTTCTTGACGACAGGCTGCGCGTCGATGCCGCCGACCTGCTGGACGCCTGCCGCGCCCGTGGCTGGAAAACCCTGCTGCTGTCCGGCGACAGCTCGCCGATGGTTGCCAGCGTCGCCGCCGAACTGCGCATCGACCAGGCTATCGGCGGCCTGCGCCCGGACGACAAGCTGCAACAACTGAAAGCCCTGCAGGCCGAAGGCCGCAAGGTGCTGATGCTTGGTGACGGGGTCAACGACGTGCCGGTCCTGGCCGCCGCCGACATCAGCATCGCCATGGGCTCGGCCACCGACCTGGCCAAGACCAGCGCCGACGCGGTGCTGCTGTCCAATCGCCTGGACACCCTGGTGCAGGCCTTCAACCTCGCGCGGCGCACACGGCGGATCATCATCGAAAACCTGCTCTGGGCCGGTCTGTATAATGGCCTCATGCTGCCGTTCGCCGCCCTGGGCTGGATCACACCGATATGGGCGGCGGTCGGCATGTCGGTCAGCTCGCTGATCGTGGTCCTCAATGCCCTGCGCCTGACCCGGCTGCGCGGCGCGCCGGCGTCAAACCGTCCGGCCAGCGCCACCCACCCCGCAACGGCCTGACCAGGAGATCCCATGCCCGCCCTCTACGTGATGATTCCTGCCGCCCTGGTACTCGTCGGCATCGCCCTGTACATCTTCTTCTGGGCGGTGGACAGCGGCCAGTACGAAGACCTCGACGGCCCGGCCCACAGCATCCTGTTCGACGACCAGGACCCCAAGCACCAGGCCGCGGTGCAAGCGCAGCAAGAACAACCGAACCCCAAGCCCGACGAGCCGAAAGAGCCCAAGCCCCGTGTCTGACCTGCTACCCCTGCTGAGTTCGGCACTGATCCTCGGCCTGCTGGGCGGTGGCCACTGCCTGGGGATGTGCGGCGGTCTGATGGGCGCCCTCACCCTCGCCATCCCGCCGGAACAACGCGGCCGTCGCCTGCAACTGTTGCTGGCCTACAACCTCGGTCGCGTACTCAGCTACGCCAGCGCCGGGCTGCTGCTGGGCCTCGCCGGCTGGGCGCTGGCCGGGAGCCCCTTGGCCACGGCGATGCGCGTGGTCGCGGCGCTGCTGCTCATCAGCATGGGCCTGTACCTGGCCGGCTGGTGGAGCGGCCTGACCCGCATCGAAAGCCTCGGCCGCGGCCTGTGGCGGCATATCCAGCCAGTGGCGACGCGCCTGCTGCCGGTCTCCAGCGTGCCGCGGGCCTTGCTGCTGGGCGCGCTGTGGGGCTGGCTGCCGTGCGGGCTGGTTTACAGCACCCTGCTCTGGGCCGCGAGCCAGGGCAGCGCGGTGAACAGCGCCCTGCTGATGCTGGCCTTCGGTGTCGGCACCTGGCCGATATTGCTGGCCACCGGCCTCGCCGCCGAGCGCAGCAACGCCCTGTTGCGTCGCCGTGGCGTGCGGGTGGCCGGGGGCCTGCTGGTGATCCTGTTTGGCCTGTGGACCCTGCCCGGCCCGCACCAGCACTGGCTGATGGGTCACTGAAGCGGATTTGATACAAATCAACACTGATGTACGTGTGGCTCCCTAGACTCCGGACACTGCCGCAATTCCTGGGACTGCCACCATGCACGACGCCCTCCAATGGGACTCTGACCTGATTCGCCGTTACGATCTGGCCGGCCCGCGCTACACCTCCTATCCGACCGCAGTGCAACTGCACAGCGAAATCGGCTCCTTCGACCTCCTGCACGCCCTGCGTGACAGCCGCCGAACGGCGCGTCCGCTGTCTCTCTACGTCCATGTGCCGTTCTGCGCCAACATTTGCTACTACTGCGCCTGCAACAAGGTCATCACCAAGGACCGCGCCCGCGCACAGCCTTACCTGCAGCGGCTGGAACAGGAAATCCAGCTGATCGCCTGCCACCTCGACCCCGGCCAGACCGTCGAGCAACTGCACCTGGGCGGTGGCACGCCGACCTTCCTCAGCCATGTCGAACTGCGCCAGTTGATGGCGCAACTGCGCAAGCACTTCAACCTGCTGGACGATGACTCGGGGGACTACGGCATCGAAATCGACCCCCGCGAGGCAGATTGGTCGACCATGGGCCTGCTGCGCGAACTGGGCTTCAACCGCGTCAGCCTCGGTGTGCAAGACCTCGACCCGGTCGTCCAACGGGCGATCAACCGCCTGCAAAGCCTGGAACAGACCCGCACCATCATCGAAGCGGCGCGCACCCTGCAATTCCGCTCGATCAACCTCGACCTGATCTACGGCCTGCCCAAGCAGACCCCGGAAGGCTTCGCCCGCACCGTCGAAGAAGTGATCAAGCTGCAGCCGGACCGGCTCTCGGTATTCAACTACGCGCACCTGCCCGAGCGCTTCATGCCGCAACGGCGCATCGACAGCAGCGACCTGCCGGCACCGGCGGCGAAGCTGGAGATGCTGCACAACACCATCGAGCAACTGACCCGCGCCGGCTATCGCTACATCGGCATGGACCACTTCGCCCTGCCCGACGACGAACTGGCCATCGCCCAGGAAGAGTCGACCCTGCAGCGCAACTTCCAGGGCTACACCACCCATGGTCATTGCGACCTGATCGGCCTCGGCGTGTCGGCCATCAGCCAGATCGGCGACCTCTACTGCCAGAACAGCAGTGACCTCAACGAATACCAGAACGCCCTGGACGCCGCGCAACTGGGCACCAGCCGCGGACTGATCTGCACCCAGGACGACCGCGTGCGCCGGGCCGTGATCCAGGACCTGATCTGCCATTTCGAACTGGATTTCGAGCGCATCGAACAGGCCTTCACCATCGATTTCCGGGGCTACTTCAAGGATTTGTGGCCGGCACTGGAAGGCATGGCCAAGGACGGCCTGATCGAGCTGCGCAACGACGGCATCAGCGTGCTGCCGGCCGGTCGCCTGCTGGTGCGCTCGGTGTGCATGGTGTTCGACGCCTACCTGGACCTGAACAACCGCCAGCGTTTTTCGCGGGTGATCTGAGTCGCGGGCGCGGCTCAGGCATTTAGCAACTTGATTGCCTTGCCGACCTGGTCCGGCGTCAGCGCCAACTGCCCCATGGCCCGGACCAGGCCAAAGTTGACGGTGTTCAACGAGGCAGACAATGCACTGACCCGGGCTTCCAAGGCCGCCGTCTTTTTCTGCATTTCCACCGGATCAAGGGAACGATCCCGCATCAGAGACTGCAACTGACGCTGGGCTTCAGCCAATTCCCGCTGCAGCTTGCGGATCATCTTCAACAATTGGCGAACCGACTCCGGCAAGCCGCTTTCGTCGATATCCGCGTCATCTTGACGCTGGCCGGACACCTCCAGCCCCTTGAGAGAAAGGCTGACCTTCACCCCTTCACTCGGTGTCGCGGCGCCCTCGCCCTCTTCTCCGCGCTTCGCCTGAACGGGCTCGGAATGCCCGGAAACAGAGGCCTGGCGAGTGGCCTGAAGATCGACGGTCAACATGCTGGTTCTGCCTGAGAGACGTGATGCAATTGTTATCGGCTTGAAACCCGCGAACTTGAGCGGGGAGCGCACCAAAACAGAGCACGCTGGCCTCAACCGTCCCGGCTGAGTTACCCTTGTGTTCTATGTGTGCTTTCCCACAAGGAATGATGAAATGTCTGAGCCTGTTAAACTGCGCCCTCACAACCAGGCCCATTGCAAGGATTGCAGCCTGGCGCCTCTGTGTCTGCCTCTGTCACTGAACATGGAAGACATGGATTCGCTGGATGAAATCGTCAAACGTGGGCGCCCGCTGAAAAAAGGCGAGTTTCTGTTCCGGCAGGGTGACAACTTCGGTTCGGTTTACGCGGTGCGCTCCGGCGCCCTGAAAACCTTCAGCCTGAGCGACGGCGGCGAAGAACAGATCACCGGCTTCCACCTGCCAAGCGAACTGGTGGGTTTGTCGGGCATGGACACCGAAACCTACCCGGTCTCGGCCCAGGCGCAAGAGACCACGTCGGTATGCGAAATCCCCTTCGAGCGGCTGGACGAACTGTCGGTGCAATTGCCGCAACTGCGCCGGCAACTGATGCGGGTGATGAGCCGGGAAATCCGCGACGATCAGCAAATGATGCTGCTGTTGTCGAAAAAGACCGCCGACGAGCGGATCGCCACCTTCCTGGTCAACCTCTCCGCGCGGTTCCGCGCCCGTGGCTACTCGGCCAACCAGTTCCGCCTGAGCATGTCGCGCAACGAAATCGGCAATTACCTGGGCCTGGCAGTGGAAACCGTGTCCCGCGTGTTTACCCGCTTCCAGCAGAACGGCCTGATCGAAGCCGAAGGCAAGGAAGTGCGGATTCTCGACCCGATCCAGCTCTGCGCGCTGGCTGGTGGCGCACTGGAAGCCTGAAATCCTCGGCAAACGGGTATACTGGCGGGCGTTTTGCCTTTCAGGATACCCGCTCCATGCCCAGCGAAAGCTTTGACCTCAAATCCCTGATCCGCCCGGTTACGGACTTTCCCAAACCCGGCGTGATCTTCCGTGACATCACCCCGCTGTTCCAGTCGCCACGGGGCTTGCGCCATGTCGCCGACCAGTTCATCGAGCGCTACGTCGAGGCCGAGTTCAGCCATATCGGCGCCATGGATGCCCGCGGTTTCCTGATCGGCTCGATCATCGCCCACCAGTTGAACAAGCCGCTGATCCTGTTCCGCAAACAGGGCAAGCTGCCGGCCGACGTGATTTCCGAGGGCTACCAGACCGAGTACGGCGAAGCCTTCCTGGAAGTGCATGCCGACAGCCTGTGCGAAGGCGACGCGGTGCTGATCTTCGACGACCTGATCGCCACCGGCGGCACCCTGCTGGCCGCCGCGAACCTGGTCCGGCGCATGGGCGCGGCGGTATTTGAAGCGGCGGCGATCATCGACCTGCCAGAGCTGGGCGGTTCGCAGAAACTGCAGGACGCCGGGATTTCGACCTTCTGCCTGACCGAGTTTTCGCTGAGCGAATATTGATCCCCCGATAACGCAGGCCGCCGCCCGGTAGGAGCGGATTCATCCGCGATTGGGCGCGCAGCGGCCATAAAACCTGAGCCCCGGGTGTGCCAGACAAACTCTGGGCTCAGACTCTGCGACCGCTTCGCCGCCGTTCGCGGATAAATCCGCGCCTACGGGGCCCGCGTCAGACTCAGAGCGACATCGGTTTGCGCCCCGCAAACGAATGCGCCAGCGTCCCGCCATCCACCAGTTCCAACTCGCCACCCAGCGGCACGCCATGGGCGATCCGCGAGCCCACCAGGCCCTTGTCCGCCAGCAACTGCGCGATGTAATGCGCGGTCGCCTCGCCTTCAACGGTGGGGTTGGTCGCCAGGATCACTTCGGTGAAGGTGCCCTGCTCCGCGATCCGCGCCATCAACTGCGGAATCCCGATCGCCTCCGGCCCAAGCCCGTCCAGCGGCGACAAATGCCCCTTGAGCACGAAGTAGCGACCGCGGTAACCGGTCTGCTCCACCGCATACACATCCATCGGCCCTTCCACCACGCACAACAGCGTGTCGTCGCGCCGTGGATCGGCACATTGCGGGCAAAGCTCCTGCTCGGTGAGGGTGCGGCATTGCCGGCAGTGGCCGACCCCTTCCATGGCCTGGCTCAGGGCCTGGGCCAGACGAACACCGCCGCTGCGGTCACGTTCGAGCAACTGCAAGGCCATGCGCTGGGCGGTTTTCTGACCCACGCCCGGCAAGGTGCGCAAGGCATCGATCAACTGGCGAATCAGGGGACTGAAGCTCATGGTAAAAGGCCTGGCAACTCATCGAATGGGGAGAAACGACGATGGGAGCGACGGCCTTGCAGCCGTGCTCCCACCGGGTGAAACAGATGCGTCTTAGAACGGCATCTTGAAGCCTGGCGGCAACTGCATGCCCGCAGTCATGCCACCCATTTTTTCCTGGCTGTTCTGCTCGACCTTGCGCACGGCGTCGTTGACGGCGGCGGCGATCAGGTCTTCCAGCACTTCCTTGTCTTCCTGCATCAGGCTGTCGTCCAGGCTGATGCGCTTGACGTCATGACGACCGGTCATGACCACGCTGACCAGACCGGCGCCGGATTGACCGGTCACTTCGGCGTTGGCCAGTTCTTCCTGCATCTTGGCCATTTTTTCCTGCATCTGCTGTGCCTGCTTCATCAGGCCGGCCATGCCACCTTTCATCATGGGAATCACCTCGGTATCAAGTTACTTGGCACACCGCGCACCAGGCGCGGCGCTGGGTATCCGGTTATTCGCCCTGGCTGGCCAGGGCATCGACAGGTTCAATAGTATCGTGGCGCACGGTGGCACCGAACTTCTGGATCATCTGCTGGATGAACGGATCGTTCTCGATCGATTCCTCGGCCTCGCGCTGGCGATCGGCGCGCTTGCGGGATGCGGCCTGGGCCGGCGTCTCCTGCTCGGGGCGGATCAGCTCGATGGTCAGCGTCAGGTTGCGGCCCAGGTGCTGGTTCAGCGCATCGTTCAGGCGGCGCTGCTGGGTCGCGTTGAACAGCGCGCTGTGGCCCGGATCGAGGTGCAGCAGCCAGTGATCGCCATCCACGGCCATCAGCGTGCAGTTGGCGGCGATATTACCGGTCATGCCGGAGATCGGCAGGCTCGGGAACATCTCCAGCCATTGCAGGGCCAGGCCGGTCGCTGGCTGTGCCGCCGGTTCGGGCTCCGGCTCGGCAGCCGGCTCAGCAGCATGTTCGCTGGCGAGTTCGTCCAGGTAGCTGTAGCTCGCCGGATCGACCTCGCCGCCATAGTAATCATCATCCAGCGGCGGCTCGTCATCGCGATCCATGCCGGCTGGGCTGTAGCTGTGGTCGTCCGGCGGCGGCTCGTCGTGCCGCTCGGCCGCTGGTGCTGGCGTAGCGACCGGTGCGGGTTCGGGCTCGGGAACAGGGGTCGGCTCGGGCTGTGCTTCAGGCTCGGGCTTGGGTTCCGAAGCGGCTTCAACTGCCGGTACCGGGCTCGGCTCGTCCCACGGAAGATCGATTTTCTCCGCCACCGGCTCGGGCTCGGGCTGAACCTCGGCAACCGACTCAGGTGCAGGCTCCGGCTCGACGGCTGGAGCTGGAGCTGGAGCTGGAGCTGGAGCTGGAGCTGGAGCTGGAGCTGCAACAGGCTCGGGGGCTGGTGCGGCAATCGCAACCGGAGCCACCGGCGCTGGGGAATCAGTTGTGGCCTGGCTGATTCCCACTGGCTTTAGCGTCGTGCCCGGAGCATCGCCGCTGTCCGCCGGGCGGAACGCCAGCATGCGCAGCAACACCATCTCGAAACCACCACGCGGGTCCGGCGCCAACGGCAAGTCGCGGCGACCGATCAGGCCCATCTGGTAGTAGAACTGCACATCCTCGGCCGGCAGCGCCTGGGCCAGGTCCAGCACCCGCTCGCGATCGCCCTGGCCGTTGTCCACCGCCTCGGGCAGCGCCTGGGCGATGGCCACGCGGTGCAGCACATTGAGCATTTCCGACAACACGCCGTTCCAGTCCGGCCCCTGCTCGGCAAGGTGCCGTACCGCTTCGAGCAAGGCACGGGCATCGCCTTCCAGCAACGCTTGGAGTACACCGTAGACCTGACCGTGATCCAGCGTGCCAAGCATCGCCCGCACGTCGGCAGCCAGCACCTTGCCTTCGCCAAAGGCGATGGCCTGGTCGGTGAGGCTCATCGCGTCGCGCATCGAGCCATCGGCGGCGCGGCCCAGCAGCCAGAGCGCATCGTCCTCGAACGGCACGTTCTCGACACCCAGCACATGGCTCAGGTGCTCGACCACACGCTCGGGGGTCATGTTCTTCAGGGAAAACTGCAGGCAACGCGACAGGATGGTCGCAGGAAGCTTCTGCGGGTCCGTGGTAGCCAGGATGAACTTGACGTAGGGCGGCGGCTCTTCAAGCGTCTTGAGCAAGGCATTGAAAGAGTGGCTGGAAAGCATGTGCACTTCGTCGATCAGGTAGACCTTGAAGCGCCCGCGGCTCGGCGCGTACTGCACGTTGTCCAGCAGTTCGCGAGTGTCCTCGACCTTGGTCCGGCTCGCGGCGTCGATCTCGATCAGGTCGACGAACCGGCCCTCGTCGATCTCCCTGCACACCGAGCAGGTGCCGCAGGGGGTCGAAGTAATGCCGGTTTCACAGTTGACACATTTGGCGATGATCCGCGCGATGGTGGTCTTGCCGACACCGCGGGTACCGGTGAACAGGTAGGCGTGGTGCAGGCGCTGATTGTCCAGCGCATTGATCAGGGCCTTCAGCACATGGGTCTGGCCGACCATTTCGCGGAACGAGCGCGGACGCCATTTACGTGCAAGAACCTGATAACTCATGAAAAACCATCGCAGCCTGAACGAGCGGGAAGATCGCTAATGCTAGCGGAGCGGGGGCAAAATTGCATCCTGCCATTCCGTCTCGGGCCCGGAAATCGCGGCATCAAGGGCTGCACGTCAGCAACAACGCCGCCAGATACAGCCCCAGACCGAAAACACCGTGGGTCATCAGGCTACGCAGACGGTTTTTCCCCGGCGTCGGCGTCCGCGAGGCAAAGAACCCCGCGCCCATCGCCGGCTGCATGACACAAAACGGCGCAATCACCGAAACAATGCCGAACAACAGCGCGGGCAGCAGCGTCGGCGCCCGCAGCCAGCCCTGCCCCATCACCGCCACCAACAGCGCGGCGAACAGCACACCCACTGCGTAATGGATGATCCAGCCCCACATCAATTCGTTTGCCACAGGTTCGGCCCGGGCAATTGCTGCATGGTGAAAACGACCGCGAAACAGATGCCCCGCCCAGCGCCCGACCATGGCGAAATTGAGGGTGGTGATACCCAGGCGCTTGAGCAATAGGGCCCACAGGTCCATGACCAGCGTGGCGCCGATACCGATCAGTAGAGTGGAAAGAAGGATGGACATGCAAAACTCCTCGGCACGTTGACGAAACATGCCGCGCAGCTTAGAAGTTGAAGTCAACTTCAAGTCAAGGACATGCCGATGGACATTGCCGACGTCGCCAAACGCACCGGAGTACCGGCCTCGACGCTGCGTTACTACCAGAAGAAGGGTTTGCTCGAATCGCTGGCCAAACCGGGACAGCGCCGGCAGTTCGCGGCGGACGTAGGAGATCGGCTGGCCTTGATCGCGCTAGGACAAGCGGCGGGATTTTCCCTGGATGAAGTGGGAGCGATGCTGGTCAATCTGCAGGTGGATCGCGAGAAGCTGGCGGCCAAGGCGGACGAGATCGATGCGCAGGTCAAGCGCTTGCAGGCGATGAGCAAGGGGTTGCGGCACGCGGCGGCGTGCCCGGCGGACGATCATTTGGCGTGTCCAACGTTTCAGCGGTTGATGAAGGTGTCGTTGCTAAAGCGCTCTTGAGGGCTGCATAGAACCCTGTGAGAGTTGGCTTGCCAGCGATGAAGTCCTGATTGGCAAAACAGGCCAACATCCTGTTGCACTTGCCTAAAAACTTCACCGATATCCGGCTTTCTTGTAGGCAACTTCCCAAGCATACTCCCGCCCCCTGCCAGCTTGTTGCGCTCCCTGGAAACGCTGCCTAGTCTTCGCCGGTCGTCGCAAATCGACGATCGGATTAGCAGTCCGAAATATGGACGTAACAGCAAGCCTGTCATGGCGGCTGTGCGCGTGGGCACCTCCGGGTGCGCCGGTTTCCATATTTCCGGTCTGCTAACCCGCGTACAGTCGCCACCCCCTCGTTTAGCAGCGACCCGTGGTGACTTCATCAAATATGGAGATTCGCCATGAAAAAACTCGTCCCCGATCCACCCCTGATTTCCCCTGAAAAGAAAGCCATCCGCACAGCCGCGGAGCATCTCGAAAATGCAATCTTCGCCGCTGCGGCGCTACTTGCCCTGCACAACCAGCACCACGAAGGAATGCTCAATGACGCACTGGTGGAAATGCGAATGTCCAGGGCACTTCTCACGGTTGCGCTGACGGCTCCGCCAGAGAGCCCGCCAATGTGAATGAAGACCGCGGAGTTCAACTCCGCGGTCTTCCCGCCTCAATACCCGCCCCATACAGGTAGAATCCCGCCCCACACATTCAGTCGATCGATAGGGAGCAGTAATCGATGAAGTCGCTGTACAAGTTGGGCGTGGCACTGACCCTCGCCGCCGCGCTTGCGGGTTGCAAAAGTGATCGGGAAAAATTGGTCGAATCGCGATTTGATTTTCAAAAGACCTATGACGAACAGACCGAAAAGTCCGTGAAAAGCTTTGCAGCGCTTCGCGAGAACATTCCGGAGAGCAAAGTCCGCGAAACCATCAAGAAGCACCACAGCCTGGAGCAAGGGCGCCAGGACATCCTTGCGCTCTACAGCGAGGAAAACTTCACCGATACCGAATTCACCCAGATCATGGACGCCCGGCAACGCATCATGGCCGGCCAGCAACCCAGCGCGGAACAGAAGCCAGCGATGGAAAAAATGGTGACGCTGATGCAAAAGCGCTACGAGGATCCCAGCTACAAGGAAAAAGGGAAGGCTCTGTACGACGCCATTCTTGCTGACCTGGACAAGTAAGGCCGGAGTCCACAAGCCTGTCATGGTGGCTGTGCGTGTGGGCACCTTTGGGTACGCCGGATTCCATGTTCCCGGGCGGCCAATCCGCTGGCAGTCGCCACCGAATGGCAGTGGATCAGAAATTTACTGTGGGGCAGGACAACTCTTCACGGCTGCTTCGAATGCCTTGGTGTAATCAACGTAGGTTTCTGGGTTGTGGGGCCTTGCCGTTACAACGAAGCGATAAGCTCTACTCAAACGGAGGATCTGGTCAACTTCTAAAGCCCATTTGAAGCCCGCATGATCAGTCAAAAGAAAGAACTTATGACTTTCACCGACCCCAGAGTAAGCATATTGAAGATTTCTATACCACTCAGGCTTTTCAATAATAGCGCGGATTGCTTCCTTGACAGAGCCAGCATCGCGACGACTCAAATAGTTCATCTCCCCGATAGCCACATCGTCTAGCGCACTCAACTCTGCTAATGGTACGGGCAAGCGCTCGCGACTTATGACACGGGAATATTTGCAGTCAAATACCCAAAGACCACTTTTCACGTATTCATCACCGTAAATCACTACGCTGCTGCCTAAGTCAGTTTTATATACACTGGTCAACACCCTTATTCCATAGTCGACCCCAAGCAACAAAAATGGGGTGAAAACCATGACTGCAATCCACAAGCCTTTATTTTGGGAAAAACTCAAAATATGCCCCCAGGTCATTAAAGAATCGCGCCGCGACGGAGAGCAAAGGATCACAAACCTTGCTGCGGAGCAGGACAGCTCTTCACGGCCGCTTCAATTGCCTTGGTGTGATCAACATAGGTTTCTGGATTGTAGGGCCTTCCTGTTAAAACGAATCGGGCGCTTCCACTCAAACGAAGTGACTCGGAGACTTCTACAGCCCATTTCACACCAGCGTGATCCGCCAACACAAAAAATTTGTGACTTACAATATCGCCGCTTGTTGCGCCAACGCCAGAATAAATATACTGCAGGTCTTTGTGCCACTCCGGCACTGCAGTTATAGCCGTGATCGCTTCCTTGGCAGAGGCGACATCACGACCATTGAAATAATACATTTGCCCAAACGTTAGCGTTTCCAGAACACTCAGCTCCGCTAATGGTGCGGGCAAGCGCTCTCGACTGATTGCGCGAGAATATTTACAGTCAAATACCCAAAGACCACTTCTCACATAGTCATCACCGTAAATTACCACGCCGTTGCCCAAATCTTTTTTATATACGCTGGTCAAAACTCTTATACCATAGTCGATCGCAACCAGCAGAAACAGAGAGAAAACCATGATTGCGATCCGCAAGGTTTTATTTGGGAAGAAATTCAAAGTACCCATCCGGTGCGCCCAGTGGCGTATCGCCTGAAACAACAGGATTGATTGCACCCACTGCCTGATAGGTGAAATCCAGATTTTGGTCATTTTTAGCGCGCTCGGCATCCAATGTATTCCAGCGATCACACCACTCTTGTTGAGGTGCGACGTCGTTGGTGACTTTACAAACACTCCCCATCCGACGCTCGCTGAACGACCCCCAAGTATTTTTGTAGTCCGACCGCCGAATGAAGGCGCCCACCTTGATCCGCAGATGATTAGCCAGCAACTGGGCCAGGCTTTCATTGGTCTGCGGGAATAACTGAACACCGTCTTCGATTGGATAGTCCGAGAGATTGCCCATGCCCGTGCGACAGGCATAGCTGTCGAGCCGGGCCGTTTCGGAGAAGGCTTCCGGCGAGATGTCGTGGTAATCCAGCACATCCAGCGACATCTGGAAGTGCCCCGGGAGTTGGTAGCCAAAGGCAATTTGCTGGGGTACGCCATGGCTGAAAATCGACAGTTGCTCGATCGGCGACTGCCGCCTCTCCTTTCCATGGTTCAGATAGTCAATGAATTCCTGAGTCGTTGTGATTTCGACGATGTCCGCACCACCGAGCCATTGTCGTGCTGGCTACCGGCGACGGCGATCAGTTCAGGCGTCAGTGGTTTGCCAGACGTTATCGAGCGCGACTTATTGGCCCCTGCCGAAGCAATCACAGCCTGCTGGTGCTGAGCGAAGGATTGTTGCCCCAGGCTGGATTGGCCGGGCTGCTTGAAGCCGTGGTCGAGGGCTGATTGTGCCTCGGCGCCATGACGCTGTTGGTGGACTCGTAAGAGAAGCCGAAGTCCGAGGGAATCAACCCGGCGTAACACGGGCAGCCACTGAAGCTGTCCAGGCTTCCCGCGACCAGTACGCCTTCGTTGATAAATGACGGAATGCCGCCGTGGATCTGATAGGTCTTCCCGGTCACGCCGCACGTCACCGAGTCACCCTGACGGGCCGAAGGCAAACCCTCGATGATGAATTCGCTGTCGCCGGTTAGCACCTGACCACCACAGGTGGTCTTGTCGCCAATGCGAATGAGGTAGCCGAGCACCATGAATCTGCGTCCTTCTGCTTTGTCCAAAACCTCCCGGGAAATAGCTCCCAAGGCCAAGGACAGATGCTTGCAAGAGGACAGCTTGATGGTAAGCAGGCGGATTCCGAGCGCTAAGCAGGATCTTTCCGATAGCGCTATCAGTCACCGCAAAAAGGTCCAAAGGATAATGCCTGCACCCTTACCCACTCAGGGCAGCATGCACCGCCAAAGCCATCCGGCACAGCCACAGGCCAGACTCCATTACGGATTCATCGCTTTTATCGGGACAAAGGAATTCAGAAAAGAGAAGACGACGGAACAGGCAATGCTGCCTAACCCGCAGGTCAGTACAGGCTATGCAGCACACCCCGCCAACATCAGGACAACGCCTGCGGCCAGTCCCTTCAGCGTCCTTCCTTTCATTTCTGCCTTCCCAGTGTTGTGCCCGCCAACCCGGCAAAGAATCGTAAAAAAGGCATTTAGAAATGCTTCTGAGGCGCGCATTTTCGGTCGCCGGACTGCACGGCGTTGCATGCATCTTCGGCGGCGCTGTAGGCGTCCAGGTATTGCTTGCGTTCATCGATACGCTGTTGAGGGGTGCCGCCAGGACATCCTCCGTCGATCATATCGATAGCCGTCTTGGTCATGAACATTACCGTCTCGGTGCTGCTGGTGACGGAGGCGTTATTGGGGATCTTCGTCATCCGAGGTGTCGCTCGAGGTGTCGCCCAAGGTGACGACATCCATGACAACCATGAAAGGCAGGGCAACGCTCATGATTCCGACACCAAGAACGTCGCCGTCCTTGGCGGAGTCGACGATCATCTGACCAGTCTGGCCGGTATGGGTAGAGCAGCCGGCAAGCGCCAGCATTGCCATGACGGTTAGAATTTTCCGCATGTTTGATTCCTGTAGGGACGGGACACTGGTTTCTTGGCCAATGGCTGCGCCCTTCGGAATTTCTGCCCGCAAGCGTTTGTGATGCCCGGATAGGCCTCGACTCTCTTCGGCCGCCCAGGTCAATGCCAATGCGCCTTTATCGTCTTCCATTTCCCAGGGGCTATACGAATACGGAGTTCTGCCTGGATGGATTGCGCCGAAGTCTGCTACCCGAACTGGGTTTTCTTCAGCTACGTAATCGTCCAGACACTTCGGCAGCAATGTGAACTGCGTCCGAACCTCACCCTCAATGAATCGCTTCATGATTGTCCCTGCCACGATCACGATAATCAGGAGGTTAGACAATCGCTGATGTTTTCACACAATCTGGGCCGTTTTCTGCCATAGGCGCCCTCCTCAAGCAGCGCCCCAAAGGCCCCTATCTGCTCGCGATGCAGGTCAGCCGCCAAGCGCATGACCGCAAAAAAAGAGAGTTCCCCCATTCCGATCAGACGCGCTTTTCACCCAAGGCAGCGTCAAGACAGGCACGAATGTAGGACACATCCCGATTCAACACCGGACGCTTACTGACTTTTATTGAGAGAAGAAACCTCAGAAAAGAGGCAATGACAGAACAAGCGATGCAGGCTGATCCGCAGGTGAAGGGTGTTGCCGACAGGGTCAGAGAGACTTTCAGACCCCGGAAATGGAGGCGGCCCCACCAGCCACACCCCGGCACACAATGTTCCCGCTGTGGCTGCTGCCTTCCGGCTCTGACCAGGTTCACGGGTAATCGTTGCGGGGGGACCGATGGGGCCACCACTACGCGACTCGCCAAGTGGCGAGCCGCGCCATTGTACCGGTCTGAGAGGGAGTTACAACCTCCAGCGCGAGAAAAAACCATCATTTCTCAATGACTTGTCCCGCTGACCGATCAGACGCTGATGCCCTGCTCCGCCAAAAAGGCCACGAATGCGTCCTCGTCCATCACCTTCACCCCCAATTCACTGGCCTTGGCCAGCTTGGAGCCGGCACCGGGGCCAGCGACGACGCAGTGGGTCTTGCCCGACACGGAACCGGCAACTTTCGCACCGAGGCTTTCCAGTTTGTCTTTGGCGATATCACGGCTCATGCGCTCCAGCGTACCGGTCAGCACCCAGGTCTGGCCGGCCAGGGGCAAGCCTTCGGCAACTTTCTTCTCGCTTGCCCAGTGCATGCCGAACTCCAGCAACTGGGCTTCAATGGCACGTGCCAGTTCGCGGTTGGCTTCAATCAGGAAGAATTCCCGCACGGCTTCGGCCTGCTTGGCCGCCAGGGCCTGGCGCAGGTCGATGCCGTCGGCTTCGATGATTTTTTCCAGACTGCCCAGCTTGGCCACCAGCTTTTCCGCGCCGGTGGGACCGACCGAGGAAATATCCAGCTTGGCGATCATTCCGGCCAGGGTCGTGCTGGCGGCGAACTCGGCGCTCAGTTCGCCTTCGTCCTGAAGCTGCATGCCGCAGTCCAGCAGTTGCTGGATGACGTTGCGGTTGTGCTCGTCCTCGAAGAAGTTGTGAATCTCGTAGGCAACTTCGAGACCGATGTCCGGCAGGTAGGTCAGCACCTGCGGCAACGCCTTCATCACGCGCTGTAACGAGCCCAGCGAGCGAGCCAGGACCTTGGCGGTTTCCTCGCCCACATCAGGGATGCCCAGCGCATAGATGAAGCGCGCCAGACCCGGACGCTTGCTGTCTTCGATGGCGGCCAGCAGTTTGTTGCTGGAGACTTCGGCGAAGCCTTCCAGCTCGACCACCTGTTCATAGGTCAGGCGATACAGATCAGCCGGCGAGGCGATCAGGCCCTCGTCCACCAGTTGCTCGACGCTCTTCTCGCCCAGGCCTTCGATGTCCATGGCGCGGCGCGAGACGTAGTGAATGATCGCCTGCTTGAGTTGCGCCGCGCAGGCCAGGCGGCCGACGCAACGGTACACCGCGCCTTCGCTGACGGTCTCCTTGCCCTTGCTGCGCTTGACCAGTTGCGTGCGTTCAACCTGCGAGCCGCACACCGGGCACTCGGTGGGAATCTGCACCGGACGGACGCTGGCCGGGTCACGCCGCTCGGTGACCACTTGCATGACCTGCGGAATGACGTCGCCAGCGCGGCGGATGATCACCGTGTCGCCGATCATCACGCCCAGGCGCTCCACTTCGTCCATATTGTGCAGCGTGGCATTGGCCACGGTGACGCCAGCCACCTTGACCGGCTTGAGCCGCGCCACCGGCGTGACGGCACCGGTCCGGCCGACCTGGAATTCCACATCGAGCACTTCGGTGAGTTCTTCCATGGCCGGGAATTTGTGGGCGATGGCCCAGCGCGGCTCACGGGCGCGGAAGCCCAACTCGCGCTGGGAGGCCAGGCTGTTGACCTTGAACACCACGCCGTCGATCTCGTAGGGCAGATCGTTACGTCGCGCGCCGATGTCGTGGTAGTAGGCCAGGCACTCCTCGATTCCGGCGGCGTGTCGCAACTCGCGGCTGATGGGCATGCCCCAGGTCTTGAGCTTTTCGAGGATGCCGATATGGGTGTCGGCGATCGCCTCGGACACCTGGCCCAGACCATAGCAGCAGAATTCCAGCGGGCGGCTGGCGGTGATCTTCGAATCCAGTTGGCGCAGGCTGCCGGCAGCGGCGTTGCGCGGGTTGGCGAAGGTCTTGCCGCCGATCTCGGCCTGGGCGGCGTTGAGTTTGTCGAAGCCGGCCTTGCTCATGAACACTTCGCCGCGCACTTCCAGCACTTCGGGCCAGCCGGTGCCGTGCAGCTTGAGCGGGATATTACGGATGGTGCGCACGTTGACGCTGATGTCCTCGCCGGTGGTACCGTCGCCGCGGGTGGCGCCTTGCACCAGTTGACCGTTGCGGTACAGCAGGCTCACGGCCAGACCATCGAGTTTGGGCTCGCAGCTGTAGTCGACGGGCGCACCGCCACCGAACAGGTCGCCAGCCGGCAGGTCCAGGCCTTCGACCACGCGGCGGTCGAATTCACGCAGGTCGGTTTCCTCGAAGGCGTTGCCCAGGCTGAGCATCGGCACTTCATGACGCACCTGGCTGAAGGCGGACAGCGCCGCGCCGCCTACACGCTGGGTCGGCGAATCCTCGCTGACCAGTTCCGGGTGCTCGGCTTCCAGCGCCTGCAGTTCGCGGAACAGGCGGTCGTACTCGGCATCCGGCACGCTGGGCTCATCGAGCACGTAGTAGCGGTAGTTGTGCTGGTCGAGTTCGGCACGCAGTTCGAGGATTCGGGTTTCGGCATTCATGGCGGGATTCTCGTGCAAAGCAAAAGAGCAGCCGGGGCTGCTCTTGCATGTTTCGGTGAGGCTGGCGGGGCATGCCCGCCATTGTTCTTAACGTTTCTGGGTCAGGGCGCGGCGCTCGAACTCGACGATGCGCTGACGGTAGTGCTCGATGGTCTGGGCGGTCATGACGCTGCGCTGATCATCTTTCAATTCGCCGTTCAGCTCGTGGGCCAGTTTGCGCGCGGCGGCGACCATCACGTCGAACGCCTGCTTAGGATGCCGTGGGCCCGGCAGGCCGAGGAAGAAGCTGACGGCGCGGGTGCTGAAGTGGTCAATGTCGTCCAGGTCGAAGACGCCCGGCTTGACCGCGTTGGCCATGGAGAACAGGACTTCGCCATTGCCCGCCATGCTTTCGTGACGGTGGAAGATGTCCATTTCGCCGAAGCGCAGGCCGCTTTCGAGGATGTTCTGCAACAGGGCCGGGCCTTTGAAGCCGCCTTCGTCGCGGGAGATCACACTGATTACCAACACTTCCTCGACTTGCGGCAGTTCCTTGCCTTCGCTGGCGGAACCGTAGCCGGTGGTCTTGGTGTTTTCCGCAGGGAAGTCGTCGTCGATGTCACCGAACAGATCAGGCTCGCGCGAATCGGCGCTCAGGTTCAGGTCGCCCTGCTGTGGCTCGGTGCCACGTTTGCCGCGTTTGTTGGCCTTGCCGGCCTTTGGCTCGCGTGCAGGCGCGCTCATCGACGGCAGATCATCCTCGTCGAGTTGCGGCTCCTTGTGCGTGTCGAGTACGCGGGGTGGCCCCAATACTTCGGCGCTGGTTTCTTCATCCGGGATATTGGACAAACTGCGGTCCAGACGGAACTTCAACTTGCCCTTGCCGCCGCGCATGCGGCGCCAGCCGTCAAAGAGAATACCGGCAATGACTATGATGCCGATGACGATCAGCCATTCGCGCAGACCGATTTCCATGTAATCCCGTGCCTCTGTGAAAAATGCTGAAAAATAAAAGGGTTAAAACCCTTTAAAACGTGGCGCCAACTCTATGTTCTGACTGACGTTTTACCCACGTACGAAAAATTGACATTAAGCTAGCACGACCAAAGATAACTTTACACCGTCTGTCGCAACGGACAGGTTCATTTAGCCCGGGTTCGTGCTTCATATCTCGTATCAGGCGTCGACCATGGCCATCGCCTCCTCCACATCCACCGCCACCAGCCGCGAGCAGCCTGGCTCGTGCATGGTTACCCCCATCAGTTGATCGGCCATTTCCATGGCGATCTTGTTATGGGTGATATAGATGAACTGCACGGTCTGACTCATCTCTTTTACCAGCCGCGCATAACGGCCGACGTTGGCATCGTCGAGCGGTGCATCGACTTCATCGAGCATGCAGAACGGTGCCGGGTTCAATTTGAAGATGGCAAATACCAACGCCAGGGCGGTCAGCGCTTTTTCACCGCCGGAGAGCAAATGAATAGTGCTGTTCTTCTTTCCTGGCGGGCGCGCCATGATCGTTACCCCTGTATCGAGTAAATCTTCGCCCGTCAGTTCCAGATACGCACTGCCGCCACCGAAAACTTTTGGAAAAAGTGCCTGCAAACCGGCATTTATCTGATCGAAGGTATCTTTGAAACGATTACGCGTTTCCTTGTCGATCTTGCGAATGACGTTTTCCAGCGTGTCCAGGGCTTCGACCAGATCGGCGTCCTGGGCATCGAGGTAGCGCTTGCGCTCGGACTGTTGCTGGTATTCCTCGATTGCCGCGAGGTTGATTGCGCCCAAACGCTGGATGCGCCCGTCAAGGCGCTCCAGTTCGGCCTCGGCCTCCTGTTCGTTGGCCTCCTCGGTCAGGGTCGCCAGCACGCCGTCCAGGTCGTAGCCGTCGGCATGCAGTTGCTCGTGCAGGGTCTTGCGCCGCACGCTCAGGCCTTGCCATTCCATGCGGTGCTGCTCGAGCTGGCCGCGCAGCAACTGGGATTGTTGCTCGGCCTGGCTGCGGCGCTTCTCGGCGTCACGCAACTCGCGGTCGGCATCCTCCATGTGCAGACGCGCCAGACGCATTTCTTCGTCGACGCTCATGCGCTTTTCCAGCAGTTCTTCGAGCTTGAGGCGCAGCTCTTCCAGCGGCGCCTCGCCCTCTTCCAGGTTCAGGCTCAACTGTTCGCGCTTTTCGCTCAGGCGCTCGGATTGCAGCTCCAGGCGCTCCAGGGCCTGGCGGGTGGAATCGTGCTGGGCCCGCAGCGAGCCGAGGCGCACCGCGAGCTGGTGGGCGTGATCCTTGTGTTGACGCGCTTCCTGGCGCACCCGGTCGAGGTGTTCGCGCAAGCCATCGCGCTGGGCCAGGAGCATTTCCCGCTGCTCGGTATCCTGAGCCATCAGTTCCAGCGCTTCCTGCAGCACTAAACGGGACTCGCCCAGTTGTTCCTGCTCGATCCCACGCTGCTCCGCAGATTCCGCCAGTTCGTCTTCAAGACGCCGACGACGCAGGCCCAGTTGCTCGGCGCGGGCCTTGCCAGCGGACAGGCGCGCCTTCAGCTCACCTTGCTGGCGGGCTTCGTCCTGGGCACGGCGGCGCAGTTGTTCACGGCCGTCTTCAAGCTGGCGCTGCTGGTCGCGCTGGTCGTTCAGTTCTTCGTCCAGTTGCGCCAGCCGGGCTTGCTGTTCTTCCTGTTCCAGGCCAAGACGCTCCAGCTCCTGGCCGCGGGCGAGCACGCCGCCCTGAGCATCACTGGCACGGCTGACCCGCAGGAAGTGGCGGCCGACCCAATAACCGTCGCGACTGACCAGACTCTCGCCCTCGGCCAGTTGTCCGCGCAGCGCCAGCGCCCGATCGAGACTCTCCACCGGCTTGACCCGGCCCAGCCACGGCGACAGATCCACCGCGCTTTCGACCTTGTCCAGCAGACTGCCCGGCACCTGCGCGGCGCCAAGGCTGGCGTCCAGCAGGCGCAGTTCGCCCTGGTCGAAACCGTCGAAGCCCAGATCGCTGAACGAATCCACCAGCACCGCTTGCAGGTCGGCGCCCAACACGGTTTCCACCGCCAGCTCCCAGCCCGGCTCGACGCGCAGGCCTTCGGCCAATCGCGGGCGCTGCTCCAGGCCATGCTCGCGCAGCCACTGGGCGGCGCCGCTGCCAGGTTCCAGCGCAGCCTGTTGCAAGGCTTCCAGCGATGCCAGACGACCACCAAGACGCTGCAACTCGCCCTGCGCCTGCTGCTGGGCCTGGGTGGCCTGTTGCAGGCGTTCGCGCAGGTGATCGAGGCGCTCGGCAGACTGTTGTTCTTCCAGTTGCAGGTCTTCCAGCAGCAGTTCGCTGCTGGCAACTTGCTCGGCCAGCTCGAGGATCGCCGCGTCTTCCGGGTCGGCGCTGAGCTGATCGCGTTCTTCGCCCAGCTTGCGCTGGCGCTCGGCCAGGCGTTCGAGGCTGTGTTCCAGTTGCTGGATGCGCGACTGCTGCACCTCGGCCTGGCGGCGCGGCTCGGCGGAACGGGCGTTGAAGCTGTCCCATTGTTCCTGCCAGCCGTGCATGGTGGTTTCGGCTTCTTCAAGTGTCGCGGAGGCTTCCTCGGCCGCGGCCAGGGTCATTTCCTGTTCCGGGTCGAGCATCTCCAGTTCTTCGCCAAGGGTCGCCAGCAAGGTGCGGTCGTGCCCCAGGTGCGATTCGGTTTCCTGGCGCGAGCGCTCGGCTTCCTTGAGGTCGTCCTGCAATTGGCGCAGGCGCTGCTGGCCGTGCTGGATACTTTGCTCGACCCGGGCGATGTCGCCGCCGACCGAATAGAAGCGGCCCTGGACCAGATTGAAACGCTCGGACAGTTCGTGATGACCATCGCGCAACCGCTCGATACTCGCATCGGCGTTGCGCTGCTCGGCCACCAGCGCCTCGAAGGACACTTCCTGGTCGCCGATAACGCTTTCGCGCTGGCTGACCTGGGTGTCCAGCGCGCGCCAGCGCAGGGCCGACAGTTGCGCCTTGAGCTGGCGTTCTTCGGCCTTGTATTCCTTGTATTTCTCCGCCGCCTGGGCCTGCCGGTGCAGGCGTTCGAGCTGGCGCTCCAGCTCTTCGCGCAAGTCGGTCAGGCGCTCGAGGTTTTCGTGGGTGCGGCGGATGCGGTTCTCGGTTTCGCGGCGGCGCTCCTTGTACTTGGAGATGCCCGCGGCTTCCTCGATGAAGTTGCGCAGTTCTTCCGGCTTCGCCTCGATGAGCTTGGAGATCATGCCCTGCTCGATGATCGAGTAGCTGCGCGGGCCCAGGCCGGTGCCGAGGAAGATATCGGTGATGTCACGGCGCCGGCACTTGGTGCCGTTGAGGTAGTAAGTGTTCTGCGCGTCGCGGGTGACCTTGCGCCGGATCGAGATCTCGGCGTAGGCGGCGTATTCGCCCACCAGGGTGTTGTCGCTGTTGTCGAAGACCAGTTCGATGCTGGCCTGGCTGACCGGCTTGCGGCTGGTGGAGCCGTTGAAGATGACGTCGGTCATCGATTCGCCGCGCAGGTTCTTCGCCGAGCTTTCGCCCATGACCCAGCGCACCGCATCGATGATGTTGGACTTGCCGCAGCCGTTAGGGCCGACTACCGCGGCCATGTTGCTGGGAAAATTGACGGTGGTCGGGTCGACGAACGACTTGAACCCCGCCAGGCGAATGCACTTCAGGCGCATGGTCAGTCAGTCACCAGGGCCGACAGCACCAGTTCACAACTGCGTCCGCAGTACTCGGTGAGCACCTGGCGGATTCGCGCCAGGTCACCGGCGACCACCGCCTGAAGCAATTCGGTGAACAGCACCAGGAAGTCGTTCATTTCCGCCTTGCGCTGGTCCAGGGCCAGGTAATAGGTGCGACTCATGGCCGGCTGCAGGTTCTCGACGGTTTCCTGCAGGTAGGGATTGTTGGCAAACGGATAGGCGGCGCGCATCACCGCGAAGCTCTCTTCGACGAAGGCCTTGATGTCCTGGCGCGCGCAAGCCTCTTGCAGGCGCTGCTGAATGGCCAGGAACGGCGCCAGCTCGGCATCGCTGGTGCGCCGCGTGGCGACGGCATTGCCGAGCAGGATGTACAGCTCGCTCATCAGGGTGCAGAGGCTGCGCACGTTGAGTTCGTTGAGAACGGTCACGTGGGCGCCACGGCGCGGCAGGATGGTCACCAGATGACGGCGTTCGAGAATCAACAGGGCTTCGCGCACCGAGCCACGGCTGACATTCAGTGCCTGGGTGACCTTCTGTTCCTGGATGCGTTCTGCAGGCTTGAGTTCACCCCGGATGATCCGTTCGGCCAGGTAGTGGGCAATTTGCTCGGAGAGGCTGTCCGGCGCCTTGAACGTCATGGTTTTCCTTCAAAATCGTTGAACGGCTAAAAACGCGGAAGTGTAACGCAAATGCCCACTGCCAGCATGCTGGAGCCGTCATCCCCGCGAGGCTTTTCCTACAACACGCTCTCCCCCTCTGGAACGGCCTCCCGCCGTGCGCGCTTCACCCTTCGCGAAAGGATCCCCACAAGGCTAGCTGACGCTTCAACAGCCCGCATCAGTCGTTTCACTCGTCTATTTAGGAATTCAGCTACAGAAAGCCTGCTTAACTGAAACACAGGGATTAGCGCATTGGGAGAGCGGCCGAATGGATTTTCTTGACCTACAGGTCAGAAAATCATTGACCGGAAAGTCAAGGCTGAATACATTTCGCCTCAGTCCGCTCAACAACAATAATTCGCTTGTGAGGCCCTTCCGTGATCCAGTTTCTCTTGAACCAGGAGTTGCGCAGTGAGCATGCCCTGGACCCCAACCTGACGGTACTCGAGTATCTGCGCGAGCACCTGGGTAAAACCGGCACCAAGGAGGGCTGCGCCAGTGGTGACTGCGGCGCGTGCTCCGTGGTGGTCGCCGAACGCATTACTGACGAAAACGGCCAGGACAGCCTGCAATACCGCAGCCTGAACTCCTGCCTGACGTTCGTCTCGTCGCTGCACGGCAAACAGTTGATCAGCGTCGAAGGCCTCAAGCACCAGGGCAAGCTGCACAGCGTGCAACAGGCGCTGTCCGACTGCCACGGCTCGCAGTGCGGTTTCTGCACGCCGGGCTTCGTCATGTCTCTGTTCGCCCTGCAAAAGAACAGCGATCAGCCCGACCTGCACAAAGCCCACGAAGCCCTCGCTGGCAACCTGTGTCGCTGCACCGGCTACCGGCCGATCCTCGCCGCCGCCGAGCAGGCCTGCTGCCAAGCCCAGCCCGACCAGTTCGACGCCGCCCAGGCGCAGACCATCGCCCGCCTCAAGGCCATCGCGCCGACGGAAACCGGAGAACTCAACAGCGGCGACAAGCGCTGCCTGGTGCCGCTGACCGTGGCTGACCTCGCCGATCTCTATGGCTCGCACCCGGAAGCCCGGCTGCTGGCCGGCGGCACCGACCTGGCGCTGGAAGTGACCCAGTTCCACCGGACGCTGCCGGTGATGATCTATGTCGGCAACGTCGCCGAACTCAAGCGCGTCGAGCATTTCGACGACCGCATCGAGATCGGCGCGGCCACCCCGCTGACCGACTGCTACGAAGCCCTGCACACTGAATACCCGGACTTCGGCGAGTTGCTGCACCGCTTCGCCTCCCTGCAGATCCGCAACCAGGGCACCCTTGGCGGCAACATCGGCAACGCCTCGCCGATCGGCGACTCGCCGCCGCTGCTGATCGCCCTCGATGCGCAGATCGTCCTGCGCAAGGGCGACAACACCCGCACCCTCAAGCTGGAAGACTATTTCATCGACTACCGCATCACCGCGCGGCAGGAGAGCGAGTTCATCGAGCGCATCATCGTGCCGAAAGCCAAGGCCAACTGGGTCTTCCGCGCGTACAAGGTGTCGAAACGGCTGGACGACGATATTTCCGCGGTGTGCGCCGCCTTCAACCTGCGCATCGACAACGGTGTGATCGAGCACGCCCGGGTTGCCTTCGGCGGCATGGCGGCGATCCCGAAACGCGCCCGCGCCTGTGAAGCCGCGCTGACCGACAAGCCGTTCAACCAGGCCACCCTGGAGAAAGCCTGCCAGGCCCTGAGCGAAGACTTCACACCGCTCTCGGATTTCCGCGCCAGCAAGGAATACCGCCTGCTGGGCGCGCAGAACCTGCTGCGCAAGTACTTCATCGAACTGCAAACACCGCACATCGAGACCCGGGTGACCGATTATGTCTAACCACCACGCGCCCAAGAGCCAGGCGGAAATGGCCGAGCTGTTCGCCCAGGACCTGACCACCGGTGTCGGTCGCAGCGTCAAGCACGACAGCGCCGACAAACAGGTGTCCGGCGAGGCCGTGTACATCGATGACCGCCTGGAATTCCCCAACCAGTTGCACGTGTACGCCCGCACCGCCGACCGCGCCCACGCGCGCATCCTGAAAGTGGACACCACGCCGTGCTACGCCTTCGAAGGCGTGCGCATCGTCATTACCCACGAAGACATTCCGGGCCTGAAGGACATCGGCCCGGTCGTGGCCGGCGACCCGCTGCTGGCCATCGACAAGGTGGAGTTCTTCGGCCAGCCGGTGCTCGCCGTGGCCGCCCGTGACCTCGACACTGCGCGCCGCGCGGCGATGGCGGCGATCATCGAGTACGAAGACCTGGAGCCGGTGCTCGACGTGGTCGAGGCGTACCGCAAGAAACACTTCGTGCTGGACAGCCACACCCACCAGCGCGGCGACTCCGTTACCGCCCTGGCCAGCGCCCCGCACCGTCTGCAAGGCACTTTGCACATCGGCGGCCAGGAACACTTCTACCTGGAAACCCAGATTTCCTCGGTGATGCCCACCGAAGACGGCGGCATGATCGTGTTCTGCTCGACCCAGAACCCCACCGAAGTGCAGAAACTGGTCGCCGAAGTGCTCGACGTGCCGATGAACAAGATTGTCCTCGACATGCGCCGCATGGGCGGCGGCTTCGGCGGCAAGGAAACCCAGGCGGCCAGCCCCGCCTGCCTGTGCGCGGTGGTTGCACGCCTGACCGGCCAGCCCACCAAGATGCGCCTGCCGCGCGTCGAAGACATGATGATGACCGGCAAGCGCCACCCGTTTTACGTCGAGTACGACGTCGGTTTTGACGACAACGGTCGCCTGCACGGCATCAACTTCGACCTGGCCGGCAACTGCGGCTATTCGCCGGACCTCTCGGGCTCGATCGTCGACCGCGCCATGTTCCACTCCGACAACGCCTACTACTTGGGCGATGCCACGGTGCACGGCCACCGCTGCAAGACCAACACCGCGTCCAATACCGCCTACCGTGGCTTCGGCGGCCCGCAAGGCATGGTCGCCATCGAAGAAGTGATGGACCATATCGCCCGCCATCTGGGCCGCGACCCGCTGGACGTGCGCAAGGCCAATTACTACGGCAAGACCGAGCGCAACGTCACCCATTACTACCAGACCGTCGAACACAACCTGATCGAGGAAATGACCGCCGACCTCGAAGCGAGCAGCGACTATGCCGAGCGCCGCGAGTCGATCCGCCGCTTCAACGCCCACAGCCCGGTATTGAAAAAAGGCCTGGCGCTGACCCCGGTGAAATTCGGCATCTCGTTCACCGCGACCTTCCTCAACCAGGCCGGTGCGCTGATCCACATCTACACCGACGGCAGCATCCACCTGAACCACGGTGGCACCGAGATGGGCCAGGGCTTGAACACCAAGGTCGCCCAAGTGGTGGCCGAAGTGTTCCAGGTCGATTTCGACCGTATTCAGATCACCGCCACCAACACCGACAAGGTGCCGAACACTTCGCCGACCGCGGCCTCCAGCGGCGCCGACCTGAACGGCAAGGCCGCGCAGAACGCTGCCGAGATCCTCAAGAAACGCCTGGTCGAGTTTGCCGCGCGGCAGTGGAAGGTCACCGAGGAAGACGTGGAATTCCGCAACGGTCACGTGCGCATCCGCGACGAGATCGTCAGCTTCGAGACGCTGGTGCAACAGGCGTACTTCGCCCAGGTATCGCTGTCGAGCACCGGGTTCTACAAGACGCCGAAGATTTTCTATGACCGCAACCAGGCGCGTGGCCGGCCGTTCTACTACTTCGCCTTCGGCGCCGCCTGCGTCGAAGTGATCGTCGACACCCTGACCGGCGAGTACAAGATGCTCCGCGCCGACATCCTCCACGACGTCGGCGACTCGCTGAACCCGGCCATCGACATCGGCCAGGTGGAAGGCGGCTTCGTTCAAGGCATGGGCTGGCTGACCACCGAGGAACTGGTGTGGAACGCCAAGGGCAAGCTGATGACCAACGGCCCGGCCAGCTACAAGATCCCCGCGGTGGCGGACATGCCGCTGGATATGCGGGTGAAGCTGGTGGAAAACCGCAAGAACCCGGAAGACACCGTGTTCCATTCCAAGGCCGTGGGCGAGCCGCCGTTCATGCTCGGCATCGCCGCCTGGTGCGCGATCAAGGACGCCGTGGCGAGCATCGCCGATTACCGCGAGCATCCGCAGATCGACGCGCCGTCGACACCGGAGCGGGTGCTGTGGGGCTGTGAGCAGATGCGCAAGGTAGTGGCGGCACGGGCAGTTGCAAAACCGCAAGTGGAAACCGTGACCCACTGACGCCGCCTCCCCCTGTAGGAGCGAGCTTGCTCGCGATAGCGATCGAACAGGCGCCATCGCGAGCAAGCTCGCTCCTACACAAGGGGCGACATCGAATCCTGAAGAGGATCAGAAATCATGCACCAATGGATCAATGCCCTCGCCGAGCTACAGGAACAGGGCGAGCCCTGCGTCCTGGTGACCATCATCGAGGAGCGCGGCTCGACCCCGCGTAATGCCGGCTCGAAGATGGTGGTCAGCGCCAACCGTCTGTTCGATACCATCGGCGGCGGGCACCTGGAATTCAAGGCCATGCACATCGCCCGGCAGATGCTCACCGAAGGCCGTGAATCGCCGCACCTGGAGCGCTTCAGTCTTGGCGCCAGCCTCGGCCAGTGCTGCGGCGGCGCCACGGTACTGCTGTTCGAACCCATGGGCGCGGTGCAGGCGCAGATCGCCGTGTTCGGCGCGGGCCACGTCGGCCGCGCTCTGGTACCCTTGCTCGCCGCGCTGCCCTGCCGGGTGCGCTGGATCGACTCGCGCGAGCAGGAATTCCCCGAGCACATTCCCGCCGGCGTCTGGAAAGTCGTCAGCGAGGAGCCGGTGGATGAGGTCGACGAGCTGCCCCCCGGCAGCTACTGCATCGTCATGACCCACAACCATCAGCTCGACCTGGAACTCACCGCCGCCATCCTCAAGCGCAATGACTTCACCTGGTTCGGCCTGATCGGCTCGAAGACCAAGCGCGCCAAGTTCGAGCACCGCCTGCGCGACCGCGGCTTCGAAGCCGAGCGCATGCAACGCATGCGTTGCCCGATGGGGCTGGCCGAGGTCAAGGGCAAGCTGCCGATCGAGATCGCCGTGTCCATCGCCGCCGAAATCATCGCCACCTATAACGCCAGCTTCGGCCTGCACAACCCGGCCGCGAACGCTGAACCCATCGCCCAACTGCTGCCGCCCTCACGGCGCAGCCACGCCATTTGACGAGAGTGTTATGAGCGCAACCCGCAAAGCCTACCGATCCGCCATCCTGCACAGCGTCGCCGACCCGGCCGAAGTCGGCATCGAGGCCTCCTTCGAGTATTTCGAAGACGGTCTACTGGTGGTCGACAACGGCAAGATCAGCCGCCTCGGCCATGCCAGCGACCTGCTGCCGACGCTGCCCGCCGATATCGAAGTGGTGCATTACCAGGACAGCCTGATCACCCCCGGCTTCATCGACACCCACATCCACTTCCCGCAGACCGGCATGATCGGCTCCTACGGCGAACAACTGCTGGACTGGCTGAACACCTACACCTTCCCGTGCGAACGCCAGTTCGCCGACAAGGCACATGCCGACAAGGTGGCGAAGATTTTCGTCGAAGAGCTGCTGCGCAACGGCACCACCACTGCCCTGGTGTTCGGCAGCGTTCACCCTGAATCGGTCAACGCCTTCTTCGAAGAGGCCGAGCGCCTGGACCTGCGGATGATCGCCGGCAAGGTGATGATGGACCGCAACGCCCCGGACTACCTGACCGACACCGCCGAATCCGGCTACGCCGAAAGCAAAGCGCTGATCGAGCGCTGGCACGGCAAGGGCCGCCTGCACTACGCGGTGACTCCACGCTTCGCGCCGACCAGCACCCCGGAGCAACTGCAACTGGCCGGGCAACTGCTGGGCGAATACCCGGACCTGTACATGCACACCCACCTGAGCGAGAACCTCAAGGAAATCGACTGGGTGAAATCGCTGTTCCCGGAACGCAGCGGCTACCTGGATGTGTACGACCACTTCAAGCTGCTGGGTCAGCGCTCGGTGTTCGCCCACGGCGTGCACCTGTGCGACGCCGAATGCCAGCGCCTGGCCGAAACCGGCTCGGCGGTCGCCTTCTGCCCGACCTCCAACCTGTTCCTCGGCAGCGGTCTGTTCAACCTGTCGCAGGCCGAGCAGTTCAAGGTCAAGGTGGGCCTGGGCACCGACGTCGGCGCCGGCACCAGCTTCTCGCTGCTCAATACGCTGAACGAGGCCTACAAGGTCATGCAGCTACAGGGCACTCGCCTGCATCCTTTCAAGTCGCTGTACCTGGCCACCCTCGGCGGCGCTCGCGCACTGAGCCTGGATGACCGGATCGGCAGCCTGCGGGCGGGCAATGACGCCGACTTCGTGGTGCTCGACTATAAGGCCACGCCGCTGCTGGACTACCGCCTGCAACAGTCCAACAGCATCGAGGAAACCCTGTTCGTGCTGACCACCCTGGGCGATGACCGCACCATCCGCCAGACCTTCGCGGCGGGGAACTGCGTGCACCAGCGCTGATCTTTCCTGACGGAAACGACACGGGGCCAGTTCCCGCAAGCCTTCACTCAGGCTTGCGGGGACTGGCCCCGTGTTCATTGGTGGCGCTTATCAGCTTTTGGCCGAGACCGAACCGCCGCGTTTCTTGCTCTGCAGCAGGTGTGAGAACACCGCGTGCAGGTCGTCCGAGGCGCTTTCCTCGTCGAGGTTGAGCTTGCTGTCGATGTGATCCATGTGATGCATCATCAGGTTCACCGCCAGGGTCGCGTCGCGGGCCTCGATGGCATCGATCAACTGCATGTGCTCGTCATAGGAGCAGTGCGAGCGGTTGCCGCTTTCGTACTGGGCAATGATCAGCGAGGTTTGCGACACCAGGCTGCGCTGGAAACTCACAAGCGGCGCGTTGGCGGCGGCTTCGGCCAGCTTGAGATGGAACTCGCCGGAGAGACGGATGCCGGCGCCACGGTCACCGCGGGAGAAGCTGTCGCGCTCTTCACGGACCATCACGCGCAGTTCGTTCAGCTGCTCGACGGTGGCGTGCTGCACGGCAAGTTCGGTGATCGCCCGCTCCACCATGCGCCGGGAAAAGAACACCTGACGCGCTTCTTCCACGGTTGGGCTGGCAACCACGGCGCCGCGGTTGGGGCGCAACAACACCACACTTTCATGGGCCAGACGCGACAAGGCGCGGCGGATGATGGTGCGGCTGACGCCGAAGATCTCGCCCAGGGCTTCCTCACTCAACTTGGTACCCGGCGCCAATCGCTGTTCGAGAATGGCCTCGAAGATATGCGCGTAGACGATGTCATCCTGGGTACCGCTGCGGCCACCGGTCTTGCCGGCCCGCGGGGCTTTCTTGAGGGGTTGTAGCTGTTCGTTCATGGGCACTCGCGCACGAAGATTCGCCTATCGGACCTCGACTGTAATACCAGCCAGTGGGGCGATGGCAAGTCCTGAGTAGAAAATTAACGGCTAAAGGTATTGCCGCATTGTACACAGCAAACTGCATTTCTGCAGGCGGCGATCTCCGTTATAGCGCCCGCCACCTCTAATGTGCGCACACCTAATAAAACAGTATTTGCATTCTTTGTATACAAACGCATAATCCACCGGGCAACTTCCTGACTCAAAGGTCAACATTCGAGTCGGTCGCCTTGCCAACCCTTCCCTCGCAGAGCCCCGAGTGATCGTGCAGGACCAGCTCTGAAAAACAAGAAAGACTTGAGGAGTACACGCTGTGGAAAGCCGCAAATCCGACGCACCTACGCTGGATCTTGCCCCACCGCTCGAAACGAGCTGGCTGGAGCGGATTTTCAAACTCAAGCTACACGGCACTACCGTAAAGACTGAAATGATCGCCGGCCTGACGACCTTCATCACCATGGCCTACATCATCTTCGTCAACCCCAACATCATGGCCGACGCCGGAATCGACCATGGTGCCGCCTTCGTCGCCACCTGCATAGCCGCCGCCCTGGGCTGCCTGCTGATGGGGCTCTACGCCAACTGGCCGGTCGGGCTGGCACCCGGCATGGGCCTGAACGCCTTCTTCACCTACACCGTGGTCGGGACCATGGGCTACACCTGGGAAGCCGCGCTGGGCGCGGTGTTCGTCTCCGGGGTGCTGTTCATGTTCCTGACCCTTTCACGCGTGCGCGAATGGCTGCTGAACAGCATCCCGGTCAGCCTTCGTCATGCAATGGGCGCCGGCGTCGGATTGTTTCTCGGACTGATCGGCCTCAAGACCGCGGGTATCGTCGTCGACAGCCCGGCCACCCTGATCAAGCTCGGCCACCTGAACGAACCCGGCCCGCTGCTGGCAGCCATCTGCTTCCTGATGATTGCCGTGCTCAGCTACCACCGGGTGTTCGGCGCCATCCTCATCAGCATCATCACCGTCACTCTCGCCGGCTGGGGTCTGGGCCTGGTGGAGTACGGCGGCGTGTTCTCGCTGCCGCCGAGCCTGGCGCCAACCTGGATGGCCATGGATGTCGCCGGGGTGTTCAACGTCAGCATGATCGCCGTGGTTCTGGCGTTCCTCTTCGTGCACATGTTCGACACCGCCGGCACCCTGATGGGCGTCGCCCAGCGCGCCAACCTGGTGAATGCTGACGGCCGCATCGAAAACCTGTCCCGTGCACTCAAGGCAGACAGTGCGTCGAGCGTGTTCGGCGCGGTGGTCGGCGTGCCGCCGGTGACCAGCTATGTGGAGAGTGCTGCGGGCGTTGCCGCCGGTGGTCGCACCGGTCTGACGGCGGTGGTGGTGGGCTTGCTGTTCGTCGCAGCGATGTTCTTCGCGCCGCTGGCGGGCATGATCCCCGCGTATGCCACCGCAGGAGCGCTGATCTACGTCGCCATGTTGATGATGGGCAGCATGGCCCATATCGAATGGGACGAAGCGACCGACACCATTCCCGCGATCGTCACGGTGATCATGATGCCGCTGACGTTCTCGGTCGCGGACGGCATTGCCCTGGGCTTCATTACTTATGTGGTGCTCAAGGCATGTACTGGCCGGCATAAGGAAGTCTCGGCCAGCCTGTGGGTGCTGTGCGCGATCTTCATTGCCAAGTTCATCTTCCTTTAAGGGATAGATGGCGGGACAGGAGCCTCACCTTCGGGTGGGGTTTTTTTTGAGCTGCACGTTGCAAGCGGCAAGCGATCAGACAAGCTGGGCAGCCCGGCACAAAAACAGCAGACGAAAAAAAGCCCGCCAGTGTGAGCGGGCAAGGACCTACGAAGATTCTTCTAGCGACCAACTAGCTTCCGCGATAGGTCGAGTAACTGTAAGGCGAGATCAGCAGCGGAACGTGGTAGTGCTCCTGCTCGGCATTGATGCCGAAACGCAGCACAACCACATCAAGGAAGGCCGGCTGCGGCAACTGCACGCCACGCGCGCGGTAGTAGTCGCCGGCACTGAACTGCAACTGGTAAACACCGCTGCGGTAGTCATCACCCTGCAGCAGCGGCGCGTCGACGCGGCCATCGCTGTTGGTCAGGGCAGTGTTCACCAGCTCCAGTTGCTGGCCTTCGACACGATAGAGCTCGACCTTGATCGAGCTTCCAGGACAGCCATGTGCGGCATCCAGTACATGCGTGGTCAAACGTCCCATTGCTTGCTCGCCTCATTGTTCAATCTGTGGGCAAAAAATACCCGCACAGCACCAGGATCGACCACGGTGGTGTGCGGAAGCTGGATCATTAAGACATTTTATTGAAAAATTGTACACAATTTTTCTAACCAGATTGGGCTTCAGCCAATCCCTCCTTCTGTAAATAAGCCATCAGTCGCAAAGCCAGGGCTTTGGCAGACACCAGCGTCATTTGCTGACCAATCAGGCAGGTTTCTTGCAGTCCTTTCTTTATAGGTATGCTGAAAGAAATGCGGAAAAACAGGCTTACAAATCGTCAATAAAGTTGTATACAATCACACCCATCGACGTGGCCCAACGCAACCTGCGACCGCCACCCTCCCGTGTTTACGTACAAGAAGGAAGACTGCAGTGAGCGCTGATTATCCTCGCGACCTGATCGGTTACGGCAATACCCCTCCCCATCCGCGCTGGCCGGGAAATGCCCGTATCGCGTTGTCTTTCGTGCTCAATTATGAAGAAGGCGGCGAACGCAACATCCTTCACGGCGACAAGGAATCCGAAGCCTTCCTCTCCGAGATGGTCTCCGCCCAGCCGCTGCAAGGCGCGCGCAACATGAGCATGGAATCGCTCTACGAATACGGTAGCCGCGCCGGCGTATGGCGCCTGCTGAAATTGTTCAAGGACAGCGGTGTACCGCTGACCGTCTTCGCCGTGGCCATGGCCGCGCAGCGCCACCCTGACGTGATCCGCGCCATGGTCGAAGCCGGCCATGAGATCTGCAGCCACGGTTACCGCTGGATCGACTACCAGAACATGGACGAGGCCCAGGAGCGCGAGCACATGCTCGAAGCCATCCGCATCCTCACCGAGTTGACCGGTAAACGCCCGGTAGGCTGGTACACCGGCCGTACCGGCCCGAACACCCGTCGCCTGGTGATGGAGGAAGGCGGCTTCCTCTACGACAGCGATACCTACGACGACGACCTGCCTTACTGGGAATCGAACAACCCGACCGACAAACCGCACCTGGTGATCCCCTACACGCTGGACACCAACGACATGCGTTTCACTCAGGTCCAGGGCTTCAACTGCGGCGAGCAGTTCTTCCAGTACCTCAAGGACGCCTTCGACGTGCTTTACGAAGAAGGCGCCGAAGCGCCGAAGATGCTTTCCATCGGCCTGCACTGCCGCCTGATCGGTCGTCCGGCACGCCTGGCTTCGCTCAAGCGCTTCATCGACTACGCAAAAAGCCACGACCAGGTCTGGTTTGCCCGCCGCGAGGACATCGCGCGCCACTGGCACGCCAACCACCCTTACACCGCAGAGAACGCCCAATGACCGCTTTCAAGACCCTGACCCCTTCGTCCCTGGACCGCGCCGCGTTCGTCGAGGCTTTCGCCGACATCTACGAACACTCGCCATGGGTCGCCGAGAAAGCCTTTGACCTGGGCCAGCTCGAAGAAGTGGATCAGATCGAAAACCTGCACCAGCGCATGAGCGACATCCTCCTGAGCGCCGACCATGCCGCCCAACTGGCGCTGATCAACGCTCACCCGGACCTCGCCGGCAAGGCCGCCATCAAGGGTGAACTGACCGAGTCGAGCACCAATGAACAGGCCGGCGCCGGTATCCACCAGTGCACCGCCGAAGAGTTCGCGCGCTTCACCACGCTCAACGATGCCTACAAAGACAAGTTCGGCTTCCCGTTCATCATGGCGGTCAAGGGCAGCAACCGGCACCAGATCCTGGCGGCCTTCGAAACCCGCATTCACAACGATGCCGAGACCGAGTTCAAGGAAGCCCTGGCGCAGATCAACCTGATCGCCCTGTTCCGCCTGCTGCAACTGTAAGACCTTGCGCGCCGGCCCGGCCGGCGGCTACAGCCTGATAACAACACACAGAATCAAGAGACCTACGCATGCGCACTTTAGTGATTGAGCCCCTGAGCAAAGAAGCCTTCGCCCCTTTCGGTGACGTGATCGAAACCGACGGCAGCGACCACTTCATGATCAACAACGGCTCGACCATGCGCTTCCACAAGCTGGCGACGGTCGAGACCGCGCAGCCGGAAGACAAGGCGATCATCAGCATCTTCCGCGCCGACGCGCTGGACATGCCGCTGACCGTGCGCATGCTGGAGCGCCATCCGCTGGGCAGCCAGGCCTTCATTCCGCTGCTCGGCAACCCCTTTCTGATCGTGGTCGCGCCTGTTGGCGACGCACCTGTATCGGGTCTCGTCCGCGCCTTCCTGAGCAATGGAAAGCAGGGCGTCAATTACCATCGCGGCGTTTGGCACCACCCGGTGCTGACGATCGAAAAGCGGGATGATTTCCTGGTGGTTGATCGCAGTGGTTCCGGCAACAACTGCGACGAGCATTTCTTCACCGAGGACGAGCAACTGGTCCTCAATCCCCACCAATAAGAAAAGGCTGGCCATCGGTTTTCCGGTGACCGGCAAGAGGTAAAGACTGTGGAAGCACATCTGTTGGAATGGCTGAACCTTAGCGTGCGCTGGGTTCACATGATTACCGGCGTGGCCTGGATCGGCGCGTCGTTCTACTTCGTCTGGCTGGAAAACAACCTGAACCGCTCCAACCCGCGTGAAGGGCTGTCCGGTGATCTCTGGGCGATCCACGGTGGCGGTATCTACCACCTGGAGAAGTACAAGCTGGCCCCGCCGAAAATGCCGGAGAACCTGCACTGGTTCAAATGGGAAGCCTACTTCACCTGGATGTCCGGTATCGCGCTGCTGTGCGTGGTGTTCTACTTCAACCCGACCCTGTACCTGCTGGCCCCTGGCAGCAGCCTGTCGGGCGCTGAAGGGATCGCCATCGGCGTCGGTTCGCTGATCGCTGGCTGGTTCATCTACGACTTCCTCTGCGACTCGCAACTGGGCAAACACCCTGCCCTGCTCGGTCTGGTGCTGTTCGTCCTGATCATCGCGGCGTGCTACGGCTTCAGCCAGGTGTTCAGCGGTCGTGGCGCGTACCTGCACACCGGCGCCATCATCGGCACCATCATGGTGGGTAACGTGTTCCGCACCATCATGCCGGCCCAGCGTCAGCTGGTCGCCGCCATCGAAGCCAACAAGACCCCGGATCCGGTCCTGCCGGCCAAGGGCCTGTTGCGCTCGCGCCACAACAACTACTTCACCTTGCCGGTGCTGTTCATCATGATCAGCAACCACTTCCCGAGCACCTACGGCAGCCAGTACAACTGGTTGATCCTGGCAGGTATCGCAGTGGCCGCGGTCCTGATCCGTCACTACTTCAACACCCGTCACGACAGCAACAAGTACGCCTGGGCCCTGCCCGCCGGCGCACTGGCGATGATCTGCCTGGCCTACGTCACCGGCCCCAAGCCGGTCTCGACCGCGCCTGAGCAAGCCGCCGCGAAAGTCCAATACCAGCCGCTGCCGGAAACCGCACTGGGTGGCAAGACTGCCGCCGAGAAAGCCGCCGAAGACAAAGCCGCAGCCGAACAGGCCGCCCAGGCGCCAGCCGCCCCTGCCGCGCCCGTCGATGCACCTGCCCAGGCAACCGCCGCGGCCCAGGCTGCCGGTGGTGGTTTCGACAAGATCCACAGCGTCATCCAGGAACGTTGCACCGTGTGCCATTCGGCCAAGCCGACCAGCCCGCTGTTCAGCACCGCGCCAGCCGGCGTGATGTTCGACACCCCGCAACAGATCCAGCAACTGGCACCGCGTATCCAGGCCCAGGCCGTCGCCAGCCAGATCATGCCCCTGGGCAACATCACCCAGATGACTGCCGAGGAACGCAAGCTGGTCGGTGACTGGATCGCCAAAGGCGCTCCCGTCAACTAACAGCAGTCGCAAGTTACAAGCTGCAAGTCAGAGCGGTCCTCCTTTGTCAGGAGGTCTCCGCTTCGGCTTGCGGTCGAGAGACCAGCAACAACTGCACGCCTGATGGCGGCGGCTTCTTCTTGAAGCTTGCCGCCTGAGGCGTGCAGCTAAAAACAAGAACAAAACCGTTGAGGTGCTGCATGTCCGAGTCTCGCAAGGCGTACATTCCCGTTGCGCCGCCACGACAGCCCCTGCCCTTGCTGCAATTGATCCTCGTCGGTCTGCAGCATGTGTTGCTGATGTACGGAGGTGCCATCGCGGTGCCGCTGATCATCGGACAGGCTGCCGGACTCTCCCGTGAAGAAGTTGCTTTCCTGATCAATGCCGATCTGCTGGTCGCCGGTGTCGCCACCATCGTTCAGTCGTTCGGCATTGGTGCTGTAGGGATCCGCATGCCGGTGATGATGGGTGCCAGCTTCGCCGCCGTCGGCAGCATGGTGGCCATGGCCGGGATGCCTGGCGTCGGCCTGCAAGGGATCTTCGGCGCGACCATCGCCGCCGGGTTCTTCGGCATGCTGATCGCGCCCTTCATGTCCAAGGTGGTGCGTTTCTTCCCGCCATTGGTGACCGGCACGGTCATCACCTCGATCGGCCTGTCGCTGTTCCCGGTTGCCGTCAACTGGGCCGGTGGCGGTGCCTCCGCCAGCACCTTCGGCTCGCCGATCTACCTGATCGTCGCCGGCCTGGTCCTGGCCACCATTCTCCTGGTCAACCGCTTCATGCGCGGTTTCTGGGTCAACGTTTCGGTACTGATCGGCATGGGCCTGGGCTACATCCTGGCCGGCTCGATCGGCATGGTCGACCTCTCCGGTCTCGACGAAGCACCCTGGCTCCAGGTCGTGACGCCGCTGCACTTCGGCATGCCGACCTTCAGCCTCGCACCGGTCCTTTCCATGTGCCTGGTGGTGGTGATCATCTTCGTCGAATCCACCGGCATGTTCATCGCCCTGGGCAAGGTGACCGATCGCGAAGTCACCCCCGGCATGCTTCGTCGCGGCTTGATGTGCGACGCCGGCGCTTCCTTTGTCGCCGGTTTTTTCAACACCTTCACCCACTCCTCGTTTGCCCAGAACATCGGCCTGGTGCAAATGACCGGCGTACGTTGCCGCTACGTGACCGTGGTGGCGGGTGGCTTGCTGATCCTGCTCAGCCTGCTGCCGAAGGCCGCGTTCCTGATCGCCTCGATTCCGCCGGCGGTACTGGGCGGTGCGTCGATCGCCATGTTCGGCATGGTCGCCGCCACCGGCATCAAGATCCTCCAGGAAGCGGACATCGCCGACCGGCGCAACCAGTTGCTGGTCGCGGTCAGCGTCGGCATGGGCCTGATTCCCGTCGTGCGTCCGGAGTTCTTCGCGCAAATGCCGCAGTGGATGGAACCGATCACCCATAGCGGTATCGCCATGGCCACGGTCAGCGCCCTGGTGCTGAACCTGCTGTTCAACATCCTCGGCGGCGCCGAGCGCGCTGCGCACAACGAAGCCTCCGCCCACCATTGAGCCTTTTGGGCGGCGCTTTCGCCGCCCCGGCAAACCCGAGCAATACGCAGGACCGTCGACCCGTGGGAGCGGGTCGGCCGGGGCGCTTCGCGCCGAAAAAACCGCAACGAACAATAACAATTAGCCGGGAATCACAACATGAAACGCATCACCACTTCCCTCCTCCTGGGCAGCAGCTTGCTGGCAACACTTCCAGCGGTGGCGGGGGATCTTCTGCTGTGGCAATCCAACAGCCTCAGCTATTTGTACGGCAAGGACTTCCAGGTCAACCCTGCGATTCAGCAGACCATTACCTTCGAACACGCCAACAAGTGGAAGTACGGCGACACCTTCCTGTTTGTCGACAAGATTTTCTACAACGGCCAGGCCGACCGCGGCAAAGGCTACCGCACCTACTACGGCGAGTTCACCGAGCGCTTCTCGTTCGGCAAGATCTTCGACACCAAGGTCGAACTCGGCCCGATCAAGGACGTGCTGCTGGCCGTGAGCTACGAGTCCGGCGAAGGCGACAACGAGGCCTACCTGATCGGCCCCGGCTTCGACCTGGCGATTCCCGGCTTCAACTACTTCACCCTGAACTTCTACAACCGTCACACCGAAGGCAGCCGTGCGGGCGACAACGTCTGGCAGATCACTCCGACCTTCTCCTACACCATTCCCGTGGGCAAGTCCGACATCCTCATCGACGGCTACATTGACTGGGTGGTGGACAACGACGAAACCAAGAAGCGCGGCACCTACCACGCCAACCTGCAGTTCAACCCGCAGGTCAAATACGACCTCGGCAAGGCCCTGAACCTCGGCGCCAAGCAGCTCTACGTCGGTTTCGAGTACAGCTACTGGAAGGACAAATATGGCATCGAGAACAGCGGTCGTCTCGATACCAACCAGAGCGTGACCAGTGCTTTGGTGAAGGTGCACTTCTAAAACCTGACCAGGTGAAAGGATTTTGTTCCACCGGCTCCAGGACGGAGCACTTGAGGGCCAGCGCGCAAGCCAGTAACCTGCGCGCCCCCTCGACCGGGGCGGAAGGATTCCGCCCCCGTTTACTGACCGCTCAGTCAATGAATACGGGCGGTTGGTAGATGTAAGCGCCAACAGTCGTAACCGCTTTGAACTGTTCAGAAAGACGTCGAGCAGGATTGCTGCACCCTTTCGGAAAGATGGGGCCAGCGCTTGCCTTTTTTTTGTGGGCGATCGCAAAAACCTGACCCGGAAGGCAACTCGATCAACCCGACGACGCCGACTCAAGAGCGTCGCTAACAGAATCAATCAAGGGAGCAACCCGATGCGCTTTACCAACAGCCTGATCCTCGCAGGTGGCCTGCTGGCCGCCAGCTCCGCCATGGCCGGCGACCTGTTGCAATGGCAGAACAACAGCCTGACCTACCTGTACGGCAAGGATTTCGCGGTCAACCCGGAAATCCAGCAGACCTTCACCTTCGAGCACGCCGATGCCTGGAAGTACGGTGACAACTTCCTGTTCATCGACAAGATCTTCTACAACGGCAAAAAAGACAGCAGCAACGGCCCGAACACCTACTACGGCGAGTTCAGCCCGCGCCTGTCGTTCGGCAAGATCTTCGGCCAGGACCTGTCGTTCGGCCCGGTCAAGGATGTGCTGCTGGCCATGACCTACGAGTTCGGCGAAGGCGACACCGAGTCCTACCTGATCGGCCCTGGTTTCGACCTGGACATCCCCGGCTTCGACTACTTCCAGTTGAACTTCTACCAGCGCAACACCGAAGGCAGCCGTGCCGGCGACAACGTCTGGCAGATCACCCCGGTGTGGGCCTACACCATCCCCGTGGGCAAATCCGACATCCTCATCGACGGCTTCATGGACTGGGTCGTCGACAACGACGAAACCAAGCGCCGCGGCACCTACCACGCCAACCTGCACTTCAACCCGCAGATCAAGTACGACCTCGGCAAGGCGCTGGACCTGGGTGAGAAACAGCTCTACGTCGGTATCGAATACGACTACTGGAAAGACAAATACGGCATCGAAAACAGCTCTGGCTTCGACACCAACCAGAACACCGCCAGCCTGCTGGTCAAGGTGCACTTCTAAGCGCATCTCCCGTCGCCTCGGCGGCGGCAACCTCTCCAGGCCCCTGCATGCAGGGCCTGAAGAGGTCCAGTTGTTCTCGATAGACCGCCGTTCGCACGCTCATCAGACCCAGTGTCGAATGGAACAGGTTGTCGTGGGACAACGGCAATTCCCGCTGCGCCCGCAGGCAGCCCTGGGTAATGCCGGTCCGAGTCGAAAAGGCGTCGGACAGCCAGGCCACCATCGGCACCCTGGTCTGCTCACTGGGCGCCATCGCGTAAGGCAGGCCATGCAGGTAAACGCCCTTCTCCCCCAGTGACTCACCGTGATCGGACACGTACAGCATGGCCGTGTGGAACTGCGCCTCCCGACTTTTCAGCAGATCGATAACGCTTGCCAGCACATGGTCGGTGTAAGCGATCGAATTGTCGTAGGCATTGACGATGGTCCCGTTGCTGCATTTGTCCAACTGGCTGGTGTCGCAGGTGGGCGTGAACCGGCGAAACGCCTCGGGATAGCGCTTGAAGTACGCCGGGCCATGGCTGCCCAGCATGTGCAGGACAATCACCGTATCGTCGGCACTGCGATCGATCCGCTCGGCCAGCCCGTGCAACAGCGCTTCGTCGAAGCAACCATCGGCATTGCACAGCTCGCTGATCCCCAGCTTGCCGATGTCTTCGCTCGGCACCCGGTCGCAGACGCCCTTGCAGCCTGAATTGTTGTCGCGCCAGAGCACCGCCACGCCAGCCCGGTGCAATACGTCGAGCAACCCTTCGCGGCCGCGGGCATGGAAACTCTTGTACTCGCGACGCCCCAGGTCCTGGAACATGCACGGGACCGAAATCGCCGTGGCCGTGCCGCAGGAACTGACATCGGTGAAGCTGACCACCTCACGCGAAGCCAGCGCCGGGTTGGTCTGCCGAGGGTAGCCATTGAGCGAAAAACTGGCCGACCGCGCGGTTTCCCCGACCACCAGCACCAGCACCTTGTGCCGCCCCCGCTGCCCGGCTTCGGCCACTCGCACCGCATCCAGCCCCACCGGCTCGAAGGCGGCGGGCGTACGCAATTGCCGCTTGGCATAGCTGTGCACGGCGCCGACGAGGTTCGACGGCACCAGCATCAGGCGCAGTTCCCGGTTATTGCGCAGCAACGACGCGTAGGACTGGTAGGCCAGCGCCAGAATGATCCCTATCAGCAGCAATGCCCCCAGCAGGCTGCCCAGCTTCAATAGCGCGGCGCGGGTCCAGCCATGCCTTGCCAGTGGAATGCGGCTGACCACTATCGCCGGCACGACCCCGACCAGCAGCACCCAGATCAACAGGCCCGGCCCCAGCAGATCAAATACTTCACGGCGTTCGGTCTGCATCGCGTTAATCAACATGGAGTAGTCGATCATTATTCCGAAGCTGCTCATGAAATAACTGACGACCGCAGACAATAAAAGCATCAGGATCAAAACAGCCCGCGTCAGTTTCCCCCACGCCAATAAACCCAGGACTACAAAGTTAAACAGGCAAACTAACAGTGGAAGACTGGCGAGAAAGAAAACATGTTCATTATTCCAGCCATCCACCGCATTCCACAGGTGCCGCCAGAAAGAAGCGTTCATGACCAGACTCAGCCACACCGAAACCAGAAATACCAACAATGGCGCCGGAATCTTCCAGGTCGCCCGCTCAAGCGGCTCAACATTCATGCGTGTCTCCTGACACTGGTTCAACTATCCCTGAAACACCGGATCGCACGCTCAGCGAGCGGTGCGAAGACGCTGGCGAACGCACCAGATGGCCAGCGCCGGAGCGCCGAAGCCCGCGAAAAGAAGGGCCAGCAGCATGCCCGAGCGGTCGAGGAAGATCAGCACATCCAGCAGCAGCAAACCGAGGCTGACGAGCACGGCCAAGGCCGGCACACCCCACTGCCCCAACGTGCGTGGCCGGCGAAAGATCAAGCGTGAATTGAAGGCAAGTAACAGCCACATCAATGCGGCAGCAAGATAAACGCCCAGATGATAAACATCGTAGGACAACTTCAAAACGGACATGGCGCGACTTCCCTGCGCAAACGATGGCAAAAACTATTATCACTTCTAGCCGAACTTCCTTGCCCAGCCTGTGCGCAACGAATTTTAGACGAACCTTTCATACTTTCCAGACATGACATTTACATTTCTTTCTCTTTTCACTTGTTAGCGTTCACCGCCTACACTCGCCAGTGCCTGAATGAACGCCGCATCCGTTCCAGGCAATGGACACAATTAAAAAGGGAATTAATGATGTACACACCCAAAACAGCGCCCATGCGCTATTTGCTGTTGCTGACCGCCACTTGGCTGGGGATTTTCACGCTGACCCGCGCCGCCCTGCTGTTCACTCACCTGGACGAAGCCGGGCATGCGTACCTCTCGATTTTCACCATCGGCGTGCTCAACGACCTGGCCTTCCTGGTCTACGCTGCACTTCCACTGACCCTGTTCGTGCTGCTCTGCCCTCGACGGCTCTGGGTATCGCGGTTCAATCGCTGGCTGCTGCAAGGCGTGCTGGCGGTGAGCATCTACGCGATGCTCTTCACCGCAGTCGCCGAGTGGCTGTTCTGGGACGAATTCGGTGTGCGCTTCAACTTCATCGCGGTGGACTACCTGGTCTATTCCGACGAAGTGCTGAACAACATTCTTGAGTCCTACCCCATCGGCGCCCTTCTGGGCGGTCTCGGTGTACTGACCCTGGTGATCTGCGTACTTCTGCGCAAGCCGCTGCTGCGCGCCCTGCATGCACCGTTTCCGACGTTCCGGCAACGCGCCGCACAGGCCGCCGGCGTGGCGGTACTGGTGCTCTTGAGCATGCAGTTCCTCGACCAGAACAGCCTGCGTAGCCAGGGCGGCAACACCTACCAGCGCGAGTTGGCCAGCAATGGTCCGTACCAGTTCTTCGCCGCCTTCCGTAACAACGAACTGGATTACCAGCAGTTCTACGGCACCCTGCCCGAAGCGGCGACCGCCGAGCAGATCCATGCCGAACTCAACCAGCCCGGCGTGACCTTCCTCGGCAAGGAACCCATGGACATCCGCCGCACCGTGAGCAACCCCGGCACGCCGCGCACGCCCAACATCGTCCTGGTCACCATCGAAAGCCTGAGCGGCAAGTACCTCGGCAGCAACGGTGATCCACGCAACCTCACGCCCAACCTCGATGCACTGCGCAAGCAAAGCCTGTACTTCAACAATTTCTACGCCACCGGCACCCGTACAGACCGCGGCCTCGAAGCCATCACCCTGTCGATGCCACCAACACCGGGGCGTTCGATCGTCAAACGCATCGGTCGTGAAAGCGGCTTCGCCAGCCTCGGCCAGCACCTGAGCGAGGTCGGTTACGACAGCGTGTTCGTGTATGGCGGCCGCGGTTACTTCGACAACATGAACGCCTTCTTCAGCGGCAACGGCTATCGGGTCGTCGACCAGACCAGCGTCGATGAAAGCGATATCAGCTTCAAGAACGCCTGGGGCATGTCCGACGAGGACCTCTACCGGCAGGCGGTCAAACTGGCCGATGCCGATCACGCCAACCAGGTGCCGTTCTTCCTGCAATTGATGACCACCTCCAACCACCGCCCCTACACCTATCCCGACGGCAAGATCGACATCAAGTCAGGCAATGGTCGCGACGGCGCGGTGAAATACACCGACTACGCCATCGGCCAGTTCCTCGCCGAAGCGCGGAAAAAGCCGTGGTTCGACAACACCCTGTTCATCTTCGTCGCCGACCACACGGCCGGCAGCGCGGGCAAGGAAGACCTGCCGGTGCAGAACTACCAGATCCCGCTGTTCATTTATGGACCGAAGCTGATCGAGGCCCGCGAGGAAGGCAAGCTGGCCAGCCAGATCGACCTGGCGCCGACCTTGCTCGGGTTGCTGAACATGAGCTACACCTCGACGTTCTTCGGCCGCAACCTGCTGCTTGAAGACAACCTGCCGCCGCGGGTGCTGATCGGCAACTACCAGCACCTGGGCCTGTTCGACGGCCAGGACCTGGCGATTCTCAGCCCGCGTGGCGGTCTGCGCTTGCACCAGCAGGCACTGGGAGAAAGCCATGAAATCGCGAGCGATGCGGACAATCCGCTGATCAAGCGGGCCATCGCCTATTACGAAAGCGCCAGCTACGGCTTCAAGCAGCGCCTGCTGGACTGGGTGCCGGAGAACCACACACCGCAGACGGCCTCGACGCCTTGAAGAAATGAAAACGGCCCCTCGGGGCCGTTTTACCTCAGGCCTTCACCGCCCGCCAGACCTTGCTCACCCCACCGACCACCGCCAGCACCACCGCACCGGCGACGATACCCACCACACCGCTGAGCAGCGCCGACGTCAAACCACCGCCACGGCCTTCGCTGAAACCCTGGATCGCGTGATGCAGCGGCTCGACGCCGTGCACCAGAATCCCGCCCCCCACCAGGAACATCGCCGCCGTACCCACCACCGACAGCATCTTCATCAGCCACGGCGCCGAATGCAGGATGCCGCGGCCGATTGTTTTGCCGATGCCCTTGGAGGTGTTGGTCAGCCACAGGCCCAGGTCATCGAGCTTGACGATCCCCGCCACCAGCCCGTAGACGCCCGCAGTCATCACCACGGCGATACCCGAGAGCACGATGATCTGCTGGGTCAACGGCGCGCCGGCAACCGTGCCGAGGGTAATGGCGATGATCTCCGCGGACAGGATGAAATCGGTGCGGACCGCGCCCTTGATCTTGTCTTTCTCGTAGGCCACCAGGTCCACCGCCGGATTGGCCGCGGCGTCGCTCAGGGCCGCGTGCTCGGCGTGGTTTTCGTCGGCGCCATGGAGGAACTTATGGGCGAGCTTCTCGAAGCCTTCGAAACAGAGGTAGGCGCCGCCGATCATCAGCAGCGGCGTGACCGCCCACGGAATAAATGCGCTGATCAGCAGCGCCGCCGGCACCAGGATCAGCTTGTTGAGGAAGGAGCCCTTGGCGACCGCCCACACCACCGGAATTTCCCGGTCCGCCTTTACGCCCGTGACCTGCTGGGCATTGAGCGCCAAGTCGTCGCCCAGGACACCGGCGGTTTTCTTGGCCGCCACTTTGGTCATCAAGGAAACGTCATCGAGTACTGCCGCGATATCGTCGATCAGTAGAAGAAGGCTGCTTCCTGCCATTTGCATGTATCTCGCGTAAAGAATAGTTACAGAAGGATAGCCGGTTGCCGCTTGCGATACACCTGCGAACCGCTTGGGACGCCGCCTTGAGCCCCGCGCGAGCCCGGTGCTACCATGCGCCACCGCCTGCCCGGGCCTGCCGCGGTGCGGGCCGAGACCAAGGAACAGCGCCAAACCATGAGCAGCATTCGCGAGCGCAACAAAGAACTGATCCTGCGTGCGGCCAGTGAAGAATTCGCCGACAAGGGTTTCGCCGCCACCAAGACCAGCGACATCGCGGCCAAGGCCGGCTTGCCCAAGCCCAACGTCTACTACTACTTCAAGTCCAAGGAAAACCTCTACCGCGAGGTGCTCGAGAGCATCATCGAGCCGATCATGCAGGCGTCGACCCCGTTCAACGCCGAGGGTGATCCTGATGAAGTGCTCAGTGCCTATATCCGCTCCAAAGTGCGGATCTCCCGGGATCTACCGTTTGCGTCGAAGGTATTTGCCAGCGAGATCATGCACGGCGCGCCGCACCTCAGTGCGCGGCAGGTGGAGCAACTGAACGTCCAGGCCCGGCACAACATCGCCTGCATCCAGCGCTGGATCGACCACGGCCAGATCGCCCCGGTAGACCCGCATCACCTGATGTTCAGCATCTGGGCGGCGACCCAGACCTACGCTGATTTCGACTGGCAGATTTCGGTGGTGACCGGCAAGGCCAAGCTCGATGACAGTGACTACGAGGCCGCGGCGCAGACCATCATTCGGCTGGTGTTGAAAGGGTGTGCGCCGGACAACTGATGTCCGGTTCAAGCGCCTCATCGCCGCGGTTCGGCACCCCGACAAGCCGGCGATGAGGCGATCAACCACTACCCAGCTATCAAATCAAGCCGCAACCCCGGCATCAGCCCGCAACCCCGCCTCTTCGATCGCACTGATCGCGCACTGCTCATCGATATCCGACGTATCGCCGCTGATCCCGATCGCCCCCAGCACCACGCCCGCTTCATTGCGAATCAGCACGCCACCCGGCGCCGGCACCACCGCGCTCTGACCCAGGCCATTGAGCGCGGCAAAGAACGCCGGGCGCTGCTGCGCGTCCAGCGCCAGCAAACGCGAGCCCTTGCCCAGGGCGATCGCGCCCCACGCCTTGCCCATCGCCACTTGCGGGCGCAACAGGCTGGCGCCGTCCTCGCGCTGCAAGGCCAGCACGTGGCCACCGGCATCCAGCACCACCACGGTCAGCGGCGCAGCGGAAATCTTGCGACCCGCAGCCAGCGCGCCATTCACCAGGCTGACAGCGACTTTCAAGCTCAATGCATTCATGAAACGGTCCTCTTTTTGTTAGAAGCCCAGGCGGGCAAGTGAAAACTGATAGAACAAATAGAACACAATGGAGAATATTTTTGTATACAATATTTTCCACATCACGCCCCTGATCGTCGCCAAAGCCTTTTTTACGGCATTTCGACGAAAGCACAGACCGCCGATGAAAATGGATTGACCAGCACTGCGTCCCATGAATAAACTCTGGCAAAAAGCAGTTTGTATACAATTACAAAATCAATGAGGCACAAAACCATGAGCAAAATGAGAGCAATCGATGCAGCCGTTCTGGTGATGCGCCGTGAAGGTGTGGACACCGCGTTTGGCATTCCTGGTGCAGCGATCAACCCGCTGTACTCGGCGCTGAAGAAAGTCGGTGGTATCGATCACGTCCTCGCTCGCCACGTTGAAGGCGCCTCGCACATGGCCGAGGGCTACACCCGCACCAAGGCCGGCAACATCGGCGTGTGCATCGGCACCTCGGGCCCAGCCGGCACCGACATGGTCACCGGTCTGTACAGTGCCTCCGCCGACTCCATCCCGATTCTCTGCATCACTGGCCAAGCGCCGCGCGCTCGCCTGCATAAAGAAGATTTCCAGGCCGTCGACATCACCAGCATCGTCAAGCCGGTGACCAAGTGGGCGACCACCGTTCTGGAACCGGGCCAAGTGCCTTACGCCTTCCAGAAAGCCTTCTATGAAATGCGCACCGGCCGCCCAGGCCCTGTGCTGATCGACCTGCCGTTCGACGTGCAGATGGCTGAAATCGAATTCGACATCGATGCCTACGAGCCGCTGGCAATCCACAAGCCTGCCGCAACCCGCGTCCAGGCCGAGAAGGCCCTCGCGCTGCTGAATGACGCCGAGCGCCCACTGCTGGTTGCCGGTGGCGGCATCATCAACGCCGACGCCAGCGAAAAACTGGTCGAGTTCGCCGAACTGACCGGCGTCCCTGTAGTTCCGACCCTGATGGGCTGGGGCACCATCCCTGACGATCACGAACTGATGGTCGGCATGGTTGGTCTGCAAACCTCGCACCGCTACGGCAACGCCACGATGCTGAAATCCGACCTGGTGTTCGGTATCGGCAACCGCTGGGCCAACCGTCACACCGGTTCCGTGGACGTCTACACCGAAGGCCGCACCTTCATTCACGTCGACATCGAACCGACCCAGATCGGCCGCGTGTTCACCCCGGACCTGGGCATCGTCTCCGACGCCGGCGCCGCGCTGGACGTGTTCCTGGAAGTGGCCCGCGAGTGGAAAGCCGCCGGCAAGCTGAAGTGCCGCGGCGAATGGCTGAAAGACTGCCAGGCGCGCAAATCGAGCCTGCAGCGCAAGACCAACTTCGACAACGTGCCGGTCAAGCCACAGCGCGTTTACCAGGAAATGAACGAGGTGTTCGGCAAGGACACCACCTACGTCAGCACCATCGGTCTGTCGCAGATCGCCGGCGCGCAATTCCTGCACGTGTACAAACCACGTCACTGGATCAACTGCGGCCAGGCCGGCCCACTGGGCTGGACCATTCCGGCGGCGCTGGGCGTGGTCAAGGCCGATCCGACCCGCAAGGTCGTGGCACTGTCCGGCGACTATGACTTCCAGTTCATGATCGAAGAACTGGCAGTGGGCGCGCAGTTCAAACTGCCATACGTCCACGTGCTGGTGAACAACGCCTACCTCGGCCTGATCCGCCAGGCGCAGCGTGGCTTCGAGATGGATTACTGTGTTCAACTGGCGTTCGAGAACATCAACTCGCCTGACCTGAACGGCTACGGCGTCGATCACGTTGCCGTGGTCGAAGGCCTGGGTTGCAAGGCCCTGCGCGTGTTCAAGCCGGAAGAAATCGCCCCTGCCCTGCTCAAGGCGCAGAAGCTGGCCGAAGAGCACCGCGTGCCGGTGGTGGTCGAGGTGATTCTCGAGCGCGTCACCAACATTTCCATGGGCACCGAAATCAACGCGGTCAACGAATTCGAAGACCTGGCACTGGTCGGCAACGACGCGCCAACCGCGATTTCGCTGCTCGACTGATCGACTGTGCGGCCCCGCCCTTCACGGCGCGGGGCCCATCCCAGCAAGGAGACCACCATGCCACGCTTTGCCGCCAACCTGTCCATGCTGTTCACCGAACAGGACTTCCTGGCCCGTTTCAAGGCCGCCGCCGACGCGGGTTTCAGCGGGGTCGAATACCTCTTCCCTTACGACTACAGCTCGACCGAGATCAAGCAACTGCTCGATGCTCACGGCCTGACCCAGGTGCTGTTCAACCTGCCGGCCGGCGACTGGGCCAAGGGTGATCGCGGTATCGCCTGCGACCCGGCCCGGGTCGAGGAATTCCGCGCCGGTGTCGACCTCGCCATCGCCTACGCCAAGGTGCTGGGCAACACCCAGGTCAACGCCCTGGCCGGCATCCGCCCGCAAGGCCCGGACTGCGCCACCGTACGCAAGACCTTCGTCGAAAACCTGCGCTTCGCCGCCGACAAGCTGAAGGCCGCCGGTATCAAGCTGGTCATGGAAATGATCAACACCCGCGACATCCCCGGCTTCTACCTGAACACCACCAAACAGGCCCTGGAAATCCAGGCTGAAGTGGGCAGCGACAACCTGTTCCTGCAGTACGACATCTACCACATGCAAATCATGGAAGGTGACCTGGCCCGTACCGTTGAAACCAACCTGGCCAAGATCAACCACATCCAGTTGGCCGACAACCCGGGCCGTCACGAACCGGGCACTGGCGAGATCAACTACCGCTTCCTGTTCGAGCACCTGGACCGTATCGGCTACCAGGGCTGGGTCGGCGCGGAATACAAGCCGAAGACCACCACCGAAGAAGGTCTGGGCTGGCTGAAGACGCATAACGCTATCTGAAAACGGCAATACCCCCATCACCGTAGGAGCGAGCGTGCTCGCGATGACCTCAGCCGCGCCAACACCGTCGCCGGCCTCATCGCCTTCGCGAGCACGCTCGCTCCTACGGGATGCGCGGCGCCCCCGATCAGAACTCAACAAATAAAAGAGGCAAATTCTCATGGCTAAAATCGGTTTCATCGGCACCGGCATCATGGGCCGCCCAATGGCGCAGAACCTGCAGAAAGCGGGTCACAGCCTGTTCCTGTCCACCCACCACGACGTCGCGCCAGCCGAGCTGATCGCCGCCGGTGCCGTGGCCCTGGCCAATCCGAAGGAAGTGGCCCAGGAAGCCGAATTCATCATCGTCATGGTGCCCGATACCCCACAGGTCGAAGCCGTCCTGTTCGGTGAAAACGGCGTCGCCGAAGGCGTTGGCCCGAACAAAGTGGTGATCGACATGAGCTCGATCTCGCCGACCGCCACCAAAGCCTTCGCCGAGAAGATCAAGGCCACTGGCGCAGCCTACCTCGACGCACCGGTTTCCGGCGGCGAAGTCGGTGCCAAGGCGGCGACCCTGAGCATCATGGTCGGCGGTTGCCCGAATGCCTTCGAACGCACCCTGCCGCTGTTCCAGGCCGTGGGCAAGAACATCACCCGCGTCGGTGGCAATGGTGATGGCCAGACCGCCAAGGTCGCCAACCAGATCATCGTTGCGCTGAACATCCAGGCCGTTGCCGAAGCCCTGCTGTTCGCCGCCAAGAACGGCGCCGATCCGGCCAAGGTCCGCGAAGCACTGATGGGCGGCTTCGCCTCCTCGAAGATCCTCGAAGTGCACGGCGAGCGCATGATCAAGGGCACCTTCGATCCAGGCTTCCGCATCAGCCTGCACCAGAAGGACCTGAACCTGGCCCTGCAAGGCGCCAAGGAACTGAACATCAACCTGCCCAACACCTCCAATGCCCAGCAAGTGTTCAGCACCTGCGCAGCCATCGGTGGTGCCAACTGGGACCACTCGGCGCTGATCAAAGGCCTGGAACACATGGCCAACTTCTCGATCCGCGACGACAAGTAAACACGCGCTGCACGCCGCGCGGCGAAGGGTCCGCGCATCGTTCCCTTCCACCCTCGTGGCTGGCAGTTGCAACCGCGCAACACCGCCCCTGGTTCAGCCTGCACGGAGGCCGTTCCAGGGGCGTTTTCGATTTTGAAGAACAATAAGATTTGGGAGCCTGAGATGTCGGTCGATCCGCAACAATTTCTCCGCGACCTGTTCGCCACGGCCATCGATGCCGCCCATCCGCGTCAGGTCCTTGAAGCACACCTGCCCAGCGACCGCACCGGTCGCGTCATCGTCATTGGCGCCGGCAAGGCCGCCGCAGCCATGGCCGAAGTGGTCGAACGTACCTGGCAAGGCGAAGTCCGCGGCCTGGTCGTGACCCGTTATGGCCACGGCGCCAGCTGCTCGAAGATCGAAGTGGTCGAAGCCGCCCACCCGGTCCCCGACGCCGCCGGCCTCGCCGTCGCCAAGCGTGTGCTGGAAATGGTCAGTGACCTCAGCGCCGACGACCGGGTGATCTTCCTGCTGTCCGGCGGCGGTTCCGCGCTGCTCGCCCTGCCCGCCGAGGGCCTGACCCTGGCGGACAAGCAACAGATCAACAAAGCCTTGCTCAAGTCCGGCGCCACCATCGGCGAGATGAACTGCGTGCGCAAGCACCTCTCGGCGATCAAGGGCGGCCGCCTGGCCAAGGCCTGCTGGCCGGCCACCGTCTACACCTACGCGATTTCCGATGTGCCGGGCGACCTCGCCACGGTCATCGCCTCCGGCCCCACCGTGGCCGACCCGAGCACCTCGGCCGAAGCGCTGGCGATCCTCAAGCGCTACAACATCGAGGCGCCAAAAGCGGTGATCGACTGGCTGAACAACCCCGCCTCGGAAACCGTCAAGGCCGATGACCCGGCCCTGGCCCGCAGCCATTTCCAACTGATCGCCCGGCCCCAGCAGTCGCTCGAAGCCGCCGCGGTGAAAGCCCGCCAGGCCGGCTTCAGCCCGCTGATCCTCGGCGACCTGGAAGGCGAGTCGCGGGAAGTGGCCAAGGTCCACGCCGGCATCGCTCGCCAGGTGGTGCTGCATGGCCAGCCGCTGCCGGCACCCTGCGTGATCCTTTCCGGCGGTGAAACTACCGTGACCGTGCGCGGCAATGGCCGTGGCGGACGCAACGCCGAGTTCCTGCTGAGCCTCACCGAAAGCCTCAAGGGCCTGCCCGGCGTCTACGCGCTGGCCGGCGACACCGACGGCATCGACGGCTCAGAAGACAACGCCGGCGCCATCATGACCCCGGACAGCTACGCCCGCGCCCAGGCGCTGGGCCTGTCGGCCTCGGACGAGCTGGACAACAACAACGGCTACGGCTACTTCGCCGCGCTCGACGGGTTGATCGTCACCGAACCGACCCGCACCAACGTCAACGATTTCCGCGCCATCCTCATCCTTGAGACCGCTCAACATGACGCCTGACAAAAAAGCCAAGATTCTCGCCACCCTCGGCCCCGCGACCCAAGGCATCGACGACATCCGCCAACTGGTCGAGGCCGGGGTCAACATCTTCCGCCTCAACTTCAGCCACGGTGAGCATGCCGACCACGCCATGCGCTACCAGTGGATCCGCGAGGTGGAAAGCCAGCTCAACTACCCGCTGGGCATCCTCATGGACCTGCAAGGTCCGAAACTGCGCGTCGGCCGCCTGGCTGAAGGCAAGGTGCAACTGCAACGCGGGCAAGCCCTGCGCCTGGACCTCGACCCGACTCCGGGTGACGGCCAGCGCGTCAACCTGCCCCACCCGGAAATCATCGCCGCGCTGGAGCCGGGCATGGACCTGCTGGTGGACGACGGGCGTCTGCGCCTGCGCGTGACCGCCAAGCATGTCGACGCCATCGACACCACCGTGCTCAACGGCGGCGAGCTGTCCGACCGCAAGGGCGTCAACGTTCCGCAGGCGGTGCTGGACCTCAGCCCGCTGACCCCAAAAGACCGTCGCGACCTGACCTTCGGCCTGGAACTGGGCGTGGACTGGGTGGCGCTGTCATTCGTGCAGCGCCCTGAAGACATCATCGAAGCGCGCCAGTTGATCGGCGACCGCGCCTTCCTCATGGCCAAGATCGAGAAGCCTTCGGCCGTGACCAAACTGCGCGAAATCGCCGAACTGAGCGACGCGATCATGGTTGCCCGCGGTGACCTGGGCGTGGAAGTGCCGGCCGAAAGCGTGCCGCAGATCCAGAAAAACATCATCGCCACCTGCCGCCAGCTCGGCCGTCCGGTGGTGGTGGCAACGCAGATGCTCGAATCGATGCGCTTCTCCCCGGCGCCGACCCGCGCTGAAGTCACCGACGTCGCCAACGCCATCGGCGAAGGCGCCGATGCGGTGATGCTCTCGGCGGAAACCGCGTCCGGCGAATACCCGCTCGAAGCGGTGCAGATGATGAGCAAGATCATCCGCCAGGTGGAAAGCGGCCCGGACTACCAGACCCAGCTCGACGTTGGCCGGCCAAAGGCCGAAGCCACGGTGTCGGACGCCATAAGCTGCGCCATCCGCCGTATCAGCGGCATCCTGCCGGTGGCGGTGCTGGTGAACTACAGCGAGTCGGGCAACTCGACCCTGCGCACCTCCCGCGAGCGGCCACGGGCGCCGATCCTCAACCTGACGCCGAACCTGATTACCGCGCGGCGCCTGAGCGTGGTCTGGGGCGTGCACTCGGTGGTCAACGATCGCCTGCGCCAGGTCGACGAGGTGTGTTCCACCGCGCTGGAAATCGCCCAGGCCCAAGGCATGGCCAACCGTGGCGACACCTTGCTGATCACCGCCGGTGTGCCTTTTGGCCAGCCGGGATCGACTAACTCGCTGCGTATCGAAACCCTGCTTTGACGTCTTCGCGGGACAAGCCCGCGGCCGCCGATTCATCCGCGTGAATCTGTGGCCGCGGGCTTGCCTCGCGATCCAGGGCCCTAAAAAAAGAAACACCCCTAAACCGTGGGAAAAGATTCGCCCAAAGAGGCGACCCACTTCACTCAGACCTACTGCCATGTACACCAAAAATCTAGTCAACCCCTGCCCCGACTGGGCAACCGCCTTGCTCAACGGTTTCAGTCAGGTGCTGCTGCAGCGTAATCCGCTGTGCGGCCTGTGCTGCCTGCTGGCCATCCTTCTCACCGCCCCGCACCTGCTCGGCGGCGCGCTGCTGGGCGCCCTTTCCGGGTTGCTGGTGGCCCAGCGCCGCGGCTACGACCGCGCCGACCGCCAAGCCGGGCTCTACAGCTACAACGGCGTCCTGATCGGCGTGCTGTTCAGCTACCTGCTGCCGTGGTCATCGCTGCTCGCGCCGCTCATCATCGCCGCGGCCGGGCTCAGCAGCATGCTGGTGCACCAGTGGCTCAAGCGCGGTGGTTCGGTATTGCTGCCGGCCTACACCTTGCCATTCGTACTGATCGGCTGGGCCTTGCTGGTCATCGCCGATCCGGCGGCGGTCGCCAACGCGCCGGTCCCGGCCAGCCCGCTGGATGCGTTGGCGCGGGGGCTGGGACAGATCTTCCTGCTGGATCAGCCGTTGGCGGGCTTGCTGATTGCCCTTGGCTTATTGCTGTCGGACCGCTACGCGGCGGCCTGGGCCTTTACCGGAGCCGCCATTGGCGGCAGCGTCGCGCTGGTGGGCGGTGAAGCGACTGCGGCCTACATGGGCCTTTATGGCTTCAATGCAGCGCTGGCCGCCCTCGCCTTCAGCGGCACCCGCGCCCAGCCGTGGAAGCCGTTGCTGGCGATCATCCTGGCGATCGCCGTGCAGCCGCTGTTCAACCTGCTGCCGATTTCGGGGCTGACCGCGCCGTTTATCGTGGCGTGCTGGATGGTGCGGCTGGGTGGGTTTCGCAAGGTGAAGACAGTAGCTTTGGGCTGAGCTTCATGGCCTCATCGTCGGCAAAGCCGAGATGAGGCCCTGAAAACTTGCACAACTCCCGGCCAGCCCCCTAGGCTTCCCGGCACCACCCGCCTGGAACACATCCCCTCATGAACACCCCTCAGAGCCTGCGCCAGCAGCTCTACGTCATCATCTTCCAAACCGACACCGTCGCCGGCCGCCGCTTCGATACCGCCCTGCTGCTGATCATCCTCGCCAGCCTGGTCATCGTGATCCTGGACAGCATCGACGAAGTTCACCAGAGCTACGCCGGGCTGCTGGCCGGGATCGAGTGGGGCTTCACCGCCGTGTTCCTGGTCGAATACCTGATGCGCCTGTACTGCTCGCCCAAGCCGCTGCGCTACGCCTTCAGTTTCTACGGGCTGGTGGACCTGCTGGCGATCGTGCCGGGGATCATCGCCCTGTATTACAGCGACGCCCAGTACCTGCTGATCATCCGGGTCATCCGCATGCTGCGGATCTTCCGCGTGCTCAAGCTCAGCCCATACCTCAAGCAGGCCCATTACCTGCTCGACGCCCTGCGCGGCAGCAAGCAGAAGATCATCGTGTTCCTGGTCAGCGTCTCGACCCTGGTCACGGTATTCGGCACCCTGATGTACGTCGTCGAAGGTCCCGAGCACGGCTTCACCAGCATTCCCAAGGGCATCTACTGGGCCATCGTCACCCTGACCACGGTGGGTTTCGGCGATATCGTGCCGAAGACACCGCTGGGCCAGGTGATTTCCTCGCTGGTAATGATCACCGGTTACTCGATCATCGCCGTGCCCACAGGTATCTTTACCGCCGAACTGGCCAACGCGATGCGCGGCGAGCAGTTGCGTCACGACTGCCCGGTGTGTCGCAAGAATCAGCACGAACATGGCGCGGCCTTCTGTTCGCGCTGTGGCAATGCGTTGTTCAGGAAAGAGGAATAAGCAAAGCAGCTTTTAATCTTTTTGTGCCTAAGGCGCTTTGGCTATAGTCGCTGGCACAATGCCGTCAATTAACTCCAACAAGGAATGCACAGTGAAAAAACTCTTCAGTGCCTCGCTGCTGGCCGCGAGCCTGGCCGTGGGCAGCTTCGCCCAGGCCGCCCCGGCCCCACTGCTGAACGTCTCCTACGACGTGATGCGTGATTTCTACAAGGACTACAACGCCGCGTTCCAGAAGCACTGGGAAGCCGAGCACAAAGAGAAGATCACCGTGCAGATGTCCTTCGGCGGTTCGAGCAAGCAAGCGCGCTCGGTCATCGACGGCCTGCCTGCCGATGTCATCACCATGAACATGGCCACCGACATCAACGCCCTCGCCGACAACGGCCAACTGGTGCCGAACGACTGGGTCACCCGTCTGCCGAACCACAGCGCGCCGTTCACCTCGGCCACCGTGTTCATCGTCCGCAAGGGCAACCCAAAGACCCTGAAAGACTGGCCCGACCTGCTCAAGGACGGCGTCCAGGTGATCGTGCCCAACCCGAAAACCTCGGGTAACGGCCGCTATACCTACCTGTCGGCCTGGGGTTATGTGCTGAAAAACGGCGGCGACGAGAACAAGGCCAAGGACTTCGTCGGCAAGCTGTTCAAGCAGGCGCCGGTGCTGGACACCGGTGGCCGTGCCGCCACCACCACCTTCATGACCAACCAGATCGGCGACGTGCTGGTGACCTTCGAGAACGAAGCCGAGATGATCGCCCGCGAATTCGGTCGTGATCAGTTCGAAGTGATCTACCCGAGCGTCTCCGCCGAAGCCGAGCCGCCAGTGAGCGTGGTGGACAAGGTGGTCGACAAGAAAGGCAGCCGCGCTACCGCCGAGGCCTACCTGAAATACCTGTGGTCGCCGGAAGCCCAGGAAATCGCCGCCAACAACTACCTGCGCCCGCGTGACCCGGCGATCCTCGCCAAGTACACCGACCGCTTCCCGAAAGTCGACTTCCTCTCCGTCGAGAAAACCTTCGGTGACTGGCGCACCGTGCAGAAGACCCACTTCAATGACGGTGGCATCTTCGACCAGATCTATACCGGCAAGTAATCGGTAGTCAGGGGCCTGTCTTCAGGCCCCCTCCCTAATTCCTCGCAGTAATCCCCCGCCGATCATTGTCTACCCTTTCCGTCACCCCCCGGCCGAAGGAGTAGCCCGTGTTCCGATCCGTACTCATGCTGCTGTTCTGCGCCCTGCTCGGTTCCTCCGCGCTGGCCGCCGGACCGCTGTCCACCCTCACCGAAGAAAAACCCGCCGAATCCGAACCCGTGGTTCAGGGTGGGTTGCTCGGCACCCTTGCCAGTGGGCTGGACGATGTCTCCCAGGAACTGAACATCGACCACCACCTGCTCGATGCCTGGCGCCTGCGCACCGACCGGGCGGCCAAGGAGGTGGATCAACTGGTCACCCGCCATGACGCCGGCGACCTGATGGAAATGACCTGGGATTTCCTGATGCTCACCGCCACCTGGGCCGCCGTATTTGCCCTGCTCGGCTACCTCGGGCGGCTCGCCGCGCGGGCCAGCCAAGGCTCCCGACTGCTGCGCAATCGCCCCCGACCACAAAAGCTGCTGGGCTATCTGTTGCCCTACACGCTGCCCGCCATCATCAGCCTGCCCGCCGCGTTGTTCGTCGCCCGCCAGTTGGACCCCTCGGTGGGCCGCGCCCTGGGCATGAGCCTGGCCTACGCCACCAGCAGCGGTATTTTCTCGACCACCATCATCCTGTGCCTGATCACCCTCTTCGATGTCGGCCACAAACGCACGGCGGTACGGATCATTCGCGAGGCGGCGCCGCGTCCGCTGTTTCTGATCGGTTTCCTCGCCGCCTGGAGCGACGCCCTGACGAGCCCGCAAATCGCCCGCCAACTGGGCGGCAACCTGACCAGCAGCATCGCCGTGGTGACTGGCCTGCTGGCCACCCTGGCCTTTGCGGTGGTGGTACTGCGCTCACGCCGCCCGGTGGCGCACCTGATCCGCAACCGCAGCCTCAAGGACCGCCTGCAACACCGCGCCGTGCAGGAAACCCTGCGGATTTTCTCGGCCATCTGGTACTTGCCGATCCTGATGATGATCATGGTCTCGGCCATCAACCTGATCGGCGCGGGCGAAGAAAGCCAGCGCGCCTTGCAGAAAGCCCTGCTGACCACTGTGCTGTTGATCGGCAGTGTGTTCCTGAGCATCACCCTGCAGCACTTCCTCAACCCGCCGCGCAACCCGGAACAACGCCTGCGGCCCTACAAGGAATTGCTCTTCAGCCTCGCCCACGCCTTGTTGCGCATCGCCATGGCGGTGATCTTCATCGAGCTGCTGGGACGGATCTGGGGCTTCTCGGTGCTGGACTTCGCCCTGCGCAACAGCTTCGGCCGGGCCATCAGCGACTCGCTGAGCAGCATCGGCCTGATCCTGCTGGTGACCTGGCTGCTCTGGGTGGTGATCGACACCGCGATCCAGGAAGCGCTGAAACCTGCACCCGGCCGCCGCGCCACACGCCAGCCCAGCACCCGCACGCGGACCATCCTGCCGATGCTGCGCAACGCTATCAAAGTGGTGCTGGTGGTGATCTGCACCATCACCACCATGGCCAACCTGGGGATCAACGTCGCGCCGTTCCTCGCCGGTGCCGGGGTGGTCGGCCTGGCCATCGGTTTCGGTTCGCAGCAACTGGTGCAGGACGTGATCACCGGGCTGTTCATCCTGATCGAAGACACCATCGCCATCGGCGACTGGGTGGTGCTCGACTCGGGCCATGCCGGCACGGTGGAAAGCCTGACCATCCGCACCCTGCGCCTGCGCGACGGCAAAGGGTTCGTGCATTCGGTGCCGTTCGGCCAAATCAAGGCGGTCACCAACCAGTCACGGCAGTTCGCCTACGCGTTCTTCTCGGTGCAGTTCAGTTATGAGACGGATGTGGACACCGCGCTGAAACTGATCCGCGAAGTGGGCCAGTCCATCAGCGAAGACCCGATCCTGCGGCACAGCCTGCAAGGGCCGTTGCAGGTGTTCGGGGTCGACAGCATGAACCTCAACGGCATGACCCTGACCGCACAATTCCGCACCACCTCGGGCGGGCAGTACGCGGTGAACCGGGCGTTCAATGAGCGGCTGAAGAAATTGGTGGACCAGACGGACGATGTGAGTTTCGCCCAGTACAACCCGGTGCCGGCCAGGGTTGGGGATCCGGCTCAGTAGGTTTTTGGAAGCCTCATCGCTGCGGTTCGGCACTCCGACAAGCCAGCGATGAGGCCCCGACAGTCACCGAAAAACCAAAGCCTTCAACCCACCCGCCACATCCGCATCCGGAAACTCCGGCGGATTCTCCAACCGCTCGACAAACGTCAACTGCGGCGCCTGCTCGGCCATCCCCTGGATCAGGAACTCCGGCCCGATTGCCGGATCATTGACACACGCCAGCACCGTGCCGCCCTCGGTCAACAGCTCCGGCAGGCGCCGCAGGATCTTCGCGTAGTCCTGGGTCAGGGCGAAGCTGCCTTTCTGGAAGGTCGGCGGATCAATGATGATCAGGTCGTACGGCCCGCCTTTGCGCACCTTGCCCCAGGACTTGAACAGCTCATGCCCGAGAAAACCGACCCGCGCCAGGTCATGGCCATTGAGCCGGTGATTGTCCCGCCCCCGCGACAACGCCGCCCGGGACATATCCAGATTCACCACCTGCTCCGCGCCACCAGCGATGGCCGCCACCGAGAAACCGCAGGTGTAGGCGAACAGGTTCAGCACCCGCTTCCCCGCCGCCTGCTCGCGCACCCAGCGCCGGCCGTAACGCATATCGAGGAACAGGCCGCTGTTCTGCTTCAGGCCCAGGTCCAGTTGATAACGCAGGCCGTCTTCGTCGATCACCCGGGTTTCGCAGACTTCGCCCAACAGCCACTGACCCGGGCTTTCCGGCAGATAGCGGTGCTGGATCAACACCGCCGCGCCCGGCCAGTCGGCGCTGGCGGCCAGTGTGCGCAACAGGCTTTCCAGCTCAGCCAGTTGACCTTCAGGCGGCTCGCGGAACAGCGACACCAGCAGCACGCCCTGTAGCCAGTCCACGGTGATCTGCTCCAGCCCCGGCCAGCAGCGCCCGCGGCCGTGGAACAGCCGCCGGGTCTCGGCCGGCGGCGGGTTCAGGGCGGTGAGCAGGTGTTGATGCAGGGTGTCGATGGCAGCGGTCATGGCGGGCAGTCGTTGAGCTAAAGCGGCGTATTCTACGCCCTCGCACCGCGCTCGCGGGCGGCGGATTTGAACCACCAGCCACGCTGCATCCCCGCGGCCGCCAGCAGGATCGCCGCCACGCCCAGCCATTGCAGCGGTTGCAGGCGATGACCGAAGGCGACCCAGTCCACCAGGATCGCGGCGATCGGGTAGATGAACGACAAGGCGCCGGTCAGCGCGGTGGGCAGTTTCTGGATCGCACCGTACAGCAGCACATACATCAGGCCGGTGTGGACGATCCCCAGGGTCACCAGACTGCCCAGTTCCGCTTGCCCGGTGGGCAGCCCGCCAAGGTTGGCGAACGGCGCCAGCAGCAGGATGCCGGTGGTGACCTGAATCAACGCGATCAGGTGCGGCGGTGTACCGCTCAGGCGCTTGATGACCAGCGCCGCCACCGCATAGAGAAAGGCCGCGCCCAGCGCCAGGGCGATGCCCAGCAGGTACTCGCCGCCGCTCTCGCCCTGACTGCCGTGGGCGCTGACGATCGCCAGCATCCCGGCAAACGACACCCCTAGCCAGAACAGCTTGGGCACGGTGATTTTCTCGCCGAGGAACACCGCCGCCAGCCCCACCAGCATGAACGGCTGGACGTTGTACACCGCCGTGCCGATGGCGATGGACGCCCGCGAGTAGGAGGCGAACAACAACACCCAGTTACCGACGATGGCCACCCCGCTCAGCACCGCCAGGGCGAACGTGGCACGGGTGAGAATGCCCGGGCGCAGAAAGCCCATGGCCGCGCAGATCAGCAACAAAGTGCCGGCGCCGAACACGCAACGCCAGAACACCACATCCAGCACCGGTTGCCCGGACACCAGCACAAACCAGCCAATGGTCCCGGAAATCAACATGGCCCCAATCATTTCCAGCGAACCGCGACGTATCGAACTGTCCATCACTCACCTCCGGGAATATGTGACAAAGTATGCCGAGGGTGCGCGAGGCCATTCCATGGGATTAATCAGGCTGAAACCGTCGCCGACCTTTTTTATCAAGGTGATTTCCCGCAATCGCCTAACGAGGGATTTTCATGACCGATGCCATCGACCAACTGCTGCTCAACGCCCTGATGGAGGATTCGCGGCGCTCGCTCAAGGCGCTGGCGAGCCTGACCGGGCTGTCCGCGCCCAGCGTCAGCGAACGCCTGCGCCGCCTGGAAGAACGCGGCGTGCTCAAGGGCTACACCGTCGAAGTCGACCCACGCAGCTTCGGCTACCAGTTGCAGGCCATCGTGCGCATTCGCCCGCTGCCGGGCCAATTGCATGAAGTGGAACGGCAGATCATCGCCATCCCGGAGTTCACCGAGTGCGACAAGGTCACCGGTGACGACTGCTTTATCGCCCGCCTGCACGTGCGCTCGATGGAGCAGCTCGACACCCTGCTGGACAAGCTCAACAGCCACGCCGAAACCAGCACCGCGATCGTCAAGAAGACCCCGGTAAAACGGCGCTTGCCACCGATGGATTGAGGGCTCCGCGAACGGCGGCGATCAGACAAGACCGGGCAGTTCCAGCGCGGGCTGTCCTCCGGCAAGGGCCCGCGCCAGCAGTTGTCCACTGCCGCAGGCGAGGGTGAACCCCAGGGCGCCATGGCCGAGGTTCAACCACAGATTGCGGTACGGGCTCGCCCCCAGCAGCGGCACCCCGGTCGGCGTGGCCGGGCGCATGCCGGCCCATTCCTGCCCGTGGGCGTAGTAACCGGCGTCGGGAAAACTCGCGGCGGCCTGGCGCCGCAGGCTGGCGATGCGCAGTGGGTCCGGTGTTTCATCGAAACCGACAATGTCCACCATGGCCGCCACCCGCAGTTGCTGGTCGATGCGGGCGTAGACAATCTTGCGGTCGTAGTCGGTGACACTCACCTCCGGCGCACGCGCGCCGACCGGCACGGTCAGGCTGTAGCCCTTGAGTGGATACACCGGCAATCGCAACCCCGGCAGGCCCAGTTGCGTAGCTCGATAGCCCGCGCAGAGCACCAGGTTGTCCACCGCCAGCACTTCGTCACCCAACTCCAGCGCCTGGACCACACCCTTGCTGTGACGGATCTTGCTGACGCGCTGGCCCAAGCGGAAATGGCAACGCCCCGAGGCCCGCAAGCGCGCCGCCAAGGCGAGGCAGAAGCGGTGACAATCTCCGACTTCTTCGCTGGGCGTAAACACGCCACCCATGAACGGTACACCGGCCAAGGCCGGCTCCAGCCCAGCCAACTCATCGGCACCGAGCACCTGCTGGTGGTCCGCATCGAACCGCTGGCGGGCCTGGGCAAAGCTGGCGGGATCGCGGAAAACCACCAGCTTGCCATTGCGCCGCCAGGCAAAACCGTCCAGGCCGTCTTCCTCGCGCCAGCGGGTCAAGGTGTCTTGACTGTGCAGCGCCAGCCGCAGCAGCCGCGCGGCGTTGGTGCGGTTGACCGAGCCCCGGCACGCGGCCATAAACGCCAGCAGCCAGCGCCACTGCGCCGGGTCCATGCGCGGACGCAGGCGCAACGGCGAATCGCCGCGCAGCATCCAGCCGAGCGCGTGCCACGGCACCCCGGCATCGGCGAGTGGCGCGACATAGCGATAAGAGAGTTGCCCGCCGTTGGCGAAGCTGGCGCCGCTGGCCAGCGCTTCACCGGCCTCGATCAGCTCCACCGCGAAACCTTCGCGCACCAACGCGTAGGCCGTGGCCAGGCCGATCACACCGCCGCCGATGACTGTTACCCGACTCGTCATGCCCGCAATCCATTTGCCGAAACGGGGCTCAGAGTAAGGCGAGCAACAAGCAGGAACAAGGAAACCCAAAACCCGTAGGAGCGAGCTTGCTCGCGAATGACCGCGCTCCCACCAAAAATCTACCGCACCGCCAACCCGGAAGACTCAACCGCCTGCCCCGGACACTGCACATCCCCACCGTCCAGCCCCTGCTTCACATTGCGACTGAGCATCGTCGCCTTGCCATCGCGCCAGGTCAGGGTCAGCACGTACAGCGAGTCGAAGTCGCTGTTTTCCCAGTCCTCGGTGATCACCCGCTTCTCACCCAGGGCCTTGCCGGCCACGGTGTTGATCAGTTCGGGCAGGTAGCCGTGGGACCAGGCGGTGTACACCGTGGCATTGCGGTACTTGTTGCTCAGCAGTTCGCTGGCCAGGGCGCTGGTGTCATTGGCGCCATACTCGATGTTCACCGGCAGGCCGAGCTTGATGGCGCTGGGGCTGATGGTCATCAGCGGGCGCAGGTAACTGTAGCTGTCGTCATTGGTGCCCTCTTCCACTTCGCGGGTGGGATTGGCGGCGAAGACGTAATCGGCCTTGCCGAATTTTTCCGGTAACAGCGTGGCGAGGTCGAGGGCGCGATTCAGGCCCTGGCAGTTGAGTTGGCCGAGACCTTCACCGGGCTTTTCGGCGTGGCGCAGGAAGACCAGTGTCTGGGTGCCGTCCACCGGTTTGGCGAAACTGTCGAAGGTGGTGAAACCGAGAAGGGCCGCGCCAGCGGCGAGCACGGTGCAGAACAGGACCTGGCGGCGGAAAGGAAGCGTCACGGGCAACTTCATGATGAACCCTTGGCGGAAAGAATCGGGATTGACCCGTCAGTGCTGCCCCGCGGCCGAAGCCGCGGGGCATCCCTGTCTGTCGTTCCTTCCGTGGAAACGGGCGTCCTTTGAGAGTGCAATAAGCCCGATTGGTTCTGTCCCTGGGTGCTTATCCGTAAGCAGGGTTGAATGTAGGTCCTGGCTGTTACGGAATTAAGACGATGCCTCAACCGCGATAAACCATTTCGGCTTCACGCGTCCGAAATCTACCCGATGGTTGGTTTTGAGGGCTTTTTGAAGCATCTGACTTCTTCAGTCGTCGCGGGTCAGCACTTCCAGCAGTTCGATCTCGAACCGCAGGTCGGAACCCGGCGGGATCGACCCCATGCTGCGTTCGCCATAACCCAGGTGCGCCGGCACGAACAGCGTGCGCTTGCCGCCGACTTTCATGCCCATCAGGCCCTGGTCCCAGCCCTTGATCACACGGCCGGTGCCGATCACGCACTGGAACGGCTTGCCGCGCTGGTGGGACGAATCGAACACGCTGCCGTCGGCCAGCGTGCCGGTGTAATGGGTGGTGATCAGGGCGCCCTTGACCACTTCCTTGCCGTCGCCCAACTGGACGTCGGTGATTTGCAGTTCGCCGCTCATAGTGACCTCGTTCAAGCGCGGTAATCGTAGCCGCAGCCTTTTCGCAGGATTGCCGCGGATTTGCAAGGAGCAGGCGGCCATTGGCTATTGGTCTGACACGGGCTAGCCTGAGTCAGACATCCACCTACAGGCGGCAGGGACGAAATGAGCAAGGAGCTATGCAAGGAGCTGGGGATCAGTGAAGACCTGTTGCTGGCGCGGGGGTTTGTCGCCTATCCCGAAGCGCGGGTGCTGGCGATTGCCGAAATCAACGCCGACGAGCGCCGTTTCGAACTGGAGCCAGACGCGGCCGCGGCCTGGAAGCGGATGAAGGCTGACGCCGCGGCCGCCGGGGTCGAGCTGTGGCTGATGTCGGCGTACCGCAGCGTCGCCTACCAGGCCAATCTCATCCGCGCCAAGCTCAAGCGCGGCCAATCACTGGAGCAGATCCTCGCGGTCAACGCCCCGCCCGGCTACAGCGAACACCATACCGGCCGGGCGATCGACATCAATTCGCTGGACATCGACTTCGAACACAGCCGCGCCTACCAGTGGCTGACCCACCATGCGCACAGGTTCGACTTCCATTTGTCCTACCCGCGAAACAACCCGCTGGGCTATCAGTTCGAGCCGTGGCACTGGTGCTACGGCACGACCTTGCTGGCGATCAACTGAACTGCGCGATGACCTCGGCGCCGGTCATGTTGTGGGTCGGGTTGGAGAAGCAGTAGAAGGCCGGTTTTTCATCGACGTAGACCTGCAGGTCGAAGGTCCAGGCCGTGTCGCCATCGAGGACGCCGACCGGGACCGCGTCGAAGCCACCGGCCTTGAGGCGGTAGAACAGATGGGTGCCGCAGCTTGGGCAGAAACCGCGCTGGGCCCAGTCGGAAGAATCGTAGACCGCGGGTTGGGCGCCGCTGAACTGCAGGGGCTGCGTGCTGTGCGCCACCAGCAGCGGACCGCCGCTCCATTTACGGCACATGCTGCAATGGCAGGCGCTGACGCGGGTTTCATCGAGGGTGACGGAGAGCTGGATGGCGCCGCAGAGGCAGGTGCCGTGGTGGGTTGGCATAACGGGGCTCCTTGCGTTTATGAGGTGGCGGGTGAGTCTAGCAGTGGGGATGGCGGCGCTGTGCTTGATCTGAACTCCCTAAGCAGTCACCGGCGTCAACACCGGCTCCCCGGCAAAAAACGCCTGCAGGTTCTTCAGCACCAGCGCCACCGTATCCCGCGCCGCCTCAGGCGACTGCCCGGCCACATGGGGCGTCAGCACCACGTTGGGCAGCGCTTTGAGTGCATCCGGCACATTCGGCTCGTCATCGAACACATCCAGCGCCGCGCCGGCAATCCGCCGCTCACGCAACGCCGCAACCATATCCGCCGTGGACACCACACTGGCCCGGGCAATGTTCACCAGGAACCCCTCCGGCCCCAGCGCATCCAGCACCGCGCTGTCCACCAGTTGCCGGGTATTGGCACCACCAGGCGTGGCGACGATCAGAAAGTCCGACTCCCGCGCCAGCGCCAGCGGGCTGTCGCAGTACGAATAGGCCACGTCGTCTCGCCGGGAACGGTTGTGATAGCTCACCTGCATATCGAACCCGAGTGCGCCGCGCCGGGCGATTGCCAGCCCCACCGCGCCCAGCCCGAGAATGCCCAGGCGCTTGCCCGAGATCGACGGGCTGATCACCCGGTTCCAGTGCCCCTGACGGGTGCTGGCATCGGCCTGGGGAATATTGCGCACCGCGGCGAACAGCAAGGCCATGGCGTGATCGGCCACCGCCGCGGCATTGGCGCCGGCGCCATTGGTGACAGTGATGCCCCGCGCGGCAGCAGCGGCCAGGTCGACCTGCTCGTAGCCAGCACCGATCACGCAGATGATTTGCAAGGCCGGCAAGGCGGCGATTTCGTCAGCAGACAAGCCCAGCGGGCCGCGGGTCAGCACCGCGTCGATTTCGCCGCCGTGGCGCGCGATGGCCTCGGCGCGCAAGGCCGGGGTCTGCGCGCGAATCAGGTGATAACCGTGGTGTTCCAGCAGGGGCAGGTAGTCGTCGACCGTCTCGACCAGCACCAATACCGTCTTTGTCATTTCAGGCTCCCAGGCATTTCAGCGAGCCCGCATTATGCTCCGGTCACTGGCCAAAAGCCCGTCCCAGACCGCCAGGCACCCCGCTGCTGTCGGTGTCCTGCCACGGGCCATCAGCGCTGGTCGCCCAGGTCCAGCCGTTGTTCCAGCGGTAGTAGGTGCGCTGGCGGTAGAAGGTGTTGGTCTTGCCCTCCAGCACGTAGACGCCCAGGCGCGGGTCCCAATGGCTGGCGCCTCCCGGTGGCGGGGCGAAGCTGGCGGAGGTGCGCGGCATGGGTTTCTGCGATGGGGTGACCGGCTTGGTCGGGACTGGCTTGGTCGGGCCCGGTTTGATCACCGGGCCTGGCGGGGGTGTGGTCTGGATCGGCGGCAGCGGCTCGCGCTCGGGCTGATGCACCGTACATGCGCTGAGCCCCAGGGCCAGTGAAATCAGGGTCAGGCGTACGGTGCTGTTCATGAGGGCGCTCTCTTACGGGTCCGGGCTGTCGATGGTCAGGTGTTGCGGCGCCTCGGTGCTGGTAGCCAGCGGTGAACCGCTGCCGATCCATTCGCCCTTGGTGGGCTGGCCGGAGCGTGAGATGCGCGCCACAAGTTGGACTTCGGCGAAGCTCGACAGTTTCATGTTCGGCATCATCGCGTCGCTGTCGCTCAGCTCCACCTCGATGGGCAACTGCGCGACGGTGACCCGCTTGGCCGCCAGCGGCATCGGCGGACCGGAGGCGGCGCGGGCGAAGATGAACACGGTGTCGTCCGGCTTGACCTTGTCTTTCAGCGCCGCCGCCAGCTCGACCCGCACGGTCAGTTTGGCGCCGCTGGCCGTAGTGGCCGGTGCGGACGCCTTGCCTTCGCCGGCCGCCAGTTTTTCCTTGGCCTTGTCGATGCCGCCCAGCAGCGCGGTGCGCGAGGCGTCGCCTTCAGGCAGTTGCACCAGCAGGCGGTTCCAGTAGTCGATCGCTTCCTGGTAGCGCTCGCCCTCGAAGGCGGCGATGCCCAGCAGGCCGAGGCTGGTGACTTCGTTCGGGTCGGCTTTCAGGGCTTCATCGGTGATCGCCTGGAACTGCGGCGTCCACTGCTTGTTGTTGGCGAAATACAGCGCCTGCGCCCATTGGCCAAGCAGCTCCGGCTGACGACCCGCCACGCCGACGGCGCGTTCGAAGGCCTTGGCCGCGTCCGCTGGACGCTCCTGGGCCATGTAGGCGCGACCGAGGAAGTACAGGCCCTCGGCATTCTCGGGCTGGGCGGCGACGGCGCGCTCCAGGCGCGAGGTCATTTCGTCGAGCGATTGCGGCGCCTGGGCGAATTCCTGGGCCAGTTCCACCTTGTCGCTGGAACCGAAATGCAGGTACAGCCCGACCGCCATCAGCGGCACCAGAAACGCCGCCACCAACGGCAACGCCTTGCCCAGCCGGGCACTGCGGGTCGGCTCGGCGTTGTCGGTGTCGGCCAGCAATTCGCGGGCCGCTTCGTCACGGCCACGGGCCAGTTGGTCGGCGTTGAGCACGCCCTCCTCGCCCTGGGCCTGCAATTCGGCGACACGCTCCTGGTACAGGGCGACGTTCAGGGCGGTACGGTCTTCTTCCTGCTGCGCACGACGGCCACGCAACACCGGAATCAGCAAAAAGCTCAGGGCTACCAGGAGCAGCAGGCCTGAAGCGAGCCAGAAATCAGTCATGGGTCTGTTCTTTGTCCAGCAGTTTGGCGAGGCGCTCACGCTCCTCGGGAGAAAGGTCGGCCGAACCAGCGGCCGCCGGTACGCGGCGTTTGCGGACGATCACCACCAGCACGCCGAAGCCACCGGCGAGCAGCAGCGCCGGACCGAACCAGAGCAGCCAGGTGCGGGCGGTCAGGGCCGGCTTGTAGCGAACGAAGTCGCCGTAGCGATCGACCATGAAGTCGACGATCTGCTGGTTGCTCTTGCCTTCGCCGAGCATGCGGAAGATTTCCCGGCGCAGGTCGGCGGCGATGGGCGCGTTGGAGTCGGCGATGTCCTGGTTCTGGCACTTGGGGCAGCGCAGTTCCTTGGTCAGCTCGCGGTAACGCTCGCGTTCGGCCTCGTCGGCGAACTGGTAGGTGTCGATTGCCGCCTTGGCCACACCGCACAGGCTCAGGCCGAGGACAGCGGCTGCCAGCCAGCGCTTCATGGCCGGGCCTCATCGACCAGGCCCTGGTACAGCGGCGCCAGTTGCTCACGCCAGACGGTTTCATCGATCACGCCGACGAACTTGTGGCGGATGATGCCTTCGGCGTCGATCAGGAAGGTTTCCGGCGCGCCGTACACACCCAGGTCCAGGCCCAGGGTGCCCTGCTCGTCACGGATATCCAGTTGATAGGGGTTGTGGAACTCGGCCAGCCATTTCAGCGCGGCGGCATTGTCGTCCTTGTAGTTGACGCCGTAGATCACCACGCCCTGCTCGGCCAGTTTGTTCAGCACCGGGTGTTCGACCCGGCAGGACACGCACCAGGTGCCCCAGACGTTGACCAGCGCCGGCTTGCCGTGCAGGTCGTTCTGGGTCAGGGTGCGGTCGCCCTGCACGTTGGGCAGCGAGAACGCCGGGAACGGCTTGTCGATCATCGCCGACGGCAGCTCGGCCGGGTCCAGGTACAGGCCACGGTAGAGGAACACCGCCACCAGCAGAAACACCGCCAGTGGCAGCACCATGATCCAACGCTTCATGCAGTTGCTCCTTCCAGACCGAGTACGTCACGTACCTTGCTCTTGACCTTGATCCGATAACGCCGGTCCAGCGCCGCCAGCAAACCGCCAAGGCCGGTCAGCAGACCACCCAGCCAGATCCAGCGCACGAACGGCTTGACGTGTACCCGCACCGCCCACGCACCGTTTTCCAGCGGCTCGCCGAGGGCGACGTACAGATCACGGGTGAAACCGGCGTCGATGCCGGCCTCGGTCATCATCGACTGCTGCACGGTGTACAGGCGTTTTTCCGGGTGCAGCACGCTGATTTCGCGGCCGTCCTGGAGCACGCGCACGGTGCCTTTGTCGGAGGTAAAGTTCGGCCCTTCGAAGTGCTTGGCACCTTCGAAGACGAACTGGTAGCCGGCCAGTTCCACCGACTCGCCCGGCGCCAGGCGCAGGTCACGTTCGGCACTGTTGTTGCTCGACAGCACCACGCCCAGGGCGCAAACCGCCAGCCCCAGGTGCGCGACGTGCATGCCCCAATAGCTGCGGTTCAAGCCACGCACGCCTTTGAGCAGCCCTTTGTGACGGGTCTTGTCGAAGATGTCGCGCACGCCGCCGAGGACAATCCACGCCGCCAGGGCGAAGGTGGTCAGCACCGCCCAGTCGAAATCATCCACCAGCAGGCCGCAGATTGGCGCCAGCACGGCACTGCCGATCAGCACCGGGGTCAGCATGCCCGCCAACCAGCGCACCGGGGTGTCTTTCCAGCGCACCAGCACGCCCACCGTCATGACCACCATCAGCAGCGCCATCAACGGGATGAACAGTGCGTCGAAGTACGGCGGGCCGACCGACAACTTGGCGCCGGTCAGGGCGTCGAGCACCAGCGGATACAGGGTGCCGAGCAGGATCATCGACGCCGCCACCACCAGCACCAGATTGTTGGCCAGCAGCAATGTCTCGCGGGACCACAGGGCAAAGCCGACCTGGCTCTTGACCACCGGCGCGCGCAGGGCGAACAGGGTCAGCGAGCCGCCGACCACAAAGAGCAGGAAGAACAGGATGAACACACCGCGCTCGGGGTCCGAGGCGAAGGCGTGAACCGAGGTCAGCACGCCGGAACGGACCAGGAAGGTGCCGAGCAGGCTCAACGAGAATGCCGCGATGGCCAGCAACACGGTCCAGCTCTTGAACACCCCGCGTTTTTCCGTCACCGCCAGCGAGTGGATCAGCGCGGTGCCCACCAGCCACGGCATGAACGAGGCGTTTTCCACCGGGTCCCAGAACCACCAGCCGCCCCAGCCGAGTTCGTAGTAGGCCCACCACGAACCGAGGGTGATGCCGATGCCGAGGAAGGCCCAGGCGACGATGGTCCACGGCCGCGACCAGCGCGCCCAGGCGGCGTCGAGACGACCGCCGAGCAACGCGGCGATGGCGAAGGCGAAGGCCACCGAGAAACCGACGTAGCCCATGTACAGCATCGGCGGGTGAACGATCAGGCCGATGTCCTGCAACAGCGGGTTGAGGTCGCGGCCATCACCCGGCACCTGCGGCAGCAGGCGCATGAACGGGTTGGAGGTGACGATCAGGAACGACAGGAAGCCGACGCTGATCATGCCCATCACCGCCAGTACGCGGGCGAGCATCACTTGCGGCAATTGCCGGGAGAAGATCGACACGGCGAAGGTCCAGCCGCCGAGGATCAGCGCCCAGAGCAGCAGCGAACCTTCGTGGGCGCCCCACACCGCGCTGAACTTGTAGTACCAGGGCAAGGCGCTGTTGGAGTTGCTGGCGACATAGGCGACCGAGAAGTTGTCGGTCATGAAGGCATGGGTCAGGCAGGCGAAGGCGAAGGCGAGGAAGGCGAACTGGCCCCAGGCCGCCGGCCGCGCCAGGCTCATCCACAGGCTGTCGCCGCGCCAGGCGCCGAGCAGCGGGACGCTGGCCTGCACGCAGGCGAAGCAGATGGCCAGGATCATCGACAACTGGCCGAGTTCGGGAATGATCAGCGAAGCGTTCATTGCGCAGGTGCTCCCGAGGCCGTCTGACCACTTTCCTTGAGGGCCTTGGTGACTTCCGGCGGCATGTATTTCTCGTCGTGCTTGGCCAGCACTTCATCGGCCACCACCACGCCGTCGGCGTTCAGCTTGCCCAGGGCGACGATGCCCTGGCCTTCACGGAACAGGTCCGGAAGGATGCCGCGGTAGGTGATCGGCACGGATTTGGCGAAGTCGGTGACCACGAAACGCACATCCAGCGAGTCGCTGGAACGCTGCACCGAGCCCTTTTCGACCATGCCGCCGGCGCGGATGCGGGTATCCAGCGGCGCTTCGCCGTTGGCGATCTGGGTCGGGGTGTAGAACAGGTTGATGTTTTCCTGCAGCGCGCTGAGGGCCAGGCCCACGGCGACACCGAGGCCGGCGAGCAGGCCGAGGATGATGAACAGGCGCTTCTTGCGTAGCGGATTCACTTGGCGTTCTCCCGGCGCAGACGGCGCGCCTCTGCTTGCAGGTAACGGCGCCGTGCCAGCAGCGGCGAAGCGACGTTGACGGCCAGTACCAGCAGGCAGATGCCATAGGCAGACCAGACATAAAGGCCGTGACGGCCCATGGCGAGAAACTCGCCGAAGGATGCAAAGCTCATCGTGCGTTCCCCAGGCTATTGAGCACTTCTTCCCGGACCCAGCTTGCGCGAGCTTCGCGCTTGAGCACTTCGAGGCGCATGCGCACCAGCAGCACGGCGCCGAAGAAACAGTAGAAACCGAGCACGGTCAGCAGCAGCGGCAGCCACATTTCCACCGGCATCGCCGGTTTCTCGGTGATGGTGAAGGTGGCGCCCTGGTGCAGGGTATTCCACCACTCCACCGAGTACTTGATGATCGGGATGTTGATCACCCCGACGATGGCCAGCACCGCGCAGGCCTTGGCCGAGCTCTCACGATTGCTGATCGCGTGGCCGAGGGCAATGAGACCGAAGTACAGGAAAAGGAGGATGAGCATGGACGTCAGGCGGGCATCCCAGACCCAGTAGCTGCCCCAGGTCGGCTTGCCCCAGATGGCGCCGGTGACCAGCGCCAGCGCGGTCATCCAGGCGCCGATGGGCGCGGCGCTCTGCAGGGCGACGTCGGCGATCTTCATCTTCCAGACCAGGCCAACCACCCCGGCCACCGCCAGCATGACGTAGCAGGACTGCGCCAGCATCGCCGCCGGCACATGGATGTAGATGATCCGGAAACTATCGCCTTGCTGGTAATCCTGCGGCGCGAACGCCAGGCCCCAGATCACGCCGGTGCCGATCAGCAGCACCGCGGCGATGGCAAGCCAGGGCAGCATGCGGCCACTGATGCCGTAGAACCATTTGGGAGAACCGAGCTTGTGAAACCATGTCCAGCTTATTGCGCTGCTTTTCATCACGGTACATCCAGGGTCTTTGCTGGGCGTGGCCCAGACCTCATTATTCGCCGACGCTGATTTTCAGGCCGGCGGCTATTGCGAAAGGTGCAAGGGTGATTGCCAGGGCGGCCAGACTACCGAGCCAGAGCAGGTATCCGGTTGCAGGCATAGCTTGCACTGCTGCTTGTAAGGCGCCACTGCCCAGGATCAACACCGGGATATATAGCGGCAGAATCAGTAGCGCCAGAAGCAGACCACCTCGTTTCAATCCGACGGTCAGGGCCGCACCCACGGCACCCAACAGGCTCAGCACCGGAGTGCCGAGCAAGAGTGATGCCAGCAGGACCGGGAGACATTCCACGGGCAATCCGAGCATCACCGCCAGAAGCGGCGACAACAATACCAGTGCCAGCCCGGAAAAAACCCAGTGTGCCAGCACCTTGGCCAGTACCAGTAGGGGCAACGGGTGCGGCGAAAGGACCCACTGTTCCAGCGATCCGTCCTCGAAATCACTGCGAAACAGCCCGTCCAGCGAGAGCAGGACGGCCAAAAGCGCGGCCACCCAGACTAACCCTGGAGACAAGTTTTGCAACAATTGTGTCTCAGGTCCGACCGCAAGTGGAAACAATGCGATGACGATCGCGAAAAAAACCAGCGGATTGGCCAGCTCCGCCGGACGGCGGCAGAGAAGTCGGGCTTCGCGACGTAACAACAGGACAAATACACTCATGCGGCCCACTGCCCCAGGTTGATATCACGGTAACCGGACGGCGTGCGTTCCAGCGTGTGGTGAGTGGTCAGCACGACCATGCCGCCCTCCTCGCAGTGCCGCGCCAGGTGCGCTTCGAGTTGCGCGACGCCTTGTTTGTCGAGGGCGGTGAACGGCTCGTCGAGGATCCACAGCGACGGGCTGTCCAGGTAGAGCCGGGCCAGCGCCACACGGCGCTGCTGACCAGCGGACAGGGTGTGACAGGCGACATCCTCGAAACCGCGCAGGCCCACCGCTTCCAGCGCCTGCCAGATGGCGTCGCGGCTGGCGGGGCGGTGCAGGGCGCAGAGCCAGGTGAGGTTTTCTTCCGGGGTGAGCAGGTCCTTGATCCCGGCCGCATGGCCGATCCACACCAGGGAGCGGGCCAGTTCCGTGCCCTGCCCGGCCAGCGGCTTGCCGTTGAGCAGCACCTCGCCATGGGTCGGTTGCATCAGGCCGGCCAGCAGGCGCAGCAGGCTGGTCTTGCCGCTGCCGTTGGGACCGCTGATCTGCAGCATGTCGCCGGCCGACACCTGCAATTCGAGGTGTTCGAAGAGCATCCGCCAGTCGCGCTCGCAGGCCAGGCCCACGGCTTGGAGTTGAGGAGTCACAGATTCGCCTTATGGTTTCGCAGACTGTCTCAAGTCGGTACAGGCCTGGCCGTTATAGTGACAACGAAAACCTGGCCGACCGGTCTGGTCGCGAGCGCCGCCGGATCCTGCGCTCGCGGAAGAAATCGGCCGGCATTATACATGCCATGTCCTACTGTAAAGAGGGCTATTTGAACAGGTCGCAACGCGAATGACAGGCGAAATAAACAGCCTTGGCCCACAGGTTCCCGCCAATGCGCAGGTGCGTGCCGCGGCAATGACCGGCGAGCTGGTAAAGCTGGTGGAAGCCCAGCCCGATCTGGTGCCCGCCGGCGAAACGACCAAGGGCGAAGTGCTGTCGCTGCGTCAGGTAGGCCAGGAGTTTCAGTTGCTCCTGCGCCTGATGCAGGCCAACGGCCAACAAGTGACGGTGCAGACCACCGCCAACCAGCCGCTGGCCCAGGGCAGCCAGTTACTGGTCAGCCAGCCGACCTCGAACCAGTTGAGCCTGACGCTGCAACAGGCCATCGCCAGCAATGTCGCCACCCTCACCCGCCTCGACAGCCGTGAATTCCCGGAAGGCACATTGGTGCAAGGCAAGGTGCTGACCACCCAGCTGCAGCCGCAGACCGGCAATCTGCCAGCGGTCTACCGCTCATTGGTCAGCCTGCTCAATACCGCCCAGGCGGGCTCGACCCTCGCCATCGACTCCCCTCGCCCGCTGCCGCTGGGCAGCCTGCTCAGCGCGCGGGTGCAGGGCGACCAGGCGCTGAGCTTCGTGCCCCTGAGCGGGCGACAGGATCAGATGGCGATTGCCCAGAACCTCAGCGCCCAGCAAAACCGCCAGGCCTCGCTGCAGGGCATGCTCGCGGCCATGCAGCGCATCGCCAGCGACGACGGCCAGCCGGAGCAGGTGCGCACAGCGGTGGACAAACTGCTCGCCAGCCTGCCGGATGTCCGCCAGTTCAGCGACACCCGCCAGGTGGCCCAGGCCCTCAGCAACAGCGGCTCGTTCCTTGAAGCGCGGCTGTTCAACGGCGCCACCGGCCAATTGGCGCCCGACCTCAAGGCGCAGATGGTGCGGCTGGTGGCACAACTGCTGCCCAACGTGCCGGGCGGCACCCTGTTCAGCCCGAGCACGGCAGCGATCGTGGCCCAGGCCCTGCCGGGCATGGTGCGCAGCGCCCTCGGCGCCCTTGGCCAGGTAGCCCCGAAACCGCACCCTGGCAGCTTCCCGCTGCCCACCCGGCTGTTGCAGAACCTTGAAGAAGAAGGCGACCTGCAACACCTGTTGCGCCTCGCCGCCGCGGCCATTTCGCGGGTGCAGAGCCATCAACTGGCAAGCCTGGAACAAACCGGCACCACCGCCGACGGCAACCTGCAAACCACCTGGCAACTGGAAATCCCCCTGCGCACCGGCCCGGAATTCATGCCGATGCAGGTCAAGGTGCAGCGCGAAGAAACCAAGGAACAACAGGCCGATCCCGAACGCGAGCGGCGTGATCCGCTGGAAATGCTCTGGCGTGTCGAGCTGGCGTTCGACCTGCACCCGCTGGGGCCCTTGCAGGTCCAGGCGCAGATCACCCAGGGCAACCTGTCCAGCCAGCTCTGGGCAGAACTGCCGGCCACTGCGCAACTGATCGAAAGCCAATTGGGCGACCTGCGTGCGCGATTGGTGGCACGTGGCGTCAACGTCAGCGAATTGCACTGCCACCAGGGCGTACCGCCGCTGGGGCCGCGCACGCATCTGGAACAACGCTGGGTGGATGAAAACGCATGAGCAAGAAAACACCCCGCCAGGCGATTGCCCTGAACTACGACGGCGCCCGCGCCCCGACCCTGACGGCCAAGGGCGACGACGAACTGGCGGAAGCGATCCTGGCGATCGCCCGCGAGCACGAAGTGCCGATCTACGAGAATGCCGAGCTGGTGAGGTTGCTGGCGCGCATGGAACTGGGCGACAGCATTCCGGAAGCGCTGTACCTGACCATTGCCGAGATCATCGCGTTTGCCTGGCAATTGAAGGGCAAGATGCCGGTGGGGTTCAACGACGAGGGGCCGGTGGAACGGGATATCACACCGGATTTGAAGCGATTGCCCGGGCCTCGATGAGCGGGCATGGATTCATCGCAGCATCGGTATCCAAACTCTCGCAGGCAATCGCAAACCGTCAGCCGCTTGCGATCCGCTCCCACAGTTCGCGATGACCTGACGCCTTGGGCTCGCCCTCGAGAGGTCTAGATGCCTATGCTCATCGCTGGCAAGCCAGCTCACACAGGATTTTCGGGGCTGACACAACACCTGTGGGAGCCGGCTTGCCGGCGATGAGTCCCCAAAACGCGACAAAAAACCTTCAGCCCTTGTGCAGTTTGCTCATCAACTCCGCCTCGGCCTGGGTCAAACCGCAGGTCTGGGTCAGTTCGTCGACGCTGGCGCCCATGCCCACCAGCCGCGCCGCCTGAGCAAACGACAGGCTGTTGGGATCACGCTGCTCCAGTTGCAACATCTTCTCCGGCAGGGGCGCGACCGCCGCACGCAGTTCGTGCAACGCCTCGCCCATCGCCACCGAGCTGTTCTGGTAGTCGTCCAGGCGCTTGCCCAGGTCCTTGATGCGCTGGTCACGCAACGCATCGCCCTGAGCCTGCTGCGAGGCCATTTCGCGCTGGCGCTTGCTGTAGCCGATGAACAGCCACACGCTCAACGCCCAGAGCATCGCCAGGAATACAACCGCAACCTCCAGGATCAACTCAGATGTTCTCCAGCTCGGACCACTCTTCCTCGGTCATCATCTTGTCCAGCTCGACCAGGATCAGCAGTTCGCCGTTTTTGTTGCAAACGCCCTGGATGAACTTGGCCGACTCTTCGTTACCGACGTTCGGCGCGGTTTCCACTTCGGACTGACGCAGGTAGACCACTTCGGCCACGCTGTCGACGAGGATGCCGACCACTTGCTTGTCTGCCTCGATGATGACGATCCGGGTGTTGTCAGTGACGTCGCTTGGCGCCAGGCCGAAACGCTGACGGGTGTCGATCACGGTGACCACGTTGCCGCGCAGGTTGATGATGCCCAGCACGTAGCTCGGTGCACCCGGAACCGGCGCGATCTCGGTGTAGCGCAGCACTTCCTGGACCTGCATCACGTTGATGCCGTAGGACTCGTTGTCCAGGCGGAAGGTTACCCACTGCAGGATCGGATCTTCGGAACCCTGTCCAGATGTCTTTTTCATTCCCCTAACCCTCAAAAACCGCCGTCGGCGGAGTGCTCAGTGCGATCGCGCCGGTGCGCGACCGATCATTTATGGTTCAACTGCATCTTCTTGACCGCGCCGCTGGCGATCAACTCGGCCAACTCGGCGACGTCCAGCAATGCACACATGTGTTCGATCACCGTGCCGGCCAGCCACGGCCGCTGGCCGCGCTGGGTACGCCACTTGATCTCGCTCGGGTCAAGGCGCAACGAGCGGCTGACCTGATGCACCGCCAGCCCCCACTCATAGCCCTGCACCGAAATCACGTACTGCAGACCTTCGCGGAAATCGTCGCGATAGCGCTCGGGCATGACCCAGCGCGCGGTGTCCAGCACCTTGAGGTTGCCCGCCTGGCTCGGCAGGATGCCGAGGAACCAGTCCGGCTGGCCGAACAGCGGCGTCAGTTCGTGACCGTGCAGCGAATAGATCGACCCAAGGCACACCAACGGCACCGCCAGGGTCAGCCCGGCAACATCGAACAGCAGGCATTCGAACGGCTCCGCGGCCCAGGAAGGACGACCGTCCACCGTCTTCGGCGGCTGCGGCACATCCGGGGCCAGGTGGACCTCCACCAGCGGCTCGATCAGCCCAGGCGCCTCGACAACCGGTTCGATGACCGGCGCAACGACCTTCTCGACCACCGGCTCTACCACCGGTGCAACCTTCAGGACCGGCGGCGCGACCACGACCCTGGCCGGCGCAGGCTCGGCGAAGGTGGTCGGTGCGGCGGTGGTTGCGCGGCGCGCATCGCGGGCCTGCTCTTCCAGCACCGCGGCCTGGAACTCATCCAGCACCTGGGTGGAAACCGGTGGCGCGGGCGGCTCGGCCGCCACCGGGATTACCGGCGGCAGCGTTGGTACAACCACAGGTTCCGCGTAAGGCAGTTCTTCAGTGGCTTCATGCAGCAACCCGTCGAGGTACGACTGCAAGGCCATTTGTGGCCGGGTGGCGAGGTTTTGCGGACGGTTCATCAAGCCACCTGCGCCACGGATTTCTGCGTCAGCAGGTGCTTGAGCAAGGCGCGATAAGCCACCACGCCGCGGCTCTTGGCGTCGTATTGCGACGGTGTCACCCCCGCCCGGCTGGCATCGCGCAGGCGGGTATCGACCGGGATGTAACCTTGCCAGATGTCGTCCGGATAGCCGTCACGCAGCACTTTGAGGGTGCCCATGGACGCCTGGGTGCGACGGTCGAACAGGGTCGGCACGATGTGGAACGGCAGCGCCTGGCGGCGCGAACGGTTGACCATCGCCAGGGTGCTGACCATCCGCTCCAGGCCCTTCACGGCCAGGTATTCGGTCTGCACCGGGATCACCAGTTGCTGGCTGGCCGCCAGCGCATTGACCATCAGCACGCCGAGCAGCGGCGGGCTGTCGATCAGGGCGTAATCGAAATCCTGCCAGAGCTGCGCCAGACTCTTGGCGATTACCAGGCCCAGGCCGTTCTGCCCGGGCGACTGGCGCTCCAGCACCGCCAGCGCGGTACTGGACGGCAACAGCGAAATCTTCTCGTGGCTGGTGGGCAGTAGCAGTTGCCCCGGCAAGCCTTCGGGCACCGTGCCCTTGTGCTGGAACAGGTCGAAGTTGCTGTGCTCCAGGGTGTCGGGGTTGTGCCCGAAATAGCTGGTCATCGACCCATGCGGGTCGAGGTCGACCACAACCACGCGCCGCCCGGCATCGGCCAGCAAACCTGCCAGGGCGATGGACGTGGTGGTCTTGCCGACGCCACCTTTTTGATTGGCTACTGCCCAGACTCTCATGCGCTGCTTCCTCCCGGTCCGACCGTAGCCAGCCGGGATCGATTAAAAGGTCGACGACGACGGAGAATTGACGGGATTGCTCCCGGCCGTCGGTGATACCACGGGCGGTGCAGTTTGTGTGCCAGCGCGCTTGAGCGCCGCATCCGGGCTGGCATTGGCGGTGCCGGTCCCGGTCAGGCTGCGGCGCACTTCCAGGTTGCGCGAAATCACCAGCACGACGCGACGGTTCTTCGCCCGCCCTTGCTGGGTGGTGTTGCTGGCGATCGGCTGGAACTCGCCATAGCCGACGGACGCCATGCGCGCCGGATTGACCCCTTCCATGGCCAGCAGACGGACGATACTCGCCGCCCGCGCCGACGACAGCTCCCAGTTGGTCGGGTACTGCGCGGTACGGATCGGCTGGTCATCGGTGAAACCTTCGACGTGCACCGGGTTGGCGAACGGTTTGATGATATTCGCCACTTTCTCGATCAGGTTGAACGCGACATCACTGGGCATGGCGTCACCGCTGCCGAACAGCAGCGAGGAGCTCAGCTCGATCTCGATCCACAGTTCGTTGCCGCGCACGGTCATCTGGTCGGATTTGATCAGGTCGCCGAAGGCCTGCATCACTTCATCGGTAATGGTCTTGAGCGGATCGGCGCTGGTCTGGGCGAGGCCGGCATCGACCTGCTCGCTGTCCTTGATCAGGGGTTGCGCCGGCCGCACGCTCAGTGGTCGCTCCTCGCCAATGGGGATCGGCTTGGTGCTGCGCTCGGCATCGGTGAACACGCCGATAAGCGCCTGGGACATGATTTTGTACTTGCCCTCGTTGATCGAGGAAATCGAGTACATGACCACGAAAAACGCGAACAGCAAGGTGATGAAGTCCGCGTAGGACACCAGCCAGCGTTCGTGATTCTCGTGTTCCTCGATTTTGCGGCGACGGGCCATGGTTACTCCATGAAGCCCTGAAGCTTCAGTTCGATCGAGCGCGGGTTCTCGCCTTCGGCGATCGACAGCAGGCCCTCAAGGAGCATCTCCCGATAGCGCGATTGCCGCATGACTTGCGCCTTGAGCTTGTTGGCCACGGGCAGGAGGATCAGGTTGGCACTGGCCACGCCATAGATGGTGGCGACGAACGCCACGGCGATGCCGTTACCCAGTTGCGACGGGTCGGCCAGGTTGCCCATGACGTGAATCAGGCCCATGACCGCACCGATGATGCCGATGGTCGGCGCGTAGCCGCCCATGCTTTCAAACACTTTGGCGGCCTGGATGTCGCGGCTTTCCTGGGTGAGGAAATCCACTTCGAGAATGCTGCGGATGGCTTCCGGCTCGGCGCCATCCACCAGCAGTTGCAGGCCCTTGCGCGCATACGGATCGGGTTCGGCATCGGCCACGCCTTCCAGGCCGAGCAAGCCTTCCTTGCGTGCGGTGAGGCTCCAGTTGACGACCCGGTCGATACCGCCGGCCAGATCGACCCGTGGCGGGAACAGGATCCAGCCGAAAATCTGCAGCGCACGCTTGAACGAACTCAGCGGCGACTGCAGCAGCGCCGCCGCCAGGGTGCCACCGAGCACGATCAGTGCTGCCGGGCCGTTGAGCAGCGCGCCGACATGACCACCTTCGAGCAGGTTGCCGCCAACGATTGCGACGAAGGCGAGGATGATACCGAGAAGGCTGAGAACATCCATCAGACGCACGCCTCAACCAGATGACGACCGATGTCGTCGAGACCGTAGACCGCGTCAGCCAGGTTGGCTTTGACGATCGCCATCGGCATGCCGTAGATCACGCAGCTCGCTTCATCCTGAGCCCAGACCTGGCTGCCGCCCTGCTTGAGCAGACGCGCGCCTTCGCGGCCGTCGGCGCCCATGCCGGTCAACACCACCGCCAGCACCTTGTCACCGTAGGACTTGGCCGCCGAACCGAAGGTGATATCCACGCACGGCTTGTAGTTCAGACGCTCGTCGCCCGGAAGGATTTTCACCATGCCGCGACCGTCGACCATCATCTGCTTGCCGCCGGGCGCCAACAGGGCCAGACCCGGACGCAGCATGTCGCCGTCCTCGGCTTCCTTGACGTTGATCTTGCACAGCTTGTCCAGGCGCTCGGCGAACGCCTTGGTAAAGGCCGCCGGCATGTGCTGGATCAGCACGATCGGCGCCGGGAAATTGGCTGGCAGTTGGGTCAGCACCCGCTGCAGCGCGACCGGACCACCGGTGGAGGTACCGATAGCCAGCAGTTTGTAGGCCTTGCGCTTGGGCGCGGGCGAATTGCTTGCCGCCGGCGCCAGGGTCGGCTGACGGGTCGGCAGCGGCGCACTGGCGCGGGCGGCGCCGAGGGACGACACCGGGCTGGAAGAAGTGGTGGTCACCGCCGGCAGCGTGCTGGCGTAGCTGCTGAAACGACGGTTGCTGCGGGAGATGGTGTGAACCTTCTCGCACAGCATCTGCTTGACCTTGTCCGGGTTGCGCGAGATGTCTTCGAAGTTCTTCGGCAGGTAATCGACGGCGCCGGCATCCAGCGCATCGAGGGTTACCCGGGCACCTTCGTGGGTCAGCGAGGAGAACATCAGCACCGGGGTCGGGCAGCGCTGCATGATGTGGCGAACTGCGGTGATGCCATCCATGGTGGGCATCTCGTAGTCCATGGTGATGACATCGGGTTTGAGCGACAGTGCCTGGTCGATCGCTTCCTTGCCATTGGTGGCGGTGCCGACGACCTGGATGGTCGGGTCCGCCGAGAGAATTTCCGAGACACGGCGGCGGAAGAAACCGGAATCATCCACCACCAGGACCTTGACTGCCATAAACACTCCATTAGGTAGCGCGACCGCGAGGCCGCGCCACCGGGATCAAATTCGCCGTGCGGCGTAACGCTTGAGCATGCTCGGGACGTCGAGGATCAGCGCAATGCGCCCGTCACCGGTAATGGTCGCGCCCGACATGCCCGGGGTGCCCTGGAGCATCTTGCCCAGCGGCTTGATGACCACTTCTTCCTGGCCAACCAGTTGATCGACGACGAAGCCGATCCGCTGAGTGCCCACCGAAAGGATCACCACATGGCCTTCATGCTGCTCTTCATGAGCGGCAGAACTGACCAGCCAGCGTTTGAGGTAGAACAATGGCAACGCTTTGTCGCGGACGATCACCACTTCCTGACCGTCGACCACGTTGGTGCGCGACAGGTCGAGGTGGAAGATCTCGTTGACGTTGACCAGCGGGAAGGCGAAGGCCTGGTTGCCCAGCATCACCATCAGGGTCGGCATGATCGCCAGGGTCAGCGGCACCTTGATGACGATCTTCGAACCCTGGCCCTTGGCCGAGTAGATGCTGATCGAGCCGTTGAGCTGGGCAATCTTGGTCTTCACCACGTCCATGCCGACGCCGCGGCCGGACACGTCGGAAATCTCGGTCTTGGTCGAGAAGCCCGGGGCGAAGATCAGGTTGTAGCAGTCCGACTCGCTCAGGCGGTCGGCCGCGTCCTTGTCCATCAGGCCCTTTTCCACGGCCTTGGCGCGCAGCACGCCAGGGTCCATGCCCTTGCCGTCGTCGGAGATCGAGAGAAGGATGTGGTCACCTTCCTGCTCGGCCGACAGCACCACCTTGCCACCGCGGGACTTGCCCGAGGCTTCGCGCTCTTCCGGCGTTTCGACACCATGGTCGACGGCGTTGCGCACCAAGTGGACCAGCGGGTCGGCCAGGGCCTCGACAAGGTTCTTGTCGAGGTCGGTTTCTTCGCCGACCAGCTCCAGGGTGATGTCTTTCTTCAGCTGCCGCGCAAGGTCGCGAACCAGGCGCGGGAAGCGCCCGAAGACCTTCTTGATCGGCTGCATGCGGGTCTTCATGACCGCGGTCTGCAGGTCGGCGGTGACCACGTCGAGGTTCGACACGGCCTTGGACATGGCCTCGTCGCCGCTGTTCAGGCCCAGGCGGACCAGGCGGTTACGCACCAGCACCAGTTCGCCCACCATGTTCATGATTTCGTCCAGCCGCGCGGTATCGACCCGCACGGTGGTTTCCGTCTCGTTGGCCGGATGCTTGTCAGCGGCAGCAGGGGCAGCAGCCGGAGCGGCCTGACGTGCCGGCGCAGGCGCGGCAGGTTTGGCGGCAGCGGCAGGCGCGGCGGCGGCAGGTTTGGCTGCCGGCTTGGCGGCGACTGCAACGGCCGGCGCGGCGGCGCTCACGCTGTCAGGCACGAACTTGCCTTTGCCGTGCAACTCATCGAGCAGTGCTTCGAATTCGTGCTCGGTGATGTGGTCGCCCGAGCCACCGGCAGCCACGGCGGGCTCGCTGGCTTCTGGCGCGGCGGCCACGGCACCTGGCAATGCGTCTACGGCGAAGGAGCCCTTGCCATGGAGTTGGTCGAGCAGCGCTTCGAATTCGGCATCGGTGATTTCGTCGCTGGCGGCACCCGCCACTTCGGCGACCGGCGCTGACGCGGCGGCGCTTGGCAGGCTGTCGGCAGCGAACTGGCCTTTACCGTGCAACTGGTCGAGCAGGGATTCGAACTCGGCGTCGGTGATTTCGTCGCTGGCAGCAGCCGCTTCGGCCTCTTCCTTGACCGCACCCAGCGAATCGAGCAGTTGCTCGAACTCACTGTCGGTGATGTCACCGGAAACGGCGGCCACTTCAGGCGCCGCTTCGGCCACAGGCTCAGCCTCTGCCGGAGCAGCGGCACCGCCCGGCTCGGCCAGACGCGCCAGGGCGCCCAGCAGCTCAGGCGTGGCCGGGGTGACGTCGGTACGCTCGCGAACCTGACCGAACATGCTGTTGACGGTATCCAGTGCCTCCAGGACCACGTCCATCAGTTCGGAATCGACCCGACGCTCTCCCTTGCGCAGGATGTCGAATACGTTTTCGGCGATGTGGCAGCACTCCACCAGCTCATGGAGCTGGAGGAAGCCGGCGCCCCCTTTTACAGTGTGAAAACCGCGAAAGATCGCATTGAGCAGGTCGGAATCATCCGGGCGGCTTTCCAGCTCGACCAGTTGCTCGGACAGTTGCTCAAGAATTTCGCCGGCCTCTACCAGGAAATCCTGAAGGATTTCTTCATCGGCGCCGAAGCTCATCAAACGTGCTCCCTAAAAACCCAGGCTGGACAGCAGATCATCGACATCGTCCTGGCCGGACACGACATCTTCACGTTTATCGGCATGAATTTGCGGTCCTTCACCCCGGGTCGGATGTTTATCTTGGTCTTGCTCGGCACGAAGCTGCTGGTGGTCATGTTCGATACCGGCGAAGCGGTCGACCTGACTGGCCATCAGTACGAGCTTGAGCAGATTGCTTTCGACTTCGGTGACCAACGAGGTCACCCGCTTGATCACCTGGCCGGTCAGATCCTGATAGTCCTGTGCCAGGAGAATATCGTTGAGGTACCCGGTTACGGTGTGGGTACCCTCGGCGCTGCGCGCCAGAAACCTGTCGACACGCTGGACCAGCTCACGAAACTCCGGCGCCGCAACTTCGCGGCGCATGAAGCGCTGCCAGTCGTCGTGCAGTTCACGGGCTTCGTTGGTGAGATCGTGGAGCACGGGCGTACCCTGCTCGACCAGGTCCATCGTGCGGTTCGCCGCCGCCTCGGTCAGCTTGACCACATAGGACAAGCGCTCGGTGGCGTCGGTGATTTGCGAAACTTCCTCGGCCTGCGGCATGTGCGGATCGATCTGGAAACTGACGATCGCACTGTGCAGCTCTCGCGTGAGCTTGCCGACTTCCTGATACAGGCCGCGGTCACGGGTCTGGTTCAGCTGATGGATCAGTTGCACCGCGTCGCCGAAATTGCCTCGTTCGAGGCTTTTCACCAGCTCCTGGGCGTGTTTCTTCAGCGTCGACTCAAAGTCGTCCAAAGATGAATGTTTATGCTCCATAGCGCCCCCGTGCGTACATCAGCTATTGACGCGCTCGAAGATCTTCTCGATTTTTTCTTTCAGCACCTGGGCAGTGAAAGGCTTGACCACATAGCCGTTAACGCCGGCCTGGGCAGCTTCGATGATCTGTTCGCGCTTGGCTTCGGCGGTCACCATCAGCACAGGCAAGTGTTTCAGACGCTCGTCCGCGCGGACTTTGCGCAGCAGGTCAATACCGGACATGCCAGGCATGTTCCAGTCGGTCACCAGGAAGTCGAAGTTGTTGCTTTCGAGCATGGGCAGCGCGGTGTTGCCGTCGTCGGCCTCATGCGTGTTGGTGAAGCCCAGGTCACGCAACAGGTTCTTGATGATCCGCCGCATCGTCGAAAAATCGTCAACGATGAGGATTTTCATTTCTTTGTTCAATTAGACCTCCAAGCAGTCTTTAACGCGCTCAGCGCTGAACGCGCGTTCAATCAATTCCGGCACCACGGTATTACGACTGCATCGAAGCTGTGCTCAACGCGCCCGCCATTCCCCCAGCCGGCTGCGCAGACGCGCCGCACACTGGCTATGCAACTGGCTGACGCGCGACTCGCTGACCCCCAGGACCTCACCGATTTCCTTGAGGTTCAGCTCTTCGTCGTAGTACAGCGCCAACACCAGGCGTTCACGTTCAGGCAGGTTGGCGATGGCATCGGCCAAGGCTGCCTGAAAGCGCTCGTCTTCCAGATCGCGCGAAGGCTCGAGCTGGGCACTGGCACCGTCCTCGTGCAGGCCTTCATGTTCGCCGTCCTGCAACAGGTCGTCGAAACTGAACAGGCGGCTGCCCAAGGTATCGTTCAAAATCCCGTAGTAATCATCGAGACTCAATTGAAGTTCGGCAGCAACCTCGTGATCTTTAGCGTCACGACCGGTTTTTGCCTCAATTGCGCGAATCGCGTCGCTTACCATGCGGGTATTGCGGTGTACCGAACGCGGCGCCCAGTCACCCTTGCGTACTTCATCGAGCATGGCGCCGCGGATGCGGATGCCAGCGTAGGTCTCGAAACTGGCGCCCTTGCTCGAATCGTATTTGTTGGAGACTTCGAGCAGGCCGATCATCCCGGCCTGGATCAGGTCTTCCACCTGCACGCTGGCCGGCAACCGCGCCAGCAGGTGGTAGGCGATACGCTTGACCAACGGCGCATAACGCTCGATCAGTTCGTACTGGGCGTCACGCGAGGCCTTGCTGTACATCCGATAACCGCTCGCGCTCATAGCACAGGACCCGCGCTGGTAGGCTGCACCAGACGCTCGACAAAGAACTCCAGGTGCCCGCGCGGGTTGGCTGGCAGCGGCCAGCTATCGACCTTCTGGGCGATCGCCTTGAACGCCAGCGCGCACTTGGAACGCGGAAAGGCTTCATAGACCGCTCGCTGCTTCTGCACAGCCTTGCGCACACACTCGTCGTAGGGCACGGCCCCGACGTATTGTAGGGCCACATCCAGGAAGCGATCCGTGACCTTGGTCAACTTGGCGAACAGATTGCGACCTTCCTGCGGGCTCTGCGCCATGTTCGCCAGAACGCGGAAACGGTTCATGCCGTAATCACGGTTGAGCAGCTTGATCAGGGCGTAGGCGTCGGTGATCGACGTCGGCTCGTCGCAGACCACCAGGAGTACTTCCTGGGCGGCGCGGACAAAGCTGACCACCGACTCGCCAATCCCCGCAGCGGTGTCGATCACCAGCACGTCGAGGTTGTCGCCGATCTCGCTGAATGCCTGGATCAGGCCGGCGTGCTGGGCAGGCCCCAGGTGCACCATGCTCTGGGTACCGGAAGCGGCCGGCACGATGCGCACGCCGCCAGGCCCCTGCAGGAGCACATCGCGCAGCTCGCAGCGGCCTTCGATGACATCAGCCAGGGTGCGTTTGGGGGTGAGCCCGAGCAGTACGTCGACATTGGCCAGGCCAAGGTCGGCGTCCAACAGCATGACGCGACGGCCGAGTTCGGCCAGCGCCAGCGACAGATTCACTGACACGTTGGTCTTGCCGACGCCACCTTTGCCGCCGGTCACGGCGATCACCTGTACGGGATGCATGCTACCCATATTTGTTCTTTACCTTGTCTTGCTTAGACCGAGGCCACATGACTGGCTGCCCCTGGAACAACTGAAAAATGCCCGGCAGACCCTGTGATGTAGGTACTTTGCAACTGAAACATATCCACCTCAGCCGACGCGTTTGCCGTCACTGTGGTACAGGTCGGCGAACATATCGGCCATGGCCTCCTCGCTCGGCTCGTCCTGCATCTGCACACTGACCGCGCGGCTCACCAACTGGTGACGGCGCGGCAGGTGCAGGTCGTCAGGAATGCGCGGGCCATCGGTGAGATAGGCCACTGGCAATTCGTGACTGATGGCCAGGCTCAGGACTTCGCCCAAGCTGGCGGTTTCATCGAGTTTGGTCAGGATGCAACCGGCCAGGCCGCAGCGTTTGTAGCTGTGGTAGGCGGCGGTCAGCACCTGCTTCTGGCTGGTCGTTGCCAGCACCAGATAGTTCCGGGCGTGGATACCGCGCCCGGCCAGTGTTTCAAGCTGCATGCGCAGGGCCGGATCGCTGGCCTGCAGGCCGGCGGTATCGATCAGCACCACGCGCTTGCGCAGCAACGGTTCCAGCGCCTGGGCCAGGGACTGGCCAGGATCGACGTGGGTTACCGAAACGTTGAGGATGCGCCCGAGCGTCTTGAGCTGCTCCTGGGCACCAATACGGAAACTGTCCATGCTGACCAGCGCCAGGTTCTGCGCGCCGTACTTGAGCACGTAACGCGCAGCCAGCTTGGCCAGGGTGGTGGTCTTGCCCATGCCGGCCGGGCCGACCATGGCAATCACCCCGCCCTCTTCGATCGGCTCGACTTCCGGCACATGGATCATGCGCGCCAGGTGAGCGAGCAGCATCCGCCAGCCGTGGCGCGGGTCTTCGATATCGACGGTCAGGTTGAGCAGGTCGCGCGACAGCGGGCCGGACAGGCCGATCCGCTGCAGACGGCGCCAGAGGTTGGCCTGGTGCGGCTTGCTGCCTTGCAGTTGGGTCCAGGCCAGCGAGCCGAGCTGGACTTCCAGCAGTTCGCGCAGGCCGGACAGTTCGGAACGCATCGTGTCGAACAGGCGCTGATCGATCGGCGCGGCGACCGGTGCGACAGGCGCCGGTGGCAGCTCTGCGGCGCGGGACTCGACCAGCGGCTCGGAGGCGGTCAGCGGCAGGCCGGCGAACAACTGGCGGTTGCCCGTGTCGCTTTCGTTGCGGGTGGTCAGCTCGGCCTGGGCGGTAGCGATGCGCGATTGGGTCTTGCGCAGTTCGTCTTCCAGCTCGACGTTCGGCACCCGCGGCGACAGGGCAGACAGCTTGTAGTCCAGCGCAGCCGTCAGCTCGACACCGCCAGCAATCCGTCGGTTGCCGATGATGGCGGCATCAGCCCCCAGCTCATCACGAACCAGCTTCATGGCTTGACGCATATCGGCGGCGAAAAAACGCTTAACTTGCATAACCCACTACCTCAGCCGTTGGGGCCTACTGTGGCAACGATGGTGACTTGCTTGTTGTCAGGTATTTCCTGATACGCCAAAACATGCAAATTCGGTACAGCCAGGCGACCGAAGCGCGACAGCATGGCCCGGATCGGTCCCGCAACCAGCAGGATGGCCGGCTGCCCCTGCATCTCCTGACGCTGGGCTGCCTCGATCAACGAACGCTGAAGCTTTTCAGCCATGCTTGGCTCAAGAAGAACACCGTCTTCCTGACCTTGCCCGGCCCTTTGCAGACTATTGAGCAAAATCTGTTCCAACCTTGGTTCAAGGGTGATCACAGGAAGCTCGGACTCAGTCCCGACAATGCTTTGCACGATAGCGCGACACAATCCGACGCGGACTGCGGCGACCAATGCGGCGGTATCTTGACTCTTGCTGGCGTTGTTCGCGATTGCCTCGGCGATCGTACGGATATCCCTGACAGGAACCTGTTCCGAGAGCAGCGCCTGCAGCACCTTGAGCAGCCCCGACAACGGCAGCACGCCGGGCACGATTTCCTCGGCCAGTTTCGGCGAGCCCTTGGCCAGCACCTGCAACAGTTGCTGGACCTCTTCGTGGCCGATCAGCTCATGGCAATGCTTGTAGAGAATCTGGTTGAGGTGGGTGGCGACCACCGTGCTGGCGTCCACCACGGTGTAGCCCAGCGACTGCGCCTGGCCGCGCTGACTGACGTCGATCCACACCGCCTCCAGGCCGAACGCCGGGTCGCGCGCGGCGATACCGTTGAGGGTGCCGAACACCTGCCCCGGGTTGATCGCCATTTCCCGCTCCGGGTAAATCTCCGCCTCGGCCAGAATCACCCCCATCAGGGTAAGGCGGTAGGTGCTCGGCGCCAGGTCGAGGTTGTCGCGGATGTGCACGGTGGGCATGAGGAAGCCCAGGTCCTGGGACAGCTTCTTGCGCACGCCCTTGATCCGCGCCAGCAATTGCCCGCCCTGGTTGCGGTCCACCAGCGGAATCAGCCGGTAACCCACTTCCAGGCCGATCATGTCGATCGGGGTCACGTCGTCCCAGCCCAGCTCCTTGGTGTCGGCGGCGCGCTGTGGCGACGGCAGCAGGTCTTGCTGACGCTGGACTTCCTGGGCGGCCTTGACCTTGACCTGGTTCTGCTTCTTCCACACCAGGTAGGCGCCACCACCGGCCATGACGCCGAGGCTGAGGAAGGCCACGTGCGGCATGCCCGGCACCAGGCCCATGACGATCATGATCGCGGCGGACACCGCCAGCGCCTTCGGCGAATCGAACATCTGCCGGTTGATCTGCTTGCCCATGTCTTCCGAACCGGAAGCACGGGTCACCATGATTGCCGCGGCGGTGGACAGCAGCAGCGATGGCAATTGCGCCACCAAACCGTCACCGATGGTCAGCAGGGCGTAGACCCTGCCGGCGTCACCGAAGGTCATGCCGTGCTGGACCATACCGATGGCCATGCCGCCGATCAGGTTGATGAACAGGATCAGCAGGCCGGCGATGGCGTCACCGCGGACGAACTTGCTCGCACCGTCCATGGAGCCGTAGAACTCGGCTTCCTGGGCCACTTCGGCGCGACGGGACTTGGCCTGGTTCTGGTCGATCAGGCCGGCGTTGAGGTCGGCGTCGATGGCCATCTGCTTGCCGGGCATCGCATCGAGGGTGAAACGCGCGCTCACCTCGGAGATACGGCCGGCACCCTTGGTCACCACGACGAAGTTGATGATCATCAGGATCGCGAAGACCACGATACCGACCACGTAGTTGCCGCCGATGACCACATCACCGAAGGCCTGGATCACCTTACCGGCGGCGGCGTGGCCGTCATGACCGTGGAGCAGCACGACCCGGGTGGACGCCACGTTCAGCGCCAGACGCAGCAACGTCGCCACCAGCAGGATGGTCGGGAACGCGGCGAAGTCCAGTGGACGCAGGGCGTACACGCAGACCAGCAGGACGACGATGGACAACGCGATGTTGAAGGTGAAGAACACGTCGAGCAGGAACGGCGGGATCGGCAACATCATCATTGCCAGCATGATCAGCAGCAGCACCGGCACCCCGAGGTTGCCCTTGCCCAGGCCGCTGAGATTGCTCCGCGCGCTGTTGATTAACTGAGTGCGATCCACCGGTTGTCCTCATCAAGCAAAACTTTTGACGCCACGGAGGCGCTTGGCGCTGCTCATTGCAAGAACCTTTCCAACTTTGCAGGGGGTGGTGTTCTGTTGGGCCTCATCGCTGCGGTTCGGCCGGGAAGGACAACAGAAAATCAGGAATCGCGCCGCAAATCCGGCGGAATCGGCAGATCCTTGAGCGGCTCCGGCGGCTTGCCCTTGCCCGCCTGGTGCTGGCGGATCTGATAGACGTAGGCCAGCACCTGGGCCACCGCCAGGTAAAGCCCGGCGGGAATCTCTTCTTCCAGCTCCGTGGAGTAGTAGATCGACCGCGCCAGCGCCGGCGATTCCAGCAACTGGATGTTGTGCTGCACCGCGATCTCGCGGATTTTCAAGGCAATGAAGTCGGTGCCCTTGGCCAGCAACAGCGGCGCCGAACCCTTGTCCGGGTCGTATTTGAGCGCCACGGCGTAGTGGGTCGGGTTGGTGATGATCACGTCGGCCTCGGGCACGGCGGCCATCATCCGGCGCTGCGACATCTCGCGCTGGACCTGACGAATACGCTGCTTGACCTCAGGCTTGCCCTCGGTGTCCTTGTATTCGTCGCGCACTTCCTGCTTGGTCATCATCAGCTTCTGCTTCGCCTGCCAAAGCTGGATCGGCACGTCCACCGCCGCGATCAGCAGCAGCCCGCAGGCCATCCACAGGGCGCTCCAGCCGACCACCTGAACGCTGTGGATAATCGCCTGGTCCAGCGGCTCATTGGCGATCGCCAGCAGGTCATCGCGGTCCGAGGACAACACCGCCAGCGCCACCAACAGGATCACGAAGAACTTGGCCAGGGCCTTGAGCAACTCGGCCAGCGAGTGCATGGAGAACATCCGCTTGATCCCCGCCATCGGGTTCATCCGGCTGAATTTGGGCGCCATGGTGCCGGCAGCGAACAGCCAGCCGCCGAGGGCGATTGGCCCGAGCAAGGCGGCCAGCAGCAGCACCAGCAGCACCGGCTGGGTCGCGAGGATCGCCAGCTTGCCCGACGCCAGCAGGAAAATGCCCATGTAGCGCTCGTCCATCAGCACTTCCCGGGACAGGCTGAAATTGCTGCGCATGATTTCCATCAGCGCCTCGGCCAGGTAACCGCCGAACGACAGCAGCCCGCCCGCCCCGGCGAGCATCACCGCCACGGTGTTCAGCTCTTTGGAACGGGCAATCTCGCCCTTCTCCCGCGAGTCGTTCTTGCGCTTCTCGGTGGGGTCTTCTGTTTTGTCCTGACCGCTTTCGCTCTCTGCCATGCTCAGCGCGCCCGTGCCAGTTCACGCAGCCATTGCAGCGCCTCGGACGCCATTGACTGGTAGTGGGAAAGGATATCGGCCAGGCCGATCCAGAAAATCGCCATGCCCAGCACCAGGGTCATGGGAAAACCGATGGAGAAGATGTTCAGTTGCGGCGCGGCGCGGGTCATTACACCGAAGGCGATGTTGATCACCAGCAGCGCGGTGATCGCCGGCAGCACCAGCAACAGCGCCGCACCCAACACCCAGCCGAGGCGACCGGCCATGTCCCAGAAGTGATTGACCACCAGGCCGCCGCCCACGGGCAGCGTGGTGAAACTTTCGGTGAGGATTTCCAGCACCACCAGGTGCCCGTTCATCGCCAGGAACAGCAAGGTCACCAGCATGGTCAGGAACTGGCTGATCACCGTAGTGTTGACGCCGTTGGCCGGGTCGACCATGGAGGCGAAGGCCAGGCCCATCTGGATCGCGACGACCTGACCGGCGATCACGAACGCCTGGAAAAGCAGTTGCAGGGCCAGGCCGAACAGCGCGCCGATGATGATCTGCTCGGCGATCAGCAGCAGCGCGCTGAGGTCGAGCGCCTGCACCGGCGGCATCGGCGGCAGGGCCGGGGCGATGACCACGGTAATGGCCACGGCGAAATACAGGCGCACCCGCGTCGGCACCAGCGTGGTGCCGAACACCGGCATGGTCATCAGCACCGCCGCCACACGGAACAGCGGCAGCATGAAGCTGGCCACCCATGTGGCGATCTGCGTGTCCGTCAGTTCGAGCACGGGCCGCTCAGCCGATCAACTGCGGGATGCTGCCGTACAACGACAGGATGTATTCCATGAACTTCTGCACCAGCCACGGCCCGGCGACGATCAGGGTGGTCAGCATCACCAGCAGGCGCGGCAGGAAGCTCAGGGTCTGTTCGTTGATCTGGGTGGCGGCCTGGAACATCGCCACCAGCAGGCCCACCACCAGACTCGGAATGACCAGCACGGCGACCATCATGGTGGTCAGCCACAGCGCATCGCGGAACAGGTCGACAGCGACTTCAGGGGTCATGTTCTTCTCCAGTGCCTGCGGGGGCTATACGCCGCCGAAGCTGCCCGCCAGGGTGCCGATGATCAGCGCCCAGCCGTCCACCAGCACGAACAGCATGAGCTTGAACGGCAGGGAAATGATCAACGGCGACAGCATCATCATGCCCATGGCCATCAGCACACTGGCCACTACCAGGTCGATGATCAGGAACGGGATGAAGATCATGAAGCCGATCTGGAACGCAGTCTTCAGCTCCGAGGTCACGAACGCCGGGACCATGATGGTCAGCGGCACCTGCTCGGGACTGGCGATATCGGTGCGCTTGGACAGGCGCATGAACAGGTCGAGGTCGCTCTGCCGGGTCTGCGCGAGCATGAAGTCCTTGAGCGGCACCTGGGCCTTTTCGATGGCTTGCGGCGCGGTCAGGGTTTCGGCCAGGTACGGCTGCAGGGCGTCCTTGTTCACCCGGTCGAACACCGGGGCCATGATGAACATGGTCAGGAACAGCGTCAGGCCGATCAGGATCTGGTTCGATGGCGTCTGTTGCAGACCCAGGGCCTGACGCAGGATCGAGAAGACGATGATGATCCGGGTGAAGCTGGTCATCAGGATGACGAACGCCGGGATGAAGCTCAGCGCCGTCATGATCAGCAGGATCTGCAGGCTGACCGAGTACTCCTGCTGGCCGTTGGCCCCGTTGGACAGGGTGATCGCCGAGATCGACAGCGGATCGGCCGCCATCGCCAGCGGCGCTGCCAGCAGCAACAGCAGCGTCAACATCATTCGCAATGGGGCCATTACGGCTTGTCCTTCTGATCCTTGCCCAACAACTCCATCAGGCGCTGGGCGAATTCTGGCGTGGTCGGGCGGGCGTTGGCCGGCGCCGCGACGGGCTCGTTCATCACATGCAGGGTGGTCAGACTGCCGGGGCTGTGGCCGATGAGCACCTGCTCATTGCCCACCTGCACCAACAGCAGGCGGTCACGCGGACCGACCTGACGACTGCCAATCACCTGGATCACCTGATTGGCGGCCGGCGCGGCGTTCTGCATGCGGCGCAACAGCCAGGCGAGGAAGAAAATCAGCCCCAGCACCAACAGCAGGCCGAGCACCAGTTGCGTCAGTTGCCCCGCCACGCTACCAGTGGCGGCTGGAACTGCCACGGTCGCAGCCGGCGTGGCGCCAACCTGCGCAGCGCTGACCAGCGGCAGCCAGAGCAGGCCGGCCGCGGCCACTCCCAAGGAGAAGAGCCGTTTCACTCAGCGCAGCTTCTTGATGCGTTCGCTCGGGCTGATCACGTCAGTCAGGCGGATGCCGAACTTCTCGTTGACCACCACCACCTCGCCATGGGCGATCAGCGTGCCGTTGACCAGCACGTCCAGCGGCTCACCGGCCAGGCGGTCGAGTTCGATCACCGAGCCCTGGTTGAGCTGCAGCAGGTTGCGGATGTTGATCTCGGTGCTGCCGACTTCCATGGAGATGTTCACCGGAATATCCAGGATCACGTCCAGGTTCGGCCCTTCCAGGCTGACCGCCTCGTTGGAACGCGGCGAACTGCCGAACTCTTCCATCGGCAGGCGGCTCGCGCCGCCAGATGCGCCGCCACCCGCCATCAGGGCGTCGATGTCGGACTGGCCATCACCGGTTTCACTCAGGGCTGCCGCCCACTCATCGGCCAGAGCCTGCTCTTCCAGGGAAGTAATATCGTTTTCGTCAGCCATCTTGTCCTCGACGGGCAATCAAATCGGTTAATGAAGGGTCGGCGCTCAGCGTCGACCGATCGGCTCGCGGATCTGCAGAGCCAGGGTACCTTTGTGCGAACCCAGCCGAGCCTTGAACGATGGCACGCCGTTGGCGCGCACGATCAGGTCTTCCGGCAGTTCCACGGGAATCACGTCGCCCGGTTGCATGTGCAGGATGTCGCGCAGTTTCAGTTGGCGGCGGGCCACGGTGGCGCTGAGCGGCACGCTGACGTCCAGCACGTCTTCGCGCAGAGCCTTGACCCAACGCTCGTCCTGGTCGTCCAGGTCGGACTGGAAGCCGGCATCGAGCATTTCCCGCACCGGCTCGATCATCGAATACGGCATGGTCACGTGCAGGTCGCCGCCGCCGCCGTCGAGTTCGATATGGAAGGTCGACACCACCACCGCCTCGCTCGGGCCGACGATGTTGGCCATGGCCGGGTTGACCTCGGAGTTTATGTACTCGAAGTTGACCGGCATGATTGCCTGCCAGGCTTCCTTCAGATCGACGAAGGCCTGTTCCAGCACCATGCGCACCACCCGCAGCTCGGTCGGGGTGAACTCGCGGCCTTCGATCTTGGCGTGACGGCCGTCACCGCCGAAGAAGTTGTCCACCAGCTTGAACACCAGCTTGGCGTCGAGGATGAACAGCGAGGTGCCGCGCAGCGGCTTGATCTTGACCAGGTTGAGGCTGGTGGGGACGTACAGCGAATGCACGTACTCGCCGAACTTCATCACCTGCACCCCGCCCACCGCCACGTCGGCGGAGCGGCGCAGCAAGTTGAACATGCTGACGCGGGTGTAACGGGCGAACCGTTCGTTGATCATTTCCAGGGTCGGCATGCGACCACGGACGATCCGGTCCTGGCTCGTCAGGTCGTAACTCTTGACGCTACCGGGTTCGGCACTGGCTTCGGTTTGCACCAGTCCATCGTCGACCCCGTGCAACAGGGCATCGATTTCATCCTGGGACAGCAGGTCCTGCACGGCCATCTTCGGCTCCTACTGCAATACGAAATTGGTGAACAGCAACTGGTCCACGACCAGCTTGCCGACTTCCTTCTGGGCCACTTCCTGAACGCTGGCGGTCGCCTTCTGGCGGAGCATCTCCTGGCCGACCGGAGTCGCCAGCGATTCGAACGCCTGACCGGAGAACAGCATGACCAGGTTGTTGCGGATCACCGGCATGTGCACTTTCAGGGCATCCAGCGCAGCCTGATCGCGCGCCTGCATGGTGATGCTCACCTGCATGTAGCGCTGACGGCCGTTCTGGTTGAAGTTGACGACGAAGGCCGGCGCCATGCTTTCGTAGATGGCCGCCTGCTTGACGTTGGCGGCCGCTGCGGCGGCGGCCGGATCGACTTCCGGCTTGCTGTCGGACTTGTGCAGGAAGAACCAGGTCGCGCCCACCGAGAGACCGATCGCCAGCATCAGGGCCAGCACCAACAACAGGATCAGCTTGAGTTTGCCTTTTGCGGCGGGGTCTTTTACTGCTTCGCTCTTCGCCATGCCAATAATCCGTCACTCACAGGAGGTTTGTTCCACTATGGCGAGTGGGCGAGCAAGTGTTATGCCAGATTCGGGACCACGCTTCGCGGCAAGATCACCCGACGATCCCGACCGCGCCAACACGGCACTGACGGGACCGTCGCGAGGCGGTCAGGCGAAGTAATCCACCGTGCTGGAACCGACCACCACCTGCGACTCCACGGCCGCGGTGGCAGCGGCAACATCGGTGTCCGCGCCGTCGGCATTGCGGCGGGCTGCCACGCCACTCATCTTCGGCGTGTCATCCTGGCGGCCGTTCTGCTGCTCGCGGGATTGATCGGCAACGTTGACGTCCGGCTGGGCCAGGCCCTGCTGGTTGAACAGCTCGCGCAGACGGTGCACTTGGCCTTCGAGGGCATCGCGCACCCCGGCGTGCCCACTGGTGAAGGTGATCTGCGCCGCCTGGTCCGACGCCAGGTTGACGCGGATGTCGAGGCGACCGAGCTCGGCAGGTTCAAGCTGGATATCCGCCGACTTGAGGCTCTGGCTGGAGAGGTACATGACCCGGTTGACCAGGCCCTCGGTCCAGCCGCCCTGGTTCATGGCCAGCGGCTGGTGCAGCGGCGCGGGCGCCACGGCATTGGCGGTCTTAGGTGTCGCGGCCTGGGTCAGGGAGGCCAGGCGGTTGGCGAAGTCGTCGATACGGGTGTCGCTGCTCGCACCCTTGAGGTCTTTAAGGCCATCGTCGATCAGCCCGGCAAAGGCTTTCTCGCCGCCTTCGGACTTCCCGCCCTCGGCCTCGCTCGGGTCAAGCATCTGCGCCAGTGTATTGACGGCTGGCTGACCAGACGCGGTCTCCGGCTGAGCGTTGGGCTTGGCGGCATGGGTAGAGGTCGTGCCTTGGGCCTGGGCATTCTGCTCCAGGGCCAGACGCAGCACCGGCAGGTCGGCCAGGGGATCGCTGTCGGGATCGAATGCGTCTTCCGCCGGCGTGGCCGGCAGTGCCGCGGCAGGCTGCTGAGCGGCAGCCTGGATCACCGGGGCCATGGTCTGAGCCTGCGCCTGCAACAACTGCGCGCCCTGCGGTGCGTCGGTGAGTTGCCCGGCCACCAGATTGGCGTCCAGCGACTGGCCATCGGCGCTCGCGGTGTCGGCGGCGTCGTCGACCTTGTCCGCGCTCTGCGCCTGGGCGTCCTTGTCGTCAGGCAAATCGTTGCCGCTATCGGCAACCTTGCCGTTGCCCTTGTCGTCAGCCTTGCCGGTGTTTGCCGCCGACTTGTCGACGCCATCGCGGTCGCGAACGGGCGCGTCAGCCTTGACGTCGACCTTGTCCCGCGAGTGCTGCGCATAGACCTTGGAGAAGTCCGGGCCCTTGTCGTTGAGGGCTTGCGAGGCCTTGTCCAGGTTGCTGGCCTGGGCGCGTGCGGTTTTGGCCGCGACACCGGTTTGCAGCAATGGGTTTGAAGCGACGGGCATGAAAAAGGTCTCCGCTACAGAAGCTCGTCATCACGAATAGCGAAGCCTACGCAAAAGTCGCGCCAGGTTAGCCAACCTGGCGCGACTTCATCGGGTCAGCCGACCAGGACACGTTCCCGTTCGGCGCGGTAGAGCTGACGGACCGCGATGAATTCGCGGTCGATGCGGTTGATCAGGTCCTCGATGCCAAACAGCGCTTGCTGCCTGACCCGCTCTTCGAGTTGCCGGCACAGTTCGGCCAGTTCGATCGCGCCCATGTTGCTGCTGCTGCCCTTGAGGCTGTGCGCAGCCTGACCCAGTTGCTCGGCGTTACGGGCCTTGTAGAGCTGGCGCAAACGCTCCTCGGAATCGGCGAGAAAGGTTTCGAGCAGGTTGAGGTAGCCACCTTCCATGACCTCCTGAAGGTCGCTCAACACCTTGCGGTCAATATGAATATCGGACACTTGTTCACTCCTTGATCAAGTTGGATTATGCCAGAGCGCCCCACGCGAACTCCACGCGTGCGCGGCGTCCGCCATCGGCCCACTCGGCCTGCCGGCCAAGGCGGCGTACCAGGTTCAGTCCCCGGCCACACAGACGCTGCTCCACTTCGGGCGGCCCGCGTACTTTACTCACATCGAAGCCGTTGCCGCTGTCCTCGACTTCAAGAATGAGACGCCCGCCTCCTTCCCACGGCTCCACCTTCAAATGAAGGCGGATATGACCGCTGTCGAGGGCCTGCAAACGCCGGTTGCGCTCCTGGTAATACGCGGCGAAGCCATCGGCGTCGCGCTTGAGCGCCGAGTCCAGCCCCAGCACGCCATGCTCGAGCGCGTTGGAATACAGCTCGGTGAGCACACTGTGCAACGCACCGCTTTGCCCGCGCAGACCATGAATCTCCTGCAGCACCTGCATAAGGTAAGGCAAGGGATTGAAACGCTTGAGGGTCTGGGCACGAAATTCGAATGACAGCGACCAATCCAGCGGGCTGGACTGGCCGCTGTCGGAATACACCACCGGCGGCGGCGCCAACTCGCCCGGGGCGACCACGGTGATTTCCAGCATGCTGACGTCATCCCGCGAGCGTCCGCGAAAGCGCTCCAGCGCTTGTAGCACGTCCTCGAACAGGTGCTCGGGCTCACGGTTGTCGGCGAACACCTGCTGCAAACGCTCGACGCCAAACAACTGGTCGCTCTCATCGCAGGTGTCCACCACACCATCGGACAGCAGGAACAAGCGGTCACCGAGCGTCAACGGCAAGACATCGGTGTGTTCGTCAAACTGCTCGGACGGCAGGATGCCCAGCGGCAAATGCCGGGACACCAGCGGCATCGCCTGGCCGCCGGCGGCAGGCAGCAAGTAGGCGTCGGGCATGCCACCGTTCCACACCTCCACCATGCGCCGCTCGAAACTCAGGTTGAGCAACAACGCGCAGCAGAACATGTCCACCGGCAGGATGCGCTTGAGCTTGGCGTTCATCTCCCGCAGGGTCTCGGCCAGGCCGTAGCCCTTGGCGGTCATGCCGTAGAACACCTCGGCCAGCGGCATCGCGCCGACCGCCGCCGGCAAACCGTGGCCGGTAAAGTCGCCGAGCAGCACGTGCATTTCGCCGGTCGGGGTGAACGCCGCCAGCAGCAGGTCGCCGTTGAACAGCGCGTAGGGCGATTGCAGGTAGCGAATATTCGGCGCGCTCAGGCAGCCGGCGTGGGCCACCTGGTCGAATACTGCCTTGGCCACCCGCTGCTCGTTGAGCAGGTGATTGTGGTGCCGGGATATCTGGTCACGCTGCTCCAGCACCGTGGCCTGCAGACGGCGCAGGCGATCCATGGCCTTGATCTTGGCGGCCAGCACTACCGGACTGTAAGGCTTGGCCAGAAAGTCGTCGCCGCCTGCCTCCAGGCAGCGCACCAACGCTTCATCCTCGGTCAGCGACGTGAGGAAGATGATCGGCACCAACTCCTCGCCGGCCAGCGCCTTGATTCGCCGGGCCGCCTCGAAACCGTCCATCACCGGCATCACCGCATCGAGCAAGACCAGTTGCGGCCGCTGCTCAACGAACAGCGCCACCGCCCGCTCGCCGTTCTCGGCGGTCAGCACCCGGTGCCCCTGCTTGCGGACGATGGTCGCCAGCAGGAGACGGTCGGTCGCACCGTCCTCGGCAATCAGGACGGTAAGCGCGGGGGAACTGCTCATGGTCGCGCTCAACTAATATCGAAGAGTTTTTCGAAATTGGAAATGGCGAGGATCTTGCGCACGTCGGAGCTGGTGTTGACGACGCTGACCCTCGGCTCATCGCCGCCAACGTGATCGCGCAGCAGCAGCAACATACCCAGCGCCGAGCTGTCCAGGTAGGTGGCGTCTTTAAGGTCCACGACCACGCTTTCAGGCTTCACCGCCTGGCGCTCGTAGGCGTCACGGAAGACTTGGTGATTGCCGAAATCGAAACGACCCTTGACCCGGATCGTCAGTTTGTTCTCGTCCTTTGAGTACACGGATTCAACGGCCATGTGGGCGTTCCTTCGATGATGGCGAGTACCGACACCCTGTAGGTTTAGCAGTCCACCGGCAGCCCGGCAACCTGGGCCGACCAACGCTTTCAGTGTCAGAAACGATCGTGTCGCGGGAGGCGCTGGGACAGCTCGTCGAGCAGTTTCTGCTCACGTTTGTCTTCGATCAGGCGGGCTTCTTCGATGTAGCGCTGGACCAGCTTGCGCAGGCCTTCGACACGCGCGTAGGCCTCCTGCCAGGTCGCGCGGGCGCTATTGAGATTGTTCTGGTGCCAGATCAGGCTCTGGTTCTGCTGGGCCACCGCGGTGTCAAGCTGGCCGAGGAAGCGCTGGAAACCCACCAGCCAGTTGCTGCTCACACCCTGCCCGCCCCGCTGCATCCACTGCTGCTGGTAATCGGAACGGAACTGGTCGAGTTCGGCGAGCTTGGCCTTGGCCATATTGACCTGCTGCTGGAATTGCCCGAGGCGCTGGGCGGCCTTGCGCTCGGCGTCCTCGGCCATTTCCACCACCGGGACCAGGCGGGCGGCGCGACTAGGCTGGGCCATACGCTATCAGCCCGCAGCCAGCGGCGTGAAGACGCTCGCCAGATGTTCGCGACTCTGGGCCAGGCCAACGTTGTCGTTGAGCCCCTGACGCAAGAAGTGCACGAGGCGAGGCTGCAGGGAAATCGCCAGGTCGGTTTCCTTGTCGCCACCGGCGACATAGGCGCCGACGCTGATCAGGTCGCGACTTTGCGACAACCGCGACCAGAGCTGCTTGAACTGCTGGGCCTGGGTCATCTGTTCCGGCGTCACCACCTGCGGCATGACCCGGCTGATGGACGCTTCGATATCGATGGCCGGGTAGTGCCCTTCCTCAGCCAGGCGGCGTGACAGCACGATGTGGCCGTCGAGCACGCCCCGCGCCGAGTCGGCGATCGGGTCCTGCTGGTCGTCACCCTCGGACAACACGGTATAGAACGCGGTGATCGAACCACCGCCCGCCTCGCCATTACCCGCGCGCTCCACCAGCTTGGGCAGCTTGGCGAACACCGATGGCGGATAACCCTTGGTCGCTGGCGGCTCGCCGATGGCCAGGGCGATTTCCCGCTGGGCCTGGGCGAAACGGGTCAACGAGTCCATCAGCAGCAGGACGTTCTTGCCCTTGTCGCGGAAATACTCGGCGATCCGCGTGCAGTACATCGCGGCGCGCAGACGCATCAGCGGCGCGTCGTCCGCAGGCGAAGCCACCACCACCGAGCGCTTGAGGCCCTCGGTGCCAAGAATATGCTCGATGAACTCCTTCACCTCGCGGCCCCGCTCGCCGATCAAGCCGACGACGATGATGTCGGCCTCGGTGAAGCGGGTCATCATGCCCAGCAGCACACTCTTACCAACGCCAGTACCGGCGAACAGGCCGAGACGCTGGCCTCGGCCGACCGTGAGCAGGCCATTGATGCTGCGGATACCCACATCCAGCGGCTGGCTGATGGGATCGCGGTTGAGCGGGTTGATGGTCGGACCGTCCATCGGCACCCAGTCTTCGGCCTTCATCCCGCCTTTGCCGTCGAGTGCCCGGCCAGCGCCGTCCAGCACCCGCCCGAGCATGCTCATGCCCATGGGCAGGCGACCGCTGTCATCCAGCGGCACCACCCGCGCGCCAGGCGCGATACCGGCAACACTGCCCACCGGCATCAGGAAGATCTTGCCGCCGGAAAAGCCCATGACCTCGGCCTCGACTTCGACCGGGTGATAGCTATCGTCGTTGATCACCAGGCAGCGGCTGCCGACTGCGGCGCGCAGGCCCTCGGCTTCGAGGGTCAGGCCGACCATGCGCAGCAGGCGGCCTTCGACCACCGGCTGGCTCGGCAGGCGGATGGCATCGACATAGGTTTCAAGGCGCTTGCCGAAACTGGTTCGCTCAAGGCGCATCGCTGGTTTCCGTCTCTTCGACCGGCGCCTCGCTCGGCGCCTCCAGCTCGATGTGCAAGTCCGGCGCGGCCGGGTGCAGGCCCTGGTCGTGCAATTGGTCGAACAACTGCTTCATGGCTTTTTCGATACGGGTTTCCACCGTGGCATCGATGCGGCTATGGGCCGTTTCGATCCAGCAACCGCCCGCTTGCAGACTGTCGTCTTCGAGCAGGCGCCAGTTTTCCTCATGACGCTCGCGCAGGGCCTTGGCCAGGGCGAAGTCTTGCGGATTGACGTGGATGCGGATGTTTTCGGCGCCCATGGGCAGCAGCTTGAGGGCTTCACGCAGGACATGGGTGATCTGGCTGGAATCGGTTTGCAGCTCGCGGCCGATCACCTCGCGGGCGATATGGCTGACCAGTTGCACCAACTGCTTTTCGATCTGCGCATCCTGCTCGGCAATCGGCTCCAGCAGGTTGCCCATCAGTTGTTCGAGGCTGGCCAGCTTGGCGGTCAGCGCCACTTCGGCTTCCTGACGGACCTTGAGCTGGGTGCTGTGGAAACCTTCACGCTCGCCGGTGGCGAAGCCTTCGTTGTAGGCCTCCTGGCGGATACTCTCGAGTTCTTCGAGGGTCAGCGGCTGGACTTCTTCCAGCGGCACTTCCTCGACTTCTTCGACCAGTTCCGGCTCAGGCTCGGGTTCGGCCTGGGGCTCCGGTTCAGGATCGAAACTGGGCAGCGCCCAGCGGTCGAAATCCTCTACGTCGCGGGCGCGGATCAGTTCACTCAAATGCTCGTTGGTCGACATGATTCCATGCGCTCAAAAGTCGGGTTACGGATGATCAGGCAGCGTCGGCGGCGGGTGCCGCCCGACGAAGCCCCATCGGGGCCGGTGCGGTTTCGCGGGCGCGAAAACCGACCGGGCCGACGGGTCAGATCATCTCTTCGGCACCTTTGCCGCCCAGCACGATTTCGCCGGCTTCGGCCATGCGGCGGGCGATGGTAAGGATTTCCTTCTGCGCGGTCTCGACGTCGCTGACACGGACCGGGCCCTTGGCCTCAAGGTCGTCGCGCAGCAGTTCCGAAGCACGCTTGGACATGTTCTTGAAGACCTTGTCCTTGACCTTCTCGTCCGCGCCCTTGAGCGAGACGACCAGGACGTCGGAGGAGACTTCCCGCAACAGCGCCTGGATACCGCGGTCATCGACATCGGCCAGGTTGTTGAAGACGAACATGAGGTCTTCGATCTGCTCGGAGAGATCGCCGTCGATCTCGCGGATCGAATCCATGAGCTGGCCTTCGACCGAACTGTCGAGGAAGTTCATGATGTCCGCAGCACGCTTGATACCACCCAGGGTGGTGCGCGCGGCGTTGGAGTTGCCGGAGAACTGCTTCTCGAGGATCTGGTTGAGTTCCTTGAGCGCGGCCGGTTGCACGGTGTTCAGCGACGAGACGCGCAGGATGATGTCCAGGCGCACCTTGTGGTCGAAATTGCCGAGGACTTCGCCTGCCTGGTCCGGGTCGAGATACGCCACGACGATCGCCTGAATCTGCGGGTGCTCGTAGCGGATAACGTCGGCAACCGCACGCGGCTCCATCCATTTGAGGCTGTCCAGACCGCTGGTGTTGCCACCCAGCAGGATCCGGTCGATCAGGCCGTTGGCCTTGTCCTCGCCCAGGGCCTGGGTGAGCATCTTGCGAATGTAGCCGTCGGAGCCGACGCCAAGGCTGGTCTGGTCGCCGACGATCTCGACGAACTCGCTCATGACCTGCTCGACCTGCTCGCGGTGGATGTTGCCCACCTGCGCCATGGCCACGCCTACACGCTGGACCTCTTTCGGCCCCATGTGCCGCAGCACTTGCGCGGCATCGGTCTCGCCCAGCGACAGCAGCAGGATCGCGGCCTTGTCGACACGGGTCAGTTTCGCAGTCAGGGCTCGATTGTCACTCATCGGCGTTGATCCACTCTTTCACGACCTGGGCCACACGACCCGGATCTTCTGCTACCAGACTCTTGATAGCGTTGAGCTGGGCGTCATAGCCCTCGCTCGGACTAGGCAAGAGGATGCTTTGCGGACCACCCAGGCTCACGCGGTCGTTGGCCAGTTCACCGTCCAACCCCAACATGCCGCCCAGTTCCATGTCGCCGTCGCTTGTCGACTGTTTGCCATTGCCGGTGATGTTGTTGAGCACCGGGCGCAGCACACCGAACACCAGCACCAGGATGAACAGGACGCCGAGCACTTGCTTGACGATGTCCCAGAACCAGGGCTGCGAATAGAACGGAATCTCGGCGATGGTCTCGCCACGGTCGGCGGCGAACGGCACGTTGATCACGCTGACGCTGTCACCACGGCTGGCATCGAAGCCCACCGCGTCCTGGACCAGCCGCGTGAAGCGGGCCAGGTCCTCGGCGCTCCATGGCACGCTGGTGGCGTTGCCATTGGCCGGGTCGAGCTTGACCTGGTCGTCAACCACCACGGCCACCGACAGACGGGTCACACGGCCCTGCTGCTGACGGGTATGGCTGATGGAGCGGTCCAGTTCGAAGTTCTTGGTGGACTGCAGACGCTTGTCCGCAGGGTAAGGCGCGAGCATCGGCTGGCCGGTGGCCGGGTCCATGATCTGCTGACCGTTGGCGTCGAGCAGCGGCTGGCCGGGCTGGATCGCGGCAGCCGCACCTTGCGCGGCACCACCGGTGGTCTGCGGCGCCGAAGCCGGGCTTGGTGGCTGGTTGCTCAGCGCACCGGGAACGCCCTGCGGGCCCATGCTGCTGGAGCGTTGCTCGTTGACCGACTGCTCGCTGCGCAGCGCCGGCTGATCGGGGTTGAACTGTTCGGAAGTGGACTCGACCGCGCTGAAATCGACGTCGGCGGACACTTCGGCCTTGTAGCGGTCGTTACCCAGCACCGGTTGCAGGATGTTGTGCACACGCTGGGTGAGCAGGCCTTCCATGCGGCGGCTGTAGTCGAACTGCTTGCCGGCGACAGTCAGCTCGCTGTTCTGCAGTTGATCGGAGAGCAGGTTGCCCTTCTGGTCGACCACGGTGACCTGGGACTTGTCCAGTTCAGGAACGCTGGTCGCCACCAGATTGACGATGGCCATGACCTGGCCGGGCTCGAGGTTGCGACCGGGGTACAGCTCGACCAGCACCGAGGCGCTTGGCTTGCGCTCATCGCGCACGAAAACCGAGCTTTTCGGGATCGCCAGGTGCACACGGGCACCCTTGACGTTGTTCAGGCTGGAGACGGTGCGCGCCAGTTCGCCTTCGAGGCCGCGACGATAACGGGTGGCCTCCATGAACTGACTGGTGCCCAGGCCCTGCTCCTTGTCGAGGATTTCGAAACCGACGTTGCCATCACTCGGTGCAACCCCGGCGGCGGCGAGCTTCAGACGGGCGCGGGAAATATCCTCGGCCTTGACCAGCAAGGCGCCGGAATTGGGCTCGACGTTGTAGGGAATGTCAGCAGCGGCCAGGGTTTCCATGACCTGCTTGGTGTCCATGCCACTGAGGCTGCCGTAGAGAGGACGGTAGTCAGGCTGTTGCGACCAGAGCACCACGGCGAAGCCGATGGCCACACTGGCAGCCAGGCCGACCAGCAGGCCGACCTGACGCAACATGGGCATCTGTGAAATGTTTTCCAGGAACGAAAGGCCGAACAGCGGCGGTTTTGGCGCTGGCGGACCGCCCTTGGCGGGCACGTTATCGACGACTGCATCGGCCATGAATCAAATCCCGCCCTTAAACCGGCATCTGCATGATGTCTTGATACGATTGAACCAGCTTGTTGCGCACCTGGGTCAGCGCCTGGAACGAGACGCTGGCTTTCTGCGACGCGATCATCACGTCGGTCAGGTCGACGCCGCTCTTGCCGATTTCGAATGCTGTGGCCAGTTGGTTGGAGGCCTGCTGGGTGTCGTTGACCTTGTTGATGGCCTGCCCGAGCATGTCGGCAAAATTGCTCGACCCCAGCTCAGGAGCCTGGACAGCCTTCGGCGCCGACATCGCGTCCATTTGCATGGCCCGCATGTCCAACATCAAACGATTGAATTCAACACCTTGGCTCATGGTCTTCTCTCTCCGACGGCCCGCATTTTTTTGACACTCATGCAGCGGGTGAACAGGACTTAGCAACAAGAGTGCCAGCTACGCCCGACAATTTGACAAAACGCTGATCCTGCACCTCAAAGCCCCGTGGCATAAAGGCTGGCCTCGACATCCATCCCGGCATCGCGCATCTGCGCCAATTTGTAGCGCAGGGTCCGCGGACTGATGCCAAGTCGCTCGGCGGCTTCCTTGCGGCGGCCGCGCTCGGCGCGAAGGGTGTCGATGATCATCTGGAACTCGTGCCGACGCAAGTCATCTCCAAGGCCACCCACATCCTGCGTCTCGCTCACCACCGCTGGCGCTGCAGCCCGCACAGGCTGTGGCGTCAGGGCTGGCAGCACGCCGGCGAGGCAAAAGTCAGCAGCAGCAATGACCCCACCCTGTTGCAAAATCAGCGCCCGCTGGATGGCGTTGTCCAATTCCCGCACATTGCCCGGCCACGGATAGCTTTGCAGGCAGGCCCGAGCCTCCTCCGACAGTCTGACGGGTGCGTGCTTCATTTTATTGACGTGGCGCAATAGCAAACGCTCGGCCAGTGGCAGAATATCGGCGCTCCGTTCTCTCAACGGGCGCCACGCCAACGGAAACACAGACAGACGATAGAACAAATCCTCGCGGAAACGCCCCGCCGCCACTTCGCCCGCCAGATCACGGTTGGTGGTGGCCACCACGCGGATATCCAGGGCAATCGGCTTGCGCCCACCAACCCGCTCCACCTCACGCTCTTGCAACACGCGCAGCAGCTTGGCCTGCAGGCCCAGCGGCATTTCGGAAATCTCGTCGAGCAGCAACGTGCCGCCATCGGCCTGTTCGAACTTGCCCGCCTGGGCGGCGATGGCGCCGGTGAACGAGCCCTTTTCGTGGCCGAACAGCGTGGCCTCGAGCATGTTGTCTGGAATCGCCGCACAGTTGATCGCCACGAATGGCTGGCTGGCCCGCGGCGACTGCTGATGGATATAGCGCGCCAGCACTTCTTTACCGGTCCCGGACTCGCCGGAAATCAGCACGGTGGATTCGCTGCGAGCGACCCGCGCCGCCAACTCCAGCAACTGCGCACTGGCCGGCTCGCAGGCGACAGGCCCCTCGGCATCCGCGCCGCTGGCGGCACCCAGCGCATGGCGGGCAACCAATTCCAGCAAGGCACGCGGCTCGAACGGCTTGACCAGATAGTCCGCCGCGCCCTGACGCATGGCATCCACCGCCCGCTCCACCGCGGCATGAGCAGTCATCAGCAATACCGGCAACTGTGGCTGAGTGGCACGCAGGCGGGCGAGCAACTGGTGACCGTCCATGCCCGGCATGTTGACGTCACTGACCACCAGGCTGAAGGCTTCCTTCGAGACCGCTTCAAGGGCCTCTTCCGCAGAACCCACCGCGCAATAAGTGAAACCGCCCAACTCCAGGGTGTCACCCAGGGCCTGACGCAGTGAACGGTCATCCTCGACCAGTAGCACCTTGATCCCGCTCATGCCGACACCTCCGGCGACGCACCCATCAACGGCAAGGTAATCGTGGCGCAGGTGCCGCGCCCCTGACGCGAACTCAGGTGCAACTCGCCGCGATGGGCCCGCGCAACCGCCTTGACCACCGCCAGGCCGAGGCCGGTGCCGGTGGATTTGGTGGTCAGGAAGGGTTCGCCCAGACGCTGGAGCAACACGCTGTCGATCCCCGGGCCCGCATCACTGACACACAAACGCAGGCTGTCATCACGACGATAGAGATGCACCTTGATCCGCGCCGGACCTTCGCTGGCCTGCAGGGCGTTTTCCACCAGATTGAGAACGGCGCCCACCAGGGTGTCGCGATTGCACAGCAGTTCGCCCAGATGGCTGTCGCACTGCCAGCGCACATTGTGCCCCTGCACTTGAACCTGCGCGGCCTGCTGCAGCGCCTGGAACAGTGCCTTGGGCGTCAGGCGATCGGTCAGCGGCAGTTCGCCGCGCGCGAACACCAGCATGTCGCGCACCTGGCGCTCCAGCTCGTGCAGGCGCTCCTTGAGATTGCCGGCAAAACGCTGCTGGGTTTCCAGCGGCAACGCCTGTTCAGCAAGGTGGCTGGCATACAGCAGCGCCGCCGACAGCGGCGTGCGGATCTGATGGGCCAGTGAAGCGACCATACGACCCAGGGTCGACAACCGCTCATGGCGGGCCAGTTGATCCTGCAGGCGGCGGGTTTCAGTGAGGTCGTTGAGCAACACCAACTGGCCCGGTTCGGCATCGAGGGAGCGAGTGGCGATGGACAGGCGCCGGCCGTCGCGCAGCGACACTTCGTGACCGTCGTCCTCGCGCGGCGCGAAGCTGCGGGCGATCACCTGCCGCCACAACTCGCCCACCAGCGGTTCGCCCAGCAGTTCGCCAGCGGCCGGATTGGCCTCGCGCACCTTGCCGTGGCCATCGATAACGATGACGCCACCGGGCAACAGATCGAGCAAGTTCTGCAAACGATTGGCCAGCCGCTCCTTCTCCGCCAGCTCGGCCATGCGCTGCGCACTGACCACTGCCAGCTCGCCTTTCAGCTCGGTAACCCTCGCTTCAAGCAGGCTGTAGGACTGAGTGAGCTGACTGGACATCTGATCGAACAGGGCAAACGCCTGCTCCAGACCTTCGCGACCCTGCTGTTCGGCGACATCGGGGCGTGGCGGCTCAAGGGAGGTAGTGGCTGCGTGGGGCATCGTGCTCTCTCGCGTGGCTCACCGTCATAAAACGGTATGTTGAAAGCGGTATAGCAATAGCCATGCCGGAAACATTTTCGTCATGAAGGGAGTAAGCGAGGGGTGCCGACAAAGCCCGCAATGACGGGCATTTACCTCACAAAAAGAAAGGTTGCTTGAAGCAGAGCGCCCAGACGGAAGCCAGGCGGTGGGTGAGCAGGCGTCAATCCTCCGCCTGCTCGTCCCCTTCGCGACGGCTCATGCCGTACTTGCGCATTTTTTCCACCAGGGTGGTCCGACGAATCCGCAAACGCTCGGCGGCACGCGCCACGATACCGTTTGCATCGTCCAGCGCCTGTTGAATCAGGCCCTGCTCGAGACTGCCCAGGTAATCCTTCAGGTCCAGGCCTTCCGGCGGCAGCATGGCATTGGTCGGGAAGCTCGGCGTATGGCCGTTGATCGCCACGCGCTCTTCGAGGTCGGAGCGCAGGCTGTCCACCAGTTGCTCGTCTTCGTCGTCCACGTAACGGAACTTCTTTGGCAGTTCGGCCACACCGATCACACCGTACGGATGCATGATCGCCATGCGCTCCACCAGATTGGCCAGCTCGCGAACGTTGCCCGGCCAGCCATGTCGGCACAGCGACATGATCGCCGCCGAATTGAAACGGATCGAACCACGCTTTTCGTGCTCCATCCGCGAGATCAATTCGTTCATCAGCAGCGGAATGTCTTCGACCCGCTCACGCAGCGGCGCCATCTCGATCGGGAAGACGTTGAGACGGTAGTACAGGTCTTCGCGGAACGAACCCACCTCGATCATGCTTTCGAGGTTCTTGTGGGTCGCAGCGATGATCCGCACGTCGATGCTCTGGGTCTTGTTGCTGCCCACGCGCTCAAAGGTGCGCTCCTGCAATACGCGCAGCAGCTTGACCTGCATCGGCAGCGGCATGTCGCCGATCTCGTCGAGGAACAGGGTGCCGCCATTGGCCAGCTCGAAGCGCCCGGCACGGCTGGTGATGGCGCCGGTGAAGGCACCCTTCTCATGGCCGAACAGTTCGCTTTCCAGCAACTCGGCCGGGATCGCACCGCAATTGACCGGTACGAACGGCGCTTCGCGGCGCTTGGAATGGTAATGCAGGTTACGCGCAACCACTTCCTTGCCCGTGCCGGACTCACCGAGGATCAGCACGCTGGCGTCGGTATCGGCCACCTGCTGCATCATCTGGCGGACATGCTGGATCGCCCGGCTGGTGCCGACCAGACTGCGGAACAGGTTGGGCTCGCGCTGCCGGCCACGCTCGCGCGCCTGGTCGTACATCTCGCGATAGACCTGGGCACGATGGAGCGAATCCAGCAATTTGCTGTAGCTCGGCGGCATTTCAAGGTTGGAGAGCACCCGGCGACGCAAGTCTTCGGGAAGCTCGGGCAAAGAATTTTCGCCCAAAAGCAGAACCGGAAGGAACTCATCCCAGGCAGCCACTGTCTTAAGCAAGCCCAACAAGCCTGCCGGAGCATTTACTGTCCCGAGAAGAACGCACAGTACTTCACGGCTCGACGACAACGATTCGACAGCCTGCTGCCAGTCTTCACTGGAGCACGCCAGATTTTCTTCCCCAAGAAAATTCAGCACCACCGCCAGGTCACGGCGGCGAGCACTATCGTCATCGATCAAGAGAATTTTGGTTTCACGCCACATGCAATAGCAACTTCCCTAGTCAACTCGAGGCCCAGCGAGGGCATGCTCGACATCATTCCGACTGAACGGTCAGTGTTCCGACGTCTGAAATTAGAAAACAGCCACTAGTTAAGTCAAAAAACACTTCACAGTCAAATTTATGGCGCGCAACTGATTTTCGATCAACCGTCAGCGGTACAGATGGTATACCTTCGACGCCTGCTGCGCTTGCTTGATCTTCGACATCTCGTCAGCGATAGCCTGGCGCTCTTCGGTCGCCACATCGATCAATTGCCGATAGACCCCGAGCAGATCCTGCAGGTTATCCCGCAGCGCTTCTTCGTCGGACGGCTGCGCACTCAATACTTCATCCATGCAGGCACGGCAAGCCTGATCCAACTCACCTACCGCCTCCCAATCCCGATTGGCCAATGCACCGACCAATGCGTCACGGGTTTCCTCGATTCGCTTGAGCACAGCACTCATCACGACATCCTCATTGCAACTGGTTATTGTGCGACAACCGCGTCCCACCCTTCCTTGACCGTGATCAACAGATCGGTCACCTCATCGAGCGCAGCGATGTCGTTCTTGAGGTTGGCATCGATCAGGCGGCGGTTCATATACAGGTAGAGCCCATCGAGACGCTCCAGTTCCGGCGTCATGTTGTCGCGATCCAGACCTTCGCGAAGACCGCCGATGATGCCGATGGCCTTGCCGATGGCAATGCCCTTGCCTGCGATATCATTGCGCTCGAGCGAGCCTTTTGCCTGGGCAACACGATCCAGGCCACCCTCCATCAGCATCTGCACCAGGCGGTGCGGGCTGGCTTCAGAGGTCTGGGCCTGTGCACTGATTTTCTGATACTGCCGAAGGGCCAACATCGGATTCATGCGTGTACCTCACCACAATTGCTGTATGACCGGGCTATCGACCCCGCGTCAAAAAACTTTAAGGAAGATGCAAAAAGCCCGACATGCTGGTATGGCACTGCCGGGCTTTTGGCGTCAGTCAGTAGATCAGGACGACTTGGACTGAGCGGCCATCGCCTCGAAGATCGAAGTGATGTTGTCGCGCTGGGCGTTGAGTTTGCCCACCAGAGTGTCCATGGTGTTGTACTTCTTGGTCAACGACGCGGTCATCGCAGTAACCCGTGCATCCAGCGACGACTGCTGCAAGGTCAGGCTCTTTTTCGCCTGCTCGAGAATCTTGGAGCGGTCGTCCAGCAAGCCGCCGGATTTCGAATAGGGGTCCAACGCCGAGGTCATGCGAGCCAAAAGACCGTCATCTCCGCCGAACAGCGCCTGAATACCACCACCCAGCTTCTGCACTTCCACAGCCTTGGTGAACTTGGTGGAGTCCAGTTCAAGCAGGCCGGTTTCCTGAACAGTGTTGATGCCCAACTGCGACAGCACCTGCAAGTTATCGCTACCCCCAGCCGGCACTACCAACTGGTCACGCAGGGTCTTGAGCATGTTGCGAGCCGCCGAGTCACCCGACAGCGCAGGCGCGGTACCCATCGTGCCGTCGGCGTTCTTGGTCGCCTGGCTGAGGCTGGTGACTGTCTTGACCAGCGTGTTGTAGGCATCCACAAACGACTGCACCGACTTCTTCAGGCCTTCGGTGTTGGTGCCCACGGTGACGGTGGTTTCGCCTTTGGCAACCAGGTCAATCGTCAGGCCACTTACCGCATTTTCGACCTTGTTCGACTTGCTGGTGAGTACCATACCGTCGATTTCGAATTTCGCGTCCTTGGCCAGAGCACTGATGAAACCCGCGCCGGTGCCAACCATTTGCGCAGTGCCGTCGATTTCCAGCTCAGGGATGCCACCAACGGAGATGTCGGAATCCAGGCCGGTATTCGTCGAGGTCAAGACCAGACGCGAGCCAGTACCATCGTTGATGATGTTGGCCATGATGCCTTTGTTGTTGACCTGGCCATTGATGGTGTCGCGCACCGATTGCAGCGTGGCATTCGGGCCGATCTCGACCGTGTAGTCCTGGTCGCCCTGCGAAATGGTCAATACACCTTCGCTGATCGCGTCGGCACTGGAACCAAAACGCTGGCTGGCAACTTTCGACGCCGTTGCCAGCTCGGTCACCTTGACGCTGTACATGCCGCCGACAGCGCCGTTACCGGCGGTTGCCTTGACGGTCTTTTCATCCGCGCTGGTCGCGTTGTAGGCAAGGAACTGTGGCGAAGTGGTGCTGCTCAGCTTTTCAAGGGCGGTCTTGTAGGCAGCCAATGCGCTTTTCAGACTGCCGATCGCCGAGATCGTCGCCGTGTTGGACTTGGTTTGCCGATCGATCTGGCTCTGTTTAGGCGTTTTTTCGGCGTCAACCAAGGCCTTTACAATCGCACTGGTATCCAGGCCACTACCCAGACCCAGGGCCGGCAGAATTGGACTTGCCATGTTTCTCTCCTTTTTTGGTTCACGCCAAACGCTTGACCATTACCGCACGAGCCGCAAACCCTTCAATTTTCGTACCGCCTTCAGACCTTTTCGTCGAATAGAAGGCTGTTTACGTCATGCAGGCTTTTCGCCAATTCCAGCGCCGTTTGCGATGGAATCTGCCGAATGACCTCACCGCTGTCGCGAGCAACTACCTTCACGACGACGGTTCCGGTGGAATCATCCACCGAGAATTCCAGGTTGCGTTGCAACGACTGGACAAAATCCTGGATTTCCTTGACCGCTGATTGCAACTCAGTGGCATCGGATTCTTTTTCTGTCGCTACGGCTGACAGGGACGGCTTGTTGTAGACCTTGTCGGACGCACCTTGTTCAGCAGTCTTGTCGTGCTGAGCCGCGGTCGTCGAGGCCGGATAAGACGCATTCAATCTGACGCTTATGTCCATCGCCCATCACCTCCAAAGTAAAAGGCGAGGAAATGCTCACGCACCCCCTCGCCGAACTTCATCGCGCTATTACTGAAGCAGTTTCAGTACGGCGGATGGCAGTTGGTTGGCCTGGGCCAGAACTGCGGTGGACGCTTGCTGCAGAGTTTGCTGCTTGGTCAGCTGAGCAGTTTCTGCTGCGAAGTCGGTGTCCTGAACGCGGCCTTGAGCGGCGGTGGCGTTCTCAGCCATGCTTTGCAGGTTGTTGATGGTGCTCTGGAAACGGTTCTGAACAGCACCGAGTTCCGATTTCTTGTCGTCGATCTTCTGCAGAGCAGCGTCGATGGCGGTGATAGCAGCGTCAACCGAGGTGTGTACAGCGGAGTCGGAAGTACCCGAGATCGCCAGAGTACCGGTACCGACCGCCAGGGTCGAAGCGGCGAAGCTGGTGCTCATTACAACGCTGATGACCTGGTCAGTACCGGTCATTGCGCCGACCTGGAACTGCATGGTGCCAGCACTGGCGTCCAGCAGGTGTTTGCTGGTGCCGTAGGTGGTGGACGAAGCGATACGAGTGATCTCGTCGGACTTGGCCGCGAACTCTTTGTTCAGAGCAGCGCGTTCAGTGGTGCCGTTGGAGTCGTTACGCGATTGCAGAGCCAGTTCACGCATACGCTGCAGGATGTTGGTCATCTCAGACAGAGCGCCTTCAGCGGTCTGAGTGATCGAAACACCGTCGTTGGCGTTTTTGATGGCTACGGCCGAACCGGTAACCATGGTTTGCAGCTTGTTGGCGATCTGCTGACCAGCGGCGTCGTCTTTAGCGCTGTTGATGCGCAGGCCGGACGACAGACGAGTCATGGAGGTGCTCAGGCTGTCGGAAGCGCGGTTCAGGTTCTTCTGGACGGCCAGGGAGGTAGTGTTGGTGTTTACGGTTAATGCCATGACGAATTCCTCGTTGGATGGATACTGCGGCTTCCGGCCCTGGCATCCGCCGGGTGTGGCCTAGAGAACCTTCGTAATGTTTATCGTCGGGTTTTCAGGTTGCTTGAGGGTTTTTTCAAAAAAAAGTGCCATCACCCAGCCACCCCTTGCAAATCAGGCACTTGCCGGAAGCCACCAGCGCCGCGAGCGGCGAACGCAATGTGATAGCCATCACACTTTCAGGCGGAAGCTGTCCGCTCGATCAATTCCAGCAACTCGTATTCCAGGTTATCGGCTACGCAAAGCCAGTCCTGGCGCTGCTGCGCGGCAAGGATCTGCGCCAGCAGCGTCGCGGATTGCGCCTGCAGCGCCTGGGGCGCGCGCTCGAACAGCGGCATCACCGCCTCGAACAGGCTGACCATTTCCACTGCCGCCTCCACGTCCCGTCCCAGACGGAACAGCCCCGCGCACTGATGTGCGGCTTGCTGACAGGCGGTCATGGGCAGAACTCCTGGTCAAAGCGCGCGCCGGCGATCAAGGCCCCGGCACGACTGGTATTGAAGAACGCCACCTCAGGGTGACGGGCAATGAAGCGCTCCAGCTCGATCAGGTAGCCACGGAAATTCAGTTGTGTGCGCACCCGCTGGCCATGCCCATCCAGCACCCAGTGGCGCGCTACGGCCAGTTGCGGGCCAAGATCGCCGTCATTCCAGCCGGTGTGGGTGCGGTTCATCGGGAAAGCGAAGTCGGCGCCGAACAGGGTGATGCGGCTCACGCCCATCTTCACCGCCAGGTCCACCGCCGGATGAATGACGCTGCCGCCTACGAACAGGTGCCCGCGGGGGATGTCGTCGCGCACCCGGTCGTACAGGGCGCTATCGGAATAGGCGGCATAGCGCGGCCCCTGCCACGCCGCCAGCGTGTCGACGTCGAGCATCGGCATGTACACCAGCGCGGTTCGCGCCGAGGCCTCAGGCGGCAGGTGATGCAGGCGGATCTTGTGATCGACGCTGACCACTATGTCCGGCTCGATGCCGGCCGCAAGCAAGGGCTTGTAGGCCGTGTCGACGCAAATGAACAGCGGCCGCCCTGGCTGCTCGCGAAGATGCCGCAGCGCCGGCAGATGGCCCTGCAGGGTCGGCCCGGTGGCGATCACCAGGACGCCCTCCCCCGCTCGGCTACCGAACAGCTCGGCCACGTCGCGGTCGGCCCGCAGCAGCGGCAGGCTTTGATCGAGCAACGCCACCAGCGCCGGGTCGGCGACATCGAAATTGCGGTTGTTGTAGGTCAGGTGAACTTCGCCGATCAGGCGGTCACGGACCTTGGCATTGAAATCGTCGGCCAGCACCAACTCGGCCGGCAGGGCGAAGAATGGCAAGGCGATTTCCGCGGCATCGCCGGCATACGCCAGTTCGACACGCGGATCGGCGAGCCACGCGCACTGGTCGAGCAGTTGCAGGACCAGCTTGAACACGGCGCCATTGAGAATATGAACGTGCAGATGGCGTAGCGAAGGACGCCGCAGCAGCTCGGCCTGGAGATCACCGAGACCGGTACCGTAGAGATGCAACACGGGGCTGTCGTCGGGCAGGCTGGCAGCCTGGAAACGCGCCTCGGCGAGACGGTCATGGCGACTGGTGAGCTGAACACCGTCAACCGTCAGGGTCGAGCCCAGCCCTTCAGTCAGTACCGCGTCGACCTTGTCGCTGTCTTCACGTATCAGGCGATCGAACAGCGACGGCCAGCGGGCCTGGATAATGTCGGCGTTGCGCTGGAAAAATTCGCTCATCGGTTGAGCATCCCTTGCCTGCGAAACGCCTGAGATTACCCCAGCAAGCGGCTTTAAGCAGCCACCGCGATCAAGGCCGGTGGAGAATCGCCGAGCCCCACGACAGGCCAACACCGAAGCCGCTCAGGGCCACTCGCTGCCAGGTGGTATCCAGGGCGTGCTTTTCCAGCAGCAGCGGGATGCTCGACGACACGGTATTGCCGGTCTCGACCATGTCCTTGACGAACTTCTCCGGCTTGTCTTCGAAGCGGCGGGCGACCGCATCGACGATAGCCGCGCTGCCCTGGTGGATGCAGAACGCGTCGATATCGTCGGCGCTGAGGCCGGAGCGCTCAAGCAACTCGTGCAGGTGCGCCGGCACCTTGAGCAGGGCGAAGTTGAACACCTGGCGGCCGTTCATGAAGAACACGCCATCGCTGACCTTCAGGTGCGGCGCACCGGAACCGTCGGTGCCGAAGGCGGACTTGCCCAGCGCCCAGACCGGGTCTTCACCCATCCAGGTGGCAGTGGCGGCATCGCCGAACAGCATGGTGGTGTTGCGGTCTTCCGGATCGACGATCTTGGAGTACGGATCGGCGGTCACCAGCAGGCCGTTCTTCAGGCCGGTGGCTTCCATGAAACCCTTGAGCGCGTAGATGCCGTAGACGTAGCCGGAGCAGCCGAGGGAAATGTCGAACGCCGCGACATGGGTCGGCAGGCCAAGCTTGTCCTGGACGATTGCCGCGGTGTGAGGAAGACCTTCGGCGTCACCGTTCTGGGTGACGACGATCAGCGCATCGATGGAATCGCGCGACAGCTCGGGGTTCGCGGCGAACAGTGCGTTGACCGCTTCGACGCACAGGTCGGAGGTCTCTTGTTCGTCGGATTTGCGCGGCAGGAAGGCCGAGCCGATCTTGCCAAGGATGAAATCCTCATCCTTACCGAATTTGGCGCCTTGTGCGTAGTTGTCCAGGCCCGCAGCCGGAACGTAGCTCGCAATGCTTTTTATGCCAATCATCATGGCTTCCCAATAAATAACCGCTAGATATCACCGCTCGCACGATTCGAGGGGCGCCAGAAAACAGGGATTCCCGCTGCCCGATCACTTGGACAGCGGTGGAAATGGTGGTGACACGGCCCGCCACTCCCATTAACGATAGAGACACAGATGCCCGGTCTGACTGATAGGTCACGGATTTTCACAGACAATGGCATATTTTCCTAGGGCGTGCCGCCCCAGGCTGCGTGGCAGACGGGCGGCAGCCCTACTCCACCAGCGACCAGTCCAGCGCGGTTCCACGGGCAAGTGGCTGCCGGGCCTTGCGTCCGAGCAGGGATTCCAGGTGCTTGGGCGCAAGGCCGAGCCCCGGACGAATGGCGCGCACATTGCTCTGATCGAAGACCTCGCCAGCCGCCATGTCACGCACCACGTACAACGAACGCCGGAAGCGCCGCGAGGCCTCTTCGGCCTGGCTCGCGCCGTAACGCACCTGACCCAGCGACTGCCAGGCCCGCTCGGTCTCCTGCACCAGGCAGGCCAATTCCGCCGGCTCCAGCGAGAATGCCGCATCCACCCCGCCCTCGGCGCGGCTGAGGGTGAAGTGCTTTTCCACCACGCTGGCGCCCAGCGCGACCGCCGCCACCGCCGCGCCCACACCCAGGGTGTGATCGGACAGCCCGACTTCGCAGCCGAACAGTTCGCGCAGGTGCGGAATGGTCCGCACGTTGCTGTTCTCCGGGTTTGCCGGGTAGGTGCTGGTGCACTTGAGCAACACCAGATCACGGCAGCCGGCCTGGCGCGCCGTGCGCACGGTTTCGTCCAGCTCGGCCAGGCTGGCCATGCCGGTGGAAATGATCATCGGTTTGCCGGTAGCGGCCACCTTGCGGATCAGCGGCAGGTCGGTGTTTTCGAAACTGGCGATCTTGTACGCCGGCACGTCAAGGCTTTCGAGAAAGTCCACGGCGCTTTCGTCGAACGGTGTGGAGAACGCCAGCATGCCCAGCTCACGGGCGCGCCGGAAAATCGGCGCGTGCCACTCCCACGGGGTGTACGCCTGCTGGTACAGCGAATACAGCGAGGAGCCGGCCCAAAGGCTGCTCTTGTCTTCGATGAAGAACTCGCCATGGCTCAGGTCCAGGGTCATGGTGTCGGCGGTGTAGGTCTGCAGCTTCAGGGCATGGGCGCCGGCTTTGGCAGCGGCCTCGACGATCTGCAAGGCGCGCTCCAGCGACTGGTTGTGATTGCCGCTCATCTCGGCGATCACCAAGGGCGCGGCATCGACGCCGACACGACGCTGACCGATGTCAAAACTGCTCATGCTGAGAATCCTTCAATACCTGTTCGAAATGGCCCGCGGCCTGTGTATAACCCGCCGCCTGGAACAGCGCCAGCGCCACCCGCTGCGCACCCAGGCCATCCACCAGTTCTATGCCGCGCGCGGCAAAATGTTGACGCTGCGGCAGATTGCCCAGCAACCCGGCAATTGCCTGATGCAGCGCTGCCACCGCGACCTGTTCTGCCGGCCCCAGGTACAGGTGCAGACCCGCCTGCGCCAGCGCCTCGGCGTTGGCGTACTGGTTTGGCGCGACGCCGATACACAGGCTCGGCAGGCCGATGGCCGCACGCTCCCAGGTGGTCCCGCCGCCAGCACCGATGAACAAGGTGGCTGCGGCCATGCGCTCTGGCAGGTCGTTGACGAAATTCAGCAACGTCCAGCCAGGATGACGGGCGACCAGTGATTGCAATGCCGCGAGATCCGGACTGGAGTGCCCGGCAATGCACTGCACCTCGACGCCTTCGAGCCCGTCCAGCGCCTGCAAGGTGCGCAAGGTCATGCCGGCCTGGTCGAAGCCACCAAAGCTCACCAGCACCCGGCTCGGACCTGCTTGCGCGGCCGGACGAAGCTCGCGGAACGCCGGGCGCAGCAACGCATGCCGCGGCCCCGCCAGTATCTGGCAGGCCGCTGGCACCCACCCGTGGTAAAGCGCCGCGCTGGCAGTGAAATTCTGGTCCAGCAGCAAGTCGCAGTCGTGCGGCCGGTCGGCCAGGTCGTCGATGGCCATGACCCGCCGCCCCCAGCAATGCGCCGCGGACTCCCAGCGGGCATCGAGTTGGTAATGATCGACAAGAATCCAGTCGAAACACGCCTCGGTCGGCAGCAGCGCCTGCAACGCCGGAATCTCGTCCGGCGTATCGGCGGGCAGGCTGAACACCTCATGCCCGGCCGCGGCGATCCTCTGCATCTGATGCCCCGGCAACGCGCGGCAGGCGAAGCTGATCTGTGCGCCCCCGGACGCCAGCACCTGCGCCAGCGTCAGGCATCGAGCAACATGGCCGATACCCAGGTGGCTGCCAGCATCGGCGCGAAACAGTACCTTCAACCCTGCAGTTCCCCCGCCGCCAACAACGCGGCGTACAGGTACTCGACACGTCGCCAGTCGTCTTCGGTATCGATGTCCTGGACCAGATGTCGCGGCAAGATCACCGGCAGGCTCTGCTCGGAAAACGGCCCGTTTCCACGTAGCCAGGCGTCGGTTCTTCCCCAGTAGAACTGGCCGGCATCCTGATAGGCGTGGGGCAAGTCCTGGGAACGGGTGTCACGGTACTGCGGATAAAGGGGCGTCAACGCGCCCTCTTCGGTCAAGGTCAACGCCCGCTGAACCGGAAAACCTGCACTGCACACGGAAAATGCGAAGGAGCCCTCGGGCTGATCCAGCAGCGCCTCGTACCCGGCTCGCAGGTAACGCTGCTGCAACAAGGGTGCGGTGGCGTAGATACAGCACGCCAGATCCACTTTTTGCCCTTGCTCAGCCAGTGTCTGCACGGCATGGACGATGACCGACGCGGTAGTGGCATGATCATCTGCCAGCGCTTTGGGGCGGGTGAACGGCACCTCGGCGCCGTAGCTCAGCGCGATATCAGCGATGCGTGGATCGTCGGTGCTGACCACCACACGCTCGAACAGACCACTGCCCAGAGCCGCCCGGATCGAGTAAGCGATGATGGGCTCGCCCCTGAACAGCTTGAGGTTCTTGTACGGAATTCGCTTGCTGTCACCACGGGCGGGAATGATCGCTATCGCAACGTCACTCATGCCCGGTCCACCTCTGCGACCAGCAATGCGCGCAGGGTGTCGACCACACGGTCCTGCTGCGCTTCGCTCAATTGCGGGAAGAGCGGCAAGGTAATGGCCTGGCGGTAATAGCGTTCCGCTTCAGGGAAATCACCGGGCGCAAAGCCCAGGGCCTGGTAATAGGGCTGCAGGTGAATCGGAATGTAATGCAGGTTGACCTGGATACCGGCCGCACGCATGCCATCGAACACGGCGCGATGGCTCCCTTCCAGGCGGCCCTGCAACCGCACCACATACAGGTGCCAGGCCGACTGGGCCTTCGCCTGGGCCACCGGCAACTGCAGCGGCAAATCGGCAAGCAGTCGTTGATAACGGGCAGCCAGAAAACGCCGGCGCTCCAGGAATTCATCCAGCCGGCGCAATTGCGACAGCCCAAGGGCGGCCTGCACATCGCACATCCGGTAATTGAAACCCAGGTCGACCTGCTGGTAGTACCAGTTGCCGTGCGCGGGCTCGGTCATCTCCTCAGGGTTGCGAGTAATGCCATGGCTACGCAAGGAGCGCAGTTGCCGCGCTAGCGCCGGGTCATTGCACAAGACCATGCCACCTTCACCGCTGGTGATGATCTTGACCGGATGGAAACTGAAAACCGTCATGTCGGCATAACGACCGCTTCCCACGGGTTCACCGGCATAGCTGGCACCGAAGGCATGCGCGGCGTCCTCGATCACACGGAAACCGTATTTGCGGGCCAACCGGGCAATTTCAGCCATGTCGCAGCTCTGCCCGGAAAAGGCGACCGCCACCAGCACCTTGGGCAACCGATCCGCAGCCTCGGCCTGTTCCAGCTTGGTCGCCAGTGCGCGGACATCGATATTCCAGGTCAGCACGTCGATGTCGACGAAATCCACCTCGGCACCGCAATACCGTGCGCAATTGGCCGAAGCGACGAAACTGTTCGGGCTGGTCCACAGCCAGTCACCCGCGCCAAGCCCCGCCGCCAGGCAGGCCAGATGCAGCCCGGCAGTGGCATTGCTCACCGCTACCGCGAAGGTTGCCTGACAACGCTCGGCGACTGCCTGTTCGAAGCGCTCGAGCACCGGCCCCTGGGTCAGCCAGTCGGAACGCAAGACCTCGACGACCGCGTCGATGTCTGCCTGATCAACATTCTGCCGCCCGTAGGGAATCACCTCTGTACCCGCAAGCGCCGGCAGCCCACCCGGATTGGCGACGGCGGCGGCTTTCGGTTTTTTCCCGGTCCGCCCTTTGAGCCGGTCGTGGCGGTCCGCGCCGAGGCCCACATCAACCTCGGCAGCACCGGGCGTCGTCTCGTGGGCAAGGCGCTCGGTGAACTCCAGGGACATTCGGGTGTTGACCAAAGGAATCATTGCGTTCTCGGAACAGAGGTTCGGATTGTCATGAAGCACGGGGGAGATCAGGCTCTCCGTCAGTTCGGCGGGCACAGTGATGAGCGTGCGATTGAAAGCACCAGCACTGCTGGAACTGAGGGGTGACTTGTCGTCGAACATGCCTGGATCCTTGCTGGGTCGTCGCCGGCATGCGCTGGCGACGACCTGGACTTGCTGTGGTCAGGGACCGGGATCAACGTTTTTCTGACCCCTGCCCTGTTTATGCAAGCCCGAAGCAAGATACAGGCCACTCGCTGGCCGCGGCGCGGGCTCAGCCGACCAGGCTTTTCCAGTCGAAGGCGGCGCTGGCCGGCTTCAGGCTGCGGCCATGGGCAGCGCTCTGCCACAGGCCGGCCCACTTCTGTCGCAACGCGGCAAGCGCGGCGGCATCGTCCGGCAAGTGGCCCGGATGGAGCACCTGGACCTGCGGCGTCCACACGGTCAGCAGTCCGGCGTCGGCGACTTTCAGGCACAGGTCGACATCGGCATAGCTGTCGGCGAACTCACCTTCGTCCAGCCCGCCCAGCGCCCGGAAGACCTCGGTACGCACCATCAGGCACGCAGCCGACACCGCCGGGTAGTTCTGCTCGACACCCGCCTGGCCGAGGTAACCGGTTTCATCCTTGGCCAGCCCGACATGGGCCGCCACGACCTGACCTCCTTCGGCGAGCAACAGGCCGCCCTGGGTGACCTTGCCCTGGGCATCCACCAGCTTGGCGCCGACCACACCGACCTCCTGGCGCTGGGCCTGGTTGAGCAGTGCTTCCAGCCAGTTGGCATTGACCACCTCGGCATCGGCCGACAGCAGCACCAGGTATTCACCGCTGGCTTCGGCACTGGCGGCGTTGACCAGCGCCGCGGCGCTGAGACGCTGCGGGCTTTGCAGCACGCGCACGCGGCCGCCGGCCTGCTGCAATTGCTCCAGCCATTGCAGGTGCTGCGGCGACTGGCTGGCGTTGTCGGCGATCAGCACTTCGTAGCGCAGGTAGCGGGTGCGTTGCAGCACGCTGTCCAGGCAACGTTGCAGCGCCGCCTGGTTGTCTTCGCTGTGCAGGATGATCGACACCTGCGGCCGCTCCATATGGCGGTAGTCGATGCGCAAGGCGCCCGGGAAGGCCGAGCTGACCTGGGCCTTGTAGCCGCGGGTGGCGAGGTGCCGGGCCAGTGTCTGGCGCGCGTGCTCATTGTGCTTGAGCTGCGGAGCGTTGCTGACCAGCACCGGTTCGTCCAGGTGCGCCAGACCGTTCAGGCCACCCTGTTCGATCAGGCGCAGCAACAGGTCGTATTCCAGCGCGTCGCTGTACTCGCGGGCAAAGCCACCGGCCTCGACCAGCACTTCGCGGCGCACCAGCCAGTGCCGCGCCATCATCAGCGGCAGGCTTTGCAGCAAGTCGAGGTTGATGCCCGGGCGAAGCATTTCGCGCCACGCACCACCGACCAACTGCTGGATTTCATCCACCGCCACGGCGCGGCACTCCGGCGCGTCGAGCAGTTCCAGGCCCGCCCGCAGCAGACCGGTGGAGGTGAACTCGTCACCGGCCTCGGCCAGCATCAGCCACTCGCAAGAAGTCTGCCGGGCGATCTGGTTGATCTTGTCGACGTAGTCGTCCTGGCTGACCCGGACGAAGTGCACGGTGTTGTGCAGCGACGTCACCGCCGGCAGCGCCGCGGTGGTGAACACCACCACGCGGAACGACCGGCTCAGGCCGCTGAGCAGGCTGTCGAAGGTTGCCTGCAACTTGCTCTCGTCGTGGTTCAGGTCCAGCAGCAGGATGCCGAACTGCGGCCCGCCCTGATGCTGCGCCAAATGGGCGGTGATCGCCTCCTGGCTGGCGTCGTCGGGGCGCCGCGCCTCCAGCCAGTCGAGCATCTGCCCGGACGGCTGGGCGCTGAGCAGCGCGCGACCGGCGTCGCTGGTGACCGACTCAAGACGCCGGGCCCAGGCGGACAGGCGCTGCACCTCGTCGGCCTCGCCGTTGTCCTGCAGCAGTTCGATCAGGCGCTTGACCACCTTGAGGTTGTAGGCACCGCACTCCAGCGCTTTGCGCGCACGGTCGATGACCACATCGATGTGCTCGCCGGCGTTCACCCGCAACAGGCGCTCCTGCGTCAGCCAGATCGGCTCCAGCTCTTCAAGCTGCAAGCGGCCGGCCGGCATGGCGTGGAGAAGGAATTCGATTTCGCTCAGGTGATCGAAGAACGGCTTGTTGTAGAACGGCAGGTCGACGTACTGGGTCGGCAGGAAGTGCCGCTTCGATGGCTCACCCATGCCCGTCAGGATCGACGACAAGATCGGCTCGATGATCAGCGAGCGACCGGCCGCCAGCCCTTCGTACATATGCGCGAAAGTCTGCAGGGCGAAGGCGCGAATGTCCTCGCGCTCACCCTTGAGCGGCGTATCCAGCCCGGCCAGGACATCGGCGAATTCCTCGCGACTGGCCACCGAAGCCGGGTCCGGCAAGGCCAGGGCGTAGGTCACCTCGGTGTTGTGCTCCGAGGTGCCGTAGTTGGCCTCGCGCACCGCGTAGGGAATCGGCAGCATCCGCGCCTTGGCGCTGGCCAGCAGGAAGTACGTGTGGCTGACTTCCAGCCATTCGAAGCGCAACGCGTCGGGAATCTGCGCGGCCCAATCCTGCAGCAGCGCGGTGCGGGTCACGGCGTAGAACGGCGGGATAAAGGCGTACAGGTAATCGAGCACGCGCTGGCGCGGGTCTTCGCTGTCGAAGTCTTCGCGGGCGATCTTCTTGTCGCGGCGGTAGTAGTTGGTGTGCCCGGACTCGGCCAGGTACATCATGCTGTAGCCCTGGCACATGCCGTAGTCAGGATGGGCTTCGAGGAAGTCCAGGGACTCGGCGATGGCTTCCGGCAGAATGAAATCGTCGTCGGCCACCAGCGCCACGTAGCGCGTTTTAACCAGGCTCAGGCCATGCTTGATCTTGGCCTGGAAGCCGCGGTAGTTGAACTGCGGCAGGTGCTGGTAATCAACTCGCGGGAAGCGGCTGGCGATGTCCGCGACAGGCTCGGGGGACGAGTCCAGCACCAGCAGGGTGCCGGGGAAATCCTTGTAGTACTGCAAGGCACGGCGCAGGAAGGCCGGGCGTTTGTGGGTCAGCAGAACGAGGGTGAAGTGCTCGCGCAGGGCGGTGCTTTGCATATCTGTACCTACAGGGATTCTGTGGTGATCTTTTGGGCCGAACCGCAGCGATTGGCCGAGAGTTCAGTAAAAATCAGCGAACCCGGCGCAGATACCCGTCCGGCGCCACGCTCAGCAGCAGTTTGTCCTGCATCTGCTGGTCGATTTCGAAGTCGGTGTTTTCCTTCAGGTACTCCCAGACCGCAGTCTTCGGGTTGTCACCCGGGCCCCACGGACGGTCCGGGAAGAATTCCGCCGGCATGTCCTCGACCACGGTGTCCATCACCACGCAGTAGCTGTCCACCGCCACCAGCGGCGCATAGGCACGCAGTTCGGCGAGAACGTGGTCGTGGGTGTGGTTGGAGTCCAGTACCAGGATGACTTTCTTGCCTTCGGCGATCGCGCGCACCTGGGCGATGGTCGCCTCATCGATGCTCGAACCTTCGATCATGGAAATGCGCTTGCTCATCGGGTGCGACTCGATGGCCTCGCGGTTGTGCGGGCGAATGTCGCGGTCGATGCCCAGCACTTCGCCGTGGCCCTGCAGTTCCAGCAGCGAGGCGTAGTAAATGATCGAGCCGCCGTGGGCGATGCCGCACTCGACGATCAGGTCCGGCTTGACCCGCCAGATGATCTCCTGCATCGCCAGCATGTCCTGCGGCAACTGGATGATCGGGCGGCCCATCCACGAGAAGTGGTAGCTGTACTTGTGCTTTGCCGACTCGTTGAAGAAGTCGCGGGCCAGGCCCTTGAGGTTTTCATCCTGGCCCTGGGCGGCGATTTCGGCCTGGCACTCGGCTTCGAAGGCTTTGTTAACGTCGGTCATGGTGCTGTCTCTTCGGATAGTCATTGAAATGCGGCGCTGTCGACGGCGTGATAGACAAAACGGCCATCGGTCATGCGGCGGATTTCCTCGAGGTAGTTGGAATTCATCACGAACAGGTGGGCGCCGTCGGGCAAGGCGGCCATGGCCTCTTGCGGCGAGGACACCCGCGCGCCGCTGAGCGGCAGGTAGCGGCCCTGCTTGGCCGGGTTGATATCGACCACTTGATCGACCGCAACCCCGGCACGCTGAAGGAACAGCGAATAAATAACGCCCTTGGAGGATGCGCCCCAGATCGCCGAGCCGCGCTCGCCGTCACGGCGCACGATGTCCACCGCGCGGGCCAGGCTGGCGCTGAAATCGTCCGGCAGGCGCAGCGGCTCGACGCTGCTGGCGTCCAGCTCACGCAAGCTGGCGAGGTCGGCGACGATGTACAGGTACTGCCCGCCGAACAGCCGCCCGGCTTCCAGCACACGGCCGAAGGCACGCTGCAGGTCGGCGAGACGGAAGTAATTGACGTGCTCGTAGAACAGGTCGAACCAGGCCTTGTGCTCGATGATCCAGTCCAGGCAGGGCACTTCGATGTAGATCAGGCCGCTGCCACCGTTGGCCTTGGCGATCTCGCCGAGGAAGCTCATCGGATCCTCGATGTGCTCCAGCACATGGCGCAGCACGATGGCTTCGGCGCGCAGGTCCAGTTCAGCGGTGAACGGCGCCTTGATCACATCCGGGTTGGCGCCTTCGTAGGCCGGGTCGATGCCGGTCACCGCATAGCCGCGCTCGCGCAGCAATTCGAGGAACCAGCCCTTGCCGCAACCCACTTCGATCAGGCTGCGCCCGCTGAAGTGACGGGCGACCACCGCCTCGACGTCGTCGAGATGGCGCTGGAACTGCCCGGAATGGGCCTGTTCGTTCTGGTAGTCGCTGTCGTAGCTGAGCTTGTCGGCATCGAAGGCGTCATTGAAGACCAGGCCGGTGCGGCTGTCCTGCACCAGGCGCATGTCGGCGCCGGCACTGGCGCGGGCGCTGGCGGCATCGGCGAAGGTGCGGTTCTGCAACACCGGCAGGTCGGTGGCGCGGTACAACTCATGCTTCATGTTCTGCTCCCAACAGGTCGCGCAGGCGTCGGGCATCACCCCAGAACGCCATCGGCTCGTGCGCCGGATAAGGGTAGTGACCGAGGTTCAGGGCGATGCGCGCCCCGCGTGCGGCGCAGTGGCGTTCCACCAGGTTGCGCACGGAGACGGGCTGGCCGCTGCACACATTGACCACACCGCTGAAATCGCGCCGTTGCAACAGCGCCGCCAGATGGGCAGCGACGGTTTCGATGGGCAGGAAATCGCGCAATTGCTCGCCACCGGACATGTCGAAACGCTCGGCACCGCCGTCGATGGCGCGGTCGAGCGCCGCCAACAGGCTGTTGGGGTTCTGCCCCGGCCCGTACAGGTAGAACAGCCGCGCCCACTGCAAGGTGAACGGCACCTGCTGGCGCAAGGTGTCCAGGAACAAGCGCAAGCTGTGCTTGGCCAGGCCGTAGGCATTGGCAGGCCGGCATTCCACGGTTTCGTCCAGCGGCCCGCTTTGCAGGCCGTATTCGAAGCAGGTGCCGGTGACCTGCACCTGCCCTACCCCGCTCTCAACCGCACGCTTGATGAAGGCGTAGTCGGCCATCAGGTTGTGCTCGAGGTGGAACAGCCCTTGGTAGTTGGGCAACCCCGGCCAGGCCAGGTGGACCAGCGCGTCGACACCCTCGCACAGCGCGGCGACGTCCAGCAGCGGATCATGGATATCGGCGGCGACGAATTCGACCTGGTCGAACCACGCCAGGCGCTTCGCCGGCTCCACCTGTCGCGCCACCGCCCGCACCTGGAAACCCCGCGCCAGCAGCGCCGCAACCAGGTGCTGGCCAACGAAGCCGCTGGCACCGGTCACCAGTACCGTCGGCGCACTCACAGGACCGTCAACTCCGGCACGGCAATCACGAAGCGGCCGCCCCACTCGCGCACCAGCGCTTGTTGCTCGCTGACTTCGCTGAGCAGGTTCCACGGCAGCACCAGCACGTAGTCAGGTTGCTCGATGGCCAGGCGCTCCGGTGCGACCACCGGAATGCGGCTGCCCGGCAGGAACTTGCCCTGCTTGTGCGGGTTGGCATCGGCCACCCAGGCCAGCAGATCAGCACGCACGCCGGCGTAGTTGAGCAGCGTGTTGCCCTTGGCCGCAGCGCCGTAACCGACCACCCGCTTGCCCTCGGCGCGGGCCTGCAGCAGGAAGCGCAGCAACTGGTGCTTGATGCGTTCGGCGGCCGGGGCGAGGGTCGCGTAGAAGTCCGCGGTGGTCACGCCGACCTTGTCTTCGATTTCCAGCAAGCGCTGCACCGCTGGCAGAGTCGCCTGGGGTCCACCGGCACGCTGGACGAAGACCCGCAGCGAGCCGCCATGGGTCGGCAATTCCTGCACGTCGAAGATCGCCAGGCCGTTGCGTGCGCAAAGGGTCTGCACGGCGGTCAGCGACAGGTAGGAATAGTGCTCGTGGTAGAGCGTGTCGAACTGGTGCTCGGCCATCAGGCTGAGCAGGTGCGGGAATTCGAAGGTGGCGACGCCGGCCGGCTTGAGCAAGGTGGCGAAGCCGCGCAGGAAGTCGTTGATGTCCGGGACATGCGCCAGCACGTTGTTGGCCGCCATCAGGTCGGCTGCCCAACCCTCCTCCAGCAGTTGCCGGGCGCTGTCCTCACCGAAGAACAGCTCGCGGATTTCCAGACCCTTTTCCCGCGCCGCCTGGGCGGTGCTGCGGGTCGGCTCGACGCCGAGGCAGGCAATCCCGCGAGCGGCGACGTATTGCAACAGGTAACCGTCGTTGGCGGCAATCTCCACCACCCGGCTGTCCGCGCCGAGGGCGAAGCGCGCGGCCATGTCCTCGACGTACTGCCGGGCATGGGCCAGCCACGAACTGGAGTAGGAACTGAAATACGCGTAGTCGGCATCGAACAGGGTGTCGGCGCGGGTGTAGTCCTCGGTCTGTACCAGCCAGCACTGCTGGCACACACCGACTTTCAACGGCACCCAGGCCTCGGCCTGCGCCAGTTGCTCGGCGCGCAGGTAGGCGTTGGACGGCGGCGCGGTGCCCAGGTCGATCAACGGCAGGCTCAGCGCTGTGCCACAGCCACGGCAGTTCATGCATGCACTCCGGTGAAATGGTGATCCAGCCAGGGATGGGCGGCATCCCGGGCCGACAGATTCTTGACAGGTAGCGGCCAGTCGATCGCCAGCCGCGGGTCATGCACCGACAGCCCGCCTTCGCGGCCCGGCGCGTAGTCGGCGCTGTGCAGGTAGAGCAACTCGGCTTCCTCACTGAGCACCTGGAAGCCGTGGGCGAAACCGGCCGGGATCAGCAGGCTGCGGCCGTCGCCGGCGCTCAGGTATTCGGCATGCCAGTGCAGGAAGGTCGGCGAGCCGCTGCGCAGGTCCACCGCCACGTCCCACACCTCGCCGCGCAGGCAGGTAATGAGCTTGGCTTCCGGGGTGTCGCCCTGCTGGTAATGCAGGCCGCGCACGGAGCCGGCGCCGAGGGTCTGCGAATGGTTGATCTGGCGCACATGGAACGGCGCGCCCAATTCGCTCAGACCGCCTTCGCAGAACAGCCGGGCGAACTGGCCACGGGCATCGCCGTGGCGCTTGTGCTGCACGCTGAACAGCCCCGCCAGTGGCAGGGATTGCAACAGCAGGTCGCTCACGACAGCTCCGCGTACAGGTTCAGTTGGTCGAGGGTGACGGCCCTCAAGTCATCGCCGCGCTTCCACGCCAGGTGCCACTCCAGGGTGTGCTCCAGGCATTCGCGCAGCGACCAGCGGGTGCGCCAGCCGAGCAGTTGCCGGGCACGGCCACTGTCCAGGCGCAGGACGCCGGCTTCGTGCAGCTCGCTCGGCTCGACCCGCATACCCGGCGCGTCCGGCCATTGCCGGGACAAGTGGGTGACGACATCGCCGACGCTGCACATATCGCCTTCGTTCGGGCCGAAGTTCCAGGCGCCGGAAAACTCCGGGCCGTTGCTGTACAGCCGGTGCGCCAGTAGCAGGTAGCCGGCCAGCGGCTCCAGGGCGTGCTGCCACGGACGGACCGCCTGTGGATAACGCAGGATCACCGGCTCGCCGGCAGACCACGCCTTGAGCACATCGGGAATCAGCCGCTCGGCGGCGAAGTCGCCGCCACCGAGCACGTTGCCGGCCCGCGCCGTGGCCAGGGCCAGGCCGTGCTCGGCGTGGCTTGCCGGCGGGAAGAAGGACGCGGTGTACGACTGCGCCAACAGTTCGCAACAGGCCTTGCTGCTGCTGTAGGGATCATGCCCGCCCAGCGCTTCGTTCTCGCGGTACGGCCACGGCCATTCCTGGTTGGCGTAGACCTTGTCGGTAGTGACCAGCACCACCGAGCGCACGCCGCCGATCTGGCGGATCGCTTCGAGCAGGTTGAGGGTGCCGATGACGTTGCTGGAATAGGTGCCCAGCGGATCGCGGTACGCCTCGCGCACCAGCGGTTGTGCGGCCAGGTGCAGGACGATTTCCGGCTTGGCCTCGGCCACCACTTCCAGCAGCGCGCCGAGGTCACGCAGGTCACCGCGGACGTCCTTGATGTCGCGGCCGACGTTGGCCAGTTCGAACAGGCTAGGCTCGGTGGCGGGGTCGAGGGCGAAGCCGGTGACCTCCGCCCCCAGCTCACGCAGCCACAGCGCCAGCCAACTGCCCTTGAAGCCGGTGTGGCCAGTCAGCAGGACGCGCTTGCCTTCCCAGAATTCACGACTCACGCCCACTGTTTCCATGGTGCCTCCCCGCTCTGCCAGAGTTGTTCCAAGTGATTCTTGTCGCGCAGGGTGTCCATCGGATGCCAGAAGCCGTCGTGCTGGAACGCCTGCAACTGGTCTTCTGCGGCCAGTTGGATCAGCGGCTCGGATTCCCAGGAGGTCTGGTCGTCGGCGATATACGGCAGCACCTTCGGCGAAAGCACGAAGAAGCCGCCGTTGATCCAGCCGCCATCACCGCGTGGTTTTTCGATGAAGCCGCTGACCTTGTCGCCGTCACGCTCCAGCGCGCCGTAGCGTCCGGGCGGTTGCACCGCGGTGACGGTGGCGAGCTTGCCGTGCTCCAGATGGAAATCCACCAGCGCGCCGATATTGATGTCTGATACGCCATCGCCGTAGGTGAAGCAGAACGCCTGTTCGCCTTCCAGGTAACGCGAGGCGCGGCGCAGACGGCCGCCGGTCATGGTTTCCTCGCCGGTATCGACCAGGGTGACGCGCCAGGGCTCGCTGTAGTTCTGATGGACGTCCATGCGGTTGTTGCACATGTCGAACGTGACGTCGGAGGTATGCAGGAAGTAGTTGGCGAAGAAGTCCTTGATCGCGTAACCCTTGTAGCCGAGGCAGATCACGAAGTCGTGGATCCCGTGGGCCGAGTACTGCTTCATGATGTGCCAGAGAATTGGCTTCCCGCCGATCTCGATCATCGGCTTGGGTTTGAGGTGCGACTCTTCGCTGATGCGCGTGCCCAGTCCACCGGCCAGTATTACCGCCTTCATGTCATCCCCTCTCGTTCGTCACCGGCCCGCGCGCGGCGGGCCGTCCTTATAAATCCCGCATGGCGTGGCAGCGCGGGATTTATGGCGATATCAGAGGGGACTTGCAGGAAACGCGCCAGCTTGGATGGCTGACTTGGCGCGGCAAGGGTGGTGCGTTTGGGGCATGCCTGGGGATTTTTGGCGCTGCTGAGATTGAGCGCCGCCCGCGCGGCGCTCGATCGCAAGACCCCAACCGAGCCATCGGCGAACCTATGTCAGCCCTGACTGATCCGCCCCCTCAGCTCGGCATCCACCCGTCATACCAGACCTGAATATTCTCCGGCCGCAACACGTAGTTGCGCATTACCTCGTCATGCAACTGGTCGCCCATCCGGTAGCTGGCATCGGGGTCGGCCAGGTGCATGCGGATCGCCTCCAGCCATTCCTCGGTGGAGTTGCTCTTGACCCGGGTGCACGGCAGATAACCGCGATAGGCCGCCGTGTCGGTGACGATCACCGGGTAACCGCAGGCGCCGTACTCAAGCAGGCGCAGGTTGCTCTTGCAGTCGTTGAAGATGTGGAATTCCAGCGGTGCCAGCGCCAGGTCGAGGTTGAGGCTGGTCAGCTTGGCCGGATAGGCCGACAGGCCCACCGGTGGATGGAACTCATGGATGTACGGCCGCAGATCCGGCGGGCACATGCCGAAGAATACCCACTCGACCTCGTTGGCCAGGGTCTTGACCACGTCGGCGATGACTTCCAGGTCGCCGGTGTGGCTGGTGCCGCCACCCCAGCCAACCCGCGGCTTTTTCGAGGTGCGGCGCTGGCCACGGCGACCGACCCACAGTTCTTCGGCGAGCAGGTTGGGCAGCACGCGAATGTCGTGGTGGGTGTCGCGCAGGGCATCGGCCAGCGGTTCGGTGGAAACCACCAGGCGGTCGCAGCGGGCGATGCCACGGCGCAGCGAGCCTTCGAGGTCGCGCGGGGTGTGTTTCAGGTGACCGTTCTTCTTCGGCACCTTGATCACGTAGTCATCCAGTTCGTAGATGACGAAGCCCTTGGAGTAGGTCTTCAGCCGCTCGATTTCCTTGATGAAACCTTCGGTGTAGCGCCCCTGGAGAATCACCACATCCGGCGAACTGCGCTCCAGCTCGACGCTGGTGGGAATCTCGAAATACTGCTGCTGGGTGACCCAGCCCGCCGCTTCCAGTTCGGTCAGCGGCTTGGTCACCCGGTAATGGCCGACCGCGGTCTTGTTCATCGGCAAGGCCAGCACGTGAGGCAGCGAGCGACCGAGGAACGGCAGCCAGCCTTCCTTGAGCCCGGGCTCCAGGCGGAAGGCCGAGCCCTTGAGGGTCAGGTTGATGTTGTAGGCCGGGTCGCGGGCGATGATCGGCATCCAGTCGCGCTGGAACGCCTCATGCTGTTCAGCCAGGACCACCTGCCGCGCCGCTTCTTTCTGCGGATCCGGTGCCGGCCCCGGCGGGGTGTCCAGCACCAGCCGCGCACGCGGCGTCCAGACACTGAGGTAACCGGCCTGGCGCATGCGCAGGCTGAGGTCGACATCGCTGAACGCGGCGTTGAAGCGGGCATCGTTCAAGCCGCCCAGCTCCAGGAACAGGTGCTTGCGCAGCAGCACGCACTCGGCGCTGAGCACCGTGTAGTTCTGCGCCACTTGCAGGCGCTGCATGTAGCCGCCCGCCTGAACCATTTCACCCACGAACGGCGAATACACCGAGCCACGCAGGCCCAGTACGCCACCCGCGTTGACCACCAGGCCCTCGGCGTTGCACAGCTCGGCGCCGACCATCCCCACTTCCGGCCGCTGGCCGTGGGCGAGCAACACGTCGAGCCAGTCGCCGTCGGTGACAACGGTGAACGGGTTGAGCATCAGCAAATAATCGCCACGGGCATGCTGCGCAGCCAGGTTCTGCTGCGCGGCGAACGAGGTTTCCTCGTCCAGCGACAACACCCGCAGGCGCTCGCCGCCCATCTGCGCCATGGCTGCCAGCCAGACGCGGGAGTCTTCGCGCTCACTGGCGTTGTCCAGCACCAGCACTTCGTAGTGAGGGTACGTGGTCTTGCCCAGCACGCTTTCAAGGCAGCGCTCGAGCGCGGCCACCTGGTCGCGGAAGCTGATGATCAGGGTCACCAGTGGCTGCGCGGCGTGCAGGTAGCGAATCTGGTTGATCGCACCGCCCGCTTCGTTTTCCAGGCGGTAGTCCAGGCCCAGGCGCTGCAGGTGAGCCTGTAGCACGCGCGGGTTTTCCGCGACCACCGGCGCCGAGGACAGCCACGCGGCGTAGCCGAACGCGCACTCCACCAGCACTTCGGGAATGTGCTCGATGGTTTGCGGGCCGTGGTTTTCGACCAGACGCCACAGCAGGTCATGGGGCGCCAGTTCGCGATAGCCCGCGGCAAAGCCGCCGGCCGCGAGGAATTGCGTGCGGGAGAACGCCAGCACTCGCCCGGTGAAGGGATAGGCACGCTGCAGGTCGAGGTTGAAGTCAGGCTTGAACACCGGATCCTGCGACTCGCCCTCCAGCAGCCCGCCCTCGTCGCCATAGCAACAGGCGATCTGCGGCAAGCGCACCGCGCGCTCGGCCAGCAGCATCAGGCTGAATTCGCTCAGGCGGTCACCCGCGCGCAGCAGATAGAACCAATCGACGCCTTCCAGCTCGGGCAGCAGCTCATTGAGTTGCTGCCCCCAGGCCGCTTGCAGCGGGCGGCCGATCAGGGTGTCGTCGAGGCTGGACGCCACGCGAGCGCTGGACAGCACCAGCGTGCTGGCGGCGCCGTAGCATTGACGGTTGATGCTCTCCACGGTGCGCTGCAGCGCCGGGCTGTCGCCTTCGGCATCGATCACCACCACGGCGATGCGAGGGCGCCAGTCCCAGTGTTCGCTCAGGCGCATCAACCGGCGCAGGACCAGGGGATCCTGGCGGCAGCCCAGCCACTTGCCATAGAGGTCGGCAAAGGTGTCGCTGTCGAAACCCACCTGCGATTCCTGGATCGCCTGCAAGCCGCGCAGTACGTGAACCAGGAACAGGTTTTCCCATGTCCGCGGCACCACCCGGCCATCCACCGGCAACACATGAATCCGCGCCCAGCCAGTAAAGCTCTCGGTGGCCGGCGGACGGGCAGCGAGCATGCTGCGCAGCCACTGCAGCTCGGCGACGCGTGCCGCCACCATCTGCGGTTGCTGGCGCAACTGGTCGGGGTGGATGCGCTCGATGCAGTGCATCTGCGCCGTCACCACCAGATTGCCCCGACGCAGCAGGCAGATGAACAGCGCGAAGTCGAGCAGCGCGACGAAGCCCGCCTGCACCAGTGCCGGCAGCAGTTCATTGAGGTCGCTGGTGCGCATCAGGGTATTGCTGAAGCCGCCGATGAAGTTCAGCGGATTGCTGTCGAAGAAATCCAGCAGGTCGTCGCCGTTGTAAACCGTGGCACCCCAACTGAACCAGCTGTTTTCCAGGCGCTGGGACAGCGCGAAGTCTTGACCGTCGGCGAGGTTGCGGCGAGTGGTGACCAGGCTGACGTCATCGTTGGCGAGGAACAGGCGCATCTCGCTGCTGATGCAATCGGCCATCAGCCGATCGTCGTCACAGAGGAACTGCACGTACTCGCCCCGCGCCAGTTCCAACCCGGCCAGCAAGTTAGCGCCCAAGCCTAGCGGCTGCGGGTTGCGCTGGTAGTAAAGTGGGCAGCGGGCGAGCGGGTCCAGTTCATCGACCAGCGCCTTGATTTCGTCGCCGTGGCTATCGTCGCAGACGATGACTTCGAGGTTTTCGTAGTTCTGGGCCAGGGCACTGACCAGCGCCGCACGGAAGAAACGGGGATTGCAGGCGGGAATGACGAGACTGACAAGAGGCGCTGGGTTCACGACGAAGACTCTCGACCGGTGACTGCCCTCGGAGGAAATTCAGAACAGTCTGGACCGTGGGGATAAGGGAAGCGACCCGCCGCCCCGAACGAACGGGACGGCGGGCATGCAGCAGTTACAGAACCTTGAACAGGCTCAACTGGCTAACGCGGCTGAAGGCCATTTGCGAGGCTTCAAGCATAGTCTTTTGCAGGGTCAGGCGGGTCATCACTTCGGCCGGATCGGAATCACGAATCGACGACTGGGTGCTGGAGTTGGCGATGCTCAGGCTCTCGTTGGCCAGCTCCTGCAGGTCCAGCGCCTTGCCCCGTGCACCGATCGAGGTGACGGTGTAGGCCAACTGGTTCTGTCCGCTACTGACGTTGGCGATGGCCGAGTCGAGTGCGGCGCGCAGTTGTTGCGAGGCCTTTTCGCTGCCGTCGATGGGTTTTTCCAGCGCTTGGCGCAACTGGCTGACGGTGTCGAGAATGTTCTGCGTATGGTGCTTGTTGACCGTCACGCTGTACTGCTCACCGTCGACCGGCGTAGCGCTAAAATCGAACTTGACCCCGGCAGCGGTGATGGAGGTAGCACCCGCCGCCACCGTACCGTTGGCGACCGGACGGCTGCCGGCGGACAGCGGCTGGGCATAAAGCTCATAGTTGCCGCCAGTGGTGAACTTGATCACCGCGCCTTCCGGGAAGGACTTGGCATAGAGGTCCGCGTCGACCACCGAGGTACCGGTCATCTGTACGCCGGAGCCGTTGCCTGGGCTTGCGGTGCCGGTGATGGTATCCGGCTTGGACTGCAGGGTGAACTGGTGACCCGTGATCAACGCATCGCTCTCGCCGCTCTGCAGGTTGAAGTTCAACTTCAGGTCAACACCGCGGAAGCTCACCGCGACCCCGCCGGGGGTGGTCGAGTCGAACACGCCGTTGCCGCTGGCCTCGGAGGTGTAGTCGTTGCCCGCCTGGTCCTTGATCGAGAATTGGGTCGGGCTGACCATGGTGATGACGTAAGGTTCGTTGGCACGGAACGCATCGTTGTAGTTGATATCAGCGGACACCTGGCCATTGGACAGCGCCACCCGTACATCCGCAGGGTTGGTCGGCGAGGTGACGGTGGTCTGCGTGCGGCTGGTGTTCAGCGCCTGCTGGAAAGTCGCCCAGCCGCTGTCGTTGCCGGCCATGGTCAGCATGTCGCCGACCTGCAGTTGCAGTTGAGTCTGGTCGCCCTGATAGGTATAGGTGCCATCGGCGTTGCGCACGAACGGCTGGGTATCACCCTTGGAACCGGAGAACAGGTACTGACCGTTCTCATCGCGGGTGTTCATCAGGCTCAGCAGCTGGTCTTCGAGCTTGCCCAGTTCGGTGGCCGTGGCTTTACGCTCGGTGTCAGTGAAGCCTGCGTTACCCGCGCCCAGCGCCAGTTCATTGACCCGCTGCAGGATGGTGTTGATCGAGTTGAGCGTGGTCTCGGACTGACTCAAGCTGTTGCGAATCATGCCGGTGTTGGTGTCGTACTGGGCCAGCATCGAACTCTGGTGATCGAGTTGCAGCAGACGGGCCGCGCCCACCGGATCATCGGCGGCGGTACGCACGCGGATCAGGTCGCTGGCCTCTTCGCCGGTCTTCACCACGTTGGAGTAGTTCCGCTGATAGTTGGAAGCGCTGGTTTCGTAATACTGGGAAGTAGAGATACGCACGGTCTACGACTCCTTAAAGAGCACTGATCAGCGTGGAGAACATTTCCTGCGCCGCTTTGATGATCTGCGACGAGGCGGTGTAGTACTGCTGGTACTTGACCAGGTTGCCGGCTTCTTCATCCAGTTGCACGCCAGACAGCGAGTCGCGGGAAGCCTTGGCCTGGGTCAGGATGGCGGTGGTCGCCGAACTGTCCATCTGCGCCTGCTTGGTCTTGGCGCCAACGCTCTCCACCAGCTTGCCGTAGGCATCGGTCAGGCTCACGCCCTTGGTGGCGCTGCCGACATCGACGGTCTGGGCTTTTTGCAGTTCGAGCAGCGACAGGCCGTTACGGTTGTCCGAGGAACCTGCGCCGGTCAGGGCAACGCTGTAGCTGTCGTTTTTCTTCGGCGAGCCGGCGACATCGATCTGGAAGCTGAAGGTCTTCTGAACGTTGTTGCCATCGACGATTGCCGCGCCGTTGGCATCGACCATCGGTACGTTGATCTGCAGGGTGTTGTTCTGGCCAGGCACGAACGTGCCGCTGCCAATCGGGTCGCCCTTGGAGTCGACCACCGAGTAGGTCTGCGGGCTGACGGATTCATCACCGAACACCAGGCGCACCGGCGTCGAGTACTTGATGCCGTTCTGCAATTCCAGGCGCTGGGCCGGGTCGGCGATATCCAGCACCGATTTCAGCACCGGCTGGGTGATCACGCCGGTACCAGTGTTGCTGCCACCGGTCGTCGCCGTCAGCGGCGCGGCCACGGCCAGGCGCTTGGAGTCGGTCATCACCACTTCGAGGGACGCGGCAGCGTTGCGGGTCGGGGTGATCTTGAAGCTGTCGCCGGCTTTGACCGTACCGCCGTTCAGGTCGAGGCTGAAGCCGTCGATCACTGCGGGCGGATCGTCATTGATGTTGAAGGTGCCCATGTTGGTGTTATCGGGCAGCTTGCGAACGATGAAACTGCCCGCGGTCGGCTGGTCGGTGATGGTCACCTGGTAGTCGCTGGTGGTCAGCCGGCCAGTGTCCTTGATCACCACGTTGAGGTTGGTCGAGGTGGCATCGTTGCCGGTCATGGCAATGCTGCGCCCGACCATCGCCGCCGCGCTGTTGATGTCGCTGAACAAGGCCGCGCCGAACTCGCCGTTCTTGTCGATGCCCTGGGCCAGCTGCGAGTTCATCTTCTCGGCCATGACCAGCGCGATACGACCAATCTCGTTCTGCGCAGGCACCAGGGTCTCGGTGCGATAGCGCAGCAGACCGCCGATTTCGCCACCGGTCAGGGAGTTGGTCACATCGACGAAGGAGTTGTTGTAGCTGAGCTTGATCGACACCTGGCTCGGGTCGGTGGTGCTGGTCACGGTGCTGAGGGTGTTGACTGAAGTGCCCAGTACCAGCGACTGGCCGTTGGCCAGGGTGATGTCGATATTGCCGTTGCGCTGGCTGGTCTGCACGCCTACCAGCTCGGACAGTTGGCGAACGGTCTCGTCGCGCTGGTCCATCAGGTCGTTGGGCTGGCCATTGAGGGCCGCCACCTTGGCGATCTGGTCGTTGAGCGAAGCAACGGTCTTGGCCAGGTTGTTGACCTGTTCGGTCATCGACTTCAGGTTGCCGTTGATGTTGCTGTTCTGTTCCTTGAACTGCGCGGCGATGGTGTTGAAGCGGTTGGTCAGGTTCTGCGCGTTGGTCAGCAGCAACTGCCGCGAAGCATCGTCGTTGGGCTTGGCGGAAAGGCCCTGCAGCGACGTGAAGAAGTTAGTCAACGCGCCGGTGACACCGGTGTTGGCGTCGGACAGCAGGTTGTCCACCGAGGTGATCTGGCTCAGGTACGACGCGGCATCGCTGTTGAGCGAGGTGCTGGTCTGCAACTGGTTGTCGAGGAAGGCGTTGTACACCCGGCGCACGTCAGCCAGGGTGGTACCGGTACCGATGAACACCTGGCCATAGCGGACCGAGCCGTTAGTGGTCTGGACGTTCTGCTGGCGCGAATAGCCCGCCACATCGGCATTGGCGATGTTGTTACCCGTGGTATGCAGCCCCGATTGAGCGGCCCCAAGCCCCGACATCCCGATACTGATCAAACTCGCCATGGTTCAAACCTTATAGTTTCGTAGTTGCGCCAATCGCCGCGTAGCTATCGTACGACTTCATCTGTTTTGCGATCTGCGAGATCTTGCTGGCGTAGGCCGGGTCGGTTGCATACCCGGCTTTTTGCAGCTCTCGCACAAACTGTTCTGGGTTATCGGCCGACTTCACCGCTTCTTGATAGCGGCTGTTGTTCTGCAACAGGCTGACCAGATCGTGGAAGCTGTCCTGATAGGAATCGTAGGAACGGAACGCCGCCGTTTCCTTGACGAACTGGCCGTCGCGGAATTCGCTGGTGATCGCCCGCGCCGAATCGCCCTGCCAGTTACCGGTGGCCTTGATGCCGAACAGGTTGTGGCTGCTGCTGCCATCGGAGGAGCGCATGACCGACTTGCCCCAGCCGGTTTCCAGCGCAGCCTGAGCCACCAGGTAACGCGGATCGATACCGATGCGCTTGGCGGCCTGCTCGGCCATCGGCAGCATGGTGCTGACGAATTCGTCGCTGGACGAGAACGCTTTCTGCGCCGGCGCCAGCGGTGGCTGGGCCACGGCACGGCCATAGATGCGCATCGCGCCGGGTGCGGCGAACGTCTGCGCCGGCTCCCAGTCGCCCTTGATCACGGCATCGGTCATCGCCGTGGTGCGCTGCGGCAATGCCGCGGTATTGGTGGTTGCCGCGGCGGCATCGGCCGACGGCACGATACCGGCCAGCAGGCGGTCGGTAAGCTTGCCCGGCAACGCCAGGCGCCGGGAGTTGAGCGCGGCCACATCGTTGCGGGTGGTGCCGGTTTCTTCGGCATTGCGCACCGGCTCGGCCACTTTGCTCGCCCACAGCGCACGCTGCTGCACATCGACCCGCGGGAACGGGCTGGTGTTGACGCTCACACCCTTCTGCTTGGACAACTGGCGCATCAGCACATCCTGCAGACCAATGCCGCCGCCCTCGCGGGACAGGCTGACCGACAGTTGCTGGTCGTACATCTGCTGGTACTGCTTGGTGGTCTCGGTGTTGAGCGGGTTGTCCTTGGCCAGCACATCGGTGGCCGAACGCACGGACTTGAGCATTTCGTTGAGGAACAACGACTCGAATTCCTGCGCCACCTTGCGCAGGTTGCCTTCGCTGTCGCGGTCGCCGACCTTCATCGAGTTGAGGCGATTGAGGTCGGTGTAGGCACCGCTGTCGGTGGCGCTGTAGTTGGTGCTTTTTGGCATGTCCATACGCGCGAGGCCTCAGATCACGATCAGGTCGGCCTGCAAGGCGCCGGCCTGTTTCAGGGCTTCGAGGATTGCCATCAGGTCGCTCGGCGCGGCGCCGACCTGGTTGACGGCACGGACGATCTCGTCAAGCGTGGTGCCCGGACCGAACTTGAACATCGGCTTGGCTTCCTGCTCGGCATTGACCCGCGAGCGCGGCACCACGGCAGTCTGGCCGTTGGAGAACGCGCCCGGTTGGCTGACGATCGGGTCTTCGGTGATGGTCACGGTCAGGCTGCCGTGGGTCACTGCGGCCGGCGACACCTTGACGTTCTGCCCGATGACGATGGTGCCGGTACGCGAGTTGATGATGACCTTGGCCACCGCCTGACCCGGATCGATCTCCAGGTTCTCAAGGATCGACAGGTAATCGACCCGCTGCCCCGGATCCAGCGGCGCGGTGACCCGCACCGAACCGCCATCCACCGCCTGGGCAACACCCGGGCCGAGCAGCTCGTTGACCTTGTCGACGATACGCTTGGCCGTGGTGAAGTCCGGACGGTTGAGGTTCAGGGTCAGGCTGTTGCCCTGGTTGAAACCGCTCGGCACGGCCCGCTCCACCGAGGCACCGCCGGGAATGCGACCGGCCGACGGCACGTTGACGGTGATCTTCGAGCCGTCGCGACCTTCGGCGTCAAAACCGCCCACCACCAGGTTGCCCTGGGCGATGGCGTAGACGTTGCCGTCGATACCCTTGAGCGGCGTCATCAGCAGGCTGCCGCCGCGCAGGCTCTTGGAGTTACCGATGGAGGACACGGTGATGTCGACCACCTGACCGGGCTTGGCGAAGGGCGGCAGGTCGGCATGAATCGACACCGCAGCGACGTTTTTCAACTGCACGTTGCCCGAGCCGGCCGGCACCTTGATGCCGAACTGCGAGAGCATGTTGTTGAAGGTCTGCAGGGTGAACGGGGTCTGAGTGGTCTGGTCACCCGTACCGTTCAGGCCCACGACCAGGCCGTAACCAATCAACTGGTTGGAGCGCACGCCGGAAATGCTGGCGATGTCCTTCAGGCGCTCGGCGTGGGCGCTGAACGCCGCACTGAGCAGAAGGGTCGCGGCAAGCAGTTGCTTGAAGTTGAACATGGGCATCCGGACCTAGAACGGGAAAAGCGGGCTGAGGAAGAAGCGGTCGAACCATCCCGGCTGGCTGGCGTCGGCGAAGGAACCGGTTCCCGAATAGGTGATGCGCGCATCGGCGACCCGGGTCGACGGCACGGTGTTGTCAGTGGCGATGTCGTCGGCGCGAACCATGCCGGCGATGCGTACCAGTTCGTCACCGGTATTGAGCGTCATCCACTTCTCGCCGCGCACGGCAATGATGCCGTTGGGCAGCACGTCGGCCACGGTGACAGTGATCGAGCCGGTCAGGGTGTTGCCCTGGGCCGCCTTGCTGTCGCCCTTGGTGGTGCGGTCGCCGCTGTAGCCGGCGCTGAGGCTCAGGTCGTTGCTGCCGATCGGGTTGTTGGTGGTCAGGCTCGAACCGAACAGCGAGGTCAGGCCCAGCTCGGCATTGCTGTTCTTGGCGATCTGCGAGTTGGCGTTCTTGCTGGCCTGGGTGCGCTCGTTCAGGGTGATGGTGATGATGTCACCGACCCGGAACGCCTTGCGGTCGCTGTACAGGTTCTGCTCGAAACCGGCCTGGTAGATCGAACCGTTGTTGGCCGCCGCCGGCAGGGGCGTACGCGGCAATACCGGCGCGTAGTACGGATCGTTGGGCTTGGGCGTCGGCGCGACGCAACCAGCCAGCAACACCGCCCCCCCCAGGGCGAATACGGATAGCAAACGGCTCATGACTCTGACCTCACGGTGTAACAGCTACTTCAATTACAGGTTCTGGGTAACGTACGAGAGCATCTGGTCAGCGGTGGAAATGACCTTGGAGTTCATCTCGTAGGCACGCTGGGTGGTGATCATGTTGACCAACTCTTCCACAGTGCTGACGTTGGAGTTTTCCAGGGTCTGCTGCAGGGTGGTGCCGAAGCCGTTGAGGCCCGGGGTACCGATCTGCGGCGCGCCGCTGGCGGCGGTTTCCAGGAACAGGTTGCCACCCATGGCCTGCAGGCCGGCCGGGTTGATGAAGTCGGCGGTCTGGATGTTGCCAATGACCTGTGCGGCAGGGCTGCCGGCGGTGGTGATCGACACAGTGCCGTCCTGGCCAACGGTGAAGGTCTGCGCATCTGGCGGCACGACAACAGCCGGCTCCAGGGCGAAGCCGTTGGCAGTAACGACCTGACCATCGGAGTTCAGGTGGAAGGTGCCGTCACGGGTGTAGGAAACGGTGCCATCCGGCTGCAGAACCTGGAAGAAACCACGGCCGTTGACCGCGAGGTCCAGCGGGTTCTCGGTGGTTTGCAGGCTGCCGGTCATGAAGTTTTTCTGGGTGCCGACGATGCGCACACCGGTACCGACCTGCAGACCCGACGGCAGTTCGCTGTCTTGGGTCGACTGGGCACCTGGCTGGCGCTTGACCTGATAGAGCAGGTCCTGGAACTCGGCGCGATCACGTTTGAAACCGGTGGTCGAGACGTTCGCCAGGTTGTTGGAGATGACGGTGAGGTTGGTGTCCTGAGCGGACAGACCGGTTTTACTGACCCAAAGAGCCGGAAGCATGCTGTTCTCCTCGTACGCCTGTTTTACGGCGCTACGCCTGTGTAATTAGCTGATTTGCAAAACCCGAGCCATGGCTTCGTCGCCTTCCTTGGCCGTGTTCATCATCTTGACGTGCAGTTCGAACTGCCGGGCCAGGGCGAGGACCGAGGTCATCTCTTCCACGGCATTGACGTTGCTCGCTTCCAGGAAGCCGGACACCACCTGCACATTGGCATCGGCGTCGGCGGGCTGGCCGCTCTTGGTATGGATCAGGCCATCGAGGCCCTTGGTCATGGTCTTCAGGTCCGGGTTGACCAGCTTGATCCGGTCGACCTCGGCCATCACCCGCGGGCCTTCGCCCATGGCGCGGATGCTGATGGTGCCGTCCTGGCCGATCTCGACCTTCTGCTCTGGCGGCACGGCGATCGGACCACCGTTGCCCATCACCGGCATGCCGTTGCCGGCGCGCAGGACGCCAACGGCGTCAATGTTCAGGCTCGCGGTACGCACATAGGCTTCGCTGCCGTCGGGCGCCTGCACGGCAATGAAGCCGTCGCCGCCGATGGCAACGTCCAGGTCACGGCCGGTTTCCTGCAACGCACCGGGGCTGAAATCGGTCGCCGGACGCTCGGTCATGGCATAGGCCCGCGCCGGAAAGCTGTCACCGAATACCGGCATCGAACGCGCCTGCTCCAGGTCACGCTGAAAACCGCTGGTGGAAATGTTCGCCAGGTTGTTGGCGTGGGCCCGCTGGGCCAGCGCGTTCTGGCTGGCGCCGGTCATGGCCACGTATAGCATCTTGTCCACAGTCATCCTCCGCTGCGCTGGCGAACACTTGCCGTTCACCGCTGCTCTGGCACGGTGAAGCAATTTTCGAACCAATTAATGCAGTGAGTGCAAAAGCCCAGTGTTTTCGGGGTTTTGTCGATTGAGGGTCATTTCAGGGAGAGAGAGAAAGACAAATTATCGGCGGCAGGCTGCCGCTGGCGGCAAGATCCCGCCCCCGGACATTCAGGGACGGCACCCGGCATTGTTAAAGGGCCCGGCAAATTGCCTCCAACCCTCGCCCGGCGAATGCTGCGAACACACCAGACGCCCATCGGCCTGGCTTTCCCAGCGGTACCAGGGCGCCATTGCCGCCCAGGACTGGGCCGCCAACAGTACCAGCACAAGACACAGGGATCGCTTCATCACATACCTCCGAAAACAACGAACCCCCGCCCGGACCGGGAAGGGGCTCGCGTAACACTCAGGGCACCGGATGAACCGGCGCCACCGTCATCAGGTCATCTGGATGATGGTCTGCATGATGGAGCTCTGAGTGGAGATGGTCTTGGCGTTGGCCTGGTAGTTGGACTGCGCCTTCACCAGCTCGACCAGTTCCTGGGTCAGGTTGACGTTGGACTCTTCCAGGGAGTTGGACTGAATCGAACCCAGGGTGCCGGTCTTCGGCGTGTCGACGCCAGGAATGCCCGACGCGTAGGTCTCTTTCCAGCGCGTACCGCCCTGCTGCTGCAGACCCTGCTCGTTGGCGAAGCTGGCGATTGCCACCTGGCCAATGGCGCGAGACTGCTGGTTGCTGAAGCTTGCGAACATGACGCCGGTGGAGTCGATGCTCAGACTCGACAGGATACCGGTGGCATAGCCGTCCTGGGACTGCGACAGGCGCGCGGTCTCGGTGTTGTAGGACGACGTCGAGTTCATGTCCACGCGGATGCCGCCGGCATTGCCGACGGAACCGTTCGGGCTCCAGGTACCGGTAGTAGCGTTGTACGCCGACGGAATCCAGCCCTTCAGGGTGAAGACGTTGTTGACCACCGCGAAGCTGTCATCCGGCGCGACCGTACCGGTCATGGTGTTGATGGTGCCGTCGGACTTGAAGGTCATGCTGCCCACCAGCGGCGTGGTGCTCGCCGGGTTCTGCGGGTTGCGACCGTCGACCAGGGTGTACATGGTCCAGGTGTTCTGGTCGGTCTTGCGATAGTACTGCTCCATGGTGTGTTTATTACCCTGGCTATCGTAGATCTCGGTCGAGAACTTCTTGTTGTACGTGGTCTCGTCGGTTGGCACGAAGGTCGGGCCGGCCGGCGTTGCGGTCGGCAGCGGAATGCTGTCGGCCGAGGAGTTCAGGTTGATGCCCTGGTCGATCAGGCTGGTGGCCTTCGGTGCCAGTGCCGAGGTATCGATCTTCAGGTCGGTCAGACCGGACTTGAGGATGGTGCCGTTTTCGTCCGCGGCATAACCCTGCAGGCGTACGCCGTCGTTGGTGACGACGTAGTTGTCCTTGTTGGTCTGGAAGGCGCCGGAACGGGTGTAGCTCAGCGAACCGTTGTCGCTGAGGATGAAGTAACCCTGCCCCTGGATACCCATGTCCAGCACGTTGCCGGTGTTGTTGATGTCACCCTGGCCGAACTGTTGCGAGACCGCAGCCAGACGCACGCCGTTACCGACGGTCTTGCTGCCGACGCCCAGCTTGCTGGCCGAGTAAACGTCTTCGAACTCCGCGCGGGAGGATTTGAAACCGGTGGTCGCGACGTTGGCAATGTTGTTGCCGGTAACGTCGAGCTGCTTGCTGGCTGCATAGAGACCGCTAAGGCCGATATTGAAAGACATCTTTCCACTCCTGTGCCGCGTTAGCCGGCTCTATATACCGATGGTTTGGACTTTGGACAGCGCGACGCTGCCCTGACCGGCGAGGTTCAACATCATCTCGCCCCCTGTCTGACTGATGGTGACGCTGCTGACCGTGGCCGGCAGCAAGGTGTACATTTCCATGGCCTTGCCATCGACGGTGGTGGAGGCCTTGAAGTTGTAGGTCCCCGGCGAAACCACTTCACCACTTTCGTTCTTGCCGTCCCAGACGAATGCGGCGTTGCCGGCCGCTTGTGCACCCATGTCGATGGTACGCACAGCGTTGCCGTCCTTGTCGGTGATGGAGAGCGTGACACTGCTCACCGACTGCGGCACCACGACCGAACCGCTCAGGCTCTTGGTGGTATCGACCACTGCCTTGTCGGTCTGGGCGATCACCGAGCGACCCACCAGCGACGACGCCTGCAGCGCCTGCGACGATTTGTAGTTGCCGGAAATCGCGGTCACCGACTCGTTCAGCGAGGTGATGCCTTCCAGGCTGCTGAACTGCGCCAACTGAGCGACGAACTCGCTGTTGTCCTGCGGATCGAGCGGGTTCTGGTGCTGCATCTGGGTAACCAGCAACTGCAGGAACGCATCCTTGCCCAGCGTCTTGCCGCCGGTCGAGCTGTTGGTAGCGGAGGCGACACCCGTTTGAGTGGTCGTGGTCTTCGCCGACGCCTTGATGACGTCGTTCAGGTTAACCCCTGAGGTTGTATCGTTGACGCTGGCCATTGGCGTGGTCCTTTATCACTGACCCAGGGTCAGAACTTTCTGCATCATGGTCTTGGCCGTGTTCATCAACTCGGCGTTGGTCTGGAAGGAACGACTGGCCGAAATCATGTCGGCCATTTCCTCGACGACATTGACGTTCGGGTAGTAGACGTAGCCGTCCTTGTTCGCCGCCGGATGGTTCGGCTCGTAGCGGGCTTCGAGATTGCTCTGATCCTCGACCACGCCAAGCACCTGCACGCCCTGCCCTGCCGCATCCTGGTCCTGGAACAGCGACTGACTGCCGTTCTGGGCCTGCTGGAAGGTGGTGGCGAACACCGGGTGGCGGGCGCGGTAGGTCTGGTCGATGCTCGACGAGACGGTCTCGGCGTTGGCGATGTTCGAAGCGACGGTGTTCAGACGGGTGGTCTGGGCGCTCATGCCGCTACCGGCGATGTTGAAAACACTGGCGAGGGACATGGATTACTCTCCGCGCAGGGCCGAAACCAGCCCTTTGAATTTACTGTTGAGCAGCGTGAAGCTGGCCTGGAAGCCGACCGAGTTCTCGGCGTAGCTCGATTGCTCAAGCTGCGCATCGACGGTGTTCTGGTCGATCGACGGCTGCATCGGCGTACGGTATTGCAGCGCTTCGTCGCTGAGGGTCACGCCTTCGGCTTCGATGTGCTTGGAATTGGTCCGGTCCAGGGCGAAGTGGCCGTTCTTGACCTTGTCGGTCTCAGCCTGCAGAACGGACGAGAAGTCCATGTCCCGCGCCTTGAAGTTCGGCGTATCGGCGTTGGCGATGTTGTTGGCCAGCACTTCGGCGCGCTGGGCGCGGAAGCCGAGGGCCTTTTCATGGATGCCAAGTGCTTTGTCGAAACTGATGCTCATGTCGGGGAAACCTTCAAAGGTTGGCCGGATGGTTCGTTGCCGATGAAAGAGCAAGTCCCATGCCAAAAAAGGAAACCCCAGTAAAACCGGGGCTTTTGCTGAAATGCCGCACGCGGCAATGCCAGAAAAGCGGCAATGGATTTCCGCCTGCCGCCAGCAAAGCGGCAATGCCGCGAGTTGCCGCTTGCCGATAGACACCTCTGAGATGGCCCTTCTGTGGCAACCGAATGCACGGAACGCTGGCGTCAAAAGGATGTCATTTGAATGGCAGGTTCGTTACCATCTGCCGCGCTCGTTGCGTGGCTCTAGCGCCGCCATTACCAGCCAGGCCTGTACCACGCAAGGACGCACCGTGACTCCCAAGACGTTTAAGGAATGAACTGTGGCCTCCCCGATTTTCCGCAAGACCCTGCTCGCCCTGGCGGTAACCGCCACCACCCTGCCCGCCTGGGCACAGACCGTGCAGTTGACCAATGCCGGCTTCCTCAGCGAACGCCAGACTTACAGCGAAAACCTCGAAATCACCGGCACCTACACCGGCGGTAGCGACGAGGACGCCATCGAATTCAATGGCAGCCACCTGCAGAAAGACCTGATCCTCAACGCCACTATCAATAGCACCGGCGACTTCGCCGGCGGCGTGGACATGGATGTCTACGAAGACGGCAATACCTGGATCAACAACCGCATCGACGGCAGCGTCATCAACAAAGGCAGCATCAGCGCGATCGGCGGCGGCGCCAACGCCCTGATGATCGACCCGGCCATCATCGGCGGCAGCGTGATCAACGAAGGCCTGCTGCTGGCCAAGGGTGAACCCCTGACCGACGATGGCGGCACCGACGTGGCACGCGCCATCGACATGAGTGGCTCGACCACCATCAAGGGTGACCTGGTGAACGCCGCCACCGGCCGCATCATCGCCGAAGGCCGTGACGCCAAGGGCATCAACCTGGAAGGCGGCGAAATTGTTGGCAAGGTCATCAACCGCGGCCTGATCCAGGTCACCGGTGCTGGTGCCACCGCCATCGACGTCACCTCGAACGAGCGCTGGCCGCAGGTCGACATGACCGACCTGGCCGGCATCGAGAACCACGGCACCATCATCGCCAGCGGCGACGACGCTGAAGGCATCCGCATCGATGGCGCCAGCTTCACCAGCGAAGAAAATCATCTGATCAACACCGGCACGATCCAGGCTACCGACGCCGCTATCGTTATCGGCGGGTTTGACGTTGACCTGGAAAACGACCCCACCGGTCAACTCGGTCAATACGCTCCGCTGCGGATCATCAACAGCGGCAAACTGATCTCCGAAGATGAAGCCGTCGACGCCAGCGAAAGCCGCGGCCGCGTTACTCTGGAGCTGCAGAACGGCAGCCAGGTCGTCGGCAACCTGATCGACCTGTCCAACGTAGGTGTGACCGGCAACGTCGACTTCACCGGCACCAGCGCCGAAGCAGATGGCTACAACATCCGCATGAAAGACACCAACAGCTGGTTCGAAGTGGGCGATGTGCCAGGCAACGCGCCATCGCAACTGAACCTGCTCGGCACGCACACCAGCCTCTACGGCAACCTGTACATGGCCACCAACTCTACACTGGGCCTGAACCTGAGCAGCGCCACCAACCCGGATGTCGCGGTGTTGAGCGTCACCGGCATCGCCGAGTTCGACAAGAATGTGAAGGTCCTGCTGGCCGCCCAAGGCGAAGACTTCTCCGCCAATGGCAGCACCTACAAGTTGATCGAAGCCGGCCGGATCGACTTGCTGGACGAAAACGACAAGATCGACCCGAACGCCAAGTTCAACCTCGTCAGCTCCTCGGCCCTGCTGAAAATCGACAGCTACAGCGTCGAGAACAACACCCTGGTGGCCACTGTCACCGGCAAGGGCAAAGAGGAAGTCGAGCAGATCATCGTCGGCAACGGCGGCTCGGCCAACAGCCAGAAAGCCATTGGCAGCCTGGTCAACGATGGCGTGATCAACCGCATCCGCGAGCAGAACCCGAACGACCCGCTGCTGCAGGCCCTGCTCAACACCGACGAAGCGCAACTGACCCAACTGGCCGAGCAACTGTCGCCAGAAGTGAACGGCGGCGCCACTCAGGCTGCAACCACCAGCCAGAGCCTGGTCAGCAACGTCACCGGCAGCCGCACCAGCAGCCTGCGCGGCGCGTCGTCCGGCGAAGGCTTCAAGGAAGCCGGTGTCTGGGTCCAGAGCCTGTACAGCGACGCCTCGCAAGACCTGCGTGACGGCGTGGCCGGCTACAACGCCTACAGCCGCGGTATCGCCGTAGGTGCCGACGGCAAGCTGAACGACCAGGTGACCCTCGGTCTGGCCTACAGCTTCATCAACACCGACGTGAACGGCAAAAGCGGCAACAAGACTGAAGTCGACAGCCACGCCTTCACCCTGTACGGCGGCTACGAGCTGGGCAACTACTTCGTCGATGCCAGCCTGACCTACGGCGTCAACGACAACGACAGCAAGCGCAGCATCGCCGGCACCCAGGCCAAGGCCAGCTATGACAGCGACCTGCTGGGCCTGAACCTGGTCGGCGGTTACACCTGGAAGATCAACCCGCAACTGCTGGTCGAACCACGCCTGGCGGCGCGTTACAGCCAGGTCAACATCGACGGCTACCGCGAGAAGGGTTCTTCGGCCGCGCTGAAAGTCGAAGACCAGCGCTACGAAGCCATCGAACTGGGTGCGGGCGTCCGGGTTGCCGGCAGCTATGCACTGGGCGCCGGCACGCTGGAGCCGCAGGTCAAGCTGATGGCCTACCACGACTTCGCCGCCGACCAGTCCAGCAGCACCTCGACCTTCCTGCTGGGCAACACGCCGTTCGTGACCACCGGCGCCAAGGCCGTACGCAACAGCTACGAAGCCGGTATCGGTACCGACTACAAGCTGGGTGCAGTGACCCTGGGCGTGAACTACGACTACGTCGGCAAGTCGGGCTTCGATGCTGACGTGTTCAGTGCCAAGGTTCGTTACGACTTCTGATGCCGGTTGCGGTCAGTTGAAATGAAAAAGCCCCCGGTCGCGAGACCGGGGGCTTTTCATTTGGTGTGGCTCAGAACAGCAACCGCCAATCCCGCTTACTTGGCCTGGTAGATGATCCCCGGGCTGCACTGGACCATCTGGTAATGGTCCGGCAGGCCGTTCAGCGCCTCGGAGGCGCCGAGGAACAGGTAGCCACCCGGCTTCAGCGTTGCGTGGATGCGGGTCAGGATGTCTTTCTTGACCTGGGCCGAGAAGTAGATCAGCACGTTGCGGCAGAACACCACGTCGAACTTGCCCAGCGCAGCGTAGCTGTCGAGCAGGTTGAAGGAGCGGAACTCCACGCGGCTGCGGATCGGCGCCTTGATCGCAAAGCGGCCTGCGCCCTTGGGATCGAAATAGCGTTGCAGGCGTTCCTGAGACAGGCCGCGCGCGATCGCCAGGCTGTCGTACTCGCCGGTCTTGCAGTTGGCCAGCATCGCACCGGAAAGATCGGTCGCCACAATCTGCGCGCCCGCTTTCATTTGGCCGAGGTTGCCGCGCTCGAACTCGTCGAGGGTCATGGAAATCGAATACGGCTCCTGACCGGACGAGCAGGCCGCCGACCAGATGCGCAGGCGCTGGCCCGGATTGTTGCGGACCAACTCCGGCAACACCTTGTTCTTCAGCACTTCAAAGGGATAGGTATCGCGAAACCAGAGCGTTTCGTTGGTGGTCATGGCATCAACCACCTGCTCGCGCAAACCGCTGCGCGGCTGGTTCTGAATACGCTGGACCAGTTCGGTCAGCGTCTTGATGCCCTGCTGTTCCATCAGCTTGTTGAGACGGCTGGAAACCAGGTACTGCTTATTTTCGCCCAGCAGGATGCCACAGGCTTTTTCCAGGAAGACCCGGAACTGCTCGAAATCCAAATTACCCGTAGACAATGGTGCCGCCTCTTAAATCATGTGCAACACCAGGGGCCGCGACCCCTGGCCGTTATTAGTGTGTGGCCTTGATCCGGTCAACCACGCGCTGAGCCAGGTCGTCGGGCCTGAACTTGGCGAGGAAGTCGTCTGCACCGACCTTCTTGACCATCGCCTGGTTGAAAACACCAGACAGCGAAGTATGCAGGATGATGTGCAGTTTTTGCATGCGCGGGTCGTTGCGGATTTCCGCGGTCAGCGTGTAACCGTCCATCTCCGGCATCTCGATGTCGGAAATCATCATCAGGAATTCTTCTTCCGGACGCTTGCCCTCGTCGACCATCTTGCGCAGGTAGTCCAGCGCCTGACGCCCGTCATTGAGCGCGACCACCTCGACGCCGACGGTCTGCAGGCAGCGACTCACCTGCTTGCGCGCCACCGACGAGTCGTCGACGGTGAGCACCCGCAGCGACACCGCCTTGCTCTGTACATCGGCATCGACCACCCCGGAAGACACCGATTCGGAACTTGGCGCCACTTCGGCAAGGATCTTCTCGACGTCGATGATCTCGACCATCTTGTTGTCGACCCGGGTCACCGCCGTGAGGTAGTGATCGCGGCCGGTTCCCTTGGGTGGCGGATGGATCTCTTCCCAGTTCATGTTGACGATGCGTTCGACCGAATGCACCAGGAACCCTTGGGTCTTGGTGTTGTACTCGGTAATGATGACGAAACTCTTGCTCGAATCTTCATTCAGACCGGGCAAGCCGGTCGCCATCGCCAGATCCAGGATCGGGATGGTCGCCCCACGAATATTCGCAACACCGCGCACAACCCGGCTGGATTTGGGCAGAAGCGTCAGGCTCGGGCATTGCAGCACTTCCCGGACCTTGAAGACGTTGATCCCGTACAACTGATTGCCATTAAGGCGAAACAGCAGCAGTTCAAGACGATTCTGACCAACCAGTTGCGTGCGCTGGTTCACCGAATCCATAACACCAGCCATGCCAGACTCCTCAACCGAAGCTCGGGGCAGCGCACCGGATCGGCACGCGCCTTGCTTTTTTAACTGTATGAAAACGAAAACGACATTTTTCCGACGCCTGCACCGCCATCTGCCCGGCTTCCTTGCTGCGCTGTGCTTGTTGACTCCCGGCGCTCGAACTCTGGCTGACGCCTTCACCTTGCCTGAACAGCTTATCGGTGTCACCCAGGGGTTTCTTGAATTCACTGTTGAAGACTATTTGGAAAAGAGCCAGACCGAGGGCCGCTACGAGATCCAGGTCAACAACCTCGACCCGCGCCTGCGCATGCCGTTGTGCAGTGAACAACTGGGCGCCAACCTGGAAAGTCCGGCGCAGCCGCTGGGCCGGGTAACCGTGCGGGTGCGCTGTGATGGCAGCTCGCCATGGACGGTGTTCGTTCCCGCCCAGGTCAAGCTGTACCGCGACGTGGTGGTGGTCACCCGCCCGCTCAAGCGCGAAGCCGTGGTCAGCGAAGAGGACATCGCCCTGCGTGAGCGCGACGTCGGCCTGCTTGGCCAGGGTTTCCTCGCCAGCCTCGACCAGGCACTGGGACAGAAAGTTATCCGACCAATGGTCATCGACCAGGTCATCACCCCGGTTCACCTGGAACAGGCCGAGGTGATCCGCAAGGGTGACCATGTCGTGATCACCGCCCGCAGCGGCACGTTGAGCGTGCGCATGCCCGGCGAAGCCTTGACCAAAGGCGGCATAAGCGAGCAAATTCGCGTGCGCAACCTCAACTCCAAGCGCGTGGTGAAGGCCAGGGTAACCGGTCCCGGCCAGGTGGAGGTTGCCATGTGACCTTGTGCCGCATCGCACGCACGGCTGATGAAAGCTGGCGATCAGGGACTGCATTTCCTAAACTGTGTCCCAGTACGGGCTGATGGACCTGCCGCGAAGGATCATTCATTCGCGCCTAAAGTTTTTTTCGGGTCGGCCGAAAAAAGGGCAAGCGTCCAAATTCCCAGAGGTTTTCTGATCATGGTCATCGACTTCAGTCGTTTGAATAATTCCCCGTCAGTGACGGGCGGCCTGCGCACCGGCAATAGCCAGGAAAGCGCCGCCAGCAACCGCGCAGGCCAGTCCGAAGCAGTTGCCAGCACCGCCCAGAGCGGGGAAACGGTACACCTCAGCCACGAGGCACAGCAGTTGCAACAGGTCAGCGACAAGCTGCGCGACCAGCCTATCGTCAACAGCGACCGTGTGGCCGCGTTGAAACAGGCGATCGCCGACGGTAGCTACCAGGTCGACGCCAACCGTGTCGCCAGCAAACTGCTTAATTTCGAAGCTCAGCGCTAGCCCTCTGGCGCGCTGACTTCAAGGACGCTACGACTCCAAGAGCCAGCCATGCACGACACTACCCTGCTGCAACTGATCGAAGACGATATCGGCCCGGCACAACAACTGCTCCAGCTCCTGCAGGACGAATACGTCGCCCTGCACGGCCGGGACATGCCGGTGCTGGAAAATATCCTGGCCTACAAGCAATCGCTGGTAGTGCTACTTGATCAGCAGGGACGTCGGCGCAGTGAACTGCTCACCAGTCTGGGCCTGCCCCCAGACCGCACCGGCGTCGAGAAACTGGCCAGCCAATCGCACCTGGGTGCGCAATTGCTGCAGCAACTCGATGTGCTGGGCAATCTGCTCAACGAATGCAAGACCATCAACGAACGTAACGGTCAATCCATCGTTTTGCAGCAGGCCACCACGGCCAACCAGATCAGAATCCTCATGGGCGGTGAAGCCCCTTCGCTCTACGACAGCCGGGGCTCTACCTCGCCACTTGCCAAGCCTCGTGCGCTCAGCCAGGCGTGACCCTCTATCAAGGCACAACACATGCTGGCAGAATGCTGGCTGCGTGTGTCGTTTTTGCCTGGAGATTCATCAACCGTGTTCAATGACGTAGAAGCTCCGCAGCCTCCGAAGGTCTTCACCACGCCTTTGGAAATTGCCGCCAACTTGCGGATGCTGCAAGAGAGCCATGATCCGCTGATCATTACCTTCCATGAGCGCAGTCAGCGTTTCCAGAGTTACGTGGTCGACGTCGACCGCGACAACAACGTCCTGTCCCTGGACGAAATGATTCCTCGCGACGGCGAGCGTTTCCTGGAAAACGGCGAACCCTTCCGGGTCGAAGGTTTCCATGACGGCGTACGGATCGCCTGGGAATGCAACGAGCCACTGACGGTCGTGACTGCCGATAATGCCCGTTTCTACCGCGGCTCCCTGCCTGCCGAAGTGACCTATCACCAGCGCCGCAACGCCTTCCGCGCCGCGTTGAAGCTGTCGCAACTGGTGGACGTTGTTCTCGACGGCGAGAAGCTCAAAGGCGCTGGCGCCATTCGCGGCAAGCTGCTGGACGTTTCCGCCACCGGCTGCAAGCTGCGCTTCGAAGGCAACATCGAAGAGCGTCTGCAATTGGGTCAGGTCTACGAGAAATTCGCTGCGGGTAGCCCGCTGGGCCTGAGCAACATGTCGGTCGAACTGCGCCACCTACATTTCGAAGAGCGCCTGGGCGCCACCTTCGCCGGTATCCGCTTCCACAACGTCACCGGCCAGATGCAACGCAAGATCGAAAGTTTCGTCTATCAACTGCAGCGCGAAGCTCGCCGTTTCGACAAAGACGACTACTGAGTACCCCTTGGGACCGCGATGCGGTCCCAGCCTTCCTGGATCACACCGGCTTCTGTTCTTGCCCTTCCTTGCCGGCCTCTCCCTCTTCTTCCTCGGTATCCTCGGCCGCGACGGGCGTCTGCATCTGATCCTGCACCACCTGCTCGGTCACGCGCGGGTCCAAGGCCGCGGCAAGCGGTGAGCTGGCGGCTGGCATGGCCACGTGGGACAGCGGCGCATCATCGACCTGATGCAGCCCGGTAACCGCCTTGGGCCGAATCCGCCAGACCAGCACCAGCGCAAAGAAGGTGAAGAAGGCATAGAGCATCTGCTCGCCGAAGGTCTTCATCAACACACCCGCAGCCAGCGGCCCGATGCTCGCCCCGACGCCATAGGTGACCAGCAGCATGGCGGTCAGCGACACGCGCCGCTCGCTCTCCACATGGTCGTTGGAGAACGCCACGGCCAGCGGGTACAGGCAAAACTGCAACAGCGACACCACGAACCCGGCGACGAACAGCACCACCATCGGCACCTCGGGCAACACGGCAAGCGGCAACGAAGCCACCGCCAGGCCCACCGCGACACTGCGGATCAGCACCGCCCGATCATAGCGGTCGGACAGCCAGCCCAACGGCCACTGCACCAGCAGGCCGGCGAAGATGCAGCAGCCCATGAACAGACCCACCTGCTCGGTGCTCAGGCCCTGCCGCGAGGCGTACAACGGCGCCAGACCATAAAAGGACCCGACGATCAGCCCCGAACCCAGCACCGTGCTCAAAGACTGCGGTACGCGCTTGATGAAGAACCGCGGCTCCATGGCCGCCGGCCGCAATGGCGCCGGGTGGATGCGCCGAGTCAACGCCACCGGCACCAGGCACAGGGCGAAGCACATGGCGACCAGCATCAGCAGTTCGAGGCCCAGTTGCGGGTGCGCCACCAGGATCAACTGGCCCAGCACCAGGCCGAGATAGGAGGCGATCATATAGCCGCTGAACACCGCGCCGCGCTGCTTGGCGTCGGCCTGCTCGTTCAGCCAGCTCTCGATGACCATGTACTGGCACATCATGCCGAGGCCGACGATGACCCGTAAAAACAGCCAGGCCGGCAGCCAGCTGACCAGGCCATGACCGAGCACCGCCGCGCCGACGATCCCCGCACAGGTGGCGTAGGCGCGGATATGGCCGACCCGGGCGATCAGCCGGTGGCCGATCTTGCCGCCAAGGGCCAGGCCGAAATAGTTGGCCGCCATCAGCGCACCGACCCAAAGACTGTCCACATGGTCGGCACTCAGGCGCAGGGCCAGGTACGTACTCAACAGACCGGAACCGATCAACATCATCAAAGCGGCGAAGTACAACGCGCGAAAAGACTTCCAGATAGTGCGCATCAGCGTCCCGAACGGCCTCTTGAGCAGATGGAAAAACTGCGTGAAAGCATAAGTGATTATTCCCGCCACAGGCTCGGGCTCGGAGAAAAAAACAAGAGGCCGATCACGTTACCGGGATCGGCCTCTTCTAGTGGGTGGCTCTAGCGCAGCCTGCGTTCGGTCAGGCCTGGGCGGCCAGCACACGACGCTCCCACGGGGTGATTTCATCGAAGAAGCTGGTCAGCTCCAGGGTCTTGGTGGCGTGGTAGCCCTCGATGAATTCCTTGCCGAACAGCTCGCGCGCCAGATCGCTGCGCTTGAGCCGGTCGAGCGCCGCATGCAGGGTGCACGGCAGCGACAGGTTGTCCGGCACCTCGAACTCGCCCTGGATCGCCGGCGCCGGTTGCAGACGCTGCTCGATACCGTGCAGGCCGGCGGCGAGGCTGGCGGCGATCGCCAGGTACGGGTTGGCATCGGCACCAGGCAGGCGATTCTCGACCCGCCGCGCCACCGGCGAACTGGCCGGAATCCGCAGACCTGCAGCACGGTTGTCCTCGGACCAGCAGGCGTTGTTCGGCGACGCATACGGGTGGCACAGGCGCTGGTAGGAGTTGACGTTGGGCGCGAACAGCGCGGTGAAGTCCGCCAGACAGGCCTGCTGGCCGCCGATGAAGTGGTAGAACGCATCGGTCGGCTTGCCGTCGGCATCGCTGAAGGCATTTTTGCCGCTGTCGATGTGCACCACGCTCTGGTGGATGTGCATCGAGCTGCCCGGGGTTTTCGCCAGCGGCTTGGCCATGCACACCACCGTCAGCCCGTGCTTGAGCGCGACTTCCTTGAGCAGGTGCTTGAACAGGAAGGTCTGGTCAGCCAGCAACAACGGATCACCGTGCAGCAGGTTGATCTCGAACTGGCTCACGCCCATTTCGTGCATGAAGGTATCGCGCGGCAGCCCGAGCGCCGCCATGCAGCGGTAGACCTCCTGGAAGAACGGCCGCAGGCCGTTGTTGGAACTGACGCTGAAGGCCGAGTGACCGTCCTCGCGGCGTCGGTCCAGGCCAACAGGTGGCTGGAATGGCTGAGTGGGGTCGGCGTTGGGCGCGAAGACGAAAAACTCCAGTTCGGTGGCCACCACCGGCGCCAGGCCGAGGGCGGCGTAGCGGGCGATCACCGCCTTGAGCTGGCAGCGGGTCGACAGGCCGGAACCTTCGCCAGTCAGTTCGCTGGCGTCGCAGATGGCCAGGGCGCGGGGTTGATCGCTCCAGGGCAACAGATGGATCTGCGTCGGATCGGCGACCAGCGCCAGGTCACCGTCATCACTGCCGTAGAAGCGGGCCGGCGGGTAGCCGCCCATGATGCATTGCAACAACACGCCGCGGGCTAGTTGCAGGCGTCGGCCTTCGAGGAAACCCTCGGCGGTCATCACCTTGCCGCGCGGTACGCCATTGAGGTCTGGCGTGACGCATTCGATTTCATCAATGCCCGTCAAACGCTCGGCCAGGGAGCGCTGGTCATTGGTCGTCATGACTCTATCCTTGTTGTTTTCGCATGCCGGAAACGGCGACCCCCACAACATACTCAGCCACTGTTAAAAATATCAAGCATATAAGTGGCCAATTGATCGTGATTTTCTACACTCCCCAGAGACTGATCGCTGCTGGCTCCCGTCAGAAACCTAGCGAGCCTCGCGCAACGTCAACCCATTCGCCGGCAACGGCAGCGCCGTCTTGTAGCGCACCTGCTTGAGGGCAAAGCTTGAACGGATATTGGCCACGCCCGGCAGCCGGGTCAGGTAATCGAGAAACCGCTCCAGCGCCTGAATGCTCGGCAGCAATACCCGCAACAGGTAGTCCGGGTCGCCGGTCATCAGGTAGCACTCCATCACTTCCGGGCGCTCGGCGATTTCTTCCTCGAAGCGGTGCAGCGACTGCTCCACCTGTTTTTCCAGGCTGACATGGATAAACACGTTCACATCCAGCCCCAGCACTTCCGGGGCCAGGAGGGTCACTTGCTGGCGAATCACCCCCGACTCCTCCAGCGCCTTGACCCGGTTGAAACACGGCGTGGGCGAGAGGTTCACCGAGCGCGCCAGCTCGGCGTTGGTGATGCGGGCATTTTCCTGAAGGCTGTTGAGAATGCCGATGTCGGTCCGATCCAGTTTCCGCATGAGAATAATTACCCTGCTGATTGTTGTTTTGCAGAATATTTATCCGCGCGCCGTGGCAAAGGCAACCAACATCAGAAAAATATTCTTCCGGGGGCGGAATATCATGTAGCCAAGACTGACTCTCTGGTCACAAGCCGGAATCAGTAGCGACCGCTTCAAAGCTCAACAAAAACACAAGACAGAGCGAGCGTAAAAAAGCATGAACGAGTACGCCCCCCTGCGTCTGCATGTGCCCGAGCCTACAGGCCGGCCAGGCTGCCAGACCGACTTTTCCTACCTGCGCCTGGCCGATGCCGGCCTGGTCCGTAAACCCGCTATCGACGTCGAACCTGCCGACACCGCCGACCTGGCCTACAGCCTGATCCGCGTGCTCGATGACAAAGGCAATGCCCTCGGCCCGTGGGCCGAAGACATCGACCCGCAGGTGCTGCGCCGCGGCATGCGCACCATGATGAAAACCCGGCTGTTCGACAGCCGCATGGTGGTTGCCCAGCGTCAGAAAAAGATGTCCTTCTATATGCAGAGCCTCGGCGAGGAAGCCATCGGCAGTGCCCAGGCGGCAGCGCTGAACCGCACTGACATGTGCTTCCCGACCTACCGCCAGCAAAGCATCCTGATGGCCCGCGACGTGTCGCTGGTGGAAATGATCTGCCAGTTGCTGTCCAACGAGCGCGACCCGCTCAAGGGTCGCCAGTTGCCGATCATGTATTCGGTGCGCGAAGCCGGCTTCTTCACCATCAGCGGCAACCTCGCCACCCAGTTCGTCCAGGCCGTCGGCTGGGCAATGGCCTCGGCCATCAAGGGCGATACCAAGATCGCCTCGGCCTGGATCGGCGACGGCGCCACCGCCGAATCCGACTTCCACACCGCCCTCACCTTCGCCCACGTCTACCGGGCACCGGTGATCCTCAACGTGGTCAACAACCAGTGGGCGATCTCCACCTTCCAGGCCATCGCTGGCGGTGAGGCGACCACCTTCGCCGGTCGCGGCGTCGGTTGCGGCATCGCTTCGCTGCGGGTCGACGGCAACGACTTCATCGCGGTCTACGCCGCCTCGCGCTGGGCCGCCGAACGCGCCCGCCGTGGCCATGGCCCAACCTTGATCGAGTGGGTCACCTATCGCGCCGGCCCGCACTCCACCTCGGACGATCCGTCCAAGTACCGTCCGGCCGACGACTGGAGCCACTTCCCGCTGGGCGACCCGATCGCCCGTCTCAAGCAGCACCTGATTGCCGCCGGCCAGTGGTCCGAAGAGGAACACCAGGCGGTCACCGCCGAACTGGAAGCCGAGATCATCAAAGCGCAGAAGGAAGCCGAGCAGTACGGCACCCTCGCCGGTGGGCAGATGCCGAGCCCCGCCTCGATGTTCGAGGACGTCTACAAGGAAATGCCGGAGCACCTGCGCCGGCAGCGCCAGGAACTGGGGATCTGAGATGAACGATCACAACACTTCAATCCAGTTGGAAACCGCCATGGCGACTACCACCATGACCATGATCCAGGCCCTGCGCTCGGCGATGGACATCATGCTCGAGCGCGACGACAACGTGGTCATCTACGGCCAGGACGTCGGCTACTTCGGCGGGGTATTCCGCTGCACCGAAGGCCTGCAGACCAAGTACGGCAAGTCGCGGGTATTCGATGCGCCGATCTCGGAAAGCGGCATCGTCGGCACCGCCGTGGGCATGGGCGCCTATGGCCTGCGTCCGGTGGTGGAAATCCAGTTCGCCGACTATTTCTACCCCGCCTCCGACCAGATCGTCTCGGAGATGGCCCGCCTGCGTTATCGCTCGGCCGGCGAGTTCGTGTCTCCGCTGACCCTGCGCATGCCTTGCGGCGGCGGCATCTATGGCGGCCAGACCCACAGCCAGAGCCCGGAAGCGATGTTCACCCAGGTCTGCGGCCTGCGCACGGTGATGCCATCCAACCCCTACGACGCCAAGGGGCTGTTGATCGCCTCGATCGAGAACGACGACCCGGTGATCTTCCTCGAACCCAAGCGCCTGTATAACGGCCCGTTCGACGGCCACCACGACCGCCCGGTAACGCCGTGGTCGAAACACCCCGCCAGCGCCGTACCGGACGGCTACTACAGCGTGCCGCTGGACAAGGCGGCGATCACCCGCCCCGGCAACGACGTCACCGTGCTGACCTATGGCACCACCGTCTATGTGTCCCAGGTTGCCGCCGAGGAAACCGGTGTCGATGCCGAAGTCATCGACCTGCGCAGCCTGTGGCCGCTGGACCTGGAGACCATCGTCGAGTCGGTGAAGAAGACCGGCCGCTGCGTGGTCGTCCATGAAGCCACCCGCACCTGCGGCTTTGGCGCCGAACTGGTGGCGCTGGTGCAGGAACATTGCTTCCACCACCTGGAGGCGCCGATCGAGCGCGTCACCGGCTGGGACACCCCCTACCCGCATGCACAGGAGTGGGCGTACTTCCCCGGTCCTTCGCGGGTTGGCGCGGCATTGAAACGGGTCATGGAGGTCTGAATGGGCACGCACGTCATCAAGATGCCGGACATTGGCGAAGGCATCGCACAGGTTGAGTTGGTGGAATGGTTCGTCAAGGTCGGCGATACCGTCACCGAAGACCAGATCGTCGCCGATGTCATGACTGACAAGGCCACGGTCGAAATCCCTTCGCCGGTCACCGGCAAGGTCCTGGCCCTCGGCGGCCAGCCCGGCGAAGTCATGGCGGTGGGCAGCGAGCTGATCCGCATTGAAGTGGAAGGCGCCGGCAATCATCAGGAAAGCGCCGGCAAACCGGCGGCAGTCGCGGCCCCCGAGGCGAAACCCGTCGCGCCGGTTGAGACGCCGGCAGCCGTGACCGCCGCGCCTGTCGCAGCCGCCAGCCCGGCCCGCAGCAGCGCGCCCGAAGCGGCGATCGTGCCGCGTGCGGCCAATGAACGTCCGCTGGCTTCCCCGGCCGTGCGCAAGCGCGCCTGGGACGCCGGCATCGAATTGCGTTATGTGCACGGCAGCGGCCCGGCCGGGCGCATCCTCCACGAAGACCTCGACGCCTTCCTCACCCAGCCGACCCGCGGCCAGGCGGCACCGGGCGGCTACGCCAAGCGCGAGGACAGCGAGCAGATTCCGGTGATCGGCCTGCGCCGCAAGATTGCCCAGCGCATGCAGGACGCCAAGCGTCGCGTCGCGCATTTCAGCTATGTCGAGGAAATCGACGTCACCGCGCTCGAAGAGCTGCGCGTGCACCTGAACAAGAAATGGGGCGACAGCCGCGGCAAGCTGACCCTGCTGCCGTTCCTGGTCCGGGCCATGGTGGTGGCCCTGCGCGAGTTCCCGCAGATCAACGCGACCTACGACGATGAAGGCCAGGTCATCACCCGTCACGGCGCGGTGCATGTGGGCATCGCCACCCAGGGCGACAACGGCCTGATGGTGCCGGTGGTGCGCCATGCCGAAGCCGGCAGCCTGTGGGACAACGCCAGCGAGATCGTCCGCCTGGCCAACGCGGCCCGCAACAACAAGGCCAGCCGTGAAGAACTGAGCGGCTCGACCATCACCCTGACCAGCCTCGGCGCCTTGGGCGGGATTGTCAGCACGCCGGTGGTCAACACCCCGGAAGTGGCGATCGTCGGCGTCAACCGCATCGTCGAGCGACCAATGGTGGTCAACGGCCAGATCGTGATCCGCAAGATGATGAACCTCTCCAGCTCGTTCGATCACCGGGTGGTCGACGGCATGGACGCCGCGCTCTTCATCCAGGCCATCCGCGGCCTGCTCGAACAACCCGCCAGCCTGTTTGTGGAGTGACCATGCAGACCCTCAATACCACGCTGCTGATCATTGGCGGCGGCCCCGGCGGCTACATCGCGGCGATTCGCGCCGGGCAACTGGGCATTCCCACGGTACTGGTGGAAGGCCAGGCGCTGGGCGGCACCTGCCTGAACATCGGCTGCATCCCGTCCAAGGCGCTGATCCATGTGGCTGAGCAGTTTCACCAGACCCAACAGCACAGCGAGCGCTCGAGCCTGGGCATCAAGGTCCAGCCGCCGACGCTGGACATCGGCCAGAGCGTCGCCTGGAAAAACGGCATCGTCGACCGGCTGACCAGCGGCGTCGCCGCGCTGCTGAAAAAGAACGACGTGAAGGTGATCCACGGCTGGGCCAAGATCATCGATGGCAAGCAGGTCGAGATCGACGGCCAGGACCTGCGCATCCAGTGCGAACACCTGCTGCTGGCGACCGGCTCCAGCAGCGTCGAGCTGCCGATGTTGCCGCTGGGCGGCGCGGTGATTTCGTCCACCGAAGCCCTGTCGCCGAGCCAGTTGCCCAAGCGCCTGGCGGTGGTGGGCGGCGGTTATATCGGCCTGGAGCTGGGTATCGTCTACCGCAAGCTCGGGGTCGAGGTCAGCGTGGTGGAGGCGCGCGAGCGCGTCCTGCCGACCTATGACGCCGAACTGACCCAGCCGGTGGCCGAGTCGCTGAAAAAGCTCGGCGTGAAGCTGTACTTGGGGCACAGCGTCGAAGGCTTCGACGCCGCCGAGAAACGCCTGCGGGTGCGCACGCCGGACGGCGCCGAACTGGCGCTGGAAACCGATCAGGTGCTGGTCGCGGTGGGCCGTCGTCCACGCAGCCAGGGTTTCAACCTCGAAGCCCTGGCGCTGAAGATGAACGGTGCCGCCATCGCCATCGACAGCCGCTGCCAGACCAGCATGCGCAACGTCTGGGCCATCGGCGACCTGACCGGCGAGCCGATGCTGGCGCACCGCGCCATGGCCCAGGGCGAGATGGTTGCCGAGCTGATCGCCGGCAAGCAACGCGCCTTCACCCCGACCGCGATTGCCGCGGTGTGCTTCACCGATCCGGAGCTGGTGGTGGCCGGCAAGACCCCGGACGCGGCGAAGGACGAAGGGCTCGACTGTCTGGTGGCGCAATTCCCGTTCGCCGCCAATGGCCGGGCCATGACCCTGGAGTCGAAGAGCGGCTTCGTGCGCGTGGTGGCGCGCCGCGACAATCACTTGATCGTCGGTTGGCAGGCGGTGGGGGTTGGCGTGTCGGAGCTGTCCACGGCGTTCGCCCAGTCGCTGGAGATGGGCGCGCGACTGGAAGATGTGGCGGGGACCATTCATGCGCATCCGACGCTGGGTGAGGCGGTGCAGGAAGCGGCGTTGCGGGCGTTGGGGCACGCGTTGCATATCTGATCGGCGTTTGCTTGAAAAAGCCGGGGCCGCTGTGCGGCCCTTCGCGAGCAAGCTCGCTTCCACAGGTCTCTGTAGGAGCGGGTTTACCCGCGAAGGGCCGCGCAGCGGCCCCGACTTATTTGATCTGGAATAGATCAGACGCGGAAGTAACCCACCGAGGAATCGAACGGCAGGCGCTTCAGCTCGACCTTGTTCAGGTCCAGCACATCGCGCAGTGCGGCGGTTTCCCCAGGGAAGTTGCGGTAGGCAACTTCGTCCAGCACCACGATGGCGCCTTTCGGCATGTACGGCAGGAAGGTTTCCAGCGCGACCTTGGTCGACGAATACAGGTCAGTGTCGAGGATCAGCATCGCCACCACCAGGTCCGGGCGGGTCTTGACGAAGGCCGGCACGGTTTCAAGGATGTCGCCCTTGACGATCTCGCAACGCGGGATGCGGTTGACCGGGCGAACCAGGTCGTTGGCGTCGATCATGTCCTGGATCAGGGTCTCGTCGGTATCGGAGAACATGCTCTCGTTGATATCCGCCGGGTCTTCCTTCTGGTCGATGCTGGCAAAGCCCTGGAAGGTGTCGAAGCCGATGATCGAACGGTTGATCGCGTAGGGCTCCAGAATCATCGACAACTGCATGTACAGCATCAACGAATTGCCCTTGTAGACGCCGCACTCGACGATGGCGCCAGGAATGTCCTGGACCATCTTGAACAGCTCGATGCGTGACAGGGCCGCGGTCACCGCGATGCGGTTGGCGAACACGAAGGGGGCGTCAGCCACGTATTGGGCATCGACGCGGCTCAGCACGCTGGCGCGCTTTTCGTTGTACTCGACCTCGGCAGCAGTCAGGCGACGCTTGGTCATGGGTTAACTCCCTGGAATTGCGAAAAGTCGCTGGCATGGAAAAGGTCTTTGAAGCCGGCCTCGACGTCGAAACAGCCGTTGTCGACGTTCGGCGCGCCGCGCTTCTGAATCAGGTCTTGCAGGTGGATCAGGCGGAAGTCCACGCTGAAGCGGATCCTGTCGGTGTGGTTGGCCACGGTGCCGTGCAGGTGCGAGCCGGAGAACATCAGCATCTCGCCGCTGTTGGCGGCGACGCGGATTTCCGCGCTGTTGTCGATTTCTTCCAGCGGCACCGGGTGCACCCGGGCTTCCTCGGTGATGTTGTCCTTGGCCTTCAGGCGCTGGTTGTTGATCCAGTCGGTCAGGCTCCAGGTGTGCGAGGAGTTTTGCACCGGCTTGGTGAAATAGGCCGGGTTGATCATCATGGTCTGCTCGGGCTCGATCGAGTAGATCGGCATCCAGGTATTCAGTTGGCAATCGACGCTACCGTACCAGGTGTCGCGGTGCGCCTTGTAGGCGTAGCTGACGCCGGCGTGCAGGTAGTCGTAGTTCGGCACCACGCGCACCCGTGGCACGTCGAAGATGTAGTCGCTCGGGTCGGCACCGATTTCAAGGATGTAGTCGCGGATCAGCGCCTTGGCCTGCGGGCCATTGGTGAATTTGCGCTTGAGCCGGGTGACGTGCTCGACGAAGGTTTCCACCGACATCTTCTTGTGCAACGACAGGTGATCGAGCTCGCCGTCGAAGGCTTCAGTGATGCTGTGCCGGGCCAGCGCACACAGTTCGTGGGCGCTGCGCAGGTTGGTATCGAGGAAGATGTCGCCCGCGTAGACGCGCTCGCGGAATGCCGGCTTCTTCTGCAACTGGTTGATGTAAAGATTCATACGCCTCTTCCTCATAAAGACCAATGCCCGCCACTCAGGACGGACCATGAATTGAAGTGGACGCAAGGCGACGTCACTCTGCCTGTCCGGCAGGGAACTTCAACCCCATGGGGGTCCGGGTCGTGGCCCGGATGTAGTGCTCTTTGGATCGGCACCGGGTGCGCAAACTTTAATGCCGCCCGGCGGTACAAGACTTGCCGCAAGCGGCAAACGTCTTCCGCCGTACCACCGGGCCGGGCGGCTGAAAGCCCCGTGTTGCGGGGATCCGCCGGGCTGGCACAGCAATTGCGATATCGCGCCTGATCCAGTGTCCCACTCCAAGGAGAATGATCCCGTGAGCATCATCAATGGCCATGGCTGGCAGAACATCGCGGTGAGCCAGCACCGCACCCTCGCTGCCGTCCCCGGCGCCGACGCGCAAGCTTACCAGTCGGAAACGGCCACCGCGTCGGCGGTTTCCACGGTCAGCAGCGCGACCGCCTCCGGCAGCGCTTCGAACTCGACGTACCAGGACGCTCAGGATGCCCAGGACGAGGCCTTCGCCAAACTCAAGGTAGTCCTGCAGAACTCGGGGTCCAGCGAGTCTGATGAATCCACGGGCGTGACGGCGTCCGGCGCCAGCACCACGAGCAGCAGCGCCGCCCAGGAGTTTCGCGATTACATGGCCCTGTCGCCGGCAGAGAAGATCCGCCTGAAGATGCTCAACGAGCTGGGCCTGACCGAGGAAGACTACGAGGCGCTGCCGCCGGAGAAGAAAGAGAAGATCGACCTGGCGATCGCCCAGCGCATCAAGGATGAGGCCGAGCTGAAGTCCATGGGCCAGGCAGAACCGCAGATGCAGGCGGCGATGGCGGCGCAGAACCTGAGCGCGTCACTGAGCGAACGACCGCAGGACGCGGCGGATCCGGCGCAGGCGCGCAAGGAGAAGGAGGATCGGGAGGATCCGTTGAATAGGTGACAGTTCCATCGCTGGCGAGCGGAACGCCGCTTGCCAGCGATGGCCCCTCTCAAGCAATCGGAATCAACGGATCCGCCGCCGCCAATGCCACCGCCCGCTCCGCCACCGGCGGATAGATCCACACGGTGTTGATCTGGGTCTTGAGCTGCTTGCCCTCCTCCTTCACCAGTTTCACTTCGCGCTCCCAGCCTTCGGTGAACACCGCGCCCCAGGCGCCGAGGTCCAGGCAGGTGACGTACTTGGGCTGGCTGTAGGTGACCGGCGCTACACCCAGCAGGTCAGCCGCGACGTTGTTGCCGGCATGGCGACCCAGTGGAATGGCGTGCTGGCAGGTCATCAGCGCATGGTTGCCTAGGTCATCGCTGGCCGCATAAGCGGTATCGCCGGCGGCATAGATATCGGCCTGTCCCACCACCTTCAAGGTGCCATCCACATGCAGCCGGCCTTGGCGATCACGCTCGCCGGGAATCTGCGCGGTCAGGTCACTGGCCCGGACGCCGGTGGTCCAGATCACGGTGCTGGCCTCGATGCGCTGGCCGTCCGACAAGGTCACGCCCTCGGCATCCACAGCCTCCACCGACGACTTCAAGCGCCACTGCACACCCAACTCGGCACTGGCCTCGGCGATCGAGCCGGCGATTTCGTTGCCCATCGAAGCGCCAATGGCCTCGCCACGGTCAACGATGATCACGTTCACCTCGGCGTCCTCGCCCAGCACCGCACGCAGGCGGGCCGGCATTTCGGCCGCGGTCTCGATACCGGTGAAGCCGCCACCGGCGACCACCACGGTATTGCGCGCCGCCGAAGCCGGGCGTTGCGCCAGTGACTTCAGGTGCGTTTCCAGGCGCAGCGCTTCTTCGAGTTGATCGACATCGAACGCATGCTCGGCCACACCCGCCAGGTCCGGTCGGGCCAGGACGCTACCGGTGGCCAATACCAGCTTGTCGTAGTGACTGACCGCCGTATTGCCGTGGGCATCCCGGTACTCGACGCGCTTGCCGGCCACATCGATGCGCTGCGCGGCGCCCTGAATGAAACGCACACCCACCGCGTCGAACAACGCGCCCAGCGGCGCCACGGTGCGGGCGACATCCGCTTCATAGAAACGCGGGCGGATACGCAGTTCGGCCTGGGGTGCGAGGACACTCACGGCAACGTTCGTGCAGCCATGGATGTCCAGCAGGCGCGTGGCGCTCAGGGCGCTCCACAGTCCACCAAAGCCGGCACCGAGAATCAGGATGTGCTGTTGCATTGTTCTGCTCCGCTTGTAGAAGGGTTCGAATTCACAACTACGACTTTATTGGTCGTAGTTAATAAAAACAAGTCGCCGCTCGTCGCCAGCCGCCAGGTTGCGCCATGGAAACCGTCTTTAAGCCACATAATCAGCGGCTATAGGCGCTCTGAAAAATTTTCGGGCAGACGGAAGGTGACCGCCGGCTTTGCTCGGCAGCCACAGAGGCTGGTAACATTTGCGACCAGTTCCGTCGGAGATAACGTGATGTCGCTTTACAGCGCGGGTGTCGAATACGGCATTCACTGCCTGATATTCCTAGTCGGTGACGGCGGCGAGAGCCGCGAGGCCAGCGTGCGTGATCTCGCCGAACTGCAAGGCGTGCCGCTGGACTACCTGGCGAAGATTTTCACCAAGCTGGCCAAGGGCAAGCTGGTGGCGGCCACCGAAGGCGTGCGCGGTGGTTTCCGCCTGGCCCGCCCCGCCGACGAAATCACCCTGCTGGACATCGTCAATGCGATCGACGGGCGCAAGCTGATCTTCGATTGCCGCGAGATCCGTGGCCGCTGCGCGCTGTTCGACGGCGACCCGCCTGAGTGGGCGACCGAGGGGCCCTGCGCAGTTCATGCGGCGATGATCACCGCGCAGAAACGCATGGAAGAAGCGCTGGCCCAGCAGACCGTACTCGACCTCGCGCGCAAGGTCGGACGCAAGGCCCCTGCCGGGTTCGGTGCGCAGGTCGGTGACTGGATGAGCGGGCGGCGGGAGAAAAAGGCGGCGCCGGAAGGCGGGCAGATTCCGCTGGTGGATGTATCACCATGAAGTAGTCGCGGCGCGTTCTCGCGAGCAAGCTCGCTCCTACATTGTCCAGAGCCGTCGCGAAGGCCTGCCAAGCAGGCCACCCTCTCGAAACGTCATTTGTCATACGACAACATCACCCCGTTTAAAATCGCCTAAAGCCTTATCCTGCCTAGCTTTCACCGCTAAAACCCCCTCCCTTCCCCGTCACTCCCCGACAAAAATTCCTCATTCCGCCCTAGTCATCGGACAAGTTGTACGATAACGTAAGACAACTGTTCAGCCACACAACCACTCACCCGACCCAAGGTTTTCAAACAATGACTCCACAAGAACTGAAATCCATCCTGTCCCACGGACTGCTGTCTTTCCCGGTTACCGACTTCGACGCCCAGGGCGACTTCCACCGCGCCGGCTATATCAAGCGTCTGGAATGGCTGGCCCCGTACGGCGCCAGCGCGCTGTTCGCCGCCGGCGGCACCGGTGAGTTCTTCTCCCTCGCCGCCAGCGAATACAGCGAAGTGATCAAGACTGCGGTAGACACCTGCGCTGGCTCGGTGCCGATCCTCGCTGGTGTCGGCGGCTCGACCCGCCAGGCCATCGAATACGCACAGGAAGCCGAGCGCCTCGGCGCCAAGGGCCTGCTGCTGCTGCCGCACTACCTGACCGAAGCCAGCCAGGACGGCGTCGCCGACCATGTCGAAGCGGTGTGCAAGTCGGTGAACATCGGCGTGGTGGTCTACAACCGCAACGTCTGCCGCCTCAACGCCAGCCACCTGGAACGCCTGGCCGAGCGCTGCCCGAACCTGATCGGCTACAAGGATGGCCTGGGCGATATCGAGCTGATGGTGTCGATCCGTCGCCGCCTGGGCGATCGTTTCAGCTACCTCGGCGGCCTGCCGACCGCTGAAGTCTATGCCGCGGCCTACAAAGCCCTGGGCGTGCCGGTGTATTCCTCGGCGGTGTTCAACTTTGTGCCGAAGACGGCGATGGACTTCTACCACGCCGTCGCCCGTGACGATCACGCCGCCGTCGGCAAGCTGATCGACGACTTCTTCCTGCCGTACCTGGACATCCGTAACCGCAAGTCCGGCTACGCGGTGAGCATCGTCAAGGCCGGCGCGCGCATCGCCGGCTACGACGCAGGCCCGGTGCGCACGCCACTGACCGACCTGACCGGCGAAGAGTACGAAATGCTCGCCGCGCTGATGCACAAGCAAGGCGCTCAGTAAGGGTTTGCCGCCCGGCCGCGCCTGCGTGCGCGAGCTGGCGGCACAGGCATTGTCCGCGGGCTGCCGCGCGTCACGTCAGGACGCGCCGCGGCCCGAACCCGCCGGCTGACAATAACGACAAGGGCCAACCCATGCAGTTGATCGAACATTCCGACTCACCGCGCTATGTCCGCCTGCACGCCGACGACAATGTCGTGGTGGTGGTCAACGACCAGGGCCTCGCGACCGGCAGCCGTTTCAGCGACGGCCTGACCCTGGTGGAGAACGTGCCGCAAAGCCACAAGGTCGCGCTCACCGATATCGCCCGCGGTGAACCGGTCAGGCGCTACGGCCAGGTCATCGGCTACGCACTGGAAGATCTGCACCGTGGCAGTTGGGTGCGGGAAACCCAGTTGTCCATGCCCGAGGCACCGCCGCTGGACAGCCTGCCGATGGCCGACGCCACGCCCGCGCCGCTGCCGCCCCTCGACGGCTACAGCTTCGAGGGCTACCGCAACGCCGACGGCACCGTGGGCACGCGCAATATCCTCGGCATCACCACCACCGTGCAGTGCGTGGCCGGGGTGCTGGAACACGCGGTGGCGCGCATTCGCGCCGAGCTGCTGCCGCGCTATCCGAATGTCGACGACGTGGTCGCCCTGACCCACAGCTATGGCTGCGGCGTGGCGATCAACGCCCGCGATGCCTATATCCCGATCCGCACCGTGCGCAATCTGGCGCGCAACCCCAACCTCGGCGGCGAAGCACTGGTCATCAGCCTCGGCTGTGAAAAGCTCCAGGCCGATCAGGTGATGCACGAGAACGACGCCTCGGTGGACCTGCGCGAACCCTGGCTATATCGCTTGCAGGACGCACAACTGGGCTTCGTCGAGATGATCGAACAGATCATGGCCCTGGCCGAAGCCCGCCTGGCGAAACTCGACCGGCGCCGACGCGAAACCGTCCCCGCCAGCGAGCTGATCCTCGGCATGCAGTGCGGTGGCAGCGATGCCTTTTCCGGCATCACCGCCAACCCGGTGCTGGGCTTTGCCAGCGACCTGCTGATCCGCGCCGGCGCCACGGTGATGTTCTCGGAAGTGACCGAAGTACGCGACGCCATCTACATGCTCACCTCTCGCGCAAGCACTCCGGCGGTGGCCGAAGCGCTGGTGCGGGAGATGGACTGGTACGACCACTACCTGCAACGCGGCGCCGCCGACCGCAGCGCCAACACCACGCCGGGCAACAAGAAAGGCGGGCTGTCGAATATCGTCGAGAAGTCCCTGGGCTCCATCGTCAAATCCGGCAGCAGCGCCATCAGCGGCGTCATCGGCCCCGGCGAGCGGGTCACGGGCAAGGGCCTGGTGTTCTGCGCCACGCCGGCCAGCGACTTCATCTGCGGCACCCTGCAACTGGCCGCCGGCATGAACCTGCACGTGTTCACCACCGGCCGCGGCACGCCCTATGGCCTGGCCATGGCGCCGGTGGTGAAAGTCTCGACCCGCAGCGAACTGGCGCAGCGCTGGCCGGACCTGATCGACCTCGACGCCGGGCGTATCGCCAGTGGCCAGGCGAGCATCGAGTCGCTGGGCTGGGAACTGTTCCGCTACTACCTCGATGTCGCCAGCGGCCACCAGCGCACCTGGGCCGAACAACACCGCTTGCACAACCACATCACCCTGTTCAACCCGGCACCGGTCACCTGAATCGGTGCCTGTCCTCATCCTTCCTGGAGATCCATGATGCCCAGCGTTCTCGGTCACAACTTCATCGGCGGCAGCCGCAGCGCCGCCGGCAACGTCACCTTGCACAGCGTCGATGCCACCACAGGCGAAGCCCTCCCCTACAGCTTCCACCAGGCCACCCCGGCAGAAGTGGATGCCGCGGTCGAAGCCGCTGAAGCGGCCTTCGCCGAATTCCGCCAGTTGAGCCCGGAGCGGCGTGCGCTGTTCCTCGACGCCATCGCCGAAGAACTGGACCAACTGGATGACGATTTCGTCGCCCTGGTCTGCCGCGAAACCGCCCTGCCCGCCGGTCGTATCCAGGGCGAGCGTGGCCGCACCAGCGGCCAGATGCGCCTGTTCGCCCAAGTGCTGCGCCGCGGCGATTTCCTCGGTGCGCGCATCGACCTGCCGCTGCCGCAACGCACGCCGCTGCCGCGTGTGGATATTCGCCAGATGCGCATCGGCGTCGGCCCGGTGGCGGTGTTCGGCGCGAGCAACTTCCCGCTGGCCTTCTCCACCGCCGGTGGCGATACCGCCGCCGCCCTCGCCGCCGGTTGCCCGGTGGTGTTCAAGGCCCACAGCGGCCACATGGCCACCGCCGACCTGGTGGGCTGCGCCATCGTCCGCGCCGCCGAGCGCAGCGGCATGCCCAAGGGCGTGTTCAACATGATTTTCGGTGCTGGCGTGGGCGAGCAACTGGTGCGTCATCCGGGCATCCAGGCGGTCGGCTTCACCGGCTCGCTGTCGGGCGGCAACGCCCTGTGCAAGATGGCCGCCGAGCGCCCGCAACCGATCCCGGTGTTCGCCGAGATGAGCAGCATCAACCCGGTGATCGTCCTGCCCGAAGCGCTGGCGGTGCGTGGCGAAACCATCGCCCGCGAATTGAGCGCGTCGGTGGTGCTGGGCGGTGGCCAGTTCTGCACAAACCCGGGGCTGGTGATCGGTGTCAGCTCGCTGGCGTTCAGTGCCTTCGTCGAACAGTTGCAGGAACAGATGGCCGCCCAAGGGCCGCAGACCCTGCTCAATGCCGGCGGCCTGCGCAGCTACGCCAAGGGCCTCGAGCACCTGCACGGACACCCGCGTGTCACCCACCTGGCCGGCCAGCCGCAACACGGCAACCAGGCCCGGCCGCAATTGTTCAAGGCGGACGTGTCGCTGTTGCTCGAAGGCGATGAGTTGCTGCAGGAAGAAGTGTTCGGCCCGACCACCATTGTCGTCGAGGCGGCGGATGATGCGCAGTTGATCGAGGCGTTGCGTGGGTTGCGTGGACAGTTGACCGCGACGCTGATCGGCGAGCCGGAGGACCTGCAGGCGCATCAGCACCTGGTGCCGCTGCTGGAGCAGAAGGTTGGGCGGATTCTGGTGAACGGTTATCCGACCGGGGTCGAGGTGTGCGATGCCATGGTGCATGGCGGGCCTTATCCGGCGACGTCGGACGCCCGTGGCACTTCGGTGGGGACGTTGGCCATCGACCGTTTCTTGCGTCCGGTGTGCTACCAGAATTATCCACAGGCCCTGCTGCCGGCGGCGCTGCGGGACAGCAATCCGCTGGGGATTCGGCGGTTGGTGAATGGGGAGTGGTCTGAGGGGGGGATTGGCTGAAGCTCCGGCTTTAGCTTTTTTCAAAATCGAAGATGGCATCGATCCTGTGGGAGTTGGCTTGCCAGCGATGAAGACAAGCCAGTCAAACGCGCTGTAGCTACCGGTCTGATCGCCGGCAAGACCGGCTCCCACAAGGTTTGCGGTGCGCAGCCCTTGTGGGTCACCGATTTGCTGTTGAGCTTCATACTCGCCAGTTCAGATGCCACAACCCGAAATGCAGCTTGGGACCGACTCAGGCCCCCTGCGCTTCCGCCTCTTCATGCGCCCGTCGCAACCGCTCGCGGCTGTTGGTCAAGTGCAAGCGCATCGCCGCCCGCGCGCCTTCCGCATCCTGCCGGGCGATCGCTTCGTAGATCGCCTCGTGCTCATGACTCAATCGGCTCAGGTAATGCGACTGCTCGTCATGGGCCAGCCGCGCCGAGTTCAGCCGCGTGCGCGGGATGATGCGGGTGCCCAGGTGGGTGAGGATGTCGGTGAAGTAGCGGTTGCCGGTGGCCTGGGCAATCTGCAGGTGGAACTGGAAGTCCGCCCCCACCGCGTCGCTGGACTGCGCCACGCTGGCGGCGATCGCATCCAGGGCCTCGCGCATGCCGCGCAATTGCTCATCGCTGCGCCGGCCCGCGGCCAGGCCGGCGGATTCGGTTTCCAGGCTGATCCGCAATTCCAGTACCGACAACACTTCACGCAGGGTGACGATGGTCGCCGGGTCGATGCGAAAGCCGCTCGGGCTCGGTGTGTCGAGAACGAAGGTGCCGATGCCATGGCGGGTTTCCACCTGGCCGGCCGCCTGCAGGCGGGAGATGGCCTCGCGCACCACGGTGCGGCTGATGCCCTGCTCCTCCATGATTTCCGATTCGGTGGGCAGCTTGTCGCCGCGCTTGAGCTGGCCCTGGCGAATCCGCTCGGTGAGCACCAGCACCAGTTCCTCGGCCAGATTGCGACGCTTGCGCGCGCGAGGAGGTGTTTGCATAGGGAAGAGTGATCTCGAAAAATCCATGAGGCGCATCATAGCCCATGAGGTTGTACGATAACAGGCATTATACCGGCCAGACTCTGTGCCATAAGGTCGCACAAGGTGTGACAACTACGGGCGACGCTGACGAAAAACGGCCGTGCGAGGTCAATCGCACGGCCTGTACTTGAGACTGTTGACGCTCAGCGCGGTTCAGGCGCCGGCTCGACCTGGCTGAATTCCAGCCCTTCGGCCTTGCCCAGTTGCCAAGGGTTGCCACTGCCATGACCGATGAAGCTCACGCTGTCGAAACGCGAGTCCTTGAGGCCGTCGACCTTCGCCACCGCGGGGCCACTGAAGCGCACGCGCTCGAAGCTCAGGCCCTGGTGCCAGGCGTTCAAGTTGCCGTCACCCTTGACCTCGATCGCCGCGGCGCCGGCGTTTTCCACTGTCACATCGCTGATCCGCACGTCGCGGAATTGCCCTGGCACCGTCGAGCGACGGTAGTCGAGCTTGGCGTTGGGGTCGTTGTAGTCGAGGGTGAAGATAAAGCCCTGCTTGACGCTGTTGCGGATCGCCGAGTCGCGGAACACCACGTTGCGCGCGCCGCCGCCCATGAAGTTGGTGCTCTTCATGCGCAGGCCGACATCGGTGCCGTCGGAGACGTTGTCCTCGGCGAGGATGTTCTGGATCCAGGCGCCGGTATGGCTGCCGGCGACCACCATGCCGTGACCGCGACGGAAGTAGTTGTTGAAGATCCACGCATCTTCCTGAGGCTTCTGCTTCACCGCGTCGGCGCCGGTGCCGGCGGCGAAGTTCACGCAGTCGTCGCCGGTGTCGAAGAAGTTGTTGAAGACCATGGCACCGCGGCTGTTGGCGAACTCGATGCCGTCGCCGTTGTTGGCGTCGTAGGTCAGGTGGCGGGTGTTGGCCAGCACCACGTTCTCGGTTTCCAGATTCATGATGCCGTGGAACGCCGGGTTGCGAACGGTGAAGCCGCCGTAGAAGACGTTCTTCACATTGCGCAGGGTGATCAGCGACGAGCGCATCTGTCCGTAGGCGTCCTTGACCGGCATGCCGCGGGCCACCGCCTGTTCCACCTGGGTCTTGGCGAGGATGCCGTCGGTCATGTAGCGGGTGTTGTCGCTGGCCTGGTAGTTGGGCAGCGCCTGCCCGCGTTGGTCGAGGGTGTCGGCCTGGCGTTTCCAGCCGTTGCCGTCGAGGGTGCCCTTGCCGGTAATGCGGATGTTCTCGAATGCCTGGTGCTGGTTCGGGTCGCGGGGCAAGGCGTTGAGCAAGGACGCCGGGCGCACAGTGCTGGAATACGGGTACTGGATGTAGCCGGCCAGCGGATAGTCCTCGGCCCGCTCGGAGCCGAGCAAGGTCGCGCCTTCGGCCAGCTCCAGGGTCATGTTGCTCTTCAGGTACAGCGCGCCGCTCTTGTAGGTGCCGGCCGGCAGCAGCACCTTGCAGCCCGTGGTGCAGGCGTCGATGGCGCGTTGCAGGGCCTGGGTGTCGACGCTCTGGCCATCGCCCTTGGCGCCGTAGCGGCGCACATCGAAGACCGCCGGCAGCGGCGTGGTGCGCTGCACCAGCACCGGGCTGTCCGCCGACTCCTTGCCGTCGCTGCCCACGGCACGCACGGTGAAGCGGTATTCGCTGTCCGCGGTCAGGTCGTCGGCGGTGAAGCTGTGGATGCCAATGCGGTGATGGAAGCCCGCAGTGTCCTGCTCGTAGAAGCGGTCGATGTACGGCTTGGCCGGCGACACCCGGTCGTTGTTGGCGTTGGCGCTGCCGAGCAGCTTGCCGTTGGCGTAGACGTGGTAGTCGACGATGTCGCGGTACTCCGCCGGCTTCTCCCAGACCAGGATGATCTGGCGCTCGTCGTAGGCCAGGGTCGGCACCTGGACCTTGCCCGGCGGTTGCAGGGCCCAGGCCGGCAGACTCGCGGCAACGGCGACCAGGGCGGCGAGGGAGCGTTTCAGTGCGTGGTGTCTTGGCATGTTCTTGTCCTTGTATTTGCCAGGGGTGCGCCAGTTCAGGCCGGCGCGCGTTGCTGTTCGAGATACTGGCGCCGGTTGACGAAGGTCTCGCGGCGCATTTCCTGTACATCCACCGACAGCGCCGCCACGTCCGGCAGCAGCGCCACCAGCACACCGACGCAGGCCGAAGCCAGGGCGCGGCGCTGCTGCTCGTTACGCCCGCTGAGCAGGTACAGGGTGACGTGAACGAACTCCTCGCGGCCCTCGCCACAGCGGTAATGCGCGTGGGCGTTGAGCCGTAGTTTGATATCGCCGGGGGCGAACAGCCCATCGGCGTCCACGGCGTCGTGCAGGGCGTCCAGCAGGCGCTGTTCGCCGACCCGCAGGGCCACGCCCGGCGAGCAATCGATCTGACAATGAGGCATGGCGTTTCCTTGAAAGGCGCGGGCTCAGCCGGCCAGCGCGGGGGCGGTGTCCTGACTGAAATCGCGGCTGGCCTGGACCAGCATGCGGGTGTACTCGTGGCTGGCGAGGTCCTGGCTAAGGGCCTGGCTGTCGAGGCGTTCGACGATGCGTCCCTGCTGCATCACCGCGACCTTGTCGCACAGGTGGCTGACCACGCCGAGGTCGTGGGTGACCATCAGGTAGGTGAGCTTCTCGCGCTGGCGCAGGTCGGCCAGCAGGTTGAGGATCTCCGCCTGCACCGAGACATCCAGCGCCGAGGTCGGCTCGTCCAGCAGCAGCACGCGAGGTTCGAGGATCAGCGCCCGGGCGATGGCGACGCGCTGGCGCTGGCCGCCGGAAAGCTGGTGCGGGTAGCGGTAGCGGAAGCTATCGTTGAGACCGACCTTGAGCAGGATGTCGTTGATCCGATCGTCACGGTCGCCGATGCCGTGGATCACCAGCGGCTCGCGCAGCGCCGAGTCGATGGTGTGGCGCGGGTGCAGCGAACCGTAGGGGTCCTGGAAGACCATCTGCACCAGCCGGTAATGTTCCTTGGGAATCTTGTGCTGCAAGGCCACGCCGGCGATGCTCAGTTCGCCGCTCCAGTGCCGGTACTGGCCGGCCAGGCAGCGCAGGACGGTGGTCTTGCCCGAACCGGACTCGCCCACCAGGCCGAAGGATTCGCCGTCGGCAACGCTCAGTTCGACGTCGTGCAGCACCTGGTTGAGGCTCGGGCCGCTGCCGAAGCTCAGGTTCAGCGCGTGTGCTTGGATCATGGACATGACGGGTTCCTCAGCAGGTCAGCCAGCGGGGGTCGCGTTGCAGCACGGGCAGCCGCTCGCGGCGGTTGTCCATGCTCGGCAGCGCCGCCAGCAGGCCACGGGTATAGGGATGTTCGGCGCGGTGCAGGTCACAGGCGGCCAGGGACTCCACTACCCGCCCGGCATACATCACCAGCACCCGGTCGCAGTAGTTGCGCACTAGGTTGAGGTCGTGGCTGACGAAGATCAGCCCCAGTTCCTGCTGCTCCACCAGTTCTTCCAGCACGCTGAGCACCTGCTGGCGTACCGAGACGTCGAGGGCCGAGGTCGGCTCGTCGGCGATCAGCACTTCGGGCCGGGTGATGACCATCATGGCGATCATGATGCGCTGGCCCATGCCGCCGGAGACTTCGTGCGGGTACAGGTTGTAGACCCGCTTGGGGTCGCGGATATGGACCTTTTCGAGCATTTCCATGACCCGCTCGCGGGCTTCCGCGCGGCTGGCCTTGTGGTGCGCGAGGTAGGCTTCGGCGATCTGCTCGCCGACTTTCACCACCGGGTTCAGCGAGTATTTCGGGTCCTGCATGATCATCGACATGCGCTGCCCGCGGACTTGCTGCATGGCTTTTTCACTGGCCGAGAGCAGGTCAAGATCGCCGAACTGCAGGGTCTTCGCGGTGATCTTCGCGCTGGCCGGATGCAGCTTCAGCAGGCTGCGCCCGACTGTCGATTTGCCCGAGCCGGACTCACCGACGATGGCCAGTTTTTCCCGCCCCAGGGTGAACGACACATCGCGCACCGCGTGGGTTTCTTTCTTGCCGTTGACGAAGCGGACATTGAGCCCGTCCACCTTGAGTTTGATATCAGACATAGCGGCCTCCGGTTACTCGCTGCGCGGATCGAGAATGTCCCGCAGGCCGTCGCCCAGCAGGTTGAACGCCAGGCTGACGAGCATGATCGCCGCGCCCGGTACTGCCACCAGCCACCAGCACTCGAGCATGTAGCGCCGGCCGGTGGAAATCATCGCGCCCCACTCCGGCAACGGTGCCTGCGCACCCAGGCCGAGGAAGCCGAGGGCGGCGGCGGTGAGGATGATCCCGGCCATGTTCATGGTCAGGCGGATAATCACCGAGGACAGGCACATCGGCACGATGTGCTTGAGGATGATGCGGCTGGCCGAGGCGCCTTGCAGTTGCACCGCGACGACGAAGTCGGCCTTGCGTAGCGACAGGGTTTCCGCCCGCGCCAGGCGGGCGATCGGCGGCCACGAGGTCAGCGCGATGGCGACCACCGCATGCTCCAGGCCAGGGCCGAGGGCGGCGATGAAGGCCAGGGCGAGCACCAGGCTGGGGAAGGAAATGAAGATGTCGGTGAGGCGCATGAACACCGTGTCCACCACGCCGCCGAAGTAGCCGGAGACGGTGCCGATGAACAGGCCGATCGGGCCGACGATCACCGTCACCAGACCGATGATGTACAGGGTGATGCGCGAGCCGTAGACCAGCCGGCTGAAGATGTCGCGGCCGTATTCGTCGGTGCCGAACCAGTGCTCCGCACTCGGTGCTTTGAGGGCGTTGGCGAGGTTCTGCACCACCGGGTCGTGGGTGGCGATCAGCGGCGCGAACAACGCCACGACCACCAGCAACAGCGCGACCATCAGGCCGATCAGGGTCATGGGGTTGCGCAGCAGATGGCGCAGCACCCGCAGGCTGCTCTTGTAGAAGGCATCGAGGCTCGAGCCGGGGCTGTCCGGCTGCGCTTTGACGCGGGTTTCGGAAGAAGACATGTTGGCAATCATCGGCATGTTCTCGATTGAAAAAACGGACGCGCGATCAGCGCTGCTTGTAGACGCCCAGGTAACGGGTCGCTTCGGCGTCATCGCCGCTGAAACCCTTGATCTCGGCGCTGCTGACCACGGTGTCGGTCATCTGCGAAATCATCATGATCGGCCCCACCTGCTGGTCGTACAGCGACTGCGCCTGGTGATATAGCGCCACGCGCTTGCCGCTGTCGCGCTCGACGCCGGCCTGGTCGATCAGGGTGTTGAGTTGCGGGCTGAAGAACGAGGCGCGCCAGCCCTGGAAGTTGGGCAGGCCGGCGTCGTCGCTGTTGTTCGGGTTGTAGGCGAAGGTGCGCAGGCTGAAGTACGGGTGCGGGTAACGCTCGGCGCCGCGGGCGACGATGATGTCGAAGTTGCGCGCACGCATGGCGCCGTACACCTGGTTGCCGGTGCCGCTGACGATGCTGGCCTTGATCCCGCCTTCGGCGAGGGTCGCCTGCAGGCGCGCGGCGATGTCGGTGAACGGCGGCTCGGACAGGGTGCGGATGGTGGTGCTGAAACCCTGCGGGTAACCGGCTTCGGCGAGCAGTGTCTTGGCCTTGGCCACGTTCATCGCGTAGCCCGGGTCCGGCAGGCGCGCGGCCAGGCCCAGTTGCATCGGTTGCTGGTTGAGCTTGCCGTAGTACGGCATCACCTGGCGGTCGAGGCCCTGGTAGTCGATCAGGTTGCGCACCGCTTCGCGCACTTTCGGGTCGGCGAATTGCGGCTGTTTCATGCTCAGCGCGACGTAGTACATGGTGCCGCGTTGCAGCGACTGCACTTGCAGGGTGTCGCGGCCGTCGATGGCCTTGATGTCCGGCGCGGCCATGCCGTAGGCCAGGTCGAGGTCGCCGCGTTCGAGCATCAGGCGCAGCGATTGCGATTCGGTCATGTGCCGCACCACTACGCGCTTGAGCTTGGCCGGGCCGCCCCAGTAGCCGTCGAAGCGGGTCATCAGCAGCGAGTCGTTGGCGTTCCAGCGGGTCAGGGTGAACGGGCCGCTGCCGGCTTCGTTGGTCACCAGCCAGTTGGCGCCGAGGTCGCCGTTTTTCTCGTGCTTGAGCGCGGTCTGGCGGTCCACCACCACGGCGCTCGGCGAGGTCGCCAGCGAGTCGATCAGCAGCAGCGGATCGGTGGGCTGCGGCAGGTCGATGACCAGGGTGTGGGCATCACTGGCGCGGATCAGCGACTGGATGTTGTCGACGCTGTAGCCGTAGGCCTTCCAGGTGGTGGCCAGGCCGTAGTTGAGCTTCATCACCCGGTACAGCGACCAGGCCACGTCGTCGGCGGTCAGCGGATTGCCGGAGTGGAACCTGACGTCGTCGCGCAAGGTGAAGGTGATCTGCTTGCCGTCTTCGCTGACGCTCCAGCTTTTCGCCAGTTGCGGCAGGTGCTGTTCGGGGTTGCCGTTGTCGCGCTTGACCAGGGTATCGTAGAGGTTGGCATTGACCCCGGAAGCGTCCAGGCCGGGGGCGTTGGCCGGGTCGATGGAGAACAGGTTGACCAGGCTCATGCCGACGATCAGTTGGTCGGCCGGGGTCTTGGCCTGCGCGGCGGTGACTGGCGCCAGGGCAAGAATGGCGCCGAACAGGCTGAGGCGCAGTGCGGTGGTGATCGGGTTCATGTGGGCGTCCTTTTTCTTGTAGTTGTTGACAGGGCTGCGGGTATTCACCGGGTCCGTGGATCGAAGACCTTGTACAGCCCGTCGCTGATCAGGTTCAGGGCGACGAAGATCAGGCCGATGATCAGCACGCACCCCATCACCGCGTTCATGTCGCCGAGCATCAGGCTGCTGGTCAGGTACTGGCCGAAGCCGGGCCAGGCGAACACCGTCTCGATCAGCACCGCGCCTTCCAGCAGCGAGCCGTAGGCCAGTGCCACGACGGTCAGCAGTTGCACGAGGATGTTGCGGAAGGCGTGGTTCCACACCACCTGGCGGCGCGACAGGCCCTTGACCCGGGCGGTGATGATGTATTCCTGCGAGAGCTGTTCGAGCATGAAGCTGCGGGTCATGCGGCTGATGTAGGCCACCGAGTTCAGGCCGAGGATCAGCGCCGGCAGGACGATGTGCCGCAGCGCGCTGCTGAAGGCTTCCCAGTCGCCGGCCAGGGCGCTGTCGATCAACAACAAGCCGGTGGTTTCCGGGACCAGGCCGTCGTAGGCGAGGTCGATGCGCCCTGCCCCGCCGGCCCAGCCGAGCATGGCGTAGAACACCAGCAGGCCCATCATGCCGAGCCAGAAGATCGGCGTTGAGTAACCGAACAAGGTGATCATCCGCGCCACATGGTCGCCCCAGCGACCCTGGTTGCTGGCGGCGAAAACACCCAGCGGCAGGCCGATCACCACGCCAAACAGAATCGCCAGGGTGGCCAGCTCGATGGTCGCCGGGAACACCCGGCGAATGTCGTCCAGCACCGGGTGGCCGGTCAGCAACGCGTTGCCGAAATCGCCGTGCAGCAGGTCATTGAGGTACAGGCCGAACTGGGTCCAGATCGGCTTGTCCAGGCCCATCGCGCGGTACACCTGTTCGTAGGTGGAGCTGTCGGCGTCCGGGCCGACGACCGCCAGCACGGGGTCCAGCGGCATTACCCGGCCAATGAAGAAAGTCATGGCCAGCAGGCCCAGCAAAGTCACGAGGACCGTACTGGCCCGGCGGGCGGTGCCGGACACGCGGGTGCCCAGCACGGAGGCAGTCGAAACGAACATAACGGGCTCCAGAAGAGTGATCGCTCAGGCGCTGGCGCGGGCCTCGCGGCCCGGCCGGCTCAGCGCGCCTTGTAGACGTCTTTGTATCGGGTGGTGGCGGCGGTATGACCCTGGTAGTTCTGCACGTCGTGGTACAGGACTACCGTGTCGGTCATCTGCGACACCGGCAAGATCGCGCCGACCTGCTCGTCCAGGCGCTGCTGGATCTGCTGGTACTGGGCCAGTTGCTTGGCGTGGTCCGGCTCGACTTCGGCGGTCTCGATCAGGCTGTTCAGCTCGGGGCTGAAGAACGAGGTGCGCCAACCCTGGAAGTTGCTCAGGCGGGCTTCGTCGCGGTTGTCCGGGTTGTACACCAGGGTGCGCAGGCTCGAATGCGGATGACGCTCGGCCCCGCCGCCACCACGCCCGACGAGGATGTCGAAGCTGCGTTCACGCATGGCGCCGTAGATCTGGTTGCCGGTGCCGGTGATGATGCTGGCCTGGATGCCGGCCTGGGCCAGGGTCGCCTGCAGGCTGGAAGCGATGTTGATGAAGGGCGGCTCGGTGAGCACGCGGATGGTGGTTTTGAAGCCGTTGGGGTAGCCGGCCTCGGCGAGCAGTTTTTTCGCCTCGGCGACGTTCAGGGTGTAGCCCGGATCGTCCAGGCGCGCTTCCAGACCCAGCGGCAACGGACGCTGGTTGAGCTGGCCGTAGTGCGGCATGACGGTCTGGTTGATGCCTTGATAGTCGATCAACGAACGCACCGCCTTGCGCACCCGGGCGTCTTCGAACGGCTTGGATTTCACGCTCAGCGCAACGTAGTAGAGGGTGCCGCGCTGCACGGTCTGGGCGCGGACCTTGTCGTCATGGGACAGCGCTTCGATGTCTGGCGCGGCCATGCCTTTGGCCAGGTCGAGGTCACCGCGGGCGACCATCAGGCGCAGCGACTGCGACTCGGTCATGTTGCGCATGACGATGCGCTTGAGCTTGGCCGGGCCATCCCAGTAACCGTCGAAACGGGCCATCAGGATCACGTCGTTGGCGCGCCAGTCATTGAGGATGAACGGGCCGCTGCCGGCAGCGTGGGTGGTCAGCCAGGCGGCGCCCAGGTCGCCGTTCTTCTCGTGCTTGAGCACGGCCTGGCGATCAAGGATGAAGGCGCTCGGCGAGGTGGCGAGGGTGTTGAGCACCAGTTGCGGGTCGGTGGGCCGCTGCAACTCGACGACGAAGGTATTCGGACCATCCGCGCGCAGGCTGCGCTCGGCGTTCTCGGCGCTGAAGCCGTAGGCCTTCCAGGTCGAGGCCAGGGCCAGGTTGAGCTTGAGCACACGCTGCAGCGACCAGGCGACATCGTCGGCGCTCAGCGAATTGCCGGACTGGAACTTGACCCCGTCCCGCAGCTTGAAGGTAATCGTGCGGCGGTCATCGCTGACCTGCCAGCTCTCGGCGAGGGCCGGAACCAGTTGATCGGGTTGCTTGACGTCCTGCACCAGCAGCATGTCGTAGAGGTTGGCGTTGACCTCCGAGACATCCAGCCCGGTGGCGGCGGCCGGGTCGAGGGACAGCAGGTTGATCATGCTCATGCCGACGATCAGTTGGTCGGCGGGGGTTTTCGCGTGGACGGTGGTGAGGGGCGCCAGCGTCAACGACGCAGCGAACAGCCCGGCAAACAGGAGTGGAAATCGACGCATGTGAGAAGACCTTTGTTGTAGTTATTCGCATCTCGAACGGCACGGCATCGAGGCCGTGCCGCGGGCACAGGTCAGTACTGCTGCAGGGTGTGGGTCTCGATGTAGTCGAAGTTGATGTCCTCGCCCAGGCCAGGCAGGTCGGAGAGGTGGACGAAGCCGTCGCTGTCCATCGGGTCGACCAGGCGATTGAGGTAGGCCGGCACCTCGTCGTAGTCGAGGAACGGGTGCAGCAGGCCGCGCTCGTACCAGGTGCAGTTCTTGATCGCGCCGACCACTGCCAGGTTGGCCGCGCCGTTGCCGTGGACTTCGCAATCCATGCCGAAGGACTCGGCCAGGTGCGCCACTTTCAGGCAGGCGCCGATGCCGCCGACCCCGGCGACGCCGGCACGGAGGATGTCGCAGACGTCGTTCTTCACCCAACTGGCGCGGCTCATGTATTTGCCGGCGAGGGTTTCCGGGCCGAGCACCGGGATGTCCAGGTTGGCCGCGAGCCAGGCATAGGACTCGGCGGACTCTTCCATCATCGGTTCTTCGAACCAGGCGAAGTTGAGCTTCTCCAGCTCGCGACCGATGTACAGCGCGTCGGTGCGGTTGTACCAGTGGTAACCGTCGAGCATCAGCGCGATGTCCGGACCGACCGCTTCACGCACGGCGGCGCAGGCCTTGACGTCGATGCGCGGGCTTGGCGCGAAGGACACCGGCGGCATCCAGGTGTGCAGTTTGATCGCCTTGTAGCCGCGTTTGACCAGGGTTTCGGCGAAGCGGCCGTAATCTTCCGGGGTCGCCAGGCCGCCTTCGAGTTCGTCACCGCACATGGTCGAACCGTATGCCGGGACCTTGTCACGGAAACCACCGGCCAGCTTGTGCACCGGGATATTCAGTTTGCGCCCGGCCCAGTCCCACAGGGCCTGTTCGACCAGCGCCAGGGAACGGTCGGTCAACTGACTAGCGCTGCCGCGCTGCCAGTGGGCCAGGTCTTGCCAGAGGCGTTCGCGGTCGAAGGCGTTCTGCCCGACCAGCACTTTGCGCACGAAACCATCAAGCAGATAAGGACGCAGCAACTCGGGAGGGCCAAAGGCGTAGCCCTCGGTGCCGTCTTCGGTACGGATGCGCAGCAGGGCCATGCGGGCCTGGGTGACATCACCCGGGTGGGCATGCCCGGCGCTGTCTACCGAGCGGCGGGTCGGGTAGGAAAAAACCTGCACATTGACTGATGTAATTCTCATGGACGTCGTATGCCTTTCTTCTTGGAATTGTGTCTGGAGTAACGTTGTGAGGCCGATCATACGTCATCGTATAACAATTGCAACCCCTCAATGTCGTCCCCTTTTCGCCTCCTTTTAACCTGCTGATTCCCCTTCAAAACCTGGCCGAAACAGCATTTTTGTGACTGTAAAGAAAGTAAATTCCTTTATGTTTCAATAACATGAAAAAAACATACGACCTTGGTGCTGGTGACCATAGACAGTCGTCGTTGTTGTACGATAACGTATATTCCAACAACTACTGAGGATCCCGCGCCGTTTAACACCCGAACTGCCAGACATCGCCCCTACCCAACAAAAACAAAAAAGTAGATCGCATGAAAACCACTCACAGCTTGTTTATTGCGTTGACCACTCTCGCCCTGTCGATCAACGCCTACGCCGACTCCGCCAGCATCAACTATCGCCACCAGTACACCGACGACGACCGCCAGCACGCCGACCGGGTCAAGCTCGGCTATCGCATGGACAGCGGCCTGGGTTTCGAAGCCGAGATCAAGTACCGCACCGCCGGCGACCGCAAAGATGTTGCCTACGACAACATCATCAACAACGGCCACGAGTTGACCGTCAGCTACAACTACAAGCTCAGCCCCAAGTCCACGCTGACCCCTGCCTTTCAGATGGACAGTTCCAAGGACAGCACCACCTACAAGTTCGGCCTGAAGTACAACTACAAGATCGACGATCAGTGGTACGTCGCCGCCCGCTACCGCTATGACGCCAAGCGCCTGGATCGCGACCAGATCAACGAGGACGTGGACGACCGCGGCAAGAACAACCAGAACACCAACCGTTTCGAAGGCTGGCTGGGCTACACGCCGACCGGCAGCAAACTGGCCTACGAGTACCAGTACATTCACTTCCTGACGGACTACATCCGCTACGACGACAAGAAGAGCGACTACGAGCAGAACCTGATCATCAAGTACAAGCTGACCAAGCAATGGCAGCCGTTCATGGAAATCGGTGATATCAAGGTCAACTCCACCACCGATGATCGCCAGGCCCGCTGGCGCCTGGGCATCCAGTACAACTTCATGTAAGCCAAGGCCGCGCGAGCGGCCTCCCCCCTTCCCTGCCTTTCGAGGAATCCCATGACAGCGAGCAAACCCTTCAAGCGCATCCTCCTCACCGGCGCGGCCGGCGGCCTGGGCCAGGTGCTGCGGCAAAGCCTGCAAGCCCACGCCGAGGTCGTTCGTCTTTCCGATATCAGTGCCATGGCCGCGGCCGAAGGCAGCCATGAAGAAGTGCGGCCCTGCGACCTGGCCGACAAGGCCGGCGTGCTGGCCCTGGTAGAAGGCGTCGATGCCATCGTGCACCTGGGCGGTGTGTCCGTGGAGCGGCCGTTCGAGGAAATTCTCGAAGCCAACATCCGCGGCACCTTCCATATCTATGAAGCCGCGCGCATCCACGGCATCCGCCGGGTGGTGTTCGCCAGCTCCAACCACGTCACCGGCTTCCACTCGCCGCAGGACCGCCTCGACGCCCGCTCCGAGCGCCGACCGGACGGTTACTACGGCTTGTCCAAGTCCTATGGCGAAGACCTGGCGACTTTCTATTTCCATCGCTATGGCATCGAGACGGTCAGCCTGCGTATCGGCTCGTCGTTCCCTGAACCGCGCAACCTGCGCATGCTCAGCACCTGGCTGAGTTATTCGGACCTCGGGCATCTGGTGGAACGCGCGCTGCTCAGTGCGGACGTCGGCCACACCGTGGTCTATGGCGTGTCGGCCAACCGCGACACCTGGTGGGACAACCGCTACGCCGCGCACCTGGACTTCGTGCCGAAGGACAGCTCCGAGCGCTTCCGGCCACAGATGGAAGCCCAGCCAAAACCCGCCGCCGACTCGCCGGAAGCCCGCTATCAGGGCGGCGCGTTTACCGCCGCCGGCCCGTTTGAGTGAGGGAGCCTGAACATGACTGCTGAATTGATTGTCGATGCGCGCAACGGCGTGGGTGAAAGCCCGGTGTGGGTCGCCAGCGAGCAGGCGCTGTATTGGGTCGACATTCCCAGCGGCTGCCTGCAACGCTGGCGCCTCGACGGCGCACTGGACAGTTGGCAGGGCGACGAAATGCTTGGCTGCGTCGCACCGCTCGCCAACGGCAGTTGGCTGGCGGCGCGGGAAAGCGGTCTGTTCCGCCTGCGCGCCGATGACCACGGTCGGCTGCTCGGCGAGTCAGTGGCCGAGGTCGACCACGCCCGCGCCGGAATGCGCTTCAACGACGGACGCTGCGATCGCCAGGGCCGCTTCTGGGCCGGCACCATGCAGATGAACATGGGCAGCGAAGCGGTGGGCAAACTCTACCGCTACACCACCCGCGACGGCCTGGTGCCGCAACTGGACGGTCTGCTGGTGCCCAACGGCCTGGCCTTCAGCCCTGACGGCAAGACCATGTACCTGTCCGATTCCCACGCCAGCGTGCAATTGATCTGGGCCTTCGATTACGACACCGACAGCGGCACCGCCCACAACCGTCGGGTCTTCGTCGACATGAACGCCCATCCCGGTCGCCCGGACGGCGCCGCGGTGGACGCCGACGGCTGCTACTGGACCTGCGCCAACGACGCCGGTCTGGTGCTGCGCTTCACCCCCGAGGGCAAGCTCGACCGCAGCCTGCCGCTGCCGGTGAAAAAACCGGCGATGTGCGCGTTCGGTGGCCCGGGCCTGGACACCCTGTTCGTCACCTCGATCCGACCGCAGGGCGTGGACCTCAGCGACCAACCGCTGGCAGGCGGCCTGTTCGCCCTGAACGTCGGGGTGAAGGGCCTGGAAGAGCCGTCGTTCAATGGCTGAGCCGGAACTGCTGGTATTGGAAGACCGGCTCACCCGCCTGCTGTTGGCGCCAGACCTGGGCGGCAGCCTGGTGGACTGGCGCCGCCGCGCCGACAGCCAGCCGCTGCTGCGTCCGGGCAATTTGCAGACACGGCCACTGACGGCGCGGCAGCAGGCCAGCTTCCCATTGGTGCCCTGGTCCAACCGCATTGCCGGTGGTGGTTTCGAAGCGCCCGACGGCTGGTTCGAACTGCCGCCTAATACGCCCGACTCGCCGCTGGCGGTGCACGGCAGCGCCTGGCAACAGCCGTGGGAAATCCTCGCGCACAGCGCCGACACGGTGCTGCTGCGCCTGGAAAGCGCGACGCCCTTCGCCTACCGCGCCGAGCAGCGCATTCATCTGGCCGACGGCTGCCTGACTCTGGAACTGAAAGTCACCCACCTCGACCCGCGTCCGCTGTGGCATGGGCTCGGCCTCCACCCGTTCTTCCCGCGCACGGCGGCCACCCAGGTCCAGGCGCGGGCCGCTGGTGTGTGGTTGTGCGATGGGCAGCAGTTATCCACAGAACACCGCGCGGTGCCGGAGGAATGGAATCTCGAGAACGCGGCAGAGCTGCCGGCGGGAAAAGTCGATCACTGCTTTACGGGGTGGGACGGCCACTGCCGGATCCTGCAAGCCGACGCGGGCTACTGGCTCGACTGCCAGGCCGAGGGTTTCGATCACTACCTGCTGTATTGCCCGCCGGGGCAGCCGTTCTTCTGTTTCGAGCCGGTGAGTCATCCGGTCAATGCTCATCACCTGCCGGGAAGGCCAGGGCTGGGGCTGTTGCAGGCGGGGCAGTCGGTCAGCGGGCGCTGGCGGATGGCTTATCGGTCAGCGCCCCTTCGCGAGCAAGCTCGCTCCTACAGAACGAGTTACACCGTATAGGTGTAGGAGCGAGCTTGCTCGCGAAGGGCCCGATGCGAATCAACCCTGCGCCTGAGCCTTCTCATACGCCTGGCGCAGATGCTCGCGGCTGTTACCCAGGTGCAAACGCATCGCCGCGCGGGCCGACTCCGAATCCTGCGAGGCGATGGCGCTGTAAATCTGCTCATGCTCGCGCTCCAGGCGTTCCAGGTACTGGCGCTGGTCGTCGGCGCGGGCGTAAGTGCGGGTGCTGAGGCGGGTCCGCGGAATCACCTTGGTTCCCAGGTGGCCGAGGATATCGGTGAAGTAGCGGTTGCCGGTCGCCTCGGCAATCAACAGGTGGAAGGCGAAATCGGCGCCGGCCGAATCGCTGCCGCTGGCCATCAGCCCGTTGAGCGTATCCAGCGCGTCGCGCAGGCTGGCCAGCTGCTCGGCGGTGCGGCGCTGCGCCGCCAGGGCCGCGGATTCCACTTCCAGGCTGATACGGAATTCCATCACCGCCAGCACATCGGCCAGGGTCATCACCGTGTCGCTCGGAGTGTTGAACAGGCCCGAACTCGGCGGCTCCAGCACAAAGGTGCCGATGCCGTGGCGGGTTTCCACCTGGCCGGCGGCCTGCAGACGGGAAATCGCCTCGCGCACCACGGTGCGACTGACGCCGAACTGCTCCATGACCTGCGCTTCGGTCGGCAACTTCTCGCCCGGCTTGAGCAGGCCGTCGCGGATCTGCCCGGTGAGGGCGGCCACCAGCTCTTCGGCCAGGCTGCGGCGTTTGCGCAAGGGTTGCGAGAAGGTGCTGTTGTTATTCATCGAGTGCACGGCTAGTGGGAACGAGGGGGTGCATCATAGCCAAGGGAAACGCGGCCGGTCATCCCCGGAGTCAACTAAAAACGCTCAACAGCTTGATCGCCGCCAGGTGCAGTGGATAAAACGCATAGCCCCAGCGCCCGACAGGGCGCACGGCGCGGCGCACGTCCAGGCGCAAAAGCCCCAGCCCGAACGGCGCACACAGAAACGCCGTGGCCAGGACCACGATCGATATCGGTTGCAAGGCGTTGTGCAGAATCCAGCCATTGGTGAGGTTGCCGCCCACCGCCAGCGCGCCGGCCAGCCACATATAGCGCCGGTCGTGCAAGGCCAGGACGAACGCCGCCGGCAGCAACACCCCCGGCCATCCGTACATCAACCGGTCGCTGGTGAAGACCGCGACCAGCAGCGCCGCCAGCGCCAGCAGCCCGGCCTGCCGCGTGCGGTGGTGCACACCCCAGGCGGCCAGCAGGCCGAGGGTCAGGGTCGGCATCACGTTGAGGGTCAGCGAGCCGCTGTCCAGCCAGCGGTACGGCAGCTCCGACAACAGCGAAAAGCCCAGGCACCAGCCCAGATAGCGAAAATTGACGGGAGTGAACAGCGCGCCGGGGAGCGTGCGGGCGACATTGGCGGCAATCGCCAGGCAGAAAAACGGAAAGGCCAGCCGCCCCACCACAAACAGCCAATGCTGCTCGGGCCAGAGGTAACGCAGGTGATCGCCGACCATGGTGACGATCGCCAGCCACTTCAGCAGATCAAGGGAAGCCGAGCGGACGGGTCGAGCCAATGAATGCTCCTTCGCGGGTTGGCCATCAGCGCTGTAGCATACGCGACCCTTCGTGCTGATCGAGACCCGACATGGACCGTCCACCCCGCCTCCTGCCCATCCTGACGCTCTGCCTGCTGCCGCTCGCCGATGCCGTGGCGCGAGAACCGCAACCTTGCCCGCAGCCACTGCTCGATTCGCTGGCCACCCAACTGCAACAGCAGGGCTGGACCACGCCGACCGATGACAGTGACGGCCCACTGCTTGCGGCGGCCTGCAAGCGCTGGCCTGATGACCCGGCGCTGTCGGTGGTCGCGGTGGCCTACCGCGACGCCGACGACCTCCAGCCAGCCGGCGAACGCAGCCCGCACCTGCTGGTGGCGAAAGTCGATACCGACAGCGGGCGGCTGCGCGAACGCCTCGACCAGGACATGGCGGAAGATGCCGAGCTGGAGTTCGGCGCCAATAGCCTGTGGCTGGACACCGCCCGCTATCGCCTCGCCCCCGAAGTACGCGCCTTCGGCGTGGTCATGACCAGCACCGCCCGCGGCGCCAGTTGCCCCGATGCCGGCTACAGCAACCTGCTCACCCTCGTGGTGCCCGACGTCGATGGCTTGCGCCCGGTACTCACCACCCACCTGAGCAACTGGACCACCCTGAAAGGCGTCAGTTGCAGCGAAGGTTTTGAAATGGAGCAGGCCACCCTGACCTTCAGCGTTGGCACGCAGCAGTCGCAGGGCTACGCCGACCTGATCGTCCAGGCCCAGGTCAGCAGTGGCTACGCCAAGCCGGTGTCGCGCACGGTCAGCAAGACCCTGCGCTACGACGGCAACCGCTACCCGCTCGACGAATACCCTTCCTTCTGGTGGAGCAACCCGCAGCCGTGAGCCGGTGCCGACGGCTTATCTCGCGGCGCGAAACAGGCCGTCGCGAAAGGCCTTCGGCGTCACCCCGACGACTTTCTTGAAGGCCCTGGCCATGTGGCTCTGGTCGAAGAAGCCGCACGCCACCGAGGCTTCCGCCAGGTCCATGCCAGCACGCAGCAGCGCCTGCACCCGCGCCACCCGTTTCTGGATCTGGTAGCTGTGCGGCGCCACCCCCACCTCGCGCTTGAACACGCGGATCAGATAGAGCGGGTCCATACCCACTTCCAGGCCGAGAGTTTCCAGCGAAAGGTTATGCTCCAGCTCGCTGTCCAGCCGACTGCGAATCCGCCGCACCGCGTCGCGCTCGGAGCGCCCCTGCCCGGCCAGCTCGACACCGTGGCGCTGGAACAACCCGGCCAGCGCCTCGATCAGCACCGTCTCGCGCTCCAGCGGCAGGGCCGAAGCCGCGAGGGTGCTGTGGGCCGTGAGCAGGGCGCTGGCCAGGGCCGGGTCATGGGCCATCGGCTCGCGGAACAAGTGCACATGATTGGTGCCGCCACGCCCTTGCAGCACCACATCGTTCAGCCACGTCGGCTCGATATAAAGCATGCGGTAGACCCAGCCGGCCTCGTCCACCGGCACGCCGTCGTGGATTTCACCGGGCGTGAGGGTCACCACCGTGCCGGCCGTGCCGAGGTGATTGGCACCGCGGTAATAGAGTTTTTCCACGCCCTGGGTAATCACCCCCAGCGCATAGCGGTCGTGGGAATGACGGCCAAAGTGCTGATTGCTGTAACGGGCGCTGAGCAACTCGCAGCGGCCTTCGGGGATGCGCAGGAATCGGGAGAAGTCGCCGGTGGGCTCAACACTGCGGTTGTGCGGCCTGTCATTCATGTCGCAGTCCAGTTTCGTACAATCGCCGTTTGAAACAGCTTGTTAAGTTTGATTTCCATTCAAACCTAACAGGCAGCTCACACCCATGGCAATCAAGCTGGCAATCGGCGATTTCAACAAGTCTTCCTGGTCGTTCCGCGCATGGCTTGTGCTGAATGCGGCCGGGGTCGATTTCGAAACCCCTCAGGTCCTGCTGGAACAGGACGACACCCACGCCAACATCCTCAAACTGTCGCCGTCAGGCAAAGTTCCGGCGCTGCTGGTCGACGGTCTGGTCATCAACGACAGCCTGGCCATCGCCGAGTACATCGCCGAAACCCACCCGCAGGCCAACCTCTGGCCCGACGCGCGTGACCTGCGCGCCCTCGCCCGCGCCGCCGCTGCGGAAATGCACGCGGGCTTCGTCAACCTGCGCACGCAGATGTCCTTCGGCCTGAACACCGGCGACACCAGCGAACCGCTGCTCGAGGCAACCCGCGAAGAAATCGCGCGGATCTTCCAGATCTGGGGCGACCTGCGTGCCCGCAGCGGCCACGGCACTTACCTGTGCGGCGAGCACTTCGGCATCGTCGACGCCATGTACGCGCCGATCGTGTTCCGCTTCCGCCGTTTCGGCATCGCCCTGCCGGCGCCCTTGCAGGCTTACGCCGACGCGATCCTCGCCTACCCGCCCGTGCGCACCTGGCTGCAACTGGCCTCCACCCGGCCCTGAACCGGATTGAAAGACGCTTAACGTCGAGTCACTGTCATGCACAACAAACGCGCTTTACTTGAATTGACCCTGGGCGGCCTGATGCTCAGCCTCTCGGCGCTGGCCGTGGCCTTCGCCAACATCGGCGCGGGCGGTGCGGGGTTCTACCGCATGCTGTTCGCCTCGGTGCTGTTCTACCTCAGCCTGAAATGGCGCAAGGTCCCGGTGCGCCTTCCCAGCCGCAAGGCCGTGATACTCACCGCGCTGGCCGGGGTTTTCCTGGCCATCGACCTGATCCTCTGGCACCACAGCATCTACATCGTCGGCCCCGGCATCGGCTCGATCCTGACCAACTGCCAGGTGTTCTTCATGACCCTGCTCGGCCTTTACCTGCTCAAGGAAAAGCCGTCGCTGAACTTCGCCATCGCCATCGTCCTGGCGTTCTTCGGCCTGTACTTGCTGCTGGCCCCGGAAATGAGCAGCAGCCTCGGCACCAAAGGCGTGATCTTCGGCATCGCCTCGGGCCTGGCCTACGCCATCTGCGTCTACTACCTCAAAGCCGCCAGCAACCTGCCTGACAGCGGCGGCGACAAGATCGCGCAAATGCTCAACCTGAGCATCTGGGCCGGCCTGGTGATGCTCGGCTACGCCCTGCTGACCGGGGAAAGCCTGGCCATCGTCGACGGCCAGACCCTGCTGATGCTGGTGATCTACGGCGTCATGGTGCAGTTCGTCGGCTGGCTGATGGTCAACCGCTCCATCGGCTTCATCAGCCTCGGCCTCGCCGGCCTGATCCTGCTGCTGGAACCGGTGATCACCTACTTCGTCGACGTGGTGTTCCTCGACAAGGCCAGCTCTGCCCTGCAGATCGGCGGTGCGCTGCTGACGGTGGTGGCGGTGTATATCGGCTCGTTGAAGCCGCCGGAAAAGGTGCGATCGGTGACGGGGGAGGTCTGACGAAGGTCTGCTACCGACCACGCCGGGAGCCTGTTCATGGGGCCGCGCCTGATCTGCGCAGCGCGCCCGATGACAGGCTATTATTGCGCCCGGCCCCCAGGACCTATTCGATCATTCAAGGAAGTGCTTCATGCAGATCAGCCAAGGACAACGTGTGCCGTTGTCCAACCTCATCCAGGATCACACCCTGTCGTTCTCGATCCAGATTCACTCGCCGCACACCATCGATCTCGCCTGCTTTGGCCTGGATGCTCGTGGCCAACTGTCCGATGATCGCTACATGACCTTCTTCAACCAGCCCACCACGCCGTGCAACAGCGTGCGCCAGACCGGACCTGGCGATTTCGCGCTGAACCTCGGCAGTCTGCCGCCCTCGATCGACCGCCTGGTGTTCACCGCCGCCATCGACGGCCATGGCGCGATGCGTGACATCCAGCCAAGTTTGTTCAGCATCAAGAACAGTGCCGGACAAGTGGTTGCCACCTGCCCGTTCAGCGCCAGCACGTTCAGCGGCGAGAAAGCCATCATGGTGGCGGACATCTACCGCAAGGACGGGCAATGGCGACTCGCGTCCAACCTGCAAGGCTTCAACGAAGGCCTCGGGGCGCTAGTGAAGCATTTCGGTGGAGAGGTCGCTGATGAACCTGTCGCACCGCCTGCCGTCATCCAGTCCACGGTGTCACTGGAGAAAAAGGTCGCGGCCGCAGCCCCGCAACTGCTCAGCCTGGCGAAGAAGGCGCAGGTCAGTCTGGAAAAGGCCAAGCTCACCCATGTAAAGGCTCGCGTGGCACTGGTACTCGATGCATCAGGCTCGATGAACGGCCAGTACTCCAAGGGACGGGTGCAGGAAGTCGTCAACCGTCTGCTGCCACTGGCTGTCCACTTCGATGATGATGGCTCCATCGATTGCTGGGCGTTCGCCTCCAGGCCGCAGAAGCTGTCCGAGATCACCCTCGCCAACTACAAGGACTTCATCGCCCGTGACAAGGGCGGCTGGCGCGACTGGGACCTGGGCAGCCGGGTCAACGACGAGCCCAAGGTGATGGAACAGGTGATGCAGCACTACTTGGCGTCCAACGATCGCTCCCCGGTGTATGTGCTGTTCATCAGTGATGGCGGCGTGCACGAGAATCGCAAGATCACCGCACTGATGAGCGAAGCGGCAAAGCTGCCGCTGTATTGGCAGTTCGTCGGCCTGGGCGGAAACGGTTACGGCATCCTCGAAAAGCTCGACGACATGAAGGGACGCGTTGTCGATAACTGCGGTTTCTTCGCGCTGGACGACCTCCAGCAAATCTCGGAAGAGCAGCTTTACGACCAGTTGATGGAGGAGTTCCCCGGCTGGCTCAAGGAAGCCACCGCGAAAAACATCATTCGCTGACCGGGTGAGTGGACGTAAAAAATCCGATACCAGGAGCTGGTATCGGATTCTCTGGAAACTCCGAGTTTGACTCAAATCCCTAACCGGGACTCAGGCCAATCGGGAGCATCAGCCAATGCTTACGCCATGGGCTTCAGCCAGCGGCTTCAGGCCACCGGCGAAACCTTGACCGATCGCCTTGAACTTGAACTCGTCGTTGTGACGATACAGCTCACCGAAGATCATTGCGGTTTCGGTGGAGGCGTCCTCGGACAGGTCGTAGCGCGCGATTTCCTTGCCATCAGCCTTGTTCAGCACACGGATGTAGGCGTTGGAAACCTGACCGAAGGATTGCTTGCGACCATCGGCATCGTGAATGGTGACCGCGAAGACCAGCTTCTTCACTTCAGCAGCCAGGCTGGTCAGTTTCACGACAACCTGTTCGTCATCGCCTTCGCCCTGACCCGAGCGGTTGTCGCCCAGGTGCTCAACGGAACCGTCGGCCGACTTCTTGTTGTTGTAGAAGATGAAGCTGCTGTCGTTCAGCACCTTGCCGCTTTCACCGGTGATGAAGATGGAGGCATCGAGGTCGAACTCGGTGCCGTCGGTAACGCGAGGGTCCCAGCCCAGGCCCACGATGACTTCGCTCAGGCCTGGCGCCTCTTTCGACAGCGAGACGTTACCGCCCTTGGACAAACTTACAGCCATGATGTGATTCCTTGTTCAGTTGAGGGGGCGATCAGAAGTTCAGACCGTAGCCGTTGGCCAGCGCACGCAGGCCACCGGCGTAGCCCTGACCGACTGCACGGAATTTCCACTCGCCATTGTTGCGATACAGTTCCGCGAAGATCATCGCGGTTTCCACCGAAGCGTCTTCTGCCAGGTCATAGCGAACCACTTCGGCGCCGGTGACCTCGTTGACGATGCGGATGAACGAATTGCTGACCTGGCCGAAATTCTGCTTGCGGGCTTCGGCGTCATGGATGGTGACAGTGAACGCGATCTTGTCGACGTCAGCCGGAACGCGGCTCAGGTCAACCTTGATCACTTCGTCATCACCCTCACCGATACCCGTACGGTTGTCGCCAGTGTGCTCGACCGAGCCGTCCAGGCTTTTCAGCTGGTTGTAGAAAATGAAATCGGATTCGCCGCGAACCTTGCCGCTGGCGCCCAGCAGGAAGGCGCTGGCGTCCAGGTCAAACTCGGTACCATCGGTAGCACGCGGGTCCCAGCCAAGGCCGACCAGAATCTTGGTCAGGCTCGGATCGGTTTTCGAGAGGGACAGGTTGCCGCCTTTTTGAAGAGTCAGTGCCATGAATACAACTCCTTGTGATTGCTACTGATTACTGCTGTCAGCCGACGTATCTTCCTTTTCGGGGAAGGCTACGCTGGCCAGGATGCCGATGACCAGAACGGCCATCACGATAAGCAAGCTAGTGTTCGGATCGATGCTGATGCCATGGTGGAACAGGTGATCAGTGGCGTTCAGGCCCAGCTTGGCTGCGATGAAGAACAGCAGCACGATAACCGCTTTTTCCAGGTGTACCAGATAACGCTTCAGCGCTTCCAGAACGAAGTACAGGGTCCGTAGGCCGAGGATCGCGAACAGCATGGCGGAGTAGACGATCAGGGGCTCGCGGCTCACGGCGATGACCGCCGGAACCGAGTCGAACGCGAACAGGACGTCCGAAACCTCGACCACTACCAGGCAGAGGAACAGCGGGGTCGCGAAAATGCCACCCTTGGCCGCCAGGCTCATGCCCTTGTTCTCGGGCTTCTGAATTTCCACTTCGAGCGCTTTGCGACTGACGAAGAAGTTGTGACCGTACAGCTTTGGCCATACCGGGAACAGCTTCTTGGCAAAGCGGTAGGCGATATGCTGGGAGTAGTCCTCCTCGCCTTCATCGTCACCGCCGCTTCTGAGCATCATGACTGCGGTCCAGGCGACGATCAGCGCGAAGACGATTTCCACCCACGGACCGAAGGCCAGCAGCCCCGTACCGATGGCCACGAACACGCCACGGAAAACGATGGCGCCGATGATGCCCCAGTAAAGGATGCGGTGACGCAAGCCATCCGGAACCTTGAACCAGGCGAAAATGGCCATGAACACGAACAGGTTGTCTACAGACAGCACCTTCTCCAGCGCATAGCCGGTAACGAAAAGGCTGGCCGCTTCAGGGCCATGCTGGACGTACAGAAAACCGGCGAAGGCGAGGGAAATCGCGACCCAGAACAGCGACCAGATCGACGCACCGGCCAGGGTGATTGGCTTGTCATTACGGTGAGTAACCATGTCCAGCAGTAGCGCGCCGAGCGCGATACCGACAAAGACCGCCATGGTCAGCGGTGGGAAGCCGATATGAGATTCCACGTTTCAGTTCCTCAGAGTTCGAAATCAGCCGGGTTCAGACCCAGCTCAAGACAGATCAGGCGGCAGGCGGCCTTTTCTTTTGCATCGAAGTCGCCATCGGATGCACCGATGGCACAGGCAACGCGAACCAGCAGGCGAGACTCGGCATCCTTGCCCTTGATCTTGCTGATACTTTTGAGGGCTTCAGCCTGGCCAATCTGGAAGTCGAATTCGAACTTGCCACAGGCATCGGTAAATACCTTGATCACATCGTTGAGGTTGAAGACCTTCAACTCAGGCGAATTGTTGATGAAGCCAGCCATCTTCATCTTTTCTTCAGACTTGATCTCGCCATCGGCAGCGGAAATCAGTGCACAGGCATTGGCCGCGGCCTCCATGAAGGACCGGTTCTTGATCTTGCCGACTTCGGTCGTCAAGGTTTCACGGGCTTTCGCCGCGTTGGTTTTGAGCCACTCGAGCATTGCTTGTTCCCTCGTTCAGCGCAGCCAGATGGCTGCGCTGGATCAGTTGTTCATTTCGAGCCGGCGGACCAGCGCATGCCCCAGCCGTAGGCTTCGTCCATTTTGCGGTGACCCTGGTGGAAGTCGACCCGGCGGGTAACCTTGACGCCTCCGCCGACGTTCTCGAGCATCGCGATCGCGCACATGCCCAGGCTGCCGCCTTCTTCATTGAGACGAACCTCGATTTCCGGCTGACCGGGAACGAAGATCGTGACGACACCGTCGGTAGCCCGCCAGTTGGGCGCACCTTCGTAGATGAAGGCGTAGATCAGGATGCGGCGAATCTCGCTCCACTTCTTGCCGTTGATATGCAGCCATTCGCCACCGGCGACCGATCCTGTGCGGTCGTCCCCCATGAGCTGGATGAAGGGTGCGTAGTCCAGATCGCCAAAGCTGTTGCCGAGCGCCTGGACCGCTCCTTTTTCACCATCCTGAAGTTCGTAGAGACAGCCTACGTCCAGGTCGATGGATTTGTTGCGGCTGAAGAAACCGCCGCCGCTGCCACGGTGCCAGTTCAGGTTGACCTTGATTTCGCCGAAACCGGCAGCAGTTTTCTCCAGGCTGATGCTGGAGCGGGTTTTATCCAGGGTGACTTTACTGAGACTGACCGAAGACTTCGGCGCGGCAGGTACCGGCGGGACCGGAGCCGGAGCCGGAGCCGGGCTCGCAGCCGGCGCGGGGCTCGCCGGCGCCGCGACCTCGACGCCAAAATGCCTGGCCAGTGGTTCCAGGCCGCCGGCAAAGCCCTGGCCCACGCAGCGGAATTTCCACACCCCCTGGCGCAGATAGAACTCGCCGAGAATCAGCGCCGTCTCGTTCATGCCACGGGTCGGAATCTGTGCTTCGATACCACCGCTGACCGCCAGCGACAGCGTGGACACACGATCAAAACTCGCCTTGTTCTCGTGGATGGTCGCCGTCAGGGCGACTTTTTCCACGGACGTATCGAGACGTGCGAGATCCAGGGTAAATTCGGCCCGCCCCGGCGAGGTCGCACTCAACTGGATCGCCCCACCGAGAATGCCGGTCTGCCCATAGAAGCACATGTCACCGTCACCACGGACCTTGCCCGCACTGCCCAGCGCGAAGGCGGAAACATCGATATCAGCACCAGGAATGGGCGAATAATTGATATCGACACGCAGTTGGCCGGAGGCTACCGGCGCATTACCACCAGGCGTCAGGGTAGTCATCCGCGCACCGCCCGGATGGCCAGGTCGACCAGCTCTTCGGCAGTACGGCCATTGGTGGACTGGCCGATGGCCTTGAACTGCCAGCCACCGCTGTCACGGCTGAGGCTGGCCATTACCACACCGGTATGCCCGCCTTTCTCGGCCAGGTTGAAACGCGCCAGTTCCTTGTTGGTGGACTGGTCCAACACGCGGCAGTAGGCATTCTGAACCTGCTCGAAGGTCTGCCCGCGGAAGCTGTTGACGGTGAACACCAGGTAATGAACGGTGGCAGGCAGGCGCTGCAAGTCGACGTAGATGGTTTCATCGTCGCCATCGCCTTCGCCCGTGAGGTTGTCGCCGGAATGGTTGATCGAGCCGTCCCGGGACTGCAACTGACGGAACCAGACCACATCAACCGGATTCAGGCCAGCGTCCAGAACGATGCACGACGCATCGAGATCGATCGATTCGTTACCACCCAATAGCTTGGAAAAGAAGCCTGTCGGTTTCACGGGATCCCAACCCAGCCCCAGGCTGACCGAGGTCAAGCCAGTGCCGGCAGTTTTCTCCAGCGAGATGCTCTGATTTTTGCTCAGGGTGAGTGCCATGCTTACGCTCCATGTTGATCTTTGGTGTTCCGTTGAGAGTCGGGTAGGTTCCCGGCTTTGCCAAATTGCGCGCGGGATCGCCGCCACGCAGGGTGAAAATGACGCCAGTGAGGATCCTGGGCGGCGGCCAGCAGTTCGTGGTCGCCACGGGTATCGCCCCAGGCCCTGAGGCGGTATTGGGTCAATGGGCCGTAGACCGCTTCGAGCCGAAGGACCTTGTGTTCACAGCGGCAGTTGTTGCCGTTGATTCGGCCGGTCAAACGGTCATCAATCACTTCAAGCTCGGTGCCGATCAGCTTGACCCCAAGGCGATTCGCAAAGGGCTGCAGCACCAGCGCGGGCGACGCCGAGCACAGCGTGACCTCGGCGCCGGAGGCCAGCTCGGACTCCACCGCGCGCAGGCCGGACGGGCGCATGAGTCCAGACCAACTGTGTTCACAGAACGCCACGGACCGGCTTCTCAACCAGGAAGCCTCCACGCCGGTCAGGAAAGCACTGATCAGATGAGCCTTGAGTTCATCCCGGGTCATGCCTCGCATGACATACCTGAGGCCGGGCAGCACCAGCTTGAGGACACGGCGTAAAAACTCACGCTTGCCGAAGGCAAAGCGCAGAAACGGGACGAAGCTATCGTGCCGGGTCAGCGTGCCATCGAAGTCGAATACCGAGAGCACCTTTGCCCCTTCCGGGCCGGCTTCGAGCATATCCAGACTCATCCATTGATCTCCGCGAGACGGAACCCGGGTTCGCCGCCACCCGCTTCCGCGGGCTTGACCCCGTGCCATTTGGCGCGTTCGAGAATGTTCGTCGCCCACTTGTAATGCGTGGCTGGCTCGCACATGGCATCGTTGTGCCGAAAAACGGCAGGGGCCACGTCATTGGCGATCAGCCGGGCGCAATTGAGATCTTCGAGGCTGACCCGGAGCGCGTCTTGAATGAGGCTGATCTGGCTGGGATGGATGGCGGTTTTTCCAACTAACCCATGAGAGATATCCAGTTCCAGCTCCTCCTTCAATAACAGCGGCGTGGCCAGTTGCTCGAACACCGGCGCCGTCAGCGCGAAACCTTGCGCCCCCATGATTCCGGCGAGCATCGGAATGACGTAGCTCATCGGCGTGCTGTACAGCGTGGTCACAGGATTGCGACGCAGTCCCAGGCAACCCATCAGGTCGTTGCCACCAATGCGCAGCGCGATGATCCGCTGGTTCAGGCTGGACTTGAGCGCCTGCCCCAACTCCACCATGGCACCCGGGTTAAAGACATCAGCGGTTTCCAGGGTTGGCATCAGGTACAGGTCCGGATTGCTGATCGCCTGCTCCCATGCCGGGAGCGACAGCAGGGTCAGCTTCGGCACGACGAAACCATCGACGTGCTTCATCAAAGGCCAGTCATTGAGGATGGCGGCCATTGCCGCATCACGCGGTCGGACGAAGAGCAGCGGCCCATGCTCGGGACGCCCACCACAGGCATTGATGGCCAGGAGCAGCGTCTTGAGGTTCTCCAGCGCGCTCTCGACATCGATTGACGATACGGCATCTTCCAGACAAACAACGAGAGAACGCAGCTCGGGAAATTTGGCGCCGAACACCACCTCGAGCATGTCACCACGAGTGGCCGGCATATAAAGCGTCGCGCCCAGGGCGAACGGGGAAATCACCCTCATCAGTTGACGCTCCGGATAATGGTCACCGCGCGATAAGGCCCCAACTCTGCACCCGCTTCCTCCACCGTCACTCCGGCGCTGTCCGTCAGGTGCATCAGCAACTGGACGTCCTCATCATCGCGGCTGCGTACCAGCACGTGTTCAGGCACACGGCGCAAGACCGCCCGGGTGGCCTCGGCGATACCCGGTTTGATTCGATTGAGGTTGCTGATGGCAAACCGAGCGGCAAGGGCCGTCACCACACCGTCCGCGCCCAATTGCAGCTCCCGCCGCTGCTCAACAGTCCAGGCTGTTGCAGTCAACGTTTCGCCCAACGTGCGGCGCTCGACTTCGATCTGGTCGACGAACTCACGGGTCACGTCATGCGCTTGCAGGTGGTCGTAGACAACGCAACCATGCAGTCCGCCCTGCGCTGGCCAGATGGAGCGTGACACCAGGCCAGAGACCGTTGCCCCGAGAATTCCCGAGGGGATGAGCCAATCGTCCCAGGACGCCGCCAACCAGGCACGTCCGCAGGGATCAGCCAGAACCACGAGGCGAGGTTCTGGCGCAAAGCGATCGTCCCCGGCCAGGGTTCGCTTGAGCTCGCCCGAAATGGCTCCCTTCCCGGTCCAGCCATCGACGAAGACGATATTCTCGGCGCCATGCGCCTGGATGATCGCCTCCAGGGCCACACGGTCGATCCCGCGGTCACGAATGATACTGACGCCATAGTGATGGGCATCGCGGCCCATTCCGGTCAGTGCACGACGCAACAGGACACCCAGCGGCAGGCCGGCACGAACGAAGGAAACCAAGGCAATGGACGGACCGTGGCAAGCGGCATTCAGTGCCTGGGCCAGCGCCTGAACATCCGTTGCCATGCGTTTACCGTTCTGGGCCAGCGCTCGCGCATAAAGGGTCATATGCATGGCCGTCGGCACATGCTCCATGCCGATCATGTCTGAATAGTGTTTCTGCTTCGTCTGGATCAGGCGCTCCTTTTCCTCGACGTCTGTAACCTGCATCTGCATGGCCTGCAGGAGAAAATGCACGTCTGCCGATGCGTAGCTACCGCTGCCCACGGTCATCAGGCTTGCGAGAAGGTCAGTCACGGATCATTTTCTCCACGGCACCGGCCAGTTGGCTGCGCGACGGCGTTGCCCACCAGTGACAGAGGTCCATGAATCCAAGATCGGTGATGCTGTCACCAAAACCCAATACCGGTCGCTCGCCATTCACGTCGCGATCACGGTGCAACCATTCCTCGACAGCCATGCGTTTGGCCAGGTGCTCAGGCAGGAAAGCAAGGTTGTTGCCATTGCCATGGACATGCATGCCCTTCAGCAAACCCCGGGACTGGACGTGGGCCAGCACATCAGCCAGCACCGCGTCATCGGATTCGTTATGTTTGGTCACCACGTAGTGGCGCAGCCCCTCCTCTTCCACCACCCAGCCACGCAGGGAATGGCCAAGTTCCTCGCCGATCTGCAACGTCGCCTCGCTCAGCAGCGGCAAGCGGTCCTGAAATGCTCCCAGGGCATCGCTCATCCGCGTGTGCCAATCCTGATCAAGCGAGCCGTCGCGGCGCAGCATGGTACCGCCGTGCGAGCAAATGGCGCCCTGGGTGAACGGCAGGCTCACGCGACTGTACGCCTCGACACTGCGGGCCGTTACCGGAACGACATCGGCGCAGTCCAGCAACCAGTTGACGAACGCATACTGGACGGGGTTCATGTAGCCGTTGGGTTGACCGTTCACATCGAGGGTCGCCGGCGTTCTCCGCGTCCCTTCCGGCATTTTGCGCGCGGTCTGGAACAACGTGTCATCGAGGTCAACGAAGATCAGCGGGCGATTATTGGCCATCGACGACAACCTCCGCGCCCAGGGCAGCCACCAACTCCGCCGAAACCGCCGGCAGTGGTGTTTCCGTGCATATCAGCACCCGGTCGAACTGACCGGGCTCGACGTTGTAGAGGAAGTTCGGGATACCAAGGCCATAGTTGTCGGAAAACGACAGCGCATGCTTGATGGAATGGCCGATGGCGATGGGAGAGCGTGTGGTGGAGCTGAAATGAACATCGGCCCCCGCGCGCTCCAGGCGCTCAGCCAGCAGGAACGGACGCCAGACAAACTCGCTGGTACCGATCACGATGATGCGCTCACCGGCGCGAACCTGCAGGTCAGGCGCAAGGCTATCTTCCACATGGCTCACACCCAGACGTCCCCAATCGCGATCCGGCGACAGCGGCCAGTCGCCCATCGATACAGTGCCGACGTCCGGCATGTCCGGCAAAGGGGCATGCAGGTCCTCATGAAACTGGTAAGACCCCTTCATGAGCGCGACCGAGCTTGCCGATGCTCCGATGATTTGCTGCGCAGCACCCACCGACCAGTCCGTCAGCACGCAGGTCACCACCCGCTCGATATGACTCAAGCCAGCATCGACAAGGGCACGGTGCAAATTGACGAACGTCTTTCCGGTTGAGGCTTCGTCATCAACCAGTACCAGTGATCGAGCCTTGAGCATGCGCTCCCGAAGGTCCGGATCGACAGGCAGGTGGATGAGATGGGCACTGGCGTGGCTGTGTTCTTCCTCGAATCGGGTGAACAACTCGGTGCCCACCGGATGGCGGGTGCTGACCAGATACACGGTGTCCGAGCGTGTCGCACTGTAGGCGCGGTGTACACCGGCGCCCAGGCCCACCGCAGTTTCGGCCATGCCGATTACCAGCACCGGCCCCGGAAGATCAGCCGGAATTTCAGCTGCCAGGCTTTCGAAAGAAGCGCGCATGATGGACGGACGCACGGGTATATGACGCCCCAGCACCTTTGAAACAAAAAGAAATGCGCGTTTGGGGTTTCGGCGCTCGGCAAAGCCGAACAACTCGGCTGGCGTCAGGACAGCGTCGTCAACATTGACTTCGAGCACTCCCCGCGTGAGTTGAGCGCTAAGGGATGTGGGTACTACGTTGCTTTCCATGACTGCTTCCTGATCGGGTGCGAGGTCGGTGACCTGACACCTCTTTTCCTGGGGTTCAACTCATAGTGTTGCTAAGGGTTACGCGCTTCGATTTTCCATAGGCCATGCTGCGCCTCGCGGGTGATCTGCGCGGTAGTGAAGGTAGTGTCGGAGTCAGATCGAAGAGCCTGGATGCCACACGCATTCAAGAAAGCCAAAGTGAGCCCGGCCTTCACCGCGAAATTCATGTTCTGTGCGTCAGGTACCGTGGAAGTCACCATTCCAATAACAGCACCCGAAGTATCAAAAAGCGGACTGCCACTGGAGCCTGGCTGAATGGGGGCGGTGAACTGCAATACGCTGGCGTCGTTGTGCAAGCCGAACAGTGCCGATACTCCGCCCTGGGTCGCATGGATACCGCCACCGGCGAGCCCCGCCAAGGGAAAGCCCAGTGCTACGACCGGTTCTCCCAGGTCACAACGCGCGCCATCACGGAATGAGGCGGGCTTGAGCAACGGCGAGTTCTGCACCCGCAGCAGTGCCAGGTCGTTGCGGCGATCCACTACCACTGGCTCGGCACGGTGCCTTCCCTCGAACGAAGAAACATGGATTTCCTGCATGTCTTCAATGACATGTGCACAGGTGAGGATGTGTGTGGTGGTTACCGCAAACCCGGTCCCGGTTGCGCTGCTACGTGCCCGGTTTGCATCGGAAGGCGACGAGCGCCGATGAGGATGGGCATCGTCGATGTCCAGGCCTATCCTGCGCCCCAGGGCCGATAGCCCATAAGCAGAGCCTTCCGCCAACGCCCGGAACTTCCAAGACTGATTACGAGAATAGAATTCGCCAATGATGATGGCTGATTCACCATTCGCGCTGAGATCCACATGGGACTCGATTTGACCGTCAAGCTGCAGCCGCAACGAACGAAGCTCGCTGACCGGGCCGGCAGCAGAGAAGGTGTAGACCACAAGGAGCAAACGGTCCGCACCCGCAGGCAGCGTGGCGAGATTCAGCGTACAACCCGGGCGCTCAGGTCTGCCGACCCAATCCATCCAGGGCTGCTCAAGGTGGAACAGAGCGGGCTCGCCTTTGGAGTGACGCTTGTCATCCGTAGGGAGCAGTGCGATCGCAGCGTGCTCCCCAAAAGCAGAAGTATTCGCACACTCGATAGTCCAGGAACACTGAGCCGATCCCAGAGTAATATTCGCGCCGGGCGCTAACGCGATCATTCCTGAACGCTCCTTGATGTTGAATCCGTCCAACTCATGTCGAAATGATATCGAGCTTGCATTGGGTTAAGTATCAGTTCGCGATCGGCACCGCAACGGTAACAGCTTTGACTCTGATGTTTGCCTGCCAATCGGTCGCAGGCTCGGGTAAACCAAGTTGTCGAGTGGCGAAGATTCCAGGGAGGTTGATACCTGTGTGGCGCGTATATCCGATGCCCCCGGAATAACGAGGATTGATTTCCAGCAGATGCGGAACGCCAACAGTGTTATCCCGTGTCTGAACATTGACGAGACCATCGCACTTGAAGTGAGCAGCGGCGCTCAGCGCGAGTTCAACTGCAGCGGAATTTCTCTCGAATGTTTGATGCAGGCCTTGTTTGCGCCGGCCAACATAGGCAACGGGACGCCCAGCCTCACACACCATATCGACAGAACACTCCGCGCCGTTCATGTAAGGCATCACAAGCATCGGTGGTCGGTCGGCCTGGGTGCTGTATGCCGCGAGATAGGTCTCGAAATCAACATCCCGTGCATCAGGGTTGGCGAAGCAGCGGAATGGATCGACCGACTCCTTGAACCGCCAGAAACCTTGACCATAGATGCCTACCGCAGGCTTCACGCAGACCTCGCCCTGTGCCCGGAGAATTTCGTAGGCATTCACCAGTTCACGGGCATTGTTCACGGTGATCGCCGGAACACAGTTCAATCCGGCCTTCTCGGCCTCGGCGGTGAACCTGCTCTTGTCGTCGACAAGATCAAAGGTTTCCAATGACAGGCCGCCAGTGACGAGCTTCAGGCCGGCGGACTCGAAACGATGCCGCTCAGCCTCATGGATACGCCCTGCCCTTCCTGCCAGAATCACCTTGATGCCATGGGCTTCAGACGTCTGGATAATCCAGTCGATACGTTGCTGATCGTCCTTGGGCTCCATAAAGGCTACATCAGCGATGCTGGTGATTTCCGGACGATCCTGACGATGCGATGCGAAGATTTTCACTTCAGAAGGAAGTGCATCACGGGCGCCCAGAATAATGTCACGCTGACTGGACTGTCCTTCAAGAAACCAGATCAAGATGTAGATCCTCAATGTTTTGTTCTGAACAGTGGCAGCCGCTGATTGAAACCGAGGAAAAAGCACTGACTGACGTCAGCAGCTCTTTACCGGCGAGCATTCTACTCAACCTGTCAACGCGGTGCGCCTGGTCGAGCAGGAACACTTTGCCACTGAATGTGTACAACGAGAGCCACGGCATACTGGCGATTACCCATCACCCGACAATCGACTCTTAGATGGACGTGAGTCGGAAAGTTCTACTGGTACCCAGAAAATAAATACCGAGATCAAGAAGTCGCGAATGAGCAATGAGCCAAGAGATGGGGTCTCTGAGCAGATTTGAACTGCCAGCGTTCCCATCACCAGAAGAGGTCTTTCAGATCAAACAGGTCAACGCGACCTGAAGCAGGAGGAGTGTAACTGCCCTTGTGTGACGTAATTACGGGGCTCTGCCTGATTTGGCTGAAGCCCCATCACAAGGGTGCGGCAACGTTGGACAGACACGCTCAGGCCTGAATCCACAGGTTCAGGTCGCCGTCCGCCGTCACCACCAGCGCCTGCAACGCCTGCCCCAGGCAAGGCCCGAGCAGGCAGGCACCGTCGGCGGGATCGAACAACGCACCATGGGCAAAACAGACGATGTGACGGCCATCGCCCGACATGAAGCGGTCCTTGCGGTACTGCATGGCAACCTCGAGGTGGGGGCAAAGATTGCGGTAAGCCTTCACCTCACCCTGCCACAGCAGCGCGATGACCGTGTCGCGCCCCTGCTGCCAAGGATCAAAGCCACGGGCCTGTCCCTCCAGCAGTTGCTCACGGTGGCAAAGAAATGTGGCCACGGCTGGCTTCTCGCATCTGGCGAACAGAAATGCGGCACTGCCAGCAGTGCCGCGCTCAGGATCAGATAGGCTCGGCAGTGCGCGCCAGCATGGCTTTGGTCAGGCCGATGCGATCGAAAGCGGCATCCTTCGCCATCTCCCGCTCACCCGCCATGATCGAGTTTTCCGCGATGTATTTGCAGCGGTCGAAACGCCGCATCATGAACCGTTGCAGGCGGGTGCGCAGGTCGCCTTCGCCGAACAGTTCCTCGGCCAGCACCAGCGCATCCTCGATGGCCATGCCGGCGCCCTGCCCAAGGTGCGGGGTGGTGGCGTGGGCCGCGTCACCGATGAGCACGACGCGGTCCTTGAACCACGGATCATCGACGAACAACACTTCCATCGGTTTGTAGATCACCTGGCTGTTGTCGGTGATCTGCTCGCGCAACTCGCCCACCAGCCCGCCGATACCGGCAAGACGGTCACGCATGGTGGCGGCCAGTTGATCCTGCTCGTACCAGGGATTGTTCGGCTCGTGGGAGGTGGAGAACATGTACATCAGGTTGTCGGCCAGCGGCACCAGCCCGGCGTTGCCTTCGGCGCCGGTGTAGCTGGCGAGGTGGTCGATGGAGGGGTGGCGCGGGAAGTTGTAGCGCCACACGGCCTGCCCGGTGAACCGCGGGGTGTAGGTGTCGCCGTAGAGCATGCCGCGAACCTTCGAATACACCCCGTCGGCACCGATCATCAGGTCGTAGCGGCCTGAACTGCCGTCGGTGAACGTGACGTTCAGGTCACGTGGGAATTCTTCGTACGTTTCCACCGTCACACCGAGGCGCACCTGGGTGCCCAGTTCGATGGCGGTATCACTCAAGACCTGATGCAGGGCCAGCCGCGAGATGCCGACGTTGGCGGGGTATTGCGGCCCCGCGAGGCGTTGTCCGGGGATGCGCGCCAGGGCCTTGCCCTGCAGGTCGTAGATCCCGACGTCCTCGAAGGCATAGGCGGCGTCGAGGTACCGGTCCAGCACCCCGAGGCGGGCCATTTCCCGGACCACGTTGCTCTGCTGGATGATGCCGACGCCGTAGACCGTCCACTCGGACTTGATCTCCACCAGATCGACCTCGATCCCTTGGCGGCGCAGTGCAATCGCCGCGCAAAGGCCACCGATGCCTCCGCCCACGATCAGTACTTTGTTGATATCGCTCATGCGTGAATCCTTTGTTCTTGTTGTGTGGACCGGCCCTCCGGGCCCGTCGCCACAGCCTTTTCCGGCTCACGCGACGGCCACCATCGGGAGCCTGGAAGCACAGGCTAGAAACACGCGAACAATTTGACTAATCGTTACTGGGGATGCAGGGTATCGCGAAAATAAATACAACAAGAGAGTGCCTGCCATGCGCTTCAAACACCTGGATCTGAACCTCCTGGTGGCGCTGGATGTATTGCTCGAAGAGCAGAACATCACGCGTGCCGCCGAGCGTCTGCACATGACTCAATCGGCCACCAGCGGCGTACTCGGTCGCTTGCGGACCTACTTCGAGGACGACTTGCTGGTCCAGGTCGGACGCAAGATGATGCTCACGCCCCTGGCCCGCGACCTTGAAATTCCGGTGCGTGAAGTGCTGCTGAAAATCCAGACCTCGATCACCGCCAAGCCGGTGCACGACATCGCCGAGAGCAAGCGCCATTTCCGCATCATGGCCTCGGACTACCTGATCAGCGTGTTGTTCGCCGAGGTGATCCGCGAGATCAACCAGCAGGCGCCGATGGTCACCTTCGAACTGATCAGCCCCGGCGAAACCGCCCGGGAAATGCTGATGCGCGGCGAGGTCGACCTGATGATCGCCCCGGAGCACTACATCGTGAAGGAGCACCCGTCGCAGTTGCTGTTCGAGGAGCAGCATGTCTGCGTGATCTGCCAGGACAACCAGGCGGTGGGTGACCGCCTGACGCTGGAGCAGTACCTGGAGCTGGGGCACGTTTCGGTGGTGTTCGGCCGCAGCCGCACGCCTGGCATCGAAGAATGGTTCATGACCGAGTACGGCTGCAAACGCCGCATCGAGGTGATCACCCACGACTTCAACACCCTGCCGCAACTGGTCATCGGCACCCAACGGGTTGCCACGGTTCACAGCCGCCTGGCCCGTCTCTACGCGCGCAACCTGCCACTGCGCATCGTGCCGCCACCGGTCAATCTCCCCGCCATGCAGGAATACATGAGCTGGCATCGCAGCCTCGACCGCGACCCCGTGCTCGCCTGGCTGCGCGAAAAACTGCTGGAGATGGCCAGCCGCCCGACCACGCCGCTGGCCGCTTGAACACCTGGGCTAGGCGCCGCGACGAAATGCCCCCAGCGCCTGCCCCAGGCTGGCGCTGAGGCGCTGCAGGCTGCCGCAGGCCTCTTCGAGACGGGCGCAATCCTCGGCATTCTGCTCCACCACCCGCTCGACCTCTCCCGCCGCACCGTCCACACGACCCGCCAGGTGATGCTGGGTCCGCGCCGCCTCGGCGATGTGCCGGCCGGCGTTCTCGACCTCGACAATGCTGGTGGTAATCGCCGCCAGAACCTCGCTGGCCCGCGCGGTCAATTCCACGCCTTCGCCGGTCAGGCGCTGGCTGTCCTCCAGGCTCGCCGCGGCGTCGCGGGTGACCTGGCCCAGACGCTGGATCATGCCGTCGATTTCGCCCGTGGAGGCGCGGGTGCGGCTGGCCAGCCCGCGAACCTCGTCCGCCACCACGGCGAAACCGCGGCCATGTTCACCGGCCCGCGCCGCTTCGATCGCGGCATTGAGGGCGAGCAGGTTGGTCTGCTCGGCGACCGCGCTGATCACATCCAGTACGCCCGTGATGGCCTCGCTCTGGCTTTGCAAGAGCTGCATGGCGACGGTCCCGGCGCCCATTTCCAGTGACAACCGTTGCAGGCTCTGGCTCGCCTCGCGCACCAGCCGGTCGCCCTCGTGAATCAAGGCACTGGCCTCGCCCAGACTGGCCTGGCTGCCATCCACCCGCTGATTGACCTGGACGGTCGACTGGGTCATGGCCTGCATGGCGTGCAGCACATCGCCGGTTTGCTGGCGCTGGGCCCTAACACCCCGTCCGGTGCGCTCAACCATCTCGGCCAGGGTTTCGGCGGCAGCATCGAGCTGATCGGCATCCTCGCCAATCCGCCCGACCAATTCGCGCAGCGCCTGCAGCATCACGCCAATCGCGTCGTTCAATTGCCCCAGCTCATCACTGCGCCCCAGACGCGGCGGACGCCCCTGCAAATCCCCCGCGGCAACCCGCTGGGCCAGCGCCAGCATCTGCCGCACCGGCACGGCAATCGAGCGGCGGATCAGCACACAGGCACTCACGCTCGACAGCAATGCCAGAACCAGCATCGCCGCCAATTGCAGGTCCAGACGCCGGCGCTGCGCCTCCCAGGCGCTGGATGCCCGCGCGCGCTCATCATCCAGTGCCTGAATCGCCTGCTGCGCCGAGGTGTTCATGCTGCCCTGCTGCGCCACGGCCTGCTCACCGCTGCTGATGTAGCGCAGGAACGCCTGTCGGTATTCCTCCAGCGCCGTGGCGGCTTCGCCCAGGCTTAGACGGCGATCGCCCTCCAGTTGCGCGGCCAGATTGCTCAAGGCGCTGCCGAGTTCACTGACCCGGTTGACCCAGTCATCGCGATAGCGCTGCTGCGGATCGAGGATGAAGTACAGCTCGCTGTCGCGCAGATTGGCCAGGCGCTCGCGCAACGTCGCGGCATCTTCCAGAAGCTGCATGGCCGTCGCGTCTGGCGGTCGGTCATGCTCCAGCCCGGTATTGATATCGTCCAGTTGATCGATGAACAGCGCGGCAAATCGCTGACCCGCACTCTGCGCCAGCGCCTGCATGCGCAGTCGCGCGTCCTGGGCTTGCAGCCGCGCGGTTGCATACGCGCGGAACCCTTGCAGGTAGTCGTCGCTACGCTCACGCAAGGTGCGCTCGAACGCCTCCCCGGACTGAGCCTCGGCCACCTGGCCCTGCAACAGGTGCAAAGCGCTCTCCAGGCGATTGGCGGATTCAGGACCGGCGAGCAGCGCGAAGTCCTTCTCGGCTTGCCTCGCCTGCACCAGGTGATTGTGCAAGCGCTCCAGCGCACTCAAGCGGGCGCTGCTGGCCTGATTGACCTGCAGCGCATACCAGGCGGCCAGCCCCATGCCCAGGGTGCAGAACAGTACCAGGGCAAAACCCAGCGACAACTTGCCGCCAACACTGAGCCGGCCCAGCGTGGCGCCAATCGTCGTGGTCGGGAGCGTTTCGAATACGGTGGTAACAGACAAGGGCATCCTCCTTGGGAACCTGCGCGTCGTGCACGGCCGCGTACCCTAGCCTCCCCCTCCAGCAGGCAACCAATCGAGACTGGCGATGCGAACCATCAGCAATCGCCATGCCTGCAACCGCCTCGCGCCCAAGTATCGCCGCCCCAGATAGCTGGCATCCGAACAAGCGATTTGTCCACTTCCTGACCCCATGCGAGCTTGCAATCACCGCCCGAAGGGTGGTCGTCGCCTGCTTCGCGTCATCAGCGGTGGCCTGACGGCGTGCCGTCGATACCTGCCTTGCGCGCCCGAAGCTGCTGGCGATCCGCATAACAAGAAGGAAAACACTATGTTCCGCTACTTCCCGACCAACTACGTTTGGAACCTGTCGGTGAACCTGGCCCTGGAAATGGGCGCACGCATCGGCGAGATCGTTGAAATGTGCGAGCCCCTGCTGGAGGCCGCCAAGCAACCCGACGCCGAAGGCACACGGGCCTTTCGTCAGACCTGGGCCGAGATGGCCGACAAGCTCTGCGACATGGCCCGCGAGGATGAAGCGCTCGGGCGGCTGCTCTCCGCCGGCGAAAAATACAACCGCGCCGCGACCTATTACCTGACGTGCGAACGCCTGCAGGCTCACGGTGCCCCCGGCCGCATGGCGCTCTATCAGCGTTTTCTCGACACCTTCGCCCGTGGCGTGGCGCTGTCGAAAGAGAACTGCGAGCGCGTCGAAATTCCGTACGAAGGTAAGGTGATCTCCGGCCTCTACGTGCGTGCCGAAGGCGTCAGCGGCCCGGCGCCGGTGCTGGTCCAGCTCAACGGCCTGGACTCCACCAAAGAGATGAAATACCGCGTCGGCCTGCCGGCCTGGCTGGCCAAGCGTGGCATCGCCTCGCTGCTGATCGACCAGCCGGGCACCGGCGAGGCGCTGCGCCTGCATGACCTCAAGGCGCGCTACGACGCCGAGCACTGGGCCAGCCGCGTGGTCGACTGGCTGGAAGACCGCCAGGACATCGATGCAAAACGCATCGGCTGCGAAGGCGTGTCGCTCGGCGGTTACTACTGCCCGCGCGCCGTGGCCTTCGAACCGCGCTTCGCCTGCGGTGTGGTGTGGGGCGCCAACCATGACTGGCGCGACGTGCAAAAACGCCGCCTGGAGCGTGAAGGCAGCTTCCCGGTTCCGCATTACTGGGAGCACGTTCGCTGGGTCTGGGGGGGCAAGGACATCGAAGAGTTCATGCAGATCGCCGAGAACGTCCACCTCGACGGCGTGGTGGAAAAAATCCGCGTGCCGTTCCTGGTGACCCACGGCGAACAGGACTCGCAGATTCCGCTCAAGTGGGCGCACCGCACCTACGAGCAACTGGTCAACAGCCCGAAACGCGAACTGAAGATTTTCACCTCCCGCGAAGGCGGCGTGCAGCACTCCAGCTTCGACAACTCCATCAACGCTGGCCAGTTCATCGCCGACTGGGTTGCCGAGAACCTCGGCGGCCGCACCGCCTGAATGCAGAGAAGATAAAAGATCATGAACATCATCGGACCCGATTACCTGGTGTTCGGCGTCGACAACGTCGCCGACTGTGTGCAGTACATGACCGACTACGGTCTCAAGCCTTGCAACCTGGACGAAAACGGCGGCTATCTCGAAGCCCTGGACGGCACCGGCGTGCTGATCCGCCCGCGCAACGACCCGCGCCTGCCGGCGGCAATGGAAACCGCCACGACCCTGCGGGAAACCGTGTATGGCGTGGCTGACGAAGCCACCCTGCAGGCCATCGAAGCCGAACTGAGCAAGGACCGCGAGGTAGTGCGCGGCGAAGACGGCGTGCTGCGCTGTGTGGACGACATGGGCTTCGCCCTGGGCTTTCGCATCACCCAGCGCCGCACCCTCGAACTGCCTGGCGAAGCCAGCCATGCGCCGGGCGCGCCTGCCGCACGGCCGATCAACGCGCTGGGCGCCAGCGACGACATGCCGGCGCTGCCGCGCAGCCTTTCCCACGTGGTGTATTTCGTTCCCGATCCGGCCAAGGCGGAGGCCTTCTACCAGCGCCTCGGTTTCGTCTGCACCGACCGTTTCGCCGACACCGGCCCGTTCCTGCGCCCGGGCGGAACCCAGGACCACCACACCCTGTTCCTGATCCAGACGCCACCGTTCATGAAGGGTATCGAGCACTTCACCTTCCATATGGGCGGCCCGACCGAAGTGCTGGTGGCCGGCACCCGGTTCGTGGAAAAAGGGTATGAATCGTTCTGGGGACCGGGACGCCACCAACTGGGTTCCAACTGGTTCTGGTACTTCAACAGCCCCATGGGCTGCCATGTCGAATACGACGCCGACATGGACCTGCATGACGAACACTGGACCGCCCGCACCGCCGCACCCGGCGCGGACAACTCGCAGTATTTCCTCTTCCACTATCAGGAGAAATGGTTCCCAGGCGGACCGCCTGCCAAGCACTGAGTCGGGGTTTTAACGTGGTGAATCGGGGCGTCGGATGACGCCCCTTTTTTTGGTTCACACTGCCCTTGAAGGCATGGATATCTAAACTTCTAACGGCTGTATGCGGCCTCAGGAGCGTTTCCAGAGACTCCGGACTTTCAGGTATTCAAACGTGACCACCAGCGCCAAAAACAGCAAAGCGGACTGATAACCCGCCACCTCCAACACCAGTAATAGTGACGGGTAGAGAAAAAGCATCCGAAAGGGAACTTGTGCAAACGCGATATACCGCGCCGGCCCATAGCCACACAGCAGCAAAATGCCACTTATCAGCAACGATACTTGGAGAACCCAGGCAAGAATTCCCATGTTCAGCAAGGGCCAACCGATCTGACCGCCCAATTGCAGCATATGGTAGAAGTCCGACACATACGGGGCTCGCCCCTCAGTTACATTCTTCAGGCAGTACCAAAGCACATAAAAAACATCCAGACCGCCCCAGAGGCGCAGCACCGTTTTCGGCGTAACCGTCACAACTTCATTTCCTTTTTTTCATATTCCGAACCCCATGGTACGGCTGGCTCAGCGCCTCCTTGGTGGTAGGACATGGGGAATGGCCGAGTACGCTAACAAGGAGGAAAAGGAATAGATGTAGGAAGGTTCCGGTGATCCGCCTGGAATACTCCGTCAGTGGCAGGTCATGACGTCGGCGCTGTATAGCGCCCATTTCTTGGGCACATAGACAGCAATACTGTAGGGCTGCACACCGCCGAGGACGACACCCGTCCGGCTCAAGGCGCCTTGGCCTGAGGTGGAAAGACCACACCAACCCTCTGCGCGTACTCCTGCCATGCACGCTTCAATCGCTCGAACGTCTCCGGCTCCCGTGCGGCAATATCCTCGACCTCGCCGCGGTCACGGGCGACGTCGAACAGTTGCCAGCGCAAAGGCTGCGGCGCCTCGCCCGGCATGGTCCAGGGGCGCAACCCCAGCAGTTTCAGGTTGCCTTCGCGGTAATACAGGCTGCCGAACAATTCACCCGCCAGCACAGGCGATGCCGGCGCCTTGCCTTCCAGCATCGGCACCATCGAGCGACCGGTGATCGGATGCTTCGGCTGCCCCTGGTAGCGATCACCCGGATCTGGCAGGCCGGCGAGCGCGAGGAAGGTCGGCGCCAGGTCATCGACCCGCGCCACGCTGCGCTCCAGCCCTTGGCGAGCCAGCGCCTGCGGCAGATGGATGATGGCCGGCACGCTGATGCCGCCCTCGGCGGTGCTGCCCTTGAACAGACGCAACGGCGCAGCACTGACCTCCGCCCAGCGCAGACCGTAGTCGACCTGCGAACCGCGTCGGCCGAGGTTCTCCAGCCGGTTATCGGTATCCGGCCCCGCCGGGTAGAACTGCTCATGCCGTTCACCGGCAGCACCGTTGTCGGACATGAACACGATCAGGGTGTTGTCGTACTGCCCGGTGCTTTTCAGATAGTCCAGCAGCCGGCCGATGTTGTGGTCGAGGTTGCCGACCATCGCCGCGTAGATCTCCATCTTGCGCGCTTCAACGCGGCGCTGATCCGCGCTCAGTTGCTCCCAGCCAGGCAGGTTCGGCGCCACCGGCAAACGCTGCGCCGCCACAAAGTCCGCCGGTAGCAGGCCCTTCTCCCGCAGCCGCTCGATCCGCGCCTCGCGGACCTTGTCGTAGCCTTCGTCGTAACGCCCGCGGTAAATGTCCCGCCAGGCATCCGGCGCCTGCAACGGCCAGTGCGGCGAGGTGTAGGCGGCGTAGGCGAAGAACGGCTTGCCGCTGCCCTGGCCCTGGCGCAGGTAGTCGATCAGCTTGTCGGTGTAGAAGTCCGAGGAGTAGAAATCGTCCGGCAGTTCCACCGGCTTGCCGTTCTCGCGGTAGGTGATCTGCTCGATTTTCGCCGTAGCCTGCGCCGGTGGCTTGAAGTGCACGCCACCGCCTTCGAGCAAGGTGAACGACTGCTCGAAGCCGCGTCGGTCAGGGCCCTGCTCGGGCGTGAGGCCGAGGTGCCATTTGCCCACCATGCTAGTGCGATAACCGCCGTCGCGCAGCAGCTCGGCAATCGAATGGGCCTGCTGGTTGAGGTAGCCCTCATAGCCCGGTTTGCCCTGCTGGAACGGCTGGATGCCCTCGGCCATGGTGCCCAGCCCGGCCAGGTGATTGTCGGTGCCGGACATCAGCATCGAGCGGGTCGGCGAGCAGGTCGGGGCCGCGTACATGTTGGTCAGTTGCAGCCCTGTGGACGCCAGTTGATCCAGCACTGGCGTGTCGATCTCGCCACCAAAGGCGCCGAGATCGGAATAGCCGAGGTCATCGGCGACGATCAGCAGGATATTCGGCCGCTCGGCAGTCGCAGCAAAAGCCGGCGCCGCGCATGCCAGCGCGGCCAGGAGAAAGGGAAAACGCACGCGAACCTCACTTTTTTATTCTTCGAAGATAGCAACGGCACGGACAAACCCGGCGGAGGCGTGTTTGATCTTGTACGGGAAGCACGACACCAGAAAACCATTGGCCGGCAAGCCTTCGAGATTGGCGAGCTTTTCCATCTGCCCGTAGCCGATGTCGCGACCCGCCTTGTGCCCTTCCCAGATGATCGAGGCATCACCGCTTTCGGCGAAGCGCTGGCGGGTAAAGCTGAACGGCGCGTCCCAGCTCCAGGCGTCGGTGCCGACCACGCGCACACCGCGATCCAGCAGGTACAGGGTCGCCTCGCGGCCCATGCCGATCCCCGCATCCAGGTAGCCCGGCTGGCCGAACAGGCTGCCGGCGCGGGTGTTGATCAGCACGATGTCCAGCGGCTGCAACGCGTGACCGATACGTTGCAGTTCGGCCTCGACCTCGGCGGCGCTGACCACATGGCCGTCCGGCAGGTGCCGGAAGTCCAGCTTCACCCCCGGTTGCAGGCACCAGTCCAGCGGCAGCTCATCGATGCCGAAGGCCGGCTTGCCACCGTCGGTGGTCGAGGCGTAGTGCCAGGGCGCATCCATGTGCGTGCCGCTGTGGGTGGTGATCGACAGGCGCTCGGCGGCCCAGGATTCCTGTCCGGGCATCTGATCGAGGGTCAGGCCGGGGAACATCGCGGCCATTTCCGGCCAGCCTTGCTGATGGTCCATGTAGTCGATTTTCGGCAGCAGCGGCGGTGGGTCGGTGTAAGGGTTGTTGTCCAGGGTCACCGACAGATCGACCAGGCGGCGCTTTCGGGTCAGGTTCAGGGGCAGAGTCATCGCAGTTCCTCTCAAGCGGTTGCAGCGGCGACGCGAGAAACACGCGGGCGCTGAGTAAGGTCAAGCGCGTGGCGCACCAGTGCCCGCGCCGTGCCGTCGTGACGAAAGCCACGCTCGCGGGCCAACGGGGTGCGCAACGCTGGAAAACGTCCGAACAGGGCTTCCAGGGCCGCATCCGGCTGGAAGCTGATCAGCGACCGGCGTTCCTCGCCGAATACCTCGGCCAGGGCGTCCACCACGTCGCCAATGGACAGGTGCAAGACCGGCAGTTGCCAGACCCGCGACGGCGCATCCGCCGCCAGGTCGAACCCGGCGGCATGCAGCAGGTTGTCCACGCAGCAGGCCGCGGACATCCACCACGAAGTGGCGTCGGCGGATACCGGACACACATACGGCTCGCCCGAGGCGAAACGCTGCAGCAGCACGCTCATGAACGCCGAGCGCAGGCCATCGCCGTCACCCGGCCGGGCGACGATGCCGGGCAGGCGCAGGGCGCGGCCATCGACCTCGCCGCGACGGCCGAGATCGCTTAGATGGTTCTCGATCATCAGCTTGTGCGCGCCATAGGACAGCGCCGGCCGCGGGCGATAGTGTTCGTCCATCCGCGCCGGCAAGTCGCCGCCGTAGACCGCCACGCTGCTGGCGTACACCAGCACCGGCGGCTGTTGCGCATTACGCAGCAGATCCAGCAACTGCAGGCTGGCGAGCAGGTTCACCTGCCGGCCCAGGCCATAGTTTTCCTCGGCGGCGCCACCGGCAATGCTGACCAGGTGGAAGACCACGTCAACGCCATCGGCCAGCCCCCGGCGCAGCAGCGCGGGGTCGGTGATGCTGCCGCTCAGATGGCGCAGGCGGCGGTCGTCCGGAAAGCCGTCGAGACGTTGATCAAGCAGGATCAGCGCCTCGATACGACGCCCGCGCAGTTGCCCCTCGGCCAGCAGGCGCTGCACCAGTTGGCGACCGAGAAAGCCCGCGGCGCCGGTGACCATCACGCGCATGGCGCACCTGCCTCGACCACCTGCTGGTCAATGCTGCCGAACAGCGCCGCGCCGTCACGGCAGCGGACCTCCATGCGCACCCGCTCGCCGAAGTGCATAAACGCCGTGCGGGGGGCGCCGTGCTCGATCATCTCCACCGCGCGACGTTCGGCAATGCACGCCGAGCCGACGCTGCGATCGGCGTTGGAGACGGTGCCGGACCCGATCAGGGTGCCGGCGCTCAGGCGTCGGGTCAGGGCCGCATGGGCGATCAAGCTCTGAAAGCCGAAGTGCATCGCGCCGCCGTGTGGATGACCGAACCACTCGCCATTGCGGGTCACGTTCAGCGGCAGGTGCACGCGGCCGTCCCGCCAGTCCTCGCCCAGTTCGTCCGGGGTCACGGCCACCGGCGCAAAGCTGGAGGACGACTTGGCCTGGATGAAGCCGAAACCGGTCTTCATTTCCCGTGGCGCGAGCGCCCGCAAACTGACGTCGTTGACTTGCAGAATCAAGCGCACATGCTTCAGCGCATCGGCGGCGCAACAGCCCATGGGCACTTCATCCACCAGCACCGCGAACTCGCCTTCGAAATCGATGCCATGGGCTTCGCTGGGCAGCGCGATGTCCTGGCGCGGCCCGAGGAAGTCATCGCCCGCGCCCTGATACATCAGCGGCGTGTCTTCGACCCCTTCGATGGGGTCGAGGTGAAACGCCCGCTGCATCAGCTCGCCATGGCTGAGAAAGCACGAGCCATCGAGCCATTGCCAGGCGCGCGGCAACGGCGCCATGACCTGCTCTGGATCGAAGGCGAAGGCGCCTTCGATATCGCCGTGGTTCAAGGCCTCGTAGCGCGCCTGCAACACCGGCTCGACGCGGGCCCAATCGTCGATGGCCGCCTGCAACGTCGTGGCGATATCGGTGACTTGCACCGCCCGGCTCAGGTCCCGGGAAACCAGCAGCAGGCGACCATCGCGGCTGCCGTCGGCCAAGGTCGCCAGCTTCATGGCAGCACCTCCCGCAGGCTGTCGGCATAACGCCCGTCGAGCAGGATGAAGACCATCCGTGCCATCGCATCGGTGCGGTTGCTCCAGGCGTGATTGGTGCCGCGCTGGACAACGATGTCGCCGCGCTTGAGGTGCACGTCCTCATCGTCCAGCACCAGCCACACCTCACCTTCGGTGACGATGCCGTAATCGAGGGTTTCGGTGCGGTGCATCAGTTTGTGCTTCGAATCGCGCTGGCCAGTGCCGGCATGGGCCTCGCCGATTTCGGCAAACACCGCCGCGGCACTGGCGTCGCTGACCTGGTTCTGCACGCTGTCGGGCGGGATGTCCACGACGCGGATCAGGCTGCCCAGGGTTGCAGGGCTCAGCACCAGCGGTTTGAGCGTCGGGTCCGCGCCGTTGTCCAGCGCCGCCGGGCTGGTATCGCTGTTCCAGACCTCATGAAAAACCGTACCGGGCACGGCCTTGAGATCGACGCTGTTGGGCACCGCGCCGACCAGCGCCGCCAGCGCCGTGCCTGCGGCGCTGTGACCGGTGACGACGCGTTTGAAGGGGGGAAGTGATTGCATGGGGTACTCCGTTCAATTGCCATCGCCAATGGTGGTTCCACCATCGACGATCAGATTCTGTCCACTGATGAAGGCGCCGCCGGGTGTGGCGAGCAGCAAGGCCAGTGCAGCGACCTCGTCGGCCGTGCCGACACGGCGCAGCGGGGTGAGCGCCAGGCGGCGCTGGATGATGTCGGGGTTGTCGGTCATCGGGCGGGCAAAGGCGGTTTCGATCACCCCCGGACTGATGGCGTTGACCCGGATACCGGCCGGCCCCCACTCCACCGCCAGGTTGCGCGCCAACTGCGCCAGCGCCGCCTTGGTCAGCCCATACGCGCCGAGCGCCTTGTTGCCGCGCACACCGGCGATACTTGCCATCAGCACCACGCTGCCGCCGCTGCGTTCGGCCATGCCGGGCAACAGGGCAGCGCTCAGCCACAGCGCACTTTCAAGATTGACGCCGAGGGTGGTACGCCACTGCGGCTCGTCGATGCTGTGCAACGGGCCGAAGTGCGGCGCCACGCCGGCGTTGCACACCAGCACATCGACGGCGCCCGCATGACGGGCCAGGGCCAGGACCTGTTGACGGTCAGCCAGGTCGGCAGCGAACGCGCAGGCGTCGAAGCCCTCCTCGCTCAGCCCGGCGGTAACCCGCTGGCAGTCCTCCTGGTTCTCGCTACTGATCACCAGGCGGGCGCCGGCCTGCCCGTACAAGCGGGCGATGGCCAGGCCGATGCCGCGGGTGCCGCCGGTTATCAGGGCGCGTTTGCCTTCGAGGGAAAACAGCGGATGGACGTTCATGTTCGCGCCCTCACGGCAAGGTCGGCGCAGGCACCGCCCGCGACGCGATCAAGCGCGGCAACAGCAGGCAGCTCACGGCCAGGAGCAGTTGCGCCAACCCCACCAGCGCCAGTGCGTCCGGCAGTGCCTGGTGATTGCCTCCGGTCAGCCCGAGCACCAGCAGCGGGCTGGCAAATTCACCGGCGAACAGCGCGGCGGTGAAACCGCCGGTCGCCCGCCCACGCTGGGCGAAACTGGCCCGGGACATGATCCAGGTAATCAGCGTCGGCAACATCAGCCCGATACCCAGGCCATTGAGGGCGACCGCCAGGGTCAGCAACGCTGGACTCCCGGCCCGCGCCATCAGCCAGCCGCCAAGCCCGGCGGTGACGAACGCCAGCAACAGCAGGTGCTGCCGGGCGCAGCGATGGAACAAGCGGAAACTCAGGGCGCCGAGCATCACGCCCAACTGGTTGGCGCCCATCACCATGCCGATCTGCTGCGGCGAATCGACCTGCAACAGCCCCAGCAGAAAGCCCGCCTGCACCGGCACGATGAACAGGCTGGCGCCGGCCAGCAGGCTGAACAGGTACAGCGGCAGCAAGGTGCTCCAGGGGAACCCGGAAGCTTCACCCTCGACCTGCACCGAAGATCCCTCGCGCTCCCACAGCAACCACGCCATCAGCGGCAAAAACAGCAGGCCGACGCCATACAAGGTGTACGGCGTGCGCCAGTCGTCCTGCCCCAATGCGCCGCCAACGCTGATGAACACCGCCGCCGACAGCGAGGTGCAAACCATCTGCAAAGCGAACAAACGCTCGCGCCGGGCGCCCTGGTAATAGTCGCCGATCAGGGTGGTGCAGCAGGTCATGATCCCCGCCTCCGCCAGACCCAGGCCGGCGCGGCTGGCGACGATCGCCGGCAACGATTCCAGCCACAGCGGCAACAGGCCGAACAGGCTGTACAGCAGCATCGAACCCAGCAGCAAGGGCTTGCGCCCGAGGCGATCGGCGATCAGTCCGGCGAAGGGCGCCAGCAACGCAATCACCAGCGCCGGGATGGTCAGGCTCACCGGCACCAGCACGGCGACCAGTGGATCGTTGGCAAAGTGCTCGTGCATGCGCGGCAGCACCGGTGCCAACAGCACCGCACCCAGCACGGGCAGGCAACTGCCGAGCAACAGCAACAGCGATTGCGGCAGGCCCGCCTGGGCTTGATTACGCATGGGTCACCTCCTTGGTGGCGGACGCTTGCGCAGCGTCCCGCCCGGGCCGGTTGCGCACCGGCAACAGAAAGCACGCCAACGCCGGCAGCAGCACCAACGCGCCGACCATGTTCCAGACGAACATGAAGGCCAGCAGCACGCCCATGTCGGCCTGGAACTTGATGGGGGAAAACATCCAGGTGCCGACGCCGATGGCCAGCGTCACGCCGGTCAGCATCACCACCTTGCCGGTGGACACCAGGGCACGGTAATACGCCTCGGAAAGGCTCGCGCCCTGGCGCAGATGGCCGAGCAGGATGCTCATCACGTACAGCGCGTAATCGACCCCGATCCCCACCCCGAGGGCGATCACCGGTAGCGTGGCGACCTTGACCCCGATGCCGAGCCAGACCATCAGCGCCTCGCACAGGATGGAGGTGAGCATCAGCGGAATCACCGCGCAGACCGTGGCGCGCCAGGAACGGAAGGTCACCAGGCAGAGCAGGATCACCGCCCCGTAGACCCAGAACAGCATCTCGCGGTTGGCCTCGCGCACGACGATATTGGTGGCGGCCTCGATCCCGGCGTTGCCGGCGGCGAGGAGGAACTTCACCTCGTCGGTGTCATTGGCCGCGGCGAATCCTTCGACATGCTCGACCAGCCGGGTCAGGGTCTCGGCCTTGTGGTCGCTGAGGTAGACGTACAGCGTCAGCAGGCTGCAGGACTCGTTGTACAAGCCGCGCGGCGCGCTGGCGGTGATCATGTTGAGCATCGCCTGGTTGTTCTGCAGCTCGTACCATTTCGGGTTGCCTTCGGACAGCCCGACCAGCATCCGCCGATTGAGCAGCGCCAGCGAATTGGTGGAGTCCACGCCCGGCAAGCTGCGCAGTTGCCAATCTAGTTCATCGACCTTGCGCAGCACGTCGTACCGGGCACAGGCCCCCGCGGGGGTCTGTGCCATGACCGCGAACAGGTCGCTGCTGGCGCCGTAGGCCTGGGTCATGAAGGCATCGTCACGGTTGTAGCGCGAGTCGGCGCGCAGCTCCGGCGCACCGGCATCGAGGTCACCGATGGCCAGGTGCAGGCTGACCAGAAAACCGAGCACGGCCATGACCAGGCTGACGCCGATGCACAGCTTCGCCCAGGGCTTGCGGGTGAACAGATCGAGAAAACGCCAGAACGGATGACGCGCCTTGCCGCTCTCCTCGGCCCGCTCGCTGCGCAGGCTCAACTCGGCGGCGCGTGGGCTGACGCCGACATACGAGAGCAGCACCGGCAGCAGAATCAGGTTGGTGAAAATCAGCACCGCCACGCCAATGCTGGCGATGATCGCCAGGTCCTGGATGACCTTGATCTGGATAATCATCAGCACGGCGAAACCCACGGCATCGCAGAGCAAGGCCGTCAGCCCGGCCAGGAACAGGCGGCGGAAGGTGAAGCGCGCCGCCACCACGCGGTGCATGCCGCGGCCGATGTCCTGCATGATGCCGTTCATTTTCTGTGCGCCGTGGCTCATGCCGATGGCGAACACCAGAAACGGCACCAGCACCGAATAGGGGTCGAGCTGGAAGCCCAGCAAAGGCAGCAGGCCCAGTTGCCAGACCACCGCCACCAGCGAACAGGCCACCACCAGCAAGGTGCTGCGCACGCAGCGGGTGTAGGCGTAGAGCACCGCGGTGGTGATCAGGATGGCCACGGCGAAGAACAGCAGGATCTGCTGCAGCCCTTCGATCAGGTCGCCGACTTTCTTGGCGAAGCCGGTGATGTGAATGTCGACGCTGTCGCCCTGGAACTTCGCCCGCAAGGCTTCCAGCCGCTCGGACAGCACCGCGTAGTCCAGCGCCTGGCCGTCCGGGGTGCGCGCCAGCAACGGCACGTAAATGATGCTCGAGCGCTGGTCGAACGCCACCAGTTGGCCGATCTCGTTGGACAACTGCACATTGCGCCGCAGTTCACCGAGGGACTTCGGGCTGCCGTCGTAGTCGTCCGGGATCACCGGACCGCCATCCAGGCCGTCCTCGGTGACCGAGACCCAGCGGGTCGCGGGGGTCCACAGCGACTTCATGTAGGCGCGATCGACGCCCGGTAGCAGGTAGATCTGCTCGCTCAGGGCCTGCAGCGTGCGCAGGTAGCCGGCGTCATAGATATCGCCCTTGGGGTTCGCCACGGCAATGCGCAAGGCGTTGCCCAAGCCCGACAGCTCTTGCTGCCGCTCCAGGTAATTGGCGATGTAGGGATGCCCGGTCGGGATCATCTTCTCGAAGCTGGCATTGAGTTCCAGGCGTGCCGACTGCCAGCCCAGCAGGACGGTGGTCAGCAGGCACAGCAGCAAGACCCAGTGGCGGTGGTTGAACAGGGCCCGCTCGACCAGCGAGCCGGAGCGTGGATCGAACGCCTCCGGGCCGCTGTCGGCGGGAGGGCGGCTAGCGCAATTCATGAAGGTCACTCCGAAGCGGAAACAGCGGGCGGCGCGACGCGCGAGAGCCCGGTAAAGCCGGCGAACACCAGGCTGCCATCGGCGGCCTGAATGGCGGCCGACACCGGTTTGCGCAGCGGCTCGAAGACGGCGGCAAAGCCGTCGGGCGAGCTGGCGAACAAGCCGCCCGCCTGGTTGGCCAGCAGCACACGGCCGTCGCCAAGAGCAATGGCGTCGCTGAACGACACCGGCGCCAGGGCCGGCAGGGCTTCAGCCTCTTGCGCGTCGGCCGCGAGGACGAACGCATTGCCTTTGAGCCCGCCGATCAGCAGCGCGCCATCGCCCCGCGGTGCCAGGGTGAACAGGCTGCCGCCGTAAGGGCTGGGTAATGGATGGAAGTCCTCGCCGTCGGCGGAACGGGCCAGGTAACCCTGCTCGCCGGCCAGCACCCAGGCCTCGCCCTGGCGGGCGACGGCGTACAGGTGCAAGCCGTCCGGGTTATCGATGCGGCCCATCAGCGAATGCCAATGCTCGCCGCCGTCGGTGCTGCGCATGGCCAGGCCATAGGCGCCGACCACCAGCACGTTGGCGGCATCGCTGGCGGCGATGGCCAGGAACGGTTTGTCCGGTTGTTCCGCGGCGATGCGCTGCGCGGTCTCCAGGCGCGACTGCGCCGCCGCCTGATCCGCCGCGCCGGGCAAGGCACGACCGGCCTCTTCAAGCTCCAGTCGAGCAGCGTCCTTTCCGTCCAGTTGCAGGACCCAGCTTTCGCCGCCGTCGCGGGTCGCCAGCACCACCCCGGCGTGCCCCACCGCCCAACCACTGCGCGCATCGGCGAACTGCACGGCCGTCAGGCCCACCGATACCGGGACCGGCACCTGCCGCCATTGCCGGCCATTGTCATCGGACAGCAAGACCAGCCCGCGCTCCCCCACCGCCACCAGCCGCTCGCCGGCCCGCGCCAGCGCGGTGTACACCGCCCGCTGCGGGTTCGGCACCTGGCTCGCCGGGCTCTCCAGCACATCGCCCACCGTCAGCCGGTGCAACGACGCCTGGGCGAAGCACTGCGACGCCATCGGCAAGGCGAGGGCCAGCAACAGGCCGCTCAACTGAAGCACTCTGTTCATATCTACCTCGATTCCAGTCCTGGACGGGAGGGCGACGGGCGCCCTCCCCTCGGCTCATCAGCGCACGCCGCGTCCGGCCATGGCGGCCGGGGAAAACTCGGCGGCCTTGTAGCGATCGACGATGGCGTATTGCTGGTCCTTGCCGGTGTAGAGGTTCTGGATAAACCAGGCCCCGGACACCAGGTCGTAGAAGCCCGAGGACAACTGGGCCACGGCGGGCAGGTCGGGCATTACCGACGGTAGCGACCAGAGGGTCTTGGCCAGTTGGCCATTGGCATCCCAGCGGTCGCCGAGCATGGCCTGCCAGGTGTCCTCGTCGAGGTAGTAGCGGCCTTTCGGCAACTGGTGGCGCTTGCCCGGCGCCAGGTCGGCTTCCACCACCCAGACCCGGTGCAGTTCCCAGCGCACGTAGTCGGGGTTGAGGTGGTGCTTGGCGAACAGGTCCTCGGGTTTCGCGGCGGTCTGGATCTTGTTGGTGTTGTAGGGGATGTACATCTCCTGCTTGCCCACCAGCTTCCAGTCGAAGCGGTCCATGCGGCCCTGGAATACGCTGAGTTCATCGAACGACATGACCCCGGCGGTGGCCGGCGTCGGCGTGTCGCAACAGGCGTTGGGCAACTTGCGCACGCGGCGCTGGCCGGTCAGGTAGACGTGGGCCTGGGACTTGTCGCCGTTGATGTTGGTGCGGCCCATGATCTGCTCGCCGGCCCGCAGCGCCGGGCCGACGTTGAGCAGGCGGAACAGCCAGTAATCGCCATCGAAACTGGCGGCGTTGCCGTCCTGGTAGTAGTACGGCATTTCCTGGATGGCCTTGCCGTCGGTGGTCATCACCTGGGCGCCGTCGGCGGTCATCAGGTAGTGCCGGAAATCCATGGCCAGCGAAGTTCCGCGCCAGTTCAGCAGGTGGTTCCACATCGCCTCCGCGCCATTCTTCGGCAGCGGGAACGGGATGCCGCCATAAGCACCTTCCGGCACCGGCCCGGCGCTGCTGTCCACCAGCTTCGCGTCGCGGGCATTTTTCAGCGTGTTGTCATAAACCCATTGCGGCGCGGCGGCGCTGCGGCGGGTCGGGTAGACGTCGATGCGGTAGCTCTCCGGGTAGCGCTTGAACATGGCCTTGGTGCCATCGCTGAGCTTGCCGGCGTACTGGTCGAGGTTCTTCGCGGTGATGCTGTACAGCGGCTTGTCGCCGCTGAACGGATCGCTGCGCGTGCCGCCCTGTTTGAAGGACGGATCCACCTTGGTGTAGCCGCCATCCCAGGCCGGGATGCTGCCGTCGGCGTTGCCGGCGCGCTCGGCGCCCATGGGCGTCAACTGCTTGCCGAGGTCATCGGGGCTGGCGGCCTGGGCCGGTTGCAGGCTCAGGGCCGCGGCGCCGAGCACGGCGACGCAGAAGGTCTTGAGAGAAAAAGGCAAGGTCATGAACGTCCCCTCAGAATGTTGTTTTAACCGAGAAGGCCAGGTAGTCCCGGTCTTTCAGTGCTTGTTTGAAGGTGAACTGCGACAGCGAATTGAGGTTGGTGTCCTCGGGGCCGTAGTAGTGGGTGTAGGTCAGGCCGAACGTGACCCGGTCGAGGTAGGTGGCGGTGACGCCAACGTTGAAATCACCCCCGCGGTCAGGGCCGAAACTGCCGACCACCGCCGACTTGCCCATGGGGAAGTAGCTGATGCCCAGCGGCACGCTCAGGTCGATGCCGGGGAACAACTGGCGATACGTCGGGGTGTAAACCAGCTTGAGGCCGACGCCATCGTCGGTGGCGCCCGGGTCCAGCGCGGCGCGGTTCTTCGTCACGCTGAGCAGGCGGTTCCAGGCGACCTCGCCCACCAGGCTGGCCTCGTTGGCGATAAACGACGGGCCCAGCGAGGCGATCATGTTCAGGTTGAGGTGCGCGGTGCGGCCGACGGCATACAGCGGGTGGTCGTCGTTGTCCGCGACCATGCCCGGGGTGACGGTCTGGCCGTTGGACACCAGCGGCATGTTCCAGCGCATCGATGCCTCACCGGCGAAGCTGTACTCGTCGACACTGGTGGCGAAGCTGGCGCCCAGTGCGCGGATATTTTCCGGGTACACCCAGTAGTACTCGCCGATCTGCCCGGTGGCGAAGTTCGGGCCGGTGGCGTTGGGTTTCAGGTACAGCTTGGGCGATTTGTCGTGGTACTGGATGGCGTACAGGCCGTACTCGACGGTGTCGGCGGTGTAGCGCAACTGCAGGCCGCCCTGCCCCGAGCTTTTCGCTTCCTTGTCGTTACCGTGGAAGAACGCCGCCGGGCTGTCCGGGTTGCCACCGAGGAACGCCGGGAACGGCGCGCCGGTGATCAGCCGCTCGTTGCCTTCGCCGATAGTGTCGCTGACCGAGAAATAACTGCCGGCCCCCGGCAGCCGGGTTTCTTCCCATTCGAACTGGTAGTAGGCGCCGAGCGAGAGCGCATCGGTCAGTTGAAAGGTGCCGGAGAGTTGACTGACCGGACGGGTGATTTCCTTGAACTGGGTGTTGGGCACCGACACGGCCTTGACCACGTCCACCGGGGCCATGCCGCCGGCAATGCCGTTGGCGCCGAAGAACAGGCTCTCGCCCCAGATCAGGCCGTGACGACCGAGCCGTACCGAGGCGGCGCGATCCGCCACGTCGCCGTTCCAGTACACGAATGCATCCAGCAACTCGCCATCGCCGCCGTGCAGGTGACGGGTGTCATCGCTGAACTGGTCATAGGCCACCGAGCGCACGTTGGCCCGGGACGGATCGTTGTTGTCGTTGTCCTTCTGGTACTCGGTGTCGAACCAGCCGGCACCGCTGACGCGTGCGCCGAAATCGCGGTAACCGATGTCCAGTTCCGAGAGGATGTCGAGGCGGTTGGAAATCAGGCCTTTGTTGAAGTTGCGGTCACCGTCGTCCTGGTTCAGGGCGACCTGGCCCGTGGTGAGCTTGCTGCTCTGGTCCTGGGTGCGCCAGGCGGCGCTGTATTTGATGGTGTTGTCCCAACGCAGGCTCAGGTCGGGGTTGCCGGTCTGGATCTCGAACGCCTGGGCGGACGGAAGACCGATTACCAGCGCCGCCGCGAGCGTCAGGGTGAAGGGCGCACGCCGCGATGCGGCGATGGAGCGAATAGCCATCGAACTAACCCTCTTTTATTGTTTTTGTTGGCATTTTTTCTCAGCCACCACCGGCCGGTAAGGCAGCCGGACCGGTACGGTCGAAATGCCGAGGTGGCGCCACCCGGCGGGATAGACCGGGCGACGGGCACAGGTTGACTCGCGCTGCCGCCTCTGACTAATCGCTTGTCGGGATGTGACCTATCGAGCAGCGCGATACCTGAAACGCGCCGTTACACGGGGCGTGAGCGACCGGATCCATCGCCAACGGGGATGCCAGGCATCGGCAATCGCGATACCTGCGCGGCGGGCCATGGCGCCGGGCATTTGCCGCTTTTCAGGGGAACCGGGGGATTGACGCAACGCGGGTGCGACGGGAAGGTATCGGCAAAACAACTACAAGAACCGTGAGCCATCACCATGCGTTTTCACCACCTGGACCTCAATCTCCTGGTCGCGCTGGATGTGCTGCTGGAAGAGCAGAACATCACCCGCACCGCCGAGCGCCTGCACATGACCCAATCGGCCACCAGCGGTGTGCTGGGCCGTCTGCGAACGTTCTTCGAAGACGAACTGCTGGTGCAGGTCGGGCGCAAGATGCAGCCCACCCCCTATGCGCTGGAACTGGCGGGACCGGTGCGTGAAGTGCTGCTGACCATCCGCTCGTCCATCACGGCACGCCCGGTGTTCGACCCTGCCAGCAGCAAGCGGCATTTTCGCCTGGTGACCTCGGATTACCTGATCAGCGTGCTGTTCGCCCAGGTCATTCAGAAGATCCACCAGCAAGCGCCGCACATCACCTTCGAGATCATCAGCCCCGGCGACAACAGTGGTGAATTGCTGATGCGCGGCGAGGTGGACATGATGATCGTCCCCGAGCGCTACATCATCGACGACCATCCCGCGCAGTTGCTGTTCGAGGAAGACCATGTCTGCGTGGTGTGGCGCGACAACCCCGCCGTCGGCGATTCGCTGACGCTGGAGCAGTACCTGGAGATGGGGCACATCTCGGTGGGCTTCGGCCGCAACCGGCACCTGAGCATCGAGGACTGGATCATGAACCAGTACGGCGTCAACCGCCGGCTGGAGGTGATCAGCAACGACTTCAACACCCTGCCGCAATTGTTGGTGGGCACCCCGCGCCTGGCGACCATGCACCGTCGCCTGGCCCGGCTTTATGCGCGCTACCTGCCCCTGCGCATCCTGCCGACGCCGATGGAAATCCCGGTGATGCGCGAATTCATGCTCTGGCACCGGAGCATGGAGGGCGACCCCATGCACCGCTGGTTGCGCGAGCGCATCCGCGACTGCATCCAGCGCATCGACCAGCAGGAAGACGACTGGCTGGCAACCGGCTGAAACCGCCCCGCCACCCCGAGCGCCGCGCCGGCGTCGGGGCGGCGTGCGCCTAGCCCGCGGTGCGGGTGCCATGGAACGAGGCGATGCGCCAACCGGCGTCCTCCCTCACCCAGACTTGCGTGGCAAATCCTTCGGCGCGCACCGGCTCGCCACCTCCGCGCTTCTGCAGCAGGTTGCACTGCGGCCCGCTCATCAACGCGAGGCTGTCGCCAAACAGGCGAACCGTCAGCTCACCCCGCTCCACCGCCAGGTAACGCACCGCTTGCCGCGCATAGTCCAGGTACTGCGCCTTGTCCTGCACCAGCCCCGTGGTATGGACATACACCAGCTCATCGGCAAACAGACCTTCGAGCCCGGCATGGTCTTCTTCGACCAGCGCGCGCTGGCGTTCGGCTTCCCGTCGCAGGAGGTCATCAACAACATTCATGAACATTTTCCTTCCGAGGTGATTGGGAGGCGCATCCTCGCCTCACCACGCCTTGGGGAAAAATCGCCAATCCCCATGCCTGGCATCGCCACTCCCGATACCTGTTCCGGCCCCGCTGTTTTTCCCCTCGCGCCCAGGCCCTGCGCGGCTTGCGCTAGCTATCCACGGCGTCGATGGTTCGCCATCGATAGCATCTGATAGTGCATCCAGGCACTGGCGCCCTAGCCTCCGGGGCAAACAAGACGAGGAGATCCACAACCATGAGCGCCCTGCACCTGCACTGCTCCACCCTGTTTGACGGCACCGGCCTGGACGTCCGCCAGCAGCAGACCCTGATCATCGACAACGGCGTGATCCGCCATGTCGGCCCGACAGCCCAGGCCCCACGGCCCGTGGCAGGCGACCGGGAAGTCCGTGGCGATTTCGTCATGCCGGGCCTGGTGGACGTGCATACCCACCTGGCGTTCGGCAACGCCCAGAGCGAGGAAGATATCGACATCTGGACCAGTGACGAATTTCGCGCCCTGCGCGGGCTGTTCTTCGCCCAGCACGTGCTTGCCGCCGGTGTCACCTCCATGGTCTGCCCCGGCGACAGCGGCCAACTCAGCATCGCCGTGCGCAACTCGGTCAACGCGGGGCTTTTCGCCGGGCCGCGAATCGCCGCCAGCAGCCGCGTGATCACCAACCGACAGAGCCTCAACGACTGGTTCCCGAGCCGCGTCGGCGCACCGGAATTCTTCACCGCCGCACTGGTCACCAGTCGTACCGACGCCATCGCGGAAATCCGCAAGCAGGCCAAAGATGGCGTGGACCTGATCAAGATCGCCATGGACGGCACCCAGCGTCGTCCCAACGGCGAAATCATCGCCGCCTTCACCGCCGACGAAACCCGCGAGATGGTCGAGGAAGCTCATCGGCTTGGCTGCCGCGTGGCCACTCACGCCTACGGTCGCGAGGCCGTGATGTACGCCGCCAAGGCGGGCGTGGACCTGGTCTTTCATGCGTTCTACATGGACGACGCCTGCATCGAGGCCTTGCTCGAAGCCGGCACCGTGCTGGCGCCGACGATGACCTTCCCGCAGAACACCGTGGATTTCTGCCAGCCCCACGACCCGGCCATCACCACCGGCTACGCCGGTTACTGCGCACGCACCCTGGAAGTGGGCACGCCGGTGCTCAAGCGGGCCAAAGCCGCCGGTATCCCCTTTGCCTGCGGCAGCGACAGCGGCTTCGCGGTCACGCCGTACGGCGAGTGGCATGCCCGCGAACTGGAGTTGCTGGTGCGCCGCCTGGAATTCACCCCGGCGGAAGCACTGTTTGCCGCGACCAACGTCGGCGCGCGCCTGATGCCCCGCGGTGAAACCATCGGCACCCTGGAGCCGGGCAAGCAGGCCGACCTGCTGATACTCGACGGCTCGCCGCTGGATGACATCCGCATCCTTCAGGACCGCAACCGCCTGCACGCCGTCTACAAAGCCGGCGAACCGGTGAACCTGCAACGGACCGCCTACAACCCGAAACAGGTGTCGGACTTCAACACCTTGAAGTGGACCGATCTCTACACCCGCAGCCGCGTTGCGGAACTCGGCAAATGGAGCCAATGAACATGACCCGTCTCGACGTCGAACACGCCGCGCGCCTCGCGGCGGCCACCCTTCGCCATGCCCGCAAGCTCGGCCTGCGCCCGCTCGCCGCGGCGGTGCTCGATGGCGCCGGCCACCCGCTGGCCGTGCTGCGCGATGAGGACGCCAGCTTCTTGCGTCCGCGAATCGCCACCGGCAAGGCTCGCGGTTGCCTGGGCATGGGCATGGGCGGTCGAGAACTGGCGCGCCGGGCCCAGGCGATGCCCGCGTTCTTCGATGCGATAAACAGCCTGACCGATGGCGAGGTGATCCCGGTCGCCGGAGGAATATTGCTGCGCGATGCCGAAGGCCGCTTGCTGGGCGCCCTCGGCGTCAGCGGCGACACCTCGGACAATGACGAGCGCTGTGCGCTACTGGCCATCGAAGAGGTCGGCTTGCACGGCGAAACCGGTGATCCTCAGCCCTGACGCAGCAACCCGGCCTGCTCCACCAGCACCTGGCGGAACCAGGCCAGCGTCGGGTCGCACACCTGTTGCGGGTGCCACTGCAGCGCTTGGGAGGCTGCCGGAAATTCGATAGGCGCCGGCAGCACCCGCAACGGATACCGTCGCGCCAGCGCCTCGGCCTGGCGGCGGAACAGCGTGGCGACCCGCGGGGTCTGGATCACGAACTCCGCCATCAGGGCGAAGCTCTGCACCGTCGCGACTACCCGTCGCTCGATGCCGATGTCCCTCAGGTGCTGCGTGTCCAGCGACAGGCTCTGCCCATCGGCGAACTCTCGCACTACGTGCTCGGCGGCGCGGTAACGGGCGAGGTTCAGGTCATTGCCTTCAGGCCAATGCTCCGCGCAGACAATGCAACACAGTTCATCCTCGAGCAGCGGAGCGTGGGGATACGCGGGATTGATCCGCCGTTGCGGCACGATCACCAGATCGCTGCGGCGGTACTCCAGCGCTTCGCCCACCTGGTCGCCGTCACGCGATAGCGACAGATCCCGCACCACTAGCGATGCGCCGGGCGCCAGACGGCACAGTTCGCGGCTGACGGCGGGTATCAGCGTGGCCGCCACATAGTCCGACGCCACGAGGGTGAAACGCCGCTCACAACGGGCGGGGTCGAAGTCGGCGGTGGTTTCCACGAGTTCGCCGGCCAGGTCGAGTACATCGCGCACCTTGGGTGCCAGTTGACGTGCCAGCGGGCTGAGCTGCAAGCCGCGACCGAGCGGGACAAGCAACGGGTCCTGAAAATGCTCGCGCAGCCGCCCCAGCGCGGCACTGGTCGCCGACTGGCCGAGGTTCAGGCGCTGGGCCGCTCTGCTGACGCTGCATTCTTCCAGCAGCACATTCAAAGCGACCAGCAGGTTCAGATCGAGACGACGGTAGCGCATGGGCGACTTATACCCTGCCGGGTCATCGCCCGCGTGCCAGTTTCGCGCTACCAGGTATCGCCACAGGCGATACCTCGCCTGCCGCCGGTGACATCAGGCAGACGCCAGGCGTAGGCGTTCGATGATCTTGCGCGCGCGGTTGGCGCCAACATCCACGTGGATATCAACCATCGGCCGGGGACCGAAACCGAGCATGTTCTTGTACTGGGCCTCGATCACCACCTTGTCTTCATCGAAGGTCAGCGCGGTCTGCTCGACGACCTTGGCCTTGACCTCTTCGACATTGCTTTCGGGGTTGGTCGCCATGGTCCAGAAGTAGTGGCTGGTCGTCTCGGTCTCTGGCGTCACGCCATGGAAACCGCGCATGTGGAAGCCGCCACGGCGAGGGTCATCGAGGGCGTCCGTTCCGGCATCGACCGCGCCGGTCCAGATGCGCAGATGACTGACCAGAAACTCGATTTCCTGCCAGCGATCGACCTTGCCTTTGAAGGGATACGCCGCGCTGTACGTCGGGGGTGGCTGCGACCCGGGCATATGGCGGACCACTTTCACCGAGGTGTCATCACTCTCGACGCGCATCTGCGCATTCATGTGAACGCTGGCGTTGCCACCGATGGTGCGCAGGTGCACGTAGCCCAGGTGGCTCAGGTCCAGCAGGTTGTCGTGGATCAGTTGATACGGCGCATCGTAGTGATAGATGCCGCCTTCGAAGACGTATTCGCCGCTGCTGTGAACCTCGTACGCCGGCGGTTCGATCGTTGGCTGCGGCTGCGAGGCGCTGCCGAACCAGATCCAGATGATCTGGTCGCGCTCTTGAACGGGATACGCCTGGACCCTGGCCTTGGTCGGCACCTTCGCCTGGCCCGGCACCTCAAGGCACTGCCCCGTGGCGTCGAACAAAAGGCCGTGATAACCGCAACGCAAACCCTGCTCTTCCAGCGTGCCGCTGGACAGCGGAAGTGCCCGGTGACAGCAACGATCCTCGAGTGCGGCGACCTTACCGTCAGCGGTGCGGAAAAGTACCACTGGCTTGCCCAGCAATGTCCGGCCAAGCGGCTTGTCCTTGAGCTCCCAGGCGAACCCGGCGACGTACCATTGGTTCAGCGGGAACTTCGGTTCTTCGGCTGTCGCGCCTACCGCGTGGGCAAGCGCGTGAGCATGGGATGCACTCATAACGATCTCCTTTCATCTTCTTGTTGGGGGGTCACAGGTCCAGCACCAGGCGGGGGCTGTTCGAACGTGAGCAGCACGGGGTGAAACGGTCATTGCGGGCGTGTTCCGCTTCGGTCATGAACTGATCGCGATGATCCGGCTCGCCGGCCAGCACCGCAGTGACGCAGGCGCCGCAAATACCCTGCTCACAGGAGCTGTCGATATCGATGGCGTTCTCCAGCAACACCTCAAGCACGGTGCGGCAGGCCGGGATGCTGATGACCCGCCCGGAACGCGCAAGCTCGACGTCAAAAGCACGGTCGCCCTCAAGCACCTGGGGCGGCGCGGCGAAATCCTCTCGATGAATCTGCTGATCGTTCCAGCCGCAGGCGTTGGCGGTGGACTGAACATGGGTCATGAAGCCCGCCGGGCCGCAGACGTAAAGCTGGTCACCCGCGGCAGGGCTCGCGAGCACCTGCGCGGCGTTGAACCGCTGCTCGACAGGTCCGTCATCCACATGCAGTCGAAGGTGGCGGCTGAAAAGCGGGCTGTTCAGCAGTTCAACAAAGGCCAGGCGCTGAACCGAACGTCCGCAGTAATGCAGCTCGAAATCCTTGCCGGCGGCAATCAGGGTATGAGCCATTGCCAGGATCGGCGTAATGCCGATGCCTCCCGCGAACAGCAGATAGCGCTCCCCCGTCAGATCGAGGTCGAACAGGTTTCTCGGTGTGCCGATAGTGAGCCGGGCACCCTCCCCGACATCCAGGTGCATGCCCCTTGATCCGCCACGGGATTCGGCTTCGTGAAGCACGGCAATCAAATAGCGACCTTGTTCCTCAGGGGAATTACACAGCGAATACTGCCGAACCACACCTGGCGCAACCTGAACATCGACATGCGAACCCGCGGTGAACGCGGGCAACGCCGCCCCCTCCACGGCGAGCAGTTCGAAACTGCAAACGCCGTCGGCTTCGATGGTTTTCTGTGACACACAAACTTCGAGCATGAGCCTGCCCTCACCACGGTTATGCAGTGTTTGAAAATGAGTACGGGAGTGCCGGGCACACCGGCGGGAAAATCGGGGTTTACGGATCAGGCAGGAACGAAGGGCACAAGCGAGTCATGACACGGGACCTCTGGTTTTTGTTGTAGTGTCGCGTGCGCTTATGATGCGGACGCGCAATCCTCACATGATTTTCATCCTAGCCATTTTAGTTGCGGTGTCAACTAATTTCATTTCAATGCACGGGTATCTTTCCTGCCATGCCACATACGCCACTGAATCTGGAGCGCTACGTACCGGCGCTGCTGACCTTCCTGACCAACAAAATGTCGAGTGGCGCATCCGCCTGCTACCGCAAGCATTTCGGGATTGGCATCGTCGAATGGCGACTGCTGGCGATGCTCGCGGTTGAAAACAACATCAGCGCCAACCGTATGGTTCAGGTGATCGGACTGGACAAGAGCGCCATCAGCCGGGCACTGCAAACGCTTGAACGGGATGGGCACGTATCGACTGAGGTGGATGCAAAAGATGCGCGTCGCTACACCGTCTCGCTCACTGAAGCGGGGCATGCGCTGCATGATCGGGTGCTGGTCACCGCGCTGGAGCGGGAACGGTTGTTGCTGGGGGGTTTGACAGAAACAGAGGTGGAAACACTCATCGGTTTTCTGCACCGGATGACTGCTCAGTTGGACAAGGTGAATGCGGTGGAGCCGGAGGAGTGAATCGCCCCGGATTCTCTAGACACCTTGCAAGCTCATTGCGTAACGCTTTTCAAACTCTCCCGGTGACAGCTGATTGTTGAAACCATGGCGGCGTTTTACGTTGTAGAACATCTCGATGTAATCGAACACATCACTCCGAGCATCTTCCCGAGTGGTGTAGATTTTTCGCTTGATCCGTTCCAGTTTCAGAAGCTGGAAAAAGCTCTCGGCCACGGCGTTGTCATGACAGTTGCCTCGGCGACTCATGCTGGCAACCAAATTGTTTGCCTTCAAAAAGCTGCGCCAATCGGAGCTGCTGTACTGGCTGCCCTGGTCGGAGTGAACCATCACCTCCTTTTTCGGTTTTCGCCTCCAAACCGCCATCAATAACGCATCAAGGGCCAAATCACTGGTCATCTGCGACTTCATTGACCAGCCAACGACCTGACGAGAAAACAGATCCAGCACCACTGCCAAATACAGCCAGCCTTCATACGTACGAATATAAGTGATGTCGGTGACCCAAACCTTGTTGGGTTCTACGACATCAAACTGCCGCTTCAGCAAATTGGGTGAGGCGACCGCTGGCTTACCGCCGTACTTTCCAGGGCGGCGTCGATAACCTGTCTGAGAACGCAGACCTTCAAGACGCATCAGCCTTGCCACACGATGACGACCACAATCCTCACCGGCCTCGCGCAGATCGTCATGGATTTTGCGATAGCCATAAACGCCGCCGCTCTCCAGCCATGAATGCTTGATCAAACCCAGCAGTCGATGCTCGTCTTTGGCTCGTAGAGATTGCGGCTCAGACAGCCAGGCGTAATAACCTCTGGGATGGACTTTCAGCGTCAGGCAAAGCCGTCGAATCGAATACTCGCCCGCGCGCTGCTTGATAAAGGCGTACTTCAGCCGCACTCCTTGGCAAAGTACGCGGCGGCCTTCTTTAAGATGTCTCTCTCTTCCGTCACACGTTTGAGTTCAGCGCGTAGCTTGCGCAACTCGGCCTGCTGATCATCATCTTGCTGACGCTGCTCTTGGGGCTTGCTGTAGACCTTGATCCAGGCGTAAAGGCTGTGCACGGACATGCCCAGCCGCTGGGCGACATCGGCAACAGGTTTGCCTTTTTCGGTCACTTGCTTGACCGCTTCGATCTTGAACTCTTCGGGGTAACGCTGACGACTCATGGCACCTCCTATTTGGGACTCATTATGAGGCTTGGAGGTGTCTACGAAACCAGGGGCGATTCATGCCGATTATATAATTGATGCAACCACCGGGTATACGATACAGGGTCTTGAGAAATATAAACGAGAGAACGGGCGATTCATAGGATACATCAAGCCGGGTGTCGGCCCTTGGAAAGACTGGTTGTACTTTGAATCGGAAAATCAAACGGGTGAACAATATGGTATTGGACTAGTACCAATTTTTGGTGTTGATGGGAAGGAGTTAGAGGTATTGAAAGCCTTGAATGGTAGAAGGGTAAAGATGGAGGGGACTTATTTTATGGCTAAAGGGCTACAGATGGGCGATCCTGATGCCAAAGTCATTGTTGTCGACCCAAGATTCTTTGATCTAAGTCAGAAACTAACATTCAAAGTACTCTAACAAATGCGCGCAAGATGCATAGTGAGTAATCACCGCCCGGAAAAACTAATCATGCATTTTTTCATTATCGAACATGTAAAACTCAATGGTCAGCCTGAGAACGCCAGAGCGGTGACTTTTGTAGATTTCAAAGGAGCTTCTATGCGCATATTAAAATATCTTGCAGTTGCTACAGCTTTAAGCACTTCCAGCTTTGCATTTTCCCAACAATTTACTTACTTCTCATTCCAAGAAGGCGGTTATGCAGGAAGAATGCTTGTTGCAAACGAACTAGAGCACGGCACCCCAATACAGCCTCTGGCTGTCCATATTCAGACCGTAGACACTACCACTCAACATGAATGTGATGTTTGGGCCATGGAAAATACTGTAGCCCGAATCCAGTCAACCGGAGAAATATCTACATCAATGCGAGTTATAGATAAGAATAAAAAAGCTACGGGTGAGCATTTTGACATTGTACTCGGCAAGTCAGCAGCGATAATCACTTCACCTACTCCAAGTGAGTACTGCGGACTTTCAGCGACATTTTCCGGTAAGTGGGTACGTTCTCATGAAGAAGGCACCGGGGAAGACGAGCAAGAGGCTGAACAAGACGCGTTGTGAGGAAAAACGATCTACGATATAGACGTTTCTGCTCGAGCAACTAGCTTATCAGGGCATGTACACGTGGCCGGAAAAGTGCCGGCCAGTTCCTGGAGGCGCTTGCAGAAGGGCGAGCGCGACGGCCAGCCACAGATGCGTGATAGGGCGGACTGCTGTGTGAGGGGGCCAGAGAAGAAGTGTGGGGGGAGAGGCTACTTTAGGCCAATGGTGAAATGAGCCATTGCCATTTAGTTTTGGGCTACTCGAAAGCAAGGGGACAACATGATCAAGATCTTCGAAGACGATGATCCCACATGGAAAATCCTCGTCCATGTTCTGGAGCACGGGATTGCCGGTATTGCGGGCGGCAGAATGGGCACCCGCAACAAGTTGGAAGAAGTGAAGGAGAAGGCCCGATCTGATCGTCACGACAATGTTGTTGCCCTTTCCACGGTTCATCATTTCTGGGGTGAGTTGGCGTTCATCTACGATGAGCAAATCTATCGATTTCAAGAGGCTAGGCAACTGGTGATCGAGGCCTACGACAAGCAGCTTTCCGCTCAGGGCATTTTCCCTGATACCTATCCCGGCAGTTGAGTAGGGGGCCGCTATGTGTCTCGCGCGTGCAGTACCAGTCGCTTAAAACTACAGGGAGCAGCCACAGACATGGCACAATTTTTTCAGATCATTGCCGATAATGGCAGTCCAATTGACGCGCACTTCGGAATAGAGTCGGACGAGGTTGTATTCCACAGCCGTGGCGGTACCAAAGGTAAGGGCGCGATCAATTCCGAATATGCTCTGGGGCTTTCTGTTTTGCTGACCAGGCTGAAGCGGGCTTCGTTTTTGGTAGAACGCGTCTGGGTTGATAGCAGCCGCGTTCAAGGCATCCCAATTTCTCAGCGAACGATACTCACCTCAGGGGAGAGCAAAGCGCCTGTTGATCAGGTTATGAAAGTCCTTTCCACTCGAATGAAGGCCGTTGGCCGATCATCCTCTGAGTCTTCAGGAGGAAACTCCACTAGACGCATTCGGATGACAGTATCTGGGGGCGATGCGCAGGCATTAAATCTCGCGCTTGGCGGTACTCCCGTAGATAAAAATCTACGAAGCCTCGAACGACTTCCCGCTGAGGTGCTTCGCGGAGTCACCGCTGAGTATATATGGCGTGCTGTTCAGGACCTGATCAGCGGGATTGATTCACCTGGATTTGCTGAGTCAACCGATTACGACCTGATCGTTGATGAACATCTCCGACTACCACCGAAGGCGGTATTTGGCTTAGCTGCTACAAGAGCTCTAGGATTTCAGATACTGCCCAGACACTTCACCGCCGGCGTTAACAGCGTCTGTTTTCAACTACTGGAGGATGCTGGCTTCCGTATAGTGCCCAAAGGTGCCTTGATGGCTGATCCCGTACTGCCATCGCTTTATGAAGATCAGGTATGGACTGAGGGGCAGTCCAGGCTCGTGGCTCATTTACGGAAAGAGCGCGCCCCGGGCTTGTCGATTGCCAAGAAAGCTGAATTCAAGAAGAACCACGGGCGACTCTATTGCGAGCGCTGCAAAATGGATCCGGTTGAAACTTACGGCGCAGAAAACGGAGAGGCCTGCATTGAGGTACACCATCGAACCGTGCAGATCGCGCAAATGGCACCAAGACATCTGACAAGCCTGGAAGATTTGCAATGCCTGTGCGCGAGTTGCCACCGGGTTGTGCATCGTGAACTGAGTGGAGGGTAGGGGATTATATTTTCTGGGTTGGGAGGTTGCTTGTGGTCAGGGGCGAATATCGGCCGATTGCGCTGAAAAAGTAAGTCCTCTCAACCTGCGCGCAGACATGCGAAATCCGAGCTCGGAGTCCTCTATACTAAACCCCTCTCGATGGAGGAGCTGAGCTAGTACTACTGGCACCAATTCTTAGCTTTGCTCGTTCGAGCATTGAGATAGCCTCTAATGCGTGCGCAGAAAGGTGGTAGGCGTTTTCGCAGAGAGTTTTCCAAAATTCTACCGCCAATATTTCATCTTCAATGGGGGGGAGCGATTTGGCGACTTCTCTAGCAAATATCTCATCACTTAGCGCCTGAATGCGTTTCAGTCTAAGCCAATGATGAGAGAGCATTTGAAGAATTTCCGGATCTGAGACAATTGTGAAAAGTGCCGGGGATACGACCTCCCAGGTCGTAAGCCGCAGATCAGGATTGTGCATAACCCTGCCTTCTTCTGCCCCTATTCGTATCGTGTCAAGAACGCCGATATTATACCGGCACGCCGCGACTAATACTTCAATTGAGTCTCTTGCTTGTTGACGCAAATCTTCTACCTGCAGTCTCCTTTGTCGGCGGAGAACAAGCTCATTTAACGCCAAAGCTATAGGAACTCCGAGCACTACACCTATTAGCGTGGAAACTAAGTTTGGCCAAAAGGCATCTAAAAAAGGAGACATGGTTGCGATCCAATTATAAGTGAAAAATAAATCTGACATTTTATTTTCACTGATCAAGGCTAGTAAAGTTCTTTATCCATGCATAAGCTTCATTCAATTTGACTAACACGCTTCAAAAGAGGTGTGAGCATGGAAGAAGAGCGGCGTAACTAGTATACACATTAAAGGCGAGATCACAGTGTGTCCATGGCCCGTTTTCGGCCGTTTACTGCTATGCTTATTCTTGAGGAAAATATTGCAATGCGAAACTCAATCCTATTTCCTGCGTTTCTCTGTTAGCGAAAAACGACCGCTACAGATTTAAGAACCAATTACTTAACGCCTGATTGCTATCCAACATGCGGAGTCTGACTCAGAATCTTTCTAAAATCAAAGCTACGAATACGACACTCTTCTAGCAGCTCTACAAAGTGTTTCATATAAAGCATTGCATCGGCTTCCGAGGGCTTTTGCCTGCCTACGAGAGCTACCGAAATTATTTTTTCAACCACGATTTTTCCGTGAGCGATCAGTTCTTGATCCTCCCAATACTGCATGTACCGCCGCCGGCGGTATGCCTCTTCAACTACCTCCTGAAGAGTTTGCGGTTGGGACCTGGGCTTCTGCGTAGGCTCGAAGCGAAGACTGGCAGTGTCGCTAGTCGTCTCATAATTATGCCCTTGTGAAAACGCCCAATCACGCAAGAACTCGTCAATCCTCGCCTCAACTCGATGATGCCGATGTGCGTTGAAATCATTACTGATAACAACAGCAGGAAGCATTGGCGCGCCAGTATTGCGAAGTTGGAAGGTAGTTTGAATAAGGACGATAAAATCGATCTCTGAAAATCGTCCCGGATCTTTTCCATCACCAGTCAAGCGAAAGCTGAACCTATCGACGAGCTGGGAGAAAGGAATGCTTTCGACGGATTCATTTAGCACCAGGGCAATCCCTGGAGTATTGGAGTCTAAGCCTAACAACCTCTTGGATGAAGCGATCTGCCGCTTGGCGTTCCTCAACACCCCTTCAATCATTCGAGTCGCATTCGAAAAAATTTTAAAGAGTTGGGCGTCACCACCAGGTGTGGCCTTGATTGCAGCCCCAAGTCGTACGAGCCAAATATCAGCGGAAATTCTGGGCTGTCCATTATCGGCTTGGCACCCTCTAAAATTTTCTCCTTGGGGTCCACATCGAGAGTCTTCATCTCTACAACGGCTCCCCTGTCGAAGAACAGATAGTCAGCGATCTTAACCCCTGGGGGTTGCGCCACATGACCATCCAAAGGCGTTACATGCGCCTGGCTTTCAAGGAATTGCTGCATTCGTTGTTCAATGCCGATTGCTTGATCCATTTTAGCCCTCCAGCAGCACGAGAAGCCCTAGACTCTAGCCCGCATGCGTTGGGTAGCGCAGGTAACGCTATAGACAGAAAAACTCTCTGCACCCGCCCTGCACCCATAGAGACCGAGCAGGAAATACGAGAAACGCTGAGAGCCTTAATTAATATGGTGTCCCAGGGCCGGTTCGAACGGCCAACCTTCCCCTTAGGAGGGGGATGCTCTATCCAATTGAGCTACTGGGACACAAGCCGGCAGCGGACGCCGCGCGGCGGAAGGCGTGCATGTTAACCAGCAGGGAGTTATTTGTCATGCCGTGAATCGGGCTTTTTGCCTGCCGACGTCGCGAGGCTTACGTAACCAATCGTGCATTCTGCAATAAAGCATAAAGCCATCATTGCAGGATGCACGAAAACGCTAGCTCAAATAACATCTAACTAATTGATTTAAATGGAAAATTTTAAAAAATTCGATTGGCACGACAACTGCTGTATCAACCACAATGGAATGTATTGATCCCACAGCCCTGGAACCCACGCCATGAATCACGTCCTCATCGCCTTGAACGCCCTTGCCCTGACGGCCGTGATCGGGTTGAACCTCATGCCTGCGCAAACTTCTGTGGGCTCTCTGGATTACAAAACCTCGATGCAGCCAAACCGTGCCGTTCTGGGCGAAGCACCGCAGCAGTCCGCCACTCCGGTCGCCGAGCATACCCTCTCCTTCTAGACGTTACTGACGCCCTCTTCCCGCAGTATCGCCAGCAGGCGCTGCACGGCAGCGTCGAGCGTCGTGGAATTGTCCAGCAGGTACACACCCTCATCGAATTGACCTGCAATCCGCAGGTTGCGCGCCAGTCGCTCCTCGATTTCCGCGACGCCTTCCCGGGCGCGGCGCAGCAGTCGGCCTCTCAAGACTTCCGCAGACACCGTCAGAAGAATTGGCACCAGATCAGGGTATTTCGCGCGCGCCGACTGCAAGTGGCCACGGGAGCCGTTGACCAGGACCGACCGGCCTTCAGCGAGCCAGGTATCGATCTCCACAGGGATGCCGTACGAAAGGCCATTGGCCTGCCAATCCAGCGCGAAAGCCCCATTCGAACGTAGCGTGGCGAACTGCCATGGCGATACACTATGCGCCACTTCGCCCACCGCCTCGGCGGAACGAGTAATGACGCGTCGGGCGACAGCCACCCCCAACGCCTGCAACGCAGGTCGTGCGTGATCAATCACACTGTCCTTGCCAGACCCGGAGGGTCCCATCAGGTAGATCAACCTGCCGTGGGCGGCCAACGGGCCGTCGCCCCTTGCGTCATGCTGCATAGCCACTATGCTCATAGATAGGAAAGCCCGCGCATTCTAGGCGCTTTCCATGACCTTTTCGCCTGTTGCTGATGGCAGGTAAAAAGGTGGCTGAATCGGAAAAGTGGTGACACAAAACTTTTCAAACCAGTACTCATTTCTGATAATTGGTACTGGCAAAAAGCCTCCACCCGGTTCAATATTTGTCACAGAATTGACGCCAAGGAACCGGCGACAATGAGGCATCATAACGGCCTCATTCACAATTCAGGTTGAACATTTGACCGTGATGATGGTCGTAGTCTCATCGCGCGGCCAATTTCAAGAACCGCTTCCCCTGAACTAAACCGGTCAATTATATGCGCCCAATGAAACAGGCTATTTACTCAAGCCGCACCGCAGACAAATTCGTCGTCCGCCTACCCGACGGAATGCGTGAGCGCATTGCCGAGGTTGCGCGTAACCATCACCGCAGCATGAACTCCGAGATCATTGCCCGCCTGGAGCAGAGCCTTATCCAGGAAGGCGCACTGGGAGACGAGCTGAGCATGCGCCTGGACAGCCCGGAACTGTCCCTGCATGAACGCGAGCTGCTGCAACGCTTCCGTCAACTGTCCCATCGCCAGCAAAACGCCCTGGTGGCTCTGATCGCCCACGACGTAGAGATGGCAGCGGACGCTTCCTGACCTTATTCCTGAACCCGCTTCAGAACAAAACGCCCGATGCACTGCATCGGGCGTTTTGCTTTTCGGCGCTCACAAAAAAAGCCAGCATCTCAGCTGGCTTTCTTTTACTTCAGTTGGGCATCACAGCAGGAACACCGTGGCCAGGCCGAGGAAGATGAAGAAGCCACCACTGTCGGTGACCGCAGTAATCATCACGCTGGACCCCATCGCGGGATCTCGCCCGAGGCGTACCAGGGTCATCGGAATGAGTACGCCCATAAGCGCCGCCAGCAACAGGTTGAGCGTCATCGCCGCCATCATCACCAGGCCCAGCGACCAACTGCTGTACAGCAGGAACGCGACTACACCGATTACCCCGCCCCAGATCAGACCGTTGAGCAGCGAGACCGCCAGCTCCTTGCGCATCAAGCGCGAGGTGTTGCCGGGACTGACCTGATCCAGCGCCATGGCCCGCACGATCATGGTGATGGTCTGGTTACCCGAGTTACCACCAATACCGGCCACGATCGGCATCAATGCCGCCAGTGCAACCAGCTTCTCGATCGAACCCTCGAACAGGCCGATCACCCGCGAAGCAAGGAAGGCGGTGATCAGGTTGATCGCCAGCCAGGCCCAGCGGTTGCGCAGAGAGCGCCAGACCGATGCGAAGATATCTTCTTCTTCGCGCAGACCCGCCATGTTCAGCACTTCGCTTTCGCTTTCTTCGCGAATCAGGTCGACCATCTCGTCGATGGTCAGACGGCCGATCAGGCGGTCGTTCTTGTCGACTACGGGCGCTGATACCAGGTCATAACGTTCGAACGCCTGGGCCGCGTCATAGGCGTCCTCGTCGGGGTGGAAGCTGACCGGGTCGCTGGCCATTACTTCGGAAACCTGCTTGTCCGGGTCGTTGACCAGCAAGCGCTTGATCGGCAGCACGCCTTTGAGGATGCCGTCGTAATCGACCACGAAGAGCTTGTCGGTGTGCCCTGGCAGCTCCTTGAGCCGGCGCAGGTAACGCAGAACCACTTCCAGGCTGACGTCTTCGCGGATGGTGACCATCTCGAAGTCCATCAACGCACCTACCTGCTCCTCGTCGTAGCTCAGGGCTGAGCGCACACGCTCACGCTGCTGGCCATCGAGGGTTTCCATCAACTCATGGACAACGTCACGGGGCAGTTCAGGGGCGAGGTCGGCGAGTTCGTCGGCGTCCATTTCCTTGGCGGCGGCGAGCAACTCATGATCGTCCATGTCGGCGATCAGGGTTTCACGCACCGCGTCGGATACTTCGAGGAGAATGTCGCCGTCTCGCTCAGCCTTGACCAACTGCCAGACCGTCAGGCGGTCGTCGAGGGGCAATGCTTCGAGAATATGGGCAACGTCGGCGGAGTGCAGGTCATCGAGCTTGCGTTGCAGCTCGACCAGATTCTGCCGGTGAACCAGGTTTTCTACCCGGTCTTGATGATGGCCTTCCTGGCGGTGAGTGAGATCTTCCACCACGCGCTGGCGATGGAGCAACTCGACCACCTGGGCCAGGCGATCCTGCAGGCTATCTTGCGTCTTTTTTACTTCGACTTCAGTCATAGGCGAACTCCACTCCCAGCAGCGGAGCACGCCGGGAGATCAATCAGTCACATCGTGATTGGCAAAACGAGCTATTGAGTAACTACTGGGTAAGTCCATGGTGGTATTCCACAAGCCCCGGCGGGGCTGACGGGCGCAATCATACACCGCTTGAGCTGCCAGGGGCTGAAAATATCGGCGAAAACAATCGTTTGCGGAAATGACCGACGCAAACGCCCGAATCCATCAATGCGACGGCAAGCGCCCGAAAAAGAGCACATGCGCCAACTAAAAATTAGCACGCCCTATCGATTGCTCGATGACATTTTATTAATCGGAGAAATAAACGCGGAAAACAAAAAGCCCGCCATTAAGGCGGGCTCTTCGTTATATGGTGCACTCGACAGGATTCGAACCTGTGACCGCTCGGTTCGTAGCCGAGTACTCTATCCAGCTGAGCTACGAGTGCAGGGTTGGTACTTGATGGACCAGATCACCTCTGGTTGAAGCAGAAGCAAGTTCCGATTGGAAACTACTTCTTTATATATGGTGCACTCGACAGGATTCGAACCTGTGACCGCTCGGTTCGTAGCCGAGTACTCTATCCAGCTGAGCTACGAGTGCAGGGTTGGTATTTGATGGACCAGATCACCTCTGGTTGAAGCAGAAGCAACTTCCTGTTGGAAACCGCTTCTTTATATGGTGCACTCGACAGGATTCGAACCTGTGACCGCTCGGTTCGTAGCCGAGTACTCTATCCAGCTGAGCTACGAGTGCATTTGAAGCCGCGCATTATAGTTCGCTTAATCGTTTTTACAAGTGCTTTTTCGTTTAATTTCAACGACTTAGCAATTTGGATCAGATTACAGCGCCCTACATGAATAATGGCGGAGAAGGGGGGATTCGAACCCCCGATACCCTTGTGAGGTATACTCCCTTAGCAGGGGAGCGCCTTCGGCCACTCGGCCACCTCTCCGCAACACGGGGCGTATAATAACCAGAGCTTTCCCCGTTTGCAAACTCTTTTTTGAAAAAAAATCGATAAAAATTAATGGGTTGGTTCTTCGTCCTTCTCTTTCTTGATCCGAAGGTAGATTTCCTCACGGTGTACGGCCACTTCCTTGGGGGCGTTCACACCGATCCGCACTTGATTTCCTTTGACGCCGAGCACGGTCACGGTGATTTCGCCATCGCCAATAATCAGGCTCTCTGCGCACCGACGAGTCAGAATCAACATACCTTTCTCCTCACGCAATTCAGTTCAGGGACAACAGTCTGCAAAAAAAAGGGCTTCAGCCTACAACCAGGATGGCTATCGACCTACGCCTAAGTATTGACCAGCGCGGACAAAAGAACAGATTCCACACCAGCCAAAAAAGAAGGGGCGCGGCCTGGCCGCGCCCCTGGGGACCAACGCTTACTCGCCCTGACGGGACGGAGCGTCCAGCTCGAAAGCCGTATGCAGCGCGCGTACAGCCAGTTCCAGGTACTTCTCTTCGATGACCACGGAGACCTTGATCTCGGAAGTGGAGATCATCTGGATATTGATGCTCTCCTTGGCCAGCGCTTCGAACATGCGGCTGGCAACGCCCGCGTGGGAGCGCATACCAACGCCGACGATCGACACCTTGGCGATCTTGGTATCGCCAATGATTTCCCGAGCGCCGATTTCACGTGCGGTGTTTTCCAGCACTTGCTGCGCCTTGGCGTAGTCGTTGCGGTGCACGGTGAAGGTGAAGTCGGTGGTGTTATCGTGCGAAACGTTCTGCACGATCATGTCGACTTCGATGTTGGCGGCGCTGATCGGGCCGAGGATCTTGAAGGCAACGCCCGGAGTATCCGGTACGCCACGGATGGTCAGCTTGGCTTCATCGCGGTTGAAGGCGATGCCGGAAATGATCGGCTGTTCCATGGATTCCTCTTCATCAATAGTAATGAGGGTACCCGGACCCTCCTGGAAGCTGTGCAGCACGCGCAGCGGAACGTTGTACTTGCCGGCGAACTCGACGGCACGGATCTGCAGCACCTTGGAACCGAGACTGGCCATTTCCAGCATCTCTTCGAAGGTGATCTTGTCCAGGCGCTGGGCCTGGGACACGACGCGCGGGTCGGTGGTGTAGACACCGTCCACGTCGGTGTAGATCTGGCACTCATCAGCCTTCAGCGCTGCCGCAAGGGCCACGCCGGTGGTGTCGGAGCCGCCACGACCGAGGGTGGTGATGTTGCCGTGCTCATCGACACCCTGGAAACCTGCGACCACAACCACGCGGCCGGCCTTGAGGTCGCCACGGATCTTCTGATCGTCGATTTGCAGAATGCGCGCCTTGTTGTGCGCGCTGTCGGTGAGAATCCGTACCTGGTTGCCGGTGTAGGAAACCGCCGGAACGCCACGCTTCATCAGTGCCATGGCGAGCAAGGCGATAGTCACCTGCTCACCAGTGGAAACGATCACATCCAGTTCACGCGGAACCGGCTGATCGCTGATCTGCTTGGCAAGGTCGATCAGGCGGTTGGTTTCGCCGCTCATCGCCGACAGCACAACCACCAGGTCATCGCCAGCTTCGCGGAATTTCTTGACCTTTTCGGCAACCTGCTCGATTCGCTCGATTGTGCCGACCGAAGTACCGCCAAATTTCTGTACGATCAACGCCATTTCAAAGCCGCCTCAGCCCGTGAAGGGCACCCAATAAACAATCACAACGCCCGCGGCCCGCCACTAGACGACGGGCCGCAGGCGCCTCAGACACCCTGCTCTACGAATGGCACGGTCAGGGCCAGTGCGCCGTCCAGCGCCGCGGCGTCCACGCCACCGCCTTGCGCCATGTCCGGACGACCACCACCCTTGCCGCCCACCGCCGCAGCGGCTTGCTTCATCAAATCACCGGCTTTGAGTTGGCCGGTAAGGTCCTTGGTCACGCCTGCGACCAGTACGACCTTCTCTTCGTGGACACTGCCGAGCAGGATCACTGCGCGGCCGAGCTTGTTCTTCAGTTGATCGACCAGCGCCAGCAGGGCCTTGCCATCCTGACCGTCGAGACGCGCAGCCAGCACCTTGACGCCCTTGACGTCCACCGCGCTGTTGGCCAGGTCGTCACCGGCGGCACTGGCGGCCTTGGCCTGCAGTTGCTCCAGTTGTTTTTCCAACTGGCGGTTGCGCTCGAGCACAGCCGACAGCTTGTCGATCAGGTTGTCGCGACTGCCCTTGACCAGTTGCGCGGCTTCCTTCAACTGCTCTTCGGCGGCGTTCAGGTAAGCCAGCGCCGCAGCACCGGTGACCGCTTCGATACGACGGACGCCGGAGGCCACACCGCCTTCGCTGATGATCTTGAGCAGACCGATATCACCGGTGCGCTTGGCATGGATACCACCGCACAGTTCAACCGAGAAGTCGCCGCCCATGCTCAGGACGCGCACGTTGTCGCCGTACTTCTCGCCGAACAGCGCCATGGCGCCCTTGCGCTTGGCGGTCTCGATATCGGTCTCTTCGGTTTGCACCTCGGAGTTCTTGCGCACTTCGCGGTTGACGATCTCTTCCAGCGCCTTTATCTGCTCTGGCTTGATCGCTTCGAAGTGGCTGAAGTCGAAACGCAGGCGCTGGCTGTCCACCAGCGAGCCTTTCTGTTGTACGTGATCGCCCAGCACCTGGCGCAGCGCAGCGTGCAGCAGGTGAGTGGCCGAGTGGTTGAGCGAGGTAGCGTGCTGGACATCGGCATCGACCTTAGCTTCAACCTGGGCGCCAACGCTCAGGCTGCCACTGGCAACGATGCCGTGGTGCAGGAACGCGCCACCGGTCTTGGTGGTGTCACGCACGTCAAAGCGCACGGCACCCGCCAGCAGGTAGCCGGTGTCGCCCACCTGGCCGCCGGATTCGGCGTAGAACGGCGTGCGATCGAGGATCACCACGCCCTCCTCGCCTTCGCCCAGTTGCTGGACAGACTGGCCGTCCTTGTACAGGGCGACGATTTTGGCGCTGTCTTCAGTGGTGTTGTAGCCGGTGAACACAGTGTCCACGTCGACCTTGACCAGGCTGTTGTAGTCCAGGCCGAAGGCGCTGGCGGAACGGGCGCGCTCGCGCTGGGCGTCCATTTCACGCTCGAAGCCAGCTTCGTCGATGGTCAGCTCGCGTTCGCGGGCGATGTCGGCGGTCAGGTCCATCGGGAAGCCGTAGGTGTCGTACAGCTTGAACACCACGTCGCCCGGCACCACGTTGCCTTTCAGTTCGGCCAGGTCCTGCTCGAGGATCTTCAGGCCCTGTTCCAGGGTCTTGGCGAACTGCTCTTCTTCGCTTTTCAGCACGCGCTCGATGTGCGCCTGCTGGGATTTCAACTCAGGGAAGGCTTCGCCCATCTCGCCCGCCAGCGCGGCGACGATCTGGTAGAAAAAGCTGCCCTTGGCGCCGAGCTTGTTGCCGTGACGGCAAGCGCGGCGAATGATGCGGCGCAGCACATAGCCACGGCCTTCGTTCGATGGCAGCACGCCGTCGGCGATCAGGAAACCGCAGGAGCGAATGTGGTCAGCGACCACCTTGAGCGACGGCTGGGCGTCGTTGCTGCAGCCGATGGCCTTGGCCGAAGCGGCCAGCAGGCTTTGGAACAGGTCGATTTCATAGTTCGAGTGAACGTGCTGCAGGACCGCGCTGATGCGTTCCAAGCCCATGCCGGTGTCCACCGAAGGCGCCGGCAGCGGGTGCAGGACGCCGTCCGCGGTGCGGTTGAACTGCATGAAAACGTTGTTCCAGATCTCGATGTAGCGGTCTCCGTCTTCTTCCGGCGAACCGGGCGGGCCGCCCCAGATGTCGGCGCCGTGATCGTAGAAGATCTCGGTGCACGGGCCGCACGGGCCGGTATCGCCCATGGTCCAGAAGTTGTCGGAGGCGTAGGGCGCGCCCTTGTTGTCGCCGATGCGGACCATGCGCTCGGCCGGAACGCCGACTTCCTTGGTCCAGATGTCATAGGCTTCGTCGTCGGAGGCGTAGACCGTGACCCAGAGCTTTTCCTTAGGCAGGTTCAGCCACTTGTCCGAGGTCAGGAAGGTCCAGGCGTAGGTGATCGCGTCACGCTTGAAATAGTCGCCGAAACTGAAGTTGCCCAGCATTTCGAAGAAGGTGTGGTGGCGCGCCGTGTAGCCGACGTTTTCCAGGTCGTTGTGCTTGCCGCCGGCACGCACGCATTTCTGGCTGCTGACCGCGCGGGTGTAGGCGCGTTTTTCCTGGCCGAGGAAGCAGTCCTTGAACTGGTTCATACCGGCGTTGGTGAACAGCAGGGTCGGGTCGTTGCCCGGAATCAGGGAGCTGGAGGCGACTCGGGTGTGTCCCTGCTCTTCGAAGAATCGAAGGAAGGCTTCACGGATTTCTGCGCTTTTCATAGGTTCTTCCACGGAAACGGCGGCCTGAGGCAAATGTGCGCGTCAAATAGACGAAACGACGGCAAAGGGCCGCATTATATCTAGCCTGAGTGCCGGGTGCAGTGTGTTTATACGATCGAAGCCTGCATTCAGGATGAAATGACGTTTATCCAGGCGATTTAGTTAGCAGGCTATACGTTCCGCCAAAAACTATGTTACAAACGGCGTCGCCATCACAGGTGATGGCAACGTTCTCAGGGCGGGGTGCAACTCCCCACCGGCGGTAATTGCGCGCAATGCGCATAGCCCGCGAGCGCTTGCAGGCACGGCTTGCAAGGTCAGCAGACCCGGTGTGATTCCGGGGCCGACGGTCATAGTCCGGATAAAGAGAGAACGGGATAGACACCGCTGTGTCCGTTCGTCCACGCATTGCGGGACGACCATCCCTTTCGATCCAGATGCCCTGTTTTTCATATAAACAGGAGTCCGTTTCAATGCAACCAACCCCAATCGACAGCAAGTCCCACGGCAACGAACGTATCGCTTTCGTCCAGGCGTGCTGGCACAAAGATATCGTTGACCAGAGCCGCAAAGGCTTCGTCGAGGAAATGGCCAAGCACGGCTATCAGGCCGGCGATATCGATTTCTATGAAGTCGGCGGCGCCTTCGAGATCCCGTTGCACGCCAAGCTACTGGCCCGCAGTGGCCGCTATGGCGCCATCGTCGCCGCCGGCCTGGTGGTGGACGGCGGCCTGTACCGCCATGAGTTCGTCGCCCAGTCGGTGATCAGCGGCCTGATGCAGGTTCAACTGGAAACCGAAGTGCCGGTGTTCTCGGTGGTCCTGACCCCCCACCACTTCCACGCCGGCGACGAGCACCAGAAGTTCTTCTTCGAGCATTTCGTGCTCAAGGGCCAGGAAGCGGCGAACACCTGCGCTGACACGCTGTTGAAGCTGCGGGCACTGCGTCGCAGCGAAGTGCCGCAGAAAGTCGCGGTATAAATGAGAAGGCCGCGGAGTGATCCGCGGCCTTTTTCGTTGCCCTGACCTAATCGCTTGCCAGCGACTACTGGCCCAGTCCCTCTGTCGAGGCGGGCACGATCAGAATCCCCGCGCGCAAGCCGTTCTTGACCTTCGGGTTGGGGAAGATGATGCGAGCCCCCTCCTCCTCGACGATCCAGCGCGTCTCGGCCAAGTCTTCGGCCAGCAGATAGCCCTTGGACAATTCCGAGAAATTCTCGATGTCCGCCGGCAAGTGCAGGTGGAAGTTGTCGCTGTGCTTGATGATCTCGCGGGCGACGCTGAACAGTTGCAGGCCATCCAGCCCTTCCGGCTGCTCGGGCTCGGTGCCTTCGATGATCTGGATCAGCCGCGCCTGGAGCCGGTCGAGATTGACCTGCTCGTTCTGTCCGAAAGGCCGCGCCTTGCCCAGTTCCAGGGTGAAGGACTCGGCCTCGAGCTGTTCGTAGGTGAAGGCGGTAAAGGTGATGGAGGTCTTGCTTTGCAGCAACACCGCTTCCATGCCGGCGGCGCGCAGACGGGCCAGTTCGCGGCGAGAGTGCTGGCGCCCCTCTTTATAAGGATAGAGGGCGAACTGCTCGATCTTCGAACCACGGATGGCGGTGTGCAGGTCGTAGTGCAGCCGGGTACGCCCCGGCAGGCTGAAAAAGGTGGTCGCCAGGCGTTCCAGTTCACAGGCGCGCAACGCCTCCGAACCGCTGGACAGCTCATGACGGCCGTTGAACAGGCGATTGACGTCCTGTTCAAGGTAACGCTCACCGCGCCGAATCGCCTCGGGGTTACCGAACAGGAACAGAATCCGCGCCCGGGGCTTCACGTCACCGCGGGCGATGCCGTGCAGCAGTTCGTCGAGCAGCTCGATGGGCGCGGTTTCATTGCCGTGGATGCCGGCGGACAGCAGGATGTCCAGGCCGATATCCCGCGATTCCGGCGGGCGGACTTCCAGCGCGCCCTCGGCGAGCCAGCGCAAGCGCACGCCCTCGACCGTCAACTGGGTCTTCTCCGCCGGTTCACGACCGGCAAGGGTCAGCTCAAGCAGTTTGCCGAGGGCGAGCATGGTGTCGTTCCTTAGTGATGATGTCCGCAATCGGGACCGTGGACGTGATCGTCATCGTCGCCGGCATCGGCCGGCTCCATTTCCAGTTCCAGGCTGACCAGGTTGGTGGCCAGCGGGCGCAGCAGCAGGGTGGCGTATTCGCTATCGCCCTCTTCCACGTCGACGCCGATCAGCAACTGGCCGCGGCCATCCTGCTGGATCCAGACTTCCTTGCCTTGCCAGATCACCGCAAAGCGGCTGGTGGAGACTTCGCGCGAGGTGCCATCTTCATCTTCAAGGATCAGTTGCAGGGCGTCGGACATGTTCAAGTGCTCTTTCAGGGTTGGAGTTGGAACGGATAGACCGAGCCCAGTTGCAGAATCCGGGTCAGTTCATCCAGTGCCGTACGACACTCCGTCAGCAGTTGCGGATCGGCCAGGTCGCTTTCAACCAGGCGGTCGCGGTAGTGCTTGTCGACCCATTGGGTCAGGGTGTCGTACAACGGCGCCGTCATGATAACCCCTGGATTGACCGCCGCCAGTTCCGTTTCATTCAGGGCCACGCGCAGGCGCAGGCAAGCCGGACCACCACCGTTCTGCATGCTCTGCTTGAGGTCGAAGACGCGCACCTCGCTGATCGCACTGCCCTGGCCGGCCAGCGCCGACAGGTAAGCCCAGACCCGCTCGTTGTTACGGCACTCTTCCGGCACCACCAGCAGCATCGAACCGTCGTCGCGCGACAGCAACTGGCTGTTGAACAGGTAGGAACGCACCGCGTCCTCCACCGAAACCTGGGCTCGCGGCACGCAGATCGCCTTGAAGTCGCCGCCGCGCTTGGCCAGTTTGGCCTTCAGTTCAGCCAGTACCCGCTCGGTCTCGAGGAAGGCGTCCTCGTGGTAGAACAGCACTTCGCCGTTGCCGACCGCGATCACGTCGTTGTGGAACACGCCCTGGTCGATGACCGACGGATTCTGCTGAGCATAGACCACGCCGTCATCGCTCAAGCCATGCAGGCGGGCCACGGCCTGGGACGCTTCCAGAGTCTGCCGTGCCGGGTACTTCTGCGGCGCCGGAAAGCGAATGTCGAAGGCACTGCGACCGAAGACGAAGAATTCGACGCCCGGCTCACCGTAGGCACGGCAGAAGCGGGTGTGGTTGGCCGCGCCTTCATCGCCGAACTGCGCCACCGCCGGCAACGCGGCGTGGTGGGCGAAGTGTTGCTGGTTGGCGAACATGGCGCCCAGCACGCGACTGGTGGTCGGGTGCTCGATGCTGCGGTGGTACTTGCAGTTCAGGTTGGCGGCGGTGAAATGCACGCGGCCATCGGCGGTGTCGGCGCTCGGGCTGACCGTCGCGGCGTTGGCCACCCACATGCTCGATGCCGAGCAACTGGCGACCAGCAACGGCATGGCTTCTTTCGCCGCGCGCTGGATGACCTCGGCATCGCTACCGCTGAAGCCCAGGCGGCGCAGCGCTGCCACGTCCGGGCGCTCCTGCGGGGCCAGCACGCCTTGCTTGAAGCCCATGTCGGCCAGCGCTTTCATCTTCGCCAGGCCCTGACGCGCCGCTTCACGCGGGTTCGAGCCCTGCTGGCTGTTGCTCTGCGAGGCAACGTTGCCGTAGGACAGGCCGCCGTAGTTGTGCGTCGGTCCGACCAGACCATCAAAATTCACTTCAAACGATTTCATCGGCTAAGGCTCCGTGAACCTGTTGTTATAGGGCGACGCCGGGCGTCAGCGTGGCAGGCAGGACAAGGCTCGCGGTTTCCAGCGAAGCCACCGGGTAGGCACAGTAATCCGCCGCGTAATAGGCACTGGCGCGGTGGTTGCCGCTGGCGCCGACGCCACCGAACGGCGCGCTGCTGGCGGCGCCGGTCAGTTGTTTGTTCCAGTTGACGATACCGGCGCGGCTTTCCAGCCAGAACTGCTGGTAGCGCGCATGGGAGTCCGACAACAAACCCGCGGCGAGGCCGTACTGGGTGTTGTTGGCCTCGGCGATGGCCGCCGGGAAATCGCTGTAGCGGATCACTTGCAGCAGCGGGCCGAAGAACTCTTCGTCCGGGCGATCGGCCACGGCGCTGACATCGAGAATGCCCGGGGTCAGCAACGCGGCGCCGGCTTGCGGCTGGGTCATTTCCAGCAACGCGGTGGCGCCGTTGGCCAGCAGGTGCGCCTGGGCATCCACCAAGGCCTTGGCCGCCGCCAGGGAAACCACCGAGCCCATGAACGGTGCGGGCTGCTGGTCGAAGGCACCGACCGAGATGTTCTTGCTCACGTCCACCAAACGCGCCAGCAGCGTGTCGCCCCAGGCGCCTTGCGGCACCAGCAGGCGGCGGGCGCAGGTGCAGCGCTGGCCGGCGGAGATGAACGCGGACTGGATGATGGTGTAGACCGCGGCGTCCAGGTCCTTGACCTCGTCCACCACCAGCGGGTTGTTGCCGCCCATCTCCAGGGCGAGGATTTTGTCCGGGCGACCGGCGAATTGTTGGTGCAACAGGTTGCCGGTACGGCTGGAGCCGGTGAAGAACAGGCCGTCGATGCCGGGATTGGCAGCCAGGGCCACGCCGGTTTCCCGCGCGCCCTGCACCAGGTTGAGCACCCCCGCCGGCAAGCCGGCGTCGTTCCAGCACTTGACCGTCAGTTCGGCGACCTTGGGCGTCAGTTCGCTCGGCTTGAACACCACGGCGTTACCCGCCAGCAGTGCCGGCACGATGTGACCGTTGGGCAGGTGGCCCGGGAAGTTGTAAGGACCGAACACCGCTACCACACCATGCGGCTTGTGGCGCAAGACGGCGGTGGCGTCGGCCAGAGGGCCGCTTTTCTCGCCGGTACGTTCGCGGTAGCTCTGCACCGAGATCGCCACCTTGTTGACCATGCTGGTCACTTCGGTCGCGGATTCCCACAGCGGCTTGCCGGTTTCCTCACCGATGCAACGGGCCAGTTCGTCAGCGTTGGCCTTGAGTTGCGCGGCGAAGGCCTCCAGCACAGCGATGCGCATGTCCAGCGACTGCCGAGCCCAGCCCGGGAACGCCTGGCGAGCGGCCGCAACGGCCTGCTCGACCTGCTCCGCGCTGGCGCCCTGTCCTTTCCAGACCACGGCCTGACTGACCGGGTCCAGCGATTCAAGGGTCTCGCCCTGACCGGCCAGCCATTGGCCTGCGATGTAGTGAGTGCTCATTATTTGGCCTCCCGGGCAGCGGACAGCGGCACCGCGCGAACCTGGTCGCCAACGCTCAGGCGCAGGCGCTTGGCGGTCTGTGGATCGACCACCAGGGTGCCGGCCGCCAGGCGGGCGGGTGCCGCGGCGATGCGGCAGTCTTCACGCTTGCGGTTGTGGATGATGTAAGGGGTGGCATCGTCGCCCGGCGTACCGACGGCCAGTACCAGGGACTGGCTGTCCTGGACCGCGCGGATCTTGCTGGTCTGGCACTCGATGGCCGGGCCGGCGTCGAAGATGTCGACGTAGCCCTGGTAACTGAAACCTTCGCTCTTGAGCATCGCCAGCGCTGGCTCGGTATCGCTGTGGACGCGTCCGATAACGCTGCGCGCCGCTTCCGAGAGGAAGCAGGTATAGAGCGGGAACTTGGGCATCAGCTCGGCGATAAAGGCCTTGTTGCCGACGCCGGTGAGGTAGTCGGCCTGGCTGAACTCCATTTTGAAGAAGTGCCGGCCCAGGCTTTCCCAGAACGGCGAACGGCCCAGTTCATCGGACATGCCGCGCATTTCGGCGATGATCTTGTTGCCGAACAGGTCGGGGAATTCGGCGATGAACAGCATCCGCGCCTTGGACAGCAGACGGCCATTCAGGCCGCTGCGGCTGTCGGCCCGCAGGAACAGCGAGCACAGCTCGGAGTTGCCGGTCAGGTCGTTGGCCAGGAACAGCGTCGGGATCTCCCGATAGATGTTCAGCTCCTGAGAAGCGCTGACGGTCAGGCCGACCCGGTAGTTGTACCAAGGCTCGCGCAGGCCGACGGCACCGGCGATGGCGGAAATGCCCACGACCACGCCGTCGTCGTTTTCCAGCACGAACAGGTAGTCCGCGTCGGCACGCTCGGCCTCGCCGCGAAAGGTCTTCTCGGCCCAGCCGACTCGGTGGGCCAGGCGCTCTTCGTTGGCCGGCAAGGTGGTCAGGCCGGTGCCGGTGCTGCGCGCCAGCTCGATCAGCGCCGGTAGGTCGCTGCTGCGTACGGGACGAACGATCATGCTATCTCCTCGGGCAGGCGCCTGCTGGCACCTGCGAAACTCGGCCGAATTCTTGGTATCAGAACCGCAGTATCAAACCGCGACCAGGCGCACGCTGGCGCCCTCGCCAACACCCAGCGCTTCCAGGGCGTCAGGGCTCAGGTGAACCGGTTTGCCCGGCACCCAGTCCAGTTCCAGCAGTACCGCGCGGTAATCCTGCAACTGGCCATTGGATACCAGGTACTGACGGCCGCCCTTGGTCGGCTGCTCCTGCAGCTTGACCGGTACGACCCGGCTCTGGGCAATCGAACGGATGCCGGACACCCGCGCGTGCAGGGTCGGGCCGCCGTCGAAAATGTCGATGTAATGGTCAGTCTCGAAGCCTTCGCGCATCAGGATGTCGAAGGTGATCTGCGCCCGCGGATGAACCTGGCCCATGGCCTCTTGCGCCTCGTCCGGCAGCAGTGGCACGTAGATCGGGTAATGCGGCATCAGCTCGGCGAGGAAGGTACGGCTCTTCAGGCCGCACAGGCGCTCGGCCTCGGCGTAATTGAGATCGAAGAAGTTGCGGCCGATGGCGTCCCAGAACGGCGAGTCGCCGTTCTCGTCGCTGTAGCCAACGATTTCGGTGACCACCGAATCGGCGAAACGCTCGGGATGGGCGGCCATGAACAGCAGACGGCCACGGGAATTCAGCTCGGCCCAGGCGCTGTTCACCAGTTCCGGCAGCACATAGAAGCTGGTCAGCAGGCTGTTGCCGGTCAGGTCATGGCATTGCGAGAGGACGTGGATCTTGTTGTGGATCTTCAGCTCGCGGGACGCATGCACGAAGGTCTCGTTGCGGAAGCTGTAGAACGGCTCGGAATAACCCGCCGAGGCGACGATGGCCGAACAGCCGACCAGCTTGCCGGTGGCGCTGTCTTCGAGGACGAAGAAGTAGCTCTCCTCGCCATTGAAGCTGACTTCGGCGGCGAACGAGGTCTCGGACGCGGCGATCTTGTCGCTCAGGCGACCGGCATCATCCGGCAGGGACGTGACACCAATGGGACTGTCCGCAGCCAGACGCTGTACTTCACCCAGGTCAGCCATTTGCGCGGGGCGCATCACCAGCATGGTGTCACTCCTTTCGGGTATACGGGCCGACAACGGTCGGCGCAAAAAAAGCGGCGTGTGCACACCAGGCACAGGCCACATGAAATCGGTTCGCTGGCCAGTGACGGCCAGCGACGGGACAGCGGAGGCTTATCAGGCCTTGGTCAGCTTGGCGGCAGCGCGCTCAAAACGGTCCAGACCTTCATCGATGTCGGCATCTTCGACCACCAGGCTCGGGGCGAAACGCACCACATCCGGGCCGGCCTGCAGGACCATCAGGCCCTCTTGCTCAGCAGCGTTGAACACGTCCTTGGCCTTGCCTTTCCAGGCCTCGGTCAGCACGCAGCCGATCAGCAGGCCGCGACCGCGCACCAGGCTGAACAGGCCGTATTTCTCACCGATCTGCTCAAGGCGGGACTTGAAGCGCTCGTGCTTGGCTTTGACGCCGTCCAGCACTTCAGGGGTGTTGACGATGTCCAGCACGGCGTTGGCGACGGCGCAGCCCAGCGGGTTGCCGCCGTAAGTGGTGCCGTGGGTGCCGACGGCCAGGTGCTTGGCCAGGTCGTCGGTGGTCAGGATCGCGCCGATCGGGAAACCGCCGCCCAGGCTCTTGGCGCTGGAGAGGATGTCCGGGGTCACGCCGTAGTGCATGTAGGCATACAGCTCGCCGGTACGGCCAACGCCGGTCTGCACTTCGTCGAAGATCAGCAGCGCGTTGTGCTTGTCGCACAGTTCGCGGGCGCCTTGCAGGTAGGCCTTGTCGGCCGGGACCACACCGCTCTCGCCCTGGATCGGCTCGATCACGACGGCGCAGGTCTTGTCGGAAATCTGCGCTTTCAGCGCTTCCAGGTCGTTGTACGGCACATGGCTGATACCGGTGATCTTCGGGCCGAAGCCGTCGGAGTACTTCGGCTGGCCGCCGACGCTCACGGTGAACAGGGTGCGACCGTGGAAGCTGTTGACGGTGGCGATGATCTCGTTCTTTTCAGGACCGAAACGGTCGTGGGCAACGCGACGGGCCAGCTTGAACGCGGCCTCGTTGGCCTCGGCGCCGGAGTTGCAGAAGAACGCGCGGTCGGCGAAGGTCGCGTCGACCAGCTTGCGGGCCAGACGCAGGGCCGGCTCGTTGGTGAACACGTTGGACACATGCCACAGTTTGTTGGCCTGTTCGGTCAGTGCTGCGACCAGTGCCGGATGGGCATGCCCCAGAACGTTTACGGCGATGCCGCCAGCGAAATCGATCAGCTCGCGGCCCGACTGGTCCCAGACTCGGGAACCGGCGCCACGCACGGGAATGAACGCTGCTGGCGCATAGTTGGGAACCATTACCTGGTCGAAATCGGCGCGTTGCACCGGAGCTTGCTCAACGGACATCGGAGTCTCCTGAAGAGGAACGCCTGCCTGGAACTGGCGAGCGATGGGGGGATTGTAAGGAGAGATGAACACTCGGCCTTGCCGCCAAGCGACAACTTCTTATAGCGCCAAACCCTGTTTTTCCAAGGCTTTCGGCAATGCGACAAATAGGGTCGCAAAGGCGCAGTTTAAACGGTGCGGGGTGCTGACGGGGAGAAGCGATGCGGGGGATTGAGGGTTTTTCTACGGGGAGATGACCAGGCGGTCATGGGGGTGGGGCGATTGGAGGATAAGGGGGGCTGTTCCGGGCTCATCGCTGGCAAGCCAGCGATGAGGCCTGACGCTCACCCCCGCTCGGCAGGCACCGAGGACAATTCGAACGGCGAGCTGCTGCGGCGCTGGTTGCGGTCTTCCCGCGGGGTGGCGCCGAAGAAATTGCGGTACGCGCTGGAGAAGTGGGGGCCGGAGGAGAAGCCGCAGGACAAGCCGATCTGAATGATCGACTTGCTGGTCTGCATCAGCATCTGCCGTGCCTTGTTCAGGCGCAGTTCCAGGTAATACTGGCTCGGCACGCGGTTCAGGTACTGCTTGAAGATCCGCTCCAGTTGCCGACGCGACACACAGACATGCTGGGCAATTTCATCAGTGGTCAGCGGCTCTTCGATATTGGCTTCCATCAGCAGCACGGCCTGGGTCAGCTTCGGATGGCTGGAGCCAAGACGGTTCTGCAGGGGAATGCGCTGACGCTCGCCGCCTTCGCGGATGCGCTCCACCACCAGTTCCTCGGACACCGCGCCAGCCAGCTCGGCGCCGTGATCCCGCGCCAGCACCGCGAGCAGGAGGTCCACCACCGACATGCCACCACAGGCAGTCAGGCGATCACGGTCCCAGTCGAACAGGTGACTGGTGGCGATCACCTTGGGGAAACGCTCGGAAAAATCATCCTGCCAGCGCCAGTGCACCGCGGCGCGGTAGCCATCCAGCAAACCAAGCTGCGCCAGCGGATAGACCCCCGCCGACAAGCCGCCCACCACGCAACCGGAACGCACCAGTTGCTTGAGCGCCCCGGCCAGCGCCGCGCCAACCGTCACCGGCGGTTCATCGGCCAGCAAAAACAGCTTCTGGCAGTTTTCCAGGCGCCCGGTCCATGGCTCGCCCGGCAGGCGCCAGTCACCTTCGACCGGGGCTTCGGCCTGGAGAAAGGCCAATTCGTAGGTCACGTCCGGGTGCACCTTCTGCGCCACCCGCAGCACCTCTTCGGCCAGCGCAAGGGTCAGCGCCTTGGTGCTGGGCCAGATGAGAAAACCGATTCGCTGGTTGGTCATAAGGTGCGGTCCGAAACCTGAAGTGAGTCTGACGCCCGTCACTGTAGACGGGCGGGATAATGCCTGGTGCAGGCTGCGCGGGTGGCGCAGCATGACCTATTTTGGTGCAAAGCGGCAGCTTGGTGAGCCACCGGCTTACTTCAGGCTGCCCGAAAGGAACTGCTGCAGACGCTCGGACTGTGGATTGACCAGCACTTCACGCGGGTTGCCGGTTTCTTCCACCAGCCCCTTGTGCAGGAACACCAGTTGGTTGGAAACCTCACGGGCGAAGCCCATTTCATGGGTCACCACCACCATGGTCCGACCTTCCTGGGCCAGCGACTGCATGACCTTGAGGACATCGCCCACCAGCTCCGGGTCGAGCGCCGAGGTCGGCTCGTCGAACAGCATCACCTCCGGCTCCATCGCCAGGGCACGAGCGATCGCCACGCGCTGCTGCTCGCCGCCGGACATGTGGCCAGGATAGGCGTCCTTGCGATGGGCGACGCCGACCTTGGCCAGGTAATGCTCGGCCTTTTCCAGCGCGTCTTTCTTGCTCATGCCGAGCACGTGCACCGGCGCTTCGATGATGTTTTCCAGCGCGGTCATGTGCGACCACAGGTTGAAGTGCTGGAACACCATCGACAGCCGCGAACGCATGCGCTGCAACTGCTTAGGATCAGCGGCCTTGAGCGCGCCGTCCTTGTTCGGCACCAGCTTGAGCTCTTCGTTGTTGAGCAGGATCTTGCCGGCGTGCGGCTGCTCCAGCAGGTTGATGCAGCGCAGGAAAGTACTTTTGCCAGAACCGCTGGAGCCGATGATGCTGATCACGTCACCGGCCTTGGCGGCCAGCGATACACCCTTGAGCACTTCATGGCTGCCATAGCGTTTATGCAGGTCTTGGACTTCGAGTTTGTACATGCTGTCGGTTCTCACAAAGCGTTCAGTCGTGAACACACGCCAAGGGCGAAAAATTAGCCGCGGGCCTCAGCCCTTGCGCGGCGCCAGGTAGCCGAGCCAGCGGCGTTCGGCAAGCTTGAACAGGTGGACCAGGATGAACGTCAGGCACAGGTAGAACACGCCGGCGGTGATATACGCCTCGAACGGCAGGTAGAACTGGGCGTTGACGGTCCGCGCCGCACCGGTGATATCGATCAGGGTGACGCTCGAGGCCAGGCTGGTGGTCTGCAGCATCATGATCACTTCGTTGCTGTACTGCGGCAGCGCCCGGCGCAGGGCCGAGGGCAGCAGGATCCGGCGGTACATCTTGTAGCGCGACATGCCGACCGCCTTGGCCGCCTCGATCTCACCGTGCGGCGTGGCCTTGAGGCTGCCGGCGATGATTTCCGCGGTGTAGGCGCTGGTGTTGATGGCGAACGCCAGGCAGGCACAGAACGTGGCGCTGGACAGCCATGGCCAGAGGAAGCTTTCCCGCACCGCCTGGAACTGGGCCAGCCCGTAGTAGATAAGGAAAAGCTGCACCAGCATTGGCGTCCCGCGGATCACATAGGTGTAGAGCCAGGCGGTGAAGTTCACCACCGGCTGCTTCGACACCCGCATCAGACCCAGCGGGATTGCCGACAGCAGACCGAACAACAGGGAAATCGCCAACAGCTTGAGCGTGGTCAACAGGCCGCCGAAGTACAGCGGCAGGGCTTCCCAGATGACGTTGTAGTCGAAAATCATAGTTCAGCCGCCTTTACGCCAACCGAGTAGCGTTTTTCCAGGTAACGCAGGGCCAGCAACGAGACACTGGTGATCACCAGGTACAACGCCGCCACTGCCAGGTAGAAGGTGAAGGGTTCGCGGGTGGCATCGGCTGCCTGCTTGGCCTTGAACATCATGTCCTGCAGGCCGACCAACGAGATCAGCGCCGTGGCCTTGGTCAGGACCAGCCAGTTGTTGGTGAAACCGGGGATCGCCAGGCGGATCATCTGCGGCACCAGCACCCGGAAGAAAATCTGCAGGTTACTCATGCCATAGGCCATGCCGGCTTCGGCCTGCCCCTTGGGAATGGCCATGAACGCGCCGCGGAAGGTTTCCGACAGGTAGGCACCGAAGATGAAGCCCAGGGTGCCGATACCCGCCATCAGCGGATTGAGGTCGATGTAATCGTTGTAGCCCAGCAGCGGCGCCACGCGATTGAGAAGATCCTGGCCACCGTAGAAGATCAGCAGGATCAGGACCAGATCGGGAATGCCGCGAATCACCGTGGCATAAAGATCGCCCAGCCAGGCCAGCCAGCGCACGGGCGACAGACGCAGGGCGACACCGATAAGGCCGAGTACGATGGCCAGGGCCATGGACGACAAGGCGAGCTGTAGCGTCAGCCACACTCCATCGAGGATGACTGCCCCGTAGCCTTTCAACATGATGAGGTCCTCGACCTTAGGGATGAAAAAATGGTGCAAGCCTCAGCGCTTCTGCTGCTTGCACCATCGAACAGGTGGAACGACGACGGTTACTTGCTTTCCGGGCCGTAGATATCAAAGTTGAAGTACTTGTCCTGGATCTCTTTGTACTTGCCGCTGGCGCGAATACCGGCGATGGCGGCGTTGATGCGCTCCAGGTTTTCCTTGTCGCCCTTGCGTACGGCGATGCCGATGCCGTCACCGAAGTATTTCGAGTCGGTGAAGGCCGGGCCTACGAAGCTGTAGCCCTTGCCGGCGTCTGTCTTCAGGAAACCGTCTTCGAGAAGCGTAGCATCGGCCACGGTGCCATCCAGACGGCCCGCGGTGATGTCCAGGTAGATTTCGTTCTGGGTGCCGTAAGGAACGATGGTGGCGCCTTTCGGAGCGAAAACTTCCTTGGCGAAGCGGTCGTGGATCGAGCCGCGCTGCACACCGATTTTCTTGCCTTGCAGTTCGCTCAGGCCTTCGCTGACAGCGGTGCCGTCCTTCATGACCAGGCGAGCCGGGGTCAGGTAGTAGCGGTTGGTGAAATCAACCGACTTCTTGCGGTCTTCGGTGATCGACATGGACGACAGGATGGCGTCGATCTTGCGGACCTTCAGGGCCGGGATCAGGCCGTCGAATTCCTGCTCGACCCAGGTGCACTTGACCTTCATCTCGGCGCACAGGGCGTTGCCGATGTCGTAGTCGAAGCCAACGATGCTGCCATCCGGCGCTTTCGACGCGAAGGGTGGGTAAGCGGCCTCGATGCCGATTTTCAGCGGTTTTTCGTCAGCCAGCGATGCCAGGGAAAACACGGATAGCGCCAGTGCGCCAAGCAGTGCGAGTTTTTTCATCTGGGAACTCCAATCGGTAAAGGGCAATGCCAGGCAGTTCGACTGCCCACTATGCGAATGAGTACAACGCAGAGCTGCGCGGGGCCTGACCACCGGTCCGGTGCCACGAGCGAGTGATCGGCATTTTAACGACAGCTCGGAAGCCGATATTTCTTCAAAGCGACAAGTAGTTACAGAAGCGCCGGAAGAATGGCCGGGGGATATTGACAGTTTTCGGGGAATATGCAAAAGCGAAAAACAAATAACCTGTAACCAAAGCAATAACCGGGCCCATTATTGGCAAAGCCTTGTATCACGGCAAGCCCAGCCGTTTGAGTGTCGGAAATTTCATGAAATAGCGCACCAATAACGCACATTCACGTTTCCTATTGCCCCGTTTTTGTACGAATGCAGTGACAGAAGGGTTACCGATGAAAGTCGAAGTAACAAAAAACCCAAGGCCCCGCGCAGCGCATGCTGGCGGGGCCTTGGGTTTTCTTCGAAAGATCGCGGGGCAAGCCACGTCCGGGAGGTACTACACAGCTCCTCCGCGGAGCGACTGCTGGCTTACCCTGCGAAACACTCGGCGCTTCAGGCGGCGCTCATGGTCTTGTGGGTCTCGACCAGATGCGCCACGACACCCGGATCGGCCAGGGTGGAGATGTCGCCCAGTGCGTCGTACTCGGCCGTGGCGATCTTGCGCAGGATACGGCGCATGATCTTGCCCGAACGGGTCTTCGGCAGGCCCGGCGCCCACTGGATGACGTCTGGCGAAGCGATCGGACCGATCTCCTTGCGCACCCAGTTTTTCAGTTCCAGGCGCAGCGCCTCGGTCGGCTCCTCGCCACCATTGAGGGTGACGTAGACGTAGATGCCCTGCCCCTTGATGTCGTGCGGCACACCGACCACCGCCGCTTCGGCGACTTTCGGGTGGGCAACCATGGCGCTTTCGATCTCGGCGGTGCCCATGCGGTGACCGGAAACGTTAAGCACGTCGTCGACACGGCCGGTGATCCAGTAGTAGCCGTCTTCGTCGCGACGGGCACCGTCACCGGTGAAGTACATGCCGCGGAACGTCTTGAAGTAGGTATCGACGAAGCGGTCGTGGTCGCCGTACAGCGAACGCGCCTGGCCCGGCCACGAATCGAGAATCACCAGGTTGCCTTCGGCGGCGCCCTCGATCAGGTTGCCCAGGTTGTCCACCAGCGCCGGCACCACGCCGAAGAACGGACGGGTCGCCGAGCCTGGCTTCAGTGCGGTGGCGCCTGGCAGCGGGCTGATCAGCACGCCGCCGGTTTCGGTCTGCCACCAGGTGTCGACGATCGGGCAACGCTCTTTGCCGACCGCCTGGTGGTACCAGTTCCAGGCTTCCGGGTTGATCGGCTCGCCGACCGACCCCAGCAGGCGCAGGCTGGAGCCATCGGCACCGGCAACAGCGGCCTGACCTTCGGCCATCATGGCGCGGATGGCGGTCGGCGCGGTGTAGAGGATGTTGACCTTGTGCTTGTCGATGATCTTCGACACGCGGGTGATATCCGGGTAGTTCGGCACGCCTTCGAACAGCAGGGTGGTCGCGCCGTTGGCCAGCGGGCCGTAGACGATGTAGCTGTGGCCGGTGACCCAGCCGACGTCGGCGGTGCACCAGTAGACTTCGCCCGGACGGTAGTCGAATACGCGCTCATGGGTCATGGCGGCGTAGACCAGGTAACCGCCGGTGGTGTGCAGCACGCCCTTCGGTTTGCCGGTGGAACCGGAGGTGTAGAGGATGAACAGCGCTTCTTCGGCACCCATTTCTTTCGGGGCGCAGACGCTGCCGGCAACCTTCATCAGGTCTTCGTACCAGATGTCACGGTGCTGGTTCCACTTGATGTCGGAACCGGTGCGCTTGCACACGATGACTTTCTGGATGCTGTTGGTTTCAGGGTTGGTCAGCGCGTCATCGACGTTGGCTTTCAACGGCGTGCGGCGACCGCCACGCAGGCCTTCATCGGCGGTGATCACCACCTTGGATTTGCAGTCGATGATGCGACCGGCCAGGGCTTCCGGCGAGAAGCCGCCGAAGACCACGGAGTGGATCGCACCGATACGGGCGCAGGCCAGCATGGCGACCACGGCCTCGGGGATCATCGGCATGTAGATGGTTACCACGTCGCCGCGGTGAACGTCCTGGCCACGCAGGGCGTTGGCGAATTTGCAGACTTGCTCGTGCAGTTCGCGGTAGGTGATGTTGCGGTGTTCGGAAGGGTCGTCGCCTTCCCAGATGATTGCGAGCTGATCGCCACGCTCGGCCAGATGACGGTCCAGGCAGTTGTAGGAAACGTTCAGGGTGCCATCGGCGAACCACTTGATATCGACGTGGTGGTCGTCGAACGAGGTCTGCTTGACCTTGGTAAACGGCTTGATCCAGTCGAGGCGCTGAGCCTGCTCACGCCAGAAGCCATCCGGGTTGATCACCGACTTCTGATACATGGCCTTGTAGGTAGCCTCGTCAGTCAGGGTATTCGCCGCAACCTCGGGACGAACGGGGTACAGGGAAGCCGCACTCATCTTTTTTACCTCGGTGTAATAGTTGTTTTTGTATGACCTTGTTTTAACTGTAACAGAGCCTCTCAGGCCATTCGACGTTGGTAGTAACAGGGCGGTCTTTTCGGCCACCACATGGCCGGAACCGCTCTAGAACGGGCATCGATCTCTAATCCCAAAGAAACAAAAGGCCTGCCGAGGGCGATTGTTACAAAATTTGCCAACAGTGTTTATCAAAACACCGACTGTTTCAGTTTCATGCCCCGCCCTAAAATTCACCTCGCCAGCAACGGCAACGCGATTAACTTCAGGTAACAGCCCCCACGAAGGCACGTTAATCCCGAGATAACTTTCCGCTTTTACTTTGCTGCAACGTAGCGCCACAAGCGCTACGCCCCCTCTTTCGACCCTGGACAGGTAAATTGAAGATGAAAGCTTTACTGGTATTGGCACTCGGTAGTTTTTGCGCAGCGGCCATGGCCGACGAAGTTGCAAACTCCACCGCCGAGCAGATCCCGGTTGAACAGTACAGTTACTCGCAACATCTGGACATCGCCAAAGTCATTTCGATGAGCGAGATCCCGAACGTCTGCGAAGTGGTTCCAGCCCGCATGACCTATGAAGACTCCCAAGGCCAGAAGCACATCCTCGAATACCGTGTCATGGGTAACGGTTGCTCTAACGGCTAATCAACCTTGCGTGGCTGTCGCGCCTCTTTTACCCAAAAGAGGCGCCACGCCCTGATAACACGCCCTTAATAAAACTCTCGCCTTTTTTATAGTTCCGCGAATTATTCGCCGGACTTTCCAATTGCATAATCACGCAACTTGTTGGCAATGGTTGTATGGGAAACGCCCAGCCGTTTACCCAATGCCCGACTGGTTGGATAGTCGCTCTGCAAACATTCCAGCACTGCCTTTTCAAATCGTCCGACAATTTGCGCCAGATCGCCTTCCAGGGAGAACTCACCCAATGGCTGGCGGGCGCCGTAGTCCGGCAGACGAATATGTTCAGACTTGACCACCCCGCCCTCGCAAAGCGAAACCGCCTGGAACAGCACGTTCTCCAGTTGCCGGACATTGCCCGGCCAGTGGTACTGGCTCAACCGTTCCAGCGCCGCCGGCGCCAGGCGCGGCAAGGGGCAACCGATCTGCCGGCTGGCCTGATCGAGGAAGTGCTCCACCAGCGGCGGCAGGCCATCAAGGCATTCGCGCAGCGGCGGAATGTGCAGCGACAAGACATTGAGGCGGTGATAGAGGTCCTGGCGGAATTCGCCACGGGCACAGAGTTCGGACAAATCCACCTGGGTCGCACAGATTACCCGTACATCCAGGTAAACCTCTTCGTCGCTGCCCACGCGGCGGAAGCAGCCGTCCTGCAGGAAGCGCAGCAACTTCACCTGCAAACGCGGACTCATCTCATCGACACCATCGAGAAACAGCGTGCCGCCCGCTGTCAGTTCCAGCAGGCCCAGCTTGCCTTCGGCGCGCGCGCCCTCGAACGCGCCAGGGCCATAACCGAACAACTCGGTCTCGGCCATCGACTCAGGCAACCCGGCGCAATTCAGCGCCATCAACGGCGCTTGCCCCCGCGGGCTGGCGAGGTGACAGGCCCGGGCCAGCAGCTCCTTGCCGGTGCCGGTTTCGCCTTCGATCAGCAGCGGCGCGTCCAGCGGCGCCATGCGCCGTGCCTCGCGCACCACGGCAGCCATCACCCGCGAACTCTGGAAGATGCTGTCGAACCCACGCAGTTCCTGCTTGCGCACGTTGTAGATGCGCTCGCCGATACGGTCGGCGCGGTGCAGGGTCAACACCGCGCCGGCCAGCGCCTCGCTGTCATCGTGCTCGGATTGCAGCGGCGCGATATCCGCCAGGAACACATCGCCCTTGACCTTGACCCGCAACCCATTGATCCGCGACTTGTTGGCCCGCACCAGTTCCGGCAGGTCGAAATCCTCGGCATAGCGCGACAGCGGAATACCCGGCACCTCATCGACCCGCACCCCGAGCAACTGCGCCGCCGCACGGTTGGCGGCAACGATCGAGCCGCCCATGTCGATCGACAGCACCGGGAAATCCAGCGCGCCAAGCAGCGCATTCAACTCCATGTGCCGACGCTCGCTCGGCATCAGACCCACGCGCTTGACTCCGAAGACCCCGGTGATCGCCTCGAATTTCGCTCGCAGCGCCTGGAATTGCAGGTTGATCAGGTTCGGGCAGTGCAAATAGATGGCGTTGCCATGCTCGCCGCCCACCTCGCCCCGAGCCACGTTGATGCCATAGGCCACCAGCAGGTTGAGGATGTCTCGGAGAATGCCGATGCGGTTCTGGCAATGCACTTTGATACGCATGAAAGGTCCTACAAAGCAGTGAGACCGACGATTTTTCTGCTTGAGCGCCGGAAAATTTGTAAATAATACGTTACAAAAATCGGCTTTCACAGGGTCATAGGGCCGCGATTTTGCGGATCCCGCCCTGATTCGTAAAATCTGCGTTACAAAAACCGCCTGCTGGCGCGGGTCTTCCTCTACGCGGGTAGCTGAAAAATTCAAAGCCAGCGGCTATCTCTAAGGGCACGGCGCAAGCCTTCAAAACAATAAGAGCCCTCATCAGGAGAGCAGCATGAAACAGACGCAATACGTGGCCCGTGAGCCCGATGCGCAAGGTTTTATCGATTACCCGCCGCAGGAACATGCGGTGTGGAACACCCTGATCACCCGGCAACTAAAGGTGATTGAGGGGCGCGCGTGCCAGGAATACCTGGACGGCATCGAACAGCTCAACCTGCCCCATGACCGCATCCCGCAGCTCTCCGAAATCAACGCGGTACTGGGCGCCACCACCGGCTGGCAAGTTGCCCGGGTGCCGGCGCTGATCCCCTTCCAGACCTTTTTCGAACTGCTGGCGAGCAAGCGCTTCCCGGTGGCGACCTTCATTCGCAGCGAAGAAGAACTCGACTACCTGCAAGAGCCGGACATCTTCCACGAGATCTTTGGCCACTGCCCGCTGCTGACCAACCCGTGGTTCGCCGAATTCACCCACACCTACGGCAAGCTCGGCCTGGCCGCCACCAAGGAACAGCGCGTGTACCTCGCCCGCCTGTACTGGATGACCATCGAGTTCGGCCTGATCGATACGCCGCAAGGCCGCAGGATCTACGGCGGCGGCATCCTGTCCTCGCCGAAAGAGACGGTCTACAGTCTCTCCGACGAGCCCGAACACCAGCCATTCAGCCCGCTGGAAGCGATGCGCACGCCTTACCGCATCGATATCCTCCAGCCGGTCTACTTTGCCCTGCCGAGCCTCAAGCGCCTGTTCGACCTGGCGCACGAAGACATCATGGGCATCGTCGCGCAGGCCATGCAGCTCGGCCTGCACGCGCCGAAATTTCCACCCAAGGCGGCCGCCTGAGCCGCCCTGTACACCTATAACAATCCACTTGCGGAAAACTTTATGAACGCCTTGAACCAAGCCCACTGCGAAGCCTGCCGTGCCGACGCGCCGAAAGTCAGCGACGACGAACTGCCAGGACTGATCGCGCAGATCCCTGACTGGAACATCGAAGTCCGCGACGGGATCATGCAGTTGGAAAAAGTCTTCCTGTTCAAGAATTTCAAGCACGCCCTGGCCTTCACCAATGCCGTCGGCGAAATCTCCGAAGCCGAAGGCCATCACCCAGGCCTGCTGACCGAGTGGGGCAAAGTCACCGTCACCTGGTGGAGCCACTCGATCAAGGGCCTGCACCGTAACGACTTCATCATGGCCGCGCGCACCGACGAGGTCGCCCAGACCGCCGAAGGCCGCAAGTGAAGCACTTCGAGGCCATCACCCGGGTTCCGGGTGACCCGATCCTCGGCCTCATGGAGGCCTACGCCAAGGACAGCAACCCCGCCAAGTTCGACCTGGGTGTCGGCGTGTTCAAGGACGCCCAGGGCCTGACGCCAGTACCGGCGGCGGTCAAACAGGCGGAGCAGCGTCTTGTCGATCGGCAGGCCAGCAAGAGTTATGTCGGCGGACACGGCGATGCCGCGTTCGGCCGGCTGCTCTGCGAACTGGTGCTGGGCAGCGCCTCGTCGTTGCTGGCGGAACAACGCGTCGGCGCCACCCAGACCCCGGGCGGCACCGGCGCCCTGCGCCTGGCCGCGGAATTCGCCCGGCAGTGTCTGCCGGGCCGCGGTATCTGGCTCAGCGACCCGACCTGGCCGATCCACGAAACCATCTTCGCCAGCGCCGGCCTGGCGGTCAGCCACTATCCCTATGTGGGCGCGGATAACCGCCTGAACGTCGCCGGCATGCTCGCCGCGCTGGAAAAGGCGCCGGAGGGCGATATCGTCCTGCTGCACGCCTGCTGCCACAACCCGACCGGTTTCGACTTGTCGCGGGAAGACTGGCAGGCGGTACTGGACGTGGTGCGCCGCCGCTCGCTGCTGCCCCTGATCGACTTCGCCTACCAGGGCTTCAGCGACGGGCTGGAAGAAGACGCCTGGGCCGTGCGGCTGTTTGCCGCCGAACTGCCCGAGTTGCTGATCACCAGTTCCTGCTCGAAGAACTTCGGCCTCTACCGCGAACGCACCGGCGCCCTGCTGGTGTGCAGCCACGATGCGCAGAAGTTGCTGGATGTGCGCAGCCAGTTGGCGTTTATCGCCCGTAACCTGTGGTCCACCCCGCCGGACCATGGCGCGGCGGTGGTCGCGGAGATTCTCGGCGACCCGGCGCTGAAAAGCCTGTGGATCGAAGAAGTCGAGTCCATGCGCCAGCGGATCGCCCGGCTGCGGGTCGGCCTGGTGGACGCGCTGGCGCCGCACGGGCTAAGTGAGCGGTTTGCCCATATTGCCGAGCAGCGCGGGATGTTTTCCTACACCGGATTGTCGCCACAGCAAGTGGCGGCGTTGCGGGAACGGCACAGCATCTACATGGTGAGCACCGGGCGGGCGAACGTCGCCGGCGCAGATGAAGCCAGGCTGGACGTGCTGGCGGCGGCGATCGCGGACGTCTGCGGCTAAGGCCGTTTGCGCGTTACCAAGGCATCGCAAGACAAGCTCGCTCCTGCGCCAGCACAAGCCGCAGGGGCGGGCTTCACAGCTCAAATGTCGTAATTTTCCTACCAAACAGCAGGAAAATTCATTCTGTCACTCAGACTGCTGTATTCTGCCCCCGGCTTCCCAGGAGCCACACGCGCAATCGCGTAATCTTTCAACTATCGAACTTGCGAGGAACGACGAGATGCATGAAATCCCGAATCTTCCCTTCCCAAGCCTGAACCCCGTCGAACAGACGCCCGCCACTCACAGCGCCGAAACAGCCCAAGCGGCTGAACAACACGGCGACGAAAACCCGAGCGCCGACCAGGAATAACCGCGCACTACAGGACGTGTGAAAACCTCGGTTACCGGGGGACAACCTCACCAACCGGTTTTCACACGCTCAAGAACAACGTTCCCCGCCTTCTCCGCCGCGCACCCGCGCCAGCAGAATCTCCATGCAACGCTCCAGCGACAGGCTGTCGGTATTCAGCGCCTCGTCCGGCGCCGGCGGTGCTTCGTAGGGATCGTCGATCCCGGTAAACCCGCTCAACACCCCCGCCCGCGCCTTGCGATACAGCCCCTTGGGATCACGCCCCTCGCACACATCCAGCGGCGCACTGACATGGATTTCGTGGAAGCGCTCGGCGCCAATGATGTCCCGCGCCCTATCGCGATCACGTCGGTAGGGCGAAATGAACGCGGCCATCACCACCAGCCCGGCATCGTTCATCAAGCGCGCCACCTCCGCCACGCGACGGATATTTTCCGTCCGGCTGTGGGCATCGAAGCCCAGGTCGCTGCACAAGCCATGGCGGATGTTGTCGCCATCCAGCACGCAGCAGGCAATGCCCTGCCCGACCAGCAAGCGCTCCATGGCAAAAGCCAGGGTGCTCTTGCCCGAACCGCTGAAGCCGGTGAACCAGAGCGTCAGCGGGCGCTGGCCGTTGGCGTTGCGGGTGGCAGGATCGAGCGCGGTCGGCTGCCAGGTCAGATTCCGTTCAGAAGCCATGAGTGTCCTTTCGCGTATCAGTAGTCGATTTTTCCGCGGCCTGCCTTGATTGCCCCACGCTTGCTCTTGGTGTCCAGGCGCCGGGTCTTCGAACCCAGGGTCGGACGCGTGGGACGCCGCGCCTTTTCCACCTTCACTGCCGCGAGAATCAGCTCGCGCAAGCGCTCGAGAGCGTCGGCGCGGTTCTGTTCCTGGGTGCGGTGTTGTTGGGCCTTGATCACGATCACACCGTCGCGGGTGATCCGGCTGTCGCTGACCTGCAGCAGGCGTTCCTTGTAGAACGGCGGCAGCGATGATGCCTGACTGTCGAAGCGCAGGTGCACGGCGCTGGAGACCTTGTTGACGTTCTGCCCGCCCGCGCCTTGCGCGCGGATGGCATTCAACTCGATTTCTTCGTCGGGAATGTGGACGGTGTTGGAGAGGACAAGCATGGAAACGCCCAGTTGGGTGGCTGGGCGTCAGGATACTCGGTGTTGTCGGTTTTGGGGCTGCTCGCGAGCAAGCTCGCGCCTACAACAGCCCCCTGGACGCCCTGACTTACTTGACCGCCGCGCTCACGGCCGAAGCGGACGCGGAGCGCTTGCTCTTGAGCACATAGCCCACCCACATCACCAGCAACCAGACCGGAATCGCATACACCGAATTCTGGATGCCCGGGATCAGCAGCATGATGCCGAGGATCAGCACCACGAACGCCAGGCAGAGGTAGTTGCCATAGGGGTACCACAGCGCCTTGAACAGCGACTTCTGGCCAGTGCGGTCCATGTGCTGACGGAATTTCAGGTGCGAGTAGCTGATCATCGCCCAGTTGATCACCAGCGCCGCGACCACCAGCGACATCAGCATTTCCAGCGCGTGCTGCGGCATGAAGTAGTTGAGCAGCACCGCCACCAGGGTCACCGCCGCCGAGGCCAGGATCGAACGCACCGGCACACCGCGCTTGTCGATCTTCGCCAGGCCTGCCGGGGCATCGCCCTGCTCGGCCATGCCGTAGAGCATGCGGGCGTTGCAGTAAGTGCCGCTGTTGTACACCGACAGCGCCGCGGTCAAGACCACGAAGTTAAGGATGTGCGCCGCGGTGTTGCTGCCCAGCATCGAGAACACGTGGACGAACGGGCTGCCGCTATAGGAACCGCCGGACGCATCGATGTTGGCCACCAGGCTGTTCCACGGGGTCAGCGACAGCAGCACGACCAGGGCACCGATGTAGAAAATCAGGATGCGGTAGATGACCTGGTTGATCGCTTTCGGGATCACGGTCTTCGGCTTGTCGGCCTCGGCTGCGGTGAAGCCGAGCATTTCCAGGCCACCGAAGGAGAACATGATGATCGCCAGGGCCATGACCAGGCCGCTGACCCCGTTGGGGAAGAACCCGCCGTGTTCCCAGAGGTTGCTGACGGAGGCTTCCGGGCCGCCGCTGCCGCTGACCAGCATGTAGCTGCCCAGGGCGATCATGCCGACGATGGCCAGGACCTTGATGATGGCGAACCAGAACTCGGCCTCGCCGAACACTTTCACGTTGGCCAGGTTGATCGCGTTGATCAGGATGAAGAACGCCGCGGCCGAGGCCCAGGTCGGGATCTCCGGCCACCAGTAATGAACGTACTTGCCGACCGCGGTCAGTTCGGACATGCCCACGAGGATGTACAACATCCAGCAGTTCCAGCCCGACAGGAAGCCGGCGAAACCGCCCCAGTATTTGTGCGCAAAGTGGCTGAAGGAGCCGGCGACTGGCTCTTCGACGATCATCTCGCCAAGCTGGCGCATGATCATGAAGGCGATGAAGCCGCAAATGGCGTAACCGAGGATCATCGACGGACCGGCCGATTTCATCACCCCGGCCGAACCGAGGAACAGTCCGGTTCCGATTGCACCGCCAAGGGCGATCAACTGGATGTGGCGATTTTTCAGGCCGCGCTTGAGCTCACCTGAATGTGGGTTTTGTCCACTCATGAACGAAGTCACCTGTTGTTTTTATCTGTGACGGGATCGGACCCACCGCGCTCGTGGCGCAGCGGAATTGACAAGGGGTGGTTACCTTGGCGCTTGAAAACGGGCGGTTCGACACGGGCAATGGGGCCCGGTCGCTCAGCCTGGCATCAGCAAGGTTGCGTGGTACGCAATAGGGTCACAGGTAAAACGCGGCGCACTGTATACCCTTGCATTGACGCAGGGGTCAACACATCGCGTAACGTTCTGTTGACGGCACGCAGCGTTCCAGCGGGAGGAATGAAGCCTGGGAAAGTGAATGGCGTACATGGCGCCCTCCGTTCTTGTTGTTTTTTTCTGGCCCACTCTGCGGCGGGTCAGGCACATGGCAATGGCCCACATAACACCGTGCCACGGGGGCTGTAGCAAGGTGTTGACGCGAACGTAAAGCTGATCGAAGGGGGATTTTCGGCACGGAATGTTTACAAGAAAAAAGGCGCTGCGGATTGCCGGGAGAAGCGGCCCGGACTCGTAACAAATTATTTACAAGGTGGTTCAAAAAATTGCCAGGCAGAGAGTGCTCGGGTGGCCACTAGGGCCTTATCGCTGGCAAGCCAGCACCAGACTTTGATTTCGTAGACGCGTCAGTCAAGGCACCGCCTCCCCCCGGGAGTCCGTGAACAACCAAAAAAAAGCCAACCCGAAGGTTGGCTTTTTTCTTTCTCAGCCCTTACTCAGAGCGAGGCTTGCCACGACCACTACCGCCGCCACCCGGACGCTTCGGCGCGCCCGCCGGCTTGCGGCGTACATCGCTCGGGCGCTCGGCAACGGTGCTGCGGCCTTTGCGCGGGGAATCGTCACGCGGCTGGCGCGACGAACGCTCGGTGGCGCCCTCCTTCGCCGGACGCAGGGTCCGCACGCGCTCGCCACGGCCGACCGGCTTGCTGGATTTACGCTGCATGCGCTCCAGCTTGTCCTTGGTCTTGGCGTTCATCGCCGGCATCGCCACCGGGGTCAGGCCCACTTCGGCGGCCAGGATGTCGATTTCGCCCTGACTCATTTCGCGCCAGCGGCCCATCGGCAGGTCGGAATTGAGGAACACCGGACCGAAACGCACGCGCTTCAGGCGGCTGACCACCAGGCCCTGGGATTCCCACAGGCGGCGAACCTCACGGTTGCGGCCTTCCATCACCACGCAGTGATACCAGTGGTTGAAGCCTTCACCGCCCGGCGCCTGCTGGATATCGGTGAAGCGTGCCGGACCGTCTTCCAGCACGACGCCTTCCTTGAGGCGGGCGATCATGTCGTCATCGACTTCACCACGCACGCGCACGGCGTACTCGCGGTCCATCTCGTAGGACGGGTGCATCAAACGGTTGGCCAGCTCACCATCAGTGGTGAACAGCAGCAGGCCGGTGGTGTTGATGTCGAGGCGGCCGACGTTGATCCAACGGCCTTCTTTCGGCCGCGGCAGGCGGTCGAACACGGTCGGACGGCCTTCCGGGTCGTCACGGGTGCAGATCTCGCCGTCGGGCTTGTTGTACATGATGACGCGGCGTACGGCTTCGGCTTTTTCTTCGCGCTTGATCAGGCGACCGTCGACGGAAATGGCGTCGTGCAGGTCGACGCGCTGGCCGAGGGTGGAGACAACGCCGTTGACCTTGATGCGGCCTTCGCCGATCCAGGCTTCTACGTCACGGCGCGAACCCACGCCAATGCGCGCGAGTACTTTTTGCAGTTTTTCGCCGGACGGACGTGGCGGGCTGTCTTGCAGGTCTTGTTCACTCATCTGGGCACCTCCCGGTGTAGAGATTCAAATCTGGGTTTCTGGTGCGCCAAGCACCAAAAAGGTCGCGAATCATACGCTGATCCCGGCGCAAACGCATCAGAGCGTAGCGGTATATCGCCATCGGTGCCGCGCTTTGCGCCGGACGGTGGATCAGTCGCGGGATGCTTCGGGCAAAGCGTCGGGGCTGTCGTCGGTGTCCACCGCGTCATCCGCCGTCTCGCCAGGCGCTTCAGGCAGGTCACGCAGCAGGTCGTCGAAGTCGGTTTTCAAGCCTTCTTCCATCGCATCCAGCTCCACCAGCAAGGTGCGGAAGCTGGTTTCTTCCACCGGCGCCTCGCCATCAGGTTCGCCGCTGGCATCGGCCAAGGCCTGCAAATGCGCGGGCACCGGCAGGTCGTCCAGGTCCATCGGCGGCATCGGCGCCGGCTCCATTTCCCGCAGTTCAGCGAGGGAGGGCAATTCGTCGAGGCTTTTCAGGTTGAAGTGGTCGAGGAAACCCTTGGTGGTGGCGAACATCGCTGGCCGGCCGGGCACTTCGCGGTAACCGACGATCCGCACCCACTCGCGCTCCAGCAGCGTCTTGACGATGTTGCTGTTGACCGCGACGCCACGCACATCCTCGATCTCGCCGCGGGTGATCGGCTGGCGATAGGCGATCAACGCCAGGGTCTCCAGCAATGCCCGGGAATAGCGCTGCGGACGCTCTTCCCACAACCGGCCGACCCACGGCGCGTAGGTCTCGCGAATCTGCAGGCGATAACCGGAAGCAACCTCCACCAGCTCGAAAGCCCGCCCGGCACAGGATGCCCGCAGCACTTCGAGGGCTTCCTTAAACACGCTGGAGTCAGGGCGCTCGGCTTCCTCGAACAACTCGAAAAGCCGCTCCAGCGATTGCGGTTTACCGGAGGCCAGGAGAAAGGCTTCGAGCAGGGGCGCCAGGTCGCGCGGGTCGTTCAGGTTCATGCGGTTGCTCTTGAATTCATTCTGCCCGGGCCCGGACGTGGATCGGCGCGAAGGGCTCATTCTGCACGAGTTCGACCAGCGATTCCTTGACCAGCTCAAGAATCGCCATGAAGGTCACCACCACGCCAAGCTTGCCCTCGTCCGCGGTGAACAGCTCGACGAACGGCACGAAGCCACCGCCCTTGAGGCGCTCAAGCACTTCGCTCATGCGCTCGCGGGTCGACAGCGCCTCACGGCTGATCTGGTGGCTTTCGAACAGATCACTGCGGCGCAACACCTCGGCCATGGACATCAGCACTTCTTCGATGCAGACATCCGGCAGCAGCTTGCGCGCCTTGGCCTGAGGGGCGTCGAGGCGCGGCACGATGATGTCGCGGCCGACCCGGCTCAGTTGGTCGATGTCCTCGGCGGCGGCCTTGAAGCGTTCGTACTCCTGCAGGCGACGAATCAACTCGGCGCGCGGGTCGTCTTCTTCTTGCTCGGCCTGCTCGGCCCGCGGCAGGAGCATGCGCGATTTGATCTCGGCCAGCATCGCCGCCATCACCAGGTACTCGGCGGCCAGTTCCAGGCGCACGGTCTTCATCAGCTCGACATAGCCCATGTACTGGCGGGTGATTTCCGCCACCGGGATATCGAGAATGTCGACGTTCTGCTTGCGGATCAGGTAGAGCAGCAGGTCCAACGGGCCCTCGAAGGCTTCGAGGAACACTTCAAGCGCGTCCGGCGGGATGTACAGGTCCACCGGCATTTCGGTCAGGGCCTGGCCATAGACCATGACCAGCGGCAGTTCCTGTTGGGCGCCGGCCTGGGGATCGACCGGAGCCTCTACCTCTTCGACCATGCTCACGCTTCGACCATGAAAGGCGCAGGGTCGCCGCAACCGACCCGTATGACTTCCGGCTCGTCTCCGGACAAATTGATCACGGTAGAGGCTTTCAGGCCGCCGAAACCGCCGTCGATGATCAGGTCGACGTGGTGCTCGAGCGCCTGGCGCATTTCATAGGGATCGGTCATCGGCTCGGACTCGCCGGGCATCACCAGGCTGACGCTCATCAGCGGCTCGCCGAGTTCTTCCAGCAGCGCAAGGGCGATAGGATGGTCCGGCACGCGCAGGCCGATGGTGCGGCGCTTTTCATGCAAGAGCAGGCGCGGCACCTCGCGGGTGGCGTTGAGGATGAACGTGTAAGGCCCCGGCACATGGGCCTTGAGCAGGCGGAAGGTGCCGGTGTCGATCTTGGCGAACAGCCCCAGTTGCGACATGTCGCAGCAGATCAGCGTGAAGTTGTGGTTCTTGTCCAGCTTGCGCAACTGACGTACCCGCTCCACGGCGTTCTTGTCGCCGATCTGGCAACCCATCGCGTAGGAGGAGTCGGTGGGATACACCACCACCCCGCCCTTGCGGATAATCTCGACGGCCTGTTTTATCAGGCGCGGCTGCGGATTCTCCGGATGTATCTGGAAAAATTGACTCACATTGTCTTCCTGTTCAGACGGCCGCGGATGGCTGCTCATGTTTGAATCGACGCCACAGAGGTGGCAGATCCTCCGGCAGAGGCCGGTAGACACCGATTTCGGACCAGGTGCCCGGGCCATGGAAGTCGCTGCCAGCACTGGCCAGCAGACCGAACTCACGGGTCAGGATGGACAACGTGCCGACCTGTTCGGCCGGCTGCATGCCGTTGACCACTTCAAGCGCCTGTCCCCCTGCTTGAATATAGTCGGCAATCAGCCGGCGGCGCTTGCTGCGGGTGAGTTCGTAATGCATCGGATGGGCCAGGCTGACCCAGGCGCCAGCGGCGCGCAGGGTCTCTACCGTGTCGTCGAGGGTCGGCCAGTGCAGCTTGACGTCACCCAGCTTGCCGGCGCCGAGCCATTTGCGGAACGCTTCGGCGCGGTCCTTGACGTAGCCGGCGCTGATCAGGAAGTCGGCGAAATGCGGGCGCGCCGGCGCGTTGCCGCTGTCACCGAGCGCCTGCTGGATCGCCCGCGCGCCTTCCAGCGCGCCGGGCATGCCCTTGGCCGCCAGGCGCCGGCTTATTTCCTCGGCGCGCAGCCAGCGGCCGCGGTGCAGGGACTCGACGGCCTCCAGCAACGGCGGGGCATCCAGCGGGAATCCGTAACCCAGGACGTGGATGGTGACGCCCGACCAGGTACACGACAGCTCGATCCCGCTGACCCATTGCATGCCGCGCGCGTGCATCGCCTCGCGGGCCTCAAGCTGGCCTTCGAGGGTGTCGTGGTCGGTCAGGGCCATCATCCGGACGCCCTGTTCATAGGCGCGGGCAACCAGATCGGTGGGAGTCAGCGAGCCGTCTGACGCGGTGCTGTGGCAGTGCAGATCAACATTCATGGGGTGACGCTTTCCCTCTCATTGAGGTTTGTTATTATGCCGACACATCCCGCTCCTGGCTGCCACCGTGAAACAATTCATCGATTTCATCCCGCTGCTCCTGTTTTTCATCGTCTACAAACTCGATCCCCGCGTCGTCGACGTCGCCGGCCAGAGCTTCAGCCTGGGCGGCATCTACAGCGCCACCGCAGTGCTGATCATCAGCTCGCTGGTGGTCTACGGCACCCTGCTCATCCGCCAGCGCAAGCTGGAAAAAGGCCAATGGCTGACCCTGGTCGCCTGCCTGGTGTTCGGCGGCCTGACGCTGGCCTTCCACAGCGAAACCTTCCTCAAGTGGAAAGCCCCGGTGGTCAACTGGCTGTTCGCCCTGGCGTTCCTCGGCAGTCACTTCGTCGGCGACAAGGTGCTGATCAAGCGCATCATGGGCCACGCGCTGACCCTCCCGGACCCGGTCTGGACCCGCCTGAACCTGGCCTGGATCGCCTTCTTCCTGATCTGCGGCGCGGCCAACCTGTTCGTCGCCTTCACGTTCCAGGACTTCTGGGTCGACTTCAAAGTGTTCGGCAGCCTGGGCATGACCGTGCTGTTCCTGGTCGGCCAGGGTGTCTACCTGTCCCGTCACATGCACGACAGCGACCCCACCACTCCCAAACCCGAGGAATGACATGCTCTACGCCATCATCGCCACCGATGTTGCCAACTCGCTGGAAAACCGCCTGGCCGCACGCCCGGCGCACCTGGAGCGCCTGCAACAACTGAAGGCTGAAGGACGCATCGTCCTGGCCGGCCCGCACCCGGCCATCGACAGCAACGATCCGGGCGCCGCCGGTTTCAGCGGTAGCCTGATCGTCGCCGAGTTCGACTCGCTGCACGCCGCCCAGGCCTGGGCCGACGCCGACCCGTACATCGCCGCCGGCGTCTACGACAACGTCATCGTCAAGCCCTTCAAGCAAGTCCTGCCGTAACACCCACGGCGCGCCGGCCGAGCCTGGCGCGCCGTGCCCCGTTTTTAATCGGGGCAGTTGCTCATTATTCTCATCGCGCGGCCGACAACACCCTGAACACTCGACTGGAATTACAGGAGTTCCGATGCGTCAAGGTCCGTTGTCCATGCTGCTGTGCCTGTTGTTGCTGAGCCCGTTCACCCAGGCCGAAGAGGCCACACCGCTGTCGCTGAGTGCGGGCAGCCAGATCACCGAGTTGCAGCAGCGACTGAAAGAGAGCGAGCTTCAACGCGAAGCACTGACCCAGCAACTGCAAAATACCGACAGCGAGCGCGAAAACGCGCAACTGGGCCGACTACGCCAGGAAAACCAGCGCCTCAAGCTGATGCTCAAGGAGTCTCAGGCCAGCACGGCCCCTAAACTGCTGACCGATCAGCAGCAATGGTTCGTGATCGGCAGCGCGGTCACCCTGATCGCCGTGCTCTGCGGTATCTTTGTCAGCGGTAGCCACAGAAGGCGCAAGCAATGGTTGAATTGAGTGAGACATGAGTGAGCTGTTACTGATTGACGACGACCAGGAACTCTGCGAGTTGCTCGCCCACTGGCTGAGCCAGGAAGGGTTCCAGGTCCGTGCCTGCCACGATGGCCAGAGCGCCCGCAAAGCCCTGGCCGAACAGGCTCCGGCAGCGGTGGTGCTGGATGTGATGCTGCCCGACGGCAGCGGCCTGGAGTTGCTCAAGCAGTTGCGCAGCGAGCACCCCGAGTTGCCGGTGCTGATGCTGTCGGCCCGCGGCGAACCACTGGACCGCATCCTCGGCCTGGAACTGGGCGCCGACGATTACCTGGCCAAACCCTGCGACCCTCGCGAACTGACCGCCCGCCTGCGCGCCGTATTACGCCGCAGCCATGCCCCCGCAGCACCGAGCCAGCTTGAAATTGGCGACCTGAACTTCAGCCCGGCGCGTGGCGTGGTCGAGATCGACGAACGCGAGCTGACCCTGACCCTCTCCGAAAGCCGCATCCTCGAAGCCCTGCTCCGCCAGCCCGGCGAGCCGCTGGACAAGCAGGAACTGGCGCAGATCGCCCTGGGCCGCAAGCTGACGCTCTACGACCGCAGCCTCGACATGCACGTCAGCAACCTGCGCAAGAAGATCGGCCCCCACCCCGACGGCCGCCCGCGCATCGTCGCGCTGCGCAGCCGCGGCTACTACTACAGCCTGTAAGCGCTGTGTCAGTCAGGTTCCCGGCGGTCTTTACCCAGGCTTTACCCTTGGCTGACCGCCGCTGACCTTGATCTCCATAGACTGGCCACATCCGGTAACGACCGGCCTACAGATAGGAGAGACACCATGCGCAAGACCCTTATCGCCCTGATGTTCGCTGCCGCCCTGCCCACCGTCGCCATGGCCATGCCCGAAGGCGGCCCAGGTCCACGCCACGGCGAGCACCACCGCGGTGACGCGCCTTTCGCCCAACTGGACCTGTCCCGCGAGCAGCGCCAGCAAGTTGGCAAGCTGATGGGCGAAGAAATGAAGAACCGCCGCGATGTCACCCAGCGCTACCTGGACAAACTGCCGGCCGCCGAGCAGAAAGCCATGAAGGACGAGCTCAAGGCCAAACAGGACAAGACCCAGGCAGACATTCGCGCCCTGCTCAAGCCAGAGCAGCAGAAACAGTTCGACGAACTGCAGAAAAAACGCGAGGAACGCCGCGCCGAATGGCAACAGTTCCAGGCCTGGAAAGCTGAAAACGGCAAGAAGGCCCAGTAAGCTGTCACACCGTCCCCACCCGGTCTGCTCACGCAGGCCGGGCTTCTGTCATTAGAGGGATTGCCCTTGCGTTCACTGTTCTGGCGTATCCTGGCCAGCTTCTGGCTCGCCATCGCCCTGGTCGCCGGTCTGTCGATCCTGCTCGGGCACACACTCAACCAGGACGCCTGGATTCTCAGTCGTCATCCGGGACTCAACGTTCTGGCGAAAAACTGGGCAGAGCGCTACGAGCAGCAAGGCCCGGAAATCGCCCAGCGCTACCTCGAACAACGCAAACACCGCTACCACATCGATACGCAGGTGCTCAACGAGGCCGGCGAAGCCGTGGTACCGGGTACGTTCCCGCGCCGGGCGGCGGTGTTCGAAGCGCGGCAAGGCAATGACGATCGCCCGCTGCCCTGGCGCCGCCTCACCGAGGAATACACCAGCCCCGGCAGCGGCACTACCTACCTGTTGATTTATCGCATCCCGCATCCCGAACTGGATGCCTGGCACCGCGAGAGCCTGATCTGGCCCCTGAGTGCACTGGGCATCACCTTGGTGGTGCTGACCCTGTTCAGCCTGCTGGTCACGCTGTCCATTACCCGCCCGCTCAGTCGCCTGCGCGGTGCGGTACATGACCTCGGCCAGGCCAGCTACCAGCAGAACAGCCTGGCGCGGCTGGCCAGCCGTCGTGATGAATTCGGCGTTCTGGCCAACGACTTCAACCGCATGGGCTCACGCCTGCAAAGCCTGATCGGCAGCCAGCGCCAATTGTTGCGCGACGTTTCCCATGAGTTGCGTTCGCCATTGGCACGGTTGCGCATCGCCCTGGCCTTGGCCGAGCGAGCGGAACCGGAACAACGGGAAACCTACTGGCCACGCCTGACCCGCGAGTGCGACCGGCTGGAAGCCTTGATCAGCGAGATCCTGGTGCTGGCGCGGGTCGATGCCGAGCATGCCCACGCCGAGCCCGTCGACCTCAATGCGCTGTTGAACAGCGTGTGCAAGGACGCGCAACTGAGCGCGCCGGAGCAGGAGATCCAGATCCAGGACGCCCCGGGCCTCACGCTTCAGGGCTGGCCGACGATGGTGGAGCGGGCGCTGGACAACCTGCTGCGCAATGCCTTGCGCTTCAGTCCGGAAGGTCGACCGATCGAGGTCACGGCATTACAGGAGGGCGAGCGGATCGTCATCAGCGTGCGCGATCACGGGCCGGGCGTGGCGCCGGAGCATCTGGAGCAGTTGGGCGAGCCGTTTTTCCGTGCACCTGGGCAGAGTGCGCCGGGGCATGGTCTGGGCCTGGCGATTGCGCGGCGGGCGGCGGAGCGGCATGGCGGGAGTTTGCAGTTGGCCAACCACCCGCAGGGCGGGTTTGTGGCGACGCTGGTATTGCCGGTTCAGGCGGGTGGGGGTGCCTGATTTGTAGCGTTCGCGACGGTTCGGCACGCCTAGCCGTCGCGATGAGCCCGGAAATCAGCCCCAGGCGCTGACAAAGTCCTCGGTCTTCAATACCGGCGCAGTCCGCGGCTCACCCATTGGCGTGCCGAGGTACAGGAAGCCAATCAACTCTTCCCCCGCTTCCAGACCCAGGCCCTTGGCCACATGCGCCGAGTAGGCCATCTCGCCGGTCCGCCACACCGCGCCGATGCCTTGCGCATGGGCCGCCAGCAAAATCCCGTGGGCGGCACACCCCGCCGCCAGCACCTGCTCGGACACCGGCACCTTGAAGTGTTCCTGGGTCCGGGCAATCACCAGCACCAGCAGCGGCGCCCGCAGTGGCATGGCGCGCGCCTTGTCGAGGGCGGCTTCGGTAGCATCACCCTTGAGCGCGACCACTTCGGCGAACAGCTCGCCCAGACGGGCCCGCGCCTCGCCTTCGACCGTGAGGAAACGCCAAGGCCGCAACTGGCCGTGATCCGGTGCACGCAAGGCCGCCTGGAACAGGCCTTCACGCTGGGCGGCGTTGGGCGCCGGGTCCGTCAGGCGCGGAACGGAAACACGGTTGAGCAAAACGTCGAGAGCCTCCATCGGCTACCCTCCAGGTCGAAAAATGAGGGCCCATTCTAGTGCCCTGCCGATCAAACACCACAGCGACGTTTACTTAAAAAGGCCCGCAGGTAGAATGGCGCCCTTCCGTTTCGAGTCAGAGCAGATCACATGGCGTTGCCGACCTTAAGGATCATCGGTTTCATTATCGGCATCTTCCTCATCACTCTGGCGGTCAGCATGGTCGTGCCGATGGCGACGCTGGTCATCTTCGAACGCACCAGCGACATGCCGTCGTTCCTCTGGTCCAGCCTCATCACCTTCATCGCGGGCCTCGCGCTGGTGATTCCCGGCCGGCCGGAACACGTGCATCTGCGCCCGCGGGACATGTACCTGCTGACCGTCAGCAGTTGGCTGGTGGTGTGTATATTCGCCGCACTGCCGTTCCTGCTGACCCAGCACATCAGCTACACCGACGCCTTCTTCGAAAGCATGTCCGGCATCACCGCCACCGGCGCCACGGTGCTCAGCGGCCTGGACAGCATGTCGCCGGGGATCCTGATGTGGCGCTCGCTGCTGCACTGGCTCGGCGGTATCGGCTTCATCGGCATGGCGGTGGCGATCCTGCCGCTGCTGCGCATCGGTGGCATGCGCCTGTTCCAGACCGAGTCGTCGGACCGCTCCGAGAAGGTCATGCCGCGTTCGCACATGGTCGCCAAGTCCATCGTGCTGGTGTACATCGGCATCACCGCGGTCGGCGGCCTGGCCTTCTGGCTGGCGGGCATGAACCCGTTCGATGCGATCAACCACGCCATGTCGGCGATTTCCACCGGTGGGTTCTCCACCTCGGACTTGTCCCTGGCCAAGTGGCAACAGCCGGCGGTGCATTGGGTCGCGGTGGTGGTGATGATCTGCGGCAGCGTGCCGTTCACCCTCTACGTGGCAACCCTGCGCGGCAACCGCAAGGCGCTGATCAAGGACCAGCAGGTCCAGGGCCTGCTGCTGTTGCTGGTGGTGACCTGGCTGGTGCTCGGCACCTGGTACTGGGCCACCACCAAGCTGCACTGGCTCGACGCCCTGCGCCACGTCGCACTGAACGTCACCTCGGTGGTCACCACCACCGGCTTCGCCCTGGGCGACTACAGCCTGTGGGGCAACTTCTCGCTGATGCTGTTTTTCTACCTGGGCTTCATCGGTGGCTGCTCGGGCTCGACCGCGGGCGGCATCAAGATCTTCCGTTTTCAGGTCGCCTACATCCTGCTCAAAGCCTCGCTGAACCAGTTGATCCACCCGCGGGCGGTGATCAAGCAGAAATACAACGGTCACCGTCTCGACGAAGAGATCGTCCGCTCGATCCTGACCTTCTCGTTCTTCTTCGCCATCACCATCTGCGTGATCGCCCTGCTGCTGTCGCTGCTCGGCGTCGACTGGATGACCGCGCTGACCGGCGCCGCCAGCACCGTGTCCGGCGTCGGCCCCGGCCTTGGCGAGACCATCGGCCCGGCGGGCAACTTCGCCACCCTGCCGGACGCCGCCAAGTGGATCCTTGCCGGCGGCATGCTGCTCGGCCGCCTGGAGATCATTACTGTGCTGGTTCTATGTATGCCGGCGTTCTGGCGTCACTGACCGGCGCTTGCGCCGCCTCGGGCTGGTTCAGTCCGTGGCGGCGGGCGCGGTATTCGCCGGGGGTGACATCGAACCAGCGGCGAAAGGCCCGGAAGAAATTGCTCGGGTCGGCGAATCCCAACAAATAGGCCGTTTCCAGCAGGGTCATACCCGGCTGGGCCAGGTACTGCTCGGCCAGTTCGCGCCGGGTGTCATCCAGCAGGGCCTGGAAGCTGGTGCCCTCCTCCTGCAAACGACGCTGCAAGGTGCGCTGGGACAGGTGCAACGCCTGGGCCACGAGTTCGCGCTTGGGTTCGCCCTGCGGCAGCACCCGGCACAACACCTGGCGAGCGCGGTGGGTCACCCGGCTTTCGGAGAAACGCGCCAGGTATTCCCCGGCGAAGCGGTCGTGCAGGGTCGCCATTGCCTCGTTGGCGGTGGGTAGCGGCGCCTGCAGGTCTTGCGGATCGAAGATCAGCGCGTCATAGGGCGCGCCAAACACCAGCGGCGAGTGAAATGCCGTCTTGTAGGGTTCGATATCGTGGGGTTGCGGGCCCTGAATCAGCACCCGCCGTGGCTGGATCACCCGCCCGCTCAACCAGGTGCACAACGACAACGCGCAGGCCAGCGACGCTTCGGAGCTATGTCGGGTCGGCGGCAGATGGTCGCCGTGGACGGTAAGAATCAGGGCATGGCCTTCCGGGCCGAGGTGAAAGCTCAGGTCGGAGCTTTCGGCAATGATCCGCTGGTAACGCACCAGACGCTCGAAGCCCTCGGCCAGGGTCCGGCTCGACATCAGCGCATAACCCACCACATGAAACGACGCCGGTCGCACTACCCGGGCCATGTTCAGGCCGATGGCGTGGTTGCCGGACAATTCCTCGGCCAGTTGCCAGAGACGGGTCATCGAGTCCTGGGTGAAGCGCGCGTCAGGGTCATCCAACGCGGCGAAGTCCAGGCCGAGCTTGCGAAACAGGCCAGGACAGTCGAGCCCTTCAAGCTCGAGCGCTTTGACAATCCCGGAGGCCCAGCTTGCTGACGTGGTTCTCTCGTTCATGGCGGGCTCAGGTTTTGGGGAGACGCAAAGGATACTAAAGTGGCGCCTATTGTCACTTGCTGATACAGCTACTGACTCTAGACTCAGTTCAGGCTCCACGCCCTATAGGTTGCAAACTTACAAGAACAGGGAGGCTAAAGCCGTGGACAATCTGCAGCGTTTCAACAGCTTCGAGCAGTTCTATCCCTATTACCTGGGCGAGCACAGCAACCCCGCGTGCCGGCGCTTGCACTTCGTCGGCACCACGCTGGTGATTGCGCTGCTCGCCTACACCATCGGCAGCGGCAAGTGGCTGTTGCTGCTGGCCGTGCCGTTCGCCGGCTACGGCTTTGCCTGGGTCGGGCATTTCTTCTTCGAGAAGAACCGCCCGGCCACCTTCAGCTATCCGCTCTACAGCCTGTTGGGAGATTTCGCGATGTACCGCGACATGCTGCTGGGGAAGGTGAGCTTCTAGGCATCCGACTGAAATCAGCCCTGCACGGACTCCGCCAGCCGCGAGGCTTCCAGCTCGGCCTGCCGCGCTTGGTCATCCGCCAGCCGATACAGCTCGATCTGGCCGTCCCAGTGCTCGATCAGCGCCGTGCAGGACTCCACCCAGTCGCCACAGTTGAAGTAGTCGATCTCGCCGACCTTGCGGATTTCGGCGTGATGGATGTGTCCGCAAACCACCCCGTGGAAGCCCTGTTTCACGCACTCGCGGGCGATGGCTTCCTCGAAGTCGCTGATGAAGTTCACCGCGCTCTTGACCTTGTGTTTCAGGTACGCCGACAACGACCAGTAGCCATAGCCGTAGCGCGCCCGCCAGTGATTCAGCCAGCGGTTGAGGGTCAGGGTGAATTCGTAGGCCGAGTCGCCGAGAAAGGCCAGCCAGCGGTGATAGCGGGTGATGACGTCGAACTGGTCGCCGTGGATCACCAGCAGGCGGCGGCCGTCGGCGGTGAGGTGTTCGGCCTGGTCCACCAGATGAATGTTGCCCAGCACCAGTTTCGAGTAACGCCGGAGGAATTCGTCGTGGTTGCCGGTGACGTAGATCACCTCGGTGCCGCGCTTGCTCATGGTCAGCAGGCGGCGAATCACGTTGGTGTGGGCCTGCGGCCAATACATGCCGCCGCGCAGTTTCCAGCCGTCGATGATGTCGCCGACCAGGTAGATCCGGTCGGCGTGATAGCGCTTGAGAAATTGCGACAGGTGCTCGGCCTGACAGTCGCGGGTGCCCAGGTGCACATCGGAAATCCACAGGGTGCGTACGCGCTGCTTGCGCGAGGGTTTGATCAACGCGGCACTGGTCATGGGCGGGGCTCCGGCAGACTTTGGGCGAGCTTGCCAGTCGGCGGTTAATCGAACATGACAGCCATGCGGCAGTCCCATGACAGCCGCGGCGAGAGTAAACTGGCGCCTTTCACCCGCCTGGACCCTCGCCATGAGCTGCGGCCCGATCCTCACCCTGCGCCACTACCGCGACGACCTGATCGCCCACAGCCACGAGCACCCGCAATTGGTGTTCGGCCTGCGCGGGCGCCTGGATTTCGAAGTGGACGGACGCGGCGCGCGGGTCGAGCGTCAGGACCTGATGGTGGTGCCCGCCGGCGCCCACCACACCTGCGGCAGCGAGACCGGCAGCCACTGCCTGGTGCTGGATGTGCCCGCCGACAACTGGCTGGCCAGCAGCCTCGGCGCGCATGCGGGTGACTGCCACCGCCTGCTGGAACGGCCCGGCCCGCTGCTGCTGGACACTCGCCAGCAGCAATTGGTGGACTGGCTGGCCCTCAGCCCCGTGAGCGACCCGCTGATCGCGCGCCAGGGCGCGGTGTTGTTGCTCGCCAGCCTGAATGCCGGCGTCAGCGCCAGCCCGGTCCAGCGCGAACTGCCCTACGCCGCCTTCGACGCCCATATCGAGCAGTACGCGGCCTATCCGCTGCAGGTCGCCGACCTGGCGCGGCTGGCCGGGTTGTCCAGCGCACGCCTGCATGCCCGCTTCATCGCCGAGCGCGGCATCACGCCGATGGACTACATTCGCCAGCGCCGGCTGCTGCGTGCGCGGCAATTGCTGCAAGCCACGTCCTTGCCGGTCGGCGAGATCGCCAGCCAGGTCGGCTACAGTTCCCAGAGCGCCTTCGCCGCCGCCATGCTCAAGGCCTTCGGTCGCAGCCCCGGTGCACTGCGCCGCGAGTCTGGCGACAACTGACGCGAGGATCGCGACAGACACCCCGGCGGGGCCCGCCTTACACTGGCCACGCTGTCGCCTGCTCATCAAGGATTCCCATGAACCACCGCACCGCCCTCGGCGCCCTGCATATCGGCGCGCTGTTTTTCGGCCTGACCGGCGTTTTCGGCAAGCTCGCCAGCGCCGCGCCCTCGATCATCGTTTTCGGCCGCGCCGCCTTCGCGGTGCTCGCCCTCGGCCTGTTCGCCCGCCTCGCCGGCCCGGCCTGGCGGACGTTACAGGCTCAGGACTGGCGCCGCCTGGCACTCGGCGGCGTGCTGCTGGCCGGGCACTGGGTGAGCTTCTTCATCGCGGTCAAGGTTGGTGGCGTGGCCATCGCCACCCTGGGTTTCGCCAGCTTCCCGGCCTTCACGGTGATCCTCGAAGGGTTGCTGTTCCGCGAGCGGATTCGCGGCAATGAGCTGGTGCTGGTGGCGCTGGTGAGCATCGGTCTGGTGCTGGTCACCCCGGAATTCAATCTGGCCAGCGAGGCCACCGGCGGCCTGCTCTGGGCGCTTCTCTCGGGGCTGCTGTTCTCATTGCTGTCACTGACCAACCGCGCCGGCTCCGGGCGCATTCCGGCAGTGCAAGCGGCACTGTGCCAGAACCTTGTGGTCGCCCTGTGCCTGCTGCCGTTCGCGGCGCCGGGCCTGGCCGAGGTGCCAGCGATGGACTGGCTGTGGATCGCCTTGCTCGGCGTCTTCTGTACCGGAGTCGCCCACAGCCTGTTCGTCGCCTCGCTGGCGGTGATCAAGGCGCGCACCGCCGCGGTGGTTTTCGCGATGGAGCCGATCTACGGCATCGCCATGGCCTGGCTGCTGTTCGCCGAGACGCCCACCCCGCGCATGCTGCTGGGCGGTGCGCTGATTATCCTGGCGATCGTGGTGTCCAGTCGCCTCGCCGCCAGCGCTCAGCCTCGCAAGGCCGCCGCCGGGCAAAGCTGAAACTCAGCGGTCGTTGTGACCGAGGTCGCGCTCGGGGTCGATCTGGTCGCGCACCCGCTGCTTGAGCACCTTGGCTTCCGGGAAGCCGCCGTCGGCCTTGCGCTCCCAGATCTGCACGCCATCGCAGGTGATGCGGAACGTACCGCCGCTGGCCGGCTCCAGCGCCACGCGGCCCAGCTCGTCGCTGAACGTGCTGAGCAGTTCCTGGGCCAGCCAGGCCGCGCGCAGCAGCCATTGGCACTGGGTGCAATAGGTGATGACAATTTCCGGCTTCGGCGCGCTCACGGTAACAACCTCAAACAAAATGTGTGGCGCTTATACTAGCGGTCTTTGCCCTTCGCTCCGAGAGCCACGATGCGCCGCCTGCTGCTCTGTCTGCTGCTGTTGTCCACGTCCCTTTCCCTGTTCGCCGCCGAGACCGCCAAGCCTGGCGCTACCCGGCCCAAGGTCGGCCTGGTGCTGTCCGGCGGTGCCGCCCGCGGGCTGGCCCATATCGGCGTGCTCAAGGCGCTGGAAGAACAGGGCGTGAAGATCGACGCCATCGCCGGCACCAGCATGGGCGCGGTGATCGGCGGGCTGTATGCCTCCGGCTACAAGATCGAGGAACTGGAGAAACTGGCGCTGTCGATCGACTGGCAGCAGGCCCTTTCCGATGCGCCGCCGCGCAAGGACGTCCCGTTCCGCCGCAAACAGGACGACCGCGACTTCCTGATCAAACAGAAAATCAGCTTCCGCGACGACGGCAGCCTCGGCCTGCCGCTAGGGGTGATCCAGGGCCAGAACCTGGCGCTGATGCTGGAAAGCCTGCTGGCCCACACCAGCGATACCCGCGACTTCGACAAATTGCCGATCCCCTTCCGCGCCGTGGCCACCGACATCGCCAGCGGTGAAAAAGTGGTGTTCAGCCGCGGCCACCTGCCCCAGGTGATTCGTGCCAGCATGTCGATCCCGGCGGTGTTCGCCCCGGTCGAGCTGGAGGGCAGGTTGCTGGTCGATGGCGGCATGGTGGACAACATCCCGTTGGATATCGTGCGGGAAATGGGTGTCGACGTGGCGATCGTCGTCGATATCGGCACGCCGCTGCGCAACCGTAAACAACTGGCGACGGTTGTCGATGTGCTCAACCAGTCCATCACCCTGATGACCCGCCGCAACTCCGAAGAACAACTGGCCGCCCTCAAGCGCGACGACATACTGATCCAGCCGTCACTGGCCAGCTTCGGCGTCACCGACTTCGGGCGCGCCCCGGAAATGGTCGAAGCCGGCTACCGCGCGACACAAATTCTCGGACCTCGCCTGGCCGCCCTGCGCCACGTCGAAGGCAGCGGCGCCGAACTGGCGGTGGCCCGCTCGCCAGGGCAACGGACCCCGGTGATCACCGCGATCAAAGTGGAGAACGACTCCAAGGTCAGCGACGACGTGATCCGCTACTACATCCGCCAACCCGTCGGCCAGCCGCTGGAACTGGACCGCCTGCAGACCGACATGGGCACCCTGTACGGCCTGGACTACTTCGACCGGGTCCAGTACCGCGTGGTGCACAAAGGCGAGGACAACACCCTGGTAATCAACGCCCGCGGTCGCCGCGGCGGCACCGACTACCTGCGCCTGGGCCTCAACCTCTCGGACGACATGCGCGGCGACAGCGCTTTCAACCTCGGCGCCAGCTACCGGGTGAACGGCATCAACAGGCTCGGCGCGGAATGGCTGACCCGAGCACAGATTGGTGATGTGCAGGAGCTGTACAGCGAGTTCTACCAGCCGCTGGATACCGGCTCGCGCTATTTCGTCGCACCGTACCTGAACCTCGGCTCGCAGAACATCGAGGCGACGCTGGACAACGACCCCGTCGCCGAATACCGCCTGGAGCGCTACGGCTTCGGCCTGAACCTCGGTCGGCAGATTGGCAACAGCGGTGAAGTGCGCTTCGGCGTAGGCCAGGCCTGGGGCAAGGCCGAGGTGCGAATCGGCGACCAGGACCTGCCCAAGGTCAACTTCAACGAAGGTTTCTACGAGCTGAAGTACTCCTTCGACACTCTGGACAACGTCTACTTCCCCCATAGCGGCGAAGACATCCGCCTGACCCTGCGCCAGTTCGAACCGGACCTCGGTTCCGATCAACGCTACCGGCAATGGGACTTCAAGCTGGACAAGGCACTGAGCAGCGGCCCGAACACCTGGGTGCTGGGCGGGCGTTATGGACGGACGCTGGACGATGCCGACGTGGTGGTGTCGAGCATGGTGATGGGTGGGCCGCGGCAGCTTTCGGGCTTCCGCCAGAACTCGCTGTCCGGGCAGAACCTGAGCCTGATGCGCATGGTGTATTACCGCCGCCTGACCCCACGCGCCTACCTGCCGCTGGACTTCCCGCTGTACCTGGGCGGCTCGCTGGAACGCGGGCGAGTCTGGAACAACGACAATGAATTCGACAGCGGTTATGTCAACGCGGCGAGTGTCTTCGTCGGTTTCGATACACCGTTGGGGCCGCTGAGCTTCAGTTATGGCTTCAACAGCGAAGATGAGAAGGCGGTTTATCTGAATTTGGGGCAGACGTTCTGAAGGGGTCTTAGGCTCTGTATGAAAAGCCTTGAGACGAAGGTCAGGCAAGGCGAAAACAGCCGAGTAACGGCCGGGGTCGCGCTCGACGTTTACGGGTTGTAAATGAGCATTCCGAGGCTGTTTTCAACGCAGCATCACCGAGTATCAAGGCTTTTCATACAGAGCCTAGGTCCAGCTCGGCGCGGCCCGAAAGATCCGTCAGAAAGAACTGCACCCGCGAGAGGCGAATCCGTGGTCCCAATTCATCAGGGCGATAGCGGTGGCGGCGAACAGGCGAAGGCGGGTGACGTCGTTCTGGGGCTGATCGATCAGCTCCGGTAACAGGGCTGCCGTATTCGCGCCGGGCGAGGCGGGTGGTGAGGGTGTCTTCCGCGGACTGGGTGATGTGCTCCGGCTCGTTGAAGTTACCGCCGTTGTGGCGACTCATTGCACTGGTGCTCCGCTTTGGCCATTGCCCGGGGTGACCTGGCCATGAGGGTGTTTCACCAGGCTGATGCCGGCGGCGATCACGTCATTGCTGACCGTCACCATACCGGTGATGGTCTGGTTGCCGGTCTGGGTGTAGTCGCCTTCGTGGGTATGTGCAGGCCACCCGGGCTGTCCAGGTGGGTGGTGGCGCAGGCTGGCAGGCTCACGTTCAGTGGTGCGCCACGCTGTCGTACTCGCTGACCGCGCCGTCGCTGTACGTGCGGCAGTGCAGGCCGGCACGGTAACCAGGTCGTGGTGATCCCGCCGCTGCGCACTTTGACCCTGGGCGGTGTGTGCTGCACCTCGGCGATGGTGTCGAGGCGGATGAGGTTTTCGAGCAGGCGGGAGAGCGTGCCGAGGTTGTTCATCGTGCCGATGGTGGCGGCGAAGCCGCATCTCCGCATCCATTTAGGGTTGTCAGGTAAGTGCTGACAGGCAAAAAGATGAGCTAACCATTCTTTATAAAAAATAATGTCCTAAATTGCTTTTTATTATATGGCGTGTGCGGCGGTAAGCCTACTATCAAGTGGGTACCTTCGAGTCTTATCTAATTTCACGGATCACGAAGTCATTTACTTGGAGAGGGGCGTGCAACATGGAACACATGGATCGTTTTGTTGCTGAAAACACAGGGGAAAGGCAGCAGTCAGATAGCAGTGCTGAGCTTGAGGGCATGATTAAGATTTTCAAAGATGGGACGATCGAAATACTCAATAAGGACCTTATTAAAGGGGAGAAAGCAAAAGGGGTCGTTGCCCTGGGAGGTAATGTACTACTTGAGGCTTGGAAGGACTCTCAAACGGGAAACTACAATAACACGCTCAGAACCTTGGCTATTGGGTCTACAGCCCTTATTCCATATGGAGGTATATTTATCTCGCCCATGCTGGGTCTGCTATGGCCAGAAAACGTTCCTCCGCAAGATCAGATGATGTCGCAGCTAGTGGCAGATATGGCTGTTATGATGGACGATAAAATAGATGAATATGACATTGATAGCATACGTCAAGCGTGGAAAGCGCTCATGGATCTACAAGTAAAATTTGAAAACTCCGTAAATAAGAAGGGTGCGGGGCGAAATGAAAAAATCCAGGCGGCCAATGTCAAATATGCTGGCGATATTAATAATAAGTACAATGAGCTGGTTTCCCTGTGCCAGAAATCATCGAGGAAGGTAATAGAGCTGCCAATGTTTACTACAATCGCATGTGCGCATGTGCAGTTCTTGAAGTTTATGGAGAGGAACGCGCGAACGCACCCACGAATCAAGATGGATGCTGAACAGTATCAAATTTACTTCGAGGCAGATCTGGTCACGCTGCCGCCGGTCTATGCTGCTCATGTGATGAAAACGTACCAAGAAGGGCGTAGCCAGGCATATGCGAAGGTAACAAAGCTTGTCGAAGGCAAAAGAACGAGGAATTATGACTCCCAAAAAGCTTTAAAACTGTGGACGAGTTATACCAAATTTTATGATACGGCATATTCTGTGCGGGCATTTTGGGATATTGTCGATCTTCCTTCCTTCAATAAAGCTACAACGGGATGGCTCCAAGAGGGTCCATATTATTGCTACCTGGTCAAAGGCCAGAAGCAAACGGGTTGGTTCAAATATCAGGGGAAATGGTATTACGCCAGTGAGGAAGGGCAGATGGTGACGGGCTGGTTCAAGGCTGACGGGAAATCATATTTTGCTAGCCCTAAGGCAAAAGATACATTCAAGGAGGGAGAGATGGTTACCGGGTGGTTGAATGACTACTACGGTTACGGGACGTTGGGGGATGAGGCGACACAAACTAATTTTGGTATTTATACAGCGGGTGACCGCCGGGAGATTTGGTACTATCTCAGTCCGAAGGGTTATATGAGTGATAAGTTTAAAGAGGGAGAGATGGTTACCGGCTGGTTCCAGATTGATGAGAAGTGGTATTTCGCTAATCTTCAACCTCGCTCGGGGAGTCGCATTATTTTTGATTCTTTCAGGTTGCCTCGGGGAGAAATACCTGTAGTGTTTGAGGGTAATGGTTCGCTGATTACGGACGCAAAGGTAGAAATTGATGGAAAGTTGTACTCGTTCGATAAAGACGGAAAAATGACAGGGTAGGCGTTATCGGGAGTAAGCTCTGGAAGTCAAGGTTAAGCCCAAGCGCTTAGGCTCTGTACGAAAAGAGATGTCGCAAACACCGCATAGAACAAGCCAGTGAGACCATGGCGGCATAACTTTTTGCGAGCTTGTCGAAGCGTGTCACGATGCGGCGGTTCTCTTTCAGCCAGCCAA
>NZ_FYDX01000038.1 GCF_900187455.1 Pseudomonas sp. Irchel 3E13 | reverse complement strand
TCAGGCCGTTGTTGGTCAGGCTGCCGCCGTAGCTGAACAGTTGGTAGACGCCGATGCCGAAGCCGCCGGCATTGCTGATGTTGAGCAGGCCGTCGAGGGTCAGGTTGCCGTTGGATTGGACCAGGGTGGTGCCGCTGCCCGGTGCGCCCAGGGCGAAGTTGAGGTTGCTGGTGGAGGCCAGCGACAGGCCGCCGACGGTCAGTGGCGCGGTGGCGCTGGCGATGTTCAGGTTGGCGCCGTCGGCCAGGCTGACCTGGCCGGCGATGCTGCCGCTGCCGCCGAGGCTGGCGCCGCTGGCGACCTGCACGTTGGCGCTGGCGAAGCTGCCGTTGACGGTGAGGCCGCCGGCGTTGACCGCGGTGGTGCCGGTGTAGGTGCTGGTGCCGGTGAGCAGCAGGTGGCCGTTGCCGTTCTTGATCAGCGCGCCGTTGCCGCTGAGTGCGCCGCTCAGGGTCAGGTCGTGGCTGCCGTCGAGGGTCAGTTGCTGCGCGACGGCGATGGCGTTGCCCACTTGCAGATCCGCCGTGGTGTCCAGGCGGGTGTTGCCGAGGACCGTCAGTGCGCCGGTGCCCAGCGCGGCGTTGTGGCCGAGGGTCAGGCTGCCGGCGTTGAGCAGGGTGCCGCCGCTGTAGCTGTTGTTGCCGCTCAGGGTCAGGTTGGCGTTGCCGTTCTTCGCCAGGGCGCCGGCGCCGCCGAGGGTGCCGGTGAGGCTCAGGTCGTTGCTGCCGGCGAGGATCAGGCCGCCGTTGAGGGTCACGGCGTTGCCGAGGGTCACCGCGCGGTTGCTGTCCAGGGTGGTCAGGTCGGCGGTGGTCAGGGTGCCGCTGCCGAGGGCCGCGTTGCTGCCGACGACCAGGGTGCCGCCGTTGAGCTGGGTGCCGCCGCTGTAGCTGTTGCTGCCGTTCAGCACCAGGGTGCCGGCTTCGAGTTTGTTCAGGGTAGCGCTGCCGGTCAGGTTGACATCGACTGTGGCGCTGTTGCCGCTGCCCACGCGCACGCCGGCATAGCCGGTGGAGCCGTTGATCAGGTTCAGCTCGCCCGCGGTGCCCGCGACCAGGGTGTAGCCGTCGGTGAGGAACTGCAGGCCGGTGGTGGTCTGGGTGCCTTCGACGGTGACGGTGCCGGTGTTGCCCTGGAACACGGCGAAGCCGTCGTTCCAGTTCTGGTTGAAGTTGCCGCTGGCGTTGGTCCAGTTGTTGCCGGTTCCGCCCCAGGTGCCGTTGCCGCCACTGATGGCGCCCGTGCCGCCGCCGCTGCCGTCCCAGAACAACACGCTGCCCGCAGCGCCGCCGACCAGCAGGTTGACCTGATTGTTGACGCTGGTTTGCACTTCCAGGTCGCCCGCTACCAGGCCGCCCGGGATCGTGCCGATCGCCAGGCCGTTGTCGGTGAGGCTGCCGGTGTAGTCGATCAGGCGGTACACGCCGAGGCCGAAGCCGCCGGCGTCGGTGACGTTGAGCTTGCCGTCGAGCACCAGGTTGCCGTTGACCTTGAGCATCCCGGCCTGGCCCGCGACCGCAGCGCCGAGGAAGGCGTCGAGGTTGGAGTCGTTGTTGAGGGTCAAGGCGCCGGTGGTCAGGGTGTGACCGCTCAGGAGCTGCACGTGGCCGCCGTCGGCGATGGTTACGGCGGCGTCGATGCGGGCGTTGCCGCTCACTCCCGCGCCGTTGGCGACGGTCAGCGCAGAGGTGCTGAGCACGCCCTGGCCGGTGACGGACAGGGTGCCTTCGCTCACCGTGGTGGCGCCGCTGATGCTGCTGACGCCGGACAGGGTCAGGATGCCGAGACCGGCCTTGTTCAGGCCGCCGGTGCCGCTGATGGCGCCGGCGTAATTACCGCCGGCCACGGTCAGCACGCTGTTGTTTTCCAGGGCGATGGCGCCCTGCCCGCTGAGCAGGCCCACCGCGCTGCTGGCACCGACGCCGAGGGTGCCGGCGGTGCTGATGTCGATCGCCGGGGTGCCGGTGGTCGTGCTGCCCAACAGGTTGAGGCGGCCATTGTCGATGCGGTAGCTGCCGCTGAAATCGTTGTTGCCCGTCAGGTCGACGGTGCCGACACCTTGCTTGATCAGGGTGCCGTTGCCGCTGATACGCCCGCTCAGGAGAAGAGGATCGGCGTTGCCCACGGTCAGGCTGCTGGCCAGTTCGATGCGGTTCTTCAGCTCGGAAACACCGGCGGTGAGTACGGTGCTGGCGCCGTTGACCGCGAGCACGCTGCTGCCCAGTGCCTTGTTGTGGCCCAGCACCAGGGTGCCGCCGTTCAGCACGGTGCTGCCCTGGTAGCTGTTGTTGCCATCGAGCCTCAGCGCGTTGGCGCCGTTCTTGATCAGCCCGCCATTGCCATTGATCTGCCCGGTCAGGGTCAGGTCATTGCTGCCGGCCAGGGTCAGGTCGCCATCGAGAATCACGGTGTTGCCGGCGCTGACAGCGGTGTTGTTGTCCAGCGTGGTGCCAGCGCTGACGCGCAGGCTGCCGGTGCCGAGTGCGGCGTTGTTGCCCAGCACCAGGGTGCCCGCGCTCAGGAGGGTACCGCCGCTGTAGGTATTGGCGCCATTGAGCACCAGGGTGCCGCTGTCCAGTTTGTTCAGGATGCCGCTGCCGCCCAGACCCACGTCCAGCGTTGCGGTCTTGCCGGTGTCGACGCGCACGGCGCTGTAGCCGCTGGTGCCGTTGACCAGTTGCAGCGTGTCCGCGGCGCCGCCCTCCAGGCTGTAGCCATCGGTCAGGAATTGCAGGCCAGTGACGCTTTGAGTGCCGTCAACGGTGACGGTGCCCGCCGTGCCCTGGAACACCGCGAAGGAACTGTTCCAGGCGCCGTTGAGGCCGGCGTTGGTGGTGGTCCAGTTGCTGGTGATGCTGTTCCAGGTGCCGCTGCCGCCTTCGACGGTGCCATTGCCGGTCAGTTGGCTGCCGTCCCAGAAACGGATATCGGCCGAGCCACCCACCACCAGGTTGATCTGGTTGGCGACGCTGCTCTGCAGTTCCAGTTCGTTGGCCGGAACGCCTATCGGCAGCCCGTTGAGTTGCAGGCCGTTGTCAATCAGCAAGCCGCCGTAATCGAACAGGCGGTACACGCCGATGCCGAAACCGCCGGTGTCGGTAATATTGAGTTTGCCGTCGAGGGTCAGGTTGCCGGTGACATTGGCCAGGCCTGCCGCGCCGGCCGTGGCAGTGCCCAGTGCGACGTCGAGGTTGGAGGTGTCGTTCAGCACCAGCGAACCGAGGGTCAGCACCGAACCGCCGGCCAGGCCGAGGTGGCCGCCGTTGGCGACGGTCACGGCACCACCCACTGCGCCGCTGCCGGCCAGGGTTGCGCCGTTCTCGACCGAGACACTGCCGCCGCCCAGATTGCCATTGACCCGCAAGGTGCCGCCGGCAACGGTGGTCGCCCCGGCCAGGTTGCTGTTGCCGCTGAGCAGCAGTGTGCCGCTGCCATTCTTGTAGAGCGTGCCGTTTCCGCTCAGGGCGCCACTGAAGGTGCCCTCGTCAACCCGGAATTCGCCCGCATCGAGCTGCACGTTGCCGGCGCCGTTGAGCTGGCCAGTGGCAGCACCCGCGATCAGTTGCAGGATGGCGCCAGACGCGACATTGATCGCGCTCGGCTCGCCCAGCGTGACGGCGGTGTTGCTGATCAGGCGACCGCCATTGATGTTGTAGATGCCGTAGAACCCGTTGCCGCCGTTGAGGGTCATGGTGCCGGTGCCGGCCTTGGTCAGGCTGCCCATGCCGGTAACGGAACCGTCCAGGGTCAGGTTGTTGCTGCCCTGTACGGTCAGGTCGCCGCTGATGGCGACGTCGTTGCCGACGGTCAAGGCGCTGCTGCTTTCCAGCGCGGCGGTCCCGGCGACATCCAGCCGGCCAGCGCCCAGGGCGTTGGCATTGCCCAGCACCAGGGTGCCGGCGTTCAAGGTGGTATTGCCCTGGAACAGGTTGTTGCCGCTCAAGGTCAGCTTGCCGCTGCCGTCCTTGACCAGCCCGCCGGCGCCGGACACCACGCCGCCAAGGGTCAGGTCGTTACTGCCGACCACGGTGAGTTCACTGTTGAGCGTGACGGCATTGCTGACTGCGATATTCGCCGCCGCCTGCAGGCTGGACGCGCCGCCGACCGTCAGCGTGGTGTTGCCCAGCGAGGTGTTCTGGCCCAGGCGCAAGGTGCCCTGGTTCAGTGTGACCGTGCCGTTCAGGGTGTTGGCGCCGGTCAGGTTCAGCGCACTGCCGCCATTCTTGATCAGGTTGCCGGAGCCAGAGACGATGCCGGTCAGGGACATGTCGCGGGTGCCGAGAACGGTCAGGTCGCCGCTGATCAGTACGTTGTTGCCAATCAGCGCGCCCGGCAGGCTGCTGTCGAGCGTGGTGCCGTTGGCCGTGTTCAGCCCGCCCGCGCCCAGCGCGCTGCTGCTGCCCAGTACCAGGCCACCGGCGTTGAGCCAGATATTGCCCAGTTGAGAGTTGTTGCCATTGAGCGCCAGGGTGCCGGTCCCGATCTTGAGCAGACCGCCGGCGCCGCTGACGGCGCCGTTCAGGGTCAGGGTGGTGCCAGCGTCGACCTGAATGTTGGACACGCCGGAGAACACCATGCCATTGCTCAATTGCACATCGCTGATGTCGGTGCGCAGGTAAGTGCCGGAGGCAAGGCTCAGGGCGCTGCTACCCAGCGCGCTGTTATTGCGCAGCACCAGGGTGCCGGCGCTGAGGGAGGTGCCACCGGTGTAGCTGTTGCTACCGGCGAGGACCAGGGTGCCTGTACCGCTTTTCTGCAGTTTGCCGGTGCCGCCGACAGGCGCTTCGATCAGCGCCGTGACGCCGTTGTCGACAGTGAACAGCGCCGAACCACCCGTGCCGTTGATCAGGTTCAGGCTGCCTGCCGTCCCTGCGGTCAACGCGTAGCCGTCGGTCTTGAATTGCAGGGCGCTGACGTTCTGCGAACCTTCGATGACCACCGTGCCCGAGGCTGCCTGGAACACTGCCGAGACACCTGTCCAGACACCGTTGATGGCCCCGCCGGACTTGGTCCAGTTGGTATTGGTCGCGTTCCAGACGCCGCTGCCACCCTCGATGGTGCCGTTGGCGACCGAGGTGTTGCCGTCCCAATACTGGTTGCTCAGGGCCGGCGAGTTGACGACGATGTTGGCCGTCTTGGCCACGTTGTCCATCGACAGGGTGATCTGCCCGAGCACCACATCCGCCGGGAAGATGCCCGGGTTGGCACCGCCGTAGTTCAGGGTGCCGGTGTAGTTGATCAGGCGGTAAGTGCCGTTGGCCAGGCCACCGGCATCGCTGA
>NZ_FYDX01000031.1 GCF_900187455.1 Pseudomonas sp. Irchel 3E13 | reverse complement strand
TCAGCTACCAACTCGACGCCTTCGCCGCACGCATGGGCGCCGGTTATAGCTGGCACGACATCGACAGCAAACGTCATGTCGCGGCGGGCAGCTACAACGAAGAGCTGAAAGCCAAGTACAAGGCCGGTACCGCGCAGGTCTTCGGCGAAGTGGGTTACACCGTCGAAGCTGGCAGCGTGGCACTGGAACCGTTCGCCGGCATCGCCTATGTCAACTACGACAGCGATACCGGCCGCGAGAAAGGCGGGGCGGGTGCGTTGGAGGCCAGTTCGAAACAGGACGCGACCTTCACCACCGTCGGCCTGCGCGCTGGCAAGCAATTCACCTTGGGTAACGGCACCACCCTGACCCCGCGCGGCAGCCTCGGCTGGCGGCATGCGTTTGGCGATACCACGCCGGATGCCGACCTGCGCTTTGTCGATGGTGGTGCGGCGTTCAGCACCCAAGGCGTACCGATCGCCAAGGATGCGGCCGTGGTCGAGGCGGGGCTGGATGTGAGTGTTGGCGCGGTGGGCAAGCTGGGTGTTGGTTATTCGGGGCAATTGTCCAGCGATAACCGGGACCATGCGGTGACCGTGAGCTTCAGCATGGGCTTCTGACCCAGGCGGCCCCAATCGCTGGCAAGCCAGCTTCCACACGTACGGCGCATGTCCACACTGTGGGAGCCGGTCTTGCCGGCGATGAGGCCGGCAGCATCACCACAAAACCCGGCGCTCGGGCCTACCGGCTCGACGCCGTCCCCCACTGCACCACCAACATTCCCGCCACGATCAACCCCACCCCGAGCAAGCGCAGCAGGTTCACCGGCCGCTCCGGCAGCCCCATCAACCCCCACTGATCGATCGCCAGCGACGACAGCACCTGGCCGGCCACCACGCACACGATGAACCCCGCCGCGCCCAGGCGTGGCGTCAGGATCAGCGCCGCGGTGATATAGGCCACCCCGGCCACGCCGCCGAACCACGCCCACCACGGCGCCTGTGCCAGCGCGGCGACTTGCGGCGCGGGGGCGCGCATCAGCCACAACGCCGGCAGCACCATCAGCACACTCACCGACAACGACACCAGCGTCGCCCACAACGGATGCCCCAACAGGCGGCCCAGCGCGGCATTACTGCCGGCCTGAAACGGCACGGCGGCACCTGCGAGCAGGGCGATCAACGGCAACAGAACGACGGCGGGAGAAAAACTCGGGTTCATGGCGGACTCCTTGATTCACGCGGTAGGCATAAGGCAGTCTTGGTTATCCATTCACTGGATGGAAATTCGAATTCCGCACAGGGGCTATTCGCCTGATGGATGATCTGCGCCGTATCGACCTCAACCTGCTGCTGACCCTGCACGCCTTGCTGGCTGAACAGCACGTCTCTCGCGCCGCCTTGCGCCTGCACCGCAGCCAGCCGGCGGTGAGCCATGCGCTGGCGCAGTTGCGGGAGATTTTCGCCGACCCGCTGCTGGTGCGCCGTGGCGGCCGCCTGCAACCCACCGCCCGCGCGCTGGAGTTAACCCAGCCGCTGCAAGACGCGCTGCAACAACTCGACGGCCTGCTCAGCAGTCCCGGCTTCGATCCGACGCGGGCGCGGCGCAGCTTTCGTCTGGCGATGTCGGATTACGGCGCGCGGGTGGTGTTGCCGCGGCTGATGCGTGGCCTGCGCGAGGACGCGCCGGAGGTCGATCTGGTGGTGACCCAAGGCAGCCGCGAGGCGATGCTCAGTCAACTGTTCGACGGCGAGATCGACCTGGCGTTGGGGGTATTCCCCACGCTGGCCGCGCCATTGCGGGCCGAAACCCTGTTCGAAGAGCGCTTCGCCTGCCTGGCCGACCGCGACAGCCTTCCGGCCCGTGGCGGGCTGACCTTGCCGCAATGGCTGGCGCGCCCGCATGTGCTGGTGGCGGTGCGGCCCGGAGCCGACAACGAAATCGACCTGGCCCTGGCCGCCCTTGGCGAACAGCGCCGGGTCGCCTTGGCCTTGCCCCACTGGACCGCCGCGACCGAAGTCATCGCCGGCACCGACCTGCTGCTCACCGTCGCCCGCCGCAGCCTGGCGGGGCGCCTGTCACTGAGCGGGCTGCGTTGCTTCGAACCGCCGCTGCCGATTCGCGCCTTCAACTTCCAGCAGGCCTGGCACGAACGCCGCGAAGGCGACGCCGCGCACCGCTGGCTGCGGGGCCGAGTGATGCAAGCGTGTCAGCTTGAACCCGACACCGCGTAAGATAGCCAGCCCGTTCACCACGACATGGAGTTTGCCGATGAACCCGAGAATCCACCTTGCCGCCCTGGCCCTGCTGCTGGGCAGCCAGATGGCCCAGGCCGACACCTACAGCCAGTGCATGAAAACCGCCAACACCACGGCCGACATGAACGACTGCAGCGGCGCCGAATACAAACGCCAGGACACCCGCCTGAACGCCGCCTACAAAGCGGCCATGGCCAGCCTTGAACAACCCCAGCAAGAAAAACTGCGCGACGCCCAGCGCCAATGGGTGAAATACCGCGACGCCAACTGCGGTGTGTACTACACCCTCACCGGCGGCACCATCGACCTGCTCAATGGTGCGGGTTGCGAACTCGACATGACCCGGCAGCGGGCGGATGAGTTGGAGAAATTGCCGCAGACGTGAGGGGAGAGCGGTTTGGCGCAGAACCTGTAGGAGCGGTCTTAAGCCGCGATGGGCCGCACAGCGGCCCCAAAACCATCCAGCACGAGGTGGCTGTCTATGACCGGCATTTCTTTCGACGTTCAGGATCCCTGAATGTGAGATCCGAGCCAGCCAGAAATAGGGTGCCGGATGGATTCAGGGCCGCTCTGCGGCCCATCGCGGCTAAAGGCCGCTCCTACAGGATCGTGAGCGGCCCCAGGCAACCGACTAAACCGCAGCCACCGCCTCAACCTCCACCAACATCCCTTCCAACGCCAACCTCGGCACCGGAATCAGCGTACACGTCGGCTTGATATGCCCGCCCCACGCCCGGTCTGCCTCCGCGACCCACTCCTGCAACCGCGCCTCCGAGTGATCGACAATCAACAGCGTCAGCTTGAACACGTTCTCGATCCCCGCGCCCTTTGACGCCAGCGCCGTCTTCACATTCTCCAGCGCCTGCCGCGCCTGCTCGGCGAACAACGGCGACAGCCCGCCGTCACTGTCCTCACCGCCTTGCCCCGCAATGAACAACAACCGCGAACTGCCCCGAACCTCGGCCACATGCGAATAGGCATTGGCGCTCGGGTCGTACAGGCCTTCGGGGTTGGAAAGCTGGAAAACACCAGTCATGGCGACACTCCTTGGGAAAAGTGTGGGCGAGTATCGAACCTCGACTTAGGTGGAGGTCAAGCGGGGGCGCGGGGGAAATATTTCGATGCCAATTGTCCCGGGCGGGGCTGCTCCGACGCGGCTACGGTTTATGCACATTCGCCAAGAGAGAAGACGAGCACCATGACAACCTCTTCGGAAACTGACTGGGAACGCGTGAAAAACATGGGCGATGAGGACATCGACACCAGCGACATTCCTCAATTGGATAAAGAGTTCTTCAGCAATTTTGAGTGGCGTATCCCAGACAGCTGGCCCATGGCGCCTCGTTCGGAGACAGATCGACCGGAGTGATTGAACCAACCTCTGCTGGTTCATCTCCGCACTTCAACGTCCGTCAGTCCGACCACTCCACCATGGATTCCCACCGCCACTTCCCCTAATCTGGCGCCCACCTTTTTTCCCGACGTCGGCTCTTCATGATCGTCCACTTCGCCATCTTCCTCTGCACCCTGGTCGCCATGGAGGGTGTCGGCTTCCTGGCCCACAAGTACGTGATGCACGGCTGGGGCTGGTTTCTGCACCGTTCGCACCACGAGCCGCACCTGGGCGTGGTGGAGACCAACGACGTCTACCTGCTGGTGCTCGCACTGGTGGCAATCACCCTGATCGTGCTGGGCAACGCCGGCCACGATCCGCTGCAGTGGATCGGCGCGGGCGTGGCTGCGTTCGGCATTCTCTATGTAGTGATTCACGACGGTGTCGTCCACCGCCACTGGCCGGCAAGACCGAAGCCGCGCCACCCGTACCTGCGGCGGCTGTACCAGGCGCACCTGATGCACCACGCGGTGAAAGGGCGGCGCAACAGCGTGTCGTTCGGCTTTCTCTACGCGCCGCCGGTGCATGAGCTCAAGCGTCAGTTGCGTGAGATGCGCGACTCAGAAGCGCGGGTCGAGGATGGCCGGCAAGGTGATTTCCTTGACGAAGCTCGCGGCTGACAGGCTCAGCGCCATCCGCACCACCTGCACCACGTCATGCACCGGGATCTGCTCGCCGCCGCCGCGTTGCGCGGCCTGCTCGCGCGGGGTGCTCAGCGGGTCGGCGGTGTTGAGGTAACCGAGGTTCAGGCACGTCACCCCGAGGCGCTGATCGCGATACCCCTCGCGCAGCGCGTCGGCCATGCCACGCAAGGCGAACTTGCTGGCGCCGAAGGTTACTTCCGGTCGACCGCTCTGGGTCAGGCCCGAGGTCGAGCCGGTGAGGATGATCCGCGGCCTGTCGCTGCGCAGCAGCACCGGCAACAGCCGCTTGATCAACAGGATCGGCGCGGTGACGTTGCAACTGACGATGGCCTGCAACTGGTCATCGTCGTCGGTGAGGAAGTCGTAGCTGTCGTCAAAGGCGCGGTCCTCCCAGATGCCGAGGTTGTAGATCAGCGTGTCCAGCCCGGTTTCAGCCGCCTGCTGACTGATCCGCTCAACCGCACTGAGCGGCTCGCCCAGATCGGCCTCGATCCAGCGCACGTCCACGCCCGCGCGCGGTTCCAGCATGGCGGGACGGCTGCGCGACACGCCGATCACGGTATCGCCGTGCTCGCCCAGCCCTTCCATCAACGCCTTGCCCAGGCCCTTGCTGGCGCCTACTACCATGGTTTTCATCGCATCACTCCTGTGTTGGCCGGGTCATGCAAGCAGACCGGCTGGGTGATGGCAAAGGGCTGGGTGTTTCTGAATGTGTTTCGATAGGTCATTCAATCCACGTCCTCACCTGCAACGCATTCCCCAACGCCGCGCCCGCCGCCGTGTTGTCGAAAATGCACCAAGTAGGAACGCCCGCCTGATCGCTCTGCGCCAGCCTCAACGCCAGCGCCTTCAGGTAATCCTGCGAATACTCACTGACATACATCCGCGGCGCCCCATGCAGCCGCCAATACACCAGCCCCGGCCAGCCGCCAGGTTCGCTGTCGACGCCGAAGCGCGGCGGATCCGCCGCCACCTGCGCCACGCGCATTTCCACCAGCAGCGACTGCGCCGCCGTCCAGCTCGCATGACGCGGCTCGACCGCCACCGCCCCGGGGAATACCTGACGCAACCGATCGAAAAAGCGTGCCACCACCACCGGCTCAAACACCAGCGAAGGCGGAAGCTGCACCAGCAGGCAGCCCAGCCGCTCGCCGAGTTCGCCGCACTGATCGAGAAAGCTGCTCAGCGCCACATCGCAGTCCACCAGCCGCCGCGTGTGAGTTATTTCCCGCGGCACCTTCACCGCGAAGCGGAACCCGTCCGGCACCGACGCGCCCCAGCGGGCATAGGTGGCCGGACGGTGCGGGCGGTAGAACGAACTGTTGATCTCCACCGCATTCAAGCGCTCGGCATAGCGCTGCAAATGCGTGCCATCGGCGGGAAACGCCTCGGCGTACTCGCGGGCAACACTCCAGCCCGCACACCCCAGGTAGATCATGGCGGCTCCTTGCTCGGTGAATGTCGGCCCGTGGGCTACATCCGCAATGGAGTGACGCGGTGGAGGGGAGGTTTCATTGCATCGCCCGAACGGGCAACTTTCCGTTTGCGGGCGAAATGAGCACGGGATAACCGCAGGCGCGAGCGTGCTTGCGAAGCGGCCCCAAACCACGCCGCGAGACGGGTGCCTCGCGGCGTTTGCTCAAATGGGCATCGACGTTGTCGAGCCCGCCATCGCGATCTTCAGGTACGCGCGGCAAATCTCCATCTCCAGGATCGATGCGCTCAGGAGCGTCTGATGTTCGGGGATGAGTTGCCGGGGCAGGAGAGAGGTTTTCTTGTGAGCGTTGTGAACGAACTCCGCCGCCTGGCGGACCGCCTCTTCATGGGTGACACCGGGGCGGATGGAGACAATGGGCGGGGGATCGGGGACGATTTTTTTCATGGTGGAACTCCTATGTAAACGGGAGTCGCCGACATTCGCTGCTAAACGAAGGGTGGCGACTGTACGTGGGTTAGCAGACCGAGACATAGGAAACCCGGCGCACCCGAAGGTGCCCACACGCACAGCCGCCATAACGGGCTGTTGGGTCGCTTATGTGTTCGGACTGCTAATCCGGTCGTTGATTTTGCAACGACCCGAGGAGACTAGGCACCGATTCCACAGAGCGCAACAAGCTGGCGGGGCCGGGGAGTATGCTTGGGAAGTTGCCTACAAGAAAGTCGGATATTGGGGAAGTTTCGTAGCGTTATGCGACGGTTTTCTGCTGATTGTTCGGCGTCTGTCGTGTGAATTCGAGCAGGACGGTGATGTTCATGAAGCGGACACCATTCATCGGTGCAGATTGAATCAAAACCGAATGGGTCAGAAACCCCGCATTAAAGGTGATCGCCAAGAAGCTGAGTGATGAATCTCGACGACCACAATTTCTTGATCGAACAAGAACTGCCGAGCATAAGTCGATGGCCGATGCGGGCAGAAAGCAGTTGTACCCCATTTTGGGGGGGATGGGGCTACGCTGGTTGCCAGGAGCGTTCCGGGTAACCTTGCGAGTCTTCTTATCTATATATTATATCGACCCAGAACCTGCCTGAATCCTTCCTGTCTACTACCCGATCAAGCATAAGTTGCAGGCAGGGTAGTTTTGGGATTTCTACTGCTGTGCGCTCTTCGCGGATTTGAATGAAGCATCTCTGTCCGTGCGATGTATAACCAGGCGGGATCCTGGCATCTCGTGGGACTTCGAATTCTATTGTCAGCATGTATTCATTGTCGACGTGGATGTTCTTGAGTTCCGCCGCATATTTATCCAGTCCTGGTAGTTGCGCCCGTATTGCCGGCAACAACGCGTTTACGATGGGGTTGTCCGTTTCGACGCGGAAAATTGTTTTGGGTGCGGGCTCCGCACTATTGCCACAGCCAGACAGTGCAAGCACTATCGGCAATAATAGCTTGCGCATTGCTAGGTCCTTGGGCTTCCTGGGATATTAATGGGTCTCTTGGATTTCTTTCTTTGCGAGCGACTAACTGGCAGCTCTTCGTGTAGGGAACGGTGTGGGAGGTCGACTAAAGTCAAACGGTCATCCAGTACATTAATACAACTGCTGCATACGGGGCAGGCAATAACGTCCTGTTTAATGTCGATCTTGAGAGACTTGGTGCAGGCTGGGCAGTTTCCGGATACCAGTATTTCGCGGGTACCGAAGATTTTTCTGAGCATTACGAGGACGATGCAAAGCGCGATGAACCAACCTATGACAGGAATCATCCCAAAGAGAACGGCAGCGATGGTACCGAAAATCACCCAGTTGGACCGGTAGTCAAGCTCACGCCATAACGTCCGTTTTTCTTTCCTTAGTTTCGTAGAGTGTTCCATGTTTTCCTCAAGTGGCAAAAGAGGACGGGCAAAAGGAGACGCAAGCGGGGACAGATTTATTTTCGTTCGAATGAAATAAATCTGTCCCGTCTTTCTTGGCTATTTCTATAACGCCTTGGCGAATCAGTCGTTTTTGGAATTGAGCTTCCGCAACTCTTCATAGGTCGCCGACTGAACAAACCAGAAACCGGAAATGATGCACCAGGTCAGACTACCAACCACGAAAATACCCACGCCTGCCAGGAATCCGCTGGTAAACAGGGTGACGAGAGCAACGAGCCAGATCACGGCCAGGGAGATGTAGAGGACGATGTTGTTGACGCTGATGACGAAGTCTTTCACGGGCTTATTCCTTGCCAGGTCTTGATGAAGCAGTTGTTTTTGGGATGGGCGAAAGATATCACATTGCCTTCATTCGTCGAGTTGGCAGGTGAAAAATTGGTAGGGGTTGACGGGACATGGTTGAGCGTATTGGTAGTTCGGCTCGATTTCGAGGCTGACGCCCCGCACTTGCCAGCCGTGCACCAAGGCTGGCAACGCGAATCCCGCAGACCCATGGTCGCGGGTGTTCAACCTCAAAAACGCCGGGACCGCTCCGCGCTCCATCGCTGGCGAGCCAGCTTGTGTCTTCAAGGCCTCTTAAACTCAGAAGGGTGAGAGCAGTGGATGGCAGACTGAAAGCCAGCGGTGCTTAAAGCACGAGTGGGAGCCAAGTCGCCATCCACCTCTCACTCTGACCAGAAGCCAGAACAGTTGGATGAGCGGCAAACTCGAAATCACAAGCTAGGGATAGGTCAGAGTGCTCTCACTTCTTGAGTGTAAGAGGGCTTGGCGATGATTTCCTACTACGTTGGTCTCGATGTTTCGAAAGCGACTGTGGATGTGGGGTTTCTTCCTGCAAATTACCCGCAGTTTCAGGTCAGTAATGACCTTGAGGGCTTCACTCGGCTGATCACATGCCTGAACGAGCTTGAGGTGGGGCGGGTCTTGCTTGAAGCCACCGGCGGCTATGAAAGGGCACTCTACTGCGAGCAGTCACACCCCAACGTCAATTTTCTGAGCTGCCTACACGGCAGTGAACACCACGGCAGACGCGGCGATCGCGCCGCTGCATTTCTGAGCTGCCTACACGGCAGTGAACCGCAACGCCGCCGATATGACCCTGCTCAAGAATTTCTGAGCTGCCTACACGGCAGTGAACAAGTTGTGGCCGTGGCTGCTCAGGGCGTCGAATTTCTGAGCTGCCTACACGGCAGTGAACTTCAGGGAGGGTTTCGCGGAGGTTGGAGGGTCATTTCTGAGCTGCCTACACGGCAGTGAACGTGGGCCTCAGCAACCAAATCCCTGTGAACCTTTTCTGAGCTGCCTACACGGCAGTGAACAATGCCGACAACCGTGAATCAAACAGATCCTTTTTCTGAGCTGCCGTGTAGGCAGCTCAGAAAGTCGAGAGAGTCGCGCAGGGCCGTCTTGGCGTGTTCACTGCCGTGTAGGCAGCTCAGAAACTGAGCGGCACCGTGGCCGGTACTGCCACTGTGTTCACTGCCGTGTAGGCAGCTCAGAAACAGGATGAGAAGGCCGAGGGGTACGGTAGCGTGTTCACTGCCGTGTAGGCAGCTCAGAAATCGGCGCAGCGTGCCGGCGACCAGTAGTCACCGTTCACTGCCGTGTAGGCAGCTTAGAAAAAATACAAAGCCGCCACGGAGGTTGGGTGAGAGTTCACTGCCGTGTAGGCAGCCCAGAAAGCGTAGGCGGTTATACATAAAACATTGAGTTCAAACGCCGGGACCGCTCCGCGCTCCATCGCAGGCAAGCCAGCTCCTACAGAAAACGCGGCGCGATCCTTTTCTTTCAGGCACAAAAAAACCGACTAAAAAGTCGGTTTTTTCTGGATTTTGGTGCCCCGAGGGAGACTCGAACTCCCTCAAAAACATCCTAAGACCCAGCAATGCCGCGAGTTTAAAGGCTTTCAATGGCTTTGGGTAGAATTTTTGGGTAGAATTTTGGGTAGAAATGACTAGCCAAGGGCTGCTGCTATGACCGATTTTTTAGTCTTGAAATCTGGCACCTACCACGTCCGACTAGACGTTCCAGAGGCTGCACGGGAAGCCTTTGCCGGGCGTAAGGTGCTGACTAAAAGTCTCAAAACCGGCAACCGTTCGGAAGCTCACGTTCTCAAACTGAGGTGGTTGCACCAATGGAAAGCCGAAATTGAAAAAGCCCGAAACGGTGAAATCGGTAATTTCCGTGATGATGTTCTTCAAATAGTTGAAAAGCACCAACGGGCAATAAACCTGGATAAAATTCAGGGGAGACCCGCAATCAGTGAAGCAGAAATGGGTTTTGAAGTAATCCAATATGCACATGATAAAAAGTTGAGCATCGACCTTGTTAATGAAGCAGTTGATATAGCAGCAGGTCGCTCGGACTACTCTCCCAAAACCCCATTTTTCAAAAGTCGCCTTGATGCTTTCTATAACTATGAGTTAAATCAACGAAAAGTTGATTTGAATACGGTGGATAGGCACATTAAGAGAATTAAAGCACTTGATGCATTTTTAAAATCCGAAAACCTGCTTTTAGACTATGAAGCCGTTGCTTCATTCTTGATTTCAAAAAATCTCGAACCAAAGACCAAGAAACAGTATTTGTTTTCGTTTAATGCCTTCTATAATTTCTTGATTAAAAAAGAACCGTCATTCAAAGAGCGTTATCCAATCAATCCTTTCAAAAACCATGAATTGAGCCAAGTTAGGCGTGGAACACTCAAAGAAGACGAAAGACGTGCTTTTACGGCGGACGAGGTTGATACCTTGCATCGTATAGCAGTTGAAAAAGGAAAACGTCAATTAGCCGATTTGATTGAGATAGCCGCCTACACGGGAGCACGTATTGAAGAAATTTGCCGTTTAAAAAAAACGTCGGTTGTTAAAGAGGATGGCATTGATTGTTTTCACATTACAGAGGGAAAAACACAAGCATCCGTTCGTTTTGTGCCAATTCATCCGGCTCTCATGAAAACAGTGAAACGCCTTGTTAATTCTTCGGACGATGGTTATTTGTTGAAAACAAGCAAAGGCGGCAAGTATGAAACTAAATCAAAAGGTTTAGGTAATCAATTTTCAATTTTCAAAACAGATTTAGGATTTGACAAGAAATGTGTTTTCCATAGCATACGGAAAACCGTGATTACCACATTAGAACGTGCGGATGTTAAGAACCTTGTCATTATCTCTTTGGTTGGCCACAAGGCTGACGGATTGCTACGAATGACTTTTGATAGGTATTCCGAAGGCCCAACCCCAGTAGCAAAGTTGAAAGCACTCGAAGAACTCGCATATAAATTCCAGTCTTAAATACCTTATTGGACCTTATTGGAATGATGGCGTTTAACTATCACAAATCTTGTGATAGCATTTGGCCTTGGTAGCAAGATTTAGCTCCCGCGATTTGACTGAATGGATAAGGAAAAAATGGATAAAATTAAAAGCTTTGTGCTTGCATCGTTGATTGCCACTTTTTCGTTCGCAGCATCAGCGGAAACCTTTGAACACGTCGAGCTTGATAAAGACAGAAGAAGCGTTGAGTATTCTGGTCCTATCAATAAGACAATCAATGCTATTAAAGAACGTAAATGGCTAGGTCAAACCAAGGACATGGATGGTGGGGTTGTATTCACCCCTTATGTGAACCCCCAGTTTGGTAAGAATAATACTGAATCCGGTGGTGCCATTATGGTGACTGCTACATTCTATCTATATGACGAACCAGTCAAAGAAGCGTTGATGGTTGCACGTCAAAGTCAAATTCCCGGTTTTGTTGAATTTTATGGCTACGAGTCCAGAGAGCTTCAAATGCATGTAAGAGTGATTGATGGTGATACGTTCCAATCTTTCGCAAGTGATACGCAATATCGGTCTCCTGAAAAGCTGAACACTTATAAGAAGGTTGAGCAGTTTAATAAAAGTAGCTACAAAAGTGAAATGAAAAGTGCAAGTGATAGCGGAATGGTTTTCTAGGTTTAATAGTAATTAAGAAAGGCTATTGATATGGCTTTTGCAAAAAATAATAGGCCGGAGAGGGATAGGGAAAAAATGGATAAAATTAAAAGCTTTGTGCTTGCATCGTTGATTGCCGCTTTTTCGTTCGCAGCATCAGCGGAAACCTTTGAACACGTCGAGCTTGATAAAGACAGAAGAAGTGTTGAGTATTCTGGTCCTATCAATAAGACAATCAATGCTATTAAAGAACGTAAATGGCTAGGTCAAACCAAGGACATGGATGGTGGGGTTGTATTCACCCCTTATGTGAACCCCCAGTTTGGTAAGAATAATACTGAATCCGGTGGTGCCATCATGGTAACTGCTACATTCTATCTATATGACCAACCAGTCAAAGAAGCGTTGATGGTTGCACGTCAAAGTGAAATCCCCGGTTTTGTTGAGTTTTATGGTTACGATTCGAGAGAGCTTCAACTGCATATTCGGATGGTTGATGACAACACCTTCCAAGCATTTGCAAGCGATGACGAATATCGTAAACCCGAAAAGTTGATGACTTATAAAAAATTAGAACAGTTTAATAAAAGCAATTATAAAAGCCAATTGAAAACCCCTGAAGAAGATGGAACTTGGTTCTAGGTAGGTGTTAAAAATACTACGTATGTATAAATCTTATGCTTGAAAAAGCCAAGTTTCAACTTGCTCACATGTTTTCTATTTAAGGCTGCCTAATCAGGTGGCCTTTTTTATTTATATACTTTTCCTATAATAGTCCTAGGCAGTCTCCTAGGTAGCTTCCTAGGCACGTCATCAACAACTATTGTTCCTATACACTATTGAAATCTTTCAAACTTGAGTTAGCATAATAATATGAAGTCAAGAGAAAAGAAGGCGAGCAATGGGAATGTATAGGAAAAAACTTCGTTTTTATCCTACCGCTCAAAAGTCTTCGACATTTTTCACTTACTTCCCTACTCGATTTTCTACACTTCGTTTGAAAATATAAAAGCAAAATCAGGTAGCTGCAATGCCTTCGGACATTATAGAAAAACAAAAAACACACACCAATCATGAGGATAACTATGAGCAAAAATAAAAGAAGCGGAGAGCAGTTTAATATCAGGATTTCAAAAGAAGCAAAAGACAAAATTGTTTCTAATGCAACTTTGCTAGGCATTAGTCAAGCGAAGTATATTGAGCACCTGGCAGTAAATGGCTGCAATGTAATCGAGATAAGAAATGATAAGTTTATTGAGTATATTGGAAAGGCAGAAGCTGACTTGAATAAGATGGGCAATAATTTAAACCAGATGGCCAAAGCCATTAACTCTGGAAAGATTGAGTTGGTAGAGAGGAATATTGAGATGTTCAATAATGCCAAGAACTCATTTGACAAACTCTATTCAATGCTCGTTGAGCATGAAGAAAAGATAACTTTAAAATAAACAATCGCAAGGATAATATGATAAGGAAGAAACTCAGCACGCAGAAAAGTAAAGGAGAGACACAGAACACACTGGGGTATGGTTTAAAAAAATCTATTCTCATAGATAGCAACAGACTTCAAACCGGAACAACGCAAGAGTTTATTGAGTTCTTAGCGAAGAAAATTGATAAATCTTGTAAAGGAAAACAGAAAAATACCAGCTTTCACGAAATGGTATCTTTTGACCCATCCGATAAAATCACACCCGCACAAGCCCTTGCCATAGCAAAAGAACTTTATTCAGATACTCACGGCTTAAACCGTGAGCACGCTTTTGCTGTTCATACAGATACTAAACAAATCCACGTTCACTTTATTTGGGCACCCAGAGATTTCAACAATAAAATATATAATCAGGTTGATGATTATTGAATCGCCCCTGGTTTCCTAGACACTCTCCAAGCTCAGGAAATAGCGTTTCTCATACTCTACTGGAGACAGCTGCATAGCACTGCTGTGTCGGCGTTTAGGGTTATAGAACATCTCGATGTAATCG
>NZ_FYDX01000007.1 GCF_900187455.1 Pseudomonas sp. Irchel 3E13 | reverse complement strand
CGATTACATCGAGATGTTCTATAACCCTAAACGCCGACACAGCAGTGCTATGCAGCTGTCTCCAGTAGAGTATGAGAAACGCTATTTCCTGAGCTTGGAGAGTGTCTAGGAAACCAGGGGCGATTCACAGTAACGGTAGGCGCTCCAATAGCGGCGGACCTAATTTTCCACTTGAAACCAAGCTAGAAAATTTACGGATGTCCGTGCCTGCCCCCCCATGGTAAAGTAGTAGGGTCAGGTTTAGAGGCGTTTCCCTTATCCCATAAGTTACGCCAGAGAATGTCAGGTTCGGTAATGATGCGGAAGGCATTTCTCAGTCCTGTCCGGAAAAAATTCCGAGAAATGCTCTAGTGAAGGTGTTAGCTAGTTCCTGCTTTATAGGTGTTTTTTCTACAAATTTTATGTATCTAAGTGCCGTTGATTCATGCTTGTGTAACAAAGCATCCTTTACGATCGCTACTGCGTGAATTCCACCGCCGGCACTTATGGCGAGTCGTGCTAGTTCCGTAGCGAAGGTACAACGTGTTTGGTGAAAACGGAAGTCACGCATCGTTTGGAGGCCATTTGCCAATGCAGCCTTTCTAAAATTATGCATCTCCACATTTATTGCTACAGATTTATTCGAGCCACGTTGGGCATACGGATTGCCAAAACGTGTTAAAAATACGAGGTCTTTACAGTCTGAGGAGGCCTTAATTTCTCGTTTAAGGCGGTGTTCGCTGTGCGAGTAGCGAATAAGCTCTTCTAGTAAGTCTTTTGTGATCCAGACTTGACCCGTTATACCAAATTTTGTCGCTACTGAGGGACTTGCACCTGGACCTACCCCTAATCGATATAGATTTTGATCACATGGGTCTGGTATTGCATTCGTCAACGTTTTTACTTTGAGGTCCGTCAATGTTTGAATCCTCATGCCAGTAAAAAAGCCACAGGTTAAAAGAAGAAATAACTCTTCAGATGCCTGCTTGCGGGCGAAGTTGAGGATTTGATTACGGTCGGCGGCCGATACAGGAAGTAGGCCATCTTCAAGCCGCTCACCTGGCCGTGATCGATTAGGAATCGACAGATCAGTGGTGGTAACTGCAAGGGTGCGCTCAAGACCGAACGAATTAGTGAGGTGTATACCTATCGTCCGTTCAAGCCACATAGGCCAATCCGGAGAAAGAAGGCCGGTAACTGTGAGCCAGCGATAAAAGCCAATGACTACTCGCATTCGTTGCGATACCGTTGATGGGGCTAGTTCTGAGTTATCCCTAGCCTCAACGAGGGTGCCGCGATAGCGAACTAAACATCGGTGCTCCCTACGAGCAGGAAAGTCCCACCAGGCACTGCCTGATGCTTCCAACCAATTTGCATAAGCATGCAAGCATGTTGCCTTTGCTTGCACCGTCTTCAGGTCAACATCTTGGTTGCACGCACTCTCCATGAGCCAGAGGTTTGCTTCACGCCACGGGTTTCCGTCCGCCCAAAACAGCTGAGGTAGCCCCTTAATTACGCGGCCGAGTACCACCGCCGTCCAGTGTACTCGACCCTCTGAAAGCTCTGAGCGATGGGGAATGTGATTGATTGACTCAAGTCGCGCCATGAGTGCCTACCCGTTCGTGACGGTCAATGGACAAGCTTGGGCTTAGCAAATATGTATCGACGGAAGCGTAGCTTAAAAGTTGAAAACGTCCATGAGTGAACTAAGTACTATGTGGCGTCCATACCTCCACCTAATCTGTGGCCGCCGTCCTTCGGCAAATCCGCCGGCGCCAGGTTGAGGGTGATCCGCCGCGCCGGAAACTCCAGCTTCGAATTGAGGATCGCGCTGCGCACCCGGTCCTTGCTTTCCTTGACCGTGGCTTCAGGCAGGCCGACCAGCGTCAGGGTCGGCAAACCGTTGGCGAGGTGGGCTTCGATGATGACAGGCGGGGCCAGCACGCCCACCTGGGCGCGGCTGTGGACGAGGGCGAGGGACATGAACGCTCCATGATCGATACGACGCCGCGTCGTGCGGCTTTGCAAGGATAGTGGCGGGTTCACGGGGTGCAGGCGGGAGAGTGAATCCGGGTGTTGCCGAGGGCGATCAGGTCGTTCCCGAAAAAAACACCCGCCGCCTGTAGGCGGCGGGTGAGGGGGTTACTTCAGGTCGACGTTCAGGCTCGGCGTGCCGAACGCAACGAGGCTGGCGTTGGAGCCGCTGAAGTAGCCTTTCCAGAAGCCTTCCAGCAGTTCCATGGTCTTTCCGGAACGGTAGGCCTGTTTCACGTCCTTGGTCACCAGCCCGGCACCGGCCACATAGACGCGGGCGCCTTGCAGGTCGGCGTAGAGCTGTTTCTCTTCGACGCGCTTGAGTTCGGCCTGGGCTTGCAGGTCACGAATCCGGTTGTTCACGTAGAAGCTGCCGAAGTCGCTGTTTTCCAGCATGTCGGAAATCAGCAGGATGACCCGCTCTTGCGCTGGCTGGGTAGCCAGGTCGTTGCCGATGTCACGCAGCGAATGGAAGATCTCGCTGCGCGGAATGTCTTCGGACGCTTCGCGCAGGGCGCTGACAAAGGCGCCGCCGAACTTCTTGCGGAAGAAGTCCTGCTGCTGCGCGACGCATTTGTCGAACGTGCGCAGCGACGACATGCCAACGCTGTCGCGGACCTTGCCTTCCAGCGGGGTGTTCAGCTCGCCGGCGAAACGCAGTTGCATGAACTGGTTGGGCAGGAACGCCGAGAAGCTGTACAGACGCACCCGGTCGCCGGGGGCGACGAAGCGGTTGATCTGGGCCCAGGTGGCTTTCTGGATGCTTTCGGGCATCGGAATGGTCTGGTCGACGATCACCGTCAGTTCACGGCCCGACGCCGGCTGGCGGAAGTCGCTGACCTTGGCGTAGCTGTAGCAGTCGGGAATTTCATTGCGCTCGGCCGCCTGCGCGAACGCAGGCAGGCACAGCAGCAGGGCGAAAAAGGGCTTGAGCTTCATTCAGATCCCTTCGAATTCTTTGAGCAGGATTTGATCGGCGCGGATCTTCAGTACCGCTTCCGCGTCCAGGCCCTTCTTCTCGCTGACTTTGCGCAGGTCGTCTTCGCTGAAGCGGGTCAGGTCCATGGCGCGCATCGCGTCCAGGCCACCGGCTTGCGCGGCGGGTGCTGCCTGCTCGACCGCTGCTGGCTGCACGGCGGCGACCGGCGCTGGCGCTGCAACAGGCTGTGGAGCAACGACCGGAGCGGGTGCTGCGACCGGCTGCGGTGCAACCACAGGCTCGGCAACCACCGCTGGCTGCGGCGCCACGGCAACCGGTGCCGGCTGAGCTACAGGTTGCGCAACAGGCACGGCCACGGCGGGTTGGCCGGCGGCGGCTGCGGCGAGCGTGGCGTCACGGATAAGCGCTTCTTCATGCATGCGCGAGGCGTAGACGTTGAAGTCGCGACCGTGGGCGCCGCTGATGGCTTCCTGCACTTTGCGGTCGGTGGTCGGGCGCTGCGACAACTTCAACTGCAGCATGCGCAGCTTGTGGTCGGCGTGGGCGGCGATGCGGGTGCGCTGGTTGTCCATCCAACGCTCCAGCTCGGCGGCGTTGTTGAACTTGTGGGTGTACTCCCAGGCCTTTTTCGACTCGGCGCCGGCGAAGCCGAAGATCGACGCCAGCCAGACGCTGACCGCCTGGATCGAGATGTAGATCACCGAGAGCACCACGAAGGTGATCAACGAGGCGCTACGGATGGCGTCCATCCGGTCGTCCAGGGTCTTGTCGCTGGCTTCCTGGTTGACCGAAGCCGACTCGGACGGCAGCTCGAACGGGCTGGCGCTGCCCTCGTAGCTCTGCTCGGCGAACACATTCGGGTTGCCGACCATTTCGGTCTCGATGCTCTTGAGCTGGTAGGCGCGGATGCCGAACGCGGCACAGGCCATGATCAGCACGACCACGGCGCAGCCGATGATCATGCCGTTGCGCGGGGTGACGGTCTGGTTGGTGGTCAGACGGGCCAGGATACGGTTGTAGTCCTTGGCGCCCTTGTCGTCGTGGGTGTCCTTGATGCGGTGGCCCGGCTGGATCTGCTTGAGCGGGGTGTTGCCTTTGTCCGGGTCGATTTCCCACCAGTGGCGGGCTTTTTTCACCAGCGAGTTGTGGTGGATGGCGCGACCGGCCGCTTCAGCGAGGCCCGCCGAGAGCACCGAGAGCAGGAAGGCGGCGATCCAGGCCAGGTAGGTCTGGTCATTCGAGGAGGCGTTCTGGTTGATGAACGGCACCAGCACGTAGGCGAAACCCACGGCCTCGAACATGATCAGCAGGAAGATCAGCACCAGCACCCAGGTCGGACGCTCGCGACGACCACCTTCGCCGATGGCGTCGAGATAGGCTTCGGACTTGTTGTAGTAGTCGGCGTTCTTCTCGCCGATTTCCTTGTAGTAGTCGTAGTAGTTGTTACACAGCGCTGTCTCGTTCTGGAGCCAGTTCTTGTTGTCGATGATCATGCCGTCACGCGACAGCCGTGCGACGGTGCCGATCAGCGGGAAGCCGTGCCACACGCGCATGGCGAAGTAGCTGACCTGTTCCCAGTAGACCTTGATCAGGATGACCGAGAGCAAGGTTGTTACCACCGCCCCGGTGATCAGCTTGTTAGCCCCCGCGAGGGCCATGAGCGCTTTGAAGCTCAAGTCTTCCATTGTTCGTTCCTTGTATCAGGTGCGGGTGGGCACGTAGCGGGCGGAGTAGGTTTCACCGGAGCTTTTCGGGTAGAACAGCACCCCGTCAGTGGCCTGTGAGTTGCCTTTGCTGAACACCACGTCCATGCAGGACAGCGGTGCCTTGGGGTTCTGGATGAAGACGCGGTAGAGCACGCGGTCTTGGCCTTCGTAGGTGTTGGCCACGGCGTTGACCTTGCTCAGCGCCTTGCGGTTGCCCTTGTCGTAGTTTTCCACGACCTGGATGAACGGCTGGCGGTCCACCGCAGCGGATTCGCGCAGGATGGACACCGGCGAAATGGTCACCAGGTGGCCGTTGACCGTTTCAGCCCAGACCCGGTTGTTGTAGCCGGGCAGGTAATCGGTGGTGGCACGGTTTTCCACGGCTTTGCCGCTGGCCAGGTTGAACACCTTGCCGCTTTCGCGCGGCTGGTCGGCTTCACAACTGCTCATGGGGATCTGCGACGCCTGCGCGCTGGAGATCAGGGCGAAACCACCGCTCTTGGGCGTGATGGCCTGGCCCAGGGTCCATTGGTTGGTGCTGGCCGGCTTGCCACCGAAGTCCACCGCTGTGCCTTTGAACGGGCTGGCGGAGCTGGTCGGCGCTTTGGCCGAGGCGACTTCGCTGGACTTGCCTTGCGTGCTGGTCACGACCGGCGACTGCGCCGTGGACTCGCTGCTGGTGTCTTTGCTGGTGTCGGTTTTCGCGACGGTGGTGCTGGTCTTGTCCGTCCCGGTCTTGGCGACCGTGGTGGCGGACTTGTCGCTGCCGGACTTGGCAACGCTGGTGTTCTTGCTGGACGCGGTTTTGCCGCTGCTGGCGGTCGCCTTGCCTTGAGCCGGGGCGGCCGGCGCCGTGGTCGACGTACCGTGGGCCAGGTATTTCGGGTTGTTCTGCTCGGCGTTGATGCGCTTGACCAGGGTCTGCACGTCATTCACTTCGACGATTTCCACGCGGCGGTTTTTCGCCCGCTCGGTGACGTCGGTGTTGTCGGCCACCGGACGCGAAGCGCCCGCGCCCTGGAAGTACATGCGGTCGGCGCTGATGCCCTGCTCGGCCAGAATGCTGGCGACGGCGCGGGCGCGTTGTTCCGAAAGCTTCTGGTTGGTGGCGGCGCTGCCGGTGGCGTCGGTGTGGCCGACCACCAGGATGGCCGTGGTGTCTTTCTCACCCGGCTTGCTGGCGAAGGCGCTGGCGAGCTTGCGCACCTGGCGCTGGCCGTCGGCGGTCAGGGCCGCGCTGCCCAGCGGGAACATGCCCTGGTCTTCGACCTGGGCGACGAAACCGGCGTCTTCCGGTGCGGCACCGGGTTCTGCGGTCTTCAGGGTTTCGGTCTGCAGGCGCAGGTTCTCTTCCTTGGCGACCTTCTCGAGCTTGTCGATGCGGTTCTTGTACACCAGTGCGATGCCGCAACCGGCGGTGGCGCCGATGAGTGCGCCGCCGATGATCGAGCCGTTGCCCTTTTCCTTCTTGTTCTTCTTGACCATGGCGCCGGCCGCAGCACCCGCGACGGCACCGATGGCGCCGCCGGTAATGCAGTTGACGCTTTCACTGTGGCTGGCGGCGAAGTCGTGCACGGTGGCGCAGCCACTGGTGACGAGGGTGATGGAAAGGGCCAGGGCCGTTGCACGGAAAGTCCGTGAGCCGATCGGATTTTGAGAGGGGATCAATGGTGCGCTCCTGGTGCTCACGACAGAACCTCAGGGCGCTCGCGAAGGGGCGTAGTGAAGATGGTCATCCCTGAAGCAGGCAAGGCGAAGCCTTGTTGGCTTCGCGCGAACGCGCATTTCATCACAGCGGGTGATGGCGCTTCAATGGCGTCAAGAAAAAATCATTACTTGATGTGGCCAGCGTTCGGCACTGGCCAACATTCGCGGGGGTGCGAGAGCGTGTCGCTCACTCGCTGGTGATGGGGTTGAGGCGGGCTTCGAGTTCTTCGACCTTGGATTCCAGCGCTTCAAGGCGAGCGCGGGTGCGGGCGAGCACGACCATCTGGCTGTCGAATTCTTCCCGGCTGACCAGGTCGAGTTTGCTGAAGCCGCTTTGCAGCAGGGCCTTGAACTGGCTTTCGAGTTCGTTGCGTGGCTGCGAGGCGTCGCCACTGAACAGGCGCGAGGCCTGGTCGCTCAGGGCATCGAGAAAGGCTTTGGGCGCGAGCATGATCGGCTGTCCTGTCAGGCAAAGAGGGGCGGCAGTGTAGCACGGGGCAATAGCGGCCTTTTGCTGCACGCTTTTTGAGCATGCCCGGGAATGGTCACGCACCTTTATTGTGCGTCCCTCGCCTGCTAGCGACTGGCCAATATCGTGAATCGCTCCCAAGTCGTTGTAATCCGGGCTTTTGTCAGACATGGCAAGGTTTCTGCTAAGACCATCGTGACCCATGCACTGATGCAGTCCCCGTGACGAGGCAGTGCTCAGGCAGCGCGAATACATGTGTTTTGTCAGGAGCGGTACTGGTGTCGGACCGGGCATATAAAGCCGACGAAGCGTTACAAAGCCAGGCACTGCGCTTAGACTTGAGTCGGGTTTGTTTTCCTGGGGCAAGTCCACCAATTCGGGAGAAAGTTTCATGAAGCTAGTCACTGCCATCATCAAGCCGTTCAAATTGGACGATGTGCGCGAGTCGCTGTCCGAGATCGGCGTGCAGGGCATCACCGTCACTGAAGTCAAAGGTTTCGGTCGTCAAAAGGGTCACACCGAGCTGTATCGCGGCGCGGAATACGTGGTCGACTTCCTGCCCAAGGTCAAGATCGATGTCGCCATCGACGACAAGGATCTGGACCGGGTCATTGAAGCCATCACCAAGGCCGCCAACACCGGCAAGATCGGTGACGGCAAGATTTTCGTGGTGAATCTGGAACAGGCTATCCGCATCCGTACCGGCGAAACCGATACCGACGCGATCTAAAACAAGCCGCCCCAAACCCAACGCCCCAGGAGATAACAACATGACTCTGCGTAAGTTCGCAGGGCTAGGAGCCCTTTTGTCCCTCACAATGCCTGGCCTGGCATTTGCCGAGGAAACCGCGGCGGCGGCAGCAGCCCCGGCGCTCAATTCCGGCGACACCGCCTGGATGCTTACCGCAACTGCCCTCGTCCTGTTCATGACCATTCCTGGCCTGGCGCTGTTCTACGGCGGCATGGTGCGTTCGAAGAACGTCCTCTCGGTGATGATGCAGTGTTTCGCCATTACCGGCCTGATCAGCGTGCTCTGGGTCGTCTACGGCTACAGCATGGCGTTCGATACCACCGGTATGGAGCAGGGCGTCACCAACTTCAATTCCTTCGTCGGCGGCCTGTCCAAGGCATTCCTCGCCGGCGTGACGCCGGCAAGCCTGACAGCGGCCTTCCCGGAAGCGGTGTTCGTCGTCTTCCAGATGACCTTCGCCATCATTACCCCGGCCCTGATCGTCGGTGCCTTCGCCGAGCGCATGAAGTTCTCCGCGATGCTGCTGTTCATGGGTATCTGGTTCACCCTGGTCTATGCACCGATCGCGCACATGGTCTGGTCCGGCAACGGCGGCCTGATGTGGGACTGGGGCGTACTGGACTTTGCGGGCGGCACCGTGGTGCACATCAACGCCGGTGTTGCCGGCCTGGTGGCCTGCCTGGTGCTGGGCAAGCGTAAAGGCTTCCCGACCACCCCGATGGCCCCGCACAACCTCGGTTACACCCTGATCGGCGCCGCCATGCTGTGGGTTGGCTGGTTCGGCTTCAACGCCGGCTCCGCCGCCGCCGCCAACGGCACCGCCGGCATGGCGATGCTGGTGACCCAGGTCGCCACCGCCGCCGCCGCGCTGGGCTGGATGTTCGCCGAGTGGATCACCCACGGCAAACCAAGCGCACTGGGCATCGCCTCGGGTGTGGTTGCCGGCCTCGTCGCCATCACCCCGGCTGCCGGCACCGTCGGCCCGATGGGCGCCCTGGTGATCGGCCTGGTCGCTGGCGTGATCTGCTTCTTCTGCGCCACCAGCCTGAAACGCAAACTGGGCTATGACGACTCGCTCGATGCCTTCGGCGTCCACGGTATCGGCGGTATCGTCGGTGCGATCCTCACCGGTGTGTTCGCAGCACCGGCCCTGGGCGGCTTCGGCACCGTTACCGATATCGGCGCTCAAGTCTGGATTCAGGCCAAGGGTGTCGGCTTCACCGTGATCTACACCGCGATCGTCACCTACGTGATCCTCAAGGTGCTGGATCTGGTCATGGGCTTGCGTGTGAACGAAGAAGAAGAGTCGGTCGGTCTCGACCTGGCACAACACAACGAGCGCGGCTACAACCTGTAACTGCCCTCGAAAAAACTTGCCCGGTTCGCCGGGCATTTTTTCGTCTGGATTTTGCCCTTGTTGGCGACGCAAACGGTTTTTCGCCTCAGGTTCATCGCTGCGGGAATGCATTGCGCGACGGCGCCTGGTTTGTCAGCGGAAAACTTACAGGCGTCCGGGAGATTTAGGCACTTTGCTTTTTCAACGGGCACGCTAGAATGCGCGCCGTGGAGTGATGATGGCCTGTTCACACACTTCATGGCCCTTTGCTAGGCTTGTCGATGAGCAGGCCCTGTCGGCGGGGTAAAGTCCGGTGTGGTTGAACCGGCAGCTCTTTATTTGGTCAGGCTCAAAGTAGCCTGCACGGCGCTCGTCAGGCGACACGGCGGGTGCTGTCGATCACGGGTTACCCGAGGTCTGTTTTTTCTCCAGCGGTCGTAAACCTCCACGGCTGCTGGTCTATAACTAATCTGCTTTTCGCAAGTCATGAGGTAGAACATGAGCGACGACGATCTGGAAAACGATGACCTCGAAGTAGGCGACGAAGACGAAGGTGATGAAGGCCTCGAAGCGGCAGCCGACGATGTGGCGGACGACGCGGGCGATGACAGCCCGGCGCCGGCTGCCAAGGGCAAGTCCAAGGCTGCGGCAGCGGTCGACGAAATGCCGAGCATGGAAGCCAAGCAGAAGGAACGCGACGCTATCGCCCGTGCGATGGAAGAGTTCCTGTCTCGCGGTGGCAAAGTGCAGGAAGTCGAAGCCAACGTGGTTGCCGACCCGCCCAAGAAGCCTGACAACAAATACGGTAGCCGTCCCATCTGAGGCCGCTGTAACAAAAAAGCCCGCCATTGCAGCGGGCTTTTTTGCGTTTGGGGTTCAGCGCCAGCGGGCGAGCACTTCCGGCAATTGCGACAGGCGCTGGATTTCCGCGTCCGGGCGGCCGTCGGCTTGCCAGGCTTTGCCCTGGGGGTTGAACCACACCGCGCGCAGGCCGGCCTGTTGCGCCCCGGCGATGTCATCGCCGGGATGATCGCCGATATGCACCGCGGCACCGGCCTCGACGCCGCCCTGGCGCAAGGCTTCGAGGAAGGGCGCCGGGTCCGGCTTGCCGATCCCCAGGTCTTCGGCGCAGAGCGCGAATTTGAAATAGTCGGCCAGGCCCAGGCGGCGCACATCGGCGTTGCCGTTGGTAACCACCCCGAGGGTGTAATGGTGGCGCAGGATCTCCAGCACCGGCTGCACCTCGGGGAAGATATCGATCTGGTGACGGGCGTGGAGGAACACCTCGAACCCTTCGTTGGCCAGCTCGCGGGCGTGCGCTTCGCTGTAGCCGACATCTTCCAGGGCATGGAACAGCACGCGCCGGCGCAAGGCGCTGATGCGGTGCTTGAGGCCGGGCTCGGCCTGCACCAGGCGTTCGCGAATGGCGTACAGGTGCTCGACCGGCACGCCGCCCAGGCTCGGCGCATTGGCCGCCAGCCAGTCGCGCAGGACGGCCTCGGCGCTGACGATCACCGGCGCGGTGTCCCACAGGGTGTCGTCAAGGTCGAAGGTGATCAGCTCGATACTCATGAGTCGCTGCCTTTGCTGCGTTTGGCACGAGGGTGGGCGCTGTCGTAAACCGCCGCCAGGTGCTGGAAATCAAGGTGAGTGTAGATCTGCGTGGTGGCGATATCGGCGTGGCCGAGCATCTCCTGAACCGCGCGCAGGTCCTGCGACGACTCCAGCAAATGGCTGGCGAAGGAATGGCGGAGCATGTGCGGGTGCAGGTTCTGTCCCAACTCGCGCTCGCCAGCGGCGCGCACCCGCAACTGAATGGCGCGCGGGCCGAGGCGGCGGCCTTGCTGGCTGACGAAGACGGCCCCGTCCGCCGGGTTGCTCATCGTGCGCAGCGCCAGCCAGTGTTCGAGCGCCTCGCGCGCCTTGCGCCCGACCGGCAGGACGCGGGTCTTGCTGCCTTTGCCGTGCACTTGCACCAGCCCTGCGGGCAGGTCCAGTTGCTCCAGGTTCAGGCTGGTCAGCTCGGAAAGGCGCAGGCCGGAGGAATAGAACAGTTCGAGAATCGCCTGATCGCGGCGGGCGAGAAAATCGTCCTCGACGCCGCCTTCGAGCAGTTGTAGCGCGCGGTCGGTGTCCAGGGTGCGCGGCAGACGCCGCTCGCCCTTGGGCGCCGCCAGGCCGTTGGCCGGGTCGTGGTCGCACAGGCCTTCGCGGTTCAAATAACGGTAGAAGCCGCGTACTGCCGAGAGCAGGCGGGCGAGGCTCCGGGACGACTGGCCTTGGTGATGGCGGCGGGCGATGAACTGGCGCAGTTGCTGGATCTGCAGGGCTTTCCAGTCGCTGATACCAGCGGTGGCGCACCACGCCAGGACGCTGTCCAGGTCGCGGCGGTAGGCCAGTTGGGTGTGCTCGGACATCTGGCGTTCATTGCGCAAGTGCGCATGGAACGCCTCCAACTGGCGTTCCATTAGCGCACCGGGCGCAGGGTCTGGGTAACTTGGGGGATGACCCGGCCGAGCACTTCGGCGATATAGCCGAGGAACAGCGTGCCGACGGTGCTCTTGTAGTGGTGCGGGTCGCGGCTGCCGATCGCCAGCACGCCGTGCAGGCCCTGGTTTTCCACCGCGGCCACGGCGCTGGAGCCGACGTCCTTGCGCGACTCGCCGAACAGGAAGTCCAGCTCGTGGTCACGCAGGCTGCCGCTGACCGTCTTGCCGCCGCAGAGCAGCCCGCCAATGGCTTGCTGCGCTTCGCTGGTGCTGACCCAGCGGCCCACGGGCGTGGCGTTTTCACCGAACAGAATGAGGCTGACGAAGGGCACCTGGAAGTCCTGGCGCAGACGGTCTTCGACCGCCATGACCACGGCTTCCAGGCTATCGGCATCGAGCAGGTCGAGGATCAGCCGGCGGGTCTTTTCGAACAGCCGGTCGTTGTCGCGGGCGACATCCATCAGGTGGGAAAGGCGGTGGCGCATTTCGATGTTGCGATCGCGCAGCAGCTTGAGCTGGCGCTCCACCAGCGACACGCTGTCGCCGCGCTGGTGGGGGATCTGCATGTCGAGCAGCAAGTCATCGTGCTCGACAAAGAAGGTGGGGTTGGCACGCAGGAAGGCTGTCACGGCCTCAGCCCCGACGGTGGGCGTTGAGCCCTCCGCGAGGTTGTCGCTGGGCTCTTCGGCTGGCGCCTGGGGCTGATCGGTCATGGCTGGCACTCACTCATAGACGAACCTGTCCTTCATACACCCGAACTGCCGGGCCGGTCATCATGACCGACTGGCCGGGACCGTTCCACTCGATGGACAAGCGTCCGCCGGGCAGGTCGATCAGCAGCGGCGAATCCATCCAGCCCTGGCTGATGGCCGCCACTGCCGCGGCGCAGGCGCCGGTGCCGCAGGCCTGGGTTTCCCCGGCGCCACGTTCCCAGACGCGCAGTTGCGCGCGGTGACGGTCGATGACCTGGAGGAAACCGACGTTCACCCGCTGCGGGAAGCGTGGGTGGTTCTCGATCTGCGGGCCCAGGTCGTGGACCGGCGCCGCGTTGATGTCATCGACCCGCAGCACGGCGTGGGGGTTGCCCATCGATACGGCGGCCAGTTCGACCGTCTGCCCGCCAACTTCCAGCGGGTAGCTCAGCGCCTGGCTCGGTGCCTGGAACGGGATGTCCGCCGGGACCAGCCGAGGCGGGCCCATGTCGACGCAGATCTGGCCGTCGTTACGCACGTCCAGTTCGATGATGCCGCTCTTGGTTTCGACGCGGATGGTCTTCTTCGCGGTCAGGCGCTTGTCCAGCACGAAGCGCGCGAAGCAGCGCGCACCGTTGCCGCACTGCTCGACCTCGGAACCGTCGGCGTTGAAGATCCGGTAGCGGAAGTCCACCTCCGGGTTGCTCGGCGCCTCGACGATCAGTAACTGGTCGAAGCCGATCCCGGTATGGCGGTCGCCCCACTGTTTGGCGTGCTTGGGCAGGATGTGCGCGTGCTGGCTGACCAGGTCGAGGACCATGAAGTCATTGCCCAGGCCGTGCATCTTGGTAAAACGCAAAAGCATCGGGTCACTCCGGCAGCAGGCTTTCGCCGGCGAACAGCTCGGCTACGGTCTCGCGGCGGCGCACTTCGAATGCCTGGTCGCCATCGACCAGCACTTCGGCGCTGCGGCCACGGGTGTTGTAGTTGGAGCTCATGACGAAACCATAGGCGCCCGCCGAACGAACGGCCAGCAGATCGCCTTCGGCCAGGTTCAGGGAGCGGTCCTTGGCGAGGAAGTCGCCGGTCTCGCAGATCGGCCCGACCACATCGTAGGTGCGCGGCTCGCCCTGGCGCGGCTGTACGGCGCTGACGTCCATCCAGGCCTGGTACAGCGCCGGGCGGATCAGGTCGTTCATCGCCGCATCGACGATGGCGAAGTCCTTGTGTTCGGTGTGCTTGAGGTACTCAACCTTGGTCAGCAGCACGCCGGCGTTGGCGACGATATGCCGGCCCGGCTCGAAGACCAGTGCCAGGTCGCGGTCGCCGAGGCGTTCGCGCACGGCTTTGATGTAGTCGCCGGCCAGAGGCGGCGCTTCATCGCGGTAACGCACGCCAAGACCGCCGCCCAGATCCAGGTGGCGCAGCAGAATGCCGCACTCGCCGAGGCGGTCGACCAGCGCCAGCAGGCGGTCGACGGCATCGAGGAAAGGATCGAGGGAGGTGAGTTGCGAACCGATATGGCAATCGACACCGACCACTTCCAGGTTGGGCAACTGCGCGGCGCGAATGTAGACATCTTCGGCATCGGCGATGGCGATGCCGAACTTGTTTTCTTTCAGGCCGGTGGAGATGTACGGGTGGGTGCCGGCATCGACGTCCGGGTTGACGCGCAGCGAGACCGGAGCGCGCAGACCCATCTCGGCGGCGACCACTTGCAGGCGTTCCAGCTCCTCGGTCGACTCGACGTTGAAGCAGTGCACGCCGACTTCGAGGGCGCGGCGCATGTCTTCACGGGTCTTGCCGACGCCGGAGAAGACCACGCGATCGGCCCGTCCGCCCGCAGCCAGAACCCGCTCCAGCTCACCGCCGGAAACGATGTCGAAGCCTGCGCCGAGGCGCGCCAGGACGTTCAGCACGCCGAGGTTGGAGTTGGCTTTTACAGCGAAGCAGACCAGGTGCGACATGCCCTGCAGGGCATCGGCGTAGCTCAGGTACTGGGCTTCGATATGGGCCCGGGAGTAGACGTAGGTCGGGGTGCCGAAGCGCTCGGCAATCGCCGACAGCGCTACGCCTTCCGCGAACAGCGCGCCGTCGCGGTAGTTGAAAGCGTCCATCGGTGCCCCTTACTGGTGCTGGTGCGATTGCGACTTCTTGCCGTCCTTGCCGTCTTCCGGCAGGTACAGGGGGCCTTTTTGACCACAGGCGGAGACGAGACAGGCAACCGCGACGAGCGCCGCGAGGGAGGAAATCAGGCGCTTCATGGCGAAATCCTTTAATTTAAGCAGTATTGCGCCGGAGTATACCGAGCGCCCGACGCCTTGCCTATGTGGCCGGTCCGCCGTCGGGCGGCGCAGTGGGCGCGGCGCGTTTGTCTTTGCATTCGAAGCGCTGCGCTCGTATCTTGCCCGGCTTGCGTGTTGAGCAGACATTTTCGAGGTTCTTGCAATGAGTTTGAGCGAAGCGCGTTTTCACGATCTGGTAGACGCCACCCAACAGGCACTGGAAGACCTGTTCGATGAAAGCGGCATGGACCTGGACATGGAAAATTCGGCCGGCGTGCTGACCGTCAAGTTCGACAACGGCAGCCAGTTGATCTTCAGCCGCCAGGAGCCCCTGCGCCAACTGTGGCTGGCGGACCGTTCCGGCGGTTTCCACTTCGACTTCGACGAAGAAAGCGGCAAGTGGACGTGCGAGAAAACCGAGGAACTGCTGGGCGAGATGCTGGAGCGCATCGTCTGGGAGCGCGCCGGCGAAAAACTCGATTTCGAAGAGATCTGAGATGACCACCGCCGTCAGACCGGCCAAGCCGTTGTACAGCAATGTCAGCCCGGCCGTCCCGTCACCCTGCATCAGCACCTGCCGTCTCGACGAGGCGCGGGTGTGCATTGGCTGCTTCCGGCATGTCGAGGACATTCGCGAGTGGCGCTCGGCGGATGACCAGCGGCGGCGCGAGATTTGTGCGCAGGCGGGTGAGCGGCGGTTGATGGCGAGCGCCTGAACCGGGGTGTTTTGGGTGGCCTCATCGCTGGCGAGCCAGCTCCCAGAGGTGTGCCCGTCCCCCGGTAGGAGCGAGCTTGCTCGCGAAGGGCCGCCTCTTGTGAATTTGTCCCGCTGTGGTAGTGTCAGTCCTCATCGGCCGAAGCCGAACCGTCAAAACCCCGCCCTTGGGCGGGGTTTTGCTTTATTCGATCTGCAAAAAGGAGTCTTACCGGATCATGAGCACCAAGCCCTCCCTCACCCTCACCCGATTGGACGTGCAGCGTCTCGAGCGTCTGATCGACAGCCTCGATGAAGATGTCCCGGGTGTGCTGGCCCTGCAGGGCGAGCTGGACCGTGCCGAGCAGGTGGTCGGTCACGAGGAAATCCCGGCCGGCGTGGTGACCATGAATTCCCGCGTGCACTGCCGCGAGGAAGCGACCGGCAAGGACTACCACCTGACGCTGGTCTACCCGAAGGACGCCGGCAAGGAAGGCAACGTGTCGATCCTCGCGCCGATCGGCTGCGCGCTGCTGGGCCTGTCGGTGGGCGAGCAGATCGACTGGCCGGCGCCGGGCGGCAAGACCCTCAAGCTCAAGCTGCTGGAAGTCGAATACCAGCCTGAAGCCGCGGGCGATTTCGACCTCTGATCAGGCCGCTGCCAGCGCCTGGTTCAGTACTCGCTCAAGCTCTTGCTTGTAGCGCAGGTAGAGAATGCTCGAACCCTGGCCGTCGGCAAGCAGGTCCGACAGGTCCAGGTCAGTGATGTAGCAACGATAGCGCTGGGCGTCCCGGCGCTGCTCGATGATCTCCCGGGCGACCACGGTGTAGAGCTGGTCGCCGTGATCCAGTTCGGAAAACTCCTTCTGATTGCAGTAGAGCGTGACGTGCAACGCATCGTCGGCGGCTGCCTGGATGATCGCCTGAACCTCGTAGTAAGGCTGGTCCAGCGCCAGTTCCGGCGCCTGCCACGGTTCGACCTGGCGGGCGCGGCCCGTGCCTGAAGGCAGTAACCGGTAATAGAGGATGTCCAGTGGATGGGCTTGCTGCTCGTCCATCGGCAACCGCGCATTGCGCCGGAACACCACCGACTGCAAGAAGCGCTGCAGCGGCAGCAGCAGGCTGCTGTCGTCGTGAAACGGCAGGCGTTGCTGCCACAGCACGTTGTACTCATCCAGCACGTAGACATCTGCCACAGCGTCCTGCACCCGGTAGAAAACCTGAATGCACTGCGGCTGCCCCAGCGGCAGGACCAGCGCCAGGTCGTGGTCTTCCAGCACGTTGCCGTCCAGCGCCAGCGGGCTGTAGCTGTTGCGCTCCTGCCCGAGGTAGGTGAACAGACTCGCCTGACTGTCCAGCGACACCAGGTTCACGCCGCTGGCGAACAGCTCCAGCACATGGGTGTGCTGCTGGACCTGAATCAGGTAGCGATAGTCGAGGTGCTGGTCGTGGAGCGACTGAGCGGTGGTGAACACTTCCTCCACCCGTTGGGCAATCGCCAGCGCGCGGTTGTGGCAGAAGCTGCGCACCCGCAGGCCCGGCCGGTGCCGTGCTTGCGCGGGGGTATCGTCGAGGCTGTTGAGGTAGTCGCGCAGGCAGCGCAGCAATGCATGCTCGCCGTCGTAGCGCAGTACCTGCACTTCGTTCCAGCTATTGAGGGTGATCTGGTCGAGGGTCAGCACCAGGTTTTCCCGCACGCCTGCGTAGCTCAGCGAGTCGGTGCGCTCGGTGGTCATCAGGATGTTCAGGTCGCGGTGATGACGCAGCGGATCGACGCCGACATTCACCAGCAACAGCACGTTGTCCGCCACGCTCGGTTGCAGCAGGCGCGCATCGCTGACGGTGCTCAGCGGCAGCACCACGCTCTGCTGCAGGCTGCCGATCAGGTTGAACAGCTCGTACTCGCTCAAATCACTGCTGCCCGGGTGCAGGGCCAGCCGCGTGGAGCTATCGATGACGCCGTTGCGGTGGGCCCAGGCCAGCAGGTCGAGCAGGTCGCGGCTGCGCTTGATCGGCGTGAAATGCTCCCACTCATGGGCGGTCAGGTTGCCGTTGTACAGCCCCCAATGGGTTTGCCCGGGCTCCTTGCGGTCGGGCGACTGGACCACGGTCAGGGTGTCTTCGGCCAGGTCCGGGGCGACGCCCGGGTTGACGAACTCGACCTTGCCGGCACGTCGCTCGAAGGCGGCATACAGGCGCCGACCGAGGATGTTCAGGTCGCGCTGGTTGATGCTGGCGGTGGCGCCCAGGTTGCGGGCGAACTGATCGAGGAAGCGGTAGCTGTGGTTCAGCTCGGCCACCAGCACCCGCCGCTCGGCCGCGACCTGACGCACTTTCCACTGGCTGCGGCTGTCCAGCAGCGCCAGTTGTCGTTCGTCCCAGCCCCATTCGTGGGTCAGGCGCTCCAGCAGCGCGGATTGCCAGTTGGAGCGTTGCCGCGCCAGTTGGCTGATCTTGCGGTTCACCTTCAGGTACAGGCTGCGCCGCACCAGTTCCAGGCGCTGGTGTTCGCCGCGGCGTTGCAGGTATTGCTCGATGCGCCGGTACACCATCATGTACGGGTCCAGTTCGTCCAGGTCCAGCACGTTGGCGAACACCGCCTGCTTGAAGTGCAGGCTCAGGCAGCGCACGTCCGGGTGCTCGCTGGCGTAGACCTCGGTCAGCAGCAGCTTGAGCACGGATTTGTACGGCGATTCGATGCCCTTGAACAACTGCCACAAGCCGGCGCCGACGAATTCGCCGGGCGGTATGTGCGACAGGTTGCCGAGGTCGAGCACTTCGTCGCTGGGCACGAAGCGCTTGGACAGCAGGGTTTCGGTGTAGCGGGCGTAGTTGGCTTCTTCGTAGACCGGCACCAGCCACCACAGCGGCGTGCGTCCGGCCAGCCAGATGGCGGTGCGGTAGAACTCGTCCAGCAACAGGTAATGCTGGGTGGTGCCACAGTCGTCGGAACTGAGGCGGCTTTCGCGCTCGCCGGTGATGAACTGCCGCGGTTCGATCATGAACAGGTGCGCTTCGGCGCCCTGGCTGGCGGCCCAGATTTCCAGCAACTGGCATTTCTTGCGCAGCTCGGCCACCGCGGCCTCGCCCAGGTCCGGGGCGTGGCAGACCCAGATGTCCATATCGCTTTGTTCTGCCTGGGCCAGCGTGCCCAGGCTACCCATCAGGAACAGGCCGTGGATCGGCAGCCATTGTTCGCCGCGTTTGGCTTTGTAGGAAAACGAGCGCGTCAGGCGCTGGGCATCGGCCAGGGCCAGCGGCGTCGGCTCATAGGCGGACACGCCGGCAGGCGTCGTGCCGGACACATAGCCGGGCAGCAGCGGATGGTTGACGTGGAAGAACAGCGGCAGCAGGGTCAGGACCTGTTGCTGGCGGCTGGAAAGTCCTTCCATGGCCCGGGCCAGACGCCCTTGGTTGAGATCCAGGAAGCGCTTGCGCAGCTGGCTGAGGACTTTTCGATCGATGCCCTGATCGAGGTTCGGGCGAATTTCCTGGGGGTGATTCATCGCGAGCTTTAAACCGGCCGTCATGAAGGCATGGGCGAGTTTAGCCGTTGTCGCGTTGTAGGAATAAGCGCTATTTGATTTTTGACGTCAGATTTCCAGCGCCGTTTGTCGGCGCCGCCGAATCTGTCGTGGCAAGCCCGCGGTAGCGCGGGCTTGTCGGGGGAGGGCGGCGGTCAGGCCGGTTCGGCAACGTTCAGAATGGTCAGCAATTGCTGGGCTGCTTCCGCGGCATCGTGGCCCAGTTGAGTGAGGTAGCCGCCATCGGGCTGGTCGATCAGCCTCTTCTCGTAGAGGCGCTTGGCCGCCGCGATGATATGAGGGGCGGCGGTGTTGTGGACTTTAAGTCCTTCCTGGGTGCTGTCGAGATTGAACAGCGCGAGGATTTCCAGTTCGGCAACCAAATCGGGGGTAAACGACATAGATACTCCGGACTTCAAGAAAAAGGAGGGCGGCACCTCTGCGGATGCCTGGTTTTGCAGTGTAGTCAGCCTCGCCTGGCTTTGCGTCAGTCTTTCTCTGGCGGCAGTTCGGGCAGGGCGCGCAGCGCGGTTTCATACCATTCGGTGTTGAAGGCGCGGTCATCTTCAAGCATGGCATCGATCTCGATGGCCAGGACATGGGCCATCAGGTTGAGGATGTCTTCACGCTCGTAGCCCACCAGAGTCAGCTTGTTGAACGCTGCCTTGGCTGCCGGCGGCTCGCCGCTTTCAATCTGGTTTTCGATAGCTTGGGTCAGGGTCGATTCGGCGAAGGCTTCTTCATCGTCGTTGTCGATATCGTGGTCGCTCATGGGCGCGCTCCTCGGGATGAGGCAGCCAGTTTGCCACGGCCTTGGCGGCAATGCCGGGGTATCTGCTACTTGGATGATGCTGGTCAGTACCGGGCATTGGGTCTATAACACCCCGGCCAACCCCTTACGGCCTGGAGGCTGTTTTCATGCTCAAGCTTCATGGATTCGCAGTCAGCAACTACTACAACATGGTCAAGCTGGCACTGCTGGAAAAAGGCCTGCCGTTCGAGGAGGTACTGTTTTTCGGTGGACAGGTGCCGAGCTCGCTGAAAATCAGCCCGAGGGGCAAGGTGCCGGTGCTGGAGACCGAGCACGGTTTCCTCAGCGAAACCGACCTGATCCTCGATTACATCGAGCAGACCCAGCCGGGCAAGGCGTTGCTGCCGAGCGAACCGTTCGCCCGCGCCAAGGTGTGGGAACTGGTCAAGGAGATGGAGCTGTATATAGAGCTGCCGGCGCGCGCGTTCTACCCGCAGACCTTCTTCGGCGCCGAAGTGCCCGAGGCGATCAGGGAAAAGGCCTGGACCGAATTGCAGAGCGGCATCGCAACCCTCAAGCGCAACGGGGTGTTCACCCCTTACGTCGCGGGTGAGAGCCTGACGGTGGCGGATATCTTCTTCTGCTTCAGCGTCGATCTGGCGCGTGCGGTGGGCAAGAAAGCCCATGGCGTGGACTTGCTGGAAGACTTCCCGCAGGCCAGCGCACTGCTGGAGCAGTTCGCGCAGAACCCGCATGTGGTGGCGATCAATGAAGCCAAGGCGGCGCAGTTCCCGACCTTCCTGGAGCAGGTGGTCAAGGCGCGTAGCCAGTAGTAAAGGCGGGGCAGTGTGGGAGCGAGCAAGCTCGCTCCCACTTTGACTCAGCGGCTGGCCAGCAAGGCCTGGCCGCGGGCCACGGCAGCGCGAACCTGCGCCGGCGCGGTACCACCAATGTGGTTACGAGCGTTGACCGAACCTTCCAGGGTCAGCACTGCGAACACGTCCTGCTCGATCTGGTCGCTGAACTGACGCAGTTCGTCCAGGCTCATCTCGGCCAGGTCCTTGCCGGTCTCCACACCGTATTTAACTGCATGGCCGACGATTTCGTGGCAATCACGGAACGGCAGGCCGCGGCGTACCAGATAGTCCGCCAGGTCGGTCGCGGTGGAGAAGCCGCGCAGGGCTGCTTCGCGCATTACCGCGTGACGCGGCTTGATCGCCGGGATCATGTCGGCGAAGGCACGCAGCGAGTCACGCAGGGTGTCGGCGGCGTCGAACAGCGGTTCCTTGTCTTCCTGGTTGTCCTTGTTGTAGGCCAGCGGCTGGCCTTTCATCAGGGTCAGCAGGCCGGTCAGGGCGCCGAATACGCGGCCGGTCTTGCCGCGAACCAGCTCTGGAACGTCCGGGTTTTTCTTTTGCGGCATGATCGAACTGCCGGTGCAGAAACGATCCGGCAGATCGATGAACTGGAACTGGGCGCTGGTCCACAGCACCAGCTCTTCCGAGAAACGCGACAGGTGCATCATCGCCACGCTGGCGGCGGCGCAGAATTCGATGGCGAAGTCGCGGTCGGACACGCCGTCCAGCGAGTTGCCGGCAACGGCTTCGAAGCCCAGCAGCTTGCAGGTCAGCTCGCGGTCGATCGGGTAGGTGGTGCCGGCCAGCGCGGCGCTGCCCAGCGGCATGCGGTTGGTGCGCTTGCGGCAGTCGACCAGGCGCTCGTAGTCGCGGCTGAGCATTTCGAACCAGGCCAGCAGGTGGTGGCCGAAGGTCACGGGCTGCGCGGTTTGCAGGTGGGTGAAGCCGGGCATCACGGTTTCCGCTTCGCCCTCGGCCTGCTCCAGCAGACCCTGCTGCAAGCGGGTGATTTCGGCGAGGATCAGGTCGATTTCGTCACGCAGCCACAGGCGGATGTCGGTGGCCACCTGGTCGTTGCGGCTGCGCCCGGTGTGCAGCTTCTTGCCGGTGATGCCGATGCGGTCGGTCAGACGCGCTTCGATGTTCATGTGCACGTCTTCAAGGTCGATGCGCCAGTCGAAGTGACCGGCCTCGATCTCGCCCTGGATGGTCTGCAGGCCGTCGATGATGGTGTCGCGTTCGGCGTCGGTGAGCACGCCGACCTTCGCCAGCATCGTGGCGTGGGCGATCGAACCCATGATGTCGTGGCGGTACAGGCGCTGGTCGAAGGTGACGGAGGCGGTGAAGCGGGCGACGAAGGCGTCGACGGGCTCACTGAAGCGGCCGCCCCAGGACTGGTTGGTCTTGTCAGTGCTCATGGATTCGCTCGTTGAAGGCGTGAACGGGAAAAAGTGCCGCAGATGATAACAGGGTTGCCGGCTGCTACGAGGCCCGGAAGTCGGCACGAATGCGGGTTGGTGTCGCACCCGCGCGGGATATTTATCGATTGAACGGCAGTGTTCCGGCAACCGTCTACAGTTGGACAAAGGATCGGCATGTTTGCTGTCGAGCCAGTGAATCTTTAGCCATCGTGCGAGTCTGAGCGTGGATCGCCGTGACGGTCGTCACCTCACCTGTCTACGTTACCCTTGTGCGAGACTCACGCAGGAATCCAGCGCTATATGAATGTCCTGATCGTTGATGACGAACCCCAAGCCCGCGAACGCCTGAGCCGGCTGCTCGGCGACCTGGAGGGCTATACCGTGCTGGAGCCCAGCGCCACCAATGGTGACGAGGCTCTGGCGTTGATCGACAGTCTGAAGCCCGACGTGGTCCTGCTCGACGTGCGCATGCCGGGTGTTGACGGCCTGCAGGTCGCTGCCCGTCTTTGCGAGCGCGAATCCCCGCCGGCCGTGGTGTTTTGCACCACGGACGACGAATTCGCCGTGCAGGCGCTCAAGGACAGCGCCGTGGGCTACGTGCTCAAGCCGGTGCAGGGCGAAGACCTGCACAACGCCTTGCGCAAGGCCGACCGGCCCAACCGCGCGCAACTGGCGGCCCTCACCCGCCCTGCCGCCGAAAGCGGCAGCGGCCCGCGCAGCCATATCAGCGCGCGGACCCGCAAGGGCATCGAACTGGTCCCCCTCGACCAGGTGATTTATTTCATCGCCGACCACAAATACGTGACCTTGCGCCACGAAGGCGGTGAGGTCTTGCTCGACGAGCCACTCAAGGCGCTGGAAGACGAGTTCGGCGATCGTTTCGTGCGCATCCACCGCAACGCGCTGGTGGCCCGCGACCGCATCGAACGCCTGCAGCGAACGCCGCTCGGGCACTTCCAGTTGTTCCTCAAGGGGCTCAACGGTGATGCGCTGATTGTCAGTCGGCGTCATGTGGCGGGTGTGCGCAAAATGATGCAGCAGCTTTAGGGCGGGGCAGGAAGGCTCGGCGGCCAGGGATGGTCACTTTTCAGATGACATAGATCTGCAAGAGGCTTTGGCGGAGCTGTTATTATCCGGCGAATCTTTCTGCTACGGATCGTTCCATGTCCACTCGCGAAATCCGCATTGCCACTCGCAAAAGTGCCCTTGCCCTGTGGCAGGCCGAATATGTCAAAGCCCGTCTGGAACAGGCCCATCCGGGACTGATCGTGACCCTGGTGCCGATGGTCAGCCGTGGCGACAAGCTGCTCGATTCGCCGCTGTCGAAAATTGGCGGCAAGGGCCTGTTCGTCAAGGAGCTGGAAACCGCGCTGCTCGAGCAGGAAGCCGACATCGCCGTGCATTCGATGAAAGATGTGCCGATGGACTTCCCCGAGGGCCTGGGCCTGTTCTGCATCTGCGAGCGCGAAGACCCACGCGACGCCTTCGTTTCCAACACCTTCTCCAGCCTCGACGCGCTGCCGGCCGGCAGCATCGTCGGCACCTCCAGCCTGCGCCGTCAGGCCCAGTTGCTGGCGCGCCGGCCTGATCTGGAAATCCGCTTCCTGCGCGGCAACGTCAATACCCGCCTGGCCAAGCTGGATGCTGGCGAGTACGACGCGATCATCCTCGCCGCCGCTGGCCTGATCCGCCTTGGTTTCGAAGACCGTATCACCGCCTCCATCAGCATCGACGACAGCCTCCCGGCGGGCGGCCAGGGCGCGGTGGGCATCGAGTGCCGCAGTGCCGATCACGAAATCCACGCCCTGCTGGCGCCGCTGCATCACGCTGACACCGCCGACCGCGTCAGCGCCGAACGTGCGCTGAACAAACACCTCAACGGTGGCTGCCAGGTGCCAATCGCCTGCTACGCCGTGCTTGAAGGCGAGCAACTGTGGCTGCGCGGCCTGGTGGGCGAGCCCAGTGGCGGCGCGCTGCTCAGTGCCGATGCCCGCGCCCCGCGTGCACAGGCCGAGGCGCTGGGTGTCCAGGTTGCCGAGGCATTGCTGGCGCAAGGCGCTGGCGACATCCTCAAGGCGGTGTACGGCGAGGCCGGTCACCCGTGACCCGCTGGCGGCTGCTGCTGACCCGGCCCGCCGAGGACTGCGCGGCGCTGGCCGCCACCCTCGCCGAGGCGGGTGCATACGGCAGTTGCATGCCCCTGCTGGAAATCGAGCCGCTGACGGTCCCGGACCAGTATCAGGCGCTGATACACAACCTCGATCGCTACTGCGCGGTTATCGTGGTCAGCAAACCGGCAGCCCGGCTTGGCCTCGAGTTGCTTGCCAGGCAGTGGCCGCAGTTACCTGAGCTGGCCTGGTTCAGTGTCGGTGCCGGCACTGCCGGCGTGCTCGAAAGCCATGGACTGACGGCGCACTTCCCCGACAACGGTGATGACAGCGAAGCCCTGTTGCGCTTGCCGCAATTGCAGGCGGCGCTGGCCGGTCCGGCGCCGCGCGTGTTGATCCTGCGCGGCGAAGACGGGCGCGAACTGCTGGCCTCGCAGTTGACCGCGCTCGGTGCGCATGTCGACTATCTGCCGCTGTACCGCCGTGGCGTGCCGAACTACCCTGCCAATACGCTGGCGCAGCGGGTCTCGGCGGAACGCCTGAATGGCCTGGTGGTCAGCAGTGGACAGGGTTTTGAACACCTGCGGGCGCTGGCTGCGCAGGATTGGCCGCGTCTGACGCGGTTGCCCTTGTTCGTACCGAGCCCGCGGGTGGCTGAAATTGCCCGCCAGGCCGGTGCCCAGAACGTGGTGGATTGTCGCGGCGCCAGTGCCGCGGCTTTGCTGGCGGCGCTGCGGGAAACCCCTGCACCCGCTTTCTAAGGCGCTAAGCTGATGCGACGCGCCCCAATGCAAAGGATGGATACGTGAGCGAAACAGCCTTGCCCAACGATGATCTGCAAACGACGTCCGAGGCTTCGACGAAACCCGCGCCCGAGTCATCCGGGCGCTCTGGCAATGGTCTGGCGATCCTCGCCCTGCTGCTCGGCGCCGCCGGTGTGGCTGCCGGAGGCTGGGGGCTGTGGCAGGTTCGTCACTTGCAGCAGTCGAGCCAGGTCCAGGTTGACCAGGTACGCCAACTGAACGAACAGACCGAAGCCCTGCAGGCCCGCGAGCAGCAACTTACGGCGCAATTGAGCAGCCTGCCGCCGGCCAGCGAACTGGAAGACCGCCGCCGTCTGGTGGCGCAACTGCAGGGTGACCAGCAACGCCTGAGCCAGCGCCTTGAAACCGTGCTCGGCGCCAGCCGCAAGGACTGGCGCCTGGCCGAGGCCGAGCACCTGCTGCGTCTGGCTAGCTTGCGCCTGTCCGCCTTGCAGGACATCGCCAGCGCCCGCGCGCTGGTCGAGGGCGCGGACCAGATTCTGCGCGAACAGAGCGATCCCGCTTCGTTCGCCGCCCGCGAGCAACTGGCCCGCAGCCTGGCCGCGCTGAACAGTGTGGAGCAGCCGGACCGCACCGGTTTGTTCCTGAAGTTGGCCGCACTGCGTGAGCAGGTGGTGCAGCTCAATGTGCAGGCGCCGGAGTTCAAGGCTGACGGTGAATCCTCGTCCGGCCTGACCGCCGATGGCGATGGTGCCAGTCGCTGGTCGCAATGGTGGGAGCAGATCTCCCGCTACTTCCGCATCGACTTCAATGCCGATCAGAACATCAAGCCACTGCTCGCCGGGCAGGCGCTGAGCCAGGTGCGCCTGGCCCTCAGCCTGGCGCTGGAGCAGGCGCAGTGGGCCGCGCTCAATGGCGAGGCGAAGGTCTACACCCAGGCGCTGGATGAGGCCCGTGGTGTGCTGCTGGCCAACTTCAATCGGGACAACGAGCAGGGCCGCTTGATGCTCGACCAGCTCAATGCTCTGGTGAAGGCGCCGGTGACGGTGGTGACGCCGGACCTGGCCGAAAGCCTCAGCGCCGTGCAGGCGTACCTCGAGCGGCGTCATATGCCGGCCGAGGAAGCGGCACTGCGCCAGCCCGCCGAAGATAAAACCCAGGAGGCCAAGCCATGAAGCGCGCCTACCTGCTGGTGGTGGTGGCGATCGTCGTCGCCACCCTGTTGGGTATCGCCGTGGCCCGGCACAGCGGCTATGTCCTGATCGCGTACGACACCTTCCGCTACGAATCGAGCCTGTGGGCGACCCTCGCGTTGGTGGCGGCTGTGATCCTGGCGTTGTGGTTGCTGCGCGTGGTGATCGGTCTGGTGTTCACCTCTACCGGGCTGGTCAATCCATGGTCGCGGCATAACCGCAGCCGCCGTACCCGGATCGCTATCGAGCAAGGCCAGATGGACCTCGCCGAAGGTCGCTGGGCCAGTGCGCAGAAACACCTGCACCGCGCCGCCGAGGCCGAGCGCCAGCCACTGCTGTACTACCTCGGCGCGGCCCGCGCGGCCAACGAGCTGGGTCGTACCGAAGACAGTGACAACCTGCTGGAGCGGGCGCTGGAGCGTCAGCCTCAGGCGGAACTGGCCATTGCTCTGACACACGCACAGCTACAGGTCGATCGCGGCGATACCGAGGCTGCGTTGGTCACCCTGCAGGCCATGCATGAGCGTCATCCGCACAACGCGCAGGTACTGCGTCAGTTACAGCGTCTGTATCAACAGCGTGGCGACTGGTCGGCGCTGATTCGGCTGATGCCGGAGTTGCGCAAGGACAAGGTGTTGTCGGCGAAGGAACTGGCGGACCTCGAGCGCCGTGCCTGGGGCGAGAACCTGAGCCTGGCGGTGCAGCGCGAGGACGATGGTCAGGCGGCCCGGCAATCGTTGGAGCGTGCCTGGCAACAACTGAGCAACGCCCAGCGCCAGGAGCCGCAACTGGTGCTGGCCTACGCCGAGCAACTGCGCCAACTGGGCGCCGAGGGCACGGCGGAGGAAGTGTTGCGCACCGCGCTCAAGCGTGAGTACGAAAGCCATCTGGCGCGCCTCTACGGCCTGGTGCGTGGCAGTGATCCGGCGCGGCAACTGCAAACCGCCGAAGGCTGGCTCAAGACGCACGCCGACGACCCGAGCCTGTTGCTGACCCTAGGCCGTCTGAGCTTGCAGAACCGTCTGTGGGGCAAGGCCCGCGACTATCTGGAAGACAGCCTGCGCCTGCAACGCAACCCGGAAACCTGCGCCGAGCTGGCGCGCCTGTTGGCCGGCCTGGGCGACAACGAGCGCAGCAACGCGCTGTTCCAGGAAGGCTTGGGCCTGCTCGACGAGCGCCTCCTGGCGTTGCCGCTGCCGGATCCGGTGCGGGCGTGATAGACGCCGCGGACTGAACGGCAGGTTTGGTCCGCGGTGGTGACGGTGTGAGTTTCCTGCGCAGGTTTGAGGATTTTTCCTATCCTGTTCGGCGAAAGTTCTAACAAAATCAGAGATTTGTCTACTTCGTTGCTTCTTGAAACAACGGGGGCGTTTCCTCTACCGTTGCGCAATCTCTTTCCTGCCTTGGTTCTGCCATGCCGCTGGCCTGTCTGCGTTCAATCTTCCTCCCGGCTTTCCTGGCTTCCTTTCTGGTGCTTTGCGGCGCGTTCTACCTCGAGTTCGGCCTAGGGCAGATTGCCTGTCCGCTGTGTCAGGGGCAGCGGCTGTTGCTGGCGGCGTTTTCGCTGGTCTGCCTGTGTGGGCTGATTCATCGCCCGTCCCGCCGGGTCGCTCGCAGGTATCTCTGGCTGTGCCTGGCGCTGGCCATTGCGGGTGCTCTGCTCGCAACCCGGCATGTTTGGCTGCAAGGGCTTTTTCCTACCGACGACACGCCTTGCCTGCAGTCCATGGACTATCTGGTCGAGCAGGGAAGCCTCATCGAGTGGTTGCAAGGCATGCTGGTGGGGGCGGCCGAGTGCGTGCCGATCACCTGGAGTTTCATGGACCTGAGTGTGCCGGAGTTGAGCCTGCTGGCGTTTCTCGGGCTCGGCGTGATGGTGGTGTCGAGATTGTTACCTTGGCGTGAGGTGAACCCGCCCAACCCGGCGCGGTCATGAAAGGGGGCCGCCGGTCGTTTGAATCACCGGTGGCGATGCGTCGCAGGCTTAAACACTTGTATGAAACTAGTCACCTGCGTACCTTGAAGCCAAGGGCGTGCGGGAATAATCTCCCCTGCACGCATACCGAAAACACTGCTGCTCAATGCCGTTCTGCCGTTATTCCTTTTTGTATCTCAGCCTTGAGATACGGGGCGCAGGGGCACGACCCACTAGGGATGAGACCGCCATGTTAGATAGTTGTCAGAATGCTCAGGAACGCTGGGGTGGGGTTCACAAGCTCATTGACCGCTGGCTGAACGAGCGCGGAGAGTTGGTAACTGCGTTCCGCGAGTTGCGCGATGCCAAGCAGGCATTTGCCGACAAGAAAGCCAATGGTCGCTTCTGCGAGATTCTCGTGGATTATGTTTCCGCCTGGCACTTCGAAATCTGCGAACAGCTGGTCAGCGAAGCCAAGGCGTTTGGCGATGACGGTGGGCTGAAACTGGCCGAACAGATCAACCCGCGCATCAACGACAGCACTCAGCTCGCGTTGACCTTCAACGACAATTGCCACAAAGGTGAATGCAAGGACGCCGAGCGTTTCGCCGAAGAGCTGAGCAAGCTCGGTGGTCAGTTGCGCGAGCGCTTCGAACTGGAAGACTGCCTGATCGAGGTGCTGCACACCGCGCACAAGGAAGAGGTCGCCACTCAGGCCTGATCCTTCTGCGATGACGTTGCCGGCCTGTCAGTCGGCAACGTTGAGCAATTCAATCTCGAATACCAGCGGCGTGTACGGCGCGATCAAATCGCCCGCACCATCCGCTCCGTAGGCTTGCGCCGAAGGGATCACCAAGCGGTATTTCGAACCCGCAGCCATCTCCGGCAACGCCGTTTGCCAGCCTTCGATCACACTGCCCAGTTTGAACCACTGCGGTTGGTTGTTCTGATCGAACACTGTGCCATCCGGCAATTTCCCTACATAACGAACCTGCACCCTGCCACCCGCTTTCGGCTTGGCGCCGTTGCCTGCCTGCAGCTCGGTCATCAGCACGCCGTCACTGAGTTCACGCACACCGGCGCGGCCGCGCTCGGTGGCCATGAAACGCTTTTCCGCTGCCAGCGCCTGCTCGACCTGCGATTGCGCGGCGGCGGCAGTGGCCTGCTCGTCGTGCCTGGCGAGGACGGCATCGATACGCGCCTGGCTCAGCGCCAGCGGCTTGTTCTGATAAGCCTGTTGCAGGCCCTCGAGCAGCGCCTGGAGTTGCAGCCCCGGAACCTCCTGGCGCAGGCGCTCACCCAGGCTGGCGCCAAGGCTGTAGGCGAGGTCGTGATCCGATGTGGCGGGGGTGGTCTGTTCCGCGAACGCCGGCGGCAGCATGAGGACTAATGACAGCAACAAATAGCGCGGCACGGGCAGGCTCCGAAAAGACCGAAGAAGAGTTTCGAGCGGTGTTGATTATGCCGTCGGCATGGAGCAATTAGTTAATTATCGGCAGTCGGAAATACAGCATCTACACTTGTTTTCGAGCTGCAGCGATAACAACTTTGCCCAGGCATGCAACGCGGCGTCTCCCTTGCGGTCAACATGCCCTAGCGGCGATAGCAGCACAGGTCTAGTATGAGCCGCAATTTCGTCAGCCAGGAGGTAAGCCATGTCGGCCAACAAGAAGCCAGTCAATACGCCTTTGCACCTGCTACAACAACTCTCGGGCAGCCTGCTCGAGCATTTGGAGAACGCCTGCTCGCAAGCGCTGGCTGATGCGGAAAAACTCCTGTCCAAGTTGGAAAAACAACGTGGCAAGGCTCAGGAAAAACTGCACAAGTCTCGCCTCAAACTTCAGGATGCCGCTAACGCCGGTAAAGCCAAGGCACAGGACAAGGCAAAAACTGTAGTAAGTGAGTTGGAAGGACTGCTCGATTCGTTGCAAGAGCGTCAAGCGCAAACCCGCACTTATATTTCTGGCCTCAAGCGTGATGTCCAGGAAAGCTTGAAGCTGGCCCAGGGTGTTGGCAAAGTTCGTGATGCCGTGTCCAAGACACTGTCCACTCGCGCACCGGCCAAGCCTGCCGCGAAACCAGCCGCCAAGACCGCTGCCAAGCCAGCCGCAAAAGCCGCTGCTGCCAAGGCGCCGGCCAAACCCGCCGCCAAGCCTGCTGCTGCCAAGCCTGCCGCCAAACCCGCCGCTAAAGCTGCTGCTGCCAAGGCCCCGGCCAAAGCTGCCGCCAAGCCGGTAGCTGCCAAAGCCGCTGCCAAGCCAGCCGCAAAAGCTGCTGCCGCCAAGGCGCCGGCCAAGCCAGCCGCCAAACCGGTAGCGGCCAAAGCCCCAGCCAAGCCAGCCGCGAAAGCCGCTGCTGCCAAGGCGCCGGCCAAACCTGCTGCCAAGCCGGTAGCCGCCAAAGCCCCAGCCAAACCGGCGGCCAAACCCGCCGCCGCCAAAGCACCTGCCAAGCCTGCCGCTGCCAAGCCGGTAGCCGCCAAAGCCCCGGCCAAGCCAGCAGCCAAACCCGTCGCCGCCAAGGCACCGGCCAAACCGGTAGCCGCGAAGGCTCCAGCCAAGCCAGCGGCCACCAAGGCGCCAGCCAAACCGGCTGCTGCCAAAGCACCAGCCAAACCCGCCGCCGCCAAGGCTCCTGCCAAGCCAGCAGCAGCGAAACCTGCCGCCAAGCCCGCTACCCCTGCCGCTACACCAGCAGCGGCAGCGTCGCCGGCTCCTGCGGCGCCCGCTCCAGCCAGCGCTCCAGCAGCAACCACTCAATCTCCGTCGACGGCTTCCTGAGTCGTCACCACTGCGGCGCGCAGCACTTGCAGCGCGTCGTGGTGGCGAGAGATGGCCGGCGCCAGCCGTGCCAGCCAGCTATCCGGCCGGGCTTTGTCCCCGTCCGGCCAGCCGGCACAAATACCCTGTAAACGTTCCAGTTGCAGGCGCTCCGCATCCAGCTCCAGCCCTTTGATTCGCTCGCGCAACGCCGCCAGTTGGCTGTCCGCAGTCGCTTGCGCGCGCCATTGCTGTCGCAGTGACCTCAACGGTTGCACCACGTCGCGCTGCCACGGACCCGCCAGTTGCCGCAATTGCTCGATGCGCCCATCGCTGGGCACGACTGCGCGTCGGTCGAGCCACGCCGCGCACAGCAGCAGGCAGACATCCGCGCCCTGCGCCTGAAGTTCCAGGCAGGCTTGCTCTACGCCAGGCCGGGCATAGAGCCCGATGGCGAAATTCCACAGGTCGGTGTGCATGGTCCCACTCGCGCCAGTTGCCATCGAAGCTGGTAGACTCCGCGGCCATTATGATCAGACTCTCGAACCTCACTTTACAGCGTGGTCCGCAACGCCTGCTAGAAGGCGCGGAGCTCACCCTGCACGCCGGCCACAAAGCCGGTTTGATCGGTGCCAACGGCGCCGGCAAGTCCAGCCTGTTCGCCTTGCTGCGCGGCGAGCTCACACCCGACGCCGGCAACTGTCAGTTGCCCGGCGACTGGCGTATCGCCCACATGCGCCAGGAGGTCGACACCCTCGACCGCCTGGCCGTGGACTATGTGCTGGACGGCGATGTGCACCTGCGCAAGGTCCAGGACGCGCTTGTCGCCGCCGAAGCCGCCCATGACAACATCGCCCTGGCGCGGCTGCACATCGAGCTCGACAGCGCTGACGGCTACACCGCCGATGCGCGGGCGCGCAAGCTGCTGGCTGGCCTCGGCTTCAGCAACGAGCAGATGGACCGCCGTGTCGGCGACTTCTCCGGTGGCTGGCGGATGCGTCTGAACCTGGCGCAGGCACTGATGTGCCCCTCCGACCTGCTGCTGCTCGACGAACCCACCAACCACCTGGACCTCGACGCGATCCTCTGGCTGGAAGACTGGCTCAAGGGCTACCCCGGCACGCTGCTGCTGATCTCCCACGACCGTGATTTCCTCGATGCCGTGGTCGATCACGTCGCCCATGTCGAGCAGTGCAAGCTGACGCTCTACCGCGGCGGCTACAGCGCCTTCGAGCGGGCCCGGGCCGAGCGCCTGGCGCAACAGCAGCAGGCGTACGAGAAGCAGCAGGCGCAGCGCGCCCACATGGAAAAATACATCGCCCGGTTCAAGGCCCAGGCGACCAAGGCCCGTCAGGCGCAGAGCCGGATCAAGGCCCTGGAGCGCATGGAAGAACTGTCGGCGGCCCACGTCGATTCGCCGTTCGACTTCGCTTTCCGTGAGTCCGAGAAGATCTCCAGCCCGCTGCTCGACCTCGCCGAAGCCCGCCTGGGTTATGGCGACAAAACCGTGCTGGAGAAGATCAAGCTGCAACTGGCACCGGGTGCCCGTATCGGCCTGCTCGGCCCTAACGGCGCGGGCAAGTCGACGCTGATCAAGAACCTCGCGGGCGAGCTGGAGCCGCTGGCCGGTCGCCTGGTGCGCGGCGAGAACCTGGTGGTCGGCTACTTCGCCCAGCACCAGCTCGACTCCCTCGACAGCAAGGCCAGCCCGTTGCTGCACCTGCAGCGCCTGGCGCCGACCGAGCGTGAGCAAACGCTGCGCGATTTCCTCGGCGGTTTCGACTTCCGTGGCAATCGCTGCGACGAGCCGGTGCTGAATTTCTCCGGTGGCGAGAAAGCCCGCCTGGCCCTGGCGCTGATTGCCTGGGAGCGGCCGAACCTGCTGCTGCTCGACGAACCGACCAACCACCTCGACCTGGAAATGCGCCTGGCGCTGACCATGGCGCTGCAGGAATTCAGCGGCGCCGTCGTGGTGGTCTCTCACGATCGTCATCTGCTCAAGAGCACCACGGACGAGTTCCTGCTGGTCGCCGACGGCAAGATGGAAGCCTTCGACGGCGACCTCGATGACTACGCCCGCTGGCTGGTGGAGTATCGCCAGCGCAACGCGCCGGTCAGTACAACGCCGGTCAACCCCGACAAGACCGACAAGAAGGCCCAGCGCCAGGCCGCCGCAGCCCTGCGCCAGCAATTGGCACCGCACAAGCGCGAGGCCGACAAGCTTGAAGCCGAGCTGGGCAAGCTGCACGCGGAGCTGGCGAAAGTCGAAGCGAGCCTCGGCGACAGCGGTGTCTACGAGGCCGCCCGCAAGGACGAACTGCGTGACCTGCTGGCCCGTCAGGCCCAGCTCAAAAGTCGCGAAGCGGAACTGGAAGAAGCCTGGATGGAAGCGCTAGAAGTGCTGGAAAACATGCAGGCGGAGCTGGAGGCATTGTCCTGATGGAGTCGTTGCGGCAGATGTTGCCGGTGGAGTGGATCGGACCGTTCTGGATGGGTTTGCAGATCCTGCTGATCCTGGTGGTGGCCTTCGTCCTGCAACGCCTGGTTGCCCGCTGCCTGAAACGTCTGAGCGAGCGCTACCCGCTGCCGCCGCAACTGATGGTGCCGCTGCGCGGTGGTCTGCGCTGGCTGATCATGGGCAGCGCTTTGCTGTTTGTGCTGGAGCGTCTCGGGGTTTCCGCCACGGTGTTGTGGACGGCGCTGTCGGGCTTTGTCGCGGTCGCCGCGGTGGCGTTCTTCGCGATCTGGAGCGTGCTGTCGAACCTGCTGTGCGCGGTGTTGATCTTCACGGTCGGCCCGTTCCGCATCGGCGATGTGGTGGAGCTGGTCGACACCACCGACAAGCCGGGCATCAAGGGCCGGGTCACGGCCATCAACCTGCTGTTCACCACCCTGGTGGAACTGCCTGAAACCGGCGGCGCGCTGGTGCAGGTGCCGAACAGCCAGTTCTTCCAGAAGTCCGTGCGGCGCTGGCGTGGCAGTGATGTCTTGCCACTGGTGACCGATGACAAGTCGAGCGGTCATTGAGCGATCGCTGAAAAATTTTGTGGTGATTTCTTTTCCAGCGGATTAGCGTGAGGCCTTGAACCGATTTTTTGGCCGAGGTGTGTCATGTCGCTGGAAACGTGGTTGGCTTTTTTCGCCGCCTGTTGGGTAATCAGTCTGTCGCCGGGTGCAGGGGCTATCGCCTCCATGTCCTGCGGTTTGCAATATGGCTTCTGGCGCGGTTACTGGAACGCCCTGGGTCTGCAACTGGGCCTGATCCTGCAGATTGCGATCATTGCCGCCGGCGTTGGCGCTATCCTCGCGGCGTCGGCCACCGCGTTCCAGATCATCAAGTGGTTTGGCGTGGCCTATCTGATCTACCTGGCTGTGAAGCAATGGCGAGCACTGCCGGCTGACCTGTCCGACGACGCTGCGGTCCGGCCCATCGGCAAGCCGCTGAGCCTGGTGTTCCGTGGTTTCCTGGTCAACGTCAGCAACCCCAAGGCGCTGGTCTTCATGCTCGCGGTGCTGCCGCAGTTCATCAACCCGCACGAGCCGCTGCTGCCGCAATACGTGGCGATCACCGTGACCATGATCAGCGTGGACCTGCTGGTGATGGCCGGCTACACCGGGCTGGCCTCTCGCGTGCTGCGCCTGCTGCGTACGCCGAAGCAGCAACGCCGGATGAACCGCACCTTCGCTGGCCTGTTCCTGGGCGCGGCAACCTTGCTGGCGACCATTCGCCGGGCACCGGTCTGATTCGATCAGCAATGAAAAAGGCGACCTGGGTTTTGCCCGTCCGTTAAACCATTGAGGCCCTTCGCGAGCAAGCTCGCTCCTACAAAAGCGACGCATCTGTAGGAGCGAGCTTGCTCGCGAAGGACCCCGTGTCTCTTTGCCGTCTCCGGCTTCAGCGCAGGATCTGCGCCGGCTCATCCGGTGGCAGGTTGTTGCCGCCTGGGTAAGCACGCGGTTGCCCCGGTACCGGTCCGCCCAACTGCTCGGCCAGTTGCCGGGCGACATCGATGCCCAGCTCTTTCGACACTTCACGCACTACCTTCGGCCGGCTCAGGCTGATCTTCGCGTCGCGACCGTTGACCAGCTTGGTTTGCTGGCCTTCACCCATGGCGGTGAACGCCGAGGTGATTTCGTAGGTGCGGGTGTTGATCAGGCTGAAGTCGGCCACCAGGGTCAGGCCCAACACCGCCGAGTAGCTGTTGGTGTTGTCGATGGCGTTGGTGTCCTGCTCGAAGTCGACATCCGACAAGGTGCCGAACAGCACATAGTCCGCGCCCTTGAAGTGGCCGGCCTTGATGCGCTTGATGATGTCGTAGACGTCACCCTTGGCGTCGGCGGTGTAGGGCGTGCCCTGCACCAACTGGAACATCCCGGACTTGATGATCTCGCCCTTGATGTCGCCGCTGAACTTGCGCAGTTCGGTCTGCTCGATGTAGCTCTGGCTGCTCTCGAACTCGTTGTAGTTCGACGAGCCGCTGGCGCTATACATGCTTGCCTGCGAACTGTTCTGCGCAGAAACGATGTGGATGTACTGCTCCACACGTTCTTGATACGCAAGGTCGGTGACCGCCACCTTGGGGGCCGCCTGTACGCCAAAGGCGCAGGCCAGGCCCAGAATTCCCATCCATGCGCGCATTGCTTATCGCTCCGTGGTCTTGCGGATTTCTTTCTCGTCCATCCACTCGGCCAGGCCGCTTTCGACGTCGATCAGTTGCAGGCTGAATTTGTAGAAGACGTCCTTGTAGTCCTCGCTGCGCTTGACGATCGAGCTGATCGAGCCTTCCAGGCGGTATTTGGCGGCGATCATGTTGCCGGTCTTGGCGACGGTGTTTTTCTTGTACAGGCCGCTCTGGTTCTGCAGCTTGAGCTGGTCGACCTGGCTCTGCATCTGGTTGTTGTCGCTGGCGAAGCGGGCGGTGCCGGACTTCATCAGCTGGGTCTTGATCGAGGTGGTGATCTCGCGGGTATCGATGTACTCGCTGGTCTTGTTCTTCACGTCGTAGACCTGAACCACCGGACGACCTTGCAGCACGCCGGACTGGGCCAGGGAGCGGGTCATGGTTTCGGCGATCATTTGCAGGTCGGTGGAACCGAATTCATTGGTCACCAGTTCGACGGCCTTGCTGTCGCCGTAGCTGATGTTCTTGCCGCCCAGCACCGGGGAGGGCGACGAGCAGCCGCTGGCCAGGGCAACGACGGCGGCGAGCAGGGAAAGCTGGACAAACTTCATGTAGAAAACTCCGGAAAAAAATTACTGAGACTGGACTTCGAGGCGGAAATCGGTGGCCTGGGGAACCGGCGCAATCGCTGGCAAGACGCTGGATTGCGAACCGTACAGGGTCAGGGTTTTCCAGCTTTCCTCGTCGGCGACGGGGAAGCCGTCGTTGCCCAACCAGGCGAAGCGGTAGAAGAGGGTCTTGTTGCTGCCGCTGGTGTTGTTCAGCGCGACCTTGACGGTGAGAAAGCCGTTCTCGCGGGCGACCCGCATCGGGCCGGTCTCGATGTTCTTCAGCTTGCCCATGACCACGACTTTGCTGGCGGCGCTGCCGGGAGCGGGCGGCGGTGTGGCGCAACCGGCCAGCAGGGCGGTGGCGAGGGCGATGGCGAGTTTGAAGCGCATGACAGTCCTTGGGTTACTTGAGGGTGGCGACGGCGGCTGCCGGAGCCGGAGGTGTGAGGAGCCTGGCGGAGCCGGCGGCGAAGACTTGGTTGCCAACGACGCGCAGCGAAACGACCTGATAAGGACGGTCGACTTTCACCACGATCTTGCTGCCGCCCAAGCCTGACGGCAGGCTCAACTGGTGCTCGCCCGGACTCAGGCGCACACGGGCGACCAGGGTTTCGTTGGGCAGGGTGCGCCAGGTGCGGGTGTCAGCGCCTTCGGTGATGGCGGAGGCGATGCCCACGGCCAGGCCGGCCAGCGGGTTGACGTCGTTGATCTGCTTCTGCGCCACCGCGCGGGTGACGGCGCGCACGCTGGTGCGCAGGATGATGCCCGGCATGTCGTCGCGCAAGGCCCGGCGAGACATGGCCGAAGTGCTGTTGAGCGTGGTCAGCGACAGCGACTTGTCGTCCAGCGTGACCTGGCCGACATGGGCGGTGGATGTGTCTTCGCGGATGATCGGGAACGACAGCGGGGTGATCACCAGATTGCCGCTGATCACCAGCGGCAACGGGATGCGGATCGAGTCGCGGGCTGGCGCCAGGCCGCTCTGGACCACGATCAGCACGTCGCTGTCCTGGCTCTTGGGTTTTTCCACGACGACTTCTTTGGCCTTGCCTTTGCGCTTGCCCTTGTTCTTGCTGGCGACGGGGGCGGGCTCACTGTTGTTGTCGGCGCTCTTGTCGAGGTCGAGCAGGGCCTGTTCCAGCAGCGGGGTGTTGGGCAGCAGTTCGGCAGCCTTGCGATAACCCGGCGCGGCCAGGCCCTGTTCGCCCAGCGCCTCGTAGACGAAGCCGGACAGGTAATGGCTGAAGGCGCTCTGGTAGCTGTTTTTCAGGCCGATGACTTCGGGCGCATCAAGGGCGGCGACCGGGTAGCCGCGCAGGTCCTTGTACTCGGTCGTGACGCCTTCCTTCTCGGCTTCTTCTTCGCGCTTGAGGTATTCCTTGTCGCGCAACTCGGCGATCACCGCCTCGCGCTCGTGGGTCTTCTTGATTTCGGTGCGGGCGCCGTCGAAGTCGTTCTGCGCCAACAGGTTCAGGGCCATCTGGGTGGTCAGCATGACTTTTTCATAGTCATAGCCTTCGTAGCGGCGAACCTTGTCGTTGACCAGGTAGCTGCCGAACTGGCTCAGGTATTTCTCGGTATCGAGCTTGACCGACTCTTCCCATTTGAACACCAGCCCATCGGCCTCGCGCCAGGCCAACTGGCTGCCGGTCAGGTCGCCCTTGGAGCGCAGCAACTCGCCTTTTTCGAAGTAGTAGAGAAGATCCTTGTCTTCACCGGTGTTGTTTTTCTCCAGCACGGCCAGGGCGGCATCGATGTTGCCGCTGCTCAGGTGCTGGTTGGTTTCCTGGAGTTCGCTGTCGTAGCTGCGGAACACAGAGCAGCCTGTCAGCTGGAGTGCCACGAAAAGCGCGGCAAACGTGAAGACACGGGACTTCATTGCTTCTTCCCTGAACAGAGGTTGGGGTCTTTCGGAAGGCCGAAAAGTGCTTTTGAATTGTTCTTTGATTCCGTTAGGGCATAACGGAAGGCGCGCAGTATAGGGGCGGACTTCGTTACTCCAAGACGTGCGGATTGTTACCGAAGGTGAGTGCCAGCACGCGTGCCATTATCTCCGAAGTGCCCGATGAACGGTAACTTCCGCCGCACTCCGAAGGGCAATTAATGAAATTGTTGCTAATTTTTACGATTCGCCTTGAGCCCGCCTGGACGGCGGTGAACAATATTCGCCTCATCGCTACCGTCCGAGACTGGCCCCATGATTTCCCGCTCCCGCTTGTTCGCCTGGCTGCTGTGGCCAGTGCTGGCCCTGGGCAGTGCCGCGGCACTGGCTGAACCTGTCGAGGGGGCGGCGAAGGCGCTGCACCTGCTGGATTACATCGGCGCGGATTACCCGGCCACGGTGCAGTCCGGCAACGTGGTGGACAAGGCCGAGTACGCCGAGCAACTGGAGTTCGTCGGGGTCCTGCAAGGGTTGCTCGCCGACCTGCCGGAGCGGCCTCAGCGCCAGGCGTTGCAGGACGGCGTCAGCAAGCTGCGCCAGGCCATCAGCGAACATCAGGATGGCGCCAGCGTGGCGCGTCAGGCCCGGCAATTGGGCGCCGAGCTGGCGCTGGCGTATGAAGTCAGCCAGGCCCCGGTCATCACCCCCGACCCGACGCGCGGCGCGCCGCTCTACGCCCAGCATTGCTCGGTGTGCCACGGCGACAGCGGTGCCGGCGATGGCCCCGCGGGCCTCGGCCTGGAGCCGCCGCCCGCCAACCTGCGGGATGTCGCGCGCCTCGACCGGCTGAGCCTGTTCGATCTGTACAACACCCTCGGCCTGGGTATCGAAGGCACCGACATGCCGTCCTTCGCCGACCAGCTCGACGAGCGCCAGCGCTGGGACCTGGCCACCTACATCGCCGGGTTCAGCGCCGATCCGGCCAAGGCCGTCAGCGACAAACCCTTCAACCTCGCCGATCTGGCACGTCAGACCCCGGCTGAAATCGAGGCGGCCCAAGGCGCGCCAGCGCTGCTCGCTTTCCGTGCCCAGCGCGCCAAGCCGCCACAGGTCCAACGCGGTCCGGGGCAGTTGCTCGACTACACCGCCACCACCCTCGATCAGAGCCTGGCGGCCTATCAGCGTGGTGACCACGAGCAGGCCTACGACCTGTCCGTGGCGGCTTACCTGGAAGGCTTCGAACTGGTGGAAAGCTCGCTCGACAACGTCGACAGCACCGTGCGCAAAGACACCGAAAAAGCCCTGATGGCTTACCGTCAGTCGCTTCAGGACGGCCTGCCGCTGGAGCAGGTCAGCCAGCGTCTGGCCGACGCCAAGGCCAAGCTGAAGGTGTGCGCCGGTCTGCTGGGCAGTGATGGCCTGAGCTGGTCGCTGAGTTATATCTCCGGCTTGCTGATTCTGTTGCGCGAAGGGCTGGAGGCGATCCTCGTTCTGGCGGCCATCCTCGCGTTTCTGCGCAACACCGGGCAGCAGGCGGCGGTGCGCAGCGTCAACATCGGTTGGGGACTGGCGTTGCTGGCGGGCTTCGGCACCTGGGCGCTGGCTGCGTATGTGATCGATGTGGGCGGCGCGCAGCGCGAACTGCTCGAAGGCTGCACGGCGCTGTTCGCCTGCGTGATGGTGCTCTGGCTCGGCGTGTGGATGCACGACCGTCGGCATGCCGCGGCCTGGCAGGACTACATCAAGAGCAGCCTGGTCGGCGGCGGCGGTCGCTTCGGCTTCGCCATGCTGGCGTTCTTCTCGGTGTACCGCGAGCTGTTCGAGGTGATCCTGTTCTACGAAACCCTCTGGTTGCAGGCCGGTCCGGCCGGGCATCAGGCGGTATTGGCGGGTGGCGCCACGGCGCTGGTGGCCCTTGTGGGGCTGGCGTGGGTGATCCTGCGGGGCTCGGCCAAGTTGCCGCTGTCGCTGTTCTTCAGCATCAACGCGGCGCTGCTGTGCGCGCTGTCGGTGGTGTTCGCCGGGCATGGCGTCAAGGCGCTGCAGGAAGCCGGGATCTTCGGCACCCGGCCGGTGCCGTTCTTCGACTTCGACTGGCTGGGTATCCATGCCGACGCCTATTCGCTGGCCGCCCAGGTCGCGGCCCTGCTGGCGATCGCGGTGCTGTATGGCCGCAGTTGGTTCAGCGAGCGGCGCCGCGTTTCGGCGCATTGATTTGAAGCGGGGCGGGCGAGCGGGGATACTGCCCGCCTGTTTCGTCTCGCTGTGGATAACTCAATGATGCGTATCTGGATCGATGCCGACGCCTGCCCCAAGGCCGCGAAGGATCAGATCGTTAAATTCGCGCTCAAGCGTCAATTTGAAGTGGTGATGGTGGCCGGCGGGCCCCAGGCCAAGCCGCCTTTCGCCTGCGTAAAGCTGATCGTGGTGCCGAGCGGGCCGGATGCCGCCGATGATTACCTGGTGGAACACGCGGTCCCCGGCGAACTGGTGATCTGCAGCGATGTGCCGCTGGCCGACCGCCTGGTGAAGAAGGGCGTCGCTGCCCTCGATCCGCGTGGCCGCGAGTTCGATGAGCGCAACATGGGCGAGCGGCTGGCGGTGCGCAACCTGTTCACCGACCTGCGTGAACAGGGCCAGGTCGGCGGCGGCCAGGCGCCTTATGGCGAGCGCGAAAAGCAGGCGTTCGCCAATTCACTAGACCGCATCCTGACGCGCCTGGCGCGGCAGTTTCCGGGCTGAGGCCCGACCAGCGAGCCTCGATCTTTCCAGTCACTCGTCTTCGTGGGTCAATTCCAGCACGCGGTCGACCAGCTTGTAGATACCGCCGGCGGCGTCGCTGATGGACTGGGCGAGCATATAGGCCGGGGTGGTGACCAGCTTGCGCGCAGTGTCTTCGACGATGCCGTGCACATCGCATTCTTCGTGGGTGCCGCCCATCTTGACGATGGCCGCACTGATCTCGGCGTCGTTGCCGATGGTGCAGACCACGCCCGGGCCGTAGATCTTCGCCGCCAGCGCCGGCGAGATGCAGATCAGGCCAACCGGCTTGCCGGCTTCGGCGAATGCTTCGGCCAGGGCCAGGACATCCGGGTGCACGGTGCAGTTGGCGCCTTCGATGAGCAGGTTGGAGAGGTTTTTCGCCGTGCCGAAACCGCCTGGCACGATCAACGCGTCGAAGTCGTTGGCATCGGCTTCGCGCAGGTCCTTGATATTGCCGCGGGCGATCCGCGCGGACTCCACCAGCACATTGCGCGACTCGGGCATTTCCTCGCCGGTGAGGTGGTTGATCACGTGCAGTTGCGCGATGTTCGGCGCGAAGCACTGCACCTGGGCGCCGCGCTGGTCGAGGCGCAGCAGGGTGATGACGCTTTCATGGATTTCCGCGCCGTCGTAGACGCCGCAGCCTGACAGAATCACAGCAACTTTTTTGGTCATGCTTTCTACTCCCGATTCGAGGCGCTAAATGTCGTCTAATTTGGCAGTTGTCGCCATAGGGATTCCCGCATTGCGGGCCTAATCTTGATCCATTGCCAGAAAATGGACTCGCCATGGACTTCATCCTGCTTGCCGTGCCGTTTTTCTTCGTCTTGATCGCGGTCGAACTGCTGGCTGACCGCTGGCGCGGCGTGAGCACTTATCGGTTGGCGGATGCCGTCAACAGCCTGAGTGCGGGGGTGTTGTCGACCACCACGGGGTTGTTGACCAAGGGTGTCGGGCTGGTCAGCTACGCCATTGCCCTGGAGCACCTGGCGCTGTTCGAGTTGCCGGCGAATGCCTGGTGGGTGTGGGTGCTGGCGTTCATCGCCTATGACTTCTGCTACTACTGGCTGCATCGCTTCGGCCACGAGCGCAACATTCTCTGGGCCGCGCATTCGGTGCATCACCAGAGCGAGGACTACAACCTTTCTACCGCGCTGCGTCAGACCAGCACCGGGTTTCTGCTGTCGTGGATCTTCTACCTGCCGCTGGCGGTGCTGGGCGTGCCGCTGCTGGTGTTCGTCAGCGTCGGTGCGCTGAACCTGCTGTATCAGTTCTGGGTGCATACCCGGCACATTCCCAAGCTTGGCTGGTATGAGTGGCTGTTCGTCACGCCGTCCAATCATCGCGTCCACCATGCGCAGAATCCTATCTACATAGATCGCAACTACGGGGGCGTGTTCATTCTCTGGGACCGGCTGTTCGGCACCTTCCTCGAAGAAGACGATAACGAGCCCGTGATTTTCGGGGTGACCACGCCGCTGGCGAGCTGGAATCCACTGTGGGCCAATCTGCAGTTCTACGCCCAACTCTGGGCCGATGCGCGACGCACCGGGCGTTGGTGGGACAAGCTGCGAATCTGGTTCATGCCCACCGGCTGGCGCCCGGCCGATGTGGCGCAACGTTATCCACAGGCGAAGCAGGATCTGACGAATTTCCGCAAGTTCGAGGTGCCACTGGGTGGGGCGCAGCAGCTTTACGTGTTGCTGCAATTCGCGGCCTATGTGGCGCTGGGCAGCTATCTGATGAACGCAGGCGGGCGCCTGCCGCTGGCAGCGTTGCTGCTGGGCTGGGGGGTGATGGCGTTTGGATTGTTCGTGTTGGGGACGGCGCTGGAGAACCGTCCCTGGGCGCGGCGTCTGGAACTCACGCGGCTGGGGCTGAACCTGCCGGCCTATGCGCTGGCCGGTGTGACCGGTCTAGGGCCGGTCACCGCCCTGGGGTGGGTCGCGCTGCTCGGTTACAGCCTGCTCAGCCTGATCGGCCTGTACTTGAGCCGCCGCTTCCTGTTTGGCAATGCGCGCGGCCTTGAACCGGCGACGCAGCCACAGCAGGGCGCCGAGCACCAGCAGGCCGCCGAGCACCCATAGTTCGTACTTCTTCACGTTGCCCAGCAGGCCTTCGAGAATCGCGCCGAAGTGGTAGGCGGCGGCACCCAGGGCCAACGCCCAGACCGCCGCGCCGATGCCATTGAGCAACAGGTAGCGGCGCGGTGGATAACCGGACAGGCCGATGGCCACCGGCATCACGGTACGCAGGCCGTAGACGAAGCGGAAACTCAGCACCCAGATGTCCGGGTGGCGGCGGATGTGCTCAAGCGCCCGGTCGCCCATCAACTGCCAGCGCGGTTTGCGTGCCAGCAACTTGCGCCCATGACGACGGCCCATGAAGTACCAGAGCTGATCGCCGGCATAGCTGCCGAAGAACGCCACCAGCACCACCAGGTTGATGTCCATGTATCCGCGGAACGCAAGGAATCCGGCCAGTACCAGGATGGTCTCGCCTTCAAAAAACGTACCTAGAAAAAGGGCAAAGTAGCCGAAATCTTGCAGGAATTCTTGAAGCATTTTCTGGATGCTGGCGAAATGAACGCGCAGCCTACCCCTTCGAGCGCTTGGGGGAAAGTGTCCAAATGTGTCTCGACGTGAACAATTCCTACAAGGGACAATGCCTGCGTCTGTAGGTCGCAGGGTTGTCCCCGCCTGTCACACAAGCGTCATAATGGCCGCTTATAACTGTCGCGCCCGCCTGTCCGCGCGGGCTCAGGAGTCTGCCGTGAGCTTTACCCCTGCCAATCGTCTGTTCCCCGCTACCCGCCTGCGTCGCAACCGTCGTGATGACTTTTCCCGTCGTCTGGTTCGCGAGAATGTCCTGACTGTCGATGACCTGATCCTGCCGGTATTCGTGCTGGACGGTGAAAACCGCCGCGAGGAAGTGGCCTCCATGCCGGGCGTCGAGCGCCTGAGCATCGACCTGCTGCTGGAAGCGGCGGCGGAGTGGGTCGAGCTGGGCATTCCGGCGCTGGCACTGTTCCCGGTGACCCCGTCGGAAAACAAATCCCTCGATGGCGCCGAAGCCTGGAACCCCGAAGGCATTGCCCAGCGCGCTACCCGCGCCCTGCGTGCACGCTTCCCGGAACTGGGCGTGATTACCGACGTCGCGCTTGACCCGTTCACCACCCACGGTCAGGACGGCATCCTTGATGAAGAAGGCTATGTGCAGAACGACATCACCGTCGATGCACTGGTCCGCCAGGCCCTGTCCCACGCCGAAGCCGGCGCCCAGGTGGTCGCTCCGTCGGACATGATGGACGGCCGCATCCAGGCCATCCGTGAAGCCCTGGAGCTGGCCGGCCACGTCAACGTGCGCATCATGGCCTACTCGGCCAAGTACGCCAGCGCTTACTATGGTCCGTTCCGCGATGCGGTGGGCTCGGCGCTCAATCTGGGCAAGGCCAACAAGGCCTCGTACCAGATGGATCCGGCCAACACCAATGAGGCGCTGCACGAAGTGGCAGCCGACCTCTCCGAAGGCGCCGATATGGTCATGGTCAAGCCAGGCATGCCATATCTGGATATCCTTCAGCGGGTCAAGGACGAGTTCAAGGTGCCGACCTTCGTTTACCAGGTCAGTGGCGAGTACGCGATGCACATGGCTGCGATCCAGAATGGCTGGCTCTCCGAGGGCGTCATTCTCGAATCGCTCACCGCTTTCAAACGAGCGGGCGCCGACGGCATCCTGACTTACTTCGCTGTACGCGCCGCACAATTGATGAGAGGGCAGTAACGCCCTTCAGGAACGCAAGATGAATAACGAAGCACTGATCGAAGACGCTGTTAAGGATGAACCAGTCGCTCCCGAGCAACTGCTGGAAACCCCGCCAGAACCCGAGGTGGTCGCGGCTCCCCCGGCGGAGGCGCCGGCGGTTGCTCCGGCACCCGCTGTCGCGGTACCGGGCCTGGATGACAGCAGCCTTTACATCCATCGCGAACTGTCGCAATTGCAGTTCAACATCCGCGTGCTGGAACAGGCGCTGGATGAGTCCTATCCCCTGCTGGAGCGGCTGAAGTTTCTGCTGATCTTCTCCAGCAACCTGGATGAGTTCTTCGAGATTCGTGTTGCGGGCCTGAAAAAGCAGATCACCTTCGCTCGCGAGCAGGCCGGCGCCGACGGCCTGCAGCCGCACCAGGCACTGGCGCGGATCAGCGACCTGGTGCACCACGAAGTGCAGCGCCAGTACGCGATTCTCAACGAAGTGCTGCTGCCGGAACTGGAAAAGCACCAGATCCGCTTCATCCGTCGCCGTCACTGGACGACCAAGCTCAAGACCTGGGTGCGCCGCTTCTTCCGCGACGAGATCGCGCCGATCATCACGCCGATCGGCCTCGACCCGACTCACCCGTTCCCGCTGCTGGTGAACAAGAGCCTGAACTTCATCGTCGAGCTGGAAGGTATCGATGCCTTCGGCCGCGACTCGGGCCTGGCGATTATCCCGGCGCCGCGTCTGCTGCCGCGGGTTATCCGGGTGCCGGAAGACGTCGGTGGTCCTGGCGACAACTATGTATTCCTTTCGTCGATGATCCACGCGCACGCCGACGACCTGTTCCAGGGCATGAAGGTCAAGGGCTGCTACCAGTTCCGCCTGACTCGTAACGCCGACCTGGCGCTGGACTCCGAAGATGTCGAAGACCTGGCCCGCGCCCTGCGCGGCGAGCTGTTCTCCCGTCGCTACGGTGACGCGGTGCGTCTCGAGGTCGCCGACACTTGCCCGAAACACCTGTCCGACTACCTGCTCAAACAGTTCAGCCTGAGCGAGAGCGAGCTGTATCAGGTCAATGGGCCGGTCAACCTGACCCGCCTGTTCAGCATCACCGGCCTGGACAGCCATCCGGAGCTGCAATACCTCCCGTTCACGCCGGCCATTCCCAAGCTGTTGCAGAACAGCGAGAACATTTTCAGCGTGGTGAGCAAGCAGGACATCCTGCTGATGCACCCGTTCGAGTCGTTCACCCCGGTCGTCGACATGCTGCGCCAGGCCGCCAAGGACCCGCACGTCCTGGCCGTACGCCAGACCCTCTACCGCAGCGGCGCCAACTCGGAAATCGTCGATGCGCTGGTGGACGCGGCGCGTAACGGCAAGGAGGTCACTGCGGTGATCGAATTGCGCGCGCGCTTCGACGAAGAGTCCAACCTGCAGATGGCCAGCCGCCTGCAGGCCGCGGGCGCCGTGGTGATCTACGGTGTGGTCGGCTTCAAGACCCACGCCAAGATGATGTTGATCCTGCGTCGCGAAGCCGGCGAGATCGTCCGCTACGCGCACCTGGGGACCGGCAACTACCACGCCGGCAACGCCCGCCTGTACACCGACTACAGCCTGCTGACTTCCGACGATGCGCTTTGCGAGGACGTCGGCAAGTTGTTCAGCCAGTTGATCGGCATGGGCAAGACCCTGCGCATGAAAAAGCTGCTGCACGCGCCTTTCACCCTGAAGAAAGGCATGCTCGACATGATCGCGCGGGAAACCCAGTTCGCCGTGGAAGGCAAGCCGGCGCACATCATCGCCAAGTTCAACTCGCTGACCGACCCGAAGATCATCCGCGCGCTGTACAAGGCCAGCCAGTCGGGCGTGCGCATTGATCTGGTGGTACGTGGCATGTGCTGCCTGCGTCCGGGCATCGCCGGCGTCTCGCACAACATCCACGTGCGCTCGATCATCGGCCGCTTCCTGGAGCACACCCGGGTGTTCTACTTCCTCAATGGCGGCGAGGAGCAGATCTTCCTGTCCAGCGCCGACTGGATGGAGCGCAACCTCGACAAGCGCGTCGAGACCTGCTTCCCGGTCGATGGCAAGAAACTTCTGCTACGGGTGAAGAAAGAGCTGGAAGGGTACCTGACCGACAACACCCACTCGTGGATCCTGCAACCGGACGGCCGCTACGTACGCAGCACGCCGACCGGCAACCAGAACCCGCGCAGTGTTCAGGCGACTCTGCTCGAGCGCCTGAGCAATCCGGTGCTTATCGTACGCTGAGGACGAAACCGACCCGGGCCAACCACTCGGCTTCCTGTTCGAAGTCGGCCCGGGTCAACTGGTTCTCTTCCAGCCAGTTATCCGGGAACGCGATGGCCAGGCTGTCGCCATTGGCGTGCAGTTCCACCTTCGGCATCTGTTGGGTGCCGCGGATGTGGTGGAACAGGATGGCGAAGCGCAGCAGTACGCACAGGCGAATGAGCTTCACGCCTTCGTCGCCGAAGTCGGCGAACTTGTCCTTGGGAATGTTGCGGCGGTGGCCACGCACCAGCAGGGCCAGCATTTGCTGGTCTTCGCGGGAGAAGCCGGCCAGATCGGAGTGTTCGATCAGGTAGGCGCCGTGCTTGTGGTAGTGATAGTGGGCGATGTCCAGGCCTACCTCATGCACCTTGGCCGCCCAGCCCAGCAGTTCACGCCAGATACCGTCTTGCAGATCCCACGCCGCGGCTACCTGGTCGAAGGCGTGCAGCGCCTTGCGCTCGACCCGGGCAACCTGGCCCTGATCGACGTGGTAGCGCTCCATCAGCGAACTGAGGGTGCGCTCGCGCACGTCTTCGTGATGGTGGCGGCCGAGCAGGTCATAGAGCACGCCTTCGCGCAGGGCGCCGTCGCAGTGGTCCATGCGTTGCAGTTCGAGGGCGTCGAAAATCGCTTCGAGGATCGCCAGGCCTGCCGGGAAGATCGCCCGACGGTCAGGTTTGACGCCGTCGAAGTCGATCTTCTCGATTTCGCCCAGCTTGAACAGCTTGCGCTTGAGCCAGGCCATGCCTTCGGCGTTGACTTCACCGTTGCCCAGGCCGCCGGCCTTGATGGCCAGACCAATGGCGCGGATGGTGCCGGACGACCCGATGGCTTCATCCCAGCCCAGGCGGTGCAGGGCGGTTTCGATGCTCATCAGCTCCAGGCGCGCCGCGGTGTAGGCCTGGGCGTAGCGTGCCGGGGTGATCTTGCCGTCGCGGAAATAACGCTGGGTGAAGCTGACACAGCCCATTTGCAGGCTTTCGCGCAGCAGCGGTTCGAAGCGCTGGCCGATGATGAACTCGGTACTGCCGCCGCCGATGTCGGCCACCAGGCGCTTGCCGGGGGTGTCGGCGAGGGTGTGGGAAACACCCAGATAAATGAGGCGGGCTTCCTCGCGACCGGAAATCACTTCCACCGGATGGCCGAGGATTTCTTCGGCGCGGCGGATGAACTCGCCGCGGTTGCGCGCTTCGCGCAGTGCGTTGGTGCCGACGATGCGCACCGAGCCCTGGGGCATGCCGTTGATCAGTTGGGCGAAGCGCTTGAGGCAGTCGAGGCCGCGCTGCATGGATTCTTCGTTGAGCTGGCGCTCTTCATTGATGCCAGCCGCCAGTTGAACCTTCTCGCCGAGCCGCTCAAGGATACGGATTTCGCTGTGATGGGCTTTGGCTACAACCATATGGAAGCTGTTGGAGCCAAGGTCAATGGCGGCGATCAGGGAAAGGTTCTTGGCAGTGGAATGCGGCATGTGATGGCTTCTCGGTCGTTAACCCGGCAATCCTGCCACGATAGTCGGTTTACGCCAACGCGGAGCAGTGCAAGGCTTGATATGGCGCAGTTTCGCGTAGGAATTGTGTCTTTTGTGTGACGGTCGATACGCAAGATCATGAACTACCATAGACAGACTCAATCGCTGGCGGCTTCCTGTCGGCAGAGAGGGCCGTTATGATGGGCAACGTTTTTTTGCTTCCGAACCTGGAGATTTCCATGAGCAGCGATCTTATCAAACACGTTACCGACGCCAGTTTCGAGGCCGACGTACTGCAGGCCCAGGGCCCTGTACTGGTCGACTACTGGGCTGAGTGGTGCGGTCCTTGCAAAATGATCGCTCCGGTCCTGGACGCTATCGCCGAGGATTACAACGGCAAGCTGACCATCGCCAAGCTGAACATCGACTCAAACCCTGATACTCCGGGCAAGCACGGCGTTCGGGGTATCCCGACCCTGATGCTGTTCAAGGACGGCCAGGTCGCAGCCACCAAGGTCGGCGCCCTGTCGAAATCTCAGTTGCAAGCGTTCATCGACGCCAATATCTGAGTCTGTAAAAGCCCCGCATTTGTCGGGGCTTTTCTCATTCTGGTGACTAGACGCCAGAAAAAGCAGGTGTTAAATTCGGCCTCGCATTGTTTCTTCAATGCCCCCTGCACACCGCCGCCGCCTTCCAATTCGAACTTGTGCGCGATCCTGTCGCCTTCTCTGCGGCGCGGCCTCATTAAGCCAGATGCTTAATCTCCCTTCTTACATGATTACCTCAATCCCCTTATGAACCTGACTGAACTCAAGCAAAAGCCGATTACCGATCTGCTAGAAATGGCCGAACAGATGGGCATAGAAAATATGGCCCGTTCGCGCAAGCAGGATGTGATTTTCTCCCTGTTGAAGAAGCACGCGAAAAGCGGCGAGGAAATTTCCGGTGACGGCGTGCTGGAGATTCTCCAGGACGGCTTCGGCTTCCTGCGTTCGGCGGATTCTTCCTACCTGGCCGGCCCAGACGACATCTACGTCTCGCCAAGCCAGATCCGTCGCTTCAACCTGCGCACCGGCGACACCATCGTCGGCAAGATCCGGCCGCCAAAAGAAGGCGAGCGTTACTTCGCACTGCTCAAGGTCGACACCATCAACTTCGACCGTCCTGAAAACGCGAAGAACAAGATCCTGTTCGAAAACCTGACGCCGCTGTTCCCCAACAAGCGCCTGAAGATGGAAGCCGGCAACGGTTCCACCGAAGACCTCACCGGTCGCGTTATCGACCTGTGCGCCCCGATCGGCAAAGGCCAGCGCGGCCTGATCGTCGCCCCGCCGAAAGCGGGCAAGACCATCATGCTGCAGAACATCGCGGCGAACATTACCCGCAACAACCCCGAGTGCCACCTGATCGTCCTGCTGATCGACGAGCGCCCGGAAGAAGTGACCGAAATGCAGCGCACCGTGCGCGGCGAAGTGGTTGCCTCCACCTTCGACGAGCCGCCAACCCGTCACGTGCAAGTGGCCGAAATGGTCATCGAGAAGGCCAAGCGCCTGGTCGAGCACAAGAAAGACGTGGTCATCCTGCTTGATTCCATCACCCGTCTGGCTCGCGCCTACAACACCGTGATCCCGAGCTCCGGCAAGGTACTGACCGGTGGTGTCGATGCCCACGCGCTGGAAAAACCGAAGCGTTTCTTCGGTGCCGCACGGAACATCGAGGAAGGCGGTTCGCTGACCATCATCGCCACCGCGCTGGTTGAAACCGGTTCGAAGATGGACGAAGTGATCTACGAAGAGTTCAAGGGCACCGGCAACATGGAACTGCCTCTGGACCGTCGCATCGCCGAGAAGCGTGTGTTCCCGGCCATCAACATCAACCGTTCGGGCACCCGCCGCGAAGAGCTGCTGACCGCCGACGACGAACTGCAACGCATGTGGATCCTGCGCAAGCTGCTGCACCCGATGGACGAAATCGCTGCCATCGAGTTCTTGATCGACAAGCTCAAGCAGACCAAGACCAACGACGAGTTCTTCCTGTCGATGAAGCGCAAGTAAGCACTCGCTGTAGGCAAGAGCCGGGGAAACCCGGCTTTTTGCTATCTATCTTACGGACTATTCTGACTGGCCCGGTTCGGCGCTACACTGCCCGTCCCGACCGATACGGCCAACACGAGGCTCACGCATGCAGTATCGCGATTTGCGCGACTTTATCCGTGGCCTGGAGCAGCGCTCAGAACTCAAGCGCATCCAGGTCCCCATTTCGCCGGTCCTGGAAATGACTGAAGTCTGCGACCGCACACTGCGGGCCAAGGGGCCGGCACTGTTGTTCGAGCGCCCCACCGGTTACGACATTCCCGTCCTCGGCAACCTGTTCGGCACCCCGGAGCGGGTGGCCATGGGCATGGGCGCCCAGTCAGTGAGCGAACTGCGGGAAATCGGCAAGCTGCTGGCGTTCCTCAAGGAGCCCGAGCCGCCAAAGGGGCTCAAGGACGCCTGGTCCAAGCTGCCGATCTTCAAGAAAGTCGTGGCCATGGCGCCGAAAGTGGTCAAGGACGCGCCTTGCCACGAAGTGGTCATCGAGGGCGAGGATGTCGACCTGGGCATGCTGCCGATCCAGCATTGCTGGCCAGGCGACGTCGCGCCGCTGATCACCTGGGGCCTGACCGTTACCCGCGGGCCGAACAAGGAGCGGCAGAACCTCGGCATCTATCGCCAGCAGGTGATTGGCCGCAACAAGGTCATCATGCGTTGGCTCAGCCACCGCGGCGGCGCCCTCGACTACCGCGAGTGGTGCGAGAAGAACCCCGGCAAGCCATTCCCGGTGGCCGTCGCCCTGGGCGCTGACCCGGCGACCATCCTCGGTGCCGTCACGCCGGTGCCGGACACCCTTTCCGAATACGCCTTCGCCGGCCTGCTGCGGGGCAACCGCACCGAGCTGGTGAAGTGCCGTGGCAGCGACCTGCAGGTGCCGGCGACCGCCGAGATCATCCTGGAAGGCGTGATCCACCCCGGCGAAACCGCGCCCGAAGGCCCGTATGGCGACCACACCGGCTATTACAACGAAGTCGACAGCTTCCCGGTGTTCACCATCGAGCGCATCACTCACCGCACCAAGCCGATCTATCACAGCACCTACACCGGCCGTCCACCGGATGAGCCGGCGATTCTCGGCGTGGCGCTGAACGAAGTGTTCGTGCCGATCCTGCAGAAGCAGTTCCCGGAAATCACCGACTTCTACCTGCCACCCGAAGGCTGCTCCTACCGCATGGCGGTGGTCACCATGAAGAAGCAGTACCCGGGGCACGCCAAGCGGGTAATGCTGGGCGTCTGGTCGTTTTTGCGACAGTTCATGTACACCAAGTTCGTTATCGTCACCGACGACGATGTCAATGCGCGGGACTGGAACGACGTGATCTGGGCCATCACCACGCGCATGGACCCCAAGCGCGACACGGTGCTGATCGAGAACACGCCGATCGATTACCTCGACTTCGCCTCGCCGGTCTCGGGCCTCGGTTCGAAGATGGGCCTGGACGCCACCAACAAGTGGCCGGGCGAAACCACGCGCGAATGGGGCCGGGTCATCGTCAAGGACGAGGCCGTCACCAAGCGGATCGATGAGCTGTGGAACCAGTTGGGAATAGATTGATGCAGGTAACCTTGCAGCCGTCCGGAGCCGTACTGGCGCTCAAGCCCGGAGAGAGGATTCTGGAAGCGGCACAACGCCTGGGTTACGACTGCCCGCAGAGCTGCCGCAATGGCAACTGTCACGTCTGTGCCGCCCTGCTGGTGGAGGGCCGGGTGCGTCAGGACGGTGAAGTACGCGATCACGGTGAGCTGTTCACCTGCATCGCCGAACCGCTGGAAGACTGCATCCTGCTCTGGGACGGCGTGCTCGCCCTGGGCGAGCTGCCGGTGCGTACGCTGGCGTGCCAGTTGAGCGAGTGCACCGAGGTCGGTGGCGATGTCTGGCGCGTGCGCCTGCGCGCCCCGGCCGGCAAACCGCCGCGCTACCACGCCGGGCAGTATTTGCTGATCGAGCGCGAAAGCGGCGACAAGGCAGCCTTCTCCCTGGCATCGGCACCGCACGGTGGCCGTGACCTGGAAATGCACGTGCTGGCGCGGGAAAAGAGCGCGCTGGACCTGATCGCGCAACTGCAGCGCACCCGCATGGCCCGCCTCGAAATGCCATTCGGCGACACCCATCTCGCCGAATTGCCGGAAGGTCCGCTGGTGCTGATCGCCGCAGGCACCGGCATGGCGCAGATGCACAGCCTGATCGAGCATTGCCGCGTGCAGGGCTTCAAGCACCCGGTGCATCTGTACTGGGGCGTGCGCCGGCCCGAGGACTTCTACAGCATCGACGCATGGGCGCAGTGGGAGCAACTGCCAAACCTGTTCCTGCACAAGGTCGTGAGCGACCTGTGTGGCTGGGACGGGCGCTGCGGCCTGCTGCATGAGGCGGTCTGCGAGGACCTCGACGACCTGTCGCGGATTCATGTCTATGCCAGCGGTTCGCCGGCCATGGTCTATGCCACCCTCGATGCCCTGGTGAATGCCGGCATGGATGCGCACCAGATGCGCGCCGATGTATTCGCTTATGCCCCACGCGGCTAACTTGAGTAATAAGGCGCGTTGCAACAACGCGCCGGTTTATAACCGAGTGTCCAAGTAAGGCTTATAAGCAAACGCCCGCCTTTTAATTATTGCCGGCGCCGCGAAAAAGTATCGCTACACTTGCAATAGTGTCCTTCGATCTTCTGAAACTCCCGTATTTCGCGGTGTTTAGGCGAGCGGGGGGCTTGTTTCCGAACCGTTGTCTGCCGTACGGTAAGTGTCTATTGAGTGCGTTGGCTCTATAGTGGAGTACTTCGGTATTTCACGAGGAACTTTGGCGGCGGCTATGTCGGTAATCGAACCTGCACCTTTTCCCCTTGCGTATCCCCCGGTACTTGATTTCGGTCAGCAATTGTCCCGGGAGCAACTTCTCGACTCTGTCCAGCAAACCATGGCCCTGCACCAAGGCGGCCCGGTCTGGCTGTTCGCCTACGGTTCGTTGATCTGGCGCCCGGAGTGCCAGTCCACCGAGCGGCGGCGCGGGCGGGTTCATGGTTATCACCGCGGGCTGTACCTGTGGTCGCATGAGCATCGCGGCACGCCGGAATGTCCGGGGCTGGTGTTTGGGCTGGATCGGGGCGGTTCATGCAGCGGGTTCGCCTATCGGTTGCCGGAAGACAAACTGCAGGATTCGCTGCTGGCGCTGTGGCAGCGCGAGATGCCGTACCCGGCGTATCGCCCGCACTGGCTGAATTGCCGGTTGGACGACGGCAGCAAGGTGCAGGCGCTGGGGTTCGTGCTGGAGCGGCATCTGCCGTGCTACGCGGGGAATCTGCCGGACAGCCTGCTCACCCATATCCTTGCCAGCGCCAAAGGGCGTTATGGCACGACCCGCGATTATGTCGAGCAGACCCTGGAAGCGTTGCGCAGCCATGCCATGCCGGATCGCAATCTGGAGGCGCGGTACAGGCGCTGTCATGGTCAGTGATTGAGCCTTGGGGCTGCAATGCAGCCCCAGAGCCCTGCAACCACGGTTTATCTGACCTTCACCACCAGCTTCCCAACCGCCTTGCGCCCCGCCAATTGTTCGATCGCCAACCCGGCCTCGGCCAATGGATAGGTCTTCGACACCAACGGCTTCAACTTGCCCTCGGCAAACCACGCAAACAGTTGCTGGAAGTTCGCTGCGTTGTCCGCCGGCTGGCGCTGGGCGAACGAGCCCCAGAACACGCCGAGCACCGCCGCGCCCTTGAGCAGCACCAGATTGACCGGTAACTCAGGGATTCGCCCGCTGGCAAAGCCCACCACCAGCAACCGGCCGTTCCAGGCCAGGCCGCGTACGGCCTGGTCGAACAGGTCGCCGCCCACCGGGTCGTAGATCACATCGACGCCCTTGCCGCCGGTCAGGCGTTTGATTTCGTCTTTCAGGCTGTGCTGGCTGTAGTCGATCAACTCGTCCGCGCCCGCAGCCTTGGCGATTTCCAGTTTCTCCGCGCTACTGGCCGCGGCGATTACCCGCGCGCCCATGGCCTTGCCGATTTCCACCGCCGCCAGGCCGACGCCGCCGGAAGCACCCAGCACCAGCAAGGTTTCGCCGGCCTGCAATTGGCCGCGCTGGCGCAGCGCGTGCATCGAGGTGCCGTAGGTCATGCCGAAGGCCGAGGCAGTGGCGAAGTCCATGCCTTCCGGGATGGGCAGCACGTTGTAGGCCGGCACCGCGACCTGTTCGGCGAAGCTGCCCCAGCCCGTCAGGGCCATGACCCGGTCGCCGACCTTGAACGCGCCGGCATTCTCGCCCGTCGCGGCAACCACCCCGGCGGCCTCGCCACCCGGCGAGAACGGCAGCGGCGGCTGGAACTGGTATTTGCCCTCGATGATCAGGGTGTCCGGGAAGTTGACGCTCGCGGCGTGTACGTCCAGGAGGATTTCATTCTTCTTCGGCGTCGGGCTGGCGACGTCTTCCAGCACCAGATCACGGGCCGGACCATGGGCTTTGCACAACACGGCTTTCATCAGGGCTATTCCTTTGCGGGTGGTGGCCGATAAGTGTAGGTATGCAAGGTGCCGGGTCAACGAGCATGGCCTGGCCTGAATAGGCTGGCATAAGCCCGGGCTTGGGTTTGACCTGTGTGCTGGGTATGCTGGCGCCAACTGTTTGAGGAGCGAATTCGTGAAAGCGTGGATCTTGATGGTACTGGCGCTGACGCTGCCAGTGGCGGCCATGGCCGAAGAGAAGGAAGCAGCAGCGCCGAAGGTTGCCTATATCAGCCTGTCGCCGCCCCTGGTCGGCAACTACGCCCTCGATGGCGGCCCGCGTCTGCGGGTGTACAAGGCCGATGTTGCGCTGAAGGTCGAAGGCGATGCCGACGCAGCCGCGGTCAAGCACCACGAGCCGCTGATCCGTAACCAGTTGGTGGCGCTGTTCACCCAGCAGAGCCTGGACGGCATGAGCAACGTCGACGCCAAGGAAAAACTGCGTCAGGAAGCCCTCAAGCAGGTCCAGCAGGTGCTGTCCAACGAAGAGGGTCGGCCGGTCGTCGAAGACCTGCTGTTCAACAACCTGATCGTTCAGTAATCACGAGGCCAGGCTGCGGCGGAAACGTGCCAGGGCGATCGCGAAGAACGCCAGGCCGATCGCCGCCAGGGCCAGCAGGTCGGGCCACACCACCGTGATCCCGGCGTCGCGAAACAGAATCGCGGCGCCCAGGCTGACGAAGTGGGTGGACGGCGACAACTGCATCACCCACTGCAACCATTGCGGCATGCTGTCCAGCGGCGTGCTGCCGCCCGAGAGCAACAGCATCGGGATGATCACCGGAATCGCCAGCAACCCGAACTGCGGCGTCGAGCGCGCCAGCGTAGCGAGAAAAATCCCCAGCGCCGTGCTGGCGAACAGGTACAGCGCCGTCACCCCCAGAAACAGCGGCAGCGAGCCGGCCAACGGCACGCCCAGCGCCCACTTCACCACCACCTCCAGCGACACCCAGGTGCACAGCACCACCACCAGCGCGTTGCTGCCGATCTTGGCGAGCATGATTTCCAGTGCGGTCAGCGGCAGCACCAGCAGGTGATCGAGGGTGCCATGCTCGCGCTCGCGCAGCAGGGCGGTGCCGGTGAGGATGATCGCGAGGATGGTGATGTTGTTGACGATCTGGATCACCGCCAGGAACCAGCCTCCTTCCAGGTTCGGGTTGAACAGCGCGCGGGGCTCCAGCAGCGCCGGGCTGCGGCTGGCGCTGCCGGCGGGGCTGGCGTAATCCAGCAACTCGCGTTCGAAAATCCGCCCGATATAGCCGGCGCCCATGAACGCCTGGCTCATGGCCGTGGCATCGACGTTGATCTGCAGTTCCGGCGAGCGCCCGGCCAGCAGGTCGCTCTGGAAATTCACCGGAATATTGATGACGAAGGTGTACAGGCCGCTGTCCAGGCTGCGGTCGAGCTGGTCGTAGGCCAGCGGCACGGCGGGCTGGAATTCCGGGGGCTGCAGCGCTTCGGTCAGCTTGCGCGAGACCAGGCTCTGGTCCTCATCGACCACCGCGACGCTGGCGTTGTGCACGCCGATCACCGAGCCCGCCGCCGGCATGTAGATCGCCACGCTGAAGGCATAGAGCAGAAACAGCAGCAGAACGCTGTCGTGGCGCAGGCTGGTCAGCTCTTTCAGACCCAGGCGCAGAATGTGGGCAAGACGCTGCATCAGGCCTCCTGTTTCTTCAGCATGATCAGGCTGAGCCCGGTGAACCCGACGAAGAAGCCGAGCAGCGCCAGGCATTGCGGCCACAGTTCGCGCAGGTCCAGGGCCTTGGTGAAGGTGCCGACGGCGATATCGAGGAAGTAGCCCGCCGGGAACAACTGGCCCATCAGCGCCGCGGAGCCATCGAGGGATGAGCGCGGCACGATCAGCCCGGAGAACTGGATGGTCGGCAGGCTGGTGAGGATCATGGTGCCGAGGATCGCGGCGATCTGGGTGCGGGTGAAGGCCGAGATCAGCAGGCCGAGGCTGGTGGTCGCCAGCAGGTACAGCACCCCGCCGCACGCCAGCGCCAGGGCGCTGCCCTTGAACGGCACGCCGAACAGCCAGCGGTTCATCGCCACCAGCAGCGCCAGGTTCACCAGGCTCACCGCCAGGTACGGCGCCTGTTTGCCGAGCAGGAACTCAAGGCGGGTCAGCGGCGTGGCGTAGAAGTTGGTGATCGAACCCAGCTCCTTTTCGCGGACGATGCCGAGGGCGGTGAGCATGGCCGGGATGAACGCCAGGATCAGCGCCATGACCCCAGGCCCGATGGCGTTCACGCTGACCACATCCTGGTTGTAGCGAAAGCGCGTCTCCAGCTTCACCGCCGCCTGGCGCGGCTGCGCCGGGCTGCTCAGCGCCGCCAGTTGTTCGAGGTTGGCCTGATGCACCGCTTCGACATAGTTGCGGCTGGTTTCGGCGCGGAACGGCATGCCGCCGTCGAGCCAGGCCGCGACCACCGGCTGGCGCCCGGCAAGCAGGTCGCGGCCGAAGCCGGGGGGAATCTCGAGGGCCAGCTTGATCTCCGAGCGCTGCAGGCGCTGGTGCAGTTGTCGCGGATCGCGGATTGGCGGCTGCTCGGCAAAGTAGCGCGAGCCACGGAAGGCTTCGAGGTAGGCCCGGCTTTGCGGGCTCTGGTCCTGGTCGTAGACGGCGAAGGCGAGGTTTTCGACATCCAGCGAAATGCCGAAGCCGAAGATCACCATCATGAACAGCGCACCCAGCAGGGCGAACGCCAGGCGCACCTTGTCGCGCAGCAGCTCCTTGCCCTCGCGGCTGGCCACGGCGACCAGCCGGGTCAGGCTGAAACCCCGGCGAGGTGGCGGACTGGCGGGTGCGGCCGGCGTGTCGAGATTGGCTGCTGGCGTCTCGGGCGCGCCGCCCTGGGCTTGTTCCAGGCACGTGACGAAGGCGTCTTCCAAGGTCGCGCCTCCGTACTGCACCTGCAAGGCGGCCGGGGTGTCGCAGGCCAGCACTGAGCCTGCGTGCATCAGCGAGATGCGGTCGCAGCGCAGCGCCTCATTCATGAAGTGGGTCGAGAGAAAGATGGTCACGCCCTGTTCCCGCGACAGCTCGATCAGCAACCGCCAGAAGTCGTCGCGGGCGGCCGGGTCGACGCCGGAGGTGGGCTCGTCGAGGATCAGCACTTCCGGGCGGTGCAGCACCGCCACGGCCAGCGACAGGCGCTGGCGCAGGCCCAGCGGCAGGGCGCCGGACGGCTGGTCGGCGACGTCGCCGAGGTCGAAGCGCTGGATCAACTCGGCGATGCGCGGCGTGCTGTCGGCGGGTTTCAGGTCGAACAGCCGCGCGTGCAGTTCCAGGTTCTGGCGCACGCTGAGTTCGCCGTACAGCGAGAAACTCTGCGACATGAAACCGACCCGCTTGCGCGTGGCCAGGTCCTTGGCGTCCACCGGGCGGCCGAGCAGGGTGGCGCTGCCTTCGCTGGCCGGCATCAGGCCGGTGAGGACTTTCATGGTGGTGGTCTTGCCGCAGCCGTTGGAGCCGAGGAAGCCGAAAATCTCGCCACGGCCGATGGCGAAGCTGACCTTGTTCACGGCGGTGAAGTCGCCGAAGCGCAGGGTCAGTTCATACGCTTCGATGGCGATGCTGGCGTCGCCGGCGTCCCGTGGCGGGATGTGCAGCGGCTCGGCGTTGTGGTGGCTGTCGCCCTGGAAGTAGGTGAAGGCTTCGTCCAGCTTGCCGCTGGGCGTGACGCTGGCCAGTTCATGGCTGGCGCCGGCGCCGATCAGCCGGCCGCGGTCGAGCATCAGGCAGTGTTCGAACTGTTCGGCCTCTTCCATGTAGGCCGTTGCTACCAGCAGCGTCAGTTGCGGACGTTGCTGACGCACATGCTCGACCAGCTCCCAGAAGCGCCGCCGCGACAGCGGGTCGACGCCGGTGGTGGGCTCATCGAGGATCAGCAGATCGGGTTCGTGGATCAGCGCGCAGCACAGGCCGAGTTTCTGTTTCATGCCGCCAGACAGCTTGCCCGCCGGGCGCTCGGCGAAGCGGGCGAGGTCGGTGGCCTCCAGCAGCGTTTGCATGCGCGCGTCGCATTCGGCGCGGGACAGGCCGAACAAGGTGGCGAAGAAGCGGATGTTTTCGCTGATCGACAGGTCCGGGTACAGGTTGCCGCCCAGGCCCTGGGGCATGAAGGCGATGCGCGGGTACAGGCTGCTGCGGTGCGAACGCTTGCCGATCGGGCCGCCGAGCACGTCCAGTTCACCCTGTTGCAGCCGTTTGACCCCGGCGATCAGCCCGAGCAGGCTGGACTTGCCGGCGCCGTCCGGGCCGATCAAGCCGCAGCGGGTGCCGGCGGGCAGGTCGAAGGTGATGTCATGCAGGGCTTCCAGCGCGCCATAGCGGTGACGGATGCCGCGGGCCTGCAGGGCCAGCCCGTTCATTGCAGGTTGGCCGGCCAGTCCACGGTGGCGGTGCGCACATAACCGGCGCCGGGCATGCCGGGCTTGGCCTGGGGCACGGCGTCGGGGGCGGTCAGGCGCAGCTTGACCCGGAATACCAGCTTCTGCCGCTCGTCGCGGGTTTCCACCTGCTTGGGCGTGAACTGGGCCTTGGCCGCGACGAAGCTGATTTTCGCCGGCAGCGCCTGGTCGGGCAGGGCGTCGAGGACGATCCGCGCCTCGTCGCCGATGGTCAGCCGGCCAGCGGTGGAGGCGGGCAGGTAGAGGTTCATGTATTGGTCGCTGGGGTCGATCAGCAGCAGCACTCGGCCACCGGCACCGAGCACTTCGCCCGGTTCGGCCAGGCGCAACTGAATCACGCCGTTGATTGGCGCGCGCAGGCTGCTGTCGTCGATTTCGCTGGTCAGTTGCGCGACCTGGGCCTCGGCCGCGCCAATCGCTGCCTTGATCGCCGCGAGCTGTGCCCGTGCGGCGACCACCGCCGAGTTGCTGGTGTCGAAGCGCGCCTGTTGCTGGTCGAGCAACTGCTGGCTGGCGTATTTGCGCTGGAACATCTCGCGGATGCGCTTCAGCTCCTGGCTGGCGAGCAGTTGTTCGCTCTGGCGCAACTGCACGTTGGCCTGGGCGGCGGCGTAGTTCTCCCGGGCGCGGGCCACTTCGGCTTCGGCCTGGGCGCGCTGGGCTTCGAGGGTGCGGGTATCGATGCGGGCGAGCAACTGGCCGCGGCTGACTTTGTCGCCTTCGTCCACCAGCACTTCGGCGAGACGCCCAGGCACCTTGCTGGCGATCTGGACTTCGGTGGCTTCGAGCCGCCCGTTGCCCATGGCCAGGCCTTCGGGCAGGCGGTCATGCAAGGATTTCCAGTAGCCCAGGCCACCGGCCGCCAGCAGCAGCGCAATCAGCGCGCCGGCGAAAATCTTGGGGGTGTGTTGACTCATCGACATGGTCCTGCATCCTGCTATATACGCGTCAGATTGTGACGTCCCACCAGCCTTGGTGGTTTGATTCGCGTCAAATGAGCCCCGATCCTACGCCGATCAGCGAAGATTGAGTATTGCCGCCCACTGTTCGGCTGTGACCGGCATCACAGACAGGCGACTGCCTTTCTGCACCAGCGGCAGTTCGGCGAGGGCGGTTTGCAGCTTCAGGTAGCCCAGGCCCAGCACCTTCGGGAAGGTTTCCACATGGGCCACGTCCACCGCGCTCCACGGGTTCTTGTCGGCGTTGGCCTTGGGGTCGTGGTAATGGCTTTGCGGGTCGAGGGCGGTCGGGTCGGGATAGGCCGCGGTGCTGATCCGGGCAATACCGGCGATGCCCGGCTCGGGGCAACTGGAGTGGTAGAAGAAAAACTCGTCGCCCACCGCCATCGCGCGGATGAAATTGCGCGCCTGGTAATTGCGAACCCCGTCCCAGCGCGCCTCGCCGAGGCGGGCGAGGTCCTCGATCGAGAGTTCGTCGGGTTCGGATTTCATCAGCCAGTAGGCCATGGGCTCAGCTCCAGTCAGTCTCTGAAACAACCTGTTGCATCAAACCGACAGCCGGTTGGCGTCAAGGTTTGCTTGTGGACGAGTGTTGTCGGAAAATGCGCCAAATTTTAAGCTTGACGCTGCTGCACGGCCTATAAAAAGAACCGTCGCGGACATCGTGATCAGTTTGCCTTCGGGGGGCAATCGATGAATCGCAAAAAACCGGACCTGCTCTGGATTCTAGTTTTCGTGTTTGGTTTGGGCGTTGTCACGACCGGTTATGCGCAAAGCTTCTGGGAACGCAAAGTTGAAACCGCTTATCAGCAGATGCCGGTGAATCCCGCTCAGCGTTGATGCCGCGGCGCCGTTCAGTGCGCCAGATACCAGCTTTTATCCGATACAGTGCCTTGTAGCGGCACGTCCCAACTGGCTTGCGCCAGGCGTTCCACCTTCTGGCATTCATGGGCCAGCCCCAGCAGCAGGGGTTTTTTCCAGGCCTTGCGCCGGCCTTGATAGGCCAGGCTGCGGTCATAGAAACCACCGCCCATTCCGAGGCGACCGCCCATCTCGTCGAAACCCACCAGCGGCAGCAGGATCAGGTCCAGCGCCCAGACCGGGCGTTGCCGCGCCAGGCGGATGCTCGGCTCGGGGATGCGAAAGCGGTTGGGCCGCAGTTTTTCGCCCTGTTCGAAGCGTTGGAACGCCATCTTGGTTTTCGGCCAGGCATGCAGCACCGGCAGGTAGGTGCGCTTGCCACGGCGTTGGGCCTCGCGCAGCAGCAGGCGCGGGTCGATTTCGCTGTCGTTGGGCAGGTACAGGGCGATGTGGCGAGCGCGACGGAACAGCGGATGCTGCGCCAGTTGCCGATACAGGCCACGGGCGGCCTGACGTTGCTCGGCAGGGCTGAGTGCACGGCGGGCATCGCGAAGCAGGCGGCGGAGTTGGGGGCGGGTAAGCGGCGCGGTGTCGGTCATGGCACGGGCGATCCCTGGGGGCGATCATCACGCGGTGATGTCGCAGGTGCAGGCGCGCAAGGAAGATAAAGGCGCATGCAGGTAGAAACAGGCTCCCCGACGAACCGCTGTCGGTGTAGCCCTTGAACCCGAAAGTTCAAGGTGGAGATTGCAGGGGGCGTTAAGGCTTTCCGTCAAGCGGACATGCACACCGGCCCCAACGTGCAACCCCCGTGGTTGTGCGTATCGGCTCAGGGACATGACCGACTGGCAAGCACTCCAGGGAGTGGGCGGGAGTATACAGAAACTCAGTTGGCTTTTGTATCCGCGTCGTCGATCAGGGCCTGGTCGACGCGGTCGAGCAGCTCGCGTACCTGCTCACGGGTGGCGCCGCCGCTCTGGGCTTCCGGGCGCTCTTGATTGTGCAAAAGGTCGTGGGTGATGTTCAGCGCGGCCATCACGGCGATGCGGTCGGCGCCGATCACTTTGCCGCTGCTGCGGATCTCGCGCATCTTGCCGTCGAGGTAGCGTGCGGCGCTGACCAGATTGCTGCGTTCTTCCTGCGGGCAGATGATCGAATACTCTTTGTCGAGGATCTGCACGGTGACGCTATTGGTAGAACTCATGAGTCTTGCTCCAGGGACTTGAGCCGCGAAATCATCGATTCGACCTTATGTCGCGCGATTTCGTTTTTTTCAATGAGGTGGGCGCGCTCCTCGCGCCAGGATTTCTCCTGCTCGGATAGGAGTGTGTTTTGCCGTTTTAGTTGCTCGACCCGCTCAATCAGCAGTTCGAGTCGGCTCTTCAGCGTTTGCAGCTCATTATCTTGCATTGCTCGCCACTCGATTCGGTCTGACTGTGACTGTCTGGCTACTGCGCCTCATGCGCCGGAATTGCCGCGTCGATGGTCTTGGCGCGCCTGCCGGTGCTAGGATACAAGGCCTTCATTCTAGTCATTGCGCCGTCTGGCGCCTAGTTGCCCATGCCCACTACCAATTCGCCGTACACCGCCTTCGCCAACCTGCTCAACAGCAACGGTCATCCTGTTTCCCCCGCCGAACTGCACGGCCTGTTGCTCGGTCGTAGCTGCGCCGGCGCAGGCTTCGATGTTGACGGCTGGCTGGCCGACGCCGCTCATCTGCTGGAGACCGAACCAGTAGACAACGTCCGCAACGCTTTGATCGGCCTCCAGGAAATGGTCAAGTCCGAACTGACCGGCGAAGACATCGCCATCGTCCTGCTGCTGCCGGGCGATGACCTGCCGCTCACCGAGCGCGCGGCTGCACTGGGCCAATGGTGCCAGGGCTTCCTCAGCGGCTTCGGCTTGAACTCCGGCGGCAAGGACCTCAGCGACGAGGTCAATGAAGTACTGCAGGACCTGAGCGCGATTTCGCAAGTTCAGGACGCACTGGAAGAATCCGAAGACGGCGAAAGCGACTATATGGAAGTGATGGAGTACCTGCGCGTCGCACCGCTGCTGCTCTTCACGGAATTGGCCAAGCCGGTCGCGCCTGCCGCCAAACCTTCCTTGCACTGAGGCCAAACAGGGGTTCCCCGTGGCAACAAACCATATCCCGAAAGCGGAATACGCCCGGCGCCGCAAGTCGCTGATGGCGCAGATGGAACCCAACAGCATCGCCATCCTGCCGGCTGCCGCGGTTGCCATTCGCAACCGTGACGTCGAGCACGTCTATCGCCAGGACAGCGACTTCCAGTACCTCAGCGGTTTTCCCGAGCCCGAGGCGGTGATCGCCCTGATCCCCGGCCGCGAGCACGGCGAGTACGTGCTGTTCTGCCGTGAGCGTAATCCCGAGCGCGAGCAGTGGGACGGCCTGCGCGCCGGCCAGGAAGGTGCGATCCGCGACTTTGCGGCCGACGACGCCTTCCCCATCGCTGATATCGACGACATTCTTCCCGGCCTGATCGAAGGGCGCGATCGCGTCTATTCGGCCATGGGCAGCAATGCCGAGTTCGACCGCCGCCTGATGGAGTGGATCAACGTGATCCGTTCCAAGGCGCGCCTGGGGGCTTCGCCGCCGAACGAATTCGTTGCCCTGGATCATCTGCTGCACGACATGCGCCTGTATAAATCGGCGGCGGAAGTGAAGGTCATGCGCGAAGCCGCGGCGATCTCCTCGCGGGCCCATGTGCGGGCCATGCAGGCCAGCCGTGCCGGCCTTCACGAGTACAGCCTGGAAGCCGAGCTGGACTACGAGTTCCGCAAGGGCGGGGCGAAGATGGCGGCCTACGGGTCGATCGTCGCCGCCGGGCGCAATAGCTGCATCCTGCATTACCAGCAGAACGACGCGCCGCTCAAGGATGGCGACCTGGTGCTGATCGACGCCGGTTGCGAGATCGACTGCTACGCCAGCGACATCACCCGCACCTTCCCGGTCAGCGGGCGTTTCTCGGCGGAACAGAAGGCGATCTACGAACTGGTGCTCAAGGCTCAGGAAGCGGCCTTCGCGGTCATCGCCCCCGGCAAGCACTGGAACCACGCCCACGAGGCGACGGTTCAAGTGATCACCGAAGGGCTGGTGGAACTGGGCCTGCTCAAGGGCGATGTGGCCGAACTGATCGAAACCGAGGCCTACCGGGCCTTCTACATGCACCGGGCCGGACACTGGCTGGGCATGGATGTACATGATGTCGGCGAGTACAAGGTCGGCGGTCAATGGCGCGTGCTCGAACCGGGCATGGCCCTGACGGTCGAACCGGGTATCTACATTGCCGCGGACAACCAGAGCGTCGCCAAGAAGTGGCGCGGTATTGGTGTACGGATCGAGGACGACGTAGTGGTAACCAAGCACGGCTGTGAAATCCTGACCTCCGGTGTGCCGAAAACGGTCGCCGAAATCGAAGCCCTGATGGCCGCCGCCAGAAGCCAGGCCGCATGAGCCGGGTCAATCTGGCGATCATCGGCGGCGGCCTGGTCGGCGCCAGCCTCGCGCTGGCCCTGCAGGCCGGCGCCAAGGCCCGGGGCTGGAAGATCCTGCTGATCGAACCGTTCGCCCCGGGCGACAGCTACCAACCCAGTTATGACGCGCGTTCTTCTGCGCTGTCGTTCGGCACCCGGCAGATCTACGAGCGCCTTGACCTGTGGCAAGTCATCAGCCGCCGCGCCGAGCCAATCCGGCAGATCCAGGTATCCGACCGCGGGCGCTTCGGCGCCACCCGTCTCGACGCGCTGGAAGAAGGCGTTCCGGCGCTGGGCTACGTGGTGGAAAACGCCTGGCTCGGCCAATGCCTGTGGCAGGGCCTCGACCCCGAAGTGGTGAGCTGGCGCTGCCCGGCGGAAGTCACCGCGATGCAGCCATTGGGCGATGGCTATCGGTTGTCGCTCAATGACGACACCGTCCTGGAATGCGACCTGGCCGTGCTCGCCGATGGCGGGCGTTCAGGCCTGCGCGAACAACTGGGCATTCACGTCAGCCAGCGCCCGTACAACCAGAGCGCGCTGATCGCCAACATCACCCCGAGCGAAGCCCACTGCGGCCAGGCCTTCGAGCGCTTCACCGACGAAGGCCCGATGGCCCTGCTGCCGCTGCCGGAAAACCGCTGCGCGCTGGTCTGGACCCGCGCCGGGATGGACGCCAAGCGCCTGGCGGAGCTGGACGAACGGCGCTTCCTCGACGAACTGCAGAGCATCTTCGGTTACCGCCTCGGCGCTCTGCGCCAGGTTGGCGCGCGGCACCTTTATCCGTTGACGCTGGTGGAAGCGCAGGAGCAGGTGCGTCCGCATCTGGTGGTGCTCGGCAACGCCGCCCACAGCCTGCACCCGATCGCCGGGCAGGGTTTCAACCTGTCGCTGCGCGACGTGCAGTCGCTGGCCGATGGCCTGCTTGCCGGCCCCGAAAAACCCGGCGACCTCGGCACGCTGTTGGCCTACCGCGAGCGCCAGCGTCTGGACCAGGACCTGACCGTGGGCTTCTCCGACAAGATCACCCGCCTGTTTGGCACGGCTCAGCCGTTGATCGCCACCGGCCGCAACCTCGGCCTGCTTGGCCTCGATCTGCTGCCCCCGGCCAAGCGCTGGTTCGCCCGCCAGGCCATGGGCCTCGGCACTCGCCCTGACCTTCAAGGCAAGGCATGACCCCTTTTTTCTATTACCCGGAACAGGCTTGAAGCATGGACATGCGCGCGGATCTGTTGATTGTCGGTGCCGGTATGGTCGGCAGCGCTCTGGCCCTGGCCTTGCAGCACAGCGGCCTGGAAATCCTCTTGCTGGACGGCAGCTCCCTGTCCGTCCCGCGCTTCGATGATGCCGCGCCGTTCGAGCCGAGGGTCAGCGCCCTGTCGGCGGCGAGCCAGCGGATTCTCGATCGTCTCGGCGCCTGGCAGGGCATTTCCGAACGGCGTGCCAGCCCTTACTCGGACATGCAGGTCTGGGACGGCAGCGGCACCGGGCAGATCCACTTTTCCGCCGCCAGCGTTCACGCCGATGTGCTGGGCCATATCGTCGAGAACCGGGTGGTTCAGGACGGCCTGCTGGAACGCCTGCACGACAGCGAAATCGGCCTGCTGGCCGATGCCCGCCTGGAACGCATGCGCCGTTCCGGTGACGAGTGGCTGCTGACCCTCGCCGACGGCCGCAACCTGCGGGCACCGCTGGTGATCGCCGCCGACGGCGCCAACTCGGCGGTGCGCCGCCTGACCGGCTGCGAAACCCGCGAATGGGATTACCTGCACCACGCCATCGTCACCAGCGTGCGCTGCGCCGAGCCGCACCAGAACACGGCCTGGCAACGCTTCACCGATGAAGGTCCGCTGGCCTTCCTGCCGCTGCAGCGCGACGGCAAGCAGGATTGGTGCTCGATCGTCTGGTCGACCACGCCCGAGCGGGCGGAAAAACTCATGGTGCTGCCGGACGACGCGTTCTGCACTGAGCTTGAGCGTGCGTTTGAAGGCCGCCTCGGCGCGGTACTGCAAGCCGACCCGCGCGTCTGCGTGCCGCTGCGCCAGCGTCATGCCAAGCGCTATGTCGCCGAGGGCCTCGCGCTGATCGGCGATGCTGCGCACACCATTCACCCGCTGGCCGGCCAGGGTGTGAACCTGGGCTTTCTCGATGCCGCGGTGCTGGCCGAAGAACTGCTGAAGGCCTACGAGCGCGGCGAGCGACTGGCCGACGTGAAGGTGCTGAGCCGCTTCGAGCGTCGGCGCATGCCGCACAACCTGGCGCTGATGGCCGCGATGGAGGGCTTCGAGCGCTTGTTCCAGGCCGACCCGCTGCCGCTGCGCTGGCTGCGTAACAGTGGCCTGAAATGGGTCGAACAGATGCCCGAGGCCAAGGCATTGTTCGTGCGTCAGGCACTGGGTTTGAGTGGCGATCTGCCGGAACTGGCGAAGGCCTGAAAGGCCCGCAACATCTGGTAACTCCTCGGTGAAGCGTTCGGTTTGTGATGCCAAATGACATTAACTACCATTTGCGCCTCATTTGAATTTCCGAGGAGCGCTACCGATGTCGCCACGCAAGCATTTACTGGCCGCCCTGACCCTCACGCTGTTTGGCGGTGCTGCCCAGGCGGCGGACGAGGTGGTGGTGTACTCCTCGCGCATCGATGAGCTGATCAAGCCGGTATTCGACGCCTACACCGCCAAGACCGGGGTGAAGATCAAGTTCATCACCGACAAGGAAGCCCCGCTGATGCAGCGGATCAAGGCCGAGGGCGAGAACGGCGTGGCCGACCTGCTGCTCACCGTCGACGCCGGCAACCTCTGGCAGGCCGAGCAGATGGGCATCCTCCAGCCGATCAAGTCCGCCGTGATCGACGCCAACATCCCTGCGCAATACCGCGCGTCTTCCCATGACTGGACCGGCCTGAGCCTGCGTGCGCGGACCATCGTCTACTCCACCGACCGGGTCAAACCCGAAGAGCTGAGCACCTACGAGGCGCTGGCCGACAAGCAATGGGAAGGCCGCCTGTGCCTGCGCACGGCGAAGAAGGTCTACAACCAGTCGCTGACCGCCACCATGATCGAAACCCATGGCGCCGAGAAAACCGAAGAGCTGGTCAAGGGCTGGGTCAACAACCTGTCCACCGACGTGTTCTCCGATGACAACGCCGTGATCCATGCCATCGCCGCCGGCCAGTGCGACGTGGGCATCGTCAACACTTACTACTACGGTCGCCTGCATCAGGAAAACCCGAAACTGCCGGTCAAGCTGTTCTGGCCCAACCAGGCTGATCGCGGCGTCCACGTGAACCTGTCGGGCATCGGCCTGACCAAACACGCACCGCACCCGGAAGCCGCCAAGGCGCTGGTCGAGTGGATGACCGGCGAGGAAGCACAGAAGATGTTCGCGGGCATCAACCAGGAATTCCCGGCCAACCCGAAAGTCGCGCCGTCCGATGAAGTCGCCGCCTGGGGCAGCTTCAAGGCCGACAGCCTGCCGGTGGAAGTTGCCGGCAAGCGCCAGGCTGAAGCGATTCGCTTGATGGATCGGGCTGGCTGGAACTGAGTTTCAAGCCTTATTCTTGCTGCGCCCTCAAGCCCGCCCTGGCATCGCGCCGGGCGGGCTTTTTCATTGACTGCCGCCCGTAGAGACTTTCTCCTTGCCGCACCCCGTCCAACGCCGCTGGTATCCCCTGGTCTACGCCATCGCCGCGCTGGTGATGCTGCCGCTTAGTGTCCTGTTGTTGTCCTGGCAAAGCGTGGACATGCAGATCTGGTCGCACCTGCTCGATACCCAGATGAGCCGCCTGTTGAGCAACACCCTGACGCTGGTGGTTGGCGTTGGTGTGGGCGTCACTCTGCTGGGCGTCAGCCTGGCGTGGCTCACCAGCCTCTGCGAGTTTCCCGGACGGCGCTGGCTGGACTGGGCGCTGATGCTGCCGTTCGCGATTCCCGCCTATGTGCTGGCTTTCGTTTTCGTTGGCTTGCTGGATTTCTCCGGGCCGGTGCAGACGCTGCTGCGCGAGTGGTTCGGGCCGATGCGTCTGCCGCGGGTGCGTTCCACCGGCGGGGTGATCATCGTTCTGGTGCTGGTGTTCTATCCCTACGTCTACCTGCTGGCGCGCACCGCCTTCCTCGCCCAGGGCAAGGGCCTGATGGAAGCGGCGCGGGTCCTCGGGTATTCCCCGCTAAAGGCGTTCTGGCGGGTCGCGTTGCCGATGGCGCGTCCGGCCATCGGTGCGGGCGTGGCACTGGCGCTGATGGAGACGCTGGCTGACTTCGGCGCCGTCTCGGTGTTCAACTTCGACACCTTCACCACGGCGATCTACAAGACCTGGTACGGCTTCTTCAGCCTGTCCAGCGCGGCGCAACTGGCTAGCCTGTTGCTGCTGGCGGTGATCCTCGTGCTCTATGGCGAACACCGCGCCCGTGGTGCGGTGCGCGGCAGCAACGAGCGCCCGCGCGGCAAGGCGCTGTATCACCTGCGTGGGGTCAAGGCGCTGTTAGCCAGTGGCTGGTGCCTGTTGGTGTTCGCCTGCGCCTTCGTCATTCCGGTGCTGCAATTGCTGGCCTGGTTCTGGCAGCGTGGGCGCTTCGACCTCGATGAGCGTTACACCGGACTGATCCTGCACACCCTGTACCTCGGCGCCATGGCCGCGCTGATCACCGTCAGCGCGGCGCTGCTGCTGGCTTTCGCCCGCCGCCAGTCCTCGGCACGGGGCATCCGCGTCGGCGTCAGCCTGGCCAACCTCGGCTATGCGTTGCCCGGCTCGGTGCTGGCGGTGGCGATCATGCTGGCGTTCAGTTATCTCGATCGCGAACTGGTGATTCCGCTCTCCGGTTGGCTCGGCGGGGCGGGCAAGCCGTTGTTGCTGGGCAGCCTGTCGGCGTTGTTGCTGGCGTATCTGGTGCGCTTCATTGCCGTGGCCTACGGTCCGCTGGAAAACAGCCTCGGGCGTATCCGTCCATCGTTGCCGGAAGCGGCGCGCAGCCTTGGGGTCAGCGGCCCGGGATTGTTTTTCAAGGTGTATCTCCCATTGCTGGTACCCGGTGCGTTGAGCGCGGCGCTGCTGGTGTTCGTCGATGTGCTCAAGGAGATGCCGGCAACCCTGCTGATGCGCCCGTTCGGCTGGGACACGCTGGCGGTGCGGGTTTTCGAGATGACCAGCGAAGGCGAATGGGCGCGGGCGTCGCTGCCGGCGCTGACGCTGGTTCTGGTGGGGCTGCTGCCGGTCATCGGACTGATTCGGCGTTCCGCCCGCCACCCCGGTCAAAGTCGCTGAGGATGTAACCCGGCCGCCTTGCGGATACAATGCGCGGCATTCGCTGCGGCCGGCCACTGGCCGGGTAGCAGGAACGCTGCCGTCTGCCGCAGCTTCGCCACGCCCGGAAGGAGAAACCCATGGGACAGCGTACGCCTCTGTATGACCTGCACTTGGCGCTTGGCGCCAAGATGGTCGATTTTGGCGGTTGGGATATGCCCCTGCATTACGGTTCGCAGGTCGAGGAGCACCATCAAGTGCGTCGCGACTGCGGAGTTTTCGACGTTTCGCATATGACGGTAATCGACATCAGCGGTGTCGATGCCACCGAATGGCTGCGTCATCTGCTGACCAACGATGTCGCCCGCCTCGGCGAGATCGGCAAGGCCCTCTACAGCACCCTGCTCAATGACGAAGGCGGTGTGATCGACGACCTCATCGTCTATCGCCTGGCCGACGGCTATCGCCTGGTGGTCAACGCCGCGACCCGCGACAAGGACCTGGCCTGGCTCGAAGCGCACAAGAGCGGCTTCGAAGTGCAGTTCCGCGAGCGCCCTGAGCTGGCGATCCTCGCGATCCAGGGCCCGCAGGCGCGGGAGAAGGTTGCCGAGCTGCTCAGTTCCGCACGCGCCGAGCTGATCCGCAACCTCAAGCCTTTCGAAGGGCAATTCGAAGGTGACTGGTTCATCGCCCGCACCGGCTACACCGGTGAAGATGGCCTGGAAATCATCCTGCCGGCCCTGCAGGCGCCAGCATTTTTCAACGACCTGGTCGGCGCCGGCATCGCCCCGAGCGGCCTCGGCGCCCGCGACACGCTGCGCCTGGAAGCCGGGATGAACCTGTACGGCAACGATATCGACGAGGCGCATTCACCGCTGACCTCCAACCTCGCCTGGAGCATCGCCTGGGATCCTGCGGGGCGTGATTTCATCGGCCGCCAGGCGCTGGAAGCCGAAAAGGCCCGTGGTATTTCGCAGAAACTCGTCGGCCTGGTGCTGGAAGAGCGGGGTGTATTGCGGGCCCATCAGGTAGTTCGTGTCGCTGAAATTGGCGAAGGTGAGATCACCAGTGGTAGTTTCTCTCCTACGCTGAGCAAGGCAATTGCTCTGGCGCGCCTTCCAATGGCGACCGCCGACCGTGCCGAAGTGGAAATCCGCGGCAAATGGTACCCGGTGCGGGTGGTCAAGCCGACGTTCGTGCGTCATGGCAGGATCCTGATCTGAATTCATTCCGGCGGGCCGACCGCTGACCTGTTGAGGAAAAACAATTATGAGCAATGTTCCCGCCGACCTGCGTTTTGCCGAAAGCCATGAATGGGCGCGGCTGGAGGCCGATGGCACCGTGACCGTCGGTATCAGTGATCACGCCCAGGAAGCCCTGGGTGACGTGGTATTCGTCGAGCTGGCGGAGGTGGGCAAGGTGTTCGCCCAGGCCGAAGCGGCTGGTGTGGTCGAGTCGGTCAAGGCCGCCTCGGACATCTACGCCCCGGTTGGCGGCGAAGTCATCGCCGTGAACGAAGACCTGGCCGACAGCCCGGAGCAACTGAACGAAAACCCTTACGGCGCGTGGATCTTCAAACTGAAGCCGTCCAACCCGGCTGAGCTGGACAAGCTGCTGGACGCGGCGGGCTACAAGTCTGCTATCGGCGAGTGATGTTTTTGGGGAGCTGATTGCGCCGAACCGTCGCGACGCGCTCCCCAAAATTCCCACGCAATCGGCAATCCCTTCCTAGACTCAATAGGCCCCGGCCTACCTCGGGGCTTGGTCTAGGAAGAGAGAGCCGCTATGTCCTTGTTGCCGTCCCTGAGCCAACTGCAAGACCCCAATGCTTTCCTGCGCCGCCACCTCGGCCCCGATGCCGCCGAGCAGCATGCCATGCTCGATGTGCTGGGCGTTGCCAGCCGCAGTGAACTTATCGAACAGACGGTGCCGCCCGGCATCCGCTTCAATCGCCCCCTCGACTTGCCTCCGGCCCTGGATGAACAGGCAGCGCTGGCGCGTCTGCGTGGTTACGCCGAACAGAACCAAGTGTGGACCAGCCTGATCGGCATGGGCTACCACGGCACGCGCACGCCAACGGTCATTCTGCGCAACGTGCTGGAAAATCCCGGTTGGTACACCGCCTACACGCCCTATCAGCCGGAAATCGCCCAAGGTCGCCTGGAAGCCTTGCTGAATTTTCAGCAGATGGTCATCGACCTGACCGGCCTGGACCTGGCCAATGCCTCGTTGCTGGACGAAGCCACCGCAGCGGGCGAAGCCATGGCCCTGGCCAAGCGGGTGGCGAAATCGCGCAGCAACCTGTTCTTCGCCAACGAACACTGCCACCCGCAGACCCTCTCGGTGCTGCAGACCCGCGCCGAAGGCTTCGGTTTCGAACTGATCGTCGATTCGCTGGATAATCTGGGCAAGCACCAGGTGTTCGGCGCGCTGCTGCAGTACCCCAACACCCACGGCGGCGTGCACGACCTGCGCCCGGCCATCGAGCATTTGCACGGGCAGCAGGCGATCGCCTGTGTCGCCGCCGACCTGCTCAGCCTGTTGCTGCTGGCGCCGCCGGGCGAGCAGGGCGCTGATGTGGTGCTCGGCTCGACCCAGCGTTTTGGCGTGCCCATGGGCTATGGCGGGCCGCATGCGGCCTATTTCGCTTGCCGTGACGAATTCAAGCGGGCCATGCCCGGGCGCATCATCGGCGTGTCGAAAGACGCTCGCGGCAGCCTGGCGCTGCGCATGGCCCTGCAAACCCGCGAACAACACATCCGCCGCGAGAAGGCCAATTCGAACATCTGCACCGCGCAGGTCCTGCTGGCCAACATCGCTGGCTTCTACGCCGTCTATCACGGCCCCGACGGGCTGCGGCGCATCGCCCAGCGCGTGCACCGGCTGACCACCATTCTTGCCGTTGGCCTGGAGCGCAACGGCGTCAAACGGCTGAACGCGCACTTCTTCGACACCCTGACCCTGGACGTCGGCGGCAGCCAGACGGCGATCATCCAGAGCGCCGAGGCGGCGCGGATCAACCTGCGGATTCTCGGTCGCGGGCACCTCGGCGTGAGCCTCGACGAGACCTGCGACGAAACCACGGTGCTGCGCCTCTTCGACATTTTCCTCGGCGCCGACCACGGTTTGCAGGTCGAAGCGCTGGACGACGAAGACTTGCCCGCCGGTATCCCCGATTCGCTGCTGCGCCAGTCTGAGTACCTGACCCACCCGGTGTTCAACCTGCACCACAGCGAAACCGAGATGCTGCGCTATCTCAAACAACTGGAAAACAAAGACCTGGCGCTGAACCAGTCCATGATCCCGCTGGGCTCCTGCACCATGAAGCTCAACGCCAGCAGCGAGATGATCCCCATCACCTGGCCGGGGTTTGCCGACCTGCACCCGTTCGTGCCGCTGACGCAGGCGGCGGGCTACAAGGCGATGATCGACGAACTGGAAAGCTGGTTATGTGCGATCACCGGTTTCGATGCGATCTGCATGCAGCCCAACTCCGGCGCCCAGGGCGAGTACGCCGGGCTGCTGGCGATCAGCAAGTACCACCGCAGTCGCCAGCAGGGCCGGCGCGATATCTGCCTGATCCCGGCGTCGGCCCACGGTACCAACCCGGCGTCGGCGCAGATGGCCGGCATGCAGGTGGTGATCGTCGCCTGCGACACGGCGGGCAACGTCGACCTGGAAGACCTCAAGGCCCGGGCGGCGGAGGCCGGGGAGCGGCTGTCCTGCCTGATGGCGACCTACCCCTCGACCCACGGCGTTTACGAGGAAGGTATCAGCGAGATCTGCGAAGTTATCCACAGCCACGGTGGCCAGGTCTACATGGACGGCGCCAACCTCAACGCCCAGGTCGGCCTGGCGCGACCGGCGGACATCGGCGCCGACGTCTCGCACATGAACCTGCACAAGACCTTCTGCATTCCCCATGGCGGCGGCGGCCCGGGCATGGGCCCGATTGGCGTGCGGGCGCACCTTGCGCCCTTCGTTGCCAGTCACCCGGTGGTGCCGGTCCCTGGCCCCGATCCGCAGAACAGCGCGGTCAGCGCCGCGCCGTGGGGCAGTGCCAGCATCTTGCCGATCAGTTGGATGTACATCGCCATGATGGGCCCGCAGCTGGCCGACGCCAGCGAGGTGGCGATTCTCTCCGCCAACTACCTGGCCCAACGTCTCGGTGGCGCATTCCCGGTGCTCTATCGCGGGCGCAACGAGCGGGTGGCCCATGAATGCATCCTCGACCTGCGACCGTTGAAGGCCGAGACCGGGATCAGCGAGGAAGATGTCGCCAAACGCCTGATGGACTACGGTTTCCACGCGCCGACCATGTCCTTCCCGGTGCCGGGCACGTTGATGGTGGAGCCCACCGAGAGCGAGCCGAAGGCCGAGCTGGACCGTTTTGTCGAAGCGATGCTGAGCATCCGCGCGGAAATCGCCGAAGTGCAGAACGGCAACTGGCCCGCCGAGGACAATCCGCTCAAGCGCGCGCCGCATACCTTGGCGGATGTGCTGGCGCGGTGGGACCGGCCCTACAGCATCGAGCAGGGCGTGGCGCCCAGTGCCCACGCCCGGGCGCACAAGTATTGGCCCGCGGTGAACCGGGTCGACAATGTCTATGGCGACCGCAACCTGTTCTGTGCCTGTGTGCCGGTGGAGGATTACCGCTGAGGGAGGGCGGGCGACCCGCGTGGATCGCCCGCAAGTGTCACTCGGTGATTGCGCTGTTGCGCGCCAGGATGGCGTTGGCCAGTTCCATGTCGCTGGCGTTCAGGCTCGGGTTTTCCGCGCGGGCCTGGCGCAGGGCGGCTTCGAGGAACGGACCGCGGATCGCGCCTTCGCTGGCGACGAAGCTGCCGGCATCATCCTGCGCGGCGGCGACTAGCTTGTGGTCGCGGGAGGTCAGGTAGGTCGAGGCGGTGGTCGCGCCCGAAGAAATCACGTTGCGCCAGAAGGGATCGGCCATGGCCGAGGCCGAGGCGAGGGACAGCAGGGTGAGGGTGGCGATGGCAAAGGGGCGACGCATGATTCCAGGGCTCCGGGGGATTTTGGGTAGGTCATCGCGACGGTTCGGCGCCCCGACAAGCTCGCTCCTACAGGGGTTTGATGTCGGTTTTGTAGGAGCGAGCTTGCTCGCGATGCTTTAGACGCCGAATTTGGACATCGGCCCCGCAACAAGTTCCCGATGGCACTACGCCGAAACCCGATCCACCTCCACCGCCGTGGTTACCCCCGCCGCCACCTTGCGCAAGCCGTTCTCGCGCAGGTCGAACATGCCCTCGGCCCGTGCCCGCTGGCGCAAACTCGTCAGGTCGCAGTCCCCGTTGATTAGCGCCTTGAGCCCGTGACTCACCGACAGCACTTCATACAGTCCCGTACGCCCCTGATAGCCGGTCTGCCGGCATTCCTTGCAGCCTACCGCGCTGGCCTCGCCCGGCGCCTTGCACGCGACACACAGCGTGCGCACCAGCCGCTGGGCGACCACGCCCACCAGGGTCGACTTGATCAAATAATGTGCAACGCCCAGCTCCAGTAACCGGCCAATCGCACCGCTGGCATCGTTGGTGTGCAGCGTGGACAACACCAGATGCCCGGTCAGCGCCGCCTGAATCGCCACTTGGGCGGTTTCCAGATCGCGGATCTCGCCCACCATGATGATGTCCGGATCCTGGCGTAGCAGCGCACGCACGCCGTTGGCAAAACCGAGGTCGATGCCGGGCTGCACCTGGGTCTGGTTGAAGGCCGGCTCGACCATTTCGATCGGGTCTTCCAGGGTGCAGACGTTGACCTGCGGCGTGGCCAGTTGCTTGAGGGCGCTGTAGAGCGTGCTGGTCTTGCCCGAGCCGGTCGGGCCGGTCACCAGGATGATGCCGTGGGGCTGGCGCAGCATGGTCTGCCAGCGCGTCAGTTCGTCGCCGTCCAGGCCCAGGCCGTGGAAGTCCTGGCGCAGTAGTTGCGGGTCGAAGATGCGCATTACCAGCTTTTCGCCGAAGGTGGTCGGCAGGGTCGACAGGCGCAGTTCCACCTCGTCGCCGGCCGGGGTGCGGGTCTTGATCCGGCCGTCCTGCGGCCGGCGTTTTTCCGCGACGTTCATGCGCCCGAGGCTTTTCAGGCGGCTGGTGATCGCCAGGGTCACCGCGGGCGGGAAGGAATAGGTGTCGTGCAGCACGCCGTCGATGCGCAGGCGCAGCCGGCCCTGTTCGCGGCGGGGTTCGAGGTGGATATCGCTGGCGCGTTGCTCGAAGGCGTAGTGCAGCAGCCAGTCGACGATGCTGACGATGTGCGCGTCATCGGCATCGTGCTGGCCGTCGCCCAGTTCCAGCAACTGCTCCAGATCACCGCTGGCGGGGGCCGGCATGTCCAGGTGGCTGGCGCCGTTGACCGAGTGAGCGAGGCGAAAGAAGTCCTGGCTCAACTGGCGAATCCGTTCGGGGCTGGCGACAACCCGCAACACCCGGCGTTTGAGCACCTGGGCCAGGTCGGTCTCCCAACTGCGCACATACGGCTCGGCGCTGGCGACGGTGACGCTGTCGCAGTCTTGGGCGACGGCAAGAATGCCGTGCCGGCGGGCGAAGGCCGCGGACATCAGCCCGGTCATCCCGGCGAGGTCGATGCTTAGCGGATCGAGGCGCAGAAAGGGTTGCCCGGCCTGCTCGGCGAGCCACTGGCACAGGCTGTCCAGGTCGAGTGTCTGGCCGGGACGTTGCAGATCATCCAGGCGCTGGCGGGCGATGCATTCGAGGGGATGGTCGGTGCGTGGGGCACCGCTGAAGTGCTGGCGGGCCTGTGGCGCGATACGCCGTTGTGCGATCAGTTCATCGAGCAGGCTGGAAAGGTCCAGCGTGCGGTCGGTGGCGGGGGCGGGCATGCGACGTCCTTGTGTGCGCTTCGAAGCAACCAAGGCTAGCCGTCGTGGCGCGCACCGTCGGGACGCAAGCGTTGCCGGGTTTATCCGTGCCAGCCGGCCCGCTGTGGAGTGGACGGCAGCAGCGCGGTGAGCACGGCCACTTCGCAGACACACACCAGATTGCGCATTTTTTGCGCAATCAACTGGGCGCGGTTCCAGTTCAGGCCGTCGATGGCGATGTCGATGTGCAGCAGGTCGGCTTCCTGGCGCATGTTTACTCCATGCGGCATCAAACATTGCAGGGCAAACAGGTTGAGCACTCGGCACAGGCTGTCCGACTCGGCTTCGGCTTGCAGCTGGTAGTGGTAGCGAACCTTGTTGTTCTCGTTGCAGGCAACAGCGGGTTCGAAAAGCTGCGGGGCGGCGAAGTGGTCAGGCCGTTCGAGTACGGTCATGGGTGTTCTCCAAAAACGATGGAGGAATTTTTACACGGCGTGTCGGAGATTATTTTCCTATCATTGGCCGATACGAGCTTTTTTCGAATTGTTCAATTCGTCCATGTGCACACGAGAGAAATAATCATGCAAGTCGAGCTGGACACTTACGACCGCCGCATCCTCGCCGTGCTGCAAGAGGACGCCTCGTTGTCCAGCGCGCAGGTGGCAGAGCGGGTCGGGCTTTCGCAGTCACCGTGTTGGCGCCGCATTCAGCGTTTGAAGGACGAGGGGGTGATTCGTGCCCAGGTGAGCCTGCTCGATCGCAAGAAGGTGGGCCTGAACACGCAGATTTTCGCCGAGGTGAAACTCAACGCGCACGGGCGCTCCAACTTCGCCGAATTCACCGAGGCGATCCGCGGGTTTCCGGAAGTGCTGGAGTGTTATGTGCTGATGGGGGCGGTGGATTTTCTGCTGCGGATCGTCACCTCGGACATCGAGGCCTACGAGCGCTTCTTCTTCGAAAAACTGTCGATGGTGCCGGGGATTCAGGAGGTCAACTCGACCGTGGCGCTGTCGGAGATCAAATCCACCACCAGCCTGCCGCTCATGCGTTGAACGGTGTCGCGGGCAGGCGCTGAAGGCCTGCCCGCGACCCTGGCTTATTTACGCGCCAGTTGTTTCCAGCCGCGGCACTGGGCAACGGCGAAGGCTTGCTGGACGCGGGCGTCGAGCACTTCGTCGCTGATCGGCAGGCAGGCCAGTTGTTGCAGCTTGCTCAGCTCGCCGTAGAGGCGGTCCAGTTCCGGCACTTCCAGCACGTCGCGGGCGTGGTGCAGCCAGGCCAGCAGGCGCTCGATGCGCGGCAGTTGCTCGGCGAGGTCTTCCGGCTGCTGCTGGTACAGCGGCAGTTGCAAGGCCTTGGCCTCGTCGCCGAACTCTACGGTCAGCCAGCTCGCCAGCGGCGCGGCGCCCTGGCGGTCACCGCGCTTGTTGCGGTCGACGGTCCAGGCACGGGCCAGCAGCCAGCGCGAGGTGTCGAGGGAGAACTGGCCCCAGCGGGTGTCGAGTAGTTCGTCGGCGAACTGCTCGGGCGCGGCGCGGCGGACGTCTTCGTCGTCATTGCCGGCCAGGACCACGGTGCGCCAGTCTTCCAGCAGGGCGTCGAGACTGCCGCGCAGGGCACGGGTGGTGGCGCGCGGTGCCGCCTGGCCGAGGCTGCTGGCCAGGCCGCGCAGTTCGGCGAGGCACTGCACCCAGTCCTGCAGCAGGCGCCAGTGGCCGTTGTAGCGGTATTGCTCGGCCAGACGCTGGCTGCTGCCGAGCAACTGCCAGGCGATGGCGGCAAAGGCGTCGTCCAGCGACATTTCCGGGGTCAGTTCGGCGGCGGGCAGGCTGACCTGATAGCTGGTCGGGTCGAGCAGGCGGTAGCCGCGCTCGGCCTTGCTGATATCGCACGGGAACAGCGGCAGCGTCGCCGCCAGTTCGGCAGCCAGCTCCAGCAGGGCTGCTGGCTCGCCTTCGCGCAGTTCCAGCTCCAGCTCGCAGATTTCTTCCTTCTGCTTGCCGACGATGACGGTGCCGAGGTCCAGGGCGGCTTCGATCACCACTTTGGACTTGCCGCGGCCCCAGGCGATGTCGGCGTATTCGCGGACGAAATCGGTGGTGAACAGCGGCTTGATGGTTTTCTTGTCCAGCTCCGCCAGTTCGGCGGGCCAGCACTGGTCGTCGAGCTTCTTCAGGTCCAGCTTGGCCTTGGGCAGCTCCCACTGGAATTCATTGCGCTCGGACAGGCCGGCAACGCTCTGGCCGCGGGTCTTCAGGGTCTGGATCACCACGTCGCCGTCGCGGCGCAGGCGCAGGGCGACTTTGGCTGCAGCAAGATCGCGCTCCGGGGTGTCGAAGTACTGGTTGAGCAGCTCACGCTGCTGCCAGCCGGACTTGTTGCGCTTCTTCAGCAATGGGTGCTCACGCAGCGCGGCGAGGGTCTCGCGGCTGATCCGCAGTTTGATTTCGGTTTCTTTGTTCATTGCTGGGTAACCAGAAGGGCGGGGACGTCTTGGCCGTGCAGTGTACAGGACTCGACCGCTCGCGGTTTATTCAAGGTGGCCGATGGCCCTATGATGGGCCTCGTTTCCAGGAGAACGCGCATGCCGCTGCCATCGCTCAAGGACCAGTTCGCCGCGTTGATCGCCGCGCCCTCGGTCAGTTGTACCCAACCGGATCTGGACCAGTCCAACCGCGGGGTGATCGATCTGCTTGCCGGCTGGCTCGGCGACCTGGGTTTCACCTGCGAGATCCAGCAGATCACGCCGGGCAAGTTCAACCTGCTCGCCAGTTACGGCAGCGGCCCCGGCGGGCTGGTGCTGGCCGGGCACAGCGACACGGTGCCCTACGATCCGCAATTGTGGAAAAGCGATCCGCTGACGCTGACGGAAGTCGGTGATCGCTGGGTCGGACTCGGCGTGTGCGACATGAAGGGCTTTTTCCCGTTGATCATCGAGGCGGTCCGGCCGCTGCTCGACCAACCGTTCCGGCAGCCGCTGCTGATCCTGGCGACCTGTGACGAAGAAAGCTCGATGTCCGGCGCCCGCGCCCTGGCCGAGGCCGGCCGCCCGCTTGGGCGCGCCGCAGTGATCGGCGAGCCGACCGGGCTGAAGCCGATCCGTCTGCACAAGGGTGTGATGATGGAGCGCATCGATATTCTCGGGCGCAGTGGCCATTCGTCGGATCCGTCTTTGGGCCACAGCGCTCTGGAAGCGATGCATCAGGTCATGGGCGCCTTGATGGAGCTGCGCCAGCAATGGCAGCGCGAGTACAACAACAGCCAGTTCAGCGTGCCCCAGCCGACCCTGAACTTCGGCTGCATCCACGGTGGCGACAACCCTAACCGGATCTGCGGCCAATGCGCCCTGGAATTCGACCTGCGCCCGCTGCCGGGCATGGACCCGCAGGTGCTGCGCGCGGCGATTCGCGGCAAGCTGGCGCCGCTGGCCGAGCAGCATCAGGTGACGATCGACTATGCGCCGCTGTTCCCGGAGGTGCCGCCATTCGAACAGAGTGCCGATGCGGAACTGGTGCAACTGGCCGAACGTCTTACCGGTCATGTGGCCGAGGCAGTAGCCTTCGGCACCGAAGCGCCTTATCTTCAGCGCCTGGGCTGCGAGACTCTGGTCCTCGGCCCCGGTGATATCGCCTGCGCTCACCAGCCCGGCGAGTACCTTGAACTGTCACGCCTGGACCCTACAGTGCGTGTGTTGCGTGAGTTGATCCAACATTACTGCCTCAGCCCGGCCACCGGCCGCTGAGCCACCTTGCCTTGCAAAGGAGAACGCGTGTGACGCCTTGCCTGCTGCGACGATAACCCTTCGAGCGCTGTTGCTGTTCCGTTCTTGTCTTCATTTCTACAGGCTCAGGTTATGCCCGAATACGTCAATTGGCTGCGTCATGCTTCGCCTTACATCAATGCTCACCGGGACTGCACCTTCGTGGTCATGCTTCCGGGAGACGGGGTAGACCACCCCAACTTCGGCAATATCGTCCACGACCTGGTGCTGTTGCACAGCCTCGGGGTTCGTCTGGTGCTGGTGCATGGCTCCCGCCCGCAAATCGAAAGCCGCCTGAGCGCCCGCGGTCTCAGCGCCCATTATCACCATGGCTTGCGCATCACCGATGCGGCGACCCTGGAGTGCGTGATCGATGCGGTCGGGCAACTGCGCATCGCCATCGAAGCACGCCTGTCCATGGACATGGCGGCCTCGCCGATGCAGGGCTCGCGGTTGCGGGTGGCCTCGGGCAACCTGGTCACCGCACGGCCGATTGGCGTGCTGGAAGGCGTGGATTATCACCACACCGGTGAAGTGCGCCGGGTCGACCGCAAGGGCATCAGTCGCCTGCTGGACGAGCGCTCCATCGTCCTGCTGTCGCCGCTGGGCTATTCGCCCACGGGCGAAATCTTCAACCTGGCGTGCGAAGACGTCGCGACCCGCGCCGCCATCGAGCTGGAGGCGGACAAGCTGCTGCTGTTCGGCGCCGAGCCGGGTCTGCTGGACGCGACGGGACGTCTGGTCCGGGAAATCCGTCCGCAGCAGGTGGCGCCTCACCTGGAACGCCTCGGTTCCGACTACCAGGCCGAGCTGCTGGACGCCGCCGCCGAAGCCTGCCGGGGCGGCGTGGCACGCAGTCATATCGTCAGCTACGCCGAGAACGGCGCGCTGCTCAACGAGCTGTTCACCCGCGAAGGCGGCGGCACGCTGGTTGCGCAGGAGCAGTTCGAACTGGTGCGGGAGGCGGCGATCGAAGACGTCGGTGGTCTGCTGGATCTGATCAGTCCGCTGGAAGAGCAGGGCATTCTGGTGCGTCGCTCCCGTGAGGTACTGGAGCGGGAGATCGAGCAGTTCAGCGTGGTAGAGCGTGAAAGCGTGATCATCGCCTGTGCGGCGCTGTATCCGATTGCTGATTCCGATGCGGGTGAGCTGGCGTGCCTGGCAGTGAACCCGGAGTATCGCCATGGCGGTCGCGGTGACGATCTGCTGGAGCGCATCGAGACGCGGGCGAGGGCGTTGGGGCTGAAGACGCTGTTCGTACTGACGACCCGGACGGCGCACTGGTTCCGCGAGCGCGGATTTGTGCCGAGCGGGGTCGAGCGGCTGCCGGCGGCGCGGGCGTCGCTGTACAACTATCAGCGCAATTCGAAGATTTTCGAGAAAACTTTGTAGGTATTGCGCCCATAAAAAACGCCGCCTGAGCAGGCGGCGTTTTCATTTACACGGTATGCAGGTACCAGTTGTACTCGAGGTCGGAGATGGAGTGTTCGAACTCCTCCAGCTCGCTTTCCTTGCACGCGACAAAGATGTCGATGTACTTCGGATCGATGTACTTGTTGAGGATCTCGCTGTCGTCCAGCTCGCGCAGGGCATCACGCAAGTTGTTCGGCAGGCTCTGCTCAACCTGTTCGTAGGCGTTGCCTTCGACCGGCTTGTTCGGCTCGACCTTGTTGGTCAGGCCGTGATGCACGCCCGCCAGCACGGCAGCCATCAACAGGTACGGGTTGGCGTCGGCACCGGCTACGCGGTGTTCAAGGCGCACAGCGTCCGGCGTGCCCGTCGGAACGCGCAGGGCCACGGTGCGGTTGTCCAGACCCCAGCTTGGTGCGTTCGGCACATAGAACTGGGCACCGAAGCGACGGTACGAGTTGACGTTCGGGCAGAGGAACGCCATTGACGCTGGCAGGGTCTCGAGCACACCGCCGATCGCGTGACGCAGCGCGGCGTTCTGCTCGGGATCCTCGCTGGTGAAGATGTTCTTGCCATCTTTGTCCAGCACCGAGATATGAACATGCAGACCGTTGCCCGCCTGGCCCGGGTAAGGCTTGGCCATGAAGGTGGTGTCCATCTCATGGTCGTAGGCGATGTTCTTGATCAGGCGTTTGAGCAGAACCGCGTAATCGCAGGCCTTCAGCGGGTCGGCGACGTGGTGCAGGTTCACTTCAAACTGCGCCGGGGCGCTTTCCTTGACGATGGCGTCAGCCGGAATGCCTTGTTCCTTCGCACCCTCGAGGATGTCCTGGAGGCAGTCGACGTATTCGTCGAGGTCGTCGATCAGATAAACCTGGGTCGATTGCGGACGTTTGCCGGAAATCGGCGAGCGTGGCGGCTGTGGACGGCCGTTCACGTTTTCCTGGTCGATCAGGTAGAACTCCAGCTCGAACGCGGCGCAGATGGTCAGGCCCATCTCGTCGAACCTGGCCACCACCTGACGCAGGACTTCCCGCGGGTCGGCAAAGAACGGCGCACCTTCGATTTCGTGCATGGTCATCAGCAGCTGCGCGGTAGGGCGCTTCTGCCAAGGTTCGTTGGAGAGTGTGTCGGGGATTGGATAGCAGATGCGGTCGGCGTCGCCGATGTCCAGGCCCAGGCCGGTGCTTTCGACCGTGGAACCGTTGATATCCAATGCGAAGAGGGAGGCCGGCAGGTTGATGCCTTTCTCGTAAACCTTGTGGAGGCTGGTGCGCTCAATGCGCTTGCCGCGCACCACACCATTCATATCTGCAATCAGAAGGTCAACGTAGAGAACCTCAGGATGTTCCTTAAGGAACGCGTTCGCTTCGTTAAGCTGAACGGCACGCGGGGGTACCGACATGATGCAACACCTTTGTTGTTAAAAATATCAATCAATGGGGGCTTGCAGGCCCAGTCAATCGGAAAGCCCGAATGAAGTCAAGCAAGCCCCATGATGCCCTAAAAGGGCGCCATAGCGGCATTTTTGCTGCAATTCAGGGCATTCACAAGCGCTGCTTTCGTCGTGAAAGGGGTGAAACGAGTAAGCCGTATTTTATTTTTTACGGGGTGGTTGTGTAAAAAAATGAACAAGGCTAAGCTCGGTCGCAACCCATAACATCAATAATACCGGGGGTTACATGTCACGCCTGTCGATCATTGGCGACACCGGCTGCCCTGTGCGGGCGGGTCTGGATGCCATTTCCGCGAGCAGCGAACGCTATATGCCAGTAGCGTTGGCGCCGGCCAAAATAGTTGACGGCCAAGGCGACGTGTTCCCGATCGTTTCACCTACTCATACTGCCTTTCATCACTATAGCGGGCTCCTCTGCATCACGGGCAATGCCAGTGACGCATTCTCCTCGCGCGCCTTTTGCTTTGGGCCGTCGGGGCATCCAGAATGCTGGAGACGGCCTGACATAGGCGTCTTGACTACAGTCCAGGCATTTACCTGCTGAGGTATTTATGAGTAGCAGCAATCTCGACCAGCTCACCGATTGGCTGAAAGAGCACAAGATCACCGAAGTCGAATGTCTGATCAGCGACTTGACCGGTATCACCCGGGGCAAGATCTCGCCAACCAACAAGTTCATCGCCGAAAAGGGCATGCGTCTGCCCGAAAGCGTCCTGCTGCAGACCGTGACCGGCGACTACGTCGATGACGACATCTATTACGAGCTGCTCGACCCGGCCGACATCGACATGATCTGCCGCCCCGACGAGAACGCGGTGTTCCTCGTGCCGTGGGCCATCGAGCCGACTGCCCAGGTAATCCACGACACCTACGACAAGAAGGGAAACCCGGTCGAGCTGTCGCCGCGCAACGTGCTCAAGAAAGTGCTGAAACTCTATGCCGACAAGGGCTGGCAGCCGATCGTCGCGCCGGAAATGGAGTTCTACCTGACCAAGCGCTGCGAAGACCCGGACTTCCCGCTGCAGCCGCCAATCGGCCGCTCCGGCCGCCCGGAAACCGGTCGCCAGTCGTTCTCCATCGAAGCCGCCAACGAATTCGACCCGCTGTTCGAAGACGTCTATGACTGGTGCGAACTGCAGAACCTCGACCTGGACACGCTGATCCACGAAGACGGCACCGCGCAGATGGAAATCAACTTCCGTCACGGCAACGCCCTGTCCCTGGCCGATCAGATCCTGGTGTTCAAGCGGACCATGCGCGAGGCAGCGCTCAAGCACAATGTCGCCGCCACGTTCATGGCCAAGCCCATGACCGGCGAGCCCGGCAGCGCCATGCACCTGCACCAGAGCATCATCGACGTGCAGACCGGCAAGAACATCTTCTCCAATGAAGACGGCAGCATGAGCGAGCTGTTCCTGTACCACGTCGGTGGCCTGCAGAAGTTCATCCCCGAAGTGCTGCCGCTGTTCGCCCCCAACGTCAACTCGTTCCGCCGCTTCCTGCCCGACACCTCGGCGCCGGTGAACGTCGAGTGGGGCGAGGAAAACCGCACCGTCGGCCTGCGCGTCCCGGATGCCGGCCCGCAGAACCGCCGTGTCGAGAACCGCCTGCCCGGCGCCGACGCCAACCCTTACCTGGCCATCGCCGCGAGCCTGCTGTGCGGCTACATCGGCATGGTCGAAGGCATCAATGCCAGTGCCCCGGTCGTGGGCCGTGGTTACGAGCGGCGCAACCTGCGCCTGCCGCTGACCATCGAGGACGCCCTGGAGCGCATGGAAAACTGCCGTGCGCTGGAGAAGTACCTGGGCAAGAAATTCATTGCCGGTTACGTCGCCACCAAACGGGCCGAGCACGAGAACTTCAAGCGCGTGATCAGCTCCTGGGAACGTGAGTTCCTGCTGTTCGCGGTCTGATCAACCCCGGGGCCGCAGGAGCGCGGCCGCCAGAAAACGGAGAAGCACATGAGCGTCAAGAACCCGCAAACCCGCGAGTGGCAGGACCTGAGTCGTGATCATCACCTGGCGCCTTTCAGTGACTATAAACAGTTGCAGGAAAAGGGCCCGCGGATCATTACCAAGGCCCAGGGCGTGCACCTGTGGGACAGCGAGGGCAACAAGATCCTCGACGGCATGGCCGGCCTGTGGTGCGTGGCGGTCGGCTATGGCCGTGAAGAACTGGCCGATGCGGCGAGCAAGCAGATGCGCGAGCTGCCGTATTACAACCTGTTCTTCCAGACTGCTCACCCGCCGGCGCTCGAACTGGCCAAGGCGATTTCCGACGTGGCCCCGGAAGGCATGAGCCACGTGTTCTTCACCGGCTCCGGCTCCGAAGGCAATGACACCGTGCTGCGCATGGTCCGTCATTACTGGGCGCTGAAGGGCAAGCCGCAGAAGAAAACCATCATCGGCCGCGTCAACGGCTACCACGGTTCCACCGTGGCCGGTGCCAGCCTGGGCGGCATGTCCGGCATGCACGAGCAGGGCGACCTGCCGATCCCGAACATCGTTCACATCCCGCAGCCATACTGGTTCGGCGAAGGTGGTGACAAGACCCCGGAAGAGTTCGGTATCTGGGCCGCCGAGCAACTGGAGAAGAAGATCCTCGAAGTCGGCGTCGACAACGTCGCCGCCTTTATTGCCGAGCCGATCCAGGGCGCGGGCGGGGTGATCATTCCACCGGAAAGCTACTGGCCGAAGATCAAGGAAATCCTCGCGCGCTACGAGATCCTGTTCGTTGCCGACGAAGTCATCTGCGGTTTCGGCCGCACCGGCGAGTGGTTCGGCTCCGACTACTACGACCTCAAGCCTGACCTGATGACCATCGCCAAGGGCCTGACTTCCGGCTACATCCCAATGGGCGGCGTGATCGTCCGTGACGAAGTGGTCAAGGTGCTTAACGAAGGCGGCGACTTCAACCACGGCTTCACCTATTCCGGCCACCCGGTGGCAGCGGCGGTGGGCCTGGAAAACCTGCGGATTCTGCGCGACGAGAAGATTGTCGAGCGCGTCCACGAGGAAACGGCACCCTATTTGCAGAAACGTCTGCGCGAGCTGAACGACCACCCGCTGGTGGGCGAGGTCCGCGGTCTGGGCATGCTCGGCGCGATCGAACTGGTCAAGGACAAGGCCACGCGTACCCGTTACGAGGGCAAGGGCGTCGGCATGATCTGCCGCCAGTTTTGCTTCGACAACGGCCTGATCATGCGCGCCGTGGGCGACACCATGATCATCGCTCCGCCGCTGGTGATCAGCCGCGAAGAGATTGATGAACTGGTTGAAAAGGCTCGTAAATGCCTGGATCTGACCCTCGAAGCACTGGGCTGATCAACTGCTAGGCTGGCATGGTGGCTTTGCGGCATTGCCGAGGCGGCTCTTTCCTTGAAAGAGCGCCTTGGATCTTGCCAGACTAGTGCCTGTTTCAGCCGGGTGCCGACAGGGCCGGCCGCTGAACAGATGGCTTTATAAAAATTCTGGAGCAATAACGCATGAAGAAAATGGGCAAGACGCTGTTGGCCGTTTCCCTCGCGGGGATGATGGCTAGTGCTGTTCAGGCGGACAACAAGGTCCTCCACGTCTACAACTGGTCCGACTACATCGCCCCGGATACCGTCGCCAAGTTCGAGAAGCAGACGGGCATCAAGGTCGTCTACGACGTCTTCGACAGCAACGAGACCCTGGAAGCCAAGCTGCTGGCGGGCAAGTCCGGCTATGACGTAGTGGTTCCGTCCAACAACTTCCTGGCCAAGCAGATCAAGGCCGGCGTTTACCAGGAGCTGGACCGTTCCAAGCTGGCCAACTGGAAAAACCTCGACGAAGACCTGCTCAAGGCCGTCGGCGACGCCAGCGACAAAGGCAACAAATACGCCTTCCCGTACATGTGGGGCAGCATCGGCATCGGCTACAACCCAGAGAAGGTCAAGGCCGCGCTGGGCGTCGACAAGATCGACTCCTGGGACGTGGTGTTCAAGCCCGAGAACATCGCCAAGCTCAAGAGCTGCGGCGTGAGCTTCCTCGATGCACCGACCGAGATGATTCCGGCCGCGCTGCACTACCTGGGCAAGCCGACCGCGAGCAAGGACAAGGCTGACCTGAAGGCCGCCGAAGACCTGTTCATGAGCATCCGTCCTTCGGTCACCTACTTCCACTCCTCCAAGTACATCTCTGACCTCGCCAACGGCAACATCTGCGTCGCTGTCGGTTACTCGGGTGATCTGGAGCAGTCCAAGGCCCGCGCCCACGAAGCTGGCGACAAGGTCAAGCTGGACTACGTGATTCCGAAAGAAGGTGCCGGCACCTTCTACGACATGGTCGCCATTCCGAAGGATGCCGAGAACGTCGACGCCGCCTACCAGTGGATGAACTTCCTGCTGCAGCCGGAAATCATGGCCGAGATCACCAACTCCGTGCGCTTCCCGAACGGCAACAAGGCCGCCACTGCGCTGGTAGACAAAGACATCTCCGGCGATCCGAGCATCTACCCGTCGGATGAAGTGAAGAAACAACTCTATGCGATCAGCGACCAGGACCCGGCCACCCTGCGCCTGGTGACTCGTAGCTGGACCAAGATCAAGTCGGGCAAGTAACCCGGCCTGACCCCCCCAGGCGCGGTGAAAGCCGCGTCCTGTGGGGGCTGCAATGCAAAATTCTTTTGCTGGTCAGGTGTATCGAAGGTAAGTTGCGCGCCGGTTTGCATGGCCGGCAGGTATTTCTGCCGTATGCCACGGGCACTAATGTAGAGGACCTCCCACTTGTCTATTTCCGTATTTCGCAAGGCCGTCATGGCTGGAGCGGGTCTGACGCTGGCTTGCAGCGTCCAAGCGGCGCCCACGGTGCACATCTACAACTGGTCGGACTACATCGGCCAGACCACACTCGCGGACTTCGAAAAGTCGACCGGCATCAAGCCGCTGTATGACGTGTTCGATTCCAATGAAACCCTGGAAGGCAAGCTCCTGGCCGGTCGCACCGGCTATGACGTAGTCGTGCCGTCCAACCATTTCCTCGGCAAGCAGATCAAAGCCGGCGCGTTCCAGAAGCTCGACCGTGCGCAGTTGCCGAACTGGGAGAATCTCGACCCCGCCCTGCTCAAGCGCCTGGAGCGCAACGACCCGGGCAACCAGTACGCCGTGCCGTACCTGTGGGGCACCAACGGCATTGGCTACAACGTCGAGAAGGTCAAAGCGGTGCTCGGCACCGACAAGATCGACTCCTGGGCCATGCTGTTCGAGCCGGAGAACATCAAGAAACTCTCCAGTTGCGGCGTCGCCTTCCTCGACTCGGCGGATGAAATGCTGCCGGCCGTACTGAATTACATGGGGCTCAACCCCAACAGCGAAAACCCCAAGGACTATGAAGCCGCCGAGAAGAAACTGCTCGCCGTGCGTCCTTACGTGACCTACTTCCATTCTTCCAAGTACATATCCGATCTCGCCAATGGCGATATCTGCGTCGCCGCGGGCTTCTCCGGCGACATCTTCCAGGCCAAGGCCCGTGCTGAAGAAGCCGGCAAGGGCGTGGAAGTGGCGTATGTGATCCCCAAGGAAGGCGGCAACCTCTGGTTCGACATGCTGGCCATCCCCAAGGATGCCGGCAACGTCAAAGAGGCCCACACCTTCATCAACTATCTGCTCAAGCCTGAGGTCATTGCCCAGGTCAGCGATTACGTTGGTTATGCCAACCCTAACCCCAAGGCTGGCGACCTGATGGACCAGGATGTTCGCAAGGACGCGGCGGTTTATCCGCCGCAGGAAGTGCTGGACAAGTTGTACGTCAACTCTGAGCTACCGCCCAAAGTGCAACGTTTGATGACCCGCATCTGGACCAAGGTCAAGTCGGGCAAATAAAAATCCGTACCCGTCACGGCAGGGGCGGGTACAGAACATTCTGTTGGGAGTTTCACACATGGCAGTTGCCTCCGGCGCCTACAAAAAAGCCCTCGAGGGCGATCAGCAACCTAAACAGGTGCTGGTCAAGATCGACCGGGTCACAAAGAAGTTCGACGAAACCATCGCGGTGGACGATGTCTCGCTCGAAATTAAAAAGGGTGAGATCTTCGCGTTGCTCGGCGGCTCCGGTTCGGGTAAATCCACCCTGCTGCGCATGCTGGCCGGTTTCGAGCGTCCGACCGAGGGGCGTATTTTCCTCGATGGCGTCGACATTACCGACATGCCGCCGTACGAGCGGCCCATCAACATGATGTTCCAGTCCTACGCGCTGTTCCCGCACATGACCGTGGCGCAGAACATCGCCTTCGGCCTGCAGCAGGACAAGATGCCCAAGGCCGAGATCGAAGCCCGCGTGGCCGAGATGCTCAAGCTGGTGCACATGACCCAGTACGCCAAGCGCAAGCCGCACCAGCTCTCCGGCGGCCAGCGTCAGCGCGTCGCCCTGGCCCGTTCGCTGGCCAAGAGCCCCAAGCTGCTGCTGCTCGATGAGCCGATGGGGGCACTGGACAAGAAACTGCGTTCGCAGATGCAGCTCGAACTGGTGGAAATCATCGAGCGGGTCGGCGTGACCTGCGTGATGGTGACCCACGACCAGGAAGAGGCCATGACCATGGCCCAGCGCATCGCCATCATGCACCTGGGCTGGATTGCCCAGATCGGCAGCCCGATCGACGTCTACGAGACCCCGACCAGCCGCCTGGTCTGCGAGTTCATCGGCAACGTCAACCTGTTCGACGGTGAAGTGGTCGACGACGCCGAAGGCCACGCGCGCATCGCCAGCCCCGAGCTCGAGCGCCACATCTACGTCGGCCACGGCATCACCACCTCGGTGGAAGACAAGCGCATCACCTACGCCCTGCGCCCGGAAAAACTCCTGGTAACGACCCAGCAGCCTACCTGCGAGTACAACTGGTCGCGCGGCAAGGTCCACGACATCGCCTACCTGGGCGGCCACTCGGTGTTCTACGTCGAGCTGCCGAGCGGCAAGATCGTCCAGTCCTTCGTCGCCAACGCTGAACGTCAGGGCTCGCGCCCAACCTGGGGCGATGAAGTGTACGTGTGGTGGGAAGACGACAGCGGCGTGGTACTGCGGTCATGAACATGCGCAAGCTCAAGCGAGCCCTCAATCGCATAACACCCGAGGGGCGCCACCTGGTCATCGGCGCCCCGTTCCTGTGGCTGTTCCTGTTCTTCATGCTGCCGTTCTTCATCGTTCTGAAGATCAGCTTCGCTGAAGCGGATGTGGCGATCCCGCCGTATACCGAGATCTACAGCTACGTCGAAGACAAGATCCAGGTGGTCCTCAACCTGGCCAACTATGGCCTGCTGACCCAGGACGAGCTGTACATCTCGGCCTACCTGGGCTCGTTGAAAATGGCCTTCTTCAGCACGCTGCTATGCCTGCTGATCGGCTACCCGATGGCCTACGCCATTGCCAATGCGCGCAAGGACATCCAGACCGTCCTGCTGCTGCTGATCATGATGCCGACCTGGACTGCGATCCTGATCCGCGTCTACGCCTGGATGGGCATCCTCAGCAACAACGGCCTGCTCAACGCCTTCCTGATGTGGCTGGGGTTGATCGACGAACCGCTGCAGATCCTCAATACCAACCTCGCGGTGTACATCGGCGTGGTCTATTCGTATCTGCCGTTCATGATCCTGCCGCTGTTCGCCAACCTGGTGAAACACGACCAGAGCCTGCTGGAAGCCGCGTCCGACCTGGGTTCGAGCACCTTCAACAGCTTCTGGAAGATCACCGTGCCGCTGTCGAAAAACGGCATCATCGCCGGCTGCATGCTGGTGTTCATTCCGGTGGTGGGCGAGTTCGTCATCCCCGAGCTGCTCGGCGGCCCGGAAACCCTGATGATCGGTAAGGTGCTCTGGCAAGAGTTCTTCAACAACCGCGACTGGCCGGTGGCGTCCGCCCTGGCGGTGGTCATGCTGGCGATCCTGATCGTGCCAATCCTCCTGTTCAACCGCAGTCAGGCCAAAGAGATGGAGGGCAGGGCATGAAGCGTTTCGGATTCTCCAAGCTGATGCTGGTGCTCGGCCTGCTGTTCATCTACCTGCCGATGCTGATCCTGGTGATCTACTCGTTCAACGCCTCCAAGCTGGTGACGGTCTGGGGCGGCTGGTCGGTGAAGTGGTACGTCGGCCTGCTCGACAACACCCAGCTCATGGGCTCGGTGATGCGCTCGCTGGAAATCGCCTGCTACACCGCGGTTGCCGCAGTGGCGCTGGGCACCCTGGCCGCCTTCGTGCTGACCCGCGTGACCCGCTTCAAGGGCCGCACGCTGTTCGGCGGCCTGGTCACCGCGCCGCTGGTCATGCCTGAAGTGATCACCGGTCTGTCGCTGTTGCTGCTGTTCGTGGCCATGGCACAGATGATTGGCTGGCCGCAGGAGCGTGGCATCGTCACCATCTGGATCGCCCACACCACCTTCTGTGCCGCGTATGTCGCGGTGGTGGTCTCGGCCCGCTTGCGCGAGCTGGACCTGTCCATCGAAGAAGCGGCCATGGACCTGGGTGCACGGCCGTGGAAGGTGTTCTTCCTGATCACCATCCCGATGATCGCGCCGTCGCTGGCGGCGGGCGGCATGATGTCCTTCGCCCTGTCGCTGGATGACCTGGTACTGGCGAGCTTCGTGTCCGGTCCTGGTTCCACCACCTTGCCGATGGAAGTGTTCTCGGCGGTGCGTCTGGGCGTGAAGCCCGAAATCAACGCCGTGGCCAGCCTGATCCTGCTGGTGGTGTCGTTTGCCACCTTCCTGATCTGGTACTTCAGCCGCCGTGCCGAAGAGCGCCGCAAGCGCGCGATTCAGCAGGCGATCGAAGAGAGCGCTGCGGATTCGTGGAAACAGCCGGATGTGCGTCGCCCGGCGGCGGCTCAGGCTTGATCTGCTGAACGTCATCGCGACGGTTCGGCGCCCCGACAAGCTCGCTCCTACAGGTAACGCAATCCTGTAGGAGCGAGCTCGCTCGCGATGCGGCCCCTCGATCTATCTCCCCGGCACCAACCGCAACGTCCCCTCCGTCTCCCCCGCCAGCCCCAACCAGGCCCGCTGGTATTTCCCCTCGATATACGCCTTCGCCTGATCCGCATAATGCCGATCAAACAGCACCCCACTCTGCCCAACCGGATTGATGCTCAGCGCCGTCCCTGCATCGGCGAAATCGATCAGCCGCCGCGTCGACGGGCCATAAGTCACCGGCCATGGCGCCGGGCCGATCTTCGCCGACAGGTTGTTCGGCACCTCATGCGTCCCCGGCGCGGCGAACGGTCCGACGTTGAACAAACGGTCCAGCGGCTTCTGCATGCCCAGCGGATGGCCGTGGGTCAGGGTGTGCGCCTTGCCCCACTGCCAGCTCGCCGGGTCTGTGCCGAGGGTGTCGCGCAGGTGCGCCAGGGTCTTGTCCCAGGCGCGCTTGACCACCGCCGCACGACTACCGCGCTCGCTGCTGCCCTGGCTGTCCCACCACGGCGAATCGGCGTCGGCGGCGAGGCGCGGCAGGGCGGCATCGATCACCCGGGTCGACAGCAGCGTCTGGAACCAGCTATCGCCCAGCTCGTCGTGCATCGCCGCATACGCCAGCTCATAGAGAAACTGGTTGAACAGCGTGGCGTTGACCGAATCCAGCGGGTAGTCGCCGCGCCAGCCGGCCAATTGTTCCACCAGTTCGCGTCCTTGCTCGTCCTGCACCACCTGGCGCAACACCCCGAGCAGCGGCCCCAGGGTGCGCGGGCCGTAATCGGTGCTGCTCCCCAGTTGCAGCGCCTGACTGTTTTGCAGGTCCCATTTGATCTGCGTGTCGGCCAGTTGCCGGTCGAGCTGCTGACCACGATCCGCGAGGTTGTAGTAACCGGGAACGACCATGCCGCTGGGTGATAGCGGCTGGAAGTTGGCGGAGACGATATAACCGCTGGCCGGGTTCTCCGACTGCGGGTTGGCGCTGAACGGGTAGAAACCGGATTTGTCGGCCTGGGCGGTGCTGCCGTCGAGGATAAAGGCCGGGTTCACGCCGTCCGGGCGCACCGGCAGCGCTGCTGCGGCCCACCAGCCGATATCGCCCTTGGCATTGGCCCAGATGAAGTTCAGGCCCGGCGCCTGGACCTTCTGCACGGCGCTGCGCATGGCGTCCAGGGTGCTGGCGCGGTTGATCGCGTAGAAACCGTCGAGAATCGGGTTCTCGGTTTCCAGAAAGGCCCACCACATGGCGATCGGCGTCGGGCCCGCGTCCTGGCCGATCACTTTGTTGACGATTGGGCCGTGGGGCGAGCGCAGCAGGGTGATGGTCTTGTCCGCCTCGCCTTTGACCTTGATGGTCTGTTCGGTACGGGTCAGTGCCTGCCACTGGCCACCGACCATGACCTGATCAGGGTTGTCCGGGTTGACCCGCTCGGCGATCAGGTCGATGTCGTCGTTCTGGAACATGGTCAGGCTCCAGCCGAATTCGCGGTTGTGCCCGAGGGAAGCAAAGGGGTTGAGCGCCTGGTAGTAGCCGTACAGGTGAAAGCCCGGCGCCGACAGCTCGGCCTCGTACCACACCGCCGGGACCGAGAAGCGAATATGCGGGTCGCCAGCCAGCAACGGCTTGCCGCTCTGGGTGCGACGGCCGCTCACGGCCCAGGCATTGCTGCCCTCGAACTGCGGCAGGCCGGCTTCGCCAAGAGCTTGCTGGCTGACCAGCGCCAGTTGGCTCAGGCTGTTCCAGTCGGCATCGGCCAGTGCCGGCGCCTTTTGCAGCACGCCGTCCGGGTGCCAGTCGAGGTCGAAGACCTTCAGGTAGTCGTTGCCGAGGTGGTCGCGGATGAAGGTCAGCAACGGCTCGGTGCGAAACGCCGCGGCGAAGCTGTAGGCCATGAAACCGGCGATGCTCACTGTGTCCTGGGCCGTGAAGGGGCGCGGCGTGATGCCCAGCGCATCGAACTCCATGGGTTTTGGATGCGTGGCTTGCCACGCATTTACGCCGTCGAGGTAGGCCTGCAGCGCTTTCCAGGCTGGGGAATGCTTGTCCTGTCGATCCACGTAGACCTGCGCCTGATCGGCAATGCGCAGGCTGCGGAACAGGGTGTCGGTGTCCACCAGCTTTGGCCCCAGCACCTCGGCCAGTTCGCCCCGAGCCAGGCGCCGGGTGATTTCCATCTGGAAGAGCCGGTCCTGGGCATGGACATAGCCGAGGGCGCGGTACAGGTCGTTTTCGTTCTGGGCCTGGATATGCGGAACGCCGCGCTCGTCGTAGCGCACGCTCACTGGCGCCTGAAGATTCGCCAGGACCAATTCGCCGTTGCGCAGCGGCTGTTTGCCCTGCACATACCAATAGCCACCACCCGCGGCCACGGCGACGATGGCGACGGCGAGAAGGGAGAGACTGCGTTTCATCGAAGCTCCTTGCAACGGGTCCGGAGGATCTTTCTTCCAGTGAGTCGGTCATCTTTCGGACAGAGGATAGACTTTTGCAACCTAACCCATCAGCCAGGAGTTGCGGCAATGGATCTCAGCGAAAAACAGAAAATGCTCACAGGCCAGCTCTATCGGGCCTCCTGCCCGGAATTACAGGCCGAGCAGATTGCCAACAAACACTGGATGCAGGGCTACAACAACTCCGCCGACCTGCTCAACGAACAGCGCCATGAACTGCTGGCCGCGCACTTCGCCAGGGTCGGCGCGGACGCGGTGATCCGCCCACCGTTCTATTGCGACTACGGCTACAACATCGACCTGGGCGCGCGGGTCTTCATGAACTTCAACTGCGTAATTCTCGACGTTTGCCCGGTCAGCATCGGCGACGACTGCCAGATCGGCCCGGCGGTGCAGATCTATACCGCCGACCATCCCCGCGACCCGGAACTGCGCCGCAGCGGCCTGGAAAGCGGCAAGCCGGTGAAGATCGGCCGCAACGTGTGGATCGGCGGCGGGGCAATCATCCTGCCAGGGGTGACCGTTGGCGATAACGCCGTCATTGGCGCCGGCAGCGTGGTGACCCGCGATGTGCCGGCGGGCGCGACGGTGGTGGGGAATCCGGCGCGGGTGCGCTAAGCGGGAAACGCCGCTATCGCATGGGGCGATAGCGGCGTTGGGTCAGGCGGGTTTGAAGCCGGGTTTGTTGTTGGCCGCGCGCCATTCTTTTACGCTTTTGACGACGCCTTCGGGGCTGTCCTCGGAGCCTTCTGGCGGGTAGTAGACGACATCGGAGCCACTGGGATGCTCCGTAATTGCTTCGAAGTGGTCCAGAAGTCGACCTTTCCAGGCCCCGTATGCGTTGCCTTCCAGCGGTGAATCATTTCGGAAAAATAACGTCACGAATGCCAGAAATTCGGCTTCCGTGTAGTCCTCGATACGTGGCTTTAGATCCATTAGTTCTTCTCCTTTTGGTGAGCTTCGACATGGGATTTCGGCGTCAGGATGACCAAATTGTCCAGATCATAAACAGCTCCGCCTTTTGCGATTGGATGGATGTGGTGTAATTCAAAACTCCGTCTTTTTCCCCTTTGCTCCGATTTCGGAGTCACAGGCGCTTTTCCTTTACGCATCTCGTCCAGGCTCGCTTGCATAAAGCTCTTGCTCAACTCTGGATCGGCAGCCGCTGCTTTCCAGATTGCCTCACGCATCTTGCCCCATCTGCTGAACTGCTTGCCCCGTAACTGATCCGCAATCTGCGCCGGAATCGGTGCTCCCTCTGGACTGGTCATTGCATCTCGCCAGCCAGGAATCGTCCTCCCGTTTCCAGCGCCGACCCCCGCATAATCCCGCGGGTTCTTGAACATGACATAAACAGGCTCAAGCCCCGAGTCCGCCGGGAAGGTGATGATGTAGTCGTCGAAATGGATGTCATCCCCTGCAGGAAAAGGCAGGAGCTGGGGCTGGTTCTTGAGCCCGATCTGGCCGGGATAGAGCGACGCCGGGCGTTGCCCCGCCGGCAGGCTGGTGGAGCTGTCCGTAGGAGGCGCTCCAGGTGTCCACAGAATCGTGATCGGACCGGGGCCGTCGGTAATGAAGGTGTAGGCACCCTTTTCGGCATCCCAGGTCGCGGCTCGCACCGGTACGTCGGCGGACGCCTGATCGTTGCCGGTGGGGATAATGCGGATTGTGGAGTCGTCACCGACCAGTCCGGAAATCAGCCGCATCGGTAGTGCAAAGTGCTCGCCGATGCTTTCCAGCAACTGCTGGGTATCGAAATCCAGCTTCATGCTGGTGAGCGGTACGCTGAGCCCGTGACGCCCGCCTTCCTCCAGCTTCATGGAGAACACCACCAGCGCCGCGAAATAGAGGCCCACGCGAGGCAAGCCGCCGACACGGCTGCCGACAGAAAGCAGCGCCTTGCCCATCGCTGGACGTACCGACTCGAACACCGCCATTGAAGAGGCGTTCGGCGTCATGACCTGGGGCAGGCCCATGCTGGCGACGGTCAAGCTATAGGTGGCCGGGCGTTGGGGAGTCTCGATGCCTTCAAGCGCCGCCAGGCGCACCAGTTCGCTGCGGGCATCGGCGAGGGCGCGCTCTATTTGCTCCTCGTAGGTGGCCATCCGCTGCAGCTCTGCGGGCCAGCTTTCCTGATGCGCATCAAGGGTGTGCACCACCGTCTGCAGCAGGGCCTCCCGATCTACGCGGTTCTGTTCTGAGGCCGACTCCGTATTGCCCGATGTGAGGCGGTTGTGCAGGAAGCCGCGTTCTACATCGAGCTTTTGAGCCTGGATATTGGCCTCGGCGCGGGACGCGTACGCTGCGTTTCTGGCCATGAGCAGCGCGGTGATTTCTTCGGCGAGGTCTCTGGCATGAAGGGCGGCGGTTTCCTGGGTGACGTTGTCTTGCTGATGGCGCGAGAAGTGTTCAAGGCGCTCCTCCATCTCGCGCAGATCGACAAGGTGCTGAAACCTCGCCTCGTCCAGCCTGACTTGCGCCAGTTCGACCGCCTGCGCCTGTTCGGTGAGACGTTGGTCGGCGCTTTGGTGAAGACGGGTCTGCGCCTTGACCCGTTCCACCGCGAGCTTGTTGGCCCGGGCGGTCAGCACATCGATGGATCTGGTCAGCAGGCGTGCTTCAAACGCGGCTTTGTAGGAGACGAGCCAGGTTTGTTTCGGATCAGGGACGCCGCCTTCGCGCGTGGCAATGCGAAGAAAATCGACGGTGGTTTTGTTGACGGGATCTTCGCCGTAGAACGCCCGGGCGCTTTCCCAGATCGGGGGCAGTGCTGCGCGCTTTTCCTCCAGCAAGCTGTTGATGGTGGCGGTTTTATGGTCGTACGACTGAAACGGGCCACTGGTGCTCGGCGGTGCGGTGCGTGCCTTCAACTCCTCAGTCAGGCGGGTGTTTAGCTGCTTTTCATTGTCGGCGTGTTGTTGCTCGACGCTTCGTTTGTCGTCCTGGAACTCCTTGGCCAGTTCGATAACCAACTTGCCAGGTTCAAGGACGGTCGTGACGTAGTCGGCGGGGTTGAAGCGTTGGGGTGCGAAATGGCGGGGAAAAACGTGGTAGCGGGGGATGAGGTTGTGTTCCAGCCGCCACGGAATTCGGGTGCTGTGAACAGTTTGTGCGGGCAAAACGATAGTTTGTCTCGACATACAGGCGCTCCTTTGCGTGTATGTGCGAAACCTACGGAGCGTTGCCCTCCTGCAAGATGTAGATAGTTATCGACGTGATGCCGGGTATTTCAGCCCTGTTCACTCATTCCACGGGCAATAACACCCCACCGCCATGGTCTGGGTCACCTTCACCGGCCGGCCTTGGGTCAGCGCCTGCAGGATCGGTTCGATAAAGCTGTTGTTGGCATTGCAGGTCGCGCCTTCGCTGTAGGGGCCGAAGTACGCGAGGTCGCCGTTCTGGTCCCAGATCGCCACGGCGGGACTGGCCGGTAGGTGCTCGGCGCCGGGCAGGCTGGCGATCGGCTGGAGGGCGGCAAGGGTGGTGGGCAACTGGCCGCGGCTGCCGGGCTTTTGCAGGACGTGGAAGGACACGCCCTGCGGCGCGTAGTGTTCGATCAGTTCGGCCAGGTGCTGCTGGTTGCCAACGTTGCACGGGCAGGCCGGGTCCCAGAAGTGCACCAGGCGGATCGGGCCGGGGCCGGCCAGTTCGGCGGGCAGGCGCAGGTGGTCGCCGGCGAACAGCGCGGTCTGGTTGTCGAAGGGGCGCAGGTAGCGACTCTGGAAGCTGTCGTACGCCCACCACAGGCCGGCGGCGCAGAGCAGCAGGGTCAGGGCGGCGAGCAAATTTTTCCCAGACATCGAACACACCGGCAATCATGGAGGGCGGCTAGCTTGCCATGCCCCCGCCGACAGATGAATATCGCAGATCAATCCTTTGCACTCTCAACGGAAGCCGTCCATGTCCGCCTCGTTCCAAGCCGATTCCCTGCGTGCCAGCCTGCAACCGCTGGCGGCCCGTCAGCCGCTGTCGAGCGCGGGGCAGGCGTATCAGCGTTTCTACGGCCTGGACCTGCCTGGGCACGAGGGCGTGCAGAGCTGGCTGGGGCGCTTCGACTGCGCAGGGTTCGAGGTGGTGAGCCAGGTCTGGCTGCCCGCCGCGCCGGTTGCGACGCTGGTGTTGCTGCACGGTTTCTACGATCACATGGGGCTGTACCGGCATGTCATCGACTGGGCGCTGGAGCAGCGCTTCGCGGTGATTTCCTGCGATCTGCCGGGGCACGGGTTGTCCAGCGGAGAGCGGGCCAGCATCGATGATTTCGCGGTGTACCAGCAGGTGCTCGACCGGTTGTTCGAACAGGCCGGCGAGTTGAATCTGCCGCAGCCCTGGCACCTGTGCGGGCAGAGCACGGGCGGCGCCATTGTCGTCGATCACCTGCTGCATCGCGGGGCGGACAGCCCGGCGCAGGGCCAGGTGATCCTGCTCGCGCCTTTGGTGCGGCCGCGTGCGTGGCTGTGGTCGAGGCTCAGCTACTGGATGCTGCGTCCTTTCGTGAACGGCATCGAACGGCGCTTCAGCGAAAACACCCATGACCCGACCTTCCTGCCGTTTCTCCAGGCCGACCCGCTGCAGCCGCGGCGGCTGCCCACCGCCTGGGTCGGCGCGTTGCTGGCGTGGGTCAAGCGTATCGAGGCGGCGCCGGGGAGTTCGCGTCGGCTACTGATCGTGCAGGGCGAGGGCGATATGACGGTGGACTGGCGGTACAACCTGGACGTGCTCAAGCGCAAGTTCGATGCGCCGCAGATCCTGTTGTTGCCGCAGGCGCGGCATCATCTGGCCAATGAGCTGCCGGAGATTCGGCAGCGCTATTTCGACTTCATCGGCCAGCGGCTGGGCTGATTACTTGAGGTCAGACGTACTCTGGCCCACGGCCAGGCCGGCACGAATGGCGGACAGGGCGGCCTTGTAATAGGCCTGGCCCTCGTTGGACTCGGCGAAGGTCGAGAACTCTTCCAGCTCGGCGTCAGACAGGTCGCGGTAGACATACAGCAGGGTGTTGTTGAGGTCTTCGCCGATCTGTTCCATCAACCGCTGGCGCTGGCCATCGAGCAGGCCCTGGGCCTGGCCGCCGCCAAACAGGCCGGGAATCATCTGGCTGAGGCTGTCGGCGGCGACGCCAGCGATCGCCAGGCTGACCTCGGCACCGGCCTCGCGGGCCGGCAGCGCCTGGGCCAGGTGGCCGATGATCAGCAGGCGAGTATCACTGGCCTCGACTTTCGGCAGGCCCTTGGCGTTCTTCGCCAACTGGTCGCGGCGGGTGGCCATCAGCTCGGCGGCCACGACCTTGCGGCCCAGCGGCGACTGGAAGAAGGTCAGCGCGGGTGCGGGATCTTTCAGATGGGCGCGCAGCTGGGCTTCGGCGCGACGATCGACGGCCTTGGCTTCGAAGCGCTGGTTGCTGTTGTCGACCAGCGCCTGGAATACCGCGGGCGGCAGGCTTTTCTGATAGCGCTGCTGGGCGGCGGCGATGGCATCGGAGAAGTGGGCGCGCTGTTCAGGCCAGCCGGCAACTTTGTAGAGCTGATCGAGGGTGTCTGCCCAGACAGGCGTGGTGCAGATCATCAACAGCAGAAAAAACAAACGGCGCATTCAGGACTCCTGTCGGCAGGCCGCTATTGTCCGTGGCCTTGCGGGGCTTTGTCGAGACGCCTGTGCAGCCATGCGACCAAGTGGCCCTGTCGAATTTTCCGGCAGCCCGATACTATGCGCGCCATGCACACATCCTCCGAACACCCGCAATTGCTCAGCATCGTCGATGACCTGGCCGGCCAGGGCTGGTCGCGGCAGGAGATTTTCCTGCCCGAGGCCCTGACCCGCGCATTGGCGGTCGAGTGCCGCCAGCGTGCGGCCGAAGGCGAGCTGGCGCCGGCGGGGGTGGGGCGCGGTCAGGGTCAGGACGTTCGCGAAGGCATTCGCGGCGACCATATCCTCTGGCTCGAGCCCGGGCAATCGGAGGCGTGCGACCAGTATCTGGCGCTGATGGACAGCCTGCGTGAAGCGCTCAACCGCGACTTCTATCTCGGCCTGGAAGACTTCGAGTGCCATTTCGCGATGTACCCGCCGGGCACCTTCTACCGCAAGCACCTCGACCGCTTCCGCGATGACGACCGCCGTACCGTCTCGGCGATCATCTACCTCAATGAACAGTGGTTGCCGGAAGACGGCGGCCAGTTGCGCATGTTCCTCAAGGACGGCTCGGAGCGGGACGCGTTGCCGGTGGGCGGCAGCCTGATCGTGTTCATGTCCGCCGATCTGCCCCATGAAGTGCTCCCGGCCAGCCGCGAGCGCCTGTCCGTCACTGGTTGGTTCCGCCGTCGTGGCAATGATCCGTTCTGAATTGCCGAAGGTGCTGGTGAGCGCCTGCCTGCTCGGCCAGCCGGTGCGCTACGACGGCCGCGCCAGTGGTCATCCCGATGTGTTGCAAGCCTGGCAGCGCGAAGGTCGCGTGGTGCCGCTGTGCCCGGAAGTGGCCGGCGGGCTGCCAACGCCGCGTCCGCCCGCGGAAATTCCCGGTGGGCAGGGCGGGGCGGTGCTGGACGGAGATGCGCAGGTGGTGACCATTGTCGGCGAGGATGTCAGCGCGGCGTTTCTGGCGGGGGCCCGGCTGGCGCTGGAGCTGGTGCGGCGCCACGGGATTCGGGTGGCGGTGCTCAAGTCCGGGAGCCCGTCTTGTGGTAACCGGCTGGTCTATGACGGGACGTTCAGCGGCAGCAAGATTAGTGGCGAAGGCGTGACCAGTGCCTTGCTGCGGCGTGAAGGGGTGCTGGTGTTCAGTGAGCTGGAGCTGGATGAGGCGGCCAGGGCGCTAGGCCGGTAGGCCTCATCGCTGGCAAGCCAGCGATGAGAGCTACTGCTTTGGCGCCTCGCTCGCATCCACACCGAACCACTTCTTCGACAGCTCGCTCAACCGCCCATCGGCCTTGATCCGTTGCAGGGCGTTGTCCACCGCACTCTGGAACGCCGGGTTGCCTTTCTGGAACGGAATCGCCAGGTTCACCACCGGGCCAAGGGTGGCGCCTTCGGTCACCGGCAATTTGCTTTCGCGGATCGCATACGGCACCAGCAGGCGGTCGCTGACGACGGCGTCGATCTGGTCGTCGGCCACTTCCTTGATCGGCTGGATAGCGTCCTTGTAGCTGCGCAGATCAACGCCTTCGACGTCTCGCGCCTGCTCGGCGAAGCTGCTGCCCTGGACCACGCCGAGGCTGTGACCCTTGAAGGCCTCAAGGCTGCGCAGCGGGCGCTTTTCTTCCTGGCGCACGATCAATTGGGCGCGGGTGTAGCTGTAGGGCGTGCTGAAATCCAGGCGCTCTTTCAATTCGGGGGTTGTAGCAATCTGATTCAAGGCGATGTCGTATTTGCCGCTTTCCACGCCGCTGAGCAGGTCGGCGGGTTCAACCACCACGAAGTCGGCATGGACATCCAGTTCCTTGGCCAATGCCTCGCCAAGTTCCACTTCAAAACCGCTCAACTGGCCGGCGGTATCGCGGAAGTTGAAGGGTGGCGTATTGGCTTCGATGGCAATACGCAGTTCGTTGCGGTCGCTGATGTCATCCATCAATTCCGCATGTGCCCATGGGCTGAGCAGGCTGGCGGCAAATAGTGCCCCGGTAATGAAACGCATCTGAGCCCCTTTTTTATGATTGGCAATTCACACAGTGTTGCCGCGACTTTCTGGAATTGCCACGGTCAAGTTGCCGCTTGTGACCGCATCGAGTGCGGAATGTTTGATTGCACGGCAAATATTTCTGCCGTTTTTCGGCAACTTTCGCAACGCGCGGGCAAACAAAAGGGAGGCCACCAGGGCCTCCCTTTTTCACAGCATGAAGCGCTTAGAACAGCACGCGGGACCGGATGGTGCCCTTGACCTGTTGCAGCTTCTCTTGCGCCAGATCCGAGTACTCGGCGTCGACGTCGATAACCACGTAACCCACTTTCTCGTTGGTCTGCAGGAACTGACCGGAGATGTTGATGCCGTTTTCAGCGAAGACTTTGTTGATCTCGCTGAGCACGCCCGGGATGTTTTCGTGGATGTGCAGCAGGCGGTGCTTGCCAGGGTGAGCCGGCAGGGCAACTTCAGGGAAGTTGACCGACGAAACGGACGTACCGTTGTCGCTGTACTTGACCAGCTTCTCGGCAACTTCCAGACCGATGTTGGCCTGGGCTTCGGCAGTGGAACCACCGATGTGCGGCGTCAGGATCACGTTGTCCAGGCCGCGCAGCGGGCTTTCGAACTCTTCGTCGTTGGAACGCGGCTCGACCGGGAACACGTCGATGGCGGCGCCGATCAGGTGCTTGTCCTTGATCGCTGCGGCCAGGTGATCCAGTTCGACCACGGTACCGCGGGCGGCGTTGATCAGGATCGAGCCCTTCTTCATCGCGCGGATTTCTTTCTCGCCGATCATCCACTGGGTGGACGGCAGCTCAGGCACGTGCAGCGAGACGATGTCGGCCAGGCCCAGCAGTTCGTTCAGGCTGGTGACCTGGGTCGCGTTGCCCAGCGGCAGCTTGGTCAGCGGGTCGAAGAAGAACACCTGCATGCCCAGGCTCTCGGCCAGGACCGACAGTTGAGTACCGATCGAGCCGTAGCCGACGATGCCCAGCTTCTTGCCGCGGATCTCGAAGGAGTTGGCCGCGCTCTTGATCCAGCCACCGCGGTGACAGGAAGCGTTCTTCTCGGGGATGCCGCGCAGCAGCAGGATGGCCTCGGCCAGCACCAGCTCGGCAACGGAGCGGGTGTTGGAGTACGGGGCGTTGAACACGGCGATCGCGCGATCGCGAGCGGCGCTCAGGTCAACCTGGTTGGTACCGATGCAGAAACAACCAACAGCAACCAGTTTCTTGGCGCAGTCGAAGATCTCTTCGGTCAGTTGAGTGCGGGAGCGGATGCCAATGAAGTGGGCATCGGCGATCTTTTCCTTCAGCTCGGCTTCCGGCAGGGAACCGGTGAGGTACTCGATATTCGTGTACCCGGCGGCCTTCAGGACGTCCACGGCGTTCTGGTGGACGCCTTCAAGAAGAAGGAACTTGATCTTGCTCTTATCGAGAGAAGTCTTGCTCATCTGCGTAAACCTGTGTCCCGGAGAAAAATGGCAGGGAAGTGAAGCTCTCGCGAATCGGCCATCAGCACGATTGGCGGGGGGCGTATGCTAGCATATCGACCCCTCGCTACGCCCATCCCTGCTGCGTGAAGTGTGCTCAGGGTGACTATGAATAGTTCGAGAGTTCTATCGATGACCGATCCTGTTCTGATTGACGAGCTGATGACCCTGGTCGAGCCCGGCAAGGTACTCACTGACGCCGCTTCCCTCGACGCCTATGGCAAGGACTGGACCAAGCACTTCCCGCCAGCACCTAGCGCCATTGTCTTCCCGAAAAACATCGAGCAGGTCCAGGCCATCGTCCGTTGGGCCAACACCCACAAGGTCGCGCTTGTGCCGTCGGGCGGGCGCACCGGGCTGTCTGCTGGCGCGGTGGCGGCCAACGGCGAGGTGGTGGTGTCGTTCGACTATATGAACCGCATCCTCGATTTCAACGAATTCGACCGCACCGTGGTCTGCCAGCCCGGCGTGATCACCGAGCAGTTGCAGAACTTCGCCGAGGACAAGGGCCTGTATTACCCGGTGGACTTCGCTTCCGCCGGCTCCAGTCAGATTGGCGGCAACATCGGCACCAATGCCGGCGGGATCAAGGTCATTCGCTACGGCATGACCCGCAACTGGGTCGCCGGCCTGAAAGTGGTCACCGGCAAGGGTGATCTGCTGGAACTGAACAAGGACCTGATCAAGAACGCCACCGGTTACGACCTGCGCCAGTTGTTCATCGGCGCCGAGGGCACCCTGGGCTTCGTGGTCGAGGCCACCATGCGCCTGGATCGCGCGCCGAAGAACCTTACGGCGATGGTGCTCGGCACCCCGGACTTCGACTCGATCATGCCGGTGCTGCACGCCTTCCAGGGCAAGCTGGATCTGACCGCTTTCGAGTTTTTCTCCGACAAGGGCCTGGCCAAGATCCTCGATCGTGGCGATGTGCCGGCGCCGTTCGAGACGCCGTGCCCGTTCTATGCCCTGCTGGAGTTCGAAGCCACCACCGAGGAGGTGGCCAACGATGCTCTGGCGCTGTTCGAGCATTGCGTCGAACAGGGTTGGGTGATCGACGGGGTCATGAGCCAGAGCGAGCAGCAGTTGCGCAACCTGTGGAAACTGCGCGAATACCTTTCCGAGACCATTTCCCACTGGACGCCGTACAAGAACGACATCTCGGTCACCGTGTCGAAAGTGCCGGCATTCTTGCGGGATATCGACGTCATCGTCAGCGAAAGCTACCCGGACTTCATCGTCGTCTGGTACGGCCATATCGGCGATGGCAACCTGCACCTGAACATCCTCAAGCCGGATGACATGAGCAAGGACGAGTTCTTTGCCACCTGCGCCATCGTCAACAAGCAGGTGTTCGAAACCGTCGAGAAGTACAACGGATCGATTTCCGCCGAACACGGCGTCGGCATGACCAAGCGGGATTACCTCGGCTACAGCCGGTCGCCGGCCGAAATCGAATACATGAAGGCAGTCAAGGCGGTGTTCGATCCCAACGGAATCATGAATCCGGGCAAGATCTTCGCTGTCGAGTGATAACACGTCACAGATCCAACCAGCGCTCCAGGAGTCGGCAATGAGCTATCAGCACCAATACGTAGACGGAACCCGCATCCACTTCGCCTTGGGCAAAGTGGTGTGCATCGGGCGCAATTACGCCGAACACGCCAAAGAGCTGGATAACCCGATCCCCACCGAGCCCCTGCTGTTCATCAAGCCGGGCAGTTGCGTGGTGTCGCTCGAGGGCGGCTTCAAGATCCCGGTCGAGCGCGGTTCGGTGCATTACGAAGCGGAAATCGCGGTGCTGTTGGGCAAGTCGCTGTCGCCCCAGCCTTCCGAAGAGGAAGTGCTGGACGCCATTTCCGGCTTTGCCCCGGCACTGGACCTGACCCTGCGTGACCTGCAGGCGCAGTTGAAAGAAAAAGGCCTGCCGTGGGAACGCGCCAAGTGTTTCGATGGCGCCTGCGTCCTGCCGCCGTTCGTCGCCGGCAGCAGTTTCGAAGACCTTGCGGACATCGGCATTCGCCTGACCATCAACGGTGAAGTCCGCCAGGATGGCAACAGCGCGCTGATGCTCAACCCCATCGTGCCGATGATCCAGCACATGGCCTCGCAATTCTCGTTGCAGGCTGGCGATGTGATCCTGACGGGTACGCCTGCGGGCGTCGGCCCGTTCAATCCGGGCGATGAGCTGGTGCTGGAGCTGCCAGGCGTCAGTCGTTTCGAAAGCCGCGTCCTGTAAGTGCGCAAGGGCAGCCGATGAGGCTGCCCTTTTGCTTTGTCAAACCACTTCGTCGGCTTTTGGCATTTTTTTCACAAAATATCCGGATAATTCCTGCGCGGCCCGACCGCTCCGTCTCTCAGGCTGGAAAACAACAGGAATTCTCCAATGGCCACCCCTCTTCCTACAGGCGGTTCTTTATCGTCCGTGCATAAGCGTCCGATCGCCCTGCGCCGTTCCACTTGGCTGCTGTTCGCGGCCGTGATCGGTTATGGCGTGGCCATCGCCATGCATTGGGATGATCGAGGATTCCTCTGGGTTCAGGAGCGTTTCCAGACGCAGGTGGAGCAGAAAGCCAGCGTCTGGCTGCCGGACTATCACGTCGATATCGATGCCAAAGTGCTGCCAGGCATGGAGAAGGACGAGGCCTCCGACCTTTCCTATGATCCGGTCCGCAAGACACTGTTTTCGGTGATGGGCAAGAACCCGTTCCTGGTCGAGTTGACCCTTGATGGCGACGTGCTGCGCAAGATCCCGCTGGTCGGCTGGGCCAACCCCGAAGGCGTGGCCGTCATGGCGGACGGTCGTCTGGCCATTACCGACGAACGGCTGCACAACCTGACCTTCGTGACCCTTGATGACGCGGCCCGCGAGTTGAATATCAAGGACTTCCCGCAATACGACCTTGGCACCTCGGAAAACCAGAACAAAGGTTTTGAGGGTATCGCCTGGGACCCGGCCCAGCAGCGTCTGGTGTTGGGCGAGGAGCGCCCGCCGCGTCTGTTCGTCTGGCGTACTGACGGTCGCTCGCCGCTGACCGGCACCAAGCAGGAACTGCCCAACGACGATCTCGACCTGCGCAACCTGTCGGCCGTGGGTATCGATCCGCGCACCGGCCATATGCTGCTCCTGTCGGCAGACTCCAACATGCTGCTGGAACTGAACGAGCAGGGTGAACAGGTCAGCTTCATGACGCTGCTCGGCGGCTTCAATGGTCTGAAAAATCGTGTCCCGCGTGCCGAAGGCGTGGCGATGGATGAGCAGGGCACGCTGTATATGGTCAGCGAGCCGAATCTGTTCTATCGCTTCAAAAAGGACTGAGCGGAAGAATTTTCTGATAGTGGCATTAAGCTTCGATTCAGCTCGCTATGGTTAGATTCTCGCCGTTCCGTTTCCCGCCGAGTCCTGTCGAATGCGCCGCTTTCTACGTCTGCCCCTGATTGCCCTTTCCGTTGGCCTGCTGGTCGCGTTGTTGTTGGGGGTGGCGGGCCAGCAATACCGCCTGTTCGAGCGCGGCTGGTTCAACCTCAAGACCTGGTGGCAGCCCGCCGAGCAGAGCATCGGCCTCGACCGTTACCAGGTGGTGATCGAGGCGCGGCCGATCGAGGGGCTGGATGAAGACATCTCCGCGCTGACCTTCGATCCGGACCGCAACAGCCTGTTCACCGTCACCAACAAGAATCCCGAACTCATCGAGCTGTCGCTGGAAGGCCGGATTCTGCGCCGGGTGCCGCTGACCGGCTTCGGCGACCCGGAGGCGGTGGAGTATGTCGGGCGCGACAGCTATGTGATCACCGACGAGCGCGAGCAGCGGCTGATCCGCGTGCGCCTGACCGCTGACACCCCGTTCCTCGACGCCAAGGACGCCGAGCAACTGACCCTGGGCATCGGCCTCAATGGCAACAAGGGCTTCGAGGGCCTGGCGTACGATCAGAAGGGCAAGCGCCTGTTCGTCGCCAAGGAGCGCGACCCGATGCTGATCTACGAAGTCCACGGCTTCCCCCACGACAACCCCGAACAGCCCTACGCCGTGCATGTGGTGCAAGACCGCAAGCGTGATTCGAAGCTGTTCGTGCGGGATCTGTCGAGCTTGCAGTTCGATGAGCGCAGCGGTCATTTGCTGGCGCTTTCGGATGAGTCGCAACTGGTGCTGGAACTGGATGTGACGGGCAAGCCGCTGGCGAGTCTGTCGCTGCGCAAGGGCTTCCAGGGCCTGAGCCAGAGCGTGCCGCAGGCGGAGGGGATTGCGATGGACGACGCGGGGACGTTGTACCTGGTGAGCGAGCCGAACCTGTTCTATGTGTTCAGGAAGTCGGCGGATTGACCGGGGCCTGCACGGCAGGCCCCGATTTGCTCGTCAGGCCTTGAGGGACTTGACCCCTTCGGCAGTGCCCAGCAACAGCAGGTCCGCCGGACGCGCCGCGAACAGGCCGTTGGTGACCACGCCGACGATGGCGTTGATCTGCGCTTCCAGTTCCACCGGGTTGGTGATCTGCAGGTTGTGCACGTCGATGATGATGTTGCCGTTGTCGGTCACCACGCCGTCGCGGTACACCGGATCACCGCCCAGCTTCACCAACTGGCGCGCTACGTGGCTGCGGGCCATGGGGATGACTTCGACCGGCAGCGGGAAGTTGCCCAGCACCGGCACCAGCTTGCTGCCGTCGGCGATGCAGATGAAGGTCCGGGCGACCGCGGCGACGATCTTCTCGCGGGTCAGGGCAGCGCCGCCGCCCTTGATCAGGTTCAGGTGCTCGTCGCTCTCGTCGGCGCCGTCGACGTAGAACTCCAGTTCGCTCACGGTGTTCAGTTCGTAGACCGGGATACCGTGGCCCTTCAGGCGCGCGGCGGTGGCTTCGGAGCTGGCGACGGCGCCGTCGAAGGCGGTCTTGTGCTTGGCCAAGGCGTCGATGAAGCAGTTGGCGGTCGAGCCGGTGCCGACGCCGACGATGCTCTTGTCATCGAGCTTGGGCAGAATGAAATCGACAGCGGCCTGGGCGACAGCCTGTTTGAGTTGGTCCTGGGTCATGCGGGCTCCGAAGCGGGGAGTATCGTGAGGGCGCGTAGTATAGCGGCTAAAACCCCGGACTTGCTGTGGTCGCCCGACAGGGCGCTGGGGTAGACTCCGATCCCCCGTCCAGCCGCCCGTGATGCTTTCCCGATGCTCGAACAGTACGTCAAGAAGATCCTCACCTCGCGCGTTTATGACGTCGCCGTGGAAACCCCTCTGCAAGCCGCCGGGCAGCTCAGCAAGCGTCTGGGCAACAACGTGCTGCTCAAACGCGAAGACCTGCAGCCGGTGTTTTCCTTCAAGATTCGCGGCGCTTACAACAAGCTGGCGCAACTGACCCAGGAAGAGCGGGCACGCGGTGTGGTCACCGCCTCGGCCGGCAACCATGCTCAGGGCCTGGCGCTGGCGGCGCGGGAAATGGGGGTCAAGGCGACCATCGTGATGCCGCGCACCACCCCGGAAATCAAGGTCGAGGGCGTGCGTTCGCGTGGTGGCAAGGTCGTGCTGCACGGCGATTCCTTCCCCGAGGCGCTGGCCTACTCGCTGAAACTGGTCGAGGAAAAGGGCTTCGTTTATGTCCATCCCTATGACGACCCGCACACTATCGCCGGCCAAGGCACCGTGGCCATGGAGATCCTGCGCCAGCACCCGGGTCGCCTCGATGCGATCTTCGTGCCGGTGGGCGGCGGTGGCCTGATTGCCGGGATCGCTGCGTACGTCAAATACCTGCGCCCCGAAATCAAGATCATCGGCGTCGAGCCAGACGACTCCAACTGCCTGCAAGCCGCCATGGCCGCGGGCGAGCGCGTGGTGTTGCCTCAGGTCGGACTGTTCGCCGACGGCGTCGCGGTGGCGCAGATCGGTCAGCACACCTTCGACATCTGCAAGGACTACGTCGATGAAGTGATCACCGTCAGCACCGATGAAATCTGTGCGGCGATCAAGGACATCTACGACGATACCCGCTCGATCACCGAGCCTGCCGGCGCCCTGGGCGTTGCCGGGATCAAGAAATACGTGGAGCAGCGCGGCGTGTCGGGGCAGACCCTGGTCGCCATCGAGTCCGGTGCCAACGTCAACTTCGACCGCCTGCGCCACGTGGCCGAGCGCGCCGAATTGGGTGAAGGCCGTGAAGCCATTATCGCCGTGACCATCCCCGAGCAGCCGGGCAGCTTCAAAGCGTTCTGCGAGGCCATCGGCAAGCGTCAGATCACCGAATTCAACTACCGCTACCACACCGGCAGCGAAGCGCACATTTTCGTCGGCGTGCAGACCCACCCGGACACCGATCCGCGCAGCGCGCTGATCCAGCACCTGACCGAGCAGGGTTTCCCGGTACTGGACATGACCGACAACGAACTGGCCAAGCTGCACATCCGCCACATGGTCGGCGGCCATGCGGCCCGCGTCAGTGACGAGTTGGTGCTGCGTTTCGAGTTTCCCGAGCGGCCGGGCGCGCTGTTCAACTTCCTCAACAAGCTGGGCGGGCGCTGGAACATCTCCATGTTCCACTACCGCAACCACGGCGCGGCGGACGGCCGTGTGGTGGCAGGCCTGCAAGTGCCCGAGGACGAACGTCATCTGGTGCCTGCGGCGCTGGCGAAAATCGGCTATCCGTACTGGGACGAGACCGAAAACCCGGCCTACCGGCTGTTCCTCGGCTGAGCGGCTACGCTTTGAGCAATGCCTGAGGAGTCGAATCCATGGAACCGCTGATTGCCCTGAAAACCGCCCATGTCCTGGCCACCGTGCTGCTGTTGGGCAGTGCCGTGGGGTTGGCGTTGTGGACCTGGCGCAAGCGCCGCGCGGGAGATGCGGCGGTTTATGGCCGGCTGCTGCGGCGGCCGTTGGGGTTTGTCTGGTTGTTGATGGGGATTTGCCTGGTGAGCATGCCGTTCACCGGCTGGTGGCTGGTGCACCTGGTGGGCTGGCCGCTGGGGCAGACCTGGGTGCTGGGCTCCAGCGTGCTCTATACCGTTGGCGCGTTGGCCTGGTTCTGGTTGCTGGCGCGGGTCAATCGCCTGCGCACCGCGCCGGCCGTGGGTAAACCGGGGTTTACCCTGGCCCTGGCGCTGTTCAGCGGGGTGTGTTTCATCGCTATCGCCGGCCTGATGGGCGCCAAGCCGGTCTGATCGCGCTCAATCGCGCAGGCTGATCACCGGCCAGCCGCGTTTCTCGGCTTCGGCGCGCAGGTTCGGGTCGGGATCGACCGCCACCGGGTTGTCGACCTGCTCCAGCAGCGGCAGGTCGTTCATCGAGTCGCTATAGAAGTAGCTGCCTTCCAGGTTCAGCCCGTTCTCGTCCAGCCAGCGGCGCAGGCGCGTCACCTTGCCTTCGCGGAAGCACGGCACGTCGGTGCTGCGGCCGGTGTAGCGGCCATCGACCAGCTCGCACTCGGTGGCCAGCAGGGTTTCCACCTCCAGGCGCTTGGCGATCGGCCCGGTAATGAAACGGTTGGTAGCGGTGATGATGACCAGCTTGTCGCCCGCGTCGCGGTGCTTCTTCAGCAGGGCCAGGGCCTTGGGCAGGATGATCGGTTCAACGCAGTCGCGCATGAATTCGCCGTGCCACTGGTCGAGCTGGGCCATTTCGGTGGTGGCCAGGATTTCCAGGCTGAAGTTCAGGTAGGCCTGCAGGTCGAGCTTGCCGGCCAGATAGTCCTGATAGAAGGCGTCGTTGCGGTTCTGGTACTCCACGGGGTCGAGAATGCCGCGGGCGCAGAGGTAATCGCCCCACGCGTGGTCGCTGTCGCCGCCGAGGAGGGTGTTGTCCAGATCGAATAAAGCCAGGCGCATTGAAGAGTCACTCGCATAACATCTGAAAAGTCCCACAGAATACGGACTTTTCACAACGCTGCACATAAGGTATGGCCGGCGCGTTGCTGGCCTTGCAAGCTTTGTGGAACAATGCGGCGACATGCGTTTGCGAGGCTGCTGCCGTGATCGACCCCGATGGTTTTCGCCCCAATGTCGGGATCATTCTTACCAATGATCTTGGACAGGTGCTATGGGCTCGGCGAATCAACCAGGATGCCTGGCAGTTTCCCCAGGGGGGCATCAACCCCGATGAGACCCCGGAAGAAGCGTTGTACCGCGAGCTGAACGAAGAAGTAGGACTGGAGCGGCAAGACGTTGAAATTCTTGCCTGCACCCGTGGCTGGTTGCGTTATCGTTTACCCCAACGCCTGGTGCGGACCCACAGCCAGCCGCTGTGCATCGGCCAGAAACAGAAGTGGTTCCTGCTGCGACTGGTTTCCAACGAGCAGCGGGTGCGGATGGACTTGACCGGTAAACCGGAATTCGATGGCTGGCGCTGGGTCAGCTATTGGTATCCGCTGGGCCAGGTGGTGACATTCAAGCGCGAGGTGTACCGCCGCGCGCTCAAAGAGCTTGCCCCGCGCCTGCTGGCGCGCGACTGACGACGGAGTTCGACCCCGAGCCATGCTCAATACGCTGCGCAAGATCGTCCAGGAAGTTAACTCCGCCAAGGATCTCAAGACGGCGTTGGGGATCATTGTCTTGCGCGTCAAAGAGGCCATGGGCAGTCAGGTCTGCTCGGTCTATCTGCTCGACCCGGAAACCAACCGTTTTGTCCTGATGGCCACCGAGGGCCTGAACAAGCGCTCCATCGGCAAGGTCAGCATGGCGCCGAACGAGGGCCTGGTCGGCCTGGTCGGTACCCGGGAAGAACCGCTGAACCTGGAAAACGCCGCCGATCACCCTCGCTACCGCTACTTCGCCGAAACCGGTGAAGAGCGTTTCGCTTCCTTCCTGGGCGCGCCGATCATCCACCACCGTCGCGTGGTCGGGGTGTTGGTCATCCAGCAAAAGGAGCGTCGTCAGTTCGACGAGGGCGAAGAAGCCTTCCTGGTCACCATGAGCGCGCAACTGGCCGGGGTTATCGCCCATGCCGAGGCCACCGGTTCGATCCGCGGCCTGGGTCGCCAGGGCAAGGGCATCCAGGAAGCCAAATTCGTCGGCGTGCCGGGTTCGCCGGGTGCGGCGGTGGGGACCGCGGTGGTCATGCTGCCGCCGGCCGACCTGGACGTGGTGCCGGACAAGACCGTCACCGATATCGATGCCGAACTGAAACTCTTCAACAACGCCCTCGAAGGCGTGCGCGGCGACATGCGCACCCTCTCGGCGAAACTGGCCACCCAGTTGCGTCCGGAAGAGCGGGCGTTGTTCGACGTCTACCTGATGATGCTCGACGACGCCGCGCTGGGCGGCGAAGTGGCGCAGGTCATCAAGACCGGCCAGTGGGCCCAGGGCGCTCTGCGCCAGGTGGTGGTCGAGCACGTCAACCGCTTCGAACTGATGGACGACGCCTACCTGCGTGAACGCGCGTCCGATGTCAAAGACCTCGGCCGGCGCCTGCTGGCCTATTTGCAGGAAGCCCGCCAGCTTTCGCTGGTCTACCCCGACAACTCCATCCTTGTCAGTGAAGAACTGACCCCGGCGATGCTCGGCGAAGTGCCGGAAGGCAAGCTGGTCGGGTTGGTGTCGGTGCTGGGTTCGGGCAACTCCCACGTGGCGATCCTCGCCCGGGCGATGGGCATTCCCACGGTGATGGGCCTGGTCGACCTGCCGTATTCCAAGGTCGACGGCATCCAGATGATCGTCGACGGCTACAAGGGCGACGTCTACACCAACCCCAGCGAAGTGCTGCGCAAGCACTACGCCGATGTGGTCGAGGAAGAGCGCCAGTTGGCCCAGGGCCTCGACGCCCTGCGCGAACTCCCTTGCGAAACCACCGACGGCCACCGCATGCCGTTGTGGGTCAACACTGGCCTGCTGGCCGATGTGGCGCGGGCGCAGCAGCGCGGCGCCGAGGGCGTCGGCCTGTACCGCACCGAAGTGCCGTTCATGATCAACCAGCGCTTCCCCAGCGAGAAGGAACAACTGGCGATCTACCGCGAGCAACTGGCGGCCTTCCATCCGCTGCCGGTGACCATGCGCAGCCTGGATATCGGCGGTGACAAGTCGCTGTCCTACTTCCCGATCAAGGAAGACAACCCGTTTCTCGGCTGGCGCGGCATCCGCGTCACGCTCGACCACCCGGAAATCTTCCTGGTCCAGACCCGCGCCATGCTCAAGGCCAGCGAGGGCCTGAACAACCTGCGCATCCTGCTGCCGATGATTTCCGGTATCCACGAACTGGAAGAAGCGCTGCACCTGATCCACCGCGCCTGGGGCGAAGTGCGTGACGAAGGCACCGATGTGCCGATGCCGCCGGTGGGCGTCATGGTCGAGATTCCCGCAGCGGTGTACCAGACCAAGGAACTGGCGCGTCAGGTGGACTTCCTGTCGGTCGGTTCCAACGACCTGACCCAGTACCTGCTGGCGGTGGACCGCAACAACCCGCGGGTCGCCGATCTCTACGACTACCTGCATCCGGCGGTGCTGCAGGCCCTGCAACACGTGGTCACCGCGGCCCATGCCGAAGGCAAGCCGGTGAGCATCTGTGGCGAGATGGCCGGTGATCCGGCGGCCGCGGTGTTGCTGATGGCGATGGGCTTCGACAGCCTGTCGATGAACGCCACCAACCTGCCGAAGGTGAAGTGGATGCTGCGCCAGATCAGCCTCGGCAAGGCCAAGGAAATGCTGGCCCAGGCCATGGACATCGACAACCCGCAGGTTATCCACAGCACCTTGCAACTGGCCCTGAAGAACCTTGGGCTGTCGCGGATGATCAATCCGGGGCCGACGCAGAATCTCTGAACTACCCAGGGCCTGATCGCAGCGATCAGGCCCTGAGCTTCACAACACCAGTTCGACCTCTCCCAGACGCCCTCCAAGCGGCCCGAAACTCCGCTCCACTAGCCTGCGTCCCCCGTCCGCCTCGACGATCAGCACCGTACTCGCCCGCGTCCCGTAGTTCTGGCTGGCAATGAACACGCTCGACAGCAAACGCTCGGTCGTCAATCCGACGCGGGTATCCGGCAACTCGCTGTCGGCGGCCTGATTATTGTCCGCCAACAACTCGAACAGCCGCGCCGGGTCCGGATCGTCCAGCCGCTCGCGCAAGCCTTCGCGCGCCTTGATCAGCTTGGGCCAGGGCGTATCCAGCGCGGCATTCGACAAGCCATAGACGCCCGCCTCCAGTAACCGCGGTGTCGCGTCCCCACCGTGCAGATAACCCAATTGATGGCTGTCCCCGACCAGCAGATTGAAGCCGGAATAATGCAGTGCCTCGCCCGCAACCCGCTCCAGATAGGCCTCGACCGAAAGCTTCCCGCGCAGATAGCCCGCCACCAGTTCGCCCCGCGAGCGGGCGCCCGCTGGCTGGCCGGGGTCACGGATATTGGTCAGCGCGGCGAAGCGTCCCTGCGGGCCCAGGCCCAGCCAGGTACCGCCGGCTTCGAGGTCTCGCCCGGCATGCACGCCGGGCGCCTCGTCCCATTGGCTCAAGGCCAGGGTCGGGCGGGCATAGAACTCGTCACGGTTGGCCGCGACGATCAGCGGCCGGGCATTTCCCGGCCGCCAGGCGAAAACGATCAGGCACATCGTGGTTCTCGTCGATCTTGTCGGTAGTGGCGCCACTGTACCTCAGGCGACGCTGACAAGGTCTTCATCTGCCATGAGTAGAGGCAAAGGCCCACCTTCCGTTACCATGCCGGACTGATTTTTCCGGGGGCGACAATGGAATTCGTGCTCTATCTGCTGCTGGGCGCCTGCGCGGGCGTGTTGGCCGGACTGTTCGGCGTCGGTGGCGGCATCATCATCGTGCCGGTGCTGGTGTTCAGTTTCACCCTGCAAGGCTTCGATGCGTCCGTGCTGACTCACCTGGCGGTGGGTACTTCGCTGGCGACCATCGTCTTCACCTCGATCAATGCCGTCCGCGAGCACCATCGCAAGGGCGCGGTGCAGTGGCCGATCTTCGCCTGGATGACTCTGGGGATCCTGATCGGTGCAGGAATCGGCGCCAAGACCGCCTCGCTGATCCAGGGCCCGCACCTGCAGAAGATCATCGGCACCTTCGCCCTGATCATCGCCGTGCAGATGGCCCTGGACTTCAAGCCCAAGGCCAGCCGCAGCGTTCCCGGCAAGGCCGGGCTGACCGCGGCGGGTGGCGTGGTTGGCTGGGCCTCGGCGATCTTCGGCATCGGCGGCGGCTCGCTGACCGTACCGTTCCTGACCTGGCGCAGCCTGCCGATGCAGCAGGCGGTGGCGACGTCCTCGGCGTGTGGCCTGCCGATCGCCCTGGTCAGCGCCCTGAGCTTCATGATCCTGGGCTGGCACGACGAGCACCTGCCGCCCCATAGCCTGGGCTTCGTGTATTTGCCGGCGATGATCGGCATTGCCGCGACCAGCATGTTTTTCGCCCGCTTCGGCGCGCGCCTGGCGCACAAATTGTCGCCACGCCTGCTTAAACGCCTGTTCGCCGCGCTGCTGTTCTGCGTCGGCCTGAGCTTTTTGCTTTAACGAGAGGAGTCACCATGCTGCCTTACCCGCAGATCGATCCCGTGGCACTGGCCATCGGGCCACTGAAAATCCATTGGTATGGCCTGATGTACTTGGTGGGCATCGGCGGTGCCTGGTTTCTGGCTTCGCGCCGGCTCAACCGCTTCGACCCGACCTGGAGCCGCGAAAAGCTCTCGGACCTGATCTTCTGGCTGTCCATGGGGGTGATTGTCGGCGGGCGGCTCGGCTACGTGCTGTTCTACGACCTGAGCGCCTACCTCGCCAATCCGACGCTGATCTTCGAAGTGTGGAAGGGCGGCATGTCGTTCCACGGCGGTTTCATCGGGGTGATGCTGGCGGCATTGTGGTTCGGCAAGCGCAACAACAAATCGTTCTTCGAACTGATGGACTTCGTCGCGCCGATGGTGCCGATCGGCCTGGGTGCCGGGCGTATCGGCAACTTCATCAATGCCGAGCTGTGGGGCAAGGCCACTGACGTGCCGTGGGCCATGGTCTTCCCGCCGTTCAGCGATCCGGCGCAGTTGCCGCGTCATCCGTCGCAGCTTTACCAGTTCGCCCTAGAAGGCGTGGCACTGTTCCTGATTCTCTGGCTGTATTCGCGCAAGCCGCGGCCAACCATGGCGGTGTCGGGCATGTTCGCGCTGTTCTACGGCATCTTCCGTTTCATCGTCGAATTCGTCCGCGTGCCGGATGCCCAGCTTGGCTACATCGCCTGGGGCTGGCTGACCATGGGTCAGATTCTTTGCGTGCCGATGATCGCCGGCGGCCTCGGCCTGATCTGGTGGGCCTATAATCGCAAGCCGACGGTAAAATCCGCGGTCTGAAATTCCACGGCAGGGGCGATCCCCCTGCCGTCTTCGTTACAGGAACGCTATGAAACAGTATCTGGATCTGGTCCGCGACGTTATCGAGAACGGTACGTTGCAGGAAAACCGCACCGGCGTGCGCACCATCAGCCTGCCTGGCGCCATGCTGCGTTTCGATCTGCAGAAGGGCTTCCCGGCCATCACCACGCGCAAGCTGGCGTTCAAGTCGGCGATTGGCGAGATGGTCGGCTTCCTTCGCGGCGTGAAGAACGCCGCGCAGTTCCGCGAGCTGGGCTGCAAGGTCTGGGACCAGAACGCCAACGAAAACGCCCAGTGGCTGGCCAACCCGTTCCGCCAGGGGCATGACGACCTGGGCGAGATCTACGGCGTGCAATGGCGCCAGTGGCCGGCCTACAAACGCATCCCGCTGAGCAATCCGGCAGCGATCGAGCTGGCGCAGAGCCAGGGCTTCGCGAAGATCGCCGAGGCCGAGGAAGACGGTGAAGCCTTCGTCGTGCTGTACAAGGCCATCGACCAGATTCGCCAGTGCGTCGACACGATCATCAAGGACCCGGGCAGCCGGCGCATCCTGTTCCACGGCTGGAACTGTGCCCAGCTCGATGAAATGGCCTTGCCTCCGTGCCACCTGCTGTACCAGTTCCACCCGAATGTCGAGACCAAGGAAATTTCCCTGACCCTCTACATCCGTTCCAACGACCTGGGCCTGGGCACGCCGTTCAACCTCACCGAAGGCGCCGCGCTGCTATCGCTGGTGGGCCGCCTGACCGGTTACACGCCGCGCTGGTTCACCTATTTCATCGGTGATGCGCATGTCTACGAGAACCACCTGGACATGCTCAACGAGCAAATGCGCCGCGAGCCGCTGGCCGCGCCGAAGTTGGTGATCAATGATCGTGTGCCGGAATTCGCCAAGACCGGTGTGTACGAACCGGAGTGGCTGGAGAAGATCGAGCCGAGCGATTTCAGCCTGGAAGGGTATGAGCATCATCCACCGCTGACGGCGCCGATGGCGGTGTGATCTCTCCTGTGAGAGCTGGGTTGCCAGCTCTCACAGGGGCGCGGGTGGCCTTTAGTGTCCGTGGCTTCGCCCTACATGCGAATGCTCCGTCTCCGGCACCGAAACCGCCCCGGTCACCTCCAGCCTCTCCAGAATCGCGCAATGCGCTCCCTCGGTCTGGCAGCGCCGGCGCAGTTCCACCAACTGTTCCTGCAACGCGACCAACCCGTCGATCCGCGCTTGGACGTGCTCGATGTGCTCGTCGATCAGCGCGTTGACGCTCTCGCACTGGTCCTGCGGGCTGTCCCTCAGCCGCAGCAGGCTGCGGATCTCTTCGAGGGTCATGTCCAGCGTCCGGCAGTTGCGGATGAAGGTCAGCCGCTCGACATGGGCCTGGGTGTAGACCCGGTAATTGCCCTCGCTGCGTGCCGGTTCCGACAGCAGGTTTTCTCGCTCGTAGTAACGGATGGTTTCCACCGCGCAGTCGGTGGCCTTGGCCAGTTCGCCGATCTTCATCTGCAAATACCTCGACAGGTTGCTTGACCCTATAGTGGCTACAGGGTGTTCACTTGGCAACAGCACATTTAGGGACGAGCCTTTATGAATCAGCCTGTCAGCTACGAGCCCCACAAAAAGCCTCACGATCACGACCACAGCCAGCACAATCACGATCATGCGCATGAAACCAAGCAAGGCTGCTGCGCGCCCAAGCCCGCCGCCCATGCCCACGGTTGCTGTTCCGGCGCTGAAGCCCCGGCGCTGGTGCAGTTGCGCGAAAGTGCCAGCGCTGACGCCCGGCTCAGCCGTTTCCGCATCGAGGCCATGGATTGCCCGACCGAGCAGACGCTGATCCAGAACAAGCTGGGCAAGCTCGACGGCGTTGAGCAGCTTGAATTCAACCTGATCAACCGCGTCCTCGGCGTGCGTCACACGTTCGCCGACACCCAGGCCATCGAGCAGGCGATAGCCTCGCTCGGCATGCACGCCGAGCCAATGACCGCCGATACCAGCGAAGCCGCACCGGCCCCGGCGAAGAAGGCCTGGTGGCCGCTGGCGTTGTCCGGCGTTGCTGCGCTGGCAGCGGAAATCGTCCATTTCACCAATGCCGCGCCGGAATGGGCGGTGGCTGCGCTGGCGCTGGCCGCCATCCTCGGCTGTGGCCTGAGTACCTACAAGAAGGGCTGGATCGCCCTGAAAAACCGCAACCTCAATATCAACGCACTGATGAGCATCGCCGTGACCGGCGCCGTGCTGATTGGCCAGTGGCCGGAAGCGGCCATGGTGATGGTGCTGTTCACCCTCGCCGAAGTGATCGAGGCCCGCTCGCTGGACCGCGCGCGCAACGCCATCGGCGGCCTGATGCAACTGACCCCGGACGTGGCCACGGTGCAACAGGCCGATGGCCAGTGGCGGGAAGTCGAGGTGGCCCAGGTGGCCCTGGGCGCTCGGGTGCGTTTGCGGCCGGGCGAGCGGGTCGGGCTGGATGGCGAGGTATTGAGCGGACAGTCCACGATTGACCAGGCGCCCATCACCGGTGAAAGCCTGCCGGTGGAAAAAGGCCCGGGCGACAAGGTCTTTGCCGGTACTATCAACCAGTCCGGCGAGCTGGAATACCGCGTCACCGCCGCCGCCGGGCAATCGACCCTGGCCCGGATCATCCACGCGGTGGAAGAAGCCCAGGGCGCACGGGCGCCGACTCAACGCTTCGTCGATCAGTTCTCGCGCATCTACACCCCGGCGGTCTTCGCCTTCGCCCTGGCAGTGGCGGTGATTCCGCCGCTGTTCATGGCCGGTGCCTGGTTCGACTGGATCTACCGCGCCCTGGTGCTGCTGGTGGTGGCCTGCCCATGTGCACTGGTGATTTCCACACCGGTGACCATCGTCAGCGGCCTCGCCGCCGCGGCGCGCAAAGGCATCCTGATCAAGGGCGGCGTGTACCTGGAGGGCGGACGCAAGCTGGACTTCCTCGCCCTCGACAAGACCGGCACCCTGACCCACGGCAAGCCGGTGCAGACCGACATGCAGGTGCTCGACACCCTGTTCGAAGACCGTGCCCAGCGCATCGCCGCCAGCCTTGCCGCCCGTTCCGATCACCCGGTGTCCATGGCCATCGCCCGGCACGCCGAGGAAAACGCGCTGGTGCTGGAGTCTGTGGATAACTTCCAGGCCCTGATGGGGCGTGGCGTCAGCGGTGAGGTCGGTGGCGTGAGCTATCACCTGGGCAACCACCGGTTGGTTGAAGAACTGGGGCTGTGCTCGCCGCAACTGGAAGAAAAACTCGACGCCCTGGAGCGCCAGGGCAAGACAGTGGTGCTGCTGCTCGACAGCTCCGGCCCGCTGGCGCTGTTCGCCGTGGCTGACACGGTCAAGCAGAGCAGCCGCGAGGCCATTGCCGAACTGCATGAGTTGGGCATCCGCACCGTCATGCTGACTGGCGACAACCCGCACACTGCCGATGCGATTGCCGCCCAGGTCGGTATCGACGAAGCCCGCGGCAACCTGCTGCCGGCGGACAAGCTGGCAGCCATCGAAGAACTGTATGGCAAGGGGCACCGGGTCGGCATGGTCGGCGACGGTATCAACGACGCCCCGGCCCTGGCCCGCGCCGAAATCGGCTTCGCCATGGCCGCGGCCGGCACCGACACCGCGATCGAGACCGCCGACGTCGCGCTGATGGACGACGACTTGCGGAAAATCCCGGCCTTCGTCAGGCTCTCGCGGCAAAGCGCGGCGATCCTGGTGCAGAACATTGTTCTGGCCCTGGGGATCAAGGCGATCTTCCTGGCGATCACCTTTGCCGGCATGGCCACCATGTGGATGGCGGTGTTCGCGGACATGGGCGTCAGCCTGTTGGTGGTCTTCAACGGGCTCCGGCTGTTGAGAAAGTAAGAGGTTGTATGTTGAGTTCCGAGCTGAAGGCGTTCTTCATGGTGGCCCGCCTGGGCAGCATCACCCTTGCCGCGAAGAAGCTCGGGCTCAGCCAGCCCACCGTCACCACGCAGATCCGCAACCTGGAAAGCAGCTACGGCGTCGAGCTGTTCTATCGCGGTGGCCGGCGTCTGGCGTTGAGCGAAGATGGCGCGCGGTTGCTGCCGATGGTCAAGGCGCTGTTGCAGCAAGAGGCCGATATCGAGTTCTTCCTGCGTAACAGCGGGCAGGGGCAGGGCGCCTTGCGGGTGGCGGCGACGGCGCCGTATTACATCCTCGATCTGGTGAAAATCTTCCGCGAGCGCCTGCCGCAGGTGGAGGTGTCGGTGGAAATCGGCAACTCCCAGCAGGTGCTGGAACTGCTGGAGGATTACCGGGTGGACGTGGCGGCGTCCTCGCAACTGCTGGAGGACACCCGGCTGGTGCGGCGGATATTGGGCACCGATCCGCTGGTGGTGGCGGTGCACCGCAGCCATCCGCTGGCGTCGCGCGAATCGTTGCCGCTGGCGGCGCTGGCCGGGCATTGCCTGCTGATGCGCGAGCAGGGCTCGACGACCCGCAAACTGACCGAGCAGATGCTGGAAGAGGCCGGCGTCAAACCGGGCGCCTTGCTGGAGATTGGCAGCCGCGAGTCGATTCGCGAAGCGGTGCTCCGGAATATCGGCATCAGCATCATTGCCCGGCATGAAGTGCCGCATAACCCGGAATTGCGGGTGATCTGCCTGGAAGGGGCGCCGGTGATGCATGAGTATCTGTATTGCTTGAAGGAGCGGCGTCAGGCGCGGTTGCCGGCGGCGTTTCTGGGATTGGCGCAGGAGATGTCGGCGCTGGAGTCCTGATTCTTCTTTGCCCTCATGACCACCAAACAAAATCTGCCAATACCACTATCACCAGCTTTTGCCCCAACGCCACAGAACCTTCTTAAACCCTCCCTAGCATGACCCTCATCTGTACGGTGAGGTCCTGTCATGAACAACACGCTCGCAAATCCCGGCGCCCAACTGCGCATTCGCGGTATCCACAAGCGCTTCGGCGCGTTCACGGCGTTGAACGATGTCTCCCTCGATGTCGCCGCCGGTGAACTGGTCTGCCTACTCGGCCCGTCCGGCTGCGGCAAGACCACGCTGCTGCGCTGCATCGCCGGGCTCGAACGTCAGGATCGCGGTGAGCTGAGCATCGGCGAGCGTGATATTTCTACCCTGCCGCCCCAGGCCCGTGACTACGGCATCCTGTTCCAGTCTTACGCGCTGTTCCCCAATCTCACCGTCGAAGCCAATATCGCCTACGGCCTGGCGGGGGCTGGCCGCAATGAAGTGCGCGAGCGCGTCGGCCAGATGCTTGAGTTGGTGGGCCTGATTGGCAGCGAGAAGAAATACCCCGGCCAACTCTCCGGCGGCCAGCAACAGCGCGTCGCGCTGGCCCGCGCCCTGGCGCCAGCACCGTCGCTGCTGTTGCTGGACGAGCCGATGTCGGCCCTCGACGCCCGGGTTCGTGAACACCTCTGCACCGAGCTGCGCCAACTGCAGCGTCAGCTCGGCATCACCACCCTGATGGTGACCCACAACCAGGACGAGGCCATGCTGATGGCCGACCGCATTGCCGTGATGAACAACGGCCAGGTCGAGCAGTACGCCACCGCCCAGGAAATCTACGACAAGCCGGCTACGCCGTTCGTCGCCGAGTTCATCGGCCAGGGCAACTGGCTGCCGTTCCAGCGTTGCAGCGACAGCCACGCCCAGGTCGGCGGCCTCAACCTGCGCCTGGCCCCCGGCGCGCGGGCCAGCGGTAGCGGTCGGTTGTTCTGCCGCCCCGAGGCGATCAGCGTCAACCCGATCGTGCATGAAGAAAACCTGTTCCCGGCGCGCCTGCGCGAAATCACCTTCCTCGGCAATCGCTGCCGCATGAGTTTCGAGCTGCACCAGTTGCCCGGTCATGCCCTGCTCGCCGAAGTGGCGCCAGAAGCCATGCCGCAACTGGGTTCGCAAGATATCTGGGTGGCGCTTCCGCCGCGCAGCCTCCAGGTGTTTGCCTGAGATGGCCGCGCCAATCGCCCTGCCGATCGCTCATGCGAAAGCCAGGTCGCGCAGCGGTGTTGCGTTCGGTGATCGTCTGTTCGTGGTCGGCGGCAAATGGTTGCTGCTGATCTTCCTCGCCATTTCGGTGCTGATGCCGCTGCTGGCGATCTTCTGGCGCGGCTTCAGCGGCGACGCCGGACAAGGCGGCGGCCTGGTCGCGGCGCGCGCGCTGTTCGCCAGCGAGAACTTCCACTGGTTGCTCGGCAACAGCCTCAAGGTTTCCGTCAGCGTCGCGGCCATCGTCGTACCGCTGGCCTACCTGTTCGCCTACGCCCTGCAACGCACCCTGATTCCGGGCAAGGCCGTGTGGCGCGGGATTTCCCTGCTGCCGTTGCTGGCGCCGTCGATGTTGCCGGCCATTGCGCTGGTCTATCTGTTCGGTAACCAGGGCCTGCTGCGCGGGCTGCTCAGCGACAACATCTATGGCTTCTGGGGCATCGTGTTGGGCGAGGCGATCTACACCTTCCCGCATGCGCTGATGATCCTGCTGTCGGCCTTGTCGCTGGCCGATGCGCGCCTGTTCGACGCCGCGTCCAGCATGGGCGCCGGGCCGTGGCGGGCATTCCACAGCATCACCTGGCCGGCCACCCGCCAGGCCGTGTTCGCCGCGTTCTGCCTGGTGTTCACCCTGACCATCACCGACTTCGGCGTGCCCGTTGTGGTCGGCGGCGATTATCAGGTGCTGGCGCTGGAAGCCTATAAGGCGGTGGTCGGACAGCAGCAGTTCGGTCGCGGCGCACTGATCGGCATGGTGCTGTTGATCCCGGCGCTGCTCAGCTTCGGCGTCGATGCCTGGCTGCGCCGCCGTCAGGGCGAGGCCATGAGCGGCCGGGCGCAAGTGTTCGAACCGGCTGTGTCGCGGCGTCGCGATGCCTGTTTCCTCGCCATCGTATTGCTGGTCTGCGCCGTTCTGTTGCTGGTGGTGGGCATGGCGGTGTACTCGTCGCTGGTGAAGTTCTGGCCTTACAACCTGTCGCTGTCGCTCAAGCACTACCAGTTCGATGAAACCGCGGGCGGCGGCTGGCTGGCCTACCGCAACAGCCTGACCATGGCGGTTGGCACCGCGCTGATCGGCAGCGTGGCGATCTTCACCGGTGCCTACCTGATGGAGAAGACCCGCGGCCAGCGCGCCCTCAACCTGATCCTGCGCCTGCTCAGTTTTGTGCCGATGGCCGTGCCGGGGCTGGTGCTGGGCCTGGGTTACGTCTTCTTCTTCAACCTGCCGGGCAACCCGCTGCATGTGTTGTACGGAACCATGGCGCTGCTGGTGATGTGCACCGTCGCTCACTACCTGACCACCGCGCAGATGACCGCCACCACCGCCTTGCGCCAGCTCGACGGCGAGTTCGAAGCCGCCGCGCTGTCGCTGAAAGCGCCGCTGTACCGGCACTTCATGCGGGTCACCGTGCCGATTTGCCTGCCGGCGCTGCTGGACATCATTCGCTACCTGTTCGTCTCGGCGATGACCACGGTGTCGGCGGCAATCTTCCTCTACAGCCCGGACACCATTCTCGCCGCCGTCGCCGTGCTGAACATGGACGACGCCGGCAACGTCGGCGGCGCGGCCGCCATGTCGACCCTGATTTTGCTGACCAGCGCGGCCGTGTCGCTGCTGCTGGCCTGGGCCTCCCGCGGCCTGCTCAGCCGTTCCCAGGCCTGGCGCCAGCGCGCGCCGGGCCATTGATTGCGCCAACCCAACCTGACCAACGTCCCTTCAAAGGAACCGCATCATGTTCAAGCCACTCGCTCTTGCCGCTGCCGTCCTCTCCGTGTTCAGCCTGCAGGCCAGCGCCGCCCAGACCTCGCTGACGGTCTACACCGCGCTGGAAGCCGAACAGCTCAAGAGCTACAAGCAGGCGTTCGAAAAGGCCAACCCGGACATCGAGATCAAGTGGGTGCGTGACTCCACGGGGATCATCACCGCCAAACTGCTGGCCGAGAAAGACCGTCCGCAGGCCGATGCCGTGTGGGGCCTGGCTGCATCGAGCCTGGCGATCCTCGATCAGCAGGGCATGCTGCAAAGCTATGCGCCCAAGGATCTGGGCAAGATTGGCGGCAACTACCGCGACCCCGCCAACCCGCCGGCCTGGGTCGGCATGGACGTGTGGGCCGCGACCATCTGCTTCAACACCGTCGAAGCCGAGAAGCAGGGCCTGACCAAGCCAGTGAGCTGGCAGGACCTGACCAAGCCCGAGTACAAGGGCAAGATCGTCATGCCTAACCCGGCGTCGTCCGGCACCGGCTTCCTCGACGTCAGCGCCTGGCTGCAGACCTTCGGCGAGCCGCAGGGCTGGGCCTACATGGACGCCCTGCACCAGAATATCGGCCAGTACGTTCACTCCGGTTCCAAACCGTGCAAGCTGGCGGCCGCGGGTGAGTTCCCGATCGGCATCTCCTTCGAATACCCGGCCGTGCAGCTCAAGCGCCAGGGCGCGCCGCTGGACATCGTGCTGCCGAAAGAAGGCCTGGGCTGGGAGATCGAGGCTACCGCGGTGATCAAGGGTACCCCGAACGAAGCGGCGGCCAAGCGCCTGGCCGACTTCTCCGCCAGCCCGGCGGCGATGGAGCTGTACAAGGAAAACTTCGCCGTGCTGGCCCAGCCGGGCATCGCCAAGCCGCAGACCGAACTGCCGGCGGACTACGAACAGCGCCTGATCAAGAACGACTTTGCCTGGGCTTCGAAGAACCGCGACCAGATTCTGAGCGAGTGGCGCAAGCGGTATGACGGCAAGTCGGAGAAGGTTGCCCAGCAGTAATGGCCTTATCGCCGCGGTTCGGCGCCCCGAACCGCGGCGATGCTTTTAGAACTGATCACACTGCAGGACCTGAAATGACCGATTTCCTGATTGTCGGCGCCGGCATCCTCGGCCTCTCCCACGCCTACGCCGCCGCCCGTCGCGGCCTGCGGGTGAAGGTCTTCGAGCGCAGCGCCACACCGCTCGGCGCCTCGGTGCGCAACTTCGGCCAAGCGCTGGTCAGCGGCCAGCCGCCGGGCCAGATGCTCGACCTCGCCCGCGCCAGCCGTCCGCTCTGGGCCCACTGGGCCGAACACGCCGGCTTCGCCCTCAAGCGCAACGGCTCGCTGCTGCTGGCGCGCACCGCGCAAGAACGGGACGTGCTGGAAGCCTTCTGCGATAGCCGCGCCGTCGAATACGGCTACCCGGCCCGCCTGCTCGAAGGCGCTGAACTCAACGCCCTCTACGATGGCCGTTTCAGCCATCACCGCGCCGCTCTGCATGGTCTGGAAGACCAGCAACTCTATTCCCGCGAAGCCCTGCCGACCCTGGTGGCCTGGCTGCGCGAGCAGATGGGTGTCGAGTTCCACTTCTCCACCTTGGTCCGGGATATCGAGCCGGGGCGCCTGAGCACCACGGCCGGCACCTTCAGCGGTGGACAGATCGTGGTCTGCTCCGGTCACGACTACCAGACCCTGCTGGCCGAGCCGATGGCCGCGCTGCAACCGCAGGTCTGCCGCCTGCAAATGCTCCGCGCCCGTCCGCGCTTCCAGCTGGACTTGCAGCACTCGTTGCTCACCGGCCTGAGCTGCCTGCATTACGGCGCCTACGCCGACCTGCCGCAGGCCGCGGCCCTGCGCGAGCGGGTCGAGTCCCACAGCCCGCATCTGCTGGAACATGGCATCCACCTGCTGATCAGCCCCACGCCCCACGGCGAGTTGATCATCGGCGACTCTCACGCCTACGGCAGCGATGCTTCGCCGTTCAACGCCGAACAGGTCGACAACTGGATGATCGAGCTGGCCGAGCACACCCTCGGCGGGCGCATCGAGGTGGTCGAGCGCTGGCAGGGCGTTTACGGCTCGGGTGGTCCGGGGCCGTTCTCGTTGCTGCCGGTCGCGCCGGGAATCAGCGCCGCGCTGATGCACACCGGCGTCGGCATGAGCGTCGGCCCGGCGCTGGCCGAGCAGCACCTGGCGCGGTTGCTGGGCGAGGTGTCGTGAGGTGCGGGTGATGGACCCGCGGGGGGCTCAAGGCAAAGGCCATTGAGCTTCTTTTGCGATCAGGTTGAGGGCCTCATCGCTGGCTTGCCAGCGATAGGCATGGGTATCTACACATCTTGGAATTGTGTGACGGCCACGAGTTGCCTGTCAGAGGATCTGGTCATGGCCACCAAGTGCTAGCCGATAGTTCTTCAGCGCTCTCAAGATCGAGCACCGCCCGCGCGGCGCATCGCGAGCGAGCTCGCTCCTACATTTGTTGCAACGCGCCAATGTCTGTCAGGCCATGGTTGACCGCCTTGTTTGCACGACGCGGTATCGAGTCGGCTTCAACAGCCTCCCCGCGATTCATCGCCAAGCGCCAAGGGCAGGCAACACCTCTCTGTCAGGCCATGGCACGTTGCAACCGATGTAGGAGCGAGCTTGCTCGCGATGCGCCGCGCGGGCGGCGCTCGATCTTGAGAGCGCTAAACACCTGGAGGCTAGCACTTGGTCGCCATTACTTGGTTTACTGACGGGCCATAAGGTCGGCCTAGATCTCCAATACCAGCGCTTCAATCTGCTCCAGCCGCTCCGCCTGACTCAACCTGGCCCCCGGATTCAACGACGACCACTGCGGATGCGCCCGCGCCTTGCTCAGCGCCGCCGGCAGTTTGCCGTCGCGCCAGGTTTGGTCAGGCGGGGTGTCCAGCTTGATCCGGTTCATCGCTGCGTGCCCGCGGCTGTCCAGCGCTTGAAGCAGCTGTTTCTGCCGCACCGCGAGCAGGCGCAACACCGCATCGTCCACGGTCAGTTCCTGTTGTCCCTTGAGTTTGCCCAGCAACCGCGAACCATAGCTGCGCGCCGTGCCCAGCGCGCCACCGGCGATGGCCCCGGCCAGCGCGGCGACGCCGAGGGTCAGGCCGCCGACCGCGAGGTCGATCCCGGCGCCGGCCGCGGCACCCGCCACAACACCGCCGCCCAGGCGAATGCCCAGTTGCTTGAGGGTTTCCGGATTGAACAGGTCATCGCCCCAGCGCCCGTCCAGCAGCGGCAGGTCGCTGGCGTTGGCGTCTTCGCGGCGGAAGGCATACAGCTTGAGCAGCGCTTCGACGCAGCGTTGCTCACGTTGGCGAATGGTTTCGCGCAGTTCGCGCACGGCGGCGGCCTCTTCGTCTGGCTTGGCCACCACGCTGCGTCGGCAGGCGGCGCAATCCACCAGCAGTTCGGCGATCAGGCGTTTGCCGCTGTGCCGGCGGAGCTGGCGTTGCGCCTGCTGGTCGTCGATCAGCCGTTGCAGGGCCGGGCGGGCGTTTTCCAGCATCAGGGCGAGGCTTTCGTACAGCCGTCGTTCGCCGTCTTCCGGTGGTGCGACGCTGTCGAAGCGCACCAGTGCGTGCAGCCCCAACCGGGCCAGGGCCTCACGCCAGTCGGGTTCGCGGTGGTCGCTGCTGGCGACGAAATTGAGCACCGGCAGCAGCGGTTTGCCGCAACCGGCGAGCACTTCCAGTTCGTCGCGGTACTTGGCCAGCACCGGTTCGCGGGCGTCGATCACATACAGCCCGGCGTCGCTGGCCTGCAACTGGCGCAACACTTTGGCCTCCTGTTCGAAGCGCTGGCGCGCCTCGCTGCTCTGCAGGAAGCGTTCGAGCCGGGCCGGGCCGTCGAGGCGCTCACCGGGGCGTTCCAGCCGTTCCAGATAATCGAGCAGGGCGATGGCGTCTTCCAGGCCGGGCGTGTCGTACAGCTCCAGCAGCGGCTGGCCGTCCACCGACAGCCGCGCACCTTCGACATGTCGGGTGGTGCTGGGGCGATGGGACACTTCGCCGAAGCCGACATCGCGGGTCAGGGTCCGCAGCAGCGAGGTCTTGCCGACATTGGTGTGGCCGACCACGGCCAGCTTCAGCGCTTTAGTCATGACCGTGCTCCAGCCAGTTCAACGGTGCCGTGTCGGCGTGGGGCAAGGCCAGCTGGTCCAGGGCCTGATGCCAGTCGCCCAGACGCTCCGCGTCCAGCGCCTGGCCGGGTGGCGGCTGCATCAGCCAGATGCGCGTGGCCGCCGCGCTGCGCGCCAGCTCGGCGAGCAGTGCGAGGCTGCCGCGATCCGGCGAGCGCCGTGGGTCGCAGGCAATCGCCAGGCGCGCCGGAGGAAAGTGGCTGAGCTGTTCCAGCAGGCGCTTGCGCGATTCGCGGCTGTCCAGCACGCCGGCGTTGGTCACCGAGGCCGGCAATGCGGGCGGCCACGGGCGTTGATCGTCCAGTTCCAGGCCCACCAGCAGCGCACCGTCGTGCTGCACGTCGTCCTGGCCGCGTTCGATCTGCGGCAACTGATCGGGCGCGGCATCGTTCACGCCGAGGCGTTCGCTGCTGGGCATCAACGATTCGCGCAGGGCGCTGTAGCCGGGGAGCTTGAGGTCGAGGGCGAGCCGCGCGCGGCCCTGACGCCAGCGCCACAGACAGAACCCCGCCAGCAGCAGGCGCGGCAGGATGCCGTAGACCACCAGCACGCCGAGCAGCCAGCCGGCCCAGGCCTGGCGGCTCAGTTCCAGCGCCGGCTGGCTGTCGCCGCTGGCGCGGATCATCGCCGCGTCCGGGGTGCTGAATCCGAGCAGGGACGGCAGGGCGCCGAGGGTCTGGGTCAGGCTGACGAAGGTATCGGGCTGGAGCAGGGTGGTTTCCCAGACAAAGCCGTAGCGCCGGGTCGAGAGCAGCATCAACAGCAACACCAGCGCGGCGAGCAGGGCCAGCAGCCAGAGGCCGTGGACCAACGTGCCGAGCAGCCAGCGGGTGAGGCGCTGGCGTTGCAGCAGCACCAACAGGGCCGGGGCGAGGTGCGCAGCCTTGGCGTCGCGGGCGAGTTTTTCGCTGAGCCAGAGCCACAGCCGGCCGAGGCTCGCGCCCTGGTCGCCGGCCATGGAAAGGCCGGTGGCCCAGCCCAGCAGCAACAGGAGGTTGAGCCCGAGCAGGCTGCCCAGGGCCCAGAACACATTCACCGGACGCTGACCGTCGCCGAGGGCGGCAAAGGCCAGCCCGGCTCCGCTGACCAGCGCCACAACCAGCAGCGCCAGCAAGGCCAGGCGGGCGCCGCGCTTGTAGTGTTCCAGCGCCTGGCGCAGGCCGTCGCGTTCGGCCAGGAACAGGGCGCGGTGTTCGATGCGCCGGGCGAGGTCGCCGCCCTGTTGGCGAGCGCGGCGATTGGCTTCCTGATCTTCCAGGGGCCCCGTGTGTTCTTCGCGCAGGCGCACCGCTTCGGTCAGCCAGCGCTTGTCCAGGTCGGTCAGTCCAGTCACGTACAGCTTCCGTTGAGCGAGTCAGTCTGGAAGCATAACCCAGGCATCCGCGAACGGGCTTTGCTATCCTCGCCGCCATGAAAACATCACGCCCTCTCAGCCTGATCGCGGCCCTCGCCGAGAACCGCGTCATCGGCATCGACAATCGCATGCCCTGGCATTTGCCGGGGGACTTCAAGTACTTCAAGGCCACCACCCTGGGCAAGCCGATCATCATGGGTCGCAAGACCTGGGATTCGCTGGGCCGCCCGTTGCCGGGCCGGCTGAACCTGGTGGTCAGCCGCCAGACCGGCCTGCAACTGCAAGGCGCCGAAGTGTTCGCCTCGCTGGAAGACGCCATCGTCCGCGCCGACCAGTGGGCGGCGGAGCAGGGCGTGGATGAGCTGATGCTGATCGGTGGCGCGCAGCTTTACGGGCAGGCGCTGGAGACGGGACTGGCGGATCGCTTGTACCTGACCCGGGTGGAATTGAGCCCGGAAGGCGATGCCTGGTTTCCCGAGGTGGATGAGCGGGTCTGGACCAAGGTGTCCAGCGAGCAGGCGCCGGCGGAGGAAGGGAAGCCGGTGTATCACTTTGAGGTTTGGGAGCGGGGCTGAGGTTTTGGGACCGCTTTACGGTCCTTTCGCTGCGGTTCGGTGCGCCGAACCGCAGCGATCAGAGTCCTACGAGTGACTCAACTGCACCTGCTCATCCGCCGCCAGCAGCGCCTTGTCGGTCTGCCCCATGATCTGGCTGGTGATAGTCCCCGCCGTCATCGCGCCGCTGACATTCAGCGCCGTGCGGCCCATGTCGATCAGCGGTTCGACCGAGATCAGCAGCGCCACCAGCTCCACCGGCAAGCCCATCGCCGGCAGCACGATCAGCGCGGCGAAGGTCGCCCCGCCACCCACCCCGGCCACCCCGGCCGAACTCAAGGTCACCACTGCCACCAGCGTCGCGATCCAGAGCGGATTCAGCGGGTCGATGCCGACAGCCGGCGCGACCATCACCGCCAGCATCGCCGGATACAGCCCGGCGCAACCGTTCTGACCGATGGTGGCGCCGAACGACGCGGCGAAGCTGGCGATGGCCTGCGGCACGCCCAGGCGGCGGGTTTGCGCTTCGATGCTCAGCGGAATGCTGGCGGCGCTGGAGCGGCTGGTGAAGGCGAACGTCAGCACCGGCCAGACCTTACGCAGGAAGCGCAGCGGGTTGACCCCGGACAGACTCAGCAACACGCCATGCACCACGAACATCAGCGCCAGGCCGATGTAGGACACCACCACGAAACTGCCCAGCTTGAGGATGTCGTCCAGGTTCGAGCTGGCGACCACTTTGGTCATCAGCGCCAGCACGCCATACGGGGTCAGTTTCATCACCAGGCGCACCAGGCGCATCACCCAGGCTTGCAGGGTTTCGATGGCGGCGAGGGCGCGGTTGCCTTTCTCCGGTTCGTCCTTGAGCAGTTGCAGCGCGGCCACGCCGAGGAAGGCGGCGAAGATCACCACGCCGATGATCGAGGTCGGCCGGGCCCGGGCCAGGTCGCCCACCGGGTTGCTCGGGATGAACGAGAGCAGCAGTTGCGGGATGTTCAGGTCGGCGACCTTGCCCGCGTAATCGCTCTGGATCACTTGCAGGCGCGCGGTTTCCTGCGTGCCGGCCACCAGTCCTTCGGCGCTCAGGCCGAACAGGTTGGTCAGGACGATACCGATCAGCGCGGCGATCGCGGTGGTGAACAGCAGCGTGCCGATAGTCAGCACGCTGATGCGGCCCAGCGACGAAGCATTGTGCAGCCGCGCCACGGCGCCGAGGATCGAGACGAAGATCAGCGGCATCACGATCATTTGCAGCAGTTGCACATAACCGTTGCCGACCAGGTCGAGCCAGCCGATGGTGGCTTTGAGCACCGGGTTGCCGGCGCCGTAGATCGCATGCAGCGCGGCGCCGAACACCACGCCCAGCACCAGGCCGACCAGCACCTTCCTGGCCAGGCTCCAGTTGCGGTGACGGGTTTGAGCCAGGCCCAGCAGCAACGCCAGGAACACCAGCAGATTGAGAAACAGCGGCAGGTTCATTGAAGCTCCAGAAAAAACGACGCGCATCGCCGCTATGGGCGATAGCTGAAACGAAAATGCTAACAGTATGAAAACAAAGGACTTTATATCGATATGGAATGACGAGTGTCGTTTCTGGAATAACAGAAGGTCGTTTTTGGACAAGTGGCTGCCGTTGAGGCCGTTGTCGACGTCGTTGTCAGAGTTGGGCGGTGACGGTGGACTGCTTAGGGTGGAGCGGACCCTTTTGCAGGAGACCCGCACATGACGTTCGCTCCGAAAATCCTCGCTGCCGGCCTGGCCCTTCTGTTCGCCGGGCAGACCCTGGCGGTGGAGTTGAAACACTGGCCGGCCCCGGCCGCGAAGCAGCTCGACGCGATGATCGCCGCCAATGCCCACAAAGGTAACTACGCGGTGTTCGACATGGACAACACCAGCTACCGCTTCGACCTCGAAGAGTCGCTGCTGCCGTTCATGGAAAACAAAGGCCTGCTGACTCGCGACAAGCTCGACCCCTCGCTCAAGCTGATCCCGTTCAAGGACACCGCCGAGCACAAGGAAAGCCTGTTCAGTTACTACTACCGCCTCTGCGAAATCGACGACATGGTCTGCTACCCGTGGGTCGCGCAGGTGTTTTCCGGCTTCACCCTCAAGGAACTCAAGGGCTACGTCGATGAGCTGATGGCGTCGGGCAAGCCGGTGCCGAGCACCTACTTCGACGGCGATCAGGTCAAGGCCATCGAGGTGCAGCCGCCCAAGGTGTTCACCGGGCAGACTGAGCTGTTCAACAAGCTGATGGAGAACGGCATCGAGGTCTACGTGATGACCGCCGCGTCCGAAGAGCTGGTGCGCATGGTCGCTTCCGACCCCAAGTACGGCTACAACGTGAAGCCGCAGAACATCATCGGCGTCAGCCTGTTGCTCAAGGACCGCACCAGTGGCGCGCTGACCACCGCGCGCAAGCAGATCAGCGCCGGCCAGTACGACCCCGCCGCCAACCTCGGCCTGGAACTGACCCCGTACCTGTGGACCCCGGCGACCTGGATGGCGGGCAAGCAGGCGGCGATCCTCACCTACATCGATGAGTGGAAGAAACCGGTGCTGGTGGGCGGCGACACCCCGAGCAGCGACGGCTACATGCTGTTCCACAGTGTCGATGTGGCCAAGGGTGGGGTTCATTTGTGGATCAACCGCAAGGCCAAGTACATGGACCAGATCAACGGGATGATGGCCAAGCACGCGGCGGCCCAGGCCAGGGAAGGGTTGCCGGTGACGGCGGACAAGAATTGGGTGGTGGTGACGCCCGAAGACATTCAATAGGTCCCGATGGCCTCATCGCCGGCAACGCCGGCTCCTACAGTGTCTGCGGTTGACAACAACGCTGTGGGAGCCGGCGTTGCCGGCGATAGGGCCATCAGCATCAACACAAAACAATACCAATTGCGAATACCTCTCATCCTCTGCTAGCGTGCGCATCCTCTTGAGCCCGCCCACCAGGAAGTGCCCGTGTCTTCGTGGAACACGCAGATCGCCCGGCTGTTCATCGAGCAGAAGAAAGCACTCGAAGCCTTTGTCGCCCGGCGCACCGGCAGCAGCCAGGTGGCCGCGGACCTGACCCAGGAGTCCTTTCTGCGCCTGGCGCGGTTGCCCGCCGACAAGAAGGTCGACAACCTGCCGGCCTTTCTCTTCACCATCGCCAGCAATCTGGTGCGCGATCATCAGCGCCAGATGATTCGCCGCGAGCGCCTCGACGGCGGCGAGCCCAGCGAAGACCTGCCGTGCAGCGCGCCCGGCGCCGAGGAGCAACTCGCCACCCAGCAAGAGCAGCGGCTGATGCAGGCCGCCATCGAGGCCCTCCCCGAGGCGACCCGGCATATCTTCCTGCTCTATCATGTCGACGAATGTTCCTACAGGGAGATCGGCGAACGGCTGAAGATTTCTCCCCGTAGCGTCGAATACCAATTGCGTCGCGCGTTGATCGACTGCCGTGCCTTCATCAAGGCGCACCTGCTCGACGCCACGCCGGGGGCGAAATGACCGGCCCCCTTGCTGCTATGGAAACCTCCATGACCCACCCCGACGTCCCTGACGACGACGTGCTGTTCGACGAAGCCAGCGGCTGGTACTACCGCCTGCGGGCCGAAGACGTCAGCGCGGCGGATCAGGAAGGTTTCGCCGCCTGGCTGGACCGTGGTCCGGCGCAGGCGCGGGCTTGGGACGAGGTATTGGCGCTGCTCGGTGCCCTGCGCGAGCCGGCCCGGCAGATGCGGGAAACTGAGCGGGCTCGCTGGCGCACACCGCGCTTGCGGGTCTGGGCCAGCGCCGCCGCGGTGCTGCTGGCGGTCGCCGCGCTGACCCTACAAAGCCCCTGGCCTGACCGCTGGCGCGCCGACTACGCCACCGGCACGGGCGAGTCGCCCAGCCTGAACCTGGCCGACGGCTCACACTTGCAACTCAACACCGACACCGCCGTGCAGATCGATCTCGGCCAGGACGAGCGTCGGGTGACGCTGCTGCGCGGCGAAGCCTGGTTCGAGGTCAGCGCCGACGCCGCGCGCCCCTTCGTGATTCGCTCCGGCGAAGGCTGGGTCAAGGTGGTCGGCACTCGCTTCAGCGTGGCCCGGCAGGGCGAGCAAACCCGCGTGCGGGTGGCCCAGGGCAAGGTCCAGGTCAGCGCCGATGGCAAACAGACGGTGTTGCTGGAACCGGGCCGCGCGGTCGATTACCAGGGCCACCGCCTGAGCGCGGTGCGCGATTTCGACGGCGCCGCCGAGTTCGCCTGGCGTCAGCGTCAACTGGTGTTTCGCCAGCAGCCGCTGGGTGAGGTGGTGGACGAGCTGAACCGCTACTGGCCGGGCCAGACCCTGGTCTTCGGCGAAGCGCTGCGCCAGCGCAAGGTGTCCGGGGTGTTCGAGATCGACAAGCCCGAGGCCGTGCTCAAGGCGTTGAAACACACCTTGGGTCTGAGCGCCGAGCAATACACCGGGTATCTGCGGGTGTTGCGCGAAGGCTGAAGAAAAAATTCAGAAAGTTTCAGGGTTTCCCCAAATCCCGTCGTCCTTGAACTCGAAGGCGCAAATAGCAAGCACTCTCAGATAGTGCGGCGGCGCTCGAAGATTTCGATGACTTTGGGGGAGCACCACACATGGAACACACCACCACCCGCCGGCACCTGCCGGGCCTGCCGACGCTGCTCAGCCTGGCGATTGCCATGGGCAGCGGCACCTTCGCGCTGCCGACCCTGGCCGCGAGCGAGGCTCAGGCGCAGGTCTACCGCTTCGACATTCCGGCGCAGTCCCTCGATGGCGCGTTGGCCGCGTTCAGCGCGGTCACCCGGGTGCAAGTGCTGGTGGGGGCGGAAGTTACCCAAGGGCTGCGCTCGCCGGGCCTCAGTGGCAGTTATCCACAGAGCCAGGCGCTGGCTCGCCTGCTGGCGGGCAGTGGGCTGTCGGCGAGCTACATCGACAGCGACAGCGTCACCCTGGAAAGGCACGTCGGCAATGACGCCGCCGTGCAACTGGGCGCGACCAGCGTCAACGCCAACCAGCTCGGCGCCACCACCGAAGGCAGTCGGTCCTACACCACCGGCGCCCTGACCATCGGCAAGGGCGAGCAGAAGCTCAAGGACATTCCGCAGTCGGTCTCGGTCGTCACCCGCAAGCGGATGGACGACCAGAACATGAACAACCTGCAGGACGCCATGCGCCAGGTGACCGGCGTCACCATCAAGAGCTACAACTCCGGCTCCAGCCTGAACGACGTGTACATGCGCGGCTTCCTGGTGGATCAGGTGCAGGTCGACGGCGTTTCGCAGGCCACCGGCCAGGGCGACCTGGCCACCAGCTTCGACCTGGCCATGTACGACCGCGTCGAAGTGTTGCGTGGCCCGTCCGGTCTGTACCAGGGCTCCGGCGAGCCTGGCGGCACCATCAACGTGGTGCGCAAGCGCGCCCTTGGCACCTTTGGTCTGAAGGGCGAGCTGTCGGCGGGCTCGTGGGACAAGTACCACTCCAGCATCGACGTCACCGGCCCGCTGAATGCCGACGGCAGCCTGCGCGGGCGCTTCGTCACCGCTTATGAGGACAACAAGTCCTGGGTCGACTATGCGCAGAACGAGCGGCCGATGCTGTACGGCCGGCTGGAATACGACATCACCCCGGCGACCACCCTGTCGCTGGGCGGCGCCTACCAGAAGAACCGCTCCACACCCGCGTTCGGCCTGCCGGCCTATGCCGATGGCAAGCTGCTGGATGTCAGCCGCTCCACCTTCGTCGACGCCAAGTGGAACGAACTGGACGAGCGCGTCTTGGAAGGCTTCGCTGAAATCGATCACGCGCTGGACAACGGCGGTCAGTTCAAGACCTCGCTGACCTACCGCGACGCCGAGACGCCGACCCGCAACTTCACCTGGACCGATGACGCGGTCGACCCGGCCACCGGCGGTAGTTGGGCGATCGCGTATTCCTATTACACCCACATCAAGAGCCTGGGCCTGGACAGCTTCGTCACCCTGCCGGTGGAAGCCTTCGGTCGCACCCATGAGTTCACGGTCGGGGCCGAGTACCAGCACCTGAACAAGGACTTCACTTACGGCGGCGGTGAGTATTTCCCGATCAACGTGTTCGATCCTGGCAGCAACGACATTCCCAAACGCGAGTTCGTCATGGACAACGGCACCTGGTCGACCTCGCGCCAGTACGGGATTTACGGGCGCACCAAGATCGCCGCGACGGATGAACTGGACGTCATTCTCGGCAGCCGGGTGACCTGGTTCGAAAGCGAAGGAAAAAATGCCAACGCCTACTTCAACCAGTTCGGCGAGACCGAGACCAACATCAACCGCAAGTTCATCCCCTACGGCGCGTTGGTCTACAAGCTGACCCCGGAATTGTCGGCGTATGCCAGCTACACCAAGGTCTTCAAGCCGCAGTCCAATATCGACGCGGACAACAAGGTGATCGCGCCGCGCGAAGGCGAGCAGTACGAGCTGGGCCTCAAGCGTGAATTCTTCGACGGGCGGCTCAACGGCAGCATCGCAGTGTTCCGGCTCTATGACGAAAACCGTGCCGAACTGGTGTCGGGTGCTCAGTACTACAGGGCGCAAGGCAAGGTTCGCAGCCAGGGCTGGGAAACCGAGCTGAGCGGCAACCTGACCGACAACTGGAGCGTGGTGGCCGGTTATGCCTACACCATGACCAAGGCGCTGACCGGCACCGACGATGAGAAGGGCAGCACCTTTAGCACCATCACGCCGAAGCACAACGTCAACCTGTGGACCGATTACGAGTTCAGCGATGGGCCGTTGAAGGACTTCAACATCGGCGGCGGGGTGCGGGCGGTGAGTGCGACGTACTACCGTCGCAATGTCGACTTCGAACAGGGCGGCTACGCGATTGCCACGGCGCAGGTGGGGTACAAGGTCAACCAGAACCTGTCGGTGAAGCTGACCGGCAACAACCTGTTCGACCGCAAGTATTACGAGCGGGTGGACAGCCCGTGGGGGTCGAACTTCTATGGTGAGCCACGAAATCTCACCTTTACTGTGCGGGCCAGTTACTGAGTGAGTCCCGAACAGCAGCGATGAGGCCCTTGATGACCCATAAAAAACCGGCACCAAGGGCGTAATGCCAGTCAGTTAACGTTTCAGCACCTAAATTGGGGCTGCTCTGCAGCCCTTCGCGAGCAAGCTCGCTCCCACAAGCTGCACCTTGGCTATCCTGTGGGAGCGAGCTTGCTCGCGAAGGGCCGCAAAGCGGCCCCAATTGGTTTAACTGACTGGCATTACGCCAAGGGCGCCGGTTTTTTTCATTCCGCTCTACGACTCACAGCCCGTCGAGCAGAGCCTTGTCACGCACCGCACCCTTGTCGGCACTGGTGGCCAGCAGGGCGTAGGCTTTCAGCGCGGTGGTCACTTTGCGCGGACGCTGCTCCACCGGTTTCCAGCCTTTCTGGTCCTGAATGACACGGCGCGCCGCCAGTTCTTCGTCGCTGATCAACAGGTTGATCGAGCGGTTCGGAATGTCGATCAGCACCTTGTCGCCGTCCTGCACCAGGCCGATGGCGCCGCCAGCAGCGGCTTCCGGCGAGGCGTGGCCGATGGACAGGCCCGAGGTACCGCCGGAGAAACGGCCGTCGGTCAGCAGGGCGCAGGCTTTGCCCAGGCCCTTGGACTTCAGGTACGACGTCGGGTACAGCATTTCCTGCATGCCCGGGCCGCCTTTCGGGCCTTCGTAGCGAATGATGACGATGTCGCCTTCCTTCACCTCGTCAGCGAGGATGCCGCGTACCGCGCTGTCCTGGCTTTCGAAGATCTTCGCGTTGCCTTCGAACACATGGATCGACTCATCGACGCCCGCCGTTTTCACTACGCAGCCGTCCAGCGCGATGTTGCCGTACAGCACGGCCAGGCCGCCTTCTTGCGAATACGCGTGTTCGACGCTACGGATGCAGCCGTGTTCACGGTCGTCGTCCAGGGTTTCCCAGCGGGTCGACTGGCTGAACGCGGTTTGCGTCGGGATGCCGGCCGGGCCTGCCTTGAAGAAGGTGTGCACGGCTTCGTCGTCGGTCTGGGTGATGTCCCACTTGGCGATGGCTTCTTCCATGCTCGGGCTGTGCACTGTCGGCAGGTCGGTGTGCAGCAGGCCGCCACGGGCCAGTGAGCCGAGGATGCTGAAGATGCCGCCGGCGCGGTGGACGTCCTCCATGTGGTACTTCTGGATGTTCGGCGCGACCTTGCACAGTTGCGGCACTTTGCGCGACAGGCGATCGATGTCGCGCAGGTCGAACGGGATCTCGGCTTCCTGGGCCGCGGCCAGCAGGTGCAGGATGGTGTTGGTCGAGCCGCCCATGGCGATGTCGAGCATCATGGCGTTCTCGAACGCCTTGAAGTTGGCGACGTTGCGCGGCAGCACGCTGTCGTCGTTGTCGCCGTAGTAGCGCTTGCACAGCTCGACGATGGTGCGGCCAGCCTTGAGGAACAGTTGCTCGCGGTCACTGTGGGTGGCGAGGGTCGAACCGTTGCCCGGCAGGGCCAGGCCCAGGGCTTCGGTCAGGCAGTTCATCGAGTTGGCGGTGAACATGCCGGAGCACGAACCGCAGGTCGGGCAGGCGCTGCGCTCGTACTCGGCGACTTTCTCGTCGCTGGCGGTGGAGTCGGCGGCGATGACCATGGCGTCGACCAGGTCCAGGCCGTGGCTGGCCAGCTTGGTCTTGCCGGCTTCCATCGGGCCGCCGGAAACGAAGATCACCGGGATGTTCAGGCGCAGGGCGGCCATCAGCATGCCGGGGGTGATCTTGTCGCAGTTGGAGATGCAGACGATGGCGTCGGCGCAGTGGGCGTTGACCATGTACTCGACGGAGTCGGCGATGATCTCGCGGCTCGGCAGCGAATAGAGCATGCCGTCGTGGCCCATGGCGATGCCGTCATCCACCGCGATGGTGTTGAATTCCTTCGCCACGCCGCCTGCGCGTTCCACTTCGCGGGCGACCAGTTGGCCCAGGTCCTTCAGGTGCACGTGGCCCGGGACGAACTGGGTGAACGAGTTGGCGATCGCGATGATCGGCTTCTTGAAGTCCTCGTCCTTCATACCGGTGGCGCGCCACAGCGCGCGGGCACCGGCCATGTTGCGGCCGTGGGTGGACGTTTTGGAACGGTAATCAGGCATGAAGCACTCCTGGCGGCTAATCAGGTATCAATGAGGGGAGTGAGCTTCTCTTGTCCTTGGTACCGCAAGGCAGGTGGCCGCTGGTACGGATGAAGCCGAAGACGCCGCGGGATCGCCGTGCGCTCGGCCAGAGCTCATAAACCCGCCGGGGGATGACTGGCGATGAATAGGGCCGATTCTACACCGCTGGCGGGCTTAGGGAATGGCGCAATAGACAGTTGGCGCGCGCGGCACGGCGCTTTGTGGCGCAGACAAGCCCTTTTTTGGTCGGGGTCGCTTTCCGGGCGGCGGAGCGCTACCGTGATCGACTTCTCGCTTTGGACTTCCATGGAGGAGTTTATGGTCCACCCTGCCGATGTTCCCGCCAGCAGCGTTCTGCGGATGCTGTCCACCACGGCCTGGTTCTTCGACTGCTTCGCCCGCCGGGTGACGCCCGAACAGGGCCTGACCGCGCTGGATGCCTACCAGCGGATGAGCCGCGCGGTGCCGGATTGGGTCAACCAGGCGATCCGCCTGCGCGACATGATGGTCCGGCCTTTCGGCCTCAAGCCGGTCACCGGCTTCAACCTGCGCGTACAGAAGAGCCCGCGGGTGGGCGACAACCTCGATTTCTTCCAGATCGCCGCCGTGACGGACAAGGAACTGGTGCTGTCGCTCAAGGACAGCCACCTGGATGTCCTGATTTCCGTGCACCTGGACCCGAACAACCAGCTCAGCCTGACTTCCATCGTCGAGCCGCACAATGCATTGGGGCGGTTCTACATGCGCCTGATCGCGCCGTTTCATCGACGGGTGGTGAGGTCGATGTTGGGTAGGATCTAGTCAGCTAGCGCCCGGCAGCAGGCCATTAAAAGATAACTCTGGACACATCTTTTTCGGGGTGCTTTGATGGCTCAGCGCTTATGTTTGCTCCTTCGCTCATCAGGGAGAGATGGAGGTGCAAAGCAGACTGTTGATCAAGGAGCTTGAAGCTGCTGGTTGGTTTTTGAAGCGTGTCACGGGAAGCCATCACATTTTCAAGCACCCCCGCAATCCAAACTCAATCCCCGTGCCCCATCCCAAAAAGGACCTGCCGCTGGGCACTGTAAAAAGCATCAGGGAACGGGCTGGGCTGAAATAACCCGGGCTCGCCTTTTGCAACTTCGCAGGAGTCAAACATGCAATACCCGATCTGCATCGAATGGGGCGATGAAAAGACCGCCACGGGCATCCAGATTCCGGATATCCCTGGTGCGGTCACCGCAGGCGATACCTTCGAGGATGCCTATGCCGCCGCAGTCGAGGTTGCGCACATCATGCTGGAAGAGATTGTCGGGAGCGGTCAGTCCATTCCTATGCCCACCAGCGCGGCTACTCATCGCAGCAATCCCGATTTCGCGGGCATGGGGTGGGGAATGCTCGAAATCGACGTTACGCCATACTTGGGCAAGACCGAGAAAGTGAATGTCACCCTGCCAGGTTTTGTCATTCAGCGTATCGACCGCTATGTTCGCGACCACAACGTGAAAAGCCGCTCTTCCTTCCTCGCCGATGCCGCGCTGGAGAAACTGGGGCGATAAAAAATCCCGGCACCAGGCCGGGATTTTTCATTTCACTGACGCACTCAGCTATTAGGCAGCAGGCGGCAGGTGATGCTCTTGATATAGCGGGTTTCCGGGATTGCCGGGTGTACCGGATGGTCCGGGCCCTGGCCGCCGCGCTCGAGGAACTGGATATTGCGGTCCAGGTGACGGGCGCTGGTGAGCAGGATGTTCTGCAGGTCGTCTTCCGGCAGGTGCATCGAGCACGATGCGCTGACCAGGATGCCGTCCTTGCTCAGCAGGCGCATGGCCTGTTCGTTCAGGCGGCGGTAGGCGCCTTCGCCGTTTTTCAGGTCTTTCTTGCGTTTGATGAAGGCGGGCGGGTCGGCGACGATCACGTCGAAGCGCTCTTCCGAAGCCTTCAGCTCACGCAGGGCGGCGAACACGTCGCCTTCGATGCAGGTCATTTTCTCGGCAAAGCCGTTCAACGCGGCGTTGCGCTCGACGCCATCGAGGGCGAAGGCGGAAGCGTCGACGCAGAACACTTCGCTGGCGCCGAAGGCCGCAGCCTGCACGCCCCAGCCGCCGATGTAGCTGAACAGGTCAAGCACGCGCTTGCCCTTGACGTACGGCGCCAGGCGCGCGCGGTTCATGCGGTGGTCGTAGAACCAGCCGGTCTTCTGGCCTTCCATCACCGGCGCTTCGAACTTCACGCCGTTCTCTTCCAGCGCGACCCACTCCGGCACTTCGCCGTAGACGGTTTCGACATAACGCTCCAGACCTTCGGCATCGCGGGCGGAGGAGTCGTTCTTGAACAGCACGCCGCTCGGTTTGAGCACCTGGATCAGCGCGGCGAGGACGTCATCGCGCTGACGCTCCATGGCCGGCGAGGCCAACTGCACCACGAGGATGTCGCCGAAACGGTCGACCACCAGGCCCGGCAGCAGGTCGGAATCGCCGTAGACCAGGCGGTAGAACGGCTTGTCGAACAGGCGCTCGCGCAGCGACAGGGCGACGTTCAGGCGGTGTACCAGCAGCGATTTGTCCAGTGCCAGCTTGACGTCGCGCGACAGCAGGCGGGCGCAGATCAGGTTGTTCGGGCTCAGGGCGACGATGCCCAGGCCTTTGCCGCCCGCGGTTTCCAGAATGGCCTGGTCGCCGGCCTTGAAGCCGTGCAGCGGGGTGGCGGCGACGTCGATTTCGTTGCTGTAGACCCACAGGTGGCCAGCGCGCAGGCGGCGGTCGGCGTTGGCTTTGAGGCGAAGGGTGGGCAGGGACATGACGTCGCTCCGGGAAAAAAGAGCGGGAGTATAGCCTGTCGACCAGGCGAGCACTGCGCCGGCGCGACAAATTGCAGGCCAGCGGACGGTATTTTGCGTGGCGCCCCACTGTACTGATCAGGTTAGAATTCGCCGTCAGCCGCGAGTGTGAATTTATGACCCCGGAACTAACCGCCGAACAGATCCAGCAAGCCTTGCAAGGCATCAGCGTCCCGCCCCAACCGCAGATCATGGTGGACCTGCAGATGGAGCAGTACATGCCCGATCCCGACCTCGAGGTGATCGCCAAGCTGATTTCCCAGGACCCTGGCCTGTCTGGCGCGCTGCTGAAGATCGTCAACTCGCCGTATTACGGCCTGACCAACAAGATCGCCTCGATCCAGCGCGCGGTGAACCTGCTGGGCAGCCGTTCGATCATCAACCTCATCAACGCCCAGTCGATCAAGGGCGAGATGAGCGATGAAACCATCGTCACCCTCAACCGTTTCTGGGACACGGCCCAGGACGTGGCGATGACCAGCCTGACCCTGGCCAAGCGATTTGGCTCCCAGGCGGTGGACGAGGCTTACGCGTTGGGTCTGTTCCACGATTGCGGCGTGCCGCTGATGCTCAAGCGCTTCCCCGAATACATGCGTGTGCTGGAAGACGCCTACGCCAGCGCCGGCGACAACCAGCGGGTGGTGGACACCGAGAATCAGGTGTTCAACACCAACCACGCGGTGGTGGGCTACTACACGGCCAAGTCCTGGCGCCTGCCGGAGCATGTCAGCAACGCTATCGCCAACCACCACAACGCCCTGGCGGTGTTCAGCGACGACTCGCCGCGCAACGCGCCGCTGAAAAACCTGCTGGCGATCCTGAAGATGGCCGAGCACATCTGCGCATCGCACCGGGTGCTGGGCAACCAGAGCGTGGACCACGAATGGAATACCGTCGGGCACCTGGTGCTGGACTATATCGGCCTGTCGGAATACGACTTCGAGAGCCTCAAGCAAACCATCCGCGAACTGGGCAGCCATTGATCCATGCCGGAACTACCTGAAGTCGAAACCACTCGCCGGGGCATCGCCCCTTACCTCGAAGGCCAGCGTGTCAGCCGGGTGATCGTGCGCGAGCGCCGTCTGCGCTGGCCAATCCCTGAAGACCTCGACGTGCGCCTGTCCGGGCAGCGGTTCGTCTCGGTGGAGCGGCGTGCGAAATACCTGTTGTTGAATGCCGAGGTGGGGACGCTGATCAGCCACCTGGGTATGTCTGGCAACCTGCGGCTGGTGGAAATCGGCTTGCCGGCAGAAAAGCACGAGCACGTGGATATCGAGCTGGAGTCCGGCCTGGCGCTGCGCTACACCGATCCTCGGCGTTTCGGCGCGATGCTCTGGAGCCAGACGCCGCTGGAGCATGAGCTGCTGATCCGGCTCGGCCCGGAGCCGCTGACCGACCTGTTTGATGGTGAGCGCTTGTTCCAGCTGTCCCGCGGGCGGTCGATGGCGGTGAAACCGTTCATCATGGATAACGCTGTGGTGGTCGGGGTTGGCAATATCTACGCGACCGAAGCGCTGTTCGCGGCGGGTATCGATCCGCGCCGCGAGGCGGGCGGGATTTCCCGGGCGCGTTACCTGCGGCTGGCGATCGAAATCAAGCGGATCCTCGCGGCGGCGATCGAGCGAGGTGGCACCACCTTGCGCGACTTCATCGGCGGGGACGGTCAGCCGGGGTACTTCCAGCAGGAGCTGTTCGTCTACGGGCGGCGCGAAGAGCCGTGCAAGGTGTGCGGCACGGTCTTGCGGGAAGTGAAACTGGGGCAGCGGGCGAGTGTGTTTTGTCCGCGGTGTCAGAAGTAGATCGTTGTTGAGTTTGCTGGCCTTATCGCTGGCTTGCCAGCGATGAGGCCATCAGGGCTTCACCACCTCTGAACTGCCCACCCCACGCGGATCACTCGCCGCCTCCAGCCGCCCGTCCCGCTTGTCCCAGAACAGCACCTGCTGATTGCCGTAGCTGCGCCCCAGATCCTTCAGCTCATAACCGCGTGCCCGCAGCGCCTCCTGCTCCGTCTCGCTGAATGCGCCCGGCTCATGCTCCACCACATCCGGCAAATACTGGTGGTGATAGCGCGGCACCGCCGGCCAGGTGTTCACCGGCCGCCCGTCCAGGTATTCCAGCATCGACAGCAGCACCATGCTCGGAATCCGGCTGCCGCCCGGCGTGCCGAAGGCGGCGAACTCTCCAGGGCTTTCGATGAAGCTCGGGCTCATGCTCGACAGCGGTCGCTTGCCGGCCGCCACGGCGTTGGCCTGGCTGCCGCTCAGGCCGTAGCTGTTGCTGCCGTGCGGGTCGGCGGCGAAGTCGTCCATTTCATTGTTCAGCACCACGCCGGTACCGGGCGCGGTGAAGGCTGCGCCGAAAGGCAGGTTGACGGACAAGGTCGCCGCCACGGCATTGCCGTCGGCGTCGATCACCGCGAAGTGGGTGGTGTGGTCGCCTTCGCGCCAGGCGGGCGACGGCGGCAGGCGGCTGCTCGGTGTGGCGTCGTGCACGTCGATGCTGTCGGCCAGCTCAACCAGGTGCGAGCGCGACAGCAGGCGCGGCACGGGATTATCCACATGGTCCGGGTCACCAAGCAGGCCACGGTCGCGGTAGGCCCGGCGCAAGACTTCCAGCACATAGTGGGCGCGCTGCACCTTGTCGGCGCTTTGCCATGGCAGGCGCTGGAGCATCGCCAGGCTCTGGGCGATAGCCACGCCGCCAGCGGACGGCGGCGGGGCGCTGATCAGTTCGCGCTGGCCGGCAAGGCGATAGCGCAGCGGCTCGCGCTCGGCGGTGCGGTAGCCGGCAAGGTCATCCAGGCTCCAGATCCCGCCGGCGGCGTTGACTTCCCGCACCAGCGTTTGCGCCACCGGACCCCGGTAGAAACCGTCGCGGCCCTGATCTGCCAAGCGTTGCAGGGTTGCGGCCAGTCCCGGCTGGCGGATCGCTCGGCCGAGGGCCGGCACTTCATTGCGGTCGAGAAACAGTCGGGCGCTTTCGGCGTCGTCGCGCAAGGCGCTTAGGCGCATCGTGGCGCGGTCGCGGTAGATGCGATCGACGGCAAAACCCTGGTTGGCCAGGCGAATCGCCGGGGCCAGGCTACTGCGTAGAGGGAGTTTGCCGTAGCGCGCGGCGAGTTCGTCCAGCGCCGCGGGCAAGCCGGGAATGGCCGCCGCCAGCGGACCGTTGATCGACAGGCCGGGCTCGACCTTGCCGTCTTTCAGGTACATGTCCGCCGTGGCGTTGCCGGGCGCTTTTTCGCGGGCGTCGATAAAGCGGTAGCCGGTGGGCGTGCCGGGCTGGCGCAGCAGGAAGAAGCCGCCACCGCCCAGGCCCGAGCCATAGGGCTCGACCACGGCCAGTGCGGCGCTCACGGCAATCGCCGCGTCGAAGGCGTTGCCGCCCTGGCGGAGGATTTCCCGCGCCGCGGCGGTGGCTTCAGGGTGAGGCGTGGCGATTGCCGCGCGCCCCGGTCCGTCGGCCAGGGCCGCAATGCTGCACAGCGCCAGGCTGGCGCCGAGGAACAACGATCGGAGAGGGGCGACGCCCCGCATCAGGCCTTGCCGGTAATACGGCGGTATTTGGTCATCAGCTCGTCTTCGGTTTCCGGGTGGGCTTCATCCAGCGGGATGCAGTCGACCGGGCAGACTTGCTGGCATTGCGGTTCGTCATAGTGGCCGACGCACTGGGTGCACAGGTTCGGGTCGATCACGTAGATCTCTTCGCCCTGGGAGATGGCGGCGTTCGGGCACTCGGGTTCGCAGACGTCGCAGTTGATGCAATCGTCGGTGATGATCAGGGACATGGGGACTCCGGCCAGGCTCTCGCGCACTGGCAATTGAAAACCAATGGGCGCAATTGTGCCGTATTAGCGCCCGCAGTGCACGCGGGCGCGGGTTTCAGGCCGGAGTTGAGATTACTTCTTGAATCGCTCGGTGAGTGCGTCGGCCACCACCGGGTGGACGAACTTGGTGATATCGCCGCCCAGGGCCGCGATCTCGCGCACCAGCGTCGAGGAGATGAACGAATAACGCTCCGATGGGGTGAGGAACAGGCTTTCGACGTCGGGCGCCAGTTGCCGGTTCATGTTGGCCAACTGGAACTCGTACTCGAAGTCCGACACCGCGCGCAGGCCGCGCAGGAAGACATTCGCGCCTTGCTCCTTGGCGAAGTGCGCCAGCAACGTGGAGAAGCCAAGGACTTCGACGTTGGGCAGGTGCCGGGTGACCTCACGCGCCAGTTCTACTCGTTGTTCCAGCGGGAACAGCGGGTTTTTCTTGGGGCTGGCGGCAACCGCGATGATCACATGATCGAACAGGCGTGAGGCGCGTTCGACCAGATCGCCATGGCCCTTGGTAATCGGGTCGAAAGTACCCGGGTACAACACTCGGTTCATCGCGTCGTCCTGGCAGGAGGGCGTTAGGGAGTCGGATGGTAGCGCAGCCGATACGGTCGGGCCAAGTCGCCATCACCGGCCCAACGGACTATAGACAGCGCGGCCCGCTGTTGTCATGCGGGCATTTTCAGGCGTTCGGCGAGTTGGTCGCTGAGCCGGGCGCTGATGGCGTAGACCGACAGTTGCGGGTTGGCGCCGATGCTGGTGGGGAACAGCGAGCCGTCGTGGATCGACAGGTTTTCCAGTTGATGATGCCGGCCAAGGCTGTCGCAGACGCTCTGGCGCGGGTCTTCGCCCATGGCGCAGCCGCCCATCACATGGGCGCTGCCGAGGCGGGTGAGGAACAGTTCCAGCGACAAGTCGTCGATCATCGCGCGGGCCTCGGCCAGGTTTTTTGCGGGGCGGGCATGGCTGTGCAGCGGCAGGACGCTCTCGGCCCCGGCGGCGAACTGAATCTGCGCCATGCTGTGAAAAGCGCGGCGCACGCCGTCCCAGGCGTAGGCCGACACCGGGTAATCGAGCACCGGCGAGCCGTCGCCGCGCAGGTGCACGCTGCCGCCGACGCTGTCCGGGTGGAAGCCGTCGCGCAGCAGGGCCAGCATCACGTGGGTGTGGGGCAGGTCGGCCATGCGCAGCGCGTTGTCCTCGCCAAAACCGCCGAGCAGCGTGGCGGCCAGGGCCGGGTGCAGCGGCGGCACCTCCAGCTTGTAGCCCATGGCGCCGCTGACGCCGCCGCGCCACTGGAAGTGATCGCTGTAGATTGACTGCGGCGCGCCGTAGAACGGATTCACCGGTTCGGCGAAACGCGCCGCGCTGAAGTTGACCAGGTGCAGGAAGGTTCGCTTGCCGAGACGCTGATGCGGGTCCGGGGCGTCCGAGCGCAGCAGCAGGGCCGGGCTGTTGATGCCGCCGCCAGCCAGCAGGTAGTGCCGCGCCCGTACCCGGATGCGCCGGCCCGTGGGTGCGACGCAGCGCGGGTCCATGGCCACACAGTGCAATTCGCGGATGCGCTGGCCGTCGTGTTCGAAGCGCTCGGCGCGGGCGAGGTAGAGCAGTTCGCCGCCTTTTTCCAGCGTCGCCGGAATGCTGGTGACCAGCATCGATTGCTTGGCGTTGAGCGGGCAGCCCATGCCGCAATAGCCGAGGTTGCCGCAGCCGCGCACGTTGCGCGGAATCACCTTCCAGTCCAGGCCGAGGGCCGCGCAGCCACGGCGCAGCACGTCGTTGTTGGCGTTGGGCGGCACCTGCCAGGGGGCGATGTTCAGGCGCTGCTCCATGCGCTCGAACCAGGGCGCCAGATCATCCACGCCGAGGCCGCTGACGCCGTGTTCACGGGCCCAGTGCTGCAAGGTCGGTTCCGGGGTGCGGAAGCAGGACGTCCAGTTGATCAGCGTGGTGCCGCCCACGGCGCGGCCCTGAAGGATGGTGATGGCGCCGTCCTTGCTCATGCGGCCGATGCCTTCCTGATAGAGGCGGGCGTAGGCCTCGTGTTCGAGCATCTTGAAGTCGCTGCTGGTCTGCAGCGGACCTTCCTCGATCAACAGCACGCGGTAGCCGGCTTCGCTGAGGCGTTCGGCGCTGGTGGCGCCGCCGGCCCCGGTGCCGATGATGGCGATGTCGGTTTCCAGGGTCAGGTCCTGGCTCAGGGCGGAGCCGTCACGGGTTTTCCAGCCACGGGCGAGGCCGTCGCGGAACAGGTCGGGTACGGGCATGGGCGGGCTCTTGTCGGTCAGAATTTCGGCGGGCCGGGATAACCGCAGGTGCCCCAGGCGTCGGGCAGGCTGTACCAGGCCATCAGCAGCAGTTGCAGCAGCGAGCAATAACCCTGGCGCAGCAGGTTCAGCGCGCTGTCCTGCCAGCGCAGCAGAAAGGCGCGGATGTCTGCGGGGCTGGCCTGTTCCCAGGCGCCCCAGATGCCGGTGAGTGGGCCGCGGGTCAGCGGCAGGGCGAGCACGTCGAACAGTTGCCGGGTGAGCGCGAGCATTTCCGGCGAGAGACTGGCGAGCGTATCGTCGAGACGGGCGAGAACCGCTTCCGTGGCGCTGGCGGGCGCGGCGCCCGCGAGGATTACCGGGGTGATGGCGCGCAGCAGTGGCAGATCAGCCGTGCGCAACACGCCAAAGCCGCTGGCGGGCGTTTCGGCGGTGCAGCCGAGCAAACTGGCGCCACTGAGAAACAGCGTGGCGCCGAGGCTGAATTTGAGCAGGCCGCGGCGGTTGAGCGCGGCGGCGTCGGGCAGGCATGTTGTCATTATTGTCGGGCCTGTGCAGCGATCAGCGGATGAAGAAACGGTACACCAGTTGTTGCAGGCGCTTGCCATAAGGCGGGTAGATCAACCGCGCCAGGTTCAGGCGTTGCTTGGCCAGCACGCCCTTGGCCTGGCTGAAGGTCTGGAAGCCTTCGTAGCCGTGGTAATGGCCCATGCCGGAAGGGCCGACGCCGCCGAACGGCAGGTCATCCTGGGCCACATGCAGCAAGGTGTCGTTGAGGCAGGCGCCGCCGGAATGGGTGTTTTCCAGGACCAGGTTCTGTTCGTCACGCTCGTAGCCGAAGTAGTAAAGCGCCAGCGGACGCGGTCGCTGGTTGATGTAGGCAATGGCTTCGTCGATATGCCGGTAAGGAACGATGGGCAGCAACGGGCCGAAAATTTCGTCCTGCATCACCTGCATCTGCTGGTGGACGTCTTGCAGCAGATAGGGCGGCAGGCGGCGACCTTGCAGCGGTTCGTCCGGGTACAGATTGGTCACCGTGGCGCCTTGCAGGCGGGCGTCATCAAGGTAGCCGTTGAGCCGGGCCAGGTGGCGCTCGCTGATGATCGCCGTGTAGTCCGGGTTGCCTTGCACCTGTGGGTAAAAGCGTTTTACCGCCTCGCGATAGGCTTCGATAAACCCGGAGATTCGCTCTTCCGGCACCAGCACATAGTCCGGCGCGACGCAGGTCTGCCCGGCGTTGAGGGTCTTGCCGAAGGCGATGCGCTCGGCGGCGTCGGCCAGCGGTACGCGGGTGGAGACGATGGCCGGGGATTTGCCGCCCAGTTCCAGGGTCACCGGGGTGAGGTTGTCGGCGGCGGCGCGCATCACATGGCGCCCGATGCTGGTGGCGCCGGTGAACAGCAGGTGGTCGAACGGTAGGCGGGAGAATGCCTCGCCCACGTCGGCCTCGCCCAGCACCACGCTGACCATGTCCGTGGGGAACACCGATTCCAGCAGGTTCTTGAGCACCAGCCCGGTGGCCGGCGTGGTTTCGCTGAGCTTGAGCATCACCCGGTTGCCCGCGGCCAGGGCGCCGGTGAGCGGGCCAATGGCAAGAAATAGCGGGTAGTTCCACGGCACGATCACCCCGACCACGCCCAGCGGTTGGTAGTGCACGCGCGCACTGGCCGGCTGGAAGGCCAGGCCGACGCTGCGGCGCCGGGACTTCATCCAGTGGCCGAGGTGTTTTTCCGCATGGGCCAGGCCCAGCACGCTGGGCATCAGTTCAGCCAGCCGGGTTTCGTCGGCGCTGCGCCCGTTGAAGTCCTGATCGATGGCGGTGACCAACTCGTCCTGTCGCTCGATCAGCGCCTGGCGCAGGGCCTTGAGCCATTGCCGGCGCTGGGCCAGGGGCGGCATGGGCAGACGGTTGAAGGCGTCGCGCTGTTGTTCGAACAGGGCGTCGAGCCAGTCCAGTTGGGACATCGGGACCTCCATGACTAATTGTTTCGGCTAGAGCATATACTCTAGTTGGTCTTTTTGTGTGGCTCTGTCGGGCCTCATCGCAGCGCTGAATTCCCCTGCATTCAGCAGATGCACGCACCCCATTGAGGCCGTAAGATTAACCAAACATTTCAAGCTCACGCTTTTGGAGCTGGCGTCATGGCCCCGCGTATCAAGACCCGCGAGCGCATCGTGCAAAACAGCCTGGAGCTGTTCAACCAGCAGGGCGAGCGCAGCGTCAGTACCAACCACATCGCCGCGCATATGGAAATCTCGCCCGGCAACCTCTACTACCACTTCGCCAACAAGCAGGAAATCATTGCCGAGTTGTTCAGTCAGTATGAGGAACAGGTGGAAAGTTTCCTGCACCCGCCCAAAGGCCGTCTGGCCACGGTCGAGGACAAGCGCTTCTACTTGAAGGCGATCCTCGCCGCGATGTGGAACTACCGCTTCCTGCACCGCGACCTCGAACACCTGCTCGACAGCGACAAGGAACTGGCCGCCCGCTACCGGCGCTTTTCCCAGCGTTGCCTGTTGCAGGGCCAGGCCATTTACACCGGCTTTGTCGAGGCGGACATCCTGGAAATGAACACGGTGCAGATCGAGTCGCTGACCCTCAACGCCTGGATCATCCTCACGTCCTGGGTCCGCTTTCTCTGCACCACCCGGGAAAATGCCGCGCATTTGAGTGAAGAAGCCATCAAGCGCGGCGTTTATCAGGTGCTGGTGCTGGAGCTCGGTTTCGTCACCGCCACGGCGCGCCCGGCGGTGGACGCGCTCTGCGAAGAATTCTACGTACCGCTGCAGCAGGCGCTGGAGCAGTAACGCCCCGTTCAATCGATATGGAGACTGTCATGCCTCACGCGCAACTGATCGCACCCCGGCAACTAGCGGAACGCCTCGGCGAGCCGAAGCTGGTGATTCTCGATTGTCGTTTTGCCCTGGAAGATCCGGATTACGGCCAGCGCAGCTATGCCGAGGGGCATATTGCCGGGGCGCATTTCGCCGATCTGGAACGCGACCTGAGCGCGCCAGTGGTCAAGGGTGTGACCGGACGCCATCCGCTGCCGCAACCGGAGCGGTTGATAGAGCGCCTGCAGCAATGGGGCATCGATAACGACAGCGACGTGGTGCTCTATGACGACGGCCCCGGTGCATTCGCCGCGCGGGCCTGGTGGTTGCTCGCCTGGCTGGGCAAGCGCAGCGGCGTGTACCTGCTCGATGGCGGCCTCAAGGCCTGGCATGCGGCGGGCCTGCCGCTGAGCCTGGACCTGGCGGACAAGCGCGAAGGCACGTTCAGCGGCGAGCCGGATTCGGCGTTGCTGATCAGTGCCGAGCAATTGCGCGAGCGTCTGGGCGACCCGGCCCTGACCTTGCTCGATGCCCGCGCCCTGCCGCGTTTTCGCGGTGAAGTGGAGCCGATCGACCCGGTGGCCGGGCACATTCCCGGCGCGCAATGCGCGGCGTTCACCGACAACTTGGGTGCCGACGGCCACTTCCTGCCCGCCGACCAGCTAAAGGCCCGCTTCACTAAACTGATCGGTGCGCGCAAGCCGGAGTCGCTGGTGGCCTACTGCGGTTCCGGGGTTACCGCCTGCCACAACCTGTTCGCCCTGAGCCTGGCCGGTTATCCGCTGGCGCCGCTGTACGCGGGCTCGTGGAGCGAGTGGATCAATAATCCGCAGCACCAAATCGCGACCGGCGATTAACGGCCCGCCTGCTGCGCCAGCCACTCGGGGATACGCCGTTCCAGGTAATACCCCGGCTGGCGCAGACTGCCCTCGATGAAGCCGACATGACCGCCATGAGCGTGTAGCTCAAGGCGGGTGCTGCTGGCCAACTCACAGGCTTCGGGAAGGCTGTGGCTAAAGACGAACGGGTCGTCGCGGGACTGGATGATCAGCGTTGGCGTGCGGTTCTCGCCCAGGTAGTAGCGGCTGGACGAGCGCTTGTAGTAGTCGTGGGCGTCATCGAAACCGTTGAGCGGCGCGGTGATGCGTCCGTCGAAGTCCCAGAACGTGCGCAGGTTGGTCAGCGGCCCGAGCCGGGCCAGGGCTTCCAGCCCTTCGTGGTGGCCTTGGTGCTGGAAGTGCCGCTCCTTGTTCTTCACGTAGGTGACCATTTCGCGGATGAAATGCCGCTGGTAGACCCGCGAGAAGCCCAGGCTGATGCGGTCGGCGCACTGGTCCAGGCGAAACGGCACCGATACCGCCACGGCGGCCTGCAACTGGCTCGCCGAGCCGGTCTCGCCCAGGTATTTGAGCAGCACATTCCCGCCCAATGAATAACCCACCGCGTACAGCGGCGCCGACGGCCGCTGGGCACGCAGGTGGGCGATCACTTCGGCCAGGTCTCCGCTGGCACCGGAGTGGTAGCTGCGCGGCAGCAGGTTCGGCTCGCCCGAGCAACCGCGCCAGTTCACCGCCACGCTGGCCCAGCCGCGGGCGTTCAGCGCGTGTTGCAGGCCGACCACGTAATGCGAGGAGGACGAGCCGGTGAGCCCGTGCAGCACCAGCACCAGGGGCGAAGTGTTGTCGCGGGGGCCACTCCAGTCCAGGTCGAGGAAATCGCCGTCGCTCAGCCACACGCGCTCGCGCTGGTGGTCCAGCGCCGTCGACTTGCGCCACAGCGGACCCCAGAGGGTTTGCAGGTGAGGGTTGCGAAGTCCTGTCGCGGGTCTGAAAGGCGGGGCGGGGGACATGGACATCAGGGTTTCACTCGGGAATACGCGACAGGCTTGATTACCAGTGTAAGTGCTGGCTCAGGCGCCTGCCGCGCGAGATGACGGACAGATGACGGTCAGCCGCGTTCCCACAGTGCGTAGTGCACCTGGCCGGCCTTCTGTTCCCGGTGCAGGCGCCAGTTGCCGGGCAGGTTCAGGGTCGAGGGCCGGTTTTCGCTCTCGGTGTAGATCCAGGCGCGTTCGGCAAGCCAGTTGCGCTCTTCGAGCAGGGCGCAGGTGGTTGTCAGCAGGTCCTGGTGGAACGGCGGGTCGAGGAACACCACATCGAAGGCCAGCTTCGGTTCACCCTGCAGGTAACGCTGGGCATCGCTCTGGATCACCTGGCCGCGCGGGCAACGCAGCAGTTCGAGGTTCTGCCGCAGGTTGGCGATGGCTGCCGGGTTGCTGTCCAGGGCCACGGAATCGCCGGCTCCGCGAGACAGCGCTTCCAGGTACAGGGCGCCGCTACCGGTGAAGGCATCGAGCACCTTGGCGCCCGCGATGTACGGGGCGAGCCAGTTGAACACGGTTTCCCGCACCCGGTCCGGCGTCGGGCGCAGGCCGGGGGCACTGGGGAAGCTCAGGCGACGGCTGCGCCATTCGCCGGCGATGATGCGCAACTGGCCTGGGCCCGTTTGCGGCTTGGATGGACTGGCCATTAATGCTCCGGTACGCCGAGCGGCTGCTCGGCGGGTTTATCGAGGGGTGGTGGCAGCGGCTGCTGCGGCACCTTGGGGCCGGCGGTGACGATCACCAGTTTGTCGGCCGACAGGTGGCGGTTCAGCGCGTCGCGAACCTGTTCCACGGTCAGTTCCTGGGACTGGCGCATGTAGTCTTCAAGGTAGGTCAGCGGCAGATTATAGAAGCCGATGGCGCCCAGTTGGCCGACGATGCTCGCGTTGCTGGCATTGGACAGCGGGAAGCTGCCGGCCAGTTCACGCTTGGCGTCGTCCAGTTCCTGCTGGGTCGGGCCGGTCTTCAGGTAATCGCTGAGAAGGTCCTGCACCAGCTTGAGCGTGCCTTCGCTGAGTTCCGCGCGGGTCTGCAGGTTGATCATGAACGGCCCTTGCGCCTGCATCGGCACGAAGGTGGAGTAGACGCCGTAGGTCAGCCCGCGTTTTTCGCGCACTTCGCTCATCAGACGGGTGCCGAACGAGCCACCGCCGAGGATCTGGTTGCCCAGCGAGAGGGCGGCGTAGTCCGGGTCGTTACGGTCGATGCCCAGTTGCGCCAGCAGCAGGTGCGTCTGCTTGGACGGGAAGTCGATGTGCGTCGCGCCGGCTTTGGGCTCGGCGGGCGCTTCGACCTTGGCCAGCGCCGGGCCTTTCGGCAGCGCGGCGGAGACTTGCGAGGCAATGGCCTCGGCGTCGGCGCGGCTGAGGTCGCCGACCAGGGCGATCACCGTGTTGCCAGCGGTGTAGGCCTTGGCGTGGAAGGCGCGCAGTTGTTCCAGGGTGATCGGCGGAATGGTCTTGGCGGTGCCGTCGCTGGGGTGGCCGTAGGGGTGCTGGCCGTACAGACGCGCGAACAGTTCCTGGCTGGCGAGCTTGCCGGGGTTCTGTTTCTGGTACTCGAAGCCGGCGAGGATCTGGTTCTTGATCCGGGCCAGGGCGTCTTTCGGGAAGGTCGGCTTGCCCACTACTTCGGCGAACAGCTTCAACGCCGGCTCGCGCTTGTCGGCAGCGCTCAGGCTGCGCAGCGAGGCTACCGCCATGTCGCGGTAGGCGCCGTTGCCGAAGTCGGCGCCCAGGCCTTCGAAGCCCTGGGCGATGGCGCTGACGTCCTTGCCGGCCACGCCTTCATTGAGCATGGCGTTGGTCAGCGAGGCGATGCCGGGCGTGGCGCCGTCATGGCTGCTGCCGGCGGCGAAGGTCAGGCGCAGGTCGAACATCGGCAATTCGTGGGCTTCGACAAACAGCACCCGCGCGCCTTCGGCGGTGTTCCAGGTCTGGATGTTCAGGGCGCGGTGGCTCGGTGCCTTGCCATCCAGCTCGGCCAGCGACTGCAGGGTGTTGGTCGGCTTGGCGGCAGAGGCCGGGGTGCTGTCGGCGTAGGCGGGCGCGGCCAGGGCTACGGCCAGCGCGAGGATGCCGAGGCCCTTGAGGTTGAAGCGGGGCATGGTCTGCTGGCTCATTGGGCGCGCTCCTCGGGCAGTACATGGGCGATGCTCAGGCGCTCGCGGGTGAAGTAGGTGCGCGCGGCGTTCTGGATGTCCGCGGGGGTCACGCTCTTCAGTTCGTCCAGCTCGTTGTCGATCAGCTTCCAGGACAGGCCGACCGTTTCCAGTTGGCCGATGGTGGTGGCCTGGCTGCTGATGGAGTCGCGGTCGTAGACCAGGCCGGCGATCACCTGGGCGCGCACGCGCTCCAGCTCTTCGGCGCTTGGCGGGGTGGTCTTCAGTTCGTCGAGCAACTGCCAGATACCGGTTTCGACTTGGGCGAGGGTCTTTTTCTTCTGCGTGTTCGGGGTTGCCGAGAGCACGAACAGGCTGTCGCCGCGGGTGAACGGGTCGTAGCGGGTCGAGGCACCGGCTACCAGCTCCTGGCCGCGCTCCAGACGGCTGGCCATGCGGGCGCTGTAGCCGCCGTCGAGCAGGGCCGAAATCAGCCGCAGGGCATGCACTTCACGAGGATTCTTCGCGGTGGCGAGGCCCGGCACGTTGAAGCCGTAGATCAGGCTCGGCAGTTGTGTGCGCACATGCACGGTCAACTGGCGTTGGCCGGGTTCAGCCAGTTCCAGCGGCAGCTTGGTCGGCGGCAGGGTACGTTTCGGGATGCCGGCGAACCAGCGGTCGGCCAGCTTGCGCACTTCATCGACGGTGATGTCACCGACCACCACCAGGGTGGCGTTGTTCGGTGCGTACCAGGACTCGTACCAATGACGCAGCTCTTCGACCTTCATGCGTTGCAGGTCGGCCATCCAGCCGATGGTCGGCGTGTGGTAGCCGCTGGCCGGGTAGGCCATCGCCTTGAACAGTTCGAATGCTTTGGAGCCAGGGTTGTCGTCGGTGCGCAGGCGGCGCTCTTCCTTGATGACCTCGATTTCGCGGCTGAACTCGTCGGCCGGCAGGCGCAGGCTGGCCATGCGGTCGGCTTCCAGTTCCAGGGCGACGTTCAGGCGATCACGGGCCAGGACCTGGTAATAAGCGGTGTAGTCGTCGCTGGTGAAGGCGTTTTCCTCGGCGCCGAGGTCGCGCAGGATGCGCGAGCCCTCGCCGGGGCCAACCTTCTCGCTGCCTTTGAACATCATGTGCTCAAGAGCGTGGGACAGGCCGGTCTGGCCCGGGGTCTCGTAGCTGGAGCCGACCTTGTACCAGACCTGCGAAACCACCACCGGGGCGCGATGGTCTTCGCGCACGACAACTTTCAGGCCGTTGTCGAGGATGAATTCGTGGGTGGGTTGCGGGTCGGCGGCGAGGGCCGCCAGGGGCAGGCAAATCGTGCTGAGCAGCAGGCCAGCGGCACGGCGGGCTAGAGCATTCATTCGTAGTTCAACCTGTTGGGCTGCCCGCATGGCCTTAGCGTCGGCGGGCTAGGAGGTGCTAGGATACTGATCCGGTTGCCTGGCGACCATGCCTGTCGAGGATGTCGCCGCAAAGGCCCCTCGACAAAATAGACGACGCGCACGAACGAGCCGGATTTAAAAGAGTCTCTTCTGCGTTAAAAGAATTCTGACGCGCCAAGCAGGCGCATCGCCACCCTGAGATAGCCGTCTTCCATGTTTGGTTCCAACGACGACAAGAAAACGCCGGCTGCGCCCGGTGAAAAGAAAGGCCTGTTCGGCTGGCTGCGCAAGAAGCCCCAGCAACCTGTTGTCGAACAGCCTGAAAGCCCCGCCCCGATCGCTCCCGAGCCCGCTCCCGCCGTTGTGCCGGAGCCTCAGGTTAGCGCCGCGCCGGCCATCGCCCCTGAAGTGCTGGCTCCGGTTGCGCCTGAAGCGCCGCTCGCCGCGCCGTCCAGCCTGGTGCTGCCGGTGCCGGAAGAGCCGGTCGCGCTGGTGCCTGACCTTGAACCCCACCAGCCGCCGGTCATTCCCGAGCGGGCGGTTGAAGTCGTTCATGTCGAACCTGAGCCGCAACCCGCGCCAATCCCGCAATCCGAGCCCGTCGCGCCGGTCGTCGAGCCTGCTCCGGTGGTTGTCGCTGCGGCTCCTGCTCCGGTGGTCGAAGCGGTTGTCGAGCCTGCGCCAGCCCCCGCGCCTGTGGAAGAAGCCAAGACCGGCTTCTTCTCCCGCCTCAAGCAAGGCCTGTCGAAGACCAGCGCCAGCATCGGCGAGGGCATGGCCAGCCTGTTCCTCGGCAAGAAGGCCATCGATGACGACCTGCTTGATGAAATCGAAACCCGTCTGCTGACCGCCGACGTCGGTGTCGAGGCCACCTCTCTGATCGTGCAGAACCTGACCCAGAAAGTCGCCCGCAAGCAACTGGCGGACGCCGACGCACTGTACAAATCGCTGCAGGACGAACTGGCCGGGCTGCTCAAGCCGGTGGAGCAACCGCTGCGGATTCAGTCGCAGAACAAACCGTTCGTCATCCTGGTGGTTGGCGTCAACGGCGCCGGCAAGACCACCACCATCGGCAAGCTGGCCAAGAAGCTCCAGCTCGAAGGTAAGAAGGTCATGCTGGCTGCCGGCGATACCTTCCGTGCCGCGGCGGTGGAGCAGTTGCAGGTCTGGGGTGAGCGCAACAACATCCCGGTCATCGCCCAGCACACCGGCGCCGACTCGGCCTCGGTAATCTTCGATGCCGTGCAGGCCGCCAAGGCCCGTGGTGTCGATGTGCTGATCGCCGACACCGCCGGCCGCCTGCACACCAAAGACAACCTGATGGAAGAGCTGAAGAAGGTTCGCCGGGTGATTGGCAAGCTCGACGCCGATGCGCCACACGAGGTGCTGCTGGTACTCGACGCCGGCACTGGCCAGAACGCCATCAACCAGGCCAAGCACTTCAACCAGAGCGTTGAACTGACTGGCCTGGCCCTGACCAAGCTGGACGGCACCGCCAAGGGCGGGGTGATTTTCGCCCTGGCCAAGCAGTTCGGTCTGCCCATTCGCTATATTGGCGTAGGTGAAGGCATCGACGATCTGCGCGCGTTCGAAGCAGAATCCTTCGTTAAAGCACTGTTTGCCGAGCGGGAGCACCCATGATTCGATTCGAACAGGTCGCCAAGCGTTACCCGAATGGTCACGTTGGCCTGCATGAGTTGAGTTTTCGGGTACGGCGGGGCGAATTTCTGTTCGTGACCGGTCACTCCGGTGCCGGCAAGAGCACCCTGTTGCGCCTGCTGCTGGCCATGGAGCGTCCGACCAGCGGCAAGTTGCTGCTGGCCGGCCAGGATCTGGGCCAGATCACCAATGCGCAGATCCCGTTCCTGCGCCGCCAGATCGGCGTGGTGTTCCAGAATCACCAGTTGCTGTTCGACCGTACCGTCTTCAATAACGTTGCCCTGCCATTGCAGATCCTCGGCCTGTCCAAGGTCGAGATCGCCAAGCGGGTCGATTCGGCACTGGAGCGGGTGGCGCTTTCCGACAAGTCCGCGCTGTTCCCCGGCGACCTGTCCACCGGCCAGCAACAGCGGGTCGGCATCGCCCGCGCCATCGTTCACCGCCCGGCATTGCTGCTGGCGGACGAACCCACCGGTAACCTCGACCCGCGCCTTGCCGCGGAGATCATGGGTGTTTTCGAAGATATCAACCGCCTGGGCACCAGCGTGCTGATCGCCAGTCACGACCTGGCGCTGATCGCGCGTATGCGCCATCGCATGCTGACGCTGCAGCGCGGCCGCCTGATCGGCGATGGGGAGGCCGGGCAATGAGTGCGACACGCAGTCCAAAAGTATCCGAACGGGTAGCGCCGAAGCCGGCCGACGCGCAACCGGAGAAAAAGAAGAAGGGCCATGACGATGACGACGGCCCGGATTTCCGCACCCTGCTGCATGCCTGGCTGGAAAGCCACCGCGCCAGCCTGGTGGACAGCCTGCGTCGCTTGGGCAAGCAGCCGATCGGTAGCTTCTTCACCTGCCTGGTGATGGCGGTGGCGCTCAGCCTGCCGATGGGCCTGTCGCTGATCCTGAGCAATATCGAACGGCTGGGCGGCTCCTGGCAGCGCGCCGCGCAGATTTCCCTGTACCTGAAGCTGGACGCCAGCGCCCGTGATGGCGAGGCCCTGCGCGAGCAGATCAAGACCCTGCCCGGCGTGGCCGATGCCGAGTACGTGAGCCGCGAACAGGCGCTCAATGAATTCCAGCAGCAGTCTGGCTTGGGCGAGGCCCTGCGTGAACTGCCGGACAACCCGTTGCCCGGCGTGGTGGTAGTGACCCCGGCGGAAGTCGACAAACCGACCCTGGAAGCCCTGCGCCAGCGCTTGTCGGAGCTGCCGCACGTCGAACTGGCGCAGCTCGATCTGGTCTGGGTAGAGCGGCTGGCGGCGATCCTCAAGCTGGGTGATCGCTTCGTCTTTGGCCTCACCGTTCTGCTGGTGTCCGCGCTGTTGCTGGTGATCGGTAATACCATTCGCCTGCATATCGAGAACCGTCGCACGGAAATCGAAGTCATCAAGCTGGTCGGCGGAACCGACAGCTATGTGCGTCGCCCCTTTCTTTATATGGGTGCGTTGTACGGGCTGGGCGCGGGGATTCTGTCGTGGGGCGTGCTGGCATTCGGGCTGAACTGGCTGAATGACGCGGTGGTCGACCTGTCAGGGCTGTATGGCAGCGATTTCGCGTTGGCCGGCGTGCCCTCTGCCGATGGTCTGTCGCTCTTGCTTGGTGCGGTACTGTTAGGGTATATCGGTGCATGGATCGCGGTGGCCCGGCATCTGAGTGAGCTGGCACCACGATAGTGTCTTTTTGCTGGTATTGACTATTTTGGTTTTCAGGGAACTTGTTTAGCGGTTTCCGGTCAATGTTGGCAGTGCCCATGGGCACGAGTTTAGTGAGTCGGAGGTTTTTTCGTATGACCACTTCGTTGCAACCTGCCTACGCCTTGGTCCCGGGTGCGAACCTGGAGGCCTACGTACATACGGTGAACAGCATTCCACTGCTGACTGCCGAGCAGGAGCGTGAACTGGCCGAGAGTCTCTACTATGAGCAAAATCTTGAGTCTGCTCGGCAAATGGTGCTTGCGCACCTGCGCTTCGTTGTACACATCGCCCGCAGCTATTCCGGCTACGGGCTGGCCCAGGCCGACCTGATCCAGGAAGGCAACGTCGGCCTGATGAAAGCAGTCAAACGCTTCAACCCGGAAATGGGCGTGCGTCTGGTGTCCTTCGCGGTGCACTGGATCAAGGCCGAGATCCACGAGTTCATCCTGCGCAACTGGCGGATCGTCAAGGTTGCGACCACCAAGGCGCAGCGCAAGCTGTTCTTCAACCTGCGCAGCCAGAAGAAACGTCTGGCCTGGCTGAACAACGACGAAGTGCATCGCGTCGCCGAAAGCCTGGGTGTGGAGCCGCGGGAAGTCCGCGAGATGGAAAGTCGTCTGACCGGCCAGGACATGGCCTTCGACCCGGCTGCCGAAGCCGATGACGACAGCGCCTTCCAGTCGCCAGCCAACTACCTGGAAGACCACCGCTACGATCCGGCTCGCCAACTGGAAGATGCCGACTGGAGCGACAGCTCCTCGAACAACCTGCACGAAGCATTGCAGGGCCTGGACGACCGTAGCCGCGACATCCTCTATCAGCGCTGGCTGGCCGAGGAAAAGGCCACGCTGCATGACCTGGCGGCCAAGTACAGTGTTTCGGCGGAGCGTATCCGCCAACTGGAAAAGAACGCGATGAACAAGGTGAAAGCCCTGATCGCAGCCTGATTTTCCAGGTGTTAGGAATAGAAAGCCCGACTCGAAAGGTCGGGCTTTTTTATTGGCTGTAGGGCCTAAATCATCGCCCCTGCAACTGCTCCAGATAACTGTCGCCACCCAACTGCCCCATTTGCTGCCGAATCCACCCGGCCCGCCGCGCTACATAGCTACTTGGCCGGCTGGCACTCCAGTTACGCGGGTTGGGCAGTACGGCGGCGAGCAGGCTGGCCTGCTGGCGCGACAACCGACTGGCGTCGACGCCGAAGTGATGGCGAGCCGCGGCCTGGGCGCCAAACACACCGTCGTCCCATTCCGCACTGTTGAGGTAGACCTCGAGGATCCGCTCCTTCGACCAGAGCAATTCGATCAGCGCGGTAAACCAGGCTTCCAGCCCCTTGCGCAGCCAGCTTCGGCCGGACCAGAGAAACTGGTTCTTGGCCACCTGCTGGCTGAGGGTGCTGGCCCCGCGGACACTGCCGCCGCGCTCGTTATGCGCCAGCGCCGCCTGGATGGCCGTGAAGTCGAAGCCCCAATGGCTGGCGAATTTCTGGTCTTCGCCGGCGATGACCGCCACTTTCAGCTCATCGGAGATTCGTTCCCAAGGCTCCCAGTCGCGCTGCAAGTCGATGGGCTGGCCGTCGAACCAGGATTCGATCTTGCGCTCGACCATCAGCGCCGTACCCGGCGGCGGCACCCAGCGAAAGATCAGCACCAGCAATACGCTGCCTCCGGCGAACCAGAGCAGGGCACGAGCGAGTCGTCGAAATACGGATGACAGCATGGTGATGGCTTGGCCGCGGCGGATGAGCGGGCCATTATACAGGCCCTGTGCACCCCAAGGAGTTGTTCCATGCTTCGTAGCTTCCTGATGCTTGCGGCGTTCTTCGGCTTTACCGGCGTGGCCCTCGGTGCCTTCGCCGCCCACGGACTCAAGGGCCGGCTGACCCCTGAATACCTGGCGATCTTCCACACCGGCGTCACCTATCAACTGGTCCACGCGCTGGCGCTGATCGGCGTCGCGGTGCTCAGCGTGCACCTGCCCGGACGGCTGGTGAACTGGGCCGGCGGTCTGTTCGGCCTCGGCATCCTGCTGTTCTCTGGCAGTCTGTACCTGCTGACCCTGAGCGGTATCAGCAAGCTCGGCATCATCACGCCATTGGGCGGAACCGCCTTCCTCGCCGGCTGGTTGTGCCTGGGTCTGGCGGCCTGGCGGATGAACTGACTCGCGGGTCGAAAATCGTGACGAATGGTGTCGCCCGGCCTTGGGTTCGGGCGCGGATCGGCGCTAGAATGCGGGCCCCTAAAAATAATGGCGGCCGTGCGCATGCGCATTCAACTGAACGGTGAACCCTTCGAATTGCCCGACGGCGAAAGCGTCGCGGCCCTGCTGAGCCGGCTTGACCTGGTTGGGCGTCGGGTGGCGGTCGAACTGAACCTGGACATCGTGCCGCGCAGCCAGCACGACAGCACCGCGTTGAGCGAAGGCGACCAGGTGGAAGTTGTCCACGCCATCGGCGGCGGCTAGGCCCCCGCGCTTCACCTGCAAGTCCCTCAACCTTCAAGAGGATTACCGATGAGCAACGTTCGTAGCGACAAGCCCTTCACCCTGGCCGGTCGTACCTTCCAGTCGCGCCTGCTGGTTGGCACCGGCAAGTACCGTGACATGGAAGAAACCCGCCTGGCCATCGAGGCCTCGGGCGCCGAGATCGTCACCGTCGCCGTGCGCCGGACCAACATCGGCCAGAACCCGGGCGAGCCGAACCTGCTCGACGTACTGCCGCCAGACCGCTACACCATCCTGCCGAACACCGCCGGTTGCTACGACGCGGTCGAAGCCGTGCGCACCTGCCGCCTGGCCCGCGAACTGCTCGACGGCCACAACCTGGTCAAGCTGGAAGTCCTGGCCGACCAGAAGACCCTGTTCCCCAACGTGATCGAAACCCTCAAGGCCGCCGAAGTGCTGGTCAAGGACGGTTTCGACGTGATGGTCTACACCAGCGATGATCCGATCATCGCCCGCCAACTGGCCGAAGCCGGCTGCATCGCGGTCATGCCGCTGGCCGGTCTGATCGGCACGGGACTGGGGATCTGCAACCCGTACAACCTGCAGATCATCCTCGAAGAAGCCAAGGTGCCCGTGCTGGTGGACGCCGGTGTCGGTACTGCGTCCGACGCCACCATCGCCATGGAACTGGGCTGCGAGGCGGTGTTGATGAACTCGGCGATTGCCCACGCGCAGCAGCCGATCATGATGGCCGAAGCCATGAAACACGCCATCGTCGCCGGCCGCCTTGCCTACCTGGCCGGCCGCATGCCGAAAAAACTCTATGCCAGCGCCTCGTCGCCGCTGGATGGCCTGATCAAGTAAGAGCCTCTGATGACTGAATCGCAAGAATCGCCGATCGCCGCCGAAGGCGAAGAGCGCCAACACCGCCGTATCAAGAGTTTCGTGATGCGCGCCGGCCGCATGACCGAAGGCCAGCAACGCGGCCTGGACCAGGGCGGCCCGCAGTTCATCCTGAAGCTGGCCGACAGCCCGGTCGATTACGACCAGGTGTTCGGCCGCTCGGCGCCACGCACCCTGGAGATTGGTTTCGGCATGGGGCACTCCTTGCTGGAGATGGCCGCCGCCGCGCCGGATCAGGACTTCATCGGTGTCGAAGTGCACCGTCCGGGTGTCGGCGCGCTGCTTAACGGTGTGCTGACCCAGGGTCTGAAGAACCTGCGGGTGTATGACTGCGATGCCATCGAGGTGCTGAACAAGTGCGTCGCTGACGGCAGCCTTGATCGCCTGATGCTGTTCTTCCCTGATCCGTGGCACAAGAGCCGTCACCACAAACGCCGCATCGTCCAGCCGGAGTTCGCCGAGCTGGTGCGTCGCAAGTTGAAGGTGGGCGGTGTATTCCATATGGCGACCGACTGGGAACCGTATGCCGAATACATGCTGGAAGTGATGAATGTCGCCCCGGGTTATCGCAACCAGGCGGCGGATGGCACCTATGTGCCGCGTCCTGAAGAACGCCCGATCACCAAGTTCGAACGCCGCGGCGAGCGGCTGGGGCATGGGGTTTGGGATTTGAAGTACGAGAAACTGGCTGACTGATGTAACGGGACCGCTGTGCGGTCCTTCGCGAGCAAGCTCGCTCCTACTGGTCTCGAATACACCGGACCTCTAGGCGCGAGCTTGTCGAGGCGTCGCGATTGCTTTACCCCCGCCGATCAGCCACCACGCCGATCAACACCAGCACCACCAGCAACACCGGCGCCAGCGCGTAGTTGTTGAACTGGCCCAGTCCCTTCACCACCCACGGGGTGGCATAGATCAGCGCAGCGCCGCTGCCGATCAGCACCAGCAGGGCCATGAACGGCACCCGCAAAGCCCCGGCCAGGCCGCCGAGGCGTCCTTCGACCCAGCTTTTGATATCGGTGCCGAACAGCACCAGCAGGCAGCCGACCAGCGCCAGCGAGATTTCCGACAGGTTGCTACGGCTCCAGCGGGAGATGGTTGAGAGCAGGTCGAGTACCAGGTCCATGCGCTTTCCTTAGGTCAAGAAGTACTGCAACAGGTCGTTGAGGAACAACTGGCCGCGCGCGGTGGCGACCAGTCGCGTCGGTTCGACTTGTAAAAGGCCTTTTTGTTCTGCTTCCCGGCGCGCCGCGGTGAGTTGTTCCAGTGGCAGCCCGGTTCGCTGGCTGAACAGCACAGCGTCGACGCCATCGGTCAGGCGCAGGGCGTTCATCAGGAATTCGAAGGGCAGTTCATCCACGGGCAGCAGCTTTTCACCGGCCTTGAAGGCCTTGGCCGGGTTCAGGTAGTCCTTGGGCAGACGGGTTTTCCAGGTGCGCAGAATGCGGCCGTCCGGGTGGCTGAGCTTGCCGTGCGCGCCCGCGCCGATGCCGATGAAGTCGCCGAAGCTCCAGTAGTTCAGGTTGTGCCGGGCCGCCCGTCCGGCCTGGGCGTAGGCGGAGACTTCGTACTGGTGGAAGCCGTTTTTCGCGAGCAGGGTCTGACCGGCTTCCTGGATATCCCAAAGGATGTCGTCCTCCGGCAGCACCGGCGGCTGGTTCCAGAACACGGTGTTCGGCTCCAGGGTCAACTGGTACCAGGACAGGTGCGTCGGGCCAAGGTCGATGGCTTGTTGCAGGTCGGCCAGGGCGTCGTCCAGCGATTGGTCTGGCAGCCCGTGCATCAGGTCCAGGTTGAAGTTGTCGAAGCCGGCATTGCGCGCCATGGCGGCGGCGCGGATCGCTTCGTCGCCGTTATGGATGCGGCCGAGCGCTTCGAGCTTGGCCTGCTGGAAGCTCTGGATGCCGATGGACAGTCGGTTGATTCCCAACTGTCGGTAGGCCTTGAACTTCTCCTGCTCGAAGGTCCCCGGATTGGCTTCCAGGGTGATCTCGATATCGCTGGCAAACGGAATGCGCTGCTCCACCCCGGCCAGCAGGCGGCCCAGGGCCTTGGCGCTGAACAGGCTGGGCGTGCCGCCGCCAAAGAAGATCGAGCTGATCGGCCGGCCATATACGGCGTGCAATTCCTGGTCGAGGTCGGCCAGCAACGCGTCGACGTAGGCCTCTTCAGGCAGTTCGGGTGTGGCGGCGTGGGAATTGAAGTCGCAATACGGGCATTTGCGCACGCACCACGGAATATGGATGTACAGCGCCAGGGGCGGCAGGTGCGGCAAGGCCGCCCTTGGCGTTTGGGACGTGAAGCCAGCCTCGCCCAGATGCAGTGGCTGTGCCGGCGTTTTTTCGGTCATGCCAGGCCCAGACGTTGACGCAGCAGGCTCATGGCGCGGGCGCGGTGACTCAGTTGGTTCTTCTCGGCCGGCGCCAGTTCGGCGCTGGAGCATTCACGCTCCGGGACCCAGAACAGCGGGTCGTAGCCGAAGCCGTGTTCGCCGCTGGCGGCGGTCAGGATGCGGCCGTGCCACAGCCCTTCGCAGAGGATCGGCAGTGGATCGTCGGCGTGGCGGACCAGCGCCAGGACGCAGACGAACTGCGCGCCACGTTCGGCTTCCGGTACATCTTTCAGCGCGTCCAGCAGCTTGGCGTTGTTCGCCGCGTCGCCCTTGCCGTCGGCATAACGCGCCGAATAGATACCCGGTGCGCCGCCGAGGAAGTCCACCGCCAGGCCCGAATCGTCGGCCAGTGCCGGCAGGCCGGAGATGCGCGCGGCATTGCGGGCTTTGAGGATGGCGTTCTCGACGAACGACAGGCCGGTTTCTTCCGGCTCGACGCTGCTGAATTCACCGATGGAGCGCAGTTGCACGGTGTCACCGAGCATGGCCTGCAGTTCCTTGAGTTTGCCGGCGTTGTGGCTGGCCAATACGAGTTGCTTGATGTTCATCATTCGCCTGGGAAGACTTCCTGGTTGAAGCTGAAGGTGTTGTTGGCGTCGCCCGAGCCGACCGTGATCGAGAAGGTCAGGGTTTCGGGCTGGTCCACCGGGAACTGGGCCAGGTAATAGACGGCGCCCTGGTCGGTGACCTGCTTGAAGCTCAGGTTGCTCTTGCGGCTGGTCAGGTCGCTGATGGTGCCGCTGACGCTCGCGGTGCTCGGCTTGCCGCCCTTGAGCACGGTGATATTCAGTACGCCCTGGTTCTTGCTGCGTACCAGCCCGCTGGCCTGTGCCGTGGCCGGCTGCAGGAAGGCGGAGTTGAAGACGCTGTAATGCACGGTGACATCGCCGAAGACTTCCTTGCGCTCCGGTTTTGCGGCATCGGCAGCCAGCACTGGCAGGGCCAGGCACAGGCTGAACAGAAACATGGCTAGGCGACGCATGATCGTATCCTCTGGTGGGCGGGTTATACCGCGACCTTGTGCTCCTGCAGGCCGGGGCTGCTTACACGATAAATGCCGATTTCCCCTAAAAGATTAGGCCAAAGCCGGCCGCCCCATCCGTTGCGGTGACGATTGTCCACCGCCAGGCGGTTGAGGACTTGCGCACGGCGTTCGCTGCACAGCGCCTCGAAGTCTTCGAAGGTGCAGAAATGGATGTTCGGTGTGTTGTACCAGGTATACGGCATGAAGTCCGAGACCGGCATGCGACCCTTGGTCGCGAGGTACCAGCGGCAGCGCCAATGGCCGAAGTTGGGGAAGGTGATGATGCACTGGCGGCCCACCCGCAGCATTTCGTCGAGGATCCGGTCCGGGTACTCCACGGCCTGCAGGGCCTGGGTCATGACCACCACGTCGAAGCTGTTGCTGGCGAAGTTGCCCAGGCCCTTGTCGAGGTCCTGTTCGATGACGTTGACGCCCTTGGCCACGCACTGGGCGATGTTGTCGGCGTCGATTTCCAGGCCATAGCCCGCGACCTGCTTGGTGTCGCGCAGCGAAGCCAGCAGTTCACCGTTACCGCAACCGAGGTCGAGCACGCGGCTGCCGGCGGGGATCCAGTCCTGGATGATTTCCAAATCGGCTCTCATGGATTCCTCAGCAGACGATGCGGTTCATGTAGTTGGTGAAACCCTGGATGTAGCGCGGGGTCGGGATCAGGAAGGCGTCATGGCCGTAAGGCGAGTCGATATCCAGGTAGCAGACGTTCTTGCGCGCGGCGATCAGGGCGTCGACGATTTCCCGCGAGCGGGCCGGCGAGAAGCGCCAGTCGGTGGTGAAGGACATCACGCAGTAGTCCGCCGTGACATGGGCCAGGGTCGCGGCCAGGTCGCCGCCGTGGCTGGCGGCCGGGTCGAAGTAGTCCAGCGCCTTGGTCATCAGCAGGTAGGTGTTGGCGTCGAAGCGGCCGGAGAATTCCTCGCCCTGGTAGCGCAGGTAGCTTTCGACCTGGAACTCGACACTGTGGAAGTCGTAGTTGAGCTTGTCGCTCTTCAGCTCGCGGCCGAATTTCTCGCCCATGGAGTCATCGGACAGGTAGGTGATGTGGCCCACCATGCGGGCCAGCATCAGGCCGCGCTTGGGGATCACGCCCTGGTCCTGGAATGAACCGCCGTGGAATTCCGGGTCGGTGAGGATGGCCTGGCGTGCCACTTCGTTGAAGGCGATGTTCTGGGCCGAGAGCTTGGGTGCCGAGGCGATGTCCAGGCAGTGGCGCACGCGGTCCGGGTAGGTGATGGTCCATTGCAGTGCTTGCATGCCGCCGAGGCTGCCGCCCACCACCGCCGCCCACTGGTGGATGCCGAGTCGGTCGGCCAGGCGCGCCTGGCTGTGCACCCAGTCTTCCACCGTCAGCACCGGGAAGTCGGCGCCGTAGGGCTTGCCGGTCGCCGGATTGACGCTGCTCGGGCCGGTACTGCCGTTGCAGCCGCCGAGGTTGTTCAGGCTGACCACGAAGAAACGGTTGGTATCGATGGGCTTGCCGGGGCCGATGCAACTGTCCCACCAGCCGGGCTTGCGGTCGTCGGCGCTGTGGTAGCCGGCGGCGTGATGGTGACCGGACAACGCGTGGCAGATCAGCACGGCGTTGCTGGCACTGCTGTTGAGCGTGCCGTAGGTTTCGTAGACCAGCTCGTAGGAGGCCAGGGCGCGACCGCAGGCCAGGGCCAGGGGCTCGTCGAACTGCGCCAGTTGCGGTGTTACCAGACCGACCGAATCTTCGGGAAAGACAGTGGACATCGACCCTGCTCACATCTGAATGAGGCGTAAGTCTAAAGACCACCGGAGTGGGCGGCAAGCAATGTGCCGGGGGATGCGGGAATCGATACCGGGCCCGGCGCCACGGGTGTTCGTGGCGCGGGCCTGGCGGGTGTCGCTGACGCTACGATCAGACCAGCCGACGCAACACTTCGGGCATGAGGGTCATGGCCGCGAGGTTGTTGATGACCAGCATGTCGAGCAGCTTGAGCGCCATGAACGCCAGGATCGGCGAGATGTCCAGGCCGCCCAGGTTCGGCAGGATGCGGCGGAACGGGGCGAGGAACGGGTCGCAGATCTGGTTGATCAGCTCGGCGCCCGGGTTGTGGCTGCCTGGCGCGACCCAGGACAGGATCACGCTGATGATCAGGGCGTAGAAGAAGATGTTGAGGAACAGCGCGGTGACCCCGATCAGCGACCAGATCAGCAACTGCAACGGGTTGCCGATGGTGCCGTAGAGCAGCATCAGGATCGCGCCCATCAGCGCCATCTGCACGATGATCGCCAGCACCAGCGAAGACATGTCCAGGCCGAACAGGCTCGGGATGATCCGGCGCATGGGTTTGAGCAGCGGCTGGGTGGCGCGCACGGCGAACTGGCTGAGCGGGTTGTAGAAGTTCGCGCGGACCAGTTGCAGGATGAAGCGCAGCATGATGATCAGCAGATAAAGACTGCCGATGGTCTGCAGGATGAAAATTGCAGCGGTACTCAGTCCGATCATTTCACGCTCCTTAGTTGCCCAGTTGTTCGGCCATTTCCGCCGAACGATGTGCCGCGGCGCCCAGCGCCTTCTCTACCAGTGCTTCGAAACCATCAGCCTGGAACGATTTGATTGCCGCTTCGGTGGTGCCGTTGGGCGAGGTGACCCGGCGGCGCAGCTCGGCGGCGTCGACATCGCTGGACACTGCCATGTGCGCGGCGCCCAAGGCGGTTTGCAGGGTCAGCCTGGAGGCGGTTTCCCGCGGCAGGCCGAGCTTTTCGCCGGCGGCGGTCATGGCCTCGATCAGCAGGAAGAAGTACGCCGGGCCGCTGCCGGACACGGCGGTGACCGCGTCCAGTTGTTGCTCGCTGTCCAGCCACAGGGCGATGCCCACCGCCGAAAGCAGTTGCTCGGCTTGCTCGCGTTGCTGTGCGCTGACTTCGGCGGTGGCGTACAGGCCGCTCACGCCCTGGCGCAGCAGTGCCGGGGTGTTGGGCATGCAGCGAACGATCGGCTGCGCGCCGAGCCAGTTGTTCATGCTGGCGCAGGTGATGCCGGCGGCGATGGAGACCACCAGTTGCTCGGGTTTCAGGCTTGGCTTCAAGGCTTCGCAGACCGCTTTCATGGCCTGCGGCTTGACCGCCAGTACGACAACGTCGGCGCCTTCGACGGCGCTGGCGTTGTCTGCGAACAGTTCGATGCCGTGTTCGGCGTGGATTTTCGCCCGTTGCTCGGCGCCCGGGTCGCTGGCGCGGATCTGCGCGGCTTCCAGGCCCTGGGCGCGCAGGCCGCCGATCAGGCTGGCGGCCATGTTGCCTGCGCCGATAAAGGCAATACGAGTCTTGCTCATGTCAGGTCCTTGATAGAAGAAGGTGAAAGGTGCATGGATCAGGCCTGGCCATAGTCGCGGGCGCCGAACAGCGCGGTGCCGATGCGGACCCAGGTCGCGCCTTGGGCGATGGCGCTTTCCAGGTCATGGCTCATGCCCATGGACAGGGTGTCGAGGCCCAGTCCGAGGCTGTCTTGAAGGTCCCGCACACGGGCGAAGGCGGCGTCTTGCGCGGCGCGGTCGTCGGTGGGTTCGGGAATGGCCATCAGGCCGCGCAGGCGCAGGTTCGGCAGCGCGGCGACGGCGGCGGCCAGGGCCGGCAGGTCTTCGGGCGTGCAACCGGACTTGCTGTCCTCGCCGCTGACGTTGACCTGCAGGCACAGGTTCAGCGGCGCCAGGTTGGCCGGGCGTTGTTCCGAGAGGCGTTGTGCGATTTTCAGTCGATCCACCGAGTGTACCCAGTCGAAATGTTCGGCAATGGCGCGGGTCTTGTTCGACTGAATGGGGCCGATGAAGTGCCAGGTCAAGGGCAGATCGGTCAATTGTTGCTGTTTGCCGAGTGCTTCCTGAAGGTAGTTCTCGCCGACATCGCGCACGCCGGCGGCGAAGGCTTCACGCACAGCTTCGGCGGGTTTGGTCTTGCTCACGGCCAGCAACTGGATGCTCGCAGGGTCACGTCCGCAAGCCGCGGCGGCGGCCTGGATGCGCCCGGCAAGCGTGGAAAGGTTGTCTGCTATGGTGGACATGGATTCGATGCCAGCGGGTCATTGGGTCCGGGGCATTCTACCCGCTTGTCAGTCTTTGGGGAGTCTTATGGAAATGACCGGGCTGTTGGCCCTGGCGCTCAGGGAGAGCGCTTCCGATCTGCACCTGGCGGCTGGCCGGGTGCCGAATATCCGTGTGGATGGGCAGATGCGTCCATTGGATCTGCCGCCTCTGGAACCGGCGACGATGCGGGCGCTGCTTGCGCAGATCATGACTGAACGGCAGCAGCGCGAGTTCGAGGAGCGCCGCGACCTGGACTTCGCCGTGGCCTTGCCGGACGCACCGCGTTGCCGGGTGAATGCCTTTGAGCAATTGCATGGCGCCGGGGCGGTCTTGCGCTTGCTGCCGGAGCGGGTGCCGAGCCTGGAACAACTGGGGCTGGGAGAGGCGTTCAAGCGGTTGGTGGACGTCGACTCCGGGCTGGTGCTGGTCACCGGGCCCACCGGGTCGGGCAAGTCCACCACCCTGGCCGCGCTGGTGGAGCATCTGAATCGCCAGCGCGCCTTGCACATCCTCACGCTGGAAGACCCTGTCGAGTTCATCCATGAGCCGCTGCGCAGCCAGGTCAATCAGCGTGAAATCCACCGCCACAGCCTTGGTTTCGCCCAGGCCTTGCGAGCGGCGCTGCGTCAGGACCCGGACGTCATCATGCTCGGCGAACTGCGCGACCTGGAAACCATCCGCCTGGCCCTGACCGCCGCGGAAACCGGGCATCTGGTGCTGGCGACGCTGCACACGGCGTCGGCGGTGAAAAGCATCGACCGCATCGTCGATGTCTTCGCCGGCGAGGAAAAGGCGATGGTGCGCAGCTTGTTGGCCGAGTCGTTGCGGGCTGTGGTGTCGCAAGTGCTGGTGCCGCGAGCGGCAGGCGGGCGGGTCGCCGTGCAGGAGATCCTGGTGGCGACCCCCGCTGTGCGCAACCTGATTCGCGAAGGCAAACAGGCGCAGTTGTATTCAGCGATGCAGACCGGCGCGGGACAGGGGATGCAAACCCTGGACAGTTGTCTTCAGGGGTTGCTGGCGCGAGGAGACATCAGTGGGGAGTGTGCCCGGGCGAACATGCGTTCGCCCTCGGCCTTCTAGCGTTTGGCCAGGCGCAACTGTTCTTGCTGTTGCGGCAGTACGCGTTTGGCCACCACGTAGCGTTTGTCCCAGTACGGCTTGTTCAGCGTGTCGATGGTGACGCGCTTGCCGGTACGCGGGGCGTGGATGAAGCGGTCGTTGCCGAGGTAGATGGCAACATGGTTTACCCGGCGGCTCTTGATGTTGAAGAACAGCAGGTCACCTGGCTTGAGGTCGCTGCGATCGACTTTCACGCCGTGGTCGCCACTGGCCATCGCGTTCGAGGTGCGCGGCAGGTCGACGGCGTCGATGTCGTTGAAGGCGTATTTGACCAGGCCACTGCAATCGAAGCCCTTGCCCGGGGTGCTGCCGCCCCAGCGATAAGGCGTACCCAGCTGGTTGACGGCGCGGCTGAGCACGTCGCTGCTCTGGCTCGGCGGCATCTGTGCCACCGTCTGCGAGGTGCCGTGGTTGCGGCGCGAGTGCTGGGGCTTGCTGGCTACGCTCTTGGTAGAGCGGGTGGCCGTGGAATGGGCGGTCGATCCGGAAAAGCCGGTGGGAAGACGTTGCTCACGGTTGGTGGCGTGGGCGGCCAGTGGCAATAATAGGCAAATGGTCAGCCATGTCTTGAAAAATGAACGCATTAGGCAGGGCTCTTGTTGGTGTAGGCGCGCAACTTTATAACAGCTTTTTGGTCATTTTCTGATCCACTGGTCGTCTCAAAAGTGTCATACGTCGGCTCGATCGGAAAAAGTCACATATTTACTTAGAAAATTTTTCTCTAACCGCGCGAGGCTATGAATGAACGGTTATCAACAGGAAGGGCGTCCTGACACCCACAGCAAGGTCATTGGTTACCTGTTGTGGATATTCGGTTTTCTGGGCGCGCACCGCTTTTATTACGGCAAGCCGGTCACCGGGACGATCTGGTTTTGCACCATCGGGCTGCTGGGTATCGGCTGGCTGATCGACCTGTTCCTGATCCCGACCATGGACCGCGAAGCGGACCTGCGCTTTCACGCCGGTCCGTTGGACTACACCGTGGCGTGGCTGCTGCTGACCTTTCTCGGGGTGTTCGGCGTACACCGCATGTATCAGGGCAAATGGATCACGGGCGTGATCTACCTGTTCACTGGCGGGTTGTTCCTGTTCGGTGTGCTGTATGACTTCTGGACGCTGAATACGCAGGTTTCGATGAAGAACGCGCAACAGCGCTACTAAAAAAAGGCCCTGATTCGCATCAGGGCCTTTTCTTTTGGCGCGAGGATTACTGGCGGGTCTGGCGCTGTTGCAACAGCAGGTTGTTGAAGCCGCTGCCGGCCAGTTGCTTCTGGGCCACGGTCAGTTGTTCACGGTTGCTGAACGGGCCGACCAGCACCCGGTACCAGGTCTCTTCCTTGACCGTACCGGACTCCACCTGCACCGACTGGCCGAGCAGGATAATCTGCGCGCGCACCTTGTCGGCATCCGCCTGTTTGCGGAACGAGCCCGCCTGCAGATAGAACTGCGTGGTGGCGGCCGGCTTGATCACCGGCGGCGCCGGAGGCGGAACCTCGCCGTTGAGCGCGGCCTGGGCCCGGGCAGTGTCGATCTTCGCCGCTTCCGCTGGCGTGACCGGCGGCTGCGCCGGGACGGGCGGGGTTTTCTCAGGCACGGCTTCCGGCGGCACGATCACTTCCGACTCCGGCAGCAGGGTATAGAAGTCATACTTCGGCTTCACCGGCTGCTGTGGACTTGGCGGTGTCTTGTTCGCCTCGGCGACCTTTTCGGCCTTCTGCTGCTCGGGTTTCTCCCGCTTGACCTCATCCCGGCCCGGTTCGAGTTTCATCAGGAACACGATGAAAGCACCGACCGTCAGGCCGATAGCCATCCACAACCAGCCCGGAATCGGCTTTTTCGCTGGTGCCTGGTAGCGGCTGGCGCCGCGCTTCGGGGCGGGTTTCTTCTTGGCTGCCAACTTACATACGCTCCAGGGTTTCCAGGCCCAGCAGCTCCAGGCCCTGTTTCAGGGTGCGACCGGTCAGGGCCGCCAGGCGCAAGCGGCTCTGTTGTTGTTCCGGGGTCTCGGCGCCGAGGATCGGGCAGTTCTCGTAGAAGCTGGAGAACAGGCCGGCCACGTCGTACAGGTAGCTGCAGAGCACGTGCGGGGTGCCTTTCTCGGCGACGTTGTTGAGGATCTCGGCGAACTGCGCCAGGCGTGCGGCCAGGTCCTGTTCCTGCTGGGCCTGCAGAACGATCTGACCTTCAACTTCGCTGAAGTCCTTGCCGAGCTTGCGGAATACGCCGGCCACGCGGGTGTAGGCGTATAGCAGGTAAGGTGCGGTGTTGCCTTCGAAGTTCAGCATCAGGTCGAAGTTGAAGCTGTAGTCACTGGTGCGGTGCTTGGACAGGTCGGCGTATTTCACGGCGCCGATACCGACCACCTTGGCAATGGCGCGCAGGTCGTCTTCCGGCAGCTCCGGGTTCTTTTCCTTCACCAGGGTGTAGGCGCGTTCCTTGGCTTCGGTCAGCAGGTCGATCAGCTTCACGGTGCCGCCGTCGCGGGTCTTGAACGGACGACCGTCCGCGCCGTTCATGGTGCCGAAGCCCATGTGCTCGGTCTGCATCGGGTGGCTGATGAAGCCGGCGCGACGGGCCACTTCGAACACTTGCTGGAAGTGCAGGGCCTGGCGCTGGTCGACGAAGTACAGTGCGCGGTCAGCGTGCAGCACGTTGCTGCGGTAGCGCACGGCCGCGAGGTCGGTGGTGGCGTAGAGATAGCCGCCGTCGGCCTTCTGCACGATCACGGGCAGCGGGTCGCCGTCGGCGGTCTTGAATTCTTCGAGGAACACGCACTGCGCGCCATTGCTTTCGACCAGCAGGCCCTTGGCCTTGAGGTCGCTGACCACGTTGGCGAGGTCGTCGTTATAGGCGCTTTCGCCCATCACGTCGGCCGGGGTCAGTTTGACGTTGAGCAGTTCGTAGGTCTTCTGGCAGTGCGACAGCGAGATGTCCTTGAAGCGGGTCCACAGCGTCAGGCAGTCGGCGTCGCCGGCCTGCAGCTTGACCACCAGGCCACGGGCACGGTCGGCGAAGGCTTCGGATTCGTCGAAACGCTTCTTGGCGGCGCGGTAGAAGTTTTCCAGGTCCGACAGCTCGTCGCTGGTGATCGGGTTCTCTTCCAGGTAGGCCAGCAGCATGCCGAACTGGGTGCCCCAGTCGCCGACGTGGTTCTGCCGGATCACCTCGTCGCCGAGGAACTCCAGGACCCGGGCCACGGCGTCGCCGATGATGGTTGAGCGCAGGTGGCCTACGTGCATTTCCTTGGCCAGGTTCGGCGCGGACAGGTCGATGACCACTTTCTGCTGCGGGCCGGCCTTGTGTACGCCGAGCTTGGCGTCGGCCAGGGCGGCGTCCAGGCGCGAAGCCAGGGCCTGGGTGTTCTGGAAGAAATTGAGGAAGCCGGGGCCGGCGATCTCGACTTTGCTGATCTGCGGGTCGGCGGGCAGCGCGGCGATGAGCTTCTCGGCCAGGTCGCGCGGCTTCATACCGGCCGGCTTGGCCAGCATCATGGCGATGTTGCTGGCGAAATCGCCGTGGGTCTTGTCCCGGGCGTTCTCCACCTGGATCGCCGGCGTCAGCCCTTCAGGCAGCACACCGTCGAGGGTGAGTTGGGTCAGGGCTTGCTGGATGAGCTGGCGAATGGTGTCTTTCATGGGATTCTCTTTCGACCGCAAGCGCGGCGGCGCTTCGATGCGCAGGTGGAAAAACTGGGCATTATCCGTTGCTGGTGCAAGGTTGCCAACCTTTGGGCCGGCGCTAGTACAGATCTACCGGGTCCACATCCAGCGACCAGCGCACCTGGCGCCCGCTGGGTAACTGTTCCAACACTAGCAACCAGGCACTGATCAGTCGATGCAACGGCGCCCGCGCATTGGCCTGCAGCAGCAGTTGCGCGCGGTAGCGACCGGCGCGGCGTTCCATCGGCGCGGGGACCGGCCCCAGCAATTCGATCCCATGCAGACCTTGCTCGGCCAGCAATCGTTCGGCCGCGGAGCAGGCTTCGTCGAGAAAACCTTCGGCCTGGCCCGGCTTGTGCGCCTCCGCGCGCAGCAGGGCGAGGTGCGCGAACGGCGGCAGGCCGGCGGCGCGGCGCTCGCTCAGGGCCTGCTCGGCAAAGGCGAAGTAGCCCTGTTCGGTCAGTTGCACCAATAAAGGATGGTCGGCGAGGTGGGTCTGGATGATCACCTTGCCCGGCTCTTCTGCCCGCCCGGCGCGCCCGGCAACCTGCACGATCAACTGGGCCATGCGCTCGGCGGCGCGGAAGTCGCCGGAGAACAGCCCACCATCGGCATCGAGGATCGCCACCAGGGTGACCCGCGGGAAGTGGTGCCCTTTGGCCAGCATCTGCGTGCCGACCAGAATGCACGGCTGGCCGCGCTGGATGGTGTTGAACAACTGGTTCATCGCGTCCTTGCGCGAGGTGCTGTCGCGGTCCACCCGTAGAACCGGGAAATCGGGGAACAGAATGCTCAGGCGCTCCTCGGCGCGCTCGGTGCCTGCGCCCACCGGCCGCAGATCGACGTGGTTGCACTGCGGGCACTGGCGCGGAATGCGTTCTTCATGCCCGCAATGGTGGCAGCGCAGTTCGCCGGAGCGCTGGTGCACGGTCATGCGCGCATCGCAGCGCGGGCATTCGGACAGCCAGCCGCAGTCGTGGCAGAGCAGGGTCGGGGCGAAGCCGCGGCGATTGAGGAACACCAGGACTTGCTGGCCGGCGGCGAGGGTCTGGGCGATGGCCTGCTGCATCGGGCCGCTGATGCCGCTGTCCAGTGGTCGGCTTTTCACATCCAGACGCAGGAAACGCGGGGCTTGCGCACCGCCGGCGCGGTGGTTCAGGCGCAGCAGGCCGTAGCGGCCGGAGTGGGCGTTGTGCAGGCTTTCCAGCGAGGGCGTCGCCGAGCCCAGCAGGATCGGGATGTTTTCTTGCCGCGCGCGCACCAGCGCCAGGTCGCGGGCGTGGTAGCGCAGGCCTTCCTGCTGTTTGTAGGAGCCGTCGTGCTCCTCGTCGATGATGATCAGCCCGGGGTTCTTCATCGGCGTAAACAGCGCCGAGCGCGTGCCGATGATGATATCGGCCTCGCCGTCGCGGGCGGCGAGCCAGGCGTCCAGGCGCTCGCGGTCGTTGACCGCCGAGTGCAGCAGGGCGATGCGCGCATTGAAACGCTGCTCGAAGCGGGCCAGGGTCTGCGGCCCGAGGTTGATCTCGGGAATCAGGATCAGCGCCTGCTTGCCGGCTTCGAGGGTTTCGCGGATCAGTTGCAGGTAGACCTCGGTCTTGCCGCTGCCGGTCACCCCGGCCAGCAGGAAGGCGTGGAAGGTGTCGAAACCGGCGCGCACGGCGTGGAAGGCGGCGCGCTGTTCATCGTTGAGCGGCAGTTCCGGCTGCGCCAGCCAGTGTTCGTGGCGGGCCTGCGGGGCATGGCGGCGCACTTCGACCTCCACCATCTCCTTGGCCAGCAACAGGTCGAGGCTGTCCTTGCTCAGCCCCAACTTGCCCAGCAGGCCATGGGCAACGCCATGAGGGTGCTGGGCGAGGGTGGCGAGGGCTTCACGCTGGCGCGGCGCGCGGGCGATGCGCGGATCATCCTGGCGAGCGTTGAGTGCGACTTGCCAGAAGCGTTCCTGGCGCGCTTCGGCGGGTTCGCCCTGGCGCAACAGCACCGGCAGCGCCCAGCTCAGGGTATCGCCGAGGCTGTGCTGATAATACTGGGCGGTCCACAGGCAGAGTTTGAACAGCGCCGGCGGCAGCGGCGAGACCGGGTCGAGCAGGGCGATCGCCGGCTTGAGCTTGTCTGCGGGCACTTCGCTGTGTTCCGCGACCTCCACCAGGACGCCGATCATCTCCCGGCGGCCAAACGGCACGCGCACGCGCATGCCCGGTGTGAGCGTCTGGCGCGCCATGCTCGCCGTGGCCCTGTAGTCGAACAGCCGCCGTAGTGGCGAGGGCAGGGCAAGGCGAAGAATGACGTCGGACACGCGGAGGCTTCTCTGTAAGGGTAATTCCAGATGCCCGCGAGCCTAGCAGACGACAGTCGGTGCAAGCGACAACTTGCGCTGAGGCTTCGCTCTGGTATTATTCGCCGCCTAATTACGTGCGGTATTCAACAATGGTGTTGGGTGGCGGCACGCAGTCGAGGAAATGGCCATGAAAGCAGATATTCATCCAGTTTACGAAGCGGTTGCGGTCACCTGCAGCTGCGGCAACAAGTTCGAAACCCGTTCGACCTTCGGCAAACCACTGCCAATCGACGTGTGCAACGAGTGCCACCCGTTCTACACCGGTAAGCAGAAGACTCTGGATACCGGCGGCCGCGTACAGCGCTTCGCAGATCGTTTCGGTACGTTCGGCAAGAAGTAAGAATGCGCTTGGCTGGCCCTATAGGTCTGGCTTGGTTGCAAAAAAAGGCGCCCCTTGTGGGCGCTTTTTTTGTGGGCGCGATTTGGCAGTTGCCGGCTTTGGCGTTCTCTCTGGCGACCATTTCGAAGCGGTGCTGGATCGTTCCCGCAAAGGGGCGCTGAAACCGGGTCAGCAGCGTTGGTGGCTGCAATTGACCGACCTGAGCATGCTGGAAAGGGCCAGAAGATAAAAAATTGTGGACATTTTTTTGCTCGATTGTACACATCGAAAGCCGCGTACTACGCGGCTCTTGGCGGAAAGTCGTAGCTTAAAGGCCTTGACACAAGTGACCGGGCAGTCTTGTCGGCCCCTGGCTCTTTGCGTATCCTCGGCGGTCCGTCAGAACAGTAAACAAGCGGAATGCCCACCATGTCAGACCTGAAAACTGCCGCTCTTGAATATCATGCTCAGCCTCGTCCGGGGAAACTGAGCGTAGAGCTTACCAAACCAACCGCAACCGCTCGTGACCTGGCGCTGGCCTACAGCCCGGGCGTCGCGGAGCCGGTGCGTGAAATCGGTCGCGATCCCGAGCTGGCCTACAAGTACACCGGCAAGGGCAATCTGGTAGCAGTGATCTCCGACGGTACCGCCATTCTTGGCCTGGGTAACCTCGGCCCACTGGCTTCCAAGCCAGTGATGGAAGGCAAGGGTGTTCTGTTCAAGCGTTTCGCCGGTATCGACGTGTTCGACATCGAAGTCGACTCCGAAAGCCCGCAAGCCTTCATCGACACCGTCAAGCGCATCTCCATCACCTTCGGTGGCATCAACCTCGAAGACATCAAGGCACCTGAGTGCTTCGAGATCGAGCGCGCCCTGATCGAACAGTGCGACATCCCGGTTTTCCACGATGACCAGCACGGCACCGCCATCGTGACCGCCGCCGGCATGATCAACGCCCTGGAAATCGCTGGCAAAACCCTGGCCGACGCCAAGATCGTCTGCCTGGGCGCCGGTGCTGCGGCCATCTCCTGCATGAAACTGCTGGTGAGCATGGGCGCGAACATCGAGAACATCTTCATGGTTGACCGTACTGGCGTGATCCACGCTGGCCGCGACGACCTGAATCAGTACAAGGCCGTATTCGCCCACGCTACCGACAAGCGCAGCCTGGCCGATGCTCTGGACGGCGCCGACGTGTTCGTCGGTCTGTCCGGTCCGAACCTGCTGAGCGCTGAAGGCCTGAAGTCGATGGCGCCAAACCCGATCGTCTTCGCCTGCTCCAACCCGGATCCGGAAATCTCGCCAGAGCTGGCCCACGCCACTCGTAACGACGTGATCATGGCTACCGGTCGTTCCGACTACCCGAACCAGGTCAACAACGTTCTGGGCTTCCCGTTCATCTTCCGCGGTGCCCTGGACGTTCGTGCCAAGCGCATCAACGAAGAAATGAAGATCGCCGCCGCCAACGCCCTGAAAGACCTGGCCAAGCTGCCAGTTCCGAAAGAAGTCTGCGACGCGTACGGTGTTGCGGGTCTGGAATTCGGCCGTGAGTACATCATTCCGAAGCCGATGGACTCGCGTCTGCTGACCGTCGTTTCCGATGCTGTGGCCAAAGCCGCCATCGAGACTGGCGTAGCGACCCTTCCGTACCCGAAACACTACCCGCTGACCAGCGTGGATGAAGTGTTCAACGGTTGATCCGCTGACGTAACAAAAGAAAGCCCCGGCTCGTGAGAGTCGGGGCTTTTTTGTTGGGCAAACATGGTGGTTTGGCGCGGAACCTGTGAGCGGCTGTTAGCCGCGAAGGGCCGCTACAGAATTGTGAGCGGCCAGCTTCAGTCAGAACAGATCCATCGGCGCCGCTTCATCCGCTGGCAGCGGGCTGCCCGGTGCGCTGCCATTGCCCAGCTCGTTGACCGAAGGCGGAGTGTCCTCGGCCTTGAACAGTTCGAAGTAGGCATTCGGCGTCCCCGGCGTTGCCGCGCGGCCACTGACCGGATCGACGCGCAGGCTGAGGATGCCTTCCGGCTCTGGCAGCCGGTGCTCGGGCTTGCCCTTGAGCGCGGGGCCCATGAAGCTCATCCAGATCGGCAGCGACACTGTGCCGCCATACTCGCGACGGCCCAGGGTTTCAGGCTGGTCAAAGCCGGTCCAGACCGTCGTGACGTAGTCGGCGTTGTACCCGGAGAACCAGGCGTCCTTGGATTCGTTGGTGGTCCCGGTCTTGCCGGCCAGGTCGTTGCGGCCCAGTGCCATGGCGCGACGCCCGGTGCCGCGCTTGATGACGTCCTCCAGCATGCTGGTGAGGATGTAGCTGGTACGCCCGTCGATGATCCGCTCTGCGGTCAGCGGCACCTGTGGCTGCGTGGAAGGCGCTGCCGTGGCATCGGTAGTGATCGCCTGCACTTGCGGCGCGGCAATACCGGCCTGGTCTTCCTGCCCCGACGGAACCCGCGCCGGATTGGCGGTAAACAGGGTTTCGCCGTTACGGCTGTCGATACGATCGATCAGGTACGGACTGATCTTGAAGCCGCCGTTGGCGAAAGCACTCCAACCGGTGGCGATTTCCATCGGCGTCAAGGTCGCGGTGCCCAGAGCCAGGGACAGGTTGCGCGGCAGGTCCTGCTTGTTGAAACCGAACTTGGCGATGTAGTCGATGGTCTTGTCGACGCCCATGCTTTGCAGCAGGCGGATCGACACCAGGTTGCGCGACTTGTACAGCGCCTCGCGCATGCGGATCGGGCCGAGGAAGGTGTTGGTGTCGTTCTTCGGACGCCAGACTTTGTCCAGGTACTCGTCGACGAACACGATCGGTGCGTCGTTCACCAGGCTGGCGGCGGTGTAGCCGTTATCCAGTGCCGCGCTATAGACGAATGGCTTGAAGCTGGAGCCCGGCTGGCGCTTGGCCTGCATGGCGCGGTTGTAGTTGCTCTGCTCGAACGAGAAGCCGCCGACCAGTGCGCGGATTGCTCCGTTGTTCGGGTCGAGGGTGACCAGCGCGCTCTGTGCGCCGGGCACCTGGCTGAAGGCCAGACTGCCGTCGTCCATCCGGCGGACCCGGATCAGGTCGCCGACCTGCGAAACATCGCTCGCCTGCTGCGGGCTGCGGCCCTGGCTATTGGTGTTGAGGAACGGGCGCGCCCATTTCATGGTGTCCCAGGCAACGGTGGCCTCGTCGCCGGACTTGGTCAGTACGCGCAGGCCAGTCTTGTCGACCTGGATCACGATGGCCGGCTCCAGGCCGCCCATGTTGCGCTGCTTGCCCAGTTCCTGCAGCCACGCGGCGCGGGTCTTGCCCGGCAGACGCGACTCGGGGCCGCGGTAGCCGTGGCGCTTGTCGTAGTCGGTGAGCCCGTCGAGTACGGCGTTGTTGGCGATGGCCTGCAGGTCGCTCGGCACCGTAGTGGTGACCCGGAAACCTTCGGTGTAGGCGTCGCTGCCGTAGCGGCCGACCATCTCGGCGCGGGCCATTTCGGCGATGTACGGTGCGTTCACTTCTGGCGTCGGCACGTGATAACTGGCGTTCAGCGGCTCGGCGAGGGCGGCCTGGTAGCTGGACTCGTCGATCTTGCCCAGCTTGTACATGCGTCCGAGGATCCAGTCGCGGCGCTCCTTGGCCCGGGCCGGGTTGGCCAGCGGGTTGAAGCGCGACGGCGCCTTGGGCAGGCCGGCGATCATTGCCATCTGCGCCAGGCTGATGTCGCGGATCGACTTGCCGTAATACACCTGCGCCGCGGCTTCGATGCCGTAGGCACGGTTGCCCAGGTAAATCTTGTTGACGTACAGCTCGAGGATTTCGTCCTTGGTCAGCTCCCGCTCGATCTGCAGGGCCAGGAGAATTTCGTTGGTCTTGCGCGAGAAACTGCGCTCGCTGGACAGGAAGAAGTTCTTCGCCACCTGCATGGTGATGGTGCTGCCGCCGGTCTGGATGTGCCCGGACTTGACCAACTGAGAGGCGGCACGCATCAGGCTGCTGGGGTCAACACCATAGTGATTGAGGAAATTGTCGTCCTCGGCTGACAGCAACGCCTGAATGAAGTGTGGGGGAATATCCGCGAAACGGATTGGAGAGCGGCGCATTTCGCCAAACTCGGCGATCAGCTTTCCGTCACTGCTGTACACCCTCAGGGGTATCTGCAACTGGATGCTTCGCAGCGCCTCGACCGAAGGGAGGCTGGGACTAAGATACAGAAACGCGCCACTCAGACCGAGTACGGCTGCGCAAATGACTGCGACGAAAGACCACCAGAAGAACTTCAGCAGGCGTATCAAGGCTTTGGGATGTCCAGTTGGAGTTTTGGGTTGAGCGCAGGGCCCGGCGGGCCAGAAAGTCGGGTGGGAGCCAGCCATTCCTGGCTGACTCCCCCCTAAGAACCGTACGTGCGCCTTTCAGCGCATACGGCTCAAGCCTTCACTAAGCTTCCGATGGAAGCCGGTTTGTTCACGTGCAGGCCACGAGTATGCAGTTGGTTGTGGCAGTTAGGGTGTAAGAGTATCCGATTGGCCAGTTCGTCTCCACCGCCGAGGGAGCGGTGGACGACGTGGTGGTCATGCCACCCTGTCTCCTTGGTTATCGGTTGCTTACACAGCAGACACAGTCCATTTTGGCTGGCAAAGAGGCTGCCGATTTGTTTCCGGTATTTGAGTTTGCTCAGCATCCGGTCCATCCGCAGTTTCTCGCCTTGAGCCTCCATGGCGGGATCGTAGGGGTTGTAATCCCCACTCACCTTTTTGTGTCGCTCGATCGGAGTACTCGTGAGCGAGTACAGCTCGACCTCCCTTTTGCCTCCGTCTGCATCTACCACTGTGGTGGCAAACACCCAGGTCCTGTCTCCTGAGGTTCGGAAATACTTCTTCCTTACCCAGTCGAGGGACTTGTTAGGGTGCCGCCTCTTCGCCCAACGCCAGAGTTTGATAAACACTCTGTGGTCCATTCGGCTGTAAGCCTGTTTCGCGACGACTGGCTGATGGTACAGCGCCCAGCCCCTCAGTTTCGGGTTGAGCAGTCGGATCAGATCCTCCTGCTTGACCGTCTTGTGAGAGTCGATTGCCTCTCTGATCTTGCTGTAGAACGCCTTGACGTTCTTCTTGTTCGGCTTGATCAGTAACGTTCCGTCGTACTTCCGGAAATTCCAGCCAAGGAAGTCAAAGCCTTCGTCGATGTGGGCGATGCGCGTTTTCTTGAGTGACAACCGTAGCCCGCGCGTTGCGAGGAACTGCTCTACCCAAGGTTTTACTTCATTCTCCAGAACCTCCGGAGAGGCCCCTGTGATCACGAAGTCGTCGGCGTATCGCACCACGTTCACCTTCAGCTTTTTCGCCCTTGTCACCCCCAAGTACTCCTTGAGGAGCCTTTCCAGACCATCCAGTGCCAGATTTGCCAGCGTCGGGGAGATGATCCCCCCTTGCGGCGTACCTGCATCCGTTGCGTGTAGCTGCCCTTTGTGGATGACCCCGGCCTTTAACCATTGCCGCAGCATCCGTGTTTCCGTTGGGGCATTCCTTAACAGCCAGTCGTGGTTGATGTTGTCGAAGAATCCTTCGATGTCTGCGTCCAATACCCAACAGGCCGAAGCCCGTTTGGATAGACATAAGAACAACTGCGCCATCGCATCCGCCGTGGAACGTTCGATCCTGAAACCGTAGCTATTCGGATCGCCTCGGGTTTCAGCGATGGGAGACAGAGCCAGCATGTACAGCGCTTGCATGGCTCTGTCCGTCATGGTCGGTATACCCAGTGGGCGTTCCCGTCCATCCGACTTCGGGATGTAGACTCGCCGTAGTGGCCGGGCCTTGTATCCCCGCGTCTTCAACTGACCAACCGCATTCCATTTTGCGTTGGGTGTATCCCAGAGTTGCTTATCGACTCCCGCCGTGCGGCTCCCCTGATTTTCCGTGACTCTCCGTACGGCCAAGTATCTGGCCGACTTCGAGCGGGTGAGCATCCGTTGCAGAGATTTGACTCTGCGCCATTTGCCTTCCCGACAAGCCTTCGCAATTCGCATCTGCATTCCCCGGACATTCCGCTGGGCTCGGCGCCAATCGACGTCGTGCCACTGTTGCGGAGTGCCGGAAAGCGCAGACTCACCTTGCTGGCTGAGCTCTTTCATGCTGCTTTCCTCTCAAAGTGAAACCACCCGAGCGGAAGGCGCACGTACCCCCTGAGGGGTGCATGCACCCCATCAGGGTAGGATTATCAAGGGCCAATGGAGCTAGGCCCTGAAGTTAATGAGACGGTCTCAGTCAGAGTTATTGCGGCGGAAGACCACGCAGAAGTCTGCCCGGTTTCCCGTGGGGTAATGTTCCAACCCCTATCCAAGCCATTACAGCCTGGCATTCGCTTTCTCTGCGATCCCATACCCGCACCGCCAACAGTGTTCCTTACGGTTCACCTGCCCAAGGGCAGCGATACGGGCTTACCACGTTCCCTATCTGTCACACGACTGGGTTAGGACCTGCCTTTTCACCGGCGATCATATGAGGCGACGTATCCCCAAGCGCCACGGAGATAACCGACCGCGTACCTTTTGGTTCAAGCCTAACAGCAGTTTTGGCTTGGTAATGCTTACGGTGTTTATTAGCAGTTCACGTATGTTGTCCATACCAGTCAGCCTAGCGCCTCAACCCGGTGCTGCTCCGAGTATCTACCGCTTCCCTCGCAGGAGAGCGGCACCCCTAGGAGGGGGGCTACATTGTCGGACGGGCTTCGAACACCACCATTACTAGTGATGCACGCCGTCGTAGGCTACCGTTGGTCGCACAACGAGTCCGCTGCCATCCTGTATTAGCGATGGTTGGACAATGACAGACAGAGCTTTCGCTCATGTCTCCGTTTGGAAGAAGTGGGGACCGTTGTGGCGGCTCACTTAGGTTGGGTTACTCCTGTTTTGAGGCAGGAGAAACCCCAGCGGGGATTTCTCCCGCGAGGGTTGAAGCCGCAAGGGCTTGAGTTAGTGTCGTGGAGGTGACCGTTTGAAGCGTTTCTTGACCTCTGACCAGTTGGCCCACGTTGCCAGCCCTAAGCAAAAGATTAGGAGGCTAGTGAGGCAAATGATGCCGAATGTGTCCTGACTCATTTCGTACATATCACTTTCCGACGAATGGCACTCCAAGACCGATAAAATCGGTCCGCAGTCGCGCTTCCGAGTGCTCAGCGACCTAGGGGTTTTGCCACCGCCGCTGCGGCAAGTCCTTTAAGGCGAGGGACTTCTGGGCGGGTTTTGGTTCAAGGGGATGGATACCCAAGTATTTGATTCCTTTGGGAATCTCTCAAGCTGACCCTACAGCTTGGGACGGGAGACACGTTACACGTGTCGCACAACGCTGGGCATTATAAGCAATTTTCACTTCCCCGCGTGATTTGCACCGGGAGTCAGGAGGGTGCCAGTGGCGTCTTCCTGATCCTGGACGCTCTCGCTTTTTCGATGGAAATGAGGAAACAGGATGTTTGGACGCTCAGGCTGGGATGCCGGTTCACTGCTGGGGGTGGAAATCGCCTCTTGCGCTGTCAGGGTGCTGCAACTGGAACGCCGGGAGGAGGGGCTTCGCGTACGAGGCTGGGCGGTCGAGCCACTTTCGCGCGGTGCCGTGGTGGACGGCCGGGTGATTGATCATGAGGCAGTCGCCGCGGCCTTGATGCGCGCCTTTGCGCGCAGCGGCGCGAGTCGTCGCGAAGTTGCGCTGGCGGTGCCGGCCTCGGTGGTGATCCAGCATGCTGTGGCAATGCCGTCGGAGCTCGATGACGATGAAATCGACGAACGGCTGCGTGACGAGGCCGAGCAATTCATTCCCTTCGCGGTGGAAGAGGCCGCGCTCGATTACCAGGTATCTGCCGGTGCCCCGGGCTTCCTGAGCGTGGCCTTCACGGCTTGTCGCCAGGAGTGGCTGGACGGCATGGAAGCGGTCATGGACCTGGCCGGCTTGCGGGCGCGGATCGTCGACATCGACAGCCATGCCTGGCAGCGGGTGTTGAGCCGCCAGCCGACGGGACTGGCGGCGGTGCTGCAACTGGAGGCGGATGGCTGGGTGTTCCAGGCATTCACCAAGGAAGGCACGCCGTCGTTCAGCGAGCGCCATGTGCCGCTTGAGCCGCAACTGGAGAGGTTGGTCGAGTTTGTCGACTTGTGCCTGCTGCGTGAGCCGGGTGCGATGCCGGACCAGCTCTGGCTCGCGGGTGCGCGTGCTGACTGGGATGGGCTGGCCGGGCAATTGCGGCAGCGCCTCGGTGTGGTGACGCAACCGTTTGACCCACTGGCGACGTTGCTTGAGCCACAGCAGGGGGCCGCCGATCTGCGTCAGGCAGCGCCGATGCTGGGTGTGGCCTGCGGGCTGGCGCTGCGAGGATACGCCTGATGCACGCGGTCAATTTGTTGCCCTGGCGGGAATGGCGCCGTCAGCGGGCGATCCGCACCTTTCAATACGGGTTGCTGGCGGCGGCGCTGCTGGGCGGACTGCTGATGGTTGTCGTCTTCGGACTGCTCGATCAGCGACTGAGCGCGCAATTGAAGGAAAACAGCCGCCTGGATGAACAGACTGCCGCGCTTGATGGCCCCGTGGCTGAGGTCGAAGGCTTGGTAGTCCGGCGTGACGCCCTTGCTGAGCAGCGCAACGAACTACAGGCGTTGCGGCGCCAAGGCCAATCCGGGGCCGAACTGCTGAACCACCTGACGCGGATCGTGCCGGCACAGGTCCGGCTCGATGGGCTGCAACTGGCCGGTGATGAACTGAGGCTGTCCGGGCTGGCCCGCTCGGGCACTGACGTCGCGCACCTGCTGCGCAACCTGGGGCAATCACCTGGCTTGAGTGCTCCGGACCTCCAGGAGGTGAAGTCGTCCAGCCAGGGCGAGCGCTTTCAGATAGTGGTCAGCATGCGCCCGGCCGCGGCTGTAGAACCGTCATGAGCGTGTCGCTGAGTACTGGGCCGGTATGGTCGAGGCTGGTGAAGTACTCCTGGCCAGTGAAGGCGCTGCTGATGGGCGGCTGCCTGTTGATCATTCCGCTGGCGGGCTTCGTCATTTATGGGCGTGGTCTGGTTGAGCGCATTGAGCAGGCCGAAGTTAGCCACAGTCAGTCGCAGTCCCACTGGGAAGGCCGATCCGCACTGGCGGCACGCCTGGAAACGCATCAGCAGCAGGTGCGGCAACTGGAGGCGGAACTGGCGGGTGATCGGCGCGAGTTGTTCGATGACGACGGCTTGGCGAGCCTGCTGCAAAACCTGGCGCGCCTGGGTGTGGGGCTGACGTTCGAGCAGGTGACGGTCGAGGACGCCAGGACACGGGAGCACCACGTCGAACTTCCTATCCAGGTGCAGGCCACGGGGGACTACTCGGCGTTACAGGGGTTTCTCTCGGGGCTTGCCGGGCTTGGTCGGCTGGTCGCGCTGCAGGAGTTGCATCTGGCGGCACCTGATGACCGTCCCTCCGGGCCGCTGCTTGTGCAACTGCGCCTTCAGGCTTACCGCGCTGCGCTGGTTGATACCTTGCCTGGGGTGTCGATGCTTCAGTCTGCGGAGCCTCGTGATCCATTCACGGCCGCTGAGCCGTTGGCGAGCGAGGCCGCGCCTTTGGCGGGGGTGACGATGGTCGGGCATCTGCGTGGCCAGCAAGGGCAGGTGGCGTTGGTCCGGGTCGGTGAGGTGCTTTATCCGCTGCGCGAGGGTGATCTGCTGGGGCCGGAACGGGTAGCGAGTATTGATGAGGGGCGGATCGAGTTGATCGCGCCGGAAGCGGCTGGGCCGATCCCGCGCGTACTGCGCCTGGGATCGGTGGCCGAGGGATGATTAGCGTGAAAGGAGACGGAATGAACAGGATGTTCAGGTCCTTGGGGTTATGCGTGCTGGTGCTGTTTTCGCCCCTTGTCGGCGCGGTATCTGCGCCTGGAGGTCACAGCGGCAAGCCGCTTTCGCTGAATTTCCAGGATGTCGAGGTGCGTGCGGTGTTGCAGGTGCTGGCTGACTTCACCGGGGTCAATCTGGTGGTCAGCGACGCGGTGCAAGGCTCTGTGACCCTGCGCTTGCAGGACGTGCCATGGGATCAGGCGCTCGATACGGTGCTGCGCAGCAAGGGGCTCGGCAAGCGCTTGGAGGGCAACGTGCTGATGGTGGCGCCGCTGGCGGAGTTGAACAATGCGGGGCTGCCATCATCCGGGTTGCGGGAGCAGGCCCTGCTGCAGGTCAATCACGCCCGGGCCACGGATATTGCCGCGTTATTCCAGCCGCTGTTGCAGGACAGCCCGGACGAAGCGCCCTGGGGTGCAATCAGCGTCGATGAGCGCACCAATATGCTGATCACCAGTCAGAGTCCGGAGCGGCTGGAAATCCTGCGACAGTTGCTTGGGCAACTGGATGTTCCGGTCCGTCAGATCATGATCGAAGCCCGTATCGTCGAGGCGAATGTCGACTACGAGCGAGGGTTGGGCGTGCGCTGGGGCGGCTCGCTGGCGGGCGGCAGGTTGAAAGCCGTGGGGGCTGAGGCGCCAACCTTCGTCGATCTGGGGTTGGACAAGGCGACGTCAGGCATCGGCTTCGGCCTGGTGGGCGATGGCCGGCTGCTGGATCTGGAATTGAACGCCATGGAGAAGTCCGGAAACGGCGAAATCATCTCCCAGCCCAAGGTCATGACCGCCGACAAGGAAACCGCGCGGATTCTCAAGGGCAGCGAGGTGCCTTATCAGGAATCGGGGGCCAATGGCGCTACATCGACCACCTTTCGCGAGGCGTCGCTGTCGCTGGAAGTCACGCCGCAGATCATGCCCGGCGGGCGGGTGAGCATGCAGGTCAAGGTCACCAAGGACGAGCCGGACTACCTCAATCTTCAGGGCACGGTGCCGCCAATCCGCAAGAACGAGCTGAACGCGCGGGTGCAGATTGCTGATGGCCAGACCATCGTCATCGGTGGCGTGTACTCGACAACCAAAAGTAATGTGCAGGATAAGGTGCCATTTTTGGGCGATGTGCCGTATGTTGGGCGGCTGTTTCGTCGCTCCGCCATCATCGAGAAAAAATCCGAGCTGCTGGTCTTCCTGACTCCGCGTATCATGAATGACCAGGCGATTGCTGTGAGTCATTGATTCTGTGCGAAATTTGATACTTGTTGGGCCGATGGGTGCTGGCAAAAGCACCATCGGCCGCCTGCTGGCCAAAGAGCTACGCCTGCCATTCAAGGATTCCGATAAGGAAATTGAATTGCGCACGGGCGCCAATATCCCATGGATCTTCGACAAAGAAGGTGAGCCGGGTTTCCGTGACCGCGAGCAGGCCATGATCGCCGAGCTGTGCGCTGCCGACGGCGTCGTCCTGGCGACCGGTGGTGGCGCGGTAATGCGCGATGCCAACCGCAAGGCTTTGCACGATGGCGGCCGGGTGATCTACCTGCATGCTTCGGTGGAGCAACAGGTGGGACGTACCGCCCGCGATCGCAATCGCCCCTTGCTGCGTACCGCGAATCCCGAGGAAACCCTGCGAGCGTTGCTGACGATGCGCGACCCGCTGTATCGGGAGATCGCCGACCTGGTGGTCGAAACCGACGAGCGGCCACCACGCATGGTGGTGCTGGACATTCTTGAGCGCTTGCAGAAGTTGCCGCCCCGTTAGCGCATGACTATCCTCGGCGACCAGTCATGCCGTGACAGGGCAATCCGTTATCGCGCGGGCCGAATGTTCGAGCCCGCGCCTTTGTTCTTTGTGGGGACACATGCAGACACTTAAGGTCGAACTGGGCGAACGCAGCTACCCGATCTACATCGGTGGGGGCCTGCTGGATCAACCCGAACTGCTGGCACCGCATATCGCGGGTCGGCAGGTCGCCATCGTTTCCAACGAGACCGTCGCGCCGCTGTACCTCGAACGCCTGAGCCGTACCCTTGGCGCTTACTCGGTATTGCCGGTGGTGCTGCCGGACGGCGAGTCCTTCAAGAACTGGGAAACCCTGCAACTGATTTTCGACGCCCTGCTCACCGCACGGCATGATCGTCGTACCACTGTGGTCGCCCTCGGTGGCGGCGTTATCGGTGACATGGCCGGCTTCGCCGCCGCCTGCTACCAGCGTGGCGTGGACTTCATCCAGGTACCGACCACGCTGCTGTCCCAGGTCGACTCGTCCGTGGGCGGCAAGACCGGCATCAACCACCCGCTGGGCAAGAACATGGTCGGCGCCTTCTATCAGCCCAACGCGGTGCTGATCGATACCGACAGCCTGCGCACCTTGCCGGCGCGCGAGTTGTCTGCGGGGCTGGCCGAGGTGATCAAGTACGGGCTGATTTGCGACGAACCTTTCCTCGGCTGGCTCGAAGAGCATGTCGATGCCCTGCGCAACGTCGACGCTGTCGCCCTGACCGAAGCCATCCGCCGCTCCTGCGCCGCCAAGGCCGCCGTGGTCGGTGCCGATGAGCGTGAGACCGGAGTGCGCGCTACGCTGAACCTCGGCCACACCTTCGGTCACGCCATCGAGACGCACATGGGCTATGGTGTCTGGCTGCATGGCGAAGCAGTGGCAGCCGGTACTGTCATGGCCTTGGAGATGTCCATGCGCCTTGGCTGGATCAGTCAGCAGGAACGCGACCGTGGCATTCGCCTGCTGCAGCGCGCCGGATTGCCGGTGGTACCGCCGGAGGAAATGACGCCGGCGCAGTTCATGCAACACATGTCGGTGGACAAAAAAGTGCTCGATGGCCGTCTGCGTCTGGTTTTGCTGCGTCACATGGGCGAGGCCGTGGTAACCGACGACTATCCGCAAGAGATTCTTCAGGCCACGCTGGCGGCGGATTACCGCGCAATCGTGGCCCAGCTTTGAGGTTGATGAGAGTCCGATGACCAGTTTGCATGCCGACGAGGCCTTTCTCGGCCACTATCAGTTGAATCACGATCCCTTCGCCGCTCGCGTCCCCGGGTTCAAATTCTTCCCTGCCCAGCGCAAGCCGGTCCTGGGGCAACTGCACCACCTCGCCCGTTATAGCCAGTTGCTGCTGGTGGTGACCGGCCCGCAAGGCGCCGGCAAGACCTTGCTGCGTCAGGCCCTGGTGGCCAGCACCAACAAGCAGTCGGTGCAGAGCGTGGTGGTATCCGCGCGCAGCGCCAGCGATGCGGCCGGCGTTCTCGCCCAGGTGGCGCAGTCGCTGGGTGTGGCCAAGGCTGAAGTGCCGCTGATTCTCGCCCAGGTGGTGCAACTGGGCCTGACCGGCCAGGAAGTCTATTTGCTGGTCGACGATGCGGAACAACTTGGCGAGTCGGCACTCCAAGCGTTGCTGGAACTGGCGGCGGGCACCGCGGAAGGTCGCCCCCACGTGTTCCTGTTCGGCGAGCCGTCACTGATCGCCGGCCTGGAAGCGCTGGAAATCGAGGAAGAGCGTTTTCATGTCATCGAGCTGCAACCCTACACCGAAGACGAGACCCGGGAGTACCTGGAGCAACGTCTGGAAGGTGCGGGGCGTGGCATTGAGGTGTTCACCAGTGAGCAGGTCGTCGATATTCACCACAACTCCGACGGCTGGCCTGGGGTCATCAACCAGGTCGCCCGCGATACCTTGATCGAAGCCATGATCGCCAGCCGCTCGACGGCGAAGCGACCATCTGTGGGGTTCTCTATGCCGAAGAAACATGTGCTGGCGCTGTCTGCCGTAGTAGTGATCGCTGTCGGCGCCGCCGTGCTGATGCCGAAGAAAGGCGACCAGCCGAAGACCGGCGCACCCGCCGAGCAGGCGCAACTGCCGCTGGGGCAGGGGCAGCCGAGCAATGCACAGTCGAACAATGGCGGCCCGGCGATCGAGTTCGCTGGTTCGTCGCAGCCAATGCCACTGCCGCTGGTAGGCCAGTCGCAACCGGTAATGCGCGGCCCGCTGGCTGAAGCGGCCGGCATGAGTGAGGGCGAAGAATCCGGTCCTGCCGGCAACACCGCGCTGCAACCGCCGACGGTGACCACCATCGCCCCGCCTGCGGGCGCGGTAGCAGGCCCGGCGCCGACCCCGGCGCAGCCGATCCAGCCGTCTCAGACCATCGCCTCCGCACAGCCGGTTGCGCCTGCTCACCAGCCTGTCGCTCCAGCAGCCGCCAAGCCGGTTGCACCTGCGCCCAAGCCCGTGACTGAAGTGGCGACTGCCAAGCCTGCCGTTCCTGCCGTAAAACCTGCGGAAAAACCCGCCGCCAAGCCGGCTGCGGCACCTGCCGGCACGGCCGGTGGTGGCTGGTATGCCTCGCAAGCACCGGGCAACTACGTTGTGCAGATCCTCGGCACCAGCTCCGAAGCCACCGCCCAGGCCTACGTGAAAGCCGAGGGTGGCGACTATCGCTACTTCAAGAAAAACCTTCAGGGCAAGCCGCTCTACGTCGTGACCTACGGCAACTTCTCCAGCCGCGATGCAGCCCTCAATGCAATCAAGGCCTTGCCAGCCAAGGTCCAGGCTGGTAAACCTTGGCCTCGCACTGTCGCCAGCGTCCAACAAGACCTGTCGACCCGCTGAAATAGCTCGGTGGCACTACCCCCGCCACCTGCTGAGCGACTCCTGAACCCAAGTCAAGCCTGCTGCGTCGAACGCGGCAGGCTTTTCTGTCCCAGACTGCCGGCCACAAGCTCGTGTTGCAGTCCAGGCTGAAACGCTTCAGACTCGAGCATCGCCGTTACCACGGCATTCGCTTAAAAACATTCAAAAATGCGACATGGATTTTCGCTGATTCGTCAGCAAATTTGTGGGCGTCCCTGTCGCTGTGCAACAATGGCACCCGTATTGCCCCCGCAAAGCTGGCGTTCGTTCGGCGTGGATGGTAAGTGGTTGTATTAAAAAGAGATTTGCCTTTGTGAGAGGCGAACCTGGTGAGAATGTGTCTATGAAAACAGGTCTGTACCATCCCGAAGAATTCAAGGACAACTGTGGTTTTGGCCTGATCGCCCATATGACGGGCGAACCCAGCCACCACCTTTTGCAAACGGCTATTGAAGCCCTGACCTGCATGACCCACCGCGGTGGGATCAACGCCGACGGCAAGACCGGCGACGGTTGCGGTCTGCTGATGCAGAAGCCCGACGCGTTCCTGCGCGCAGTTGCCAAGGCGCAATTCGGCAACGAGCTGCCCAAGCAGTACGCCGTGGGCATGGTGTTCTTCAATCAGAACGACGCCAAAGCCGAAGCCGCGCGCGAAAACATGAACCGCGAGATCCTCGCTGCCGGCCTGCAACTGGTGGGCTGGCGCAAGGTCCCGATCGACACCAGCGTTCTCGGCCGCCTCGCCCTCGAGCGCTTGCCGCAGATCGAACAGGTGTTCGTCGGCGGTGAAGGCCTGAGCGATCAGGAATTCGCCATCAAGCTGTTCAGTGCCCGTCGCCGCTCTTCGGTCGCCAACGCCGAAGACACCGACCACTACATCTGCAGCTTTTCGCACAAGACCATCATTTATAAAGGCCTGATGATGCCGGCGGACCTCACCGCCTTCTATCCGGACCTCAGTGACGAGCGCCTGCAGACCGCGATCTGCGTGTTCCACCAGCGCTTCTCCACCAACACCCTGCCGAAGTGGCCGCTGGCGCAGCCCTTCCGCTTCCTCGCCCATAACGGCGAGATCAACACCATCACCGGTAACCGCAACTGGGCCCAGGCCCGTCGCACCAAGTTCGAGAACGAACTGATCCCGGATCTGGAAGAGCTGGGCCCGCTGGTCAACCGCGTGGGTTCCGACTCGTCCTCGATGGACAACATGCTCGAACTGATGGTCACCGGTGGTATCGACCTGTTCCGCGGCGTGCGGATGATCATTCCGCCAGCGTGGCAGAACGTCGAGACCATGGACGCCGACCTGCGCGCCTTCTACGAATACAACTCCATGCACATGGAGCCGTGGGACGGTCCTGCCGGCGTGGTGATGACCGAAGGTCGTCACGCGGTCTGCCTGCTCGACCGCAACGGCCTGCGGCCGGCGCGCTGGGTCACCACCAAGAACGGCTACATCACCCTGGCGTCGGAAATCGGCGTGTGGGACTACAAGCCTGAAGATGTCATCGCCAAGGGCCGTGTCGGCCCGGGCCAGATCTTTGCCGTGGACACCGAAACCGGCCAGATCCTCGACACCGACGCCATCGACAACCGCCTCAAGTCGCGCCATCCGTACAAGCGCTGGCTGCGCCAGAATGCCCTGCGCATTCAGGCCGACCTGAGCGACGACCAAGGCGCGGCGAGCTACGACACCGACCAGCTCAAGCAATACATGAAGATGTTCCAGGTCACCTTCGAAGAACGTGACCAAGTGCTGCGTCCGCTCGGCGAGCAGGGCCAGGAAGCCGTGGGTTCCATGGGCGACGACACGCCGATGGCGATCCTGTCGCAGCGCGTGCGTTCGACCTACGACTACTTCCGCCAGCAGTTCGCGCAGGTGACCAACCCGCCGATCGACCCGCTGCGTGAAGCCATCGTCATGTCGCTGGAGATCTGCCTCGGTGCCGAGCGCAATATCTTCCAGGAATCGCCCGAGCATGCGTCGCGGGTGATCCTCAGCTCGCCGGTCATCTCGCCGGCCAAGTGGCGTTCGCTGATGAACCTCGACCGCCCTGGCTTCGAGCGTCATGTCATCGACCTCAACTATGAAGAAAGCCTGGGTCTGGAAGCTGCGGTGCGCAACATCGCCGACCAGGCCGAAGAAGCCGTGCGCGCTGGCAAAACCCAACTGGTGCTGACCGACCGTCATATCGCACCGGGCAAGCTGCCGGCTCACGCCTCGCTTGCTGTGGGTGCCGTGCACCACCGCCTGACCGAAAAAGGCCTGCGTTGCGACAGCAACATCCTGGTGGAAACCGCCACTGCCCGTGACCCGCATCACTTCGCCGTGCTGCTCGGCTTCGGCGCCTCGGCGGTCTACCCGTACCTGGCCTACGAAGTGCTGGCCGACCTGATCCGCACCGGCGAAGTGCTGGGCGATCTGGACGAAGTCTTCAAGTACTACCGCAAAGGCATCTCCAAGGGCCTGCTGAAGATCCTGTCGAAGATGGGTATCTCCACCGTCGGCTCGTACCGCGGAGCACAGCTGTTCGAAGCGGTTGGTCTGTCGGAAGAAGTGGTTGGCCTGAGCTTCTGTGGCGTTGCCAGCCGCCTGAAAGGTGCGCGTTTCGTCGACATCGAGAACGAGCAGAAACTGCTCGCCGCCGAAGCCTGGAGCCCGCGCAAGCCGATCCAGCAGGGCGGTCTGCTGAAGTTCGTCCACGGCGGCGAATACCACGCCTACAACCCGGACGTGGTCAACACCCTGCAAGCCGCCGTGCAACAAGGCGACTACGAGAAGTTCAAGGAATACACCGCGCTGGTGGACAACCGTCCGGTGTCGATGATCCGCGACCTGCTCAAGGTGAAGACCGCCGACCAGGCGCTGGACCTGAGCGAAATCGAACCGCTGCAAGCGATCCTGCAACGCTTCGACTCCGCCGGCATCTCCCTGGGCGCGCTGTCGCCGGAAGCCCACGAAGCGCTGGCCGAGGCAATGAACCGCCTGGGCGCGCGTTCCAACTCCGGTGAGGGCGGCGAAGATCCGGCCCGCTACGGCACCATCCGCAGTTCGAAAATCAAACAGGTCGCCACCGGTCGTTTCGGTGTCACCCCCGAGTACCTGGTCAACGCCGAAGTGCTGCAGATCAAGGTTGCTCAAGGCGCCAAGCCGGGCGAGGGTGGTCAACTGCCAGGCGGCAAGGTCAACGGCCTGATCGCCAAGCTGCGCTACGCGGTTCCGGGCGTGACCCTGATTTCGCCTCCGCCGCACCATGACATCTACTCGATCGAAGACCTGTCGCAACTGATCTTCGACCTCAAGCAGGTCAACCCGCAGGCGCTGGTATCGGTCAAGCTGGTGGCGGAAGCCGGTGTCGGCACCATCGCCGCCGGTGTGGCCAAGGCCTACGCCGACCTCATCACCATCTCTGGTTATGACGGTGGTACCGGTGCGTCGCCGCTGACCTCGATCAAGTACGCTGGCGCCCCGTGGGAACTGGGCCTGGCCGAAACTCACCAGACCCTGCGCGGCAACGACTTGCGCGGCAAGGTCCGGGTACAGACCGATGGCGGCCTGAAAACCGGCCTCGACGTAATCAAGGCGGCCATCCTCGGCGCCGAGAGCTTCGGCTTCGGCACCGCGCCGATGATCGCCCTGGGCTGCAAATACCTGCGCATCTGCCACCTGAACAACTGCGCCACCGGCGTAGCGACCCAGAACGACAAGCTGCGCAAGGACCACTACATCGGTACCGTCGACATGGTGGTGAACTTCTTCACCTACATCGCCGAAGAAACCCGTGAGTGGCTGGCCCGCCTGGGCGTGCGCAGCCTCGGTGAGCTGATCGGCCGTACCGACCTGCTGGAAATGCTGCCGGGCGAAACCGAGAAGCAGAAACACCTCGACCTCAGCCCGCTGCTGGGCAGCCCGCACGTGTCGGCCGACAAGCCGCAGTTCTGCGGAGTTGACCGCAACCCGCCGTTCGACAAGGGCCTGTTGGCCGAGAAGATGGTGCAGATGGCCCTTCCGGCGATCCGCGACCTGAGCGGCGGCGAATTCGACCTGGATATCTGCAACTGCGACCGTTCCATCGGCGCGCGGATTTCCGGTGAGATCGCCCGTCTGCACGGCAACCAGGGCATGGCCAAGGCACCGATCACCTTCCGCTTCAAGGGCACTGCTGGTCAGAGCTTCGGCGTGTGGAACGCCGGTGGCCTGAACATGCACCTGGAAGGTGACGCCAACGACTACGTCGGCAAAGGCATGACCGGTGGCAAGCTGACCATCGTGCCGCCTGCCGGCAGCCCGTTTGCCACCCAGGACAGCGCCATTATCGGCAACACCTGCCTGTACGGCGCCACTGGCGGCAAGCTGTTCGCCGCCGGTACCGCGGGCGAGCGTTTCGCCGTGCGCAACTCCGGTGCCCACACCATCGTCGAAGGCACCGGCGATCACTGCTGCGAATACATGACTGGTGGTTTTGTCTGCGTCCTGGGCAAGACCGGCTACAACTTCGGCTCCGGCATGACGGGCGGTTTCGCCTACGTACTGGACATGGACAACAGCTTCGTCGACAAGCTGAACCATGAGCTGGTGGAAATCCAGCGGATCACCGGCGAGGCGATGGAGGCTTACCGCAGCCATCTGCACCGCGTGCTGACCGAGTACGTCGAAGAAACCGGTAGCGAATGGGGCCGCGAGCTCTGGGAGAACCTGGACGACTACGTTCGTCGCTTCTGGCTGGTCAAGCCGAAGGCGGCAAACCTGAAGAACCTGCTCTCCAGCACTCGGGCCAACCCGCAATAAGCAGTTGCAAGCGGCGGTGCCCCGCGGGGCCCGCCGGCTAACGTGATCGTCTTGCAGCGTGCAGCTGCGGTAAAGAGGTTTTGAAAAATGGCTGAACGTCTGAGTAATGACTTCCAGTTCATCGAAGTCGGGCGCAAGGATCCAAAGAAGAAGCTGCTGCGCCAGCGCAAGAAAGAGTTCGTGGAAATCTACGAGCCTTTCAAACCCCAACAATCGGCCGAACAGGCCCACCGTTGCCTGGGTTGCGGTAACCCGTACTGCGAGTGGAAGTGCCCGGTGCACAACTTCATCCCCAACTGGTTGAAGCTGGTCTCCGAAGGCAACATCCTCGCGGCTGCGGAACTGTCGCACCAGACCAACACCCTGCCGGAAGTCTGCGGTCGCGTCTGCCCGCAGGACCGTCTCTGCGAAGGTGCATGCACCCTCAATGACGGCTTCGGCGCGGTCACCATCGGCTCGGTGGAGAAGTACATCACCGACACCGCCTTCGCCATGGGCTGGCGTCCGGACATGTCCAAGGTCAAGCCAACCGGCAAGCGCGTCGCCATTGTCGGCGCCGGCCCTGCTGGCCTGGGCTGCGCCGACATCCTGGTGCGCGGCGGTGTGACCCCGGTGGTGTTCGACAAGAACCCGGAAATCGGTGGCCTGCTGACCTTCGGCATCCCCGAGTTCAAGCTGGAAAAGACCGTGCTGAGCAATCGCCGCGAAGTCTTCTCCGGCATGGGTATCGAGTTCCGTCTGAACACCGAGGTGGGCAAGGACGTGACCATGGAACAACTGCTCGAAGAATTCGATGCGGTGTTCATGGGCATGGGCACCTACACCTACATGAAGGGCGGCTTCCCGGGTGAAGACCTGCCGGGCGTGCATGACGCGCTGGATTTCCTGGTGGCTAACGTCAACCGCAACCTGGGCTTTGAAAAGTCGCCGGAAGATTTCGTCGACATGAAGGGCAAGAAGGTCGTGGTGCTGGGCGGTGGTGACACCGCGATGGACTGCAACCGCACCTCCATCCGCCAGGGCGCCAAAGCCGTGACCTGTGCGTATCGCCGCGACGAAGCGAACATGCCCGGCTCGCGCAAAGAGGTGAAGAACGCCAAGGAAGAAGGCGTGAAGTTCCTCTACAACCGTCAGCCGATCGCCATCGTTGGCGAAGACAAGGTCGAAGGCGTGAAAGTGGTCGAGACCCGTCTCGGCGAACCGGACGCCCGCGGCCGCCGCAGCCCTGAGCCGATCCCGGGCTCCGAAGAGATCATCCCGGCCGACGCTGTGGTCATCGCCTTCGGTTTCCGTCCGAGCCCGGCGCCATGGTTCGAGCAGTTCGGTATCCAGACCGACAGCCAGGGCCGCGTGGTCGCTCCCGAGAAGGGCGCGTTCAAGCACCAGACCAGCAACCCGAAGATCTTCGCCGGTGGCGACATGGTCCGCGGTTCCGACCTGGTGGTAACGGCAATCTTCGAAGGCCGCAACGCCGCCGAAGGGATTCTCGACTACCTGGGCGTGTGATATACCACTGGGCGCAACAATAAAAACTATTGACCCAGGGCACTCTGATAGACAAAAGGCACGGTCTCCACCGTGCCTTTTCTTTGTCTGTCTGAGAAAATGCCCGCACTTTTTTTCCGGATGCCGACATGACTGCCTTGAAGAACGATCGTTTCCTGCGCGCCCTGCTCAAGCAACCCGTAGACGTCACCCCGGTGTGGATGATGCGCCAGGCCGGCCGCTACCTGCCGGAGTACCGTGCCAGCCGCGCCAAGGCCGGTGATTTCATGAGCCTGTGCATGAACCCGCAATTTGCCTGCGAAGTGACCCTGCAGCCGCTGGACCGCTACCCGCTGGACGCCGCGATCCTCTTCTCCGACATCCTCACCATCCCCGATGCCATGGGCCAGGGCCTGTACTTCGAGACCGGCGAAGGTCCGCGCTTCAAGAAAGTCGTCAGCACCCTGGCCGACATCGAGGCGCTGCCGATTCCTGATCCGCAGAAAGACCTGGGCTACGTGATGGATGCGGTCAGCACCATCCGCCGCGAACTGAACGGCCGTGTACCGCTGATCGGTTTCTCCGGCAGCCCGTGGACCCTGGCGACCTACATGGTCGAAGGCGGATCGTCGAAAGACTTCCGCAAGACCAAGGCCATGCTCTACGACAACCCACAAGCCATGCACCTGCTGCTGGACAAGCTGGCGCAGTCGGTCACCAGCTATCTCAACGGCCAGATTCTCGCCGGTGCGCAAGCGGTGCAGATCTTCGACACCTGGGGCGGCAACCTGTCGGCGGCGGCGTACCAGGAGTTCTCCCTGGCCTATATGCGCAAGATCGTCAGCGGCCTGATCCGCGAGCACGAAGGGCGCAAAGTGCCGGTGATCCTCTTCACCAAGAACGGCGGCATGTGGCTGGAAAGCATCGCCGAGGCCGGCGCCGACGCGCTGGGCCTGGATTGGACCTGTGAAATCAGCGACGCCCGCCGTCGCGTCGGTGACAAGGTCGCGCTGCAGGGCAACATGGACCCGACCGTGCTCTACGCCAAGCCGCAAGCCATCCGTGCCGAAGTGGCGCGCATCCTCGCCAGCTACGGCCATGGTTCGGGCCACGTGTTCAACCTCGGCCACGGCATCACCCCGGAAGTCGATCCCGAACATGCCGGCGCGTTCATCAACGCGGTGCATGAGCTGTCAGCTCAGTACCACGGCTGATACACGCGACCCTGTAGTAGCGGGTCCACCTGCGATTGCGACAGTGAAATCACCGACGTAATCGCGGATAAACCCGCTGCTAAAAGGTGTGTGCCAGTCAGTTATTTTGTGTTGTCACCTGGCTACCGGAAGTCCTGGTCTGCTCCGGCGGCTGTACTGCCTGATCCTTCGGCGAGTAGTAGAAGACCCGCCCCGGCTGGGTCAGTTCGATCCTGACGATGGGGATGAACTTGCCGGTCGCCCTTATGAAACTGTCCTGCATCTGCCGTGCCTTCTCCAGCCCATCCCCAGCTCCCGACCAATACAGCGCCGCGAGCGGCAACTCCTCGGGAACATCCTGCGGCCAGGGAGCGACTATCACCTCGTTCCAGTACTGGAGGTGAATAGGGTTCGGGAAGTGCTGGCGCACCTCGATACTGAACTGGAACCAGTCGGCCGTTGGTGCGAAGTAACACGAAGTCGTCCCCCCGTATTCGGCGAAGTGGGCCTGCCAGGTGGGGATATCGACCACGCCGCTCAGATGACAGGGCAGGGGAAACTGCTCGGTGCCGCAGCTTTCGATACGGCTGTCGGTGCCGGCATTCAGCGGGAACACGCAGCGCACCGTCAACGGCTGTTCGGTTGGCGCCCCCAGCTCGGCCATGATCAGCCCCGCATCGCCCGCGAGTCGGTCATTGCCCACGTCGGCGCGAATATAAGAGAAGGACACGCCCTTGCGCTCGATATTCTCCGGGCTGGGGTTCCAGAAGGTCGGGTTGGCCGGATCGCGGATGGCGCGCACCAGTACGCCATTGCAGTTGAACGCGGGGCTGCCGTCCGGACATACGGGGCGGGTATCGTCGTAGCGCTCTTGCAGGCGCAGGACCACGCTGCGGGCCGGGTCTTCGGCACTTGTGCCGGATAGGGGCAGTAAGCTTAGCCAGCTACTGACGAGGAGCAGGGAGAGATAGCGATCATAAGCGTTGGCCATGTGATGTCCTCCTGGAGGGAAGAATCATCAAGCCATCCTCCCCATGGGGGCGCAACTGACAGAAATAACAGGCGGGCGGTCGGATTAAGCTTCAATTCAGGCGTGCCCGATACTCTGATCCCATCAAAACCTACCAAGGATCAGAACCATGAAAACCCGTTACCTCGCCCTTATCCTCGCCCCTCTGTTCAGCACCGCAGCCCTGGCGGCGGGCGCCGGCTATACCGGCCCGGGTGCGCAATCCGTCACCACCGTGGCCGCGGCCAACGATGCCGCTGATGACACCCCGGTCGTGCTGACCGGTTATGTGATCAAGAAGGTCAACAACGACGACAAGTACGAGTTCAAGGACAACACCGGCAGCATCACCGTCGAAATCGACAACGAAGACTTGCCGCCCGTGGCGTTCAATGACAAGACCAAGGTCAAGCTCACCGGAGAGGTGGAGAAGCACCTGATGTCGCGGGAGATTGATGTGGATGTGGTTGAGATCGTGAACTGATCCTGCATTTTGGGGCCGCATAGCGGCCCCAGCTTTTTACGCGGCCTTCGGCGGCAGCTTGCTCAGATACACCGCCACACCCAGCGCCACCACCAGCAAGCTACCGATAAACACCCCGATCCCATTCCACCCGGCGTAATGCCACGCCACCCCGCCCGCCGTCCCCGCCACGCTCGACCCCGCGTAATAACTGAACAGGTACAGCGACGAGGCCTGCCCCTTGGCCTTCAGCGCGCGCCGGCCAATCCAGCTACTGGCCACCGAGTGGGCGCCGAAGAAGCCGAAGGTGAACACCAGCATGCCGACGATCACCAGCGGCAGCGCGGTGAACAGGGTCATCAGCATGCCGCTGAACATCAGCACGATGGTGCCCCAGAACACCTTGCGCCGGCCCAACTTGTCGGCCAGCGCGCCGATCTGCGCCGAGCTGTAGATGCCCGACAGGTAAACGATCGACAGCAGCCCCACCAGCGCCTGGCTCATGTGATAAGGCTCGGCCAGCAGGCGATAGCCGATGTAGTTGAACAGGGTGACGAACGCACCCATCAGCAAGAAGGCTTCCAGGAACAGCCACGGCAGACCGGCATCGCGAAAGTGCAGGACGAAGCCATCCAGCAGGCTGCGCGGGTTCATCGAGCGGGCGCGGAAGTTGCGCGACTCGGGGAGGACCTTCCAGAACACCGCCGCCGCGATCAGGGCCAGGCCACCGATCACCAGCATTGCCGTGTGCCAACTGACGAAGTCGATCAGCACGCCGGTAATCAGCCGGCCACTCATGCCGCCAATGGCATTGCCGCCGATGTACAGGCCCATGGCCAGGCCGATGTGTTGCGGATGAATCTCTTCGCTCAGGTAGGTCATGGCCACCGCGGCCAGCCCGCTCAGCGACAGCCCCACCAGTGCGCGCATTGCCAGCACGCCTTCCCAGGTCGGCATCAGCGCGCTGGCGAGTGTGCAAAGCGCGGCGCAGAACAGCGCGAAAACCATCACCGGCTTGCGCCCGATCCGGTCGGAAATTGGCCCGGTAATCAGCAGGCCGAACGCCAGCAAGCCGGTGGACACCGACAGCACCAGGCTGCTCTGCGCGGCATTGATGGAAAATTCCTTCGACAGCAGCGGCATCATCGGCTGCACGCAGTAGAGCAGGGCGAAGGTGGCGAAGCCGCCGCAGAACAGCGCCAGCACGGTGCGCATAAAGGCCGGGGTGCCTTTTTCGATCCAGATGTCTTGCAGCGTGGCGGCCGCGTCGTTGAGCGGGGCGGGGGGAACTTCGTGGGCGTGTGGCGCGACAGCAGTTTTCACGGAAACCTCGGCGGGGTGCGGCCTCGGGGGCAACTGCAAAAAAGCATATAGCTGGCTAATGATCATTTCCAATATATTGTTCGACCTGTTTAAGAGGTTTTACGACCTATTGGAGTCCTTATGGAACTGCGCCACCTGCGTTACTTCATCGCCGTCGCCGAAGAGCTGCATTTTGGCCGGGCCGCGCAGGTGCTGGGGATATCCCAACCGCCGTTGAGCCAACAGATCCAGGCGCTGGAGCAGGAACTGGGCGCGCGCTTGTTCGAGCGCACTAACCGACGAGTGGAACTGAGCGAGGCTGGCCGGCTGTTTCTCGAAGAGGCGCGCCAGGTGCTGGCGCAGGTGGACAAGGCCGCCGACGTGGCGCGCCGCGCACAGTTGGGTGAGCTGGGTGAAATGAAGATCGGCTTCACCTCGTCGGCACCGTTCAATTCCAGCATTCCCAAGGCGATCTACAGTTTCCGCCAGCGTTTTCCGGCGGTGCATCTGAACCTCAAGGAGATGAGCAGCCGCGATGTCGCCGATGCGTTGCTGGATGAAAGCATCGAGGTGGGGCTGATGCGGCCTTTGCCGCTGCCGGACAGTCTGATCGCCACCGAACTGTTCCGCGAACCGCTGGTGGCGGTGCTCAACGCCGCCCATCCGCTGGCGCAGGGCAGCGAACAGGGTGTGTACCTGGCGGACCTGGCCCACGAACCTTTCGTATTTTTCCCCCGCAGTTACGGCAGCGGCCTGCATGCGCAGTTGCTCAGCCTGGCCCGGCAGGCCGGATTCAGCCCGCACTTTGCCCAGGAAGCCGGCGAGGTGATGACCATCATCGGGCTGGTGTCGGCGGGGTTGGGGGTGTCGGTGTTGCCGGCGTCGTTCCAGCGCATGCGGATCGACGGGGTGGTCTACCGCACGCTGCTGGATGCCGAGGCGGTGACGGCGGTGTGGCTGGTGCAGCGCCGGGAGCAGGCCTCGGCGATGGCCGGGGCCTTCGTCGAGCTGCTCACCCGCAAAGCGTGACCGTAATCAGTCGACGCGGGACAGGTCGCCTTTGATCGCGACACCGGCCATGACAGCACCCGCGTGGCATTCGTAGGCGGTGGCGTCTTTGCGCTCGTTCTTCTTGTAGTAGCTGGCGATGTTGGTCACGGCGTTGGCGTTCACCTTCTTCGCGGCGTCCTGCATGGTCAGCAGCGCCGATTGCAGGGCCCACTCGCAGGCGGCTTCGTCAGTCTTGTTGAAGGCGTTGGTCTTCTTGTTGGTGACTGCGCTCGGGCTCACCACGGTGACCTTGCCGCGTGGCTGCACGCCGGCCAGGTAGAACTTCACCGAACCGTCCAGCTTCTTCTCGGCGGTCATCTGCTGGACGACTTTCTCGAAGGGCAGGAACAGCGCGGTATCACGCGCCTGGCTCAGGCCTGGCAGGGCGCAGAGCAGCAGGGCGGTGGTGGCGGTCCAGGTTTTCAGACGCATCTATGTCTCTCCTTGATTAGTGAGCGGTGCTCGATTGTTGTTCACTGACGGCGCGCTGAACCATGCGGTCGGTTTCGATGCGTTTCAGCGCGCGCAGGATGCTTTTGTCCAGGTTCTTGACCCAGCGGTTGTAGTTGCGGTGGATCTTGCCGTCCCTGTAGTCCATCTCGCGGCTGTCGCGGTAGTCGATGCGATAGTTGCTGAGGCTGTAGGTGATATCGACGCGGGCGTAGTACATGTTGCGCACCAGGATATCGGCCTGGATCACCTCGTCGCCGATGTTGCGCACGGTCCAGCCGCGCTCGGCGGCGCCGGTCAGGATGGCTTTCTTGATCTCTTCATGGCTGTAGGTGTGGCCGACCACCAGCAGTTCTTTCGGGGTCAGCAGGGGTTTCGTCGTGCAGCCGGCGAGGCCGATCAGAACCAGGCCCATCAGGGCCGCGCGAATGAGTGAAGACATTCCTTTTTCTCCAGGTGTTGTCAGGTGTTCAGGACCAGCGACGGAAAATCAGCGAGGTATTGACCCCGCCAAAGGCGAAATTGTTGCTCATGACATAACCATGGCTCATCGCGCGGAACTCGCCACACAGATAATCCAGTTCGCCACAGCGCGGGTCGACGGTTTCCAGGTTCAGGGTGTGCACATAACGGTCGCTGTTCATCATTTCGATGCTGAACCACGCCTCCAGTGCGCCGCAAGCGCCCAGGGTGTGACCGAGGAAGCTTTTCTGTGAGCTGATCGGCATTCGTGGGCCGAACAGGCTACTGGTGGCCAGGGTTTCGGCGATGTCGCCCTGTTCGGTGGCAGTGCCGTGGCCGTTGACGTAGCCGATCACCTCGGGCGCCAGCGCGGCATCTTCCAGGGCCAGTTCCATCGCCCGGCGCATGGTCACCTGCTCCGGGCGGGTGGTGTGCTGGCCGTCGGCGTTGCTGCCGAAGCCGACGATCTCGGCGTAGATGTGCGCGCCGCGCGCGAGGGCGTGTTCCAGCTCTTCCAGCACCAGCATGCCGGCGCCTTCGCCGATCACCAGGCCGTCACGACCGCTGTCGTACGGGCTCGGGGTGGTCTGCGGGGCGTCGTTTTTCAGGCTGGTGGCGTAGAGCGCGTCGAAGACCATGGCCTCGGTCGGGCACAGTTCCTCGGCGCCGCCGGCGAGCATCATGGGCAGGCGGCCGAACTTGATCGCCTCGTAGGCGTAGCCGATGCCCTGGCTGCCACTGGTGCAGGCGCTGGACGTCGGGATCAGGCGCCCGGTCAGGCCGAAGAAGATGCTGATATTGGCCGCCGTGGTGTGCGGCATCATGCGCACGTAGGAGTTGGCGTTAAGGCCCTCGGCCACCGAGTTGAGCAGCATGTTGCCGAACGCCTTGATGTCCTCGGTGCTGCCGGTGGACGAGCCGCAGGCCACGCCCATGCGCCCGTCGCGGATCGACGGGTCGTCGAGCAGGCCGGCGTCGCGCAGCGCGTTCTGCGACGCCGCCACGGCCATGCGCGAGACGCGACCCATGCTGCGCAACTGCTTGCGGGTCCAGTTGGCGGGGACGGCGAAATCATCCACCGGCCCGGCCAGGCGGGTGTTGAGCTCTTCGAAACGGTCCCACTCGTCCATGCGGCGGATGCCGCTGCGATTGGCGGCGAAGTTGGCGGCGATGGTCGGCCAGTCGCTGCCCAGTGAGGTGATACCGGCCATGCCGGTGACGACCACGCGTTTCATCAGCACAAGCCTCCGTTGACCGCCAGGACCTGGCGGGTGATGTAGGCGGCTTCCGCCGACATAAGGAAATTCACCGCGCCGGCGACTTCTTCCGGGGTGCCCATGCGCTGCGCCGGGATCATTTTCAGCAGTTCATCGACCGGCACGTGCTCGTCCAGCATCGCCGTGTCGATCAGCCCCGGCGCCACGCAGTTGACGGTGATACGGCGTTTGCCCAGCTCGATGGCGAGGGCCTTGGCGGCGCCGATCACGCCGGCCTTGGAGGCGCTGTAGTTGACCTGGCCGCGGTTGCCAATCAGCCCGGACACCGAGGTGATGCAGACGATACGGCCCGGCGCGCGGCGGCGAATCATCGGCATCATCAGTGGGTGCAGGACGTTGTAGAAACCGTCGAGGTTGGTCCGCAGCACTTGGTCCCAGTCGTCCTCGGTCAGCGCCGGGAAGGCGCCGTCGCGGGTCAGTCCGGCATTGCACACCACGCCGTAGTAGGCGCCGTGGGTTTCCACGTCGTCGTTGAGAATGGCGGCGCAGGCGGCGCGGTCGGCGACGTCGAACTGCAGCACGCGGGCCTGCTGGCCAAGGGCGCGGACTTCCTCGGCGACGGCCTCGGCTTCGGCGCGGCCGCTGCGGCAGTGCAGAACCAGGTCGTGGCCGGCGCGGGCCAGGCGCAGGGCGATGGCCCGGCCGATGCCACGGCTGGAGCCGGTGACCAGGATGGTGTCAGTCATTGCGGAGACTCCTCGGAGCCCGCCTCGGCCAGGTACGTGGCGGCCTGTGGCGGGCGAAAAACGTTCAGGCGGGCCGTGGCGTAAATGCCAGGGCCGTGCAGATGGCACTCGAACACGCCCATGCCGTTCTCGTCTTCCAGCGAGCGTTGGGCGTGGATGCGCAGGTGCGAATCGGCGGGGAAATGCTCGACGTCGCACTGGAACTTGCGGGTGCCGAGCAAAAAGCCCAGCTCCACCGGCTTGCCCTGCTGGCGCGCGCGGCAGCCGGCATAGGCGGCTACGGTCTGGGCCATCAGTTCAATGCCGACCCAGGCCGGCAGGCTGCCGTCCGGGCGATTGAACAGGCCGCCGGGGCGGACGGTGACGTGGGCGTGGATCTGCTCCTCGTCGAACGACTCGATCCCGTCGATGAGGATCATGTCGCCGGCATGGGGCAGCAGTTCGGCCAGTGGCCAGGCAATCATGGGGTGTCTCCGAGAATCAGGCTGACGTTGTTGCCACCGAAGGCGAACGAGTTGCTCATCAGGTGCCGCGGCCCTTGCAGCGGCAGGCGCTGGTCGCCACCGAGCAGGTTCAGCGGCGCCAGTTGCGGGTCGCGCGCGCCGTCCCAGACGTGCGGCGGCAAGCGGCCTTCGCGGTTGTCGGCGGCCAGCGCCAGCCAGCAGAACGCCGCTTCCAGCGCGCCCGCGGCGCCGAGGGTGTGGCCGGTCATGGGCTTGCTCGACGAGCAGGGCAGGCGCTCGCCGAACAGGGCGTTGACCGCCAGGCTTTCCATGGCGTCGTTATGCCGGGTGGCGGTGCCGTGCAGGTTCAGGTAATCGATCCGCGCGGGTTCCAGGCGGGCATTTTCCAGCGCCTTGCGCATCGCCTGCAAGGCGCCGGCGCCTTCGGGGTCGGGCGCGGAAATATGGTGGGCGTCGGAACTGGCGCCGGCGCCGAGCAAGGCGACCGTGGTCCCCGTCGCATTGGCGTCGCGGGTCATCAGGAACACCGCCGCGCCTTCGCCGATATTGATGCCGTCACGGTTGACCGAGAACGGGTTGCAGCGTTGTGCGCTGACCGCCTCCAGGGCGCTGAAGCCGTTGAGGGTCAGCTTGCACAGGCTGTCGACGCCGCCGCAGATCACCGCGTCGCACAGGCCCAGGTCGAGCAGGCGGCGGGCGCTCATCAGGGCCCGGGCGCCGGAGGTGCAGGCGGTGGAAATGACATAGGCCGGGCCGCTCAATTCCAGCCAGTTGGCGAGGAAGGCGGCCGGTGCGCCGAGTTGCTGCTGGGCGTAGTCGTAGCTCGGCGGGAAATGCTGCTCGCGCAGGTGCTGGGCGATGCCCTGGCTGGCTTCTTCGATCCCGGAGGTGCTGGTGCCGAGCACCACGCCAACCCGCAGCGCACCAAAGCGCTCGATCGCCTCGCGCAGCGGCGCTTCGATCTGCAGGCACGCGGCGTACAGCAGTTGGTTGTTGCGACTTTGCTGGTGCGCCAGATGCGCCGGCAGCACGGGCAGTTCGCCGGGCACCGCCGCTACCGGGATGCGCCGTCCGGCCACCCAGCCATCGGCCTCGCGCAGGCCGGAGCAGTCGCCGGCGAACAGGCGGCGGGCGACTTCAGCCTGATCGCGGCCGAGGGCACAGACCAGGCCCAGGGCATTCAGATAAGCGGTCATGGCGTGTTCTCGCGGGGCAGGGGGCTGACTAGATAACGCAGGCCCTGCCCAAGGTTCAAGGTGAAGTCGTCGGCTTGTCGATAGTCGACCCGCCAGCGTTCGCCCAGCCAACGCTGCGTGTCTTGCTGGCGCGCAGCGGGATAGAGGCGTTGCAGTTGATCGGCCGGGGTCAGGGCGAACAATAGCGCGGCGAACAATTCACGGGCGGCTGGGTTGGGCGGCAGCAGGCCGTCGGCCTGCCAGGTGCCCTGATCGAGCAATTGCCGCGCTTGGGGAATGCCCAGTAAATCCATCAACGACCAGCGCAGGCGCTGGTCTTCGCGCTGGATCACCAGCAACCAGTCCTGCCGTTCCCCGGCCTGTTCGCGCTGCACATGCAACTGCATCGGCAGCGCCAGTGGCGGCAACGGTTCGGGCAGCGGCGCGGTGCTGGCGCAGGCGCCGAGCAACAGGCAGACGCTCAGGACGAGAAACGGCAACAGGCGTTTCATGAGGCCGGCGCTTCCGGGTTCAGCGGTTTGCGCGCCACCACGTTGACCAGGGTTTCCTCGCGCTGACCAAAGGGCGGCGGCTTGCGCAGGCCGGTGCGTTCGAGCAGGCCGAAGTCGCTGGAGCGGCTCCACCACAGGTACGGGTAGGAGACGTTGCGCGGGGTGAACGCGAAGCCCTGGTCGCGGAGCATCTGCAGGTACCCTTCGGCGCTCTTTTGCACATGCATCGGATGGCGGAACAGCCAGCGGATCACCCAGGTGTCGATGTACGCCTCGGTGGACTCGGCGAACAGCAGATAGCCACCGGGCTTGAGCACGCGCCAGAACTCGGCGAGGGCTTTTTCCTGTTCGACCAGGTGATGGAACGTCTGGTGGCAGAACAGGATATCGACACTGGCGTCGGCGAATTGCAGCGCCGCGCAGTCACTGCCGCGCAGCTCCACGTCCAGGCCCAGGCGGCGGGCCTCGGCCTGGCTCAGTTCGAGGCTGTGCGGGTCGGCGTCGGTGCCTTGCAATTGGCCGGGCGCGAACACTTCGTTGAGGCGGCGGAACGACCGGCCCTGGCCGCAGCCGACGTCCAGCAGCACCGGCGCCTTGGGCGGCTCTTGATCGAACAGCGTGCGCAGGTCGTTGATCGCCACCCGCAGCACATGGTGCTGCCAGGTGTGGCTGCGCAGGAACCAGAAGCCGAAGCGGGTTTCCTCGACGTACTTGTCGCTGAAGAACGGTTGTTCGCTCATGCCGCCGTCCTTGCGCAGACCTCGGCAAGCATGCGCAGGCGCCGCTTGGGTTCGCTGACGAAGGGGTTCTTCTGGTCCCAGGCGTAGCCGGCGAGGATCGAGCTGATCATGGCGCGGATCTCGTCGGAACTGCCCGGGTGGTAGATCACGTCCTGGAAGCCGCCGTTGTACCAGCCCTCGACATAGGCGCGGAAGGTGTCCACGCCGCGTTTCAGCGGGGTGGCGAACTCGCTTTCCCAGTCCACCGCCTCGCCCTGCAACTGACGGTGCAGCACGGCCGCGGCCATGCTCGCCGAACGCATGGCGATGGTCACCCCGGAGGAGAACACCGGGTCGAGGAACTCGGCGGCGTTGCCCAGCAGGGCGAAGCCTTTGCCGTGCAGCGTCTTGACGTTGGCCGAGTAGCCGCCGATGGTCCGCGCCGGGGTGTCCCAGACGGCGTTGGCCAGCACTTTGGACAGGCTTGGGGTCTGTGCGACGAAGCCTTTCAGGCAGTCATCCAGGTCGCTCGGCGCATTGGCGAAATGCTCGGCGGCGGCGACCACGCCGAGGGAGCAGCGACCGTCGCTGAACGGGATGGTCCAGAACCAGATGTCGCGGTGCTCGGGGTGGGTGGTGATGAGGATCTTCTCGCGGTCGAAGCCTGGGTGGTCGATGCGGTCTTCGATATGGGTGAACACCGCCTGGCGCACCGGGAAGCTGGACGGCGCTTCGAGGTCCAATAGGCGCGGCAGCACGCGGCCGTAGCCGCTGGCATCGAGGACGAACTGCGCCTCGACGCGGTACTCGCTGCCGTCCAGGCGACGGACGCTCAGGTGCGGCTGCTCGCGCTCGAAGTCCGCGGCGATGATTTCTTCTTCGTAGCGGATTTCCACGCCTTGCAGGGCGGCCTGGTCGGCCAGCAACTGGTCGAAGCGCGCGCGTTGCACCTGGAAGGTGGTCGGCTTGCCGCGAGAGAAGGTCTGGCCGAAATCGAAGGCGCTGTACTCGTCGCCCCAGGCGAAGGCCGCGCCATTCTTGCGCTGGAACCCGGCCGCTTCGAGGGCGTCGAGCATGCCGGCTTCCTCGACGAAATCGAGGCAGTGCGACAGCAGGCTTTCGCCGATGGAGAAACGCGGGAAACGCTGGCGCTCGATGATCAGCACGTCATGGCCCTGGCGCTTGAGCAGGGCGGCGGCGATCGCGCCGGACGGGCCGGCGCCGATGATCAGGACCTGGCGTTGTTGCAGTTCAGTGTTCGGCATAAGGCCTCCTTGCCGTCGGGATAGTCTTGAGAGGAATGCGGTGCAGCCCGGCGATGGCGGGCATGAGTGTGGCGACCAGGCTCATCAGCATCAGCGCGAAGTACAGCGCCGGGCTGATCAACTGCTGTTGCAGGAGCAGGTTGAGAAAGACGATTTCGCTGAGGCCGCGAATGTTCAGCAGCAGGGTTTCCCGCCACTTGCTCGCGCCCTCGAACGAAGGTCCCGCCCAGCCCAGGCCGAGCCAGTTGCCCAGCAGTTTGCTGACGATCGGCAGCAAGAGCAGGGCGGCCAGATGTACCGCATTGAAGCCTTGCAGGACGTGATGGATGTCAATCTGGATGATGCCGAAGGTGAGGATCAGCGGAATCGCCACGCCGTTTTGCAGGCGCTTGATCCACCGCGCCGGCAGCGGCATGCGCAGCGGCAATTTGAGCCAGGCCAGGCAGCACAGGTAACCGATGCCGAAGATCAGCGCGTTGAGGCGGTAGTGCTCGGCGACGAAAAGCAGGGCCAGGAACAGCAGCCCGTAGAACCCGGGCCGGCGCAGGCCGAGGGCGTACAGCGGCAACGGCAGGCAGGCGCCGAGCAGCGGCAGGATCAGGCTCAGCGGTTGCAGGCTGCCCTTGCCCAGGCCGAACAGCAGCCAGCAGACCACGTCGATCATGATCGCCGCCTGCATCAGCCGGCGCGTGGCGGCGGGCGGGTAGTCGATATTGCTCAGGTACAGGTACAGCACCGGAATGGCGGTGATGGCGAAGACCAGGCCGAGGGCGAGCGAAGTCAGCCACGGCTGTTCGGGCAGCAGCCACGCGCCGCAGGCCAGGCCGCAGGCGAAAGGCACGAGGAAACTGGGCAGGGCGATCTTCAGGCTCTGCCGGTCGAATTTCAGCTCCACCACATCCGAGAGGATGTGCCCCAGCAGCAGGGCGAAGCTCATGCCGTAGAGGGTTTTCAGCCAGCCGGGCGCGACCAGTTCCGCGCCGCTGAGCTGCCAGTTCGGCTCGACCCAGAACAGCATCAGCAGCGGCAGGCCGAGGGTCGCCAGCAGCAACTGGCTGACGATGCTGATCAGGCCCAGGCGCCGGCCAATCTCGCTGGCGATCAGGAACAGCAACAGGGCCAGGGCCCAGAACAGCAGAATGGTCATGCCGACGTTTCCCTGTGGCGGCTGGCGGCCCAAGGGGCCAATACGAAACTGAAGGCCAGGCCGAGGCTCACGGCCAGGCCGAAATTGCTCACCGCCGGCGTGCTCGACACCGCCAGCAGGCCGAACGACAGCCAGGTGGTGGTGGCCGCCAGCAGGGTGCCGAGCAGGCTGACGGCGCTGCCGCCGATGTGCTCGTGCATGAGGATCGAGTAATCGACGCTGATGGCGGTGACCAGCAACAGGCCGAACAGGCTGAACAGGGTCAGCGGCTGGCCCAGCCAGCCGAGGCTGGCCAGGCTGCACAGCGCCGCCAGCAGCGGCAGGGCGACGATGCGCAGGGCGCCGCCGAAACCGAACGGCAGAATCAGCAGCAGGGCGATCAGCACGCAGGACAACAGCTTCAACTCGGCGGCGCTGATCTGGGTCGCGGCGAACAGGCGGTTGAGGTCGCCGAGGCGGTCCACCAGTTGCACGCCATCGAGGTCCACGACTTGCTCGCGCAGCAGGGCCGGATCGCTCAGGCCCTGAAGGCTGACGATGGCCGCCATGCCCTGGTCGTCGGCACCCAGCCAGAGCGGACGCCAGGCTTCGCCCAGCGGACCGGCCAGGACCTGATCGATATCCAGCGTCGGCAGGGCTTGCAGGTTTTTCAGTTCGTTTTCCAGCGTGGCGGGCGGCACGCCGACGTCCAGCAGCGGCTGCCAGTGTTCGGGCAGGCGGGCCAGCGCGTCGCGCACCTGTTGCTGATCGGCGGGGCTGGCGATGGCCTGGCTGAGCGCCATGTAACCCTTCAGCGTGCCGGCCTGGACTTGTTGGTCAAGGCGCGTGCCTAGTGCCTGCAAGCGCGACAGCAACTGGCCCTGGTCGGCGCCGCGCACCAGATAGAACTGGCTGGTGGGTTGGTAGCCGGTGATGCGCGCGACGTCCTTGGCCTCTTCCAGCAGACGCGGCGAGCTGCCGACCCACTGGCGGATGTCGTTGCGGGTGTCCAGGTGCCACAGGCCGCCGAGGCAGAACAGCAGCAACAGGCCGAGCAGGGCCGGGCTCGGCACCCGGCGCAGAAGTGCTTCGCGCAGGTTGACCAGCGCGGTGGCGAGGGTCAGCGGCCATTGCGCCGGTTGCAGCTCGACGCCGTTGAGCAGCGCCGGCAGCAGGCACACCGCGCTCAGGTAGGCGCCGATCAGGCCGGCGGCGGAAAAGGCGGCAATCTGGGTCAGCGCCGGGAACGGCGTGAATGCCAGCGCCAGGTAGCCGATGCAACTGGTGGCCAGGCTCAGGCTCATGCCCGGCAGGGTCAGCCGCACCGCGGGCCAACTGTGCCAGGGGCGCAGGCTCCAGCTTTTCGACAGGTAGTGCAGCGGGTAATCCACCGCCACGCCGATCAGGCTGGAGCCGAGGACGAGGGTCATCACATGCATCTGGCCGAACAGGGCGACGCAGGCGGTGGCGCCGAACAGCATGCCCACCAGCACCGGGACGAAGGCCAGCAGCGCCCGTGGCCGACGGAACGCCAGCAGCAACAGCAGAATGATGCCCAGCGTGGCGCCGCCACCGACCCAGGTCATTTCGCGCTGCGCCTGCTGCTGGCCGTCGGCGGCGTAGAGCAGGCCGCTGGCGGCGATCAGCCGGGCGCCGTGCTGGTCGGCGCGGTGGCGACCGTCGGCGAGCAGCCCGGCCACCTGCAACGGCAGTTGCATGTCGAAGGCGTTGCCTTGGGTGCGGGCACGCAGCAACACCCAGTGCTGGCCGTCGGCCTCGGCGATCAGGCTGCCGCTGGCGGTATCGAACTGGACCGCCGCCGGGCGCGGCTGGCTGTTCTGGATACGCCCGGTCAGGCCGAGCCAGTCGTCTTGGCTCGGCACCAGGCTGAAGCCGGAAAAGGGGTCGAACAGGCTTTGCACGCGCTGTTGGATAAAGGTCTGTGGCGCTTCCACCAGCGTGCGCCGGTCCGCCGCCGCGAGCATCGCCAGACGGCCTTGCAGCAATTGCGCACGCAGCGCGGCGAGGTCGGTCTGCAAACTCCACTGGACCTTTTCGAACAGGCCGCTGGCCTGCCAGTGCTCGCCCAATTGCGTGGCGAGGGCGATGGCTTTATCGCGTTCGGGATGACCGACCAGCACCAGCATCTCGCGGTTCAGCGGTTCCTGCATGCGCTGCTCGGCGCGTTTGACCAGCGGGTCTTCGGTGGCGCCGGGGACCAGGCTCATCAGGTCGGCGGACAGCGGCGCGCCGCGATGCCACTGCCAGCCCGCCAGCAGCAGGACGGTGCAGAGGATCAGCAGAAACAGTCGCGGCAGCAGGCGCTCAGTCGACAAGGTCGTGGCGCTCCGCGTCGGTCAGGCTGGCGCTGGCGCTCGAGGGCATGCGCAGCACCGTGCTGTCGCCCTGAGTCTCCTGCAACTGGATGCGCTCGACGTAGCGGCCGCCGTCGATGTCGATCTGGTTGAAGATCTGCTTGATCAGCAGCGACTTCGGCACCAGCCGCAGTTGCCAGTGCTGCGCGTCGCCTTGCAGGCTCAGCTCGAAATCCCGCTCCAGGCCGCTGCTGTCGCCTTGCAGCACGGCGAAGAACAGCTTGTTCTGCTCGGTGCCGGCGGTGCGCGTCGGCAGCATTTGCCAGCCGGACGCATCGCGGCGGGCGATGCCCTTGGCGTTGAGCCGGTAATCCTGTTGCAGCGGCGTCTGCAGCAGCCACAGCAGGCCGTGGTCGCGGGCCAGGACGAAGCGGCCCTTGCTCAGCAGCGGCTGGGGCAGGGCGCGCAGGTGTTTTTCCTGGATGAACTCGCCCTTGATCACTTCCGGCGCGCTCAATTGCGTGCGCAGGTCGTTCAGGTCGAACGCCTGGGCCAGCGCACTGGCGGTCAGCAGGCCGAGGCAGAGCAGGCTTCGCAGCAGCGGCTTCATGACAGCACCTTGTTCACGGCGTCGAGCATCACTTGCGGCGAGGCCAGTTGCATCTCGCGGCTTTCGATATGCACCGCGACCTGCACCGAGCTGGCGCGGGTCATGCGCTCGCCGGTGGCGGCGTCGCTGATCAGGTAGTTGATCTTCAGCCGGTTTTCCCACTCCACCAGGCTGGCGCGCACGTTCAGGCGCTGGCCGAACACCGCGCCGCGCACGTAGCGCAGTTGCAGGTCGATCACCGGCCAGGCGTAGCCCGAGGCGAGCATCTGCTGGTAGTTGTGGCCGAGGTGGTCGAGCAGGGCGCAGCGCGCCACTTCCAGGTATTTGACGTAATGCCCGTGCCAGACCACCAGCATGCTGTCGACGTCGAAGAACGGCACCAGCACTTCGGTGTCGACGTGCAGGACTCCCTGACTACGCATGCAGCCTCCAGTGTTGTGCGGCGATGCGTTGCAGGCACAGGCGCAGGTCACTTTCCAGCGCGCGGTCCTCGGTCACCGGGGCGAAGTCGCCGAGCAGTTGGTCGTGCATCGCCGCCAGCGCGGGCGGCAGGTCGCGGGCATCGGCTTCGCGACCGCGCAGCCAGACGCCCTGGTTGGCGGCCAGCAGGGTGGCGGCGGCGACCTGTTCGGTCAGTTCCAGCACCCGCAGCGCATCGCGGGCGGCGATGGTGCCCATGCTCACCTTGTCCTGGTTATGGCACTCGGTGGAGCGCGAGAACACGCTGGCCGGCATGGTGTTTTTCAGCGCCTCGGCGGTCCAGGCGCTGGCGCCGATCTGCACGGCCTTGAAGCCGTGGTTGAGCATGGCGCGCTCGGCGCTGGCGCCGGACAGGTTGCTCGGCAGGCCGTGGTTGTAGCGCACGTCCACCAGCAGGGCGAGCTGACGGTCGAGCAGGTCGGCGACGTTGGCCACCAGGTTTTTCAGGCTGTCCATGGCGAAGGCGATGTGCCCGCCATAGAAGTGCCCGCCGTGCAGGACGCGCTCGGCTTCGGCGTCGATGATCGGGTTGTCGTTGGCGCTGTTCAGTTCGGTTTCGATGAAGCCGCGCAGCCAGCCCAGCGAGTCGGCCAGCACGCCCAGCACATGCGGCGCGCAGCGCAGCGAGTAGCGGTCTTGCAGGCGGTGCAGCGGCGCGGTCGGCGCGTCGATGGCGAGGTCCTGGCGAATCCAGGCGGCCACTTGCATCTGGCCCGGGTGCGGCTTGGCGGCGAACAGGCGCTCGTCGAAGTGCTCCGGGTTGCCTTGCAAGGCGACCACGTTGAGCGCGGTGATGCGGGTCGCCAGTTTGAGCAGGTAGTCGGCGCGGGCGAAGGCCTGGCAGGCCAGGCCGGTCATCACCGCGGTGCCGTTCATCAGCGCCAGGGCTTCTTTCGGGCGCAGCACCAGCGGCGCCCAGCCCAGCTCGCGGTGCACGTCCGCGGCCAGGCGGCGCTCGCCGCGGAACAGCACTTCGCGCTCGCCGGAGAGCGTCGCGGCGACATACGACAGCGGCGTCAGGTCGCCGCTGGCGCCCACCGAGCCTTCTTCCGGGATCAGCGGCAGGATGTCGTGGGCGAGAAACGCCTGCAGGCGTTCCAGCAGTTCGATGCGCACCCCGGACACGCCGTGGCACAGCGACTGCAAGCGGGCGGCGAGCACGGCGCGGGTCGCCGGGGCGTCCAGCAGGCGGCCCAGTCCGCAGCCATGGAACGTGTAGAGGTGGCGTGGCAGCGCCTCGACGTGTTCCAGCGGCACGGCCACCACGCAGGAATCGCCGTAGCCGGTGGTCACGCCGTAGATCACGCCTTCCTTGTCCAGCAGGGTGTCGAGGAACTGCGCACCACGGGCGATCCGCGCGCGGTAGTCGGCGTCGGCCTGCAGGCGCGATTCGGCCTGGCGCTGGCTCACGGCCTGGATGTCTTCGATTGAAAGCGGCGACTCGCCGAACGTTACAGGCTCATGCGGATACATCGTCATCGGTCTTCCAGAAAGGGTAGAAGTTGAACCATTGCCGAGGCGCTTGCAGGCAATAGTGGCCAAGGCGGTCGGCGTAGCGTCCGGCCCAGTCGGCGATCACTTGATCGCGCTGGCCACGGCGCCATTCGATGGCCGGGGCGAAGGGTTCGAGGATCACTTGGTAACGGCCATCGCGCTTCAGGCAGAAGAACAGGTTCGTCTGGCATTTGAGCAGGCCGGCCAGCAGCCATGGGCCTTGCGGGAAGGGCGCCGGATGGCCGAGGAAATCCACCGTGACGGTGCGCCCGCCATGCAGCGGCACGCGGTCGCCGGCAATCGCCAGCCACTCGCCGCGTTCCAGGCGCTGGCTCAATTGCAGCATGATCGCCGGGTCCAGCTCGCTGACCTGGATCAGCCGCAGGTTGGTCGCCCCGGCTTCGCCCAGCAGGCGGTTGAAGCGCTCGGCGTGTTTGGTGTGAACCAGCACGTTCATGGTCACCTGTTCGCCCAGTTCGGCGAGCGCCCGGCACACTTCGAGATTGCCCAGGTGCGCGCCCACCAGCATCTGCCCGCGCTCGGCGCGCAACTGGCTGCGCAGGTTGCCGGGGTCGACGATCTCGATCTGCTCCAGGCCGAGGCGGCCGTTCCATACGTCCAGCTTGTCCAGCAGGGCATCGGCGAAGGCCATGAACTGGCCGAACACCCGACGATGGCTGGGCCGCAGTTCTGGCTGGCCGCTCCACTGCGCCAGGCGCTGCTGGTATTGCCAGGCGCTGTGGCGGGCGCGGCGGCCGAACAGGAAGAAGTACAGGACGATGCCGTAGAGAATCGGGCTGAGCAGCCGCCGGCCCAGCAGCTTGACGCCGAAGGCGGTGAGCTTCATCAGCAGGAAGCTGCCGCGTTCTTCGTGGGCGGCCCAGTGTCGCTCGCTCATGCCCGCCACCGCCGCCAGAGAATGACCGGCGCGCGCAGGAGCATGCCGAAGAACAGCTTGGTGTGCATTTTCGAGATCAGCGCGTTGTCGTGGAACAGGCGGAAATGCGAGAGGCCGTCTTGCGGGTAATGGACCTTGGTCGGCAACCAGCGCATCGGCTGGTTGCGCCACACCAGGCGGACGAGGATTTCCGGGTCGAAGTCCATGCGCCGGCCAAGGCTGACCGCGTTGATCAGGGCCAGCACCGGCGGCAGCGGGTAGACGCGAAAGCCGCACATCGAATCGGGAATGCGCAGCGACAGGCTGTTGATCCACACCCACACGTGGGTCAGGTAGCGCGCGTACAAGCGGCCTTTCGGCACGCTTTCGTCGTACTGCGGATAGCCACAGATCAGCGCTTCGGGATGGGCGCGGGACTGTTCGAGAAAGTGGCTGACATCGGCCAGGTCGTGCTGGCCGTCGGCGTCCACCTGCAGGGCGTGGCTGAAGCCCAGCCGCGCCGCTTCACGCAGGCCGGCCATGACCGCGCCGCCCTTGCCCTGATTGACGGTCAGGCTGACCAGAAACACCTGATCCTGCTCGGCGAGCTGTTGCAGCACGCGGGCGCAGGCCGGGCTGCTGGCGTCGTCCACCAGCACGCAGGGCAGGCCGGCGGCGCGCAAGTCGGCGACCACCGCCGGCACCGCGCCTTCGTGGTTGTAGACCGGGATCACCGCGCAGGGCTTATGCATCGCTGGCCTCCAGCAGGATCCGGCCGCTGGAGCACGGCGCGCCGGCGTTGCTGTAGGCGAAGTAGAGCTTGCCGCGTTCGGCGTCGAAACGCAGGGTCAGCAGCAAGCGATCGCCGGGGCGCACCAGTTGCTGGAACTTCAGCACTTCCATCCCGGCGAAGTGCCGTGGCCGGTCCAGCAGTGCCTGGCCGAGGGCGATGGCCCAATCGACCTGGACCACACCGGGCAGCACCGGGGTCTGCGGGAAATGGCCGTTGAAGTACACCAGGTCGCCGGAGATCGCCAGGTGCAGGTGGGTTTCGTCGCCCTGCTGCTCTTGCGACAGCACGTCCGGCCCGTGTGGCCGCGGCGCCTGCAACAGCGCATCGACCGTGGCCTGGGGCAGTTTGCCCTGGGCGGTGTAGGGCAGTTGTCGCAGCAGCCGCCAGCGCCGCGGCAAGGCCAGGGCTTCGCAGTGCGGGACGAGGTGCGCACGCAGGGTTTCGGTGACGGTGCGCCGGCCTTGGTTGCGCAAGGCGTGCAGGCCGGCGGCGCTGAGTTGCACCAGCGCGCCGAGGAAGGCCCGGCGTTCCTGGATCATGCCCAGGCGGGTGTCTTCGACCCACGGGTGTTCCAGCAACGCCTGTTCCAAGGTCGGCAGGGCGATGCGTTTTTCTTCCAGTTTGACGATGCGGTCCAGCCGGCCAAGCAGGCGGAAGTGCCCGCGTGCGTCGAACGACACGGCGTCGGCGCTCTGTTCCACATGGCCTTCGGGCAGGTAGGGCGACTCGATACGCAGCGCGCCTTCGTCGCTCTGGCTCAGGTGGATCCCGGCGAACGGCTGCCACAGGCTGTCGTCCTGGCGCCAGGCGATACCGCCGGTTTCCGAGCTGCCGAGGATTTCCGTCGGCCGTTGCCCGAGGCGCTCCTGCAAGGCCTGCGCGGCGCTGGCGGTGAGTTCGCCACCGGAGGAAAACACCCGGCGCACCGGGCTCAGCGCCGGCCAGTCGAGGTTGTCGCCCATGCGTTTGAGCAGCGCCGGGCTGGCGACCCAGGCGAACGCCGGGTGCTCGCGGCTGGCGCGTTGCAGGTCTTCGGGGAACGGCAGTTGCCGGCGCACGAACGGACGACCAGCGCACAGCGGCCAGAGCACGCGGAACAGCAAACCGTAGATGTGCTGGGTGGCGACGCTGCCGATGATGCAGGCCGGGCCGAGGTCGGCGCCCCAGAGGTCTTCCAGCACCCGCACTTCGGCGGCCAGTTGGCGCAGCTGCTTGTCGATGCGCTTGGGTTCACCGCTGGAGCCGGAGGTGCACAGGCTGACATGGCAGTCGCGCAGGTCCAGTTCGGCCGGCGCCAGCGGGGTGTCGAACAGCGATTGCGGGCTGTGGTCCTGCTCGCTGATCCACAGGTCGACCTGTTCGGCCCAGCGTTGGCGGGTCTGCGCCTGCAAGTCCGCGGGCAGCAAGACCCGGACCCCGGCGCGCCAGGCACCGAGCAAGGCCACGGCGAGTTGCGCGGCGTCTTCAAGGTGCACGGCGACCTGGCGAATGCCCCGGCGTTGCAGGCCCGCGGCCAGTTGCAGGGCGTGTCCCGTCAGGTCGGCGTGATCCAGCGCCGGGGCGAAGGTGACTGGCCGCGCGGCGTCAGCCGGCAGCAACAGTCGCTCAAGGTTGATCCATTTCATGAGCGTCCTCGCACACGTTGTCTTATCAGCCATTCAATGGCGAACAGCAGGCCCATCAAGCCGTAGGCGATCAGGCCGTTGTACAGGGTCCACCAGCTCAGCGGCGCCCACAGGGTCAGCGCCGCGGCGACCAGGCCGTTGGCCAGGAAGAAGCCGCTCCACACCCAGGTCACCCGGCGGGTGTAGCGGATGGCGATGTCCGGAAGCTGCGGGTCGGTCAGGCGCGCCAGGCGCTCGACGATCGGCGGCCCGAATTTCAGGCTCAGGCCGAACAGGACCAGCATGAACGCGCTGACCAGCACCGGGTACCAGCGCAGCAGCGCCGGGTCGTCCAGCACCGCCAGCAGCACACAGAAACCGATCGCCACCAGGGCCATCCAGCGTCCGCCCTGGTTGTTCGGCTGGGTCAGCGCCCGCGCCAGCCACAGTCCGCCCAACAGCAGGCCGAACTGCCACGGGGCGAAATGCTCCATGCCGAAATGCACCGCGAACGGATAAAGCAGACCGGCCAGGACCAGCCCGAGGCCGATCAGGCGCTTCATGCTTCCTGGGCGACCAGGCGGTACACGGCTTCGACCACGTCGTTGACGGTGCGCACGGCCTTGAACTCTTCGGCGGCGATTTTCTTGCCGGTCTGGCGCTTGATGTGGTCGATCAGGTCGACGGCGTCGATGCTGTCGATTTCCAGGTCCTGGTACAGGTTGGCGTCCAGGGTGATGCGCGCGGCGTCCAGTTCGAACAGTTCGACCAGCGCGTCGCGCAGGATGTTGAAGATGTCTTCGCGAGTTTGCATGGTGCGGTCTCAGGCTGCCTGTTTGGCGGTGACGAAAGCCGCAAGGCTGGCCACGCTGGTGAAATGGTTGCGGGTGTCCTTGGCGTCGGCGTCGATCTTGATGCCATAGCGCTTCTGGATGGCCAGGCCCAGTTCGAGGGCGTCGACCGAATCCAGGCCGAGGCCTTCGCCGAACAGCGTCTGGTCGTCGCCGATGTCTGCGGCGCTGATGTCTTCCAGGCCGAGGGCCTCGATGATCAACAGCTTGATGTCATTGTTCAGGTGGGTTGGATCGCTCATCTTCGGCGAGCTCCTTGATGAAGTACTGGTGCAGATGGTCGTTGAGTTTGCGCGAGGCCTGGGGTGCCGGGCCTTGGCTGGCGAAATCCTGGATGGCGATATCGGCGCCGACGCGCAGGCTGAAGTGCACCCGGCGCGGCGGTATCCGGTACCAGGGCTCGGCCTTGGTCAGGGTGCTGGGGCTGACCCGGATGGTGACCGGGGTAATGAATTGCGCACCGCGCAGGGCGATGGCCGCGGCGCCACGGTGGAAGGCCGGGGCCTCGCCGGGCACGGTGCGGGTGCCTTCGGGGAAGATGATCAGGGTCTGGCCGCTTTGCAGGGCGCCGACCGCGGCGTCGAGCATGTCCATGCTGCCGTCGTTGCTGATGTACTGCGCCGAGGACACCGGGCCGCGGGTGCACGGGTTCTGGAACAGGCTCTGCTTGACCACGCAGTTGGCCTGGCGCACCAGGCCGATGAGGAACACCACGTCGATCAGCGACGGATGGTTGGCGATGATCATCTGGCCGGGGCGGCCGAGCTTTTCCGCGCCGCTGACTTCATAGGTGAGCACGCCGCAGGCGGCCATGAACCGGATGAATCGCCAGAACAGCCAGCTTATGGTGTGGCGCGCGCGTTGCCGGTGGCGGACGCTGTCACCGGGCAGGCAGGCCAGCAGCGGAAACACCAGCAAGCGCAGGCACAGCCCGCCGACGCCGAACAGCAGGAAGCTGATGGCGGTGGCGACGAGGCGCCAGAGGTAGGCGTCCTTCGGACGGCTCAGGCCTTGCGTTGCCAGTTCCATGTGCGGCCCTTCAGCGAGTGTTGGAAAGCGGACTGGTCATCGAGCCGGCTGCGCAGCCAGCTCAAGGCGTGAGGTTCGGCGACGCCGGCGCTGCCCGATGGCGGGGCCAGGGACAGGCTCCAGTCGTCGCCCGGGGTCAGCAGCAGGCCGACGGCGTAGGCGAACGGCACATCGGTGATCCACGGGCGATAGGCTTCGGGCGGTGTTTCTTCGGCCACGATCAGCAGCACGGCGGGCGCGCCGTCGTGCAGCAGGCCGGCGGCTTCCAGCACGCCCTGCTCGAAACCGTCGTCGGCTGCGGCGATGGCGCTCATCTCGCTGCGTTCGCCGCGCAGGATCGACCACAGGCCGATCACGGCGTTGTGCACTGACAGGCTGAACTGGGTGGGCGACAGTGGTTCGCCGTTGGCGAGGTCGCTGAGGATGTCGAAGGTGCGGGGTGTCTCGCCATGGCGGGAGACGAAGACCAGCGGCAGGTCGTCCAGGCCCTCGGCCAGCGGCCAGCCCACGGCGAACGCCATGCGTGCCAGGCGGCTGAGGCGACGGCGCTGCATGGCCGGCAGGAACGACACGTCGGGTGCTTGTTCGCCGTCATCGGCGATGCTGGCGCCCTGGCTCCATTGCTGCCAGTCGCCCACCGTTTGAAGGCCCGGCGCCCAAGCGCGCCACTGGCTGATATTGAAATTGATCACGGTGTTGATTCTCGCCCTGAGGGACTTCCTTGCCGAGGGGGGACTCGGAGCAACAGCCAGCAGGGGCGACACTATCGCCGAGTGCCGCGCATTATCCGGGTGCAGTGGGTTCGTAGCAAACAAACTGTCAAATAAAATGGCTTGACTGGGACCGTCAGACCCCAGCTTGCCCGTGGTATTTCCGGGCGCGGGGCTTTCCCGACAGGCGGTGGTATCGGGTTGTCGGTCGGCTACCCCGATTCTTGAGCGTCACAGCGCTGGTCAAGTCGGTGGCGGAATCACATACTCGGACATTCCCTGATACACGGAGGTCTTTCCATGCGGCGCGTGGTGTTCAATCAGAAAGGTGGCGTGGGCAAGTCCAGCATCGCCTGCAATCTCGCGGCGGTGAGTGCCAATGAAGGCTATCGGACCCTGCTGATCGACCTGGATGCCCAGGCCAACTCCACCCAGTACCTCACCGGCCTCACCGGCGACGACATTCCCATGGGGATTGCCGACTTCTTCAAGCAGACCCTGTCTTCCGGGCCGTTTGCCAAGAAGAACAAGGTCGATATCTACGAAACGCCGTTCGACAACCTGCACGTGGTTACCGCTACCGCGGAGCTGGCCGACTTGCAGCCCAAGCTTGAGGCCAAGCACAAGATCAACAAGCTGCGTAAGTTGCTCGATGAGCTGGCCGAGGATTACGACCGGATCTACCTGGATACCCCGCCTGCGCTGAACTTTTATGCGGTGTCCGCGCTGATTGCTGCCGACCGCGTGTTGATTCCCTTCGACTGCGACAGCTTCTCGCGCCAGGCGCTGTATGGGCTGCTGGCGGAAATCGAAGAGCTGAAGGAAGACCACAACGAAGACCTGCAGGTCGAGGGGATCGTGGTCAACCAGTTCCAGCCCCGTGCGAGCCTGCCGCAGCAGATGCTTGATGAGCTGCTGGCCGAGGGCTTGCCGGTGTTGCCGGTGTACCTCAATAGCTCGGTGAAGATGCGTGAGTCACATGAGGCCAATCTGCCGCTGATTCACCTTGAGCCACGGCATAAGCTGACTCAGCAGTTTGTTGAGTTGCATTCGTTGCTTGAGGAGAACGCTTGAGAGCTGTTTTGTCCTGAAGATCGATCGCGAGCGAGCTCGCTCCTACAGGATTCTGAGCTGGTGTGACCTGTAGGAGCGAGCTTGCTCGCGATTTGCGGATGGCGCAGGGGCGCAGGTTTGTAGGAGCGAGCTTGTCGGGGCGCCGAACCGTCGCGATGTGCGGTCGGCGCTAGCTCAGGAAGAACAACTGATCTCCAGATGCTTGCCCCACTCCGGCGGCCGCTCGGCATAGGCTTCCATCCCCGGTTGTTCCTCGAACGGCCGGGTCAGCACTTCATGCAGCCGCCGCACTTCCGAGAAATCCCCGCCCTGCGCCGCTTCGATGGCGCGCTGCGCCAGGTAGTTGCGCAGGATGTACAGCGGGTTCACGGCATGCATCCGCTCGCGCCGCCCGCTGGCGTTATCGGGTTCCCGCGCCACGCGGGCCAGGTAATCCGCCGACCAGCCATCAAAGCCCGCCAAATCAATGAAATCATCCCGCACCACGTTCAGCGCCTGTTCCACCGGCTGGTCACCCAGCTTGCGGAAGAACAGCGTGTAATCCACCGCGCCGGGCTGCATCAGGCTCAGCAGGCGCTGGATCAGCACCTTGTCGTCATCTTCCGCCGTGGTCAGGCCGAGGCGGCGGCGCATCAGGTCGAGGTAGTGCGCTTCGTACAGCGGCAGGAACAACCCAAGGCTTTCCTGCAACGCCTCGACGCTGATGAACGGCGTCAGCGCCTGGGCCAGCGCGCTGAGGTTCCAGTGGGCGACCGGCACCTGGTTGCTGTAGCTGTAGCGGCCCTGGTCGTCGGAGTGGTTGCAGATGAAGCCGGCGTCGAAATCATCGAGGAAGGCGAACGGGCCGAAGTCGAAGGTGATGCCGAGGATCGACATGTTGTCGGTGTTCATCACGCCATGGCAGAAGCCGTAGGCCTGCCACTTGGCAGTCAGTTCGGCGTTGCGTTCGACGATGGTGCGGAACATCGCCAGGTAAGGCTCGTCCGCGTCGCGGCATTCCGGGAAATGCAGGTTCAGCACGTGCTCGGCGAGGATGCGCTGCTGCTCCGACTGGCGGGTGTAGTAGAAGTATTCGAAGTGGCCGAAGCGGATATGGCTCGGTGCCATGCGCAGCAGCATGGCCGCGCTTTCCTTGGTTTCGCGCCACACCGGGGTGCTCGAACCGATCACGCACAAGGCCCGGCTGCTGGGGATGCCCAGCGCGTACAGCGCTTCGGAGGCGAGGAACTCGCGGATCGACGAACGCAGCACCGCGCGGCCGTCGCCCATGCGCGAGTACGGTGTCTGGCCGGCGCCTTTGAGGTGCAGGTCCCAGGTGTCGCCGGCGTCGTTGCGCACTTCACCGAGCAACAGCCCGCGCCCGTCACCCAGGCGCGGGTTATAGGAGCCGAACTGGTGGCCGGAATAAACCATCGCCCGCGGCTCGGCTTCGGACCACAGCTTGTGGCCGCTGAAGATTTCGGCGAAGACGGGGGAATGGGCCTCGGTGGGTTCGAGGTCGAGCAGGGCCATGGCGGCCTCGCTGACGACCACCAATTGCGGGTCGTCCAGCGGCTCGGGCAGCACCGAGGTGGAGAACGCATCGCCCAGGCGGGCGAAGCGATTGTCGAAGGTCAGTTCGTCGAGGGCTTTCAACGGCCATCTCCTTGGGAAAACCTGAGCATTCTGCAAGGGTATGGCCGTTGGCGTCCAGTCAGGCGGGCTTGTTGTCCGCCGCGCCGTCGTGGTTTTCCGGTGGCGGCAGGATGGTTTTTTCCTTGGCTTCGGTCGGGACCAGCTTGTACTCCTGGCCCTGGGTGTTCTTCAGGTAGATCTCCATCTGGCGGAACGAGATGTTGATGTGCTGGCGCTTGAACTCTTTGTTGATGTAGCGGTTGATCTCGTCCAGCACCGGGTTGCGGTCGCCGAGGTCACGCACGTGCATGCGCAGTTCGTGGTCCAGGGTGCTTTCGCCGAAGTTGAGGAAGTAGACGATCGGCGCCGGCTCCTTGAGCACCCGCGGGTTTTCATTGGCCGCCTGCAACAGCAGGGTGCGCACCAGGTCCAGGTCCGAACCGTAGTCGACGCCGAGCTTGAGGGTCACCCGGGTGACCGTGTCGGTCAGCGACCAGTTGATCAACTGGCCGGTGATGAAGGTCTTGTTCGGGACGATGATGTCCTTGCGGTCGAAGTCGGTGATGGTGGTGGCGCGGATGCGGATCTTGCTCACCGTGCCCGACAGGTTGCCGATGGTGATGGTGTCGCCGATCCGTACCGGGCGCTCGAACAGGATCATGATGCCGGAGATGAAGTTGGCGAAGATCTCCTGCATGCCGAAGCCCAGGCCCACCGACAGCGCGGCCACCAGCCATTGCAGTTTGTCCCAGCTCACGCCGAGGGCCGACAGGGTCGAGACGAAACCAACCCCGGCAATCACGTAGGAGAGCAGGGTGGTGGTGGCGTAGGCGCTGCCTTGCGCCAGGTTCAGGCGTGACAGCACCAACACTTCCAGCAGCCCCGGCAGGTTGCCGGCCAGGGCGATGGTGATGCCGATGATGACCAGGGCGCCGATCAGGTCGCCGAGGCTGATTGGCACCATGCTCATGCTCGCGCCGGTGCCGCTGGTGTATTCGTACAGGGTGATGTTGTCGAGGTAGGCGAACACGCTGATCAGGTCGGCCCAGACCCAGTACAGCGCGGCGAGGAAGCCGCCGAGCAGGGCCAGGCGGATCAGGCGCAGCGACTGCTGGTTCACCTGTTCGATGTCCAGGGTCGGTTCTTCCACCACCACTTCGCCGTCCAGGCCTTCCTTGACCGCCTGGCGCTTGCTCAGCGCCCGCTGGTAGGCCAGGCGCCGCGCCGCCACGGCGAGACCGCGGACGAAGGCGGCTTCGATCACCAGCCAGAACATCAGCAGGTACAGGGTGTCGATCAGCCGGTCGGTGAGTTTCAGCGCGGTGTAGTAGTAGCCGAAGCACACGGCGACGAACAGCGCGATCGGCAGTGCGGTGAACGCCACGCCCACGGCCTTGCGGAACAGCGAGGTGTTGCGGTGGGTCGGGCTGCTCAGCAGCAGGCGGCTGAGCAGCCAGGCCATCAGTGCGTAGCAGGTCAGTACGACGCCGATGCCCAGCACGTCATCGGCCAGCGCCGACGGCTGGTGCTCGGCCACCGCCACCACGCCGACCAGGGCCAGGACCACGGTGCCGAGGCGGCGAATCCAGCTACGCAGGAACTCGACCTGCGGTTTTTCCCAGCGGAAATGCAGCTCGGCGACGCCGCCCGGGGCCAGCACCCGATAGGCGGTGTAGAACACCAGCCAGGCCTGGGCGATCTGCCAGAGCGCGGCGCCGAGGTTGGCGTTCTGGCCACGGGCGTCGATCTGCAGCGCGTAGCCGCACAGCGCCAGGAACAGGCTGACCGGCAGCGCCAGGAGGATGTTGATCAGGATTGCCTGGGGCGTATGCCATTGGCTGTCGCGCTTGAAGTGGCCGACGTCGCCGTGGACCTTGCTCAGTTGCTGATACAGGTATTTGCGCCGCCAGAGCAGCGCGCCGATCAGCAGCAGCAACGGCAGGAACAGCAGCGGGCGTTGCAGCAGGCCGTCGGCCAGTTCGTTGATCCCGGCGCCCCACGGCAGGCTCACCACCTGTTTTTGCAGGCGCTCGGGGACGCTGCGCAGCCATTCCAGGTCCAGCGGCTTGTTGCTGGGAATCCAGAACATCTGCTCGTCGAGGGTGGCGCGCAGGTTCTGCGCGGTGCTCAGCAGTTGCTTCTGGTTCAGTTGCAGGGTGATGGATTCGTTGAGCAGCGCGCTCAGTTCGCGGTTCAGCCGTTCCAGCAGGTCGGAGCGGGTGATCGCGACTTCCAGCAGGGCCTTGCGCAGGTTCGGCGTGACCTGTTCGGCCGGCTGGTTTTCCAGCAGTTTGTCGACGTACTGGCTCGGCGTGCTGATCTGTTCGCGCTGCTGGTTGACCTCGAACTGGTAGAGGCGGATGTCGGCGATCTGGTCGGCCAGGTCGCGGTCGAGCTTGAGGTGCGGCAGCGCCTGCTTCTGTTTGTAGAGGATCTTCGACAGCAGCAGGCTGCCCTTGAGCACGCTGATCTGCTCGTCGAGGGCCTGGTCGGCCTGGGTCAGGCTGTCCAGTTGCTGCTTGGCCTGGAGGTTCTGTTGGGTCAGCTCGTTGAGGCGGTCGGTGCTGCGCAGCAGGTAGTCGGAGAGCTTCAGGTTGGCGGCGCTTTCCGTCGCCAGCAGCGTGCTGCCGCCGGCCTTCTGCGCCTCGATCGACTGCTCAGTGACGGTCTGCTGCGACTGGGCCAGGCGCTTCTCGTTGATCAGCGTCTGCAGGTCCTGGATTTCCTGTTCCATGCGCGCGGCGCGTTCGATCAGCAGGTCGTGCTGGCTGTTGCCGAGGTCTTGCAGCAGGCTGTTGCCGGCCAGTTCCTGGCGGCGCAGCAGGGTCAGGGCATTGAGCGAAGCCAGCTCGGCATTGAGCTGATTGCGTTGGTCGGCGGAGAGGGCTTTACCACCTTCCTTGCCGAGCTTGAGACTGGTGTTGATCTGCTGGCTGCGGGTCTGGTTGTTGCTGATCTCGGCCTGGGCGCGCTCGGGGCGGGTCTGGGAATTGATGATCAGGCTGTTGGCTTCGGACAGCGCCTTTTGCAGTTCACCTTGCTCGGTGGTGCGCTCGGAGAGCACCTGTTCCAGCTGCGGCACGCTCATCGCGGCGTAGCGCTGGGCCACCGGGACCGACTTGCTGGCCAGCAGCCTGGCCAGTTCGCGCTGGTTCTCGGCGGTCTGCTTCGGTGCGTCGGCCAGTTGCTGCTTGAGCGCGGTCAGGCGCTTGTCGTAGTCGTCCTTGCTGGCCAGAAGCGACAGGGTCTGTTCGAGCACCTGTTGCAGCGCTTTCTGGTCGGCCTCCGGCAGTTTGCGCTCGGCGATCTTGTCGAGGCTGTGCTGGACGCTGGCGGTGGTGGGTGGCTCCGCCGCGAAGGCGAAGGAGAGAGACAGGCACAGCCCGAGCAGGGCCGCGCAGGAGAGTGTGCGCAGGGACATAGGCAGAGAATTCGTGCAACCAGGCTGGAAAGACTGAAGTTTAGAGGAACAACCCGGGGCCGGGTCGGCTACCTTCCGGGAATTTGATCCCCACTTTCTGGATCTTGTTCCCTTCCATCAGAGCAACGGTCCAGGTCGTGTTGTTCCACTCGATCTGGTCACCGACGATCGGCGCACCGCCGACCTTCTGCTGGATGAAGTGTGCCAGCGGCATTTGCGGGTCCTGGCCGTCGAGTTGCAGACCGTACAACGCGGCTACAGCCCCCAGTTCTGCGTCACCTTCGAGCACGAAGTCGCCGAAGAAGCGCAGGTCGAGGCCACGTTGCGGCGCCTGGCTGAACAGTTTTCCGAGGGCCGAAAGGTTGTGTTCGTGACCGATCACGCAGAGCAGGTCGCCGACTTCGAGCACCGTACTACCCGACGGATGGAGCAGTTGCTGGCCGCGAAACAGGGCGGCGATGCGGGTGCCTTCGGGCATTTTCAGCTCGCGCAGGGCAGCGCCGATGCACCATTTTTCCGCGCCGAGGCGGTAGACGAACAACTCCCACTCGCTGGTGATGTGCACTTCCAGGGCCGAACGCGAGATTGGCGCCGGGTCCGGCGGTACGGTCACTTTCAGCAGGCGCGCGACCCACGGCAGGCTGGTGCCCTGCACCAGCAGCGAGACCAGCACGATGAAGAACGCCAGGTTGAAGTACAGCTGGGCCTGGGGCAGGCCGGCCATCAGCGGGAACACGGCGAGAATGATCGGCACCGCGCCGCGCAGGCCAACCCAGGAAATAAAGGCTTTTTCGCGGCCATGGAAGGCCTTGAACGGCAGCAGGCCGACCAGCACCGAGAGCGGTCGGGCGAACAGGATCATCCACAGCGCCAGGGCTAGCGCCGGCAGGGCGATGGGCAGCAGGTCGTGGGGCGTGACCAGCAAGCCGAGGACCAGGAACATGCCGATCTGCGACAGCCAGGCCATGCCGTCGAGCATGTGCAGGATGCCGTGGCGGCTGCGGATCGGGCGGTTGCCCAGCACCAGGCCGAACAGGTAGACGGCAAGGAAGCCGCTGCCGTGCAGGGCGTTGGTCATGGAGAAGATCACCAGGCCGCCGGCGATCACCAGAATCGGGTAGAGGCCGCCGGCCAGGTTCATCCGGTTGACCAGTTGCAGCATCAGCCAGCCGCCGCCCAGGCCGAGCACGCCGCCGATGCCGAATTCGCGCACCAGGTGCAGCAACAGGCTCCAGTGCAGGCCGGTCTGGCCGCTGGCGATCATGTCGATGAGGGTGACGGTAAGGAACACGGCCATCGGGTCGTTGCTGCCGGACTCGATTTCCAGGGTGGCGGTGACCCGTTCGTTCAGGCCCTTGCCGCCCAGCAGCGAGAACACCGCCGCGGCGTCGGTGGAGCCGACGATGGCGCCGATCAGCAGGCCTTGCATGAGGTTCAGGTCGAATAGCCAGGCCGCGGCCATGCCGGTGAGGCCGGTGGTGATAAGCACGCCCACCGTTGCCAGCGACAATGCCGGCCAGAGTGCCACGCGGAAACTTGCCACCCGGGTGCGCAGACCACCGTCCAGCAGGATCACGGCCAGCGCCAGGTTGCCCACGAGGTAGGCGACGGGGTAGTTGTTGAAGATGATCCCGCCACCATCGACACCCGCGACCATGCCGACCGCGAGGATGATGACCAGGATAGGGATGCCCAGCCGTGACGACAGCGAGCTGACCAGAATACTTGCACCCACCAGCAAAGCGCCGATCAAGAACAGGCTGTTGATGGTGCTCGCATCCAAAGGCGTTACTCCGGGACATCGCGGGGAAGAGGACCTGACTGATAAGCAGGTCGCGTGCCAACCGATTCTAACCTGATGAATTGGCGGGCTGTAAAGCGTTTCCGCAGATGTAGAAAAGGCACCTGTGCAAGGTGCCTTGTTCTTGTGCTGCTTACACCGGCCCTATCGCTGGCAAGCCAGCTCCCTCGGGGTCAGCGAGGGATGGGGTCATCGGATTTCGCGCATGGCCTTGCCCTTGACCGGTGCGTCACCCGCCACATGGTACTTGGCGGTGCTGCGCGGCAATGGCTGGCGATTGCGGATCTTGTCGGCGATTTTCTCGGCGATCATGATCGTGGTGGCGTTGAGGTTGCCGGTGATGATGATCGGCATGATCGACGCATCGACCACCCGCAGGCCTTCCATCCCGTGCACTCGGCCCTGGCCGTCTACCACCGCCATCTCGTCGTCGCCCATCTTGCAGGAGCAGGACGGGTGGAACGCGGTTTCGGCGTGCTCGCGGATGAACTGGTCCAGTTGCTCATCGGTCTGCACGTGCTCGCCCGGGCTGATTTCGCGGCCACGGTAAGCGTCGAGCGCCGGCTGAGCCATGATTTCGCGGGTCAGGCGGATGCCGTCGCGGAATTCCTGCCAGTCCTGCTCGGTTGCCATGTAGTTGAACAGGATGCTCGGGTGCTGGCGCGGATCCTTCGACTTCAACTGGATACGGCCACGGCTCGGCGAGCGCATCGAGCCCATGTGCGCCTGGAAGCCATGTTCCTTCACGCCATTGGAGCCGTTGTAGTTAATCGCCACCGGCAGGAAGTGGTACTGGATGTTCGGCCATTCGAATTCCGGACGGGTACGAATGAAACCACCGGCCTCGAACTGGTTGCTGGCGCCGATACCGGTGCCTTTGAACAGCCACTCGGCACCGATGGCCGGCTGGTTCCACCACAACAGCGACGGGTACAGCGACACCGGCTGGGTGCAGGCGTATTGCAGGTACAGCTCCAGGTGGTCCTGAAGGTTTTCGCCGACGCCCGGCAGGTCATGGACCACCGGAATGTCGAAGCTTTCCAGCAGCGCGCGGGCGCCGACGCCGGAACGTTGCAGCAGTTGCGGCGAGGCGATGGCGCCGGAGCAGACGATGACTTCCTTGCGCGCGCGGGCTTCCACGCGCTCTTCGCTGGCGCCGACCAGGTAGGTCACGCCAACGGCGCGCTTGCCTTCGAACAGCACGCAGTCGCTCAGGGCGTGGGTGACGATGGTCAGGGTCGGGCGCTTCTTGGCGGTGTCCAGGTAACCGCGGGCGGTGCTAGAGCGACGGCCGTTCTTGGTCACGCTGCGGTCCATCGGACCGAAGCCTTCCTGCTGGTAGCCGTTGAGGTCTTCGGTGCGCGGGTAACCGGCCTGCACGCCGGCTTCGACCATGGCGTGGAACAGCGGGTTGTTGCCGGCTTTCGGCGTGGCCACGCTGACCGGGCCGTCGCCGCCGTGGTAGTCGTTCGGGCCGATGTCGCGGGTTTCCGCTTTGCGGAAATACGGCAGGCAGTCCAGGTAGGTCCAGTCTTCAAGGCCGGGCAGCTTGGCCCAGCCGTCGAAGTCCAGAGCGTTGCCGCGGATGTAGCACATGCCGTTGATCAGCGAAGAACCGCCCAGGCCCTTGCCGCGACCACATTCCATGCGGCGGCCGTCCATGTGCGGCTCGGGATCGGTCTCGTAGGCCCAGTTGTAGCGGCGGCCTTGCAGCGGGAAGGCCAGCGCGGCGGGCATCTGGGTGCGGAAGTCGGCGCGGTAGTCCGGGCCGCCGGCTTCCAGCAGCAGGACGGTGACGCCTTCGTCTTCGGTCAGGCGGGTCGCCAGGGTGTTACCGGCCGAGCCGGCACCGACGATGATGTAGTCGAAAATATGGGACATGTTCAGTTCCCTCATTGGGCAGTAGGCGGGGAGAGCGGGAGGCGCCCGGTCAGCACGGACCGGGCGCGGCTACAAAAGGGCGCTTAGAACACCGAGGTGTAGGAACCCAGCTCGACCTGTACCGACTTGATGCGGGTGTACTGGGCCAGCGAGCTGACGCCGTTTTCGCGGCCGACGCCGGATTGCTTGTAGCCACCGACCGGCATTTCCGCCGGCGACTCGCCCCAAGCGTTGATCCAGCAGATGCCGGCTTCGAGCTTGTGGATGATGCGGTGGGCGCGGCTGATGTCGTTGGTGCAGACACCGGCGGCCAGGCCGTATTCGGTGTCGTTGGCGCGACGGATCACTTCGTCTTCGGTTTCGTAGCTGAGGATGCTCATGACCGGGCCGAAGATCTCTTCCTTGACGATGGTCATGTCGTCACGGCAGTCGGTGAACACGGTCGGCGCGACGAAGGCGCCCTTGGCGAATTCGCCGTCGGTCAGACGCTCGCCGCCACACAGGACGCGGGCACCTTCTTCCTTGCCCTTGGCGATGTAGCCGAGGACGTTTTCCAGGTGCGCGAAGCTGACCAGCGGGCCGAAGTTGGTGTTCTCGTCTTCCGGGTTGCCGACGCGGATGCGGGCGACACGTTCAACGATTTTCGCTTCGAAAGCGGCCTTCAACGACGCCGGAACGAACACACGGGTGCCGTTGGTGCAGACCTGACCGGAGCTGTAGAAGTTGGCCATCATGGCGATGTCGGCGGCCTTGTCCAGGTCGGCGTCGTCGCAAATGATCAGCGGCGATTTGCCGCCCAGTTCCATGGTCACTTCCTTCAGCGAGGAGCTGGAGGCGCTGGCCATGACTTTCTTGCCGGTGACGGTGCCGCCGGTGAAGGAGACTTTCTCGATGCGCGGGTGCTCGGTCAGCCAGGTGCCGACTTCGCGGCCGCTGCCGGTGAGGACGTTGAACACACCGTCCGGCAGGCCGGCTTCGGTGTAGATCTCGGCCAGTTTCAGGGTGGTCAGCGAGGTGACTTCGCTCGGCTTGAAGATCATCGCGTTGCCGGCGGCCAGGGCCGGGGCGGATTTCCACAGGGCGATCTGGATCGGGTAGTTCCACGCGCCGATACCGACGGTGACGCCCAGCGGCTCGCGACGGGTGTAGACGAACGACGATTCGCGCAGCGGGATCTGCTCGCCTTCGATGGCCGGGACCAGGCCTGCGTAGTATTCCAGCACGTCGGCGCCGGTGACGATGTCGACGTAGCGGGTTTCCGAGTAGGACTTGCCGGTGTCCAGGGTTTCCAGGGCGGCCAGCTCGTCGTTGCGCTCGCGCAGGATGTCGACGGCGCGGCGCAGGATGCGCGAACGCTGCATGGCGGTCATCGCCGCCCAGACTTTCTGGCCACGTTCGGCGCTTTCGACGGCGCGCTCGACGTCAGCCTCGGTAGCACGTTGCACATGGGCGAGGACTTCGCCGTTGGCCGGGTTGATGGCTTCGAAAGTGGCATCGCTGCCAGCGTCGACATAACCACCATCAATGTAGAGTTTTTGCGTTTCGAAACGGGCCATAGTGTCCTCGCAAGTGCAATGTGTTTTGGCTATCCGGCGGCGACTCCCGATGTCTTTCGGGTCTTGCTGCGCGGGGTTTCAGAGGCCTGGTTCTGTACGTCCGGGCTCGTCTGTTTCGCCAGTTGTAGATCCATGTATTCGTAAGCGATTTGTTGCGCCTGGGTGGTGTCGAAGGCGTCTCCGGACAGCGCACCGCGCAGCCACAGACCGTCGATCAACGCTGCCAGGCCGCGGGCTGCGCTGCGTGCTTCGGGCAGCGGCAACACTCGGCGGAACTGGCTGCACAGGTTGGAATACAGGCGGTGATCGTTGATCCGCTGCAACCTGTGCAAGGACGGCTGGTGCATGCTGGTGGCCCAGAACGCCAACCAGGTTTTCATTGCCGGGCCATTGACCTGGCTGGCGTCGAAGTTGCCTTCGATGATCACCTGCAGGTGGGCACGCGGGCTGTCGTCCGTGAGTGCCTGGCGGCGGGCGGCGACGCCCTCGCTCAACACCGTCATCAAATATTGCATGGTCGCTGCGATCAGGCCGTTCTTGTCCTGAAAGTAGTGACTGATGATGCCATTCGACACACCGGCCAAACGGGCGATCAGCGCAATGCTGGCATCACCCATGCCGACCTGATCGATAGCCGTGAGTGTGGCTTCGATCAACTGCTGGCGGCGAATGGGTTGCATACCGACCTTGGGCATCTGGCAAATCTCCTCAGGCCTGCGAGCAGACGACAAGCGGCTGACTCGGCGAAGGCCAGTCTATTTTGTTTTGATTGAACGTTCAATCAACAAAGAATAAGCTCTGCGACAATTTGTGCCATTGACAGGATTTTGAGCCCGTCAGAAGGCACGAATTGGCACCCCGGAAAGCCGTGGAGCCCCGTAAAACATGGTGTTTCACGCGCATAGACGCACCGTTGAACAGCGTTGCCGTCCGGCCAGTGGCCGCGCGGCGCAACCCTCGAGCCGGGGTTTTCAGCCTGTTTTTCAACGCATTCGATTTGGGACCACGGTTTTTCAAGGTGCTTTTATAACACCTGACGCAATAGGGCTATTGCACCAATTGCGCGGGTGAACGGGTCGTTTCACTTTTTCTCACGCACCGCCTGGAGCATCCGTGCAATGAGTTCTGCCTCCCTGATAAAGACCCCCGTCGAGAGGGTCCGGGTCAACAGCGTGGTGTTTTTCACCTCCACCCTGCTGATCCTGTTGTTGACTGCCTTGCTGATCGCAGTTCCGGAAACCGCAGGCCACGTGCTCGGTGAGGCTCAGGCCTGGCTGTCGCGCAGCTTCGGTTGGTATTACATGCTGGTGATCGGTGGCTACCTGGTGTTCGTCATCGCCATCGCCTTTTCGTCCTACGGCAAGCTCAAACTTGGCGGCAAGGATGACAAGCCGGACTTCAGCTACGGCGCCTGGGCCGGCATGCTGTTTTCTTCCGGCATCGGCATCTCGCTGTTGTACTTCGGTGCTTCCGAGCCGCTGGATCACTACTACAATCCGCCCGAAGGTGCTTCGGCCAGCCTGCAGTCGGCCCGCGCTGGCCTGCAACTGACCTTCCTGCACTGGGGCCTGCACGGCTGGGCGATCTACGCGTTGGTCGGGTTGGCCGTGGCCTACTTCGCCTACCGTCACAACCAGCCGCTGGCCCTGCGCTCGGCGCTGTACCCGCTGGTCGGCGAGCGTTGGGTCAAGGGTGCCGCCGGACATACCGTGGACATCTTCGGCATGTTCGTGACCCTGCTGGGGCTGGTGACCAACCTGGGCATCGGTTCGATGCAGGTGTCGTCGGGTCTGGAATACCTGTTCGGCATGGAGCACAGCAACACCAACCTGCTGATCGTGATCCTGGTCATGAGCACGGTGGCGACCATCGCCGCGGTGTCGGGTGTGGAGAACGGCATCCGCCGCCTGTCCAACCTGAACATCATTCTGTTCAGCGGTCTGCTGCTGTTCGTCCTGCTCAACGGCCCGACCCTGCACCTGCTTAATAGCTTCGTGCAGAACATCGGTGACTACCTCAACGGCGCGATCCTCAAGACCTTCGACCTCTACGTCTATGAAGGCGATGCGGCCAAGTCCGAACGCTGGCTGGGTCTGTGGACCGTGTTCTATTGGGCCTGGTGGATTTCCTGGGGCCCGTTCGTCGGCATGTTCATCGCCCGGATCTCCCGCGGCCGCACCGTGCGCGAACTGGTAGCCGGTGTGCTGCTGATCCCGTTGGGCTTCACCCTGGCGTGGCTGTCGATCTTCGGTAACACCGCCCTGGACCTGGTGATGAACCACGGCGCGGTGGAGCTGGGACGAACGGCGCTGGAGCAGCCGTCGATGTCGATCTATCAACTGCTGGAGCACTTCCCGGCAGCCAAGATCGTCGTGGGCGTCGCCGTGTTCGTCGGCTTCGTGCTGTTCCTGACCCCCGCCGACTCCGGCGCGGTGATGATGGCCAACCTGTCGTGCAAAGGCGGCAGCGTCGACGAAGACGCGCCGCACTGGCTGCGTATCCTCTGGTCCGCGATCATCACCATCGTCACCGTCGGCCTGCTCTTCGCCGGCAACTTCGAGGCGATGCAGACCATGGTGGTGCTGGCCGGCCTGCCGTTCTCGGTGGTGCTGGTGGTGTTCATGTTCGGTCTGTACAAGGCCATGAAACAGGACAGCCAGGTCGAGCAGGAACAGGCCGAACTGGCCGCGCGCGGTCGTCGTGGTTTCAGCGAGCGGCTGAGCCAGCTCGACCTGCAACCGACCCAGGCGATGGTCCAGCGCTTCATGGACAAGCAGGTCAGCCCGGCGCTGAAAGACGCCGCCGAGCAACTGCGCAGCATGGGTCTGACGGTGGAGACCCGCGTCGGTCAGTCCCGTTCGTCCCTGGGCCTGCGCGTGACCATGGAAGAGGGCAACCCCTTCGTCTACGAAGTGAGCCTGGACGGTTACCTGGCCGCGCCGAACGAAGCACCGGCGGAAGGCGAGAGCGAAGTGCGCCAGCGCTTCTACCGCGCCGAGGTCTACCTGCACAACGGCAGTCAGGAATATGACCTGATGGGCTTCACGCCCGACCAGATCACCCGTGACGTGCTGGATCAGTTCGACAGCCACCGCCAGTTGCTGGGGCGGGTGTATAGCTGATCGCCGATCGCTGAAATGAAGAAAGGGCCTTGCCGGTGACGGTGAGGCCCTTTTTTTCATTTATGGCGGCGGAGGCTGTGGGACGCCGCTACCCCACCACCCGATTACGCCCGCCCTGCTTGGCCCGATAGAGGTTCTCGTCCGCTTGCTTGAGCACTTCGGCGGCGCTGTTCGCGTGCGGTCCGCGGCAGCCGACGCCGATGGACAGGGTGATGTGACCAACCCCGGTCACGGCGGTGGTCTCGATGCTGGCGCGGATCCGCTCGGCAATGGCGCAGGCCGCGCTGAGGTCGGTGTCTGGCAGCAGCAGGACGAACTCTTCGCCGCCCGCGCGGCACGCCAGGTCCCCGCTGCGGGAGTGCCGGGCGATGATCGTGGCCACCTGCTTGAGCGCGACGTCGCCGGCATCGTGGCCGTAGGTGTCGTTGACCCGTTTGAAGAAGTCGATATCCAGCTCAAGCGCCGAATAGGGCTGTTGCGACTGGTCGAACAGGGCCAGCGTGGCATCCATCGCGCGGCGGTTGGCGAGGCCGGTCATCGGGTCGCTCTGGGCTTGTTCGTGCAGCCGGCCGATTTTCTGCTGGATCAGTTGCACGCTGGTGATCAGCGCCTGGCGAATGGCCGCCGGTTCCTTGTACCAGGCATCGATCTTGCGCAACTGCTCGGTGGTCTGTGGCTGGGACAGTTGTGTGGCGCTGACCGCCAGTTGCTGCAGTGGCCGGGTGATCAGCAGGGCGCCGCCCCAGAGCAGCGCCATTCCCACGAGGCTGGCCGGGAGCAGGTCGATGATCATGTTCTTCATCAGTTGACCCAGGGTGGCCAGCGCTTGCTCACTGGGTTGCTGGGCGACCACGGCCCAGTTGGCGCTGGCCACGGGCGCGTAGCCGGCGAGCATCGGGATGCCTTTGTAGTTTTTCATCTGCATGCTGCCGCTTTCGCCGCGTAGCGCAGCATCGACGGTCTTGCTGGCGCCCAGGATTTCGCCGATGCGCGGGTCGTCGGGGTGGTGCAGCAGGCGTCGGTTTTCGTCGACGACGAAGGCGAAGGTGCCGTCATGGTGGAAGTGGCTGGAGATCAGGCCGCTCAGCACGTTGCTGGTGTGAATGTAGACCGCGCCGCCAAGTACGCCGAGGAACTTGCCGCCGGGGTCGATCAGAGGCCTTGAGATGAACACCATCAGTTTGCCGCCGGCCGACTCGTAGGCGTGGCTGATCAACGGGCGACGTTCCTTGACCGCTTGCTGCATTTCTTCGGAGCGCAGCAGGCTGCCGATGATCTTCCGGTCTTCGGGGTAGACCTGCAGCACCCTGCCGGTGTCATCGGTGATGACCACGGCATCGAAGTCTTCATCCTGAGCCTGCAGCCGCAGGGTTTCGGCGCGCAGCAGCAGGGGGTTGTCGAAGTCGCGGACCAGCAGGTGGCCGCTGTAGTCCAGGTGCGACTGGGCTGATTTCAGAAAGCCGTCGATGCTGGAGGCCACCTTGGCCGCGTAGGCGCGGTTGGCTTCGAGGGTCGACTGGATCAGCGCGTCGCGCTGCACGCCGTAGGCGACCACCAGGCTGTTGGCCAGGGTGGCCAGCGCCGAAAACAGGGCGAGGAGCAGAATCAGGCTGCGCAGATCGAGGGAGCGGAAGGTGGAGAGTCTCATTGCGTGCAGGACGTCCTGAAGAGTGGCACGCGATAAGAATAGGCGGGAATCTCCGCGGGATGTTGTTTCAGGGCCTCATCGCTGCGGTTCGGCGCCCCGAAGCGCAGCGATGAGGCTCTGCGGATCAGCCGTGGTTTTTGCCCAGCAGCGCGTGATACAGCTCGCTGTCGCCGAGAATCCCCACCACACGGTTGTCCTCTTGCAGCACCAGCTTGTTGCCGGTCTGGTAACGGATCTGCAGCGCTTCGCGCATGCCGATGTTGACGTTGACCAGCGTCGGTTTGCGGCCGAGGCCTTCCACTGCCTGGCCCGGCGCCCAGTTCTGCAGGTCGAGGCCGTTCACGCCCTGGCGGGCACCCTTGATGGTGTTGCCTTCGGCCAGGTCGAGCCAGGAATCGCCGCTCGGGTCCAGGCACACCGAGCCATTGATGCGTTTGCACTGGTCCAGCGTGCGCATCAGGCTGCGGCCGCAGAGGACGTTGAGCGGATTGGTATGAGCCACGAAGGTGCGCACGTAGTCGTCCGCCGGGTTGAGGACGATCTCTTCCGGCTTGCTGTACTGGATGATCTTGCCGTCTTTCATGATGGCGATACGGGTACCGAGCTTCAGCGCTTCGTCCAGGTCGTGGCTGACGAAAACGATGGTCTTGTTCAGCTTGTGTTGCAGTTCCAGCAACTCGTCCTGCAGACCTTGGCGGATCAGCGGATCAAGGGCGGAGAACGGTTCGTCCATCAGCAGGATGTCGGCATCCATGGCCAATGCGCGGGCGAGGCCGACGCGCTGCTGCATGCCGCCGGAGAGTTCGTCGGGCTTCTTGTTGCGCCACTGGGTCAGACCCACCAGCTCCAGCTTCTCGTCCACCAGCTTGCGCCGCTCTTTCTCCGGGCGGCCCTGCATTTCGAGGCCGAAGCTGATGTTCTCGCGCACCGTCAGCCAAGGCATCAGGGCGAACTTCTGGAACACCATGGCGATGCGCTGGGTGCGCATCATCTTCAGTTCCGCCGGGGTGCAGTGGGCGATGTCGATGTGCGAGCCTTCATGCTCGACGTACAACTTGCCACGGCTGACGGTGTTGAGGCCGTTGATGCAGCGCAGCAGGCTGGACTTGCCCGAGCCGGACAGGCCCATCAGCACGCAGATTTCGCCTTTATTGATGTCCAGGTTGGCTTTTTCCACGCCCACCACCAGCCCGGTCTTCTTGAGGATTTGCTCCCGCGTAAGGCCTTGGTCTAGCAGGCTGAGTGCCTCACGCGGTCGATTGGAGAAGATGACGTCTACGTCTTCAAAGCGAATGATGCTCATGCCTCACCCCTTACCTGTACATCGGGTTGTTTGCAGATACGGTCGAGCATGATTGCCAGCAGGACGATCGCCAGGCCCGCTTCGAAGCCCAGGGCGATATCGGCAGTGTTCAGTGCGTTGACCACGGGTTTGCCCAGGCCATCGGCCCCCACCAGCGCGGCAATCACCACCATCGACAGCGACAGCATGATGCACTGGGTGATACCGGCCGCGATGCTTGGCATCGCATGGGGCAGTTCAATACGGGACAGCAGTTGTCGGCGCGAGCAGCCAAAGGCCTTGCCGGCGTCGAGCAGTTCCTGGGGTACGTCGCGGATACCCAGGTAGGTCAGGCGGATCGGCGCGGCGATGGCGAACACCACCGTCGAAATCAGCCCGGGAACCACACCCAGACCGAACAGGGTCAGGGTCGGAATCAGGTAAACGAAGGTGGGGACCGTCTGCATCAGGTCGAGGACCGGGCGCATGGCGGTGTAGAACATCGGCTTGTGCGCGGCGACGATGCCCAGCGGCACGCCGATGGCCACGCAGACCAGGGTGGCGAACAGCACCTGGGCCAGGGTCTCCATGGTTTCCTGCCAGTAACCCAGGTTGAGGATCAGCAGGAACGACGCCACGCAAAAGGCGGTCAGCGCCCACTTTCGCTGGATCAGGTGTGCGCCCAGTGCGATCAGCCCGATGAGGACGAACGGGTTGAACCAGGTCAGTGCCCCGGTCACCCCGTGAATCATCCATTCCAGCGCCGCGGCGAAGGCATCGAAGTAATTGGCGCCGTGTTGGGTCAGCCATTCAACGAAGGCCGCGATGTGCTGGCCCAAGGGTATTTTTTGATCGATCAGCATGATAGCGAGCGTCCACCTGCAAGGATTCGAAAACTCCCCGCGGCGGTCAGTGCCGCCGCGGGGGCGTGCTTACTGCGTGAGTTTGGCCTTGGCCGCTTCCAGGCCGGGTTTGCCGTCTACGGTGGTTACGCCGGCCAGCCAGGTGTCGAGCACCTGCGGATTGTTTTTCAGCCAGGCCTTGGCGGCGGCGTCGGGTTTGGTCTTGTCGTCGAGGACGTTGCCCATCAGCGTGCTTTCCATGTCCAGGGTGAAGGACAGGTTTTTCAGCAGTTGACCGACGTTGGCGCATTCCTGGGTGTAACCCTTGCGGGTGTTGGTCAGCACGGTGGCCTTGCCGAAGTCAGGGCCGAAGAAGTCATCGCCGCCACTCAGGTACTGCATCTTGAAGCGCTTGTTCATCGGGTGCGGTTCCCAACCGAGGAACACCACATCGGTGCCGCGTCGTGCTGCGCGATCGACTTGCGACAGCATGCCGGCCTCGCTCGATTCGACCACCTTGAAACCGGCGTCTTTCAGGCCGAAGGCGTTCTTGTCGATCATGCTCTGGATGGTGCGGTTGCCGTCGTTGCCCGGCTCGATGCCGTAGATCTTGCCGTCCAGCTCCTTCTTGAATTTGGCGATATCGGCGAAGTCCTTCAGGCCTTTGTCATACAACGCCTGCGGGACCGCGAGGGTGTACTTGGCGTTTTCCAGGTTGGCTCGGACGGTTTCCACGGTGCCGGCATCGCGGTACTGCTTGATGTCGTTTTCCATGGTCGGCATCCAGTTGCCGAGGAACACGTCCATGTTCTTGCCGTCGGCCAGCGACTTGTAGGTCACCGGGACGGAGATCATGGTGGTGCGGGTCTTGTAGCCCAGCGCTTCGAGAACGGCGCTGGTCACAGCGGTGGTCACGGTGATGTCAGTCCAGCCGACATCGGAGAAGTTGACGGTGTGACACGCTTCAGGCTCGGCGGCCTGGGCCAGCGCCGGGAGGCTCAGTAGCGCGGCCAGTAACAGCGAAGGTGAACCTTTCATGAATGGACTCCTTAGTGTTTTTTTTCGGACGTCCCACGGGACCGCCGTGCTTTATGTCTGCATTCGGTCGGGCCTGGCTGCCGGGCGACAGCGGGACGAGTGCCGTGCAATCGAGTCGATACCGATCATCTACCAGCGAAAAACAAACGCCTACAGGGTGCGTCGTAACCAGTACAGGCAGGGTCGCATCCAGTGCCAATGAGGTCGCATATGGATTCATCGGCCCCGATAAACACTCTTTCGCCCCGTCTGCACCGCAAAAAAACGGCGCTTTCAGGCCGCTCGCAAGGGGCGGCGTTGCTGGACAAGAGTGAGTCGGTTGCAGACGTCAGGGGTGTTGCCAAAAGCCTGATGATGCGCGGAATCGGCGGATTGCCGCCCAGTCAGCGTAGCAGCTGTGGCCTCCGTGCCCGGGCTGCGTACGCCTGCCCAATCAGGAGGTTCGTGGCCATGGCCATCAGTGTGTTCGACCTGTTCAAGATCGGCGTCGGCCCGTCCAGTTCCCATACCGTCGGCCCCATGCGCGCTGCGGCTCTGTTCGTCCAGGGCCTGCGCGAGCGGGGTGAGCTGGAGCAGGTGCGCCGCGTCGAAGTGCGCCTCTACGGTTCGCTGTCGGCCACCGGTGTCGGCCACGGCAGCGACAACGCCGTGATCATGGGCCTGATGGGCGAATGGCCGGACGCGATCGACCCGTCGCAGATCGGCATCCGCATCGCCACCCTGCGCGAAACCGACACCCTGCTGCTCGACGGCCGCCTGCCCTTACCCTTTATCTGGCAGCGCGACATGCGCCTGCTGGACGAGAACCTGCCCTATCATCCCAACGCCATGACCCTGGTGGCCGAAGGCGCTGACGGCGAGCTGCACAGCGACACTTATTACTCGGTGGGTGGCGGCTTTGTGGTCGACGCGGCGCAGGCCGCCAGCGGTGTGCTGGACAGCGACAACACCGTGCTGCCCTACGATTTCAACAGCGCCGAGGAACTGCTCGAACGCTGCAAGCAAAACGACATGCGCGTGTCGCAATTGATGCTGGAAAACGAGAAGGTCTGGCGCAGTGAAGCGGAGATTCGCGCCGGCCTGATGAAGCTCTGGCAGGCCATGCAGGATTGCGTGGAAAGCGGCCTGAAATACGAAGGCATCCTGCCCGGCGGCCTCAATGTGAAACGCCGCGCAGCCAAGTTGCACCGCAGCCTTCAGGAGCTGGGCAAGCCCAACGTGATCGGCTCGACCCTGAGCGCGATGGAGTGGGTCAACCTCTACGCCCTGGCGGTCAACGAAGAAAACGCTGCGGGCGGGCGCATGGTTACCGCGCCCACCAACGGCGCGGCCGGGATCATTCCTGCGGTGCTGCACTACTACATGCGCTTCAGCGATGAAGTCAGCGAAGCCTGTGTGGTGGACTTCTTCCTCGCTGCTGCGGCGGTGGGCATCCTGTGCAAGAAGAACGCGTCGATTTCCGGTGCCGAAGTCGGTTGCCAGGGCGAGGTCGGCTCGGCCTGCGCGATGGCTGCGGCGGGGCTTGCGGAAGTGCTCGGCGCGACTCCGGCGCAACTGGAAAACGCCGCCGAAATCGGCCTGGAACACAACCTGGGGCTGACCTGCGATCCGGTCGGCGGGCTGGTCCAGGTGCCGTGCATCGAGCGCAACGCCATCGCCGCGGTTAAGGCGATCAACGCCGCGCAGATGGCTCTGCGAGGGGATGGTGAGCACTTCATTTCCCTCGACCGGGTGATCCGCACCATGCGCGATACCGGCGCCGACATGCACGACAAGTACAAGGAAACCTCCCGCGGCGGTCTGGCGGTCAGCGCCATCGAGTGCTGAGTGCGCTGCGCCGTTTTCGCTCACCTGCCCACGCCCGCGCCGCCTTTTGGCGCGTGGGCGAAAGGCCAGTTTTTCCTACGCTGAAAATCCCTCCGTACTACCTCAGGTGACACTCTTTCGTGTCGCTTCTGGGCAACTTTCCCGCCAGTGCTACCGAACTGCTCACCACGCCTGCCGATGAGCCCTGGACCGGCCCTTTCCGTTCACTGGAGCGGCTGGTCGAGGGCGCTTTTTAGACGTGTCGCGACGTCGTTTTCAGGATTTATTGAATAGCTGTTCAATTTCAGGCATGGCATTTGCGTTGAGATTGGCAAAGCCCCTGCATTCGAACCGGGGCAAATACAAAAAGCCCGTGCCTGAGGCGCAACCTGCATTGTGTGAGGAGAGATCGCGATGACGTCGTACAACTCCGGGGCCCAACCCCAAACCCGCACGCCCCAATCCATCGGTTTCCTGCTGTTGGACAACTTCACGCTGATTTCCCTGGCATCCGCCGTTGAACCGCTGCGCATGGCCAACCAGTTGTCCGGCCGCGAGCTGTATCGCTGGCATACCCTGAGCGTGGATGGCGGCCAGGTCTGGGCCAGCGACGGTCTGCAGATCACCCCCGATGCAGCGATGCACAAGGCGCCGCCGATGGACACCGTGATCGTCTGCGGCGGCATCGGCATCCAGCGCACCGTGACCCGTGAACACGTCACCTGGCTGCAGAGCCAGGCCCGCCAGTCGCGCCGCCTCGGCGCGGTGTGCACCGGCAGTTGGGCGCTGGCCTGTGCCGGCCTGCTCGATGGTTTCGATTGCAGCGTGCACTGGGAATGTCTGGCGGCGATGCAGGAAGCCTTCCCGCGGGTGAGCATGAGCACCCGCCTGTTCACCCTCGACCGTAACCGCTTCACCAGCTCCGGTGGCACCGCGCCGCTGGACATGATGCTGCACCTGATCAGCCGCGATCACGGCCGCGAACTGTCGGCGGCGATTTCGGAAATGTTTGTCTACGAGCGCATCCGCAACGAACAGGATCACCAGCGTGTGCCGCTCAAGCACATGCTCGGCACCAACCAGCCGAAGCTGCAGGAAATCGTCGCGCTGATGGAAGCCAACCTTGAAGAGCCAATCGACCTGGACGAACTGGCGGTGTACGTCTCGGTATCGCGGCGCCAGCTCGAACGGCTGTTCCAGAAATACCTGCACTGCTCGCCGTCGCGCTACTACCTCAAGCTGCGCCTGATCCGCGCGCGGCAACTGCTCAAGCAGACGCCGATGTCGATCATCGAAGTGGCGTCGGTGTGCGGGTTCGTCTCCACGCCGCACTTCTCCAAGTGCTACCGCGAGTACTTCGGCATTCCGCCGCGGGATGAGCGCGTGGGTTCCAATACGGCCCAGCAGGTGGCGATGATGCCGATCCCGCAGGCGCTGGTGCTCTCGCCGCTGGCGGGGCCGATGGCGGCGTTGAGTCAGGCGCGGAACGAGTCGACGTTTGCGAGTGTGAGGTTGTAAGAGCGAGCTTGCTCGCGATTCTCTTGGGGCCGCTGGCCCCATCGCGAGCAAGCTCGCTCCTACAGGTCTGGAGTGGCTTGTGGAGCGACTTCGATTACCGATGAGCCGCCTTGAACTCCGCCAGCGCCGGCAACAACTGCTTTTCAATCGCCTGACGTACCGCCGGCAAGATCGTCGCGCTGCCGGTGTACATCTGCTCGACCATTCCTTTCAGCGCCTTGGCCTGTGGCTCGCTCAGCCCGCGCACCGCGTGCTCGCACGCCTGTTCGGCGCTGACCCCGGAAGGCGTTTCGAAACCGAGGGCGCGCAGGTGCCCAACCAAGTCGTCCTGATCAATCAAATCCGCGTGCATCATGGCGTTAGTCCTTGTGGCAGGTGAGATCGTGGATCGATTCTGGAAGCGCTCGGCGAGCGCGGCAAGGGCAGATTGTCGCGATGGCCGCATTACCTATGAACAGGTCGTTTTCGGCAATATTGCGTGACGCGGGAGTGTGCACACTGAGGCCATGCACAGGTTGAGGGCGGTTTGGTCACCGGTCTTCTGGCAGCAGGTAATTTGCTCACTCTTCGCCCCGGACGCGTCACGGCTATCCGGGGCTGTTTTTTTGGGCGGTTGAAACCAGAGGAACTCAGCCCGGCAGCCCGATCACCCGCCCGACAAACTCCGCCGCCGGCAGATCCGCCTGCTCCGCGACGATCCCCCGCAACCGCTCCACCACCTCCTCGGCAAAGGGCGCCGATTTCGGCCCCGCCAGGTCCACATGCAGCAGCATCTGTTCATTGGCCGCCAGCGCCGGCTCGAAGCCTTCACGGTGCAGGCTGTGATAGAGGTGCAGGCGCTTGCGGTCGAAGCCGATCACTTGCGTGTTCACCCACACCGGCGTCCCCAGCTTCACCTCATGCAGGTAGTTCAGGTGGCATTCCAGGGTGAACAGCGAATGCCCCGTGGCATCGCGGTTGGCGCCGTCCAGGCCGATGCGCTCCATGAACGCATCGGTGGCGTAGCTGAAGATCAGCAGGTAGAAGGCATCGCGCAGATGCCCGTTGTAATCCACCCAGTCTTCCAGCACCGGGGTCTGGTAAGTCAGCAAGGCAGGCATCGCGTTTCTCCGGGTCAGTCGCTGAACGTCATGCCGTGGCGGGCCTTGGTGGTTTTTACCGCGTCCAGCACCGCCAGCAGGCAGTCATCACGATAGCGCTCCAGCGAGGCAATGCTGCGCTCGCCGCGCTGGTCGGTGGTGCCATCCACCACGGCGTCGATCAGTTCATCGGTCAGCGCCGGGGCGGGCAGGTAGGTCCACGGCAGTTGTAGCGCCGGGCCGAACTGCGCCATGAAGTGGCGCATGCCAGCATCGCCACCGGCCAGGGTGTAGGTCAGGAAAGTACCCATGAACGACCAGCGCAGACCAGCGCCGAAGCGGATCGCGTCGTCGATCTCGCCGGTGGTGGCCACGCCATCGTTGACCAGGTGCAGCGCCTCGCGCCACAGCGCTTCGAGCAGGCGGTCGGCGATGAACCCGGGGACTTCCTTGCGCACGTGCAACGGTTGCATGCCGAGGGCGCTGTAGACCTGTTTTGCTGCTTCGATAGCCTCGGGCGCGGTGTTCCGGCCGCCGACGATTTCCACCAGCGGCAGCAGGTACACCGGGTTGAACGGATGGCCGACCACGCAGCGCTCGGGATGGATGGACGACTCGTAGAACTCGCTGGGCAACAGCCCCGAGGTGCTGGAGGCGATCAGTGCATCGGGCTTGGCTGCGGCGCTGATCTGGCCGTGCAGGTCGAGCTTGAGCTCCAGCCGCTCCGGCGCGCTTTCCTGGATGAAATCGGCGTCGCGCACGCATTCCTCAATGGTCGCCACGAAACGCAGCCGCTCCTGCGAGGCGCCGGGCGCCAGGCCTTGTTTCTCCAGCGCAGGCCAGGCGTTGGCGATGCGTTTGCGCAGAGCCTGCTCGGCGCCGGGCGCCGGATCCCAGGCCACTACGTCGAGGCCGTTGGCCAGCGCGCGGGCGACCCAGCCGCTGCCGATCACGCCGCTGCCGAGGGCGGCGAAGGTTTTGATTTCAGTGATAAAGCGCATGTGGGGCTCCTGTGGATCAGCGACGGGTCAGGTTCATTTTGGCGCGGCCTTCGGCGGGGGTCAGAACCCGCGCGCCCAGGCGGTGAAGGATCTCGGCGGCGCGCTCCACCAGTTGGCCGTTGCTGGCCAGCACGCCTTTCTCCAGCCACAGGTTGTCTTCCAGGCCGACCCGCACGTTGCCGCCCAGCAGCACCGCCTGTGCGGCCATCGGCATTTGCATGCGACCGATGCCGAACCCGGCCCAGGTCGCGCCTGGCGGCAGGTTGTCGACCATGGCTTTCATGGTGGTGGTGTCCGCCGGCGCGCCCCACGGGATGCCCAGGCAAAGCTGGAACAGCGGGTCGTCCAGCAGGCCTTCCTTGATCATCTGCTTGGCGAACCACAGGTGGCCGGTGTCGAAGATTTCCAGCTCGGCTTTCACGCCCAGTTCGGTGATGCGCTTGGCGCCGGCGCGCAGTTGGCTCGGGGTGGAAACATAGATGCTGTTGCCGTCGCCGAAGTTGAGGGTGCCGCAGTCCAGGGTGCAGATTTCCGGCAGCAATGCTTCGACGTGGGCCAGACGCTCCAGTGGGCCGATGAGGTCGGTGCCGGGGCCGAATTCCATGGGCATTTCGCCGGGGCCGATCTCCAGGTCGCCGCCCATGCCGGCGGTGAGGTTGACGATGATGTCCACGTCGGATTCGCGGATGCGCTCCATCACTTCGCGGTAGAGCGCCACATCGCGGCTGAAGCGGCCGGTCTCGGGATCGCGGACGTGGCAGTGAACCACGGTGGCGCCGGCCTTGGCGGCTTCCACCGCGGCGGCGGCGATCTGCTTCGGCGTGACCGGGACCAGGTGGCTTTTGCTGGCGGTGTCGCCGGCGCCGGTGAGGGCGCAGGTGATGATGACGTCGTGGTTCATTGCGGGGTTCCTTGGGGCGTGTCTGTCTGGTTCGTGGCCTGGGTGGGCGACGAAAAATCATGGGTATCGCGTAGCACTTCTGTAGGAGCGAGCGTGCTCGCGATGGCTGTGTCGCGGGCTCTGTGAGGGCCTCATCGCGAGCAAGCTCGCTCCTGCAGGGAAGGACGGCGGGGTCTCAGTTGGCGGTGAGCTTGAGGTTCTCAGCGGCGGGTTGCCCGTCCAGCGTGGTCACCCCTTCAAGCCAGCGGGCCTTGTCCTCGGGATGGTCCTTGAGCCACTGCCGCGCCGACTCCAGCGCGTCCTTGTGGTCCAGCAGCGGTTGCATCATCCGGCTCTCGGCTTCGGCGCTGAAGGTCAGGTTGCTCAGCAGGCGGCTGACGTTCGGGCAGCGGCTGGCGTAGTCCGGCGCGGTGACGGTCCACACCGTGGCGCGGCCTTCATCCGGGCCCAGGGCGTCTTCGCTGCCGCTCAGGTAGGCCATGTCGACATTCACGTTCATCGGATGCGGCGCCCAGCCGAAGAACACCACGGCTTCCTTGCGCCGCACGGCGCGATCGACCGCCGCGAGCATGCCGGCCTCGCTGGACTCCACCAGCTGGAATTTGCCCAGGCCGAACTGGTTCTTGGCGATCATCGCCTTGATCTGGGTATTGGCCCCGGAACCCGGCTCGATGCCGTAGATCTTGCCGCCCAATTCCTTCTGGAATTTCTGGATGTCGGCAAAGGTTTTCAGGCCCTTGTCGGCCAGGTATTTCGGCACGGCAAGGGTGGCGCGGGCGTCGTTCAGGCTGGGGGTGTCGAGCACCTTGACCTGGCCTGCGTCGACGAACGGGGTGATGGTCTGGGTCATGATCGGGTTCCAGTAGCCCAGGAACAGGTCCAGTCGCTGGTCACGGATACCGGCGAAGATGATCTGTTGCGAGGCACTGGTCTGTTTGGTCTGGTAGCCGAGGCCGTCCAGCAGCACCTGGGTCATGGCGCTGGTGGCCATCACGTCGGTCCAGTTGACGACGCCCAGGCGGACGTTCTTGCAGACGGCCGGCTCGGCGGCCAGTGCGTTGGTGCTGAGGATTGCGGTACCGACGAGCATCAGCAGCGATCTGTACATGGTGGCTCCTCCAACGGCAGTTCTAATTGTTATAGGGATGCGGCTTCTGCGAGCCGTGGTGCTCAAATTACGCGGGCTTCAGCGTAGAAAATCGCACTGTGGCGACCGGCGCTTGCACAGCGGCGACCTGCGCGGTATTAACCGCACTTCCCTGGCTGTCGAGTCGCCACCATGTCCCAGGATTTCCACTTTCTGCTGTTGCCCGGATTCTCCGCGCTGGGTTTCATTTCGGCGCTGGAGCCGCTGCGGGTGGCCAACCGTTTCCGCGCCGGGCTGTATCGCTGGCGGGTGCTGAGCCTGGACGGCGGGGCGGTGCTGGCGAGCAACGGCATGTCGGTCAACGCCGACGGTCCGCTGGAGCCGCTGGGCAAAGGCGCGACGCTGCTGGTGGTGGCGGGTTTCGAGCCGCTGCAGAGCTACGGCCCGACGCTGGCGCACTGGTTGCGCAAGCTCGATCACGACGGCGTGGTGCTCGGTGGCATCGACACCGGCACGCTGGTGCTGGCCGAAGCCGGGCTGCTCGACGGCCACCGTGTGACCTTGCACTGGGAGGCGCTGGACGCGTTCAAGGAGCGGTATCCGCGTTTGGAGGCGACGCAGGAGCTGTTCGAAGTGGACCGCCGCCGCATCACCTCGGCGGGCGGCACCGCGTCCATTGACCTGATGCTCGACCTGATCGCCCAGGCCCATGGCGCCGAGCTGGCGATTCAGGTGTCCGAACAGTTCGTGCTCGGGCGCATCCGCCCGCGCCAGGACCACCAGCGCATGCAGATCGCCTCGCGTTACGGCATCAGCAACAGCAAGCTGGTGCAGGTGATCGGCGCGATGGAGCGCAATACCGAGGTGCCGCTGAACACCCTCGACCTGGCCGGGTCGGTGCAGGTCAGCCGGCGCCAACTGGAGCGGCTGTTCCGCCTGTACCTGAACGACACGCCCAGCGGCTTTTACCTGCGCTTGCGCCTGGACAAGGCGCGGCAACTGCTGCGCCAGACCGAGATGAGCGTGCTGGAGGTGAGCATCGCCTGCGGCTTCGACTCACCGTCGTATTTCACCCGCAGTTATCGGGCGCGGTTTCAGCGGTGCCCGCGGGAGGACCGGCGGGCTGTCAGTGGTGGGTGATCTACAGCCCGTCCTGCAACAACTTCAGCGGCAAAGCAAAGCCTTTGAACAGCGGCTGGGTGAACGGGTTGTTGGCTTTCTCCGTACTGATGCGGTAACGCATGCTGCCGTCCGGCGCGGAGAAACTGAGGTCCACGCTGGTGCTGGTGGTGCCGTTCAGTCGCGCCTGGCTCAGCAGTCGATAAAGCGACCAGGGCCCGCGATAGACCAGGCCGCTGCTGCTACCGCCAGCATTGACGAGGCTCATGCGGCTTTCGTTGTTGGGGGCCAGGGTGTTGGGCCATATCAGCGCCGTGCTGGTCGTCGGGCCATGGTTGTAGGTGACCAGTTGTCCTTCGACGCTGAGCGAGCTGCTGCGTTTGTTGGGCGCCAGGCCCAAGGGCTCGATATAGAACTGCACGCCGAGTAACCCGCGACTGTTGAAGAAGGCATCGCGGATGCGATCGGCCGACTCCAGCCGGGTTTGCACGTCGGCCCGCACCAGGTAGCCGCCGAGGCGCTCGGAGTAGAGGGCCTCCAGGTTTTCTTCGAGAAACAGGTTGAGGTACTCCACGCGGAATTGCTGTAGCCGACCCTGTGGACCGAAGAACGCGGTGAAGTCTTCCAGCGAAACCTCCTCCCGGCTGGTGGGGTTGAATGGATAGCGATCAGCCAGCCGCTCGCGGTAGAAGCGATGGATGTCGCTATCCCAGCGCCGCTCCAGCTCGCGCAGCGCTTCCACCAGAATCACCCGCGAGGACTCATTGGCCAGCTTGGCCACCTGGCGGTTCATCGGCTCGGGCAGGCCAGCGGCAACTCGCTGCAGGTTGGCGATGGGGTCGGGGCCTTTCAGCGAGAAGCGCTCCACAACCATGGCGAGCGCAGCCTTACCGCGGTCGGGACTGTCGTGCACCAAGCGGACCTTTTCCTGCACGCTGCCAATTGCCAGCATCGTTTCCTCCAGGTAGGACGCTCGTTCTCCCCGGGCTTCAAGCAGTTGGGTCAATGGCGTGAAGGCGCGCACGATTTCCAGGGTCATTGGTGTCTGAGTGGCATCAGCACTGACCTCGGCCACCTGATCAGTCAGTGTCGCAGCCTTATCGATCAGATTCGCCGTGCCGCTGGCGGGAACGGGTCTGACGCCAAACTCACTGTTATCGCGCACTGTTTCGACCAGGCGGCGCAGCGGATCGGCCGGGCCTGTGATACTGCCCAGGATGCTGACGGCGTCGGTGATGTCGTGGAAGTCGCGGACCTCTAGCTGGCTGAGGTTGCGCCGCCAGGTGTCGACGTAGGCGCGGCTGTAGATCGCGCGGATTCGCTCGGCCAGGATGGTTTTATCAGCCTGCGAATAATCAATTCCGCCGCGCTCGCCCAAGGCCCATTGGTCGACCATCGCCAGCTCGGTGAGGCCCTCGTTGTGTTGGGCGAAGTAGCTGCGATAGCCACTGGCGGTCAGCAGGGCATCGATGCGTCCGTCGGAAGAAAGAGACTCCCCTTCAGGCCCCTCCACCGTTTCCGGCTCGGTCTGGTAGACGATATCGAAGGCCGGGCCGATTTCATTGCGCAGATCCAAGGGCGAACGCAGGGACGCACCGGCCTCCTGGCGCATGGTCATGTACACCCGCTCTGGCAAGGGAATCTGCTGCAGGTGCCGCTGAACCACGGCAACCCGATCGTGATAGTTCGGGAGCTGTGTGTCGGCGTACTTCATGGCGTATTCCAGATGCCGCATCAATGCGCGCTGGGTACCGTCGTTGCCCGGGAACGCTCGCTGCCAGTAGGCCGCCATCCATCCTTCCACCACCGGCGCGCGGCGATTGGGGCGGTCTTCGATCATTCGGTAAACACGCAGGGCCGCCAGTTGAGCGTCACCCTCGATGTCGGCACCGTCCAGTGCTTCCATGACGCCGCTGGCCAATGCCGGCAGAAAACGTTGAGAGAGTAACGCCAGGTAGGCTTCGTCTACCTTGGGGCCTATCGCTCGGCCCTGATACAGGCCCATGTTTGCTACAAGTGGCCAGGCATCGCGGTAGTCGCCATAGACGGCGACCGCGTTGCTGATCTGGTCCAGTGGCTGCAACAGGTTGTATCCGGTTGGGTCCAGCGTGCCGTCGATGGCGCTGGCGCTGAAGTCGCGGCTGCGCTCCATGACACTCGAGGCCTTGTCGCGATTGACGGTGTAATAGTGGTGCCAGCCGCCGATGATCATCAGGCTGCCCAGCGAGGCAATGCCGAAATGCAGGGCGAGGGCGTGTTTCTTCTGTCTCAGGACACGAGGGTTGTCGCCGGCCAGGCCTGATTCGGGATAGATGACGCGCTGGAACAGTTGCTGGGCAAAATAGACCATTGCCCGCCCGCTGGGGTGCATCGCGTTGGCCGACTCGCGCAGGCCGTAAGTCTTGGCCGCCGATGTCACGAAGGCGTTATTGAGCACACCTTGCTGATACACCGAAGAGAAGAACACGCCGCGTGGCAAGGATGGCGTGGCGAAGCGATCACTGCCCATCACATCCGCAAGGAAGTCCAGCAGCACCGAGCGCAGACCGGACATCTGCCGCACCAGCGAGTACAGGGACTCGCGCTGCGACATTTCGCCGACATCCGCCATGGCGTCGAAGACCTGCTCGTTCAGGCGGTCGAGGAAGCTGTCGTAGCGCACGCCCAGCTCCTCGAGCCACGCGTCGTAGTCTCGTACCGAATCCAGGGTGAAGGTGAAGCCGAAAATATCCTCGCGAGCCGACTTGGGCAGGCGGGCGAACAAGGGCTCGAAGCCTTCGAGCAGGTCGAACTTGCTGAGCACGACATACAGCGGCGGGCGCGTGCCCAGTTCGCGGCTGAGTTCGATCAGTCTTGCCCGCAGCAACATGGCCAGGGCTTTGCGGTCGCTGGGTTTCTGGTTCAGCAAGGTCACCAGGCTGACCATCAGGACGACGCCATTCAGCGGCCGGCGGCTGCGATTGCGCCCAAGCCAGCTGACGAAGCTGTTCCACAGGCGCGAATGGAGGTCTTCCGGCAACCCGGCGGTGGCGCGTCGCAGCGAGGTATCCCGGTCGACAGGGGCCGGGTCCGGTACGTCCTTTTCTTGCGGGTTTGCTGCAACCCGCGGCTGGCTGATGATCTCGCCAGGAGGGTCGATAAGCACCGCCTGGTCGCCGATGCACCAGTCAATCGGGTAGAGCCTGTCCGGGTCTTCCTGTGTGCGCCAACTTCCCGCTTTCATCTCTCCCGTCAGGGAGAAGCTCGGGTTGGAGCGGTTGACGAAGCTGGTCTTGCCCGAGTTTTCCTGCCCGAGAACCAGGTACCAGGGCATCTGGTACAAGGCATTGCGGCCTTTGAGGTTGGATTGGAGCAGTGCAAGGCTGCGGTCGAGGTCGCGTTCCTGCGCTTCGATGTAGCGCAGGCAGCTATCGGTCTGCACTTCCTGATCATGTTTGCGTTCCGCCTCCAATAGCCGAGTGTGCCGACGCAGGTGAAGCGCCCAACCCAGCAACGGAATCACCAGCAACACGATCGTGGCCAGGAACCTCGCGGTCAGGTTGCCGAGGGGCTGCCGCTCGGCAACGGTCCACAGCGGGCCGAGCCACCAGATGGCAATCACGGCCATTGCCAGGGCCAGCAGCATGAGCGGCATGCCGGGCTTGACCCAGCGCAGAACGGGCCGGCCGTATTGTTGCAAGTTGGACCAGATGTTCCTCAAGGCAATGCTCCTGTTCAATTCTTGTGTTCTTCGCCAGCCGGCGCGTGCCGCACCAGCAACGCGTAGAGTTCCGGTTCCCACGCCCGGGTGGAGGCGCTGTTCATGACGCTGTGGGCTCGGGCATACAAACCTTCTGCGAGCCAGGCCAGCCCACGGGAGGCGAGCAGTTCGGCCGCGATGGCCATGACATGACAGCCATGTCTCACATCGGCCTTGTGCTGCTGGAGTGCTTCCAGGCGCCGCAGCATCGACTCCACGCCTGTGGAGTCGAGCAGCGCATTCAGTTCGTCTCGCAGTGCCGGGTATTCCAGGCCGGAGCCGGTTTCGCTGTTCTGCGCGGCACCGCTCAGCCAGGCTTGGGTGTCGTCATCGATGAAGGGGCGGCCATCGGCGAATTCCAGCGTGGTCAAGGCCGGCAGGCGGGTCACGAAGCGTTCGCTGGCCTGGCGTATGGCCTCGGCTACCCGTGGCATGTCCAGCTTGCGAGCGGTGCCGGCGGACAGGAAGCTGCCGCGGAGCCAGTACGGTGACGAGGCAACGCTGCGTTCGATCTGTTGCAAGAGGGTCGGGCCGACGCTGTTGGTTGTCAGGGCTTCGGCGTAGCTGTCGGCAACATCCCGTGGGACAGCCATCAATTCTGTGCGGTTGTCCTTGGTCGCCGAGGGCACCTGTGTCAGGTGTGACCACAGGGCGAACCGGCGCAAGAGATAGCCGGTCGGGTCGTAGGCATCCTGCTGATTAATGATCTCGGCGGCCGAAACCAGTGAACGGCGATTCTCCCGTCCATTGCCCGGATTGGACTGCAGGGGAACGAGGAGCGTATCGGCCAGCGCCTCGCTTCTGGAGGGCAGGTAGACGGGGTGTTCGGCCAGTTCCGGGGCGCGGTTGGATTCGGTGTGCTGTCGCAGTTTGCTTTCCAGTCTGCTTAGCTCCGGAACATCCAGCCCGGCCAGAGAGGCATTTGCCTGGAGGTTGTCGAGTGCCTGCTGGCCCGCCTTGAAGAAATCTTCGGCGTAGCCTTTGCGGTCCAGCCTGGGCAGGGCCTCGCTCAGTCGCTCCAGATATTGCTCAACCAGGCGACGCTTGCTTGAGTAACCTGCGGCGCCCGGCTTGGGGTGACCTGTTTCCCAATATTTCTCCACCATGCCGGCCAGTACGCCTGCGGCTTCGGCCCAGCCCCGCCAACTGTTCGTTCGCAGGTGTACCGTTATCAGGTGGCCGGCGATGCGAAAGTGTTTGCAGTGGTTGCTCAGGTACTGCCGGGCACTCTGGTCAACGAGGTTCCAATCGATGGCCCGTTCCTGCAGGCCGCCGAGCTTGATCATTTCATGATCGATGTCCTGGAACAGCGGGTTCTCTTCATCGAACGTACCCGCAGGCTGGCGCTCATCCAGCGGCGTCAGCAGCGCCTTGAGGTCGAGCGGGGGAAGCTGCCTCACCACTGACACGCCTCGCGTTGTCTCGACATCTGTTCGGCCAGCGCGCTGGCATCGAAACGCATGCCATCGAACGGACCGTGATTGCTCTCGACTTGCAGCAGTTGCGCTGGACGGGTCAGGTGCCGCAACTGCTCGATGGCCACCAGCCCACGGCCGGCGTCGCTAACCGTGCCGTCTTCCAGCACTTGCCAGGGACGGGTAGGCGTAATCGGTGTGCCATCCAGCAGAAGCCTGATGGTGATGTGGTTCACCGGCAGTGGGTCGGCGCTCAGCAACTGCAGCCGGGATATGTTCGACAGGCAACTGATCGCCAGATAGGTTTCGGCGGCAGTACCGCTCAGCGCGGGTGCGGAAATCACCACTTTGTTCTGCCCAGGCAGGGCATCCGCGCTACGGGTGATCCTCGAGACGGTCTCCTCCGGGCGCCTTCCTGCCTCATTGGCGTTGACCAGGCGCGTGATGTGTGGCGCCTGTACCACCGGCTCGGCAACGGACGCGGTTGCCGGAGGTTGCTGTGGCGGATAAGTGGGTGGCGTTTCGGCTATGGCATCGAAGCAGGCGAGGCGCTCCAGCGCGGAGGTGATTCGGGTGCAGTCAGGTCCTGCTGCCGTGGCGGGCTCACTGCTATCGCAGCCAGCCAGAATCACCGCCGCCAGCACTGTCAGTCTCATCAGCTTCATGTGAGGGAACCCTTCCGTTCGGAAGTCAGGCCGCCGGCCTGGAGCTGTTCAGGCAGAAGTGGCGTCAACGTTGCCGCGAACGCACCATCGGCCCAGCTCAGTTCCGCATGCTGGATTTTTTCCCCGCGAGACAGTCGTTGCAGTACGGCCAGTGACAAGGGGGGGAGCAACTCGCCATCGATGATCGCATCGAGCATGCGCGCTCCATTTCGATGCCGCGCACAACGTGTCCGCAGCTCAATCCGTGCGGCATCGGTGATTGTCAGCGTGGCTTGGTGGCGTTGCTGAAGCTGCTGTTCCAGCCGTTGCAGGCGGCCATCGATGATCTCGGCGAGCACGTCTTCGTTCAGGTAGCCATACGGAACGATCTGCATACGGGCCAGCAATGCCGGTTTGAAAAAGCCCATGAGCCGCTGGCGCAGCACATCGCCTTCCAGGTCTTGCAGTGACTCATCGTCCTGATCGAAGCCCAGGTTGGAGGTCAGGAAGAACAGCACGTTCTGACAGTCGATGCGCCGGCCCTCGCCATCGTTCAGCTCGCCCTTGTCGAAGGCCTGGTAGAACAGGTCGAGCACTTCCGGATGGGCTTTTTCCACCTCATCGAGCAGCACCACCGAATAGGGTTGCTTGCGAATGGCTTCGGTGAGAACGCCCCCCTCGCCATAGCCGACATAGCCAGGCGGAGCACCCAGCAGGCGAGATACGGTGAATTTCTCCTGGTACTCGGACATGTTGATGGTGGTCAGGAACTGTTCACCACCGAAGAGCACGTTCGCCACCGCCAGGGCGGTTTCCGTCTTGCCGACGCCACTGGGGCCCACCAGCAGGAAGGCGCCCATCGGCGTGCCTGGGCGGCGCAGGTCTGCCAGCGCGGTGAGCAGGCGTCGGTGCAGGATTCCAAGGGCAGCGTCCTGGCCTTTGATGCGGTTTTTCAGGTTCGACGGCAAGCTTTCCAGACGCGCCATCTGGTCGCTGTTGATAGTGGTCGCCGGAATACCCGTCCAGTCGGCAATCACCTGGGCTATCTGTTCAGCGCCGACATCGGCGTGCACCAAGGCGCCTGTACGCTGGAGCTCGCTCAACTGTGCGACCTTTTCGGCCAGCACCCGGGTAACAGCCTCGTCGTCGTTGCCAGCTCGCAGGCCGACGATTTCGTCCACCAGTGCTTTCTGTTGTTCCCATGCCTGGCGCAGTTGCCCGGTGTTATCCAGCATGCCCTCGCGGGCGGTGGCCAGCGCTTCCAGCCGGCCCGGGGTGATCGCTCGGCCAGCCTTGCCGTCGCGTATCAGTTGGGCGGATTCGGCGTCGATCTGTCGGAGTTCGTTCTCCAGTGCGTTGAGTCGCCTTGGCGGTTCGGCCAGCGCAGACGCGACGCGGGCACAGGCGGTGTCGAGCACGTCGATGGCCTTGTCCGGCAACTGCCGTCCAGAGAGGTAGCGGCTCGACAGGGCGGCGGCGGCTTGCAGCGCGTCATCGCCGATGAACACTTGATGCGATGCTTCGTAGACGGGGCGCAAGCCACGCAGAATGTGCACGGCCTGCTCAGGGGTGGGTGACTCCAGCTTGACCAACTGGAAGCGACGGGTCAGGGCGGGGTCCTTCTCGAAGTATTTCTTGTACTCCGACCAGGTCGTAGCGGCGATGGTACGCAGCTCGCCTCGTGCGAGCGCCGGCTTCAGCAGGTTTGCCGCGTCGCTGCCGCCGGCGAGGTTGCCGGCGCCGATCAGGGTGTGGGCCTCATCGATGAACAGGACGATCGGCCGGGCGGCGCCCTTGACCTCGTCGATGACCGCCTTCAGGCGTTTTTCGAACTCACCCTTCACGGCAGCGCCTGCCTGCAGGGCACCCAGGTCCAGCCCCCACAGTTCGACCCTGCGCAGCGGCTCGGGCACGCGGCCCTGCACGATCCGCAAGGCGAGGCCTTCTACCACCGCGCTCTTGCCGACGCCCGCATCGCCCACCACGATGGGGTTGTTCTTGCGCCGGCGCGAAAGGATATCGATCATCAGATCCATCTCGGCATCGCGGCACAGCACCGGGTCCATGCGTCCTTCGCGCGCCTGGGCGGTGAAGTTGTGGCCGAACCTGGCCAGTGCACTGTCGTCGCCTGACGTTGCTGCCGATGCCTGCGGTTGCGCCGCGGCCTGCAGCGTTTCCGCCGAGGCTGCCAACTGCGCCGCAAAGCGTTTGCGCAGTGATTCGCGGTTGACCGCGTCGAGCAGGCGGATGGCCGCCAGAGGCAGGTAGCGTGCGGGACTGAGCAAGGCCGCCAGGAAGACCGCGCCGCTGCGTATGTGCGGTTGCCCCAGCTCTACCGAACTGAGCAGCCAGGCATCTTGTAAAACCTCGACAAGAAGAGGGGAGAAGGACGGGTACTGGCTGCGGCCTGAATCACGGTCTTCGAAGCCGCTGGACAGGGCATGCCGCACGGCATCGACATCAAGACCTGCGCCGGCGATCGTGACGCGGACGTCGCAGGCAGGCTGTCCGAGGAATGCCGTCAGCAAATGCATAACGGTCACTTCCGCGCCGCCCTGGTCGATGCACAGGTTTCCTGCTTCTTCCAGCGCCTGCCGGCAGCAGGGACTGAGACGTTCTAATAGCGCAGCCGGATCAACCGTGATCATTTGTGTAGTTCACCTTTAGATAAGCAGGAAGTACTTCCTTGTTGCGCGGCAGCCCATTCTGTGGGGCGTACCGGTTGTCCCGAGTGTCACTTGGTTTCTATTGAAAAAGTGCATCGAAACTAGAGGTGCGCAACGACCTGAAAAGAAAGCATTAAAGTTAATTACTTGTATATAGGAATATTCCGATAGGGCTTTGTAAGCTTTCTTCTAGTTTGTTACTTAAAATTTGAAGGCATTTCCTCGTGATAATGAGGAAATTTCCTATTTTATTGCTGTTTGGCCTTGTTCTAGTCTTGGCGCTGTTTTGAATTGAGGCGAGTTCGTTGGCGTTGCTCCGGCAGTGGTGCGGAGCGAAATGGTCAATCTATTCATGAGCTAGATGATTTCTATGTGACTCGATGAGCTCATCGGAGCGCCGCGTTTCATCGCATGCATGTGCGGGTATTTCGATGAGCGCCAACTAATAAGCGAACTTCCGGAGAAGTAGTTCATGGCAAATAAAAAAGGCTCGGTCGCCCCCAAGGAGCGAATCAATATCACCTATGTTCCCGCCACCAATGGTGAGCAGGAAGAAGTGGAACTCCCTTTGCGGTTGCTGGTGGCGGGGGACTTTATCGGGCGAGAGGAAGACAGTGCGCTCGAAGACCGAATTCCGGTTCGTATCGACAAGGACACGTTCAACAGTGTCATGGCTGAACAATGCATCGGCCTCAAGGAAAGTGTCTCCAGCACACTTTCAGACAGTGCGGATGACTCGCTGGATATCGATCTGACCTTCCATTCCATTGATGACTTCGGCCCTGACGCCGTCGCCCGCCAGATTCCTGAACTGAACAAGTTGCTCGAATTGCGCGAGGCGCTGGTCGCTCTCAAGGGGCCTCTTGGCAATGTCCCGGAATTTCGCAAGCAACTGCAGGCCATGTTGGGTGATGAAGCTGCGCGCGGCCAGCTTGCCAAGGAGCTGGAAGCAGTGCTCGGCGAAAGCGTGAGCTGATCCGGTTCTGTCCGGCCCGAATGGGCTGGCGAGCAATTCATCCATTCATTTTTCAAAGGATATGAGCATGACCGAAGCGCAATCCGCCCCTGTCGAGCAACAACGTTCCAATCATGAAGGTGGCCTGCTGGCCCAGATTCTTGCTCAGACGCGAATCGAGCCAAGCCAGGAGGGCTATGCCGTTGCCGAGCGCGGTGTAGCTGCTTTCATCGCCGAAATGCTCAAGTCGTCTGATCAGCAACGGCCGATCAACAAGCAGTTGGTCGACCAGATGCTGGCGCAGATCGACGCCAGAATCGGCAAGCAAATGGACGTGGTCCTGCATCATCCGAGGTTCCAGGCGCTGGAGTCGAGCTGGCGTGGTCTCAAGTTCCTCATCGACCGTACGGACTTCCGCGAAAACACGATCATCGACCTGCTGCACGTGACCAAACCGGAGTTGCTGGAAGACTTCGAGAGCGCCAGCGATATCACCCGCAGTGGCCTTTATCGACACGTCTACACCTCTGGCTACGGCCAGTTTGGCGGTCTGCCGGTCGGGTGCATGGTCAGCAACTACACCTTCGGGCCGTCGGCTCCGGACATCAAGCTGCTCGGCTACGTCGCCTCTGTCGGCGCGATGGCCCATGCGCCATTCCTTGGTGCCGTCGGACCGGAAATGTTCAATCTGGAATCGTTCCAGGAACTGTCGAACCTCAAGGAAGTGAAGGACATTTTCGATGGGCCACGCTTTACCAAGTGGCGCGGCCTGCGCGATTCCGAGGATGCGCGTTATCTGGGGCTGACCATGCCGCGCTTCCTGCTGCGCCAGCCTTACGATCCACTCGAGAACCCGGCTCGCAGTTTTGACTATCGCGAGACCATCGACGGCGATCACCACAACTACCTTTGGGGTAACACCTCGTTTGCGCTGGCCGGTCGCATCGTCGACAGCTTTGCCAAATATCGTTGGTGCCCGAACATCATCGGTCCGCAGTCGGGCGGCACCGTAGATGACCTGCCGGTTCATCTCTACGAGTCCCTCGGCCAGCTTCAGGCCAAGATCCCCACCGAAGTACTGGTCTCTGACCGGCGCGAGTTCGAGCTGTCCAGCGAAGGCTTCATTCCGCTGACCATGCGCAAAGACAGCGACAACGCGGCCTTCTTCTCGGCCAACTCGGTGCAGCGCCCCAAAGTGTTCGCCAAGACGCCCGAAGGCCAGGCGGCGCAGACGAACTACATGCTCGGCACGCAGTTGCCCTACATGATGATCATCAACCGGCTGGCCCACTACCTCAAGGTGCTCCAGCGCGAGCAGATCGGTAGCTGGAAAGAGCGTCCGGACCTGGAGCGGGAACTCAACAACTGGATTCGGCAATACGTCGCCGACCAGGAAAGCCCGTCTTCCGATGTGCGCAGCCGTCGACCTCTGCGCGCGGCGAAAATCGCGGTGCAGGACGTCGAGGGTAATCCGGGTTGGTATCAGGTATCGCTCTCGGTCCGTCCGCACTTCAAGTACATGGGCGCCAACTTCGAGCTCTCGCTTGTCGGTCGGCTCGACAAGGAATGACGGTGAATTTGACCGTATCGCCCTCGCCAGGTCTGGGAAGTCTGTTTCAGCGGCTCGACCCGGACCTGCCGCCTAGGCGCTTGCGCACCCGGCAGGCATTGGCGTCCGAGCGAATTCTGGCCATCAAGAACAACCTGGAACAGTTGCTCAACGCTCGTCAGGGTGGCTCGCAGAGCTGCCCTGGCTTGGGGTTGCCTGACATGAATGATGCCACTGCGGGCCAGTTGGAACTGAGAAACCAGATCTGCCAGAACATCCGGGAAATGATCGCTCTCTATGAGCCTCGCGTCCGGGTGCTGGACGTTCGCATGCTTGCTGCGGCCGAGCAGCCGCTGGGCCTGTGCTTTCGCCTGCATTGTCAGATCCCGGTTGCGGAGGCATCCGAGCAGGTCGAGATAGACCTGCTGGTTCATCAGCGGCAACAACGGATTCAGGTGTTGTGAAGACAATGACCGGGGAGGCGGGATGCCACTGAAGAGCAAGTTTCGGGAGGAGCTGGATTACCTGCGTCGACTCGGTCGAGTGTTCTCGCGAAACAATCCGCAACTGGCCCGGTTTCTGGGAGACGAGGCCACCGACCCGGATGTCGAGCGGCTGCTGGAGGGCTTCGCTTTCCTGACAGCCAAGCTGCGGCTGAAAATCGACGATGACTTTCCCGAGCTGACGCATCCTCTGTTGCAACTGCTGTGGCCGAACTATCTGCGCTCGCTTCCCAGCACCACCATCATGCAGTTTCCGCCCGTGGACCGGTCCATCACCGTCCGCCAGCGCATCGCCAAGGGCGCGCGTATCCGCTCGCGCAGCGTCGACGGTGTGGAGTGTGAGTTCCGCACCTGCGCGAACGTCGATGTCTATCCGTTGCAGATCAGTGAAATCAGCGATGCGCATTCGCTGGAGAAATCGACGGTCCGCGTGGACCTCATCACCCTGAGTGGAAATCCGCCAAGTACCTACGACTGCGACCGCCTGGATTTCTACCTGAGCGGCAGCGACTACACCGCCATGACGTTGTACCTGTGGCTGTCCAGATACCTGGCCGATGTGCGTATGGAATGCGACGGCGTGGTCAGGCACATCCCTGCCAGCCAGATTGTTTTCCCGGGGTTCAGTCCGGACGAAGCCTTGCTGCCCTATCCGAAGAACGCCCTGGACGGATACCGCATCCTGCAGGAGTACTTCCTTTTTCCTCGCCGCTATTTTTTCTTCGGGCTCGCTGGGCTGCGCGCCCTTTGGCCCACCACCAGCACCGAACGTATCCGCCTGGAGTTCCGCTTTACCCGTCCCATGCCGGACAATGTGCGGGTGCAGACGGGTGACATGGCGCTGTACTGCGCGCCCGCGGTCAACCTCTTCGAGCATGACGCCGAACCGGTAAGGCTGACCGGAAAGACCCTCGACCATCGCGTGCGGCCAGCAGGCCAGCGACCTGATGCCTATGAGATATTCAGCATCGATCGCGTCGACGGCTGGAAGAGCGAAGCCTCCGGTCAGCCTGGCGCCTGGTTGCGAACCTACCAACCGTTCGAGTCCCTTCGCCATCAGATCGACTTCGAGCAGGGGCGGACCGTCCTTTACTACCGCACCCGGATCGAGTCTTCGCTGATGAGCGCCGGTGTCGAGCACCGGGTGTCGTTCGTGCGCAGCGACGAACAACGCTACATCGGGCGGGAAGAGACCGTTTCTTTCGCCCTGACCTGCAGCAATCGCGACCTGCCGCAGGCATTGGCGGTGGGCGACATCTGCATACGCACGCCGGGCATGCCCACCTTCGTAGCCTGCCGCAACCTGACCCCGCCAACCCCTTCGTACCGACCGGTGCTGGAAGGTGATTTGCTGTGGACCCTTATATCCAACCTGTCGCCGACCTACCTGTCACTACTGTCGGCCGAGCCCTTGAAGGCCGTTATCCGCGCCTATGATTTCGCCGCCCACCATGACGTCCAGCGCGCACGCTCCACACAGATGCGCCTGGGCGCTTTGCTGGAGGTGCAGACCGCTCCAATCGATCGCATGTTCAAGGCACTCCCCATCCGCGGATTGCGCACCGTGGTCAAGCTCGATCAGGACGGGTTCTCCTGCGAGGGCGATCTGTATCTCTTTGGCACGGTGCTGAGCCACTTCCTCTCCGTGTACGCCAGCATTTCCTCCTTCCATGTGCTGGAGGCCATCAACGTCAAGAATCAGGAGCACTACGCATGGTCGATGCGCAGCGGAACCCAGCCCCTGATTTGAATGACGTCTTGCTTGGCGAGGCCAGAAGTCATGACTTCTTCTGCCTGCTCGAGCGCCTGCATGGGTTGCATGGTGATGATCTGGAGTCTGCCGAGGCCTATGCGGCCGATCAGCAGCGCATTCGCCTGAGCAATTTTGCCGGCGTCGGATTCCCGGCCTCGGATGTTTTCCTGGCGCAGCGTCTGGAGGGGAATCTGCCGCATCAGTACCTTGTGCAGGCGACCTTCTTCGGTATGCACGGCCCCGATTCCCCGCTGCCGTCGTACTACCTCGAACGCCTGGCTTACGAGGCGGGGCAGGGTGAAGGTATCCGTCCTGCCTTCTTCGATTTTTTCAACCACCGTCTGCTGACCCTGCTTCACCAGGCCTGGCGTAAATACCGCCACTACATCCGCTTCCGTCCGGGCGCGAGTGACCGACTTTCACAGCGTCTCTTCGCCCTGGTGGGACTCAAGGATGATGCCATTCGCGGCGCCACGCCCATCGCCTGGAGTCGCCTGCTCAGCTTCGCCGGTGCCGTGGTTCACCGCAGCCGCTCGCCTGCCATGGTAACGGGGCTCATTGCTCACTGCTTTGACCTGCCGGACGTCAGCATCCGCGACTTCGAACTGCGCTATTCCGACATCGCCGTGGACGACCGCACACAGCTTGGGCTGCGCAACGGGCAATTGGACGAAAGCTTTCGCCTCGGCGATAGCGTCCGAACCCGTCACTGCAAATTCACCATCGTCATCCACACCCTGTCGGAGGCACGTTTTCGCGAGTTCCTGCCCAACGGCGAGAACTTCGAACGGTTACGCATGCTGGTCGCCTATCTGCTGCGCGACCAGACCCCTTGCGATCTTGAGCTGGGGCTGTGCGAGCACGAAATCCCCGCCTTCAACCTGGGGCACGACACCGGCTGCCAGCTTGGCTGGACCAGTTTTCTCGAGCAGCCGCACCTGCGCACGCCTCCCCCTGTTCGACTCACGGTACGCACATGACTGTAGATAACGCCGTTCGGCGCCTGTCCCTGGTGGTAGACAACCCCCAGGTGCTCCAGCAAGGCAGCAAGCCTGGCCATGTCTTCGTTGCCGAAGGCGGCACCATCGGATCGCAGAACGCCAACTGGACACTGCGCGATCGCGACGGTGGGGTCAGTCTCCTGCATTGCGAGATTCTCCTCGAGGATGGCTATTTCCTGGTTATCGATCGCTGCGGTGCCACCACCGTCAATGACCAGACACAACCGCTCGGTACCAATGCCTGCGCCAGATTGAGCAATGGCGACAGGCTGCACATCGGCCCGTACCGGATCTCCGTTGACCTGGGAGAGGACCTTCACCCTTCGGGCGATGCCGAGCTTCATTCCGGCGACCTTGGATATCTGCCCATGGACTTTCTGGAGGCCTTGCCCAGCGCTGAGCCGCATGAGGTCGATAGCGAATATCGACAGCAATCAGGTTGGGCCGAGTTCCAGGCGCTCGGAGCCCCCCAAGGGCCTCAAGGCCTGCTCGATCCTCTCGAGGCCCTCGACGTCGTCCACGACGGCTCAACTGCCAACCTCGATCCAAGTCACTACGGACAGACGCCGCTGGCCGCCCAGGCCGACGTCGCGAGCACCCGATCCGAAGCCATCTACGGCGCCCCCATGCATGCCCCAGGAGAACCCAACATGTCGGTACAGGACATTCAGCCCGCCGCCGCCCGAGAGTGGATTCAACGGCAGTTTTCCAGCAACGCAGAGCCTGTCAGCCTGGTCGAGCCCTTGGTGGAGGGTATTGGCGCGCCGGTCGGAGCGATCGATGAGACGGAGGCCTACGCGCTGCTAAACGAGTCGGGGCGTGCGCTCGGAGCGTTGATTCGCGGCCTGTGCGCCCTGAATGCTCCTCAGGCTGACGATCAGCAAAGAATCTCCCTGGCCGGGCGCACGCTGCAGCCCATCGAAGACAACCCTCTGCGTCTGGGACAAAACTACCCGGACACCGTGCGAGCGCTGTTTTCCACCGAACGCAGCGTTGTCCACCTGTCACCCGCGGCTGCGGTGGAGGAGTCACTGGAGCAGATTCGCCGACAGCAGGTTGCGACACACAAGGCCATCACCGCCGGGCTCGCCGCGCTCTTGCAGGCGTTCTCACCCGAACAGTTGGAGCAGAGATTCCAGCGCTATCGCCCTGCACGCAGCGGGCAGCCGCAGACTACCGACTGGGCGTGGCAAATGTACGGGCACTATTACGACGAACTGACCTCCGGCCGGCAGCAAGGCTTCGACAAGCTGTTCTGGGAAGTTTTCGAGCAGGCCTTCGATCAGGCGCTGCGCGCGGAGGCATGATGAGGCACGCCATTGCGCTCCTGCTGGCCTCGGCCGCGCTTGTCGGCTGCAGCACCGTGGGCAACGTGCTCACAAAAACGGGCCAGGTGCTGATGAGTCCGTCCATCCAGGTCGGTGCTGCGCAGGACCAACCTTCGCAGGTCGCTCTGAGCTTGTATGCCAGCCCGGACGTCAACCCCAACTCGCTTAGCTACCCGGCTGCCGCGCCTGTCGACGAAGCGGAACCAGCGCCATGGGACCAGGAAGAGCAGGGGCCTTTCGCGGTCAATTTTCGCAGTGCGAGCAAGGACGACCTGATCGAGCATCTGCGTGCACTGCTCGGTCATTTCGAGAGCGAGCGAACGAGCGCCTTCACCACCCTCGCTGTGCGTCAGCGCCTGGCCATTCCCGGCCTGGTCGTAGACGAGCACGCGCCACCCCTGACCCTTGGCAAATCACAGCCCGAAACCCTGTTCGCCGGCACCACGACCGCGCGATGGCCACTCCCCTCGAACTGGGTGCTGCGCCAAGCGCCGGTGCTGTCCAACCGTGAAGGTGGCGTCGGGGCTTCCGCCATGGGTAGCCCAGACCTGGGCCAGTACGGCCGTGAACCGGTCCTGGCTCAGGCGGCCGAAGTGCGTGCTCCACCGAACAACGCCACGCCCGTTGGCTTTCGCGTATTGCAGTTGAAGGACGACTCCATGCTCGAAAACGCCGACCCTGAATTGCTCCGCAACACGCCCGAAAAAGTATTGGGCAGCACCCTCCTGGCCTCGGACGACTACATCCTCACGCCTGGCCAGTTCAAGTTCATCGAGTTCGCCGACGTCGACGAAAAGGCTCGCTACATCGCGGTGGTGGCGGATTTTCACGACCCCAATGCGGAGCGTTGGCACGACGTTTTTCGCATCGAGCCTCGCGGTCGCAAATACCCGCTCATGGTGATGCTGCAAGGCAGCCGTGTTGCGCTCACCGATGAAAGCTACCGCTCCGCGCCAGCCCCTGGCGACGCCTCCTCTCCTGCGAGAACTTACCGATGACCACCCGCAATCCCGTCGTCTGGGGCGAAGGACTCTTCGTCAAACCCCAGCATTTCCAGCAGACCACTCGGTATCTGGAGCACTGCATCAATGCCCGCAGTGGTAGCCGGTACTGGTACGGCTTCACCGAACTGGAGCTGAACCAGGAGTTTCTCGCCTTCGGCAAGATCGCCATCATTCGCGCCCGGGGTGTCATGCCGGACGGTACGTTGTTCGACATCCCGCATGACCAGCCGCCGCCGGATCCTCTGACCATCCCCGACGCCAGCGCGGCCAACCAGACGGTCTATCTCACGCTGCCGTTGCGTTCGGACGGCACCGGCCAGGTGCGCTGGCCTGACAGCTATGGCAATACCCGCTATCTCCTGAACTCGGAAGATGTCCGTGACACTCACAGTCACCAGGGCAATCACGCCCCGCTGGACCTGGCCGTGCCCAACTTGCAGTTGGCACTCGAGCGCGATGATCGCAGTGCCTTCACCAGCCTGGCCCTGAGCCGTATTCTGGATCTGCGGCCCGACGGCAGTCTGCTGATGGACGCTGGGTTCTACATCACCGGTCTGCACCTCCATGCTATTCGTCCACTGGCGCATTTCATGGAGGAAATCTCTTCGCTGATGCACGAGCGGGCCAAGAGCATCGCTCAACGCATCGGTTCGCCCGGTCAGTCCGGGGTGGCGGATTTCACTGATTTCAGCCTCCTGCAGGCCCTTAATCGTTGGCAGCACCAATTCCGCCATCTGGCCCGGGATCCCGACGTGCGCCCCGTAGATGCCTATCTGGCCTGCGGGCAGGCCAGCGGTGAGCTAGCCACCTGCATCGACGGCTCGCGCCTTGCGCCCGAGTTCCCTGCCTATCAGCACGACAACCCGAAAAACACCTTCCTGATGCTGGAGCAAACCCTGCGCCGCCTGCTTGGCACCGTGCTGCAGCCGCGCGCCGTATCGCTTCCGTTGGTCAAGCAGGCGCACGGCATTCTCACCGCGCAGATCAACGATGGCAGCCTGATGGAAAGTGCCGATTTCATCCTCGCCGTGCATGCCCGAATGCCGCTGGAGAAGATGCGCCACTTGTTCCTGCAGCAGGCCAAGGTGGCTTCCCAGCAAACCCTGCTCGACCTCATCCGCCTGCAACTGCCAGGCATCCCGCTCAGTCCGCTGCCCGTGGCGCCCAGACACCTGCCGTTCCACGCCGGCTTCACCTATTTCCAGCTCGATCGCACCGCAGGCAACTGGCAGAAGATGATGCCCAAGGGCGCTGACAGCTTCGGTTTCCACATCAGCGGTGATTTCCCGGAACTGCAACTGCAGTTCTGGGCGATCCGGAGTCAATGACATGAGCACTTCAACCCAGACCGGCAACGACCTGCACGAGGCTCCCGAGTCGTCAGCGCCTGGGCGGGCGCGGGACGACTTGCAGCGTTCTGCGGCAGCCGAGAGCATTCAGGACAAGAACAGGCTGCTCTTCGAATCCTCGAGCAATACCGACCAGGACACTGACCTGCAATTCCAGTTGCGCGGTCACAGCCTCAACCCGCTGATTGATGCAGCCCAGCCAATGCTCGGCCTGGTGATACGCCTGCGTCGGCTTGACCGCTGCGAGGACATACCTGCGCTCTATTCCACGGTTCGCGACCAGATTACTGCGCTCTCCGAGGAAGTCCGTCAGCGGGGTTACGACGGCGCCACGCAACTGGCCTACCGCTACGCACTCTGTGCCTTCATCGACGAAGCCGTGATGGCCACCGAGTGGGGGCGCTCCTCTCTATGGCGGGAGCGCTCGCTGCTCAGCTATCACCACAACGAAACCTGGGGCGGCGAGAAGTTCTTTACCGTCCTCGCGCGCATGCAGATAGACCCGGCTCGCTACCGTGACGTGCTGGAGTTCAAGTACCTCTGCCTGTGCCTGGGTTTCCAGGGCAAGTACGGCCAGCAGCACAACAACAAAGAGGTCCTCAACGGCGTCATTGGCAAGCTGCATCGAATCCTCCGCACACAGCGCGGTGACAGTCCCGAGCGCCTGACCGACCCGCCGGACAACGTGGCGTCCCGTCGCTATCGCCTGGCACGGCAATGGCCGGTGTGGGCGCCTTGGGCCATTGCCGGTGTGGTCCTGGCCGCGGCCTATCTCTACTTCTCAATCAGTCTGGGGAGCACCACCGAAGAGGTGCTCAAGTCCCTGGACTTCATCCTCAAGTCCTGACGTTCGAGCAGCTCAGCAATGCTCATGAGCGTGAAGTAACGCTTGCTTCACACCCCTTGCCATCACCGATGGCGCCATGGCCCACAAGGCCTTTACATCAACGAAACAAGGAGGCTATCCATGCCGACTCCTGCTTTTATCAGCATCCAGGGCAAAACCCAGGGCCACATTACCCAAGGCGCATTTACCGCCGACTCCGTGGGTAACGTCTATCAGGAAGGTCACGAGGACCAGATCCTGGTCCAGGAAATCGAGCACCTGATCAACACCCCGACCGATCCGCAAAGCGGTCAGCCTGCCGGTCAGCGCGTACACGGACCTTTCACGTTCACTGCGGCGCTGAACAAGGCGACACCGATGTTGTACCAGGCACTGGCCACCGGCGAGACACTGCCGGAGGTGGAAGTGAAGTGGTACCGCACCTCCACCGAGGGGCTCCAGGAGCACTTCTTCACTACCCGCCTTGAAGACGCCACCATCGTCAGCATCAACACCCGGTTGCCCCACGCCCAAGACACTCAAATGGCCGGGTACACCCAACTGGTCAAGGTCTCAATGGCCTACCGCAAGATCACCTGGACCCATGTCATCTCCGGTACCGAGTCCTCGGACGATTGGCGCAAACCTCAGGAAGCCTGATTAGCAGGTACACCTGGCGACCGGCGCGTTAGTGCGCCGGTCGTTTCCTCTCGCACAAGGAGTAGTGGCCCGACACAGGGCTGACGAGGACTTTCCATGCCCGCCCAATCCGACCTGCGCTTCACCTTCACCGCCGGCCCTGACGACTTCGAAGTCGTCGAGTTCCACCTCACCGAAGGCCTGTCCGAAACCTTCCGCCTCGAAGTCGACCTGAGCTGCGCCAACCCCGCCGTCAACTTTGGCCAGGTCCTCGACCGTCCGGCGCTGCTCACCCTCTGGCAAAGCGGCCAGCCCGTGCGCTATGTGCACGGCTCGGTCAGTTCGTTCCAACAAGGCGAGACCGGCTTTCGCCGCACCCGCTACCGCGCTGTCGTCGAACCGCGCCTGGCCCGCCTGCGACTGGCCTCGGACTGGCGCATTTTCCAGACCCTCACCGTGCCCGACATCGCCACCGCGATGCTGAAGAAACACGCCCTCGCTCTGGACTACGAACAACGCATAACCAACGCCCATGAAACCCGCGAATACTGCGTGCAGGCCGGCGACACCGACTACCACTTCGTCGAACGCATCATGCGCGAGGAAGGCTTTTTCTACGGTTTCCTGCACAGCGCCGAAGGCCACCGCCTGGTCCATTGCGACCGACTGTGGATCTTCGGCAAGCAACCCGGCCAGCCGGTCGAGTACAACCCCAGGCCCGGCGGCGACCGGCCGGGCCCGGCGCTGCACACCTTCACCTACACCGAAAACGTGCGCAGCGCCCGCCAGACCCAGCGCGACTACAGCTTCAAGAACCCGTTGTACAACCAGCAAACCCGGCGCGAAGCCACCGATCTGGAGCACCAGGCCAAGAGCTACGAACGCTACGACTATCCCGGCCGCTACAAGGGCGAAGTGGGCGAGGCCTTCACCCGTGATCGCCTGCGCGGACTGCGCGGCGAGGCCTGCCAGGTCATCACCGAGGGTGACGATGCGCGCCTGGTGCCGGGCATCTACTTCGACCTCGTTGGCCACCCGCGTGAAGACCTGAATCGCGGCTGGCGCCCAATACGTCTGGAGCACCGCGGCAAGCAATACGTCAGCCAGGGCGAGGACAGCGCCGACGCTGCCCAGGGCACCCACTACAACTGCGTCGCTATCCTGGTGCCGGACGATGCCGAATGGCGCGCCGAGGCCTTGCCCAAACCACGCATCGATGGGCCGCAGCCGGCGAAAGTGGTCGGTCCGCCGGGTGAAGAAATCTACTGCGACGAATTCGGCCGGGTGAAGGTGCAGTTCCCGTGGGACCGCGAGGGTAACGAGGACGAACACAGCTCCTGCTGGATCCGCGTGTCGCAGAACATCGCCGGTGCGCTTTGGGGTCATATGGCGATTCCACGTATTGGCCAGGAAGTGATCGTCAGCAACTTCGACGGAGACCCGGACCAACCGGTTATCACCGGCCGGGGCTTCAATGCCCTGCAGCGTCCGCCCTACGAATTGCCGGCACACAAAACGCGCATGACCCTGAAGAGCCAGACCCACAAGGGCAATGGCTTTAACGAGCTGCGTTTCGAGGATGAAGCGGGGCAGGAAGAGGTGTTCATCCATGCCCAGAAGGACCAGAACAATGTGGTCAAGAATGACGAAACCACCTTTGTCGGGCATGACCGCAGTGAAGACATTCAAAACGATGAGCGTCTCAAGGTCGGACATGATCGCCATGACGCCATAGCCAATGATGACCGTGCAGACATCGGACGCGATCAACTCACCACCGTTGGCAACGACCAGACAGTGGTCATCAAGCGAACCCAGCAGATTTCGATAACCCAGGATCGAATCGAAGAAATCGGCAACAGCCGGGTCGACACGATTGCCGCCAACCACACCGCCAGCGTTGGTGGCCATGTCGAGTTGACGATTCAGGGATACCACCAATTGCAGGCTGCACAGGCCATCCGCAATCACACGAAAGAATACGAATGTTCCGCGGACACGATTCGCTGGAGCACGCCAGGCGGCGTGCTCACGCTTGATGCCGGTGGTCTCCGGTTCAATGGGGCAGCGGTCATTTACAAGGCCGACGCTATCGATCTGGTCAACTCCGGTGGGGGCTCTGCGAATGATCTGGCGGGACTCGCGAACACAGGCGAACCGATCTGCGTCGGTTGCTGGCTGAAGGCGGCCTCCGAGCATCAAGCATTGGTGAAGCTATGAACACAGTGGAAGACCAAATCCTGAACCAGCTCGATGCGCTTGGGCCGACAGCACATCTTCTGGCCGTATGCGACATCGCGGGACTCGATGGGGAATTGCGCGACGCCGTGCATGAGCGTTTTGCGGGAAACGCCTTGCCCTTGCTGCAAGAGCCGGCCTTGCACGCGTTACACCCTCACAGTCCACTGTTATTAAAGGCCGCATCTGCCAACAGCAAAGGACACACCGTGCTGGCCGGAGCCTTCACTGGCAGGCTGCGCAACGCACTGCACGGTTGGATAATCAGCACCGTTGCTCCCGAGCGTCTCGTCGAGCACCTGGCACAAGCTCTCGTGGCCCGCGGCCCGGATGGCGCCGCCTATCTGTTGCGTTACTACGACCCTTGGGTGTTGGCAGTGCTCTATCAGCAAGCTCCGCCGCACTGGTGGCGCGAGCTCATCACGCCGATTGCCTCATGGTGGATTCCCAAGTCCGACACCAAAATTCAGCTCTGGGCCCGGATCTCCGGCTTGGGCGCGGCCCATGCCAAGCCGCTGTCGCCATTGATGATCGACCAGCCACTCTGGCAGGCCCTGACGGGTGATCCGCTGCCTCATCGCCTGTTGCGCACGGTGGAGACCCAGGCTCCGGATCTGCTCGACAACCCCTGCCGGGGCGTGCGGTTGGCACGCGTCGAAGCGCTGGTGAACAGCGCGCGCGAGGCCGGGTTGTCCACGCACGACGATCTTCACGACTACGTCTTCCTTTCCCTGACTAAAGGTGCGGCAAGCCTGGCGGCCGACCGCAATTGGCTGTTCGCCATGCGCGCGGTGGTTGCGGGTAAAGGTCGTCTTGGCGATCTGTACCTCGCTTCTTGCCACCAGGCGTAGTCAAACAAACGAGAGCACTCCCCATGTCCAAACCTTCCCGCTCCTTGAGCGACCTGCTCACCATCAGCCGCGAGGCCTCCAACCGAAACAGCAGCAATGAGCCTGACGGTCCTTGTGTCAGTTGCAAGCGCACCCTCACGATCTTGCCACTGCGCTACAGCGTGATGTCCGGCCTGGACCGGGCCATCGTCGAAAAGCTGGCTCCGATGCTACCCCCTCACCTGGGCAAGCGCCTGGCGCCCTCGCTTGCTCACAGCCGCTACGCCATACGCAGCCTGCGCGAGGGTTACGTCTACGTGTTCGTCAAGCGCACGGGCAAGGACTACGTGTGCGAAGCCACCTACCGGGCGCACGACAGCGGTTTGCTGGAGCCCGTGCTGCCCCTCTATCCAGGCACTCCGGTGGGTGGTGTCCTGGCGCTGGGAGGATGGACCCTGACCGTAGCGGATCCGGAAGATGTGGACGAAGCGCGGCTGTTGTCCACACCGGATCCACTCAGTGCCGACATGCTCGAGCGTCACCTGAGCAGCAACCGCTACCGTGACCGTCTGCAGAAGTTTGACCTGCGCACGCTCGCCAACAGTTGTGGAGTGTTCGACGACGTCATTACCCCGTCGCATGTCGACAGCCTCGTCGCGGAGTTTCGGGTTGTCGGTGATGTCGCCGCGAGGGCCATGCTGGAGAAACAGGCATTCCCGCCCTTTCGCAGCGCACTTGCCCCTGGAGACGTACCCAGGGACATGGATTCCATCTACCGCAACGCGCTGGAGCGCCTGATGGACGGAGGCGGTGTCGCCGTTGTCCTCGATGACCCGATTGGCATCGTTCAGGAACTGAATGCCTGGCGCAATGACGCCATCGAGATGAATCTGCCCTGGCTCAAGACCGTCGATGCGCAAGGCATCAGCAATGAGCGCCGGTATGTGGTTGCAGAGGCGCTGGACGACGTGAAGATGGCCATGCAACTGGGGTATGTCGAGAAGGCCGTCGAGAAGGCTGCTCGCCAGGACCGGGAGGCCAAGGGCCGCGCCATGATGCACCAGGCCCGTTTCGGGACCAATTATGCAACGCTGGAAAGACGCGAGCCGTATGACCCGGAGCGCGTAAGAAGCCAGGCAGAGTCCGAAAAGGAGTCGGCCTTCAAGCCGTACCAGGACAGGCTGGACTGGAAAGCCAAGGAGCGGATTCAGGCCGAGTTCGCCAGGGTTGATCGCAAGGCCCAGGAGGAAATGGACAGACGCGGGGACGATCACCTCGCCTGGCTGGACAGCGAGATGCTGGAGCACGCGCTCGACGTCTACGACCGTCATCAACCGGTCTGGGGGCAGGCGTTCGCGAGCCAGATTGCCTTGTGCCTGCTCGGCATGAATGCAAGCAGCAAGGGCGCAGCGAAACTGGCGTCGTGGTGGTCGGACACCGACATCAGCAAACGCAATCTGGCCTGGCGTGCCTTGACGCGTAATAACATCGACATCGCAAGGGAAGCCCGGGCGGCATTTGCCACTGCAAAAGTCGCGGCCAACGACCTGACTGTCGATAACCTCGTCACCGAGCTGGGTGCTGCCAGTGCCTGGTTTCAGAGAGTCGTCGATCTTTTGATCAAGGTGGATGCAGCCGTTCAAATGGCGATCGTGGCTGGTGGCTCTCGCTGGTTCGATCCGCAGCGGCTCCCCCTGACGCTGTCGCTTTTCGCGTCCCTTCACGAATATATGCTGAAGCTACTACCGGTTAACGCGACGAACCGCCTGCTGTTGAGCCCGATGCTCGGTTTCGTGCACGCCATGCTGGGAGAGGTGACGACCCGTCTACGGCTGAGCGAACTGGCGGCAGCCGGGCTGACGGCCAATCCCAACCGGGTTTCGGGTCAGGTGAACGCCCATATCGCCCGGGTGCGCGACTCCGTGATGCGGGAGTTTCAGAACTCTGGAAAGGGAGTCTTTCACCAACTGCGTGGCGGCACACTGCTGGCGTTGCTCGAAGGCATCATTCTCGGCGTGAAGATCTCGAAAATGGACGAGGGTGAAAAGGAATACCTGGAGTTCAAGGCGGCACTCCTGATTACCACGGCTGCAACAGTCGAGCTGACGGCACTGGGGGTGCAAATGGTTGCGAACCGGTATGCGTCGACGGGGGTTTTGGGGCGTGGGAGTGCGGTCACGCTCGGGGGGTTGCGGTTGGTGGGGGGGAGTTTGGCGAGTGTTGGTGGGGCCATGCTTGCTTTTATTGATTTTGAAGATAGCAGTAAGGCATTTGAAAAAGATTACAACATTCTTAGTGGCGCTTACTTTGCCCGAGGCAGCGTATCGCTGGGGGTGTCCGTTCTTGCGGGGGCGGCATCCATTTCGTCTACGGGTCCGTTATTACGTTTTATCTTCGGACAAAATAGCAATTTGAAAATAATCTCAGCAATAGAAGGTCTGGCCGGCTCCAAGTACGCGCCAATAATACTCAGGCTGATTGGTATTGGCAGCATAGTTACTTTGGGGATAAGCGTGGCGATGATTTATCTATATCCTGATGACATGGAAGAGTGGTGCTGGCATAGCTGTCTCAAGAAATGGAAATCGGGTGTCTTATTGAAACCATTCAAAGACCAGGAAACAGAGTTGCAAAAACTGTATGAAGCACTTGAGGCATTGACCTGAATGTACTGGATCGAATGGATGCTCTGGCATATCCAGACATCGCCTCATGAAAGTGAGCAATGGCAAGATAAACTTAGGAAGATTCAAGCCGCTGAGGGTATGGGAAAAGGAAGAGATAATTTCCTCGGGATTCCCTATCGGGCAAGCGAAACCCCATCTGGTGAAGGGTCGATTTATGAAGTTAATGAAAGATATATTGAGCTTATTGCTGGGGAGTCACAAGAGCGCCGAGGGCTGATTACGTATATTTCTATTATTATTGGCGGTTTTTTATTTAAGCTTGTTAGTTTTGCGATTATTACAAACACTGTCTGGTTTACCGGCATTCATCCCTCGCTAAAAACCCCAGCAACTGCAGGAGGGTTTGCGCTCGGTATATTTATGCTTTTTCTGACAGGTATTTTTTTTTACGTAACAGCCCGTTACGCACGTACTTTAATAACCCTCGAAAACTTCGTTCAACGCCGAATGTTGATCCGCTTCAATCGCGTAACGCGCCAAGTCTATCTGCACCGGCCTCGATTCGCTGGTGGCGTGACCGTTTTTGCCTGGGAGCAGGTATCTGCCGAGGCCGTGGTGGGTGAAGAGGAATCAGCCAACATAGGCAGAAAGCTCATCCTGTCGTGGGGCCCCAGCATGCCCGACCTCCCTCATCTGCATGTTGTTTTCGTGGGCAAGCGCGCCGACGGAACCAGCGATATCGTCAACTTGTGGGAATTCATACGCCGCTATATGGAAGAGGGCCCGCAATCGGTGCCCGTACCGAAAAAAATGCTGAGCAAGGTGCCATGGCCGTGGCTGTCAGTAATGGCGTCCTTGAGCTTTTTCAGGCCGCTGTGGCGTGCCGGTATGCGTTGGCAGGTTGCCTGCTGGGTGGCACTGACTTCTCCGGCTTTTGCGCTACATGCCGTAGGCCACTGGATATCGCTGCTGCTGTGCTGGGAACCTCGCTGGCCTCGCATCATCCGCGAAGCGGGCCTACCAGGAAAGCCAGTTCCGCCTTTATCTACTGCTGCTGACTGGCCACCATTGCCCGAGGTGGGGGCCGCAGGAGGAAAACCACGGCCCGCCCGCCGACCCGCGAAGAGCGATGCGCAATTGGGCGAACAAGCGTCGCAAGTGACAGGGCAGAGTATGTCTGAAGCTGCCTCCGATCTTGAGTCAGACGCTCGTCGAAAAGAGCTGAAATGAGCGAAACCTTGAGCCTTCATACGAGGTTTGACGAGCTGGGAGTCGAATGGCTATTGAAATCATTCAAGGATCAGGACATGGAGCTGCAAAAACTCTATGAGGCACTTGAAGAGGAGCTCTGAATGTATTGGATTGAATGGATGTTGTGGTACATACAGACCTCTCGCCTCGACAGTGAAATGTGGCAGGAAGAAAAAGAAAAATACCTGGCTGAAAAACTTGCTGGAAAATACAAACACGAAGACGACTTGCCCGGAATTCGAGACCGGGTCAGTGACGCTCCGTGCGCGCAAGGATCGATTTATGAATTTAATGAAACCTATATTGAGGTCGTGGCAGGGGAATCACAGGAGCGTCGAGGGATCATTACCTATGTCTCCCTTGCGACCATTTACTTTCTGTTCGGCTTAGCTGGCACTGCCATATTGCTCAATAAAGTTTGGTTTACTGGCACCCATCACTCTCTAAAGGTGCCGGCAACAACTAGTGACTTTGTATTAGGGGTTTTCGTAGCACTTCTGGCGGCAGCGTCATTTTACGCGGTCATCCGGTATGCACGTATTTTCATAAATCTTGAAAACTTCGTCCAACGCCGAATGTTGATCCGTTTCAATCGGCTCACGCGTCAGGTCTATCTGCACCGGCCTCGATTCGCGGGGGGCATTACCGTTTTGGACTGGGAGAAGGTAATCGTTGACGCGGGAGTAGGCCACGAGGAAGGCGCTCACACAGGCACAAAACTCATTCTTTTATGGGAGCCTTCCATGCCCGACCACCCTTACCTCCATATGGTCTTCGTTGGAAAACGCGCCGATGGCACCAGCGATATGGTCAATCTCTGGGAATTCATTCGCCGTTACATGGAGGAAGGTCCGCAATCGGTGCCCGCACCGAAGAAGTTGCTCGGCAAGGTGCCATGGCCGTGGCTGTCGGTAATGGCGCCCCTGAGCTTTTTCAGGCCGCTGTGGCGTGCCGGTATGCGTTGGCAGGTCGCCTGCATTGTGGCGCTGACCTCTCCGGCTCTGGCATTGCATGCCGTGGGCCACTGGATATCGCTGCTGCTGTGTTGGGAGCCCCGCTGGCCGCGCATCATCCGAGAGGCCGGGCTGCCCGGAAAACCAGTTCCGCAACTATCTACCGCTGCTGACTGGCCACCACTGCCCAAAGTGGAGCCCGCCGGGAAAAAACCACGACGTGCCCGCAGACCCGCGAAGAGCAATGCGCAATCGGGCGAGCAAGCGTCGCAAGAGGCAGGTCAGAGCACGTCAGAGTCTATGTCCGGCCTTGAGCCAGATGCTCATCGCCAGGAGTTGAAATGAGCCGACCTTTCATTGTTCTCGGCGACACCAGTAGCCATGGTGGCACGGTACAGACTGCAACCACCGGTTTCACCGCCAATGGCATTGCCGTGGCAGGGCATGGCGACACACTTGAGTGTCCCCTGCACGGGAGGGTTGCCATCGAGGCGGCAGGACGCGGGATGCGAGCCAATGGCAAGACACCCGCGCGAGACAGTGACACTGTTTCCTGCGGGGCCAGCCTGATCGCTTCTCAGAAGGGCATCAGGTGGCAGGGATGATGGCTCTGCTCAGCGTCGGCCAAACATCAGCGCACCCGCACTTTTCCACGCTTCATGCTGATACTTGTTCAGGGCCGCAGGCGGGGTCAGGTCATGCTTCTTGCCTTGCGCGGTGATGGTCTGCGGCGACACCAGGTGCACTTCGCAGCCGTCCAGCAACTGCAGCAGGCCTTCCATCTTGAAGGTCACCGGGCCGCCGGCGAAGTCGCCTTTCTTGCCACGCTTCTTGATCGCCACGTGGGTGATGCCGTGCTCGTTCACGAAGGCCTGGACGCGGGCGGCGAATGCTTTCACCTGGGCGGCGTCTTCGTCGTCGTCCAGGGCAATTTTCTTGGTCGCGACGGGCTGGTGCAGCGGTAGGCCGCCGTCGAGGCTGGCGACGGCCAGCAGGGCCTCGCTGCCCTTGAGTTCGATACCGCAGATTTTCATGTCGTGCTCAATCGGAAGTGGGCAGGCCGAGGGACTGCAGATACTCGGAACGGTCATCGTTGCGCTGGGCGATGCAGGTGTTTTGCGCCGCCTCGAAGGCCTTGCCGGCGGGGATGTCGTAGGTTTCGACACGGCAGTCGGCATCGCGCAGTTGCTTCCAGATTGCCTCGGCATCGTTCAGGCGCTTGCTCAGCTCGGCGATTTTCGTGGCCTTGCCCGCGTATTGCTCCTTGATGCGGTCCTGCAGGTCGGCGAAGGCCGCCTCGAGTTCACGTTCGGAACTGGTGCGGCTGAAATGCGCGCACTCGTAGTTCTGCTGATCGGTCTCGACGTTGTCGCATGGCGTGCTTTCTTCTTCGCTGGCGTGGGCGCCAACGGCAAGGGTGGCCAGCATCAGCCAGACCATCGATTTCATCTGCGGCATCCTCCCAAAGGAACATGGGCAGGGATTCTCGCTCAGCGCCACGGCAAAGAACAGCGCCTCTCCATGAAGGTTTGCAGTTGTTGATAATGATTGTCGGCTTTCACGGGTATCGCCGGCGATTATGCCGGCGACTGCTGCGATGTACGGCTGTTCAGCCGCGCGGGCATCCCTCGAGCAAACCGTTACAGGTGTGCACCGTCGATCAGAGCGCCAGCCGCGCAATGAACTGGCTGGCGTTGCCGCCGAGCTTGTCCAGCACGGCTTCGCGCACCTGGCGGTAGACCCCGGTATTGAGCACGGCCAGTTGCGCCGAGCGGTACACCTGGACTTCGTGCTGTCGGTAGGTGAAAAACAGGATTTTGTAGCGCAGCGCGTTGTGCACGAACTGCATGCAGTTCAGCAGCATCGACACGTTGCCCTCCGCCGTTTGCGAGCACGGCAGGATCTGGAACATGCCCAGCCAGCCGTGGTCGCTGTGGCGCTCGAACAGCGCCAGGGCCTGCGGCTGTTTTTTCAGCGCCGCGAAGGTCTTCTTCAGCACCGGCGCGAAGCCGGCGCCGCCCACCGCGGACTCGATGATGTCGAGGGCCACTTGATCCATGGTGAAGGCATCGTGCTTGGGCACGTAGTGCTCGATCGAGCTGTTGGAGACGGTCCAGCCCAGTTTGCCCAGCCCTTCGGTATAGAAGCGGAACCACGCTTCGCGCTGCTGCGTCTTGTCGAATGCCGCGCTCGCGGCCAGTTGCATGAGCAGCGTGCTGTTGAGCACATCTTCGCGGTTCTGCGGGCTCAAGCCGGAGACAAAGGACACCACGCTGTGCCCGGCGATGTTGGCGCTATCGCTGTCGGTAGCGGAAATGGCGCTGGCAGGAACTGTCTCGGCTTGTCGCAGCAGTGCGTCGGTATCCGGCAGCGACAGCGAGGCGATGAAATCGAGCGTTTGGTCAGGTTGGGTCATCACGAACTCCATTGAAGTGGTCAGCGCCGCCGATACTGGCGGCAGCCCGACCCTTGCTGGCAGATGGACACCCTTCACGCCCGGCCTGCCTTTCCCGGCCGGCTCGCGACGCTTTGTCGCGCTTTGACGCTTTCGGCAATTCCCCTGTCGTTTTTGCACCGGGGCGACAATCCCCCGAGGCATATGCTGGCTCCAATAGCGCCGGCAGACGATTCGGCGCGGGAATACCAAAAAAGGGGACTGCCTGATGAGCCCGGCCGAATTACACGCAGACAGCATCGTTATCGACGGGCTGATCATCGCCAAATGGAACCGCGAACTGTTCGAGGACATGCGCAAAGGTGGCCTGACCGCGGCCAACTGCACCGTGTCGGTATGGGAAGGCTTCAAGGCCACGGTCGACCAGATCGCCGCCAGCCAGAAGCTGATCCGCGAGAACGGCGACCTGGTCATGCCGGTGCGCACCACCGCTGACATCCGCAAGGCCAAGGAACTGGGCAAGACCGGCATCCTCTTCGGCTTCCAGAACGCCCACGCATTCGAAGACCAGATCGCCTACGTCGACGTGTTCAAGCAGTTGGGCGTGGGCATCGTGCAGATGTGCTACAACACCCAGAACCTGGTGGGCACCGGCTGCTACGAGCGTGACGGCGGGCTGTCGGGCTTCGGTCGCGAGATCGTCGCCGAGATGAACCGCGTCGGCATCATGTGCGACCTGTCCCACGTCGGCTCCAAGACCAGCGAGGAAGTCATCCTCGAATCGAAAAAACCGGTCTGCTATTCCCACTGCCTGCCTTCGGGCCTCAAGGAACACCCGCGCAACAAGTCCGACGCAGAACTGAAGTTCATCGCCGACCACGGCGGCTTCGTCGGCGTGACCATGTTCGCGCCCTTCCTGGCCAAGGGCATCGATTCGACCATCGACGACTATGCCGAAGCCATCGAATACACCATGAATATCGTTGGTGAAGACGCCATCGGTATCGGTACCGACTTCACCCAGGGCCATGGCCAGGACTTCTTCGAGTACCTGACCCACGACAAGGGCTACGCCCGTCGCCTGACCAACTTCGGCAAGATCATCAACCCGCTGGGCATCCGCACCGTGGGCGAGTTCCCCAACCTCACCGAGACCCTGCTCAAGCGCGGCCATTCCGAGCGCGTGGTGCGCAAGATCATGGGCGAAAACTGGGTCAATGTCCTCAAGGACGTTTGGGGCGAGTGAATACCTCTGGAGTCTCGCGAGCACGCCGATAGCTGCGTCAGGTCCTCACGATAAGCTCGCCGTACCTCGGTACTGTCTCGCTTCTCGTTCCGGTCCTTCCTTGCTCTCGACGCGCTCGCAAGCCTCCAAAGGCATTCACAGCGGCTTTTTATCAAAAAGCAAAGCCAAAGCGGCTTTGCAGCTCGAATACCTAATTTTCTGGAGTTGAGTTTCCATGGCCAAGATCGCCCCGCAATTGCCAATCGAAGTCGACAGCGAGACCGGTGTCTGGACCAGCGACGCCCTGCCGATGCTCTACGTGCCACGGCATTTCTTCGTCAACAACCACATGGGCATCGAGGAAGTGCTGGGCGCTGAAGCCTACGCCGAGATCCTCTACAAGGCCGGCTACAAGTCCGCCTGGCACTGGTGCGAGAAAGAAGCCGAATGCCACGGCCTGGAAGGCGTGGCGGTGTTCGAGCACTACATGAAGCGCCTGTCCCAGCGCGGCTGGGGCCTGTTCAAGATCCAGGACATCGACCTGGAAACAGGCACCGCCAGCGTCAAGCTCGAGCACTCCGCGTTCGTCTACGTCTACGGCAAGGTCGGGCGCAAGGTCGACTACATGTTCACCGGCTGGTTCGCCGGGGCCATGGACCAGATCCTCGCCGCCCGCGGCAGTTCGATCCGCACCGTCGCCGAGCAGGTCTACGGCGGTTCTGAAGAAGGCCACGACGACGGCCTGTTCATCGTCAAGCCGTTGTAAGTCGGGGAGTCCGCGCCATGGCATTCGAAGCTATGTTCCAGCCGATCCAGATCGGCAAACTGACCATCCGCAACCGTGTGCTCAGCACCGCGCACGCCGAGGTGTATGCCACCGACGGCGGCATGACCACCGACCGCTATGTGAAGTACTACGAAGAGAAGGCCAAGGGCGGCATCGGCATGGCCATTTGCGGCGGCTCTTCAGTGGTCGCCATCGACAGCCCGCAGGAATGGTGGGCGTCGGTGAACCTGTCCACCGACCGCATCATCCCGCACTTCCAGAACCTCGCCGACGCCATGCACAAGCATGGCGCCAAGATCATGATCCAGATTACCCACATGGGCCGTCGCTCGCGGTGGGACGGCTTCAACTGGCCGACCCTGATGTCGCCGTCGGGCATCCGCGAACCGGTGCACCGCGCCACCTGCAAGACCATCGAGCCAGAGGAAATCTGGCGGGTGATCGGCAACTACGCGCAAGCGGCGCGCCGCGCGAAGGCCGGCGGCCTGGACGGCGTGGAGCTGTCGGCGGTGCACCAGCACATGATCGACCAGTTCTGGAGCCCGCGCGTCAACAAGCGTACCGACGAATGGGGCGGCACCTTCGAAGGCCGCATGAAGTTCGGCCTGGAAGTGCTCAAGGCCGTTCGCGCCGAGGTTGGCCCGGATTTCTGCGTCGGCATGCGCATCTGTGGTGACGAATTCCACCCCGATGGCCTCAGCCACGAGGACATGAAGCAGATCGCCCAGTACTACGACGCCACCGGCATGGTGGACTTCTTCGGCGTGATCGGCTCGGGCTGCGACACCCACAACACCCTGGCCAACGTCATCCCGAACATGAGCTATCCGCCGGAGCCGTTCCTGCACCTGGCGGCGGGCATCAAGGAGGTGGTGAAAGTCCCGGTGCTGCACGCGCAGAACATCAAGGACCCGAATCAGGCCACGCGCATCCTTGAAGGCGGTTACGTCGACATGGTCGGCATGACCCGCGCGCACATCGCCGACCCGCACCTGATCGCCAAGATCAAGATGGGCCAGATCGACCAGATCAAACAGTGCGTCGGTGCCAACTACTGCATCGACCGCCAGTACCAGGGCCTGGATGTGCTGTGCATCCAGAACGCCGCGACCTCCCGTGAATACATGGGCGTGCCGCATATCATCGAGAAATCCACCGGGGCGAAACGCAAGGTGGTGATCGTCGGTGCCGGCCCGGCGGGCATGGAAGCGGCGCGGGTTGCCGCCGAGCGTGGCCACGACGTGACCCTGTTCGAGAAAAAAGACCAGATCGGCGGGCAGATCACCACTGCCTCCAAGGCGCCGCAGCGTGACCAGATCGCCGGCATCACCCGCTGGTATCAACTGGAACTGGCGCGGCTGAAAGTCGACCTGCGCCTGGGCACCGCGGCGGATGCCGACACCATCATGGACCTGCGCCCGGACATCGTGGTGCTGGCGGTGGGCGGCCATCCTTTCGTCGAGCAGAACGAACACTGGGGCGCCGCCGAAGGGCTGGTGGTCAGCAGTTGGGACGTGCTCGACGGCAAGGTCGCGCCGGGCAAGAACGTGCTGGTCTACGACACCATTTGCGAGTTCACCGGCATGTCGGTGGCCGACTTCCTCGCCGACAAAGGCAGCCAGGTCGAGATCGTCACCGACGACATCAAGCCGGGCGTGGCGATCGGCGGAACCTCGTTCCCCACCTACTACCGCAGCATGTACCCCAAGGAAGTGATCATGACCGGCGACCTGATGCTGGAAAAGGTCTACCGCGAGGGCGACAAGCTGGTGGCGGTCCTGGAGAACGAGTACACCGGCGCCAAGGAAGAGCGGGTGGTCGACCAGGTGGTGATCGAGAACGGCGTGCGGCCTGACGAGGCGCTGTATTACGGGCTGAAAGAGGGTTCGCGGAACAAGGGCCAGATCGACGTCGAAGCCCTGTTCGCCATCCAGCCGCAGCCGATCCTCAGCCAGCCGGGCGAAGGCTACTTGCTGTACCGCATCGGCGACTGTGTGGCCCAGCGCAATACCCATGCGGCGATCTATGACGCCTTGCGGCTCTGCAAGGACTTCTGATCGGGCGCGGGAGCGGGCTGTTCGGGGGGCGCGTTGCGGCCCATCGCGAGCAAGCTCGCTCCTACAGATAATCGGTGCGCCGCAGTTCTTGCAGGAGCGAGCTTGCTCGCGATGAGGCCGGCCCCATGCAACCACTCCAGTGGGAGCTTCCCATGCTGAACGTTCTTCTTCCCATCCTGCTGTTCGCCGCGCTCGGCCTGGCCGTGCTCGGCGCCGTGCGGCGGGTGCGCATGTGGCGCCAGGGGCGACCGTCGCAGGTCAACCTGCTGGCCGGCCTGCTGGCCATGCCGCGGCGCTATCTGGTCGATCTCCACCATGTGGTGGAGCGCGACAAGTACATGTCGAAAACCCACGTGGCTACCGCTGGCGGCTTCGTCCTGTCCGCCGTGCTGGCCATCGTCGTGCACGGTTTCGGCCTGCATAACCGCATCCTCGGCTACGCGCTGCTGGCCGCCACCGTGGTGATGTTCTGCGGTGCGCTGTTCGTCTTCAAACGCCGGCTCAACCCGCCCGCGCGCCTGTCGAAAGGCCCGTGGATGCGCCTGCCGAAAAGCCTGCTGGTGTTCTCCACCACCTTCTTCATCGCCACCCTGCCGGTGGCCGGCATCCTGCCGGAAGGTTTCGGCGGCTGGTTCGTCGTTGCCCTGCTCGGGCTGGGCGTGGTCTGGGGCGTGTCCGAGCTGTTCTTCGGCATGACCTGGGGCGGGCCGATGAAACACGCCTTCGCCGGCGCCCTGCACCTGGCCTGGCACCGCCGCGCCGAACGCTTCGGCGGCGGTCGCTCCACCGGCCTCAAGCCGCTGGACCTGGAAGACCGCAGCGCGCCGCTCGGCGTGGAAAAACCCAAGGACTTCACCTGGAACCAGTTGCTCGGCTTCGACGCCTGCGTGCAATGCGGCAAGTGCGAGGCCATGTGCCCGGCCTTCGCCGCCGGCCAGCCGCTGAACCCGAAAAAGCTCATCCAGGACATGGTCATCGGCCTGGCCGGTGGCACCGACGCGCAGTTCGCCGGCAGCCCTTATCCGGGCAAACCCATCGGCGAGCACGGCGGCAACCCGCACCAGCCGATCGTCAACGGCCTGGTGGACGCCGAGACGCTGTGGTCCTGCACCACCTGCCGCGCCTGCGTCGAGGAATGCCCGATGATGATCGAGCACGTCGATGCCATCGTCGACATGCGCCGTTACCTGACCCTGGAAAAAGGCGCCACGCCGAACAAGGGCGCCGAAGTGCTGGACAACCTGATCGCCACCGATAACCCCGGCGGCTTCAACCCCGGCGGGCGGATGAACTGGGCCGCCGACCTCAACCTCACGCTGCTGTCCGAGGTGAAGAGCACCGACGTGCTGTTCTGGGTCGGCGACGGCGCCTTCGACATGCGCAACCAGCGCACCCTGCGCGCGCTGGTCAAGGTGCTCAAGGCCGCCAACGTGGACTTCGCCGTGCTCGGCCTGGAAGAGCGCGACAGCGGTGACGTGGCCCGCCGCCTGGGCGACGAGGCGACCTTCCAGCAACTGGCCAGACGCAATATCCAGACGATGGGCAAGTACCGTTTCCAGCGCATCGTCACCTGCGACCCACATAGCTTCCATGTGTTGAAAAACGAATACGGCGCCTTCGGCGGCGACTATCAGGTGCAGCACCACAGCACCTACATCGCCGAACTGCTCGCCGCCGGCAAACTCAACCTCGATGCGCACAAAGGCGGCAGCGTGACGTATCACGACCCGTGCTACCTCGGTCGCTACAACGGCGAATACGAGGCGCCGCGCCAGGTGCTGCGCGCCCTCGGCATCGAGGTCAAGGAAATGGAACGTTCCGGCTTCCGCTCGCGCTGCTGTGGCGGCGGCGGCGGCGCGCCGATCACCGACATTCCCGGCAAACAGCGGATCCCCGACATGCGCATGGACGACATCCGCGAGACCGGCGCTGAAGTGGTGGCGGTGGGTTGTCCACAATGCACCGCGATGCTCGAAGGCGTGGTCGAGCCCCGTCCGCTGATCAAGGACCTGGCCGAACTGGTGGCCGACGCCCTGATGGAAACCGAGGCACCGAGCAAACCGGCCGTGAACAAACGTGAACCCGCGGAGGTGCACTGATGAGCGACATTATCCGCCGCGACCCCCGCGCCGAATGGATCGCCCGTAACCGCCTGCACCCGCTGCACGCGGCCATGCAGGTGCAACAGACCACCTGGATGGGGCCCAACGGCGTCATCCGCAAGAATCCCCATGCGCTGGGCTTTATCGGCCCCAACGGTCTCAAGCGGATCGACCGCAGCGGCGCCCAGCAGGGCGGCACCAGCGGCAAACGCAGCGCCGCCGCCGAAGTACAGTTGCCGCTGCATCAGGTGCCGGCGCCGGCGTTCTACATCGCCGTGGTCCCGGACATGGTCGGCGGCCGCCTGAGCAGCCACGACCGCGACCTGCTCGGCCTGGCCCACAGCCTCGCCGGCAGCGACGGCGCGGTGCTGGCGGTGGTGTTCGGCGAGCACAAGGAGAGCAACTTCACCGGCAACGGCGTCGATCGCCTGCTGGTCATCGACGGCGACGGATTCCAGGGGTATGCACCGGAGCAACGAATCCAGGGCCTGCGGGCTGTGGATAACCAGCTCGGCCCCCGGCATTGGCTGCTGCCGGACAGCCGCACCGGCGGCGGCGAACTGGGCCGGCGCTTTGCCGCGGCCCTGGGCGAACGCCCGGCCACGCGGGTCTGGCAGGTCAAGGACGGCGTGTGCAGCGGCCGCGCCGGTGCCGGCCAGCAGGACCTGGTGCGTACGCTGCCGCGGTTGATCCTGGCGTCGGCCGAATGCGCGGAGCCGGTCAGCGAAACCCGTCACGAAGCCCTGCCGGTGGAGTTGTCCACAGGCGTGGCGCGCAGCCTTTCTCGCATCGAAGACCTCGGCCCGGTAGCCGTGGACCCGGCGGCGATTGCCATGGCCGAAGCCGAATTCATCGTTTCGGGCGGCAATGGCGTCAAGGACTGGGCGCTGTTCCACCGTGCCACGGTCGCACTCGGCGCCACCGAAGGCGCCTCGCGGGTGGCGGTGGACGACGGCTTCATGCCGCGCAACCGCCAGGTCGGCGCCACCGGCACCTGGGTCACCGCGCGGGTTTACGTGGCGGTGGGCATTTCCGGAGCGATCCAGCACCTGCAAGGCATCGGCGCTTGCGACAAGGTGGTGGCCATCAACATGGACCCGGGCTGCGACATGATCAAACGTGCCGATCTATCAGTGATCGGCGACAGCGCGGCAATCCTCCAGGCGCTGATCGAGGCTGTGGAAAACTTCCGCAACGGCGCGCAACGCGACGCGGCATAAGGGCAGGGGACAGTTATGAACACGAAGGTCATCAGCCTGGTTTCGGTCGGCGCCCACCCCCTCTCGGGACGCAGCCGCCGCGCCGAACAGGACGCCCGCGCCGTGGAACTGGGCCTGCAACTGGCAGGCGAAGGGCTGCAGGTGCTGCACGCCGGCGACCCGCACGAAGACGCCTTGCGCGCCTATCTCGGCATGGGCCTGGCGCAACTGGATGTGCTCGAACAGCCGGCCGGCGCTGACGTGCTCGGCGTGTTGGGCGATTACTTGCGCGATGCCGGTGCACAACTGGTGCTGACCGGCAGCCAGGCGGAAACCGGCGAAGGCTCGGGCATGCTCCCGTATCTGCTGGCCGAGCGTTTGGGCTGGCCGCTGGTGGTGGGCCTGGCCGAGGTGGAATCCATCGACAACGGCACCGCCCAGGTGCTGCAGGCGTTGCCGCGTGGTCAGCGGCGCCGGCTCAAAGTGCGCCTGCCGTTTCTCGCCTCTGTGGATAACGCTGCGCCCAAACCCCGGCAGGCTGCATTCGGCCCGGCTCGGCGGGGTGTGTTGGCGGCGCGTGAAGTGGCGATTGTCGAGGACGAACTGCTCGCCAGTGCCGAACTGCAACCGGCCAAACCCCGGCCCAAGCGGCTCAAGGTGATCAAGGCGAAGAGCGGCGCCGACCGCATGAAAGCCGCGACGGCCAAGGCCAGCGGGGGCGGCGGGCAGGTGCTCAAGGATGTCAGCCCGCAGGCGGGGGCCGAGGCGATCCTCAAGTTGTTGGTGGAAGAGGGCGTGCTGCGCTGACGGGTTGTGCACAGAGACTGTTGGCCTGGCTGTGGATAAAGTGTTTGCTGTCGGCTGGAGGCCTTGCGGGGCGTGGCTTTCAGAGTTTTGATCGAATTTTGATCAATTTTCTGCTGCGGGCAGGCAGTGCGCGATCGCGAGCAAGCTCGCTCCTACAATGCCCTGTAGGAGCGAGCTTGCTCGCGATTCGGCCCCCCCCAAAATACGTGGGTGGTACGTCTCGGCCCTGTTGAATCCTCTCGCAGACAAAAACCAGCACTTGCCCACAATCCTTGTTAGCGCCTCTGTGGATAAACTGTTCCGTATCAAGATAAATTCTTTAAATACAATAACTTGTCGTTTTTGATCAAAAAACAACCAAACCCCGCCTTTCTCTCTCCGAATCCCCGCTAAAGCCCCAAAAACCGCAGCGTTGGTGAGTTATCCACTCCTGCTCCTCAGGCGGGAAAAGTTCCACACAATCTCTGTTGGCCTGCTTGTGGATAAGGTGTTCGCCAACCGCTACACGCCTTGAATTCAAAGGCTTGTAGCGTTTTGATCAAAAAACGACCAAATCACGCCTGTGAACAAAATCCAGCAAAATCGCAGTTTTCCACAGCGGTTGCCCACAATTGCTGTGGGTCGTCCTGTGGATAAAGTGTTTGCGAAGGGCGTTCTTCCTAATGAATACGGGCGTTTTTCGTGGGTGTTCAAAAAACAACCAGCGAATGCGGGGCTGCTACCTGATAAATCTGTCAGTAGCGGCGTAATCGTGGATGGGGTTAGCGTGGCGCCATAGGGTTCAACGGCGTCGGGGATCTTGTCATGGCTGCCCACAAAACCGTTCAAACGTGCTTGCTGGCAACCGATGGCAAACAAACGCCCCTCGCCGAATTCGCCGGCGCGGCACTCCGGCGTGCGAGCTACAGCCCCTATGGCCATCAGAGCGCCAGCGCGCCGCTGGCAAGCGGTACCGGCTTCAATGGTCAGCTCAGGGAGCCGCAGGGCTGGTATCACCTGGGCAACGGGCACCGAATTTACAGCCCGGTGCTGAGGCGTTTTCACAGCCCTGACTATTTGAGCCCATTCAGCGACGGTGGATTGAACCTTTATAGCTATTGCCTCGGCGACCCGATCAACTACACCGACCCTACCGGGCGGGCCGTGAACTGGCTGGGAAGAAACCCGTTCCACAGCCTGTTATTGAACGTGAGCTTGCTGGTGGCCAACGTCGTGGCCTCTGTCCTCGTGCCACCTGCCGGCCTCACCTTGTGGTCAGCGCGTCTCAGTATGGTCGGGGCGACAACGGGTATCGTGGGGGCCAGTATGCAGTTGGGCGGAGCTGAGTCGGGCAAAGCGGTCTCGATTGTCGGCACCTTCGCGTCGATGGCAGGGGTTGCCATGCGCGCGGGGCTTGGTGTTCAAACGCTTTACCAGACCCGTGCCACTCTACGGCCGGATCTTGGCAATCGACTGAAAAACATGTTCTTGGGTGGTTACAAGGCGCCTCCTGCTCCTTCGGTGGTTCAGCCGGTAGCCTCACCACCAGCCTCACCCCCCATCTCACCCGGTTCGGCTATCAGTCGCCCCCTTTCTCCCGGCTCGTTAAATTCGCTTTCGAGCCATGCAAGCACGGTGAAGCACGCGCCGGTCACGCCGTCGGATGTAAGCCCTGGCAGCTTTACCTCTAACGGATTGTCAGAGACGACCTCCTCAATCAGGACGAGTATCCGCACATGGGTAATCTAGATTTTGATTCGCGCCGGACTCTCCTTCTTGCCGTTGACCGTAGTCAAAGCGTATTGGCCGAAAGAGCACCCGACGGCACCCGCCGCATTGCTTACAGCCCTTATGGCAGCCAGCAGGCCGGCGTTCAGGCGCGATCGCACCTCGGTTTCAACGGCGAGCTGCGGGAGCGACCACAAGGCTGGTATCACCTGGGCAATGGCCACCGGATCTACAACCCGGTGTTGATGCGCTTTCACAGCCCGGACCGGCTCAGCCCGTTTGCCGAGGGTGGTTTGAATCCGTATGCCTATTGCCTTGGCGATCCGGTGAATTACGTCGATCCGACCGGCCGTGCCGCTAGCTGGGAGCACGTTCTGACGGGCGTGACTATCGCGATGGGGTTGGTGCTGGGGGCTAAAGCGGTGTTCCTCCCGAAGATCGCGAAGATGGCGACCAAGAGAAAGATTGACCGGTTGATGAGGTACTTCACGGCCAAGCCGCCGATTCTCGGTTCTTCCCTGGGCGGCCTTGACCGCATCAATGCCTTGATCGGGATCGGCGGTGCGCCTCTGGGCTTTACAGGGGTCGGTCTGGGTTCAAATGAACACCCTTCGGAGGGCATGCAAGCGCTCTCGACAGCGCTCATGAGCGTCAGCGCTGTCTTGGGCGTGCAACAGATCCTCGGGCGGGCGCTGGTGCAGCTCTATCCGGTCGTTCCCCAGTCGCCAGGCTTGGCGACGGCAGCCAGGTGGATTCATGGCAAGCACAAAGTGGAGGCGGCTAAAGGTGGCAACGCCGTACGTGCAATAGCGGAAGGCGTAACGGTCTCTGGACCGAGGGGGACAAGACGTCCCGGTAATGCTGCTCCCCCCCCCAGTGTGAGCACCACGCCGTTACCCCCTCTCCCAGAGCCATTTAACCGTAATGGCACTTATCGCCAGGCCAGGCGCGGTCGTGACCGCGAAGTGAGCGAAGATACAAGGCTGTGACAAGGGCCATGCCTCGATGGTGACCGAAGACACCGCGGGGCCAGCCCTCGTCGTTCCCGTGTTACACCGAAACATCCTTCAAATAAGGCGCCGGCTCAGCCCCCAGGTTTGCCAGCACGCGCTGGCTGTACCAGTCGATGAAGTTCACCACGCCAAACTCGTAGGTCTTCGAGTACGGCCCTGGCTGGTAGGCGGTGGAGTTGATGCCGCGCTGGTTTTCTTCGGCCAGGCGACGGTCCTGGTCGTTGGTGGCGTCCCACACTTCACGCATGCGTTGCGGGTCGTAGTCCACGCCTTCGACGGCGTCCTTGTGCACCAGCCACTTGGTGGTGACCTTGGTTTCCTGGGCGCTGATCGGCCACACGGTGAAGACGATCATGTGATCGCCCATGCAGTGGTTCCACGAATGCGGCAGGTGCAGGATGCGCATCGAGCCGAGGTCGGGGTTCTGGATGCGGCCCATGAGTTTCTGGCAGGCCTGCTTGCCGTCCATCGTCATGGACACGGTGCCTTTGAGCAGCGGCATGCGCACGATGCGGTTACGCAGGCCATGGCTCTTGTGCAGGTACGGAATTTTCTCGGCGTCCCAGGCGGCGGCGGAAGCGGCCACATGGTCCTTGAACGACTGGGTGGCACGCGGGTCGTTGGTGTCGTCCCACTCCAGCAGGGTGTTGAGCAGTTCCGGGTGCGAACCGCTGCAGTGGTAGCACTCGCGGTTGTTTTCCAGCACCAGTTTCCAGTTGGCCTTTTCCATCAGGGTGGTCTGCACCGCCACCTTGGTGTTCTCCATGTCGTACGGTTCCATGTAGTGCGCCAGGGTGGCGAGGAACTCGTCGATGGCCGGCGGGTTTTGCGCCAGGCTGATGAAGATGTAGCCGCCGGCGACCTTCACATGCACGGGCTTGAGCCCGTACTGCTTCATGTCGAAGTCGGTGCCCATTTCGGTGCCGGCGAACAGCAGGCGGCCGTCCAGCTCATAAGTCCACTGGTGGTACGGGCAGACCAGCTTCGCCACCTTGCCCTTTTCACTGGTGCACAGGCGCGAGCCGCGGTGCCGGCAGACGTTGTGGAAAGCGTGGACCTGACCCTCGGCGCCGCGCACCACCATGATCGGGTTCTTGCCGATTTCCAGGGTGAGGAAGTTGCCCTTGGCCGGAATCTCGCAAGTCATGCCGGCGATCAGCCATTCCTTGTGGAAGATCTCCTGCATGTCGATCTGGAACACGCGCTCGTCGGTATAGAACGGTTGTGGCAGAGAGTAGGTGCGCTCGCGTTTCTGCAGCATCTCGGCGGTGGCCTTGCGTGCGGGTTCCAGCGGGTCGCCCAGGCTCAGGGTGGTGGTAGCGTCCATCGTGTCGGTCCTCATGGCCTGTTCGGCCGGCGAAAGTGGCTAATCGTTGTTATGCGACGCAAGGCAATGACGGCGGGATCATTTGCGACGGAGTGTGCGTCCGGGCACGCCACGAACCATATCCATGGGCGACATGGCCGAATCCGTTTCCGACGAGCAAGCCCTTGTCGCTGGGGGCTGGTCGCGATAAGCACGCCGATGTCGTGAATGGGTAAGTGGGACGCTCGCGGCTTGCGCATTATCTTCGCCATAGAGCCGCAGTCGGCCGTGGAGACGAAGAGCATGTCCAATCCCTTTCTGAATCCGGTGACCACCCAGACCTGGGCCAACGGTCGCCATATCGTGCGTTGCGTCAAAGTGATCCAGGAAACCTGGGACGTACGCACCTTCTGCTTCATGGCCGACCAGCCGATCATGTTCTTCTTCAAGCCGGGCCAGTTCGTCACCCTGGAGCTGGAAATCGAAGGCCAGCCGGTGATGCGTTCCTACACCATCTCCAGCTCGCCGTCGGTGCCCTACAGTTTCTCGGTCACCATCAAGCGCGTGCCCGGCGGCAAGGTTTCCAACTACCTGCACGACACCCTGCACGAAGGCCAGGAGCTGGCGGTGCACGGGCCGGTCGGGCTGTTCAACGCCATCGACTTCCCCAGCCCGAAAGTGCTCTACCTCAGCGGTGGCGTCGGCATCACCCCGGTGATGTCCATGGCCCGCTGGTTCTACGACACCAACGCCAATGTCGACATGGTCTTCGTCCACAGCGCCCGCTCGCCGAAAGACATCATTTACCACCGCGAGCTGGAGCACATGGCGTCGCGGATCGACAACTTCAGCCTGCACATCATTTGCGAGAAGCATGGCCTGGGCGAACCCTGGGCCGGCTATCGCGGCTACCTGAACCACAAGCTGATGGAACTGATCGCCCCGGACTTCATGGAGCGCGAGATCTTCTGCTGTGGCCCGACGCCGTACATGACCGCGGTCAAGCGCCTGCTTGAAGCCGCCGGCTACGACATGCGCCGGTATCACGAGGAGTCGTTCGGCGCGACCCCGCCGGAAGCCAAGGCCGACGCGGTGGAGCATGCCGAACAGGCCGCCGAAGCCGCGGAAGAAGTGGAAGCCAGCGACCTGCACCTGGTGGAGTTCACCGCCACCGGCAAGAGCAGCCGCATCGCCCCCGGCGAAACAGTGCACGCCGCGGCGGCGAAGGTCGGGCTGATGATTCCCAAGGCCTGTGGCATGGGCATCTGCGGCACCTGCAAGGTGCTCAAGCTGGGCGGCGAAGTGGAGATGGAGCACAACGGCGGCATCACCGACGAGGACGTGGCCGAGGGCTACATCCTGTCGTGCTGCAGCGTGCCGAAAGGGGATGTGCGGATCGAGTATTGAGGTCCGGCGTCACGAATGGAGCTGGCGCTCGATCCACAACGCCAGCAACGCAAAGCCCGCGAGCGCCAGCCCGCGGGCTTTTTCATTCAAGCGCCAACTCGCCAGCACCGCGTAGGAATGGGTCGCCATGGAAGCGACCATCGCCAGCGCACCCAGCAGCACCGCCAGGCTGCCCAGTCCCGGATAGAACCGCTCGCCCACCAGGCGCAGGCTGACCACGGTATCCACCGCCGGAATGGCCGAGGCCATCAGCGCGCCCAGCGACATCAGCCAGAGCCCCGGCAGTGCGATGCCGAGGTAATGCGGCGTGCCTTTGCTGGCGAGCGGCGTGAGGCTGATCTGCCAGAGCGCCGCCGCTACCGCCTGAATCGCGAACGCCGACCAGGAAAACTGCAACTGACGCTGCGCCGTGTCCGCTTCCAGCAACAACACCGCGCCCATCGTCAGCAGGCTGAACACCAACGCCAGCAACGGCGCGAGGACGGCCTGCACGCGGTACAGCAACCCCGGGCCGATAAACCCGATCAGCGTCGCCAGCATCAATGCCATGGCCTGCCAGTTGATGGGCGTGCCGGGCAGCAGGTGAATCGCCACGCGGAAGAGGGTTTCCAGGTTCAGCACATGGAGCAGCAGGGCGATCGGCAGCAGCAGGATCGCGCTGCGCAAGGACCGGCACAGGACGGGAACGAGGCTGCCGAGCAACACGGCGGGGATGATCGCCAGCAGCGATTGCCAGAGCGACAGGCCTTGCAGCGGACCGAGAAAGCCGATCGCGAGGGGCACGGGCAGGAAGTGGGTGGAGAACCAGAAGGAGGCGGTCTGACAGGGTGCGCGATGCGTGCTGTCGGAAGATTCTTGGAGCAGGCTGGCTTGAGCCTTGTTCATGGGCGATCCGGCGTTCGGAGGAGGTCTGGACGCCGAGAGGTTAGGGACTGGTCGGAATGTTAACAGGGGGAAATTGCATCAAATCATGCGAGGGGAGAAGGGGCGGATGACGGCGGAATAAGGGGTTTCCGGGGGATTCAGGCGGGGTTTGTAGGAAGTGGGATTGTTGCGGTGTGGTGGTGGCGTTGCTGGGTGTAGGTGAAGTAGGTCAGGGCGGAATGTTGTAGGTGGATTCGTGGTGGTGCCGTCCAGATTGCGGGTGGCGTGGTTCTACAGGGATGTGCGAAGCCTTCAGGGGCGGCGTACCGCCCCCAAGGCCAGGATCAGATCCTGAAGCGACCCACCAGGTTGTTCAGGTCCACCGCCAGGCGCGACAGCTCGGCGCTGGCTGCGCTGGTCTGGTGTGCACCAGTGGCCGATTGCACCGACAGGTCGTTGATGTTCACCAGGTTGCGGTCCACTTCGCGGGCGACCTGGGCCTGCTCTTCGGCGGCGCTGGCGATCACTAGGTTGCGCTCATTGATCTGCGCCACCGCGCCGGTGATGGTTTCCAGCGCCATGCCGGCGCCACGGGCGATGCTCAAGGTCGACTCGGCGCGCTCGGTGCTGTTGCGCATCGAGCTGACGGCCTGTTCGGTGCCGCCCTGGATGCTGCCGATCATCCGCTCGATCTCGGCGGTGGACTGCTGGGTGCGGTGGGCGAGGGCGCGGACTTCATCAGCAACTACCGCGAAACCACGGCCGGCTTCACCGGCACGCGCCGCTTCGATGGCCGCGTTGAGGGCCAGCAGGTTGGTCTGGTCGGCCAGGCCGCGGATCACGTCCAGCACCTTGCCGATATCGCGGGATTGTTCGGCCAGGTTGCCCACCAGCACCGAGGTGCTCTGCACATCGTTGCTCATGCGCTCGATGGCGCTGACGGTTTCCATGACCAGGTCACGGCCGTCGCCGGCGGAGCGGGTGGCTTCCTGCGACGCTTCGGAGGTGCTCACCGCGTTGCGCGCCACTTCCTCGACGGCGCTGGTCATCTCGGTCACCGCGGTGGCCGCCTGCTCGATTTCGTTGTTCTGCTGTTGCAGGCCGCGGGCGCTTTCCTCGGTGACGCTGTTCAGCTCCTCAGCCGCCGACGCCAGTTGCGTGGCCGAGCCGGAAATCTGCTGCAGGGTGTCGCGCAACTGTTCCTGCATCTGAGCGATGGCGCGTTGCAGGCGTGCCGCCTCGTCTTTGCCCTCCGGGTGGATGACGTGGGTCAGGTTGCCTTCGGCAATCTTCTCGGCCACGCCCAGCACGTCTTCAATCGGCTTGACGATGCTGCGGGTCAGCAGCACGGCGCAGAGGAAGGTCAGCACCGTCGCGGCGACCAGCAGGGCGATCACCAGACTGAAGGCCATTTCGTACTGGTCGGTGGCGGCCTGGTTGAAGTCGCGGGTCTGCTCGGTGTTGATCTTGATCAGCTTGTCCAGGAGCGCGGTGACCTGCTCCATGTTCTGCAGCAGCTCGCGGTTGATCATGTCGCGCAGAGCCGGCAGGTCGCCGCTCTGCGACAACTGGCGCATGCGGGTTTCGAGTTGGCGGTACTGGCCGAGCACCTGCACGTACTGGTTGTACGTGGCGCGCTCTTCATCGGCGGCAATCAGCGGCTCGTAGATCTTGCGCTGGGCATCGATCTGCTCGTTGCGCTGGTCGAGTTGGGTGAGGGTGGTCTGCAGCAGGTCCGGCTCGCGGTTGATCATCAGGCGGTAGGACAGGGTGCGCAGGCGCAGGGTCATCAGGCTGATCTGGTCCAGGCTCTTGATGCTCGGCACCGTGACGCTTTCGATGTTCGCGCCGGCCTCGCGGATCTTGCTCATCTGGTTGAGGGCAAAGATGCCCAGGGTCAGCATCAGCGCGCCGATCAGCGCGAACCCCAGCAGTGCTCGCGGGGCAATATTCATGTTGCGTAGGGACATGGGTCGGATCCGAGTCAAGAGGGGACGCGATCCATGCGCCTGTTTTGGAGGAGTACCACTTGCCTATCGGTAAACGCGCGCTGGACTTGAGGCTTTGTCCGACAAAATATGAGCCGCCTATCGTGTTTCATGTAGGCGTTGTCCGACCAAATGCGGGAACCGGATGACCTATATCAGGTCAATGTGCACCAACGCGGGGCTCTGGCCCCGATATCTCTGGCGGGCATGTCGAGATTTCTTTATCGTGTGCGCCCCCCGCAACCACCCCCGAGAAGGCAATCATGTTGGACACCACTCTGAGTCAACTGGAACAACTGGTCGGCGAGCTGCTGCAAAAGAATCAGCAACTGGCCGAGCGCAATGCACAACTGGACACCGAGCTGAGCCAGGCCAAGGACGAGAACGAAAGCCTGCAACTGAGCCTGATGGAACAGGAAGACAAGAACGGCGCCACCACCGCACGCCTGCAGGCGCTGATCGAGCGTGCCAGCGCGGGTGCTGTTAGCGCATGAACGAGACCGCGCAGACGATCAATGTCGTCTCGATCATGGGCAACGACTACTCGATCAAGGCCCCCGAAGGCCAGGAGCACGTGCTCCACGAGGCGGTCCGGATGCTCAAGGCTTCCCTGGCCGATACCAAGCGCAATTACCCGTCGCTGATCGGTGACAAGTTGCTGGTTCTCGCGGCCCTGAACCTGTGCTCGCGACAGATCGAACTGCAGCAGTCGCACCAGCAGGCCCTCGACCGTTATCAAGAGCAAGTCAGCGCCACGGTCGACGCCATCTCCCAGGCCATCGTCAACAGTTGATCGCCTTGTGTGGGAGCGTTCCGGCTCCCACACCTACATCCCTTTCCCTCGTTTTTTTCAGCCAGACCTTACATTCGTGAGGGGTATTGTGCTGCTCGTATGGAATTATTGGATACCAATGTGTATACAATTGGCCTGTCATTTGCAGTACAGGTCTTATTTCTCCGAGGGAACTCCATGCACTTCTGGCGGCGCAGTATCCAGTGGCAACTGATCACAAGCATGGGCGCAGCCCTGTTGGTGAGCATTCTGATCGTGGTCGGTATCTACACGGTGGCGGTCAACCGGTTGACCGAGCGTTACCTGGTCGACACGGCATTGCCGGCCAGCATTGAGGCGATTCGTAACGACATCGAGCGGATGCTCAGCCGGCCCCTGACCGCGGCCGCCGACATTGCCCACAACACCTATCTGCGCGACTGGCTCGCCGCTGGCGAGGAGCCTGCCGGGGCGCCGGCAGTGGTCGAGTACCTGGAAATCATGCGCGAGAAGAACCAGGCCTTCACGTCGGTGTTCGTCTCTACCGACACCAACCACTACTACAACGAGAAGGGCCTGGACCGGACCCTGAGTCGCAACAGTCCGGCGGATAAATGGTTCTTCGGATTCGTCGACAGTGGCAACAATCGCATGCTCAACATCGATACCGATGGCGCCACCGGTGAGCTGGCGCTGTTCATCGACTACCGGATCGAGAAGGCCGGCAAGCTGGTGGGCATCGGCGGGCTTGGCCTGCGCATGACCGAGATGTCCGAGCTGATCCACAACTTCAGCTTCGGCGAGCGCGGGCGGGTGATGCTGGTGCGCGGCGACGGCCTGATCCAGGTGCATCCGCAGAACGAGCATGGCGGCAAGCGGCAGTTGTCCGAGCAGATCGGCGAGGCCGCGGCGCAGGCGATCCTGGCGAAAACCGATGGCTTGCAGAGCAGCCGCTTCGAGCGTGACGGCGAGCGCTACCTGGCCTTGAGCCTGCCGCTGCGCGACCTGAACTGGCGTCTGGTGGCCGAGGTGCCGGAGTCGCAGATTTACGGACAGATGCATGACGCGGTCTGGCTTACCTCATTGATCGGCGGCGCCGTTGCCTTGCTCTCGCTGCTGTTGGTGGTGCTGCTGGCGCGGGGCATCGCGCGGCCGATTCGCCAGGTGACCGACGCGCTGATCGCCATTGGCGATGGCGGCGGCGACCTCAGCCACCGCCTCGACGAAAGCCGCCGCGACGAACTGGGCGATCTGGCCCGGGGCTTCAACCGCTTCCTCGATGGCCAGCGCAACCTGATCGGCGAAGTCCTGCGCACCAGCGAGCAGTTGCGCAAGGCGGTCGGGCAGGTGATCCATGTGGTGGTCAGCACCGCTGATCGCTCGCTCAAGCAGCAGGAAATGACCGAAATGGTCGCCACTGCCGTTCACCAGATGGGCCTGACCGTACAGGAAATCGCGCAGAACGCCGGCGACGCGGCGCACGCCTCGCAGACAGCCCGCGACGAAGCCTTGCAGGCGCGAGACGTGGTGCAGCGCTCGATTGCGCATATCGAAGGGATGTCCGGCGAGATCGGCACGGCGGCGGATGCGGTGAGTGAACTGGCCGAGGAAGTGGCGTCCATCGACAAGGTGCTGGCGGTGATCCGCAGCATTTCCGAACAGACCAACCTGCTGGCGCTCAATGCCGCCATCGAGGCGGCGCGGGCCGGGGAAATGGGTCGTGGCTTTGCTGTGGTGGCGGATGAAGTCCGCACCCTGGCGCAGCGCACCCAGGTTTCGACCGGGGAAATCCAGCAGATGATCCAGCGCCTCAAACAAGGCACCGGCACCGCGGTGGCCTCGATGCATGCCGGGCAGACGGCGACGGGGACGGGGGTCGAGTCGAGTCAGCTCACGGGTGATTCATTGACCACCATCACCGGGCAGGTGGAGCGCATCAGCGACATGAACCTGCAGGTGGCGACGGCGACCGAAGAACAGTCGGCGGTGACCGAGGAGATCAACCGCAACGTGCAGGGGATTTCCGATCTGGCGCGGACGACGGCGACGGAAGTGGAGGCGTGCCGGAAGGATTGCGAGGCGTTGCAGCGGTTGGCCGATGATCTGGCCAAGCAGATGGGTGGGTTCAGGCTCTAGATTGCAGGGGCCCTTCGCGACGATCCGTCGCGAAGGGCTGCACATCATCAGACGCCCATCACCGCCCGAATATCCGCCGCCAACTCCCGCACCCGCGCCTCTTCGGTATCCCACGAGCACATGAACCGCGCCCCGCCGCTGCCGATGAAGGTGTAGAACCGCCAGCCTTTATTCCGCAGCTTTTCCAGCGCCGGCTCCGGCATCTGCAGGAATACGCCGTTGGCTTCCACCGGGAACATCAGTTCCACCCCCGGCACGTCCGCCACCAGGCTGCTGAGCAATTGCGCGCAGTGGTTGGCATGGACGCCGTGGCGCAGCCAGGCGCCGTTCTCCAGCAGGCCGACCCACGGCGCCGAGAGGAAGCGCATTTTCGACGCCAGTTGCCCGGCCTGTTTGCAGCGGTAGTCGAAGTCTTCGGCCAGCTTGTGGTTGAAGAACAGGATCGCCTCACCGACCGCCATGCCGTTCTTGGTGCCGCCGAAGCACAGCACGTCGATCCCGGCTTTCCAGGTCAGCTCGGCCGGCGAGCAGCCGAGGAAGGCGCAGGCGTTGGCGAAGCGCGCGCCGTCCATGTGCAGGTTCAGGCCCAGTTCCTTGCAGGTTTCGCTGATCGCCTTGAGTTCTTCGGGGCGGTAAACGCTGCCGACTTCGGTGGCCTGGGTGATGGTCACCACGCGTGGCTTGGGGTAGTGGATGTCCTGGCGCTTGAGCGCCACTTCGCGGATCGATTCCGGGGTCAGCTTGCCGTTCTCGCTGCGCGCGGTGAGCAGCTTGGAGCCGTTGGAAAAGAACTCCGGCGCGCCGCATTCGTCGGTCTCGACGTGGGCGGTCTCGGAGCAGATCACGCTGTGGTAGCTCTGGCACAACGACGACAGCGCCAGAGAGTTGGCCGCGGTGCCGTTGAAGGCGAAGAACACTTCGCAGTCGGTTTCGAACAACTGGCGGAAATGGTCGGAAGCGCGGGCCGTCCACTGGTCGTCGCCGTAGGCGCGTTCATGGCCGTGATTGGCCTTTTCCATGGCGGCCCAGGCCTCGGGGCAGATCCCGGAATAGTTGTCGCTGGCGAATTGTTGGCTTTGTTCTGTCATGGCGCGAGTCCTGTGAGCGAGGCAGGGGAGCACTCTAAAGCATCGATTGCGAGGTTGCCTATACAACCTGGATTCTGTGTCGTTTTTAGCGGCCTCATCGCTGGCAAGCCAGCCCCCACAGGGTGCGTTGTGGGCGCTGGCTTGCCAGCGATGGGGCCCTTGGCCGCACGACTATCGCAAACAAGACAAAACAATGTCGTAAACGCACCTTTCCGTGGCGTGCGCAGGCATCTGGCCTGCGGGGCCCGGCCATACCATCGCTGCAAAGGATGCCGTCGATGCCACGGCGCCCGCCTACACGACCTATGCCGCTGCCGGGAGAGATGCGATGTTCAGCAAGCAAGACCAGATTCAAGGTTATGACGATGCACTGCTGGCGGCGATGAATGCCGAAGAGCAACGTCAGGAAGATCACATCGAGCTGATCGCTTCCGAAAACTACACTAGCAAGCGGGTGATGCAGGCCCAGGGCAGCGGCCTGACCAACAAGTACGCCGAGGGCTATCCGGGCAAGCGCTACTACGGCGGTTGCGAACACGTCGACAAGGTCGAGGCGCTGGCCATCGAGCGCGCCAAGCAACTGTTCGGCGCCGACTACGCCAACGTCCAGCCGCACTCCGGTTCTTCCGCCAACAGCGCCGTCTACCTGGCCCTGCTGCAAGCCGGCGACACCATCCTCGGCATGAGCCTGGCCCACGGCGGTCACCTGACCCACGGCGCCAAAGTGTCGTCCTCGGGCAAGCTGTACAACGCCGTTCAATACGGCATCGACACCAACACCGGCCTGATCGATTACGACGAAGTCGAGCGCCTGGCCGTCGAGCACCAGCCGAAGATGATCGTTGCCGGCTTCTCTGCTTACTCCAAGACCCTCGATTTCCCACGCTTCCGCGCCATCGCCGACAAGGTCGGTGCGCTGCTGTTCGTCGACATGGCCCACGTCGCTGGCCTGGTTGCCGCCGGCCTGTACCCGAACCCGCTGCCGTTCGCCGACGTGGTCACCACCACCACCCACAAGACCCTGCGCGGTCCGCGTGGTGGCCTGATCCTGGCCAAGGCCAACGAAGAGATCGAGAAAAAGCTCAACGCCGCAGTGTTCCCCGGCGCGCAAGGCGGCCCGCTGATGCACGTCATCGCCGGCAAGGCCGTGTGCTTCAAGGAAGCGCAGGAGCCTGGCTTCAAGACTTACCAGCAGCAGGTCATCGATAACGCCCAAGCCATGGCTGGCGTGTTCATCACGCGTGGCTACGATGTAGTGTCCGGCGGCACCGACAACCACCTGTTCCTGGTCAGCCTGATCCGTCAGGGCCTGACCGGCAAAGAGGCCGATGCCGCCCTTGGCCGCGCCCATATCACCGTCAACAAGAACGCCGTGCCGAACGACCCGCAATCGCCGTTCGTGACCTCGGGCCTGCGTATCGGCACCCCGGCCGTCACCACCCGCGGCTTCAAGGTCGCCCAGTGTGTGGAACTGGCTGGCTGGATCTGCGACATCCTCGACAACCTCGGCGACGCCGATGTGGAAGCCGATGTGGCGCGCAACGTGTCGGCACTGTGTGCGGACTTCCCGGTTTACCGCTGAGCGGAGTAACAGACCATGCAACGCTATTCGGGCTTCGGCCTCTTCAAACACTCCCTCAGCCACCACGAAAACTGGCAGCGCATGTGGCGCACGCCGACCCCGAAAAAGGTCTATGACGTGATCATCGTCGGCGGTGGCGGCCATGGCCTGGCCACGGCCTACTACCTGGCCAAGGAACACGGCATCACCAACGTCGCGGTGGTCGAGAAAGGCTGGCTGGGCGGCGGCAACACCGCCCGCAACACCACCATCGTTCGCTCCAACTACCTGTGGGATGAATCGGCGCACCTCTACGAGCACGCGATGAAACTCTGGGAAGGTCTGTCGCAGGACATCAACTACAACGTGATGTTCTCCCAGCGCGGCGTCTACAACCTGTGCCACACCCTGCAGGACATGCGTGACTCCGAGCGTCGGGTCAGCGCCAACCGCCTCAACGGCGTCGACGGCGAGCTGCTCAACGCCAAGCAGGTCAGCGACGAGATTCCGTACCTCGACTGCTCGAAGAACACCCGTTACCCGATCATTGGCGCCACCGTGCAACGGCGCGGCGGCGTGGCCCGTCACGACGCCGTGGCCTGGGGCTTCGCCCGTGCCGCCGACGCCCTGGGCGTGGACCTGATCCAGCAGACCGAGGTCATCGGTTTCCGCAAGGAAAACGGCGCCGTCATCGGCGTCGAAACCAACAAGGGCTTCATCGGCGCCAAGCGCGTCGGCGTGGTCACCGCCGGTAACTCCGGGCACATGGCACGCCTGGCCGGCTTCCGCCTGCCGGTGGAATCGCACCCGCTGCAAGCGCTGGTGTCCGAGCCGATCAAGCCGATCATCGACAGCGTGATCATGTCCAACGCCGTGCACGGCTACATCAGCCAGTCGGACAAGGGCGACCTGGTCATCGGCGCCGGTATCGACGGCTGGGTCGGCTACGGCCAGCGCGGCTCGTACCCGGTCATCGAACACACCCTGCAAGCGATCGTCGAGATGTTCCCGATCCTCTCCCGCGTGCGCATGAACCGTCAGTGGGGCGGCATCGTCGACACCACCCCCGATGCCTGCCCGATCATCTCCAAGACCCCGGTCAAGAACATGTTCTTCAACTGCGGCTGGGGCACCGGCGGCTTCAAGGCGACCCCGGGTTCGGGCAACGTCTTCGCCGCGAGCCTGGCCAAGGGCGAAATGCACCCGCTGGCCAAACCGTTTTCCATCGACCGTTTCCACAACGGCGCCCTGATCGACGAACACGGCGCAGCCGCCGTCGCCCACTAACAGGAGAAATCATCATGTTGCACATCTTCTGTCCACACTGCGGCGAACTGCGCTCCGAGGAAGAATTCCACGCGGCCGGCCAGGCTCACATCCCGCGTCCGCTGGACCCGAACGCCTGCACCGACGAACAGTGGGGCGACTACATGTTCTTCCGCGACAACCCGCGCGGCCTGCACCACGAGCTGTGGATCCACGCCGCCGGCTGCCGCCAGTACTTCAATGCCACGCGCGACACCGTGACCTACGAGATTTTGGAAACCTACAAGATCGGCAGCAAGCCACAAGTCACCGGTAAAGGCACCGCCCCGCAGTTGGTCGCCAACGGCCAGGGAGAAAAGGTATGAGCCAGGTTTATCGCCTTTCCAGCGGCGGTCGCATCGACCGCAGCACCGTCTTGAACTTCACCTTCAACGGCCAGACCTACCAGGGCTATGCCGGCGACAGCCTGGCCGCCGCGCTGCTGGCCAACGGCGTCGACATCATCGGCCGCAGCTTCAAGTACTCGCGTCCCCGCGGGATCATCGCCGCCGGCTCCGAAGAGCCCAACGCCATCCTGCAGATCGGCGCCAGCGAAGCCACCCAGATCCCCAACGTGCGGGCTACCCAGCAGGCGCTGTATGCGGGCCTGGTGGCGACCAGCACCAACGGCTGGCCGAGCGTGAACAACGACGTCATGGGCATTCTCGGCAAGGTCGGCGGCAAGCTGATGCCGCCGGGCTTCTACTACAAGACGTTCATGTACCCGCAGTCGTTCTGGATGACCTACGAGAAGTACATCCGTAAAGCCGCCGGCCTTGGCCGAGCGCCGCTGCAGAACGACCCGGACACCTACGACTACATGAACCAGCACTGCGACGTGCTGGTGGTGGGCGCCGGCCCTGCCGGCCTGGCCGCAGCCCTCGCTGCCGCGCGCAGCGGGGCGCGGGTGATCCTCGCCGATGAACAGGAAGAATTCGGCGGCAGCCTGCTGGACAGCCGCGAAAGCCTCGACGGCAAGCCGGCGACCGACTGGGTCGCCGCGGTGGTCGCCGAGCTGAAGAGCCTGTCGGAAGTCACCTTGCTGCCGCGCGCCACGGTCAACGGCTACCACGACCACAACTTCCTGACGATCCACGAACGCCTCACTGACCACCTCGGTGACCGAGCGCCGATCGGCCAGGTGCGCCAGCGCATGCACCGCGTCCGCGCCAAGCGCGTGGTGCTGGCGACCGGCGCTCACGAGCGTCCGCTGGTGTACGGCAACAACGACGTGCCGGGCAACATGCTCGCCGGCGCCGTCTCCACCTACGTGCGGCGCTACGGCGTGGCGCCGGGCCGCAAGCTGGTGCTGTCGACCAACAACGACCACGCCTACCGCGTGGCCCTCGACTGGCACGACGCCGGCCTGCAAGTGGTCGCCGTCGCCGATGCGCGGCACAACCCGCGCGGTTCGCTGGTGGAAGAAGCCCGCGCCAAAGGCATCCGCATCCTGACCTCCAGCGCCGTGGTCGAGTCCCGTGGCAGCAAGCGCGTCACCGGTGCGCGGGTCGCGGCCATCGACGTCAAGGCCCACACCGTCACCAGCCCCGGCGAATGGCTGGAGTGCGATCTGGTTGCCACCTCCGGCGGCTACAGCCCGGTGGTCCACCTGGCCTCGCACCTGGGTGGCAAGCCGGTCTGGCGTGAAGACATCCTCGGCTTCGTGCCGGGTGAAGCACCGCAGAAGCGCGTGTGCGTGGGCGGCATCAACGGCGTGTTCGCCCTCGGTGATGCCCTGGCCGACGGTTTCGAAGGCGGCGCCCGCGCCGTGACCGAAGCCGGCTTCAAGGCCGGAGCCGCTACCCTGCCAAAAGCCCTGGTGCGCCAGGAAGAAGCGACCCTGGCGCTGTTCCAGGTGCCGCACGACAAAAACACCGCGCGGGCGCCGAAGCAATTCGTCGACCAGCAGAACGACGTCACCGCCGCCGCCATCGAACTGGCGACCCGCGAAGGCTTCGAGTCGGTCGAGCACGTCAAGCGCTACACCGCGCTGGGCTTCGGCACCGACCAGGGCAAGCTGGGCAACGTCAACGGCCTGGCCATCGCCGCCCGTTCGCTGGGCATCGGCATCCCGGAAATGGGCACCACCATGTTCCGCCCCAACTACACGCCGATCACCTTCGGCGCCGTGGCGGGCCGGCATTGCGGTCACCTGTTCGAGCCTGTGCGCTTCACCGCGCTGCATGCCTGGCATGTGAAGAACGGCGCCGAGTTCGAAGACGTCGGCCAGTGGAAACGGCCGTGGTACTTCCCGCGTGCCGGCGAAGACATCCACGCCGCCGTGGCCCGTGAATGCAAGGCCGTGCGCGACAGCGTGGGCCTGCTGGACGCCTCGACCCTGGGCAAGATCGACATCCAGGGCCCGGATGCCCGTGAATTCCTCAACCGCATCTACACCAACGCCTGGACCAAGCTCGACGTGGGCAAGGCCCGCTACGGCCTGATGTGCAAGGAAGACGGCATGGTCTTCGACGACGGCGTGACCGCCTGCGTCGGCGACAACCACTTCATCATGACCACCACCACCGGCGGCGCGGCCCGCGTGCTGCAGTGGCTGGAGATCTACCAGCAGACCGAATGGCCGGACCTGAAGGTGTACTTCACCTCGGTCACCGACCACTGGGCGACCCTGACCCTGTCGGGCCCGAACAGCCGCAAGCTGCTGGCCGAGGTCAGCGATATCGACCTGGACAAGGATTCCTTCCCGTTCATGAGCTGGAAGGAAGGCCAGGTCGGCGGCGTGCCGGCGCGGGTGTTCCGTATCTCCTTCACCGGCGAGCTGTCGTACGAAGTGAACATCCAGGCCAACTACGCCATGGGCGTCCTGGAAAAAATCGTCGAGGCCGGCAAGCAATACAACCTGACCCCGTATGGCACCGAGACCATGCACGTCCTGCGGGCCGAGAAGGGCTTCATCATCGTCGGTCAGGACACTGACGGCTCGATGACCCCGGACGACCTCAACATGAGCTGGTGCGTGGGCCGCAACAAGCCGTACTCGTGGATCGGCCTGCGTGGCATGAACCGCGAAGACTGCGTGCGCGAGAACCGCAAGCAACTGGTGGGCCTCAAGCCGGTCGACCCGACTAAATGGCTGCCGGAAGGCGCGCAACTGGTGTTCGACCCGAAACAGTCGATCCCGGTGGCGATGGTCGGCCACGTCACCTCCAGCTACGCCGCCAACTCGCTGGGTTATTCCTTCGCCATGGGTGTGGTCAAGGGTGGCCTCAAGCGCATCGGCGAGCGGGTGTATTCGCCCCAGGCGGATGGCAGCGTGATCGAGGCGGAAATCTGCTCCTCGGTGTTCTTCGATCCGAAGGGTGAGCGGCAGAACGTTTGAGGCTTCGCGAGCAAGCTCGCTCCTACAAGAGCGGCTCGTTCCTCTGTAGGAGCGAGCTTGCTCGCGATGGGCTGCACAGCAGCCCCAAACCGGTTTCCAGAATTCAGGCAGGTATAAAAAGATGAGCGCCATCAACGTCTACGAGCAACGCCCCGGCAACGACGCCAAGGCCGAGTCGCCGCTGCACCACGCCGACCTGTCCAGCCTGGTCGGCAAGGGTCGCAAGAACGCCGGGGTCACCCTGCGCGAGAAACAATTCCTCGGTCACCTGACCCTGCGTGGCAACGGTCACGACCCGGCCTTCGCCGGCGGTGTGTTCAAGGCCATCGGCCTGGAACTGCCGGTCGCCCTGACCGTGGTCGCCAACGGCGACATGTCGCTGCAATGGCTCGGCCCGGACGAATGGCTGCTGATCGTGCCCGGTGGCCAGGAAGTCCCGGTGGAAAACGCCCTGCGCGAAGCGCTGGCTGACCAGCACATCCAGATCGTCAACGTCAGCGGCGGCCAGACCCTGCTGGAGCTGAGCGGTCCTAACGTGCGCGACGTGCTGATGAAGTCCACCAGCTACGACGTGCACCCGAACAACTTCCCGGTGGGCAAGGCGGTCGGCACGGTCTTCGCCAAGTCCCAACTGGTGATCCGCCGTACCGGCGAGGAAACCTGGGAACTGCTGATCCGTCGCAGCTTCTCCGACTACTGGTGGCTGTGGCTGCAGGACGCTTCCGCCGAATACGGCCTGGCCATCCAGGCCTGAGCCCCGCACAGGAGAGTCGTCATGAGCCGTGCCCCGGACACCTGGATCCTCACCGCCGACTGCCCGAGCCTGCTCGGCACGGTGGATGCGGTCACCCGCTTCCTCTATGAGCAGCGTTGCTACGTCACCGAGCACCACTCGTTCGATGACCGGCTCTCCGGCCGCTTCTTCATCCGCGTGGAGTTCCGCCAGCCCGACGACTTCGACGAGACCGGCTTTCGCGCCGGCCTCGCCGAGCGCGGCGAAGCGTTCGGCATGCTGTTCGAACTGACCGCGCCGAACCACCGGCCCAAGGTGGTGATCATGGTCTCCAAGGCCGACCACTGCCTGAACGACCTGCTTTATCGCCAGCGCATCGGACAGTTGTCGATGGACGTGGTCGCGGTGATTTCCAACCACCCTGACCTGGAGCCGCTGGCCGAGTGGCACCACATTCCGTATCACCATTTCCCGCTCGATCCCCACGACAAGCCAGCGCAGGAGCGCAAGGTGGTGCAGGTGATCGAAGAGTCCGGCGCCGAGCTGGTGATCCTCGCCCGCTACATGCAGGTGCTGTCGCCGGAGCTGTGCCGGCGCCTGGATGGCTGGGCGATCAACATCCACCACTCGCTGCTGCCCGGTTTCAAGGGCGCCAAGCCGTATCACCAGGCCTACAACAAGGGCGTGAAGATGGTCGGTGCCACCGCGCACTACATCAACAACGACCTCGATGAAGGCCCGATCATCGCCCAGGGTGTCGAGGTGGTGGATCACAGCCATTACCCCGAAGACCTGATTGCCAAGGGGCGGGATATCGAGTGCCTGACTTTGGCACGGGCGGTTGGTTATCACATTGAGCGGCGGGTGTTTCTGAACGCCAATCGGACAGTCGTTCTCTAAATCATCGCGAGCAAGCTCGCTCCTACAGGGTCACCATTGCCTTGTAGGAGCGAGCTTGCTCGCGATTTGCCTTTCTGAAACCGACAAAAATCCTGCCGCCCACAGATAACTCGCTGTCGCATCCAGCCCCTGCATTTGCGCCAACCGGGCCCACAATTCCCCCATTCCAGTAACACATGCCGCCCATGGACGGTGGCGCTGCAACCAACGCTGTATAACTACAAATCAAGCGAGGTAAGAGCATGTCTGGCAATCGTGGAGTGGTGTATCTCGGCTCCGGAAAGGTCGAGGTGCAGAAAATCGACTACCCGAAAATGCAAGACCCGCGCGGTCGCAAGATCGAACACGGCGTCATCCTCAAAGTGGTCTCCACCAATATTTGCGGCTCCGACCAGCACATGGTTCGCGGTCGCACCACTGCCCAGGTCGGCCTGGTCCTGGGCCATGAAATCACCGGCCAGGTGGTCGAGAAGGGCAGTGACGTCGAGAACCTGAAGATCGGCGATCTGGTGTCCGTCCCGTTCAACGTGGCCTGCGGCCGCTGCCGTTCCTGCAAAGAACAACACACCGGCGTCTGCCTGACCGTCAACCCGGCCCGCGCCGGTGGCGCCTACGGCTACGTCGACATGGGCGACTGGACCGGCGGCCAGGCCGAGTACGTGCTGGTGCCTTACGCCGACTTCAACCTGCTGAAACTGCCCGATCGCGACAAGGCCATGGAGAAGATCCGTGACCTGACCTGCCTCTCCGACATCCTGCCGACCGGCTACCACGGCGCGGTCACCGCGGGCGTTGGTCCAGGCAGCACGGTGTACGTGGCCGGTGCCGGTCCGGTGGGCCTCGCGGCGGCCGCGTCGGCGCGCCTGCTGGGTGCGGCGGTGGTGATCGTTGGTGACGTCAACCCGGTGCGTCTGGTGCATGCCAAGGCCCAGGGCTTCGAAGTCGTCGATTTGTCCAAGGACACCCCGTTGCACGAACAGATTGTCGACATCCTCGGCGAGCCGGAAGTCGATTGCGCGGTGGACGCGGTGGGCTTCGAAGCCCGCGGTCACGGCCATGCCGGCGCCAAGGCGGAAGCGCCGGCGACCGTGCTCAACTCGTTGATGCAGGTGGTTCGCGTGGCGGGCAAGATCGGTATTCCCGGCCTGTACGTCACCGAAGATCCGGGTGCGATTGACGCGGCGGCGAAGATCGGCAGCCTGAGCATCCGCTTCGGCCTGGGCTGGGCCAAATCCCACAGCTTCCACACCGGCCAGACCCCGGTGATGAAATACAACCGTGCGCTGATGCAGGCCATCATGTGGGACCGCATCAACATCGCTGAAGTGGTGGGCGTGCAGGTCATCAGCCTCGACCAGGCGCCGGAAGGCTACGGCGAGTTCGATGCCGGTGTGCCGAAGAAGTTTGTGATCGATCCGCACAAGATGTTCAGTGCGGCGTAAGCAGAAATGAAGAAGGGGCCGTGATTGGCCCCTTCTTCTTTGAGTACGTCACCGCCAAACCTGTAGGAGCGGCTGTCCCTCAGTCCGACAGCTTCGGCAAGCACTCATCCAGCCGCTTGTACAACGCACTCTCCACCGGCCAGTTGCGCAGCAACCGCGCGCGGTCCTTGGCGAAGGCCGGGGCGAAGCTCATCTGGGTCACGTGCTGGCTCATGGCGTCCAGGTCGATCAGCGCCCAGTCCCCGTCTTTCCAGAACAGGTTGTAGGCCTTGAGGTCGCCGTGGCTGATTCGCTCGTGGATCAGTTGCGCCAGCAGCCGTTGCAGCGCGTCCAGTTGCTCGGCTGGCACGTCGCCGTTTTCCACATACGGCGCGAAGGCGGTCATCAGGTCCGGGCCGTCGAGCAACTCGGTCACCAGATACGCCTTGCCGCGAAGCCCCAGCCAGCGGGTTTCCAGCACCGCGAGCGGCTTGGGCGTGGCGAAGCCGAGGAATTCCAGGCGGTGCCCTTCGATCCACGAATGCCAGGCCCGGCTCGGGCGCCAGAAGCGCTTGAACCAGTGGGCGGTGTCCTTGATGTTGTAGCGCTTGATCACCAGCGGCCGACCCTGCACTTCAACCCGCGCCACGCTGGCCGCACCGCCGGTCTTGTACAGGTGGCCGGCGTCGATCAGCGCGTCGGCGTTGTCCAGCACCGGCAGCATCGCCGCCTGCTCACCACGGACGATGGCGCGCAGGCGGGAGGCGCCGCGTTCGACGCTGAACAGCGTGCAGTCGCGGCCGGCCTTGTCCAGATAGTCTTTCAGGCGCCAGTGGCGCACTTTGTCGATCTGTTTTTGCAGGGCTTCCAGCGGCAGGGCGTGCTCGCTGTTGGCCAGCAGGTAATGCACCAGCAGTTCTTCGATGAACGGTTCCAGGCGCTTGGGCAACTGGGCGAAGAACACGCCGAGGTTCTGTAGTACCTGTTCGCGTGACAGCGGCTGGCCCGGGGTTTGTGCCTTGATGCCGCCGCCGTCGATCACGTGCAGTTGGCCGTTGTGGCGCAGCAGGTTGTCGAGGTGCAGATCGTCCTGCCAGAGCCCTTTGGCGTGTAGGTGCGCCACGGCGGCGAGGGCTTCGCCGAGGACCAGGCTTTGCTCGTCGCTCAGCGGAGTTTGCCCTTCGACGTCGGCCCAGGCGTCGCCGAGGCTGGTGGACCCTTCGAGGTATTCGAACAGCAGCCAGCCGCCTTCACCTTCGCGCAGGCCATCCGCGAGCAACAGCGGAGTGGTCACGCCGTTGTCCGCCAGCAGGCGCACGCCAGACAGCTCGCGCTGGAAGTGGCGGGCCGCATTGCCGCCCACCAGTAGCTTGGCCAGCACCGGCTTGCCGCGCCACACGCCGGCACCGACATAACGTTGTCCCGGCAGTACGCGCAGCAGGGTGAGCAGTTGCAACTCGGCGCTGCCAGCGGCATCGGCCAGGGTGATGCTCAACGGCAGTTGCGGGCTGCGCCCGGCATCCTTGAGTTCGGACAAACGCATCAGCGGGCCTCTTTGTGACGACGACGACGCACCAGGCGTTGCAGCCAGGTGTGTACCAATGGGCTGTCGCCCGGTTGATCCAGGTAAGCCGACAGCAACAGGCGGATGTCGGCCTCGCTCCACACCGGCGCGCGGCGCAGCAGCGGCTCCAGGTCCTTGATCCGGTCACGCTGGCCGAACAGCAGCGGGCGGGTTTTTTCCAGGTCGATCAGTTGCGCCTGCCAACCCTCGCCGCGTTCGCGCAGGAAGATGTGCTTGGGATAGAAGCAGCCATGCACCTGGCGGGCGGCGTGCAGCGTGCGGGCCAGTTGGCCGCAGGCGCGGAGGATGCCCTGGCGCTGGGCGAGGGCCAGTTGCGGCCATTGGCCGAGCAGGCTGTCGAGGTCGCTCCAGTCGTCCAGCGCGCGGGTCATCAGGATCGCCCGGCGTTTGCCGTTCACTTTGCGCTCGCCGTAGTACACCGCCTGCAAGGCGGGGATGTGCAGTTTCTGGTAGCGGCTGATATTGCGGAATTCGCGGGCGAAAGTGGGTTCGCCGAACGGGCTGTGCAGGGTGTGGGTCAGGTAATCGCTCTGGCGCTTGAGGTAGTAGCCCTTGCCCTCCAGCTCCAGGCGGAACACGCTGCTCCAGCCGCCGCGGCCGGTATTGGGCTCGTCCACGGCGTCCAGTTGCAGTGCCCAGAGCGGGTCGAAGCCGTTCAGGCCATGACGTTCGAGCAGCGCCGTGTCGGCACTGGCCAGGAAATCACTCATTCGCGTCCCTCGAAAAACTTCACGATATGCCGGACGCGTTTCTTGTCCGATGCATTCAACCGGTTGCGGTTGCGGTACAGCAGGTAGAAACGCAGGCGCTGGGTCGCCGACAGGTGGTATTTGGCCACTTTGTCCAGGCACGCCAGGTCTTTGGTGATCCGGTAGCGCAGCATGAAACCCCACCAGAAGTCGCCGGTGGGACAGTCGATGAAGAATAGCGTGCCCTGGTCGTCCACCAGCAGGTTGCGCCACTTCAGGTCGTTATGGGTGAAGTGGTGGTCATGCATGATCCGCGTGTGGCGGGCCAGTTGCTGGCTGATGTTGTCGACCCAGCGACGGTCGGCCAGGCGCGGGTCATTGCGCTCGGCGAGCACCGAGAGGTCTTCGGTGCGCGGTAGTTCGCGGGTGATCATCGCGCCGCGACCAAAACTCAGGCCGTTGCGCTCCAGGCCGCAGGCCACCACTTCGGCGGTGGGAATCTGCCATTTGGCGAACTGCTTGAGGTTCTGCCACTCGGCCTTGATCCGCGGCCGCCCGAGGTAGCGGCGCAGGCCCTTGCCGGCGCCGGTGTAGCGTTTGACGTAGTAGTTGACCCCGTCACGCTGCACGCGGATCACTTCGCTCAGCGGGTCGCGGGTCAGGCGTTCGCCCTGCAGGGCGAAGACCGCTTCGATACTGCCGAAATCATGCGCCAGGGCCGAGTATTTCGGCTCCAGTGTCCAACCCGCCATCAGAGCGCGTCCCCATACCGTTGCTTACGCTCGTAGAGCTTCTGTGCCTTGCCGTCCAGCCAGGCCAGGAGGCCGGCGTGTTCGGCGAGAATCTGCCGCAGTGGCTGCTGGAAATAGCCGCGCAGGAAGCGCAGCTTGTCGCGCCGCGTCAGGCCGATGTCCAGCGCCGAGAAATACAGGGCGGCGAGGTCTTTGTCGCGCCAGCGGCGGGTGATTGTCGCCCGGGTCTGGGCGCGGTGCAGGTCGATGACCGACAGTTTGAAATCATCCGCCGTCACCGGACGATCGGTGTGCAGCAGGAAGTGGCAGATATAGCAGTCGCGGTGGTTGACCCCGGCGCGGTGCATGCCGCCGGTCATCTTCGCCACTTCGGCGATCAGCGCGCGTTTCAGGCGCGGCGGCGGCGGCTGCTTGACCCAGTCGATGCTGAAGTCTTCCAGGCTGACAGTGGGCGCCAGTTCCTCGGTGACGATGAACGAATGCTGGGTCGCCGGGTTGCTGCCGCGTTCGCCGTAGGCCACCGCGGTCATGGTCGGCACGCCCACTTCGTGCAGGCGCTGGATGGCCTTCCACTCCTGGCCGGCGCCGAGCACCGGGAGCTTGGCGGTGAGCAGGTTCTTGACGATCTCGCCCCAGCCGATGCCACGGTGGATCTTGACGAAATAGCCACGGCCCTCGATTTCGGTACGCAGGGTGCGGCGGCCTTCCAGCTCGCGGTAGACCTCGCCTTGCAGCGCCTCGACGGCGTCGAAGGCGTCGCGTCCGGCCCAGAGCCGTTTGAAGGTCTCGTTCAGTACAAGTTTCATGCGCGCTCCTGCGCGAGGATCACGTCGGCGGCATGCTGCGGCATGCTGTACAGATCGGCGGTGTCGGCGAAGGCCAGGCCATTGCGACCCCAGTCGGCGCGGGCCGCATCGTCTTCGAGCATGCGTTGCAGGTAGCGGTTGAGCTGGTCCTGTTCGAACGGTTCGTCCAGCACCAGGCCGCTGTCGGCCTCGGCGATGTAGTGGGCGTAGCCGCAAACGGCCGTGACCAGCACCGGCAGGCCGGCCACCAGCGCTTCGAGCAGCACCGTGCCGGTGTTCTCGTTGTAGGCGGGGTGGATCAGCAGGTCGGCGCCGAGCAGGAAACGCGGGATGTCGCTGCGGCCCTTGAGGAACTGCACCTGGTCATTGAGGCCCAGGGCGGTGCTCTGCAACTGGAACACCTTGGGGTCGTCCTGGCCGATGACCATCAGCCGGGTGCGCTTGCGCAGGGCCGAGGGCAGGGCGGCGAGGGCCTTGAGGCTGCGGTCGACGCCCTTGGTCTTGAAGCCGGAACCGATCTGCACCAGCAGCAATTCGTCGTCTTTCAGGTCGAACTCGCGGCGGAATTCGGCGCGGATCTCGGCGGCATTGGCCGGGGCCCGGCGGTCCTGGGAAATGCCCGGCGGCAGCAGGTGGAAGCGCTCGGCCTGGGTGCCGTAGTGCTTCACGAACAGCGGCTGCTGGACTTCGGAAATCATCAGGATTTCGGTGCGGGCGTTCTTGTCGAACACCGCGCGCTCGTATTCGGCGAAGTGCCGGTAGCGGCCCCAGCGCCGGTACAGGCCGCCGCGCAGGGTCTGGGCCTTGTCTTCGAAGCAGCCGTCGGCGGCGTAGTAGACGTCCAGGCCCGGCATCTTGTTGAAACCGATCAGGCGGTCCACCGGGCGCTTGGCCAGGTCTGCTTCCATCCAGGCGCTGAGTTTCTCGTTGCGCCGATGGTTGAACAGCGCCTTGACCGGCGCCACCAGCACCTCGAAGCCGGGCGGCACGTCGCCTTCCCAGATCAGGGTGTAGACGCGGATCTGATGCCCGCGCTGCTGGCACTCCAGGGCGATGCGCATGAAGTCACGCTGCAGGCCACCGAAGGGGAAATACTTGTAGAGCACGAAAGCCAGTTGCATCAACGAACATCCTCAACCCGCAGCAGCTCGCCCAACTGGCGTGCCACACGTTCGGGATTCAGGCGAGTGAAGCACAGCGGCCACTCACGTTTGAGATCGAACCGGCGCAGTTCCTCGGCGCTCGGCTTGTAGGTGCACTTTTTGCGCAGGCAGGGCGCGCACGGGAAGTCGCTGGCGACATGGACCTGGGATTTCCCGTAGGCCCCGGTCAGGCCCGGGTTGGTCGGGCCGAACAGCGACAGGGTCGGCACGTCCAGCGCCGCCGCGAGGTGGCCGAGGCCGGTATCGACCGCCACGCAGGCCTTGGCCGAGGCCAGCACCCGGCCCACCCCGGCAAGGTTCAATTTGGGCAGTACCTGGGCGTTCTTCAAGCCCTGGGCGATCCGCTCGGCCCGGGCCTTCTCCGCCGGGTTGCCCCACGGCAGGCAGATTTGCAGGCCGGCGCGGCCGAGCCGCTCGGCCAACTGGCGCCAATACAGCTCGGGCCAGTGCTTGGTGTCCCAGGTGGTGCCGTGCAGGAACACCACGTAAGGCGCGACGCCCACTTGCTCCAGGCGGCTGCGGTCCAGGCCGTAGTCGCCGATGCCTTCGGGCAGGTCGTAGCCCAGGGCGAGGGCGAACAACTGGCGCACCCGTTCAACGGCGTGCTGACCGGTGGCAACCGACAGACGGCGGTCATAGAAGCGGCTGGAAAAACCCTCGCGGGCCGAATAGCGGTCCAGGCCCGCCACCGGCGTCTTCTTCACGTAGCGGGTCAGCCAGGCGCTCTTGACCAGCCCTTGGGCGTCGATCACCAGGTCGTACTTGCGCTCGCGAATGCGCTTCTTGAACTGGCGCCATTCGCCGCTCTTGAAGGTTTGCCAGAGGTTCTTGCGCCAGCGGCGGATCGCCACCGGGATCACCTGGTCCACCGCCGGGTGCCAGGTGGGAATCTCGGCGAAGCCTTCTTCCACCACCCAGTCGAAGGTGATGCCGGGGATAGCGTGCGCCGCGTCGGTGAGCGCCGGCAGGGCGTGGATCACGTCGCCCAGCGAGGATGTCTTGATCAGCAGGACCCGCACTTAATCGACCTCTGCGCTGACGTCGACCAGCGACGGGCCGTTGAGCTGCTGCAGCGCCGCGGACACCGCATCGGGCTCCAACTGGCGCAGGCAGTTGTAATGGCCGAAGCGGCAGGTGCGGTCGAAGCAGGGGCTGCATTCCAGGCCCAGGCGCACCACTTCGACCTGATCGGCCAGCGGTGGCGTGAAGCCGGGGGACGTGGAGCCGTAGACCGCCACCAGCGGGCGGTTCAGCGCCGCGGCGACGTGCATCAGGCCGGAGTCGTTGGAGACCACGGCGTCGGCGCAGGAGAGCAGGTCGATGGCCTCGGCCAGCGAGGTTTCGCCGGCGAGGTTATAGGATTCTTCACGCAAGCCCGGGATGAGTCGGTCGCGGATCTGCTCGCCCACCGGATGGTCGTTCTTCGAGCCGAACAGCCAGACCTGCCAGCCTTCGCGGATCTTCAGCTCGGCGACCTTGGCGTAGTGTTCCGCCGGCCATTTCTTGGCTTCGCCGAACTCGGCACCCGGACACAGCGCCAGCACCGGACGGTCCAGCTCCAGGCCGAACTTGGCCAGCGCGGCCTCGCGGCTGGCGGCCTCGATGCTCAGGCTCGGACGTGGATACGGTTGCGGCAGGTCGCTGCCGTCGGGGAAGGCGAGGGCCATGAAGCGCTCGATCATCAACGGGTAGCGGGCCTTGTCCAGGCGCCGCACGTCATTGAGCAGGCCATAGCGGAACTCGCCGCGCCAGCCGGTGCGCTGCGGGATCCCGGCGAAGAACGGCACCAGCGCCGACTTCAGCGAGTTGGGCAGCAGGATCGCCTGATCGTACTGGCCGACCAGGGATTTGCCGATGCGCCGGCGCGTGGCCAGCTCCAGCGCGCCGTGGCCGAGCGGGAAGCTCAAGGCCTGGCGGACTTCGGGCATACGCTCGAGGATCGGCCGGCTCCATTCGGGGGCCAGCACATCGATCACGCAATCGGCGTGACGCTGCTTCAGGACCTGGAACAGCGTTTGCGCCATCACCATGTCGCCCACCCAACTGGGCCCGATTATCAAAATTCTCATGCTTTATCCAGAAACGATCAGGGAGGCTGCAGCCTGTTTAAAACAGCCTGGCCTCCCTTCTTTATATTCAGGCTAGGTCCATCAGTGTACGCCACCGATCCAGAGCTGGCCTCCTGCCAGCCGGATCTGCCCATTCAACTGAGCCCCAGTTCGCTCCAGATCCGCCGTACTTCCTGGCGTTCACTGACGAATTGCCCCGCGTCGATCACCCCGGCCTGTTTCTGCAAGGCCTGGCGGTGCGCCGCCGAGCGGAACGCCTTGTACACCTCGCGCAGCAGCACCGCATCGCTGGCGGGCATCAGCCCGGCTTCTTCAAGACCTTCGAGAATGCGGATGTTGTCGGTGTAGCGCAGCAATGCCGGATGGCTGTGGGACCAGGCGAGCGCGGCGTATTGCACCATAAATTCAATATCGACGATACCACCGGCATCCTGCTTGATATCGAAGGGAACGCCGGCGTCATAGGCATTGGCCGCGGTGCCGGCGGCGGTGGATTTGGTCCCCAGGTTGTCGCGCATCTTGGCGCGCATCTCGCTGACTTCGGTACGCAGCCCGGCCAGGTCGCGCTGCTTGCCCAGCACCCGCGCCCGCACGTCTTCGAAGGCCGCGCCCACTTGCGGGCAACCCACCAGCACGCGGGCGCGGACCAGGGCCTGGTGTTCCCAGGTCCAGGCCTCGTTCTGCTGGTAGCGCTCGAAGGCGCCGACCGAGCTGACCAGCAAGCCCGAGGCCCCGGACGGCCGCAGGCGCATGTCGACGTCATACAGTTGCCCGGAGTTGGTCTGGGTGGTCAGCAGGTGAATGATGCGCTGGCCCAGGCGGGTGAAGAACTGCGCGCTGTCGATCGGCTTGTCGCCGTCGGTTTCCGCCTGCGGGTCGCCGTCGTGGATGAACACCAGGTCGAGGTCCGAGCCATGGCCCAGTTCGAGGCCGCCCATTTTGCCGTAGCCGACGATGATGAAACCCGGGTCGCACGGGCTGCCGTCGCTGCGCTGGGGCCGGCCGTGGCGGGCGACGGTCTGGCGCCAGGCCAGGGCCAGCACTTGATTGAGAATGGCTTCGGCCAGCCAGGTCAGGTAGTCGCTGACTTTCATCAGCGGCAGGCTGCCGGCGATTTCCGAGGCGGCGACGCGCAGGCTGTGGGCCAGCTTGAAGTGCCGCAGCGCTTCCATCTGCTGTTCGAGGTCGTCCTCGGGAATGCGGGTCAGGCGCTCGCGCAGTTCGGCGGCCAGTTCCGGTGCCTTCGGCGGGCTGAACAGGCGGCCTTCATTGAGCAGTTCGTCCAGCAACAGCGGGAAGCGGGCGATCTGCTCGGCGATCCACGGGCTGGCCGCGCACAGGGTCAGCAGGCGACGCAGGGCGCCGGGGTTTTCGGTGAGCAGCACCAGATAGGCCGAGCGCCGCGCCACGGCTTCCACCAGTGGCAGCACCCGTTCCAGCACCAGGTCGGGGTCGTCATGCTCGACCGCCTGGGCCAGCAGGCGCGGAATGAAGGAGTCCAGGCGCTCGCGGCTGAGGCGCTGCATGGAGCGCAGGTTCGGGCTGGCGCGCAGGCCGGCGAGGTGTTTCAGGGCCTTGGCGGCGTCGCGGAACCCGGCGTCCTGCAACTGGCGGCAGGCGGCTTCTTCGTCCTGGGCTTCTTCCCAGAGCGGCAGCCATTCGCCGCCGACGACCACTTCGCCTTCGCCCTCTTCGTCGTCCGGGTCGGCAATGACCTGGCGGAAATGCCAGTCGATGCGTCCGCGCCAGTGCATCAGTTGGGCGTGGAAGGCCTCCCAGTCAGGGAAGCCGAGCATGAACGCGATCCGCGCGCGGTCGAGGTCGCCGTCGGGCAGCATCTGGGTCTGGCGGTCGGCGATGGCCTGGATGGCGTGTTCGGTGTAACGCAGGAATTCATAGCCTTCGCGCAGCTCGCTGACCACCGCCGGCGGCAGGTAGCCCTGGCCTTCGAGGGTCGCCAGCACCTTGAGCAACGGCCGCTGTTGCAGGCTCAGGTCGCGGCCGCCGTGGATCAACTGGAAGGCCTGGGCGATGAACTCGACTTCGCGGATGCCGCCGGCCCCGAGCTTGATGTTCCCGGACATGCCCTTGCGCCGGACTTCCTGCTGGATCAACTGCTTCATGGTGCGCAGCGCTTCGATCGCCGAGAAGTCCAGGTAGCGCCTATAGACGAAGGGCCGCAGCATTTCCTGCAACTGGTTGCCGGCGACCTGGTCGCCCGCCACCACCCGCGCCTTGATCATGGCGTAGCGTTCCCAGTCGCGGCCCTGGTCCTGGTAGTACTGCTCCAGCGCATTGAAGCTGAGCACCAGCGCGCCGGATGAACCGTAAGGCCGCAGGCGCATGTCGACGCGGAATACGAAGCCGTCGACGGTAATCGGGTCCAGTGCCTTGATCAGCCGCTGGCCGAGGCGGGTGAAGAACTCTTGGTTGTCCAGTGAGCGCTTCACGCCTTCGGTCTCGCCGCCCTCGGGGTAGGCGAAGATCAGGTCGATGTCCGACGACAGGTTCAGCTCCACCGCGCCCAGCTTGCCCATGCCCAGCACTACCATCTGTTGCGGCTGGCCGCTGCGGTGGCCGGTCGGCGTGCCGAATTGCTGGCACAGGCGCGGGTAGAGCCATTGGTAGGCCTGGTCGATGGCGGCGTCGGCCATATCGGAAAGGTCGCGGCAGGTCTGCACCAGATCGGCCTGGCGGGTCAGGTCGCGCCAGATGATCCGCACCTGATGACGGGTGCGCTGGCGGCGCAGGGTGCGCGCCAGTTCATCTTCGGTGGTCGCGGCCTGGGCGGCGGCGGCCAGTTGCGCGCACAGCTCGCCGGGGGCAAAGGGGCGATCAAGCTCGCCGCTGGCGGCGAGGTCGAGGAGCATGGCCGGGTCGCGCTGGCTGTGTTCAAGAACGAATTCGCTGGCCGCGGCGACCCGGGCGAACCCGGCCCAGCGCTCGGCGGTCCAACTCTCCAGGCTCAGGCCTTCACTGGCGGCGACGGCGCTGCGCAGCGCCTGTTCGTTGCTGATGGACAGTGGTTTGAGGGTTTCGGGCAGTTCGACCAGCGACGGCAGGCTCATGGTCTATCCTTGATCGGCGGGAAAACGCAGGCAGTGGCGGGGCAGAAGTCGTATGCCCCGGGTATGACTGTCGTACAAAAGTTTGAAATAGCGGCAATTGCGTATTTATTGGCAGAAACCATCACGGCAAGCCTTTTCTCAACCGGTTTTTCGTCGCCGGTATCGTTTTATCTCACAAGCCGAATGCTTTCGGCTGATGGGGTAAATGTAGTTTTACTACTGCTTTTTTCAGTTGAAGGCATGTAATGACGAACGATTTGTAGTAAAACTACACGCCGCCGGGACTACCTCCGGTAATCCAAGAATTCATGTCGTCTGCCCAAAAGGCCAGTCGCAAACTTCAGGCAACCGATTCTGGTAGCCTTTCCGCCCTGGAGCAAGCCATGCAAGACCTCGATCCCGTCGAAACCCAGGAATGGCTGGACGCCTTGGAGTCGGTTCTCGACAAAGAAGGCGAAGACCGCGCTCACTACCTGATGACCCGTATGGGCGAGCTGGCAACCCGTAGCGGTTCGCAGCTCCCGTACGCAATCACCACGCCATACCGCAACACCATTCCCGTTACCCACGAAGCACGCATGCCTGGCGACCTGTTCATGGAACGCCGCATTCGCTCGCTGGTACGCTGGAACGCCTTGGCGATGGTAATGCGCACCAACCTGAAAGACTCGGATCTGGGTGGCCACATCTCCAGCTTCGCTTCCAGCGCCACGCTGTATGACATCGGCTTCAACTACTTCTTCCAGGCTCCGACCGAAGAGCACGGCGGCGACCTGATCTTCTTCCAGGGCCACGCCTCGCCTGGCGTCTACGCTCGCGCCTTCATGGAAGGCCGCATCAGCGAAGACCAGATGAACAACTTCCGTCAGGAAGTCGATGGCAACGGTCTGTCGTCCTACCCGCACCCATGGCTGATGCCTGATTTCTGGCAGTTCCCGACCGTTTCCATGGGTCTGGGTCCGATCCAGGCGATCTACCAGGCGCGCTTCATGAAGTACCTGGAAGCCCGCGGCTACATCCCTGCCGGCAAGCAGAAAGTCTGGTGCTACATGGGCGACGGCGAGTGCGACGAGCCGGAATCCCTGGGCGCAATCTCCCTGGCTGGCCGCGAGAAGCTGGACAACCTGATCTTCGTCATCAACTGCAACCTGCAGCGCCTCGACGGCCCGGTTCGCGGCAACGGCAAGATCATCCAGGAACTCGAAGGCGTGTTCCGTGGCGGTGGCTGGAACGTCAACAAAGTCGTCTGGGGCCGTTTCTGGGACCCACTGCTGGCCAAGGACACCGACGGTATCCTGCAGCGCCGCATGGACGAAGTCATCGACGGCGAGTACCAGAACTACAAGGCCAAGGACGGCGCGTTCGTCCGTGAGCACTTCTTCAACACGCCAGAACTCAAGGCCATGGTCGCTGACCTGTCCGACGACGAGATCTGGAAGCTCAACCGTGGTGGTCACGACCCGTACAAGGTCTATGCGGCCTACCACCAGGCGGTCAACCACAAAGACCAGCCAACCGTCATCCTGGCCAAGACCATCAAGGGTTACGGCACCGGTGCTGGCGAAGCCAAGAACACCGCGCACAACACCAAGAAGGTCGACGTCGACAGCCTGCGTCACTTCCGTGACCGCTTCGACATCCCGGTCAAGGACGAAGACCTGGAAAACCTGCCGTTCTTCAAACCTGAAGAAGGCAGCGCCGAAGCCCGTTACCTGGCCGAGCGTCGCTCCGCACTGGGTGGCTTCGTGCCTCAGCGTCGCGCCAAGAGCATCAGTATCCCGACCCCGCCACTGGAAACCCTGAAGGCGATCCTGGACGGTTCGGGCGACCGCGAAATCTCCACCACCATGGCCTTCGTGCGGATCCTCGCGCAGCTGGTCAAGGACAAGGAAATCGGTCAGCGCATCGTTCCGATCATCCCGGACGAAGCCCGTACCTTTGGTATGGAAGGCATGTTCCGCCAGTTGGGCATCTACTCGTCCGTCGGCCAGCTCTACGAGCCAGTCGATAAAGACCAGGTGATGTTCTACCGCGAGGACAAGAAGGGCCAGATCCTCGAAGAAGGCATCAACGAAGCGGGCGCCATGTCCTCCTTCATCGCTGCCGGTACTTCGTACAGCACTCACAACCAGCCGATGCTGCCGTTCTACATCTTCTACTCGATGTTCGGCTTCCAGCGTATCGGTGACCTGGCATGGGCAGCCGGCGACAGCCGCACCCGTGGCTTCCTGATCGGCGGTACCGCCGGCCGTACCACCCTCAACGGTGAAGGCCTGCAGCACGAAGACGGTCATAGCCACATGCTGGCCGCGACCATCCCGAACTGCCGCACCTATGATCCAACCTACGGCTACGAGCTGGCGGTGATCATCCAGGACGGCATGAAGAAGATGACCGAAGAGCAACAGGACGTCTTCTACTACATCACCGTGATGAACGAAGCCTACACCCAGCCAGCCATTCCGGCCGGTGTCGAGGAAGGCATCATCAAGGGCATGTACCTGCTCGAAGAAGATACCCGCGACGCGGCGCACCACGTTCAACTGCTGGGCTCGGGCACCATCCTGCGCGAAGTCCGTGAAGCGGCGAAGATCCTGCGTGAAGAGTTCAACATCGGCGCTGACGTGTGGAGCGTTACCAGCTTCAACGAACTGCGTCGCGACGGCCTGGCAGTAGAGCGCAGCAACCGTCTCAAGCCAGGTCAGAAACCACAGGTTACCTACGTCGAAGAATGCCTGAGCGGCCGTAAAGGTCCGGTCATTGCGTCCACCGACTACATGAAGCTGTTCGCCGAGCAGATTCGTCAGTGGGTACCGAGCAAAGAGTTCAAAGTCCTGGGTACTGATGGCTACGGCCGCAGCGACAGCCGCAAGAAACTGCGTCACTTCTTCGAAGTCGACCGCAACTTCGTGGTGCTGGCTGCACTGGAAGCCCTGGCTGACCGTGGCGAGATCGAACCGAAGGTGGTGGCTGACGCCATCGTCAAGTTCGGCATCGACCCGGACAAGCGCAACCCACTGGACTGCTGAGGAGTATTTTTAAGTGAGCGAACTCATTCGCGTACCTGACATCGGCAGCGGTGAAGGTGAAATCATCGAGCTGTTCGTCAAGGTCGGTGACCGTATCGAGGCCGACCAGAGCCTGCTGACCCTGGAGTCCGACAAGGCCTCCATGGAGATCCCCGCGCCGAAGGCCGGTGTGGTCAAGTCGCTGAAGGTCAAGCTGGGCGACCGCCTGAAAGAAGGCGACGAGTTGCTGGAACTGGAAGTCGAGGGTGCCGCTGCCGCGGCGCCTGAGGCTCCGGCCGCTGCTGCTCCGGCTGCCGCGCCTGCCGCTGCACCGGCTGCTGAAGCTGCTCCGGCAGCGGCTGCCGCACCGGCAACCGCCACCGTTCAGGACATCCACGTTCCGGATATCGGTTCGTCGGGCAAGGCCAAGATCATCGAAGTGCTGGTCAAGGCTGGCGATACCGTCAGCGCCGACCAGTCGCTGATCACCCTGGAATCGGACAAGGCCAGCATGGAGATTCCATCTCCTGCCGCTGGCGTGGTCGAAGCCGTGATCGCCAAGCTGGACGACGAAGTCGGTACAGGCGACCTGATCCTCAAGCTGAAAATCGCCGGCGCCGCGCCTGCCGCGGCTCCGGCTCCGGCCGCAGCACCTGCGCCGGCTGCCAAGGCTGAGGCCGCTCCGGCTGCCGCTGCTGCTCCGGCACCGGCTGCCGCAGCACCTGCTGCCGCGCCTGTTGCCGCCAGCGGTGCCAAAGTTCACGCCGGCCCAGCCGTGCGTCAACTGGCCCGCGAGTTCGGCGTCGAGCTGAACGCTGTCGCAGCCACCGGCCCGCATGGCCGTGTGCTGAAAGAAGACGTGCAGGTTTACGTCAAAGCCATGATGCAGAAGGCCAAGGAAGCACCGGCCGCAGGTGGCGCAACCGGTGGCGCGGGCATCCCGCCGATCCCGGTCGTGGACTTCAGCAAGTTCGGTGAAGTCGAAGAAGTGGCAATGACCCGCCTGATGCAGGTCGGCGCTGCCAACCTGCACCGCAGCTGGCTGAACGTGCCGCACGTGACGCAATTCGACTCGGCCGATATCACCGAGCTGGAAGCGTTCCGTATCGCGCAGAAAGCCGTGGCCGAGAAGGCTGGCGTCAAGCTGACCGTTCTGCCGCTGCTGCTCAAGGCCTCTGCTCACCTGCTCAAGGAACTGCCGGACTTCAACAGTTCGCTGGCGCCAAGCGGCAAAGCGATCATCCGCAAGAAGTACGTGAACATCGGCTTCGCCGTGGACACCCCGGATGGCCTGCTGGTCCCTGTGATCAAGAACGTCGATCAGAAGAGCCTGCTGCAACTGGCTGCCGAAGCTGCGGCCCTGGCCGAAAAAGCCCGGACCAAAAAGCTGTCTGCCGACGACATGCAAGGCGCTTGCTTCACCATCTCCAGCCTCGGCCACATTGGCGGCACCGGCTTCACGCCGATCGTCAACGCGCCGGAAGTGGCGATCCTCGGTGTTTCCAAGGCCACCATCCAGCCAGTCTGGGACGGCAAAGCCTTCCAGCCGAAGCTGATGCTGCCACTGTCGCTGTCCTACGATCACCGTGTGATCAACGGCGCAGCCGCCGCGCGCTTCACCAAGCGCCTGAGCGACCTGCTGGGCGACATCCGCACCATCCTGCTGTAACCGTTGTTCACCTGTCTCCCTCTGCCGGGGGAGACAGGCCCGCTTTCGAGCTGCCACGCTCGTACCTCAACCCCGTCTCTGACGGGGCTTTTTTTGTCTTCGAAAAAACGGTTCAGCGCCCCGGCCCGCCTGGCGTTTACCGGTAGCGGGGCTGAAGAAAAACGCCGCCATGCCGACATAGATCAAGACGCCAGCCAACCTATTACTTGTCAGCCTCTGGCGCATGATGCAACCTTGCCCAAGCGTGCATAGCAGCAATGTGCCAAGCCCGTGCCATCAGTCTTTTTCGAGCGAGCTTCCCATGAAAAGCCAAACCGATGCTGCCAGCCGTCCGGCGGCCGAGGTAGTGACGCAGTTACCGGTGCCATCACGGCTCGGCATGCTGCGTTTCGAGCGGCTGAACGAAGCTAGCTGGGCGATGCTTTACCTCGATCCGGGCTGCGAACGGCAGTTCGGTCTGCCGGCGGTGGAGCTGTGTGCCCTGGTCGGTTCGCCCTACGCCAGCCTCATGGCGCCGGAGGCGCGCTACAAGCTGCATGACGCCATCGACGCGCAGTTGGCGGTCGGCAATCACTACCTGAGCCGCTACACCCTGCACACCAGCCACGGCCCGCTGAATCTGCTGGAAGTGGGCGAAGCCTACCGGCAGCACAATCGCCAGTTGCTGCGCGGCTACCTGCTGGTGCTGGACGACCAGCCCGGCGAGATGACCGAACTCAGCGCCGACGACCTGGAAACCCGCAACAGCCGCCTGCAGATCGCCCTCAAGCTGAACCAGCAGGCGCAGCAGGAACAACTTGAACACCTGGAGCGAGTGCGTGCCCAGCAGGACCTGATCCTGCACCTGGCCCGGCACCGCTACAGCGCCAGCAATTCGCTGCAGGAAGCCGCCGAGCTGATCACCCGCAGCGCGTGCGAGATCTACAACATCGATTGCGCCAGCATCTGGTACCTGGAAGGCCAGCGCCTGGAGCCGATTTCCGCGTTCTACCGCGAGACCCGCGAGTACCGCCTGCCTGAGGCGATCGACGCCGGCCTGTTTCCGGATTACCTGGAGGCGCTGCACACCAGCCGCGCGATCGATGCGCACAACGCCAGCCATGACCCGCGCACCCGTGATATCACCGAGAGCCTGCGCCCGCGCGACATCATCGCCATGCTCGATGCCAGTATCCGCATCGACGGCCAGGTGGTCGGCGTGCTGTGCCTCGAACACGGCGGCAGCCCGCGGGCCTGGCAGACCGACGAGATCGCCTTCGCCGGCGAGCTGGCGGACCAGTTCGCCCAGGTCATCAACAACCACAACCGACGCACCGCCACCAACGCCCTGTACCTGTTCCAGCGCGCGGTGGAGCAGAGCGCCAACGCCTTTCTGCTGGTCAACCGCGACGGCGTGGTCGAGTACGTCAACCCGAGCTTTACCGCGATCACCCAGTACAGCTCCGAGGAGGTCCAGGGGCATCGGCTGTCCGAGCTGTCGGCGCTGGAAAATCTCAGCGAATTGCTCTTCGACGATTCCAGCTTGGCCATGGGCAATAGCTGGCAGGGCGAGTTCAAGAGCCGGCGCAAGAACCTCGAGCCGTACTGGGGACAACTGTCGATTTCCAAGGTGTATGGCGACAACCGCGAGTTGACCCACTACATCGGCATCTACGAAGACGTCACCCAGAACAAGCTCGCCCAGCAGCGCATCGAGCGCCTGGCCTACACCGACAACCTGACGGGCCTGGGCAATCGCCCGGCGTTCATCCGCAGCCTCGACGAGCGTTTCGCCCGCGACAGCGACACGCCGATCTGCCTGCTGCTGGTGGACATCGACAACTTCAAGCGGATCAACGACAGCCTCGGCCACCAGACCGGCGACAAGCTGCTGGTGAGCCTCGCCCGGCGCCTGCGCAACAGTCTCAGCCCCGGTGGTAGCCTGGCGCGTTTCGCCAGTAACGAGTTCGCCGTGTTGCTGGACAACACCGACATGGAAAGCGGGCAGCAGACCGCGCAATCGCTGCTCAATACCCTCGACAAACCGATGTTCGTCGACAACCAGTTGATCAACGTCACCGGCTCCGTGGGCCTGGCGTGCGCGCCGCTGCACGGCCGCGACCCGCAGACCCTGATGAAGAACGCCGGCCTCGCGCTGCACAAGGCCAAGGCCAACGGCAAGCATCAGGTGCAGGTGTTCACCGAGGCGCTGAATGCCGAGGCCAGCTACAAGCTGTTCGTCGAGAACAACCTGCGCCGGGCGCTGGCGCAGAACGAATTGCAGGTGTTCTACCAGCCCAAGCTGTGCCTGCGCACCGGCCGCCTGCTCGGCCTGGAAGCGCTGCTGCGCTGGAACCACCCGGAAAAGGGCATGATCCGCCCGGACCAGTTCATCAGCGTCGCCGAGGAAACCGGCCTGATCATCCCAATCGGCAAATGGGTGGCGCGCCAGTCGTGCCGCATGAGTCAGCAACTGGCCGCCGAGGGCATGCCCAACCTGCAGGTGGCGATCAACCTGTCGCCCAAGCAGTTCTCCGACCCGGACCTGGTCGCCTCGATCGCCAACATCCTCCAGGAAGAAGCGCTGCCGCCGCACCTGCTGGAGCTGGAACTGACCGAAGGCCTGCTGCTGGAAGCCACCGAAGACACCCGCCGCCAGCTCGACCAGCTCAAGCAACTGGGCCTGACCCTGGCGATGGACGACTTCGGCACTGGGTATTCCTCGCTCAGCTACCTGAAGAAATTCCCGATCGACATCATCAAGATCGATCGCAGCTTCATCAACGAAATCCCCGACAACCAGGACGACATGGAAATCACCTCGGCGGTGGTGGCCATGGCCCACAACCTCAAGCTCAAGGTGGTCGCCGAAGGTATCGAGACCGCCGAGCAGTTGGCGTTCCTGCGTCGTCACCGTTGCGATGTCGGCCAGGGCTACCTGTTCGACAAGCCGATCCCCGGCGATGAGCTGGTTGAAAAGCTCAGGCGCTATCCGCGTGGCCCGGTGGCCTGACAGTCACGCAACACTCGGGCACACTACGGGTCTATCCCAATAGACGACATCGCTCGGCGATGTCTCCTACCTGACAAGAGGAATGGGTCCATGGTCCTGCGTTCGGAAATCCTGGTGAACAAAAACGTCCTGCCTACCGCTGAACAGGCGCTGCCTGGCCGCGAAACCCCGATGTCCCTGCCTGAGCGGCATTTCGTGTTCAAAGAGACGCCGTTGCTCGGCCCGTTCTTTGAAGATGTCGATTTCGCGATTTTCGCCCTGGGCTGCTTCTGGGGCGCCGAGCGCCGTTTCTGGCAGCGTGATGGCGTGGTCAGCACCGTGGTCGGTTATGCCGGCGGCTTCACGCCGAACCCGACCTATGAAGAAGTCTGCTCGGGCCTGACCGGGCATACCGAAGTGGTGCTGGTAGTGTTCGACAAGGACAAGCTCAGCTACCGCGAACTGCTGGCGATGTTCTGGGAACTGCACAACCCGACCCAGGGCATGCGCCAGGGCAACGACATCGGCACCCAGTACCGCTCGGCGATCTACTGCACCAGCCCGCAGCACCTGGACGAAGCCGAGGCGAGCAAGGCGCAGTACCAGGCCGAACTGAGCAAGGCCGGTTTCGGCGAGATCAGCACCGAGATTGCCCAGGCGCCGACCGTGTATTTCGCCGAGGCTTACCACCAGCAGTACCTGGCGAAGAACCCCGAGGGCTATTGCGGCATCGGTGGTACCGGTGTCTGCCTGCCGCCCAGCCTGCAAGGCAACTGAGGACGCGCCATGACCACGCCGAGCATGACGTTGTACCACTCGCCGCTGTCGCCCTTCGTGCGCAAGGTCACGGTGTTCCTGCACGAGACCGGGCAGTTCGACCGGGTCGCGCTGAACACCATCAACATGAGCCCGGTGAACCCGGATGCCGGATTGAACCGCGACAACCCGGTCGGCAAGATCCCGGCACTGGTGCTGGGCAACGGCACCGTGCTGCATGACAGCCGGGTGATTCTCGAGTACCTCGACCTGCAACACGTCGGCAACCCGCTGATCCCGCGTGAGGGCGACGCGCGCTGGCGCCGCCTGAGCCTGGCTTCGCAGGCGGATGCGATCATGGACGCCTCGGTGCTGGCGCGTTATGAGCAGTTCTTGCGGCCCGCTGAGAAACAGTGGGACGAGTGGCTCACCGCGCAGCAGGAGAAGATTCGCCGCGGCCTGGCGGATTTTGAAGCCGAGCATATTGCTGAGCTGGCTTCGGTGTTCGACGTCGCGGCGATCGGTGCGGCCTGTGCGCTGGGCTATATCGACTTGCGCATGCCGAACTTCGGCTGGCGTGAGCAGCAGCCGAAGCTGGCGGCGTGGTATGCGGAGGTCAGTCAGCGCCCTTCGATGAAGCTGACTGCACCGCCGGCGGCCTGATTCGGCATTTCTGGGGCCGCTTTGCGGCCCTTCGCGACGGTTCGGCGCTCCGACAAGCTCGCTCCTACGGAGATTCGAGCCATTTCTATCTGCAGGAGCGAGCTTGTCAGGGCGCCGAGCCGTCGCGATTGCAACACCTCTGTTGCCCAGACTCCGACAATCCCCCGCACCAACTGCTCCCCGAACACCCGCTCCTCGCGCAACCCACTCATGCCGCCACCCCCTGACCCGCGCGATACCAGTCCAGCCGCCGCGTCAGCACCATGAACACACCCAGCAAGGCGAACAGCAGCAACGCCCCCATCAGCAGCGCGTAATCCTCGGCGCTGAGCAGCCCGTACAGCATCGCGTACAGCACCGCCAACCCCGCGCCGAAGCCCATCCCACGCGCCCGGCTGTGCAGCACATGGCACAGATAGAAACCGATCAACGCCACACAGCCACTCGCCGACAACCCATACGCCAAGGCAAAGCCAAGGTGCTCGGACAACGACAGCAGCAACAGGTAGAACAGCGCCAGGGCCGCGCCCACCAGAGCGTACTGGATCGGGTGGACGCTGAGGTTGCGCAGCACTTCGAAGAGGAAGAAGCCGGCGAAGGTCAGGGCGATGAACAGCAGCGCGTATTTGATCGCCCGCTCGCTTTTCAGGTACTGGTCCACCGGATCGACAAAGTTGACGCCGAAACGCCGGCTTTGGAAGTCCGTGCACTGGTCGGTCGTCACGCAGCGTTCGAGGGCGTCTTCCATGTTGGTGGAGAAGAACGAGGTCTGCCAGTGAGCGTTGAAGCCCTTGTCGGTGATCTCGCGGCTGGTGGGCAAGTAGTTGCCGATAAAGCCCGGGTGCGGCCAGTTGGCGCTCAGATTCACATTGCTGCTGCGGCCCACTGGCAACACGTGCAACTGCCCGGTGCCTTGCAGCTTGAGGTCGAAGGCGTAGTCCAGGCGCATTTCGTTCTGGCTATCGAGCCCCGGCACACTGGCGCGCACGCCGCCGCCGAGCCAGTCCACGCCGCTGCCGGCGGCGAAGTCGAGGGTCTGGCCATTGAGCTGCAACTGCAGGCCGTTCTGGATGCCGCGGATATCGCTGATGCCCACCGCGATAAACGGCGTTTCGAAGCGGTAGTCGTCGAGGTCGTTCTTGATGCCCCAGTTGGCCGGCACCTTGAACTGGCCGCTGACGTGGCTGTTGGCGTGGTACAGCCGCGCCTCGTAGATGCCCCGCGCGCGCAGCTCGGTGTTGGCGTCGGCATCGAGGACGAAGGTTTCCGGCAGAAAGGCCAGGTGGCTGGTGCGCACGCGGGTTTCCTGGAAGGTCCTGCCGTCCTGGGTTTTCCATACCCGCTCGGTCTTGCGGTACGGCACCACGAGGATCGGACCGCTGATCTGCTGGGCGTGGCTTGAGCTCTGGCCGATGTCCTCGACCACGCTGTCGCGCAGGGACTGCCGCTCGCTGATCAGGCCGCCGATCATCAGCAGGGGAATCAGCAGTCCGATCACCAGCAAGGCGATGATGCCGAGTTTGATACTCAGGGTTTTGTTCATGGAGGGGCTCCGCTTGAGAAGGAGCCCAGTCTGCGAGCGCTGTGTGGAGCGACGCGGGAGTGAATGTGGAGTTTGTGTGGAGATTCAGTCCAGGCGATTGGCTGGCAGCCACAACCGCACGCGCACGCCGTCCTCGACGTTGGCGATCTCCAGCGAGCCGCCGTGCAGTTGCATGACTTCCTCGACGAAGTTCAGGCCAAGGCCCGTGCTCTTGCGCCCGGTGCCGGGCCGGGGCAGCGAATAGAAGCGTTCGCAGAGGCGGCCCAGGGCGTAATCGGGAATCGCCTCGCCCTGGTTGTACAGGCTCAGGGCCACGCGCTGTGCATCGTGCTCCAGTTCGAACACCAACCGGCCGCCAGGTGGGGTGAAGTCCAGGGCGTTTTCCAGCAGGTTGCCGATCGCCTGACGCATCAGGAACGGCTCGCAGTACAGCCGCGCCGTCGCCGGTACTTGCTGACGCACCAGCAGGCCGGCGCTTTCGATGCGGGCGCCGCGGGCCAGCAGCAGGGCGTCGACCATCTCTGCCAGCGCCACCTGCTGCTGGTCTTCCAGGCCTTGACGCTGCTCGACCTGGGCCAGGTCCAGCAGGCGCTCGATCAATTGCTGCATGCGCGCGCTTTCGCTCTCGATGTTGTGGGTGAAGCGTTGGCGCTGCTCGTCCGGCATCGGTCCCTGCAACAGCTCGCTGGCGCCGCGGATCGCCGCCAGCGGGCTTTTCAGTTCGTGGGTCAGGGTGTGCACGTAGCGCTCGACGTAGGCCTTGCCTTCGAGTTGGGTGCGCATGCGCTCGACCGCATCCGCCAACTGCGCCAGCTCGCCGCCGCGGTAGTGCGGCAGGGCCACGCGCTCGCCGGCGCTGACGGCCTGGGCGTAGCGGGTCAGCCGGCGCAGCGAGCGGGTCAGCCACCACGACAGCGCCGCGCCTACCAGCAGGCCGAGCACGATCAGGCCGATACCGAGGGTGACCAGGTGTTGTTCCGAGCGGTCGACGTAGGGTTGCAGCGAGCGGTTGGGCTTGGCCACGGTGACCACGCCGATCAGCGTGCCGTTGTCGAGGATCGGTGCGGCGACGTGCATCACCGAGGAGTCCGGATCGTTGGGATCGCTGCGGGTCGAGCGGGCGCCGTACTGGCCGCGCAGGGTCAGGTAGACGTCGTTCCAGCGCGAGTAATCCTGGCCCAGCGCCTCGCCGCTGGAATCCAGCAGAACGATGCCCTTGGCGTCGGTGACGTAGATGCGGTGGTTCACCTCGTTCTTGGCCAGGCCCCAGATCTGCGCGTTGGGGCGGCGCTGGCCGTAGGCGGTGAGCAACTGCGGCAGGGCGCTCTGGCCGAGGGTGCCGGCCTTGACCTGATCGCGGAGGATTTCCGCCAGCAGGTTGGCGGTGTCCACCAGGGTTTCCTCGGTGGATTGGCGCACGGCGGGGCGCACCTGCTCGCGCACGGTATTGAGGACGAAATACGCGGTCAGCCCGACGAACAGGAAGTACACCAGGAAGATGCGGATACCCAGGCGCATCAGCTTTGGTCCGGGTTGTAGCTGTAGCCCAGGCCGCGGTGGGTCTGGATCGGCTCGGCTTCGGCGGCCACCAGGCGCAGCTTGGCGCGCAGGCTCTTGATATGGCTGTCGATGGTGCGCTCGTAGCCGACATCGGCCGCCACGCCAACGGCGTCCAGCAACTGCTCGCGACTGAAAACCCGCTGCGGCTGCTCCAGCAGGCACTGCAACAGGCGGAATTCGTGGCGGGTGAGGCTGAGCGGGTGCTCGCGGTAGTGGATCTGCATGCGCAGGGTGTCGATGCTGAACGGCGTGGTGCCGGTTGCAACGGCGGTGCTTGCCGCTGGCGCCATGCGCTTGAGGATGGCGCGCACCCGGGCGGCGACTTCCCGCGGGCTGAACGGCTTGACCACATAATCGTCGGCGCCGATTTCCAGGCCCACCACCCGGTCGATTTCGCCGTCGCGGGCGCTGAGGAACATGACCGGCACTTCACTGAAGCGGCGCAGTTGCTTGCAGGTCTCGAAACCGCTGATGTCCGGCAGGCCGATATCGAGGATGACCAGATCGGCCGGCTGCTGGCGCTGTCGCTCCAGCGCGGCCTGGCCGAGGGTCACCCACTCGGTGCTGTGGCCTTCGCCCTGCAAGGCGTAGATCAGGGTGTCGGCGATGGCCGCTTCGTCTTCAACGATCAGGATGTGGGGCATGGCGGCAACTGCAGGCGGCAAGTGGGAAGCGGCAAGTGTAAAGCGCTGTGCATCACTTTGCCGCGTTGCGTCAGCAGTCCGGCTTGTCGGCGGTGAAGCGGCGGGCCGGGTTTACTGCGGCGCCGAACTCGCGCAGGGCCTTGGCGCCGATCAGCAGCGGGTAGTTGAAGCTGCTGCGGTCGGTCAGGTTGACCTCGACGGTGCGCTTCACATCGCCCAGGCACAGCTCCAGGTCGATGACCGGGCGGTGGGCGATTTCGCTGCCTTCTTCGTCTTCTTCGTCGGCGCGGTTCTTGATCTTGCTGATGCGCGCCAGCTTGTGTTCGAAGACCTTGCTGCCGGCATCCTTGGTGGCCAGGCGGAAACGCACCCAGTCTTCACCGTCACGGCTGAACTGTTCGATGTCCTTGGCGGACAGCGAGGCGGTGAGGGCGCCGGTGTCCATCTTGGCTTTGAGGGTCTGGCCGATTTCCGGCAGGCCGATGTATTCGTAGCGACCATAGAGGGTCGGTTCAGCGGCCATCACTGGCAGGGACAGCAGGCCGAGCAGGGCGATCAGTGGTTTCAATGGAATGACTTCCTTGGGATGGGACGACCGTTAGACTGCCGTTGCGCTGTAGGTTCGGCAAGCTAGGGTAATGAACACAACGTGAAACATTTGTTCATGACACTCGCCGGACAGCATTTGGTGTTCCCGTCGCCGCTGCTTATCATTGCCGACCGTCTTTCCCACACTAAGAGTGGATTTATGCGCCGCCTGCTCACCGGCAGTTTCGTCACCCTGTTGCTGTTGCTCAACACCCTGGTCCTGATCGGACCGCTGCTGCTTTGCGCCGTGCTCAAGCTGGTCTTGCCCGGTCGCTACCGCGATCACGCCTCCCGGGCGGTGATGTGGTTCGCCGAGACCTGGGCCGAAATCGACAAACTGATCTTCGCCCTGTGCATCCCGACCCGCTGGGACGTGCGCGGCAATGCCAACCTGCGCCTGGACACCTCCTACCTCTGCGTCAGCAACCACCAGACCTGGGTCGATATCCCGGCGCTGATCCAGGTGCTGAACCGCAAGATCCCGTTCTTCAAGTTCTTCCTGAAAAAGGAGCTGATCTGGGTGCCGTTGCTGGGCCTGGCCTGGTGGGCGCTGGATTACCCGTTCATGAAGCGCTACAGCAAGGCCTTCCTCGACAAACACCCGCACCTCAAGGGCCAGGACCTGGCCATCACCAAGGCGGCCTGTGAACTGTTCAAGCGCCAGCCGGTGACCGTGGTCAATTACCTGGAAGGCACCCGTTTCACCGAGGCCAAGCGCCAGGAACAGCAATCGCCTTATCGGCACCTGCTCAAGCCCAAGGCCGGCGGCGTCGCCTTCGTGCTGGCGGCGCTGGGCGAGCAGCTCGACGCCCTGCTGGACGTGACCATCGTCTATCCCGGCGACAAGGCGCCGGGGTTCTGGGATCTGGTCAGCGGCGGCTTGCCGCGGGTGATCGTCGATATTCAGGTGCGCGAGCTGGACCCGGCGCTGTGGGCCGGTGACTACGAAACCGACCCGGCGGTGCGCCAGGCCGTGCAGGACTGGGTCAACCAGTTGTGGCGCGAGAAGGATGCGCGGATCGAGGCCCTGCGCGCGGAATTAAACTGACGGGCCCGGCGCCGGGGTGAGCGGTGCGGCCGTGCCGTTGCCCCAGATGCCGGCCAGATTCTGCAACAGCGACCCGGCCACGCCCTGTTGGCCGAGGTACTGCAGGATCAGCGGCGCGAAGCGGGCGATCATGCCGTTCTCCATGCCGAGGGCGCTGAAGGCGTTGTTCAGGTCCGTGCCGTTCTTTACCTCACCGCCGAGCGCATTGCTCAACGCTGAAGCCTGACCGCTCTTGCCGAGCAGATCCCCCAATCCCGCCAGCCCGCCGAGGGCGTTCTCGTCAGACAGCATGTCGAGGCCCGGCACGGCCTTGCTCAGTTGCTGGTAATCGCCCGTGCTCAACTGATTGCGCGCCAGGCCCAGCAGGGCGCCGGTGCCACCAATGGCTTGTTCCGGGGTGATCTTGAGTTCGCTGCCGAGGGTGTTGAGCAGATTGGCCGAAGCGGCGGGCGCCTGGACGGCGGCGTCATCGGATTTGCCTTGCATGGCGGACACGGCGTTGGCCGCGTCGTTGAGGTTGAAAGCGAAGGCCGAACTGGCGGCCAGGGTCATCAGGGTGACCAGCGCGAAACGTTTCATGGCAAAGACCTCGTCAGCCGTAAAGGCAGGGAAAACGAGGTGTTGGAGTGGATTGGCGGGGGAATGTTCCCGGAGGTGGCGTTGTTGCCCATCGCGAGCAAGCTCGCTCCTACAGGGTAGGGGTAGGAGCGAGCTTGCTCGCGATAAGGCAGCAGATATCTACCTGAAGAAGCCCCTGAACCCATACCAGACCGGCAACCCCAACCCAACCCACGCCAGCGCGTCCCACCAGCCATCCCCGAGCAGCGCCGCAAACAACCCCGCCGCCCCGAGCACCCCGATCAACAGCGGCATGCCAAACACCTTCATGTTCATCGCGCCCCCTCCGCGACCGTGCGCCGGCGCACCCACCAGAGATAGAGCCCGCTGCCCAGCACGATGATGGTCAGCACATCCAGCGCCGCCCACAGAATCTGCATCGGCCGGCCGCCGTAGTCGCCAAAGTGCAGCGGCTGCGACAGGCCCATGGCGTCCATGTACCACGGCCGCTCGCCCACGGCGGTGACCGCCAGGGTGCTGGCGTCGATCAGTACCGGTGTCAGCAGATGGGCGGTCAGGTGGCTGCTGCCCTTCATGAACACCGCGTAGTGGTGCTCACTGGAGAAGCGCGTGCCGGGGAAGGCGATGAAGTCCGGCGTCATGCCCGGCGCGGCCTCGGCGGCGATATCCAGCACCCGGCTGACCGGCGCCAACTCGGTCAGCGGCGGCGCATCACGGTACGGCGCGACCATCGCCGTCAGGCTGTCGTTGCGCCACGCGGCGATGACCAGGTCCGACAGCGCGCTGATCACCCCGGTGACGCCCACCACCAGCGCCCAGGTCAGGGTGACGACGCCGATCAGGTTGTGCAGGTCGAGCCAGCGCAGCCGCTGCGACTTGTCGTGGCGCACCGTGGCGAAGTCCAGCCGGCGCATGAATGGCGCATAGAGCACCACGCCGGAAATGATCGCCACGACAAACAGCACGCCCATGAACGCCAGCAGCAGCTTGCCCGGCAGGCCGGCGAACATGTCCACGTGCAGGCGCAGCATGGTCATCATGAAACCGCCGTTGGCCGAGGGCATTTCCACGACTTCGCCGGTGCGCGCGTCGAGCATGAAGGTGTGCGACGAGTTGGGCTCGGTGCCGGCGGTGGCGGCCATGATCGCCACCACGCCGTTGCTGTCGTCTTCGTCCCAGCCGAAGTACTGCATCACCTCGCCCGGACGATGGGCCTCGGCCTTGAGCACAAGCTGCGCGAGGTCCAGTTTCGGGGTGTCGGCGGGCATCACCTTCAGCTCGGGCGCGTCGCCCAGCAGGTGGTCGATTTCATGATGGAAGATCAGCGGCAGGCCGGTGACTGCCAGTAGCAGCAGGAACAGGGTGCTGATGAGGCTGGTCCAGGTGTGGATCGCGGACCAGCGGCGGATGGTTTTGGCTTGCATGGGGTTGGCTAACCGTCGGTAGAAAGCGGGACAGGTCTGCGCCTGTTTTGCAGATAATCGTGACGGTTCGGCGCCCCGACAAGCTCGCTCCTACAGGGAGAGGCGATCACCTGTAGGCGCGAGCTTGTCGGGGCGCCAAACTGTCGCGATGGGAGCTTAGAACTCCAACTGAGCCGAGAACTGCACAGTCCGTGGATCACCCAGGTAGAAGCTGTTCAGCCAGTATTCCTTGTTCGCCAGGTTGGCGACGTTGACCCGGAAGGTCACGTCGTTGTCCGCCACGTGGGTTTTGTAGCGCGCACCCGCATCGAAGGTGGTGAACGACGGCAGGCTCACGTGGTTGGCTTCATCGGCATATTGCTTGCCGGTGTAGTAGGCACCACCGGTCAGCGCTACGCCCGGCAGGGCGTCCAGATCGTACTCGGCGTAGACCTTGGCCAGTTGCTTGGCGACGTTAGTCGGGGCGTTGCCTTCGTTGGCGGTGATGGCGGTCTTCTTGACCTTCGGATCGAGCAGGGTGATACCGCCGACCACGGTCAGCTCAGGCAGCACTTTGCCGGTCACGCTGAACTCCATGCCGTTGTTTTCCTGGCGGCCGTCCTGGGTGTAGAGCCCGGCACTGTTCTTGTAGTTGTTCGGCTTGTCGATGTTGAAGAAGGCCAGGGTGAGCAGGGTGTCGCCCACGGTCGCCTTCGCGCCGATTTCATACTGTTCGCTGATCTGCGGCGCCAGCGCCTGACCGGCGTTGATCGCATCGCTTGGCGCTACGCCGCCGGCCTGCAGGCCTTCGATGTAGGTGGCGTAGGTGGTCAGCCAGGGCACTGGCTTGTAGATAAGCGAGATGTTTGGCGAAGTCTTGCTCTTGTTGTACTTGGTTTCGGTCTCCGGCGTGCCGAAGGCCTTGGCGTAGACGAACTCGTTGGTGTAGCTCTTGATCTGGGTCTGGGTCACGCCAAGGATGGTCGACCACTGCTCGTTGAAGGTGATGATGTCGCCGAGCAGGAAGTTGTTGGTTTCCGCGCTGTTGGCCAGACGCTGGTCGCCATGACCGATGGACCAGCCGGGCTTGGTCACTTGCGGCTGCTCGCTGATCGGCAGGGTGCCCACCGGAGACTGGTACTGCAAATCCAGAGACGGGATGTGGTCCTCGTACTGTTTAACCCGGGTGGTGTTGCCCTGGTAGCCCACGGTCAGCTTGTGGTCCAGCGGGCCGGTGGCGAAGGCGGCATCGAGGAACAGCGAGCCGGATTTTTCTTCGGTTTCGATCGGCGCGAACGCGTACAGCGGCTGGCTGTAGGTGGTGGCGCTGGTCAGGGTCGGGCCGGTGTAGGTGAACTCATCGGTGTACTGCTGGGCCGCGAAGGCCGCACGCACGGTGAAGGTGTCGTTCAGGCGCCAGTTGGCGCGCACGCCGGCCTTGTCGGTTTCGTTGTCGGAGAACGACCATTTCTGGCTGTACAGCTTGTCGTTTTTCAGCGACGAAGCATCAGGCCGCTCGATACCCGGCGCGACATACCAGTAGCTGCTCAGCCCATGCACCTGGTTGCGGCGGTGGGAGGCGTCGAACTGGATCTGCAGGTCGTCGTTGACGTTCCAGTCCAGTGCCGCGCTGATCATTTCGCGGCGGTGCTTCTGCAGATCGATGGCGGTCTCGCCGTCCTGCGCCAGCACGTTCAGGCGGTAGGCGAACACGCCGGCGTCGTCGATCTTGCCGCCGAAGTCGCCATGCATGTAGTAGTTTTCGCCGCCGGCGTTGCCGAGGGTGACGCTGTTGTAGCGCTCGTAGGTCGGGCGCTTGAGCACGTAGTTGACCAGGCCGCCGGGCGTGCCCGGGCCATACAGGAAGCCGGTCAGGCCGGTGATGATTTCCAGTTGCTCGGTGTCTTCGATGAAGTTGCCGGCATCGGCGCCGTTGCTGAAGCGCAGGCCGTCGTTGGCGATGTTCATGTTGCCGGAGCCGCTGAAGCCGCGGATCGCGACGGCGCTGGCATAACCGGCGGCGCGTGGCCCGTAGAGCTGGGTGGCGGGGTTGCGCTTGAACACGTCGTCGAGGCTGGTGGTCTGGGTGTTCTTGAGGAATTCCTGGGACACCACGCTCATGGAGTAAGGCGTGTCTTGCAGCTTCATGGCGCCGAGGGCGCCGACGTTCTTGATGGTTTCCGCGCGGTAGCCGGCGGCGGCGCTGCCGTCAGCGCTGGCGACCTTGGCGTTGATATCGGTGCTGGGCAGGGCGATGGCGTTTTCTTCCACGGCCACCAGGCTATACGTCCCGGCACTGCTCTGTTGCAGTTGCAGGCCGCTGCCGCGCAGGGCCTGTTGCAGGGCGCCGACGGCGTCGTACTGGCCTTTGACCGGGGCCGAGGTGCGCCCGCTGGCGAGTGCCGGGTCCAGGGTCAGGGCAATGCCGGCCTGGCTGGCGATCTGGTTCAGGGTGGTGGCCAGTGGCGCGGCCGGCAGGTTGTAGCTGCGCAGGTTGCCGGCCTGTTCGGCGGCGATCAGCGGGGTGCTGGCCAACGGTGCGGCGATGGCAATGGCCACGGCCAGCAGGCTTGGACGCAGGAAGCTTTCGATTGAGCGGGTCATGCGGGTCCTCGACGGGATATGTGCTAACTAGCCTCCTTGCCGAGCGAGAATTGAAAAGTGATAGGGCTGGATGAAAATATTTTCGATTTAGATTTCGGTGGTGGGTTTGGGGGCCTTATCGCTGGCAAGCCAGCGATGAGGCCCTCATTTACTTGTCGTTACGCGCCATCACCGTCACCCACCACGGCGTCCGCTGCTGCACCTGCACCGGCAGGGTCGGCAACAGCGATTTCAGCGCCAGGTCGGTGTCATGCAGCGGGAAGCTGCCGGTGATGCGCAAATCGGCGACTTCGGGCGCAACGCCCAGGTAACCGGCGCGATAACGCCCCAGTTCGCCCAGCAGGTCGCCCAGCCGCACGTTGTCCACCACCAGCATGCCGCGGGTCCAGGCGTCGGCGCCGGGCTTGAGGGTGTTGATGCGACCCAATTGGTCGTGGCTCATCAACACTTCCTGGCCTTCATGCACGATCTGCTCGTCGCCGCTGTCCTGCGGCTTGGCGGCCACGGCCGACTGCAACACGCTCAGGCGCGTGCCATCGCCTTCCAGACGCACCAGGAAGCGCGTGCCCAACGCCCGCATGCGGCCATCATCGGTGGCGACGACGAACGGACGGAGGTCGTTGGCCTTGTGCCCAGTCTCGATGGAAATCTCGCCGTCGTGCAGCACGATCAGGCGTTCGTTCTCGGTGAAGCGGATGTCCACCGCCGAATGGGTGTTCAGGCTGATCAGCGTGCCGTCGTCCAGGCGCAGGCTGCGCTGCTCGCCGGTGGCGGTGCGCTGGTCGGCGAGCCAGTAACCCAAAGTCTGGTGGGCGTTGACCCAACTGAGCAGGCCGCCCACCAGCAACAGGCTGGCGAGCCCGCTGCCGAGCTTGCGCAGGCTGACCCGTGATTGCATCAGGGCCTTGCGCGCCGGGCCTGCGGCGGCGGCGAAACGCTGGTCGAGCATGCCCAGTTGCAGCCAGGCGCGGGCGTGTTCTTCGCTGGCGGCGTGCCAGCGCTCGAAGTCGGCGCGTTCCTGGGCGTTGCCGCTGCCGGCATCCAGGCACAGTTGCCAGGCGATGGCGGCATCGAGCACACCGGCGGAAACCGGTCGGGCGTTCAGCGCGCTCATGTCGGCTCGCCGTACAGCGCGATGTAGCACTGGCGCATGCCTTGGGCGAGGTACTGGCGCACCCGCGGCACGGAGACGCCGAGTTTGGCGGCGATCTCGGCGTGTGTCATGCCGTCCAGGCGGTTGTACAGGAACGCCGCGCGGGCCTTGCTCGACAGCTTGCCGAGCAGGCGGTCGATGGCCTTGAGGTCTTCGAGGATCAGCAGCAGCGCTTCGGGGGACGGTTGTTCGGCCTCGGGCACCAGCAGCAGCTCTTCCAGGTACGCCTGCTCCAGCGCCGTGCGGCGGAAATGGTCGAACAGCAGGCCCTTGGCCACGGCCATGAGGAACGCCCGCGGCTGGCGTGGCGTCGGCAACTCGTCGCGACCGAGCAGGCGCACGAAGGTGTCCTGGCTCAGGTCTTCGGCGCGCTCCGCGCTGGCAAGGTTGCGGCGCAACCAGGCGAGCAGCCAGCTGCGGTGGTCGCGGTACAGCGCACCGACCAGCTCGTTGTGAGGGCTAGGCACGGACGACAAGGCGTTCCCCGGAAAAAAAGAATGCGTTAACTAACGAGAATTATTCGCGATTGTGTCAGAGCCCGTGGCACTGTGCAATTAACGCTCATCGGATTCAGCGCGGTCGGGGAAGGGCGATTACATCCCGTGGCTTTGCTGGCGCTTGCGCCGCCAGCCCTGGAGGCGTTGCTCCAGAGCCTTCGGGCTGTCCAGTTGCTGGCGCCGGGCCTGGCTGAACAGAATCAGCGCCAGTTCGGCGGTGACCTGGGCGTCGGCGCTGGCGTTGTGACGTTCCTCGACCAGCAGTTTGAAGTGCGCCACCCAGTCGTCCAGGCCGGCGTCGCGCATCACCACATCCGGGTTGAGCAGCGGCGCCAGTTCCGCCACGTCCATAAATGGGTGCGCCAGCTTGTAGCCGAGGCTGTCCTTGAGCGCGCGGCTGAGCATGCGCTGGTCGAAACCGGCGTGGAAGGCCAGCAGCGGGCTGTCGCCGATGAAGTCCATCAGGTCCAGCAGCGCTTCCGCCGGGTCGCAGCCGGCGGCGATGGCGCTGGGCGCCAGGCCGTGGATCAGCACGCTGGGCGCGAGCTTGTGGTCGTGGCGGTGCAGGGTGCGTTCGAACTGCTGGCTGAAATCGATGGCGCCGTCTTCGATCACCACGGCACCGATGGACAACACCTGATCGCGGTTGACGTTCAGGCCGCTGGTTTCCAGATCCAGCACCACCCAGCGCTGCTTGCCCAGCGGCGCTTCGCCCAGCACCGGCGGCGTGCCCAGCCCGGCCAGGCGCTGGCGCTGCACGTCGTCGAGGGTGGGTTGGCTGGGACGCAGCCAGGCAAACAGGCTCATAGCTGAAAACTCACAGTTGGTAACGCAGGGCCAGGCTGCTTTGCAGGCGTTGGGCCTGACGCAGCGATTCACGCAGGATGCGCCGGTCGAGGTCGTTGAGGCTGTCCGGGTCGACGCGGTTGGAGTAGGGCAGGTTTTGCCGGGTCTGCAACTGGTGCTGCTGCATGCGGGTCTGCTGGATGAAGTGGTAAGCCTCTTCGAAGGCGCCGCCGTCCAGCGGGTCGATGACTTCCTTTGCCACCAGTTGGCGCAGGCGCTCAAGGGTGTTGTTGGCGCTGATGCCGTTGGCCAGGGCCAACAGCCGCGCGCCGTCGACGAAGGGCGTCAGGCCCTGGACCTTGAGGTCGAGGGTGGCGGCCTTGTCGTTGCCGCTGCGGGTCAGGACGAACTCGCGGAAGCGCCCCACCGGCGGTTTCTGGCGCAGCGCGTTGTCCGCCATCATGCGTTGGAACAGGCGATTGTCGGCGACCTGGTCGAGGACGCTCTGGCGCAGTTGTTCGCAACTGTCGTCGTTGCCCCAGACCACCCGCAGGTCGAAATAGATGCTCGAAGCCAGCAGGTTTTCCGGGGTCGCCTCGCGGATAAAGGCGGCGAAGCGCCGCGCCCATTCGGCCCGCGACAGGCACAGCTCGGGATTGCCGGCCATGATGTTGCCCTTGCACAGGCTGAAACCGCACTGCGCCAGGCCCTGGTTGATATGTTGCGCCAGCGGCAGCAGGCGCCCGCGAATTTCGGCGGCTTCGGCCGCATCGCGGGCGTCGAAGATGATGCCGTTGTCCTGGTCGGTGTGCAGCGTCTGTTCGCGGCGGCCCTCGCTGCCGAAGCAGAGCCAGGTGAATGGCACGCCCGGGTCGCCCTTTTCCTCGATCGCCAGTTCGATCACCCGGCACACGGTGTGGTCGTTGAGCAGGGTGATGATGTGGGTGATCTGCGTCGAGGACGCGCCGTGGGCCAGCATGCGTTCCACAAGCTGGCCGATTTCGCCGCGCATCGCCACCAGGCTTTCCAGGCGCGGCGCGCTGCGGATGGTGCGGGCCAGATGGACCAGATCGACCCGTTGCAGGGAAAACAGATCGCGCTCGGACACCACGCCGCACAGGCGCCGGTCTTCCACCAGACAGACGTGGGCGATATGCCGTTCGGTCATGGCGATGGCGGCGTCGAAGGCGCTGGCCTGGGGCGTGAGGTAGAACGGCGAGGCGGTCATGTGGCCGGACACCGCCGAGTCGAAGTCGGTCTCGGCCCGGGCCACCACCTGACGCAGGTCGCGCAGGGTGAAGATGCCCACGGGGAAGCGCTCTTCGTCGACGATCACGATGCTGCCGACCTGGGTTTCATCCATCAGCCGTACCGCTTCGCGCAGGCTGGTCTGCGGCGTACAGGCCACCGGGTGGCGCATGGCCAGTTCGCCGAGGCGGGTGTTCAGCGAATACTGGTTGCCGAGGGTTTCCACCGCGCGGCGCTGGACCTGCTGGTTGACCTGGTCGAGCAGGCTGCTGACGCCGCGCAGGGCAAAATCGCGGAACACTTCGGACAAGGCGAACAGGCGGATAAACGCGGCTTTGTTCAGTTGCAGGCAAAACGTGTCTTCGCCGGCCACGTGCTCGGTGCGGGTGGCGCGCTCGCCCAGCAGGGCGGCCAGCGGGAAGCATTCGCCGCGGGCGATTTCGAAGGTGGTTTCAGTGTCGCCCTTGACCACATGGGTGCGTTCGCCGACCACGCGACCCTGTTTGACGATATAAAAGTGCTCGACCGGGCCGTCAGCGGGCTTGATGATGCTGTCGCCGGCCGCGTAGAACCGCAGTTGGCACTGCTCGACCAGATAGGCCAGATGGGCATTTTCCATCTGATTGAACGGCGGGAAGCGTTGCAGGAACTGCATGGTGCCCTGGATGTTCTGCATCACTGCAGTTTTCCCGGCTTGGGTGAAAGCGTCCATTTTGCTCATCGGCGTGACCGTTCCAGGGTTTCGTCCAGGGAAACCGTTTTGTTGTTATTGCCTTCATGGTCGGCTGCGGGCTACCCGGTGCCCATTGGACGTAAGTCTAAGGGAGGGGTGCCGGACGAAATACAGGTTGCAAGCACTCCGAATGCGGTCTGAACTTGATTTACGGGACATTCTGCAGGTCACCGACGATGAGACATCCATGCCCGATCACGATGATTTACTGAGCGACGCCGAACGTGCGGCGCTGGCGGAGCTTACGGCGCCCCCAGCCAGCCCGCAGAAAGTGCTGATCGTCGATGACGACGAAGACGCCCGCGCGCTGCTGGCCGAGATCCTCGAGTTCCACGGTATCGAGTGTGTAACGTTGACCGCTGCTGACGATGCACTGCTGGTCATCGCGAGCGACCGGCGCATTGGTTTGTTGATCACGGATTTGCGGATGGGGCCGTTCGATGGCCTGGAGCTGATTCGCAAGGTGCGCGAATCGGAGTGGGCGCAACTGCCGATCATCATCATTTCCGGCGATGCCGACGTACAGGACGCGATCACGGCGATGCATTTGAGCGTGGTGGATTTTCTGCTCAAGCCGATCGATGTGGACAAGCTGATGGAGTTGGTGCGGCGGGAGTTGGGGATTCAGGAATGAACGGGGGCCGCTTTGCGGCCCCATCGCGACGCTTCGGCTCGCGCCTACATTGTACGAACCTGTAGGAGCGAGCTTGCTCGCGATCAGGCTGCACAGCAGCCCCACATTCAGCGCCTGCGATCAGAGACTGTTACGCGCCTTGTACTCACGACGACGACGATGCAGCACCGGCTCGGTGTAGCCGTTCGGCTGCTTGGTGCCTTCGACGACCAGCTCGACCGCCGCCTGGAAGGCGATGTTGTTGTCGAAGTCTGGCGCCAGCGGGCGGTACAGCGGGTCGTTGGCGTTCTGCTTGTCCACCACCGGGGCCATGCGCTTGAGGCTTTCCAGCACCTGCTCCTCGCTCACCACGCCATGACGCAGCCAGTTGGCCAGCAGTTGGGCGGAGATACGCAGGGTGGCGCGGTCTTCCATCAGGCCGACATCGTTGATGTCCGGCACTTTCGAGCAACCCACGCCCTGGTCGATCCAGCGAACCACGTAGCCGAGGATGCCTTGGGCGTTGTTGTCCAGCTCGTTGCGGATTTCGTCGGCGGACCAGTTGGTGTCCGGTGCCAGCGGGATGGTCAGGATGTCATCGACCGAAGCCGGTGCGCGCTTGGCCAGTTCAGCCTGACGGGCGAACACGTCGACCTTGTGGTAGTGCAGCACGTGCAGTGCAGCGGCAGTCGGCGACGGCACCCAGGCGGTGTTGGCACCGGCCAGCGGGTGAGCGATCTTCTGCTCGAGCATGTCGGCCATCAGGTCCGGCATGGCCCACATGCCTTTACCGATCTGTGCGCGACCTTGAAGGCCAGCAGCCAGGCCGATGTCGACGTTGGAGTTTTCGTAGGCGCCGATCCACTTCTGCGTCTTCATGGCGCCCTTGCGCACCATGGCGCCGGCTTCCATCGAGGTGTGGATTTCGTCACCGGTACGGTCGAGGAAGCCGGTGTTGATGAACACCACGCGCTCGCTGGCAGCCTTGATGCAGGCCTTGAGGTTGACCGTGGTGCGGCGCTCCTCGTCCATGATCCCGACTTTCAGGGTGTTGTGCGGCAGGCCCAGCATGTCTTCGATGCGGCCGAACAGCTCGTTGGTGAACGCCGCTTCTTCCGGGCCGTGCATCTTCGGTTTGACGATGTAGACCGAACCGGTGCGGCTGTTCTTGCGGGTGGCGCTGCCGTTGAGGTTGTGGATCGCCGCGAGGTTGGTGACCAGGCCGTCGAGGATGCCTTCCGGCACTTCGTTACCGTCCTTGTCGAGGATCGCGTCGATGGTCATCAGGTGGCCGACGTTACGCACGAACAGCAGCGAACGACCGTGCAGGGTGACGGTGCCGCCATTGGGCGCGGTGTATTCGCGGTCCGGGTTCATGGTGCGGGTGAACGTCTGGCCGGCCTTGCTCACGCTTTCCGCCAGGTCGCCCTTCATCAGGCCGAGCCAGTTGCGGTAGACCACGACCTTGTCGTCGGCATCGACGGCTGCCACGGAGTCTTCGCAGTCCATGATGGTGGTCAGTGCGGCTTCGACCAGGACGTCTTTCACGCCGGCGGCGTCGGTCTGGCCGACCGGGGTGGTTGGATCGATCTGGATCTCGAAGTGCAGGCCGTTGTGCTTGAGCAGGATGCCGGTTGGCTCGGAAGCCTGGCCCTGGAAGCCGATCAGTTGCGCGTCGTCACGCAGGCCGCTGTTGCTGCCGCCTTTGAGGGCGACGATCAGCTTGCCGCCGTCGATGCTGTAGCGGGTGGCGTCGACATGGGAGCCGGCGGCCAGTGGCGCGGACTCGTCGAGGAAGGCGCGGGCGAAGGCGATGACCTTGTCGCCGCGAACCTTGTTGTAGCCTTTGCCTTTTTCCGCGCCATCGGCTTCGCTGATCACGTCGGTGCCGTAGAGCGCGTCATACAGCGAGCCCCAGCGAGCGTTGGAGGCGTTCAGGGCGAAGCGGGCGTTCATCACCGGGACGACCAGCTGCGGGCCGGCCATGCGGGCGATTTCGTCGTCCACGTTCTGGGTGGAGAGCTGGAAATCCGATGCTTCTGGCAGCAGATAACCAATTTCCTGAAGGAATGCTTTGTAAGCCACGGCGTCGTGGGCCTGGCCTTTGCGCGCCTGGTGCCAGGCATCGATCTGCGCTTGCAGGGTGTCGCGTTTGCTCAGCAGGGCTTTGTTCTTTGGAGCGAGGTCGTGGATGATCTTTTCCGCACCTGCCCAGAACTTCTCGGCGCTGACGCCGGTTCCGGGAATGGCTTCGTTGTTCACGAAGTCGAACAGGACTTTGGCGACCTGAAGGCCACCGACTTGAACGTGTTCAGTCATTGCTTGCCTCACTCTGCTCAGCTATTACGCTTTTCTATTTATGCCTTACGCGCTTCTCTAAACACGGCACCAGGGCATGCCCTTGCGGGCGACTGGGTGCGGCCTTCCAGACGGGCTGGCGGGCGGTTGCGCATTTTCACAGGCGCTTGGCAGACATCGGATCGGAACGTTTTGTAGTCCGCGCCGCGGCATACTACATGATGCGCTGCGCTTGTGAAAATTAGACTAAATACGTCGTTCTGCGACCGTTTGGTCGCATGGGGTCACGCTGGGAAGGCGTATGTTCGCAAAATTTGTGTGGATTGTTCCAGATAAATCTTAAAACAGTACACGATTTGATTTTCGAAAGGCCTGCGGCAGGTTGCCGCGCCTTGCCTATACTTTCCCGGCGCGCCGTTGCCATGGGCGTTTCCACGGGTTTTCCAGCAGAGGTCGTCCGCGTGAATCATCTTGTACTCACTGTCATCGCCGCCGACAAGGCCGGCCAGGTGGAGCGTATCGCTCAATGCATCGCCGAGCATAATGGCAATTGGCTGGAAAGCCGCATGTCACGGATGGCCGGGCAGTTCGCCGGGATCCTGCGGGTGGCGGTGCCGGCCGAATCCCACGAAGAACTGGTGGACGCCTTGCAGGCGTTGGGCGAGCGCGGCATCCGTGTGCTGATCGCGGAAAGCGGTATCGAACCGTCCTGCACCTGGAAACCCATTGCCATGAGCCTGGTGGGCAATGACCGTCCCGGTATTGTCCGCGACATCACTCGTCTGCTGGCCGAGCAGGGCGTCAACGTCGAGCGCTTGAGCACGGATGTACGGCCGGCGCCGATGAGCAGTGAACCCCTGTTTCACGCCGATGCATTGCTTGCTGTGCCGCTGACCCTGTCGCTGGATGACTTGCAGTCGCGTCTCGAAGCGCTCGCCGACGACCTGATGGTGGACCTGGAACTGCGCCCGGAAGAGTAGTTATCCCCAATTCCCTGCTGTTTCACTTATCCCGTTTTATCGGGGACCCGCCTGTGGATAAGCTGGGGAGTCACGGCGCCAGGCCACACGGGCCGTGGCTTTCCGGCGTTTGAGCAAAAAATCACCAGAATTCAGGGGCTTGTGCACAAAGCACGGGGATGAGGGTGTGGATAACCTTGGGAGAGGTTGCTGGAGGCCACGAACGGCGTGGCCTCCGCAGGTTTGTACATTTTTTGATCAGGCGCGGCGACGCAAACTCATCCAGGCATCGACGCTGTAGAGCGCCAGACCGGCCCAGATAAACATGAACGCCACCAGCGTGCTGCTGGACAAATGTTCATCGAACAACAGCACGGCCTGCAGCAACACCAGGGTTGGCGCGAGGTATTGCAGGAAGCCCAGCGTGGTGTACGGCAGGTGCCGCGCGGCGGCGTTGAAGCACACCAGCGGGACCAGCGTCACCGGGCCGGCCGCCATCAGCCACAGCGCTTCGCTGCTCATGTAGAACGCCGGTTGGGCGCTGTGTGCGTCCGGGTGCAGCAGCAGCCAGCCGAGCGCCAGCGGCACCAGCATCCAGGTTTCCACGACCAGGCCGGGCAGGGCGGCGACCGGCGCCTGTTTGCGGATCAGCCCGTAGAAGCCGAAGGTCAGCGCCAGCACCAGCGACACCCAGGGCAAGCTGCCCACCTGCCAGACCTGCTGCGCCACGCCCAGCGCCGCCAGGCCCACCGCGACCCATTGCAGGCGCCGCAGTCGCTCGCCGAGCAACAGCATACCCCACAGCACGTTTACCAACGGGTTGATGTAGTAACCGAGGCTGGCTTCGAGCATGCGCCCGTTGTTCACCGACCAGACGTAGGTCAGCCAGTTGGCCGCGATCAACACGCCGCTGACCGCCAGCACCGCCAGGCGACGCGGATTCTCGCGCAGCTCGCGCCACCAGCCAGGATGCTTCCAGACCAACAGCAGCAAGGAGCCGAACAGCGCCGACCAGAGCGCCCGGTGGACGATGATTTCCAGCGACGGAACGCTCTGCAGCGCTTTGAAGTAGAGCGGGAACAGGCCCCAGATGATGTAGGCGGTAAGGCCCAGGATGTACCCGCGGCGCGGGTTTGCGGCAGTCATGCAGGTTCCTTGCTTAGCTAGCTAAATACGCCGCCATTGTAGACAGAGCGCCAGACACATTTAGAACAATTTCAGCGGCGCTTCGTCCAGCGCCGCGCACTGTTCGCGCAGGGCGAGAATCTGGTCGCCCCAGTAACGCTCCTGGCCGAACCAGGGGAAGCTGCGCGGGAACGCCGGGTCGTCCCAGCGCCGTGCCAGCCAGGCGCTGTAGTGCAACAGGCGCAGGCCGCGCAGGGGTTCGATCAGGGCCAGCTCACGCGGGTCGAAGTCGTGGAATTCGTTGTAGCCGTCCATCAGCTCGGCCAACTGGCCCAGGCGTTCTTCGCGGTTGCCGGCCAGCATCATCCACAGGTCCTGCACGGCAGGGCCCATGCGGCAGTCATCGAGGTCGACGATATGGAATACGTCGTCGCGGCACATCATGTTGCCGGGGTGGCAGTCGCCGTGCAGGCGAGTGAGCTTGTGCGGAGTGCGGGCGTAGATGGCCTCGATGCGCTTGAGCAGGTCGCGCGCCACGGATTCGAAGGCCGGCAGCAGACTCTTCGGCACGAACCCGCCGTCGAGCAGGGTGGCCAGCGAGGCGTGGCCGAAGTTATCCACCGCAAGGTGTTCCCGGTGGGCGAATGGACGGGTGGCGCCCACCGCGTGCAGGCGGCCAAGCAATTGGCCAAGGCGGTAGAGCTGATCCAGGTTGCCCGGCTCCGGCGCGCGGCCACCGCGGCGCGGGAACAGCGCGAAGCGGAAACCGGCGTGCTCGAACAGGGTCTTGCCGTTGTGCGCCAGCGGCGCGACGACCGGCACTTCGCAATCGGCCAGTTCGGCGGTGAAGGCATGTTCTTCAAGAATCGCGGCGTCGGTCCAGCGGTCAGGCCGGTAGAACTTGGCGATCACCGGCTCGGCGTCTTCGATGCCGACCTGATAGACGCGGTTCTCATAGCTGTTCAGGGCCAGCACCCGCGCGTCGCTGAGCAGGTCCTGGCTTTCAATGGCATCCAGGACCAGATCGGGAGTGAGGGTATTGAAGGGATGAGACATGCGCGACTCCGGCTGTGCGGCAGGTGAGCGGCCGCATCGATTCGGCATGGTAACTCAGGGCGCAAACCTTGTAGGAGCGAGCTTGCTCGCGAAGGGCGGCATTAGCGGCTCCGAGGCCGCCTGGTGGCCCTTCGCGAGCAAGCTCGCTCCTACAGAGGATTTTTTTGTGACGGGATCAGGCGCCGATCACCCCGCCATCCTCGCGCACAATCGCCATCACCGACGAGCGAGGCTTGCCGTTCGGCAAGTGCTCGGGGAAGGTCGAGCCGCCGGTTTCACCCGGGTGCTGGATACCGACGAACAGGGTCTTCTGGTCCGGCGCGAAGGCGATACCGGTCACTTCACACGCCACCGGCCCGACCATGAAGCGACGGATTTCGCCAGTCGCCGGGTCGGCGCAGAGCATCTGGTTGTTGCCCATGCCGGCGAAATCTCCGGCGTTGCTGTAGTCGCCATCCGTGAGGATCCACAGCCGGCCATCCGCATCGAAACCCAGGCCGTCAGGGCTGTTGAACATGTTCTGCGCGGTGACGTTGGTCGAGCCGCCCTTGGCCGCACCCGGATGCACCTCGGGGTTGCCGGCGACCACGAACAGGTCCCAGTCGAATGTCATCGAGGCGTGATCGTCCGCGGTTTCGCGCCAGCGCAGGATTTGGCCGTAGACGTTCTTCTCGCGTGGGTTGGGTCCGCCCACCGGTTGGCCTTCTTCGCCACGTTTGACGTTGTTGGTCAGGGTGCAATAGACCTGGCCGTCCTTGGGGCTGACCACGATCCACTCGGGGCGGTCCATGCGCGTGGCTTTGAGCAGGCTGGCGGCCAGGCGCGCGTGGATCAACACTTGCGCCTGGCTGGCGAAGCCGGCGGCGGCGTTGAGGCCGTTCTTGCCATGGCTCAGTTCCAGCCACTGGCCCTTGCCTTTCGGGTGCCCGGGATTGCCGTCGCCTTCATCGAAGCGCGCCACATACAAGGTGCCGTGGTCGAGCAGGTTGCGGTTGGCGGTGGGGTTTTTGTGGTCGATGCGGTCACGGCTGATGAACTTGTAGATGAACTCGCCCCGCTCGTCGTCGCCCATGTACACCACCGCGCGGCCATCGCGGGTTTCGCCGAGGGCGGCGTTTTCGTGCTTGAAGCGGCCGAGGGCGGTGCGCTTGACCGGCGTGGACTTCGGATCGAACGGGTCGATTTCCACCACCCAGCCGTGGCGGTTCAGTTCGTTGGGGTTCTTCGCCAGGTCGAAGCGCGGGTCGTGCGGGTGCCAGCCGACTTCCTTGCCGGTCACCGAGGCGCCGTAGCGTTTTTGCGCGGCATCGAACGCCTGCTGTGGGTCGCTGCTGCCGAAGCAGTCGGTGAAGTTTTCTTCGCAGGTCAGGTAGGTGCCCCACGGCGTCTTGCCGTTGGCGCAGTTCTGGAAGGTGCCGAGGACCTTGGTCGCGCTGTTGTCGGCGGCGGTGCGCAGCCAGGCGTCGCCGGCGGCCGGGCCGCTCAGGCGGATTGGCGTGTTGCCGTGGATGCGGCGGTTGTAGGGCGAGTCCTCGACGAACTGCCACTGGCCGTCCTTGCGCCGCACTTCGATCACCGAGACGCCTTCGGCGGCCTGGGCCTTGTGCACGTCTTCGGCGTTGGCGGGCTGGCCACCGTGGTCGAACAGGTAGCGGTAGTTGGTGTATTCGTTGTTGATCGCCATCAGCGCCCGGTGTTCATCGCCGGGGAAGGGGAACAGGCTCATGCCGTCGTTGTTGTCGCCGAACTGGATTTCCTGGGCCTTGGCCGTGCCCTTGCCGGACGGGTCGAAGGCTGGCGCCTTGGCGCTCAGCGGCTGGCCCCAACTGATCAGCACCGAGGCCTTGTAGCCCGGCGGCAGGCTGATGCCATCGGCGGTCGACGCGGGAATGCCGGCGAAGCCGAGCAGGGTGCTGCTGGCGGCGCTGACGCTATCGGCCAGCACGCTGCGGCTGAGGAGGTTGCCACCGAGAAACAGCGCCGCACCACACAAGGCGCCGGCGCCGATGAAGCGGCGACGGCTGAGACCGACCATCTGTTCGAGGTCGGTCAGTTGGTTTTCTTCTAATAGGTTCATGACAGGCTTCCTGCGGTTTAGGCAGTCACCTTAATCAGCCGTTATGACATTTATATGGCGAATTTTAGACCGGTGTTCCGAGAAGAACGTAGGTCGGAAGGAAGCGAACCTGTACGACGTTTCCGACGCCAAGACCGTGGGTCCGCAGCCACTCCGGCTCGGCGAACGCACAGAGAATCTGCCCGCTGCTCAACGTCAGGCGCAGCTCGCTGGGGCCCTGTGGATCGTCGAGCAATTCTTCGATTTCCGCGTTCAGGCTGTTGCTGCCCGCGGGCACCGGTTCGTCGAGGGTGGCCAGTTCCAGCCAGCCGGCCTTGATCAGCGCGACCACCGCGGTGCCGATCTCCAGCTCCAGGCGATGGGTGCTGTCGTGTGTGATCTGCGCTTCGATGCGCAGACCGCCGGCGAGGGTCAGTTCGATGGTGTCGTTGCGCCCTTGCGGATGGATCGCGCTGACCCGGCCATGCAACTGGTTGCGCGCGCTGGTGCGCAGCATCAGGCGGCCGAGCAGGTCGAGGTCGCTGCTGTCCTCGGCTTCTTCGAGGATCTGCGCCTGCAGGATCTGCAGGCGTTGGTACAGGCGCAGCACCCGGCGTCCTTCATCCGACAGGCGGGCGCCGCCGCCGCCGCGGCCACCGGTGCTGCGTTCCACCAGCGGTCGGGCGGCGAGGTTGTTCAGTTCGTCGATGGCGTCCCACGCGGCCTTGTAGCTCATGCCGGCGGCTTTTGCGGCACGGGTGATCGAGCCTTGCTCGTCAATGTGCTGCAACAGGCCGATACGTTGCGGACGGCGGACGATGTGCTGGGTCAGGGGCGCGGGCAAGGGCATAGGATGGGTACGAAAGATGACGATGATCGGCAGGAAAGTGCCCGCCTGCCTGCTGCAAGTCAAGCGTCGCCGGGTCGCGGGGTGCGCGCCAGGCAGTAGACATCGACCCGTTTCGCCCCGGCATCACACAGCAGGCGCGCCAGTGCCTGGGCTGTTGCGCCGGTGGTCAGGACGTCATCGACCAGCGCCAGATGGCGGCCCTGGATGCCCTCCGCGGTCGCGAGGGCGAAGGCGCCGTTGAGGTTGCGCTTGCGTGCGCGGGCGTTCAGGTCCTGTTGCGCCGGGGTGTCTCGCAATCGGTCCAGCAGTTGTGAATTGCAGGGAATCTTCAGTTGCGCACTGATCCACTCGGCGAGCATCTGCGCCTGGTTGTAGCCGCGTTGGCGCAGGCGCCGGGTTGCCATGGGTACCGGCAACAGCAGGTCCGGGCGCGGCAGGCCTTCGTCGAAGCGATGGCCGAGCCAGTTGCCGAGCATCTGCGCCAGCAGCCGGCCCAGTGGCCATTGGCGCTGGTGCTTGAAGTGGGTGATCAGCGCATCCACGGGAAAGCCGTAATGCCAGGGCGCTTCGACCTGCCGGAACGCCGGACGCCGGCGCGCGCACTGGCCGCAGAGCAGACCGCGCATCGGCAGCGGCAGGGCGCAGATCCGGCAGTGTTCATCGAGCCAGGGCAGCTCGCTTTCACAAGGCACGCAAATCGGGTGCGGCTGCTCGGACGCTTCATCACACAATAAGCAGGTCTGGTTGTTATTTGTACAGATGTAAACCGGTGGTTCTTGATGTGGTTGACAGCGCATGAGGCTTCCTTAACTATGCGGGCTATCCGTGATGCGCTGGCGGGGCATTCCTGTTCCGGCGCCAGTACAAGCCTAAACAAGGAAACGCCCATGAGCGCCAGCGCAACTGCAACGCTTCGTCACGACTGGTCCCTGGCCGAAGTCAAAGCCCTGTTCCAGCAGCCGTTCAATGACCTGCTGTTCCAGGCGCAGATGGTGCACCGGGCGCATTTCGACCCCAATCGCGTACAGGTCTCGACGCTGCTGTCGATCAAGACCGGCGCCTGCCCGGAAGATTGCAAATATTGTCCGCAGTCCGGTCACTACAACACCGGGCTGGAAAAACAGAAGCTGATGGAAGTGCAAAAGGTGCTGGAAGAGGCCGCCCGAGCCAAGGCCATCGGCTCCACCCGTTTCTGCATGGGCGCGGCGTGGAAGCACCCGTCGGCCAAGGACATGCCCTACGTCCTGCAGATGGTCAAAGGGGTCAAGGCCCTGGGCCTGGAAACCTGCATGACCCTGGGCAAGCTCGACCAGGAGCAGACCGTCGCCCTGGCCGATGCTGGCCTGGATTACTACAACCACAACCTCGACACCTCGCCGGAGTTCTACGGCAGCATCATCACCACCCGCACCTACAGCGAGCGCCTGCAGACACTTGCCTATGTGCGTGACGCCGGGATGAAGATCTGCTCGGGCGGGATCCTTGGCATGGGCGAGTCGCTGGACGACCGTGCCGGCCTGCTGATCCAGTTGGCCAACCTGCCGGAGCACCCGGAATCGGTGCCGATCAACATGCTGGTGAAAGTCGCCGGCACGCCGCTGGAAAACGCCGAGGAGGTCGATCCGTTCGACTTCATCCGCATGCTGGCGGTCGCCCGCATTCTGATGCCGCAGTCCCATGTCCGGCTGTCCGCCGGGCGCGAAGCGATGAACGAGCAGATGCAGGCGCTGGCGTTCATGGCCGGGGCCAACTCGATCTTCTACGGCGAGAAACTGCTGACCACCGCCAACCCACAGGCCGACAAGGACATGCAGCTTTTCGCACGCCTGGGCATCAAGCCCGAAGCCCGCGAAGAGCACGCCGACGAAGTGCATCAGGCCGCCATCGAGCAGGCATTGATCGAGCAGAAGAGCAGCGAGCTGTTCTACAACGCCGCGTCGGTCTGAGGCAGCCATGAGCTTCGATCTCCGTGCGCGCCTCGAACAGCGGCGCGCCGCTGACCTGTATCGTCAGCGCCCGTTGCTGCAAAGCCCGCAGGGGCCGCAGGTGGTAGTGGACGGCCAGCCGCTGCTGGCCTTCTGCAGCAACGATTACCTTGGCCTGGCCAACCACCCCGACGTTATCGCCGCCTGGCGTGCCGGCGCCGAGCGCTGGGGCGTGGGCGGTGGCGCCTCGCACTTGGTGGTTGGTCACAGCACGCCGCACCATGAACTGGAAGAGGCCCTGGCCGAGTTCACCGGGCGCCCGCGGGCGCTGCTATTCACCACCGGCTACATGGCCAACCTCGGCGCCATTACCGCGCTGGTGGGGCAGGGCGATACCGTTCTGCAAGACCGCCTCAACCACGCCTCGCTGCTGGATGCCGGGTTGCTCAGTGGCGCGCGCTTCAACCGCTATTTGCACAACGACGGCGACAGCCTCGACAACCGCCTCGATAAAGCCGAAGGCAATACCCTGGTGGTTACCGATGGCGTGTTCAGCATGGACGGCGATATCGCCGACCTGCCGGAACTGGTCAACCGCAGCCGTGACAAGGGCGCCTGGTTGATGGTGGACGACGCCCACGGCTTCGGCACCCTGGGTCGCAAGGGCGGCGGGGTGGCCGAGCACTTCGGCCTGAGCCTGGAAGAACTGCCGGTACTGGTTGGCACGCTGGGCAAGGCGTTTGGTACGGCGGGTGCGTTCGTTGCCGGCAGCGAAGAGCTGATCGAGTGCCTGATCCAGTTCGCCCGCCCGTACATCTACACCACCAGCCAGCCACCGGCGCTGGCCTGCGCCACGCTGAAAAGCCTCAGCCTGCTGCGCGACGAATACTGGCGGCGCGAACATCTGGCGGCGCTGATCGCCCAGTTCCGCGGCGGCGCCGAGCAGATCGGCCTGCAACTGATGGACAGCTTCACGCCGATCCAGCCGATCCTGATCGGTGATGCCGGACGCGCCATGGCGCTGTCGCGGATGCTGCGCGAGCGCGGCCTTTTGGTGACCGCGATTCGTCCGCCCACCGTGCCCGCCGGCAGCGCCCGCTTGCGCGTGACCCTGACCGCCGCGCACAGCCAGGCGCAGGTGCAGCTATTGTTGAATGCATTGGCCGAGTGCTATCCGCTGTTGGAGCCTGTCGATGCGTAACCATCTGATTCTGCTGCCGGGCTGGGGCCTGGGCAGTGCCGCGCTGGAGCCGCTGGCGGCCAGTCTGCGGGCGCAGGATGCCGGCCTTCGGGTCGAACTGGCGACGTTGCCGGAACGGGTCAGCGATGACCCGAACGTCTGGCTCGACGAGCTGGACCGGCGCCTGCCCAAGGACACCTGGCTGGGCGGCTGGTCGCTGGGCGGGATGCTCGCCGCCGAGTTGGCGGCGCGGCGCGGCGACCGCTGCTGCGGGCTGCTGACCCTGGCCAGCAACCTCAGTTTCGTCGCCCGTCCCGACTGGCCGGATGGCATGGCAGCGGACACCTTCGAGGCGTTTGTCGACGGTTGTCGGGGCCACACCTCCGTCACCCTCAAGCGCTTCAAATCGCTCTGCAGCAAGGGCGCGCAGGAACAGAAAAGTGTTCTGCGCCAATTGGAAGTCGGCGTGCCGGACACCGATCCCGTGCTGCTGGTGAATGGCCTGGAAATCCTCGGCCGACTGGACACCCGCGCGGCGCTGCAAGCCTACGGCGGACCGCAACTGCATCTGTTTGCCGGTGCTGATGAGCTGGTGCCGGCCAAGGCCGCCCGGGCCCTCAGCGACTTGTTGCCGGATGTGGAAGTGGGGCTGGTGGAAGAGGCTTCCCACGCCTTCATCCTCGAATACCCGCAAGACCTGGCCGCGGCCATCAAGACCTTCCTGCACGAGAGCGGCGATGACTGATCTATCCCTGCCGGGGTTGCCCGGCGCCTTGCCCGACAAGCGCCAAGTGGCCGCGTCGTTTTCCCGTGCCGCCGCCAGCTACGACAGCGTCGCCGAATTGCAGCGCGCCGTGGGCGGCCACTTGCAAGGGCTGCTGCCGAAGGATCTGCAGCCGCGGTGCTGGATTGATCTGGGCAGCGGCACCGGTCATTTCAGCCGTCAGTTGCAGGTACGTTATCCACAGGGGCTGGGTGTCGCTGTCGATATCGCCGAAGGCATGCTGCGCCATGCCCGCGAGGCGGGTGGCGCGCACTTTCATGTGGCCGGGGATGCCGAGCGGCTGCCGCTGCGGCATAGCTGCGCGGAGCTGATGTTCTCCAGCTTGGCGGTGCAGTGGTGCGCGGACTTTCGCGCCGTGCTGAGCGAGGCGCGGCGCGTGTTGCAGCCGGGTGGCGTGCTGGCCTTCTCCAGCCTGTGCGTTGGCACCCTGCATGAGCTGCGGGCCAGTTGGGAGGCGGTGGATGGGCTGGTGCATGTCAACCGCTTCCGCCGGCTCGAGGATTATCAGCGCCTGTGCGGTGAGAGCGGCCTTGAGGTAGTTGGGTTGCATGCACAACCGCATGTCTTGCACTACCCTGATGTGCGCAGTCTGACCCATGAATTGAAAGCGTTGGGCGCGCACAACCTCAACCCCGGTCGACCCACCGGACTGACCGGACGGGCGCGGATGCAGGGGCTGTTGCGGGCTTACGAGCAGTTCCGCCAGCCGCAAGGCCTGCCGGCCACCTATCAGGTGGTATACGGGGTTTTGCACAAGCCGCTGACACAAGGGGAGTGACATGACCGCGGCCTATTTCATCGCCGGAACCGATACCGATGTCGGCAAGACCACCGTCGCCGCCGGCCTGCTGCATGCGGCGCAACTGGCTGGCCTCAGCACCCTCGGCGCCAAGCCGGTGGCCTCGGGCTGCGAAGTGACGCCCAAGGGCCTGCGCAATGCCGATGCCCTGGCACTGATCGCGCAGAGTTCGATCAAGTTGCCCTACGAACAGATCAATCCCTTCGCCTTCGAGCCGGCCATCGCGCCGCACCTTGCCGCCCGCGAAGCCGGTATCGACCTCAGCGTGCAGGGGCTGCTCGGGCCGATGCGCGAGATTCTCGCCCGGCAGGCGGATTTCACCCTGATCGAAGGCGCGGGCGGCTGGCGGGTGCCGCTGTCGCACCACGCCAATCTGTCCGACCTGGCGGTGGCGCTGAAGCTACCGGTTATTTTGGTGGTCGGCGTGCGGCTGGGCTGCATCAACCACGCACTGCTCAGCGCCGAGGCAATTGCCCGCGATGGCCTGCAACTGGCGGGCTGGGTGGCCAACATCATTGATTCGCGCACCTCGCGGCTGGAAGAGAACCTCGCCAGCCTTGCCGAGCGGCTGCCCGCACCCTGTCTGGGACGTGTGCCACGGCTCAAGCCGGCGAGCGCGGAAGCGGTGGCGGAGCATCTGCAAATCGACCTGCTGGACTGACGCGACCGTGCAAGGTCTGGTCGGTCGCTAGCGGTTCTCTATTGCAGGGCAGGGTGCCATTAGTGTTTTTGACGGGCCTTTTGCGCCGGCCTCTGCTTCAATAGCCACTGTATTGCCACTCTCGCCTTCAAGCTTTTTGGAGTATTGAAATGGAAATCTCGGGCAGTTCCGCATTCTATGCCGGCCTGGGCGCCATTCAGGCCGGTCAGCACCGCGTCGATCAGGCTGTCAGCCAGATCGCCAACAGCACCGTCGAGCGTGCCGTCACCAGCCAGTCCAGCGACTACCAGGCCGAGCGCCTGCGTTCGGTCGATCGCAGCCAGCAATTGGACCTGGCCACCAACACCGTTGAGCAGGCCCTGGGCAAGCAGCAGGTCGAACTCGGTGTCAAAGTGGCCAAAGCGTCGGACGAAATGCTCGGCACGCTGATCGATACCTACGCCTGAGGCCCGCCGCTTCAGGCTTCATCTTTCCCCGATACCCTTTATTCATCAGCGCCTTGGCAATTGTGCCGGGCGTTCGGCTGCGTGTTTTCTACACTTTCTTGCAGGGTTTCATGCAAACGGAGGATGACAAAAGTGCCACCGGCGGGGTGCTTGACAAGCTTTCGGCGTAAACGTATGTTTCAAACAACTGTTTGACCGAAAGCCGCCAAGAGCTGGTCGGTGTGTCGCGGTCTCTCCCACCCCATCCAGGATTCATCAGCAGAGGTTCATCGCTATGCCTGAATACAAAGCCCCCTTGCGTGATATTCGTTTCGTCCGTGATGAACTGCTCGGCTATGAAGCGCACTATCAGAGCCTGCCGGGTTGCCAGGACGCCACGCCTGACATGGTGGATGCCATCCTCGAGGAAGGCGCCAAGTTCTGTGAACAGGTATTGGCCCCGCTGAACCGCGTTGGTGACCTGGAAGGCTGTACCTGGAGCGAGTCGGGCGTGAAAACCCCTACCGGTTTCAAGGAAGCCTACAAGCAGTTTGTCGAAGGCGGCTGGCCGAGCCTGGCGCATGACGTCGATCACGGCGGCCAGGGCCTGCCGGAGTCGCTGGGCCTGGCGGTCAGCGAAATGGTTGGCGAGTCGAACTGGTCCTGGGGCATGTACCCTGGCCTGTCCCACGGCGCGATGAACACCATCTCCGAGCACGGCACCCCCGAGCAGCAAGAGGCTTACCTGACCAAGCTGGTGTCCGGCGAATGGACCGGCACCATGTGCCTGACCGAGCCGCATTGCGGCACCGACCTGGGCATGCTGCGGACCAAGGCCGAACCTCAGGCCGACGGTTCCTACAAAGTCACCGGCACCAAGATCTTCATTTCCGCTGGTGAACACGACATGGCCGACAACATCGTCCATATCGTCCTGGCCCGCCTGCCCGATGCACCGGCCGGCACCAAAGGCATTTCCCTGTTCATCGTGCCGAAGTTCCTACCGACCGCCGAAGGCACTGTCGGCGAGCGCAACGCTGTTTCCTGCGGTTCCCTCGAACACAAGATGGGCATCCACGGCAACGCCACCTGCGTGATGAACTTCGACGCCGCCACCGGCTACCTGATTGGCCCGGCCAACAAAGGCCTGAACTGCATGTTCACCTTCATGAACACCGCTCGCCTGGGGACCGCGCTGCAAGGCCTGGCCCACGCCGAAGTGGCCTTCCAGGGTGGCCTGAAATACGCCCGTGACCGCCTGCAAATGCGCTCGCTGACCGGTCCGAAAGCACCGGAAAAAGCGGCTGACCCGATCATCGTCCACCCGGACGTGCGCCGCATGCTGCTGACCATGAAGGCCTTCGCCGAAGGCAACCGCGCCATGGTCTACTTCACCGCCAAGCAAGTGGACATCGTCAAGTACAGCCAGGACGAAGAAGAGAAGAAGAAAGCCGACGCACTGCTGGCCTTCATGACGCCGATCGCCAAGGCCTTCATGACCGAAGTCGGCTTCGAAGCCGCCAACCACGGCGTGCAGATCTACGGCGGCCACGGCTTCATCGCCGAGTGGGGCATGGAGCAGAACGTTCGCGACAGCCGTATCTCCATGCTGTACGAAGGCACCACCGGCATCCAGGCCCTGGACCTGCTGGGCCGTAAAGTCCTGATGACCCAGGGCGAAGCGCTGAAGGGCTTCACCAAGATCGTCCACAAGTTCTGCCAGAACCAGGAAGGCAACGAAGCTACCAAGGAATTCGTCGAGCCACTGGCCGCGCTGAACAAAGAGTGGGGCGAACTGACCATGAAGGTCGGCATGGCCGCCATGAAGGACCGCGAGGAAGTCGGCGCCGCTTCGGTGGACTACCTGATGTACTCCGGCTACGCCTGCCTGGCCTACTTCTGGGCTGACATCGCCCGCCTGGCGGCCGAGAAACTGGCTGCCGGCACCAGCGAAGAAGCCTTCTACACCGCCAAGCTGCAGACCGCGCGCTTCTACTTCCAGCGCATCCTGCCGCGTACCCGCACTCACGTTGCCACCATGCTGTCCGGTGCGAACAACCTGATGGCGATGGACGAAGCGAACTTCGGCCTGTCTTACTGATTGCTCTGCTGTACCGAAAAACGCCTGCCCTAACCGGCAGGCGTTTTTTTTGTCTGCTGAAATCCTGTCGCCGGCGATGAGGCCGGTTTGATCCAACAGATGAGGTTCAAGCTTCAGGCTATTGCTGCCGTTAAAGAAATTGACGTCAAAAATTTATCTATTCATGTGCATTGCCGATACAGTAGAGGCACAATGACATTATCGATCTGCTGGATCGGAGAGTTCTCTTGTTCCGTTTTTCCGCTGTAAAAGTCAGTCACTTCCTTCCCGGCGCCTGCTTGCTGCTGTCCGGACTCGCGGCCGCCTATGTGCGGGACTTGTCGGTGTTCTTCACGTCGCTGTTCAACGTGCTGCCGACCTTGGTGCTGCTGCTCGGCGGCGCCTACTGCGCGGTGTATCGGCGTCAGCGCGAGCTGTTCCTGATGATCACCGTGTACATCGCCTACTACCTGCTCGACACCCAGACTGATTTCTATCGTGACAACGGCCGGGTCCGCGAAGATGCGGCGGTGGTGTTCCACCTCGTCTGCCTGCTGTTGCCGATCCTGTTCGCGCTGTTCGGCGCCTGGCAGGAGCGCACCCACCTGTTCCAGGACATGGTGGCGCGCTTCGCCGTGCTGCTGGCGGTGGGCAGCGTGGCGCTGGGCCTGGAGCAGAGTTACCCACAGGCGCTGCTGGGCTGGCTGGCGGAGATCCGCTGGCCGGCGTTGCACGGCAAGTGGATGAGCCTGATCCAGTTGTCCTACCCGGTGTTTTTCCTCGCCTTCGTCGTGCTGGTGGTGCAGTACCTGCGCGAGCCGCGGCCCCTGCATGCGGCGCAGATCATTGGCCTGATCGGCATTTTCTGGATGTTGCCGCAGACGTTCATCCTGCCGTTCACCCTGAACATCATGTGCAGCCAGGTGATGCTGATGATCGCCGCCGCAGTGTCCCACGAGGCTTACCAGATGGCCTTCCGCGACGAACTCACCGGCCTGCCCGGTCGTCGCGCGCTGAACGAGCGCATGCAGCGCCTGGGCCGTAACTATGTGCTGGCGATGACCGACGTCGACCACTTCAAGAAATTCAACGACACCCATGGCCACGATGTCGGTGACCAGGTGCTGCGCCTGGTGGCGAGCAAGCTGTCCAAGGTGACCGGCGGCGGCCGTGCCTATCGCTACGGCGGTGAGGAATTCGCCCTGGTGTTTGCCGGCAAGACCATCGAGGAATGCATGCCGCACCTGGAAGCGGTGCGCGAGATGATCGCCAACTACGCCATCCAGTTGCGCAATCAGGACAACCGCCCGCAGGACGACCAGCAAGGCCGTCAGCGCCGCGGCACGGCGGGCGCCAGCAGCGTTTCGGTGACCGTCAGTATCGGCGCCTGCGAACGCCAGCCCGAGCACCGCGGCCCGGACGAAGTGCTCAAGTCCGCGGACCAGGCGCTCTACAGCGCCAAAGGCGCGGGACGCAACTGTGTGATGGCCCATGGGCAAAAAGATCGGCGTGGAGCGATGCGCGTGGCGTGACCGTAACTGACTGTTCGGTCTCTTGATGACCCTATGTGTCGCAAAAGTTGTTGGGTTAGACTTTGGACCTTGGTTCTTAGTACCGGTCCTACAATGGGATCGCCCACGACTCACGGTTTGAGAGGTTGCCATGGCTGACTATAAAGCGCCGCTGCGCGATATGCGCTTCGTCCTCAATGAGGTCTTCGAAGTCTCGAAGTTGTGGGCCGATCTGCCCGCGCTGGCCGAGACGGTGGACGAAGACACCGCCATGGCGGTGCTGGAAGAAGCCGGCAAGGTCACCGGCAAGAGCATCGCGCCGCTGAGCCGCGCCGCCGACGAAGAAGGCTGCCACTGGGACAACGGCGCAGTACGCACCCCGGCCGGGTTCATCGAGGCCTACCGCACCTACGCCGAAGGCGGCTGGGTCGGCGTTGGCGGTGACCCGGTGTACGGCGGCATGGGCATGCCCAAGGTGATCTCGGCCCAGGTCGAGGAAATGGTCAACTCCTCCAGCCTGTCCTTCGGCCTGTACCCGATGCTGACCGCCGGCGCCTGCCTGTCGATCAACGCCCACGCCAGCGACGAGTTGAAGGAACAATACCTGCCGAACATGTACGCCGGCGTCTGGGCCGGGTCCATGTGCCTGACCGAGCCGCATGCCGGCACCGACCTCGGCATCATCCGCACCCGCGCCGAGCCGCAGGCCGACGGCAGCTACAAGGTCAGCGGCACCAAGATCTTCATCACCGGCGGCGAACACGACCTCACCGAAAACATCATCCATCTGGTGCTGGCCAAGCTGCCGGACGCCCCGGCCGGTCCGAAGGGCATCTCGCTGTTCCTGGTGCCGAAATTCCTGGTCAATGCCGACGGCAGCCTGGGCGCGCGCAACCCGGCCACCTGCGGTTCGATCGAACACAAGATGGGCATCCAGGCCTCGGCCACCTGCGTGATGAACTTCGACGAAGCGGTCGGCTATCTGGTCGGCGAGCCGAACAAGGGCCTGGCGGCCATGTTCACCATGATGAACTACGAGCGCCTGGGCGTTGGGATCCAGGGCCTGGCCTCGGCCGAGCGCTCGTACCAGAACGCCGTCGAGTACGCCCGTGACCGTCTGCAGAGCCGCGCGCCAACTGGCCCGCAGGCCAAGGACAAGGTCGCCGACCCGATCATCGTCCACCCGGACGTGCGCCGCATGCTGCTGACCATGAAGGCCCTGAACGAAGGCGGCCGGGCGTTCTCCACCTACGTTGCTATGCAACTCGACACCGCCAAGTTCAGCGAGGAGGCGACCGCCCGCAAGCGCGCCGAGGACCTGGTAGCGCTGCTGACGCCGGTGGCCAAGGCCTTCCTCACCGACCTCGGCCTGGAAACTGCCGTACATGGCCAGCAAGTGTTCGGCGGCCACGGTTACATCCGCGAATGGGGTCAGGAGCAACTGGTGCGTGATGTGCGCATCACCCAGATCTACGAAGGCACCAACGGCATTCAGGCACTTGACCTGGTGGGCCGCAAGATCGTCGGCAGCGGCGGCGCGTTCTACACGCTGTTCGCCGACGAGATTCGCCATTTCACCGCCACGGCGGGCAGCGAACTGGCCGAGTTCACCGCGCCGCTCAACGCCGCCTTGAATGACCTCGACGAACTGACCGCCTGGGTACTGGATCGCGCCAAGGGCAACCCCAACGAGATTGGTGCGGCTTCGGTGGAATACCTGCACGCCTTCGGCTACACCGCCTACGCCTACATGTGGGCGTTGATGGCGCGCACCGCGCTGGCCAAGCAGGGCGACGACACGTTCTACGCCAGCAAACTGGGCACCGCGCGCTTCTACTTCGCCCGCCTGCTGCCGCGTTTGCAGTCGCTGTGCGCCTCGGTCAAGGCCGGTAGCGAGTCGCTGTACCTGCTCGACGCCGAGCAGTTCTGACGTAAATGCGCCATGTAAGCATTTACTTACATGGCGTGGTGGTCTTTGGCGTCTTCCGGAATATTGGATCCACAGTTAATCTTTCTCACATGGACGTCGCGCAGGACGCGCAATGAACAACCAGGGATGAACGAAGGATTCTCACCAGGATGGTGGGGCGAAAGGGAAGTCAAAAGGGAAACAGTCTGCAAAACCCCGCTTCGGCGGGGTTTTCTTTTGCCTGCGATTTTTATCCCAGCACGTCCAGCGGCGACACGCCCATCTGCCGCGGATCAATTTCCTCTTCCAGCAATGTGCGCAGCAGCTCGACCGACGCCTGCTGACGCTGAGCATCGCGGAACACCAGCCCGACCTTCAGCGGCACCCGTGGCTCGCTCAACGGCTTCCAGAGCAACTCCGGATCTTCCGACCCCTCCTGCGCCCGCCCCGGCAACACTGTCGCCAGCGAAGTGTGCGCCAGGCTGTCGAGTATCCCGCCCATATTGTTCATTTCCGCTTGCACCTGCGGGCGCCGGCCCAGGTTGGCCAGTTGCCCCTGCCAGATCTGCCGCACCTGGAATTCCTCGCCGAGGAGGATCATCGGCAGTTCGGCGGCCTGTTTCAGCGAGACCTTCTTGAACTCGCGCAGCGGGTGCGTGTGCGGAATCACGACTTGTAACTCGTCTTCGTACAGCAGCAACCCGTGCAGCCCCGCTTGGCGCGGGGGCAGGTAGCTGATGCCGATGTCCAGCGTGCCGTTGAGCAGACGCCGTTCGATCTCCATCCCCGACAGTTCGTAGATCTGCACCACCAGGTGCGGCTGGGCCTTGCGCACCCGGTCAAGCAACTGCGGCACCAGGCTCGGCCGTACCGTTTGCAGCACGCCGATGGCCAGGGTACGCAGGGCCTGGCCCTTGAAGTTGCGCAGTGCTTCGCGGGCCCGCTGCAGACCGTCGAGCAGGGGCACGGCGTGGTTGTAGAGGGTGTGCGCGGCCAGGGTCGGCAGCAGGCGCTTGTTGCCGCGCTCGAACAGGCTGACATCGAGGCTGTGCTCGAGCTGGCGGATCTGTTGCGACAGCGCGGGCTGCGACAGCGACAGGCGCTCGGCGGCGCGGCCGACATGACCTTCTTCATACACCGCGACGAAATAACGCAGTTGGCGAAAATCCATAACTTCTACTTATCGAAAAAGCTCGAAAAACGAAATGGCCGCAACGGCCCGAGACGCCTAGTCTATGCCCGTATTCACAAGGTTTACAGGGCCAGAAGGCGCGATGAACACCGTATATGTGGATGGCGTTTACATAGGCAAGGCAAAGAATCTCGGTCACGGCTTGATGACCGATATCGATAAGGAAGAGGTTGCGCGGCGGCTTTGGTTATGGCCGCAGGGGCTTGGAAGCGATGAACACGGCGACCCACGTTTCCATACCGGCCCGGAACGGGCCCTGCACCACTATCCGGCCGAGCACTACGCCTGGTGGCGGAAACGTTATCCACAGATCGACTGGCGGGCACCGGCGTTTGGCGAAAACCTCTCGACCCACGGCGTCACCGAAGAACAGGTGTGCCTGGGCGACCTGTTCCGCTGGGGCGGGGCGTTGCTGCAAATCAGCCAGCCGCGCTCGCCCTGCTACCGCCTGAGCCACCGCTGGGGACTGTCGGAGCTGCCGCAACAGGCGCAGGACAGTGGCCGCTGCGGCTGGTTCTACCGGGTGCTCAAGCCCGGCTTCGTCAGCGCCGACGAGCCTTTTGAACTGATACAGCGCAGTTATCCCGGCCTCACCGTGGCTTGGGCGCTGCACACTTTTTACCGTGAACCTCTGGAGCATGCGGGTTTGAAGAAGCTGGTGGATTGTCCGGCCCTGTCGTCACGCTGGCGTGATATCGCGATCAAGCGTCTGCGCAGCGGCAGGGTCGAAGACTGGAGCGCACGCTTGCTCGGCCTGCCACTGGAAGGACTGCGCGCATGAACCTGTTCAACCTGCGGCGCCAGGCGGCACGCGCCGTCGAAGCGGCGCCGGCTCCGGCGCTGGCCGACCCCGTCGATCCGCTGTCTCGCGAGCACCTGATGCCGGCCATCGAACGTGCCGCGCAAGTCTTCGTCCGTGGCCAGGGCTCCTGGCTGTGGGACAGCGAAGGCCGGGCCTACCTCGACTTCACTCAGGGCAATGCGGTCAACAGCCTCGGCCACAGCCCCAAGGCACTGGTCCAGGCCCTGAGCGGTCAGGCCCAGGCGCTGATCAATTCCGGCGCGGGGTTTCACAACCGCGGCCAGCTCAAGCTGGTCAACCTGCTGTGCCAGAGCACCGACAGCGACCAGGCCTATCTGCTCAACAGCGGCGCCGAAGCCTGTGAAGGGGCGATCAAGCTGGCGCGCAAATGGGGTCAGCTTCATCGCAACGGCGCTTACCACATCATCACCGCCAGCCAGGGCACCCACGGCCGCAGCCTCGGTGCGCTGTCCGCCTCCGACCCGCTGCCGTGCAACCGCTGCGAGCCGGGCCTGCCGGGTTTCAGCAAAGTCCCGTTCAACGACCTGCCGGCGCTGCATGCGGCAGTGGACTCGCGCACCGTGGCGATCATGCTGGAACCGATCCAGGGCGAGGCCGGCGTGATCCCGGCGACCCAGCATTACCTCAAGGGTGTGGAGCGGCTGTGCCGCGAGCTGGGCATTTTGCTGATCCTCGATGAAGTGCAGACCGGCGTGGGCCGCTGCGGTGCGCTGCTCGCGGAAGAAACCTACGGCGTGCGCGCCGACATTCTGACCCTCGGCAAGGGCCTCGGCGGCGGCGTGCCGATCGCCGCGCTGCTGGCCCGCGGCACAGCCTGCTGCGCCGAGGCCGGTGAACTGGAAGGCAGCCACCACGGCAACGCGCTGATGAGCGCGGCGGGTCTGGCGGTGCTGGAAACGGTGCTGGACAGCGGTTTCCTGAGCCAGGTGCAAGACGCCGGGCGTCACCTGCGTGACGGTTTGAGCCGTCTGGCTGGGCGTTACGGCCAGGGCGAAGTCCGTGGCCAAGGCCTGTTGTGGGGGCTGGAACTGAACGAGCCTCTGGCGGCCGAGGTGGTCAAGGCGGCGTTGCAGGAAGGCCTGCTGCTCAATGCGCCGCAGCCGAATGTGCTGCGCTTCTCGCCGGCGCTGACCGTCAGCCACGGCAATATCGACGAAATGCTGCTGCGTCTGGCCCGGGCCTTCTCCCGTGTCCACACCGCGCAACTGAGCCGGCGCCGCGAGGCCAACGCCTGACCCGGACTCAGTCACGAATCAAACGAACCGTCTCGCGTTCCTGCGCGTCGCCCCGGACCTGTTGTTTTTGGTCTGGGGCGTTTTTTTTCGGCAATGGCGACTGGCTATGCTGTGGGAACCACGGCGCAGAGGCCGGGGTCAGAACAGGACATCATTCGAGGAGATGTTTCATGGACTTCATCCGCATCATCATCGCCATCCTCCTGCCACCGTTGGGGGTGTTTCTGCAGGTGGGGTTTGGCGGCGCATTCTGGCTGAACATCTTGCTGACGCTGCTGGGGTACATTCCGGGGATCGTGCATGCGGTGTATATCATCGCCAAGCGCTGAGCTTTTGAGCCTCATCGCCGCATCGCAGCGATGAGGCCATCAACCCGCGCCCAAAACCTTGCAGTAAAACCGCCACTCTTCCTCCAACGCATGCGCCAGGTTCGCTGCCGTCCTGAACCCATGCCGCTCGGTCGGATAGAAATGTCCCACCGCCTCGATCCCATTGGCCTTCAGCGCCGCCAACATCGAGCGGGTCTGTTCCGGCACTACCACCGCGTCCAGTTCGCCCTGGAAGAAAATCACCGGCACCTTGATGTTTCCCGCGTGCAGTAGCGGCGTGCGGGCGTGGTAGCGCTCGGCATCACGGTGCGGGTCGCCGATCAGCCAGTCCAGATAATCCCCTTCGAACTTGTGCGTGGCCCGGGCCAGTGCAACGGGATCGCTGACCCCATACAGGCTGGCTCCGGCGCGGAACACGTCGTGGAAGGCGAGGGCGCACAAGGTGGTGTAGCCGCCCGCGCTGCCACCACGGATAAACGCCTGGGCCGCATCGACCAAGCCTTCAGCCGCCAGGTGCGCGACTGCCGCGCAGGCGTCTTGCACATCCACCTCGCCCCAGCGCAGGTGCAGCGCCTGCCGGTAGGCCCGGCCATAGCCGCTGCTGCCGCGGTAATTGAGGTCGGCCACGGCGAACCCGCGCTGCGCCCAGTACTGGATGCGCGGGTCGAGCACCGGATAACAGGACGAGGTCGGCCCGCCATGGATGAACACGATCAGCGGCGTCGGGCCGCTGCCGTTCATGGCCGGGTAGAAGAAACCGTGAGCCTCGCCGTCGCCGCTCGGGTAGCTGAAGCCGCGCGGGCGGCTGATGCCGTCGGCCGGCAGCGGCAGCACGCCGCCCGCCAGCACCTGGACCGCATGGCTATGACGGTCGATGGAGATCACCGCTGGCGGGCTGACCGGTGAGGCGGCGATGGCGTAGATCGACGTGTCGTCCAGATCGAGGCTGCGGAAGCGGCTGTAGTCGCCGCTGAAGTCGTCCAGTTCACCGTTCGCCGTGCGCAGGCCGAGGCGGGCGAAACCGCTTTCGAACCAGCTCGCCAGATAGCCATCGCCCACCGGCAGCCAGGTGCTGGCGCCCAGTTGCCACGGCGCGCCGGCATGGTCGGCGTTGGCGGCGGGCAGCGGCTGCCACTGGCCGTCGATTTCGCCCCAGGGTTGCCAGTAGCCGTTGCGGTCGGACAGGCAGTAAAGCCGGCCATCGCGGTCGAATCGCGGCTGTTGCAATGATTGCGGGGTGTCGTCGCCGGCGATGCAGCGCGGCGCTTGCTGCCCGTCACGAACATAGAGCCGGGTCGCGGTCCAGGGCTGGTCGGGCCGGCTCCATTCGATCCAGGCCAGGCGCTGGCCGTCATCGCTCAAGGTCGGCGCGGCGTAGAAGTCTGCGCCTTCGGCCAGTACCTCGCGATCACCGTCGGCGGCAATGGCGACCAGCCGATGTTCCACTTGTTCGGGGGCGTGGGTTTCTTCCACCGCCAGCACCCGGCCGATGGCCCAGAGCAGGTCGCCATAGCGGCGCTGGCCTTGGGTCAGGGCTTGCGGTGGTGTGCCGTCGAGGGTTTGGCGGTAAAGCTGCTGGTCGCTCTCATTGACGAACACCAGCCCGTCGTCGCTCAGGCAGAACGAACCGCCGCCGTATTCGTAGACCCGGCTGCGCACGCTGAAGCCATCCGGGGTCAGGCAGCGGGCCAGGCCGTCGCGCCAGTGCCAGATCCGGCAGGCGCCGTCGAGTGGGCGGAATTCGTTCCAGAACAGGCCGTGGGCACCGACCTTCAGTTCGGCGAAGTCGGTGCCGGCGGCGACGGCCTGCTCGGCGCTGAAGCGCTCAGCCGCGAGCGATGAGTCGGGAGTTTCGATCATTGCGGAAGGTCATCTGGTCGATGGTCAGGCTGGCGGTCTCGGCCTCCTCCCGCGCCGCGAGAATCATGCCGTGGTCCGCCGATTTGGCACACACCGGATCAGCCTTGCTGGCGTCGCCGGTGAGCATGAACGCCTGGCAGCGGCAGCCGCCGAAATCACGTTCTTTCTCATCGCACGAGCGGCACGGCTCAGGCATCCAGTCATAACCACGATAGCGGTTGAAACCAAAGGAGTCGTACCAGATGTGCTGCATGCTGTGCTCGCGCACGTTGGGAAACTGCACCGGCAGTTGCCGCGCGCCGTGGCAGGGCAGGGCCGTGCCGTCCGGGGTGACGGTGAGGAACACGCTGCCCCAGCCGTTCATGCAGGCCTTGGGGCGTTCTTCGTAGTAGTCCGGGGTGACGAAGATCAGCTTGCACGGGTTGCCTTCGGCCTTGAGCCGGTCGCGGTATTCGTTGGTGATGCGCTCGGCGCGCTCCAGTTGCGCGCGGGTCGGCAGCAGGCCGACGCGGTTCAGGTGCGCCCAGCCATAGAACTGGCAGGTGGCAAGCTCGACGAAGTCGGCTTCGAGGGCGATGCACAGCTCGATGATGCGGTCGATGCGGTCGATGTTGTGCCGGTGGGTGACGAAGTTCAGCACCATCGGATAGCCCTGGGCCTTCACTGCCCGGGCCATTTCCAGCTTCTGCGCAAAGGCTTTCTTCGAGCCGGCGAGCAGGTTGTTCACCTGTTCGTCGCTGGCCTGGAAGCTGATCTGGATATGGTCGAGCCCGGCCTTCTTGAAGGCGGCGATCTTCTCCTCGGTCAGGCCGATGCCGGAGGTGATCAGGTTGGTGTAGTAGCCCAGTCGCCGGCCTTCGCCGATCAGCTCGGCGAGGTCCTGGCGCACCAGCGGCTCACCGCCGGAAAAGCCCAGTTGCGCCGCGCCCATTTCCCGCGCCTCGGCCATCACCTTGAACCACTGTTCGGTGGTCAGTTCCTGGCCCTGGGCGGCGAAGTCCAGCGGGTTGGAGCAGTACGGGCATTGCAGCGGGCAGCGGTAGGTCAGCTCGGCCAGCAGCCACAACGGCAGGCCAACCTCGGGTTTGCCGGGTTGCTCACTCAAGGGTGATCCAGTGTTCGGCACGGGCCACCTCCATGAATTGCTCGATGTCTTCGGGAAGTTCGGGCACGCCGGGGAATTTCTCGTCGAGCAGGGCGATGATCGCGTTCACGTCGCGCTCGCCGTCGATCAACTCGCCGATCAGCGCCGCGCTCTCGTTGAGCTTGATCATGCCCTCGGGATACAGCAGTACGTGGGCTTTCTGCGCCGGCTCGTACTGGAAGCGGTAGCCGGGACGCCAGCGCGGCGTCAGGTATCGGTCGAGGCTCATAGGGCGATCCCCCGGTGCCAGACCCGCGCGTCGGTGACGCTGTGATAGGGCGGGCGGTTGAGTTCGTAGGCCATGCTCATGGCGTCGAGCATGCTCCAGAGAATATCCAGCTTGAACTGGAGAATTTCCAGCATGCGCTGCTGGCCTTCTACCGTCGTGTAGTGCTGCAGGGTGATGGTCAGACCGTGTTCGACGTCACGCCGCGCCTGGCTCAGGCGGTTGCGGAAGTAGGTGTAGCCGGTCGGGTCGATCCACGGGTAATGCTGCGGCCAGGTGTCCAGGCGCGATTGGTGGATCTGCGGGGCGAACAGTTCGGTCAGCGAGCTGCTGGCCGCTTCCTGCCAGCAGGCGCGGCGGGCGAAGTTGACGTAGGCGTCCACGGCGAAACGCACGCCGGGCAGCACCAGTTCCTGCGACAGCACTTGCTCGCGGTCCAGCCCCACCGCCTCGGCCAGCCGCAGCCAGGCTTCGATGCCGCCGTCTTCGCCGGGTGCGCCATCGTGGTCGAGGATGCGTTGCAGCCATTCGCGGCGCACGTCGCGGTCCGGGCAGTTGGCGAGGATTGCCGCGTCTTTCAGCGGAATGTTCACCTGATAGTAGAATCGGTTGGCGACCCAGCCCTGGATCTGCTCGCGGGTCGCGCGGCCTTCGTACATCGCCACATGGTAGGGGTGGTGGATGTGGTAGTAGGCGCCCTTGGCGCGCAGGGCCTGCTCGAATTCGGCGGGGGACAGCGGTTTCGCGTCGCTCATTACCTGGCGGCTCCTCAGAGTTCGATGCTCATGCCGTCGAAGGCGACTTCCACGCCACGGCGGTCCAGTTCGGCGCGCTCGGCCGAGTCCTCATCGAGAATTGGGTTGGTGTTGTTGATGTGGATAAGCACCTTGCGCTGCGCGGGGAAGCCTTCCAGCACCTGGAGCATGCCGCCGGCGCCGTTTTGCGGCAGGTGGCCCATTTCGCTGCCGGTGCGGGTGCCGACACCGCGGCGCTGCATTTCGTCGTCGTTCCACAGGGTGCCGTCCACCAGCAGGCAGTCGGCGTCCTGCATGCGTTGCAACAGGCTGTCGTCCACCTTGCCGAGGCCCGGCGCGTAGAACAGTTTGCCGCCGGTGCTCAGGTCTTCGACCATCAGCCCGAGGTTGTCGCCGGGGTGTGGGTCAAAGCGATGCGGCGAGTAGGGCGGTGCGGCGCTGCGCAGTGGGAAAGGGCTGAAACGCAGGTTGGGGCAGGCGTCGATGGTGAAGCTGCCGTCCAGTTCGATGCGGTTCCAGGCCAGGCCGCCGTTCCAGTGTTCGAGCATGTTGAACAGCGGGAAGCCGGTGGTCAGGTCCTGATGGACCATCTCGGTACACCAGACCTGATGCGGACAGCCTTCGCGCAGGCTGAGCAGGCCGGTGGTGTGGTCGATCTGGCTGTCGAGCAGGATGATCGCGTCGATGCCGCTGTCGCGTACGGCGCGGGCCGGCTGCATCGGGGCGAACGACTGGAGTTGGGCGCGGATATCCGGCGAGGCGTTGCAGAGGATCCAGTGCACGCCGTCGTCGGACAGGGCGATGGACGATTGCGTACGCGCCTTGGCCCGCAGCGTGCCGTCGCGGTAGCCCTTGCAGTTGGGGCAATTGCAGTTCCACTGCGGGAAACCACCGCCGGCGGCGGAACCTAGAATCTGGACGTACATGGCCTACTCCTGCCCCGTCTGAAAATGAAAACGCCTCGGGCGATTGGGTTGGGAGGGCCATCGCGAGCAAGCTCGCTCCTACAGGGAGCGAGCTTGCTCGCGATGGGTCCCCAACCTCATTGGCGACCGAGGCGTCGTTCCGCGAATCGACTCAGCGATTGGCGAAATACATGGTCACTTCAAAGCCAATACGCAGGTCAGTGTAAGCAGGTTTGGTCCACATGGGATTACTCCTTCGGGATAGGTCTGAGAGGGCACCGCTACTCATTTAGTCCACCTTTCGAGTGGGCGTTCAAAGTCTCGGGATTGCGCAATCTTACCGAAACAAATTAACTGAACGGTTAAATATTTTTACAGAAAAGCTTTTGCAAAAACCGTAACAGTCATAGCCAGCCGCTCTGCGGCGGCGGTCCGTTGGCCAGCAGCAGCCAGTTTTTTTCACTGCCCAACTGCTTCCAAGCACGGTCGATATCCACTTGCCTGCGCGCGAGGATGGCTGCCGACAGGCGGTCCAGAGTTAAACCGTCGTTGCCGGCCAGATGGGTTTGCCACGCCCATTCGGCGACGTCGGCATTGGGCATTGCCGGTTCGGCCAGTTGCACGGCGAGGGCTTCGCGAGCGCTGCCGAGGTCCGGCGCGGGCCGGGCCAGGAACGCGCGGATATGGGCGAGGATTTCCTCATGACTGGCGTTCGGCGATTGCACGCCGAACATCAGTCCGTTGTGCCCCTGGATCTGCCGGAACGCGCTGAACACCGCGTAACCCAGTTGCAGTTCGCTGCGCAGGCGCTGGTAGAACGGGCCCTGAATCAGTTGCGCGAGCAGCCGCCCGCTGGCTTCGTCAGGGATCGGGCAGAACAGCAGCAGCGCCGCTTCGCCGCTGGCCTCGGCGTAGCGATGCCATTGGCGGGCCGGCGGTGTGGGAGGCGGCAGTGTTATCGGGTTACCGGGGAGGTTGGCCAGCAACAGGTTGAGAGCATTCTGCGCCGCCTCGTCAAAGCCGGTGGACAACGCGGTCCAGCCTGGCTTGGCGGGGGTGAGCAAGTGGTGTGGCAGTTCCCGCATCAGCGCGCGGATCGGGATCAGCGGCGGCTCCGCGCCCGGCTCGGTGGCGCTGGCTTCGCCCAGTTGCGACAGCGCCTGTTCGATCACCGCCAGCACTGGCGCGGGCGCGCCGGCACAGCGCAGTTGCCAGGTGTTGGCCGCGCGGGTCCATTGCAGTTCCACGGCGGCGCGGCTGGCGCGTTCGGTCAGAGGCTTCAGCACATCGCGAAGGTGCTCGGCGCGGTCTTCGAACTGCTGGCGCAGGTACAGCGCGGCGTACTGGCGAGCGGCGGGAAGGGCGGGACTGATGGTTAATCCGGCGGGTACGGGCGCGGCGCCGGCTTCGGCGATCGTCGCGGCGAGCAGCGGCTCCGGTTCCGGCAATCGCCACGGCTGACGAGACACGCCGGTGTCCGCCAGCAATACCCGCAGCGCCGTCTGACCCTGCTGATCCAGCGCCCGGAACGGCCGCTCGCGCCGCGCCAGCTCCAGCGCGCCGGCGCTGGCTTCGCGACACGCTTGCAGGCGCTGATATTCCAGGAGCAGGGCGCGGTGATCCGCCTCGCGGAAGAACGCCAGCCAGTCGTGCAATAACGCTTCGGCTTCGGCCGTATCGGCGCTCGCGCTCAGTTTTAGCCGGACATGCAGCAGCGCCTGTCCGCCGAACTGGTACAGCGAGGTGAAGCTCAAATCCTCGAGCCAGCCGCGCCGGCGCAACTCTGCCGGCAGACCGCCAGGGCGGGTGTCGGTGATCCAGGTGGTGAGGTAATCGATGGCCTCGTCGGCGCCGTCCGGCAGATGCTCATGGGCGAACAGCAGGTCCAGTTGGCCGTCGATGGGTGGCACACGCAGCGGTCCGTCGAGCAAGGCCGGTGGCGCGGTTTGCTCGATCCGCGTTCCCGTCGCGAACAGCTTGCCGAATTTGCGCGCGGCCCGTTCCAGCTCATCCAGTGATTGCGGCCCGCTCAGGTTCAGGGTCATTTGCCCGGCCTGATAAAAGCGCTGATGAAAGGCGGAAAGCGCTTGCTGAAAGGCCGGCTCATCGGTTGGCAGGCTGTCGCGATTGCCCGCATGAAAACCGCTCAGCGGATGCTTCGCCGACACGCTGCGCAACAGCGCGTACTGGCGCTGCGCCTCGGTATTGCCCGACCAGGCGACCCACTCGGCATGGATCACCTCGCGCTCGGCGCGCTGGCGCTCCAGCGTCAGCAGCGGATTCGCGAGCATCTCGCACAACCGCTCCAGCGCACCGGGGAATGCCGCCGGCGGCACTTCGAAAAAGAACTCGGTGGTACGCTCGCGGGTGCTCGCATTGAGCTGTCCGCCTTCGCGTTGGACGAAACGCATCAGCCCGTCTTCCACCGGAAAACGGACGGTGCCGAGAAAGAACAGGTGCTCAAGAAAATGCGCCAGGCCGGGATAGTCGGCGGGCGCGTCATGGCTGCCGGCATGCACCCGCACCGCCGCCGCGCAGCGCTTGAGGTGCGGCGCGTGGCGCAGGTTGACCCGCAGGCCATTGCTCAGGATGAGGTGCTGGAGGGGGCTGGACATGACGGCTCCGAAACGCGCGAGCCATCATGCTAGCGGATAAATCAGTCGCTGCGCGGCTCGCGGTGCAGCTCGCTGCGCAGGTCTTGCAGGTAGGGCGTGTGGGCACGGCCTTCGTGGACCCGACGCAATTCCAGGTCGGCCGACAACAGCGCGCTGTCGCGCCCGGCCATGGCGAGGATGCTGCCGTCGGGGCCGACGATGCTGCTTTGGCCGCAGTAGTGGATCTCGCCCTCGGCGCCGCAGTAGTTGGCGTAGACCAGGTAACACTGGTTCTCCTGGGCACGGGAGCGCACGGTCACCTGGCAGATGAAGTCGTAGGGCTCCATGTTCGCCGTCGGCACCAGGATCAGCTCGGCGCCGGCCATGGCCAGGCGGCGGGCGTTCTCCGGGAATTCGATGTCGTAGCAGATCAGCATGCCGACCTTCCAGCCGTTGAGTTCCACCACCGGGAAGTGGTTGTCGCCGGGGCTGAACATCGCCCGGTCGAGGCCGCCGAACAGGTGGGTCTTGCGGTAGTTGCCGAGGCTGCTGCCGTGGGCGTCGATCAACTGCACGCTGTTGAAGATCCGTCCGTCGTCGCCCAGCTCCGGGTAGCCATAGACGATGGCGATACGGTTGGCCTGGGCGATTTCCACCACGCGCATCGCCGACGCGCCGTCGTCGGCTTCGGCCAGGCGGGCGACGGCTTCGCTGCCGATGTTGTAGCCGCTGAGGAACATCTCCGGGCACACCAGCAACTCGGCGCCGCGGGAGGCGGCAACCTGCGCCTGCTGCTGCAGACGCTCAAGGTTGCCGGCAACGTCCAGCGGCTGCGGCGAGCCCTGGTAGAGGGCGATACGCATGGCAAATCTCCTGTCAGTCGGCCAGGGCAATCGGGCCGATTTCGTTGAACACATCGCCCGGGCCGGGGTTGTCGGCGTGGGTGCGACCGCCGAAGTGATTCATGATGCCCCAAACCGCGTTGAGCGAGGTCTGCACCGCGCCTTCGACCCAGGCCGGGGTCCAGGATACATCGTCACCGGCGATGAAAATGCCGCGCTGTTCGGCGGGCATGTCCTGCTGCATGAAGTGCGCGTACATGCGCTGGTTGTAGCGGTAATGTCCTGGCAGCGCGCCCTTGAAGGCGCCGAGGAAATACGGATCGGCTTCCCACGACACGGTGATCGGATCGCCGATGATATGCCCGGCGATATCGACCTTCGGGTAGATCTTCTTCAGCGCATCCAGTGCCAGCTTGACCCGCTTTTCCACCGGGTGCGGCAGCATCTTCAGCGCGTCGCTCATCCACGAATAAGACAGGCAGATGACCCCCGGCTTGTCGTCGCCGTTGTCGAACAGGTAGGTGCCGCGGGTCAGGCGGTCGGTGAGGGTCATGCTCATCAGGTCGCGGCCGGTTTCCGGGTCCTTGTCCTTCCAGAACGGCCGATCGACCATCACGAAAGTCTTCGACGACTGCATGTAGCGGGTGCGGTCCAGGGCCATCCACATCTTCTGCGAGAACAGCGACTCTTCGCACTCGATCTGGGTGGTCAGCAGCCAGCTCTGGCAGGTGGTCAGCACGGCTGCGTAGTTGCGCGTATCGCCCCAGTTATCGGTGACCGCCACGCTGCCGTCGGCATTGCGGGCGATGCGCTTGACCCCCGGCCGCGGCGCACCCCGGTGCAACGAGGCCAGGCTGGTGCCGGCCGGCCAATGGTCGCAGCGCTCGGGCACGTGCTTCCAGATACCCAGCGGCACCTGCTCGACGCCGCCGACCACCAGATGCTGATGGTCGTCGCAGTTGGTCATCACCACGCGGAAGATTTCCAGCATCGAGTTGGGGAAGTCCGAGTCCCAGCCGCCGGTGCCGAAACCGACCTGACCGAACACTTCGCGGTGCAGGAAGCTCAGCTTGGCGAAGGCTTTCGAGGTGGCGACGAAGTCGTAGAAGGTGCGGTCGTCCCACAGCGGAACCAGCGTGTTCCACAGTTCTTTCAGACGCGGTACATCGCGGTCGCGGATCGCCTGCTGGATATCGCCGAAGCGCGCGCCGTCTTCCAGGGCATCGGCCCAGGCGTCGGCGACTTCCTGGAACAGGGCCGGAAGGTCGCTGATCTTTTCCGCGTAGTGGGTCTGGCCTTCGAGGTCGATCACCGTGCTGCCCGAGGCGGGCGTCAGCGGGTTGGGGAAGGGCTTGGTCTCGAGGCCAAGCTTGTCGACGTAGTGATAGAAGGCCGTGGACGACACCGGAAAGCGCATGCCGCCCAGCTCGGCGACGATGCCTTCGGTCCCGGCGAAGGCTTGCGAACGCAGGCGCCCGCCCATCTTCGAGGCCTCGTAGACCACCGGCTTGAGGCCCAGCTTCATCAGCTCATAGGCCGCCACCAGCCCGGCGATACCGGCACCGACGATCGCCACTTCTTCACCATGACGTTCGGCGGGAATGCTGCCCAGGCCGGCCGGATGCTCAATCCAGTCATCGAAGGCGAAAGGGAAGTCGGGACCGAAGATGGTGACAGGCTTCTTGCCGTCGGCGGGGTGGCGGTTGTTCTTGTTCATGATTGACCTTGCCAGGGGCTGCGCAGGATGCGGAGCCTGAGTATAGGAAATGCCTGGGGACCAATTTTAGGGAGTGGGGTGTTCGTAATTAAGATGCAGAGTGTTGTCGTTTTGTGGTGTTTTTGGTCGATGTGACGGGTTGGGTTTGCAGAATGACAGTTGCGCTTGTTTTCGCGAGCGAGCTCGCTCCTACAGATCAGGCCGCCGCCAGCTAAACCGGCTGCCCCCGATCCACCTTGCTACTCAGAATGATCGACGTGGTGGTTTTCTCCACCCCTTCCAGGCTGCCGATCTGGTCCAGCAACTGATCGAGCTGTTCCGGCGACTCACTGCGCAGCCACGCCACATAATCGAACTCGCCACTCACCGCGCAAAGCTGCTGCACCTGCCCCATGGCGCTCAACCGCCGCACCACCTCCCGCCCGGAGCGCGGTTGCACGGTGATGCCCACGTAGGCCTGCAACCCGCCGTCGATCACCCGCTGACCCAGGCGCACGCCGTAGCCGCTGATCACCTTGGTCTTCTCCAGCCGCGCCAGCCGCGAGGTCACCGTGGTGCGGGCGATGCCCAGTTGGCGGGCGAGGGTGGCGACGCTTTCGCGGGCGTTGATCTGCAAGGCGGCGATAAGCTGGCGGTCGATTTCATCGAGGGCGGTGCGGCTGTCGGACATGGGATTCCCGGGTACAACGGTGAAGGTCGGCCCAGTGTACAGACGGCGCCGGGCGACTCAACCCGCCGCCTTGAAGCAGTGCTCCAATGCCGGGAAAACCCCCGCGCGCACTTCCCGCGCATACTCGCCCAGCGCCCGGTCGATCGGCCCCTGCAGCTCGGCGTAGCGTTTGACGAAGCGCGGCTGGTATTCGCCGAACAGCCCCAGCAAGTCCTCGGTCACCAGCACTTGCCCGTCGCAGGCCGGTGACGCGCCGATGCCGATGGTGGGAATTTCCAGTTCCTCGCTCAAGGCTCGCGCCAGTGGCTCGGCGATACCTTCCAGCACCACCGAGAACGCGCCGGCTGCCTGCATCGCCAGGGCGTCGCGACGCACCTTCGCCGCGCTTTCTTCGTCCCGGCCCTGGGCCTTGAATCCGCCTTGGCTGTTGACCTGCTGCGGCATCAGTCCGACATGCGCCATCACCGGAATCCCGCGCTGACTGAGGAACGCCACCGTCTCGGCCATCTCCTCGCCGCCTTCCAGCTTGATGCCTTGGGCGCCGGTGTCGCGCAGCAGCTTCGCGGCATTGAGAAACGCCTGCTCGGGCGAGGCCTGGTAGCTGCCGAACGGCATGTCCACCACCACGCAGGCGCGCTGCGTGCCGCGCATCACCGCCTGGCCGTGGGCGATCATCATGTCGAGGGTTACGCCTAAGGTGCTGGGCATGCCGTACAGCACCATGCCCACCGAGTCGCCGACGATGATGATGTCGGCGTGGGCATCCACCCAGCGCGCCATCGGCAGGCTGTACGCCGTCAGCGCCACCAGGCTGCCAGCCCCCTTGCGCTGGCGGATGGTGGGAATGGTCAGGCGGCTTGCGCGGATCTGTGTGCTCATGACGTGTGCTCCTGGCGTTGTTCAACGAGACGCGGCGCAGGCTACCATCGGCTTTTCTGGCTCACTTGAGCAAAGGGGACTAACAATGCCGCACACGGGACAACCCGCCCCGGTACCGCCAGTGCCGGGGCAACTGACCCGGTCCGTGCACGGGCGCATGTTCGATATCCCGGCGGGCTATCGGGTGGACATGCATTGCCATGACTGGGTGCAGTTCACCTACGCCAGTGCGGGGATCATGCAGGTGCTGACCGAACGCCACAGCTATCTGCTGCCGCCGCAGTGCGCCGTGTGGATTCCGCCCGGCGTGCGCCACACCGTCTACAGCGAGCGGGCATTGGCCTTTCGCAGCCTCTATCTGGGCGACGGCATCCTAAAGGGCTATGCGCGGGATTGCGCGGTGCTGCAGGTCACGCCGCTGGTGCGCGAGCTGATCGACAAGGCCAGCCGCTTCGCTAACGACTACCCCGAGCAGGGACCGCAAGCGCGGCTGTTGCAGGTGCTGGTGGATGAAGTGCGCGAGCTGCCCGAGGCGCCTTTCAGTCTGCCGCTGCCCAGCGACCCGCGCCTGCGCCGCATCACCGACGCCTTGCAGGCCGAACCGGGCGACAACCGCGGCATCGAGGAATGGTCGCAACAGGTCGGCGCGTCGCGACGCACCCTGGTGCGGTTGTTCCAGGCCCAGACGCAACTGTCGTTCCAGGCTTGGCGGCAACGCCTGCGCTTGCTGGCGGCGCTGCCGATGCTGGCGCAAGGCACGAGCGTCACGGCGGTGGCGAATGAGTTGGGGTATGACTCGGTGTCGGCGTTCATCGCGCTGTTTCAGCGGCACTATGGCGAGACGCCCGGCGCTTATGCGCTCGGCCTGGGCTGAGGCCCGACCGGGAGAAATGAAAAAGCCGCGCATGTGCGCGGCTTTTTGGTATCTGGTGGGCCCACACGGACTCGAACCGTGGACCAAAGGATTATGAGTCCTCTGCTCTAACCGACTGAGCTATAGGCCCCAGAGGTCGCGGATTATATCGAGGGATTCCAGGCAGTGCCATCCGAAAGATCCGAAAGTACTATGCGTAAAAACGACTCGGCAAAGGCGTGTGGCGGCAGCGGCAGGCTGACGATGTAGCCCTGGATCTGTTCGCAGCCTTCGGCGGCGAGGAATTCCTGCTGGGCCTGGGTCTCGACGCCCTCGGCAATGATGGTCAATTGCATGCTGCGGCCCAGGGCAATGATGGCGCGGGCGATGGCGGCATCGTTGGGATCGTCGGGCAGGCCGCGGATGAACGATTGGTCGATCTTGAGGATGTCCAGCGGCAGGCGCTTGAGGTAACTGAGGGACGAGTAACCGGTGCCGAAGTCGTCGATCGCCAGTTGCACGCCCAGGTGCTTGAGCTGGTGGAGGATGGCCAGGCCTTCCTCGGCCTGGCTCATGATGAAGTTCTCGGTGATCTCCAGTTGCAGGTCGCCGACCTTGAGCTGGTAAGTCTTGAGCAGTTGCTCGATGCGCCGCACCAGCCCCGGCTGGCGCAATTGCGCGCCAGCAAGGTTGACCGAGAGCGGACCGAAGGCCTGGTAGTGGCGCTTCCATTCGTGCATCTGCTGGCAGGCACGCTCCAGCACCCAATCACCGAGCAGCAGGATCATGCCGTTCTCTTCCGCCAGCGGGATGAAGTGCTCGGGCGGGACCTCGCCGAAGGTCGGGTTGGTCCAGCGGATCAGGGCTTCGGCGCCAACCAGGGTGTGGTTCTCCAGGCTCAGCTTGGGCTGGAAGTACAGGCTCAGCTCGTTGCGCTCGATGGCCCGGCGCAGTTCATGCTCCAGGGCGATGCGCTCGCTGGCCTGGGCAGTGAGGTCACGGGTGTAGGACTCGACCCGGTTGCGCCCCTTGGCCTTGGAGCGGTACATCGCCGCGTCGGCGTTGCGGATCAGTGAGGCCACATCGGCGCCGTCCTGCGGGTACAGGCTGATGCCGATGCTGGCGCTGGAGAAGAACTCGTGGTCGCCGGCCTGGAACGGTGCGTTGAAGCAGGTCAGCACTTTCTGTGCGATGTGCTCGGCATCGCTGGCCTGATGCAGGCCGGGCAGCAGGATGATGAATTCATCGCCGCCAAGCCGGGCCACGGTGTCGATGTCGCGCACCTGTTCCTTCAGTCGATGGGCGATGGCCTTGAGCAGCAAGTCGCCTACCGGGTGGCCGAGGCTGTCGTTGATGTGCTTGAAACGGTCCAGGTCGAGGAACAACACCGCGCCCTGGCGGCTCGATGCTTGCGTGCAGTGCAGCGCCGCTTGCAGACGGTTCTCGAACAGCGTGCGGTTGGGCAGGCCGGTGAGTGGGTCGTGGTGGGCCTGGTAGTCGAGCTTGGCCTGGGCGTGCTTGAGGCTGGAAATATCGGCGAACACCGCGACGAAATGCGTGGTGCCCAGTTCCGGGTTGCGCACGGCGCTGATGGTCAGCCAGCCGGGGTAAAGCTCGCCGTTCTTGCGCCGGTTGAGGATCTCGCCCTGCCAGTGGCCTTCCGCGCTCAGTTGATGCCACATGGCGGCGTAGAAGGCGCTGTCGTGCTGGCCGGAGGCGAGCAGGCGCGGGGTCTGGCCGAGCACTTCGGCTTCGCTGTAGCCGGTGATTTCGCTGAACGCCCGGTTGACCGCACTGATGTGTTGCTCGGTGTCAGTGATGAGCACGCCTTCGGCGGTGTTTTCAAAGACGGTCGCCGCCAGTTGCAGTTTTTCCTGCATCTGCTGGCGGTCGGTGATGTCGCGGGCGATGGTCAGCATGCAGTCGATGCCGCCGATGGGCAGCGGCCGGGCCGACAGTTCGCACAGGCGGATCTGCCCGTCGCTGCGCCTCAGGTTGCAGGTGAAATCGCGGACGAAGCCATCCTTTTTCAGTAACTCCAGCATTTGCCGGCGTTCGTTCAGGTTGACCCAGATGCCCAGGTCGATGGCGGTGTGGTCGAGGGACGAATGGCTGTCGAAGCCGGTCAGGCGGCAAAAGCCTTCATTGACCTCCAATAGCAGCCCATCGCTCTGACGCGACAGCAGCATGCCGTCGGGAGAAGCGTGGAAGGCCTTGGCGAACTTCTCTTCGGAAATCTGCAGTTGCTGTTGGGTTTCCTTGAGCTGGCTGATGTCACGCACCGCCACCACCAGCGCCGGGGTGCTTTCCAGGTCGAAGGATTCTGCCGAAATCAGGCCGGTGAACAACTGGCCGTTACTGCGACGGAAACTCATCTCCAGATTGCGCACGCTGCCCCGCTGCAGGCGTTCCAGCAGGCCGGCGCCAATGCCTTCGACGCCCCAGATGTTCAATTCGGTGGCGGTTCGGCCAACGACCTGGGAAGGGCTGAGGCCGATCTGTTCCACGAATGTTTCGTTGACCTCCAGCAGGCAGCCGTCGCTGAGTCGAGCGATGACCAGGATGTCGGGGCATTGATGGAAGACCGACGCGAACTTCTGTTCTGACAGGCGCAGCGCTTGCTCGGTGTATTTGGCCTCGCTGATGTCGATCATCAGGCCGCGCATTACCGGCCGGTGGCCGTGTTCGATCAGGCTGACGATGTCGCGGATCCACAGGGTTCGGCCATCGGCGCGGATCACCCGATAATCGAGGCTGTGATCGCGGCCGGCGGCGGTTTCCGCGTCGCAATAAGCCTGCGCCCAGAGCGCATCTTCTGGGTGCAGGATAGAGCGCCAGAAGCCGGGCTCCAGCCAGCGGCTGAGCGGGTAGCCAAGGAGGTCCTCGGCGTGGGGCGACACGTAGTTGTAGGTGAAGTCGTTGGCGTCGGCTTCCCAGGCGATGGCCGACAGGCTCTCGACTAGGCCGCGATAGTGGTATTCGCTGCTGCGCAGTTCCTGTTCCAGTGCGATGCGCCTGGAAATCTCGGAGCTGAGGCGGCGGTTGACGCGCATGACCCCCGCCAGTATCGCCACCATGAACAGCACGCCGGGCAGGCCGTAGGTCAGCAGGTCGTACCAGAAGGTGCGGTGGTCCAGGACATTGCCGACCCAGCGCTGCTGGATGCTGTTGATTTCCTCGGGCGTCATGTCGGCGATGACCTTGTCGAGGATGCCGACCAGTACTTTCTGTTCCCTCGGAACGCCCATTGCCAGTTGATAACGGTAAGGCGTTTCGCCACTGACATAGAGCCCTTCAAGCTTGAGCTCGCGCAGGCTCCAGACGCTGGAGGCAAGGTCGCCGACGACCGCGTCCACTTCATCCGTGGCCAGGGCCTGCAGTGCCGAGCTGACGTTCGGCATGGCAACCAGATTGAGGTCGGGGTGGTGGGTGCGCAGCAGCTCATGCGGCGCATAGTTTTCCACCACCGCGATTTTCAGGCCGTAGAGGTCCTTCAACGCCTTGGGCTGGGGGCCGCCTTCATGGGACAGAATGACAATGGGAAAGTCGAGGTAAGGGCGGGTGAAGGACAGGTAGGCCTGGCGCTCCGGCGTGGACATGACGCCCGGCAGCAGGTCGAGCCGGTTTTGCCGCGCGCGCTCGAGTACGGCGGTCCAACTGGTTGGCTCCACCGGTTCGAAGGCGACATTCAGGCGATCCTGAATCACGGCAATGTAGTCGGCGGCCAATCCCTGGTAGCGGCCTTCCTGGTCCCGGTATTCGAACGGTGGCCACGAAGCATCGACGCCCAGGCGCAGTTTGGGGTGCGCGCTGAGCCAGGCCTGCTCTTCTTCAGTCAGGGTCAAGGCGCCGGCCGTCGCGCTCCAGGCCAGCAGGAGCGACAGTAGAAGGGCCGGCATTCTGGGCATAGCGGCCTCGTCTATCGAATTAATAGGTTCGAGTGTAGACGGGCATTCCGACCACAGGGCTGCGGTCGACAGCAGGATTTTCCGGGCGGGAAAGAAAAACCCCGGCGGGTGCCGGGGTTTGTCATTACTCGTCGAGGAAGGAGCGTAGATGCTCGCTTCGCGTCGGGTGGCGCAGCTTGCGCAGCGCCTTGGCTTCGATCTGACGGATCCGTTCACGGGTCACGTCGAACTGTTTGCCGACCTCTTCGAGGGTGTGATCGGTGTTCATGTCGATACCGAAACGCATGCGCAGCACTTTGGCTTCGCGTGCGGTCAGGCCCGAGAGCACGTCACGGGTTGCTTCCTTGAGGCTTTCGACAGTGGCGACATCGATTGGCGACTGCATGGTCGAGTCTTCGATGAAGTCACCCAGATGCGAATCTTCGTCGTCGCCGATCGGGGTTTCCATGGAGATCGGCTCTTTGGCGATCTTCAGTACCTTGCGGATCTTGTCCTCAGGCATTTCCATGCGTTCGCCCAGCTCTTCCGGGGTCGGTTCGCGACCCATTTCCTGCAGCATCTGCCGGGAAATGCGGTTGAGCTTGTTGATCGTCTCGATCATGTGCACCGGAATACGGATGGTGCGGGCCTGGTCGGCGATCGAACGGGTGATCGCCTGACGAATCCACCAGGTGGCATAGGTCGAGAACTTGTAGCCGCGACGGTATTCGAACTTGTCCACCGCCTTCATCAGGCCGATGTTGCCTTCCTGGATCAGGTCGAGGAACTGCAGGCCGCGGTTGGTGTACTTCTTGGCGATCGAGATAACCAGACGCAGGTTGGCCTCGACCATTTCTTTCTTGGCACGACGAGCCTTGGCTTCACCGATCGACATGCGACGGTTGACGTCCTTGATCTCGGCGATGGTCAGACCGGTTTCGGCTTCGAGGTCGACCAGCTTCTGCTGGCAACGCACGATGTCCGCGTCCAGACGACCCAGGGCTTCAGCCCATTTGGTGCTGCGCTTGGCGAGGTCGCCGCTCCAGGTCATGTCGACTTCGTTGCTCGGGAACAGACGCAGGAAGTCGGCGCGTGGCATGCGGGCGTCACGGACGCACAGTTGCATGATGGCGCGTTCCTGGGCACGCAGACGCTCAAGTGCACCGCGAACACGCTCGACCAACACTTCGAACTGCTTCGGAACCAGCTTGATCGGCATGAACAGCTCGGCCAGTGCCAGCAGCTCGGCAACGCCTTGCTTGCTGCCGCGACCATGCTTCTTCAGGATCTTGGTGGTAGCTTCCAGTTGTTCGGCGACGGCACCGAAACGTTGGCGCGCGATTTCAGGATCGGGACCGCTTTCGGTCTCTTCCTCTTCTTCGGCACCTTCTTTCTCTTCGTCTTCGTCCTCGTCACCTTCGGCCTTGGCCGGGGCTTTCGGATCGACAGGCGGAGGCACTTCGGCCGGCGGTGCAATACCGTCGTCCGGGTCGATGTAGCCGCTCAGGACGTCGGACAGCCGACCGCCTTCGACGGTAACGCGATCATATTCGCCGAGGATGTATTCGACGGTACCGGGGAAGTGAGCGATAGCGCTCATTACTTCACGGATGCCTTCCTCGATCCGCTTGGCGATTTCGATTTCGCCTTCACGGGTCAGAAGCTCGACGGTACCCATTTCGCGCATGTACATGCGCACTGGGTCGGTGGTGCGACCGATATCGGTTTCCACAGCCGCCAACGCTGCTGCGGCTTCTTCGGCTGCGGCTTCGTCGGTATCGGCTTCGGCCAACAAAAGGGCATCCGCATCCGGAGCACTCTCGAATACGTTGATCCCCATGTCGTTGATCATGCGGATGATGTCTTCCACCTGTTCCGGATCTGAAATATCCTCCGGCAGGTGGTCGTTGACCTCCGCGTAAGTCAGGTAGCCCTGCTCACGACCGCGGGTGATCAACTCTTTGATGCGAGACTGCTGTTGCGCTTTTCCGGACATAACACCCTATCCACTGAAGGTCTTGGCGGGCAAAAAACAAGCCGAGGATTATACCCGAGCATGGACCTCACGCGCCAGTTGAGGTCGGGGTTTGTGCGGGAACATTGCGACTCAGCAGGTCGCGCAGCTGATTTTTTTCCTCTGCGCTCAATTCGCTTTGACGTGCTTTTCTGAGCAGATGTTCCAGGCTGCGCTCGCGTTGGCGAGCGGACAAGCTAGTTATAGTGTCGAAAAACTGTTGTTCAAGGTTGTCGGCATCGATCAGCCATTCCTTTTCCGCGAGCGCCCGCAGCAGACGGCCTTGTTCAGTGCCGTGCCAGCGTGCGATCAACTGTAATGAGCGTAGCTCAGGTTTTTTTTGCAGCGCTTCGACCAGTGCTACCAGCAGTTGCGCGTGAAGATGTTCTTCGGCGGCAAAATGGCTGGTTTCCTCGACTTTCCTCGCCAGTTCCGGGTGATGCAGCAAGGTCCGCAGGGCGATGATGGTCGGTGGTTCGACCGAGGTCGGGACCCATGCCGGGTGGAATTCCTGGCGTTTGCCATTGCGATCCCACGGTTTGCCCTTCTTGCCCTGGCCGTCCCATTTCTTCTTCTGCTGCTGGCCGCCCTGGTTGGGCGTCCATTGCGGCTGGGGCTGGAAATGCTCCGGCTGGTGGAAGTCGCTGTAGTCCTGGCTGTAGTCCGGAATCGCATCGTAGTCGATGCCCGGGTCGTAGGCCGGCGGCGCCTCGCGCGGCGCGCTCTGGGCCAGTCGCTCGACCTGCTGGTTGTCCAGCCCGGTGATTTCCTTCAGGCGATTGCGCATCAGGGCGCGCAGGTTGGCGCCCGGCACTTTGTCGATCAGCGGTGCGGCGAGGGTGGCCATGTGGGCCTTGCCTTCGAGCGAGCGCGGATCGGCTTCCTCGGTCAGTTGCTGGAAGAAGTAGTCGGCCAGGGGCTGAGCGTGCTGGTTGATGCGGGCGCGGAAGGCATCGGTGCCTTCGGCGCGTACCAGGGTGTCCGGGTCTTCACCTTCGGGCAGGAACAGGAAGCGCGCCTTGCGGCCATCCTGCAGGCTCGACAGCGCTGCTTCCAGTGCACGCCAGGCGGCGTTGCGGCCGGCCTGGTCGCCGTCGAAGCAGAACAATACGCTGGGCACCACGCGGAACAGGCGTTTGAGGTGTTCCTCACTGGTCGCTGTGCCCAGGGTTGCGACGGCATTGCGCAGGCCTTGCTGGGCGAGGGCGATGACGTCCATATAGCCCTCGACGACGATGATCTCGTCGAGGTTGCGGTTGAATTTGCGTGCCTCGTACAGCCCGTACAGCTCCTGGCCCTTGTGAAAGACCGGGGTTTCCGGGGAGTTGAGGTATTTCGGCTTGTCGTCGCCGAGTACCCGGCCACCGAAGGCGATCACTCTGCCGCGACTGTCGCGGATCGGGAACATGACCCGGTCGCGGAAGCGGTCGTAGCGCTTGCCGGATTCGGCGTTCTCGATGAGCAGGCCGGCGTCGATCATGGCCTTTTGTTGCAGGGTGTCGCTGCCCAGATGCTTGAACAGGTTGTCCCAGCCGGGCGGGGCGAAACCGAGGCCAAAGTCGCGGGCGATTTCCCCGGACAGGCCGCGACCCTTGAGGTAGTCCACCGCCGCCTTGCGGGTCGGGTGGCTTTTCAGGGCCTGGCGATAAAACTCGGCGGACGCGGTGAGCAACGGGTAGAGCGGCGAATCGGTCGGCTGGCGCGGCTTGTGTCCGCGACCGCTTTCTTCGCGGGGGATTTCCATCCCCGCAGCCTTGGCCAGTTCTTCGACAGCCTGGGGAAAGTCCAGGTTGTCGTGGTCCATGATGAAGCCGAGGGCGTTGCCGCCGGCGCCACAGCCGAAGCAGTAATAGAACTGCTTGTCGGGGCTGACGCTGAAGGACGGGGTCTTTTCCTTGTGGAACGGGCAGCAGGCGGTGAGGTTCTTGCCGGCTTTTTTCAGCTGGACGCGAGAACTCACCACATCGACGATGTCGGTGCGGTTCAGAAGGTCGTCAATGAAGCTTTGGGGAATCAACCCGGCCATGGCTCTCTCGTCGTCAGGCGATAACAAAGTCTATCGCTAATGCAGCGGGAACGACGGTGCATTCGAAGCAGGTGTCGAATGGCATGACGCAAAAACGGAAAGAAGGGTGTGCTCGTCTGCAGCCCGTAAGGGCTCGTCAGTGGTGACGTGCACGGCTGGCGTTGAGGCCAGTTCTGACGATTTAAGCAGGCTTGCCCGCGCTGATAAACAGTCTGGGCGTCTCTGGCATCACGACCTGGGTCGCTGCCGGAGTAAACAGCAGAACATCTGCCGGCAGCCCGGCTGTAGGCCGGGCAAGGCAGAAGCTTGCGACGAATGTCTGTATTAGTACAGACGAACGGCGCGGCGCTGTTCGCGCTGAACTTTCTTGGCGTGACGCTTAACAGCGGCTGCTGCTTTGCGCTTACGCTCAGAAGTTGGCTTCTCGTAAAATTCGCGGCTACGAACTTCAGCCAGTACACCGGCTTTTTCGCAGGAGCGCTTGAAACGACGCAGAGCTACGTCGAAGGGTTCATTCTCTTTAACTTTGACGGCTGGCATCCAGAGCTACCTTCATTCATTACCGGGGTCAACGAACTCGTGGCAGAAATGTGCACTGGAGTAACGTCGGTTTTAAGGGTTGCGGATGGTAACTCTTAGCTGGGCGGAATGCAAAGCCTCTGATCGAAAACCGCTGGTCGGCACCGGGAGCGGGGACTATCATGCGCGCCTTCGAATTCAGCCTCGACAAGGCAAACACCCATGCTAGTACTGGGATTGGAAACATCCTGCGATGAAACCGGCGTCGCGCTCTACGACAGCGAGCGAGGCCTGCTGGCCGACGCGTTATTCAGCCAGATCGACCTGCACCGCGTCTACGGCGGCGTGGTGCCCGAGCTCGCTTCGCGCGATCACGTCAAGCGCATGCTGCCGCTGATCCGCCAGGTTCTGGCCGAAGCCGATTGCGCGCCTACCGAGATCGATGCGATCGCCTACACGGCCGGCCCCGGCCTGGTCGGTGCGCTGCTGGTGGGCGCCTCTTGCGCCCAGGCCCTGGCCTTTGCCTGGGACATTCCGGCGTTGGGCGTCCACCATATGGAAGGTCATCTGCTGGCGCCGATGCTGGAAGAGCATCCTCCGGAATTCCCGTTCGTCGCCTTGCTGGTGTCGGGCGGCCATACGCAACTGGTGCGGGTCGATGGCATTGGCCGTTACGAGCTGCTCGGCGAGTCGCTGGACGACGCCGCAGGCGAGGCCTTCGACAAGACTGCCAAGCTGATCGGCCTGAATTATCCGGGCGGTCCTGAAATTGCGCGCCTGGCAACCCAGGGCGTGCCCGGCCGCTTCGTATTCCCGCGGCCGATGACCGATCGTCCGGGTCTGGATTTCAGCTTCAGTGGTCTGAAAACCTTCGCCCTCAATACCTGGCAGCAGTGCAAGAGCGCTGGGGACGACGGCGAGCAAACCCGTTGCGACATCTCCCTGGCCTTCGAGAAGGCGGTGGTAGAGACTCTGACCATCAAGTGCCGTCGCGCATTGCAGCAGACCGGCCTGAAGCGCCTGGTGATCGCTGGCGGCGTAAGCGCCAACAAGGCGTTGCGCGCGTCCCTCGAGGATATGACTGCGGGACTCAAGGGCAATGTGTATTACGCCCGGCCGCAGTTCTGCACCGATAACGGCGCGATGATTGCCTATGCGGGATGCCAGCGCCTGGCGGCGGGCCAGAAGGAAAGCCTGGCGATCAGCGTGCAGGCACGCTGGCCGATGGAACAGTTGCAGGCGATCTGAAGGTGAATCCTGTTCATTCGGCGCGTTCAGAAATGCCGTTCGCGCCCGGCGAACAGGTCGCGTAGATTGCCGCGATGACGCCAGACGATGAGCAAGGTCAACAGGCTCATTGGCAACAACGCTTCAGGCTCGCGCCAGGCCAGCAGTGGCAGGGTGAGGGGTGTTGCGATCAGGGCGGCCAGCGAGCTGGTGCGGGTCAGGTAGAAGGTCAGCAGCCAACTGCTGATGGCCAGCAGGGCGGCCGGCGGGTAGAGGCCGAGCAGCATGCCGGCGGCGGTGGCGACACCCTTGCCGCCGCGGAAGCGGAAGTACACCGGGAACAGGTGGCCGATGACCGCGCTGACGCCGATCCAGGCCTGCTCTTGTTGGTCCAGGCCAGCCGAATGGGCGAGCAGTATGGGCAATAGCCCCTTGCACAGGTCGCCAAGCAGGGTCAGGATCGCCAGTTTCCGCCCTGCCAGACGCAACATGTTGGTGGCGCCGGCATTGCCTGAACCGCTCAGGCGCGGGTCCGGGCTACCGCTCAGGCGGCTGAGGACGATGGCGAAGGACAGAGAGCCGAGCAGGTAGGCGAATAACGCCAGTAACCAAAACATGCTAACTATTCCGGGCGAGGACGCCCTGATTCTAACGGCGCAAGTCGCCCTTGTCGTGCTGTGGAGAGAAGTGCTTGGACAGAGTGTTCATCGAGGGGCTGGAAGTCGACACCGTGATCGGTGCCTACGACTGGGAACGTGGCATTCGCCAGTGCCTGCGGCTGGACCTGCGGTTCGCCTGGGATAATCGCCCGGCGGCAGCGGGAGACGACCTCACCCTCGCCCTGGACTATGCCAGCGTCTCGGCGCGAATCCAGGCATTTGCCGAACAGACGCAGTTCCAGTTGGTGGAAACCTTCGCCGAGCGTCTGGCCCAGGTGCTGATGGCCGAGTTCAACATTCCATGGCTGCACTTGAAGCTGACCAAGCCCGGCGCGGTGCCTGCGGCTTCGGGAGTTGGTGTGGAGATCGAGCGCGGATGCCTCTGATACGGGTCTACCTGGGCCTCGGCAGTAATGTCGAGCGCGAACGGCACCTCAGTGCCGGCCTCGACGCACTGGCCGGTTTTCTCCAGCAAATGGAGTGTTCCGCCGTCTTCGAAAGTCAGGCGGTGGGCATCAAGAGCGGGCCGTTTTTCAATCTGGTGGTGACCGGCCTGACCGATCTGCCGCTGATCGAACTGGATCGCCGGCTCAAGTTCATCGAGGCCGACAACGGCCGCTATGCGCCGGAGCGCAAAGGGCTGCCGCTGGACATCGATGTGCTGATGTACGGCGACCTTCACGGCAACTTCGACGGCCTGATCCTGCCCCGTGCCGAAATTCTGAAAAACGCTTTCGTTCTGTGGCCGCTATCGCTGATAGCGCCGACGCTGCTGCATCCGGGCGCCGGCAAGACCATGGCGCAGCTATGGAGCGAGGCGCAGATCGACCAGGTCCTCGCCCCCGTGCCGTTCCTCTGGAGCGACCGGCAGTTGACTCCGCAAGGGCTCTGATCGAGCGCCGCGAACTCAGTTCGCGGCGTTTTCCTTGTAGGCTTTCAGCGCATTCAGACGCGCTTTCTTCAGTGCTTCGCCCAGTGCCTGCCCGGTGTAGCCCTGCTGCACCAACGGCTGCACGGCCACTTCTCTCGCCGCCGCCGCCGCGCCGCGCAGATATTCCGCCTGTGGATAAGCACGATCCTCCAGCCCCAGCCGACCCCGCGCATCCATTTCGCAAGCGGCAATAAATTCTTCGAACCGCTGTGGGCGCCGATACACGTCGAAACGTTGCAGCAGCTCCAGCAAGGTCGAGGGCTTCAGTTCCAGGGCGCGATGGCCGTGGGTGTGGAACTCGCCTACCAGCAGCGCCAGCTCCTGGCAGTCGCGCGGTGCCTTGAAGCGCTGGTTGACCGCTTCGATCAATTTCAGGCCGCGATGTTCATGGGCGATATGTCGGGGCCATTCGGCTTCCGGCGTGGCGCCCTTGCCCAGGTCGTGGAGCAGGCAGGCCCAGCGCACGGTCAGTGGATGCTCATGCCGCGCGGCTTGTTCCAGCACCGCAAGCGTATGGGCGCCGGTATCGATTTCCGGGTGATGGGCGACCGGCTGGGGCACGCCGAACAGGGCGTCCAGCTCGGGCATCAGTTGCTTGAGTGCGCCGCAGTCGCGCAGGACCTGAATGAATACTTGGGGGGCGTCTTCCATCATTGCGCGGGAAATTTCCTTCCAACTGCGCTCCGCGGTGAGGGCCTGCAGTTCGCCTGACTCGCTCAACTGACGCATCAGTTCCAGGGTTTCAGGGGCCACCGTGAAACCGAGCCCGGCAAAGCGCGCAGCAAAGCGTGCGACGCGCAGGACCCGCAGAGGATCTTCGGCGAACGCGGGGGAAACATGGCGGAGAATGCGGTCTTCTAGGTCTTTCTGGCCGTTGTAGGGATCGGTCAGATTACCGTCGCTGTCTTCGGCCATGGCGTTGATGGTGAGGTCGCGGCGGATCAGGTCCTGCTCAAGGGTGACCTCCGGACTGGCATGGAACGTAAAGCCGCCGTAGCCAACGCCACTCTTGCGCTCGGTGCGGGCGAGGGCATATTCCTCGCCGCTCTTGGGGTGCAGGAACACCGGGAAATCGCTGCCTACCGGGCGAAAGCCCTGGGCCTGCATCTGTTCGACCGTGGCGCCAACCACCACCCAGTCGTTGTCGGTGACCGGCCTGCCGAGCAGGCGGTCACGCACGGCGCCGCCGACTTTGTAAATCTGCATGAAAAACCTCCGTAGATGCCCCACAGGATAACCTGTGTGACATCACGGAGGCTGCCTGGGTTACAGGTGGACGACGGCGAGATCGAGGCGACCGTGGTCACCGTCTGAGTGCTCCCCCCGTGGCGGAACATGATGGGTTTTCATGATCTGCTCGCCCTGCAGGGTTTCGAGGTGAATATCGAAGCCCCAGAGACGGTGCAGGTGCTTGAGGACTTCCTCGGTGGAGTCGCCCAGTGGTTTGCGGTCGTGTTGTTGGTGGCGCAGGGTGAGCGAGCGATCGCCGCGGCGGTCGATGCTCCAGATCTGCACGTTGGGTTCGCGGTTGCCGAGGTTGTACTGGGCCGCCAGGGTTTCGCGAATGACGCGGTAACCGCTCTCGTCATGGATTGCCGGGACCAGCAGGTCGTCGCGCTGATCGTCATCCATGATGCTGAACAGTTTCAGATCACGAATGACCTTGGGCGAGAGGTACTGCAGGATGAAGCTCTCGTCCTTGAAGCTGCTCATGGCGAACTTGATGGCGGACAGCCAGTCGCTGCCGGCGATGTCGGGGAACCAGCGGCGGTCCTCTTCGGTTGGGTGCTCGCAGATGCGGCGAATGTCGGTGTACATGGCGAACCCCAGCGCATAGGGGTTGATGCCGCTGTAGTAGGGGCTGTCGAAGCCGGGCTGGAACACCACACTGGTGTGGGACTGGAGGAATTCCATCATGAAACCGTCAGTGACCAGGCCTTCGTCGTACAGGTCGTTCATCAGCGTGTAGTGCCAGAAGGTTGCCCAGCCTTCGTTCATTACCTGGGTTTGACGCTGTGGATAGAAATACTGGGCGATCTTGCGCACGATGCGCACGATCTCACGCTGCCAGGGCTCCAGCAGCGGCGCATGTTTCTCGATGAAGTAGAGAATGTTCTCCTGAGGCTCGGCAGGGAAGCGGCCGGCGTCCTTGTCGCTGGACTTGTCAGCTCCTTTAGGGATGGTGCGCCACAGGTCGTTGATCTGCTTCTGCAGGTGTTCTTCGCGGTCTTTCTGCCGACGTCGCTCTTCTTCGGCGGAAATCGGGTAGGGCCGTTTGTAGCGGTCGACGCCGTAGTTCATCAGGGCGTGGCAGGAGTCCAGCAGGTCTTCCACGGCGTCGATGCCGTGGCGCTCCTCGCACTGGGTGATGTACTGCTTGGCGAACACCAGGTAATCGATGATCGAACTGGCGTCGGTCCAGGTGCGGAACAGGTAGTTGCCCTTGAAGAAGCTGTTGTGCCCGTAGCAGGCGTGAGCCACCACCAGGGCCTGCATGCAGATGGTGTTTTCCTCCATCAGGTAGGCGATGCAGGGGTCGGAGTTGATCACGATCTCGTAGGCCAGGCCCATTTGACCGCGGCTATAGGATTTTTCCGTGCTCAGGAAGTGCTTGCCGTAGGACCAGTGGTGATAACCCAGCGGCATGCCCACCGAGGCGTAGGCGTCCATCATCTGCTCGGCGGTGATCACTTCGATCTGGTTGGGATAAGTGTCCAGGGCGTAGCGCTCTGCCAGGCGGCTGATCTCGCGGTCATAAGCCTGGATGAGCTCGAACGTCCACTCGGACCCGGTGGAAATGGGATGGCGTTTCTGCTCTCTGGCGGTCATGTCACTAACCTGCGCTGGAAGAGTTCACGGAAGACCGGATAGATATCGCCGGCCGACACCAACTGTTGCTGGGCGAACGTGTCAGCAAAGGCTTCGCCGATACGTTCGTATTCGTACCAGAGGGCCTGATGTTCGCGGGGCGTGATTTCGACGTAAGTGTAGTACTGCACGAACGGCATGATCTGCTTGCTGAGGATCTCCCGGCAGATGGGCGAATCGTCGTTCCAGTTGTCACCGTCCGAAGCCTGGGCGGCGTAGATGTTCCACTCGCTGGCCGAATAGCGTTCGGCCATGATTTCCTGCATCAATTTCAGCGCGCTGGAGACGATGGTGCCGCCGGTTTCGCGTGAATAGAAAAACTCTTCTTCGTCCACTTCGCGGGCGCTGGTGTGATGGCGGATGAATACCACTTCGATGCGGTCGTAATTCCGCTTCAGGAACAGGTACAGCAGGATGAAGAAGCGCTTGGCGATGTCCTTGGTGGCCTGGGTCATGGAGCCGGAAACGTCCATGAGGCAGAACATCACGGCTTTGGAGCTCGGGTTCGGGTGTTTGACCAGCAGGTTGTACTTGAGGTCGAACGTGTCAAGGAAGGGGATGCGGTGGATACGGGCGCTCAGGCGCTCGATTTCCGCTTCGATTTCCTGAATGTCGCCGAAATTGTCGGGTTCTTCGCGTTTCAGCCGTTCCAGCTCTTCCCGTACCTCGCGCAGGCGCGCGCGGCTGCTGCCGGACAAGGCGATGCGCCGGGCATGGGCCGAACGCAGGGTGCGGATGATATTGATGCGCGACGGGTTGCCTTCGTTGCTGATGCCGGCGCGTACGGTCTTGAAGGTGTCGGTGCCGGTCAGGTGGCGTTTGACCAGGTTGGGCAGTTCCAGGTCTTCGAACATGAATTCGAGGAACTCTTCCTGGGTGATCTGGAAAACGAACTCATCCATGCCTTCGCCGGAATTGCCCGCCTTGCCACGGCCGCCGCCGCCCCCGCCGCCTTGTGGGCGCGGAATGTGCTCGCCAGCAGTGAATTCCTTGTTGCCAGGATGAACCACGGTCTGTTTGCCACCACGTCCGTGGTGAAGAACAGGTTCGTCGATATCGCGTCCGGGAATGCTGATCTGCTCGCCGTGTTCCATATCGGTAATGGAGCGGCGGCTTACGGCTTCCTCGACGGCTTTCTTGATGTGGTCACGGTAACGCCGCAGAAAGCGCTGGCGGTTGACCGTGCTCTTGTTCTTGCCGTTCAGGCGTCGGTCGATTACATAGCTCATGGGCCCCTCCGGTAATGCAGCCGCAAGCGTCAAGCTACGCGCTGCAAGTAAAAGCATCCGCCGCCACCATGAGCTGCGCGGTGTGCCTTGGGCACCCGCGACCAGCTCGTGGCTTGTGGCCTACTGCTTGCAGCTTTTACTGGGATTTTCTGACCCGCAGGTACCATTCCGAGAGCAGGCGAACCTGTTTGTCCGTGTAGCCGCGCTCCACCATCCGCGTAACGAAGTCGTTGTGTTTCTGTTGATCCTCTTTGCTGGCCTTGGCGTTGAAGCTGATGACGGGCAGGAGGTCCTCGGTGTTGGAGAACATTTTCTTCTCGATGACCACCCGCAGTTTTTCGTAGCTGAGCCAGGTCGGGTTCTTGCCGTTGTTGTTGGCCCGGGCGCGCAGTACGAAGTTGACGATCTCGTTGCGGAAATCCTTCGGATTGCTGATGCCGGCCGGCTTCTCGATTTTCTCCAGTTCTTCGTTGAGCGCGATGCGGTTGAGGATCTCGCCGGTTTCCGGATCGCGGTATTCCTGATCCTGAATCCAGAAGTCCGCGTACAGCACATAGCGGTCGAAGATGTTCTGGCCGTATTCGCTGTAGGACTCCAGGTAAGCGGTCTGGATTTCCTTGCCGATGAACTCGATGTAGCGCGGTGCCAGGTATTCCTTCAGGAAGCGCAGGTAGCGTTCGCGCACTTCGGCGGGGAATTGCTCCTGCTCGATCTGTTGTTCCAGCACGTACAGCAGGTGAACCGGGTTGGCCGCCACTTCATGAGGGTCGAAGTTGAACACCTTCGACAGGATCTTGAAGGCGAAGCGGGTCGACAGGCCGTTCATGCCTTCGTCCACGCCAGCGCTGTCGCGGTACTCCTGGATCGACTTGGCCTTTGGATCGGTGTCCTTGAGGTTTTCCCCGTCATAGACACGCATTTTCGAATAGATGTTCGAGTTTTCCGGCTCTTTGAGGCGCGAGAGAACGGTGAACTGGGCCAGCATTTTCAGGGTGTCGGGCGCGCAGTGCGCCTTGGCCAGGGAGCTGTTGAAGAGAAGTTTGTCGTAGATCTTGATCTCGTCGCTGACGCGCAGGCAATACGGCACCTTGACGATGTAGATCCGGTCGATGAACGCCTCGTTGTTCTTGTTGTTGCGGAAGCTGTGCCATTCCGATTCGTTGGAGTGGGCCAGCAGGATCCCGGAGTAAGGGATCGCCCCCAGGCCTTCGGTACTGTTGTAGTTGCCTTCCTGGGTCGCGGTCAGCAGCGGGTGCAGGACCTTGATCGGCGCCTTGAACATCTCGACGAATTCCATCAGGCCCTGGTTGGCCCGGCACAGCGCGCCCGAATAGCTGTAGGCATCGGCGTCGTTCTGCGGGAATTCCTCGAGCTTGCGGATATCCACCTTGCCCACGAGGGCCGAGATGTCCTGGTTGTTCTCGTCGCCCGGCTCGGTCTTGGCCACGGCGATCTGGTTGAGGATCGAAGGGTAGAGCTTGACCACCTTGAACTGGCTGATGTCGCCGCCGAATTCGGCCAGGCGCTTGGTCGCCCAAGGGGACATGATGGTGCTCAGGTAGCGACGCGGGATGCCGAAGTCTTCTTCCAGAATCGCGCCATCCTCGGTGGCATTGAACAGCCCCAGTGGTGACTCGAAGACCGGCGAGCCCTTGATGGCGTAGAAGGGCACCTTCTCGATCAGTTGCTTGAGTTTTTCCGCCAGGGACGATTTACCGCCACCTACCGGGCCGAGCAGGTAAAGGATCTGTTTCTTCTCTTCCAGACCCTGTGCGGCATGGCGGAAGTAGGAAACGATCTGATCGATGCATTCCTCCATGCCATGGAAATCCTCGAAGGCCGGATAACGCCGGATGACCTTGTTGGAGAAGATTCGCGACAACCTGGAGTTGTTCGAGGTGTCGACCAGTTCCGGCTCCCCGATGGCCATGAGCAGGCGCTCAGCCGCCGAGGCGTATGCGCTGCGGTCGTTCTTGCAGAGCTCTAGATACTCCTGCAGCGAGAGCTCTTCCTGACGGGTGGACTCGAAGCGTTGTTGGAAGTGGCTAAAAATACTCATGACGTCACCTCGCTCGATACGTGGAGCCGACGCCGGATCAGTCAGCTGATGCTGGCATGCAATCGGGATGGACGATTGCTGTATACCCCCCAGAACACCTTGAAATCGCTACCGATGACCCGCACGCCGGTGTACCGGCTCTCCCCTTTTTGGATGGCCTGGGCTTAAGGATAGTTCGGAATCCGGGAGGTCAAGGACGGAAGGGCGATAAGTTCGCCATGACCGTTCGTCTGGTCAGGCGCGAGCCCGCACGGGACGCGGGCTGCGGGGAATTTAAAAAATTATTCGGACGTCCCTTGGCTGGTTTCCGCCGGGTAGGTGCCGCGCCACAACTCGAAACCGCCGTCGAGGCTGTAGACCTCCGAGAAGCCCTGGCCAGCCAGGTACGCTGCCGCGTTCTGGCTCGAGTTGCCGTGGTAGCAGACCACCACGGTGGGGGCGTCCAGGTCGGCGTTGCGGATGAAGTCGGCAACCGACTGGTTGTCCAGGTGATGGGAGCCTGCGATGTGGCCAGTGGCGTAGCTTTGAGGGTCGCGAATGTCGACCACGACCGCACCTTGTTCACGCAGCGCCTGGGCCTGCTCGGGAGGGATGCGTTTGAATTCGCTCATGGGGCGGTTTCCTTCAGCAGTGACGGGCCATTCTAGCCGTTTGTGTGGGGCGTGGCAGGTGGGGCCGAGGGGCCTTTGGGCTTGCAGTCGCAGCGCTGGATTTCGCCGCTGTCGACATTCATCAGGGTCATGGCGCCGCCCCACACGCAGCCGGTGTCCAGGGCGAAGACCCCAGGCGCATTGCAGCGGCCTTCAAGGGCCGCCCAGTGGCCAAAGATGATCTTCACGTGCCGCGAGCGGCGGTCCTTGTGGGCGAACCAGGGCTTGTAGCCGGGCGGGGCGGTGTCGGCGCCTTCCTTGCCCTTGAGGTCGAGCTTGCCGTCCACGGTGCAGAAGCGCATGCGGGTGAAGTAGTTGGTGATGACGCGCAGGCGGGTGACGCCGGTAAGGTCCTTGTTCCACTTGGCCGGTTCGTTACCGTACATGCCGTCCAGGTAAGGCTTGAGGCGGTTGTCGTCGCGCAATACCTCTTCGACCTCGGCGGCCAGGGCCAGGGCCTTGGCCAGGGTCCACTGCGGTGGAATGCCGGCGTGAACCATCACCGTGCCGCGGGCTTCGTCGAAATGCAGCAGCTTCTGCTGGCGCAGCCAGTCCATCAGCTCCGGTGCGTCCGGTGCGTCGAGCACTTCGCGCAGGGTATCGCTCTTTTTCAGTCGCTCAATGTTGTGCCAGGCCGCCAGCAGGTGCAGGTCGTGGTTACCCAGCACGCAGACCAGCGAGTCGCGCATGCCATAGAGGAAGCGCAAGGTTTCCAGGGACTGCGGGCCGCGGTTGACCAGATCGCCCACCAGCCACAGACGATCGACGGCGGGGTTGAAGTTGACCCGTTCGAGCAGGCACTTGAGCGGCTCCAGGCAACCCTGCAGATCGCCGACGGCATACGTCGCCATCAGTGCAGGGCCCCGGGAACGGCAAGGCGGAACGGCGCGATCACCGCTTCGAAGCGCACGCCGTCTTCGGCGAACATCTGGTAGCTGCCCTGCATGGTGCCGACCTTGGCGGACAGCACCGCACCGCTGCTGTAGGTGTGGCTCTGGCCCGGTGCGATCAGTGGCTGCTGCCCCACCACGCCGTCTCCGCGAATCTCTTCCACCTTGCCGCTGCCATGGGTGATGACCCAGTGACGGGAGATCAGCTTGGCCGCCAGGGCGCCGTTGTTGCTCACCGTGATGGTATAGGCGAACGCAAACTGCTCGTTCTCGGGGTTGGACTGTTCCGGGAGGAAGCGGGTGACGACGCTGACGTCGACCTGATAGCGCGGTTCGGACATGCGAGGGGCCTTCAATACAAGCGGATGTTGCGAAGGAGTCAGTCTAGGCCATTGGCCGGTGCGCCGGCCAGCTTCGGAAGGAAGCTGGCCGGGCTTGTATTAATTGGCCGGCGCTTGCTCGGCCAGCTTGTCCGCCAGACGGACAAACGCGGCCAGGTCGAGCTGCTCGGGACGCAGGCTGCCGTCGACACCGGCGGCTTCGATGGCATCGCTGCTGAGCAGGGCCTTCAAGGTGTTGCGCAAGGTCTTGCGGCGCTGGTTGAAGGCTTCGCGAACGACGCGCTCCAGCAGCCGGTGGTCCTTGGCCGGATGAGGCAGGGTTTCGTGAGGCACCAGGCGTACGATCGCGGAGTCGACTTTCGGTGGCGGATTGAATGCGCCCGGGCCGACGTTGAACAGGTGCTCGACCCGGCAGTGGTACTGCACCATGATCGACAGGCGTCCCCAGTCGCCACCGCCAGGGCCTGCGGCCAGGCGCTCGACTACTTCTTTCTGCAGCATGAAGTGCATGTCGCGGATCAGGCCGGCGTTGTTCAGCAGGTGGAAGATCAGCGGGGTGGAGATGTTGTACGGCAGGTTACCGACCACCCGCAGGGCGCGTGGTTCGGCGCCGAGTGTGGTGAAGTCGAACTTCAGCGCGTCGCCCTGGTGCAGGCGGAAGTTGCTGCGGTCGGCAAATTGCTGGTTGAGGATCGGCACCAGGTCCTTGTCCAGCTCCACCACGTCCAGTTGCGCGCCGCTGCTCAGCACGCCTTCGGTCAGGGCGCCCTGGCCAGGGCCGATCTCCAGGATGTGTTCGCCGGCCTTGGCATTGATGGCGCGCAGAATGCGATCGATCACGCCAGCGTCGTGCAGGAAATTCTGGCCGAAGCGCTTGCGCGCCCGGTGTTGGTATTGCTCAGTCATAGTCGGGTCTCGGCCATCTGGTAGGCGGTTTCCAGTGCGACCTGCAGGCTGCCTGTGTCGATCTTGCCGGTGCCGGCAAGGTCCAGAGCGGTACCGTGATCCACCGAAGTGCGGATGATCGGCAGGCCGAGGGTGACATTCAGTGCGGCGCCAAAGCCCTTGAACTTGAGCACGGGCAGGCCTTGGTCGTGGTACATCGCCAGCACTGCATCGCAGTGCTCCAGATATTTGGGGGTAAACAGTGTGTCGGCGGGCAGCGGACCGCGCAGGTCCATGCCTTCGCCACGCAGGCGTTCCAGCGTGGGCTCGATGATGTCGATTTCCTCGCGACCCAGATGGCCACCTTCGCCGGCATGCGGGTTGAGTCCGCAGACCAGGATGCGCGGAGCGGCGATACCGAATTTCTGTTGCAGGTCGGCATGCAGGATCCGCGTGACCCGCTCGAGGCGTTCCACAGTGATGGCGTCCGCCACATCGCGCAGGGGCAGATGGGTTGTCACCAGGGCGACGCGCAGGCCGCGGGTGGCGAGCATCATGACGACCTGGGCGGTGTTGGTCAGTTCGGCGAGGAATTCGGTGTGTCCGGAGAAAGCGATGCCGCTCTCGTTGATCACGCCCTTGTGTACCGGGGCGGTGATCATGCCGGCGAAGTGCCCGTCCAGGCAGCCCTGCCCGGCGCGGGTCAGGGTTTCCAGGACGAAGGCGGCGTTGGCCTTGTCCAGCGTACCCGCGACTGCCTTGTTCGCCAGTGGCGTATCCCAAACGTACAGGCTGCCGGCTTTGGCGGGCTGATCGGGGAAGGCAGCGGGGCTGACTGGCAGCAGTTCGACAGCCACACCCAGTTGCGTGGCCCGCTCGGCGAGCAGGTCACGGCTGGTGATGGCAATCAGGGGATAAGGCTGGGCTTGCGAGGCGAGCAGCAGGCAAAGGTCAGGACCTATGCCGGCCGGCTCGCCGGGTGTGATGGCGAAGCGCTGAGGTTTCACTGGGCTGCCTGTTCGGCGCCAGGAAGCTTGATCTCGACGTAGGCTTCGTCGCGGATCTGACGCAGCCAGCTTTGCAGCTCTTCGTCGTACTTGCGGTTGCGCAGTACGGTCATGGCCTGTTGCTCGCGGGCCTGGGCAGTGCTGTCAGTGGCGCGACGACCAAGGACTTCCAGTACGTGCCAGCCATATTGGGTCTGGAACGGCTTGGACACTACGCCTTGCTGGGCGTGGGCCATGACTTCGCGGAACTCGGGTACCAGGGCGTTCGGGTCGATCCAGTTGAGGTCGCCGCCGTTGAGCGCCGAGCCCGGGTCTTCCGAGAAGCTCTTCGCCAGTTCGGCAAAGTCTTCACCCGCCTGGATGCGATCGTACAGGCGCTGGGCCAGGACCTTGGTCTCGGCTTCGCTGCGGATTTCGCTTGGCTTGATCAGGATGTGGCGTACATGGACTTCATCACGCAGCTGGGTTTGGCCGCCGCGCTTTTCCTGCAGTTTTAGGATGATGAAGCCGCCTGGCGTACGGATCGGCTCGGTGACGTCACCAACTGCCATGGATCCGAGCATCTTGTCGAATGGAGGTGGCAACTGGGCCGCTTTGCGCCAGCCCATCTCGCCGCCTTCCAGCGCGGTTTCGCTAGCTGAGCGGGCGATTGCCAGCTGGGCGAAGTCGGCGCCTTGCTTGAGCTGCTGATAGATCTCGCCGGCCTGACGGGCAGCGGCCTGGATCGCGTTGGAACTGGCGCTTTCCGGGGTCGGGATCAGGATGTTGGCCAAACGGTATTCTTCCGACAGCTGCACCTTGCCCAGATCCGAGGCGAGGAAGTTCTTCACTTCCTGCTCGGACACCTGGATGCGCTCGGCAACCCGGCGCTGGCGTACGCGGCTGATGATCATCTCGCGACGGACCTGCTCGCGGGCGTCATCAAAGGACAGGCCATCATGGGCCAGGGCAGCGCGGAACTGCTCCAGGCTCATGTTGTTGCGCTGTGCAATGGTGCCGATGGCCTGGTTGAGTTCTTCATCGGTGATGCGGATACCGGAGCGTTCGCCGATCTGCAGTTGCAGGTTTTCGACGATCAGACGTTCCAGTACCTGCTGGTCGAGCACGCTGGTAGGCGGCACCGCGCCGCCCCGCTTGGCGATGGTCTGCTGGACTTCGTGGACACGCTGATCCAGTTGGCTCTGCATGACCACGTCGTTGTCGACGATGGCGACGATCTTGTCCAGGGTCTGCACCGCGGCGTGCGCGGTGCTGCTCAACATCACGGCGCCCAGCACTAGCGGGCGCAGACAATCAATAAGCTTGGTCTTCACGTGTACGGTAACCTTGAATGCCTTGATCGAGGAACGACTCAACCTTGTTGCCCACTACACCACCGAGGCCTTTCAGCACGATCTGCAGGAAGACGCCGTGGTCGCCTTTTTCGTTTTGCGGTGCGTCCTGGCTGAATTCGTCGTAATCGACCCAGTAGCGGTTGATCAGACGCAGCTTCCAGCAGCAGTTGTCATATTCGAAACCACCGAAGGCTTCCAGGGTGCGGTTGCGGTTGTAATCGTGCTGCCAGCGAGCGATTGCGGTCCACTGCGGAACGATCGGCCACATGACGGAGAAGTCATGTTGCTGGATCTTGTAGTAGTCCTTGACGTAGCCCGGTTGGCCTGGAGTTCCGTAGTCGCCGCCTCCCACTGACCATTTACCGGTGGTTTGGTCGTAACGGACCAGATCATTACGGTAGCGGTAGCCGAAGTTGACGATCTTGTTGACGTTATCTTCAGGCTGGTAGTGGAACATGGCGCTTCCCGAACGAGTACTGCGCGTATCCGGGTCCCAGTTGAAGTCGGAAGTCACACGCCAGTCACGATTGAAGCGGAGTTCGTACTCCATGGCATAGGGCGACACGTCAGAGGTCGAATCCTGGCGGATACTTCCGTCAATGCCAGGCAATTGAACCTTGCGATCCTTGAAGTACAGTGCTTGGCCAATACTGAAGCGCTGGCGTTCAAAGCCGTTCTCTTCGATCCAGCGGTTAGTGAGACCCAGAGAGAGCTTGTTCTCGTCACCGATACGGTCATTACCGCTGAAGCGGTTGTCGCGGAAGAGAGAGGAATAGCTGAAGGTCGACTCGCTCGTGTCGAAGATCGGAATATCGCTCTGATCTTTATATGGCACGTAGAGGTAGTACAGCCGTGGCTCAAGGGTCTGGCGATAGTTTTTGCCAAACCACTGAGTGTTGCGATCAAAGTACAGACCGCTGTCCAGGCTAGCAACGGGGATGCTTCGGCTCGGGCTTTGGTCGTAGCTGGCAACCTGGCTTCTGCCTCTCGAGTCCAGATCCAGATCGTACTGGGTATGGACATACTTCAGCGTCGGCTTGAGGAAGCCGTAGGTCCAGTCCATCGGCAAACTGACCTCTGGCGCCAGGTTGACCCTGTTACCGTTGGCGCGAGCCAAGCCTGATACGTTGTTGTCATACCAAGAGGAAAGCTCGCCTTTTTCGTTGCTAAAGTCACCGGAGCGCAGGCTGCGTTCAAAACGCACGAACTCGGTGTTGTAAGCGAAATTCAGGCCCGCCGGTTTGTAAGGGAGCACACCGGAAGCAAACACCTGTGGAAGGCGGTTATAGGGTGTAATCGTTGAGATGTTCGCCATTTCATAGGCATGGACGTTCAATCCAGCCGTAAAACTATCGCCGCGCCAGCTCAGCCCCGCGCGCTGATTGACGTAGTCGGTGCTTTCTACACCAATTTGGTCCGATTCCAGATCCTGGAAGTAGTAAGGATCGCTGATGTCGGTGTAGTCGACTTCAGTCAGCAGGCGCGAGTCCAGCCCACCTTTATGCTGCCAGTTGATCATCCAGCGCTGGTCCTTGTAATCGGACATCTCCTTGCGCTCGTCATCTTTGTCATTCAACCACGCCCCCCCAAACTGCCCCTCGCTGGACTTGGTCAGGTAGCGGAATTCGCCTTCCATCAACAAGCCGCGCTTGGCCATGTAGCGTGGGTACAAGGTGGCGTCGTAGTTTGGCGCCAGGTTGAAGTAGTACGGCGTGACCAGCATGAAGCCGGTATCGCTGCTGGTGCTGAAGGACGGTGGCAGGAAGCCGGACTGGCGACGATCGTCGATCGGGAAGTAGATATACGGGGTGTAGAGCACCGGAATATCTTTGACCCGCAGGGTGACGTTGGTCGCGGTACCGAAACCGGTAGCCGGGTTCAGGGTGATGTTGTTACCCCGGAGCTGCCAGGCGTTGCTGTTCGGCTCACAGGTGGTATAGGTACCGTCCTTGAGGCGAATGATGGCGTTCTCGGCACGCTTGGCGTACAGCGCGTTACCGCGGATGCGCGATTTGTGCATCACGTATTCGGCGTTGTCGACCTTGGCTTCACCGGTATCGAGCTGGATGTCGGCGTGGTCGCCCACCACCAGCGAACCGTTGTCGCGGATTTTCACGTTGCCGCTCAGCTCGCCGCGGTTCTCGGCCTGGTACAGGTTGGCCTCGTCGGCCTCGACCTGCATGCTGCCCTGGCGCATGACCACGTCACCCGCGAGGGTGGCGATCTGCTGTTCCTGTTGGTAGCGAGAGACCTTGGCGCCGATGAAGGTCGGCGACTCGTCCTTTGGCGTGCTGTCATCCATGCCCGGACGGGTGGGTTCGATATAGGCACCGGAGCAATACGGACCGGTCTCGGCGAGTTGCGCCGCGGTCAGCTTGTCGCGTGGAACCCAGTCCAGGTGACTGTAGTCGGCGCTGCGGGACTTCAGTCCACGACCTTTGCTCTCGGTCACCAGCGCGGTGCCGGTGCCTTTCGCTTCGGCAGTGCCTGCGGCGACCTGCTCTGGCGTGGCATTGGCCGAACTGACGGCCGCACCGTCGTGCACCGGGCGCGGCGGAAGGGCGTTCACGCTGGTCTTGGGCTTGCAGTCCCAGCTACCGGAAGCGGAAACTTGGCAGTCGAACTGCTCGGCGGCCACCACGTACGACGTGGCCAGGGGTTGCAGTGCCAGCAAACCGCCGGTGACCAGCAACGGGAATTTTCTACGAAACGCGGGGGATTTCAATGCCATCTTATTAGTCCGGGCTTCCTGCGTGCCATCTGCCCGCGTGTGGGGCCGCACGCCTCTCGATGGTCTGAAAGTCGGGTAGGAAGGAGTCATTGCTGACCCCTCCCCCCCTAAGAACCGTACGTGCGCCTTTCAGCGCATACGGCTCAAGTCTTCACAAAGCCCCCGAGAGGGCCGGTTTGGTCACTTTTAGCCCACGTGCGTGGAGTCGCTGGTGACAAATAGGGTGCAATAGTACCCGGTTGTCCAAGGAGTCTCTACCACCTTGTGAGCGGTAAATGATGTGGTGGTCGTGCCACCCCGTCTCCTTGTTAAGGGGTTGATTGCAGAGCATGCACAGCCCTTTTTGGCTTTTGAACAGGCTGACAACCTGCGTGCGGTACTTCAGCTTTTTCAGCATCCGTTCCGTGCGCAGTTTCTCGCCCATCTCTTCCATTGCGGGGTCGAACGGGTTGAATTCCCCGCTCGTTTTCTTGTGCCGCTCAATCGGTGTGCTCGCGAGCGAGTACAGCGCGATTTCCTTCTTGCCTCCTTTTTCATCCACATCCGTGGCGGTGAACACCCAGGCTTGGTCGCCAATGGATCGGAAGTAGTTCCTCCGTACCCAGTGGAGCGATTTGTTAGGGTGTCGCCGTTTTGCCCAACGCCATAACCGAATGAAGATCCTGTAGTCCATTCGGCTGTAGGCCTGCTTAGCTACGACGGGTTGGTGGTAGTTAGCCCACCCCCGGAGTATCGGGTTCAGCAAGCGGATGAGATCCACCTGCTTACTCGATTTATGTGCGTCGATGACTTCCTTTACTTTGCGATAGAACGCTTGCGCGTTTTTCTTGCTTGGTTTGATCAGGAGCTTCCCGCTGTATTTGCGGAAATTCCATCCCAAGAAGTCGAAGCCTTGATCGATGTGGGTGATGTGCGTTTTTTCCGTTGAGAGTCGTAAGCCTCGGGAAGCCAGGAATTGCTCTACCCATGGTTTGACCTCCGCTTCCAGAATATCTGGGGCATTACCGGTGATGACGAAGTCATCCGCGTACCGCACCACATTGATTTTCAGCTTCTTGGATCTGGCGATGCCCAGATGTTGCCTGAGCAGCGTTTCCAATCCATCGAGCGCCATGTTTGCCAAGGTGGGGGAGATGATCCCACCCTGTGGTGTTCCGGCGTCCGTAGCAGTCAGTTGCCCTTTATGGACAACCCCAGCTTTCAGCCATTTCCGAAGGGTCGACTTGTCTGTGGGGACGTTATCGATCAGCCAGTCATGGTTGATATGGTCGAAGCAGCCGTGGATGTCCGCCTCCAATACCCATTGAGCCGAGACCCGTTTGGATAAGCAGACGAACAACTGCCCCATTGCATCCGCCGTGGAGCGTTCGATCCTAAAGCCGTAGCTGTTTGGATCGCCGCTTGTTTCCGCGACGGGAGCGAGGGCTAGCAGGTGGAGTGCCTGCATGGCTCTGTCTGTCATGGTCGGAATGCCTAGAGGGCGTTCTTTACCATTGGATTTGGGTATGAACACACGCCGTAAGGGGAGTGGTTTATATCCTCGTTGCTTCAAACCGTTGGCCGCTTTCCATTTGGCGTCGGGTGTATCCCAGAGCACGCGATCGACTCCCGCCGTACGCTTACCCTGGTTTTCCGTGACTCTCCGCACGGCCAAGTATCTGGCCGATTTGGAGCGAGTCAGCATTCGTTGCAGAGCTTTCACCCTGCGCCATTTGCCTTCTCGACAAGCCTTCGCAATTCGAATCTGCATGCCTCGGACGCACCTCTCCACGCGACACCATTCGATGTCGTGCCAGTGTAGAGGTGAGTCGGAAAACGCAGACCTGGTCGTAGGACTAGGCTCTTTCATGCTGCTTTCCTCTCAGGTTGATCCCGAGCGGAGGCGCATCTCTCCCGACGGGAAAGATGGTCCCGTCGGGATAAGGTGGATGGCGACGACCTACGTGGTCGTTAACCGTTTCTGGGTGTTACCAGGAAGGCTTAGCGTTGGCACTTAATGCGCCGCCACTCGTCCTTTAATCCCTGAATCGCACCCCGGAGCGGGGCGAAGTAGATAGCCGGTGCTTGTTTTGCAGCCGTGATGAATTCACGAGCAATCCTATTCATCCGATCTCTCCTTTGCCGACCTTCCCGGTGAGGGAAGGTGCCTTGTTGAGTGAGGTTACTCAGACGTCTTGCGACGAAAGACCATGCAGAAGTCTGCCCGGTTTCCCGCGAGGTGATGTTTCAACCTCTATCCGGATCATTACAACCCGGCATTCGCTTTTTCTGCAATCCCCTACCCGCACCGCCAACAGTTTGCCTTGCGGCTCACCTGCCCATGGGGCAGCGATACGGGCTTACCACGTTCCCTACCTACCACACGATTGGGTTAGGGCCTGCCTTTTCACCGGAGGTCTGTGTGACGACGTATCCCCACATCCCACAGAGATATCCGACCTCGTACCTTTTGGTTCATGCCCATAAGCAGCTTAGGCATGGTCATCCTTACGGTGTTTATCAGCAGTTCACATATGTTGCCCATACCAATCAGCCTAGCGCCTTGACCCGGTTCTGCTCCGAGCCGCTACGCTCCCACCTCGCGGGGGGACGCACCCAATGGGGGCTACATTGTTAGAAGAGCTTCACACCCCACCGTTACCAGTGACGCATGTCTTCCTAGGCTACCGCTGGTCGTACAGCGGGTCCGCTACCAACATTAAAGACTGGTTGGACAATGGTAAGCAGAGCTTTCGCTCTGTGCTTTGGTCGAACAAGTACCCCTGACGTCTCACGACGTAGGAAGAGCCGCAGCCCATCGATTAGAGGTGACTTTCCCGCCGAGGCGAGATGGTCGCCTCAAGGCAATGGATTGATCTGGCAGGGCGGCGGAATGCCGTGACCTGTTTGAGGAACTCGGATAAAACTCTGCTCGTGAGAGAGAATTTTCAGTTCGAAGCCCTGTCAGACGGGTTTCCAAGCTGCCCCGACTGGGGATGAGAGAGCCAAGAAGTGGCTGGTGACTTGTGCTGTTTCTTAGATTTAAGACCTATATTTCAAGGGCTTAGGTTCTAAAGGTACAGCTACCTACCAAGCACAACACGAACCATGCCGTGTCGCACAAGATGCTGGATAATAAAGCATGACCCGCTTGGCGGCTAGGCTCTCTACGAAATGCGTCCCGGCTCGCTTGCGTTGCGTTGTAAATGCGCTCGGAATGCCCCTCTACAACCGGTAAAGTCGGGCGCGCCCGCGGCCTTCGTTGCCTGTTTTGGCCTTGCCTGGCCTTCGTTCGAATACATTTTTCCAGAGCCCTGGGCCGTTGGAGACCCTTGTAATGCCCGATCACGATGTACGTCTGCAGCACCTCAACGTCTGGCTCGATGAGCAACTTGCACGTCTTTTCCAACAGCAGGGCTGGGGTCCGGTTCCCGCCGGCAGCCTGACGGCCGCCAGCAGCGATGCGAGTTTCCGCCGCTACTTCCGCTGGCAGGCCGATGGCCGCAGCTTCATCGTGATGGACGCACCGCCGCCCCAGGAGAACTGCCGTCCTTTCGTCGATATCGCCCGCCTGCTGGCCAGTGCCAATGTCAATGTGCCGGTTATTCATGGTGAAGACCTGGAGCGCGGCTTCCTTTTGCTGAGCGACCTGGGCAACCAGACCTACCTCGATGTGATCGACACCGGCAATGCCGACGCCTTGTTCCACGACGCGATCGACGCACTGCTCGCCTTCCAGCACCTGCCCATGGACGCTCCGCTGCCGAGCTACGATGTGGCGCTGCTGCGCCGCGAGCTTGAGTTGTTCCCCGAGTGGTATGTCGGCCGTGAGCTCAGCGTGACCCTCGATGAGCAGCAGGCCGCAGCCTGGCAGCGCATCAGCAGCCTGCTGATCGACAGCGCTTTGGCCCAGCCGAAGGTCCTGGTGCACCGCGACTACATGCCGCGCAACCTGATGCGCAGTGTGCCGAACCCCGGCGTACTGGACTTCCAGGACGCCGTCTACGGTCCGGTCACCTATGACATCACTTGCCTGTTCAAGGACGCCTTCCTCAGTTGGCCGCAGCCGCAGGTGCTCGGCTGGCTGCGCGACTACTGGCAACGTGCCCAGGCCGAAGGCATCCCGGTGCAGGCGGATTTCGAGGACTTCCATCGCGCCAGCGACCTGATGGGCGTGCAGCGCCATCTGAAAGTGATCGGGATCTTCGCCCGTATCTGCCACCGCGACGGCAAGCCGCGCTACCTCGCCGACGTGCCGCGTTTCTTTGCCTATATAGATGAAGTGATTTCCCGGCGGCCGGAGTTGGCCGAACTGGGCGAATTGATCGTCAGTCTTCGCGCGGCTGCGGAGGCGCGTCCATGAAGGCGATGATCCTCGCGGCCGGCAAGGGCGAACGGATGCGTCCGCTGACCCTGCACACGCCAAAGCCGCTGGTGCCGGTGGCGGGTGTGCCGTTGATCGAATATCACCTGCGCGCGCTGGCGGCGGCAGGATTCACCGAAGTCGTCATCAACCATGCCTGGCTTGGCCAGCAGATCGAGGACCACCTCGGCGATGGTTCGCGGTGGGGGCTGAGCATCCGCTTCTCCGCCGAGGGCGAGCCGCTGGAAACCGGTGGTGGGATCTTCAAGGCCTTGCCGCTGCTGGGTGACGAGCCGTTCGTGCTGGTCAACGGTGATATCTGGACCGACTACGACTTCACCCGCCTGCGCCAGCCGCTGCAAGGGCAGGCGCATCTGGTGCTGGTGGACAATCCCGGGCATCACGGCGCCGGCGATTTCCGCCTGGATGCCGGAGAAGTGCGCGACGGTGAGGGTGCCAGCGATACCTTGACCTACAGCGGTATCGCCGTGATCCATCCGGCGCTGTTTGCCGGTTGCCAGGCGGGCGCTTTCAAATTGGCTCCACTGCTGCGTCACGCCATGGCTTCCGGCCAGGTCAGCGGCGAGCATTTCCGTGGGCACTGGGTGGATGTCGGGACGCTGGAGCGTCTTGCCGAAGTCGAGCACCTGCTCGCTGAGCAGCGCTGAGATGTTGTGGCCGAGCACAGTGATTGGTGCCGGAGCCGGCTTTGCCCTCGCCAGTATTCCTGGCGCGTTGCTGGGGGCGTTGCTCGGCCAGGCGATGGACCGCCGACTGCAATTGCACAGTTGGGCGCACCTGCGGGAAAAGCTGGGCGGGCGTCCGGTGCTGCGGGACGACGAAGTGCTGTTCGTGCTACTGGGGCGCCTTGCCAAAAGCGGCGGCCGGGTGCTCGAAGGGCATATTCAGCAGGCGCGCCACGAGATGCAGCGGCTTGAGATGGACACCGCCGGCCGCAAGAAGGCCATCGCCGCGTTCAATCGCGGCAAGGCCGGGCGCGAAAAAGTGGACGGGCACCTGCGCCGCCTGAAGGAACAGCCGCATGCTGCCGAAGGCGTATTGCGTGCCTGTTGCCGCATGGCCTGGGCCGAAGGCCGTGCCGGGCGCGAACAGAAGGAACTGCTGGTGAACTGGGGGCAGCAACTGGGCTGGTCGGCGGCCAAGGTGCAGGCGCTGGCGGGTGACTACGAGCCGCGCAAAGCTGCGCTTGAGGGGGCGGGCAGTTATCCCGAGGCGTTGCGCTTGCTCGGTGTGACGGCGGAGGCCGAGCCCGGCCAGATCAAGCAAGCCTACCGGCGCCTGCTGAGCCGCCATCATCCGGACAAGCTGCAGGGCAGCGGCGCCAGCCCGGCCCGGGTCCGCGAGGCGACCGAGCGCACGCGGGAACTGCATCAGGCCTACTCAATCATCCGCAAGCGCCACGGTTTTTAGTCCACCTGACTCGGGCTCAACCATCCGCGAATCCGCCTGAACAATTGCTCCTGCTCTGCAGTGCGGTTGCCGGGCATCGCGGTCAGCGCCACTTGCCGGTAGTTGCTGTCCTTGAGTCGCTTGCTGGCCTGCAGGCGTTGTCTTGCTGCCTGACGGGCCTGTTCCTGATCGCTGTAATAGAAGTCGGCGGTCGGCACTTTCAGCGACGGGGTCAGGCTGTCCAGGCTGTGTTCGGCCTTCGGCGGTGTCTGTGCGGCCACCAGCACCAGTTTCTGCACCTGGGCTGGCTGGCGTTCGCTCAGGTAACGGGTCGCCCAGTAGGCGCCGCTGCCATTTCCGATCACGACAATACTGCGCGCGTTCTGCTGCTGGGCGTAGGCCACGGCGGCATCGAGTCGGGCGAAAATCCGTTCGGCGTCGGTGCTGTCACTGCTTGCACCGCCGCCCGCTACACCAGGTGCGTCAGGAGTTTCCGCTTCCGGCGCGGTGGCCTGGGCGATGTTGGCGTTGGCGTCGGCGGGCGTGTCTTTCGCCGGTGCGGCTTTGCTGGTGTCAGCGGCTTCCGGTGCAGGTGCGGGACTTTCGCTGCGGGCAACCGGGCTTTCGGTCAGCAGGTCGGGCAACGACAGACTCAGGGTGCCCCACTCGGCATCGGGAAACTTGCGCCGCAGCGGGCCGACGGTCTTCGGCCAGTCGGCGGTTTCTCCCGCGCCGGCGAGAATTACCAGAACGCCATGGGGAGAAGGGCTATTGGCCGGCTTCCACAAGGCCAGGAAGCTATCGCTGCCGGCTTGCAGGGTTTGCTGTTCTTCCTTGGGCACCTGACGTTCCAGCGCCAGCGCGTCTTCCTGACTCCGCTCGGCCAGCGGCTGACGTTGAACTACGGCGGCGTCCTTCGTGGTTTCTGGCGTTTTGCCATCCTCGGCGAGCACGGTACACGGTAGTATCAAGGTCAGGCATAACGTAGGAAGCGTCGTGCGATAGAGTGAGAACATTGATCGATCCAGGCCAGAATGATACCGGCAGCCTAATGGTATTTGTCCGGAACGGCCACGCCTCGCGACCGTCCTTCTATTGACGAGATTCAAGATGATTCGTTTGTGCCGTCTGTGGGTTATCGGCTGTTTTTGCTTGCCCTTGATTGTCTGGGCCGCGCCCGCGCCGACTACGGTGCAGTTGGACCTGGCGCAACGGCAGTGGCTTGAGCAGCACCGCAGCCTGCGGGTCGGCATGGTGCTGCAAGCCCCCTTTGCCCAGTTCGACCGGCGTTTGCAGCAGCTGTCCGGGGTCAACGTCGAGCTGATGAACATGCTCGCCCGCAGCCTTGGCCTGGACCTGACCTGGCGCAATTTCTCCGATCAGGCCGAACTCGAACGGGCGCTGGCCGGCGGCGAGGTCGACCTGGCACCGGGCCTGACCCAGACGCCCGCAGGCCTGCGCCTATGGTTGTTCAGCGATCCGTACATGCGCGTGCCGCAGCTGATCGTCGGTCCGCGCAGCGGTGCGGTGGCGGTGGATCTGGAGAAGATCGGCGACGTCGAACGGGTCGCCGTGCGCATGCCCAGCGCCGTGGCCGACTACCTGCGCGCCACCTATTCCAATCTCAACCTGCAAGGCGTGCCGGGCGAGCGCCAGGCCCTGCAACTGGTGGTCGGCGAGCAGGCGCGCTACGCGGTGGTGGATGAGGCGCAACTGAGCCGGCTGTCGCGGGAGAGCGAATTCAGCGAGCTGGCGGTGGTCGGCGATATCGGTTTCCCGCAGTTGCTCCGGGTTGCCTCGCGGCGCGACTGGCCGCTCTTGGCGGACATCCTCGAGCGCGGCCTGCAGGCCATTCCGGCCAAGGAACTGGAGCAGCTTCACGCGCGCTGGCTGCAGCCCAAATACCCGCGGTTGAGCGAGTCGCCGGGTTTCTGGCAAAACCTCGCGCTGCTGTTCGCCGCGCTGTTTTTCAGCGGGGTGGCCATCATCATTTGGCAGCGCCGCCAGCAGCATTTCCTTGAGCACAGCCTGCTGACCGCGCGGGAAGACCTGGCCCAGCGGTTGTCCCGCGAAGAGGAACTGCGCCTCAGCCAGTTCTCTCTCGATCAGAGCACGGTGGGCATTCTCTGGGTGCACTGGGACAGCCATGTGCGCTATGCCAACCACGCCGTGGAAACGATGCTCGGCTATCAGCCGGGGGCGATGGCCGAGCGGCCGTTGATCGACTTCGATCCTGAGCTGCACATGGACCGCTGGCTGGATTTGTGGAAGCGCGCGCGGGCCAGCGATGAGTCCGCCCAGCGTTTCGAAACCCGCTGGCTGCGCGCCGATGGCAGCTTGCTGCCGGTGGACATGTCGCTGAGCTTCCTGCGCTTTCGTGATGCCGAGTACCTGGTGGTGTTCCTCACCGACGTGACCGAACGCCGCCGTGCCGAAGCCGCCCAGCGCGAAAGCGAGGCACGGCTCAAGGGCATCGCCGCCAACGTGCCGGGGCTGGTGTTCCGCCTGGAGCGCGATCCCGGCATCGACGAATTGGAATTTCCCTACATCAGTGAAGGCAGCGAGGCGCTGGTCGGCTACGCGCCGGCAGAAATCCAGCACCCGGACATGGGCCTGCGCAGCCTGGTCCACAGCGCCGACCGCGCCGACTATCACCGTGTCCAGGATCAGGCGCTGGCCAGCGACAGCGACTGGTCCTGGCAGGGGCGCATCCTCACCCGCCAGGGCGAACAGCGCTGGGCAGATATCAAGGCCAGTGCCCGCAAACTCAGCGGTGGCCGGGTGGTCTGGGACGGTATCGTCTGGGACATCACCCAGAGCAAGCAGGTCGAGCTGGAACTGGCCCGTTCCCAGGAGCAACTGCGGGAACTGGCTGCACACCTGGAAAGCGTGCGAGAGGAAGAAAAGGCGCGGATTGCCCGGGAAGTCCATGACGAGTTGGGGCAGATGCTCACAGTGTTGAAACTGGAGACATCAATGTGCGAACTGGCCTACGCCGACCTCGACCCGGGTCTGACGGAGCGGTTGGGCAGCATGAAGCGTCTGATCGCCCAACTGTTCCAGTTGGTCCGCGATGTGGCCACGGCCTTGCGGCCGCCGATTCTCGATGCGGGCATCGCTTCGGCGATCGAATGGCAGGCCCAGCGTTTCGAAGCGCGCACGCAGATTCCGTGTCTGGTGCAGGTCCCGGAAAACCTGCCGCCGCTCAGCGATGCCAAGGCCACCAGCCTGTTCCGCGTGTTGCAGGAGGCGCTGACCAATGTCATGCGCCATGCCCAGGCGCATACTGTCGAAATAACACTGCACCTCGACGGCCCCATGCTGTGCCTGATTATCAGCGACGATGGCCTTGGGTTCGTGCGGGACGACAGCCGTCCCACTTCCTTCGGGCTGGTGGGCATGCGCGAGCGGGTGTTGATGCTCGGTGGTGACATGCACCTTGAAAGCGAGCCGGGCGAGGGCACCAGCCTGCGCGTGCGCATACCTCTGGATTGAGACAGGAGCGAAAAAGTGATTCGAGTTCTGGTTGCCGAAGACCACACCATCGTGCGCGAAGGCATCAAGCAACTGATTGGCCTGGCCAAGGACATGCAGGTGGTGGGCGAGGCGGGCAACGGCGAGCAGTTGCTGGAGACGCTGCGGCACACCGCCTGCGAAGTGGTCTTGCTGGATATTTCCATGCCCGGGGTTAATGGCCTGGAGGCGATCCCGCGGATTCGCGCGTTGAACTCGCCGCCAGCGATCCTGGTGCTGTCGATGCACGACGAAGCGCAGATGGCGGCGCGGGCATTGAAAGTCGGTGCTGCAGGCTATGCCACCAAGGACAGCGACCCGGCGCTGTTGCTCACCGCCATTCGCCGCGTGGCCGGCGGCGGGCGCTATATCGACCCGGACCTGGCCGACCGCATGGTCTTCGAAGTCGGCCTCACGGATGCCCGGCCGCTGCATTCGCTGTTGTCGGAGCGCGAGTTCTCGGTGTTCGAGCGTTTGGCCCAGGGCGCCAACGTCAACGACATCGCCCAGCAGCTGGCGCTGAGCAACAAGACCATCAGCACCCACAAGGCGCGGCTGATGCAGAAGCTCAACGTGACGTCGTTGGCGGAATTGGTGAAGTACGCGATGGAGCACAAGCTGCTCTGACTGTTCTGAAAGCGACAGGGATTGCGGTGTTCCCTTTCGCGAGCAAGCTCGCTCCTACCGGGGGGAGTGTGGGGGCGCGCTTGCTCGCGAAGGGGTGCATACCTAAAACCGCCATCCTTGTAGGGCAATTCCTACAGTCACCTTTCCACCCGGCTGATATCAATCTCTCAGCCCCGCCGATTTGCGCCACCCCGGCCCTTCTTTACGCTTGGATCACAGCAGTCATCCAATAAAAGGTGCGGGTATGAGTGAGGTCAATTCGAGCGCTGGAACCGGCGAAGTGCTGGTCAGCTTCCGTGGTGTGCAGAAGAGCTACGACGGCGAATCGCTGATCGTCAAAGACCTCAACCTGGACATTCGCAAGGGCGAGTTCCTGACCCTGCTCGGCCCGTCCGGTTCGGGCAAGACCACCAGCCTGATGATGCTGGCCGGTTTCGAGACGCCGACCGCTGGCGAGATCCAGCTGGCCGGCCGTTCGATCAACAACGTGCCGCCGCATAAACGCGACATCGGCATGGTCTTCCAGAACTACGCACTGTTCCCACACATGACCGTGGCCGAGAACCTGGCGTTCCCCCTCACCGTGCGCAACCTGAGCAAGACCGACGTCAGCGAGCGGGTCAAGCGCGTGCTGAACATGGTCCAGCTCGATGCCTTCGCCCAGCGCTATCCGGGCCAGCTTTCCGGTGGTCAGCAGCAGCGTGTGGCCCTGGCCCGGGCGTTGGTGTTCGAGCCGCAACTGGTGCTGATGGACGAACCCCTCGGCGCGCTGGACAAGCAACTGCGTGAACACATGCAGATGGAGATCAAACACCTGCACCAGCGCCTGGGCGTGACCGTGGTCTACGTGACCCACGACCAGGGCGAAGCGCTGACCATGTCCGACCGCGTGGCGGTATTCCACCAGGGCGAGATCCAGCAGATCGCCGACCCGCGCACCCTCTACGAAGAGCCGAAGAACACCTTCGTCGCCAACTTCATCGGCGAGAACAACCGCATCAACGGTCGCTTGCTCAGCCGTGACGGCGACCGCTGCCTGGTGTCCCTGGCCCGCGGCGAGAAAGTCGAGGCGCTGGCGGTCAACGTCGGTGAGCCAGGCGAGCCGGTGACCCTGTCGGTGCGTCCGGAACGCGTACGCCTGAACGGCCACAGCGAAAGCTGCGTCAACCGTTTCTCTGGCCGGGTGGCCGAATTCATCTACCTGGGCGACCACGTGCGGGTACGCCTGGAAGTTTGCGGCAAGGCCGATTTCTTCGTGAAGCAGCCTATCGCCGAACTCGACCCGGCCCTGGCCGTGGGCGACGTGGTACCACTGGGCTGGGCGGTCGAGCACGGACGTGCGCTCGATCCGCTCCTGGAAGCCCAATGAGGTTTGCGATACCAACCCCTGCAACGTGGAGAAAATAAGAATGCTCAAGCACTTGAAGTTGACCGCACTGACTCTGGGACTGTTCGCTGCGACCCAGGCGATGGCGGCAAGCGATCTGACCGTGATTTCCTTCGGCGGCGCCAACAAGGCGGCCCAGGTCAAGGCGTTCTACGAGCCGTGGGAAAAGGCGGGCAACGGCAAGATCGTCGCGGGTGAATACAACGGTGAGATGGCCAAGGTCAAAGCCATGGTCGACACCAAAAGCGTGTCCTGGAACCTGGTGGAAGTCGAATCGCCGGAACTGGCTCGCGGCTGCGACGAAGGCATGTTCGAAGAGCTGGATCCTGCGCTGTTCGGCGATGAGTCCGACTACGTTCCCGGCGCTATCCAGCCGTGCGGCGTAGGCTTCTTCGTCTGGTCCACGGTCATGGCCTACAACGCCGACAAACTGAAGACCGCGCCAACCAGCTGGAAAGACTTCTGGGACACCAAGAACTTCCCGGGCAAGCGCGGCCTGCGCAAGGGCGCCAAGTACACCCTGGAATTCGCCCTGATGGCCGACGGCGTTGCGCCGAAGGACGTCTACAAGGTGCTCGGCACCAAGGAAGGCCAGGACCGCGCCTTCAAGAAACTCGACGAACTGAAACCGAGCATCCAGTGGTGGGAAGCCGGCGCCCAGCCGCCGCAGTATCTGGCCTCGGGTGACGTGGTGATGAGCTCGGCCTACAACGGCCGGATCGCCGCGGTACAGAAAGAAAGCAACCTGAAAGTGGTGTGGAACGGCGGCATCTACGACTTCGACGCCTGGGCCATTCCGAAGGGCGCGAAAAACGCCGAAGAGGCGAAAAAGTTCATCGCCTACTCGGTCAAGCCTGAGCAGCAGAAGATCTACTCGGAAAACATCGCCTACGGTCCGGCCAACTCCAAGGCGGTCGCGCTGCTGTCCGACGAGATCAAGAAGGACATGCCGACCACCCCGGAAAACATCGCCAACCAGGTGCAGATCGACGTGGCGTTCTGGGCTGACAACAGCGAACAGTTGGAGCAACGCTTCAACGCCTGGGCGGCCAAGTAAGCCGTGCTGACAGGGCGCCGGTGCTGACACCGGCGCCCCCTGTTTCCAAGATTTTCCGGAGTTCGCTATGGCCATCGCAGTGCCCCTCAAAGAAGGCGCAGGTTCCAACCTCAAGCAGCGTCTGGCGCGTGCCGAGCGGGTCAACCGCTGGAAGGCGCAGGCGCTGATCGCGCCCCTGGCGCTGTTTCTGTTGCTGGTGTTTCTCGTGCCGATTGCCGCGCTGCTGTACAAGAGCGTCGGTAACCCCGAGGTCGTCAGTGGCCTGCCGCGCACCGTGGTCGCCGTGGCCGAGTGGGATGGCAAGAGCCTGCCGGGCGAGCCCGTGTACAAGGCGTTGAGCGAAGACCTCGCCGAATCGCGCAAGAACCAGACCCTGGGCGATCTGTCCAAGCGTCTGAACATGGAACTGGCCGGCTACCGCAGCCTCCTGGCGAAAACCGCCCGGGCCCTGCCGTTCAAGACCGAACCGGCTTCCTATAAAGATGCCATGCAAGAGCTGGACGAGCGCTGGGGCGACCCCGCCTACTGGCAGGCGATCCGCCGCAACACCAGCAGCGTGACCCCGTTTTATCTGCTGGCAGCCGTCGACCATCGCATCGACGACCTGGGCGAACTGGCCCCGGCCACCCCGGACCAGGCCATTTACCTGGACATCTTCACCCGTACCCTGTGGATGGGCTTCGTCATCACCGCCATCTGCCTGGTGCTGGCTTACCCATTGGCGTACCTGCTGGCCAACCTGCCGACCCGGCAGAGCAACCTGCTGATGATTCTGGTGCTGCTGCCCTTCTGGACGTCGATTCTGGTGCGGGTTGCCGCGTGGATCGTGCTGCTGCAATCGGGCGGACTGATCAACAGCGCGCTGATGGCGCTGGGGATCATCGACAAGCCGCTGGAACTGGTGTTCAACCGCACCGGCGTGTACATCTCGATGGTGCACATCCTGCTGCCGTTCATGATCCTGCCGATCTACAGCGTGATGAAAGGCATCTCGCCGACCTACATGCGGGCCGCGATCTCGTTGGGTTGCCATCCGTTCACCAGCTTCTGGCGCGTGTACTTCCCGCAGACCTACGCCGGTGTCGGCGCCGGTTGCCTGCTGGTGTTCATCATGGCCATTGGTTACTACATCACCCCGGCACTGCTGGGCAGCCCGAACGACCAGATGGTCAGCTACTTCGTGGCGTTCTACACCAACACCAGCATCAACTGGGGCATGGCGACCGCACTGGGCGGCCTGCTGTTGCTGGCCACTGTGCTGCTGTACCTGATCTATAGCTGGCTGGTCGGCTCCAGCCGCCTGCGTCTGAGCTGAGGAGCGAATTCATGCTGAGCCCCTACATGTCGCCCGTCGAGCGGGTCTGGTTCTACAGTTTGCGCATTCTCTGCGGCCTGATCCTGCTGTTCCTGGTGTTGCCGGTGCTGGTGATCATCCCGTTGTCGTTCAACTCCGGCAGCTTCCTGGTCTATCCGCTGCAAGGCTTCTCGCTGCAGTGGTACCACAACTTCTTCGCCTCGGATGAGTGGATGCGGGCGTTGACCAACAGCATCATCGTCGCCCCGGCGGCCACCGCACTGGCGATGGTCTTCGGCACCCTGGCCTCGATCGGCCTGACCCGCGGGGACTTTCCCGGCAAGTCGCTGATCATGGCCCTGGTGATTTCGCCGATGGTGGTGCCGGTGGTGATCATCGGTGTGGCCAGCTACCTGTTCTTCGCGCCGCTGGGGCTGGGCAACAGCTTCATTTCGCTGATTCTGGTGCATGCGGTGCTGGGTGTGCCGTTCGTCATCATCACGGTGTCGGCGACCCTGCAGGGCTTCAACCACAACCTGGTGCGGGCCGCCGCGAGCCTGGGTGCTTCGCCGGTGACTGCATTCCGCCGGGTGACCCTGCCGCTGATCGCGCCGGGGGTGATTTCGGGGGCACTGTTCGCCTTCGCCACCTCGTTCGATGAAGTGGTGGTGACCCTGTTCCTCGCCGGTCCCGAGCAGGCCACCCTGCCACGGCAGATGTTCAGCGGTATCCGTGAGAACCTCAGCCCGACCATTGCCGCTGCAGCGACCCTGCTGATTGCTTTCTCGGTCGTTCTGCTGCTGACCCTGGAATGGCTGCGCGGTCGCAGTGAGAAAATGCGTACGCAACAACCGGAATGATCTTTCCTGGGGCCGGCCAGCCGGCCCCGGACTGCATCCGTCGAGGTGTTTGACACCGGGCAGCCCCAGGCCGGTTGCGTGAGGTACAATGCGCGCCACCGTGAAATTGCCTACAGGTGCGCCATGCAGCCCTTCGCTATTGCCCCCTCGATTCTTTCCGCCGACTTCGCCCGCCTGGGCGAGGAAGTCGATAACGTGCTGGCCTCCGGCGCCGACATCGTTCACTTCGACGTGATGGACAACCACTACGTGCCCAACCTGACCATCGGCCCGATGGTCTGCTCGGCGCTGCGCAAGCACGGCGTGACCGCGCCGATCGATGTGCACCTGATGGTCAGCCCGGTCGACCGCATCATCGGCGACTTCATCGAGGCTGGCGCCACCTACATCACCTTCCACCCGGATGCCACCCTGCACGTCGATCGCTCGCTGCAACTGATCCGCGACGGCGGTTGCAAGGCCGGTCTGGTGTTCAACCCGGCTGCTGGTCTGGAAGCGCTGAAGTATGTGATGGACAAGGTCGACATGATCCTGCTGATGAGCGTCAACCCAGGCTTTGGCGGCCAGAAGTTCATCCCCGGCACCCTCGACAAGCTGCGTGAAGCCCGCGCGCTGATCGACGCCAGCGGTCGCGATATCCGCCTGGAAATCGACGGTGGCGTGAACGTCAACAACATCCGCGAGATCGCCGCCGCTGGCGCCGACACCTTCGTTGCGGGCTCGGCGATCTTCAACACGCCGAACTACAAGGAAGTCATCGACAAGATGCGCGCCGAACTGGCTCAGGCCCGCCCATGAGCGGTTTCGAGCAGCTGTTCCCCGGGAGTCTGCCCAGGCTGGTGATGTTCGATCTGGACGGTACCCTTATCGACTCTGTCCCGGACCTGGCGGTGGCGGTCGATCGCATGCTGCTCGAAATGAATCGCGCGCCGGCCGGCATCGACGCGGTGCGCGAGTGGGTTGGCAATGGTGCTCCGGTGCTGGTGCGCCGGGCGCTGGCCGGTGGCATCGACCATAGCGCGGTGAGCGACGACGAGGCCGAGCGCGGTCTGGAAATCTTCATGGAAGCCTATGCCGAGAGCCACGACCTGACGGTGACCTACCCCGGGGTGCACGACACCCTCAAGTGGCTGCACCAGCAGAAAGTGGAAATGGCGCTGATCACCAACAAGCCGGAGCGCTTCGTCGGCCCGCTGCTGGACCAGATGCAGATCGGTCGCTATTTCCGATGGATCATCGGCGGTGACACGCTGCCGCAGAAGAAGCCGGACCCGGCGGCGCTGCTGTTTGTCATGCAGATGGCTGGCGTGCAGGCGCACGACGCCCTGTTCGTCGGTGACTCGCGCAGTGACGTGCAGGCGGCGAAGGCTGCGGGCGTACAGTGCGTCGGCCTGACCTACGGCTACAACCATGGCCGGCCAATCAGCGACGAATCGCCCGCCCTGGTGATCGACGATTTGCGCGCCTTGCTCCCGGTTGCTTCGGTGCAGCCACTGAGCTAACGTTGGCGGACCTCAATTCCCCCCTTGGTAGAGATTCCATCGTGGTAGCACCCGGCAAACTCTGGATGAAAGTCATCAAGGCCCTGGCCCGCTGGCGTTGGCGCGCCTGACTCCTCTCCGGCCGGCTCTGATCCGGCACGTTTGCCATTCGACTTTTCTTGCCCTACTGCCACGAGGCAATCATGATCCGCGACGAATTCCTGCGCCTGGCCGCTGCCGGCTATAACCGCATTCCCCTGGCCTGCGAAACCCTGGCCGACTTCGACACACCGCTGTCGATCTACCTGAAGCTCGCCGACCAACCCAACTCCTACCTGCTCGAATCGGTGCAAGGCGGCGAGAAGTGGGGCCGTTACTCGATCATCGGTTTGCCGTGCCGCACCGTGCTGAGGGTGTATGACCATCAGGTCCGGATCACCCACGACGGCGTCGAAATCGAGCGCCACGATGTGGAAGATCCGCTGGCCTTCGTCGAAGCCTTCAAGGAACGCTACAAGGTGCCGACCATTCCTGGCCTGCCGCGCTTCAACGGCGGCCTGGTCGGTTACTTCGGCTATGACTGCGTGCGGTATGTCGAGAAGCGCCTGGGCAAGTGCCCGAACCCGGATCCGCTGGGCGTGCCGGATATCCTGCTGATGGTGTCCGACGCGGTGGTGGTCTTCGATAACCTCGCCGGCAAGATGCACGCCATCGTTCTCGCCGATCCGTCCCAGGACGATGCCTACGAGCAAGGTCAGGCGCGACTGCAGGACCTGCTCGAACAACTGCGTCAGCCGATCACCCCGCGCCGTGGCCTCGACTTCAGCGGTGCGCAGGCTGCCGAGCCTGAGTTCCGCTCCAGTTTCACTCAGGCTGACTACGAGCGCGCCGTCGATACCATCAAGGAATACATTCTCGCCGGCGACTGCATGCAGGTCGTGCCGTCGCAACGGATGTCCATCGACTTCAAGGCCGCGCCGATCGACCTGTACCGGGCGCTGCGCTGCTTCAACCCGACGCCGTACATGTACTTCTTCAACTTTGGCGATTTCCACGTCGTCGGCAGCTCGCCGGAAGTGCTGGTGCGGGTCGAGGACAACCTGGTCACCGTGCGTCCGATTGCTGGCACCCGTCCACGTGGCGCCAACGAGGAAGCCGACCGGGCACTTGAAGAAGACCTGCTGTCCGATGACAAAGAGATCGCCGAGCACCTGATGCTGATCGACCTGGGCCGCAATGACGCGGGTCGTGTGTCGGAGACCGGCTCGGTCAAGGTCACCGAGAAGATGGTCATCGAGCGTTATTCCAACGTGATGCACATCGTTTCCAACGTCACCGGCCAACTGAAGAGCGGCCTGACCGCGATGGACGCGCTGCGCGCCATCCTGCCGGCGGGCACCTTGTCCGGTGCGCCGAAGATTCGCGCGATGGAAATCATCGACGAACTGGAGCCGGTCAAGCGTGGCGTCTACGGTGGCGCGGTGGGTTATTTCGCCTGGAACGGCAACATGGACACCGCCATTGCGATTCGCACCGCGGTGATCAAGGACGGCGAGCTGCATGTGCAGGCCGGTGGCGGCATCGTCGCCGACTCGGTGCCGGCGCTGGAGTGGGAGGAAACCATCAACAAGCGTCGCGCGATGTTCCGCGCGGTGGCGCTGGCTGAGCAGACGCCGAAACAGTGATGCCTGATCGCGAGCAAGCTCGCTCCTACAGGAATGCACCAAACCCTGTAGGAGCGAGCTTGCTCGCGAAAGGCCGCTGTCAGAACTCCAGGCTCAGCGCCAGATTGACCCCCTGCTGAGTCAGCTCATCGCTCTTGCGCCAGTTATAGCCGCCACGCAGCGCCAACCCCGGCGCCAGGCTCTGGCTCAACCCCACACTCACCCGGTTCAGATTGCTCTGCGGCGTATAGCCGGTCAGGGTGAAGTCGTTGGCCGGCAGGCTGTTGAGGTGCAGGGTCAGGTCCTGACGGTCGTCCTCGAATTCATGCTCATGGGCCACTTCGCCAAACAGCAGCGTTGCCGGCGCTACCCGGTATTTGCCCTGCAAGCCCACGCCCAGCCGCCGTGAGTCGCGTTTCTGATCGTCGAAGGTCAGTGCCGTGGAGCGCGCGCCTTTCTCGCTGAAGCCATCCACTTCGACACGGGCGTAATCGGCGCTAACGAACGGCGAAAGCTGCCAGTCGCTGCCCGGCGCGGCCAGCTCGAAGCCGAGGCGGGCGGAGACGGCAAGCAAGTCGCCATCGGTGTCACCTTTCTCGCTGCGGTTGTTCGGGCCGAGGGCGAAGGTACGCTCGAGGTCGTCGTAGTCCAGCCGGCCACCGGTCAGCGCCGCATCGGCCCACCAGCGGCCTTGATGGAACTGCGCGAAGGCGGTGGCGAGGTAACTGTCGAGGCGGTAGTCGGAGTCCTGCGCGCCGGCTTCCAGTTTCTGCCGGTAGACGCCGCCAGCGATGCCGACGCGCCAGGCTTCACCGAGGCGGTAGCTGCCACCAACGGTCAGGTTGTAGCCGCGACCGTCGGCGCTGGCGGAACTGCGCTGGCTGTCGAAGTCGAGGTTCTGGCCACCTGCCGCCACAATCGCCTGCCATTGCCCGACTGGCTGCCAGTCGGCTTGCCACTGATTGCGCAGTTCGTCCTGATGGGCGCGCAATGTGCTGTGGGCCATTTCCGGTAGCAGCGTCAGTTCCCATGGCGCGGAGAGGATCGAATAGCCGTAGTCGGCAATCATCCGTTGGCCGGCGATGGTCGGGTGCACCGAGTCGTTGAACAACAGCTTGGTCGGATCCGGGGTGGTGCCGTTGGCGCCATACACCGGATTCTGCACGCAGCCATTGCCGCTGTAGCAGGTATTGATCAGGTTCTGATCGCTGGCCAGGCCGAACTGCACCGGTGAGGCGAGGGCCTCCTGAAACAGCAACGGGATGTTCAGCGGGATGATCTCTGCGTCGATCCGGGCGAGGCTGGCGACGAGTGTCTGGTTGAAGAAGGCGCTGAGCTGCGAACTTGGGCCTTGCAGCGGTGTGCCGTTGAGGGCAGGCGTCAGGCCGAGATCGGGCAGCAGCCAGACCATGATGTAACGTGCGCCCGCCTGTTGCAGAGCCTGGGCGCTGGCGGCCAGTTGGGTTGCCGACGTGGCGGCGCCGACCGGTGAGGTGATCAACCCCTGAAGGAAGTCGTTACCGCCACCGGTCAGGTAATACAGGGCATTGGGATCGGCCAGTCGTCCGCCGGCAAGGTAGCCGGGCTTCTGCCGCAGTACCGTGCCCGCACCGGGGTTGCCGGGCGGGATCACCACCAGCGATTCGCCGGTGATGGATTGGAAGATCTGGTCGGTGCGATAGCCTCCGGTTGCCCAGTTGTTGCCGTCGGGGATACCGAGGGCTGCATTCACGGGCGAAGTGGAGGCATTCAGGTCACCGGGTGCGATTCCGAGGTAGCCACCCAGGATCATCGGCGACACGGGCGCAAAGCTGCCGTCGGCATTGCGGTTGGTGTAGCGCTGGCTGGTGCCTGGCGCCCCGGCTGAGTCGGGAAACTGCCCGGCATCGGCGAGGCTGTCGCCGAAAACGATCATGGTGGAGTAAGGCGAGGGGCTTGCAATAGCGGTGGAGCAGGCTGCGGCCAGCAGACATGCAGCGGATTGACGCAGATAACGGCACTTTCTCATCGCAAGAGTCCTTTTTTTGTCTTTGTTTTTGGTATTGCGTCCGAAGAAAGTAGCAAATACCCCGGATCCTGCCTTGTCGATATTGCACGCAATGTTTCCGTGAGCTACTGTGCCGAAACGTATGAACGAGACCTACCCCGTGTTGATCGTCAGCAAACTCTTGATGCGCGTTATCAAGGCCCACGCCCGTTGGCGTTGGCGCGCCTGACTTTATCTCCCGCCGGCCAGTGCCGGCCCGTTACGTTTTGCCTTTCCGAAATCGCTTCACGCCCGCAACAGCTCACACCTGCTGTGCGTCGGGCAGCCCTGTATCGCGAAAGGCGGTTATTCAAAGTCAGTATTCAAGAGGTTGAACCCAGATGTTACTGATGATCGACAACTACGATTCCTTCACCTACAACGTCGTGCAGTACTTCGGCGAGCTGGGGGCTGAGGTCAAGGTCATTCGCAACGACGAACTGACCATCGCCCAGATCGAAGCCCTGCAGCCCGAGCGCATTGTCGTCTCTCCCGGTCCGTGCACCCCGACCGAAGCCGGTGTTTCCCTCGAAGCCATCAAGCATTTCGCCGGCAAGCTGCCGATCCTGGGCGTGTGCCTGGGCCACCAGTCCATCGGCCAGGCTTTCGGCGGTGAGGTGGTCCGTGCCCGCCAGGTCATGCACGGCAAGACCAGCCCTGTAGTACACGAGAACACAGGCGTGTTCACCGGCCTGAACAATCCGCTGACCGTGACCCGCTACCACTCGCTGGTGGTCAAGCGCGAAACCCTGCCTGATTGCCTCGAACTGACCGCCTGGACCGCTCTGGAAGACGGCTCGATCGATGAAATCATGGGCCTGCGTCACAAGACCCTGAACGTCGAAGGCGTACAGTTCCACCCCGAATCGATCCTCACTGAGCAGGGCCACGCGCTGTTCGCCAATTTCCTCAAGCAGACCGGCGGCCACCGCTAAGGATTGAATATGGATATCAAGAACGCGTTGGGTCGGATCGTCGATCAGCTGGACCTGTCCACCGAGGAAATGCGCGGTGTGATGCGCCAGATCATGACCGGTCAGTGCACCGAGGCGCAGATCGGCGCCTTCATGATGGGCATGCGCATGAAGAGCGAAAGCATCGACGAGATCGTCGGTGCCGTTTCGGTCATGCGCGAGCTGGCTGACAAGGTCGAGCTCAACAGCCTCGACGGCGTGGTCGACGTGGTTGGCACCGGCGGCGATGGCGCGAATATCTTCAACGTGTCCACCGCGTCGGCCTTCGTCGTTGCCGCCGCCGGTTGCACCGTGGCCAAGCACGGCAACCGCGCCGTTTCGGGCAAGAGCGGCAGCGCCGACCTGCTGGAAGCCGCCGGTATCTATCTGAACCTGACGCCGGTCCAGGTCGCTCGTTGCATCGACAGCGTGGGCATCGGCTTCATGTTCGCCCAGACTCACCACAGCGCCATGAAATATGCCGCCGGCCCGCGTCGCGACCTGGGTCTACGCACCCTGTTCAACATGCTCGGCCCGCTTACGAATCCGGCCGGGGTCAAGCATCAGGTGGTCGGCGTGTTCACCCAGGCGCTGTGCCGTCCGCTGGCCGAAGTGCTGCAGCGTCTCGGCAGCAAGCACGTGTTGGTGGTGCACTCCAAGGACGGGCTGGACGAGTTCAGCCTGGCCGCGCCAACCTTTGTTGCCGAACTGAAGAACGGTGAGATCAGCGAATACTGGGTCGAGCCCGAAGACCTGGGCATGAAAAGCCAGAGCCTGCACGGCCTGTCGGTGAGCGGTCCGGAAGAATCGCTGGCGCTGATTCGCGATGCCATTGGCCGGCGCAAGACCGAAAACGGCCAGAAAGCTGCGGAAATGATCGTGCTCAACGCCGGTGCCGCGCTTTACGCCGCGGACCATGCCATGAGCCTCAAGCAGGGCGTCGAGCTTGCTCACGATGCGCTGCACACCGGCCTTGCCCGGGAAAAACTCGAAGAGCTGGGCGCCTTTACCGCGGTATTCAAGCAGGAGAACGAAGGATGAGTGTGCCGACGGTTCTGGAAAAGATCCTCGCCCGCAAGGTCGAGGAAGTCGCCGAGCGTAGCGCCCGGGTCAGCCTCGCCGAACTGGAACGTCTGGCGGCTGCCGCCGACGCGCCGCGCGGATTCGCCAACGCCCTGATCGAACAGGCCAAGCGCAAGCAGCCGGCGGTAATCGCCGAGATCAAGAAAGCCTCGCCGAGCAAGGGCGTGATCCGCGAGGATTTCGTGCCCGCCGATATCGCCGTCAGCTACGAGAAGGGCGGGGCAACCTGTTTGTCGGTTCTGACCGATGTTGATTACTTCCAGGGCGCCGACGTCTATCTGCAGCAGGCCCGTGCCGCGGTGCAACTGCCGGTGATCCGCAAGGACTTCATGATCGATCCGTACCAGATCGTCGAAGCCCGCGCCCTGGGCGCCGACTGCGTGCTGCTGATCGTCTCCGCTCTGGATGACGTGAAGATGGCCGAACTGGCGGCCACCGCCAAGAGCGTCGGCCTCGACGTGCTGGTGGAAGTGCACGACGGTGACGAGCTGGAGCGCGCGCTGAAGACCCTCGACACCCCGTTGGTCGGCGTCAACAACCGCAACCTGCACACCTTCGAAGTGAGCCTGGAAACCACCCTCGACCTGTTGCCACGCATCCCTCGCGATCGCCTGGCCATCACCGAGAGCGGCATCCTCAATCGCGCCGATGTCGAGCTGATGGAAATCAACGAGGTCTACTCGTTCCTGGTGGGCGAAGCCTTCATGCGTGCCGAACAGCCAGGGCTGGAGTTGCAGCGCCTGTTCTTCCCGGGACGCGTGGTGCAAGGCCTGAACGGGCTGGACTGATCCCTTCGAAAGCCGGCATTCATTGCCGGCTTTTTTCTTTCAGGATGATTGTCATGACTGAACAACCTGTTGCCGTCACCGTTGAGGCCGGGCTGCATGCCGAGCAGGATCTGCTGGCGGCCGTTTGCAAGGGCGAGCGTGATCACGGCGTGCTGTTCTGGCGCCCTACGGACCGGGCGCTGGTGATGCCACGGCGCATGAGCCGGCTGGAGGGCTTCGAGGCCGCTTGCGGCGAACTGGCGATTTCCGGCTGGCCGGTATTGTTGCGCGAGACGGGCGGCGAGCCGGTGCCGCAATCGCCTGCGGTGATCAATATCGCGTTGGTGTATGTGGCGCCGCGCAGCGAAGGCGATAACGGACGCATCGAGAACGCTTACCTGCGCCTGTGCGAACCGTTGTGCGAGGTGCTGCGGGAGTGGGGGGGCGTGGCCTCGGTCGGCGAGATTGAAGGGGCGTTTTGCGACGGGCGTTACAACGTCAACCTCAATGGTCGCAAGTTGGTCGGCACCGCCCAGCGCTGGCGCCAGGGCCTCGGTGGCAAGCGACCGGTTGTGCTGGTGCATGGGGCGCTGCTGCTGGATAACGAGCGCGAGTCGATGGTGGCGGCGGTCAACCGCTTCAATGAATGTTGCGAGCTGGAGCAGCGCTGTCTGGCCGACAGCCACATCGCCCTGCATGAAGTGGTGCCCGAAGCGCCGCTGCTGGAGCGGTTGGCCCAGGCTTACGCCCGGACCATCGAGGCTATCCCCAAGGATTGACCCTGGGTTCAGCGCGTGCCGAAGACCACCATGGTCTTGCCCTTCACGTTGACCAGGTTGCGTTCTTCCAGGTCCTTCAGAACGCGACCGACCATCTCCCGTGAGCACCCCACGATCCGACCGATTTCCTGGCGGGTGATCTTGATCTGCATGCCGTCCGGGTGAGTCATGGCGTCCGGCTGCTTGCACAGCTCCAGCAGGCACCGGGCAACCCGGCCGGTGACATCGAAGAAGGCGAGATCGCCGACCTTGCGGGTGGTGTTGCGCAGGCGCTGGGCCATCTGGCTGCCCAGTGCATAGAGAATGTCCGGATCCTGGCGTGCCAGTTCGCGGAATTTCTCGTAGCTGATTTCCGCGACCTCGCATTCGGTCTTGGCCCGTACCCAAGCACTGCGGTGTTGCTCCTTGCCCGCAGGCTCGAACAGGCCCAGTTCTCCGAAGAAATCACCGCTGTTGAGGTAGGCGATGATCATTTCCCTGCCCTCATCGTCCTCGATAAGGATCGTGACCGAGCCCTTGACGATGAACGACAGGGTATCGGCTGTGTCGCCAGCACTGAGGATGTTGGTTTTTGCTGCAAAACGACGACGCTGGCAATGAGCGAGCAACTTGTCGACGTTTTTGATCTTGGCTGGAAGTGCTGCGGCAACCATGGTTAAGCCCCGAAATACGCGGTCCGTGAGTATTCTTGTAGGTGGGATGGGTGCAAAACGCCATCAATTTGGCGCCAGTTTATCAGACCACCCTCTGTGTCGGCAGATTTGATCGAACGCTTAAGTCTTTTCGCCTGTGCGTGTAGGGACTAAGCTGGCAGCCATTTTTTCAAGCAAGGGGAGACCGGTTAATGAAGGCGCGTATCCAGTGGGCCGGTGAGGCCATGTTCCTCGGTGAATCGGGCAGCGGCCACGTCGTGGTAATGGACGGTCCGCCCGATGCCGGTGGTCGCAATCTCGGTGTCCGTCCGATGGAAATGCTGCTGTTGGGCCTGGGCGGCTGCAGCAATTTCGATGTGGTCAGCATCCTGAAGAAATCCCGCCAGGCCGTGGAAAGCTGCGAAGCCTTCCTGGAAGCCGAGCGGGCGGATGAAGACCCGAAGGTCTTCACCAAGATTCACCTGCGTTTCGTGGTCAAGGGGCGTGGTCTGAAGAAAGCGCAGGTCAAGCGCGCGGTGGAGCTGTCGGCGGAGAAGTACTGCTCGGCCTCGATCATGCTGGGCCGCGCGGGTGTGGATATCACCCACAGCTACGAGATCGTCGAACTCGGCTGAGCCGTGACATCTTCCACGGAGCCCGACAGCTCCGTGGCAAGGTTCAGCGACGCAACCCCGGCAACAACGCCATCACGCCCGTCGGAATGGCGGCGCGCAATGTCGCGCTCAAGCGCTCGCGATGCTTCTGATACAGCAGCCCCAGGCCAATCACGCCCAGGCCGATCACGCTCAATACCAGCGGGAACAGCAGCGAGTCGGCGAACACTTCATACGACAGATAACCCAGGTACGCCGCCACGCCCAGGGCGCCGAAGACCATGAACATCGGCCGGCGCAACAGCACGGCGATCAACATCAGTCCCAGGTTGATCAGGCAGTACAGGGCCTTGCCCACTTCACTGTCGCTGTTCATCGACGTCAGTCCTCCCCAGAACGCCAGCAATCCGGCCAGGTAGCCCCAGAAGGCGAAGTCCTGGCGGGTGCGGCCGTCGATCAACAGGAACACCATCAGCAACCCCAGGCCGAACCAAAGCGACACCTGCTGGCGCTGATCCCAGTCGAACGGTGAGCCATAAAGCCATTCCGTCAGGTCCATGGACATGAACCACAGCGCGAGGGCGATCGGCATGACGATGAATGGGAAAGGGATCAGCCGCAGCATCAGCAGGCCGGCGCACACCGTCGCCAACTCCATCAGCAGCCAGCCGCCTTGCACGTAGGTGTAGTAGTGGTGGTAGTTGGACTGGTTGTCGTCCAGTGGCCAGAAGCCGGCGAGGCGCTCAATGGCGAACACCGCCAGCGGCACGATGCTGACCGCCACTGCGGCGAGGACGCCTCCGGGAATGAGCTGGCCTCGGCGTTGCAACGCCAGGCCGCCCAGGGTCAGCAGCAGAATGTAGGCCAGGGCAACCGTCAGCAGCGCGCCGTCGCCGATACGCATCCAGGCTTCACTGAGCAGCCAGCCCATGGCGCCCATGATCAGCAGGGCGCCAAGGTAGAAGGCGACGTGGGCCAACTGGAAGCTGGCCTGTCGTGGCGTCTGCTGCTCCAGAAAGGACAGCAGCGCCTGTTTTTGCGCGGCGTCGAGGACGCCCGCGTCGACCGCGCGGGTCAGGTCACTGGCATCGAAGCGCCCGGTCATGGCAGATCAGATGCGGTAGGTGCTTTTGGTCATGACCTTGGCCATCAGGCTCATGCCAAATTTGACCGGGGCCGGGAAGCGGAAGCCGCCAGCGTTGAGCGCCGACTCGGCGTGGTGCTCTTCGTCGATACGCATCTGTTCGAGGATGGCGCGGGATTTCTCGTCTTCCGGCGGGATCTGCTCCAGATGCTCGTCCAGGTGCTTGCAGACCTGATGCTCGGTAGCGGCGACGAAACCCAGGCTGACTTTGTCGCTGATCAGCCCGGCAAAGGCGCCAATGCCGAAGGACATGCCGTAGAACAGCGGATTGAGCACGCTCGGATGGCTGCCCAACTGACGGATGCGCTGTTCGCACCAGGCCAGGTGGTCGATTTCTTCATCGGCGGCTTGTTCCATGGCCTTGCGCACGTGCGGCAGCTTGGCGGTCAAGGCTTGGCCCTGATACAGCGCCTGGGCGCAGACTTCGCCGGTGTGGTTGATGCGCATGAGGCCAGCGATGTGGCGGGTCTGTTTCTCGTCGAGCTCGGACTCGGGCTGGACGATCGCCGGGGAAGGGCGGGTAGGTTGGCCGCTGAAGGGCAGCAAGGTGCGCATGGCGGTGTCGGCCTGCAGCAACAAGCGGTCGAGCGGGGAATATTGACGTTCGGTAGCCATCGGGCACCTCCGCAAGAATGTGCCCGACAGTTTAACCCAATCGATGTGACAGGGCTTGCGCTGGATCAGCCCGGTGGCCAGTGCATTTGGCGCTGGCCGAGCACGTGCATGTGGATGTGGTAGACCGTCTGCCCGCCCAGCTCGTTGCAGTTCATCACGACGCGGAAACCGTCTTCACAGCCCAGCTCCTTGGCCAGCCGCTGCGCGGTGAACAGGATGTGTCCGGCCAGGCCCTTGTCTTCCTCGGTGAGGTCGTTGAGGGTGCGGATCGGCTTTTTCGGGATTACCAGGAAATGTACCGGGGCCTGGGGGGCGATATCGTGGAACGCCAGGACCTGGTCGTCTTCGTAGATGATCTTGGCCGGGATCTCCCGGTTGATGATCTTGGTGAAAATAGTTTCCACAACGCTTGCTCCATGGTGGTGGTCGGGCCTGAGTGTACTCAGCCCGCGCGCCGCCGCCCAGTAGCGATTCGATTCAGCGCGGGCAGTAAGCGCGGTTGATGGCCCCGGCCAGTTTGCGGCTCATCCAGCGTGTCAGCAGGCGGGGACTGAAGGCCAGCCAGCGGTTGCGCCGGCCGGGAATGATGATCGCCTTGTTGCGGTCCAGCGCGCGAACTGTGTAGAGCGCCACTTCTTCGGGGCTCAGGCAGCGCTTGCCGGACTCGAGGCGCGGGATGCGCCGGTTGGGTGAGCGGACCGGGCCGGGGCAGAGGACCGAGACCTTGATGCCAGTTTGCTTCAGTTCCTCGCGCAACCCTTCGGAGAAGTGCAGCACGTACGCCTTGCTGGCGGCATAGCTGCTCATCCATGGGCCCGGCGCGAAGGCGGCCAGCGACGCGACATTGAGAATCTGCCCGCCGCCCTGCACGGCCATGGCATTGCCCATGGCATGGCACAGGCGGGTCAGGGCGATGATGTTCACTTCGATGAGGTCTTGCTCGTCGGCCCATTCCTGCGCGAGGAAATGACCGTAGGAGCGAATCCCGGCGCAATTGACCAGCAGGTCGATGTGCCGATCGCTTTCTTCGAGCTCCAGCAGGAAGCCCGACAAGCGCAGCGGCTCGCCGATATCGCAGGCGCGGAACAAGACTTCCACGCCGAAACGCTGGGTCAGCTCGATGGCGACGGGTTCCAGCAGGTCGCGCTGGCGTGCCACCAGGATCAGGTTGCGCCCCCGACGCGCCAATGCTTCGGCCAGTGCCAGGCCCAGACCGCTGGAGGCACCGGTGATCATGGCGTAACGGGTCATGCAGTTCTCCAATGGCGGGGGCGTTTGAAAGGGCGGCCTAGTCTACACAAAGGCCGCTCGCTCAGCGCGGCCAGTGCGTGCCGAGGCGCTGGGCGTTGGCCAGGGCCTGGCGATATTCGGTGTCCAGGCGCTCGATCAGTGCCTGTGTCGGCAACTGCTCATCGATGCCGCCCACGCCTTGGCCGGCGGACCAGACGGTCTTCCAGGCCTTCGCTTCGTCGTGAATAGGTTTGAGCTGGATCTCGCCACCCTTGTTCAGGTTGGCCAGGTCGTAACCGGCTTTCTCCAGGCTCTGGCGCATGAAGCTCGCCGGCACGCCGGACACCACTGGCGTATGAACGATATCGGCGGCCTTGGCTTGCAGCAGCATGTCCTTGTATTGCGCAGGCGCCTGGCTTTCCTGGCTGGCAATGAAGTGGGTGCCGAGATAGGCCAGGTCGGCGCCCAGCAGTTGCGCGGCGAGAATTTCACGGCCTGTGTTCAGGCACCCGGCCAGCAACAAGGTCTTGTCGAAGAACTGGCGAATCTCGCTGACCAGGGCGAACGGGCTCCAGGTCCCGGCATGCCCGCCGGCGCCTGCCGCGACCGCGATCAGGCCATCGACCCCGGCCTGTGCAGCTTTCTCGGCATGGCGGCGGGTGGTGACATCGTGAAACACCAGGCCGCCGTAGCTGTGCACGGCATCCACGACTTCCTTGACCGCCCCGAGGCTGGTGATGACGATCGGCACCTTGTGCTCGATACACACCGCCAAATCCGCCTGCAGGCGCGGATTGCTGTGATGGACGATCAGGTTCACCGCGTAGGGAGCTGCGCGCTCAAGCCCGTCCAGCCCCGCCTCGATTTCTTCCAGCCAGGCCTTGAAACCGGCGGTTTCGCGCTGGTTCAGGGCCGGGAAACTGCCCACCACGCCATTGCGACAACAGGCGAGCACCAGTTGCGGGTTCGATATCAGAAACATCGGCGCCGCCACCACGGGCAGGCGCAGGCGTTGTTCGAGCAGGGCAGGCAGTGACATGGCGGATTCTCGGGTCGGGGGTGGCTACTGTCAGAACGGTTTGACGACCACCAGAATTACAATGCCCAGCAGCATCAACACGGGCACTTCATTGAACCAGCGGAAGTAGGTGTGGCTGCGGGTGTTGTCGCCGCGGGCGAAGCGTTTCACGTTGGCGCCGCACATGTGATGGTAGCCGGTCAGCAGGATGACAAGGGTGAGCTTGGCGTGGAGCCAGCCCTGGCTGAGAAAGCCGGGGCTCAGGATCAGCATCCAGATCCCGAAGACGAAGGCGGCGATCATCGCCGGGCCCATGATGAAGCGGTAGAGCTTGCGTTCCATGACCACGAAGCGGTCGCGGCTGATGCTGTCTTTGCTCTGGGCGTGGTAGACGAACAGGCGGGGCAGGTAGAAAAGTCCTGCAAACCAGCAGACGACGCTGACGATGTGCAAGGCTTTGATCCATAGGTACAGCATGTTTTTTATTCCTTTCAGGTTCACGGTCGTCAGATAGTAGTAGTTCGGTGCCGCGCCCGTCATCTCAACGGTTGTAGGCGTAGTCGCTGGCCCCTATCATCGTCGGCTTTCCAGTCGGTTCGTTGATAGGGGGCAGGTATATGGTCAAGGTCGGTATCGTCGGCGGCACGGGTTACACCGGTGTCGAATTGCTGCGTCTGCTGGCACAGCATCCTCAGGCTGAAGTTGCAGTCATCACTTCTCGCTCCGAGGCGGGCCTGCCCGTGGCCGACATGTACCCGAACCTGCGAGGCCACTACGACGGCCTGGCGTTCAGCGTCCCGGATACCAAGACCCTCGCCGCCTGTGATGTGGTGTTCTTCGCCACCCCGCACGGCGTCGCCCACGCGCTGGCCGGTGAATTGCTGGCGGCGGGTACCAAGGTCATCGACCTGTCCGCCGACTTCCGCCTGCAGGACGCCGATGAATGGGCCAAATGGTACGGCCAGCCGCACGGTGCACCTGAGCTGCTCAAGGACGCGGTCTACGGCCTGCCGGAAGTTAATCGCGAGCAGATCCGCCAGGCGCGCCTGATCGCGGTGCCGGGTTGCTACCCCACTGCAACCCAGTTGGGCTTCCTGCCGCTGCTGGAAGCAGGCATCGCCGACACTTCGCGTCTGATCGCCGACTGCAAGTCGGGCGTGAGCGGTGCCGGCCGCGGTGCCAGCGTGGGTTCGCTGTTCTGTGAGGCGGGCGAAAGCATGAAGGCCTACGCGGTCAAAGGTCACCGTCACCTGCCTGAAATTCGCCAGGGCCTGCGCCGGGCGGCGGGTGGTGACGTCGGCCTGACCTTCGTTCCGCACCTGACCCCGATGATCCGCGGCATTCACTCGACGCTGTACGCGACGGTCGCCGATACCTCGGTGGACCTGCAGGCGCTGTTCGAGAAGCGCTACGCCGATGAGCCGTTCGTCGACGTGATGCCGGCCGGCAGCCACCCGGAAACCCGTAGCGTGCGTGGTGCCAACGTCTGTCGTATCGCCGTGCATCGTCCGCAAGGCGGCGATCTGGTGGTGGTACTGTCGGTCATCGACAACCTGGTGAAGGGCGCTTCGGGCCAGGCGGTGCAGAACCTCAACATCCTCTTTGGCCTCGACGAGCGCCTGGGCCTGTCCCACGCCGGGCTGCTGCCTTAACGGCTACCACATCGTGCTGCGGGCGGGACTTATACCTTCCGCTTGTAGCCTGATGCCGCTTCTATAGTTGACCAATTTTCTAGGGGAAGCGGATAATGCGCGCCATCACGCATTATGGCGGCATAGCGCCGGGAGATATTCAGCATGAGCGTCGAATCCTTCACCCCTTCGGTTTTGCAGTTCACGCATAACGCCGCGCACAAGGTGAAGACCCTGGTAGACGAAGAGGGCAATGATCGTCTGAAGTTGCGAGTATTCGTGACGGGTGGCGGTTGCTCCGGCTTCCAGTATGGCTTCACTTTCGATGAAGATGTCGCTGAAGACGACACCATTGTCGAGCGCGAGGGCGTTGCCCTGGTGGTTGACCCGATGAGCTTCCAGTACCTGGCAGGTGCCGAAGTGGACTACCAGGAAGGTCTGGAAGGTTCGCGCTTCATCATCAAGAACCCGAACGCCACGACCACCTGTGGTTGCGGTTCCTCGTTCTCGATCTGATTTGCCGGGATGTTGCTGAACGCCGCGCTGATGCGCGGCGTTTTGCTTTTTGCGGTTTATGCCGGGTAGATGGCGCCCAATACCCGTAAGCCGCGGGCACCGGTGACGCTTGGGCGATTGCCGGCGATGCCTTCCAGGCAGCAATGGGCAAGCCAGGCGAAGGCCATGGCTTCGACCCAGTCGGGGTCGACACCGAAGTCTGCCGTGCTGCTGACCCGCGCACCTGGCAGCAGGTTTTCCAATCGCGCCATCAACGTGCCGTTGTGGGCACCGCCGCCGCAAACCAGAAGGGCCTGGGTATCCTGCTGGGCTTTATTCAGCGAGTCGACGATGCTCAGGGCGGTCAACTCCAGCAGTGTCGCCTGGACGTCTTCATCTGCACACGGTGGCTGTGTGCTGAGCTGGTGGTGCAGCCAGGGCAGATTGAACAGCTCCCGGCCGGTGCTCTTCGGGCCCGTGCCCGCAAAGAACGGATCGCTGAGCAGGCTGCTGAGTAGACCTGGAAGTACCTTTCCGCTGGCAGCCCATGTGCCGTTGGCATCGTAGGCATGACCCAGTTTCTCGTTGATCCAGGCGTCGAGAAGTACGTTGCCCGGGCCGCAATCGAAACCGCTGACGGGCTTGTCCTGCGCGATCAGGCTCAGATTGCTGAAACCTCCGACATTGAGGACAGCAAGACGCTCGCCCTGATTGCTGAACAAGGCTTCATGGAAGGCCGGAACCAACGGTGCACCCTGACCGCCGGCAGCGACGTCGCGGCGGCGGAAGTCGCCAACGACGGTGATGCCGGTCAATTCGGCCAGCAAGGCCGGGTTGCCGATCTGAACAGTGAAGCCGCGTGCCGGCTCGTGCCGGATCGTCTGGCCGTGGCTGCCGATTGCGCGAATGTCCTCGGGGCGAAGTTGGCGGCTGTCGAGCAGATGCTTGATACCTTCCGCCGCTAGCCGCACCCACTCCGCCTCGGCCAGGGCGGCACGGGCGATCTCGTCCGGGCCGCTGGCGCAAAGGCCGAGCATGGCCAGGCGCAGCGATTCGGGCATGGGGATGTAGTGGGTAGCGAGCAGCGAGGTCCGCTGCTCCTGTTCGATCAAGGCGATGTCCAGGCCATCAAGGCTGGTGCCGGACATCACCCCCAGATAAAGCGCCATGGCTTAGCGCTTGTTCAAGGCCAGCATGGTGGCCTTTTCCTGGTCCATGCGCGCGATAAGCGGCTGGCTCAACTGCATGAAGCGCTGGCGCTCGGCCTTGGCGATCGGGTCGGCCATGGGCAGCTTCTGGCCCAGCGGGTCGACGTGCACACCGTTGACCTGGAACTCGTAGTGCAGGTGCGGTCCGGTGGACAGGCCGGTGGTGCCGATGTAGCCGATGACCTGGCCCTGCTTGACGGTGCCGCCGGTCTTCACGCCCTTGGCGAAGCCTTGCATGTGGCCGTACAGGGTCTGGTAGGTGTTGCCGTGCTGGATGATCACGGTGTTGCCGTAACCGCCACGGCGCCCGGCCAGCAGGACCTTGCCGTCGCCGGCGGCCTTGATCGGCGTGCCGCGCGGGGCTGCGTAGTCGACGCCTTTGTGGGCGCGGATCTTGTTCAGGATCGGATGCTTGCGGCCAGCGGAGAAGCGCGAGCTGATGCGGGCGAAGTCCACCGGAGTACGGATGAACGCCTTGCGCATGCTGTTGCCGTCGGCGGTGTAGTAGCTGGTGGTGCCGAGCTTGTTGGTGTAGCGCACTGCGCTGTAGCTCTTGCCGCGGTTGGTAAAGCGCGCCGAGAGGATGTTGCCGTTGCCGACGACTTTGCCGTCGATGACCTTCTGTTCGTAGATCACATCAAATTCGTCGCCCTGGCGGATGTCTTGGGCGAAGTCGATGTCGTAGCCAAAGATGCTGGCCATGTCCATGGTCATGTTGTGAGACAGGCCGGCACGCTGCGCGGAGGCGGAGAGCGAGCTCTTGATCACGCCGTGCACATACGCGGAGCGGACCACGGGTTTGGTCACTTCGCGGTTGAAGACAAAGCCGTTGGCGCTCTTGTTCAGGCGGATGGTTTCCAGGTCGCTGACCTTGCTGTGCAGGCTGGCCAGTTGACCGTCCTTGTCCAGCTCGATCTGAAGGACTTGGCCATGCTTGAGCTGGCTGAACTGCTTGGCTTGCTTGTTACTGGCCAGCACTTCATGCACCGCATTGGCGGGGAGGCCGACCTTGGAGAACAGCGTCGACAGCGTATCACCGCGGGCCACGGTCACTTCGCGGTGGTTGGGCTGGTTGCTGGCGACTTCTTTTGCAGGCTCCGGCGCCGCGGTGGCGGGCTCGGTCTTGGCGGTTTCCTCGGTCGTTTGCGCGGAGTTGTCGATCTGCGCGAAGGGCGAGGTGCTGGTTTCCTCGGCGGCGATTGGCTGCTCGGGCTGATCCTTGAGCTGCTCCGCAGGGCTTTCCAGTTCGAGATTCAGGGTGGTCCGTTTGGCTTCCACTTCGCTGGACGGGAATACCAGCAAAGCCAGGCTGAGCAAGGCGGCGATGCCGCTTGCGGCCAACAGGTGGCTCTTCGGATAAAGCGGGGGCGCTTTAGGCGGTTCTTTGGTCATGGATGAATAGACTTTGAAAAATGATGAAAAGGAAAAGATGAATGACATGATGAAGATGAAATAACTGTATAAAATATAACCAAATCCCCTTCAAAGCAAGCGCGCAGACGTCATGTACAGGGTTGCGGGTCACATCCGGCCCGGGAACTTGTATTTGGCGGTTGATCTTGTATGGTTGGGGCCCTTTGAATCTGAGCCTTGCGGGTCTGTTATGAAGTCGGTTGAAGAGCAGCTAGCGCTAATCAAGCGTGGTGCGGAAGAGGTATTGGTCGAGTCCGAACTGGTCGAGAAACTCAAGCGTGGTCAGCCGCTGCGTATCAAGGCGGGTTTCGACCCGACTGCGCCGGACCTGCACCTGGGGCACACGGTGCTTATCAACAAGCTGCGCCAGTTCCAGGATCTGGGTCACCAGGTGATCTTCCTGATCGGTGACTTCACCGGCATGATCGGCGACCCGAGCGGCAAGAGCGCCACCCGTCCACCGCTGACCCGCGAGCAGGTGCTGGACAACGCCGAGACCTATAAACAGCAGGTCTTCAAGATTCTCGATCCGGCCAAGACCGAGGTGGCGTTCAACTCCACCTGGATGGACAAGCTGACGCCGGCCGATTTCATTCGCCTGGCTTCGCAGTACACCGTAGCCCGGATGCTTGAGCGCGACGACTTCGACAAGCGTTACACCACCAATCAGCCGATCGCCATCCACGAGTTCCTCTACCCGCTGGTGCAGGGTTATGACTCCGTGGCGCTGAAGGCGGACGTCGAGCTGGGTGGGACCGATCAGAAGTTCAACCTGCTGATGGGGCGTGAGCTGCAGCGCAGCTATGGTCAGGAAGCTCAGAACATCGTCACCATGCCATTGCTCGAAGGGCTCGATGGCGTGAAGAAGATGTCGAAGTCGCTGGGCAACTACGTCGGCATCCAGGAGGCACCGGGTGTGATGTACAGCAAGCTCGTGTCGATTCCGGACACCCTGATGTGGCGCTACTTCGAGCTGCTCAGCTTCCGCTCCATGGAAGAGATCGACGGTTTCCGTGCGGATGTGGCGGCAGGTGCCAACCCGCGCGACATCAAGATCAAGCTGGCTGAGGAAATCGTTGCTCGTTTCCATGGTGAAGAAGCGGCAGCCAATGCGCATCGCGCAGCCGGTAACCGGATGAAAGAGGGTGAGCTGCCTGAGGATCTGCCTGAGGTCGAGGTGTCGGCTGCTGAAGACATGCCGATCTCTGCGATCCTTAATAAGGCAGGTCTGGTGAAGAACTCGGCGGCTGCTCGTGATCTGCTGGCATCCGGTGGTGTGAAGGTCGATGGTGAAGTGGTCGATCGCGGTTTCGTATTTGCCCTGGGCGCGACGCATGTTTGCCAGGCAGGCAAGAAGGCGTTCGCTCGTATTACGTTGAAGGCTGAATAAAGGAAGGCGTTGTTCGTCCTCTTCTATATATAGAGGAGGGCGTAAGGTACTGATTTGAATCAATTTCAAATTAGTCCTTGACGCCCTGTTTTATCTGTCTATAATTCGCCCCACTTCCGGCGCAGTCGAAACGGAAAACTCCTTGAGATTCAACGAGTTAGAAGTTTCAGGTAGCGTAGGAAGTGTTTCGGTCTCCACCGAAAGCGGTGAAAAAAGGCAGTTGACAGCAGGTTGTAACGCTGTAGAATTCGCCTCCCGCTGACGAGAGATCGCAGCGAGTCAAGTGTTTGAAGTTAAAAGAGAAATTCTGAAAAACTTCAAAATAAACGCTTGACAGGCTGAGAGGAAAGCGTAGAATGCGCGCCTCGGTTGAGACGAAAAGCTCTTAACCAACCGCTCTTTAACAATTGAATCAAGCAATTCGTGTGGGTGCTTGTGAATTTGGACTGATAGTCAGCAAGATTATCAGCATCAC
>NZ_FYDX01000029.1:43216-46558 GCF_900187455.1 Pseudomonas sp. Irchel 3E13 | reverse complement strand
CCCGAACTCAGCAGTGAAACGATGCATCGCCGATGGTAGTGTGGAGCTTCTCCATGTGAGAGTAGGTCATCGTCAAGATTAAATTCCGAAACCCCTATCTGCGTATGCAGGTAGGGGTTTTGTCTTTTCCGGCTTTTTATCTTGAAGCTGCTATTTGCCCTGTTCCCGGTACACATCTCCTTTGCTGCTTCTTTGCGCCATCTAGTGCTCTTCTGTTTTCTATGCAATCTCCTTGTGCATGGCTATCATGCCTGCCTCATTGTGAGTCGAGATTGGCATGCTGAAGTTGTTAAAACTCCTGAGAGATGGTCGATTTCATTCGGGCGAAGCCTTGGGGGCGGCGTTAGGTGTGAGTCGGAGCGCGGTGTGGAAACAGTTGCAGCTCCTGGAGTCCGAGTTGAACCTGACGGTCTACAAAGTCCGGGGGCGGGGCTATCGGCTGTCGACACCTTTGTTGCTGCTGGATGCAGAAAGCATTGCTCAGGCGTCGGCCGGAATTAGCTGGCCGGTATTGATTCATGATGAAATCGACTCGACCAATGCCGAGGCATTGCGATTGATTGCTGCCGGGCAAGCCGCGCCCTTCCTGGTGCTGGCTGAGCGGCAGACCGCAGGTCGCGGGCGTCGTGGCCGCTCTTGGGTAAGCCCGTTCGCGGAAAACCTCTATTTCAGCCTGGTTTTGCGAATAGAGGGCGGTATGCGCCAGTTAGAAGGGCTCAGTCTGGTGGTGGGGCTCGCGGTCAGGCAAGCGTTGTTATCTATTGGTGTTGCGTCGGCTGGTTTGAAGTGGCCAAACGATGTACTGGTAGATGATCGTAAAATAGCCGGAATCCTTCTGGAGCTGGTGGGTGATCCTGCTGACGTCTGTCATGTCGTGCTTGGCATTGGGATCAACGTCAACATGCGCGAGGCGGAAGTCGATCAGGCCTGGACGTCAGTCAGCCTGGAGACGGGGCGGATGAGTGACCGAAACACCTTGGCTGCATTGCTTTGCGATAACCTCGAGCGCTATTTGGCCCGGCACCGCGAGAAGGGTTTTTCCAGTATGCGAGAGGAGTGGGAGGTGGCTCACCTGTGGCAGGGGCGGGCTGTGTCGCTGGTTGCTGGAGTGAACAGTATCGACGGGGTTGTAGTGGGTATTGATGGCCAGGGAGCTTTGCGCCTTCAGGTTGCTGGTGTGGAAAAGAGCTTTAGTGGTGGTGAACTCAGCTTGAGGTTGCGCGATGATTCTTGAGCTTGATTGTGGGAATAGCTTTATCAAGTGGCGCGTTATTCAGGGGAGTGGTGTGGTTCTCCTTGGTGGCGTGGTTGACTCGGACGAAGCCTTGCTCCTCGCTGTTCGCGAGGCAGGGCTGGCTCCAGAACATTGCCGCCTGGTGAGTGTGCGTAGTGAAGAGGAGACGTCGCTTCTGGTGTCGGCTCTAGTCGCGGCATTCGGGTTGACGGTCAAGAAGGCTGTTCCGGCGAAAAGCCTGGCTGGTGTTCGGAATGGTTATGTGGACTATGAGCGCCTGGGGCTCGACCGCTGGCTCGCACTGCTGGGTGGCTATCATCTCGCCAAGACTGCCAGTGTAGTCATTGATCTCGGGACGGCGGTCACCTCGGACTTTGTCACCGCCGCAGGTGAGCATCTCGGTGGATTCATTTGTCCGGGCATGCCTTTGATGCGAAATCAGCTACGCACGCATACTCGTAGAATTCGCTACGACGGTGCCTCGGCCGAGCAGGCGCTGGAATGTCTTGAGCCGGGCCGTTCTACAGTAGAGGCGGTCGAGCGTGGTTGCACCTTGATGCTGCAGGGATTTGTCCTGACGCAGCTTCAGGAGGCGCATCGGCTTTGGGGGGATGACTTCGCGTTGTTCATAACGGGCGGTGATGCGGCACTGGTGCACCAGGTGGCACCGATGGCTCGGATCGTGCCCGATCTGGTCTTTGTTGGGCTTGCCATTGCTTGTCCGTTGGACTGAGGTGCGTATGCGTTGGCTGTTTCTTTTATTCCTGGTTCTGAACGTCTTCTATTACATCTGGCACCAGCAGGAAGCGCCGCTTAGGGCGAAAGAGGTCGAGTCGCTCTCTCTTTATAAGGGCAGCCAGCAGGATATTCGTCTCTTGAGCGAGGCTGAGCAGCTCAAGTCGGAAAAGCAGTGCATGTATCTCGGCGGTCTGGAGACGCCAGAAGTGCTGGAGGTGCTGCGGCAGCGGTTGACTGCCCTGGATATCTCATCCCGCAAAGTGGTGGGGAGGATAATTGACAATCCGGGTTGGTGGCTTCAAATCAGGCCTGAGAGCCAGCGTTTGTTGGATGAAACCTTGGTTGCGACTCTTTCCCGCGATTTCAAAGACTTAAAGAGTAAAATAATGCAGTGCGAGGGTATTGCAACCGTCGAATAGTTTGCATAGAATGGCGCCCGCTTCACAGGGATAACCACTAAGTGGTGGATCTACGAAGTAGCTGTCAAATAGCTAACCTCAAGATTTTAAAGAGAAAAAGCTTGACAGTAGGTGGGCAAAAATAGAAAATGCCAACCAAGCTCAGGAGGGGTTCCCGAGCGGCCAAAGGGATCAGACTGTAAATCTGACGTCTACGACTTCGAAGGTTCGAATCCTTCCCCCTCCACCATTTTAGCGAGAGCTGCAAGCTCCGCGGGTATAGTTTAGTGGTAGAACCTCAGCCTTCCAAGCTGATGATGCGGGTTCGATTCCCGCTACCCGCTCCAAGTTTGCTGTTTTTGCAACATGTGTTTCGCTCTTGTAGCTCAGTTGGTAGAGCACACCCTTGGTAAGGGTGAGGTCAGCGGTTCAAATCCGCTCAAGAGCTCCATATAACAAGGCAGATATGAAAATATCTGCCTTTGTTTTAATGGTTGGTATCACAGCTAAATTCTTCTGTTAGAGGATGGTGTCGATGGCTAAGGAAAAGTTTGAGCGTAATAAGCCGCACGTTAACGTTGGCACCATTGGTCACGTTGACCATGGCAAGACTACGTTGACTGCAGCGCTTACTCGTGTCTGCTCCGAGGTTTTCGGTTCGGCCAAGGTCGAGTTTGACAAGATCGACAGCGCTCCGGAAGAGAAAGCTCGTGGTATCACCATTAACACTGCGCACGTGGAATATGATTCGGCAGTGCGTCACTACGCTCACGTTGACTGCCCAGGTCACGCTGACTATGTGAAGAACATGATCACCGGTGCTGCCCAGATGGACGGCGCGATTCTGGTTTGCTCGGCCGCCGATGGTCCGATGCCACAAACCCGTGAGCACATCCTGCTGTCCCGTCAGGTTGGCGTTCCGTACATCGTGGTCTTCCTGAACAAGGCTGACCTGGTAGACGACGCTGAGCT
>NZ_FYDX01000029.1:0-43117 GCF_900187455.1 Pseudomonas sp. Irchel 3E13 | reverse complement strand
CTGGTTTGCTCGGCCGCCGATGGTCCGATGCCACAAACCCGTGAGCACATCCTGCTGTCCCGTCAGGTTGGCGTTCCGTACATCGTGGTCTTCCTGAACAAGGCTGACCTGGTAGACGACGCTGAGCTGCTGGAACTGGTCGAGATGGAAGTTCGCGACCTGCTGTCCACCTATGACTTCCCAGGCGACGACACTCCGATCATCATCGGTTCGGCTCGTATGGCGCTGGAAGGCAAAGACGACAACGAAATGGGCACCACCGCTGTCAAGAAGCTGGTTGAGACTCTGGATAGCTACATCCCAGAGCCTGAGCGTGCTATCGACAAGCCGTTCCTGATGCCAATCGAAGACGTATTCTCGATCTCGGGTCGTGGTACCGTTGTTACCGGTCGTATCGAGCGTGGCATCGTCCGCGTTCAGGATCCGCTGGAAATCGTTGGTCTGCGTGACACCACCACCACTACCTGTACTGGTGTTGAGATGTTCCGCAAGCTGCTGGACGAAGGTCGTGCTGGCGAGAACTGCGGCGTTCTGCTGCGTGGCACCAAGCGTGACGACGTTGAGCGTGGCCAGGTTCTGGTCAAGCCAGGTTCGGTCAAGCCGCACACCAAGTTCACCGCAGAAGTTTACGTTCTGAGCAAGGAAGAAGGCGGCCGTCATACTCCGTTCTTCAAAGGCTACCGTCCACAGTTCTACTTCCGTACCACTGACGTGACCGGTAACTGCGAGCTGCCAGAAGGCGTTGAAATGGTAATGCCAGGCGATAACATTCAGATGACTGTTACCCTGATCAAAACCATCGCGATGGAAGATGGTCTGCGCTTCGCTATCCGTGAAGGCGGTCGTACCGTCGGCGCCGGCGTCGTAGCTAAAGTAATCGAATAAGTAGTTGATTTAACTCTATCAGGCCGGTATATTGGTCGGCCTGATTAAGCTTTTAGGTCAGTAGCTCAATTGGCAGAGCGACGGTCTCCAAAACCGTAGGTTGGGGGTTCGATTCCCTCCTGACCTGCCAGATTCGCCTCGTGCATCTGGCTTTCTTTTCACAGGACCTTTCCGTATGACTTCCAAGTCTGAAGCCCAAGACTCTCGTTTTGATTTGCTCAAGTGGCTTGCTGTTGTTGCTTTGGTGGTCGTGGGCGTTGTGGGTAATCAGTATTACTCGGCCTCTCCAGTCCTGTATCGCGTAATCGTCCTGCTCGCCCTTGCTGCTGCTGCCGCCTTCGTTGCGCTGCAGACGGTGAAGGGTAAGTCGTTCTTTGCGCTGGCTAAGGAAGCTCGCACCGAGATTCGTAAAGTCGTATGGCCAACCCGCCAAGAGACTACGCAGACCACGCTTATTGTAGTGGCTGTTGTTCTGGTCATGGCGCTGCTGTTGTGGGGGCTCGACTCCCTGCTCGGCTGGTTGATTTCCTTGATTGTTGGCTAAGGGTGTCCTGTGGCTAAGCGTTGGTATGTTGTGCATGCTTACTCGGGCTACGAGAAGCATGTTATGCGCTCCCTGGTTGAGCGTGTGAAGCTGGCTGGTATGGAAGAAGGCTTCGGCGAGATTCTGGTTCCCACTGAAGAAGTGGTTGAAATGCGTAATGGCCAGAAGCGCAAAAGCGAGCGTAAATTCTTCCCAGGCTACGTGCTGGTTCAGATGGAAATGAACGAAGGGACTTGGCACTTGGTCAAGGATACCCCGCGCGTCATGGGCTTCATCGGTGGAACGGCAGATAAGCCGGCCCCGATTACAGATAAAGAAGCTGAGGCTATTCTGCGCCGCGTTGCTGACGGCAGCGACAAGCCGAAGCCGAAGACTCTGTTCGAACCGGGTGAAGTGGTTCGTGTTGTCGACGGTCCGTTTGCTGATTTCAACGGTACGGTCGAAGAGGTTAACTACGAGAAGAGCCGTCTGCAGGTTGCAGTGCTCATTTTCGGTCGCTCTACTCCGGTAGAGCTCGAGTTCAGCCAGGTCGAAAAGGTCTAGTTGAGCGACGCATCCCACACCCCGCAGCCAGCGAGCTGCGGGGTTTTTTCGTCACTGGGATAAAACGCAAGTAAACCGGGGAGCCATTTGGCGCTTGTACCCGATATTGGAGTAGCTCATGGCTAAGAAAATTACGGCTTACATCAAGCTGCAGGTTAAGGCCGGCCAGGCCAACCCAAGTCCACCCGTTGGTCCAGCTCTGGGTCAGCACGGCGTGAACATCATGGAGTTCTGCAAGGCTTTCAACGCCCGTACTCAGGGCCAGGAAGCAGGTCTGCCGACCCCTGTAATCATCACCGTTTACAGCGACCGCAGCTTCACTTTCGAAACCAAAAGCACCCCTGCTTCGGTTCTGCTGAAAAAGGCCGCTGGCCTGTCCAGCGGTTCTGCGCGCCCTAACACCGTCAAGGTGGGTACTGTGACCCGTGCTCAGCTGGAAGAGATCGCCAAGGCCAAGTCTGCCGATCTGACCGCTGCTGACCTGGATGCAGCCGTGCGTACCATCGCCGGTTCTGCTCGCAGCATGGGCCTCAACGTGGAGGGTGTGTAATGGCTAAGCTGACCAAGCGTCAAAAGGCGATCGCTTCTAAAGTAGAAGCGGGCAAAGCCTACAACTTCGAAGACGCAGCAAAGCTGCTGGCTGAACTCTCTACTGTAAAGTTCAGCGAGTCCGTCGACGTTGCTGTCAACCTCGGTGTTGACCCGCGTAAATCCGACCAGGTCGTTCGTAGCGCTACCGTGCTGCCTCACGGCACTGGCAAGACTGTCCGCGTAGCTGTCTTCACCCAGGGTCCTGCTGCTGAAGCCGCTTTGGCTGCAGGCGCTGACCGTGTAGGTATGGACGATCTGGCTGCCGAAATGAAAGCCGGCGACCTGAACTATGACGTCGTTATTGCTTCCCCGGACGCAATGCGTGTTGTAGGTCAACTGGGTCAGGTTCTGGGTCCTCGCGGCCTGATGCCTAACCCGAAAGTTGGTACCGTGACTCCAGACGTCGCTGGCGCTGTCAAAAACGCCAAGGCTGGTCAGGTTCGTTATCGCACCGACAAAAACGGCATCATCCACACCTCCGTTGGCAAAGTCGGCTTTGAAGCTGACAAGCTGAAGGAAAACGTTGAAGCACTGATCGCTGATCTGAAGCGTATCAAGCCAGCTTCCTCGAAAGGTATCTACGTCAAGCGCGTTACCCTGAGCACCACTATGGGCCCAGGTCTGGTCATCGATCAGAGCTCGCTGGACGCGTAATGAAACGACGGGGTGAGTAATCACCCCATCGTTGAAAAAATTGGGGTCCCTGCCTGGCGGGGGCTATCCAAGACCGTAGGCGGCGCAAGCCTTAAACCAAAAGCCTACGCAGATGGTGCTCCCGGTTCCTTACCGAATCAGACACCAAAACGACATCCGGCTTCGGCCAGATGAAACGGTAACAAGCAGGAGTTAAACCCGTGGCAATTAGACTCGAAGACAAGAAGGCCATCGTCGCTGAAGTCAACGAGGCTGCCAAAGTCGCTCTGTCTGCTGTCGTGGCTGATGCCCGTGGCGTGACTGTAGGCGCAATGACCGGACTCCGTAAAGAGGCTCGTGAAGCTGGCGTATACGTACGTGTAGTGCGTAACACCCTGCTCAAGCGTGCTGTTGCTGACACTGAATACAGTGTCCTCAACGACGTCTTCACCGGCCCGACCCTGATTGCTTTCTCCAACGAACACCCGGGCGCTGCTGCTCGTCTGTTCAAAGAGTTCGCCAAGGGTCAGGACAAGTTCGAGATCAAGGCAGCTGCGTTCGAGGGCAAGTACCTCGCAGCAAACGAGATCGACGTGTTGGCATCGCTGCCGACCCGTGACGAAGCCATTGCAAGGCTGATGAGCGTGATTCAAGGCGCTACCAGCAAGCTGGCTCGTACTCTGGCGGCCATTCGCGACCAGAAAGAAGCTTCTGCTGCCTAAGGCACCGAAAGCGCTTTCAAAATCATACGTTTAATTTGATGGCTGCGTAGGCTGTCACCCCAATACAGGATTCAAGTCATGTCTCTGACTAACGAACAAATCATCGAAGCAATCGGCCAGAAAACCGTTCTGGAAGTTGTTGAGCTGATCAAAGCAATGGAAGAAACCTTCGGCGTTACCGCTGCTGTTGCCGCTGCTGGCCCAGCTGCTGCTGCTGCCGTTGTTGAAGAGCAAACCGAGTTCAACGTTGTTCTGGTTGAAGCCGGCGAGAAGAAAGTCAACGTGATCAAGGCCGTTCGTGAACTGACCGGTCTGGGCCTGAAAGAAGCCAAAGAGAAAGTTGACACCGCTCCTCAAGTCGTAGCTGAAGGCGTTTCGAAAGAAGCTGCTGAAGACGCCAAGAAGAAGCTGGAAGAAGCAGGCGCTAAAGTCGAAGTTAAGTAATTTCGACTTTGCGACTCCAGCCCAAGCGTTAAGCAAACGGCTGATGGCTGGTGGCTCTTGCCACCGGCCTTTTTCCGTTATTGGCTGCCGGTCAGGCCGGCGCCGATAACGAGATGCAACCACCGACGATGGTGGCGCAAACCAAGGGGTTTGCACGATTTTCTGGCTACTCCCGCCGGGGGGGGCCAAACAAGCAGGTGACCAAGCTGGGGAACGCTGATGGCTTACTCATACACTGAGAAAAAACGTATCCGCAAGGACTTTAGCAAGTTGCCGGACGTCATGGATGTGCCTTACCTCCTGGCCATCCAGCTGGATTCGTATCGTGAATTCTTGCAAGCGGGAGCGACCAAAGATCAGTTCCGCGACGTGGGCCTGCATGCGGCCTTCAAATCGGTTTTCCCGATCATCAGCTACTCCGGCAATGCTGCCCTGGAGTACGTTGGCTATCGTCTGGGCGAACCGGCCTTTGATGTCAAAGAATGCGTACTGCGTGGCGTAACCTATGCCGTTCCGCTGCGGGTAAAGGTCCGTCTGATCATTTTCGACAAAGAATCGTCGAACAAAGCGATCAAGGACATCAAAGAGCAAGAAGTCTACATGGGTGAAATTCCCCTGATGACTGAGAACGGTACCTTCGTTATCAACGGTACCGAGCGTGTAATCGTTTCCCAGTTGCACCGCTCGCCAGGTGTGTTCTTCGACCACGACCGTGGCAAGACTCACAGCTCCGGCAAACTGCTGTACTCCGCTCGTATCATTCCTTACCGCGGTTCGTGGTTGGACTTCGAGTTCGACCCGAAAGACTGCGTGTTCGTCCGTATCGACCGTCGCCGCAAGCTGCCGGCTTCGGTGCTGCTGCGTGCGCTGGGCTATAGCACTGAAGAAGTGCTGGACGCCTTCTACACCACCAACGTATTCCATGTGTCCGGCGAGAAGCTGAGCCTGGAGCTGGTGCCTCAGCGCCTGCGTGGTGAAATCGCGGTGATGGACATCCAGGACGAGAACGGCAAGATCATTGTCGAGCAAGGTCGTCGGATCACTGCCCGCCACATCAACCAGTTGGAAAAATCTGGCGTCAAGCAACTGGAAGTGCCGATGGAGTACTTGCTGGGCCGCACCACCGCTAAGGCGATCGTGCACCCGGCTACCGGCGAAATCCTTGCCGAGTGCAACGTCGAGCTGACCACTGAGCTGCTGATCAAGATCGCCAAGGCTCAAGTTGTCCTCATCCAGACGCTGTACACCAACGATATCGACTGCGGTCCGTTCGTCTCGGATACCCTGAAGATCGACTCCACCAGCAACCAACTGGAAGCGCTGGTCGAGATCTATCGCATGATGCGTCCTGGCGAGCCGCCAACCAAGGACGCCGCAGAAACCCTGTTCAACAACCTGTTCTTCAGTGCCGAGCGCTACGACCTGTCTGCCGTAGGCCGCATGAAGTTCAACCGTCGTATCGGTCGAACCGAGATCGAAGGTTCGGGCGTGCTGAGCAAGGAAGATATCGTCGAGGTTCTGAAGACCCTCGTCGACATCCGTAACGGCAAAGGCATCGTCGACGACATCGACCACCTGGGTAACCGTCGTGTTCGCTGTGTAGGCGAGATGGCCGAGAACCAGTTCCGCGTTGGCCTGGTGCGTGTTGAGCGCGCGGTCAAAGAGCGTCTGTCGATGGCCGAAAGTGAAGGCCTGATGCCTCAGGACCTGATCAACGCCAAGCCAGTTGCAGCCGCGGTCAAAGAGTTCTTCGGCTCCAGCCAGCTCTCGCAGTTCATGGACCAGAACAACCCGCTTTCCGAGATTACCCACAAGCGTCGTGTCTCCGCACTCGGCCCTGGTGGTTTGACTCGTGAGCGCGCAGGCTTCGAAGTCCGTGACGTACACCCGACTCACTACGGTCGAGTTTGCCCGATCGAGACCCCTGAAGGTCCGAACATCGGTCTGATCAACTCCCTGGCGGCCTATGCTCGCACCAACCAGTACGGCTTCCTGGAAAGCCCGTACCGTGTGGTTAAAGAGGGCGTGGTTACCGACGAGATCGTGTTCCTGTCGGCGATCGAAGAAGCTGATCACGTCATCGCACAGGCTTCGGCCGCGATGAACGAGAAGAAGCAACTGATCGATGAGCTGGTAGCTGTTCGTCACCTGAACGAATTCACCGTCAAGGCACCTGAAGATGTGACCCTGATGGACGTTTCGCCGAAGCAGGTAGTTTCGGTTGCTGCGTCGCTGATTCCGTTCCTCGAGCACGACGACGCCAACCGTGCGTTGATGGGTTCGAACATGCAGCGTCAGGCTGTACCAACCCTGCGTGCCGACAAGCCGCTGGTAGGTACCGGCATGGAGCGTAACGTTGCTCGCGACTCCGGCGTTTGCGTCGTGGCCCGTCGTGGCGGCGTGATCGACTCCGTTGATGCCAGCCGTATCGTTGTTCGTGTTGCAGATGACGAAGTTGAAACCGGCGAAGCTGGTGTCGACATCTACAACCTGACCAAGTACACCCGCTCGAACCAGAACACCTGCATCAACCAGCGTCCGCTGGTCAGCAAAGGTGATGTGGTCAAGCGCAGCGACATCATGGCCGACGGCCCGTCCACCGACATGGGTGAACTGGCACTGGGTCAGAACATGCGTATCGCGTTCATGGCGTGGAACGGCTTCAACTTCGAAGACTCCATCTGCCTGTCCGAGCGTGTTGTTCAGGAAGACCGCTTCACCACGATCCACATCCAGGAACTGACCTGTGTGGCGCGTGACACCAAGCTTGGCCCAGAGGAAATCACCGCGGACATCCCGAACGTCGGTGAAGCTGCGCTGAACAAGCTGGACGAAGCCGGTATCGTCTACGTTGGTGCCGAGGTCGGCGCTGGTGACATCCTGGTCGGTAAAGTCACGCCAAAAGGCGAGACTCAACTGACTCCGGAAGAGAAGCTGCTGCGCGCAATCTTCGGTGAGAAGGCTAGCGACGTTAAAGACACCTCCCTGCGCGTGCCGACCGGCACCAAGGGTACCGTCATTGACGTACAGGTCTTCACCCGTGATGGCGTCGAGCGCGACAGTCGTGCGCTGTCCATCGAGAAGATGCAGCTGGACGAGATCCGCAAGGACCTGAACGAAGAGTTCCGTATCGTTGAAGGTGCGACCTTCGAGCGTCTGCGTTCCGCGCTGAATGGTCAGGTAGTCGATGGTGGTGCGGGCCTGAAGAAAGGCACCGTGGTCACCAACGAAGTCCTGGACGGTCTGGAGCACGGCCAGTGGTTCAAACTGCGCATGGCTGAAGATGCGCTGAACGAACAGCTGGAAAAAGCTCAGGCCTACATCGTTGATCGCCGCCGTCTGCTGGACGACAAGTTCGAAGACAAGAAGCGCAAACTGCAGCAAGGCGATGACCTGGCTCCGGGCGTGCTGAAGATCGTCAAGGTCTACCTGGCAATCCGTCGTCGCATTCAGCCGGGCGACAAGATGGCCGGTCGTCACGGTAACAAAGGTGTGGTCTCCGTGATCATGCCGGTCGAAGACATGCCGCACGACGCCGACGGTACTCCGGTCGACGTGGTTCTCAACCCGCTGGGCGTACCTTCGCGTATGAACGTTGGTCAGATCCTCGAAACCCACCTGGGCCTCGCAGCCAAAGGTCTGGGCGAGAAGATCAACCGCATGCTCGAAGAGCAGCGTAAGGTCGCAGAACTGCGTGGCTTCCTGACTGAGATCTACAACGAGATCGGCGGTCGCCAGGAAAACCTGGAAGAGTTCACCGACCAGGAGATCCTCGAGCTCGCTGGCAACCTGAAGAAGGGCGTGCCTATGGCCACCCCGGTCTTCGACGGTGCCAAAGAGAGCGAGATCAAGGCCATGCTCAAGCTGGCTGACATGCCAGAGAGCGGCCAGATGGTGCTGTTCGACGGTCGTACCGGCAACAAGTTCGAGCGTCCAGTGACCGTTGGTTACATGTACATGCTCAAGCTGAACCACTTGGTGGACGACAAGATGCACGCGCGTTCCACTGGTTCTTACAGCCTGGTTACCCAGCAGCCGCTGGGTGGTAAGGCGCAGTTCGGTGGTCAGCGTTTCGGGGAGATGGAAGTGTGGGCGCTGGAAGCATACGGCGCGGCATACACCCTGCAAGAAATGCTCACAGTGAAGTCGGACGACGTGAACGGCCGGACCAAGATGTACAAAAACATCGTGGACGGCGATCACCGTATGGAGCCGGGCATGCCCGAGTCCTTCAACGTGTTGATCAAAGAGATCCGTTCGCTCGGTATCGATATCGATCTGGAAACCGAATAACACGTGACGCGAATCGGGGGCGTGGCTGAAAAGCCCGCTCCCTGCTCCGCCAGGAGGAAAGGCCTTGAAAGACCTACTGAATTTGCTGAAAAACCAGGGTCAAGTCGAAGAGTTCGACGCCATCCGTATCGGACTGGCCTCGCCTGAGATGATCCGTTCGTGGTCGTTCGGTGAAGTAAAAAAGCCGGAAACCATCAACTACCGTACGTTCAAGCCTGAGCGTGACGGCCTGTTCTGCGCCAAGATCTTTGGCCCAGTCAAAGACTACGAGTGCCTGTGCGGCAAGTACAAGCGCCTGAAGCACCGTGGTGTGATCTGTGAGAAGTGCGGCGTTGAAGTCGCGCTGGCCAAGGTTCGTCGTGAGCGCATGGCTCACATCGAGTTGGCTTCTCCGGTTGCCCACATCTGGTTCCTGAAGTCCCTGCCGTCCCGTATCGGCCTGCTGATGGACATGACCCTGCGTGATATCGAACGCGTTCTCTATTTCGAGAGCTATGTCGTTATCGACCCGGGCATGACCACCCTGGAAAAAGGCCAGCTGCTGAACGACGAGCAGTACTTCGAAGCGCTGGAAGAGTTCGGTGACGATTTCGATGCCCGTATGGGTGCCGAAGCTGTCCGCGAGCTGCTGCACGCTATCGACCTGGAGCACGAGATTGGCCGCCTGCGCGAAGAAATTCCGCAGACCAACTCGGAAACCAAGATCAAGAAGCTGTCCAAGCGTCTGAAACTGATGGAAGCCTTCCAAGGCTCGGGCAACCTGCCTGAGTGGATGGTCCTGACCGTTCTGCCGGTTCTGCCGCCAGATCTGCGTCCTCTGGTTCCGCTAGATGGCGGTCGCTTCGCGACTTCCGACCTGAACGACCTGTATCGCCGCGTAATCAACCGTAACAACCGTCTGAAGCGCCTGCTCGATCTGTCCGCTCCGGACATCATCGTGCGCAACGAAAAGCGCATGCTGCAGGAAGCGGTCGACGCCCTGCTGGACAACGGTCGTCGTGGTCGCGCAATCACCGGTTCGAACAAGCGTCCTCTGAAATCCCTGGCTGACATGATTAAGGGTAAACAGGGTCGTTTCCGTCAGAACTTGCTCGGTAAGCGCGTTGACTACTCTGGTCGTTCGGTAATTACCGTAGGCCCGACCCTGCGTCTGCATCAGTGCGGTCTGCCGAAGAAAATGGCCCTGGAGCTGTTCAAACCGTTCATCTTCGGCAAGCTGGAAATGCGTGGTCTGGCGACCACCATCAAGGCTGCCAAGAAGATGGTCGAGCGCGAGCTGCCTGAGGTCTGGGACGTTCTCGCTGAAGTGATTCGCGAACACCCCGTACTGCTCAACCGTGCACCGACCCTTCACCGTCTGGGTATCCAGGCCTTTGAACCGGTTCTGATCGAAGGTAAGGCTATCCAGCTGCACCCTCTGGTCTGCGCCGCGTACAACGCCGACTTCGACGGTGACCAAATGGCCGTGCACGTGCCGCTGACGCTGGAAGCCCAGCTGGAAGCGCGCGCGCTGATGATGTCGACCAACAACATCCTGTCGCCAGCCAACGGTGAGCCAATCATCGTTCCTTCGCAGGACGTTGTACTGGGTCTGTACTACATGACCCGTGAAGCCATCAACGCCAAGGGCGAAGGTCGCGTGTTCGCTGACCTGCAGGAAGTCGACCGCGTATTCCGCGCCGGCGAAGCTGCCCTGCACGCGAAGATCAAGGTTCGTATCAACGAAACCGTGAACGACCGTGATGGTGGCAGCGTCAAGAACACCCGTATCGTCGACACCACTGTCGGCCGTGCGCTGCTGTTCCAGGTTGTGCCGCCAGGTCTGTCGTACGACGTGGTCAACCAGCCTATGAAGAAAAAGGCGATCTCCAAGCTGATCAACCAGTGCTACCGCGTGGTTGGTCTGAAAGAGACCGTGATCTTCGCTGACCAGCTGATGTACACCGGTTTTGCCTACTCGACCATTTCCGGCGTCTCCATCGGTGTTAACGACTTCGTTATCCCGGATGAGAAGGCCCGCATCATCGGTACCGCAACTGATGAAGTGAAGGAAATCGAGAGCCAGTACGCCTCCGGCCTGGTTACCCAGGGCGAGAAGTACAACAAGGTCATCGACTTGTGGTCGAAGGCGAACGATGAAGTTTCCAAGGCGATGATGGCCAACCTCTCGAAAGAGAAAGTCATCGACCGCGAAGGTAACGAAGTCGAGCAGGAATCGTTCAACTCGATGTACATGATGGCTGACTCCGGTGCCCGGGGTTCGGCTGCTCAGATCCGTCAGTTGGCGGGTATGCGTGGTCTGATGGCCAAGCCGGACGGCTCGATCATCGAGACGCCGATCACCGCGAACTTCCGTGAAGGTCTGAGCGTACTCCAGTACTTCATCTCGACTCACGGTGCTCGTAAAGGTCTGGCGGATACCGCGTTGAAAACCGCGAACTCCGGTTACCTGACCCGTCGTCTGGTAGACGTTGCCCAGGATCTGGTCGTGACCGAGATCGACTGCGGCACCGAGCAAGGTCTGCTGATGACGCCGCACATTGAAGGCGGCGACGTGGTCGAGCCACTGGGTGAGCGCGTACTGGGCCGTGTTATCGCCCGCGACGTGTTCAAGCCAGGCACCGACGACGTGATCGTTCCGGCCGGTACCCTGGTCGACGAGAAGTGGGTTGAGTTCATCGAACTGAACAGCATCGACGAAGTAATCGTCCGCTCGCCAATCAGTTGCGAAACCCGCTACGGTATCTGCGCCAAGTGCTACGGCCGTGATCTGGCCCGTGGTCACCAGGTGAACATCGGTGAAGCTGTCGGCGTTATCGCTGCACAGTCGATCGGTGAGCCGGGTACCCAGCTGACCATGCGTACGTTCCACATCGGTGGTGCTGCAAGCCGGACCTCGGCTGCCGACAGCGTCCAAGTGAAGAACGGCGGTATGGTCCGTCTGCATAACCTGAAGCAGGTTGAGCGTGCTGATGGCAACCTGGTCGCGGTGTCGCGTTCCGGTGAGCTGGCCATTGCCGACGAATTCGGTCGTGAGCGTGAGCGTTACAAGCTGCCTTACGGTGCGGTGATTTCGGTCAAGGAGGGCGACAAGGTCGACGCTGGCGCAATCGTCGCCAAGTGGGACCCGCACACCCACCCGATCGTTACCGAAATGAAAGGTACCGTGACCTTCGTGGGCATGGAAGAAGGCATCACGATCAAGCGTCAGACAGACGAACTGACCGGCCTGACCAACATCGAGGTTCTGGACGTCAAAGATCGTCCGGCTGCAGGTAAGGAAATTCGTCCTGCAATCAAGATGGTCGACGCCAATGGCAAGGATCTGCTGCTGCCAGGTACCGACGTACCGGCACAGTACTTCCTGCCCGCGAACGCCCTGGTCGGTGTGGCGGACGGTTCTCAGATCGGTGTTGGTGACGTTATCGCGCGTATCCCGCAAGAAACGTCGAAGACCCGTGACATCACCGGTGGTCTGCCGCGTGTTGCCGACCTGTTCGAAGCGCGTCGTCCAAAAGAAGCTTCGATTCTTGCGGAAGTCAGCGGCACCATCGCATTCGGCAAGGAGACCAAAGGCAAGCGCCGTCTGGTCATCACTCCGAACGACGGTACCGATCCGTACGAAGAGCTGATTCCGAAGTGGCGTCACCTGAACGTCTTCGAAGGCGAACAAGTGAACCGCGGCGAAGTTATCTCCGACGGTCCGAGCGATCCGCATGACATCCTGCGTCTGCTGGGTGTGAGCGCGCTGGCCAAGTACATCGTCAACGAGATTCAGGACGTTTATCGTCTGCAAGGCGTGAAGATCAACGACAAGCACATCGAGACCATTCTGCGTCAGATGCTGCGTAAAGTTGAGATCAGCGAGTCTGGTGACTCCACCTTCATCAAAGGTGACCAGATGGAACTGACTCACGTGCTGGTCGAAAACGAGCGCCTGGCTGCCGACGACAAGTTCGTGTCCAAGTTCTCGCGCGTGCTGCTGGGTATCACCAAGGCCTCGCTGTCCACCGAATCGTTCATCTCGGCGGCCTCCTTCCAGGAGACCACCCGGGTTCTGACCGAGGCGGCGGTAACCGGCAAGCGCGATTACCTGCGCGGCCTGAAAGAGAACGTGGTCGTGGGTCGTCTGATCCCGGCCGGTACTGGTCTGGCATACCACAGCGAGCGCAAGCGTCGCCGTGATGCCGACAAGCCGCTGCGCGTAAGTGCCAGTGAGGTGGAAGCCGCACTGACCGAAGCGCTGAATTCCAGCGGTAACTGACAGTAGGGCAGGGCCTCGGCGGATCTTCTTCAGTCATCGGTGACATGAATTGTCACCGATGACCGGAGTCGGTAAGCCGGGGCCTTGTCTTGACTGAGTACAAGATCCTCTTTAGACTCTTGTACCCCTAAATTTGGTAGGGCTCTGCCCTGCCAATTTATGCTTTCTTGCAAGACAATAGCGTCGCAAGACAACAGTGGAGCTAGTAGATGGCAACTATCAACCAGCTGGTACGTCAGCCGCGTAAGCGTACCGTCGAGAAATCCGACGTACCTGCGCTGCAGAACTGCCCGCAACGTCGTGGCGTGTGCACCCGTGTGTACACTACTACGCCGAAAAAACCTAACTCGGCACTGCGTAAAGTATGCCGTGTGCGTCTGACCAACGGTTTCGAGGTTTCCTCGTACATCGGCGGTGAAGGCCACAACCTGCAAGAGCACAGCGTCGTACTGATTCGCGGCGGCCGTGTAAAAGACTTGCCAGGTGTTCGTTACCACACCGTTCGCGGCTCTCTGGATACCTCGGGCGTTAAAGGCCGTAACCAGGGTCGTTCGAAGTACGGTACCAAGCGTCCGAAGTAATTGGTCGCTTGCAGTAGTTCATTCATTTTTTTGAGTCGATAAGAGTAAGGTCGGGCGCAAACCCTCGAGAGGGTGGATGTCCCGGGCTAACCTGAAGACCGTTTGAGGGCTTATCAATGCCAAGACGTCGTGTAGCAGCCAAGCGTGAGATTCTGGACGATCCGAAATACGGAAGCCAGATCCTCGCCAAGTTCATGAACCACGTGATGGAAAGCGGCAAAAAGGCCGTTGCCGAGCGTATCGTTTACGGTGCGCTGGACAAGGTCAAAGAGCGCAAGAACAGCGATCCCCTGGAAATCTTCGAGAAAGCTCTCGACGCCATCGCTCCGCTGGTCGAAGTGAAGTCGCGCCGTGTTGGCGGTGCTACTTACCAGGTTCCTGTTGAAGTTCGTCCATCCCGTCGTAACGCTCTGGCAATGCGCTGGTTGGTAGACTACGCCCGTAAGCGTGGCGAGAAGTCCATGGCTCTGCGCCTGGCCGGCGAATTGCTGGATGCTGCTGAAGGCAAAGGTGCTGCAGTCAAGAAGCGTGAAGACGTACACCGTATGGCCGAAGCCAACAAAGCGTTCTCGCACTACCGCTTCTAATTCTGGCATCACTATTTTCGCGAGGGCTTTATGGCTCGTACTACACCAATCAACCGCTACCGTAACATTGGTATTTGCGCGCACGTTGATGCGGGTAAAACTACCACTACCGAGCGGATCCTGTTCTACACAGGCCTGAGCCACAAAATGGGCGAGGTGCATGATGGCGCCGCGACCACCGACTGGATGGTGCAGGAACAGGAGCGGGGTATTACCATTACCTCCGCTGCTGTTACCACTTTCTGGCAGGGTTCCCGTGGTCAGTACGACAACTATCGCGTAAACGTCATCGATACCCCTGGCCACGTTGACTTCACTATTGAAGTTGAGCGTTCGCTGCGCGTACTTGACGGTGCGGTCGTTGTGTTCTGCGGTACCTCCGGCGTTGAGCCGCAGTCCGAAACCGTATGGCGTCAAGCCAACAAATACGGTGTTCCACGTGTTGTTTACGTGAACAAAATGGACCGTGCCGGTGCCGACTTCCTGCGCGTCGTAGGTCAGATCAAGAACCGTCTGGGTCACACCCCGGTTCCTGTTCAGTTGGCCATCGGTTCGGAAGAGAACTTCCAGGGTCAGGTCGATCTGATCAAGATGAAGGCTATCTACTGGAACGACGACGACAAAGGCACCACCTATCGCGAGGAAGAAATTCCTGCCGATATGCTGGACCTGGCTGAAGAATGGCGTGCCAACATGGTTGAGGCTGCTGCCGAAGCCAACGAAGAGCTGATGAACAAGTACCTTGAAGAAGGTGAGCTGACCGTCGACGAGATCAAGGCAGGCCTGCGTGCGCGCACCCTGGCTAGCGAGATCGTTCCGGCTGTTTGTGGTTCTTCCTTCAAGAACAAGGGCGTTCCTCTGGTTCTCGATGCTGTTATCGACTTCCTGCCTGCTCCGACCGAGATTCCTGCGATCAAGGGTATCCACCCAGACCTGATCGAGAAGCCAAAGGAAGAGCTGGTCGAGGCTGACTACGACGAGCGTCATGCAGATGACAGCCAGCCGTTCTCGGCTCTGGCGTTCAAGATTGCTACTGACCCGTTCGTGGGTACCCTGACCTTCGTGCGCGTTTACTCGGGCATGCTGCAGTCTGGCGATTCCGTGATCAACTCGGTCAAGGGCAAGAAAGAGCGCGTTGGTCGTATGGTGCAGATGCACGCCAACCAGCGTGAAGAAATCAAGGAAGTTCTGGCGGGCGACATCGCTGCCCTGATCGGCATGAAGGACGTCACCACTGGTGACACTCTGTGCAACGCCGACAAGCCAATCATTCTTGAGCGTATGGACTTCCCGGAGCCTGTGATCTCGGTAGCTGTTGAGCCGAAGACCAAGCAGGACCAGGAGAAGATGGGTATCGCACTGGGCAAGCTGGCTCAGGAAGACCCGTCGTTCCGCGTCAAGACCGATGAAGAAACCGGCCAAACCATCATCTCCGGTATGGGCGAGCTTCACCTGGACATCCTTGTTGACCGCATGAAGCGCGAATTCAACGTTGAGGCCAACATTGGTAAGCCGCAGGTTTCGTACCGCGAGCAGATCAGCAAGGACAACGTCGAGATCGAAGGCAAGTTCGTTCGTCAGTCCGGTGGTCGCGGTCAGTTCGGTCACTGCTGGATTCGCTTCTCGCAGCCATCAGTAGACGCTCAGGGCAACATTACCGAAGGTCTGGAATTCACCAACGAAGTTGTAGGTGGTGTGGTTCCTAAGGAATACATCCCGGCGATCCAGAAGGGTATCGAAGAGCAGATGAAGAACGGCATTGTTGCCGGCTATCCGCTGATCGGCCTGAAGGCAGCCGTGTTCGATGGTTCCTACCACGACGTCGACTCCAACGAGATGGCGTTCAAGGTGGCTGCCTCCATGGCGACCAAGCAACTGGCTACCAAAGGTGGCGGTAAGGTGCTTGAGCCGATCATGAAGGTAGAAGTAGTAACCCCAGAGGACTACATGGGTGACGTGATGGGTGACCTGAACCGTCGTCGTGGTCTGATCCAAGGTATGGAAGACTCGGTCTCCGGCAAGGTGATCCGTGCTGAGGTGCCGCTGGGTGAAATGTTCGGTTATGCGACCGACGTTCGTTCCATGTCTCAGGGTCGCGCGAGCTACTCCATGGAATTCTCCAAATACTCCGAAGCTCCGGCGAACATCGTCGAAGCGCTCGTTAAAAAACAAGGCTAATCCAGCCCTTTAGGCAAGAGGTTCACTGTCGTGGCTAAAGAAAAATTTGATCGTTCCCTTCCCCACGTTAACGTCGGCACTATCGGCCACGTTGACCACGGTAAGACCACTCTGACTGCAGCTCTGACTCGCGTCTGCTCCGAAGTTTTCGGTTCGGCAGTCGTTGAGTTCGACAAGATCGACTCGGCTCCAGAAGAGAAAGCGCGCGGTATCACCATCAACACCGCTCACGTTGAGTACAACTCGAAAATTCGTCACTACGCTCACGTTGACTGCCCAGGTCACGCTGACTATGTGAAGAACATGATCACCGGTGCTGCCCAGATGGACGGCGCGATCCTGGTTTGCTCGGCCGCCGATGGTCCGATGCCACAAACCCGTGAGCACATCCTGCTGTCCCGTCAGGTTGGCGTTCCGTACATCGTGGTCTTCCTGAACAAGGCTGACCTGGTAGACGACGCTGAGCTGCTGGAACTGGTCGAGATGGAAGTTCGCGACCTGCTGTCCACCTATGACTTCCCAGGCGACGACACTCCGATCATCATCGGTTCGGCTCGTATGGCGCTGGAAGGCAAAGACGACAACGAAATGGGCACCACCGCTGTCAAGAAGCTGGTTGAGACTCTGGATAGCTACATCCCAGAGCCTGAGCGTGCTATCGACAAGCCGTTCCTGATGCCAATCGAAGACGTATTCTCGATCTCGGGTCGTGGTACCGTTGTTACCGGTCGTATCGAGCGTGGCATCGTCCGCGTTCAGGATCCGCTGGAAATCGTTGGTCTGCGTGACACCACCACCACTACCTGTACTGGTGTTGAGATGTTCCGCAAGCTGCTGGACGAAGGTCGTGCTGGTGAGAACTGCGGCGTTCTGCTGCGTGGCACCAAGCGTGACGACGTTGAGCGTGGCCAGGTTCTGGTCAAGCCAGGTTCGGTCAAGCCGCACACCAAGTTCACCGCAGAAGTTTACGTTCTGAGCAAGGAAGAAGGCGGCCGTCATACTCCGTTCTTCAAAGGCTACCGTCCACAGTTCTACTTCCGTACTACTGACGTGACCGGTAACTGCGAGCTGCCAGAAGGCGTTGAAATGGTAATGCCAGGCGATAACATTCAGATGACTGTTACCCTGATCAAAACCATCGCGATGGAAGATGGTCTGCGCTTCGCTATCCGTGAAGGCGGTCGTACCGTCGGCGCCGGCGTCGTAGCCAAAATCATCGAGTAATTTCGATCGATGAAAAAACCCCCGCTTAGCGGGGGTTTTTTTATTGGGTTGACACCTAATGGGGGCGTCTATAGAATCACGCCTCCTTTTAACGGGCGTAGTGCGCCCGGTGGGAATAGCAGCCTGGAGTCTGAAATCCAATGCAAAATCAGCAAATCCGTATCAGGTTGAAGGCTTTTGACCATCGCCTGATCGACCAATCCACCCAGGAAATCGTGGAAACCGCGAAACGTACTGGTGCTCAGGTACGTGGTCCAATTCCACTGCCTACCCGTAAAGAGCGGTTCACCGTTCTGGTCTCCCCGCACGTCAACAAAGACGCGCGCGACCAGTACGAGATCCGTACTCATAAGCGCGTTCTGGACATCGTCCAGCCAACGGATAAAACCGTTGATGCACTTATGAAGCTTGATCTTGCAGCAGGTGTGGAAGTGCAGATCAGCCTCGGCTAAGACTTGGGTCTTAGTCGTGTAACGCTCTGAAATGGGCGGCCATAGCGGGTGAAAGCCCCGTACACTCATGAGGTTTACAACATGACTATTGGTGTAGTCGGTCGTAAGTGCGGTATGACCCGCATTTTCACCGAAGAAGGTGTCTCCATTCCGGTCACGGTCATTGAGATCGAGCCGAATCGCGTCACCCAGTTCAAAACTGAAGAAACCGATGGCTATCGTGCAGTGCAAGTCACTGTCGGTGAGCGTCGTGCTTCGCGTGTGACTGCTGCTCAAGCAGGTCACTTCGCTAAAGCAAACGTTGCCGCTGGTCGTGGCGTCTGGGAATTCCGTCTTGAAGACGGCGAATACCAGGCTGGCGACTTGATCAACGCTGAACTCTTCGCTGCAGGCCAACTGGTAGATGTTACCGGTCAGTCCAAGGGTAAAGGCTTTGCCGGTACCATCAAGCGCTGGAACTTCCGCGGTCAAGACAACACCCACGGTAACTCCGTTTCCCACCGCGTCCCGGGCTCTATCGGCCAGTGCCAGACTCCTGGTCGTGTATTCAAGGGCAAAAAAATGTCCGGTCACATGGGCGCCGAGCGCGTGACCGTTCAGTCCCTGGAAGTAGTGCGCGTCGACGCTGAACGCAATCTGTTGCTGGTCAAGGGTGCCGTTCCGGGCGCCACTGGTGGCAATTTGGTTGTGCGTCCGGCTGCCAAGGCTCGCGGTTAAGGGGAAGCTGACATGCAACTAAATGTAAATGACGCTCAAGCGATCGAAGTTTCCGAACTGACTTTCGGTGGCGAATTCAACGAGACGCTGGTTCACCAAGCAGTCGTGGCCTACATGGCCGGCGGCCGTCAAGGCACCAAGCAGCAGAAAACCCGTTCCGACGTATCTGGTGGCGGTAAGCGCCCTTGGCGTCAGAAGGGTACTGGTCGCGCTCGTGCCGGTACTATCCGTAGCCCAATCTGGCGTGGCGGCGGTACCACTTTCGCAGCTCGTCCTCAGGATCACTCGCAGAAGCTCAACAAGAAGATGTACCGCGCAGCAATGCGTTCCATCCTCGCTGAGCTGGTGCGTACCGACCGTCTGGTCGTGGTTCAAGACTTCGCTGTTGAAGCACCGAAAACCAAAGACCTGCTGAACAAGCTGAATGGCATGGGTCTGAGCGACGTACTGATCGTTTCTGATGCTGTTGATCAGAATCTGTACCTGGCTGCCCGTAACCTGCCGCACGTTGACGTGCGCGATGTACAGGCCTCCGATCCGGTCAGTCTGATCGCATACGACAAAGTGTTGATCACTGTGTCGGCCGTGAAGAAATTCGAGGAGCTGCTGGGATGAACCAGGAACGCGTATTTAAAGTTCTACTTGGCCCGCACGTTTCCGAGAAGGCCACGGTTCTGGCTGACAAGAAAGGCCAGTTCGTTTTCAAGGTTGCTACTGACGCAACCAAGCTGGAAATCAAGAAGGCCGTCGAAAGCCTGTTCAGCGTGAAAGTGGAAAGCGTAACTACCCTGAACGTTCTGGGTAAGTCCAAGCGCACCGCTCGCGGCCTGGGCAAGCGTAATGACTGGAAGAAGGCGATCATCTCCCTTCAACCAGGCCAAGATCTCGATTTCAGCAGCAGTGCTGAGTAAGGAAGGGGTGCATCATGGCAATCGTTAAATGCAAACCGACTTCCCCTGGCCGCCGTTTTGTGGTCAAGGTGGTCAACAAGGAGCTGCATAAAGGCGCTCCTCACGCACCGCTGCTCGAGAAAAAATCGAAGTCTGGTGGTCGTAACAACAATGGCCGTATTACCACTCGTCACGTTGGTGGTGGTCATAAGCAGCATTACCGTCTGGTCGACTTCCGTCGCAACGACAAGGACGGCATCGCCGCCACTGTCGAGCGTATCGAATACGATCCAAACCGTACTGCTCACATCGCTCTGCTGTGCTATGCGGACGGCGAACGTCGCTACATCATCGCCCCTAAAGGCGTGAGCGCTGGTGACCAGCTGATCGCAGGTGCTCTGGCTCCTATCAAGCCGGGCAACTCGCTGCAGCTGCGTAACATCCCAGTCGGTAGCACCATTCACGGCATCGAACTGAAGCCGGGTAAAGGTGCGCAAATCGCTCGTTCCGCTGGTGCTTCGGCTCAGCTCATCGCTCGCGAAGGTGTCTACGTGACCCTGCGTCTGCGCTCTGGCGAAATGCGTAAAGTACTGGCTGAGTGCCGTGCGACCCTGGGCGAAGTCTCGAACTCCGAGCACAGCCTGCGTTCGCTGGGTAAAGCTGGTGCCAAACGCTGGCGTGGCGTTCGCCCAACCGTTCGTGGTGTTGCCATGAACCCGGTTGACCACCCACATGGTGGTGGTGAAGGTCGTACCTCCGGTGGTCGTCATCCGGTATCGCCATGGGGCTTCCCGACCAAGGGTGCGAAGACTCGTGGTAATAAGCGTACCGACAAAATGATCGTCCGTCGTCGCAAGTAAATAGAGGGATACGACAGTGCCACGTTCTCTGAAAAAAGGTCCTTTTATCGATCTTCACCTACTGAAGAAGATCGAAGTGGCGGCGGAAAAGAACGATCGCAAACCAGTTAAAACCTGGTCGCGTCGTTCGATGATCCTGCCACAAATGGTCGGTCTGACCATCGCGGTACACAACGGTCGTCAACATGTCCCAGTTCTCGTGAACGAAGACATGGTCGGCCATAAACTGGGCGAGTTTGCCGGTACCCGCACCTACCGCGGGCACGTGGCTGACAAGAAAGCCAAGCGTTAAGGGGTTAGGAAATGGAAGTAGCCGCTAAGTTGTCGGGCGCTCGAATCTCCGCCCAGAAAGCCCGCTTGGTCGCCGACCAGATCCGCGGGAAGAAGGTGGGCGAAGCGCTCAACCTGTTGGCCTTCAGCAGCAAGAAAGCTGCTGAAATCATGAAGAAAGTCCTCGAGTCGGCCGTAGCCAACGCCGAACACAACGAAGGCGCAGACGTTGATGACCTGAAGGTCTCCACCGTTTTCGTCAACGAAGGGCGTTCGCTGAAGCGCATCATGCCGCGTGCCAAAGGCCGCGCTGATCGCATCGTCAAGCGGTCTTGCCATATCACTGTCAAGGTTGCGGACAAGTAACGGAGTCGATACAGATGGGTCAGAAAGTACATCCCACTGGCATTCGCCTGGGAATCGTCAAGGAGCACACCTCCGTCTGGTACGCCGACGGTAGGACTTACGCAGATTACCTGTTGAAGGATCTGCAAACCCGTGAGTACCTCCAAGACAAACTAAAAAGCGCGTCCGTGAGCCGTATCGATATTCATCGTCCGGCCCAAACTGCACGCATCACCATCCACACCGCTCGTCCAGGTATCGTTATCGGGAAGAAAGGTGAAGATGTTGAGAAACTGCGTCAGGACCTGACCAAGCAAATGGGTGTGCCTGTGCACATCAATATCGAAGAGATCCGCAAGCCGGAGCTCGACGGTATGCTGGTTGCTCAGAGCGTAGCTCAGCAGCTGGAGCGTCGTGTCATGTTCCGCCGTGCTATGAAGCGCGCCGTACAGAACGCCATGCGTATTGGTGCCAAGGGCATCAAGATCCAAGTGAGCGGTCGTCTCGGCGGTGCTGAAATCGCACGTACTGAATGGTATCGCGAAGGTCGTGTGCCACTGCACACCCTGCGTGCCGATATCGACTATGCCACTTACGAAGCTCACACCACTTACGGTGTGATCGGTGTCAAGGTTTGGATCTTCAAAGGCGAAGTTATTGGTGGTCGCCAAGAAGAACTGAAACCACAAGCACCAGCGCCTCGTAAAAAAGCTGCTAAGTAAGGGGTACGCCAAATGTTGCAACCAAAGCGTACAAAATTCCGTAAGCAGATGACTGGCCACAACCGTGGTCTGGCACTGCGCGGTAGCAAGGTCAGCTTCGGCGAATTCGCCCTGAAAGCTGTTGCTCGCGGTCGTCTCACCGCTCGCCAGATCGAGTCGGCACGTCGTGCTCTGACTCGTCACGTAAAACGTGGCGGCAAGATCTGGATCCGTGTATTCCCGGACAAGCCGGTTACCAAGAAGCCTCTCGAAGTGCGGATGGGTAAAGGTAAGGGTTCCGTTGAGTACTGGGTTGCCCAGATTCAGCCAGGCAAAGTCCTGTACGAGATCGAGGGTGTTTCTGAAGAGCTGGCGCGTGAGGCTTTCGCCCTGGCTGCTGCAAAGCTGCCTCTCGCCACCTCCTTTGTTAAGCGGACGGTGATGTGATGAAAGCGAATGAACTTCGTGAAAAATCAGCACAGCAGCTGAACGAGCAACTGCTCGGCCTGCTGCGCGACCAGTTCAATCTGCGTATGCAGAAAGCAACTGGCCAGTTGGGGCAGTCGCACCTGCTCTCGCAAGTTAAGCGTGACATTGCTCGCGTGAAAACTGTGCTCAACCAGCAGGCAGGTAAGTGATCATGGCTGAAGCTGAAAAAACCGTCCGTACGCTGACTGGCCGTGTCGTCAGCGACAAGATGGACAAGACCATCACCGTTCTGATCGAGCGTCGCGTAAAGCACCCGATCTACGGTAAATACGTTAAGCGTTCGACTAAGCTGCACGCGCACGACGAAAACAACCAATGCCATATCGGCGACAAGGTTTCCATCCGTGAAACCCGTCCGCTGGCCAAGACCAAGTCCTGGGCGCTGGTTGAAGTTCTCGAACGCGCTGTTGAAGTCTAAGGGCTAAGGGTCGGAGAAATTTTATGATTCAGACTCAATCCATGCTCGATGTGGCCGATAACAGCGGCGCTCGTCGCGTCATGTGCATCAAGGTTCTCGGCGGTTCGCACCGCCGTTACGCCGGTATCGGTGACATCATCAAAGTAACCGTCAAGGAAGCAATTCCGCGCGGTAAAGTGAAAAAAGGCCAAGTGATGACTGCTGTTGTAGTCCGCACTCGCCACGGTGTTCGTCGCGCTGACGGCTCCATCATTCGCTTTGATGGCAACGCTGCTGTTCTGTTGAACAACAAGCAAGAGCCGATCGGCACCCGTATCTTTGGGCCAGTGACCCGTGAACTTCGTACCGAGAAGTTCATGAAGATCGTCTCGCTCGCCCCAGAAGTGCTGTAAGGAGATCCGACATGCAAAAGATTCGTCGTGACGACGAGATCATCGTGATCGCCGGCAAAGACAAAGGTAAGCGCGGTAAGGTGCTGAAGGTGCTCGCTGACGACCGTCTGGTCGTTGGTGGGATCAACCTGGTGAAGCGTCATACCAAGCCTAACCCGATGTCGGGCGTACAAGGCGGTATCGTCGAGAAAGAAGCGCCTCTGCACGCTTCCAACGTCGCCATTTTCAACGGCGAAACCAACAAGGCTGACCGCGTTGGTTTCAAAGTAGAAGAAGGCAAAAAAATTCGTGTCTTCAAGTCGACCCAAAAAGCGGTTGATGCTTGAACACTGCTAGGTAGAAGACCATGGCACGACTGAAAGAGATTTATCGGAAGGAAATCGCTCCGAAGCTTAAGGAAGAACTTAAGCTGGCGAACGTGATGGAAGTTCCGCGCGTTACCAAGATCACCCTGAACATGGGTCTGGGCGAAGCGATCGGCGACAAGAAAGTCATCGAGCACGCTGTTGCTGACCTGGAAAAGATCACCGGTCAAAAAGCCGTTGTGACTTTCGCTCGGAAATCCATCGCAGGCTTCAAAGTCCGTGAAGGTTGGCCGATCGGTGTCAAAGTCACTCTGCGCCGTGATCGTATGTACGAGTTCCTGGACCGCCTGCTGGCGATCTCCCTGCCTCGGGTTCGCGACTTCCGCGGCCTGAATGCCAAGTCCTTCGATGGTCGTGGCAACTACAGCATGGGCGTGAAAGAGCAGATCATCTTCCCGGAAATCGACTACGACAAGATCGATGCTCTGCGCGGTCTGGACATTACCCTGACCACCACTGCTCGTACGGATGACGAAGGCCGCGCTCTGCTGCGTGCTTTCAAATTCCCGTTCCGCAACTGATTGGAGTAGGAAAATGGCCAAGAAGAGCATGAAAAACCGCGAGCTGAAGCGTCAGCTGACGGTTGCTAAGTTCGCCAAGAAGCGTGCTGAGCTCAAAGCGATCATCGTAAATCTGGAAGTAACTCCAGAAGAGCGTTTCGCTGCGGTTGTAGCTCTGCAGAAGCAGCCACGTGACGCCAGCGCTTCGCGCCTGCGTAACCGCTGCCGCATCACTGGTCGTCCACACGGCGTTTACCGCAAGTTCGGCCTCGGCCGTAACAAGCTGCGTGAAGCAGCAATGCGCGGTGACGTTCCAGGTCTGGTCAAAGCCAGCTGGTAAGACGTACCTGCAGTGTCCCGGTGGTGGAAGAGCGATCTTCCGACCACCGGTGACCCGGCATCGAAACAAGCCCCTTTTGGGGCTTGTTTCGTTTTTAGTATATGTCTAGAATGACCGGCTCGCCTGAGCCCGGGTTTTTCCGTGCAGCTTCGGGCGACAGTAGTAGCCGAAAGGCTAATTTTTTTTGCATCAGGAGCGTCTAGCCCATGAGTATGCAGGACCCGTTAGCGGACATGCTAACTCGCATCCGTAATGCCCAGATGGCTGAAAAGTCCGTCGTAAGCATGCCTTCGTCAACTCTGAAGGTTGCGGTCGCCAAAGTTCTGAAAGACGAAGGTTACATTGCTGGCTACCAAGTCAGCAGCGATGTAAAGCCATCGCTCTCCATCGAGCTGAAATACTTCGAAGGCCGTCCGGTCATCGAGGAAGTCAAGCGCGTAAGTCGTCCAGGTCTGCGTCAGTACAAGTCCGTCGATGAACTGCCGAAAGTACGCGGCGGTCTGGGCGTGTCTATCGTCTCCACCAACAAAGGTGTGATGACGGATCGTGCTGCGCGCGCTGCCGGTGTTGGCGGCGAAGTTCTCTGCACAGTGTTCTAAGGGGGGATAAGCATGTCTCGCGTCGCTAAGAACCCCGTTAAGCTGCCAGCTGGCGTCGAAGTAAAATTCGCCGGCCAACAGCTTTCGGTGAAGGGTGCCAAGGGCACTCTCGAACTGAATGTTCACTCGTCTGTAGAAGTGATCGAAGAAGCTGGTGAGCTGCGTTTCGCTGCTCGCAACGGCGATCAACAGACCCGCGCTATGGCCGGTACTACCCGTGCCCTGGTAAACAACATGGTCCAAGGCGTAAGCCAAGGCTTCGAGCGCAAGCTCCAGCTGGTCGGTGTTGGTTACAAAGCACAAGCCAAAGGCACCGTGCTCAACCTGGCGCTCGGCTTCTCGCATCCAGTGGACTACGAACTGCCAGCCGGTATCACCGCTGAAACTCCAAGCCAGACCGATATCCTGATCAAGGGTATCGATAAGCAGCTGGTAGGTCAGGTGGCCGCTGAAATCCGCGACTTCCGTCCACCAGAGCCTTATAAAGGCAAGGGTGTGCGTTACGCGGACGAAGTAGTCCGTCGTAAAGAAGCCAAGAAGAAGTAGGGCATAGCAAATGACCGACAAAAAAGTTACTCGTCTGCGTCGCGCTCGCAAAGCACGCCTGAAAATGCACGAACTCGAAGTCGTGCGTCTCTGCGTGTTCCGCTCCTCGCAGCATATCTACGCCCAGGTCATCTCGGCCGACGGCAGCAAAGTCTTGGCCAGTGCCTCGACTTTGGACAAAGAACTGCGTGATGGCGCCACCGGCAACATCGACGCGGCCACTAAGGTTGGCAAGCTGGTAGCTGAGCGTGCGAAAGCCGCCGGTGTATCTCAAGTTGCCTTTGACCGTTCCGGCTTCAAGTATCACGGCCGCGTCAAAGCGCTGGCTGATGCTGCTCGTGAAGGCGGGCTGGAGTTCTAAGTTATGGCAAATAACGATCAAAAGCGCGACGAAGGCTACATCGAGAAGCTGGTTCAGGTTAACCGCGTTGCCAAGACCGTAAAAGGCGGCCGTATCTTCACCTTCACCGCGCTGACCGTGGTAGGTGATGGCAAAGGTCGCGTTGGTTTCGGCCGTGGTAAGTCGCGTGAAGTACCTGCTGCGATCCAGAAGGCTATGGAAGCTGCTCGCCGCAACATGATTCAGGTTGACCTGGATGGCACCACTCTGCAGTACGCAACCAAGTCCGCCCATGGCGCGTCGAAGGTTTACATGCAGCCTGCCTCCGAAGGTACCGGTATCATCGCCGGTGGCGCCATGCGTGCCGTCCTGGAAGTTGCTGGCGTTCAGAACGTCCTGGCCAAGTGCTACGGCTCGACTAACCCTGTAAACGTGGTTCACGCCACCTTCAAGGGTCTGAAGGCTATGCAATCTCCTGAGTCCATTGCTGCCAAGCGTGGCAAGAGCGTTGAGGAGATTCTCTGATCATGGCTACCGTTAAAGTAACGCTGATCAAAAGCACCGCCGGCCGTCTGCCTAACCACAAACTGTGTGTTAAAGGTCTGGGTCTGCGCCGCATCGGTCACACTGTAGAAGTCCTGGATACTCCCGAGAATCGCGGGATGATCAACAAGGCTTACTACATGCTGCGCGTCGAGGGTTAATCGATGAAACTCAATGATCTGAGTCCAGCGCCGGGTTCCCGTCGCGAGAAGCATCGTCCGGGTCGTGGTATCGGTAGTGGTTTGGGTAAGACTGGTGGCCGCGGCCACAAAGGTCAAACCTCCCGCTCCGGTGGCACCATTGCTCCTGGCTTTGAAGGCGGTCAACAGCCGCTGCACCGTCGTCTGCCGAAGTTCGGCTTCGTTTCCCTGAAAGCCATGGACCGCGCAGAAGTGCGTCTGTCCGAGCTGGCCAAAGTGGAAGGCGACGTTGTTACCGTTCAGTCCCTGAAGGACGCCAACGTGATTAACCAGAACGTACAGCGTGTGAAAATCATGCTGTCGGGCGAAGTTACTCGCGCGGTCACCATCAAGGGTATCGCCGTCACCAAAGGTGCACGTGCGGCTATCGAAGCAGCTGGCGGCAAGTTCGAGGAATAAATGGCTAAGCAAGGTGCTCTCTCTTCGCTCGGCAAAGGCGGAATGTCTGAACTCTGGGCTCGTCTGCGTTTTCTGTTCCTGGCGATCATCGTCTATCGAATAGGCGCACACATCCCGGTTCCAGGCGTTAACCCTGAGCGGCTGGCGGAACTGTTTCGACAGAATGAGGGGACCATTCTTAGCTTGTTCAACATGTTTTCCGGCGGTGCGCTGGAGCGTATGAGCGTATTTGCACTGGGGATCATGCCGTACATTTCGGCATCGATCATCATGCAGCTCATGACCGCTGTCAGCCCGCAGCTGGAGCAGTTGAAGAAGGAAGGTGAAGCTGGCCGTCGCAAGATCAGCCAGTACACCCGCTACCTCACCGTTACCCTGGCGTTGGTCCAGGCCATTGGCATGTCCATTGGTCTGGCTGGTCAGGGTGTGGCGTTTGCTGCTGGTTTCGGCTTCCATTTCGTTGCGGTTTCCACGTTTGTGGCCGGCGCAATGTTCATGATGTGGCTAGGCGAGCAGATTACCGAGCGCGGTGTGGGCAACGGTATCTCGATGCTTATTTTCGCGGGTATCGTTGCCGGTCTTCCGAGAGCAATCGGGCAGTCTTTCGAGTCTGCGCGTACAGGCGATATCAACATCTTCGCCTTGGTCGCTATCGGTTTGCTGGCAGTAGCGATTATCGGTTTTGTGGTCTTCATCGAGCGTGGTCAGCGTCGTATTGCTGTTCACTACGCGAAGCGTCAGCAGGGCCGCAAGGTCTTTGCTGCGCAGACGAGCCACTTGCCGCTTAAAGTGAACATGGCCGGTGTCATTCCGGCTATTTTCGCAAGCAGCATTCTGCTGTTTCCGGCTTCGCTGGGTGCCTGGTTCGGTCAGTCTGAGGGTATGGGCTGGTTGCAGGACATCTCGCAGTCGATCGCTCCTGGTCAGCCGTTGAATATTCTGCTGTTTAGTGCAGGGATCATTTTCTTCTGCTTCTTCTATACGGCGTTGATGTTCAATCCGAAAGACGTAGCGGAAAACCTGAAGAAGTCCGGTGCCTTTATTCCGGGTATCCGTCCTGGCGAGCAGTCGGCGCGCTACATTGATGGCGTTCTGACCCGTTTGACCATGTTCGGTGCTCTTTATATGACGGCCGTGTGCCTGCTTCCCCAGTTCCTGGTGGTCGCAGCAAACGTTCCGTTCTACCTTGGCGGGACCTCGTTGCTGATTGTGGTAGTGGTTGTGATGGACTTTATGTCCCAAGTACAATCGCACCTCGTTTCGCACCAGTACGAATCCCTGATGAAGAAAGCCAACCTGAAAGGCTACGGCGGCAGCGGTCTGCTGCGCTGAAACCCCTAAGGTTCGAGGAGTTGGTGATGAAAGTTCGTGCATCGGTGAAAAAACTGTGCCGTAACTGCAAAATTATTCGCCGCGAAGGTGTCGTTCGAGTAATTTGCAGCGCGGAACCACGTCACAAACAGCGCCAAGGCTGAGTGTGATCTGCGCTTCAAGCCCAGCAGCTAGTGTGCTGCTGGGTTGATTAATTGTTTCTACAGCGATATTATCTCGCGCCCTATTTCTTGGCTTCCGGGGCGTAGGTAGCTGTCAATTGGAGTCCCACTGAATGGCCCGTATTGCAGGCGTTAACATTCCAGATAACAAGCATACTGTTATCTCGCTGACCTACATCTACGGTGTTGGTCGCACCACTGCACAGAAAATCTGTGCAGACACTGGGGTAAACCCAGCCGCAAAGATCAAGGATCTGAGCGACGAGCAGATTGAACAGCTGCGTAGCGAAGTTGCGAAGTTCACCACTGAAGGTGACCTGCGTCGCGACATCAACATGAAAATCAAGCGGTTGATGGACCTGGGTTGCTACCGCGGCCTGCGTCATCGTCGGGGTCTGCCAGTACGCGGTCAGCGTACCAAGACCAATGCCCGTACCCGTAAAGGTCCGCGCAAGCCGATCCGCAAGTAATCGCACCAGCGAATCGACAGGAATTTAGACATGGCAAAACCTGCTGCTCGTCCTCGTAAAAAAGTCAAAAAGACAGTGGTTGATGGCATCGCCCACATCCACGCGTCTTTCAACAACACCATCGTGACCATCACCGATCGTCAAGGTAACGCTCTGTCCTGGGCTACCTCCGGCGGTTCGGGTTTCCGTGGTTCCCGCAAATCGACCCCGTTCGCCGCTCAGGTAGCTGCAGAACGTGCTGGTCAAGCTGCGCTGGAATACGGCCTGAAGAACCTCGACGTCAACGTCAAGGGTCCAGGTCCAGGTCGTGAGTCCGCTGTTCGTGCACTGAACGGCTGCGGCTATAAGATCGCCAGCATCACCGACGTGACGCCAATCCCGCATAACGGGTGCCGTCCGCCGAAGAAGCGTCGCGTGTAATCAGGAGACAGATAAATGGCACGTTACATTGGTCCAAAATGCAAACTGTCTCGTCGTGAAGGCACCGATCTGTTCCTGAAGAGTGGCGTTCGCGCTCTGGAATCGAAGTGCAACATCGAAGCAGCCCCAGGTATCCACGGTCAGCGCCGTGGCCGTCAGTCCGACTACGGCACCCAGCTGCGTGAGAAACAAAAAGTCCGTCGTATCTACGGCGTGCTCGAGCGTCAGTTCAGCGGTTACTACAAGCAAGCGGCTTCCAAGAAAGGCGCTACTGGTGAGAACCTGCTGCAACTGCTCGAATGCCGTCTGGATAACGTCGTTTATCGTATGGGCTTTGGCGCTACTCGTGCCGAATCCCGTCAGCTGGTTTCGCACAAAGCGATCAGCGTAAACGGCAAGACTGTAAACGTTCCGTCCTACCAAGTTCGTCCGGGTGACGTGGTCGCAGTTCGCGAGAAATCGCTGAACCAGCTGCGCATTGTTCAAGCCCTTGAACTGTGCGCTCAGCGTGGCCGCGTTGAGTGGGTAGAAGTGGACGCTGCCAAGAAGTCGGGCGTTTTCAAGAACGTTCCTGCTCGCAGCGACCTGTCTGCCGACATCAACGAAAACCTGATTGTCGAGCTCTACTCCAAGTAAGGGCTAGAAAATAGGTGCATCCATGCAGATTTCGGTAAATGAGTTCCTGACGCCCCGCCACATCGATGTGCAGGTCGTCAGTCCAACCCGCGCTAAGATCACGCTCGAGCCTCTCGAGCGTGGTTTCGGCCATACCCTGGGCAACGCGCTGCGCCGCATCCTGTTGTCCTCTATGCCTGGCTGTGCAGTAGTCGAGGCCGAGATTGACGGTGTACTCCATGAGTACTCCGCGATCGAAGGTGTACAGGAAGATGTCATTGAAATCCTGTTGAACCTTAAAGGCCTGGCTATCAAACTGCATGGTCGTGACGAAGTTACGCTGACCTTGTCGAAGAAGGGTTCGGGGGTGGTTACCGCTGCCGATATTCAGCTGGATCATGATGTCGAGATCGTTAACCCCGATCACGTAATCGCTAACCTGGCGTCCAACGGCGCTTTGAACATGAAGCTCACCGTAGCTCGTGGTCGTGGTTATGAGCCGGCCGATTCGCGTCAGAGCGATGAAGACGAAAGCCGTAGCATTGGTCGCTTGCAGCTTGACTCTTCGTTCAGCCCGGTTCGCCGTATCGCATACGTGGTGGAAAACGCCCGTGTCGAGCAGCGTACCAACCTGGACAAGCTGGTTATTGATCTGGAAACCAACGGTACCCTGGATCCTGAAGAGGCTATCCGTCGTGCTGCAACCATCCTGCAACAGCAGTTGGCTGCGTTCGTCGACCTCAAAGGTGACAGCGAACCCGTGGTAGTCGAGCAGGAAGACGAGATCGATCCGATCCTGCTTCGTCCAGTTGACGATCTGGAATTGACCGTGCGTTCGGCCAACTGCCTGAAGGCGGAGAACATCTACTACATCGGCGATCTGATTCAGCGCACCGAAGTAGAGCTGTTGAAAACTCCGAACCTCGGCAAGAAGTCCCTGACTGAAATCAAGGACGTTCTGGCTTCCCGTGGTCTGTCCCTCGGCATGCGCCTCGACAACTGGCCGCCTGCAAGTCTTAAGAAAGACGACAAGGCGACTGCCTGATCGTCGTAATCACCGAACGTAGTGTTTGGTAAGGAATGAATCATGCGTCATCGTAAAAGTGGACGTCACCTGAGCCGTACCAGCTCTCACCGCAAGGCCATGTTCCAGAACATGGCGGTGTCGCTGTTCGAGCACGAGCTGATCAAAACTACCCTGCCAAAAGCCAAGGAACTGCGCCGCGTTGCCGAGCCGCTGATCACCCTGGCCAAGGAAGACAGCGTAGCTAACCGTCGCCTTGCTTTCGACCGTACTCGTTCGAAAGAAATCGTCGGCAAGCTGTTCAACGATCTGGGCAAGCGCTACGCCACCCGTCAGGGCGGCTACCTGCGTATCCTCAAGTGCGGTTTCCGCGCTGGCGACAACGCGCCTATGGCGTACGTCGAGCTGGTTGATCGTCCTGTCGGTGGCTCGGTAGAAGCTGCTGAGTAAGACGAACAGTCTTGAACAAAAAACCGGGCCTTGTGCCCGGTTTTTTGTTTTCTAGTGATCGCTTTTCCTATTGGCTAGTCGATATGCAGTCCGCTGTTGCGCCGTTTTGAAGAAACATTGCGCTTAACTCGAAGTGATAAGGAGAAACTCCCTCATTTGGACGCTTTTCAATGAAAATCACTACTGTTCGCCCGCTTTTTTCGACATTTATGCGTAAATCACAGTGACCTCCCAGTCATCCTGGTTCAAACTATGGCTTTCACACAGGGAGAGGCGGGACGATGCAAGGTCACCCGGACGTAATCGACTATCTCAACACGTTGCTGACGGGCGAACTGGCGGCACGTGATCAGTACTTCATTCACTCGCGGATGTACGAAGACTGGGGCTTCAGCAAGCTCTACGAACGCATCAATCACGAGATGGAAGAAGAAGCCCAACACGCTGATGCCTTGATCCGCCGCATCCTGATGCTGGAAGGTACGCCGCGCATGCGTCCGGACGATCTGGATATCGGTGCTACCGTGCCAGACATGATCGCCGCCGATCTGCGCCTGGAATACAAAGTCCGCGCTGCACTGTGCAAAGGCATTGAGCTGTGCGAACTGCACAAGGACTACATCAGCCGCGACATCCTCCGTCTGCAACTGGCTGACACCGAAGAAGATCACACCTACTGGCTGGAAAAGCAGAAAGGCTTGATCAAGTCGCTGGGGCTGGAGAACTACCTGCAATCGCAGATGTAATGAGCCCGGCAAAGAAAAGCCCCTGTCGTGTGAGCGACAGGGGCTTTTTCATTTCAGTGCCGGATCAGGCTCGGTCCCGTTCCAGCAGTGGCTTGAGGTAGTGCCCGGTGTGGGACTGCTTCATGTTCGCCACTTCTTCTGGCGTGCCGCAGGCGATGATCTGACCGCCCTTGGAACCACCTTCCGGACCAAGATCGACCAGCCAATCTGCGGTCTTGATCACATCCAGGTTGTGCTCGATCACCACCACGGTATTACCGTGGTCGCGCAGTCGGTGCAGTACATCGAGCAACTGCTGGATATCAGCGAAGTGCAGGCCCGTGGTGGGTTCGTCGAGGATGTACAGGGTTTTGCCGGTATCGCGCTTGGATAGCTCACGGGACAGTTTGACCCGTTGCGCCTCGCCGCCGGACAGCGTTGTAGCCGACTGCCCGAGCTTGATGTAGGACAGACCCACATCCATCAACGTTTGCAGCTTGCGAGCCAGCGCTGGCACCGCATCGAAGAACTCGCGGGCCTCCTCGATGGTCATTTCCAGCACCTCGTGGATGTTCTTGCCCTTGTACTTGATCTCCAGCGTCTCGCGGTTGTAGCGCTTGCTCTTGCAGACGTCGCAAGGGACGTAGATGTCTGGCAGGAAGTGCATCTCCACCTTGATCAGCCCGTCGCCCTGGCAGGCTTCGCAGCGTCCGCCCTTGACGTTGAAGGAGAAGCGGCCCGGGCCGTAGCCCCTCGAGCGCGATTCCGGGACGCCGGAGAATAATTCGCGGATCGGCGTGAACAGGCCGGTATAGGTCGCCGGGTTGGAACGTGGCGTACGGCCGATCGGGCTCTGGTCGATATCCACCACCTTGTCCAGGTGCTGCAGGCCGTCGCAGCTGTCGTGCGCGGCGGCTTCCTGGGTCGTGGCACCATTGAGGGCGGTGGCTGCGAGAGGGAACAAGGTATTGTTGATCAGCGTCGACTTGCCAGAACCGGATACACCGGTCACGCAGGTCAACAGGCCGATTGGAATCTCCAGGTCGACGCTCTGCAGGTTGTTGCCGCGCGCGCCCTTGAGCTTGATCGAGAGCTTCTTGTTGCGTGGCGTGCGCTTGGCCGGCACCGCGATCTTGATCCGCCCGGAGAGGTATTTCCCGGTCAGTGAGTCAGGGTGCGCCATCACTTCTGCGGGCGTACCTTCGGCAACGATCTGGCCACCGTGTACTCCGGCGCCGGGACCGATGTCGACCACATAGTCCGCGAGGCGGATGGCGTCCTCGTCGTGCTCTACCACAATCACCGTGTTGCCGATGTCGCGCAGGTGATTGAGGGTGGCCAGCAGGCGATCGTTATCACGCTGGTGCAATCCAATGGATGGCTCGTCGAGGATATACATCACCCCGACCAGGCCGGCGCCGATCTGGCTGGCCAGACGGATGCGCTGGGCTTCGCCGCCGGACAGTGTGTCGGCACTGCGATCAAGGGTCAGGTAATCGAGGCCAACGTTCACCAGGAACTGAAGGCGCTCGCAGATTTCCTTGAGGATCTTGTCGGCGATTTCGCCACGGCGTCCGGTCAGCTTCAGGCCACCGAAATACTGGCTTGCATCGCCGATGGGCAGGCCGGTCACCGCAGGCAAGGTCTTCTCGCCAACCCACACGTGACGCGCCTCGCGGCGCAGACGGGTGCCGCGGCAGTCCGGGCACGGCTGGGTACTGAGGAACTTGGCCAGCTCCTCGCGGACCGTAGCCGATTCCGTTTCCCGATAGCGGCGCTCCAGGTTCGGCACGATGCCCTCGAACGGGTGCGAGCGCTTGACGATATCGCCACGGTCGTTGAGGTACTTGAAGTCGACGTTCTGGTTACCGCTGCCGCTGAGAATGATTTTCTGGCGGTCGGCGGGCAGTTCGTTGAACGGGACTTCCAGGCTGAAGCCGAAGTGTGTCGCCAGCGACCCGAGCATCTGGAAGTAATAGACGTTACGTCGGTCCCAGCCGCGGATCGCGCCCTCGGCCAAGGTCAGCTCACCATTGACCAGGCGCTTGGCGTCGAAGAACTGCTTGACCCCCAGGCCGTCGCAGGTCGGGCAGGCGCCGGCGGGGTTGTTGAAGGAGAACAGCTTCGGCTCCAGCTCGCTGATGGCGTGGCCGCAGATCGGGCAGGCGAAACGTGCGGAGAAGATCATCTCTTCGCCGCCTTCATCATCCATCGGCGCGACGAGCGCAATGCCGTCGGCCAGTTTCAGCGCGGTTTCGAACGACTCGGCCAGACGCTGCTGCAGGTCTTCGCGGACTTTGAAGCGGTCCACTACCACATCGATGCTGTGCTTCTTCTGTTTGTCGAGCTTGGGCAACTCGTCCAGCTCGCAGAGCTTGCCGTTGATACGGGCACGGACGAAGCCTTGAGCGCGCAGCTCCTCGAATACCGCCAGGTGCTCGCCCTTGCGCTCACGAATCACCGGGGCCAGCAACATCAGCTTGCTGCCTTCCGGCTGCGCCAGGACCAGGTCGACCATCTGGCTGACGGTCTGGGCCTCGAGCGGAATGTCGTGGTCCGGGCAGCGTGGCGTACCGACGCGGGCATACAGCAGGCGCAGGTAGTCGTAGATTTCGGTGATGGTGCCGACGGTGGAGCGAGGGTTGTGCGAAGTGGACTTCTGCTCGATGGAAATCGCTGGCGAGAGGCCTTCGATGGTATCGACGTCCGGCTTTTCCATCATCGACAGGAACTGCCGCGCATAGGCCGACAGCGACTCCACGTAGCGCCGCTGGCCTTCGGCATAGAGGGTGTCGAATGCCAGGGATGACTTGCCGGACCCGGACAGGCCGGTGATGACGATCAGCTTGTCGCGGGGCAGCGTCAGGTCGATGTTCTTCAGGTTGTGGGTACGTGCCCCACGAATCAGGATCTTGTCCACTACGGCCTCGCTTGGCGGGCTTAAACGGAGCAGTATACGGCTCGCCGCCGGTGCGCGGCAAAGCGTCGCGTAGATGCTGTTAAACGATGGGACTGGTAGAATCGCCGCCGGTTCACACGAGGTTAATCCATGCACGATCCCCACAGCGAACGCATGAGTGGCAGCGAAACCCGCGCCGCAGGCGGCCTGGCCCTGGTGTTCGCCTTCCGTATGCTGGGCATGTTCATGGTCCTGCCGGTACTGGCTACCTATGGCATGGACCTGGCGGGCGCGACGCCGGCACTCATTGGTCTGGCTATTGGCGCCTATGGGCTGACCCAGGCGGTATTGCAGATTCCATTCGGCGTCATATCCGACCGCATCGGCCGGCGTCCGGTGATCTACCTGGGGTTGGTGATCTTTGCGCTGGGGAGTGTGCTGGCGGCTCAGGCCGACTCGATCTGGGGCGTGATTGCCGGACGGATCCTGCAAGGTGCCGGGGCGATTTCGGCGGCGGTAATGGCGCTACTGTCGGACCTGACCCGTGAGCAGCACCGCACCAAGGCCATGGCCATGATTGGCATGAGCATCGGTTTGTCGTTTGCCGTGGCGATGGTTGTCGGGCCTTTGTTGACCCGCAGCTTCGGTCTGTCCGGGCTGTTTCTGGCGACAGCGGCGATGGCACTGGTGGGTATCGCTCTGATCGCGTTCGTCGTGCCTGCTTCCAGCGGACCGCTGCACCACCGCGAGTCCGGGGTGGCGAAGCAAGCGCTCGGCCCGACCTTGCGACACCCTGACCTGTTGCGCCTGGACGTTGGTATTTTCGTCCTGCATGCCATCCTCATGGCCAGCTTCGTTGCCCTGCCACTGGCGTTCGTTGAACGCGGCGGGCTGCCCAAGGAAGAGCACTGGTGGGTGTACCTGACCGCTCTGCTGATTTCATTCTTCGCAATGATTCCCTTCATTATCTATGGTGAGAAAAAGCGCAAGATGAAACGTGTCCTTCTGGGCGCGGTCAGTGTCTTGCTGCTGACGGAGCTATTCTTCTGGGAGTGGGGGAACAGCCTGTCGGCCCTGGTGATCGGGACCGTGATCTTCTTCACCGCCTTCAACCTGCTGGAAGCGTCGTTGCCGTCGTTGATCAGCAAGGTGTCGCCTGCCGGCGGCAAGGGCACGGCGATGGGGGTCTATTCCACCAGCCAGTTCCTTGGCGCGGCGCTGGGCGGGATATTGGGTGGATGGATGTTCCAGCATGGTGGCTTGACCACGGTGTTCCTCGGCTGCGCGGGTTTGTGCGGGCTCTGGCTTGCCGTAGCTGTTACCATGCGCGAACCACCTTATGTGACAAGCCTGCGCATGCCGTTGTCGCCCGAAGCGCTACGCGAAGCGGGCTTGACCGAGCGCCTGAAGGCCGTGCCGGGTGTGACCGACGCAGTGGTGGTGGCAGATGAAGCCGCCATCTATATCAAACTGGATACACAAATTTTGGATCGTTCGACCCTGGAACGCCTGGTCAATCCGGCGTCCGCGGCGTGCGAAGCCTAGGAGAACGTTATGGCCCGTGGGGTTAACAAAGTCATATTGGTCGGCACCTGTGGCCAGGATCCTGAAGTACGCTACCTGCCGAACGGCAACGCCGTGACTAACCTGAGCCTGGCCACCAGCGAGCAGTGGACCGACAAGCAGACCGGCCAGAAGGTCGAGCGCACCGAGTGGCACCGCGTCTCGATGTTCGGCAAGGTCGCCGAGATTGCTGGTGAGTACCTGCGCAAGGGTTCTCAGGTGTACATCGAAGGCAAGCTGCAAACCCGCGAGTGGGAAAAAGACGGCATCAAGCGTTACACCACCGAAATCATCGTCGACATGCAAGGCACCATGCAGTTGCTGGGCGGTCGTCCGCAGAACCAGGATGGTGGCGGTGCGCCGCAAGGCAACTACAACCAGGCGCCGCAGGCTCCACGCCAGCAAGCGCCTCGTCCGCAGCAGGCTCCTCAGCGTCCGGCTCCTCAGCAACCAGCGCCGCAGCCGGCTCCGGATTTCGACAGCTTTGATGACGATATTCCGTTCTAGGAAGCACCTTAGCGAGATCTGTAAAGTTCTCCATGAAGAACCCTGCGCTTGCAGGGTTTTTTCATTTTCAGCATGTGAAAAATCCCTCCATGGTCTTTTATTTGGTGCACACCATGTGAAAACGTAAGTTATGGAGGTGTGATGGATTTATCCATGCGTAGGTTTGCAGGGAACGACGGTGAGCGGTATGCGGTGCTGGTCGATAGTTCAGGGATGCCACTTTACTATCCAACGCTCTTCGCCACCTGGCATCTGCGGTCGCGTTCCTTGGCCGCCAACTCGATTGCGAATGCGTTGCATGCAATCAAGGCGTTGTACGCTTGGGAGGCTCAGGTTGGCATCCGCCTGGAGTCTCTATTTTCGCAAGGCGAGGTACTTGGGGAGGAGCAAGTGAGGGCGCTTAGCGACTCGTTGCAGCTTTTCCTCAATCCTGAGCCCAGCGGCAAAAAAATTGTTTCGATCACTCGACGCCCAAAGTCGGTTGGCACCAGTAATCACTATTTCAGATTGACTGTGGTAGCCGACTATTTGGGCTTTCTGGCCGCGCGACTGTGCCCAGCTAAGCGGAATGGTGGGGACATCAAGCTCATGGTGGCGTCGATCAAGGCTCACCGTCCCAGTAAGCCCAACAGATCAACAACGGACAAAGATGAGCGATATCTGGATGAAGCCGTTGTAGAAGCCGTGGAGCAAGCTCTAAGGCCTGGAGCTGAGCACAACCCCGCAAAGGGGCACGCCGTCCAAGTGCGTAATGCTCTGATGTTCATGATTCTTCGCCTGACCGGGCTTCGCCGCGGAGAGCTGCTGAACCTCAAGATCGACGACGTCGATTTCGCTCAGAACACGCTGCGAGTGGTGAGGCGTCCTGATTCGAAGGGTGATTCACGGGCCCATCAGCCTACCGCTAAGACTCGCCAACGAACCTTTCCACTCGCGCAGGAACTTATCTCCCGTATTCACGAATACGTGCTTCGCTATCGGAACAAAGTACCCGGGGCAAACAGGCATGGGTACCTGTTTGTGACTCACAAGGGAGGCCCTACTCAAGGTCGCCCACTTTCAATTTCGGCTTTTCAGAAATGGATGCTGGAGGTCGCTTCTATCATTGAGGACTCGAGCGTCCATGCGCATGCACTCCGGCACCATTGGAATTACGCCTTTTCCCAGCACTGTGATGCTATGGAGATGTCTCCCGCGGCAGAAGAAAAAATTCGTTCCTACCTGATGGGATGGGAAGAGACTTCAGGCTCGGCTCGAACCTACAACAAGCGACACACCAAACAAAAAGCTGCTGAGGCAGTGCTCGCCCTTCAGAACAAGCACTTGAAAAAGTCCAGTAATGAGGTGGCCGATGGATAAAATTGCTCTTCAGACAGCGGTACTCGACCGCTTTTATTCTAGGGAGGGTTATCTCGTACACTTTGATAGCTCTCGATGGGTGCTGAGCAAGGATGTGACTATCCCGATTGGGTCAATCTCAAAATATCTCGGGGAGAGGGATTATTCATTTAGACGGGTTCTAGAGTTCTACGCTAGAACAGCTGCGGCCTGGCACGTAATGAACATCTTTTATCGTTTTTTACATTACTGCGAGCAGATGCAAGATTCTGAAGTTTTGTCGGTCGCTTCATTGATCTCCTATCGATCCTCGTTGAGCAAGAAAAGAGAGTGGTACATGGGGGTGTTGCGTGGTGCGATCCGCCAATGGTCACGACTTGGATACCCCGGCATATCTGATGAAATTTTGAGCCTGTTGGATAAATGGGTAATTAAGGGGAACGAGAAAGGTTTCGCCGTCCAGTCGATGTGTCCCGAGGACGGGCCGCTGACCGATATTGAACTCCAAGGAGTTATCGCTGCAGTGGTCGATAGTTTTACTGGTCAACGCCTTACGTTGGAGGAGACCTGTCTATCAATGATATTGGCGATGACGGGGCGTCGCCCTGGGCAAATCGCAGCACTCAAGCTCAAAGACATAGAATCCAGTACGCCAGGAAACTATGGCATCAATTTTCCTAGGGCCAAGCAGCGAAATACACCCTGGCGCGGTGCATTCAACCGTTTTCCGATTGTTGAGGATCTTTGGCTGCTTTTGCAGCAGCAAGCAGCGTTTGTGAAAGCCGCCTTTTCCAAACAGGCCGGCAGGCCTCTGTCTGAGAAAATACAAAACGATTTGCCACTGTTTCCCGTATCGCACGTTCTCAATTCCGATTCCGATATTCAGGCGCTACTAGACAGCGACCGGCTGCATATTCCTTCCAAAGACGTCTATTACGTGATGATGAGAGTAGCCAAAACGATTGCCCTCATCAGCGAGCGGACTGGAGCGCTTATCGCCCTGAATCCTAATCGCTTCCGTTATACGCTCGGTACGAATCTAGCTCGTGAAGGGCGAGGGGAGATGGTCATTGCTGAAGCGCTGGATCACTCCGATACCCAGAACGTAGGCGTTTACGTCAAAAACATCCCTGAGATCGTCGAGCGCATCGATAAGGCGGTTGCTTTGCAGCTCGCGCCGTTTGCTCAGGCATTTCGAGGAGTGCTTGTTACCTCAGAGCGGGATGCACGCCGCGGGGATGATCCGAGCAGCAGAATCTCGAACGGCAGGGCCAATGTAGGCACCTGTGGCAGCTATGGTTTTTGTGGCGCATTGGCACCGATCGCGTGTTACACCTGTGCCCACTTCCAGCCTTGGCTCGATGGCCCTCACGAAGAGGTCTTGGATCGCCTGATCGCGGAGCGGGACCAGGTTCGCGACAACTGCGATGATCTGAAGATTGCGTCGATCAATGACCGACTGATCCTGGCCGTGAGTGATGTCATCAACCGGTGCAAGCAGGCCAAGGGTGAGTTCACGAATGGCTGACTTACTGCTCTTCATCCCCAAGCATCAGCGTGACAGCCGGAAAAATCTGGAGGACTTCATTGCGATGTGCAGTGACCGCTTGACGGTATTCGGGGCAGACTTGGACTGGCACGCGAATGCCTGGCCCAAGGTTGGCAATTTTACGGTCATGGGGGCGCCTGCGAGGGGGTACACGACTGATCAGCTGCTGGATGCCGACATTATTCCCTTTGCCAAGGCTTATGTTCGCTACCAGCAAGGTCATAACCCCACCCAACTCAAAAACGAATTTAAGGCGATCCGTTGCATCGAAAAAGCTTTGCTGACGGTTAAGGGTAAAGTGGACATCACGCAGGTAGATCAGCTCGTCATGGACGTAGCGGGTGAAGTGGCGAGGGAATACAAGGCTTCCGGCTACCAGGCAGGGGTGAGCTTGTTGAAGCTAGTGGATTTTCTCAATGAAAGTCGAATTGTTCCCGATCAGATCACCTGGCGTAATCCCATCAGCAAGCCCAAAGAGATGGACCGGACGGACGCAGAAGGCAAAAGGAAACGAGCAGAAAAGTTACCAGAGGATCGCTGGCTGGAAGCTATGGCAGAGATGTTTGCCAACGATCTCGTGGATGCTCGTGATCGATTCACAACGTCCGTATTTGCCTTGTTGATGTGTGCACCATCTCGCGTGTCGGAGGTTCAAGACCTGCCGGTTAATTGCCTGCATCATGAGACAGATGGAAACGGTGTCGAACGGCTAGGGCTACGGTTTTATGCCGGTAAAGGTTACGGATCGGATATCAAGTGGATCCCGACCATATTCAAAGACATTGCAACAGAGGCTGTGCGCCGATTAACTGAGTTGTCTGCTCCAGGACGGATGTTGGCGAAATGGTATGAGGACCACCCCGGAAAATTTTATCGCCACGAAAACTGTCCAAAAGTGCCTGACGATCATCCACTGACTGATGAGCAAGCTTGCTCGGCGCTTGGCATTACGCTATCGAGAGGAGCGTTGAACCAGATGCTCTCGAAATACCAACCCTATCGTATTTTGAGGTCAAAGGGTGAGCCGCTGACACTGGCATTTTTAAATGATTACTGTCATAGCAAACTTCCTGTCGAATGGCCGTGGAAAACTAGAGAACGCAACATCAAGTATTCGGATGCCGTTTGCTGCTTCAGGGAACATGAATTCCACGCTGAATTCAGCCCGAGCCCTGTCAAGATATGGGGAGCCGGTAAGAGTACGTTTACCACTGACCTGAACGTAATTGATGGTCAAGAGCACAGCATCTGGAAGCGTCACGGCTACAGAAATCCAGATGGCAGCGAGATTTCGATGACTTCACACCAGGTGCGGCATTTTCTCAATACCGTGGCTCAGCGTGGCGCGTTGGGGCAGCTAGACATCGCCAGGTGGTCAGGGCGGGCCAATATTCATCAGAACCCCGTGTACAACCATATGAGCAACGACGAATACGTCGAGCTTGCCCGAAGTTCGGGTATAGGTGGTGTGCTCCAAAAAATCCAAACCAACATGCCCGTTACCTACGCAGATCTGGATGTGATTGGGGAGGGGATCGCTCATGTCACTTAGTATGGATTCTGCGTGCATGACTACTCGATGCTGCCCTGCCAAAAACACCGGGATTGCTTGAATTGCACTGAACAGGTGTGCGTAAAAGGTGACGCAACCAAACTCGATCGGCTCAGGCAGCAGCGGAGCCTCACGCATGTGCAACTTCAAAAGGCCAAAGCAGCAGATGCTTCAGGAACATATGGCGCTGATCGCTGGAGTCAGCACCAGATCAAGACCTTGGAGCGACTGGAGCAGTTGATTCAGATACTCGAGTCGCCCGACCTCCCGGACGGTACCGCCATTCGGCTCAGTAATGAACATGAATACAGCCCACTGAAGCGAGAGCTTGCCGCCCAGCAGTCCTCCTCAAGGTTCATTTCCCCAGAACCAGGCATCGGTGAGCTGCGAAAACTGTTGGGGGCCTTCTAGTTATGGCTAAGCATCTGACGAATAGAGATATCGAGCTGCTGGTCGGTTTGATTGATGGATGGAATGGCAAGCTCACTTGGGATGCCTTGTGTGATCAAGCCGATGGCTTGATCGGGACGCGGCCAACTCGACAGACGCTCAATGCGCACGCTCGGGTGAAAAGTGCGTTTCTCGATAAGAAGACCCAGCAGAAATCGGGCTTCCAGCCTACGAAGCGTCCCGCAAGCCTGGCCATCGCGGAGCAGCGTATCCAGCGTCTCGAAAGTGAGAACCAGCGACTGAAGGCTGAGAATAATCACCTGCTGGAGCGTTTCGTTCGATGGCAGTACAACGCCCTAAAACATGGCTTCTCTCAAAGCGTGCTTGATGCCCCGTTACCGAGGATTGATCGCGACTCGGCAGAGAAAAGCGACTGAGGATGCGGATGTGAAACCGTCGTCGAAAGTGTTGCGTCCTGGATGGCTGCATTCGACCCATTGTGGACGTTCATTTAACCAGCTTAAGCCACGCCCGCCCTACAGGCTGCAATCGAGCCATGGCGAACGCCTATGATGTCGGAGCCGCTTTGCGGCCAATCGCCGGCAAGCGCGGCTCCTACAGGTATGGCGCGGACCTGGAAGCTCCTTCTAATGGTGCCCAGCAGCTAAGTGCTGCCTGGAGCTGCCCCTGAGACGCATCAACTGCCACCTTCGCTTCGGCCTGGGATTTTTTCATCTGCCGCGCTCGCGGCTTCGACCAGGTTAATCCATCCGTATTGCGGATTTCTGTGATCGGCAAATCAATGAATTGAGCCGCGCGTGCCGCGATACCTGCCTCGGCTTTCTTGCTGGCCTGCGCATAGGGTTCAATCAGCGCTCTCCTTTAGCCCGAGTGGACGCGCGTCGAATTTGGCTCCTAAGCCTCCCATCTGCTCTCGAAGTCCAAAAGGCAGCATCTGCTGCCACGCCCCTCGCGCCCCTAGAGCCAAAGCGTCGTAGGCGCGCACTTACCCCCAAGCAACATCGTGAACTATCCAAAAAACTGAGCGATTAATATACGATTAGATATGTAGTCTTTGTTATTCCTAATATTCTAATTAGGTAGAACAAAAGGCTATATATTATGATTTTCCAGACAAAGTGAATCGCCCCTAGTTTCGTAGACACCTCCAAGCCTCATAATGAGGCCCAAATAGGAGGAGCCATGAGTCGTCAGCGTTACCCCGAAGAATTCAAGATCGAAGCGGTCAAGCAAGTGACCGAGAAAG
>NZ_FYDX01000027.1 GCF_900187455.1 Pseudomonas sp. Irchel 3E13 | reverse complement strand
GAACTCAGCAGTGAAACGATGCATCGCCGATGGTAGTGTGGAGCTTCTCCATGTGAGAGTAGGTCATCGTCAAGATTAAATTCCGAAACCCCTATCTGCGTATGCAGGTAGGGGTTTTGTCTTTTCGCGTCCGAAAATAACGGTCTCACTTTCACGGATTCAGCCTTGTCGTTCGACGCAGGCACCGTGCTATGTTCCTTCTCTTTCTCGACTGCCTCAGGGATGCCTTATGTCGCACGCAAGCACGCTTCTTCCAGGTTTCATGGTTGTTCACGGCAACCGTTTGGATGAGCTGCGAAGCCTGGTCGTGAGCTGGATGCGGCGTTATCCCCTGGCCCCTCTGGAAAACGAAATCGTCCTGGTGCAGAGCAACGGCATCGCCCAGTGGCTGAAGTTGGCCCTGGCTGAGGACCCTGAAGAAGACGACACGGGCGGCAGCGGTATCGCAGCAGCTATCGAGGTTCAACTCCCCGGCAGCTTCATGTGGCAGCTCTATCGAAAGGTTCTGGGCCGCGAAGAAATTCCGGAAACGTCGCTCCTCGACAAAGCCCCGCTGACCTGGCGTCTGATGCGCCTGCTCCCCGAGCTGATCCATCAACCCCACTTCGAACCGCTGCAGCGCTTCCTTCTCGATGACAGCGACCTGCGCAAGCGCTATCAATTGGCCGAACGCCTGGCTGACCTGTTCGACCAATATCAGGTCTATCGCGCCGACTGGCTAAAAGAGTGGGCCGCCGGTCGCCATGTGATGATCAATGCTCGCGGTGAGTCGCGCCCGCTGTCCCCGGCCAATTGCTGGCAGGCTGAGCTTTGGCGAGCATTGTTGCTGGATGTTGGCGAAGCTGGAATGGCGCAAAGCCGCGCCGGCGTGCATCAGCGCTTTATCGAGCGCATCAACGGTTTGGCGCAGGCCCCGGCCGGGCTGCCATCCCGCGTCATTGTCTTCGGTATTTCCTCCCTGCCGGCTCAGGCCCTTGAAGCGTTGGCAGGGCTGGCCCGTTTCAGTCAGGTGTTGCTCTGTGTGCATAACCCTTGTCGCCACCATTGGGCCGATATCGTTGCCGACAAGGACCTGCTCCGCCACCAGTACAAGCGCCAGCAGCGCAAGCAAGGCATGGCCGGCCCGATCGATGCGCAAAGCCTGCACCAGCATGCTCACCCGTTGCTCGCCGCCTGGGGCAAGCAGGGGCGCGACTACATCAACCTGCTCGACAGTTACGATGACCCGTCCAGTTACCGCACCGCCTTCAGCGATGGTCGCATCGACCTGTTCAGTGAAGACGAGCCCCAGCACCTGCTCGGCCAATTGCAGGACGACATTCTCGAACTGCGCCCCCTGAACGAAACCCGCGAGCTTTGGCCCGACGTCGACCCGGCAAAAGATCGTTCCGTGCGCTTCCATATCGCCCACAGCGCCCAGCGCGAAGTGGAGATTCTCCACGACCAGTTACTCGCCCGCTTCAGCGCCGACCCCGGTTTGCGCCCGCGCGATGTGATCGTCATGGTTCCGGACATCAACGCCTACGCCCCTCACATCCGGGCGGTATTTGGCCAGCTCGATCGCGGCGAAACCCGCTACATCCCGTTCACCCTCACCGACCAGGGCCAACGCGGTCGCGACCCGTTGCTGATCGCCCTGGAACACCTGCTCAAACTGCCCGACAGCCGCTTCCCGGTCAGCGAAATCCTCGACCTGCTCGACGTGCCGGCCTTGCGCGCCCGCTTCGCCATCAAGGAAAGCGACCTGCCGACCCTGCATCGCTGGATCGAAGGCGCCGGCGTACGTTGGGGCCTGAATGCCGAGCAGCGTGCCGGCCTCGGTTTACCGGATGACCTGGAACAGAACAGTTGGCGTTTCGGCTTGCGTCGGATGTTGCTGGGCTATGCGGTGGGGGCGGGCGAGAGCTGCGACGGCATCGAACCATACGATGAAATCGGCGGCCTCGATGCTGCGTTGATCGGCCCGCTGGTCGCATTACTCGACGCCCTGGAAGTGGCCCACGCCGAGCTGTCCTGCTCCGCCCCCGCGGCGCAATGGGGCGAGCGTCTCAATGCCCTGTTGCAGGTGTTTTTCCTGGCTGAAAGCGAGCATGACGACTACCTGCTGGTCCAGTTGCAGACCCTTTGCGATACCTGGCTGGGGACTTGTGAATCGGTCGGTCTGCAAGACCTGCTGCCGCTCACAGTGGTCCGCGAAGCCTGGTTGGCCGGTCTGGATCAAGGCCGCCTTTCGCAGCGTTTCCTCGCAGGTTCAGTGAACTTCTGCACCCTGATGCCGATGCGCGCGATTCCATTCAAGGTGGTGTGCCTGCTGGGCATGAACGACGGTGACTACCCCCGTGCCCAGCCTCCACTGGATTTCGACCTGATGGGCAGCGACTACCGCCCTGGCGACCGTTCCCGTCGCGAGGACGATCGCTACCTGCTGCTCGAAGCGCTGCTGTCGGCCCGGGCGCAGCTTTACGTCAGTTGGGTCGGTCGCAGCATTCGTGACAACAGCGATCGCCCGGCGTCGGTGTTGATTGGCCAACTGCGCGACCACATTGCCGCGGGTTGGCGACTCAAAGGCGCCGCCAGCGACAGCAAGCACAACGCCGGCGAACAACTCCTGCACAAGCTCACCACCGAACATCCGTTGCAGCCTTTCAGTGCCCGTTACTACCACCGCGGCAGCGACCTGTTCAGCTACGCCCGCGAGTGGCGCAGCCTGCACCTGCCGGCTGATGCCGCAGCGCCGGAGCACGATCAACTTGAGCGCTATGAACCCGACGAACCGCTGACCCTGTCGCTGCTTCAGGACTTTGTTCGTCACCCGGTCCGGCACTTTTTCAGACATCGGCTGAAGGTGTTCTTCGAGGCGGTCGAAGCGCCACTGGCCGATGATGAACCCTTCGTGCTCGATGCTCTGCAACGCTACAGCCTGAGCGAAAGCCTGCTCAACGCTGCGCTGGTCGATCCCGCGCAAAGCGATGCGGCGCTGCTCGGCCAGGCGCATCGCTTGCAAGGCAGCGGCCTGTTGCCGCTGGCCGGTTTTGGCGAGTGCCTGCGCGAAGAACTGATTGAACCGCTACCGGACCTGCTGCAGCGCCACCGCCAGTTGTTGCAACAGTGGCCGACCCGCATCGACAGCGCCTTGCCGATTCGTTTCGAGGCCGGCGCGCTCAAGCTCGAAGGCTGGCTTGGTCGTGTCCAGCAACGTGCCGACCAGGCGCTGCTGAGCATCACCACCTTGCCCAACGGCATCAGCAGTGGTCGCTCGCTGAAGTGGCATCGCTTGACGGCCACCTGGGTCATGCACCTTGCTGCCTGCGCGGTAGGCCATTCGCTGCACAGCGCCGTGGTCGCCACCGACATCACGCTGATGCTGGAGCCTCTGCCGCAAGAGGAGGCAGCCGAGCTGCTGACCCACCTGCTGCTGTCGCGTCAGACCGGCATGAATGCGCCGCTGCCAGTAGCGATCAAGACCGCCTTTGCCTGGCTCGCCCAACACGAGAAAGACCCGGAACGGGCCTTGGCCGACGCCGCCAAAACCTACGATGGCGACGGCCAGCGAGACGGCGAACGCAGCGAGAGCGCGGCGCTGCTGCGTCAGTTCAGTGATTTCGCGGCGATGACTGCGAGCGAAGAATTCGAGGGCTGGTGCGAAGCCCTGTACAAGCCGATGTTCGAAGCTAAATGGCAGACACTGGCCAGTGAAGAGGTGCGTCCATGAGCGTTGCAGTAACCCAGGCGCCACTGGCGTTGACCTTTCCCCTGCATGGCAGCCAGTTGATCGAAGCCAGTGCTGGCACCGGCAAGACATTCACCATTTCCGCCCTGTACCTGCGCCTGGTGCTCGGCCACGGTGGTGAGCAGGGCTTTGGTCGCGAACTGTTGCCGCCGCAGATTCTGGTGGTGACCTTCACCGATGCCGCGACCAAGGAGCTGCGTGAGCGAATCCGCATCCGTCTGGCCGAGGCGGCGCGGTTCTTCCGCGGTGACCTGGCCGAAGCGGACCCGCTGCTCGCCCAACTGCGCGAGCAATACGATCCTGCCCATTGGCCGACCTGCGCCAATCGCCTGGAAGTCGCTGCGCAGTGGATGGACGAGGCGGCCGTCTCGACCATCCACAGTTGGTGCCAGCGGATGCTGCGCGAGCACGCCTTCGACAGCGGCAGCCTGTTCACCCAGACACTGGAAACCGACCACAGCGAATTGCTCGGCCAGGTCATGCGCGATTACTGGCGGCGCTTCTGCTACGGCATGGAAGGCGAGGCGCTGGCTTGGGTGCGTAACAACTGGGGCAACCCGGACGACCTGCTGCCGCGGGTACGCGCACTGTTTGGCCGGCATGCCGGAGAGGTGCGCACGCAAGAGCCGCAAGAGGTCATCGCCGACGTGCTGCGCCAACGTGCCGAGCAGTTGCGCGAACTGAAAGCGCCTTGGGCGCAATGGTCGGATGAACTGCTGCAACTCTGCCGCGAGGGCGTGAAGGCCAAGCAGGTCAACGGCAGCATGATCCAGGAACGCTACTTCAAACCCTGGTGCGAGAAGCTGCGCAACTGGGCCGAGGACGAGCAGGCGCAAGAGCTGGATATCGGCACCGGTTTCACCCGCCTGACCCCGGACGGCGTGGCCGCCGCCTGGAAAGTCGAGCCGCCGAGCCACCCGGCGCTGGAGGCCATGGTCGCCCTGCGCGAGCAACTGCAAAGCCTGCCGACGCCGGACGCGCAACTGCTCGAACACGCTGCCGCCTGGGTCTCTCAGCGCTTTGAACAAGAGAAGCGCCGCCGCGCGGAAATGGGCTTCGACGACATGTTGCAACGCCTCGACAGCGCCCTGAGCGGGCCTGCCGGCGAGCGACTGGCCGGGTTGATCCGCGAGCAGTTTCCGGTCGCGCTGATCGATGAATTCCAGGACACCGATCCGGTGCAGTACCGCATCTTCGAGTGCATCTACCGCATCGAAGAAAACGTGCGGGATACCGGCCTGTTCTTGATCGGCGACCCGAAGCAGGCGATCTACGCCTTCCGCGGCGCCGACATTTTCACCTACCTCGGCGCCCGCCGCGCCACCACCGGGCGCCTGCACAGCCTCGACACCAACTTCCGCTCCACCCAGTCGATGGTCACCGCGGTCAATCATGTGTTCGAGCAGGCCGAGCAGCGTTCTGTTGGCCGTGGTGCCTTCCTGTTTCGCGACAAGGATGGCGACAACCCGGTGCCCTTCGTTTCGGTGCATGCGCGTGGGCACAAAGAGCAGTTGCAGGTCGATGGCGAGGCGGTGCCGGCGCTGAACCTGTGGCACCTGGCGAGCGATGAGCCGGTGTCGAACACCCTCTACCGGCAGAAGATGGCCGCGAGTTGCGCGAGCCTTATCGTCAGCTTGCTCAACGGCGGGCAGCAGGGCCGCAGCGGCTTCGTCCAGGGCGAGCAATTGCGTGGCTGCCAGCCATCGGATATCGCCATCCTTGTGCGCGATGGCCGTGAGGCGCAGCTTGTTCGCGCTGAACTGGCGGCGCGCGGCGTGCGCAGCGTCTACCTCTCGGACAAGGATTCGGTCTTCGCCGCCCAGGAAGCCCGCGACCTGCTGGCCTGGCTCAAGGCCTGCGCCGAGCCGGACAACGAGCGCCTGCTCAAGGCGGCGCTGGCCAGCGGCACCCTCGCTCAGCCACTGCGCGAACTGGCGCGACTGAACGAAGACGAAATGCGTTGGGAAGGCCGGGTCATGCAGTTCCGTCAGTACCGGCTGATCTGGCGAGTCCAGGGCGTGCTGCCAATGCTGCGACGCCTGCTGCACGACTTCGAGCTACCCCAGGTGCTGATCGGCCGCACCGATGGCGAACGGGTGCTGACCAACCTGCTGCACCTCGCCGAGCTACTGCAGCAGGCCGCCACTGAACTGGATGGCGAGCAGGCGCTGATCCGTCATCTGGGCGAGCATCTCGCTGCGTCCGGGCAAGCGGGCGAGGAACAGATCCTGCGCCTGGAAAGCGACGAGCAACTGGTCAAGGTGGTGACCATCCACAAATCCAAGGGTCTGGAGTACGAACTGGTGTTCCTGCCGTTCATCTGCACCGCCAAGCCGGTGGATGGCAAGCGCCTGCCGCTGGGTTGGCACGACGAAAACGGCGCTGCGCACGTGACCCTGAGCCCTACCGATGAGCAGATTGCCAAGGCCGATGACGAGCGACTCGCCGAAGACCTTCGCCTGTTCTATGTCGCCCTGACCCGAGCACGGCACGCCTGCTGGCTGGGTGTGGCCGACCTCAAGCGCGGCACCGGCAAAGACTCGCTGCTGCACCGCAGCGCCCTCGGTTATCTGTTGGGCGGCGGCCAGCGGCTGGCGGAGTCTGCGGCGCTGACGAGCTGGCTCGATGCCCTGCAAAAGGACTGCGACGCCATCCACAGCCAGGCGCTGCCGGAGGCCAACGAACAGCTCTACGTCGCCCCCCGGCAGACCGCCGAATTGCTTGCCGCGCGCGAGCCCAAGCGCCGCGCTGCCGAGAACTGGTGGATCGCCTCCTACAGTGCCCTGCGCATCGGCGAGGATGCTTTGGAGCTGGACGCCGATGTGCCCCAGGCCCAGCAATTGCTCGATGACGAACGTCCTGATCCGAATGCCCTGCGCGAAGTCGCGGCGATCGCCGGGGACATCCACCGCTTCCCGCGCGGCCCCAATCCCGGCACCTTCCTCCACGGCCTGCTGGAGTGGGCTGGGCAGCAAGGTTTCGCACGGGTGGCCGCCGCGCCGCAAGAACTGCGCGAGATGGTTGGCCAGCGCTGCAACCGCCGCGACTGGAAAGGCTGGATCAACACCCTGAGTGACTGGTTGCAGCACCTGTTGCAGTCGCCGCTGCGGCTGGGTGACGACAGCGCGCCGGTGGCCCTTGGTGGGCTGAGCCAGTACCAGATCGAGATGGAATTCTGGTTCGCCAGTCATCGCGTCGATGTGCTGCGTCTGGACCGGCTGGTGGCCCAGCATACCCACCAGGGCACCTCGCGCCCGGCCGCGCAGGCGGCGCTGCTCAACGGCATGTTCAAGGGCTTTATCGACCTGGTGTTCGAGCACGACGGTCGCTATTACGTGGCCGATTACAAATCCAACTGGCTCGGCCCTGATGACCTGGCCTACAGCGAAGCGGCCATGGAGTCGGCGATTCTCGAACACCGCTACGACCTGCAATACGTGCTCTACCTGCTGGCCCTGCACCGGCAACTGCGCGCGCGCCTGCCCGACTACGACTACGACCAGCACGTTGGCGGCGCTGTGTATATCTTCCTGCGTGGTGCGCACTCATCGACTCAGGGCGTGTATTTCGCCAAGCCGCCGCGGGCGCTGATCGAGCAACTCGACGCGCTGTTCCGCGGTGTTCCACAGGTGACGCAGCAGGACCTGTTCTCGGGAGAAGTCCAATGATCCGCACGTTCAACGATTTGCTGCCGACACCGCTGGACGCCGAGCACCTGGCATCCCTCGCGCCCTTGAGCGATAGCGCCGACCTGCTGGCGTTGCTCGATCGCTGGGTTGAGCGAGGCTGGCTGCGGGCGCTGGACCGCGCCTTCGTCGGTTTCCTGCGTGAGCGGGAGCCGGGCGGCGATCCGCTGGTGCTGTTGGCCGCGGCCTTGGCCAGCCATCAATTGGGGCACGGCCATGTATGCCTGGACCTGGAAAAGACCCTCGCCGAACCGGACTTCGCCCTGTCGCTGCCGCCGGAAGGCGATGCCTTGGCCGGGCCGCTGTTGCTGCCTTCGCAACTGCTCGAACGACTCACCGGCGATACCTGGCTGGAGCGCCTGGAACGCAGCACGCTGGTGGCGGCGGGCGACCAGCCGCAGCACACGTCGCGACCGCTGGTATTGAGCGGCGGGCGACTCTACCTGCGCCGTTACTGGACCTACGAACGGCAGATCGACGACGCCCTGCGCCAGCGGCTACAGCAGACCGAAGCGACGCCCACGGACCTGCACGCGCGCCTCGACAACCTGTTCAAGGACGGCGCAGAAGCCGGGCAGATCGACTGGCAGAAACTCGCCTGCGCCCTGGCCACCCGTGCGGCGTTCAGCATCATCACCGGCGGCCCCGGCACTGGCAAAACCACCACCGTGGTGCGTCTGCTGGCGTTGTTGCAGGCGCCGGCGGTGGAGGCCGGGCGTCCGCTGCGGATTCGTCTCGCAGCGCCCACCGGCAAGGCCGCGGCGCGCCTGACCGAGTCCATTGGCCAGCAGGTCGAGCGGTTGTCGGTGAGCGCAGACGTGCGGGCGCAGATTCCCTGCGACGTCTCCACCGTGCACCGTCTGCTGGGCAGTCGGCCCAACTCGCGGCACTTCCGTCATCATGCCGGCAACCCGCTGCCGCTGGATGTGCTGGTGGTGGACGAAGCGTCGATGATCGACCTGGAAATGATGGCCAACCTGCTGGCGGCAATGCCGGAAAATGCCCGGCTGATCCTGCTGGGCGACAAGGACCAGCTGGCCTCCGTGGAGGCCGGCGCGGTGCTCGGCGACCTGTGCCGCGACGCCGAGGAGGGCCGTTACAGTGACGAGACTCAAGCTTGGCTGGAGCAGGTCAGCGGCGAGTCGCTGAGCGCCAGCGGCCTGCAGGCAGGAGATGCCGGGCGTTATCCGCTGGCGCAACAAGTGGTGATGTTGCGGCGCTCGCGGCGCTTTGGCGAAGGCAGCGGTATCGGCCAGTTGGCGCGTTTGGTCAATCGCCAGTTGGCGAGCGATGCGCGCGCCCTGCTGCGCGAAGGGCAATACGCCGACGTGTTCGGCCTGACCCTGCGTGGCGAACAGGATCGTGCCCTCGACAAGCTGGTACTCGACGGCCTGGAGCGCGGGCCGAAAGGGCCACTGGGCTACCGCGATTATTTGCACGCCATCCGCCAGGGCCGTCCGGCGGCGGACCTGCCGGCTGATGATCCGCGCTGGAGCGAGTGGGCGCTTGAGGTATTGAAAGCCTTCGAACGCTTCCAGTTGCTCTGCGCTGTGCGCAAAGGGCCTTGGGGTGTGGAAGGGCTCAATCAGCGCGTCAGCCGGGTGCTGACCGCTGCCGGCCTGATCGACGGCGACCAGCCCTGGTACGAAGGCCGTCCTGTGCTGGTGACCCGCAATGACTACGGCCTGAACCTGATGAACGGCGATATCGGTATCGCCCTGCGGGTGCCGGACGGCCAATCCGAGATCGCGCCGCTGCGGGTGGCTTTCCCGCGCAACGATGGCCGCGGCGGTGTGCGCTTCGTGTTGCCGAGTCGCCTCAGCGAGGTGGAAACCGTCTACGCGATGACCGTGCACAAATCCCAGGGCTCGGAGTTCGCCCACACCGCGCTGGTGCTGCCGGATGCGCTGAACCCGGTGCTGACCAAGGAACTGATCTACACCGGGATCACCCGGGCCCGGGACTGGTTCAGCCTGATCGAACCGCGCCAGGGTGTGCTGGAAGAGGCGGTGGGCAGAAAGGTGAAGCGGATTTCGGGGTTGATGCTGGAAACGGTGTAGGCCGCCTCGTGACGGTTCGGTGCCTCTTTCATCAGCGATGAGGCACGGCCGTCACTCCGGAAACACCATCTCCCGCGATTCCCCCATCAACAGCGGCCTGTTCTTCTCCGTCACATCCCTGATGTAATCCCACAACAACGTAATCCGCTTCAACTTGCGCAAATCCTCCCGGCAGTACATCCAGAACTGCCGGGTAACGCTCACTTCGTCCGGCAGCACTGGCACCAGGCGCGGGTCCTGGGCGGCGAGGAAGCAGGGCAGGATGGCCAGGCCGCGGCCCTGCTGGGCGGCGACGTACTGGGCGATGACGCTGGTGCTGCGCAGGTGCGCGGTGGCGTTGGGCAGCAGGTTGTTGAGGTAAAGCAACTCGGAACTGAACGCCAGGTCGTCGACATAGCTGATGAACGGGTGCTCGCCCAGGTCGCTGCTGCGCCGGATTGGCGGGTGGCGGTCGAGGTAGTCCTGGGTCGCGTACAGCCGCAGGCGGTAGTCGCACAGTTTGCAGCACACGTACGGGCCATGTTCCGGGCGCTCCAGGGCGATGACGATATCGGCCTCGCGCTTGGACAGGCTGATGAAGTGCGGCAGCGGCAGGATGTCCACCGAGATGGCCGGCCAGGTGTCGACGAAGTGGCTCAGCTGCGGGGTAATGAAGAAGCTGCCGAAGCCTTCGGTGCAGCCCATGCGCACATGCCCGGAAAGGGCCACGCCGGAGCCGGAGACCTGTTCGCAGGCCATGTGCAGCGTGCTTTCGATCGACTCGGCGTAGCTCAGCAGGCGTTGTCCTTCGGTGGTGAGGACGAAGCCGTTGGTCCGGGATTTTTCGAACAGCAAGGTGCCCAGCGCCTGCTCCAGCGAACTGATGCGCCGCGACACGGTGGTGTAATCCACATTCAGGCGCTTGGCCGCGCTGCTGGCCTTGCGGGTCCGCGCCACTTCAAGAAAGAACTTCAGGTCATCCCAGTTCAGTGAACCCAGGGAGGTGATGTTTTTTTGCATGTTGGACCGGCTTTTATGTGCGTTTTTGTTGGAAGTTTGCACATCTATACTCGAAAACAGCCCAGGCCCCAAGCCCCGTCGCGGCTGCCGCGCCGGCAATTCTCTCGCTAAAAACAATTTCCAGGAGAAGCCTCATGAACGCATCCCTCACCCCCGGCCAGACCAAGGTCGACCAGGTCCGCCTGCTGATCGACGGCCAATGGGTCGAATCGAAAACCAGCGAGTGGCGTGACGTGGTCAACCCGGCCACCCAGGAAGTCCTGGCCCGCGTTCCCTTCGCCACCGCCGAAGAGCTGGATGCCGCCGTGGCCGCCGCGCAACGCGCCTTCAAGACCTGGAAAGACACGCCGATCGGCGCACGGATGCGCATCATGCTGCGTCTGCAGGCGCTGATCCGCGAACACTCCAAGCGCATCGCCGTGACCCTCAGCGCCGAGCAGGGCAAGACCATCGCCGATGCCGAGGGCGATATCTTCCGCGGCCTGGAAGTGGTGGAGCATGCGTGCAGCATCGGCACCCTGCAGATGGGCGAGTTCGCCGAGAACGTCGCTGGTGGCGTCGACACCTACACCCTGCGCCAGCCGATCGGCGTCTGCGCCGGCATCACCCCGTTCAACTTCCCGGCGATGATCCCGCTGTGGATGTTCCCGATGGCCATCGTCTGCGGCAACACTTTCGTCCTCAAACCGTCCGAGCAGGATCCGCTGTCGACCATGCTGCTGGTGGAACTGGCAATCGAGGCCGGTGTGCCGGCCGGCGTGCTCAACGTCGTGCACGGCGGCAAGCAGGTGGTTGATGGCCTGTGCACCCACAGCGATATCAAGGCGGTGTCCTTCGTGGGTTCCACCGAAGTCGGCACTCACGTGTACGACCTGGCCGGCAAGCACGGCAAGCGCGTGCAATCGATGATGGGCGCGAAAAACCATGCGGTGATCCTGCCCGACGCCAACCGCACCCAGACCCTCAACGCCCTGGCGGGTGCCGCGTTCGGTGCGGCCGGCCAGCGTTGCATGGCGACCTCGGTGGCGGTGTTCGTCGGCAAGTCCCGCGAGTGGCTGCCGGAGCTGAAAGCGCTGGCATCGAAACTCAAGGTCAATGCCGGCAGCGAGCCGGGCACCGATGTCGGTCCGGTGATTTCCAAGCGTGCCAAGGAGCGTGTGCTGGGCCTGATCGAGAGCGGCATTCGCGAAGGCGCCACGCTGGAGCTGGACGGTCGTGACGTGAAGGTGCCGGGCTACGAGAACGGCAATTTCGTCGGCCCGACCCTGTTCTCCGGGGTGACCACCGACATGCAGATCTACACCCAGGAAATCTTCGGCCCGGTGCTGGTGACGCTGGAAGTCGACACCCTCGACGAAGCCATCGCCCTGGTCAACCGCAACCCCTTCGGCAACGGCACTGGCCTGTTTACCCAGAGCGGTGCGGCGGCGCGCAAGTTCCAGTCTGAAATCGATGTCGGCCAGGTCGGTATCAACATCCCGATTCCAGTGCCGGTTCCGTACTTCAGCTTCACCGGTTCGCGCGGCTCCAAGCTGGGCGACCTCGGTCCTTACGGCAAGCAAGTGGTGCAGTTCTACACTCAGACCAAGACCGTCACCGCTCGCTGGTTCGATGACGACAGCGTCAACGATGGCGTGAACACCACCATCAGCCTGCGCTAAGGAGTTGATCATGCGTATTGCATTCGTGGGTCTGGGCAACATGGGCGCGCCGATGGCGCGCAACCTGATCAAGGCCGGCCACAGCCTCAACCTGTTCGACCTCAACACCACCGTCCTGGCCGAGCTTGCCGAGCTGGGCGGGCATATCAGCGACTCGCCGCGTGATGCGGCGAGCAACGCCGAACTGGTGATCACCATGCTCCCGGCCGCGGCCCATGTGCGCGGCGTGTACCTCGGTGAAAACGGCGTGCTGGCCGGTGTGCGCGCCGGCACGCCGGTGGTGGATTGCAGCACCATCGACCCGCAGACCATCCGCGACGTTTCCGCCGCGGCGGCGAAGCAGGGCGTGGACATGGGCGATGCGCCGGTGTCCGGTGGCACCGGCGGCGCGGCGGCGGGGACCCTGACCTTTATGGTCGGCGGCAGCGATGAACTGTTCGCCAGCCTGCAACCCGTGCTGGCGCAGATGGGTCGCAACATCGTCCATTGCGGTGGCGTGGGCACCGGGCAGATCGCCAAGATCTGCAACAACCTGCTGCTGGGGATTTCCATGGTCGGCGTGTCCGAGGCCATGGCCCTGGGTAACGCGCTGGGCATCGACACCAAGGTGCTGGCGGGGATCATCAACAGTTCCACCGGGCGCTGCTGGAGTTCTGATACCTACAACCCATGGCCGGGCATCATCGAAACGGCGCCGGCGGCGCGTGGGTATACCGGTGGCTTTGGTGCTGATCTGATGCTGAAGGACCTGGGCCTGGCGACCGAAGCGGCGAAGCAGGCGCACCAGCCGGTGATCCTCGGCGCGGTGGCGCAGCAGTTGTATCAGGCGATGAGTTTGCGCGGGGATGGCGGGAAGGACTTTTCTGCGATCGTGGAGAGTTACCGCAAGCCGGAGTGATGCTGAAACCCATCGCTGCGGTTCGGGGCGCCGAACCGCAGCGATTAGACCTTGAAGATCAGGCAAACACGAAATACTTGCGCACCGTCTCAACCACTTCCCAGGTCCCCTTCATCCCCGGCTCGACGATGAAGATGTCCCCCGCCCGCAGATGAATCGGCTCCTGACCATCCGGCGTGATCACGCAGTAGCCTTCCTGGAAATGGCAGTACTCCCACTTCTCGTAGTTCACCCGCCATTTGCCCGGGGTGCAGATCCAGGTGCCCATGATCTTGCTGCCGTCTTCGCTGGTGTAGGCGTTGAGGTTGACGGTGTGCGGGTCGCCCGCCAGTTTTTCCCATTTGCAGGCGTCGAGGACCGGCAGCGGATGGGTATCGCGAAGGACGACGATTGGCTTGGACATACAGGCTCCGGCAGACAGAAGAAAGAGCCCGCAGCCTAGCGAGCCCGTCCATCCGGCAATTGCCTGTACTCGACGTCGAGTTGTCTAAACGCGCGGCGCCAGCGCATCGAGCAATGCCCCGGCCTGGCCGGGCAACGCGGCGAAATCCCGGGCGCAGAGCAGCAGCCGACGCTCGGCCCAGCCTTCGCGCAACGCCACGCTGCGCAGCGGCAACACGCCTTGCCAGCGCTGCACCGCAGCGAGCGGCACGATGCCCAGCCCGGCACCATGGGCGACCATGCGAATCACCCCATCGAAACCCTCCGCCCGCACCCGCACCTGCATCCGCCGGCCCAGGTGCAGCGCCTGTTCTTCCAGGTGCAACGCCAGTGCACTGGCGGCGCCGAGGCCGACGTAACCGTGCTCCAGCGAGCGGGCGAAGTCGAGGTTATCCACAGCCGCGAGCGGATGGTTCGGGGCCATGATCAGCACCAGTGGATCGTCGCGGAAGGGGCGGGTCTGCAGGTCTGCGGTAACCACCGCGTCGGAGACGATGCCGAGGTCGGCGACGCCCTGGCCGAGGGCCTGGACGATGCGCAGGCTCGGCAGTTCCTGGATATCCACATCGATGTGCGGGCGCTGGCGCAGAAAACCGGCGAGCAGTTCCGGCAGGTACTCGGTCAGCGCCGCCGTGTTGCACAGCAGGCGCACCTGGCCCAGCAGGCCACTGGCGTATTGCGCCAGGTCGAACTGCAGGCGCTCCACCTGCTGGCCAATCTGCCGCGCATGATTGACCAGCGCCTGCCCGGCCGGAGTCGGCTGTACGCCACGACGATTGCGCTCCAGCAGGGCGATGCCGAGTGAGCTTTCCATCGCCCGGATCCGCGCACTGGCCGCCGGCAGCGACAGGTGACTGCGCTGAGCCCCGGCGGTGATGTTGCCGCACTCGACGGTGTGGAGGAAAAGGCGGAGGTCGATGAGGTCGAAATGCATGGGCGGGGCCAGCGTGAAGGTTGGCGAAGTATAGAACGGCCAGACTATTGTCTGGCGATAGGCAGGCTCAACTAATCGCGGCTGTTCAGCGCGCATCGCCCACCGCAACATTGGCCCTATGAACACACTTCTCGGCTTCTACCAAGACATCGGCCCAGCCCTATCACTGCTGGTGATAGCAACCTTCCTCCTGGCCGGCGCGGTCAAGGGCGTGATCGGCCTCGGCTTGCCGACCATCGCCATGGGCCTGCTCGGTCTGGCTATGGCGCCGGCGCAGGCTGCGGCGTTGCTGATCGTGCCATCGACCGTGACCAACGTCTGGCAACTGGCGAGCGGCGGGCATTTGCGTGCGTTGCTGCGGCGGCTGTGGCCGGTGCTGCTGATGGTGTTTTTCGGCACGCTGCTGGGCAGCGCCTGGCTGGGTATCAGCAGCGGGGCGTGGGCGGTGCATGCGTTGGGCGGGGCGTTGTTGCTCTATGCGCTGGTCGGGCTGTGGTTGCCGCCGTTCAGTCTGAAGCCGGGGCAGGAGCGCTGGCTGGGGCCGCTGTGTGGCGGACTGACCGGGCTGATCACCGCCGCGACGGGGGTGTTCGTGATTCCGGCGGTGCCTTATCTGCAAGCGCTGGACCTGGACCGCGATGAGCGGGTTCAGGCCCTCGGCCTGTCGTTCACGGTGTCCACCGTGGCGCTCGCCATCGGTCTGGCCGGGCAGGACGCGCTGGGCGGCGAGGCGTTGGGGGCCTCGCTGCTGGTGCTGGCGCCGGCGCTGCTGGGCATGCTGTTTGGCCAATGGTTGCGCCAACGCATCAGCGCGGCGCTGTTCAAGCGCTGCCTCTTCATCGGCCTGGGCCTGCTCGGCGCGCACCTGATGATCAACGGTTAGCCGAGGACTCGCTGAGCATCTCGATCAACTGGATATCGAAATCCCGTTCCAGGTAATCCATGCGCTGCTCGGAGAACTGCTGCATGTGCGGCAGGGCCGAGTGCACGTCCAGCGCCGCCTTGCTGGCCCAGATTTCGTAGAACACGAACAGGCTCGGGTCTTCCTTGTCGCGCAGCATGTGGTACTCGATGCAGCCGGGTTCGGCACGGCTTGGCTCGACGTAGCCACGGAACAAAGCCTCGAAAGCCTCGGCCTTTTCCGGACGGGTCTTGGCTTTGAGGATAAAGCCATAGGGTTCGCTCATGGGATGACCTCCGTTGAATGGGATGCTGATTTTATTTCATCAATAAGCTGGCCATTCGTGCTTTTAGGTCAAAAGTATTTTGCCCGCGCGTGGGTTTTTCCGTAGCCCTGGCCTCATTAATCTGCCGCCATCCAGTTATCCCGGTCCCCAGGCCAGACGCCCGGCAGGACCCCGACAGATGAGGCAAATGATGAAAAAGGTCCTGTTGCTCAACGGTGGCAAGAAATTCGCCCACTCCGATGGCCGCCTGAACGAAACCCTGCATGAGACGGCCCTGGCCTTTCTCGACCGCGCCGGCTTCGACGTGAAGACCACCTATATCGACGGCGGCTACGACAATCAGGAAGAGGTCGAGAAATTCCTCTGGGCCGACGTCATCGTCTACCAGATGCCTGGTTGGTGGATGGGTGCGCCGTGGACCGTCAAGCAGTACCTCGACGAAGTCTTCACCGCCGGCCACGGCAGCCTTTACGCCAGCGATGGTCGGACCCGCTCCGATGCCTCGCAGAAGTACGGCAGCGGCGGCCTGATCCACGGCAAGCAGTACATGCTCTCGCTGACCTGGAACGCGCCGCAGCAGGCATTCGATGATCCTGCCGACTTCTTCGAAGGCAAGGGCGTGGACGCGGTGTACTTCCCGTTCCACAAGGCCAACCAATTCCTCGGCATGAGTGGCCTGCCGACCTACCTGGCGGTGGATGTGATGAAGCGCCCGAACGTGCCGGCCGCGGTCGCCGCGTATGAAGCGCACCTGGCGAAGGTGTTTGGCGTCGAGGCCTGATGCGACTTGCATCGCCGGCTGTGAAGGGCTATCACTCTGCGCGTCGTGTGTCGTGAGGTAGTCCCGTGAAAGCCAGGTCCGATGAGTTGCAGGTGTTCGTCTCGGTGATCGAGTGCGGCTCGATTTCCGCCGCCGCCGAGCAGGGCGGGCAGACGCCCTCGGCGATCAGCCGCACGCTGTCGCGGCTGGAAGCCAAGCTCGGCACCACGTTGATCAACCGCACCACGCGGCGCATGGACCTGACCGAAGAGGGGCGGTATTTCTTCGAGCGGGCCAAGTCCATTCTCGAACAGATGGATGATCTGGAAGACCACCTTTCCCGGCATCAGCAGACGCCGTCCGGGCGCCTGCGCATCAATGCGGCGCTGCCGTTCATGCTGCATGCCATCGTGCCGTGGGTGGCGGAGTTCCGTGCGCTCTACCCGCAGATCCAACTGGAGCTGAACACCAGCGACCTGATCATCGACCTGCTGGAGCAGAGCACCGACGTGGCGATCCGCATCGGTGATCTGGCCGACTCCAGCCTGCATGCTCGCTCGCTCGGCTGCAGCCCGCTGAACCTGCTAGCCAGTCCTGAATACCTCGAACGCCACGGCACGCCGCAGCGGGTCGAAGACCTCGCCGGGCATACCTTGCTCGGTTTCACCCAGACCGAAACCCTCAACCACTGGCCGCTGCGTCATGTCGAGGGCGACCGCTTGCTGATCCGCCCGGACCTGTCCGCCTCCAGCGGCGAAACCCTGCGTGCGCTGGCGCTGGCCGGTGATGGCATTGCCTGCCTGTCGCATTTCATGACCCACGAGGACATCCGCAATGGTCGCCTGCAGGTGCTGCTGGGCGATTTCAACAGCGGTTATCGCCAACCGATCAATGCGGTGTATTACCGCAACTCGCAACTGGCGCTGCGCATCCAGTGCTTCCTCGATTTCATCCAGCGCAAGCTGGCGGCCTACGCCTGCTGAAGAAACGTCCTTCAGCGTTTGAAAACTCTTCCTTCATAGTCCTTACTGGTTGTTCAACGAAAACAACACCAAGGACGTTTTATGCGCGTTGTGATTTTTCGAACCTTGGGCCTCGGTGCGGCGATTCTCGCCAGCGCATCGGCTTATGCAGTCACCCTGGACGGCGGCGCCGTTGCCGCTCCCGATCAATATGGCGCACAGGTCGCCGCCGACATCCTCAAGAAGGGCGGCAACGCGGTGGACGCCGCAGTCGCCACGGCCTTCACACTCGCGGTCACCTACCCCGAAGCCGGCAATATCGGTGGCGGCGGGTTCATGACCCTGTACGTGGACGGCAAAGCGTATTTCCTCGACTACCGCGAAGTGGCGCCCAAGGCCGCCACGCGCAACATGTACCTGGACGAGAAGGGCGAGATCATCGAGAACCTGAGCCTGGTCGGCGCCCGCGCCGCGGGTGTGCCGGGTACGGTGATGGGCTTGTGGGAGGCGCACCAGAAGTTCGGCAAGTTGCCTTGGTCCGAACTGCTGACCCCGGCGGTGGGCTATGCGAAGAACGGCTTCAAGGTCGCCGCCAAGCAATACCAGTACCGCGAAGATGCGTTGGGATTGTTCAAGGACAGCACCAACTTCAACGACTACTTCGGCCAGATGAAGGTCGGCGAAACCTTCAAGCAGCCAGAGCTGGCGCAGACCCTGGAACGCATCGCCGACAAGGGCGTCAGCGAGTTCTACCAGGGCAAGACCGCCGACCTGCTGGTGGCGCAGATGCAGGCCAGCAACGGCCTGATCAGCAAGGACGACCTCAAGGACTACAAGGCGGTGTGGCGCGAGCCGATGCGCATCGACTGGCGCGGCAACACGGTCTACACCGCGCCGCTGCCCAGCTCGGGCGGTATCGCCCTGGCCCAACTGCTGGGCATCAAGGAGCAGCGTGCGGCTGACTTCAAGGGCGTCGAACTGAACTCGGCGCGCTACATCCACCTGCTGGCCGAGATCGAAAAACGGGTGTTCGCCGACCGCGCCGACTACCTCGGCGACCCGGCCTTTGCCAAGGTGCCGGTGGCGGAACTGGTGGCGCCCGAGTACTTGGCGCGGCGGGCCAAGGAGGTCAACCCGAACGCGATTTCCGAGACCGAGAAAGTCCGTCCGGGGCTGGAGCCGCACCAGACCACCCACTTCTCCATCGTCGACAACCAGGGCAACGCGGTGAGCAACACCTACACCCTGAACTGGGACTACGGCAGCGGCATGGTGGTCAAGGGCGCGGGCTTCCTGCTCAACGATGAAATGGACGACTTCAGCTCCAAGCCAGGGGTGGCCAACGCCTTTGGCGTGGTGGGCGGCGATGCCAATGCCATCGAGCCGGGCAAGCGCATGCTGTCGTCCATGAGTCCGAGCCTGGTGACCCGCGATGGGCAGGTCACGCTGGTGCTGGGCACGCCGGGCGGTTCGCGGATTTTCACCTCGATCTTCCAGGTGCTGAACAACCTGTACGACTTCAACCAGCCGCTGGAAAAAGCCGTCGCGGCGCAGCGGGTGCATCACCAGTTGCTGCCGAAGGACACCATCTATTTCGACGCTTATGCACCGCTCACCGGTGAGGTGGCGCAGGAGTTGAAAAAGATGGGCTACACCCTTGAGGACCAGGGCTGGGAGATGGGCGATGTGCAGGCGATCCGGGTGATGGGGACCAAGCTGGAGACGGCTTCGGATCCGCGGGGGAGAGGGGTAGGGCAGGTGGTCAGGTAATGGCTAGAAGGCGCTTGTCAAAAGATCGAGTAATGACCACTAGGCGCTAGCCCGAAGTGTTCCAGCGTTCTTGAGATCGAGCGCCGCCCGCGCGGCGCTCGGTCTTGAGAACGCTGAAAAACTGTCGACTAGCATCTGGTCGCCATTACCCGGTCTCCTGACTGGAGCCTCATGCTCACACCCGGAAGTGACTCACCATCAACTGCAACTGATTCCCCAGCCGCGCCAGCTCGACACTGGACGCCGCCGTCTCATCGCTCGCCGCCGCTGTCTGTTCCGACACATCCCGCACGCTCAAGATACTGCGGCTGATTTCTTCGGCCACGGCGCTCTGCTGTTCGGCTGCTGCGGCGATCTGCTGGTTCATCGACTGGATGTCGGACACCACACGGGTGATGCTTTCCAGTGAGGTGCCGGCCTTGCGCGTCAGTTCGACGCCGCTGTCGGTCAGGCTGCGGCTGCCGAGCATGATGTTGGCCACCTGCTGGGTGCCGCTCTGCAGGCCGGCGACCAGTTCTTCGATTTCTTCGGTGGATTTCTGGGTGCGCTGGGCCAGCCCGCGGACTTCATCCGCGACCACCGCGAATCCACGTCCGGCCTCGCCGGCACGGGCCGCTTCGATGGCGGCGTTGAGGGCCAGCAGGTTGGTCTGTTCGGCCACCGACTTGATCACGTCCATGACGCTGCCGATCTTCTGGCTTTCTTGCTGCAACTGCGCCATGGCTTGAGTGGAGCGCTCCACTTCGCCCGCGAGTTTTTCGATCTGGGCGATGGCTTGCGACACCACCTGATCGCCGGCCCGGGCCTGCTTGTCGGCGTCGGTTGCGGCTTCGGAAGCGTGCTCGGCGTTACGCGCGACTTCCTGCACGGTGGTCGCCATTTCGTGCATGGCGGTGGCGACCTGATCGGTCTCGACTTTCTGGTTGTTGGCGCCGGCGCTGGTCTGCTCGGTCACTGCGGAGAGTTCTTCGGCGGCGCTGGCGATTTGTGTGACGCCATCACGGATGCCGCTGATCAACTCGCGCAGGGTCGTGCCCATGCGCTGGATGCCTTGTTGCAGCACGCCCATTTCGTCGCGGCGGGTGACGCGCAGTTCGTGGGTCAGGTCGCCGGCGGCGATGCGCTCGACCACGTCCAGGGTCTGGCGCAGCGGGCGGGTGATCTGGCGGGTGATCAGCACCGCAGCGACGATGCCGGTGAGCAGTGCCAGCAGGGTTGCGATCAGTTGCAGGGTGCTGGCTTGGGCGCTTTCGGCGTCGCGGCGCTCGAGCTGGATCTTGTAGAGGGCTTCGCTGCGATTGACGATGTCGTAGCCCTGCGCGGTCATTTCCTGGCGCGCTACGCCGATCTCGGCGATAGCCGCCTTGTAGCGGTTGAGGGCATCGCGATAGCCGCTCAAGGCCGTTTCGAACTGCTGGATGCGCGCGGTCTCGTTGGGCAGGGCGCGGCTCAGCTGGCGGGCCTGGTCCAGCGCGCTATCCAGTTGGCGCAGGGCGGTCTGTTCGCTTTGCGCGGTGTTGTCGGCGATGTAGCCGCGGACTTCCAGGCGTACCAGCAGCAGTTGCTCCTTGGCGGCGCTGGCGGCGCGGTATTGCTCCAGGCGGGCGGAATCGCTGTCCGGCTGGGTGAGCACGTCGCGGTTGATGCCCTCGATCAGTTGCAGGGCGGTAGCGGCGGTGGTTTCCAGGTCGCTGCGGGCGGTCGCGCTGGCCTTGTAGGTGGCGCGCATCTTGTTCAGCGAGACCTGATAGGCGCTGATGATCTGCGCCTGCTCTTCCAGCAGCTTGACGTTTTCCGGGCTCTTGAAGGTCTTCAGCAAGCGTTGCTGTTGCTGGCTGAATTCATTGAGCTTGACCTGCACGTTGCCGGCGGCGTCGTCGTCGCCGTTGGCCAGCATGTATTGCAGGCGCGCGACCCGCAGGTTGGTCAGGTCGCTGTTGAGGCGGGTGATGTCGCTCATCCAGTTGCTGCGCTGGATCAGGCTGTCGAGGCTGTTCCAGCCGGTCAGTGCGAGCAAGGCGGTCAGCAGCAGGACCAGGCCGAAGCCCAGGCCGAGTTTCAGGTTGACGCTGATGTTGGCAAACCAACTGTTCATGGGTTCCCTCCAGGAAAAGGTGTAATCGGGTCGCTGATGATTTGTTTTTCTTGGAGGCCAGCGGATGTTGAGGAGCTTTTATCGGCGATAAGACGGGGAGCTGAAACGCTTTTTCAGTAAAACCGACAAAAACACTCAACAAAATGTGACAAGCCCCGCAAGTGCGGGGCTGTGGATGGAAAAAGAAGGGGTATTTGCAGGGGGATTATCAGAGCGCCTTGGCGTTGAAGGTGTCGCACTGGTTGATATCACCCTTGCCGAAACCGGCCTTGAACCAGCGCACTCGCTGCGCCGAAGTGCCGTGGGTGAACGAGTCGGGAACCACGCGGCCCTGGCCCTGTTGCTGCAGGCGGTCGTCGCCGATGGCGTTGGCGGCGTTGAGGGCTTCTTCGACGTCGCCCGGTTCCAGCCAGTTGTGCCGTTGCTGCGCCTGATAGGCCCAGACCCCGGCCAGGCAGTCGGCCTGCAATTCCTGACGCACCAGCAGGCCGTTGGCGCCCTCGACCCGCTGGCCGCTGCGCCGCGCCGCGTCGACCTTGGCCGAAACGCCCAGCAGCGTCTGCACATGGTGGCCGACCTCGTGGGCGATCACGTAGGCCTGGGCGAAGTCGCCGGCGGCGGCGAAGCGTTGTTCCATTTCGCGGAAGAAGCTCATGTCCAGGTACACCTGCTGGTCCGCCGGGCAGTAGAACGGGCCGGTGGCCGAGGTGGCGAAGCCGCAGGCGGATTTCACCTGGCCGCTGAACAGCACCAGTTTCGGGTCCTTGTATTGCTTGCCGGCCTGGGCGAAGAGCGCCCGCCAGGTGTCTTCGGTGTCGCCGAGGATGCTGGCGACGAACTGGCTGCCTTCGTCATTGGCCGCCGGCTTCTGGCCAGTCTGGGTTTGTGTCGGGGCGCCTTGTTCCATTTGTCCGGCGAGTTGGCCGAGGATCTGCATCGGGTCTTGCCCGGTGAGCAGGCCGATACCGACGATCAGCACCACCGCGCCGAGGGTGAGCCCCTTGCCGCCACCGAAGCGCGGACCGCCCGGACTGTCGCCCCGTGCATCGACCACGTTGTCGCTGCGTCTGCCTTTTCGCCATTGCATGGGTTGTCTCTCCCGGGTGGATTTATCGCCATGAAAGGTTAGCCCACGACCCTTGGTCGAGGGAGCCCTGTCGCTATTCATAACCAAATGGTTATGTTTGTCGGTGTTCTTTTCAGTATTCGCCGGGGCTGGTCCGCGAGACACTTTGTCACACCACCTCGCCCGTCCTGATCGGGCTCTCCATAAATCCAAGAACAGGAGAACGGCATGTCTGCTACAGACACCAGTCGCTTCGTTATCCGTGATCGAAACTGGCATCCAAAAGCCTTCACCCCGGACTACAAAACCTCCATCGCCCGCTCGCCGAGCCAGGCGCTGGTCAGCATTCCGCAGTCGATCAGCGAAAGCACCGGCCCGAACTTTTCCCACCTGGGTTTCGGTGAGCACGACAACGACCTGCTGCTGAACTTCAACAACGGTGGCCTGCCGGTCGGCGAGCGCATCATCGTTGCTGGTCGTGTTTTCGATCAATACGGTAAGCCGATTCCCAACACTTTGGTTGAAATGTGGCAGGCCAACGCTGGCGGCCGCTATCGCCACAAGAACGACCGCTACCTGGCGCCGCTGGACCCCAACTTCGGTGGCGTCGGCCGCGCGCTGACCGACAGCGAAGGTTTCTACAGCTTCCGCACCATCAAGCCGGGCCCGTACCCATGGCGCAACGGCCCGAACGACTGGCGTCCGGCGCACATCCACGTGTCGATCAGCGGCCCGTCGATCTCCACGCGTCTGATCACCCAGCTGTATTTCGAAGGCGACCCGCTGATCCCGCTGTGCCCGATCGTCAAGTCCATCGCCAACCCGGACGCCGTTCAGCGCCTGATCGCGCGCCTGGACATGGGTAACGCCAATCCGATGGATTGCCTGGCGTACCGCTTCGACATCGTGTTGCGCGGCGAGCGCAAGACCCACTTCGAAAACCGCTGAGAGGAGTCCAGTCATGCCTATCGAACTGCTGCCGGAAACCCCTTCGCAGACCGCCGGCCCTTACGTCCACATCGGCCTGGCCCTGGCGGCCGCCGGTAACCCGCCCCGCGCTCAGGAAATCTGGAGCCAGATGGCCCGCGAAGGCGCGCCGGGCGAGCACATCGTGGTGTTCGGCAACGTCTATGACGGTAATGGCCACCTGGTCCGCGACTCCTTCGTGGAGTTCTGGCAGGCCGACCACACCGGCGCCTACAACACCGATTACAACGTGGAAAATGCGTTCAACGGTTTCGGGCGCACCGCCACCACCTTCGACGAAGGCGAGTGGACCATGCACACCGTCAAGCCCGGCGTGGCGAACAACGCCGCCGGCGTGCCGATGGCGCCGCACATCAACGTCAGCCTGTTTGCCCGGGGGATCAACATCCACCTGCAGACCCGTCTGTACTTCGATGACGAAGCCGAGGCGAACGCCAAGGACCCGGTGCTGAACCTGATCGAGCAGCCACAGCGTCGCGCCACCCTGGTGGCCAAGCGTTGCGAGTTGAACGGGAAGACCGCGTATCGCTTCGACATCCGCATTCAGGGTGAGGGCGAGACGGTGTTCTTCGACTTCTGATCGGAGTCTTCTTTGTTTGGGACCGCAAAGCGGTCCCAAATACCTTTCATCCCCGCGTGGCATTGAACGCCAGCACATCCCCCTCGATTACCTCCTGCTGCACGATCAGCGGGTCCACCAATGGCCGGCTGGCGAGGAAATGCGGCGTCAGCAGATGGGCCTCGAAGGCCGCCTCATCCGTGTACACCTCATACAGCCAGACCAGATCCGGCGCACTCCTGTCCCGCACCACATCGAACACCAGACACCCCGGTTCGTCACGCACCGAACGGGCGGCATTGACGCTCATCGCATCCATGAATTGCTCCAGGCTACCGGGCTGAAGCTGGGTCTTGAGTAGAAGGCTGTACACGTCGAACTCCGTTTTGTCTTATATTTGCGAAAAATTGTATACAAAAACGGAGCCGAAACCATGCCTGTTCGTCCAAGCCGCCTCAACGGCCTGCGCCATATCGCGATTCTGGTGCCGAACCTTGAAGTCTGTGAGCGCTTCTATGTCGATGTGCTGGGGATGGAGGTGCTGCACCGTGCCCATGAAGACCTGGTCTATCTCACCTGCGGCAACGACAACCTGTCGCTGGGCCGCGCCTTCGCCCCCAGCAGCGGGGCGCAGGCGGTGGATCATTACGGTTTCGTGGTCGACAGCCTGGACGAATTGCACGCCTGGTATGGCTATCTCAAGGAATGCGGCGTGACCTTGCTGGACACGCCGTTCGCCCATGGCGATGGCACCTGGAGCTTCCACCTGCTGGACCCTGCGGGGAACAAGGTCCAGCCGATCTATCACCCGGCGATTTCCGGGCAACGCTTCAACTGATCATTCGTAGGCGCTGACGCCACTGATGTGGCGTGCGGCGATGTAGCCGAAGGTCGCCGCCGGGCCGAGGTTGATGCCGCCGGCGGGGTAGTGCCCGCCCATGATGCTGGCCATGTCGCAACCCGCGGCGTAGAGGCCTTCGATGGGTTGCTGACGGGCGTCCAGCACTTGCGCGTGTTCGTTGGTGCGCAGCCCGGCGAAGGTGCCGAAGCAACCGGGCTCGACGTTGACCGCGTAGAACGGGCCTTTCTCGATGGGCGCCACGCACGGGTTGGGACCGTGCAGGGCGTCGCCCTGTTTGCGGTTGTAGAGGGTGGTGCCGCGCCCGAATTGCGGATCTTCGCCGCGCTCGGCGTGGCGGTTGTATTCGCTGACGGTGTCGAGCAGGCCGCGGGCGTCGATACCGCATTGGTTTGCCAGGTCGTGCAGGCTGTCCGCGCGTTTGAGGTAGCCGTTGCGCACCAGCGCCGAGGTCGGCAGCGGGAACGGGCGGGCGATGCCCAGGCCGTAGCGGCGCTGGAAGGTGTGGTCGCAGATCAGCCAGGACTCGACCTTCTCGCCCGGCGCGGCGGCGACCATGGCGCTGACGTAGTCGTAGTAGCCACCGGCTTCGTTGACGAAGCGCTGGCCGTTGCTCAGCACACCGATGATCCCCGGCTTGCCGCGTTCGATGATGTGCGGGAAATGGCCGGCGCTGCCGTCCTTGTACGGCACCTTCGACACTGGCGCCCAGGCCACCGCGCAGTGCAGGTCGTCGGCGACGCGGCCGCCGGCGCTCTCGCCCAGGCGCAGGCCGTCGCCATTGGCGGCGAGCGGCGGCAGGGCCAGGTGCTCGTGGCCGGTTGGCGTGCGCGGGAACATCGCCTTGCGGCGTTCGATGTCGTTGGGGAAGCCGCCGGCGGCGAGGACCACGGCGCGGGCGTTGATGGTCACTTCGCCGTTGGCGGTCTGCACCACCGCACCGCTGACCCGGCCATTCGCATGCAGCAGGCGCCGCGCGGGCGCCGACTCCCAGAGCAGCACGCCGAGGTCTTCGGCGGATTTCGCCAGGCGCGCAATCAAGGCCACGCCGTTGACCAGGTGCAGGGCGCGGCCGTGGGTGGCGAGGTCGATCAAGTGTTTGCCGATGCGCCGGGTCACGTGCAGCAGCGAGCGCCAGGAGCGGGTCAGGGTGAGGAAGGCGCCGAGGTCCTTGCCGGCCATGATCGGCATGCCCCAGAACGAGGTTTCGCGCATGGTCCGGCGCAGGCGCTTGAGCAACTTGCCGGCCTTGCGCCCGTCGTAGGGCGCGGCGATCACCGAACGACCGCCCGTGCCGGCGCCGGGCGTGTCGCCATGGATGTCGGCAATGCCGTTGCCGTCGGCGAACTGCAGTGCGGTGTGTTTCTCGAAGAAGCTCACCATGTTTGGCGCGGCTTCGAGGAAGGCGTCGATCAGCGGCGCGTTGAAGCGCTCGCCGAGTTCGTGTTCCAGGTAGGTACGCGGCGCCGAGCGGTCCTCGACGATGCCGGCGCGGCGCGCCAGCGGGTTGCACGGCACCCACATCCAGCCACCGGACCAGGCGGTGGCGCCGCCGAAGACCGGGTCTTTCTCCACCACGATGACCTTCTGCCCGTGCCATGCGGCGGTTACCGCAGCGCTGAGGCCGGCGGCGCCGGAACCGATCACCAGGACATCGCAGTCCACTGTGCGGGCGTGTGAGGGAAGGGCAGTCATGGAGCGTCCTCGGAGAAAAGGCTGGATTGTTGTTTTTGGAACATGATTCCATATTCTCTGATCGCCTCGGCGCTGCCAAGCGTTGTGTCGCGAAGTTGGGCGAAGATCGAACAGTGGTTTGCGCTTTGTCCGGCGCTCTTTAGAATTCGGCAACATTTTCAGGGACCATGACCATGGCCGGCAGTCAGATCGAACGCGCGCTCAGCCTTATCGAAAGCCTCACCAGCGAACCTCGCGGGTTGCCGATGCAGGCCCTGGCCGAGCAACTGGACATTCCGAAGAGCGCGACCCACCGCATGCTCGCCGAGCTGATCCGCCTGGGTTACGTGCGGCAGAACCCGGAGAACAGCCGCTACCTGCTGAGCACACGGCTGGTGGCCCAGGGCTTCCGCTACCTGGCCAACAGCGGCGCGGACATCGTCCAGCCGATCCTCGACGAACTGGCGCGGCAGAGCGGCGAACTGGTGCGCCTGGGCGTGATCGACGGCGAGCGGCAGACCTGGATCGCCAAATCCCAGGGCGCTCGCTCCGGGCTGCGCTACGACCCGGATATGGGCCGTGATGCGCCGTTGTTCTACAGCGCATCGGGGCATGCGTGGCTGGCCAGCCTCAGCGATGCCCAGGCGCTGCTGCTGGTGGAGCGCCAGGGCGTGGGGCCGCGCGAGGACTTCGGGCCGGGCGCGCCGAAGTCCAATGCCGAGCTGCTGGAGCGCCTGCGTGTGGCGCGTGAGCATGGCTATGCCTGGGTGGTGGAGAGCTCCGCGGTGGGCATGTCGGCGCTGGCGGCGGTGGTGGCGGATCCGCGCGACGGGCATGCGGTGGGCGTGGTGAGCATTGCCGGGCCGACGGCGCGGATGACCGAGGCGCGGATGCATGAGCTGTCGGCGGCGTTGCTGGCGACGACGCAGGAGTTGTCGGCGGCGAGTCCGGCGTCTGAGTTGTTCGTCTGATTTCTGCTTAGGGCCATACAAACCACCTGACCTGTTCAGGCGCTCATCGGTTTTTTTCTGCTTGCATTGAAACTGGAACCAAGTTCTAAATATTCGCATCCAGAACAACAACCCCAAGAGATGCCCGCCAATGAGTCAACGAGTCCTGTCCCTGGCCGCCCTGACTGTCCTCGAACTGTCGCCACCGGAAATGGTCGAGGTCGCCGCCCGCGCCGGCTACAGCCATGTCGGCCTGCGCCTGGAGCCGGCCACGCCGGAAGAACACCATTTCCCGCTGGTCCGCGATGCCGACCTGCGCCGGCAGACCGCCGAGCGCCTGCGCGATACCGGCATCAAGGTGATGGACGTGGAAATCCTCCGCCTCAAGCCGGAAACCCGCGTCGCTGATTTCGACGCGCTGCTGGCGGTCGGTGCCGAATTCGGCGCCACCGAACTGCTGGTGGCCGGCAATGACCCGGACCCGGCGCGGATGACCGAAAACTTCGCCGCCCTCTGCGACCTGGCCGCGAAATACGGCATCCACCCGCACCTGGAATTCATGCCCTGGACCGACGCGAAGAACCTCACCGAGGCCCTGCGCATCGTCGAGAACGCCGGGCGTGAAAACGGCTGCGTGCTGGTCGACGCCTTCCATTTCGATCGTTCCGCCTCGCGCCTGGAAGACCTGCGTCAGGTGCCGGCCTCGCGCATGCGTTACCTGCAACTGTGCGATGTGGCCGGGCCACGGCCGGACGATATGGCCGAAATCCTGCGCCAGGCGCGTAACGAACGGCGTTTCCCCGGTGATGGCGATTGCGACCTGCGCGGGCTGCTGACCAGCGTTTCCCCCGACATTCCGTTGAGCCTGGAAATCCCCACCCGGCAGTTGCTGGAGCAGGGCGTCTCGGCGCTGGAGCGCGCGCAGTGGGCGCTGGACAAGACGCGTCAGGTTCTCAGTCAGGTGCTGTAGTCACCCGCGCATCGGTGAGGTCGGGCGCCGCCTGGCCTGACCCTTGCTCGGCCGAGCCCTTCGCGAAATCATCGACCCGAGCCCGTCCATGCCCCCTCTCAGCCAGCCGTTCAAAGGCATCCTCCTGGTCGTTGTCGCGACCTTTCTGTTTTCCAGCCATGACGCCATGTCCAAGTACCTTTCGGGGTTCTACCCGATTGTCTGGGTGGTCTGGGCGCGCTACCTCGTACACACCTTGTTGATGCTCGGGATCTTCCTGCCACGGGCCGGTTTGCGTGGCTTGCGCACGCGTCGACCGGGTCTGCAGGCGGCGCGGGCGTTGTGTCTGCTCGGTTGCAGTTTGCTGTTCACCAAGGCGTTGCAGTACCTGCCGCTGGCCGAGGCGACGGCGGTCAACTTCCTTGCGCCACTGATGGTCACGGCGCTGTCGATGCCGCTGCTCAAGGAGCGGGTGACGCGCGGGCAATGGCTGGCGGTGCTGGCGAGTTTCATCGGCGTGCTGGTGATCGTGCACCCCGGTGGTGCGCTGTTTACCCCGGCGGTGTTGCTGCCACTCGGCTCGGCGACCTGTTTCTGCTTCTATCAGATCCTTACCCGCAAGCTCAGCGACATCGACAGCCCGACCGCCAGCAATTTCTTCACCGGTGTGTTCAACACCCTGGTTATGAGCCTGCTGGTGCCGTTCTTCTGGACCGTTCCGAGCCTCACCCACGGCCTGATGACCCTGGCCCTGGGCACCTTCGGCATGCTCGCCCACCTGTTCCTGACCCAGGCGTTCCGCCACGCACCCCCGGCGATGCTGGCACCGTTCAGCTATTGTCAGATCGTGTTTGCCGGGTTGATGGGCATCGTGCTGTTCGGCCAGCGGCCGGACCTGTGGGGCATGACCGGTATCGCCGTGGTCTGCCTGAGCGGGCTGGCGGCGGCCTGGTTGCAACGGCGGCGCTGAAACGACCGCGGGGCCGGCCCCGCTCCGTTGCCGGAGAGGGCAGGCCCCGCGTCATGTTGCGGAGGAATCAGATGTCGACTTTAGGCACTTTGCGCGGTGCCATGAAGTACATCCAGGTCAGGGCAATGAAGTACATCGCCGGGATCATGGTGAACAGGATGCTGTAGTTGTTGTTGGTGACGGTCAGCACGTAGCCGACGATCTGGGTCATGAACATGCCGCCGATGGCCGCGCACATGCCGCCGAAGCCGAACACCGTGCTCATCATGTGCTTGGGCGTGTAGTCCATCACCAGGCTCCAGATGTTGGCGGTCCAGGCCTGGTGCGCGGCGATCGCCAGGGAGATGGCCAGTACCGCGATCCACAGGCTGCTGGCGCCAGCGGCGAAGATCACGCCGATGATGGTGGCGGCGAACAGGGCCATCGACATCAGGCGCGCCTTGACCGGTGCCACGCCGCGTCCGATGAGGAACGAGGAGAGGATGCCGCCGCCGACGCTGCCGAAGTCGGCACTGAGGTAGATCACGATCAGCGGGATACCCATTTGGGTAACGCTGATGCCCAGGCTGTATTGCTGGTTCAGGAACGGTGGCAGCCAGTACAGGTAGAACCAGAACACCGGCGCGGTGATCGAGTAGGCCAGGGCGAAGGCCCAGGTGCCACGCATACGCAGGATGCGCGAGAACGGCACGCCTTTCTGCTCAGGTTCGGCTTCGCCTTGGACGTAAGCCAGTTCGGCTTTGCTCACGGTCGGGTGTTCTTCAGGGTTGAAGTACTTCAGGCCCCAGAAGGTGACCCAGACCAGACCCAGTGCGCCCATGGCCATGAACGCGGCCTGCCAGCCCCACACGGTGAGGATCAGTGGCAGCAGCATCGGCGTGAACATGGCGCCAACGTTGGTGCCGGCGTTGAAGATACCGGTGGCGACGGCGCGCTCACCGGCCGGGAACCACAGGCGGGTGGTCTTGACGCAGGCCGGGTAGTTGGCCGCTTCGGTCAGGCCGAGAATGAACCGGCAGACCATGAAGCCGACCGCCGAGGTGGCCAGGCCGTGAGCGCCGGTAGCCAGGCTCCAGAGCAGTACGGCGCAGAAGAACACCTTCTTCACGCCGACCTTGTCGATCAAGCGGCCCTGCAGCACGAAGCCGATGGCGTAGCCGACCTGGAACCAGAAGTTGATGTTGGCGTAGTCCATCGCCGTCCAGCTCATTTCCTTGGCCAGGATGGGCTGCATGACGCCGAGGGCGGCGCGGTCGATGTAGTTCAGGGTGGTGGCGAAGAACACCAGGGCAAGCATGACCCAGCGGGTCTTGCCCACGGCCATGGCGCCGCGGATCTTGTCGCCCATTCCTGCGTGCGGGGTGTTGCCCAGAGGCTGGGCTGCGGGATTGCTGGAGCTTTGTATCATCGTGGGTTACCCGTATTTTTATGTTTATGGGTCGAGCCTGGGTGACGCAAGAAAACGTAGTGCATGTGGATTACTTGGCAGGATCGTCCCGGTCAGGTGGCCGATGAGTACCCGCTTCATGGTTGGAAATGGTGCGCACTGCTCAAAAAAGGGTCAATTCGTCACAGCGCATTTCGGGCGATAATCGCACACAAAACTAACCGGTTCGTACCTTTTGGTTGAGGTGTTTTCCGCGCCGGCCAATAATTCGTCACAGTTGGGGCACTGCCTGCCCGTTGGAGACTGAAGATGCAGCGTTCGATTGCCACCGTGTCCTTGAGCGGCACTTTGCCAGAAAAGCTCGAAGCCATTGCCGCCGCCGGGTTCGACGGCGTGGAGATTTTCGAAAACGACCTTCTGTACTACGACGGCAGCCCCCGTGAGATCCGCCAGCGCTGCGCCGATCTGGGCCTGGCGATCACCCTGTTCCAGCCGTTCCGCGACTTCGAGGGCTGCCGCCGCGACCGTCTGTCGCGCAACCTCGACCGCGCCGAGCGCAAGTTCGACCTGATGCAGGAACTGGGCACCGATCTGGTGCTGGTCTGCAGCAACGTCGCCGCCGACGCCCTGGGCGAGCGGCAGATTCTGGTGGACGACCTGCGCCTGCTGGCCGAACGTGCCGGCGCCCGTGACCTGCGCATCGGTTACGAAGCGTTGGCCTGGGGGCGTCATGTCAACCAGTGGGAGCAGGTCTGGGACATCGTGCGCGAGGCCGATCACCGCAGCCTGGGCATGATTCTCGACAGTTTCCACACCTACTCGATCAAAGGCGACCCGAGCGGCATCGCCAAGATTCCGGGTGACAAGATCTTCTTCGTGCAGATGGCCGACGCGCCGATCCTGGCGATGGACGTGCTGGAGTGGAGCCGGCATTTCCGCTGCTTCCCCGGCCAGGGCGAATTCGACCTGCCGGCGTTCCTCGCGCCGATCCTGCAGGCCGGTTATCGCGGCCCGCTGTCGCTGGAAATCTTCAACGATGGATTCCGCGCCGCGCCGCCACGGGCCAACGCCGCCGACGGCCTGCGCTCGTTGCTGTACCTGGAAGAGAAGACCCGCGAGCGTCTGGCCCAGGTCGCGCCCGAAGTGGCCGTCGAGCCGGACCTGCTGTTCAGCACGCCACCGGTCGGCGCTTACGACGGCATCGAATTCCTTGAATTCGCCGTGGACGACGCGCTGGGCGCCAAGCTCGGCAACTGGCTGGAGCAACTGGGCTTCGCCCGCGTTGGCCAGCACCGTTCGAAGAACGTCAGCTTGCTGCGTCAGGGCGATATCAACCTGATCCTCAACGCCGAGCCCTATTCCTTCGCCCACAACTTCTTCGAAAGCCACGGCCCGTCGCTGTGCGCCACGGCCGTGCGGGTCAAGGACAGCGCCAAGGCCCTGGCCCGCGCCGTGGCTTATCACGGCCAGCCTTATCGCGGCCTGGTCGGCCCGAACGAGCGTGAGCTGGCGGCAGTGCGCGCGCCGGACGGCAGCCTGATCTACCTGGTGGACCAGGATGTCGATGGCCGCACCATCTACGACACCGACTTCAGCCTCAACGGCCAGCCGGCACCGACCAGCCTCGGCCTGACCCGCATCGACCACATGGCCATGGCCCTGCCGGCCGACAGCCTGGATAACTGGGTGCTGTTCTACAAAAGCCTGCTGGACTTCACCGCTGACGACGAAGTGGTGTTGCCCGACCCGTATGGCCTGGTGAAGAGCCGCGCCCTGCGCAGCAAGTGCAGCACCATTCGCCTGCCGCTGAACATCTCCGAGAACCGCAACACCGCGATCTCCCATGCGCTGTCCAACTACCGTGGTTCGGGCGTGCACCATATCGCCTTCGACTGCGAGGACATCTTCTCCGCGGTCAAGCGTGCCAAGGAAGCCGGCGTGGCCCTGCTGGACATTCCGCTGAACTACTACGACGACCTCGCCGCGCGTTTTGATTTCGACGACGAGTTCCTCAGCGAGCTGGCGTACTACAACGTGCTGTATGACCGCGACGCCAACGGTGGCGAGCTGTTCCACGTCTACACCGAGCCGTTCGAGGAGCGTTTCTTCTTCGAGGTGATTCAGCGGCGCAATGGTTATGCCGGGTATGGCGCGGCGAACGTGGCGGTGCGCCTGGCGGCGATGGCCAAGGCCCGGGCGGGCGGGTTGCGGCACGCCAAGCTCTGATTCGATTGAGCGTACATCGCGACGGTTCGGCGCCCCCGACAAGCTCGCTCCTACGGCTGTAGGAGCGAGCTCGCTCGCGATGGGGTCAATGCAAAATCCCCTACACCTGCAAGGCTTTCTTCTGACGCAACCGAGGCCCATAATTGCGCGGTTAATCGAAGGCCATGAGCTGCGTATGACAACCACTCCAGCACTTTACGTCGCGCCCGAAACCGCGCCACGCAAAGGTCGCAAGAACAATCCGGAAAAAACCCGCGAGAACATCCTCCAGGCGGCGATCACCGAGTTCGTCCATCAGGGACTGGCCGGTGCGCGCGTCGACGCCATCGCCGAGCGCACCCAGACCTCGAAGCGGATGATCTATTACTACTTCAACAGCAAGGAGCAGTTGTACGTCGAAGTGCTGGAGAAGCTCTACGGCGATATCCGCAGCACCGAAAGCAACCTCCACCTTGCTGAACTGGAGCCCCGCCAGGGCATCCGCCGGCTGATCGAATTCACCTTCGATCACCACGACCGCAATGTCGATTTCGTGCGCATCGTGTGCAACGAGAACATGCACCACGGCGAGTTCGTGAAGCAGTCTTCGGCGATTCGTTCGATGAACAATACGGTGCTCAAGGCGCTGAACGAGATTCTGCTTCGGGGGGCAAGCGAAGGGTTGTTCCGCGAGGGGCTGGATGCACTGGATGTGCACCTGCTGATCAGTTCGTTCTGTTTCTACCGGGTGTCGAACCGTCACACCTTCGGTGAAATCTTCCAGATCGATTTCGAGGACCAGGCCGTGAAGGCCCGGCACAAGGAAATGATCTGCGAGTCGGTCCTGCGTTACCTGCAGGCCTGATGTGTTCATCGCGGGCGCGGCCCGCGATGGTCCTCAGTTACCCAGGCTGTGGAAGTGCCCGGTCATCCGTTCCGGATCGGGCTGCACGCCACTGAACAGCTCGAACGCCTTGACCGCCTGGTACACCGCCATGGTGCCGCCATTGAGCGTACGACAGCCCAGCGCCCGGGCTTCGCGCAGCAGTTCGGTTTCCAGCGGGAAATAAACGATCTCCGCAACCCACAAATCCGCCCGCAGCAGCGCCTTGGGCACCGGCATGCCCGGCAGCTTGGCCATGCCCATCGGCGTGGTGTTGACCAGTCCGCAGGCTTGGGCCATGGCGCTTTCCAGTTCGTGGCCGACTTTCGCCGGGGCCGCCGGGAAGTGCTGGTTGAGGTTATCCACAAGGGCCTGGGCGCGTTCGATTTCCACATCGAACACCGTCAGTTGTTCCACGCCTTCGCTCAGCAGGGCATGAGCCACTGCCGCGCCTGCGCCACCGGCGCCCATCTGCACCACGCGCTGACGCGAGACATCCGTCAGGCCGCGGCGGAAGCCTTCGGCGAAGCCCAGGCAATCGGTGTTGTGGCCGATACGGCGGCCGTCCTTGAGCACCACGGTATTGACCGCGCCGATGCCGCGGGCTTCCGGGGACAGTTCATCGAGCAGCGGCAGAATCGCCTGCTTGCACGGGAAGGTGATATTGAGGCCGGTGAAGCCCATGTACTGGGCGGCGGTCAGCAGTTCTTCAAGAGCCGTGCTGTCGAGCTTGAGCTGGTCCAGGTCGATCAACCGGTAAAGGTAATTCAAGCCTTGGGCGGCGCCCTCGTGCTCGTGCAGCGCGGGGGTGCGCGAGGCCTGGATGCCCGCGCCGATAAGGCCGGCGAGAATGCCGGGCGGTTTGGCCAGATTCATCGGTAAAGACTCCGTTGTTGTTCTTGGGAAAAAGTCGGGGAGGAGTGTCCCGCTAAAATGTACCGGTTGGTTAACAGGAATCAATCGGCCAGTGTCATAAGTGTTCGCTGATCGAACAGGCTGTGCTAAACCTTGTGGTTCATCAGAGGAGGAGGGGCGAAGGATGGCTTTTCAAGCACAAGTGACGGATGAACTGACGTGGCCGGGGCTGGCCAGTCTTACCCAGTCGATCCTGTCGGGGCTGGGGGCGGAGGGTTTTCGCAATCCGTTCGGTCTGGCGCCGTCGCCCGCGACCTGCCTGCTGTTGATCGACGGGCTGGGCCAGCACCTGCTCCAGGAGCACGCCCGGCATGCGCCGTTTCTCGCTTCGCTGATGCGCCCGGAAGGTGTGTTCCGCGTCGGTTTTCCCGCGACCACCGCGTCAAGCCTGGCGGCGTTGGCCTCGGGCCTGGGCAGCGGCGCTCATGGCATCGTCGGCTGCACCTTCGCCCTGGATGCCGGGACTGAGTTTTCACCGCTGAGCTGGACCTGCGCGCCCTTTGGCTCTGAAAGGCTGGTCACGGCGCCACCGCCGCCCGAACAGTTCATCGTTCCGCAGACCGCCTGGGAGCAGGCCACCGAACAGGGCTTGCGGATCAGTACGGTGATGTCGGCACGCTTTGCCGATTCCGCCTATACCCGGGCGATCTACAAAGGCGCGCAGATTCTCGGCGCGCCGGGCTACGAGGCGTACCCGGCGCTGGTGCGTCAGGCCCTGACGCTGGATGCGGCGTCGTTCTGTTTTGCCTATTTCGGCGACCTGGATTTTGTCGGGCACCTCTGCGGCCCTGGCACCGAGCAGTGGCTGGTGCAACTGCGCAACGCCGACCGGCTGGCCGAAAGCATCTACCGTCAGCTACCCGCTGGCGCGCAACTGCTGGTGACGGCGGACCACGGCATGCTGGCGCTGGACAGTGCCGCGGTGGTGGATTTCGACCGCGAGCCGGGGTTGCGGGAGGATGTGCTGGCGCTGGCCGGGGATATTCGCGCACGGCATGTCTACACCGGCGGGCTCCATCAGGATCGGGTGCAGGAGCGCTGGCGCGGACGGTTGGGAGACGGTTATCAGGTGTTGAGCAAGGCCGATGCGATTGGCAGCGGGCTGTTCGGCGATGTGGTATTGAGCCAGGCGGAGGCGCGGATTGGCGATCTGATCGTGATTCCCACCGGGGATGGCGGGATCATTCGCAGCGAGGTGGAGCGCGATGCCAGTCGTTGGCAAGGCCACCATGGGGCATTGACCGATGCGGATCAGTTGGTGCCGTTGTTGATGGCGTGATAGCTGTCGGGCCTGCAAAGCAGGCCCGACCGTGATCACCGCCGAACCAGCAACACCCCACTTTCCATATGGTGGGTGTACGGGAACTGATCGAACAACGCACACCGCTCGATCCGGTGGGTGTCGTTGAGCTGGGCAATGTTGGCCGCCAGCGTCTCCGGGTTGCAGGAGATGTACAGGATGTTGTCGAAGCGCCGGGTCAGTTCGCAGGTGTCCGGGTCCATGCCAGCACGCGGCGGGTCGACGAACACGCTGCCGAACGCGTAGCTCTTCAGGTCGATGCCTTCCAGGCGGCGGAACGGCCGCACCTCGTTCAGCGCTTCGGTCAGTTCCTCGGCCGACAGCCTCACCAGGCGCACGTTGTCCACGCCGTTGTCGTCCAGGTTATGCAGCGCCGCGTTCACCGAGGTCTTGCTGATCTCGGTGGCCAGCACATTGCGCACCCGGGTCGCCAGCGGCAGGGTGAAGTTGCCGTTGCCGCAATACAGCTCCAGCAGGTCATCTTCACGCTCGCCCAGCGCATCGAAGGCCCAGCCCAGCATTTTCTGGTTCACCTGGCCGTTGGGCTGGGTGAACGCGCCTTCCGGCTGGCGGTAGCGGAAGTTGCGACCCGCCACCTGCAGTTCTTCCACCGCGTAATCACGGCCAATCACCAGGCGCTTGCCCTTGGAGCGACCAATGATGCTCGTGCCCAGATCGGCGGCCAGTTGCTGCGCCGCTGCCTCCCACTCTGCGTCCAGCGGGCGGTGGTAGCACAAGGTGATCATCGCGTCGCCGGCCAGGGTGGTGAGGAACTCCACCTGGAACAGCTTGTTGCTCAGCGCCTCGCTGGCCTGCCACGCGGCTTTCATGCGTGGCATCAGCTCGTTGATCCGCAGGCTGGCGATGGGGAAGTCGTCGATCAGGATCGGCGTGTGTTTCTCCCCTGGCGCGAACATCGCGTAATGGCGCTGGCCGTCCTGGCGCCACAGGCGGAACTCGGCGCGCAGGCGGTAGTGCTCGCGCGGCGAGTCGAATACCGCCGGTTCCGGCGCGTCGAACGGCGCCAGCAACTCGCGCAGGCGCTCGACCTTGGCCGCGATTTGCTGGTCGTAGGTGGAAGGGTCGAAGACAGCACTCATGCGTTGAACCAGCCCAGCTTGATGACGAACAGGATGGAAAGGATCACCAGCGCCGGGTTCAGGTCGCCACGGCGGCCCGACAGCAGCTTGATCGCAGTCCAGGAGATGAAGCCGAAGGCGATGCCGTTGGCGATGGAGTAGGTCAGCGGCATGGCCAGGGCGGTGATCACCACGGGTGCGGCTTCGGTGATGTCGTCCCAGTTGATTTCAGCCAGGCCCGAGGCCATCAGCACGGCGACGAACAGCAGCGCCGGCGCGGTGGCGAAGGCCGGCACGCTACCCGCCAGCGGCGCGAAGAACAGTGCCAGGAGGAACAGGATGGCGACGACGATGGCGGTCAGGCCGGTGCGGCCGCCGGCGCTGACGCCCGCTGCCGACTCGATGTAGCTGGTGGTGGTCGAGGTGCCCAGCAGCGAACCGGCCATGGCGGCGGTACTGTCGGCGATCAGCGCACGGCCCATTTTCGGCATATGGCCGTCCTTGCCCATCAGGCCGGCGCGCTTGGCGACGCCGATCAGGGTGCCGGAGTTGTCGAACAGGTCGACGAACAGGAAGGCGAAGATCACGCTGATCAGGCCAACGTCCAGCGCGCCCTTGATGTCCAGTTGCAGGAAGGTCGGTGCCAGCGACGGCGGCATCGACACCACGCCTTCGAACGGCGTGACGCCCAGGGCGATGGAGGCGATGGTCACGGCGAGGATGCCGATCAACACCGCGCCACGGACCTTCAGCGCTTCCAGCGCGACAATCAGGAAGAAGCCGAGGATGGCGAGGATCGGCGCCGGCTGCTTGAGGTCGCCCAAACCCACCAGGGTGGCCGGGTTATCGACGACGATGCCCGCGTTATGCAGGGCGATCAGCGCCAGGAACAGGCCGATACCGGCGGCGATCGCCGAACGCAGCGGCAGCGGGATGCTGTTCACGATCCATTCGCGGATACGGAAGATCGACAGCAGGAAGAACATCACCGCCGAGATGAACACCGCGCCCAGCGCCACCTGCCAGGTGTGGCCCAGGTGCAGCACCACGGTGTAGGTGAAGAAGGCGTTCAGGCCCATGCCCGGCGCCAGGGCGATCGGGTAGTTGGCGATCAGGCCCATGGTGGTCGAGCCGATGGCCGCGGCCAGGCAGGTGGCGACGAACAGCGCGCCCTTGTCCATGCCGGTCTCGCCGAGGATGCTCGGGTTGACGAAGAGAATGTAGGCCATGGCCAGGAACGTGGTGACGCCCGCCAGGATCTCGGTCCGCACATTGGTGTTGTGTGCTTTTAGTTGAAACAGCCTTTCCAGCATGCCCTGCTCCCCGTGGCGCGATGTGACGCCAAAAATTGTCGACTCAGTCAGAAAAGCACAAAGCTCCCGGCCTTTCCGTGATTTTTACTGGTCGGAAAAAAGCCGCGCATCATACCAGCATGACTGGCCGAGGGTAATGCGCCGGACCGCCGGCGGGGCGGGGGCTTGCCAGCGATGAGGCCCCCCAGAGCGACGGCGCTCGACTCAGGTGTCCGAGCGCCGGCTGTGCATGTGATCCCTTCCTGCCAGTGTCGGGAACAGTTTTATCCACAGCCCCGTCACCATCAGCGTCCCGACGCCGCCCATCACCACCGCCGGCACGGTCCCGAACCAGTGCGCCGTCACCCCCGATTCGAACTCGCCGAGCTGGTTCGACGCGCCGATGAACAAGCCATTCACCGCGCTTACCCGCCCGCGCATTTCGTCCGGGGTCTCCAACTGCACGAAGGAGCTGCGGATCACCATGCTGATCATGTCCGCCGCGCCGAGCACGGCCAGCACCGCGAGGGAGAACCAGAACGAGGTGGACAGGCCGAAGGCGATGGTCGCCACGCCGAACACGCCCACCGCGGTGAACATCACCCGGCCGACCTTGCGCTCCACCGGGAAGCGCGCCAGCCACACGGACATCAGCAGCGCGCCCACCGCTGGCGCCGAACGCAGCAGGCCCAGGCCCCACGGCCCGGTCAGCAGGATGTCCTTGGCGAACACCGGCAGCAACGCGGTGGCGCCGCCGAGCAGCACGGCGAACAGGTCGAGGGAGATGGCGCCGAGGATGTCCGGGCGGCTGCGGATGAAGCGAATCCCCGCCAGCAGCGATTCCAGGCTGGCGCGGCCTTGGATCAGCGGGGTCTGGCGCGAGGTCAGGCCGAGGGTCAGGCAGCAGGCGATCACGTACAGGCACACCGTTGGGCCGTACACCCAGACGCTGCCGAAGGCGTAGAGAAAACCGCCCGCCGCCGGCGCGACGATGGTCGCCGATTGCATCGCCGAGGCCGACGCCGCCACCGCCCGCGGGAACAGCTCGGCGGGCACCACGTTGGGCAGCAGCGCCTGGGTCGCCGGCATCTCGAAGGAACGGGCGCTGCCGAGCAGGAAAGCCAGCACAAAGATCAGTTCGCGGCTAACCGAATCGGTGGTGCTGGCGATCGCCAGGGCCAGGGCGATCATCGCCTGCAGGCTCTGGCACAGCGCGGCGACGCGGCGGCGGTCGTAGCGGTCGGCGACATGCCCGGTGTGCAGCATGAACAGCACCCGCGGCGCGAACTCCACCAATCCGACCAGGCCCAGGTCCAGCACGTTGCCGGTCAACTGGTAGAGGTGCCAGCCAATGGCCACGGTGAGCATCTGGAAACCGCTGGCGGTGAATACCCGGGCCAGCCAGAACGAAAGAAACGGACGGTGATGACGAAGCAACAACGGGGCGTGTGCTGACATGACGGACTGCCGGGCCTTCATGAGGGGAGGGGCGTTGCAGGTTAACACCGGGCTGTAACAAAAGGTTGCAGAACCCGCCGTTGTCGTGCGGTCAGCGCACCGATTCACCTTTTCGTAAAGGGGGGTGAGGCAACCGGTCACGCGGCAACGCACCACACAACCGCGCGGCGTCTTCGCGACTATCCTTTCTCCCTGTCGTTGATCTGGATCAATAGTTGTTTTTGCAACGATCGATGCGTCAGCGATGGGCCCTCGGGCCGAAATCCCTGTGGTGCGAAAGTTTTCAGAACAATTCCAACTTGCCGCACTCAACCACCGTAGGGGCAGTTGGCGCCAAGGCAACGGACCCTGACGCCGGATTACCTGAAAGAGGAAGCACTATGTTCGGATCAGAGGCACTCGATCTCGCCCGAATCCAGTTCGCGTTTACCGTGTCCTTTCACATCCTGTTCCCGGCCATCACCATCGGCCTCGCCAGCTACCTGGCGGTGCTCGAAGGCCTGTGGCTGAAAACCAACCAGAACGTCTACCGCGATCTCTACCATTTCTGGTCGAAGATCTTCGCCGTCAACTTCGGCATGGGGGTGGTCTCCGGTCTGGTGATGGCCTACCAGTTCGGCACCAACTGGAGCCGCTTCTCCGACTTTGCCGGCGCGGTGACCGGGCCCTTGCTCACCTACGAGGTGCTCACCGCGTTCTTCCTCGAGGCCGGTTTCCTCGGCGTCATGCTCTTCGGCTGGAACCGCGTGGGCCGTGGCCTGCACTTCTTCGCCACGGTCATGGTGGCCATCGGCACGCTGGTCTCGACGTTCTGGATCCTCGCGTCCAACAGCTGGATGCAGACGCCCCAGGGCTACGAAATCATCGATGGCCGGGTGATCCCGGTGGACTGGCTGGCGGTGATCTTCAACCCGTCGTTCCCCTATCGCCTGATGCACATGGCCACGGCCGCGTTCGTCGCCACGGCGTTCTTCGTCGGCGCCTCGGCGGCCTGGCACTTGCTGCGCGGCCGCGATAACCCGGCGATCCGCAAAATGTTGTCGATGGCCATGTGGATGGCCCTGATCGTCGCGCCGATCCAGGCGGTGATCGGCGACTTCCACGGCCTCAACACCCTCAAGCACCAGCCGGTGAAGATCGCCGCCATCGAAGGCCACTGGGAGAACGTCGGCGACGAGCCGACCCCGCTGATCCTGTTCGGTATCCCCGACATGAAGGCCGAAACCACCCGCTTCAAGCTGGAAATCCCGGCGCTGGGCAGCCTGATCCTGACCCACAGCCTGGACAAGCAGGTGCCGGCGATGAAGGACTTCCCGCCAGAAGACCGGCCCAACTCGACGGTGGTGTTCTGGTCGTTCCGGATCATGGTCGGCCTCGGCATGCTGATGATCGCGGTGGGTCTGTGGAGCGTCTGGCTGCGCAAGCGCGGCGCGTTGTACAGCTCGCGGCCGTTCCTCTACCTGACCCTGTGGATGGGCCCGTCCGGGTTGATCGCCATTCTCGCGGGCTGGTTCACCACTGAAGTCGGTCGCCAGCCGTGGGTGGTCTACGGACTGATGCGCACCGCCGACGGTGTGTCCAACCACAGCTACGCCCAACTGGGGATCACCCTGGTGATATTCGTGGTGGTGTATTTCGCCCTGTTCGGTGCGGGCCTCGGCTACATGATGCGCCTGGTGCGCAAAGGGCCGAAGACCGGCGAAGGCGAGGAAACCAATCCGGGCGGACCCGGCCAGCCACGCACCCCGGCGCGGCCGTTGTCGGCTGCCGACGACGATCACGAAGAAGGCGCCAGCCTGAACAAAGGACACTGAATCATGGGTATTGATCTTCCACTGATCTGGGCTGTGGTCATCATCTTCGGGATCATGATGTACGTGGTCATGGACGGCTTCGACCTCGGCATCGGCATTCTCTTTCCCTTCGTCAAGGGCGACACCGACCGCGACGTCATGATGAACACCGTCGCGCCGGTCTGGGACGGCAACGAGACCTGGCTGGTGCTGGGCGGTGCGGCGCTGTTCGGGGCCTTTCCACTGGCCTACGCGGTGGTGCTGTCGGCGCTGTACCTGCCGTTGATGCTGATGCTGGTGGGGCTGATCTTCCGCGGCGTGGCCTTCGAGTTCCGCTTCAAGGCCAAGGCCGACAAGCGCCACCTGTGGGACAAGGCGTTCATCGGCGGCTCGCTGGTGGCGACCTTCTTCCAGGGTGTGGCGCTGGGCGCCTTCATCGAGGGCTTCAAGGTGGTGGACCGCCAGTTCGTCGGCGGCACGCTGGACTGGATGACGCCGTTCGCGCTGTTCAGCGGGCTGGGGCTGATCGTGGCCTACGCCTTGCTCGGCTGCACCTGGCTGATCATGAAAACCGAAGGCAAGCTGCAGGAGCAGATGCACAATCTGGCGCGGCCGCTGGCGCTGGTGCTGCTGGCGGTGATCGGCGTGGTCAGCCTGTGGACACCGCTGGCCTACCCGGACATCGCCAAACGCTGGTTCAGCATGCCCAACCTGCTGTGGTTCATGCCGGTGCCATTGCTGGTGATGGTCACCTTCTACGGCCTGCTTCGGGCGGTGGCGCGCAATGCGCACTACACGCCGTTCCTGCTGACGCTGGTGCTGATCTTCCTTGGCTACAGCGGCCTGGGCATCAGCCTGTGGCCGAACATCATCCCGCCGTCGATCTCGATCTGGGACGCCGCCGCGCCGCCGCAGAGCCAGGGCTTCATGCTGGTGGGCACGCTGTTCATCCTGCCGTTCATCCTGGGTTACACCTACTGGAGCTACTACGTGTTCCGCGGCAAGGTGACCCACGAAGACGGCTACCACTAGGAGGGTTCAGGACATGACCGGTAAAGACACCTTCGACGCCGAGAAAAAGCCGCTGTGGCAGCGGCTCGGCTGGCTGGCGCTGATCTGGACCGCCAGCGTCGCGACCCTCGCGGTGGTGGCGTGGCTGATGCGGATGTTCATGAGTGCGGCGGGATTGACCACGCACTAGTCCTGCCGCTAGTCGCGACGGTTCAGCGAACCGTCGCGATCGCCGGCATCACTTGCGCGCCTTGAGCACCACGAACTTCGGCGTCGCCGCCACCTGTTCCACGCCCCGGAACAACCGCGCCAGCTTGGTGTGGTAGCCCAGGTGGCGGTTACCGACGACATACAGCGAACCGCCGGTGACCAGCGCTTCCCGCGCCTGCTGGAACATCCGCCAGGCGATGAAATCACCCACCACCTGCTGCTGGTGGAACGGCGGGTTGCACAGCACGATATCCAGCGAATCCTCCGGCTGCCCGGCCAGACCATCCGCCGCGCGCACCTCCACATCGCGCTCGCCCAGCGCCGCCTGCCAGTTCTCCCGCGCCGACTGCACTGCCATGTACGACTCATCCACCAGCGTGTAGTGCGCCTGTGGATTGTCCAGTGCACTGGCGATGGCGAGGATCCCGTTGCCACAGCCAAGGTCCGCGACCCGGGCGCTGCCGAGATTTTTCGGCAGATGCGGCAGGAAGGCGCGGGTGCCGATATCCAGCCCTTCGCGGCAGAACACGTTGGCGTGGTTGAGCAGTTCCAGCGCCGGCTTGTCGAGGCGATAGCGGCTCGGGTAAGGCGAGACGGCGCGGGGCTTGTCTTCGTGGGTGGCGATCAGCAGGCGAGCCTTTTTCTGGGCCAGCGAGGCCTGCATCGGGCCGATGTACTTTTCCAGCAATTCACCGGCCGCCCGCGGCAGGTGCTTGATCATCGCCCCCGCTACTACTCGCGCGCCCGGCGCCAACTGGCCTTGCAGGCGGATCAGTTGTTCTTCGAGCAGGGCCAGGGTCTTCGGCACGCGCACCAGAACGTGATCGAACGGGCCTTGCCAGGCTTCACTGGCCGGCACGAAGGGCACGCTGTCCCAGGGCTGGTCGTTGCGCGGCAGATTCTTTTCCAGGCCCAGGCGGGCGAGGAATGAGTCGCCGCTGCTGGTCACCGCGAAGTGCGACCGCAGGCTGATGGCCAGGCCGCCGAAACTGTCGTTGAGCACCAGCACCCGCGTGCTGGCGGGCAGCGCCTGCCCGGCCAGGTGCTCCAGCAGGTATTCGTCGGCGGCATCGAAGGCTTGCAGGGGATCGTTGGCGTATTCGGGCTGGCGGATCAGGTCGAGGTCGGCAAAGGGGCTGTTCAGCAGGGGCATGGTACGAGGGCTCTGGGGCATGGGTGTGCACCGCGCTGCTCTGGGCAGGCGGGGTGACAGACAGGTGCCGATTCTACAGGGCTTTATTGCCCAACGGGGTCAGAGCAGACCGTGCAGCGCGGCGAGGGCCACGGCGCCGGCCTTGTTGTTGGCGTTCATTTTGGTGATGACGCTGCGGATGTGGAAATTCACGGTGCTCTGCGAAAGGGTGAGGATGCAGGCGATGTCCGAGGCGGTCTTTCCCGCGGCGGACCATTTCAGCACTTCCCGCTCCCGGTCGGACAAGCCGAAACCATTGGGCTTGAGTGGATTGATCTGTTCCAGCATCAGTGTGTGCAGGACATTGCACAGCCACAGCGCCTGGCCGGTCTTGTCATAGAACTCGGCGACACTGACGACATCCTGGCTGCGCACCAGACTCAGCACACTGTTGTTGCCGCGCATGTCGTGGGCGGCCTGACTCCAGCCATAGACCAGCCCGTGGGCCTTGGCGTCCATGCGCAGTTGCGGGGTTTCGTGGAACACCTCGTCTTCCCAGAGCAGCGGGATCAACGAGTGGCGGCAATGGGTGAAGGTCGGGTCCTGGATCAGGTAGTTGCAGTCCCGGTAGTGGTCGTTCCACTCGGCGGAAAAGTTGTTGAGCATGAGGGTCTGCGGCGTGAGGCCGGAGGCCTGGCTCTGCACCACCAGGCTCAGGTATTCCATATCCAGTTGCTGTGCCAGGGCCAGGGCCTGGTGAAACAATTGTTCGGGGTTGTGCTCCCTGATCAGTTGCTCGAGTTGATCCTGCTTCCAATGCGGCATCTCAACGGTGCTCCCTGATATGGATCCAACTGCTCAATGGTGCAGGCTGAGTATAGGAATTGTCCTACATGGCGATTGGTTTTTTTCGCTATAACTTGACGTATGTCATGACTCCTAAAGGCTATGTGGCGTAACGCAATGTTTAGCTCGGCTCCGGGAAACCACCACAAACCGGCGGTGTTTATTCCGGCGGCTTTGCGCGAAACTGGGCGCACCTGATTTCCGGAGCCAACCATGACTGCCAGCGCGGAGAAATACACCCGCCAGACCCTGCTCGATGTCCAGCCGCTGACCCCCAGCCTGTTCAGCCTGCGCACCACGCGCGACAGCGGTTTCCGTTTCCGCGCCGGGCAGTTTGCCCGCCTTGGCGTGACCAAGGCCGACGGCAGTGTGGTCTGGCGCGCTTACTCGATGGTCTCGTCGCCCTTTGACGAACACCTGGACTTCTACTCCATCGTGGTCCCGGGCGGTGAGTTCACCAGCGAACTGAGCCGTCTGCGCGAAGGCGATGAGCTGCTGATCGACCGCCAGGCGTTCGGTTACCTGACCCTCGATCGCTTCGTCGACGGGCGTGATCTGTGGCTGCTGGCCACTGGCACCGGTGTCGCTCCGTTCCTGTCGATCCTGCAGGACTTCGAGGCCTGGGAGCGTTTCGACAGCATCAAGCTGGTGTATTCGGTGCGTGAGTCTTGCGAGTTGGCTTATCAGTCACTGATTGCCGGGCTGGAACAGCGCGATTACCTGGCCGAGTACGCCGGCAAATTGCAGTTCATTCCAGTGGTGACGCGCGAACAGCATCCGGGGGCGCTGAACGGGCGCATCACCACGCTGATCGAGAACGGCGAACTGGAGCGTGCCGCCGGCCTGGAGCTGACCCCCGAGCACTCGCGGGTGATGCTGTGCGGCAACCCGCAGATGATCGACGACACCCGCCAGGTGCTGAAAGCCCGCGACATGAACCTGAGCCTGAGTCGGCGGCCGGGGCAGGTGGCGGTCGAGACGTATTGGTGAGTGATCAGGCCAGACAATAAAACGGCGCCTCGGGGCGCCGTTTTTCATTTGTCTGGGTTCAAGGCCTGTCGTTTTGCGCCTTGAGCAGGTCACGAATCTCGGTCAGCAGGGTTTCCTGTGGCGTCGGTGCCGGTGGAGCGCTCGGCGCCACGGCTTCTTCGCGCTTCAGGCGGTTGATGACCTTGACGCCCATGAAGATGGCGAACGCCACGATCACGAAGTCGATGATGGTCTGGATGAACTTGCCGTAGGCCAGGACCACCGCCGGAATGTCACCTTCCGCCGCTTTCAGGGTGACCGCCAGGTCGCTGAAGTCGACACCGCCGATCAGCAGTCCGATGGGTGGCATCACGACGTCGCCGACGAAAGACGAAACAATTTTGCCGAAGGCTGCGCCGATGATGATACCGACCGCCATGTCCACGACATTGCCCTTGACCGCGAAGGCCTTGAATTCACTGATCATGCCCATGGTTTATTCCTTGTAACAATTGAAGGGGTGAACGCAGTGTAAATCAGCCTTCCGCTTCATGCGCTGCGCCGCTTTCAAATGACCTCGCTCATAGCCAATGGTTTGGTCGCGTTGGCGCCTTTCCCGGTGCGGCGGCTATCATGGCGACTTTTTCCAGGAGATTGCCCCATGGCCAAAGCCAAGCGGTTGTACGGCTGCACCGAGTGCGGCGCGACTTTCCCGAAATGGGCTGGCCAGTGCGGTGAGTGCGGTGCCTGGAACACCCTGACCGAAACCATGATCGAGAGCGGCGGCGCCGCGGCCCCCAGCGGACGCAGCGGCTGGGCCGGCGAGCAGGCGAAGATCAAGACCCTGGCCGAAGTCTCGGTCGAAGAGATCCCGCGCTTCTCCACCGCCAGCGCCGAACTGGACCGCGTGCTCGGCGGCGGCCTGGTGGACGGCTCGGTGGTGCTGATTGGCGGCGACCCCGGCATCGGCAAATCCACCATCCTTTTGCAGACCCTCTGCAATATCGCCACGCGCATGCCGGCGCTGTACGTCACCGGCGAGGAATCCCAGCAGCAGGTGGCCATGCGCGCCCGCCGCCTGGGGCTGCCGGAAGACAAACTGCGGGTCATGACCGAAACCTGCATCGAAACCATCATCGCCACTGCTCGGGTCGAGAAACCCAAGGTCATGGTGATCGACTCGATCCAGACCATCTTCACCGAACAACTGCAGTCGGCCCCCGGCGGCGTCGCCCAGGTCCGCGAAAGCGCCGCGCTGCTGGTGCGCTACGCGAAGCAGAGTGGCACGGCGATCTTCCTTGTCGGCCACGTCACCAAGGAAGGCGCCCTGGCCGGGCCGCGGGTGCTGGAGCACATGGTTGATACCGTGCTGTATTTCGAGGGTGAATCCGACGGTCGCCTGCGCCTGCTGCGGGCGGTGAAGAACCGCTTCGGCGCGATCAACGAACTGGGCGTGTTCGGCATGACCGATCGCGGCCTGAAGGAAGTCTCCAACCCCTCGGCGATCTTTCTGACCCGGGCCCAGGAAGAAGTGCCGGGCAGCGTGGTCATGGCCACCTGGGAAGGCACCCGGCCGATGCTGGTGGAAGTTCAGGCGCTGGTGGACGACAGCCACCTGGCGAACCCGCGGCGGGTCACCCTCGGCCTCGACCAGAACCGCCTGGCCATGCTGCTGGCGGTGCTGCACCGCCATGGCGGGATCCCGACCCATGACCAGGACGTGTTCCTCAATGTGGTCGGCGGCGTGAAAGTGCTGGAAACCGCGTCGGACCTGGCGCTGATGGCTGCGGTGATGTCGAGCCTGCGCAACCGGCCGCTGTCCCATGGCCTGCTGGTGTTCGGCGAGATTGGTTTGTCTGGCGAAGTGCGCCCGGTGCCCAGCGGTCAGGAGCGCCTGAAAGAAGCGGCCAAGCACGGCTTCAAGCGCGCCATCGTGCCCAAGGGCAACGCGCCGAAAGAAGCCCCGCCGGGCTTGCAGGTGGTCGCGGTAACCCGTCTGGAGCAGGCACTGGACGCGCTGTTCGAGGAGTGAGGCGCAGGAAGCGGTTTCTTGCAAGTGATTCTCACTAACGAGTAGCATGGCGCCTCCATTCCGATAGCCTTCTGGAGTTCGCGTGGCGGAGTCCGACCTCAAGCGCCTGTTCCTCAAGCACGCGAAAACCCTGCAAGGCCTGCTCACGCGCAAGGTGCGCGACCCGCAACTGGCCGCCGACCTGGTGCAGGAAAGTTTCCTGCGCCTGGCCGAGCAGCAGGCCAGCGAGCGCATCGAAAACACCCCGGCCTACCTCTACCGCACGGCGCACAACCTGATGATCGATCACGTGCGCCAGCAGCAGCGGCGCAAGACCGATCTGGTGCCCCACGAAGCCCTCGAAGGTATCGTCGAAGACAGCCCCGGCCTGGAAGAAACCACCGCGGCCGAACAGCACATGCGCCGGTTACGCGCGGCGATGAACGCGTTGCCGCCGCGAACCCGCGAAATCTTCCGTCTCAACCGTCTGGAGGGCCTGACCCATGCTGAGGTGGCGCAGCGCCTGGAGATTTCCGACAGCTCGGTTCAGAAGCACCTTTCCAAGGCGCTGGCCTATGTGATGCAGTGTTTGCAGGAGCCCGAATGACGAACGGTTTACTGGGAAATGCGCCGTCAGACGTCAGCCCTTACATAACCAGAATTCGAGAGAACCGTGTGAGCAGCGAGATTCCGCCAGAGCAAGCAATTCGCGAGCAGGCCGCCGAGTGGGCGGTCCTGCTGGATGCCGGGAGCCTGAGCCCCGAGCAACGGCAGGCGCTGGCCGCGTGGCGCGACGCCGACCCGCGTCATGCCCCGGCGTTGACGTTTGCCCAGGGCACCTGGGCTGATCTGGGGCGGCTGGGGCATCTGGACGAAACTGTCGCCGTTCCGCCGCCGGCCGCTTTGGCAGCGGCACCGCGTCCGGTCACGGGACGGCGGCGCCGTTCGCGGCTGGGCTGGGCGGCCACCAGCACCGCCCTGTTGTTGCTGGCGGTGTTCGCGGTCGATCGGGCGCCGGGCGTGCTGATCCAGATGAGCGCCGACTACGCCACCGGCCGCGGCGAAATCCGCCAGGTGACGCTGCCGGACGGTAGCCGCATCGACCTCGACAGTCACAGCGCCATCAGCCTCGCCTTCAGCGACAGCGAGCGGCGAGTAAAGCTGCTGGCCGGGGATGCGGTGTTTTCCGCGGCCCCGATTGGCGAGCGCGAGACGCGGCCGTTCGTGGTCGAGTACGCCGGCGCCAGCACCCGGGCCTTGGGCACGCGCTTCGTGGTGGGTGGCGCAGGGCAGGGCGGTTGGGTCGGGATGCTCGAACACAGCACCCGGGTCAGCTTGCAGGAGCCGCCGGTCGCGGGCGTGGCCGAGCAGGTGCTCAACGAAGGGCAAAGCCTGCGTTATGACCGCGAACACGGTATCCGCCCCTGGCCGCAACAGGATCCACTGCGCGCCAGCGCCTGGCAGCGTGGCCTGCTGGTGTTCGAGCGCGAGCCGCTGGCTGCGGTGGTCGCGCAGATCAACCGCTACCGTGGCGGGCACGTGATGATCGGCGATGCGGCGCTGGCGAAGCGTGAAGTCAGCGGCATGTTCCGCCTGGATAACCTCGATCAGTCACTGGCGATGCTGACGGATGAGCTGAAGGCCCGGCGGGTGGATGTGCCTGGGTTGACGCTGATTTATTGAAGATTCTGCGGGGCGCTCGATCTGAGGGCTCCCGCAAAGATCAAGACCAGCACCGACCAGCCCCCCCAAAAATTTATTTACTGACTTTTCCGCCCCAACGCGTCTGTTTGTTGAGATTGATTTTCATTAATAGAAAACGCCAACACAGCGAGCAACAGACGTGACCAATCCACAACAACGACGTAACCGGTTCAACCGGGTTGCCCTGGCCAGCAGCCTGATGCTGGGCGCCTGCACTTTGCCGATGGGGATCGCTTCGGTGCATGCCGTGGAACAGGGCAGTGGCGCCAGCCAGCGCAATGCGCTGATCCGGTTCGACATTCCCGCCCAGTCGCTGGACAGCGCCGTGCTCGTCTTCGCCGAGCAGGCCAAGGTCCAGGTGTTCTTCGACAGCCGCAAGCTGGTCGGCCTGCGCAGTGAAGGGCTGCGTGGCGAGCATTCGGCGCAGGACGGCCTGGCGATCCTGTTGCACGGCAACCCGGTGCGCTATCAGTTCAGCGGCAACGACCGGGTCGGTCTGGAGCGCCTGAGCGACGACGGCAAGGCGATGGAACTGGGCAGCACTCACATTCAGTCCCAGGGCGATGGCGATTGGGTCTACACCGCGCCGCGTTCGGTCAGCGTGATCACCCGCGACCAGATCGACAAACGTCCACCACGCCATGCCGCCGACATGCTGGAAGAGACCGCCGGCGTCTACAGCGCGGTCAACCAGCGCGACCCCGGCCTGTCGGTGAACATCCGCGGCGTTCAGGACTACGGCCGGGTGAACATGAACATCGACGGCATGCGCCAGAACTTCAACGTCAACGGTCACCAGCAGCGCAACGGGATCATGGTGGTGGACCCGGAGTTCGTCAGTTCGGTGGAAATCGAAAAGGGCTCGCAGTCGGGCATGGGCGGCGCCGGGGTGCTGGGCGGGATCGCCAGTTTCAACACCGTTCAGGCCAGCGAGTTCCTCGGCCCGGACAAGGAATACGGCGGCCGCCTGCGCGCCGGCCACGGTATCGGTGAGCTGGGCAACGGCACCTATTTCAACGGCAGCGCGCTGTTTGCCTTCGGCAATGAAGTGGGCGACCTGCTGCTGGGTGTCAGCGAACGGCATTTCGGCGATTACCGCGCCGGCACCCACAACAAGGACAACCTGGGCACCCAGATTCGCGCGCGCGATCTGTATCCCGAAGCCTGGGAAAGCTGGCTCAACAGCGAGGTCGGCGACATGGGCAGCGTGACCCGTTCGCGCTTGCTCAAGCTCGGCGTCAACCTGCCGCAGGATCAGCGGGTCCAGTTCAACTACATCGAGACCGATACCGACAGCAAGGACTCCTGGACCTGGCTCACCGATGACCTGAAGCAGTTCTATTACAAGCGCAGCGGCGCCACCGACCTCAATGCGAAGAATGCCTCGATCGACTACAGCTTCACCCCGGACAACGACCTGATCGACCTCAAGGCCAAGCTCTATTTCGTCCGAACCCGGATGGACCGCTGGAACTCCAGCAATGACGCGAGCCCGTCCAGCGGCAACTGGTATGCCCCCTACAACGACCGTTTCCAGACCGACACCTGGGGCCTGCAAGTGCAGAACACCTCGCGCTTCTACATCGGCGCGGCGGACAAGCTGACCCTGAACTACGGCACCGAGCTGTACGAAGACCGCTTCAAGCCGGAGAGCGAGCGCCTGCCAGCGGCCAACGAAAACGCTTACCCGTATGTCCAGGGCGCTACCCCGGAAGGCAAGAAGCTGACCGCGAGCCTGTTTGCCCAGGCGCAATACGAGCATGACAACTGGCTGACCCTGGATGCGGGCCTGCGCTACGACCGTTACCGCCTGAGCGGCGAAACCGGGATGACGGTGTGGATGTTCCCGGAAGGTCCCTACGAAGTTGGCGCCGCCCCCAAGACCCAACAGCACCTGATATTCGACGAAGACATCGAGCAAGGGCACTTCTCGCCCACCTTCGGTATTGCGGTAAAGCCCGGCGTCGACTGGCTGCAGCTTTATACCCGCTGGGGCCGCGGCTGGCGCGCGCCTTCGGTGACCGAAGTGTTCATGACCGGCCGCCCGCATGCCGGTGGCGGTGCGCAGATGGTCTATCCCAACCCGTTCCTCAAGCCGGAAACCTCACACGACTGGGAGGTGGGCTTCAACATCTTCAAGGAATCGCTGTTTCGTGACGGCGACCGCCTGGGCGTGAAGGTGGCGTACTTCGATACCCGCATCGATGACTTCTCCTTCCTCGACACCAACATCAGCGTGCCCCACGAGACGGCCTCGGGGATTGGCCTGGGCCGCATGGCCTATCAGAACAACGAAGAAACCACCCGTTTCCGCGGGGTGGAATATGCCCTGGACTACGACGCCGGTGATTACTACGGACGACTGGCCTACACCCACATGATCGGCACCAATGATTTCTGCTCGCGGCAGTTCTTCCTGGGCGGCGCCAAGACGCCAGTGCGGGTCGGCACGGTGACCCGGCCGGTGCAGATCGGCAACCGCATCATCCTGCGTCAGTTCACCATCAACCAGGCCGTGGACAACGAGGCCATGAGCAACCAGATGAGGTGTGGCGACATCATGGGCAACGCGACCTACATGCCGGCTGACCGCGGCTCGCTGACCCTGGGCATGCGCTTCCTCGACAACACGCTCGATATCGGTGGCCGTCTGCGCTACAGCAAGGGCAACGGCGAAAACCTCAATGACCACTCCTACGCCACCCTCGACCAGGCGATGTGGCCCAAATACAAGGTCTACGACCTCTTCGCCAGCTACTGGATGACGCCGCAGATCAACGTGGCAATGGCCCTCGAGAACGCCACCGATGAGTCGTATTTCGTGGCCATGGGCGACGTCAACAACCTGTCTCTTGCACGGGGTCGAACCCTGACCGGGATGCTTGAGTACCGCTTCTGATGCGATGAGGCGCCGGCAGCGGCCAGCGCCAGCGCATGGCTCGCGCCGGACGCTGACGTTCATGCACCAGCCAGAGCGTGCACAGCAACATCACCAGCAGATGTCCCTGCTGAACCAGCATCGGCAACAGCATGGCCGGCCAGCAGGCGAGGATGCACCAGCCGGCCTTGCTCACGCCGTAGCCCAGGCAATCCGCCGCCATGTCCCAGCCGAAGGCGGAAATCCGGGGTGAGGCGTGGCAGCGGTTGAGGCTTTTCTGCTTGAGCGGTGTGGCTTGCCACACCAGCGCAACCAGCATCGCCAGCGCCGTTGCCAGCCACAGCGCTTCGCCGGCCACCAGCTTGAGGCCGATCGACAGCAGGGTCAGCACGATCCCGGCGACACTCCACAGCGCAACGTAACCCGCCACGAACAACGCCACCGCCAGCGGACGGCGCCGTGGCAGGCTGCGTTGCCAAAGGGTTGCCATGGGACTGGCGAGCAGCAACGGCATCATCGCCAGCAGCATCACTAGCCAGGACTGCCATAGCCCCAACGGGTCGAGCACCAGGGCCTGGCTGATGCCACTCCAGCCGAGCGTCGAGAGCAGGTCGGCAATCGAGCCGCAGAAGGCCGGCAGCGCCGATTGTGTCGGTGCTGCCGCCAATGCCGCCCACCCCGCCAGGCTGGCGGTGGCCAGCCATGGCCAGGGACTGTGCAGCCAGGCGAGGCTACGTTGCCTGACGCTCATCCTCACTCGCCCTGACGGTAGATACTGATGCGTCCTACCGAAATGCTGTCGCCGGCACCCAGTTCCTTGTCGGGATACAGGCTGACCTGCAGATGCTCCAGATCGAGCCCACCGCTGGCGCGCAGCGCGTCGACGATTTCAGTGATCTCCAGCGAGGCGCTGACACCGCCGCCGCCGTGTGGATCGCTGGCATCACTGGCGGCCGCGATACCGAACAACGACACGCCGCCGGCACGCAGTTCCGGATGGACGCCGGGTTGCTCGCCGTCCGGCACGTTGATGTAGACCTCGATGAACAGATTGTTGCGGCGTCCGCGGATGTTTTCCAGATTGAGGAAAACCCGCTCGTGACCAGGCGCGGCGACGTTTTCCGCTCGCAGGCCCTTCGCGGCCAGGCTTTTCGCCACTTTGGCGACGCCCGGTTTGTCCAGCCGCACTTGCGTGGCGCTCTTGCGGCCCTGCAGTTTCACGCTGCCACTGTTGGCACCGATCAGTTCGACGACAGGATCTTTCACGGCGGCCACCGTTGGGCGAGCGGCGAAGGCGACAGCGTCCTTCGCGGCTTTCGCAGGTTTCGGTACGGGATCGTGGAAGCTTTCGTAGGTATAGCCCAGCGCTTTCAGGTCGAGGGTCTGACCGACTTTCCAGAAAGTGCTTTCACCGTTTTCATCCGGGAAGATGAACGGACGGCCTTGCGGGGGGCCATTGACGAAGGCGGATTCGGTCGGGTTCTGGTGGCTTGGATCTCGGTTCAGCCAGATCTGCCAGAGCCGGTCGATGTTGGCGTGGTGCAGCCAGAACACCGGGTCGAGGCCGGCGGTACGCGGATCGGCCATCAGGCCTTCATGGTATTCCGGGGAGGTGTCCGGCTTGCCGTTGTCACCGCCGACCATGTTGTGCACGTTGTTGTGCGGGCTGCTTTCCAGCAGGCCGAACGGGTAGTCGCGGGTGCTGCCGTGGTTGAAGCCGGTGGCTGCGCCACCAAAGCCCGGGGAACCGCCGGTCTGGACGCCCGTGTACTCCGCTTCTTTGAACGCGCGGGCAAGGTCGAGTTGTACGGGGGCGAGGGTGATGTTGCCGTTTCCGTCGATGCCGTAGCGCAGGTCTACCGGTAAGGCGAGGGGGTTTGGCGTGCCGTCCGGGAGGGTCTTGTCGTAGAACTCCTGGGGCAGGCCGAGGGTGTCGGGGCGCTCTGCGTAGTCGTCGTAATCCCAATACGGCAGCGCCCAGTCTGCGGGGCCGCCCAGCTTGACGATGGCGTCACGGACGATCTTCTCGAACGACAACAGATAAGGGCGGTGCCACGGCAGGAAGAACCAGGTCCGGTGCTGGCACTGGTCCCAGAACAGTTCGCGGTCAGCGGGTGCCGGCAGTTTTTCACCAGGGGTGTAGTAACCGTCGGTGACCCACAGCTCCTTGTTGAAACCATGGATCGCGGCGAGGAAGCGCCAACTGGTCGGGTCATCGATGGGGCGCGATTGCAGTTCACGGATTGCCTTGGCGTACCACAGCAGCGTCGGGTTCCAGGTTTCGCCCAGGTTCCACAGATCCTTGCGGACATAAGTCATGTTCACGCTCTCCATATTCCATGTGAAGGGGTTCCATACGGACCGATGACGATAGTCCAGTGACGGCAATGTGCCATGACCCTATGTCGAAATGTTGAACGAAGCTGACGGCGGACACTAAAAACAGAAAAAGGGCCGGTGCTTTCGCACCGGCCCTTCAGGTTTGCCGCGTTATCAGTGTTCCGCTACGGCCTGTCTTCGCGGGGCCGTGTCGGGGTTGCCGTCATGGTCCACCACCGGGACTTCCTTGCCTTCGGCGTCGAACAATTTGCCGTCCTTGAAGTAGTCGCCATCACGCAGCACGGAGATGTCGGAGTAGTTCAGGGTGCGCTCGTAGCCTGCGGCGAATACCGACTGCTGGTCCGAGTTGCCGGTCTTGAAGTGGTTGAACAGCAGGTTCAGCGAGATAGCCATGATGGCCGCCGAGCTGATCCCCGAGTGGAAGATGGTTTCGAACCAGTTCGGGAAGTGATCGTAGAAGTTCGGCGCGGCGATCGGGATCATGCCGAAGCCCAGCGAGGCGGCGACGATGATCAGGTTCATGTTGTTCTTGTATTCCACCTTGGACAGGGTACGGATACCACTGGCAGCCACGGTGCCGAACAGCACGATACCGGCGCCACCGAGCACCGAGGTCGGTACTGCGGCAATGACCCGGCCCATGATCGGCAGCAGACCGAGGACCACCAGGATCACCCCGCCGGTCGCCACCACATAACGGCTCTTGACCCCGGTCACAGCCACCAGGCCGACGTTCTGGGCGAACGCGCTCTGGGTGAAGGAACCGAAGATCGGTGCCAGGATGCTCGACGCCATGTCGGCGCGCAGGCCGTCGCCCAGACGCTTGGAGTCAACCTTGGTGTCGATGATTTCGCCGACCGCAAGGATGTCCGCCGAGGTTTCCACCAGGGTCACGATGATGACGATGCACATCGACAGGATCGCGGCGATGTGGAAGGTCGGCATGCCGAAATGGAATGGCGAGGGCAGGGCGACCATCGGGCCTTCCAGCACCTTGCTGAAGTCGGCCATGCCCAGCGACCAGGCGATCAGGGTGCCGATGACCATCGCCAGGAGGATCGACAGGCGCGAGATCGACGCACTGCCGAGCTTGCTCAGGAGCAGCACGAAGGTGAAGGTCAGGGCCGCCAGGCCGATGTTTTCCATGCTGCCGAATTCCGGCGATTTGCTGTTGCCACCCATCACCCAGCGGGCCGCGACCGGCATCAGGGTCAGGCCGATGGTGGTGATGACGATACCGGTCACCAGTGGCGGGAAGAACTTGGTGATGCGCGAGAAGATCGGCGTAATCAGGAAGCCGAGGAACGAGGCCGCCATGACAGCGCCCAATACCCCCGGCAGGCCACCGCCGCCTTCAGTGGAAAGGATGGCGCCCATGGTGGCGACGCCGGCGAAGGACACACCCTGTACCAGCGGCAACTGGCAGCCGAAGAACGGCAGGCCAAGGGTTTGCAGCAGGGTGGCCAGGCCACCGGCGAACAGGGACGCGGCGATCAAAAGACCAATCTCCGCAGGCCCGAGACCCGCGGCCTGGCCGAGAATCAGGGGGACAGCAACGATACCGCCATACATCGTCAAAACGTGTTGCAGACCATAGGCCAGGTTGGGACCCAGGCCGAGATTTTCGTCTTCAGGACGCGGAACTGAAGACGTGCTTGGTGAGGACGTGTTCATGGGAGCGTGATCTCTGTTTTATTGTTGTGCCGCCACTGTAGACAACTGCTACATAAGATTGCCAGCACAATTGTATACAATTTTTTGATTGTCTCAGGGACACTCTGCCCTTGACTTGAGCACGATCACCTTTGCAGCTTTCGTTCCAACAGGCGTGCTTCAGCGCTGAAAGGCCACGAAAGGGCCTTTCAGGTGTAGGGGATTAGCGGGATTTAAAGCTGATCAGGTCGTCAGGTTCTAGTGGGTAGCAGGCTAAACGATCTTAAACTTCGATGAGTTCGTGGAATTCCCGCTCCAATTCGGTGCGGTCAGCCAGGTTGAGCTCGATAAGGCGGCACAGGTGCTCCATCGAGTCCAGATCGATGTGTAGACAAATGAAGCCCAGATGTGGGGGCTCTATATGGCGCAATTGCACCTGCATCCTGACTACAGCGTCTTCGCTCAGATGCACGGCGGCCTCGAATAATTGCTCGCCGTCACCGTCCCAGTACTCCGGAGACTCGATCAACAGGCCTTTGAGCGAGATATCGATCAATTTGACCGGCCAGCACCGCTCACCCTGAACCAGTTCGGTTGGCGCATCGAAGGCAATGCGTTTGAAGCGTCGACGTTCATTCTGGTCGCTCATGCTCGGCCCTCCAAGGTTCCTCTGAACTATAGCGCAGTGCTTGCCAGCGCTCGGCAAGGGGCGCAATCTGCGATGGTGGCCATGGGCTCTGGAGGCTCTAGACCAACGTTGGGGCTGGCCTTTCCGGCCAGTATCGCTAGACTCGAAAAGCTACCTTTTTATCCACTAGCTGGAAGCGAACCATGAACAACAATAATAGCCTGGCCCGCCATATTCCCTGGCTGGCGCTGGCAGTGATAGGGGCCTGTGCGCTCGGGGTGGTTGCCCTGCGGCGTGGCGAAGCCATCAATGCCTTGTGGATTGTCGTCGCCTCGGTGGCGATTTATCTGGTTGCATACCGTTACTACAGCCTGTTCATCGCCACCAAGGTGATGCAACTGGATCCGCGCCGGGCCACTCCGGCGGTCCTTAACAACGATGGCCTGGACTACGTCCCGACCAACAAGCACATCCTCTTCGGTCACCACTTCGCCGCCATTGCCGGCGCCGGCCCGCTGGTCGGTCCGGTTCTCGCCGCGCAAATGGGCTATCTGCCCGGCACGCTCTGGCTGATTGCCGGCGTGGTCCTGGCCGGCGCGGTGCAGGATTTCATGATCCTGTTCCTCTCCACTCGCCGCAACGGCCGCTCCCTGGGCGACATGGTGCGCGAGGAAATGGGCCGGATCCCGGGGACCATCGCGCTGTTCGGCTGCTTCCTGATCATGATCATCATCCTCGCGGTGCTGGCGCTGATCGTGGTCAAGGCCCTGGCCGAGAGCCCATGGGGCATGTTCACGGTGATGGCGACCATCCCGATCGCGATGTTCATGGGCATTTATATGCGCTACATCCGCCCGGGCCACATCGGCGAGATCTCGCTGATCGGCGTGGTGCTGCTGCTCCTGTCGATCTGGCTGGGGGGCCAGGTTGCCGCAGATCCGGTCTGGGGCCCGGCGTTCACCTTCACCGGCGTGCAGATCACCTGGATGCTGGTGGGCTATGGCTTCGTCGCTGCGGTGCTGCCGGTCTGGCTGGTGCTGGCACCGCGTGACTACCTGTCCACCTTCCTCAAGATCGGTACCATCATTGCCCTGGCCATCGGCATCCTGGTCATCGCGCCCGAGCTGAAAATGCCGGCGCTGACCCAGTTCACCGACGGCACCGGTCCGGTCTGGAAAGGCACCCTGTTCCCGTTCCTGTTCATCACCATCGCCTGTGGCGCCGTGTCCGGCTTCCATGCGCTGATCTCCTCGGGCACCACGCCCAAGCTGCTGGACAACGAAACCAACGCCCGTTACATCGGCTACGGCGGGATGTTGATGGAGTCCTTCGTCGCCATCATGGCCATGGTTGCCGCCTCGGTGATCGAGCCGGGTGTCTACTTCGCCATGAACAGCCCGGCCGCAGTGGTCGGCGCCGACGTCGTGTCGGTGGCGCAGACCGTCAGCAGTTGGGGCTTCGCGATCACGCCGGAGCAGCTCGAAGCAACCGCCCGTGACATCGGCGAGCACACCATCCTGGCCCGTGCCGGTGGTGCGCCGACCCTGGCGGTGGGTATCGCGCAGATCCTCCACCAGGTGTTGCCGGGTGAGAACACCATGGCGTTCTGGTACCACTTCGCGATCCTGTTCGAGGCGCTGTTCATCCTCACCGCGGTAGACGCCGGTACCCGAGCCGGTCGCTTCATGCTGCAGGACCTGCTGGGCAGCTTCGTTCCGGCGCTGAAACGCACCGAATCCTGGGGCGCCAACCTGCTGGCCACCGCCGGCTGCGTAGCGCTGTGGGGTTATCTGTTGTATCAAGGCGTGATCGATCCGCTGGGTGGCATCAACACCTTGTGGCCGCTGTTCGGCATCTCCAACCAGATGCTGGCCGGTATCGCGCTGATGCTCGGCACCGTGGTCCTGATCAAAATGAAGCGCCAGCGCTACATGTGGGTCACACTGGTTCCAGCAGTATGGCTGCTGATTTGCACCACCACCGCGGGCCTGATCAAGCTGTTCGACCCGAACCCGGCCGTCGGCTTCCTGGCCCTGGCCAACAAGTACAGCACCGCGCTGGACGCCGGCCAGGTACTGGCACCGGCCAAGGACATCGGGCAGATGCAGCACGTGATCTTCAACGCCTACACCAACGCTACCCTGACTGTGCTGTTCCTGATCGTCGTGTTCAGCGTCCTGTTCTTCGCCATCAAGGTCGGCATCGCCGCCTTCGGCAAGAAAGAGCGCACCGACAAGGAAACGCCTTTCCAGGCGCAACCAGACGCTTAACCGAGGAATGCCATCATGTTCAACGACCTGGGTCGACTGGGTAAGTACCTGGGGCAGGCAGCCCGCCTGATGGTCGGGATGCCCGACTACGACAACTATGTCGAACACATGCAGGGCAAGCACCCGGACAAGCCGATGATGAGCTACGAGGAGTTCTTCCGGGAACGCCAGGAAGCTCGCTACGGCGGCAAGGGTGGGCCCAAGTGCTGTTGAAACACAGCGCTTGGCGTCAGTGACAGACCTGTGGGAGCCCGGTGCGCCGGGCTCCCACAGTCATTTTCAGCGTCAGGAGAATTCCCCGTGCAGTCCCCCATTCCCGTTACCGTGCTCAGCGGCTTCCTCGGTGCCGGCAAGACCACCTTGCTGCGGCACATCCTCAAGGCCGAGCACGGCCTGAAAATCGCCGTCATCGAGAACGAGTTCAGTGATGCCGGTATCGACAGTCAATTGCTCGGCGACGAACCGGTGCAGGTCATGACCCTGGCCAACGGCTGCGTCTGCTGCAGCATCCACACCGACCTGACCAAGGCCCTGTTCCTGCTGCTGGAGCGCCTGGACAGCGGTGAAATCGCCTTCGACCGGCTGGTGATCGAATGCACCGGCCTGGCCGATCCCGCGCCAGTGGCGCAGACCTTCTTCATCGAAGAGGAACTGCGCGAGCGCTACATCCTCGACGGCATCATCACCCTGGTGGACGCGGTCCACGCCGACCTGCACCTGACCCAGGCCATCGCCCAGGCCCAGATCGGCTTCGCCGACCGGCTGCTGCTGAGCAAGACCGACCTGGCGGACAGCCAGTCCGTCGAAGCCCTGACCGACAGGCTTGGCCGGATCAACCGCCGCGCGCCAATTCGCGTGGTGGATAACGGCCGCATCGACCTCGCCGAACTGCTGGATGTGCGGGGCTTCAACCTCAATGCCGACCTCGGTGGCGGCTTGAGCCTGCGCCCGGTGGCGGGTCCGGCGACCCCGGACCGTATTTCCAGCATGGTCCTGCGCACGGAAACCCCGCTCGACATCGACCGCCTCAGCGACTTCATGAACGAGTTGCTGGAAGAGCACGGCAAACAGTTGCTGCGTTACAAAGGCGTGCTGAACATCGCCGGCGAAGACCGTCGCCTGGTGTTCCAGGGCGTGCTGAAACTCTATGGTTTCGACTGGGACACCGAATGGGCCGAGGGAGAGGCCCGCGAGAGCGTGATGGTGTTCATCGCCGATCAACTGCCGGAAGAGAAGATCCGGGCGGGGTTTGAGGCGTTGGCTGGTAGTTGATGAGGACGGGGCTGACTGGTTGATGCCGCCTTATGGCGGCATTTTTTTGCCTTGTGTTTTCAAGGCGCGTCGCTGTTGCGAGGCATCACAGTCAGTCTTCTTGAAAGGAGTACCTTTTTTGGTACACTTCAGCCCAAGCCACCGGCCTTTGGTTTTAACAGTCAGATTTTTTCGAACGGAGGCTGGCAATGAACCGGTGCGAGAATGGCTAGGTCAGTTGCCGCGGGCTCATCGGCAGTCAATCGGGATTGAGATCAAATCTGTGCAGACAGGCTGGCCGCTAGGCATGCCGCTGGTCAGGAAAATGGAGCGTGGTCTTTGGGAAGTCCGTGTCGATTTGGGTGAGAGCCGTGCCCGGGTACTCTTCACGCTTGTGGAGGATGTCATGGTCTTGCTCCACGGCTTCATCAAGAAGAGTCAGAAAACGCCGTTGTCCGACCTGGAAACCGCCAGGCAACGAAAGGCGAAGTTGTGGAGGCAGTGAATGAACCAACATATTGGGTCGGACTTTGACGACTTCCTTGCCGATGAAGGCCTTGGTGAGGAAGTTTCCGCTGCTGCACTCAAGCGGGTGATCGCCTGGCAGCTCGAGCAGGCGATGAAAGAACAGAGGATCAGCAAGAAAGCCTTGGCTGAGCGAATGAAAACGAGTCGAACAGCGGTGGACAGAGCGTTGGATCAAAGTGATCCCGGCATGACGCTGGCGACGCTTGCGAGTGCTGCCCGAGCTTTGGGACAGCGCGTCGAGGTGCGTTTGGTTCCCGAGGGATGTTCCCGGCAACCGTGATATTCCGCCCACAAAAAAACCGATGCCAGTCACCCGGCATCGGTTTTTTCATGCCCGGCAATCAAGCCACCGGGCGGTCATCGGTCAATCAGTTGCCGTAAACCGGCAGCTTCTTGCAGATGGCTTTGACTTTCTCGCGAACAGCGTCGATCACCGCTTCGTTGTTCAGGTCAGCCAGGATGTCGCAGATCCAGCCAGCCAGTTCCTTGCACTCGGTTTCCTTGAAGCCGCGAGTGGTCACTGCCGGGGTGCCGAAGCGCAGGCCGGAGGTGACGAACGGGGAACGTGGATCGTTTGGCACGGAGTTCTTGTTCACGGTGATGAAGGCGCGACCCAGGGCGGCGTCGGCGTCTTTACCGGAGATCTCTTGTTTGATCAGCGAGAGCAGGAACAGGTGGTTCTCGGTACCGCCGGAAACCACGTCGAAACCGCGCTCGATGAAGACGCTGGCCATGGCCTGGGCGTTTTTCACGACCTGTTGCTGGTAAGCCTTGAACTCAGGCTGCAGCGCTTCCTTGAAGCAGATGGCCTTGGCGGCGATCACGTGCTCCAGTGGGCCACCTTGGGCGCCCGGGAAGACGGCGGAGTTCAGCTTCTTCTCGATGTCGGCGTTGGCGCGAGCCAGGATCAGGCCACCACGCGGACCGCGCAGGGTCTTGTGAGTGGTGGTGGTGACGACGTCGGCGAATGGAACCGGGTTCGGGTAGACGCCCGCGGCAACCAGACCGGCAACGTGGGCCATGTCGACGAACAGGTAGGCACCGACCTTGTCGGCGATTTCGCGGAAGCGGGCGAAGTCCAGGACCTGCGAGTAAGCCGAGAAACCGGCAACGATCATTTTCGGCTTGTGCTCGACCGCCAGGCGCTCGACTTCGTCGTAGTCGATCAGGCCATTGCCGTCGATGCCGTATTGAACAGCGTTGTACAGCTTGCCCGACGAACTCACGGCGGCGCCGTGGGTCAGGTGGCCGCCGTGGGCCAGGCTCATGCCGAGGATGGTGTCGCCCGCTTGCAGCAGGGCCAGGTAAACGGCGCTGTTGGCTTGCGAACCCGCGTGCGGCTGGACGTTGGCGTAGTCGGCGCCGAACAGTTCCTTGGCGCGGTCGATGGCCAGTTGCTCAACCACGTCGACGAACTCGCAACCACCGTAGTAGCGCTTGCCTGGATAGCCTTCAGCGTACTTGTTGGTCAGCACCGAACCCTGGGCTTCCATCACGGCTGGGCTGGTGTAGTTTTCCGAAGCGATCAGCTCGATGTGCTCTTCCTGGCGCTGAGCTTCTTGCTGCATGGCTTCGAAGAGCTCGGCGTCGTACTTGGCAATGGTCAAATCACGGCTGAACATGGCGGTCCTCAAGGATCGGGGTGAAATAGGCGGGCATTCTACCCCATAGACTTTTGTCTGGCATATGAAAGGGGATCATCTGGCAGACAAATGGGATTCACGCAGGATCACTCAAGCATGAACAGGGTTTCGTTACTGAATTGCGCCTCGAACTGGTTAGGCGGCATCGGGCGCCCGAACAGGTAGCCCTGGACCTCGTCACAGCCGTGTTCGCGCAGGAACTCCAACTGTTCGTGCGTTTCCACGCCCTCGGCGATTACCGCGAGGTTCAGGCTGTGGGCCATGGCGATGATCGCCCGGGCGATCTGCGCGTCCTGCTCGCCTTCCGGCAGGCCGTCGACGAAGGTGCGGTCGATCTTCAGCACGTCGATGGGGAACTGCTTGAGGTAGTTCAGCGATGAATAGCCGGTGCCGAAGTCGTCTACCGCGATGCTCAGGCCGAGGTTCTTAAGGCTGTCGAGAATCTGCATCGCCTCGTTGACCTCGCGCATCAGGATGCTTTCGGTCAGTTCCAGTTCCAGGCACGCTGGCGGCAGGTCGGTTTCCTTGAGGATGTTGGCGATCCGCGTACCGAGTTGGCCGTCGGAGAACTGCCGCGCGGAGATGTTCACCGAAACTTTCGGCACGCGCACCCGTGCCTGATGCCAGGACTTGAGCTGGCGGCACGCCTCGGCGATGACCCAGTCGCCCACATCCACCACCAGGCCGAGTTCTTCGATCACCGGGATGAAATCCCCCGGTGGCACCAGCCCGCGCTGCGGGTGACGCCAGCGCAGCAGCGCTTCGGCGCCGGTCAGGCGTTTGCCGTCGCCGCTGAACTGCGGTTGGTAATAAAGGATGAACTCGTTCTGCTCCAGCGCGTGGCGCAGGTCGCTTTCCAGCTCCAGACGCTCCAGGGCGCTGGCGTTCATGTCCGCCTGGTAGAACTGGAAGTTGTTCTTGCCGCGTTCCTTGGCGTGGTACATGGCCGTGTCGGCGTTTTTCATCAACTGGCTCAGTTCGCTGCCGTCCTGCGGGCTGAGAGCGATGCCGATACTGGCGGTGACGAAGAACTCGCGGTTTTCCAGGACGAACGGTCGTACCAGACTGCCAAGAATCTGCTCAGCCACATTGATGGCGCGGTTCAGCGCCATTTCCCGGGTCGCCCGTGGTTGCAGCAGCAGGGTGAATTCGTCGCCGCCCATGCGCGCCACGGTGTCGTCGTCGTCGACGCAGTCCAGCAGGCGCTCGGCCATGTCCTTGAGCATGCGGTCGCCGGCGGCGTGGCCGAGGGAGTCGTTGATCGGCTTGAAGCGATCGAGGTCGAGGAACATCAGCACCACCCACGACTTGTGCCGCTCGGCCTGTTGCAGCGCCGTGTGCAGGCGGTCCTGGAACAGCGTGCGGTTGGGCAGGTGGGTCAGGGCGTCGTAGTAGGCCAGGCGGTGAATGCGTTGTTCGCTGGCCTTGCGCTCGCTGATATCGGTGAAGAAGCACACGTAGCTGGCCAGGTCGCCCTCGTCGTCGAGCACCGCAGTGATGCCGACCCACGCCGGGTAATGCTCGCCATTGCGCCGCTTGAGCCAGACTTCGCCTTCCCAGGTACCGCGCTGGTGCAGTTGCTTGAGCACATAGCGCAGGTGCGCTTCCTGTTGTTCATCGACGGTAAGCATGCCGGGCAACTGGTCGAGCACATCGCTCACGGCATAGCCGCTGACCCGGCTGAACGCCTCGTTGGCCTGGACGATGTAGCCGGCCGGGTCGGTGATGAGGATCGCCGAGGTCGAGTGCTCGAAAACCGTTGCCGCCATGCGCAGGTCTTTTTCCGCGCGGCGTTGCTGGCTGATATCGCGACCAACGCCGAGGATGCCGCCGAACTGGTCGTGCTCGTCCCAGACCAGCACCAGGCGCAGTTCGATGGGGATCTTGCGGCCGTCGGCGCGCAGGCAGTCGAACAGGAACAACTGGGTCGGCACCTGGGTGCGCAGGGCTTCCAGTTGCGCGGCATCGCCGAGGGCGCGGTTGACCCGCTCGACCAGGGCGGACAGCCCGGTCAGTTGCGCCGGGTTGGCGATGGTCGATTGCCAGCCGTTGTTGAAGATCCACTCGACGTCATAGCCCAGCACTGCCCGCACGGACGGGCTGACATAGTTGAGGCGCAACTGGTCGTCGGTGGAGAAGATCACGTCGCTGATGCTTTCGGCGAGCATGCGGTAGCGTTGTTCGCTGTCGCGCAGCGATTCGCTGGCTTCGAGCTGGTCGGTGACGTCCTTGGCCACGCCGATGATCCGCGTGACGTGGCCGGCCACGTCGCGGGTCAGCGCCTGTTCGCGGATGTCGTAGCGGCGCCAGCGCTGATCGTGATGGCGGAAGCGCAACTGGCAGTGCAGTTGCTCGACGTAGCCGCTCTGGCGCTGCTGCTGGCGCAGGTCGCGGTAGAGCGCGGCGTCTTCCGGGTGCAGCAGGACTTCCCAGAAGAACTCGCCCATCTGCGCCAGTTCGTTGCGCGCGTAGCCCAGGGTCTGGCCGAGGTGGCGGTTGCTGAAAATCATCCGCAGGCTCTGCACGTCCTGGACGTAGAGCTGATCCGGAACGGTACGGACCACGTCGGACCAGAAGCTCTCGCGCTCCAGCAACGACAGTTCGACGCGCTTGCGGCTGGTGATATCGCTAATGCTGAGGATCACCGCGTGATAGTCGCGACGCGCCTCCGGGAACCGCACCATCAGCCACAGGTGCTGCTCCAGCCCTTGCTCGGTCGGCAGGCGCACTTCCAGTTCCAGTTGCGCCTGGTTGTCCAGCACAGCGCCCAGCAGTTGCAGACCGATGCCATCGTTTTCCAGCGCGCTGCCGGCGACCAGTTGCCGCCAGGCCCCCTCGCAGCAATCCACCCCCAGCAGTTGCAGGGCGACCTGGTTCACTTCGGTGACTTTCAGTTCGTGCAGGAGGATTTCGCGCAGCGCCGGGTCCAGTTCCAGGCGTTGCTCCAGTTCGTTGCGGCTGCGCAGGCGCAGGCGTTCGAGGATCGCGGCAAGGCCCGAGAGGTCGAGCACGCAGAGGGCGACGCCGGTGCTTTCGAAAATGTCCTGATAGCGCCGACGACCTTCCTGCAAGACGCGATTGCGGCGGCGCATGTTGATCAGCGCCAGCAGCGGTAGCAGGGCACAGAGCACGACCAGCATGGCTTTGCCGACCAGCGCCGGAAGCAGGTCGCGGCGGCTGCGTTCGGCGTCATAGAGGCCGCGCAGTTGCCAGTCGCTGTTGTCGAGGAAGGCCAGCATCACGCTTTGCAGCGGCGCCTGTTCGCTATTCGGCGTGGTGTCCGGGCGCGGTTGCAGGTGAGTGCTGATGATTTCCCCGGTCCGGCTGTTTTCCAGTTGCCACTGCGGTTTGACCGCGTGCTCCAGGCGGCTGGCCAGTTGCTGGTACCAGGTCGGCTGCATGCGCAGCAGCCAGTAGCCGTTGCTGGTTTCGCCGGGCTGGCGCAGCAGCAGGTAAATAAAGGCATTGTCGTCAGCGTTGCTGAAACGGTAGGTGCTGTCGCGGTTCTGCCGGAGCAACTCGGCCATCGCCGGTTGGTCGGGGGAGTTGTCCATGCTGTCACGCAGGATCTGCCCATCGCCATTCAGCCAGGCGAGACTGTGCAGGGCCGGCATTTGTTGATGCAGGCGAGTGAACAGGGCGGGGACGGCATCTTCGTCCGGAACCGCGGCATTGGCCTGCAGCAGGTTCAGCGCGGACTGGGCGTCGAGGGCCAGGCTCAGGTTCAGGCGATCGGCGAGTTCGGCGGCGGCATCGACACTGTGTTGGCGGCGATCGGCGAGGATGTGCCGGTATTGATCGAGCATCTGCCAGAACAACAGGGCCAGCAAAAGCAGCACCAGGATCGCCAGTGCGCCCTTCAGCGACCCGCGCAGGGACTGACCCGACGCAGTGGAGGCTTTGCGTAAGGAGGACGGCTGAGTGAGATTGGTCAAACGGTGATCCTGCGGTATGGCTGGCCGTGGTCCAGCAGCGCGAGAGCAATGCCAGCCACACGGGCGGCGATCCAGGGCTGCACTATAAGCCTGACGCCCGAAGGGCGGCTAGCATGCCTTGAGTTGTGGCAAAGTGCCAGTCATCTTCGTCGCAAAGATTCGACCTGACGAAAGGTCGTCACGACCGCCGGGATACGCTCAACGGGGATGCCCCTGCCCGCCGCCCTCCAGTTCGGGTAACCTTACGGGTTCCGACTACCAGATAGACAAGGGTGAGGCCGTTGCCTGAGCCCGCCGCGCACCTGCCCCGCGAAAACGCCGGCAGCGCCGCGACGCAGGCCAGTAGCGCCTTTCCCTGACACCCGGTTTGTTCCAGCCCTGTCCTGGCGACGGGGCTTTTCCAACGATTCGAGCGAGGTCCGCATTTTGGCTCAATACGTCTATCTGCCCTATTAAGTTTTAGTCACGTTTATGATCTGCAATAGAGCCCTCCTGGCTACTAGCTTCCCGGCCTGCCCACCATCTTTATCTTCTCAGTCCTGTGTCAGGTCAGAGCTTTTAGTTAGCT
>NZ_FYDX01000025.1 GCF_900187455.1 Pseudomonas sp. Irchel 3E13 | reverse complement strand
CTTTCTCGGTCACTTGCTTGACCGCTTCGATCTTGAATTCTTCGGGGTAACGCTGACGACTCATGGCTCCTCCTATTTGGGCCTCATTATGAGGCTTGGAGGTGTCTACGAAACTAGGGGCGATTCAATGAACGCCGTCGCTGTTGTGTCAATCTATGTTGTTACCAATCGAGCATCGTATTTGAAATGTGACGCGTCTGTGTCAGTCTATGTTGCTGTTGTATGGACCCCGGATCATCCTACAGGCCCCGGTTTACTTGAGGGGCTGTGTCAAACTATGTTGTTGGTAACCAGGTGTCGGCCACCACCAAGGCAACGCCGTGCTTGCGCAGCAGGTCGATGAACTCGGCGTTGCGAAAGCTCTCGTTGCGGATCTCCACGGCATGGCGCAGCGGGCCGTTGCCGTGGCTGTCGAAGGCGCCGTCCTTGTTCATGCGCGCGCTGCACTGCCGGGCGCAGTGCGTGGCGGCATGGCGGTCATGAGGCAGGCGATCAAGGAAATCGGCGAAGCGCTGCGGGTCGAATTTCATACTCGGCGGAAACTGCCAGAGGATCGGCCCGAGCTTTTCGCCGAGTTGCAGCGGGCCGGAGGCGAAGAAATTGGCCAGCGGTTCGGCGATCTCTTTCAGCCGCCGCACATGGGTGATGTAGCGCGGTGCCTTGACCGCGAACACGAAGCCGTCCGGCGTGTCGTCGCGCCATTCGGCGTAGCGCTGCGGGGTTTGCAAGGCGTAGAACGAGCCATTGATCTCGATACTGCTGACCGCCCGCGAGGCGAACGCCAGCTCCTTGGCCTGGACCAGGCCCTCGGGATAGAACTGCTTGCGCCAAGGGGCGTAGCGCCAGCCGGAAATACCAATATGGATCTCGCTCACCGGGGTGTCCTTTGCGAGGGATCTTATGGCGTGCGACCGGAAGTTTTGGCGATGCGTTCAGGGCGATGGACGAGTGGCGCCGGCAGGTGAGATTGACTGAACTTTGCCCTCGCCAGCCTCTCCACCGAATGTCGAACGGTGTTGTGAGGAGCATCCACATGAAGTTCTCGCGTTTCGCGCAGAAGCTGGCCAACTGGACGGGCCGGCCGATGACGTTTGGTATCGCCTTCGGGCTGGTGGTGGTCTGGGGGCTCAGTGGGCCGTTGTTTCATTTCAGTGATACGTGGCAATTGGTGATCAATACCTCGACCACCATCGTCACCTTCCTGATGGTGTTCCTGATTCAGAACACGCAAAACCGCGACACCGATGAGTTGCACATCAAGATCGACGAACTGCTGCGCACGACCAAGCGCGCGCACAATGCCTTGCTCGGGCTCGATGATCTGGACGAAAAGCAGTTGCACGAACTGCGCAAGCGCTATCAGCACCTGGGCGAGTTGGCCGAGCACAAGGCCCCCGGCAAGGACGTGAAGGCCGACGACGCCTGACCCACGGAAGACGCCGAGGCGCCGTCAGGCCCTCGGCAACCGACCTGATACGAGGTGAGCATGACCAGTCATATCATTCACTTCACCGGACCGATCAATTCCTCCACCTGCGGCAACCTGATCACGACCTGCTCGCGCGCGTTGCAACAAGGCGCCGAACGCCTGCAGTTGAACATCGCCACGATGGGCGGGGAGTGCAGCTACGGTTTCAGCCTGTACAACTTCCTGCGCTCGCTGCCGATCCGGGTGGACACCCACAACCTCGGCACCGTCGAGTCCATGGGCAATATCCTGTTCCTGGCCGGCGAGCACCGCACCGCCTGCGCCTTGAGCAAATTCCTGTTTCATCCCTTCCACTGGAACCTGCACGGCTCGGTGGACCACGCGCGCATGGCGGAATACGCGATGAGCCTGGATTACGACCTGCTGCTCTATGCGCAGATCGTCGCCGAACGCACCGAGGGCGCGGAGCAGGTGCTGGATATTCCGCGCTACCTGATGTCGCACCCGCGCATCGTCACCCCCGATGAGGCCATCCTGTGCGGGCTGATTCAGGCGATCGACGATTCTCCGATGGGTGCGGATGTCACCCAGTGGAGCGTCCACGCCTGAGATTGCCGCTTCCTGGTGCACCGATCACAGTCGGCGTGATCGCGACCCGTCCATAACCCCGGCCGTCAGCCTCGCTTCCCGGCGTAGAGCGGCTTTTGTAATAACGTTATGATGTTTCCGAATATTACAAATAGGCCGGGGGGAACATGCCGCTCAAGGATCTGCTGTTGGCGTTGGTGGTGATCGTCGCCTGGGGCTTGAATTTCGTGGTGATCAAGGTCGGGCTGGACGGCTTGCCGCCGATGCTGCTGGGCGGCCTGCGCTTTGCGCTGGTGGCGATCCCGGCGGTGTTTTTCATTCGCCGGCCGCAGTTGCCATTGCGCTGGCTGCTGGCTTACGGGCTGACCATTTCGTTTGGTCAATTCGCCTTTCTGTTCGAAGCCATGGGCAACGGCATGCCGCCGGGGCTGGCGTCGCTGGTGCTGCAATCGCAGGCGTTTTTCACGATGATTTTCGCCGCGGTCTTTCTCGGCGAGCGGCTGCGGGCGGCCAGCGTGCTGGGGTTGCTGGTGGCGGCGGGCGGGCTTGCGCTGATCGGCAGCGAGAATGGCGGCCATGTGCCGTTGCTGGCGCTGGTCCTCACCCTCGGCGGCGGCGCCTGCTGGGCGATGGGCAATATCATTACGCGGCGCTTCGGCAATATCGATTTGATGGCGCTGGTGATCTGGGGCGCGCTGGTGCCGCCGCTGCCGTTCTTCGCCATGTCGTGGTACCTCGAAGGCCCGGCGCTGATCGAGACGTCGCTGCGCAATATCGGCATGAGCTCGATCCTGTCGCTGGTCTACCTGGCGCTGATCGCCACCATGCTTGGCTACGGCTTGTGGAGCCGGCTGCTGTCGCGTTACCCGGCCGGCAAAGTGGCACCGTTTTCGCTTCTGGTTCCGGTGGTGGGGCTGAGTTCGTCGGCCGTGCTGCTGGATGAGCGCTTGAGTGCGATCCAGTGTTGGGGTGGTTTGCTGGTGATGGTCGGGCTGTTGATCAATGTGTTCGGGCCGCGCCTGAAAGCGCGGTTCCTGCCAGCGCGAGCCTGAGATTCGGCAAAGGGCGCGGGCGGAATGATTGCACTGCGCCATTTGTCGGTCTTTTTGCTTTGTGACTGAGCAGTCCGCAAATGTCCGGCTAGTCTCTGAAACATCCAGGTCGATATTTTCAGGTCTCTCGCTGGGGGATCGGTATCGACCGAATTCAGAGGGGAGCCGGTAAATGAAGGATCAATTTCTCGAAGACCTCGGTGACGAATTTCCCGTCAATAGCGTGGTGCGTTGCGGCCAGGCGGCGTTCCGCCTTGGTTTCGCCAACATGACCCTGGACGATGCCCAGGTCACCTGGAAATCCAGGACGCCCTCGCGCATCGAAAGCCGCAGGTTCCTGCCCGCCGCATTGCCAAAACGCTGAAACCCGTGCCCTTCGGGGCATGTTCGGCTTGTGCGCCACGTCTTTTTGATTTTGGTAAGGCACTGCCCGAAAGCGCGGACTGGTACGCGAAATCTGCCAATTCATGCCGCTTTGCTTGATCTTGCTCATTGCGCCGCCCGGCGGCGCTGGAGAGGGAGGGTGATCTGTGCCTTACTAGCGCGGTAAATCCAGTGGAGGACTGTAATGCGCATCAGGGAAGAGAAGTATTGGGAATGGGCGGATGCCCGGTTGCACAGCCGCAGTCATGACGAGGTGTTCAGCGATGGCACCAGTATCGATGTCCAGGTAAGGCTTTCGCGTACCGGGGCAACACAACTTTTTCTCGGTGTTTATGCCCGGCAGGGCAAGGCCTTGCTGGAAGAGTATTACCCGTCCCGCCCCGGTGAGAGCATGAGCCGCTCGCTGGTCTGGGGTGTCGATCGGGCCCGGGCGATGGTCGCCGGGCTGCAACCTGAAGAGCCGATGGCGTTGCTTCGCCAGGCGTGAATGAAACTATTGAAAAAGCCGGCAGGGTTGCCGGCTTTTTTTTGGTTCTTCACGGGGGGCTTTGGCTTTGGGTTTGGGTGCTCTGGGCTGATCCATTCCGTGTGGCGAGGCTGCCGGCCCCTTTCGCCTTTACGGCGAGTCCATTTTGTCTTGGCAAAATAGACGAAAACCGCTGGCTCCTGCATCCGGCCCTACGCTGCGCTTCGGGTTCCCTCCCTCCGGTGTCTTTCGGGGGCCACGCGGCCTACGACTTGCTTCGCAAGTCTTCACCTCGCGTCTTCGGCTACGCCGAAGGGTGCTGCGCACCTGCCCCTTCAGACACCTCCACTCGGCCTCCTGACGTCGCAATTTGTGTCGTCTGAACTTGCGTGCATGAAGAGCAGAAGCAAGATCAAGAAAAAAAGAGCCAATCGGTGGTTTCACCAGACTCTGATTTCGAAGATCCGTCATCACATACGCCGCCCGTAACTTCGCGACTTCAGGAGGCCGAGCGGAGGTGCCTGTAGGGGCAGGTGCGCAGCACCCTTCGGCGTAAGCCGAAGACGCGAGATGTAGACTTGCTTGCAAGTCGTAGGCCGCGTGGCCCCGAAAGGCGCCGGAGGGAGGGGACCCGGAGCGCAGCGTAGGGCCGGATGTGGGAGCGAGCGGTTTTGCCTACTTTTCCCAAGCAGAAAAGTAGGCCGCCGTAGAGGCGGAAGGGGCCGGCAGCCTCGCCACATCGAACGGATCAGTTCGCAAAGCCAAAGCTAGGACCAAAAGACCAAAACAAGGAAGGCATCCCTTCAATGCCCGTGCCGCGCACGACTGGCCTGAACGATGCGCCCAGCCGGAACCCGCAGTTGAGTCAGCAGATACTCGGCGAACTCCGCTGAATAATCCTGGCGAGCGATGGCCTGGGCCATGCAATCCAGCCAGATCCGGGCGTGACCCTCGTCCATCGGCCACTGAGCATGAAAGGACGGAAGGCCGATCGGCCCGTAGCGCTCGGCGAACAGGCGCGGACCACCGAGCCAGCCACTGAGAAAACACGTCAGCTTGTCGCGGGACAGGCTCAGGTCATCGGCATGCATGTGCCTGACGGTCTGCGCCGTCGGGTCCTGGTCCATGATGTCGTAGAAGTCATCCACCAGGCGGCGCAGGCCGTCGAAGCCGCCGGCTGCCTGGTAGGACGCGTCCGCGGTGCCGAAAGCGGGGCTGGTCATGCGGGTACTCCGGGGAAAAGCCGCATTTTAGCCAGAATCGCGCGATGAACTTTGATGCCGGGCATGAAAAAGCCCGGCCATTGCGGGCCGGGCTCAATTGACGCGGGTGAATCAGCAGAGGCGGTCGATAATCTGCACGCCCTGGGTTTCACGCAGCGTTGGCCACTCTTGTTCCAGGGTCTGCAACACGCGACCGACGTACTGGGTGTCGGCGGCGGCCTTCTTGCCGACGTAGCCCTGGCCGCGGCGGTACATCTTCAGCCGGGCGCGCATGTTCGGCTTGCGCTCTTCGAATTCGTCTTCGGCGGTGTAAGGCGACAGGCTGTCGATATGCACCTCGCCGGCATCGCAAACCCAGAGAATGTGGCTGTCGAGGCTGTCTTTACGCGCTGCGAACAGTTTGGCCAATTCTTCGATGGTCGGTTTTTCGTTCAAGTTCATCATTAAAGCCCCCATTAACCCGTCAGTGGTTTTTGTCTATCTGGCGCTACTCATGTAGCGCACTACCAAGGCTGCTACCGCAGCATTGCAACAGGGGCTTTCTTCACTCTGCCTTTTGGACAGTCCCTCTCCACGGACGACCTGAAAACTGCTCAGACCGTCTGGAACACCCTTGCCAGCACTCCCGATCGGGGAGATGGGCTCATCATGCAGAGGGCGACGAATGGCGTCAACAGGTTTTGTAGTGATTTTTTCTTAGCACTACAAAATACTTTTCCTACGTGCGTGGCGTTTATGTAGTGCTCTGTTGGATTGCCCTACAAAACCCGGGGCAGACGCTCGCGGCAATGTCGGGCGGGTTTGATCCGGGTCAGTTTTTCCCGAGCAAGCGGGGAGGATCATCGCAATAAGGGGCAAGTGCCGGGATAGAGCGCTTGCCGGGTGTTCCGCAGTCAGCGAGGCGTTCATGAGTCAGACAAGCACTTCTCCTTCAACCACCGGCGCCAGGCTGGGGCTGCCCGTCGGCTTGCTGGTCGGCATCGTCGCGCTGGTGGCCGTGCTGTTCTTGCCGTTGCCGGCCGACTTGCCGGTAGCGGGGCAGCGGGTGTTGGCGATCCTGGCGTTTGCCGTGGTGATCTGGATCACCGAGGCGGTGTCCTACGAAGCCAGTGCGATCATGATCACCTCGCTGTTGGCGTTTCTCCTCGGCACCGCGCCGACCTTGGCTGACCCCACCGTCACCTACGGCTCGTCGGCGGCGGTGAGCATGGCCCTGACCGGCTTCTCCAACCCGGCGCTGGCACTGGTGGTGGGCGCGCTGTTTCTCGCCGCGGCAATGACTCACACCGGGCTGGACCGGCGCATCGCTCTGGTGACCCTTGACCGCATCGGCGTCAGCACCCGGCGCATCCTGCTGGGCGCGGTGGTGGTGACCATTCTGCTCAGCCTGGTCGTGCCCAGCGCCACCGCGCGCAGCGCCTGTGTGGTGCCGATCATGATGGGGGTGATCGCCGCGTTCGGCGTGGACAAGCGCTCCAACATCGCCGCCGGGATCATGATCATCGTCGCCCAGGGCACCAGCATCTGGAACATCGGTATCCAGACCGCTGCGGCGCAGAACCTGCTGACCGTCGGCTTCATGGACAAGATGCTCGGCGCCCGGGTGTCGTGGATCGACTGGCTGATCGCCGGCGCACCGTGGGCGGTGCTGATGTCGCTGTTGCTGATTGTGCTGGTGCTGAAAATGCTGCCTCCGGAGACCGACAGCATCCCTGGCGGTAAGGCTGCGGTCGCCGAGCAACTGGCGGCGTTGGGGCCGATGAGCGGGGCGCAGAAGCGTCTGCTCGGCGTTTCGCTGGCCCTGCTGCTGGCGTGGGCCACCGAGGGCAAACTGCACGCGTTCGACACCACGTCCACCACCTATGCCGGCTTGGTGCTGTTGCTTTTGCCGCGCTTCGGCGTGATGACCTGGAAGGACGTGCAGGCACGGATTCCGTGGGGCACGGTGATCGTTTTCGGCGTGGGCATCAGCCTCGGCACCACCTTGCTCAGCACCCATGCCGGCCAATGGCTGGGCGCGCAGGTGGTCGCCCATACCGGGCTGGATCAACTGGGTACGCTGGGCGTGTTTGCGATTCTCGGGGCGTTCCTGATCGTGATCCACCTGGGCTTCGCCAGCGCCACGGCGTTGACCTCGGCGCTGTTGCCGATCCTGATCGCAGTGCTGCAGACCTTGCCGGGTGATTTCAGTCGGCTGGGCATGACCATGGCCCTGGGCTTCGTGGTCAGCTACGGCTTTATCCTGCCGATCAATGCGCCGCAGAACATGGTGTGTCTTGGCACCGAAACCTTCAACGCACGGCAGTTCGCCCGGGTCGGGTTGGTAGTGACCCTGGCCGGTTATCTGCTGATGCTGGTGTTTGCCGCCACCTGGTGGCATTGGCTGGGCTGGATGTGAACCAACGGCGGTAGCGCGAGAGGTCCCGCGCTACCGCCGCCGTGGATCAGAAGTTCGCCGGGGTGTTGGCGCTGATGATCTCGGCCTCATCCTGGCCGATGTTCTTGAAACTGTGGGGCAAGGTGGTCGGGAAGTAATAACCGTCGCCGGTGTTGAGGATGCTCACCTGACCGTCGACCCGCAGTTCAATGGTGCCCCGGGTGACCAGGCCGCATTCCTCGCCTTCGGCGTGGACGATCAGCTCTTCACCGGAGTCGGCGCCTGGGGCGTACAGCTCGCGCAACATGCGCATCTGCCGGCCTTCGACGCTGGCGCCAACCAGCAGCAGGCGCAGGCCGGAACTGCCCAGGTCGGGCTGTTCGGTGGCGCGGAAGACGAAGCGTTCTTGCCGCGGCGGCTCGTCGAAGCTGAAGAACTCCGCCAGGGACATGGGGATGCCTTCGAGCAGCTTCTTCAGGGAACTGACAGAGGGGCTGACGCGATTCTGTTCGATCTGTGAAATGGTCGAGTTGGTCAGGCCGCTGCGCCGGGCCAGTTCGCGTTGGGAGAGCTTGTTGCGTTCACGCACCAGTCTGAGTCGTGTCCCCGTGTCCATAGCCGCCTTGGTGTCAAAAATAATGGGCGACGCATTAAAGCACACTCGGGCAGCCTGTGCCCGAGCGGCGAACGGCGGATCGTGCGGGTTTCAGACGTGTGCCGGGGCACGTGAGGTCGACCACAGCCCCACCAGCAGCAACAGCACGGCGGCGACCAGGTACGGCAGGCGCGGATCGAGGCTGTAGATCAAGGTTCCGGCCAGCGGACCGATCACCACGCCGAAGCCCTGTACGGCGCCGACGGAGCCGGCGGTGGCGCCTTGTTCAGAGGCGTCCACGGCGTTCGCTGCCAGCGCCGCGAAGGCCGGGAACACCCAACCCATGCCCGCCGCGCTGACGAAGAAACCGAGCGCCAGCACCAGGCTGCTTGTGGCGAAGGCGCTGGCGATAAAGCCCAGGGCCGAGATGCTGGCGCCGACGCGAATCATCCGCAGCGGCGGCCATTGCAGCTTGCGCACCAGCAATTGCGAGCAGATCAGCGCTGCGCCGACCATGGTCAAGGCAATACCGGCGGCCTGTGCGGCGTCGCCCGGTTCCAGGCCCAGGCAATCGAGGGCGAAGAAACCGACGGTGATCTGCGCCAGGGACACGCAGAGCATGGCGACGAAGGCCACCACCAGCGGCCGGCGCAGGCGCGGGTCGGTCATCCGCACGCTGCGCGGGGCCTGGGCCAGGTGCAGTTCCTGGCGCTTGAGCTTGAACCGCAAAACCAAAAGGGCCAGCAGCGGCAGGATCGCCATGGCGTACATCGGCAGGCTCAGGCTGTGGCGGGCGAGCAAGGCGGCGAGGGCCGGGCCGAGCACCAGGCCGACGGCGTTGGCGGCGCCGAGGGACGCCATGGCTTTGGCGCGGTTCTGCGGCGCGACGTTATCGGCGATCAGCGCGTTGCTGCCTACCGGCAGGGCGGCGTAGAACGCACCGATGGCGCCACGGCCGATGACCATGCCGGCGAACGCGATCGAGGCGGGCGGCAGCCAGCGCAGGGCGCCGTCGATGAACAGGCATAGCGCCCAGTAGGAGAGGGTGAAACCGCCGGCACCCAGCAGCAGGATCCGGCGGCGGCCATAGCGGTCGCTGGCGCGGCCCCAAGGGCGGGCGAGGAGCATCCAGATCACCCCGGACACCGTCATCGCCGCGCCTGCCTGCCAGGGGGCGAGGTCGAGCACGCGAGCGATCGGGCCGATCAGCGAGACGAAAGCCATCATGGCGATAGTGCAGGCCATGTGGGCGAAGAGCAGGGGACGGATATCGAAGGCGGTGTGCTGCGCAGGAGGGACCTGGGCGGTGGTCATAAGCAGTCCGGGGCTGGTTTCGTGGTGGCACATTGTGCCCCGGCCTGCTGTACATCTTGAAGATAAAACCCGTATTTACGCTTTTTCTTCCCTCACCACAGCGCCACGGTGTACCCGAGGATCAGCCGGTTTTCATCGATATCGCTGGTCAATCCGCCGCTGGAACGGAAGGTCGCATTGCGCAGGCGCACGCTGAAATTCTTCAGCGGACCGTCCTGTACCACGTAGGCGATATCGGTGTCGCGTTCCCATTCCTTGCCGCCGCTGACCGTCGCCGTCTCGATGTTCTTGCCGTTGACGTAGCGGGTCATGAAGCTCAGGCCGGGCAGGCCGAAGGCGGCGAAGTTGTAGTCGTAGCGCGCTTGCCAGGCGTCGGTCTCGGCCTTGGTGAAGACGTTCACCGTGACCAGGTTGACCGAATACGGGTCCAGGCCCGGGTAGGCGAAATCGCCGTCGCCGGAGAGGTTCTGGTAACCCAGGCCGAATTTGTGTGCGCCCACGCCGAGGGTCAGCATGCCGTTGAAGAAGCGGTTGTCGATCTTGCCGCCGTCGACCCGGGCCGCCGAGCGCAGAGCGTCATGGCCGGTTTCGCGGGTGTCGAAGTAGCGCAGGTCGCTGCGCAGGTTGACGCCGTCGGCTAGCGGCAGGTCGTGGACCAGGCCGGCGTAGTGCTGGCGGTAGATGTCCTGCATCTGCGCGTAGTAGTAGCTCACCGCCAGGCGCGGGGTCAGGGCGTAGGTGCCGCCGGCCAGGTCCAGGTGACTGCTCTCGACGCCGGCGTAGCTCATCTCGTCGTTGCTGGAGGAATCCCGCAGGTTCTGCTTTTCCAGGCGGCCGATGTTGAAGGTCAGGCCGTCGATGTCCTGGGAGGTGACCAAGCCGCCGGTGTAGGTCGAGGGCAGCAGGCGCACGTCGTTGATCGCCGCGACCGGCAGCATCGGTTGCAGGGTGCCGAGCTTGAGGGTGGTCTTGCTGATGCGCGCTTTGGCGGTCAGGCCCAGTTCGCTGAAGTCGTCCACCGGCTCCTGGCTGGCGCCGTAGGGCAGCAGGCCGGTGCCACGGCGGTCACGGCTGGAGTCGAGCTTCACGCCCAGCTCGCCGAGGGCGTCGAGGCCAAATCCGACAGTGCCTTCGGTAAAGCCTGACTCCATACGCAGAATGAAGCCCTGGGCCCATTCCCGGGCCTGGCTTTGCGGCGCGTTGCTCTGGCGGAAATCGCGGCTGAAATAGAAATTGCGTGCTTCCAGGCTGCCTTTGCTGTCCTTGATGAAATCGGCGTGGGCGAGGTACGGGACGAGCGTGGCGCACAGGCCAGCGCTGGCCGCGGTGAGGCGACGGGGGAGGGACATGGACTTCATACCTTTTGTTTTTGTTTTGGTGCGTTCGTTATGGCGTTGTAAGGCCGGGCCCTGGGTCGCGGGCTTGGCTTATAGTTAACATATTATCTTTATACCGATAAAGTCCTTTTGCTGCGCTTGCGAATAAAATTAAGATATTAACGTTATGCCGCTTCCTTCCCTGATTTCGGAGTCCCGATGACCCACACTGCCAATCCGGCCCGGCTGATCGTCCTGCTCGCCGCGCTGGTGGCGTTCGCGCCGCTGTCCATCGACACCTACCTGCCCAGCCTGCCGATGATCGCCAGCGACCTGGGCGCCGATGCCGCCAGCGTGCAACTGACCATCAGCCTGTTCCTCGCCGGCCTGTGCCTGGGCATGCTGGTTTACGGACCGCTGTCGGACCGCTACGGCCGGCGGCCGCTGCTGCTGGGCGGCATGGTGTTGTACTTGGTGGCGACGGTGGGCTGCATGTTCGCCAGCTCCGTGGAGCAACTGGTGGTCTGGCGCTTTTTCCAGGCCCTCGGCGGCGCGGCGGCCTCGGTGCTGGCGCGGGCCATCGTGCGTGACCTGTTCGCCCTCAGCGAGGCGGCGCGGGTGTTGTCGCTGATGCACCTGGTGACCATGCTTGCCACGCTGGTGGCGCCGTTGCTGGGCAGCCTGCTGATGGAACTCAACGGCTGGCGCACGGTGTTTTTCGGCCTGCTGGTGTTCGCCGCGCTGTGCCTGGCCACCTCGGTCTGGAAGATCGGCGAAACCCATGCCCCGGACATGCGCGGCGATTCACTGGCCAAGGCCTTCAGCGCTTACTGGCAGATCGCCCGGCAGCCGGTGGCGCTGGCCTACATCCTCTGCATGGGCCTGGCGTTTGGCGGGATGTTCGCGTTCATCACCGCGTCGCCCTTCGTGTACATGGAGTATTTCGGCGTGTCGCCCAGCGGCTACGCCTGGCTGTTTGGCCTGAACGTGGTGGGGATCATCGTCGTCACCCTGATCAACGCGCGGATGGTCAGCCGCGTCGGGCCGTTGCGGATGCTGTCGGTAGGGGCGGCGCTGGGCGGTGTCGCGGCGCTCTGGTTGCTGGCGATCGGCCTCAGCGACTGGGGCGGGCTGACGGCGATCGTGGCGGGGGTGATCGTCTACGTGAGCATCACCGGTCTGATGGGCGCCAATTGCGTCGCCAGCCTGCTGGCGCTGTACCCGCGTCAGGCCGGCGCGGCGGCGGGGCTGGCGGTGGCTTGCCAGTTCGCCCTCGGCGCGGCGTTCAGTGCCGTGGTCAGTGCCCTGGCTGACGGCACCCCGGCACCGATGTGCCTGGCGCTGGCGGCTGCGGGCTTCGGTTGCCTGGCGTGTTTTGCCGCCATTGCCGTGCGAAGCAAGGCGCAAGCCTTGAAGCAGGCGGCCTGATGGCAGTGTGAAGAAGCCGTGCCCTGTCGTCGGATGCGTCCATACTCAGTGAAGCCGGGCCGTTTGCTACAAGCCCGGCCACCTGTTACAAACAGGTGCGAGACCCGCGCGTGCGGCGTTCACAACAGCGGTGCCACAGTCGTTCGCAGGCACCGAACAGCATGGAATTCAGCATGGCCCAAAGACAGGTAATCAATGCTTCGGTCGCCCCGAAAGGGAGTCTGGAGACGCTTTCCCAACGTGAAGTCCAACAATTGAGCCAGGCCGGCTCGGGCAGTATCTACACCCTTTTCCGCCAGTGCGCCCTGGCCATCCTCAATACCGGCGCCCATGTCGACAATGCCAAGACCATCCTCGATGCCTACAAGGACTTTGAGGTCCGTATTCATCAGCAGGACCGCGGCGTCCGCCTGGAACTGCTCAACGCCCCGGCGGATGCTTTCGTCGATGGCGAAATGATTGCCAGCACCCGCGAGATGCTCTTCTGCGCCCTGCGCGACATCGTCTACACCGAGAGCGAGCTGGACCGCCTGAAGATCGACCTGGAAAACTCCCAGGGCATCACCGACTACGTGTTCCAGTTGCTGCGCAACGCGCGCACCCTGCGTTCGGGCGTCGAGCCCAAGCTGGTGGTGTGCTGGGGTGGTCACTCGATCAGCAGCGAGGAATACCAGTACACCAAGAAGGTCGGCCACGAGCTGGGCCTGCGCAAACTGGACATCTGCACCGGCTGCGGCCCTGGCGTGATGAAGGGGCCGATGAAAGGCGCCACCATCGCCCATGCCAAGCAGCGCATGAGCAGCGGCCGCTACCTGGGCCTGACCGAGCCTGGGATCATCGCCGCCGAGGCGCCGAACCCGATCGTCAATGAGCTGGTGATCCTGCCGGACATCGAGAAACGCCTGGAAGCCTTCGTCCGGGTCGGCCACGGCATCATCATCTTCCCTGGCGGTGCCGGCACCGCCGAGGAATTCCTCTATCTGCTGGGCATCCTGATGCACCCGGACAACCGCGAACTGCCGTTCCCGGTCATCCTCACCGGGCCGCGCAGCGCCGAGCCGTACCTGCAACAGTTGAACGACTTCGTCGGCGCCACCCTCGGCGAAGCGGCGCAGGGGCTGTACCAGATCATCATCGACGACCCGGCGCAGGTCGCCCGGCAGATGACCGAGAGCCTCAAGGCGGTCAAGCTGTTCCGCCGCGAGCGCAACGACGCGTTCCACTTCAACTGGCTGTTGAAAATCGAGGAGGGCTTCCAGCGTCCGTTCGATCCGACCCACGCCAACATGGCCAGCCTGCAACTGCGCCTCGACTTGCCGCCGCATGAGCTGGCGGCCAACCTGCGTCGGGCGTTCTCCGGCATCGTCGCCGGCAACGTCAAGGACAAGGGCATCCGCCTGATCGAAGAGCATGGGCCGTACGAGATTCACGGCGATGCGGCGATCATGCAGCCGCTGGATCGGCTATTGCAGGCGTTTGTCGAGCAGCATCGGATGAAGCTGCCGGGCGGCGCGGCGTATGTGCCGTGTTATCGGGTTGTAGCCTGATCTGCTGAAACCTCATCGCTGGCGGCGTTGCGCCTGCCAGCGATGGCGTTTTTCAAGGATTCAGATGAAGTCCCCGTCAGCCAGCAACAGCAGGCTGCCATCTTCCTGTTCCTTCACCAGCCCGCTGGCCAGCAACAGTGGCTTCAGGCGGACCTGCAGGCGCGCTTCGACGAAGGTCTTGAGGTTCTCGAGATCGAGGCTGCCGCCAGGCAACTCTTCCTTGTGGTACGACAGCCAGGCTTTTTTCAGCACACCCAGCACGTCGGCCGCGGTGGTCGTGGCAAAACGCCGATGCAGCGGAATACCGTTGAACTCGAAGCTGTGGGCGAAGGCGTAGGCGCTTTCGTCGTTCGCGCTTTCCTTGCAGCGGGCGCAGGTGCATTTGCCGTCGCCGAAGGCGTTGTTCAGGTAGGTGTTGAAGTCCACCACGGGCTTCAGGTTCAGGCGTTTGTCGACGTCGAACAGGTCACCGGTCAATTTGGCTTCGGCACTCAAGGTCATCTCCTTACGGCATGCAGTCATTCAGCCCGGCACGATACCAGCGCGGGCAGCGGCGTGCTCGGTTTCGTGATGGCTGGCGATACCGGGGGACCGGCCCGCACGTCGGGATACGGGCTTTTGCGGCCATCCTGGCTTATCCTGTGCGGCCGTTTATTCCGCTCACGGAGCACTTTCAGCATGAAGAAATACACCGCCACCGTAACCATCAGCGCCGAACAGCGCGATGACGTCGAGGCTGTCGAGAACGCCGGCGTGCAAATCTCCCTGGAGGCGGTGACGGAAACGCTGAAGAAGGTGCATTTCAATGGCGCCCTGGCGGCTCCCGAGAACCCCACCCATGTCTGCGTGACCCTCGACAACGGCCTGACCTACTACGGCGAGATCGTCAACGGCCACGCCGAGCTGGAATACGGCTGGATCGCCTTCGAGTCGGACATGCTGACCCCCGAGGAACTGGGCCTGTAAGCACGGTCCAGGCGTCACCCGGATAATCGCGGACATGTTCCGCGATTATTTTTTCATCCGCGTGCATCCAATTGGCGTCCTGCCAGGTAGTTCAGACAGCAGCCTCGTGCTGCCTGACCGATCATCCTGACTGGAGTCACGCCTTATGAACCGCCAATCCCGCTTCGCACTGGCCGCCGCCGCTCTAGCCGCGTCCAGCCTCCTGCTTGGTTCCGCCGCTCATGCCACCAGCGCGCTGCCCGACAGCATCAAGGTGCCGGACGGCCACAAGGTCGCGCTGGAAACCGTCGGCGTCGGCGAAATCACCTACGAATGCCGCGACAAGGCCGACAAGCCCGGGCAGACCGAATGGACCTTCGTCGGTCCCAAGGCCGTGCTCAATGACCGCAGCGGCAAGGCGGTTGGCGACTACTTCGGCCCGCCCGCCACCTGGCAGGCGAAGGACGGCTCGAAAGTCACCGGCACCCAGTTGGCGGTGGCACCTTCCAGCCCGGGCAACCTGCCGTACCAACTGGTCAAGGCCAACCCGGCTGAAGGCGCCGGCGCCATGAACGGCGTGACCTATATCCAGCGCGTCGCACTCAAGGGCGGCGTGGCGCCAGGCAGCGCCTGCACCACGGCTGACAAGGGCAAGCAGGAGAAGGTGAATTATCAGGCGGACTATATTTTCTGGACCGCCCGATAAGCCACGGTTGCCCGTTCGACGGTGGTCTACGCTGCTAGCGGTAACCACTCGTCGACGGCAAGCCCTGTGACCTTACCCCTGTCCTCGTTCGACCATGAAGCCCACCTGGCGGCCTGCGCACGCGGCGACCGCCAGGCGCTGCAGCGCTTGTACGAAGAGGAGGGCGCGCGGCTGTTGGGCGTTGCCCGGCGCCTGCTCAAGGACACCGCCCTGGCCGAAGACGTGGTGCACGACGCCTTTATCCGCATCTGGACCCGCGCCGCCACCTTCGATCCGGCACGTGGCAGTGCCCGTGGCTGGATGTTCAGCATCACCCGGCACCTGGCGCTGGATTTCCTGCGGCGTCGGGAGCGCGATGTGCCGCTGGGCGATGAGGCCGAGCCGGGCGACAGCGCCGCCGAGGGGGACGGTCCGTTGCGCAGTGGGCGCATGACCACCTGCCTGGAGCAATTGGAACCTGTACGCCGGGCCTGCCTGGTCCACGCGTATGTCGATGGCTTTTCCCACGCCGAGATCGCCCGCACGTTCGGGACGCCGCTGGGCACAGTGAAGGCCTGGATCAAACGCAGCCTGGCTGCCTTGCGCGAGTGCATGGGATGACGACCGGCGACCTCGACGACAGCCGCGAAACAAGCCCCGACGACAGTGATGCGCTGGCCGCTGAATATGTCCTCGGCACGCTGCCGTTCGACCAGCGTCAGGTCGTCGCCCGGCGCCTTGAACACGATGTGTCGCTGCGGGAAGCGGTCGATGCCTGGGAGCACCGTTTGCAGGGGTTGCAGGTGCAGGCGCCGGCGCAGACACCGTCCGCGTATCTGTGGCAACGCATCGAGCGCAGCGTGGGCGATCTTTCGCCGTCGCTGTCTGCCGCTCGTCCCGAACGCTGGTGGCAGCGTCCGACACCCTGGCGTTGGGTGTCGGTGGCGGGCCTGGCGGCCAGTCTGTTACTGGCGGTGTTGCTGGTGCGCGAACCACCTGCAGCGACGCCGACCTACCTGGTGGTGCTGGTCGCGCCGCAGGACAAATCGCCCGGCTGGGTCGTGCAGGCGAGCAATCACCGCACCGTGCAGTTGATTCCGCTGGGCATGGCCGAAGTGCCCGCGGACAAGGCGCTGGAATTCTGGACCAAGGCTGATGGCTGGAGCGGGCCGGTGTCGCTGGGCCTGATCGCGCCGGGGCAGGCCGTGGAAGTGCCGCTGGATGCCTTGCCGCCGCTGCAGGACAACCAGCTATTCGAGTTGACCCTGGAGAGCCCGACCGGCTCGGCCAGCGGCAAGCCCAGCGGGCCGGTGCAGTTCATCGGTCGTGCGGTCAAAGTGCTGTGAGAAAACGCACTGTTTTGTGACGCTGCAAAAAAAATGCACTGAAACAGCACTTTTTTGAATTTGAGCTGGCGGTCAGATTTCCTCAGACTGCCGGGCAATCTTTCCATCTCCAGGGAAGGAGCCCTTTGCGTATTGCCCCCTCGCGATACAAAGTCCGTCCGCTGTTGGGCGGGCTTCTTTTCTTCAAACAGGTGCCTGGTCCGTCACATGTCTAGCCGTGGTCTCAGTAACTGGTTCGATCGCTTCATTCCAGCCGCTTTGCATATTCCCCCTCAAGAATGGTTCCGCGCCGCGATCGGTGCGCTTCTGGCGCTGGCCGTTGCGGGTAGCGTCTGTAGCTACCTGTTCGGCAGCGCGGCGACACTGCACCTGATGGCGCCATTGGCGGCCTCGACGGTGTTGCTGTTTGCCGTGCATTCCGGCGCGCTGTCGCAGCCCTGGCCGTTTCTCGGCAGTTACGTCTGCGCGGCGGCGGTGGGGATCAGCCTGCATCACTGGATCGGCCCGGGCCTGATGGTGGCGAGCGCGGCGCTGCTGCTGGTGATTCTGCTGATGTGTCTGCTGCGCTGCCTGCACCCGCCGGGTGCGGCGCTGGCGGTGAGCCTGGCGCTAGCCGATCCGTCGCTGGCGGCGATGGGCGTCAAGGTGATCGAGCCGGTGATGCTCAATGCCCTGATCGTGCTGGCGATGGCGGTGCTGTACAACCGCCTGAGCGGCGTGCGCTACCCGAAAATCAACGCGCCGCGCAAAGCCAATCATGCCACCGCTGACCAGCCGGCCAGCGAGCGCGTCGGGGTCAGCCCGAGCGATCTGGACCAGGCACTGGAAGACATTGGCGAGTTCGTCGACGTGACCCGCAACGACCTCGAACGGATCATCCTCGCCACCCAGCGCCACGCGGTGCAGCGCAGTCTCGGCGGGATTACTGCGGCGCAGGTGATGTCCCGCGACGTGCAGTTCGCCACGCCCGACACCACGCTGGAACAGGCCTGGAAACAACTCGCCAGCCATCATCTGAAAAACCTGCCGGTGCTGGATGACAGCGGGAAACTGGCGGGCATCATCAGCCTCAGCGATCTGGTCGCGCCGGCCATGGCCGCGACCCGTTTCAGTTGGCGGGCGCTGTTTGGCAGGCAGAAGCCGGTGCGTCTGGCGCAGATCATGAGCGAGCCGGTGATTACCGTGGACAGCGAGCGTCAGGCCGTCGAACTGATCCCGCTGCTCTGCGACCAGGGACTGCATTGCCTGCCGGTGCTGGAGAACGGCAAGGTGGTTGGCGTGGTCACCCAGACCGACCTGATCGCCGCGCTGAGCCAGCATTTGCTGGCGCAGGAGCGGCTGGCCGAGGCGGCTTGAGTCAGATCAGCGGATCCCAGCGCTGCGACCAGTCGCTATCACCTGCCACCACCTGGCGCAGCAGTTCGAACGCCTGCTGCAGCGCTTGCGAATCCCGCTCCCGTGGATAGACCAGCCAGGTGGGGTAGGGGAATTCCGGCGCCTGCGGCACCCGTTCCAGTACCCCGCGGTCCAGGTAACTCTGCACCACCCGCGTGCGGAAATAGCCGCTGCCGCCGTGTTCGAGGATGAACTGCAAGGCCAGCGGGCCGAGGTTGAAGCTCAGGGCCGGGCGGGTCAGTTCTGGAAGGGCTTCGTCATGCAGGCGGCGGAAGGTATCGCCCCAGTCGATGTAGACGTAGGGCTCCGGCTTTCTTCGCAGTTGAATGCGGATCAGTTTTTCTTCCAGCAATTGTTCGACTTGCAGGCCGGGGCTGTAGATCGGCTGGTAGAGCAGCGCCGCGTCGAGCGTGCCCATCTCCAGTTTGCGCAGCAGGGCGGCGCTTTCGCCGACTTCGCTGCGGATGGCGTGGCTGGGTAGCTGTTCGTGCAGCACCCGCACCCAGTCAAGCACCAGCGGGTTGCACAGGCTGACTTCCCCACCGATGCGCAGCACCTCGCGGCAACCGTCCGGCAGCGGCAGATCGCGGCGGGCCGATTCCCAGGTTTGCAGCAGTTGATTGGCATAGGGCACGAAGGCCTCGCCATTGCTGGTCAGGCTGGCGCCGTTGCGGCTGCGGATGAAGAGCTGGCAGTCGAGTTGCTGTTCGAGTTTCTGCACTCGCGCGCTGATGGCGGTCTGGGTGACGTGCAGGTGTTCGGCGGCAGCGACGAGGCTGCCGCTGCGCACGATTTCGAGGAAGGTTCGGGCCAGCTCGATGTCCATGGGGCACCAGATTGGGGGCGAGCTGGCCATTCTAGAGCGTGTGCGGCCCAATCAGTAGCGAATCATCACCGACTTCAGCTCGGTGTAATCCTCGATGAACGCCCCACCGAATTCACGCCCGACACCCGAGGCCTTGATCCCGCCAAACGGCACCGCTGGGTCCAGCAGGGTGTGCATGTTTACCCACAAGGTGCCGGCCTGGACCCTTGGAATCAGGCGCATCGCCTTGCCCAGGTCGTTGGTCCAGAGGCTGGCACTGAGGCCGTAGGGGCTGTCGTTCATCAGCGCGACCAACTCCTCTTCGTCGTCGTAGGCGAGGAAGGTCGCCACCGGGCCGAAGGTTTCCTCGGTCATCAGGCTGTCCTTCGCCGAGTTGGCCAGGATCACGGTCGGCTCGACATAGCAGCCCGGGCCGTCGATCAGCTTGCCGCCCTGCAGAATGGTGCTGCCTTCGGCGCGGGCCTTGGCGAACAGTTGGCCGAGCTTGGCCTGGTGCTGTTTGTTGGTCACCGGGCCGAACTCGCTGGCCTCATCCAGCGGCGAGCCGATCTTCAACTGGCTCAGGCGCTCGCTCAGGCGGCGGGTGACCGCGTCGATCTGCGAGCGGTGCACGTAGAAGCGCTCGGCGGCGGCGCAGATCTGCCCGGAGTGCAGGAAGCCCGCTTCGATGATGCCGTTGACCGCGGTTTCCACATCCACATCCGGCAGGAAGCCCGCTGCGTTCTTGCCGCCCAGTTCCAGGGTGGCGCGGGTCAGGTTGGCGGCCATGGCGGTCTGGCCCACGGCGAGGCCGGTGGGTACCGAGCCGGTAAAGGAGACTTTGTCGGTGTGCGGGTGCTCGATCAGCGCCTTGCCGACACCGCCGGCACCGGTCACCACGTTGAGCACGCCTGCCGGCAGGCCGGCGTCGATCGCCAGTTCAGCGATGCGCAGGATGGTCAGCGGGGTGAATTCGCTGGGCTTGATGATCACGCTGCAGCCGGTGACCAGCGCCGAGGCCAGTTTCCAGATGGCGATCATGGTGGAGAAGTTCCACGGCACGATGCCCACCACCACGCCAATCGGCTCGCGCAGGGTGAAGGCGGTGTAGCGCTCGCCGTTGAACGAGGGCAGCGACGGGGTGATGGTCTGGCCGCTGATCTTGGTTGCCCAGCCAGCGTAGTAGCGCAGGAAGTGCGCAGCCTGGGCGACTTCGAAGTGGCGCGAAATCTGGATCAGTTTGCCGGACTGGCAGGTTTCGATCTGGGCCAGCTCTTCGGCGTTCTGTTCGATCAGGTCGGCCAGTTTCAGCAGCACGCTGCCGCGCACTGCCGGTGCGGCCTGCGACCACTGGGCGAAGCCCGCGCGGGAGGAGGCCACGGCGCTGTCGATGTCGTGCTGGTTGGCTTCGCCGACGCGGCTGATGACTTCGCCGCTGGCCGGGTCGATCACGTCCAGGTGACGACCGCTGCCGGAGGCCTGCGCGCGGCCGTCGATGAACAGGCCGTGGTCACGCTGGAAGAACGCCTGGACGGCAGGCAGGAGAGAAATGGTCATGGGGTGTACCTGTGCAAATAGGCAAAGCCGGCACCCTAGCGCAGGCCCGCGCGGGTGACTTGACTGAGCCTGCCAGCCCTACATGACCGGGTCTGCCAGCGCGTTCGGCGGTTGTCCGACGGCGGGGCAGGGTTGGCCATGGAAAGTACAATTTTGTCTCTGGAAGGTGCATTTTCAGCGTGGCGGACGCCTCCCATACTGGCCCCGAATCCGCAGCGGCCTGTGTAGTCACCAGGCCCGATGGACATCCAATAATAAGCAGGGCCACTCATGAAAAAGCCAAACCCGCTGCTCGAAGACCTCAAGTCGGTACTGCCGACCATAGCCGCCAATGCCGCCCGTGCCGAAAAAGAACGCATGGTTCCCGCCGAGAACATCGCCCTGCTCAAGGGGATCGGCCTGCACCGCGCCTTCCTGCCCAAGCCTTATGGCGGCATGGAAATCTCCCTGCCGGAGTTCACCGATTGCATCGCGCTGCTGGCCGGCGCATGCGCCAGCACCGCCTGGGCCATGAGCCTGCTGTGCACCCATAACCACCAACTGGCGATGTTCCCGGCCAAGTTGCAGGAAGAAATCTGGGGCGTGAACCCGGACCACACCGCCAGCAGCAGCATCGCGCCGTTCGGTCGTGTCGAAGAGGTTGAAGGCGGCCTGCTGTTCAGCGGCGAAATGGGCTGGAGCAGCGGTTGCGATCACGCCGAGTGGGCCATCGTCGGCTGCCGTCGCGCTAACGCCGAAGGCACCCAGGACTACTGCTTCGCCGTGCTGCCGCGCAGCGACTACGAAATCCGTGACGACTGGTTCGCCGCCGGCATGAAAGGCAGCGGCACCAAGACCCTGATCATCGACAAGGCCTTCGTCCCCGAGCACCGTATCCAGAAAGCCAAGGACATGATGGAAGGCAAGTCCGCGGGCTTTGGTCTGTATCCGGACAGCAAGATTTTCTACTCCCCGTACCGTCCGTACTTTGCCGTGGGCTTCGCCACCATCAGCCTGGGCATCGCCGAGCGCATGCTCGAAGCCTTCCGCGAGAAGACCAAGAACCGCGTGCGCGCCTACACCGGTGTCAGCGTTGGTGCCGCGACCCCTGCGCTGATGCGCCTGGCCGAGTCGACCCACCAGGTTGCCGCCGCCCGTGCCTTCCTCGAAAAGACCTGGCAGGACCACGCCGACCACGGCGCCCGCAAGGAATACCCGGACCGCGAGACCCTGGCGTTCTGGCGTACCAATCAGGCTTACGCGGTGAAGATGTGCATCCAGGCCGTGGACCGTCTGTACGAAGCTGCCGGCGGCACCTCGTGGTTCGAGAGCAACGAGCTGCAGCGCCTGTGGCGTGACTCGCACATGACCGGTGCGCATGCCTACACCGACTACGACGTCTGCGCGCAGATTCTGGGTCGCGAGTTGATGGGCCTCGAGCCTGATCCGAGCATGGTCTGACGCTCGATCCTCTTTCTCTCTCGCATAAAAACAAATCACGGTTGCCCGTTGCGGGCAGCCGGGGAGTCTTGCATGTCCAATGAAACCGTTGCGGCCTTCGACAGCCGTGCCTTCCGCCGCGCCCTGGGCAACTTCGCCACCGGCGTTACCGTGGTCACCGCCGATGATGGCGCAGGCAACAAGGTCGGCGTTACAGCCAACAGCTTCAACTCGGTGTCCCTCGATCCGGCGCTGATCCTCTGGAGCCTCGACAAGCGCTCCACGAGCCTTGCGACCTTCGAGGCGGCCAGCCATTTCGCGGTGAATATTCTCGCCGCCGACCAGATCGACCTGTCCAACAACTTCGCCAAGCCGCGGGATGACCGTTTCGCCGGCATTGCGCACGAAGCGGGTGCGGGCGGGGCGCCGATCCTGCTGGACTGCTCGGCCAACTTCCAGTGCGAGAAGTACCAGATCCTCGACGGTGGTGATCACTGGATCATGATCGGCAAGGTGGTGGCGTTCGAAGACTGCGGGCGTTCGCCGTTGCTGTATCACCAGGGCGCGTATTCCATGGTCCTGCCGCACACCCGCATGACCCGCCGCGAAGAAGGTCAGCCACCGAGCAGCAACTTCCAGGGGCGCCTGAGCCACAACCTGTATTACCTGATGACCCAGGCCCTGCGGGCTTATCAAACCAGCTACCAGCCGCGGCAACTGTCCAGTGGCCTGCGCACCAGCGAGGCGCGGATGCTGATGGTGCTGGAGAACGATGCCGGTTTGAGCCTCACCGACCTGCAACGCGAAGTGGCAATGCCCGCGCGGGAAATCGATGAAGCCGTGGCCAACCTGACCCGCAAGGGTCTGGTCAGCGGTAGCGAGGAGGGCGGCAATGTGCGCCTGACCGTAGGTGGCATCGACCAGACCGAAGCGCTGTGGACCATCGCTCGTGAGCAGCAGGACACGGTGTTTGGCGAGTTCAGCGAAGCGCAGATCGAGACGTTCAAGACGGTGCTCAAGGCTGTGATTCGCGGTTAGTCGACAGGTCTTTAGCGCCCTTGAAATTGAGCGCCGCCCGTGCGGCGCATCGCCGGCAAGCCGGCTCCCACAGTGCCCCGCGTGGGAGCTGGCTTGCCAGCGATGCTCGATCTCAAGGACGCCGGAAAACTTCCGATCGGTGGGAGTAGGTCACCCCACCGGCGTACACAACTCCACCAGAATCCCCGCCGGACAACGCACCCAGGACACGGTCTGGCCCCACGGCTTGGTCTGCGGTGTCTTCAACTCCACGGCCCCGGCAGCCAACGCCCTGGCGTGCGCCGCCGCCACCTCATCGGTCACCAGGCCGATCTCCATGCCCAGCGGCCGCTGGCTTTCGCTGGCGGCGAGCACGCCGCCTTCGAAATTCGCCTCGCCCAGTTCCAGCGACGCAAACGCCAGGGTGGTCGCCCCGGTGTCCAGTTCGCCGTAGTCACCGCCTTCATGCAGAAAGCGCCGGGTCAGGCCGAAGGCGTTTTCGAAAAAGGCCAGCGAGGCCGGGACGTCCGCGACGTAGGCGATGGTGTAGCCGAGTTTCATGAGGATCTTCCTTGAGTCGGTAAGAGAGGATCAGGCCTTTTTCGCCCGAGGTTTTCGTGGCCGCTTGGTCGTTGCGGCAGTGCTGCTGCTCTTGCGCTTCTTCTTCTTCCACGGCGAACCGCCACGCCCCGCCGGCGTCGCCGGGCCGGAGATGGTCAGGCTCATGCCGGCACAACGTTCCACCTGCTTGCTCATCCACGCCGACTGTTTGGCGACGAAGGTTTCCAGGGTCATTTCGCCGCTCTGCACCATGTCCAGCGCCTGCTCCCAGATCGCAGTGGTGCCGGGGTCGGCGATGGCACGGGGCACCGCGTCGATCAGGCTGAAGGCGGCCGGCGTGGCGTTCAGTGCCTTGCCGTTTTTCACCATGTAGCCACGGTCCAGCAGGCCCTGGATGATCCCGGCGCGGGTGGCTTCGGTGCCGATGCCGGTGGTGTCCTTGAGTTTCTGCTTGAGCCGCGGATCGTCCACCAGCTTGGCGACGTTCTTCATCGCCTTGATCAGGTCGCCTTCGGTGAAGGGCTTGGGCGGTTGGGTCCAGAGGTCTTTCAGGTTGACCTCGCGCACCTCGCACCATTGCCCCTTGTTCAACGTCGGCAACACCTGCGGCGCTGGCGCCTCGCGGCCTTTGGGCGGGGTCAGGGCTTCAGGCAGGGCACGACGCCAGCCCGGCTCGACGATCTGCTTGCCCACCGCCCGCAGGGCCTGGCCGCCACAATCGAAGTCGGCCTGGGTGCGGTCGTATTCATGGTTGGGCAGGAACTGCGCCAGGTAGCGGGCGCGGATCAATGTATAGACCGCCTTGTGTTTGCCCGGCAGACGGTTCGGATCGATGGCCGCGGCGGTGGGGATGATGCCGTGGTGGGCGCTGACTTTCGCGTCGTTCCAGGCCCGGGAACGGCGTTGCGGCTCCAGGTACGGCTGCAGCGGCGCCAGCGATGAATCGGCGCGAGTCAGGGCGGCGAGGATTGCCGGAGCTTCGCTGTGCTGACTCAGGGGCAGGTAGCCGCAATCGCTGCGCGGGTAGGTGATGACCTTGTGGGTTTCATAAAGCGCCTGGGCGATGTCCAGGGTTTCCTGGGCGCCGAGGCCGAGTTTCTTCGAGCAGACTTCCTGCAGGGTGCCAAGGTCGAAGGCCAGCGGCGCAGCTTCGCGCACGCGCTCGGTTTTGATTGCCACCACCTGCGCCGAACCCGCGCCATTGATTGCGGCGGCGGCCTGTTGCGCCAGTTCCTGCTTAAGACAGCGACCCTGGTCGTCGCAGGCATCGTCCGGTGCGCGCCACTGCGCGGTGAAGACGGTACCGGCGCTGTCCAGTTGCACATCGATGGCCCAGAACGGCACCGGCACGAAGTCGGCGATGCTGCGATCGCGGTCCACCACCAGGCGCAGGGTCGGGGTCTGCACCCGGCCCACTGGCAATACGCCTTGGTAGCCGGACTGGCGGCCGAGCAGGGTGAACAGCCGGCTCATGTTCATGCCGATCAGCCAGTCGGCGCGCGAGCGACCGAGGGCCGAGTGGTACAGGCTGAAGGTTTCGGCGCCGGGCTTGAGGCTGGCCAGAGCCTTGCGGATCGAGGCGTCGTCCAGCGCCGACAGCCACAAGCGGCGGATTGGTCCGCGGTAGCGGCAGTGTTCCACCAGTTCCCGGGCGATCATCTCGCCTTCACGGTCGGCGTCGGTGGCGATCACCAGTTCCGCGGCCTCGCCCAGCAGGCGCTTGACTGCCTTGTACTGGCTGGCGGTCTTGGGTTTGACCTGCATTTTCCACTGGCTCGGGACGATCGGCAGGTCTGCCAGCACCCAGCGTTTGTAGCGGGCGTCGTAGGCGTCGGGCGGGGCGGTTTCCAGGAGGTGGCCGATGCACCAGGTCACGGTCACGCCGGTGCCGACCCAGCAGCCATCGCCGCGGCGGTTGGCGCCGAGGACCTTGGCAATATCCTTGGCCTGGGAAGGCTTCTCGCAGAGGAACAGGCGCATGTGCCGGGGCGGAGTCCTGGGGGAAAGAAGGCCCTAGGATGCTCAGGAAGTGCGGTTGAGGCAAGTTTTATCTGTATGGATGTACAGCCATCGCTGGCAACCCAGCTCCCACAGGGGAGCTGGGTTTGCGGACGATAATGCTTCAGGGCGCCGCGCTCACCGTCGCATTGCGCCACGCATTTTGCAGTTTCTGCTCCAGCTCGGCGCTGACGGTCTTGCCCTTCTGCGCCTGCAAGGCCAGCTTCAGCCCGTTCAGCGAACGCCCGCTCAAGCGGTTTTCACTGAGGTCTTCGGTGAACACTTTTTCCGCGTTCGCCGCCTGGCCTTGAGCCAGATACGCATAGCCGAGGGATTCGCGCACGGTGTAGTACCAGTCCGGCGGCTCGTTGTACCAAAGTCCGTCCTGCACTTCGACCGCCTTTTTCCAGGCCGTGATGATCGCTGCCTTGCTGTCGTCCTCCAGCGTGGCGAAGTCGTCGGCCAGCAGTTTGCCGTTTTTGCCGACGGCCTTGGCGCTCGCGTCCCGGACGTCCTTGAGCACCAGCTTGCCAGCGGTACTTTCCTGGGCCTTGGTAAACAGGATCAGGTTGGCCAGGCGCAGCAACTGGATGGCGTCGTTGTTGCCGTACTTGAGCGTGGCGTTGTCCTGCAGAACGCTGCCCGCTGTGCTCCAGAAACCGTTCATGGCCTCGACGGCCTTGCCGCTGTCGAGCGTGTCGCCGAGCTTCTGGTACGCCGTCGCATAGCTTTCCATGATCCGTGTGTACGGCATGGTCAGCGCCACCCAGTTCTGATCGGCCTTGGCGCAGGTCTCGTTGATCTTCGCCAGGCCGCTGCTGATGTTCGGCTTGATCCGCTCCAGCGCATCCCAGTCCTGGAAGCGCACGGCGTAGTAGTAGGGCACCGCGTAGAAGTAGTCGGACTTGGTTTTCAGCTCCTGCGGGTACTGCTTGCAGAGGAATTCCGACGAGGCATTCAGCGTGGTGTTGTCCACCAGTTCGCTGGCCATGTTCATGGCTTCGTTCTTGCGCCCTTCGATGGACAGGGTCCAGGTCAGGAAGTGGATGTTGTGCCCCAGGTAGTGCAGCAGGTACGGGCTCTGCGGCTGAACCTGGTTGGCGTAGGCCCGGTCCACCGACACCGCCGCGTAGTTGGTGGCGCTGGACAGCGCGTTGTTGCCGGTGCGCTGGTAGATGTGCGAGGCCATGTGGATCAGGTGACCCACCGCCGGGTTGAGCGTGCGGAAGCGATCGGCCATGGGCAGGCCGCTGTCGGGGAACGGCGACTCTTCAATGGCGTGGATGTAGAAGTGGTTGGCGCCGGAGTGGTTTTCGTCCGCCACGAGGATGCGGTTCAGCACTTGCAGCGCCTCGTAGGCTTCGTTGGTCGGGTCGACCTTGTCGGAGGTCGCCTCGACGCCTTTCCACCATTTCCACGGGGCGATGTTGAGCAGGGCGTCGGCGTACAGGGCGGCGGCATCGAGGTCGTCGAAGTATTTCTCGGACAACGCTTTCATCTTCGCCGCGTAGCGCTTCTTGCCGTCGAGGGACAGGCCGATCTGGTCGCCTTTCTCGTCGTACTGGCTGAGGAACGCTTCGGCATAGGCCACTTCGCGATCCAATTGCGCGGTGCTGAATCCGGCGGGCGGTTTGGCCTGGCGGTTTTGCGCGTTCTGCAAGGCCAGCCGGGCGGTCAGGTTGGCCAGTTGGTCGCAGCCCTGGGTGGCGTCGGTGTTGATGTTGGAACTGGCCGACAGCGCCACGCCCCACAGCGGCATCGCCGAGCCGTCATCGAGCTGGTAAGCCTGGTAGAAGGCGCGGATGGCTTCGCCGAAGTTGAAGCCGTATTGCAAGGCCATGCCCTGGCTGTAGAAGGCTTGCACCTGTTCGGCGTCCTTCACCGCGACCAGGTCATAACGGGCGCCGCCGAGGCCGGAGAGCAGATGGTCCTTGTCGGTGTCCGCGGCGCTGACGCACTGTTGCAGGGCCTGCTTGAGGTCGGTGTCGATGGGCAGTTTGCGGAAGAACACTTCTTCTGCCTCGGACTGGCTGTCGTTGCCGTGCATGCCGTGACCCTTGGCATTGAGCGGCAACGCAGCCAGCAGTGCGCAGGCGATCGCCGTGCGCACGCTGGTGTTTCGATCCATGAAACGAACTCCTTACTTGCTCGGTTTTTTCGGCGGCCTTGCCAGCCGGTCGATCTGGATGGCGAGGTCTTTCTCGCTGATTTTCACTTCCACGAGGGCCGGGCGGTCCTTCAGCGCCAGCAGGTGCGGCAGCAGCTCCTGCAACTGGGCGACGGTCTCGATGCGGTAACCCAGCGCGCCATAGCCTTCGGCCAGCGCCGGGTAGTTCAGGCTCGGCAGGGTATCGAACGGGGCGAACTGGCCTTCCGGGTCGAACGCATCGATATCGACGAAGGCCTGCTCGATGGCATACACCTGGTTGCTCATGACGAACACCAGCGCGTTGACCTTGTTGCGCGCCAGCGCCGCCAGCGACTGGGTGACCATCATGAAGCCGCCGTCGCCGGCCACTACGATCGGCCGCCGTCCGCTGCCCAGCGCCACGCCCAGCGCGCAGCCGGTTTCATGGCCGAGGGAGCCCCAGATGGCGTCGGAGAGGAAGCTGTCGCGGGGCATGCCCTGGATGTTGCTGGACACGTACAGCGACGAGCTTTCACCGAGGATCAGCGTGCTGGTTTCCCAGACGCGATGTTCCTGGGCGAATTCCACCAAAGTGTCGAAGAAGTTCGCGTAGCTCAGCGCGGCATCGGCATCGGCATTGCAGGTGCGCAACAGCGCTTGCGGGGCGGTCAGGGGAACATCGTGGCGCGGGAAGCGCCCGTCCAGGTCCAGCGCCTTGAGCAGCGCGTCGACGTAGTCCGGCAGGCGCACGTTGGGGTAGTAGTCCGGGCCGGTGCGGGCCAGGTCGCAGTTGACCTGGATGATGCTGTCGAAGCGGGTGTTGAGCAGGTCGAGGTAGTCGTCGGTGAAGATCACCCCGATCGCCAGGATGCAGTCGCACTCGTCCACCGCCTTCGAGGTTTCCAGGCGCGAGGCCGGGCCGGCGAAGGTGCCGATGAAGGCGTGCTGGCTTTCGTCGAGCACGGTCTTGGCGTCCAGGGTGCTGCTGAACGGCAGGCCGAGGCCGTCGATCAGCCATTGCACCTGGCCTTGCAGGTCATAGCGCATGACTTCCACGCCTAGCAGCACCAGCGGCTTTTTCGCCTGGCCCAGGCGCTGCACGGTGTTGGCCACCAATGCCTGCAAGGCGTCGTGGTTGGAGGGCCGCGGTTCCGGGCTCAGTTGGCCGTGGGGACGGGCGCATTCCAGGCTCCAGACGTCCTGCCAGGCTTCCAGGTAGACCGGCTGGCGATGGGTGATTGCGGCGATCAGCGCGCTGTCGATCTGCCAGGGCGCCTGGCGGGCGTCGGAGAGGATCTCGCAGGCCACGGTGACCTGTTCCAGCACATTGCGGTCGGCTTCGAAGTTGCCGGTGGAGTGGTGGAACAGCACGTTCTGGGTTTTCGCCTGTTCGCGGTTTTTGGTCGACGGGCTGGCGGAAATCACCACCACCGGGTTGCGCTCGACGAAGGCACCGGCGATGGCGTTGACCGCGCTGAAGGTGCCCACGCCGTATTGCAGCGACACCGCGCCGAGGCCGTGAACCCGCGCGTAGCCATCGGCGGCATAGCCGGCGCCCATTTCGAAGACCTCGCCCACCGCATCGATGCCGTCGAAGGCTTCGAGGGCATCCATGAAGCCGGACACGTAGTCACCCGGCACCTGAAACACTTTGGTCAGGCCCAGTTCCTTGAGCCGGGTCAGCAGGTAGTCGGCAACGCTGAACTCGACGCTCATGGTTTGATCCCCGTGTAGGCGAACTCGGTGACGGCTTCCAGGGTGCCCGCGCAGTCTTTGCATGGCAGCGGCGCCGGGTCGACGATATCGGTCGGGCCGGGTTCCGGCAGCAGTTGATAGGCCGCTGGCAGCCAGCTTGGCCGGGCCAGGCCGAAGAAGTCCTGCAGGGTCGATTCGGCGGTGGTCAGCGCGCCTTCGACCCAGCCCTGGCCGTAGGAATAGGCTTCACCGACGATGTACACCGCCTGCTCCTGCACCGGATGGCGCATGTTCTGGATGATCAGGTCGAGGCGGAAGTTGGCTTTCCATTCGTGCCAGCCGCCGCCGTACGGGTCGGTGTCCCAGGCGTGGTAGACGGCGGAGTAAGGCGCCGGCAGTTCGACCTGATCGTGCAGCGAGGTGACCTGGCGCTGGGCGATACGGACCATCTCGTCGCTGACCTGGTTCTGGGTTTTCGGCACGATCTCGTTGGCATCGACGCGGCCCAGCAGGCTCTTGGGCTGGTAGCCCTCGAACGGCAGGCCGCCTTCCAGGCCCTTCCAGAACGGCACGGTGCCGATGTCGTTGTAGGAGGCCATCAGCAGCGAGTTGAGGCTCGGCTCACCACCGTCCTGCTCGCACTCGGTGCCCATGTAGTAGCACTGGCGGATCGGCAGGTCGGTGACCGAGCGGCCAGCCACCAGGCCGAGGCTGCGCCACCAGGGTTGTTCGTAGGCGAGGAACAGCTTGAACGCCGATTGCACCAGCACCGAACCGAGGTTTTTTTTCAGCCATGGGTCCTGGAACAGCGGCGACTCGATCAGCTCCAACGAACGCCGCGGCATGGCCAGGATTACCTGGCGGGCGTGGACGATCTGTTCCGGGACGTCGAGGTCGGTGGTGGTGCCGTCGATCGTCTGGGTCGGCTGGAAGTGCAGGCGGTACGGGTATTCGGTGTCATCGCTGTATTGCAGCGACGCCAGGCGGCGGTTCAACTGCACGCGCTGTTCGCCAGGGACCAGGCCGCCGGGCACGGCCTTGAAGCGTTCGTTGAGGGTCAGCGGCAGGGTCTGGAAGCCGGTTTTCAGGGTCAGGAACTTGGTGTCGTCGCTGTATTCGGTGGCGGGCAACTGGGTCACGGCGCTGGCGTTGGCGACGTTGGCCTCGTAGCCACCGGCGTCCTTCATGAACTGATAGCCCTCGTTGCTCAACACGCGGTAGAGCAGGTCCCAGAAGCCATAGCGCCAGATTTCCTTGCCGAACACCTTGACCTGCATCTGGTCGGCCAGGCTGAGCTGGTCGAAGCCGGGATAGATGCTGTTCATCACCTTGACTTGCAGGTCCTCGGGGCCGAAACCGCGCTCGGACCAGGCCAGGTTGTAAGGGATCTTGTCCGGTGACTCGGTGAAGTCACGGAAGCGGAAGCGCTGGCCACGCAGGTAGAACAGGTTGTTCTTGGCGCCGACCGGATGGTCTTCGGGCTGCTCGTTGCCCATCGGAAAATCTTTCTTGGGCAGTTCGAGGAAATCCACCAGCTTGTCGACCATGACGTGGCCACCGGTGTCGTCCTCGGTGGCCGGCATCCAGCGCATGCCGCCGACTTCAGCGACGACATTGGGCAGACCGGGGAGGGTGATGCTGAAGAGCCGGCCACCGATGCGGTCGCCGTATTCGAACAACTGGATTCGCTGATGATCGCCTTGGGCCTCTTGCAGGCGCCACGCGCTGTAGGTTCCCGATACACCGCCGCCGATGATGGCGACATCCAATGGCTGGGTCTGACTCATCGCCTATATCCCTATGTTGTGTGGGCAAGGATTTCCATGCGGGAGGCAGTATTGACGAGCTTGGTGACAATGCCAATCTGCTATCACTGATTTTTTTGCAGGTGATCGCGGACGCGGCGAAGGCCAATGAAACCGCGGCTTTGGCGGGAAATTTGGTATGTGCGCAAGGTAACGCGGGCGGGCCGCTCAAGCTCGCGCCCGCCGTCATTATTGGGAGGGGCGCAGCCTGGGGTCGCGAAGGCTTACAGGCGGCTGGCGTCGAGGGCCTGTTGCAGGTCGGCGATGATGTCGTCGCTGTGTTCGATACCGATGGACAGCCGCACCATGTCACGCGGTACGCCGGCTTTTTCCAGTTCTTCGTCGTTCAACTGGCGGTGGGTGGTGGAGGCCGGATGGCAGGCCAGGGACTTGGCGTCGCCGATGTTGACCAGGCGCACCACCAGTTTCAGCGCATCGATAAAGCGTGCGCCGGCTTCCTGGCCGCCCTTGATGCCGAACGACAGGATCGACGCGGGCTTGCCCTCGGTGTAGCGCTTGGCCAGTTCGTGTTCCGGATGGTCCGGCAGGCCGGCGTATTTCACCCAGGCAACTTGATCGTGCTGTTGCAGGTAATGGGCGACTTTCAGCGCGTTCTCGGTGTGGCGTTCCATGCGCAGGGCCAGGGTTTCCAGGCCTTGCAGGATGAGGAAGGCGTTGAACGGCGAGAGCGCGGCGCCGGTGTTGCGCAGCGGCACCACGCGGCAGCGGCCGATGAACGCGGCGGGGCCGAAGGCTTCGGTGTAGGTCACGCCGTGGTACGAGGCGTCCGGGGTGTTGAGCAGGGCGAAGCGCTGCTTGTGATCGGCCCAGGGGAATTTGCCCGAGTCGATGACGATGCCGCCGATGCTGGTGCCGTGGCCGCCGATGTACTTGGTCAGCGAGTGCACGACGATATCGGCGCCGTGTTCGAACGGCCGGCAGAGGATCGGCGTGGCCACGGTGTTGTCGACGATCAGCGGCACGCCGTGCCGGTGCGCGGCATCGGCCAGCGCCTGGAGGTCGACGATATTGCCCGCCGGGTTGCCGATGGACTCGCAGAACACCGCCTTGGTGCGCTCGTCGATCAGCGCTTCGAGGGCGGCGATGTCGTCGTGCGGGGCGAAGCGGGTCTGGATGCCGATCCGTGGCAGGGTATGGGCCAGCAGGTTGTAGGTGCCACCGTAGAGCTTGGCGACCGAGACGATGTTGTCACCGACTTCGGCCACGGTCTGGATCGCATAAGTGATGGCGGCCATGCCCGACGCCACCGCCAGCGCGCCGACCCCGCCTTCGAGGGCGGCCATGCGCTGCTCCAGCACATCGTTGGTGGGGTTCATGATCCGCGAATAGATATTGCCGGCCACCTTCAGGTCGAACAGATCGGCGCCGTGCTGGGTGTCGTCGAAGGCGAAAGAGGTGGTCTGGTAGATCGGGACGGCGACGGCCTTCGTGGTCGGGTCCGGGCTGAAACCCGCGTGGATGGCCAGTGTTTCCAGCTTCATTGCAGTCATTCCTTGAGCGTGGGTGGAGCGGGCGAGCATGGGGTGGCGGGTTTGAATGGTCAATAGCCGCAGGCGGTGTAGGGGATTGAGTGGCTCCCACAGGGTTCGCGGCGCTGTTGTGAATCCGGTAAGCTCGCCAGCGCTTTTTCCTCGCCTCACCCCACGGAATCCCCGATGTCTCAAACACACCCCAAATCCCGGGCCCTGCGTATTCGCAGTGATGTCCTGGCCGGCCTGACCACTTCTTTTGCGCTGGTGCCCGAGTGCATCGCCTTTGCCCTGGTCGCCCACCTCAATCCGCTGATGGGCCTGTACGGCGCGTTCATCATCTGCACCCTGACCGCGCTGTTCGGCGGCCGCCCGGGCATGGTCTCGGGAGCAGCCGGCTCGATGGCGGTGGTGATCGTCGCGCTGGTGGTGCAGCAGGGCGTGCAGTACCTGCTGGCGACGGTGTTGCTGGGCGGACTGTTGATGATTGCCTTCGGCCTATTGCGCCTGGGCAAGCTGGTGCGGCTGGTGCCGTATCCGGTGATGCTCGGCTTCGTCAACGGCCTGGCAATCGTCATCGCCATGGCGCAACTGGAGCACTTCAAGGACGGCGAGTCCTGGCTGCAAGGCCCGTCGCTGTGGCTGATGCTCGGCCTGGTGGGGCTGACCATGGCAGTGGTGTACGTGTTGCCGCGCCTGACCCGCGCGGTGCCGCCGGCACTGGTGGCGATCCTCGGCGTCGGCATGCTGGTCTACCTGTTCGACCTGCCGACCCGCACTCTCGGCGACATGGCCCATATCGCCGGCGGCCTGCCGTCGTTGGCCCTGCCGCAAGTGCCGTGGAACCTGGAGACGCTGCGGATCATCGCGCCTTATGCGGTGCTGATGGCCCTGGTCGGCCTGCTGGAAACCCTGCTGACGCTGAACCTCACCGACGAAATCACCGAAAGCCGTGGCCACCCGGACCGCGAATGCGTGGCCCTCGGCGCGGCCAATATCGCCTCGGGGCTGTGCGGCGGCATGGGCGGTTGCGCGATGATCGGGCAGACCGTGATCAACCTCAGTTCCGGTGGTCGCGGGCGCTTGTCCGGGGTGGTGGCGGGGGTGATGATCCTGCTCTTCGTGCTGTTCCTCTCGCCGCTGATCGAGCGCATTCCGCTGGCGGCGCTGGTGGGGGTGATGTTCGTGGTGGCCCAGCAGACCTTTGCCTGGGCCTCGTTGCGGGTGCTGCACAAAGTGCCGCTGAGCGATGTGCTGGCGATCATCGCGGTGACGGTGGTCACGGTGTTCACCGATCTGGCCACAGCGGTGCTGTTCGGCATCGTTATCGCGGCGATCAACTTCGCCTGGCAGCAGGCTCGGGAGTTGTATGCCGACAGCCACCTGGAAGCCGATGGCAGCAAGCTGTACCGGATTCACGGGACGCTGTTTTTCGCCTCCAGCACGCCGTTTCTCAACCAGTTCGACCCGGCCAATGATCCGGCACAGGTGACGCTGGATTGTCAGCATTTGAGCTTTGTCGATTATTCGGCGATCGCCGCGTTGAAGACCTTGCGCGAGCGCTACGCCAAGGCGGGGAAGCATCTGCGGGTGGTGCATTTGTCGGAGCGGTGCAAGCAACTGTTGAAGCGGGCGGGGGCGGATCACTGAGTTTCTCTAACGGGCCTCATCGCTGGCTTGTCGGCGCGCCGAACTGCAGCGATGAGGCCCCGGAAAACTACCCCTGCTTCTTGATAATCACATCGGCAATGCTCGCCGGCGCCTCCGCGTAGCGGACGAATTCCATCGAATAACTGGCCCGGCCCTGGGTCATCGAGCGCATGTCGGTGGAATAGCCGAACATTTCGCCCAACGGCACTTCAGCCCGTATCACCTTACCCGCTGGGGTGTCTTCGTTGTCCTGGATATGCCCGCGGCGGCGGCTCAGGTCGCCCATGATGTCGCCCATGTATTCCTCCGGCGTCACCACTTCCACTTTCATCACCGGCTCCAGCAGCACCGCGCCGCCTTTCTGCGCCAGTTGCTTGGTGGCCATGGAGGCGGCGACCTTGAAGGCCATTTCGTTGGAGTCGACGTCATGGTACGAGCCGTCGAACACCGCGGCTTTCAGGCTGATCAGCGGATAGCCCGCGACGACGCCGTTCTGCATCTGTTCCTCGATCCCTTTCTGGATCGCCGGGATGTATTCCCGCGGGACCACGCCGCCGACCACTTCGTTGACGAACTCCAGCCCTTCCTTGCCTTCCTCGCCGGGGGCGAAGCGGATCCAGCAATGACCGTACTGGCCACGCCCGCCGGACTGGCGGACGAACTTGCCTTCGATTTCGCAGGTGTTGCGGATCTTCTCGCGGTAGGCCACCTGCGGCTTGCCGATATTGGCCTCGACGCCGAATTCACGGCGCATACGGTCGACGATGATGTCCAGATGCAGCTCGCCCATGCCGGAAATGATGGTCTGCGCGGTTTCCTCATCGGTCTTGACCCGGAACGACGGGTCTTCCTGGGCCAGCTTGCCCAGGGCGACGCCCATTTTTTCCTGGTCGGCCTTGGTCTTCGGCTCCACCGCCACCGAGATCACCGGGTCGGGGAAGTCCATGCGTTCGAGGATGATCGGGTGCTTGATATCGCACAGGGTGTCGCCGGTGGTGACGTCCTTCATGCCGATCAGCGCGGCGATATCGCCGGCGCACACCGCCTTGATTTCGGCGCGCTGGTTGGCGTGCATCTGCACCATGCGGCCGACCCGCTCCTTCTTGCCCTTGACCGAGTTGAGCACCGCGTCGCCGGAACTGAGCACGCCGGAATAGACCCGGGCAAAGGTCAGTGTGCCGACGAAGGGGTCGGTGGCGATCTTGAAGGCCAGGGCCGAAAACGGCTCATTGTCGTCGGCGTGGCGTTCCAGGTGCTTGTCTTCGTGGTCCGGGTCGGTGCCGTTGATCGCCGGGATTTCCGAGGGCGCCGGCAGGTAGTCGATCACCGCGTCGAGCATCAGCGGCACACCCTTGTTCTTGAACGACGAGCCGAGGATCGCCGGGACGATTTCGTTGGCCAGGGTGCGCTGGCGCAGGCCGGCCTTGATCTGTTCGTTGCTCAGTTCGATGCCGTCGAGGTAGAGGGTCATGAACTCGTCATTGGCCTCGGCGGCGGCTTCGATCATGTGCGCGCGCCATTCGTTGGCCAGCGCCTGCAGCTCGGCGGGGATGGCTTCCTCGCGGTAGCTGGTGCCCTGGTCGTCCTCGTTCCAGTAGATGGCTTTCATCTTCACCAGGTCGATCTGGCCGAGGAAGTGTTCCTCGGCGCCGATGGCCAACTGGATCGGCACCGGGTGGTGGCCCAGGCGCTGGTCGATCTGCTTCACCACGCGCAGGAAGTCGGCGCCCTGGCGGTCCATCTTGTTCACGTAGGCCAGGCGCGGCACATGGTATTTGTTGGCCTGGCGCCAGACCGTCTCGGACTGCGGCTCGACGCCGTCGGCGCCGCTGAATACCACCACCGCGCCGTCCAGCACGCGCAGCGAGCGCTCCACCTCGATGGTGAAATCGACGTGGCCGGGGGTGTCGATGATGTTGAAGCGGAACTTGTCCGGAAACTGCTTGGTCGAGCCCTGCCAGAATGCCGTGGTCGCTGCGGAGGTGATGGTGATGCCGCGCTCCTGCTCCTGGGCCATCCAGTCCATGGTCGCGGCGCCGTCATGCACCTCGCCCATTTTGTGGTTGACCCCGGTGTAGAAGAGGATGCGTTCGGTGGTGGTGGTCTTGCCCGCGTCGACGTGGGCAACGATGCCGATATTGCGGTAAAGCTCGATGGGAGTGGTGCGCGCCATGAGGGGTCACCCGTGCTTCATGCAGGTAGGAAAGAGCGGGCCGAGAGATGTGGCCCGGGTCTTTCCACGGTAGCAGAGGCTGGGCGTTGTGTTTGGGCGGGCGCCGGGTGGTGGTGTCATCAGCGCCCGGCGTCCTCGATGGACTTGGGGAACCGTGGCTCGTAGCACAGCAGCAGTGACAGCCAGTGGCCGATGGCGTGGATCGGGATGGTGGGCCATAACAACAACTCGAGCGGCCCCGATCCCCTGAATGTCGAGGCCGCCTTGAGTGAGAGCAAGGGTGAAGGGAATTTGCTGATGAGTTTCTGCGGCGCTGGCGCGGCGTTGGGGCTGATCTCCATATAACGCCGAATGTATTCCCAGAACGCCATCAACTCGCCAGCGTTGCTCGCGCGCTTGCCGACAAAGGTTAACTCGATGTTGTCAGTGGGTGAGCCTTGCAAATCTGTGCCATCGCCCTTATTCCAGGCTAGAACGACAAAGCCTCCTGACTCGTCCAGGTCAATCAGGCTCTTGTCAACGATCATCTGGGTTTTGTCCCAGTTCATTATGCGGATACCACCCAGATGCTCGGGACGCAGCAGATAAACCTTGCGAGTAATACGGTTGAAGCGAACGATGACGCGACGGGCGGTGAAAGACTCCAGGCGAAGAAAGCGGAAGGTGTACTTCAAAATGAGTAAGAGCACAGTCGAACAGAGCAGTACATAGAAAATTAGAGTGAAATACTCAGTCGTTGATAGTGGAGTGTTTTCGCGGCTAGTCCCGCTGATCAGTTGCTCCACCCAAGCGGTATAAATATCAGAAAGCACCAAGATACTTATCCAGTAGAGGAAACCAAATCCCAGAGTTAGCGCGCCTCTTTTTTCATCGCTAGGCGTGCGGAGGTCAATATAGGTGTCGTTATGCGCGTAAAGCGATGAGTTATCGTGTATGTGGTCCGACGCTGACTCGTTCACTCCTTCCGGTGCATAGAATCCTGGCTGTCGCTGTTGCTGTTTTTGCTGCTCGAGCTCCGCTATGACCTCTTCTTGACTGTTTATTTTTTTTAGCCACTGGAAGCCGCGCTCTAAAAAATACATCAGAGAAACCTCTCTATTTTTGACTGCATAATTGTGATTTCCTTTTTCGGTCCAGACTTTGTTCATTGCGAAGTTTCAGGTGGGCAGATAAAACAGCAGGCGCTTGGATATCAAACTTTCAGTCAGCGCGCCGTATGACAGTTCTATTCGAGGGGCTGCTATCGTGCTTCCCAATCGGAAATATCAGCGCCCGCATCTTCGATGCTTTTTGGGAACCGTGGCTCATAGCACAGCAACAAAGATAACCAGTGGCCTGTGGCGTGAATCAGGATGACGGGCCATAGCAGCAGGTTGAGCAGTACGAAAATGCGCAGTTCGCGTTGGCGCAAGAAGCTGGTGTCCAGTCCCCAGGCAGCTTTGAGCGAGAGCCATGGCCAAGGGAACTTGCAGATGAGTTTTTCCGGTGCCGGTGCGGCGGCGGGGCCGTCTTCCATGTAGCGGCGGATGTATTCCCAGAAGGCCAATAGTTCGCTGGCGTTGCGGGTGGGTTTGCCGATGAAGGTCAGCTCGATGTTGTCGGTCGGAGTGCCCTGCAAATCCACGCCATCACCCTTTTCCCAGCCCAAGATGACATAGCCGCCCGTGCCATCCAGTTCGCTCATGTTCTTGTCGACGATGACCTCGGTTTTGTCCCAGTCCATGATGCGGATGCCGCCTAAGTGCTTGGGGCGGAGCAGATAGACCTTACGAGTGATACGGTTGAAACGGATGATGATGCGGCGGGCGGTGAAAGACTCCAGGCGAACGAATCGGAGGGTGTACTTCAAGAAAACACCAAGCACTACCGGCCAAAACAACGGAAATAACGTGAGGATGAAATAATCGGCGATGGTTAATGATTTTCCGTCGTGGCCGTAACCAGGGATTATTTTTTCAGCGGAAATGATCGCCATCGCGAAAAACATATAGGTTATGAATCCGTATATCCATCCAAGAAATATAGTAATTATTCCTCTTTTTTCGTCGTTGGGTGTACGAAGGTCAATGTATGTGGCGGTATATTTATAAAGAGATGAGTTCTCGTAGGTTAACTCTGAAATCGACTCCCTTACGCCCTCCGGTAAATTAAGCTCTTCCTGTCCCGGTTGGCGCTTTTGATTAAGCGCACTTTCCGTGGCCTCTTCATAAGTGATTAGCGTCTTGGACCATTCAAAACCTCGCTCTAAAAAATACATTAAAGTGTATCCTTTACCGCGTTCTGCATGGTTTTGATTTCCTTTTCTTCGGTTTCGGCAGTTTTATTGGTGCGTTCCTTGCGAAATGTACAATGGTCAAAGTAGCGCTGCAGTGAGTTGGGAAGTAGGAAAGTTTCAATCAACATCAATGCCAGGAACACTATATTTATACGGAAGAACAGGCGAAGCATCAGTGCCATGCGTGCAGCCAGGGCAGACGAGCCCTGCAAACCAAAGCTGACAGCCTTTCCAAAAAATGTCTGGGTTCCGTATTTCTTGAGTAGGTATTCAAAAAATGGCTTCGCGTACGCTAAACCGACAGTAATCGACAGGGTTGCAGCGCCGAGTTGCGTTGTTGCGCGTAAGGCGTAAAGACCAGCAAGCGAGTATTTGCCGAAACGCCAGTTATCAAGTGCATCCTGACCGTCATACCATGCGCCCACAAACCCAGCCGCTCCTGCCAGAATCCCAGCCCCCAACCGCAATTTACCCCCAAACACCTTGGCTCCCTGCCGAAGCGCGGCATTCTCACTGCGCTCACCAAACGCCACCGCCGCAGCAGCTATTTCGATGCCCACAGCGGTGAGAGCCACCACCGCAGACACCGCCTCGATGTACTGCCTGCTGTTCTTGTCCTCGACAGAGAGGCGGTTGTATAGGTTCCACAGCTCCAGCAACGTCAAGACACTGCCCAAGCGCATTTCTGTCATGGGCCCACGGCTTCCGCCGCGCAGTGCATCGTCGAAGCTGCGGGTCGCGGCGCGGTCGATGCGCGCCGCTGCGCCTCGGCTCAGGGGCTTGCCGCCGCGTGTCTCAAAATGAATTTTTTTGGCGTAGCGCCCCATCTGGGCATGCAGGAGCGTCATCGCGACCCGGTTGGCCGCCTTGTCCAGCACGGTCGCGGGCTTGTTCTGGAACAACGAGTTGCCCAGGGTGTTGATCAGCATCGCGCCGCCCACCAGGTAACTGGAGGGCGGCCCGCCAGTCCCTTCGGCCAGTGCGTCCATCAGGGCATGACCCCTGTCGTAGAGCACGACGAGCTTTTTCATCCGGTCCTGCAACGCCGCGGAGTCGAGGTCTTCGAGGAGGCCGCGCTCGTTGAACAGGGTGCCGACCTCGGCTTCGGCCGCCTGCTGGTTCTGCGCCAGCGACCGCCAGTACAGGTTTTCTCGGGATACGTCCGCTTCGCGCCAGCGCTCGAGCAGGGCCTGGCCGGCCTCGGTGCCGTTCATTCCGGTCATGGCCTTGCCCATCTGGTCTTCGAACAGCAGAGCCTGTTCCGTGTCGTTGCGGTCGAAGAGGTCTAGGACTTGAAGCAGTTGTTCGCTCTGTAGCCAGAGCAGGTGATCCTCGGTGCGGGCATCGCGAGCCGTATCGGCCTTGTCGACCTCGGCTCGGTAGCGCTTCAGGAAGTCCTGACGCATGTGCTCGTCAATGTAGGGGGCGTACTTGTCCCAGCTCTCGGCGCGCTGGCTCTTGAGTTCGGTTTTGTATACCTCTTGCTGGTGCACGGGATTACGGAAGGTCCGGTAGTTGCCCGATGACTGCACCACCACGTGGCGATTGCCCGCCTGATACTCAGGGTCCGTGTAACGCACACCGATGTGCTTCTGGAGCTTCTGATTCTCGTGGTAAGTGACCTCGGCCTCGTCTTCCAGCAGCTTCCTGATGTTGTCGATGGCGAAGGCGATGGTGAATTTGCGGTGGTTGTCGACCTTTTCTTCGTCCTCCTGCGCCATGAAGGCTTCGAGCGAATCGCTGCTCGCGTTGCGCCAGGCATTGAGTTCCTGGACGACACCGAGCGCGTCGTTCAAGACGACGGCCACTCCGCGCTGTGCCTTGCGATCGGCATCGGGCCGCATTTCAGCGAGCAACGCCTGGCGTGGCGGTGGAAACAGGGGGGCGAAGGCTTGGGACTTCAGGTGTTCCTTGAGGGCCGGCTTGCTGTCGGAGGCATATTCCGCGATGAGTTCGAGCGCGTCATGGGTGAGCACGTTGTCCATACGCGGCGGCTCTGCTGATATCAGCTCGGCGACGTCCACCGAGGTCATGGTGCTGCGGTACTTTTGCTGTTGCCGGTATTTGTCGCGCACATTTTTGGTCAGCGGCACAGGGCTGTAGAGAAAGCGCAGGTCTTCGATGCTGTCCATGTCCTGGATCCGCAGCATCCAGCTCAGCCCTTTGACGCCACCGTCCCCGGTAAAGGGCGGTTTAGCCGGTGCCCAGGGCTGGTCGGCATCGATGAATTCGAGGCTGGCGAGGTCGGACACGCGGTACTGACTATGCCAGGCGTAGTTGGCCTCCTTGCGCCTGATGAGGACGTACAGAAAGCCTTCGCGCAGGGGGCGCAGGGCATAGGCGGACTCGCTGAGCCGGCCGACCTTTGACGGTTGGCTGAAATACGCCGACAGGAATGGCAGTTGTCCTCTCTGGCTGGCAGTACCTCCGACCGCACCATAGCGCAGGGGCAGGAAGGAAAATGTTCGGGTACAGGAGGGGACCGGGCCGGGGTTCAGGTTCGCCACAAACGTGTTGCTTTTGTCGCAGAGTTCGAAGGTTTCCTTCCAGCTGTACATGATGGGACCCACTCAGGAATGTTGGAAAAGGCGTTGTTTGAGCGCTTGCGCGAGGGGCTTGGCATCGTCCCGAGCGTCTGTCAGGGCGGCTTGCCACGCAGCGTTTGTGCGCAGGTCCGGGCCATGCCGGGTCAGGAAGATGACGTAGTCCTTCTGGTCTGCCGGTCGGTGCAAACCGCACTGCCGTGCCTCGGCCAGCAACTGCTGCACCCGTGCCAGCCGGATTGCGTGGCCGTTTTCAGTCTTCCCAGGGGTCCACTCTTGCTGAAGCAGATCGCACAACTGAAAGCGCAGCGAACTTCCCGTCAACGCATCCCAACAGGCTTGGTCCAGCCGGATGGGTGGGATGCCGTAATGGTCCGGTCGGTTGTGGCCCTCGTATTGCCGCCAGGCATTGCGTTTATCGTGAGGTTCCAATGCCCACCATGAATGGATGGGCGCTAGCAATTCGGCGATACCGGGCAGGTCATGGCGGGCCTGTAGCACGGGAAATGCTTGCTCGCTGTAAAAGCGCAACAGGAATGAAGCGCCATCCGGTCCTCGGGCAGTGGCGGCCTGGCCGAGATGATTGGCGAGCCTGGACGGCTCCAGGGCGCTCACCAGCCAGGCGCAGGGCACATCGCCTGCGATTTCGACCAAGGTACAGTGGAAGTCGTACTGGCTATCGAGGCTCAGGTGTTCACCGGAGGAGAACAACCAAGGGCCGATATCCCGAAGATTGGCAAAGCACTGCTGGTAGAGGATCGGGTAGGCCGTTTGCGCGAATCGCTCGATCAAGCGTTGACGCGCAGGAAGCGGCACGCGAGCCATTTCCACGATGGCCGTCAAGCGAAGGTTCGGTGCTTTATGGAGCTGGCCCATCAATTCTTCTGCAAAAGGCGACATCAGGCGGTCTCTCCGTCCATGGGAATCAGGCTGCGCCCCTCGGCCATAGCCTTGAGCAGGCATCCCACGCAGACGGGTTCACCCGTCACTGGAACGCCGGTCATGACGATACTGTTGCTGCTCCCGGCTGCACTCATCGTCATGGGGGCAAGCTCGCGGATCGAGATGCCATCGATGGTTATGCCCGCGCCATCGATACGCAGCGTGCCGCCCGGTGCCTTGATGATCACAGCTTCGGACGCATGGATTTCGTGCACCTTGGTGTGCTGCGTAATGCTCTGGCCAGCCTGCACCGTGACGTCCCCTTGCACCTGCTGGTCCAGATGCCCGCCGATCTCCACCCGCTGATTGGCAGCGGTCTTGTCCAGGCGGTTATTGCCGACCTGTTCGGTACGGTCCTGGGCGGTGGTGATGGTGTGATGGCGGCCAATGCTCAGTTCGTCGTCCTGGCCGATCTGATGCCGCCGGTTCACGCCGATGACCACTTGCTCGTGATTGCCCACCGTGTCCTTGCGGTCGTGGCCGATGGTCAGGGTTTCGTCGTTCTCGACCTGCTCGCTGCGGTCATGCCCGACAAAGGTGGTCTCGTCATTCTTGACCACATTGTTCTGGTCCCTCTGCGCATGGATGAACACCTCTTCCTGCCCGGCCTCATCCTCGAAACGCAGCTCGTTGAAGCCGTCGCCCTTGTGGGTCTGGCTCTTGAGGGTCATGCGGGTCTTGTGCTTCGGCAGTTCGTAGGGCGGGCGCTGCAGGGCATTGAAGCCCCGGCCGGTGATAACAGGCTGGTCCGGGTCGCCGTCGAAGTTGCTGACGATCACTTCCTGGCCAATACGCGGAATCGCCATATGGCCCCAAAGCGCACCGGCGATGTTCTGCGATACGCGGATCCAGCAGGAGCTGTGTTCGTCCTCGTTACCCTCGCGGTCCCACGGGAACTGCACCTTCACCCGGCCGAATTCGTCGCAGTAGATTTCCTCTCCGGGCGGGCCAACTACTTTCGCCGGCTGCGGGCCGTCAATACGTGGTTTGGGCAATGCCTCGGCGCGCCATTCGGCATCGTCCGGCACCAGGATGGCGGTGCAGTTGTAGTGGGTGCCCTGGGTGGCGTCGGCGCTGTCCTCGCCCTGGCTGACGTATTGCGTGCCGCGGTGCTCCAGGCGTATCGGGCGCCAGCCGCGGTTCAGGTCTTCGCGCGGGTGGCCGACGAGGTCGAAATAGATGCCCGGCACCAGCCGCGCGTCGTCACCTTCGGTGATGACCTGACAGGCCTCGCCGCGCAGTCCGCGCAGGCGATCACGGGTGAAGGCCTCGCCCACTTCGCCCTTGTAGCGGCCGGGATAGTCGTAACGCTCGTAGTTCTTGGCCTGGTGCGCCAGGTCGGTGGCTTCGCGCCGGGTTTGCTGGTTGTACAACGGGTTCTTGAAGCTGTAGTCGCGCTGGGTCTGGCGGGCGCTGCGCACGTTTTCGGTGTAGGTGAAGCTGTGCAGCGCCGGACCCGGACGATCGCCGCCGGGCCTGGGGTTGTATTCAACCGGCAGGCCGGGCTGCTTGCCGAAGATCCACAGGCGGTCGCAATGGACCAGGCGGTGGCCTTCGGCGCTGTGCAGGAAACCGTAGAAAAAACCTTCCTCGCGCATGATGCGTTCGACGAAGTGGTAGTCGGTGTCACCCGCCTGTACGCAGTATTCCCGCGTTTCATGGGCGTTGGTGATGCGTTGTTCGTAGTCCAGATCGAGGGCGTGCTTCTTGAGCATCGCGGTGGCGATGTCGGGCACGGTGAGGGTCTGGAAAATGCGCCAGTCCGAGGCCAGTCGCAGGCGGGCCAGGCGCGGTTCGACGACAGCGCGGTAGCGGGTGCGGCGAAAGCCGGTCTCGCCTTGCTGGAACGAACTGACCGAGCCGTGCACATAGCGCACGGGCTGGCCGCCTTGCCAGAGGGTGAGCAGGGCCGGGCGGTCGAGGACCTGGCCAAAGTCGACGGCGGAATTGGCGCAACTCAGGTCGACTTCGAGGCGGAAGGTCTCGGAGAGGCCTTCGGTGAGGTGGAACTCGACGACGTCGAAGTCGACGGCGCCGGCGGTGAAGGTGAAGCGCAGGTCGGATAGGGCGGGCATGCAGTGCTCCCTGCAACTGCGCCCCCAACGCCAGTTTCAGCGTGGGGGCGCATGTGGACAGGTATCCACCAGGGCGCCAGCCAGGTACTTGCTGGCCGCTGACCGCAGGGGATTGCCTGAGGAATGAATTCCGCAGAAATCCTGAATGCCGGTCAGCGGCGGGTATATAGGAAAAATCCCAATTAAATGGATGAAATAGCTGCGCTTTGGAAAAGCGACCGGCATTGCGGGTCAGCGGCAGAAACAATCCTCGCGCAATACTCAGGCGACCTCAGTCCAGCGCCCCTCCGCCCGATCCGACTTCACGCAGGCATCGATAAAGCTCATCCCGCGCAATCCATCCTCGGCCGTCGGGCACAGCAGCGACTGCGCGCTCGGCGCCCGTTGCTCGCGACGGGCGCGAATGCGCTCGGCCGCTTCGCTGTAGATATTGGCGAACGCCTCCAGCAAGCCCTCGGGCTGGCCAGCCTTGATCCGCGTCGACAACCGCGCCGATTCGCTCAGCCAGGCTTCGCCACGGCGCAGTATCTGGTGCGGCTGGTCCTGGTAGCGCACTTCCAGACGCTCCGGGTCTTCCTGGTGCCAGTACAGCGAGCCCTTGGAACCGAACACGCGCAGCTGCAGACCATGGCGATGCCCGGCCGCGACGAAGCTGGCCCAGAGCATGCCGCGCGCGCCGTTGCCCAGGCGCAGTTTGACGTGGGCGTTGTCATCGCTGACGCGGCCCGGCACCAGGGTGCTCAGTTCCGCCGAGACTTCGCTGATTTCTTCGCCGGTGACGAAGCGCAGCAGTTGATGGGCGTGGACGCCGACGTCGGCCAGCACCGAAGACGCGCCGGACTGCGCCGGGTCGGTGCGCCACATCAGGGCCTTGGCGCCTTGCTGTTCCAGCGGGTGGGTGCCGAAGGCGCTGGCGTGTTCGACCTGGACCAGGCGCACGTCGCCAATCACACCGCTGGCGATCAGTTCGCGGGCTTCGCGGATCAGCGGATAGCCGCTGTAGTTGTGGGTCAGCAGGTGCAGTGCCGGGCCACGGCGGACCCGCTCCAGCAGGGTCTCGGCTTCAGCGAGGTTGGCCGCCAGCGGCTTGTCGCTGATGACGTCGATGCCCTGGTCGAGGAAGGCCAGGCTGGCCGGTACGTGCACTGCGTTCGGCGCCATGATCGCTACCGCGTGGACGCCGTCTTCGCGGGCTGCTTCGGCCACGGCCATGCTCTGGAAGTCCGGGTAGATGCGGTCTTCGGCAATGCCGTAGGCCTCGGCGGCGGCGCGGTTGCGTGCCGGGTCGCGGGCGAAGACGCCGGCCACCAGTTCGAACTGTCCGTCCAGGTGCGCGGCGTAGCGGTGGGTGGAGCCGATGGACGATTCCAGTCCACCGCCGACGAAGCCCAGGCGCAGGCGTTGAGTGGGGTTGCCGAGGGTTTTCATGCTTGGCTTCCTTGCAGTTGACGGGCGAAGTGGGTGATGGCCAGCGCGTAGCCGTGGGTGCCGAAACCGGCCAGCACCGACTGCGCCACCAGCGACACATACGAGTGATGACGGAACGACTCGCGGCGGTGCACGTTGGAGATGTGCACTTCGATCACCGGCACTTCGGCGGCGATCAGCGCGTCATGGATCGCCACCGAGGTGTGGGTCCAGGCGCCGGGGTTGATGACGATGCCGGCGACGCGGCCGCGGGCCTGGTGGATCCAGTCGATCATCTGGCCTTCATGGTTGGTCTGCTGGAACTCGATGTTCAGGTCGTGGCTGGCGCCGGTGGCGCGGCACAGCGCTTCGACATCGGCGAGGGTTTCGCGGCCGTAGACCTCGGGCTGGCGCAGGCCGAGCATGTTCAGGTTGGGGCCATTGAGTACGAGTAGGGTTTGCATGGGGAGAGCTTCCGGTCAGGGGGTGGTGCGCAGGGCCTGGGCCCGCTGCGCGTCATAAGTGGTTTTGTCGAGGGCCACGGCGTCGTGCTTGCCGAGTTGGTCGAGCGGCGTGCGGAAGGTTTCCGGCGCGCTCCAGGCGGCGATGGCCGAGATGGCGGTGACCACGCAGGTGATGGCGCCGATCAGCAGCGGTACGTTGTCCGAACCCGGCGGTGCCACGGCGGTGAACAGCGCCGGGAGCAGGGCGGTGATCATGTAGCCGATGTTCTGCGCCACGGCCATGGCCGACACGCGGTAGTGGGTCTGGAACTGCTCGGGGAAGAAGCTCGGGAAGATCGCGTTGTAGCCCTGGTAGATCGTGCCCCACATCAACAGCGACGCGGCGAAGGCCAGCGGCACGCTGTGGATGCTGATGGCGTACAGGTAGACGAAGGACATCAGGCCGCAACCGATGGCCGCGCCGATGATCAGCGGACGCCGGCCGATGCGGTCGGAGAGGTTGCCGACGAAGGGAATCACCAGCACCGCGAGGATGTTGCCGACCACCGGGATCCACAGGTACACGCTCTTGTCGAAGCCGACGCCGTAGGCTGGCTGCACCGCATAGGCGGCGCCGAAGATGGTGGTCACCACCGGGATCACGTTCATCAGCGACACGCCGAACACCACCAGCATGCCGTGCCAACTGTATTTGAAGGCTTCACGGATCGGAGAGCGGGTGCGGGCGACGTTTTCCACTTTCTGCACGAAGGCTTCCGGCTCCTTGACCTCGCGGCGAATGATGAACGCGGCGATCAGCACGGCGGCGCTGAGCAGGAACGGAATCCGCCAGCCCCAGCTATTGAAGGCTTCTTCGGGCATGAAGTAGGCCAGCGGCAGGAAGATCGCCGCCGCCAGCACCTGGCCGGCCTGGACGCCTTGCAGGGTGAAGCTGGCGAAGAATCCTCGGCGTCCGGGCGGCGCGTGTTCCAGGATCATCGAACTGGCCCCGGCGATCTCGCCGGCCACCGCGAAGCCCTGGATCAGCCGCAGCACCACCAGCAGCGCCGGTGCCCAGTAGCCGATCTGGTTGAAGGTGGGCAGCAGGCCGACGGCGAAGGTGGCGATGCCCATCAGGAACATGCACAGCAGCAGGACATTCTTGCGCCCGCGGGTGTCGCCCCAGTGGCCGAGCACGAAGGCGCCCACCGGGCGCGCCAGGTAGCCGACGCCGTAGGTGGCGAGCGAGGCGATGATCGCCAGTTTTGGATCGCCGGCGGGGAAGAATATCTGCGGGAAAATCAGCGCCGCAGCCTGGGCGTAGATGAAGAAGTCGTAGTACTCTAGGGCGGAGCCGACCCAGCCGCTGGCGGTGGCTTTCTTGGTTTGGTGGGTGTTGTGGGCCATTTGGGGTCCCTTTCTTGTTGTTATTAGATGGTCTTCAGGGCCTCATCACTGGCAAGCCAGCGATGAGGTCTCCAAGTTGTTACAACTGCTCGGTTGAAACAATCTGCCCCGTCCGCGCCGCTTCACTGATCGCATCGACAATCTGCAGATTACGCAAACCATCCCGCACGCCCACCAGCGGCTCGGCTTCGCCACGGATCACCTGGCAGAAATGCGCCAACTGACGCTCCAGTGGATCCGCTTCATCCAGGCTCGCGACAGCCGTCTCGAACGGCTTCCACCACGAGCGGTCTTCGCGTTTGTCGTAGTACTTCAGGCGCATGGTCGGGATCGACAGCGAGCCCTGGGTGCCGGCCAGCACGTAGCAGTCTTCGTCGTCGTAGCTCGGGTAGTCGCGGTTTTCCCGCGAGGTCTGTTCCCAACTGCGGGCGCAGCCGGCGGTGTCGGAGAGCATGAAGGTGCCGAGGGCGCCGCTGGCGAAGCGCAGGCTGATGGACACCGTGTCTTCCACCGGGAAACCCCGGGTGGCGCTGGAGGCCTGGGCCTGCACGGCGACGATCTCGCCGCACAGCGAACGCAGGTTGCCGATCTCGTGAATCATGTTGATCAACACCGGGCCGCCACCCGCCTGGCGGCGCCAGGGCGCGGCGTCGAAGTAGTCGTCGGGCTTGTAGAACAGCGCGCTGCCCATCACCGCCACCAGATTGCCAAGCACGCCTTCGGCGATCACTTCACGGGCCTTCTGCAGGATTGCGCTGTGGGCGCGGTGATGGCCGACCAGCAGTTTCGCCCCGGCCTGCTCGGCAATGGCCAGCAGGCGCTTGCCTTCTTCCAGGGTGTGCGCCACCGGTTTTTCGATCAGCGCGGGAATGCCGTGGGCGACGCAGGTCAGGGCGCCTTCGACGTGCAATTGATTGGGGGTGGCGAGGATCACGCCGTCCGGGCGTTGCGCGGTCAGCAGGCTGTCGAGGTCGCTGTACAGCGGCACGCCGAGGCTGTTGGCGAAGGTCGCCGTGGCGGGCAGCGGATCGACGATCGCGGCCAGTTCGCAGTCGTTGCTGGCCTGGATCAGTTCGATATGACGGCGGCCGATCAGGCCGGCGCCGGCGACGGCAATGCGAATCTTCTTCATAGGTCTCTCTTGTTGTTCTGGCTTGTGCGACAAGGCAGGTTTTGTGAGAGGCTAAATAAAAAGTCCCAGGAGATAATCGGGCGTAATGAAGAATCAGAATGTGCTCACAGCGAATAATGAACCGCTGCTGCGGGACTTGCAGTTGTTCTGCGAAGTGGCCCGGCGCTCCAGTTTTATCGCCGCCGCCAGCGAGACCGGGTTGTCGCCGGCCCATGTCAGCAAGCGCATCGCCACGCTGGAGGAGCAACTCGGGGTCAAGCTGTTCAACCGCACCACGCGGCGGGTCAACATCACCAGCGATGGCGAGGCGGCGTTCGTCTGGGCGCAGAAGATTCTCGAGGACGTCGGGGCGATGGTCGATGCGCTGTCCGGTGGCCAGCGCGAACCGCAAGGCACCCTGCGGCTGTGCACCAGCCTGCGGTTGGGCCGCGAACATATCGCGCCGATTCTGTCGCTGTTGCGACGCCAGTACCCGGCGCTGGAAGTGTGGGTGGAGTTGCTGGACCGGCGGGTGGACCTGATCGCCGACAACTTCGACATCGATATCCGCGTCGGCGAAGTGCAGGAGAAACACCTGATTGCCCACCGCATCGCCGAAAGCACCCGGGTGCTGGCGGCGGCGCCGGAATACCTGGCCCGGCGCGGCACGCCCAAGGTGGCGGCGGACCTGGCCCAGCATGACTGCCTGCTGTTTCGCAGCCGCGACGACCGTTTCGGCGTGTGGCGCCTGCTCGGGCCCAATGGCGCCGAGACGGTCAAGGTCACCGGTCCCATGGCCTCCAACCACAGCGACATCGTCCGCCAGTGGGCCCACGACGGCCACGGCATCATCATGGCCTCGCGCTGGGACGTGGCCGGCAGCCTGGCCAGCGGCGCGCTGGTCCAGGTGCTGCCGGCCTGGCATCAGCCGGCGGATATCTGGGCGGTGACGGCGGTGCGCTCGTCCAGTTCGGCGAAGGTGCGGGCGTGTGTGGCGTTTCTGCGTGAGCAGTTGGCCAGCGGGCCGTACTCGTTGAGCGGCAATTAAACCCAGCCGCTGTTGCGTTTGCGGCCGCGGCTGAGCATCGGCAGGATCAGGCCCGCCAGCAAACCGGCCCCGGCGATGCCGCCGCCGTAGACCATGTAGCGCATCAGCACCTGTTTGTTCTCGTCACCGAGCCTGGCCTGGGTGTCGCGCAGTTGCGACTGGGCCTCGGCCAGTTCCTCGTTGAGCGACTGGTTGCGGGCCTGCAATTCGTCGATCAGGGCCTTGCGCGAGTCCAGGGTCTCTTGCATGCCCTGGACCCGGGTTTTCCAACTGTCGTCGATGGTTTTCAGTTGCTCGTCGAGTTGCGCAACCCGGGCGGTGAGTTGCGGCAGGTGTTCGGCCTGGCCGGGGACGTTCTGCAGGTCGCTGCTGGCGATCCACACGACATCGCCGGATTCGCCACGGACCTGGCTGTAGTTGCCCTGGGTGGTAAGCAGTTGAACCTTCTGTCCGGATTTGAGCGTGCCGACCAGCCGGTGGCCGTCGGTCGGGCCGCTGCGCACGTAGGTGCTGAGGCTGTCGCTGACCCAGCGATCATCGCTGGCGGGCGCTTCGGCGTGGGCGAGGGCACTCATGAACACACCGGCGAGCAGGGCGGGAAGCACGGCAGAGCGTGCGCGGAGAGGGCGAAGCAGGCGCATGGTTATCTTCCCCGAGAAGAAAAAATGAAAACCGCCGGCCGCATGCCTGCCGCCAGCGCAACGAAGGGTGAGAAAGGGGATAACCGTTGGACGTCCCCGCGGGCTTGTCTTTGTAGGAAATCTCGACAAGCCACCAGCGCAAAGACAGTTTTTATCGCATCAGGTTCACTGACCGGCCTGCCATTGGGCGAAACGCAGGTCCAGGCGCGGCTTGAGCAGGTCGTACTGGTCCCAGCTCGCCGCGGGCTCGGCGTCGCTGTTCAGCAGCTCCTGCAGGTCGCAGGGCAGGGAAGGGGCTTGCAGGCTCAGGTAATGGGCGGCGAAGGCGTTGCCCGATCGGTTGAGGTCTTCGTCGACCAGCAGGCCGTCGCAGCACAACTGGAAAAAGCGCGCGGGGGTCATCAGGCGTTCGCCCAGGGCCTGGATCTCGGCGTCGTAGTCGGCCTTGAAGTCGCGGCTGAGCAGGTTGCGGGTCACGCTCCAGGCGAGGAACAGTCCGGCGTACGGCGCACGGCGCGGATAACCGCAAGGCGAACCGTCATCGGCGTGGTGCCAGCAAGCATCATTAGCAATCATCGCAGCGGTCCTTGTTTTTGGATGGTTGGCTTGGCTGGGGGCTAGCTTACTCCTTCCTGGGATGGCCGGTCGCCATGTGAGACCTAATGACGCATCGGTGAGGACTTTGGTGGGTGTGTTGGAAAGGTAGGATGAGAGCGTTAACATCTGAACTTTCCTACAAAAACAAATCAGGAAACCCATGAATTCCCACGCTCTATCCCTTCAAGACCTGGCGGCGCCGGATGGCGTTTGCTACGGCTGCGGTTCGGCCCATCCCAGCGGGCTGCATCTGAAAAGCCACTGGGCTGATGACGGCATCCACTTGATCTGCACTCATGCGCCCGACAGCACGTTCTGCGGCTGGCCCGGCCTGGTCTATGGCGGTCTGCTGGCGATGCTGGTGGATTGCCACTCCAACTGGGCGGCCATGGCCTATCACTACCGGGCCGAAGGGCGCGAACCGGGTTCGCTGCCGCGTATCGACTGCGTGACCGGACATCTTGGCCTGACCTACCTGAAGCCGACGCCGATGGGCGTGGAGCTGACGCTCAAGGCGCGGGTCGAGGGCGAGGTGGGGCGCAAGAGCCGGGTGATCTGCGAGGTCTGGGCCGGCGATGTGCTGACCGTTACCGCGGATTCGGTGTTCGTGCGGGTGGATACCGAGCGGTTGAAGCAGAAGGCGCATGGGGAGGGCTGACTGACGCAGTCTCAAAGACATTTGCTCTCAAAGGAAGGACCTGGCAGCCAGCAACAAAACCCCCGGCAGTCTGGGGCAAGACGTGGCATGGAGTGCGGCGCACAGTGACGCACAACCATAACAACGGCTCTTGAGGTCCTTCACCATGTCGCTCAACGACACGCTCAGCGCGCACCTGAACCGGGGCACGATCGGGTTCCCCACCGCCCTCGCCAGTACTATCGGCCTGATCATGGCCAGCCCCGTCATCCTGACCGCGACCATGGGTTTCGGCATCGGCGGCAGCGCCTTCGCCATGGCGATGCTGATCGCGGTGCTGCTGATGCTGGCGCAGTCCACCACCTTTGCCGAGGCGGCGTCGATCTTGCCGACCACCGGTTCGGTCTACGACTACATCAACTGCGGCATGGGCCGTTTCTTTGCGATCACCGGCACGCTGTCGGCGTACCTGATCGTCCACGTCTTCGCCGGCACCGCGGAAACCATCCTCGCCGGTGTGATGGCGCTGGTGAACTTCGAACACCTCAATACCCTGGCTGAATCGGCCGGTGGCTCCTGGCTGCTGGGCGTGGGCTTCGTGGTGGTGTTCGCGGTGCTCAACGCCTTTGGCGTCAGCGCCTTCGGCAAGGCGGAAATCATCCTCACCTTCGGCATGTGGACCACGTTGATGGTGTTCGGCGTGCTCGGCCTGATCGCCGCGCCGGCGGTGGAACTGGACGGCTGGTTCGGTGAGTCGATGGTCGGCACCGACCTGATTACCGTGCTGTCGCTGGTGGGCATGGCGATGTTCATGTTCGTCGGCTGCGAGTTCGTCACGCCGCTGGCCCCGGACCTGCGCCGCTCGGCGCGGACCATGCCGCGGGCGATGGCGCTGGGCCTGTTGGGCGTGGCGTCGTGCATGTTCATCTATGGCGCGGCGATGAAGCGCCAGGTGGAAAACGTGGTGCTCGATGCCGCCAGTGGCGTGCACTTGCTCGATACGCCGATGGCGATCCCGAAATTCGCCGAGCAGGTCATGGGTGACATCGGCCCGCTGTGGCTGGGTATCGGCTTCCTGTTCGCCGGCGCCGCCACCATCAACACGCTGATGGCCGGGGTGCCTCGGATCCTCTACGGCATGGCCGTGGACGGCGCGCTGCCGAAGGTCTTCACCTACCTGCACCCGCGTTTCAAGACGCCGCTGCTGTGCATCCTGGTGGCGATGCTGATCCCGTGCCTGCACGCCCTGTACCTGGGCGGCAACACCGACAACATCATGCACCTGGTGCTGGCGGCGGTGTGCGCCTGGAGTACCGCGTACCTGCTGGTGACCGTGTCGGTGGTGATCCTGCGTATCCGTCGGCCGGACCTGCCGCGCGCCTACCGCTCGCCGTTCTTCCCGCTGCCGCAAATTCTGTCCAGCGTCGGCATCATCATCGGCATGTGGTTCATCACCCCGCCGGGCATGAACCCCGCTGACGTTTATGTGCCATTCGCCTGGATGCTCGGCGGCACTGCGGCCTACGCGCTGTTCTGGACCTTGGTCGTGCAGAAGGTCAACCCGTTCAAACCGGCGGTGGTCGAAGAAGTTCTGGCCAAGGAATTCGCCAACGAACCTGGAGCACATCATGGCGACTACTACGCCGAACCTGTGGCAAAGACTGTTTGATCGCGCACCCTCGGGCTATCGCCCGGGGGTCACCCTGGAGCACCTGCGGCGCAACCTTGGCGTCAAGGGTTGCCAGGTGCTGGAAGTCGGCCGGGCGCGATTCGCCCTGGCCGGCGGCCTCGAATTCGAAGTGCACGAGCGCGCCGAAGCGCAACTGCTGATGCACCTGGTGCTCTGCGAGTTTCGTCTGCAGTGCCGTGCCAGCTCCGAGGGCACTGTCCGCCTGGAGGCGCATCATCGTGGTGCGATCCGTCGCACCGGGATCGGCTGGAAACAGAAGGGCGGCGAGGCGGGGCTGGCGGACAGGATCCGTCAGCGTCTGGAGCAGGATCCGACGTTGTACCAGGCGCTGATGCCGCTGGATTTCAAGCGCCTGCGCCTGGAGCGGGCGGAGGGCCAGTGGACGGTCATCCTGGAACACATGGGCGGTAGTGAAGTTGTTAATAGAATGCCGGCGTTTCGGCGCTATATCCGCATCAGTCCGCAGCAGCGGGACCTGTTGTTGACGGCGTTGGTCGGGATGAAAAAGCTACTCGAAGGGCTCTGATCTTCCAGTTGGCACTCAATGTGCTTTCACATACAGGCTTACAGAATTGTTGCGCGCATATAGATAACATGTTAACTATTGCGTAACAAAAACAAGATGCCACTGTGGAGGTACGTATGAGTATCCATCAGGCTACCGGCTCGGCCCTGGATCGCTGGAACGCGGCGATGCAGGCGACATGCGGGTATTTCGAAACCGAACTTGCGTTCAACCGCTCGCTGTTCATCGGCGAGATTTCCACTTGGTCGCGGGGTGGGCTGGGGATGGCCAACCTGCGCACCAATGCTGGGGTCATTCGTCGCAACGGCCTCAAGGCCGACCGTGACAACGACCAGAGCTGTTTCCTGGTCAGCCAGCGCACCGGTTTTTCCCAGGTCACGCAGAACGGCGTCAGCCTGCAACTCGCTCCCGGCGAGATGTTGCTGATGGACGCGGTCGGCGCCTGCGAGATCATGCCGTTCGGCCTGATCGAACACGCTTCGCTATCGCTCTCCCGTGATCAGGTCTGCCGGCAACTGGGCAGCGATCAGCGGATCTTCGGCAAGATCTCCCAGAGCAAGGCTTGCGGACGCATGCTGCACCTGCTGATGGACCAGCTCTGCAAGGAAACCCCGGCCGGCGAAAGCGAGCATGCCGAGGGCGAAGCGCTGCACAGCGCCTTCTTGTCGTTGCTCGGCTCGGCCATCGAGGGCAGCGACCAGGCCAGCCATCTGCCGACCTCGCTGCAGGGCGCGGACCTGCGCAGCTATGTGCAGAAGGTCATCGATGAGTCCCTCGGCCAACCCGGCCTGACGCCGGTCAGCCTGGCCAGCCGCCTGAATATTTCGGTGCGTCACCTGTACCGCCTGTTCGAAGAGCAGGGCGACAGTGTCTGCCGTTACATCCAGCGGGTGCGCCTGCAGCGCAGCGCGGACGACCTGGCCAACCCGATCCACAAGACCGAATCCATCACCACGATTGCCTACAAGTGGGGCTTCACCGATTCGGCGCACTTCAGCCGCTCGTTCAAGAAACAGTTCGAGCAGTCACCCAAGGACTTCCGCAGCAGCAGCCTCGCGGGTCCGGCGTAAGTAAAAGGACTTTCCGTTAGCGATCCCTTGACCCTGTACAGGGTTGCTTATAGGCTCGTCCGGATTGTCGACCTATCGGTCGTTAGGCTGTTTTTTGTAGCAGCCTGACGACCCTTGTTCCCTGACAAGCGCCTGCAAACCCGGAATGCACTATTGATTGCTTGTTGATTGGAGAAGCGTTGCATGAGAACCCTTTCGCCTTCGGCGGAGAAGATTTGCGTGGTGGCGGTCGAGCAGTTCGCCGAGTCTGGCTATGACGCGGCGTCGCTCAACGACATCGCCGTGGCGGTGGGCATGCGCAAGCCGTCGTTGTACGCCCACTTCAGCAGCAAGGACGACCTGTTCGAAGCGGTGTTTGAGCGCGCGCTGGAAGCAGAACGGATTTATGTGGAGGGCTGCTTCGCCGCCGACCGTGGCCTGCCCGGTGCGCTATATGCAGAACGTCTGGCGGAGCGTTATCAGGAGTCGGCGCACTTGCGCTTTCTGCTGCGGGCGGCGTTCTTTCCGCCGGCGGAACTGCGACCGATGATTTCGGCGGGCTTCGAAGGCTATCTGGCGCGGATGGGTGAATTCTTCGGCAAGGCGCTGCAACGGCAGTTGCCGAAGCTGGATGAGGAGCGGCGGGCGTTGTTCGTCGATGCCTACCTTGGGGTGGTGGACAGCCTGATCGTCGAGCTGATCTATGCCGGACAGGCGGCGTATGAGCGGCGATTGAAGGCGATGTGGACGATTTTTGCGGGGTCGTTGCAGGTGGCGATGTAGGGCCTCGGCAACTCATCGCCGGCAAGCCGGCTCCCATAGTGCTCATGACCTTGGGAGCCCGCGGGCCAGCGATGACTGTTCAGGCTACCGCGAAGTAATGCTTCACGAAGCTCTCGCTCAGAATCTCCCACAGTACCGGCGTGCCCTTGGTCACGAACCAGCTGTCACCAGCCTTGTACTCGGTGACCTGGCCGGTGCTTTCGTCGGTCAGGCGCACGGCGCCGGTCACGACCACGGCCTGTTCGTTGAACGGGTAGACCATGCGGAACTTGCCTTGGGTGGTGCCGAAATAGGCGCTGCTGATGGCGTCGGTCGGTGCGCCGAAGGTCATTTTGCCGAAGGCGCGTACTTCGCCTTCGAGGATTTCCGAACCCAGGTCGGCAACGGTGCCCCAGGCGTCCAGCTCGCTCAATTGGATGTTCAGTTGGTTGGCGGTCAGGGTCATGGCAGTTGTTCCTTGAACAATGGAAGAAAAGGGTGCTGCGGCGGCCGTGTGTCGGGCGCGTTATGTCGCTCATTAACGCTTCTGGCCGCGGCAATGTCTTGATCGTCTGTGCCGACCCATTTGATCTACGGTGCCAGGTGCGGTGCGGCACTGTTGTGCGGCATGGTTTTTGTTAAAGTGTTAACAAAATAACCTGAGCACCCTGAATTTTCATGTCCAGCCGTCCTCGTCAGTCCCTGACACTGACCCTGCTGCAAGCCCGCGAAGCCGCCATGCGCTTCTTCCGACCTTCCCTTAATGAACACGGCCTGACCGAGCAGCAGTGGCGGGTGATCCGCATATTGCGCCAGCAGGGTGAAATGGAGATTTATCGTCTGGCCGACCTGGCCTGCATTCTCAAACCGAGCATGACCGGGGTGCTGGTGCGCATGGAAGCGGCCGGCCTGGTGAACCGCCGCCGCGCCGAAACCGACCAGCGCCGGGTGCTGGTGGAACTGGCGGAGAAGGGCGAGGAGATATTCGGCTCGATGAGCCAGTGCATGGAGGCCAGCTACCAGCGGTTGCAGGGGCAGTTTGGTGAGGAGAAGTTGCAGCAGTTGTTGGGGTTGCTGGATGAGTTGAAGCAGGTTCGGCGGTAGCTGGCTTTGGGGCCGCAAAGCGGCCCCAAAAAAACTAGTAAACGCCGCCGGAATTGGGCTGTGCCACCTGCCCATCCTTGAACTTCGCCGCCAACCCCTGCAACCCGCGCATCAGCACGGTGGTATCCACACCCACCGCAACGAATTTCGCGCCCAGTTCGATATAGCGCCGCGCGAGCTTCTCATCCGCGCTGAGAATCCCCGCCGCCTTGCCGGCCTTGTTGATCCGCGCGATGGCGTCTTCGATCGCCGCCTGCACGTCGGGATGCCCCGGGTTGCCACGATGGCCCATCGACGCGCTCAGGTCCGCCGGGCCGATGAACACGCCGTCGACACCGTCCACCGCGGCGATCTCGTCCAGGTTGGCCAGGCCTTCCTGGTTTTCGATCTGCACCAGCAGGCACATCTGCGCATCGGCGTGATCAAGGTAGCCGGGGATGCTGTTCCAGCGCGAAGCCCGCGCCAGGGCGCTGCCGACGCCACGCACACCCTGCGGCGGGTAGTGGATGGCGCGTACAAGCTGGCGGGCCTGCTCGGCGCTTTCCACCATCGGCACCAGCAGCGTCTGCGCGCCGATGTCGAGGACCTGCTTGATCAGCGCGGTATCGCCGATCACCGGGCGGATGATCGCCTCGCTGGCGTAAGGCGCCACGGCCTGCAACTGCGCGAGCATGCCGCGCAGGTCATTCGGCGCGTGTTCGCCGTCGATCAGCAGCCAGTCGAAGCCGGCGTTGGCCGCCAGCTCCGCGCAGTAGGCATCGGCCAGGCCGAGCCACAGGCCGATCTGCGCCGAGCCCTCGCTCAGGCGTTGTTTGAAGCGGTTGACGGGCATGTCCATGGGGCGCTCCTGATCAGACGAAACGGCAGGCGATAGAGCCGAGCATGTCGTAGTCGACGTGGAAGGTGTCGCCCGGGCGCGCGGCCACCGGACGGGTGAACGAGCCGCCGAGGATGATCTGCCCGGCTTCCAGGGTGACGTCGTACGGCGCCAGTTTGTTGGCCAGCCACGCCACGCCCTTGGCCGGGTGGTTGAGCACTGCGGCGGAGACGCCGGACTCCTCGATCACGCCGTTGCGGTAGAGCACCGCCGGCACCTTGCGCAGGTCGATATCGGTCGGCCGCACCGGCCGGCCGCCCATCACCACGCCGGCGTTGGCGGCGTTGTCCGAGATGGTGTCGAAGACCTTGCGGGTGACCTGGGTCTGCGGGTCGACCTGGTGGATGCGCGCGTCGATGATTTCCAGCGCCGGGATCACCCACTCGGTGGCGTCGAGCACGTCGAACACGGTGACGTTCGGGCCTTTCAGCGGCTTGCCGAGGATGAACGCCAGCTCCACTTCCACCCGCGGCACGATGAAGCGTTCGAACGGAATGTCGCTGCCTTCTTCGAACAGCATGTCGTCGAGCAGCGCGCCGTAGTCCGGCTCGGTGATGTTCGACGACACCTGCATGGCGCGGGAGGTCAGGCCGATCTTGTGACCGACCAGCTTGCGCCCGTCCTTGATCTTCTGCGCGACCCAGGCGCGCTGGATGGCGTAGGCGTCCTCGATGGTGATGCCGGGGTGCTCCAGGGAGAACTGGCGCACCTGTTCGCGGTTGCGTTCGGCCCGGTCCAGTTGGGCCGCGGCGCTGAGGATCTGGCTGTGGTCGAGCATGATCGAATCTCTTACTGAGGGTTGACGGTGGCGGCGTTGGTGCGCAGCACCAGCAAGCCGCCGAGTGTGATGAAAACGGCCAGCACGTACAGGGCGAGGCTGGCGCTGTGGGTGGTGTCGCGCATCCAGCCGATCAGGTAAGGGGCGGAGAACGAGGCGATGCTGCCCAGGGAACTGATCAGGCCGATGCCCGCCGCCTGGGTGGTGTTGGACAGGAAGGCCGGCGGCAGTTGCCAGAACATCGGCAGTGCGGCGCTGGCGCCCATGCCGGCGATGATCAGGCCTCCCATCACCAGGATGGCGTTGTCCGGCGCAATACCGGCCACGGCGATCCCGAAGGCGGACATCAGCAGCGGCACGCAGAGGTGCCAGCGGCGCTCGCGGCGGCGGTCCGAGGAGCGGCCGCAGGCGATCATGAAGAAGCAACCCGCCAGGTACGGCACGGCGCTGAGCAGGCCGACGCGGCCGTCGCTGCCGATGCCGGCGCCGTGGATCAGGGTCGGCATCCAGAAGGCCAGGGTGTTCACCGCCAGCATTACCGCGCAATACACCGCGACCAGCAGCCAGACCCGCACATCGCTGAAAAGCCCGCCGAAGGAGGTGATCGACTTGCGTTGTTCTTCCTGGTTGAGCTCTTCGCGCAGGCCGCGTTTCTGCTCGTCGCTCAGCCAGCTGACGCTGTTGAAGTTGTCCGGCAGGCACTTGAGCACTACCAGACCGAGCAGGATGACGGGAGCGCCTTCAAGCAGGAACATCCACTGCCAGCCGCGCAGGCCGGCCGCGTCATGGAACAGTTCGAGGATGCCGCCGGACAGCGGGCCGCCGACCACGCCGGCCATGGGCACGGCGATGGCGAACAGCGCGGTGATCTGCGCGCGGCGACGGGCCGGGTACCAACGGTTGAGGTAGACCAGAATGCCCGGGAAGAAGCCCGCCTCGGCCACGCCCAGGAGGAAGCGCAGCACATAGAAACCGGTGGAGGTTTCCACCAGCAGCATGCTGGTGGACAGGGCGCCCCAGACCACCATCAGCGTGGCGATCCAGCGACGCGGGCCGACACGGTCCAGGGCCATATTGCTCGGCACGCCGAACATTGCGTAGGCGATGAAGAACAGGCCGGCGCCGAAGCCATACACCGTGTCGCTGAAGTGCAGGTCGGTGCTCATCTGCATCTTGGCGAAGCCGATGTTGATGCGGTCCAGGTGGGCGAACAGGTAACACACCAGCAGCAACGGCATCAGCCGCCAGGTGATGGTGGAGTGGGTCGAGTCTTGACGCCCGAGTGCTACGGTATCTGCGGTATTGGCTGTGCTCATGATTTTTTCTTTTTTGTCAGAGTGGCCGTGGGTGTTACAGGCGGGAGGGTTCAGCCCGCCTGGTTGTTGAGAAACGCGTGGACGTTGTTCTGCTTGAAGTTCAGTTGCGGGTGCAGCTCGATCATTTCGAACGACAGCGCCAGCAAGCGCTCGGCCTGCAGCGCGGCGAAGTGTTCGGTGATGACCGCGAACAGTTGCTCGGCGACCTGGGTACGGGTTTCCAGGTCGCGGCCGTGGCCGACTTTCAGGGTCATGTGGACGAAGGCGTAGTCGTGCTTGCCGTCGGCCATGCGCCAGGTGTCCAGGCGCACCGCGCGGCTGCGGATGCCGCCGAGCGGAAACACGCCGCTGGCGCCGAGGGTGGCGTGGACTTTTTCGAACAGGCCCGGCAGGTCGGCCTGCTGTTCGATGTTGTCGGTGATTTCAGCGATGAAGTGCGGCATGGGAACTCCTTGGGAAATCAGACCGGGAAGATCGCGTTGATCTGACCGGTGCCGGAGCTGCCGAAGGCTTCGGTCAGCACTTCCACCGGCTTGTCGTAGTCGGCGCCGCCGAGCAGGCCGAGCAGCATCGCGGTGTCGTGCATGCCGCCTTCGCCGTAGCAGTGCGCGGCGTAGTCGGGGAGCATCGCGCAGAACTCTTTGAAGCGACCTTGCTTCCACAGCTCCACCACGCGCATGTCGACTTGCTTGTCGAATTCGCGGGTCCAGTTATGGATGTTGGCTTCGGCGTTGCGGTCGTCGGAGAAGCGGTGGGACAGCGAGCCGGAGGCCAGCACCAGCACCTTGCGGTCGCTCTTCTCGATGGCGCGGCGGACCGCGGCGCCGAACGCCAGGCTGTCTTCCAGGCGGTGCCATGCGCACCAGGCGGCGATGGAAACGACCTTCAGGCGCTCGCTTTCCGGCACGCCCATGTGCATGTAGCGCATCGGCACCAGGGTGCCGTATTCCAGCTCCAGGCTCGCGATGTTGTGGGCCTGGGTACGCACGCCGGCGGCGTTGGCCTCGGCGGCGATCAACTCGCCCAGCTCGGGGCAGCCGGGGTATTCGAATTCCATGTCCTTGATGAAATGCGGCAGCTCGTTGCTGGTGTAGACACCCTTGAAGTGCTCGCCGCAGTTGATGTGGTACGCGCTGTTGACCAGCCAGTGCACATCGAACACCACCGCGGTGTCGGCGCCCAGTTCGCGGGCCCGGCGACCGATTTCCTTGTGCCCGGCGATGGCCGCTTCACGGCAGCCGTGGTGCTTGCCCGGCAGTTCGGACAGGTACATCGAGGGGACGTGGCAGACTTTGGCTGCCAGGACGACTTCGCCCATGATGGAACTCCTGATTCTGTTGTTCTTCTTTTGTTCTCGCACGGGAATCCCCTGTAGGAGCGAGCTTGTCGGAGCGCCGAACCGTCGCGAAGGGCTGCGCAGCAGCCCCAAACCGGTGTTACCAGGATTTGCGACCGCTTCGCGGTCGTTCGCGAGCAAGCTCGCTCCTACAGGAGGGGAGTTGCTAGCCCTTACACACCCCAGCGCGGAATGTGGTGGCTGCCCATCGAGATGCACACGTTCTTGATTTCGGCGAACACTTCGAAGCTGTACTGACCGCCTTCGCGACCGGTGCCCGAGCCCTTCACGCCGCCGAATGGCTGGCGCAGGTCGCGGACGTTCTGGCTGTTGATGAACACCATGCCGGCTTCGATGCCGCGGGCCAGGCGGTGGGCCTTGCCGATGTCCTGGGTCCAGATGTACGAGGCCAGGCCGTATTCGGTGTCGTTGGCCAGTTGCAGCGCTTCGGCTTCGTCCTTGAACGGGATCAGGCAGACCACCGGGCCGAAGATTTCTTCCTGGGCGATGCGCATCTTGTTGTTCACGTCAGCGAACACGGTCGGCTGGATGAACTGACCTTTGGCCAGGTGCGCCGGCAGGTTGGCCGGACGCTCCAGGCCACCGGCGAGCAGGGTGGCGCCTTCCTCGATGCCGATGCGGATGTAGCCGGTCACCTTGTCGTAGTGGGCCTGGGTGATCATCGAGCCGACCTGGGTTTTCGGATCGGTCGGGTCCCCGACGATCAGGCGCTTGGCGCGGGCGGCGAACTCGGCGACGAACTGCGGGTACACGCTTTCCTGGATGAAGATCCGGCTGCCGGCGGTGCAGCGTTCGCCGTTCAGCGAGAAGATGGTGAACAGCGCGGCGTCCAGCGCACGTTCCAGATCGGCATCTTCGAAAATCAGCACCGGCGACTTGCCGCCCAGTTCCATGGAGTACTTTTTCAGGCCGGCGGTCTGCATGATTTTCTTGCCGGTGGCGGTGCCGCCGGTGAAGGAAATCGCACGCACGTCCGGGTGACGGACCAGCGCGTCGCCGGCGGTGGCGCCGTAGCCCTGGATCACGTTCAGCACGCCGTTGGGGATGCCGGCTTCAACGGCCAGGCGACCCAGTTCGTTGGCGGTCAGCGGCGACAGTTCGCTCATCTTCAGTACCGCGGTGTTGCCCAGTGCCAGGCACGGCGCGGTCTTCCAGGTGGCGGTCATGAACGGCACGTTCCACGGCGACACCAGGCCACACACACCCACCGGCTGGTACAGGGTGTAGTTGAGCATCTGGTCGTCGACCGGGTAGGTGTGGCCGTCCATGCGGGTGCAGACTTCGGCGAAGAAATCGAAGTTGTGCGAGGCACGCGGGATCAGCACGTTCTTGGTCTGGTGGATCGGCAGGCCGGTATCGAGGGTTTCCAGCTCGGCCAGTTTCGGCACGTTCTGCTCGATCAGCTCGCCCAGCTTGCGCATCAGGCGGGCACGTTCCTTGGCCGGGGTGTTGGCCCATTTCGGGAAGGCTTCTTTCGCCGCGGCAACGGCCTGGGCGACTTCCTCGGCACCGCCGCTGGCGACTTCGCCGATGGCTTCGCCGGTGGCCGGGTTGTAGTTGACGAAGGTGTCTTTGCTTTCGACCTCACGGCCGTTGATCCAGTGCTTGATCATGCTGCTCACGCCTCTTTGTTGTACTGAGCGAAGAACTCGGCTTCGCTGACGATTCGGTTGACCAGACGGCCCACGCCTTCCACTTCCACCACCACTTCATCGCCCGGCACCACGTCGGCCAGGCCTTCCGGCGTGCCGGTGGCGATCATGTCGCCCGGTTGCAGGGTCATGAAGCTGGACAGGTATTCGATCAGGTAAGGGATGTCGAAGATCATGTCCGCGGTGGTGCCTTCCTGTTTCAGCTCACCGTTGATCCAGGTGCGCAGGGTCAGCTTCGACGGGTCCGGCACGTCGGCCACATCGACGATCCACGGACCGACCGGGGTCGTGGCGTCGCGGTTCTTCACCCGCAGGTTGGGGCGGTAGTAGTTCTCGAGGTAATCGCGGATGGCGTAGTCGTTGCACACGGTGTAGCCGGCCAGGTACTCCAGGGCGTCCTCGCGCTTGACGTTGCGCGCCGGCTTGCCGATCACGGCCACCAGTTCGCACTCGTAGTGCATGTACTTGATGTTGTCCGGGCGCCAGGTGATCTGGTTGTGGCCGGTGTAGGTGCCCGGCGATTTGACGAACGCCAGCGGCTCGGTCGGCGGCGCGAAGGCCAGCTCGGCGGCGTGGTCGGCGTAGTTCAGGCCCAGGGCGAACATGTTGCCGTTGGCGGGCGGCAGCCACTCGACCTGGTCTTCGGCGATCAGTCGGCCATCGGCCAGGCGCACGGCGTTGTCGGCTTCGACGGTGACCGCGTGGACATCGCCCTGGAAACGGATACGAGCGTGTTTCATCAGTGCGACTCCTCCTCGGCAACGATGGGGTTGGCCAGGCGGCCCAGTCCGGTGATTTCGATTTCGACGTGGTCGCCCGGCTTGACGTCGGCGCGGCCTTCAGGGGTGCCGGTGATCAGCACGTCGCCTTCATGCAGGGTCATGAACTCGGTGATTTCCGCGATCAATTGCGGAATGCCGCGCACCAGGTTGGCGGTGCTGTTCTGCTGGCGGACTTCGCCGTTGATGAACAGGCGGATATCCAGGCTGTGCGGGTCGGCGATCTGCTCAACGGGCACCAGTTCCGGGCCGATCACACAGAAGCCGTCGCGGCATTTGGCCTTGACCGCGGGGCGGTAGTAGCTCTCTTCCGGCAGGCTGAACTCGTTGACGATGGTGAAACCGGCAACGTGCTCCAGCGCCTGCTCGGCGCTGACGCGGCTGGCGCGCTTGCCGATAACCACGCCCAGTGCCGGGCCGGCCTGCAGGTGTTCGACGCCCTTTGGATAAACCACCGGCTGGCCGTGGCCATTACGGGTGTTGGGGGTCTTGATGAACAGCACCGGCTTGACCGGTGGCTTCTGGTACGGCGCCTGTTCGAATTCGGCGAGACGCTGTTCCAGCAGCCCCTTGTAGTTCAGCGCAACGCCGAACAGGGTGCCGGTGGCAGCGTCATGCAGGGCACGGCTCATGCTCTTCTCCTGACAAGGGCAGGGCATCGGGTGCCCCGCGGGGGATAATTGTTAATGTGTTAACGTTATAATTAAGATGTTAATGAAATGCAAGCTGCCGTTTCATCCGTGCGGCGTTAAGCTGCGCGCAGAACAACACGCGGTACGACGGGTACAGAGCCATGAGCGATCGCACGCCGATCCCCAACATCAACATCGGTCAGGTCTACGACCAGCGCTACAGCGATTCGGAAGTGCACTACGACAAGCTCGGCAATCTGGCCGGCTTCTTCGGTCGCAACATGCCGGTGCACCGCCACGACCGTTTTTTCCAGGTGCACTACGTCAAGTCGGGCACGGTGCGGGTCTATCTGGATGACCGGCAGTACGTCGAATCCGGGCCGATGTTCTTCCTCACGCCGCCGACCATTCCGCATTCATTCGTCACCGAGCCGGACGCCGACGGCCACGTGCTGACCGTGCGCCAGCAGCTTGTCTGGCAGTTACTGGAAGCCGACCCGGGGCTCGCGCCGGGACCGCAAGTGGCGCCGGCGTGCGTGGCATTGACGGGGCTGGAAGGTAATTTCGCGGCTGAGGCGCAGCGGCTCGAACGGCTGTTCGAGTTGCTGCATGGCGAAGTGAATGGCGACGAAGCAGGTCGCGGCGCGGCGCTGCACAGCCTGACGCGGCTGATCATGATCAGCCTGTTGCGCCTGTGTGCCCGCTCACTGCCGGCACGCTCCACGCGGCATGAGGACTTGCTGATTTTCCATCGCTTCAACGAGCTGATCGAAGCGCATTACCTGGAGCACTGGCCGCTGTCGCGTTATGCCGAGGGGATTGGCGTGACCGAGGCGCGGCTCAACGACATCTGCCGACGCATCGCCGACCTGCCGTCCAAGCGACTGGTCCTGGAGCGGCTGATGCAGGAAGCCAAGCGACTGCTGTTGTTCACCGGTAGCTCGGCGAACGAGATCTGCTACAGCCTGGGGTTCAAGGACCCGGCGTATTTCAGCCGGTTTTTCCTGCGGTATGCGCAGGTGACGCCGGGGGAGTATCGGCAGCGGCAGGGCGGGTTACGTTGAGGTGATGGTGTTGCTGATGGCCTCATCGTCGCAGTTTGGCGATGAGGCCGGACAAGTCAGACAGATTTCTCAGCCAGCCACCTTCAACTCAGGCACCGCCACCCGCCGCAGTTTTTCCCGCTCCCCGCGGAAGTGCGGAAGAATGTGTTCCCCCAACCGATACGCCTCTTCCAGATGCGGATACCCCGCCAGGAAGAACACATCGATCCCCAGTTCGTTGTACTCGCGAATCCGCGCCACCACGTTTTCGTAGCTGCCCACCAGCGCCAGCCCCGGCGGAATGCCGATGTAGCCGAACCCCGCCCAGACATTGGGGTAAATGAAGAAGTCATCGAACTGACGGCTTTCCTCGCGGCTGCCGTATTCCTCTTCATAACTCAGCTTGCGCGCGCTACGCAGCCCGGCGTGCGCGGCGGCGGCCTTGATGGTGTTCTTGGCCACGCCTTCATCGAAGAAGCGCTTGGCTTCGACATGCGCCAGTTTTTCGGTCTCGCGGGTAATGACATCGATGGACAAACCGAAGCGGATATCACTGCGCCCGTACTTCAAGGCCCGCGCGCGGATATCGGCGATCAGCTTGCGAATCTCGTCCGGATGCTCGGCGCGCATCAGGTAGAAATCCGCGTGCTTGGCGGCGAACTCGCGGCCGGCGTTCGATGAGCCGGCGGTGCAGATCAGCGGCAACTCGGCTTTTTTCTGCGGGCCGCGCAGGCCGCCGCCCTGGGCTTTGTAGAAGTGGCCGTCATAGTGGAAGTTTTCCGAATGCCAGTAGCCCTTGACCACATCCATGAACTCGGTGGCGCGGGCGTAGCGCTCGTCGTGGTCGCTGAAGTCGCCGACCTGGCGCTGCACCGTGTCGGAGCCACCGTTGATGATGTTCCAGATCAGCCGGTTGCCGGTGGCGCGCTGGTAGGTGGCGGCCTGTTGCGCGGCCACCCACGGCGTGTAGTGGTACGGCTGGAACGCCGCGACGTAACTCAACGTGCGGGTTTCCCGGGCCAGCAGCGAGCACACCGTCCACGGCTCTTCGCCGTAGGGCGCGTTGACCATCAGCACGCCGCCGAAGTTGTTGATCTCGGCGGCCCTGGCGATCTGCCCGAGGTAATCGATGTAGGTGAAGTGGTCGCCGACACTGAAACCGGACACCGCGCCGGTGCTGTCGCCGCCGGCATGCCAGTCGCCGCGGTTGCGCGGGTCGCCGGGGAGGAACTGGGTTTCGCCGTGAAGGGGCAGGCGGGTGAAGAATTCGATACTCATGGCGAAGTCCTTATTGCACGGTGGGGTTGCAGACGGGCGCAACAGGCTGGCCGCTGAACACCTTGCGGGCGAACGGCAGCGAGTCCTTGAGCGAGGCGTTCACCGTCTCGCTGTGGCCCAGGCCCTTGTACAGATGGCCCTCGACCACCGAACCGGCCTTGCAGGCGTCCTGCATCAGCGCCACCTGGGTGGAGGCGGCGGGCGTCTTGTCCTCGGCACCGGTGCCGATGAAGATCGGCTGCGCCAGTTTCAGCGTCGGGTAGCTGACCTGCGCCTGCCAGGCTTTCAGTTGTGCGCCGTCGTTGACCTTGCGGCTGTTGGCCGGAGTCAGGCCGGTGCCGATGACGTCCGAGACCAGCGACGACAGGCAACTGGTGCGCGCCTGTTCGAACAGCGGCAGGGCCTTGTCGGTGTAGAAGTCACGCGGGTTGATGTCCGGGTTGTACTGCTGCGCCGCGAGCAGGGTGTAGAAGCCGTAGGCGAGGGCGGCGTCGACCTTGTTCGGGTCCTGCTCGCCGACGTTCTTCTCGCCGACGGTGTAGATCACGCCGGTGCCGACGCTGCCTTTCAGGCCCAGGTCGGGGGCGTAGGTCGGCGCGTAGGCGGCCGAGGCGAAGGCGCCGGCGCCACCCTGGGACTGGCCGAGCACCAGCACCTTGTTGGCGAGCCCCGGCACGCCGCCGATCACCGCCCGCGCTGCGTCGAGGATGCCGTAGGCGGCCATGCGGTTGTTCAGCAGCGGATGGCCGCCGGGTACGCCGAGGCCCTGATAGTCGGTGGCGACGATGGCGTAGCCCTCGCTCAGCCAGCGCGCCAGGTACTGCACGTCACGGTAGGAACGCCCGGCCCAGGACGGCGCGCAGATATCCGCCACGCCAACGGTGCCGTGGCCCCAGGTGACCACCGGCCAGCCGCCTTCCGGCGCCTTGCCCTGGGGAATGAACAGCGCGCCGGACACCGCGACCGGGGTCTTGCCGTCGATGCCGTCGGTGGAGCTGTAAAGAATGCGCAGTTGCTTCGCCGAGCCGGGCAGGGCGAGGGTGTTTTCCAGTGGCTCGCTGCGCAGCAGCTTGCCCGGTGTCGCCGGAATGGCCTTTTCCCAGGTGTAGAACGCCGAGACACGGCCATCGCCTTGCTGCGGGTCGGGTTTTGGTGCGTAGGTGTCGGCGGCGAAGGCGCTGAGGGAGAGGGTCAGCAGACTCAGCCCGAAGGCCAGCTTGTGCGGGAGTTTCATGAAGGGTCCTTGAAGAAAAGGCAGTCCCCAGCCTTAGAGCGAAACCCATGCCAATTGTCTGGAAATAGCCTGTAAGCCACGGATTGCGGGGCTTTCAGAAGAAATACGGAAGCGCCACTGTTGCCTGGCGTGCTGGCCGTTGAGCAACGGGTGTTGCCCGGTTGCTGCTGGGGCAGCAGTTTGATGTGTTAGCTGTTTTTGGAATATTCAAATGCAAATTAATAATTATTTGTTCTAATTTGTTTCGTGCACTATGAAGGCGCGCCACCCATGCCAGGAATGCCTTTATGTCGCTGCTTACCCATCCCAACGCTCGCGAGCTGACCAAATCCGTTCGCGCCACCGTACTGGTGTTCAAGGACCCTCGGTCCCAGGAACTGCTCAGCCGCATCGAGCGCCTGGCGCCCAGCGAAGCCAACACGCTGATCATCGGCGAGACCGGTACCGGCAAGGAGCTGGTGGCGCGCCATATTCATCAATTGAGCCGACGCGGTCGCGAGCCGTTCGTCGCGGTCAACTGCGGGGCCTTCGCCGAAAGCCTGGTGGAGAGCGAACTGTTCGGCCACGAGAAGGGCGCCTTCACCGGCGCCACCAACGCCAAGGCCGGCTGGTTCGAGGCGGCCAACGGCGGCACTTTGTTCCTCGATGAGATCGGCGATCTGCCGCTGAACATGCAGGTCAAGTTACTGCGGGTGCTGCAGGAGCGCGAAGTGGTGCGCCTCGGCTCGCGCACGCCGGTCCCGATCAACGTGCGGCTGGTGGCGGCGACCAACGTCAACCTCGCCGACGCGGTGGTGGCGGGGAATTTCCGTGAAGACCTGTTCTACCGCCTGCACGTCGCGACCATCCGCCTGCCGCCACTGCGCGAGCGGCCCGGCGATATCCTGCCGCTGGCCGAATTCTTCGTCGAAGAACACTGCCAGCGCCTCGGCTACAGCCGCGCCAGCCTGAGCCCGGAAAGCGAACGCAAGCTGCTGGCGCACAGTTGGCCGGGCAACATCCGCGAGCTGGAAAACGCTATTCACCACGCCTTGCTGGTCTGCCGTCAGCAGGTGGTGCAACCGGGCGACCTGCACCTGGTGGACATGCGTCCGATGGGTGTGCGCGTCGAGGAGCATGCCTTGCCGCTGCGCCTGCCGGCTGCACCGCCGGATCTGGAAGCGGCGTTGACCGCGCTGTTCGAACAGAACATTCCGGAGCTCTACGAGCACATCGAAGAAACCGTGTTCCGCACCGCCTACCGGTTCTGCCACGGCAACCAGTTGCAGACCGGACGGCTGCTGAACATCAGCCGCAATATCGTCCGGGCACGCCTGGAGAAAATCGGCGAATTGCGCCGCAGCGACGCGGCGCAGATCTGATCAGATCAGGCGGGTCAGCAGCCAGTACAGGCTGCCCGACAGCAGGATCGAGATCGGCAGGGTCAGCACCCAGGCCATCGCCAGGTTGAGGATGGTCCGGCCCTGCAGGCCCGAACCGTTGGCCACCATGCAGCCGGCGACCCCCGACGACAACACGTGGGTGGTCGAGACCGGCAGGCCGAAATGGTCCGCCGCGCCAATGGTGCACATCGCCACCAACTCGGCGGAGGCTCCCTGGGCGTAGGTCAGATGGGTCTTGCCGATCTTCTCGCCCACCGTCACCACGATACGTTTCCAGCCGACCATGGTGCCCAGCCCGAGGGCAATGGCCACGGCCACCTTGACCCACAGCGGAATGAAGCGGGTGGCGTCGTCCACTTGCTTCTGGAACAGGTGCACGGTGCGCCGGGTATCGGGATCGACATCCAGCAGCTTGTGCTTGTCCATCAGGCGGATCGCTTCGCTGGTCAGGTACATGTCGTTGCGCACGTTGCCCATGGCCTCGGCCGGAATGCCGGCCAGCGAACCGTAGCTGCCCACCTGGCGGCCGATGGTGCCGGCAAGTTCGGCCAGCGCGGGGATCAGTTCCGGGCTCGGAGCGGGGCTGCGGATGAACGCGGTCAAGGTCTGTCGCGCATCGGCGGGCGCCGCTTGCCTGGCATGGCTGGCCAGCGCCACGCTAGTGGTCTCGGCCATCGCCACGAACTGCTGCGATTGCTCCTCCGGCATGGTGCGGTTCAGCGCGTAGGCCATCGGCAGGGTGCCGACCAGGATCAGCATGATCAGGCCCATGCCTTTCTGCCCGTCATTCGAACCGTGGGCAAAGGACACCCCGGTGCAGGTGACGATCAGCAGGCCGCGAATCCACCACGGCGGTGGCGTGTTGCCCACTGGCGCCTGGTACAGCGCCTTGTGCTTGACCAGCTTGCGCAAGGCCAGCAACAACAGCGCGGCGCAGGCGAAACCGATCAGCGGCGAAAACAGCAGCGAATAGCCGACCTTGCTGGCTTGGGTCCAGTCGACGCCACTGGTGCCGTCGCGACCGTGCATCAGCGCATTCGCCACGCCGACGCCGATGATCGATCCGATCAGGGTGTGGGACGAAGACGCCGGCAAACCCAGCCACCAGGTGCTCAGGTTCCAGATGATCGCCGCCAGCAGCAGGGCGAAAACCATGGCAAAGCCGGCCGAGGAGCCGACCTGCAGGATCAGCTCAACCGGCAGCAGGGCGATGATGCCGAACGCCACGGCGCCGCTGGAAAACAGCACGCCGAGGAAATTCCAGCAGCCCGACCAGACCACCGCGAAGCGCGCCGGCAGCGAGTGGGTATAGATCACCGTGGCGACGGCGTTGGCGGTGTCGTGAAAGCCGTTGACGAACTCGAAGCCCAGGGCGATCAACAACGCCAGGCCGAGCAGCAGGAACGGGGTCCAGGTGGTGATCACCGTGCCGCTGGCATCGATGTCGCGAAACAGGCTCCAGGCGGTGTAGAGCAGGGCGCCGATCAACAGGCTGAAGAACAGGACGGTAGGGGTACGGCTCGAACGCGTCTTGAGAGGGGATGCAACGTGCGCGTCCACGGGGGGGATAGCGCTGGTCTGGGTCGTCATGAGAGGGTCCGGAGTGGAATTTCAGGCTCATGCCTGGCACAAAGCCAGCATACAATTGCCTTCAGCAGCCACCCTGACGGGGATCAACGAAACCCCATGGGCAATCGCTAAGCTCAGCGGCAACCAGAAGGACGCCCCGTGAATCTTCACCTCACTCCCGCCAGCGCGGAACACCTGCCTTTCGCCCGTGACCTGACCCGGCGCGGGATGCTGCGCTACTACTGCCAGTACAATCTGTTGTGGCTGGATGAGGCATTCGACCAGGCCTGGAACTGGCGTGAGCAATGGCGGGTGATGGACGGCGAGGTGTTGGTGGGTTTTTGCAGCCTGAGCCAGGACGGCAAGGCGCTGTATATCCGCGAATTGCATATAGTCGAGTCGGCGCGGGGCCAAGGTATTGGCGCTTGGGTGTTGCGGGAACTTGACGCCTGGGCTGCGCAGCGGCGGTTGCGGTGGCTGCGCTTGACCGTGTTCAAGAGCAATCCGGCCCGCCACCTCTATCTGCGCGAAGGCTTTGTAGAGCAGGGCGAGGACGAATGTTTCGTGCGTATGCAACTAACGTCGCATTGACCCGCATCGAAAGGGGCAGGGCGTCTTGTGCTGCAAATCGCATCCCGTGCATAGTTCAAGATTGTTGACGGCGCAGCGGATGTGCCGGGTTTTCTACCCTTTAGTGGGTGTATTGCAAAGGAATATGTATTCAAATGAAGGGAATAGGATTACGTCTCAGGGCAGAGCGCGAGCGGTTGGGTCTCACCCAGCGAGCTTTCGGTGACATCGGTGGCGTGGAGCCCAACGCTCAAGGCAAGTATGAAAGCGGCGAACGTACGCCGCGGGCTGATTACCTGGCCGCAGTGGCGGCCAACGGCGTCGATGCCCTCTATGTACTGAGTGGGGTGCCGACCCCGGCCGTGCTGGACAATCTGCGTCCCGGCGAGAATCACCTGTTGGACTGCTACCGGCGGCTACAGCCCGCGGATCAGCAGGCTGTAAGACATTTGCTTGAGAGTCTGGCAGGAACAATTCCAAAGCCTGTAGGCAAAGTGGTATCTGCCTGATCAGACAAGTGGCGTTTTCGTAGTCGAATTTATGTAATTTGACGTCATATTTGTGACGCATTCTGTTAGGTCCACCACGCAATTTTTTGATAAGGTGGCGGGATCCAATTCAGACCGTAAGGCGAGGTGTCTGCTTGATTAGGGTTCTGGTGGTCGATGATCACGATCTGGTTCGTACCGGTATTACCCGCATGCTGGCCGACATCGACGGTCTGCAGGTAGTGGGCGAGGCCGATTCCGGTGAAACGGCGCTGAAGGTCACCCGCGAGCTCAAGCCCGATGTGGTCCTGATGGACGTGAAAATGCCCGGTATCGGCGGCCTTGAAGCGACCCGCAAACTGTTGCGCAGCCACCCTGACATCAAGGTGGTTGCAGTGACCGTCTGCGAGGAAGATCCGTTTCCCACGCGCCTGTTGCAGGCCGGTGCCGCTGGCTATCTGACCAAGGGCGCCGGTCTCGACGAAATGGTCCAGGCCATTCGTCTGGTTTTCGCCGGCCAGCGCTACATCAGTCCGCAGATCGCCCAGCAACTGGCGCTCAAATCCTTCGAGCCCAAGAACGCCTCGCCGTTCGACAGCCTGTCGGAACGGGAGATCCAGATCGCACTGATGATCGTTGGTTGTCAGAAGGTCCAGATCATTTCCGACAAGCTGTGCTTGTCGCCGAAAACCGTGAACACGTACCGTTACCGGATATTCGAGAAACTTTCGGTCACCAGCGATGTGGAACTCACCTTGCTGGCCGTCCGCCACGGCATGGTTGACGCCAACCTCTGAACATGACCCCCGCGTTTGATCCAAGTGCTTTTCTAGCGACCTGCAGCGGCCGTCCGGGTGTCTACCGGATGTTCGACGCGGACGGCCGCCTGCTTTATGTCGGCAAGGCCAAGAACCTCAAGAAGCGCCTGGCCAGCTACTTTCGCAAGACCGGCCTGGCGCCGAAGACGGCGGCGTTGGTTGGTCATATCGCTCAGGTCGAGACCACCATCGTCGCCAGCGAAACCGAGGCCCTGCTGCTTGAGCAGAACCTCATCAAGGAATGGCGCCCGCCCTACAACATCCTGCTGCGCGACGATAAGTCCTATCCCTATGTGTTCCTGTCTGACGGCGCTTTCCCACGGCTGGGCATCCACCGTGGCGCCAAGAAACAGAAGGGCCGGTACTTCGGGCCTTATCCCAGCGCTGGGGCGATCCGCGAAAGCCTGAGCCTGCTGCAGAAAGCGTTTCATGTTCGTCAGTGCGAGGACAGCTACTACGCCAACCGCACCCGGCCTTGCCTGCAATATCAGATCAAGCGTTGCAAGGCGCCTTGCGTCGGTTTTGTCGAGCCAGAAGAGTATGCCGAGGACATACGTCACTCGGTGATGTTCCTCGAGGGGCGAAGCCATCAACTGACCAACGAACTCAATGCCGACATGGAAAAGGCCGCGATGAGCCTGGAGTTCGAAAAGGCCGCCGAACTGCGCGACCAGATCGCCCTGCTGCGGCGGGTCCAGGACCAGCAGAGCATGGAGGGCGGCAGTGGCGACGTGGACGTAGTGGCGGCCTTCGTCAACCCAGGCGGCGCCTGTGTCCACCTGATCAGCGTGCGTGGCGGGCGAGTGCTGGGCAGTAAGAATTTCTTTCCCCAGGTGGGCATCGAGGAGGAGGTGGCCGAAGTCATGTCGGCCTTCCTCGCCCAGTACTACCTGGGCAACGCCGAGCGCGAGCTGCCGGCGGAATTGATCGTCAACGTGGTGCACGAAGACTTCGATGCGCTGCGCTCGGCGCTGGAAACCCTGCGCGGTCGCGAGCTGGCCATCAGCCACCGGGTTCGCGGAACCCGCGCCCGCTGGCAGCAACTGGCCGTGACCAACGCCGAGCAGGCATTGGGTGCGCGCCTGGCCAACCGTCAACATATGGCGTCGCGCTTCGAGGCGCTGGCTGAGGTGCTGGGCTTGCCGGAAGTGCCGCAGCGCCTGGAGTGCTACGACATCAGTCACTCCAGCGGCGAAGCCACCGTGGCGTCCTGCGTGGTGTTCGGCCCGGAAGGACCGCTGAAGTCCGACTACCGTCGCTACAACATCGAAGGCGTGACTGCTGGCGATGATTACGCCGCCATGCAGCAGGCCCTGACCCGGCGCTTCGGTCGGATCAAGGATGGCGAAGGCAAACTGCCGGACGTCTTGCTGGTGGACGGCGGCAAGGGCCAGTTGAACATGGCCCGCGATGTCATGCAGGCGCTGGCCGTGCCGGACCTGACCCTGCTCGGCGTGGCCAAGGGCGTGACCCGCAAGGCCGGTTTCGAGACGCTGTACCTCAACGACGTCCAGCACGAATTCACCCTGCGCGGCGACTCGCCGGCGCTGCACCTGATCCAGCAGATTCGCGATGAAGCCCACCGCTTCGCCATCACCGGCCACCGTGCCCGGCGTGGCAAGGCGCGGCGTACCTCGAGTCTGGAAGATGTGGCGGGCGTCGGGCCAAAACGCCGTCGCGACCTGCTCAAACACTTCGGTGGCTTGCAGGAATTATCCCGCGCCAGCGCGAAAGAAATCGCCAAGGCACCGGGAATCAGCAAAAAGCTCGCCGAGTCGATTTATGACAGCCTGCATAGCGAGTAGAATGCCCGCTCACCTCGCAGCCAGTTGTCCCGATGAATATTCCGAATCTGCTTACCGTTCTTCGTGTCCTGCTCATCCCGATCTTCATTCTGCTGTTCTACGTGCCGTACCACTGGAGCTATGTAGCTGCCAGTAGCGTATTCGCCATTGCCGCCGCCACTGACTGGCTCGACGGCTACCTGGCCAGGCGCCTGGAGCAGAGCACGCCGTTCGGGGCCTTCCTCGATCCGGTGGCCGATAAGCTGATGGTCGCGGTGGCGCTGGTGCTGCTGGTGCAGGTTCACGCCAACTTGTGGCTGACCTTGCCGGCGGCGGTGATCATCGGTCGTGAGATCGTCGTTTCCGCGTTGCGCGAATGGATGGCCGAGATCGGGGCGAGGGCGCATGTCGCGGTGTCGAATCTGGGCAAATGGAAGACCGCGGCGCAGATGCTGGCGCTGGTCATCTTGCTGGCCAACCCGGCGACGCTCAGCACCTGGGTGGTTCTGGGTTATGCCTTGTTGATTATCGCCGCGGGCCTGACCCTCTGGTCGATGGTGCAGTACCTGCGGGCCGCCTGGCCGCACCTGCGGGAAGGTTCAGAAAAAAAATAAAACTTTTTTGAATCAAGGGGTTGACGAAATATTTCAAAACTATAAAATGGCCACCATCAAGACGACGCGGGAATAGCTCAGTTGGTAGAGCACGACCTTGCCAAGGTCGGGGTCGCGAGTTCGAGTCTCGTTTCCCGCTCCAAACATGGCGCTACAGGATTCAATAGAGTGCTGTAGCCAAGAAAAAAGGACCTTCGGGTCCTTTTTTCGTTTCTGCCGAAACCGCTGAAAACCACCAGTATCCGCGCATTTTAAGTACACGATTAAGTACACGAATTCAGTGCCTGATCCGGTGGGATGCTGAAGCGGATTGACGCTGGAGCTGCTTGGGCAATGTGACAAGCATCTGGTTCCTGACCCCGCTCAGGAGCTTGTTATGGCACTTTCTGATATGGCCGTCCGGCATGCCCGGGTCACCGGCACCACTTACTCCCTCACTGACGCCGATGGGCTGTCCCTCTACGTCTCTTCAGGCGGCAGCAAGATCTGGCATTTCCGCTACTACTGGGTAAGCGTCCGGCCAAGTCACCTTCCGAACTCCAGCATTAAGGGCGATGGTGTCCGCGTATTTTTAAGCGGACGCGATCACCCTTATTGCCAGGATTTCCATGCGCCAACGAAGCTCTTATCCGAAACCATTCAAAGCCCAGGTCGTTCAGGAATGCCTGCAACCTGGCGCAACTGTGTCCAGTGTCGCCATCAGCCACGGCATTAATGCCAACGTCATCCGCAAATGGATGCCGTTCTTTCGAGACCCGCCCGCAGCAGCTTCACTACCGGCATTCGTCCCGCTAAAAGCCGCACCTAAACGGCCAGCCGAAACGTCAGTGATCATCGAGTTGCCCATGGCTGGGCAAGTGATCACGGTGAAATGGCCAACCTCAGATCCCGAGGGCTGCGCACAATTTATCCGGGCTGTTGTTCAATGATCCGCATCGATGCGATCTGGCTGGCCACCGACCCCATGGACATGCGCGCCGGCACCGAGACGGCATTAGCCCGGGTGATCGCGGTGTTCGGTGCGGCGAAGCCGCACTGCGCTTACTTGTTCGCCAATCGCCGGGCTAACCGAATGAAAGTGTTGGTGCACGACGGCGTGGGAGTCTGGCTTGCCGCGCGACGACTGAATCAAGGCAAGTTCCACTGGCCTGGCATTCGCCATGGCTGCGAGGTCGAACTCGACAGCGAACAACTCCAGGCCTTGGTGCTGGGCCTGCCATGGCAGCGCGTCGGTGCAGGCGGTGTGATCCGCCTGCTGTAAACGCCGGCCATTTGGCCGGTCTACTTGTCGTTGCCCCGTGCCTGCTCTGGCACAATCGGCGGCATGACTTCCTCGCCCAACCTCGACCAGATGACCCCGGAACAGCTTCGTGCCTTGGCGGCACAGGCGTTGCAGTTGCAGTCCCAGGTCGAGGCGATGAGCAGAAAGATCCAGAACGATCAAATCGTCATTGAGCAGCTCACTTACGAAATTGCCCTGCTCAAACGGCACAAGTTTGCCAAGCGCAGCGAGCAAATCAGTCCAGCGCAAAGCAGCTTGCTGGATGACCTGCTCGACACAGACCTTGAAGCTATCGAGGCCGAGCTAAAACAGCTCCTCCCAGCAGCGCCACAGGCCGAACTACGGCAGTCACCCAAACGTGCGCCATTACCGCCGCAGTTTCCACGTAAGGTGATTCGTCATGAACCAGAAAGCACCCAGTGTGCCTGTGGCTGCCAACTTCAACGCATCGGTGAAGACGTTAGCGAGAAGCTGGATTACACGCCGGGCGTGTTTACCGTCGAGCAACATGTGCGTGGCAAATGGGCCTGCCGTCAGTGCGAAACACTAATCCAGGCGCCGGTACCGGCGCAGGTTATAGACAAAGGTATCCCGACCGCAGGCTTGCTGGCTCACGTGATGGTGGCCAAATTTGCCGATCACCTGCCGCTGTATCGGCAGGAGAAAATCTTTGGCCGCGCCGGGCTGGCAATCGCTCGCTCGACCTTGGCCCAGTGGGTCGGGCAAGCCGGCGTGCGACTCCACCCGCTGGTCGATGCGTTGCGTGAAGCAGTGCTGAGCCAGGGCGTGATCCACGCCGATGAAACACCCGTGCAAATGCTTGCGCCGGGCGAGAAGAAAACCCACCGGGCCTACGTCTGGGCCTACAGCACTACGCCGTTTTCGGCGCTCAAAGCGGTGGTTTACGACTTCAGCCCAAGCCGTGCTGGCGAGCACGCACGCAACTTCCTGGGTGATTGGAAGGGCAAGCTGGTCTGCGACGACTTCGCTGGATACAAGGCCGGTTTTGAGCAAGGCATCACTGAAATCGGCTGTATGACTCACGCTCGTCGCAAGTTTTTCGATCTGCACGTGGCGAACAAAAGTCAGCTGGCCGAACAAGCGCTGCACTCGATTGGCGGGTTGTACGAGGTCGAACGCCAAGCGCGGGACATGAGTGATGAAGATCGTTGGCGAATACGTCAGGAAATGGCGGTACCGATCATCAAAACACTGCATGACTGGATGTTGGCCCAGCGTGACTTGGTGCCCAACGGATCAGCCACAGCTAAAGCCCTCGATTACAGCCTGAAACGCTGGGTAGCGCTGACGCGCTACCTGGACGATGGGGCTGTGCCCATCGACAACAACCAAGTCGAGAATCAGATACGACGATGGGCACTTGGTCGCTCGAACTGGTTGTTTGCCGGGTCGCTGCGCAGTGGCAAACGGGCGGCTGCAATCATGAGCCTGATCCAATCGGCACGCATGAATGGGCATGATCCGTATGCCTATCTCAAGGATGTGCTGACACGGCTGCCGACACAGCGGGCCAGTGAGATCGGGCAATTGCTGCCGCATCAGTGGGTGCCGGCCTGACTCACGCAAGGTGAGTTCGCCGGGCGCTTACACTACTGGTTTGGCAGGCAGCAACGCATGTCTCTGGGTAGCTATCCGCAGGTCGGCCTCAAGGAGGCGCGCGCCAGCCGGGATGAAGCGCGTGCGCTGGTTGCGGAAGGCATCAATCCCTGCGGCCAGCGCAAGGAGCAGAAGCGTGCGGCCCAGGTAATGGCTGACTATGAATCGCCCCTGGTTTCCTAGACACTCTCCAAGCTCAGGAAATAGCGTTTCTCATACTCTACTGGAGACAGCTGCATAGCACTGCTGTGTCGGCGTTTAGGGTTATAGAACATCTCGATGTAATCG
>NZ_FYDX01000024.1 GCF_900187455.1 Pseudomonas sp. Irchel 3E13 | reverse complement strand
GTGATGCTGATAATCTTGCTGACTATCAGTCCGAATTCACAAGCACCCACACGAATTGCTTGATTCAATTGTTAAAGAGCGGTTGGTTAAGAGCTTTTCGTCTCAACCGAGGCGCGCATTCTACGCTTTCCTCTCAGCCTGTCAAGCGTTTATTTTGAAGTTTTTCAGAATTTCTCTTTCAACTTCAAACACTTGACTCGCTGCGATCTCTCGTCAGCGGGAGGCAAATTCTACAGCGTTACAACCTGCTGTCAACTGCCTTTTTTCACCGCTTTCGGTGGAGACCGAAACATTTCCTACGCTACCTGAAACTTCTAACTCGTTGAATCTCAAGGAGTTTTCCGTTTCGACTGCGCCGGAAGTGGGGCGAATTATAGACAGATAAAACGGAGCGTCAAGGGTTTATTTAAACTTTTGTTACAGGCCCCGTTTTGCGCCCGCCCAGACGCGGCACCCGCTGCCCGATAGCTGGGATCCGAAGCAACAACAGCCCGGCGCCGATCACCGCATAGACAGTCCATTCCTTGAGGTCCGCTCGAACTACCCAAAGGAAGTGCAGCAGCCCTAGCCCCAGAATGGCGTACACCAACTTGTGCAGCTTTTTCCAGCGCGCACCCAATCGGCGCTGACTGAAGCGATTCGACGTTACCGCCAGACTGAACAAGCCGGTAAACCCCAAAACCCCGACGATGATATAGGGCCGCTTGCGAAGCTCGACCGCCAACTGCCCCCAATCCAGACCAAGAATAAAGAAGAGGTACGCACTCAGGTGCAACGCAATATAGGCAAAGCACCACAAGCCCAACTGCCGGCGCACGACGATCCAGCCGGACCACCCTGTTAAACGCTGCAAGGGCGTCATGCTCAATGTGATCAGAAGAAAGATAAGCCCACCCAGACCCAGCCGATCCACCAGGACCTTTCCCGGATCAGGACCCAGCGCGAAGATCCACGCCTGGTAAAGCCATAATAGCGGCCAGATGGAAGCCACTATAAAGATGCACAACCGGAACAGTGGGTAGCGCATCAGTAGTTCGTCCTCAGGTCCAGCCCGGTGTAGAGCCCACTCACCTCTTCGGCATAGCCGTTGAACATCTGGGTGTCGCGAACATTGGGACTGAACAGCCCGCTCGGTAAGCGCCGCTCCCGCGCCTGGGTCCAGCGAGGGTGATCCACCGTCGGGTTCACGTTGGCATAGAAGCCGTACTCTTCCGGCGCAATGCGCTGCCACGTGGTTTGCGGCTGCTCCGTGACCAGACTGATCCGAACAATGGACTTGATGCTCTTGAAGCCGTACTTCCAAGGAACCACCAACCGCAACGGAGCGCCATTCTGGTTCGGCAACTCTCGGCCATACATACCCACCGCGAGTATCGCCAATGGGTTCATTGCCTCATCCAGACGCAACCCTTCTACATATGGCCAATCGATCAAGGCGAAACCCGAACGCTGGCCGGGCATATGCCGAGGATCTTGCAGCGTCTCGAAACGCACGTATTTAGCCTTGGACGTTGGCTGAGCCTCTTTGATAAGAGCCGAAAGCGGAAAACCCAACCAGGGAATAACCATTGACCACGCTTCCACGCAGCGCAGCCGATAGATGCGCTCCTCCAACTGGTAAGGCTTCATGAAGTCTTCCAGCGCGTAGCGGCCCGGCTTACCCACCTCGCCATCAATGACCACCGTCCACGGCGAGGTGGGTAGCCCACCGGCATTCTCGGCGGGATCACCTTTGTCGGTGCCGAACTCATAGAAGTTGTTGTAGTGCGTAGCATCCTTGAAAGGCGTTATAGCTTCACCCTGCACAGTCACGGCCTGCCAACGGGTTTCGGGAAGTTTTGCATTGAACCAGTCCGCAGCCTTGCCGGGCTCTACGTCGGCATAGCGCGACACCTCCCCCGCTCCGGCCCATCGAGGCAAGCCGGCAATCGCCAGGCCGGCCATCGAGCCACCCAGCAAAGTACGGCGGGAAAGGTAGATTGATTCAGGCGTGACCTCCGACTCAGAGCAGTCGGAGGCCCGGGGGAACTTGATCAGCATGATGACTCCGCAGAACCGCTGGACAGATGCAGCAGTAGACTACGAAGTCAGGGAGAAATTACATCACTACTCGGCGTTTTTCCGGCGACGCATGCGCAGCAGGTATTGCGCGGGCCCGGAAGCCGCGTAGGCGAGGAACACCAGCAGCAGGATGCGTGGCGGATCGCTGAATACCACGGCGAAAACCAGTACCACGGCCAGGATCGCGACGAAGGGAACACGCCCCTTCAGATCCAGCTCCTTGAAGCTGTTGTACTTGATGTTGCTGACCATCAGCATGCCAGCGCCCGCAACCAGCAGCGCCACCAGGAACGAAAGCTTCGACCCCTGGATACCGAAGTCACTGAACGCCCATACCGTACCCGCCACCACACCGGCGGCTGCCGGGCTGGCCAGGCCGATGAAATAACGCTTGTCGGCCTTGCCGACCTGGGTGTTGAACCGGGCCAGACGCAGTGCCGCGCCCGCAACATAGATGAAGGCGACCATCCAGCCGACTTTGCCCATATCGCCCAGTGCCCAACCAAAGGCCAGCAATGCAGGGGCTACACCAAAGGCGACCATATCGGACAAGGAGTCATACTCCGCACCGAAAGCACTCTGGGTATTGGTCATACGGGCCACGCGACCATCAAGGCCGTCGAGCACCATGGCAACGAAGATGGCAATGGCTGCGAAAGCGAAATACTTGCTCGCCTCGCGAGGATCACCGGCACTCAGCGCGCTCTGGGCGCTCATGGAGTTGATGATCGAATAGAAACCGGCGAACAGGTTCGCGGTGGTGAAAAGGTTTGGCAGCAGATAGATACCGCGGTGCCGGACTTTGCGTCCTTCGGCGTCATGCCCTTCTTCGACATGCTCATCGATCGGTAGCAGGCTTTCGGCGTCAGAGGCCTTGTTCGGCTCTTCGGGACGTTCGCTCATGGACATTACCTTGCAACGGGGTGGAAGTTTTCGACAAAGGTTTGCGGCGAGGGTTCGCCGACAAACGGATGAAAGCTTATACCAGAAGCTGACCCCGGAAATGAAAAAACGCGGCCTAAGCCGCGTTTTTCATCGCATCAGGACCAATCAGTTCTTGGCCTTGTCGACGATTTTGTTCGCCGAGATCCAAGGCATCATCGAGCGCAGTTGCTCGCCGATGACTTCGATACCGTGAGCGGCGTTGTTACGACGCTTGGCGGTCATGGATGGGTAGTTGGTAGCGCCTTCGCTGATGAACATCTTGGCGTACTCGCCGTCCTGGATGCGCTTCAGAGCGTTGCGCATGGCCTGACGGGATTCGGCGTTGATGACTTCAGGACCGGTCACGTACTCGCCGTATTCGGCGTTGTTGGAGATCGAGTAGTTCATGTTGGCGATACCGCCTTCGTACATGAGATCAACGATCAGCTTCAGTTCGTGCAGGCACTCGAAGTAGGCCATTTCTGGCGCGTAGCCAGCTTCAACCAGGGTTTCGAAACCGGCTTTGACCAGCTCGACGGTACCGCCACACAGAACGGCTTGCTCGCCGAACAGGTCGGTTTCGGTCTCGTCCTTGAAGGTGGTTTCGATGATGCCGGTACGGCCGCCACCGACGCCAGCGGCGTAGGACAGAGCGACGTTCTTGGCGTTGCCCGAAGCGTCCTGGTAGATAGCGATCAGGTCAGGGATACCGCCGCCTTTGACGAACTCGGAGCGAACGGTGTGGCCTGGTGCTTTCGGCGCGATCATGATCACGTCGAGGTCGCCACGTGGAACGACCTGGTTGTAGTGGATCGAGAAGCCGTGGGAGAACGCCAGGGTAGCGCCCTGCTTGATGTTCGGCTCGATCTCGTTCTTGTACAGGTTGCCCTGGAACTCGTCCGGAGTGAGGATCATGACCAGGTCGGCAGCAGCGACGGCGGTAGCAACGTCAGCAACTTTCAGGCCGTGGGCTTCAGCCTTGGCAACAGTAGCCGAACCTTTACGCAGACCGACGGTGACATCCACACCGGAGTCCTTCAGGTTGCACGCTTGAGCGTGGCCCTGGGAACCGTAACCGATGATGGCAACTTTCTTGCCCTGGATGATCGAGAGATCGCAGTCTTTGTCGTAGAAAACTTTCATGAAATACCCCTGGTTATCTCGGCCTTGTTCAGGCCATTCGCTAATTTTGTCGAGTTAGATACTGAGCACTTTGTCGCCACGGGCAATGCCGGTGACACCACTGCGCACGGTTTCAAGAATGGACGCGGTGCCGATTGCCTGAATGAAGCTGTCGAGCTTGTCGCTGGTGCCGGTCAACTGCACGGTGTACACACTGGCGCTGACGTCGACGATCTGCCCACGATAGATATCGGTGGTGCGCTTGATCTCGGCGCGCTGTGCACCAGTGGCCTTCACTTTGACCAGCATCAGTTCGCGCTCGATATGAGCACTTTCCGACAGGTCGACCAGTTTGACCACTTCAACCAGTTTGTTCAGGTTCTTGGTGATCTGCTCGATCACCTCATCGTGGCCCACCGTGGTCAGCGTCAGACGCGACAGGGTCGGGTCTTCGGTTGGCGCAACGGTCAGGCTTTCGATGTTGTAGTTGCGTTGCGAGAACAAGCCAACGACGCGGGACAGGGCACCGGGTTCGTTTTCCAACAGCAGGGAAATAATGTGCCGCATATCAGGTACGCTCCGTCTTGCTCAGCCACATGTCGCGCATCGAACCGTCCTTGATCTGCATCGGGTAGACGTGTTCGCTGTTGTCGACCTGGATGTCGATGAACACCAGGCGGTCCTTGAGGGCGAAGGCTTCTTCGAGCTTCGGCTTGAGGTCCTTCAGGCTGGTGATGCGGATACCCACATGACCATAGGCTTCAGCCAGCTTGACGAAGTCAGGCAGCGACTCCATGTAGGAATGCGAGTGGCGGCTGTTGTAAGCCATGTCCTGCCACTGGCGAACCATGCCCAGCACGCCGTTGTTCAGGTTGACGATCTTGACCGGCAGGTCGTACTGCAGGCAGGTCGACAGTTCCTGGATGTTCATCTGGATGCTGCCTTCGCCGGTGACGCAAGCAACATCGCTTTCCGGGAAGTTCAGCTTGACGCCCATGGCCGCCGGGAAACCGAAGCCCATGGTGCCCAGGCCGCCGGAGTTGATCCAGCGGTTCGGCTTGTTGAAGCGGTAGTACTGCGCCGCGAACATCTGGTGCTGGCCAACGTCGGAAGTGACGAATGCATCACCACCGGTAACTTCGCACAGTGTCTCGATAACGGTCTGAGGCTTGATGACGCTGCCATCCCCTTTGTCGTAAGGGAACATGCCGCGATCGCCGCGCCATTCTTCGATCTGTTTCCACCAGGCATCGATCGCTGCCTTTTCAGGCTGCTCGCCGATTTCGCGAACGGTAGCGAGCATCTCGGTCAGAACGCTTTCAACCGGACCAACGATTGGCACGTCAGCCTTGATGGTCTTGGAGATCGACGCCGGGTCGATATCGATATGGATGACCTTGGCGTTCGGGCAGAACTTGGCCGGACCGTTGACAACGCGGTCGTCGAAGCGTGCGCCGACAGCGAGGATCACGTCGGCGTGGTGCATCGCCAGGTTCGCCGGGTAGCTGCCGTGCATGCCGAGCATGCCGAGGAACTGGCGATCAGTGCCTGGATAGCCACCGAGCCCCATCAGGGTATTGGTGACTGGCAGGTTGAGCAGTTGCGCAAGCTCGGTCAGCGGCGCGGAGCCACCACCGAGAATCACGCCACCACCGGCGTAAACGATCGGACGCTTGGCCGCCAGGAGCATTTCCGCAGCCTTGCGGATCTGACCGGAGTGACCGCGAACGGCCGGGCTGTAGGAGCGCAGCTTGACCTTCTTCGGATAGACGTACTCGAACTTCTCGGCCGGGTTGGTCATATCCTTCGGAATGTCGACAACCACCGGACCAGGACGGCCGGATTGCGCAAGGTAGAAGGCTTTTTTCAGGACTTCAGGGATTTCCGAGGCATGCTTGATCATGAAGCTGTGCTTCACGATAGGCCGGGAAATACCGATCATGTCGGTTTCCTGGAAGGCATCGGTGCCGACCATGGTGCTAGGCACCTGACCAGACAGGATGACCATCGGGATCGAGTCCATGTAGGCGGTGGCGATGCCGGTGATGGCATTGGTCGCACCTGGACCGGAAGTCACCAGTACCACGCCGGCTTTGCCGGTGGCACGGGCGTAACCGTCCGCCATATGGGTAGCTGCCTGCTCGTGACGAACCAGGATGTGGTTCACTTCCGGTTCTTTGAACAGAGCATCGTAGACATGAAGAAGAGCACCGCCTGGGTACCCATAGATGTGCTTAACGCCCTCGTCACGCAAAAAGCGGACGACCATTTCAGCGCCAGATAAAAGCTCCACGTTGTTCACCTCTAAAACGCCAGAATACCGTCCACTCCGGGACGGGTCTTAATAGGTTTACTGCCAAGCAGAGCATGAGCGACGAAGTCGCCGACTACGTCAGCACTGACTGAGCAAGTATTGGGAGCGCCCCAAAGTGTTGCGGGGTTTTCCCACCCAGCGCGAGGTAACGCGTTGCGGGGTGTAACAGGTCGGCGCGGGTGTGCGCCTCATGATCTGCTTAGCGGGTCTGCTTCTGGCAGTCCCCCTACAGCGGACTTTGGATTGTTCTGATTCGAACTGCCCAAGTCAAGTGATCTTCAAGGTTTAATTCCAGCCGGGACGCTCTGCCAGCCGGGCGGAAACGTTTGCCTGGCTGTCGCAATCGCTCTGCCACAACGACGCGGGGCCGCAAAAGCGGCCCCGGCGGATAAACAACAGTGAAATCAGTTGGATGGGCTGATCAATTGGTCGAACTCGGCCAACAGCCTGCGCAACTGGCGACTTTCTTCCGGACGGTTGACATAAACCGTCTCCGCCATCACCAGAATGCCTGAGGCATTGGGCAGCGCGAGCCCCTTCTCGAGGATCTCCTTCATGCGCGGAAGGAAGATCCATTGCAGCCATTGCTCGAAGCTCAAGCTGTCGACCGCGAAAGGAACATTACTGGCCAGCGCATCGGCGCTGGGTATCTCGTCACTCCACCAGCCCTGCACATGCAGCTCACGCTCGATCAGCAGCAGATGATCGGCGATATCCAGGATCCGTGGGTCCATCACAGGTTGACCTGGGCTTTCTGCCGCGCCAGTGCCGCGCCGGCGGCGTCGCCTTGCTTCTCGCGGGACTGGGCGATGATGTTCCACAGACCGGATTGCAGATCAGGACGACCGTTCGCGTAGGTCAACGCACGACGCGCCAACTGCTCGGCCTGTGGCGCGTCACCCTGGGCGAGACGGACCTGGGCCAGGCGATAGAGCACTTGCGGCTCGCGCGGAGCAATGCGCTGAGCACGTTCCAGGCTGGAAGATGCGCCGTTGTAGTCGCCGCCGCTCTGCTGTTGCTGGGCGGTAGTCAGTAGCGCCAGCACTGGGCCATCAAGCTGTTCGTCGGCCGACAGGCCACTGCCGGTGGCAGCACGCGGGATTCCGCTCGGTGCGGATGGCATGGTGTAACTGCCTGCGTTGGTCGACTGCGGCGTGAAGGGCTCCGATGTCACCGGACCCGGCGTGATCGGACCGGTGCTGATCCCCGCAGGCGCCGTGGAGGCCGGGAAGGTCTGGATCGGCGAAGCGCCGCTGCCTTGCGGGACCATCACGGTCACGCCACTGTCTTGCTGGATCGCTTGATTCTGGCGCGAGCCCGTATTGACCTGCGACGTCACGGCCCGATTGGCCGTAACCCGCTCGCTGTTGGATACCCGGGTGCCCGAATCCACCACCGGAATCGAACCACGCTGCACGCTGGCGCAGCCGTTGAGCAAAGCCAGCGCCGTCAAGGCAGGAAACAACCACTTGTTCACATCACGTCCTCTTGGCTGATGCTGCTTAATTCATCCAGCCCTTCACCCAGTCCATGACCGAGTCGGCTGGTGTCTGTTCGCCGCCGCAGGCCGCGCCTGGCGCCGGTTCGCTCCCGCGAATATACGGCATCTGCACCGCGCCCGGGCAGCTCGCATCCGAGCCCTGGCCGCTGTGCGGATCCAGCCATGCCTGAACGACGTTATCCGGCATCGGCATGTCCAGCGGCAGCGGGTCGGCCTTGCGCATGAAACTGGTCCAGACCTGCAGGGCACCGGTGGCGCCGGTAAAGGGCGTCTTGCCGTTGTCGTCGCGGCCCAGCCAGACCACGGCCAGAAGGTCCTGGCTGAAGCCGGCGAACCAGCTGTCGCGCGAATCGTTACTGGTACCCGTCTTGCCCGCCAGGTTCAGCGAGCTCGGCAGCACGCTGTAGACCGAGCGGCCAGTACCTTCGCGCATGACCCGCTGCATGGCGTTCTGCACCAGGTAGATGGAACCCGGATCGAAGCGCTGCTGGATCTGGAACGGATAGCGTTTGAGCGGCTCACCTTCGGCGGTCAGCACACTGCGAATACCGCGCATCGGGGTGTTGAAGCCACCGTTGGCGAGCGTCTGGTACATGGTCGCCACTTGCATCGGCGACATGCCGCCAGCGCCCAGCAGCATGGACGGGAACGCAGGCCAGTCGACTTCGACACCCAGGCGACCGATTGTTTTGAGCACATTCGGCACACCCAGTTCCAGGCCCAGCTTGGCCGTCGACAGGTTGTAGGAGTTGGCGAGGCCCTGGTACAGATAAATCGTGCCGTGAGCGCGCCGATCATAGTTCTGCGGCTTCCAGACCTGTCCGTCGGCGCCTTTCACCGAGAACGGCTCGTCCTGCACCCAACTGGTCAGCGTGTATTGGCTGGGTTTCTCCAGCGCCGTCAAGTAAACCGCCGGCTTGACCAGCGAGCCAATCGGCCGCACGGCGTCGATTGCCCGGTTGAAGCCGGCAAAGCCCGCCTGACGGCTGCCGATCAGCGCCTGCACCTCACCGGTTTCCGGGTTGGTGACGACCATGGCCGCTTCGACCTCGTCCGAGCCCTTGCGACCGGCCAGACGCTTGAAGGTGTCGGCCATCGAGGCTTCGGCCTTCATCTGCAGGATCGGGTCGAAGCTGGTGAAGATGCGCAGACCTTCTTCGGTCAAGTCTTCATCGCGGTAGTCCTGGCGCAGTTGGCGCTTGACCAGATCGAGGAAGCCGGGGAAGGAGCTATCCGCGAGGCTGCCGCGCTTGGTCACGCCCAGCGGCATCTTCTTCGCTGCCTCGACCGCTTCCGGCGTGGCCACGCCCTGCTCCGCAAGCAGGTCGAGCACCAGGTTACGCCGTTGCAGGGCGCGCTCCGGGTAACGCCGCGGGTTGTAGGCGGACGGCCCCTTGACCATGCCCACCAGCAAGGCCACCTGATGCAGTTTCAACTCCGACAACGGCTGACTGAAGAAGAACTGGCTGGCAAGGCCGAAACCATGCACGGCCCGCTGGCCATCCTGACCGACGAACACTTCGTTCAGGTAAGCCTCGAGGATTTCCTGCTTGCTGTAATGCAGCTCCAGCAACATCGCCATCATCGCTTCGGTGAGCTTGCGGGAGAGACTGCGTTCGTTGGTCAGGAAGAAGTTCTTCACCAACTGTTGGGTCAGGGTACTGCCGCCCTGGCGCATGGCGCCCGACGAGGTGTTGACCCAGACGGCACGGGCGATGGACTTGGGCGACACACCAAGGTGGTGATAGAAGTTCCGGTCTTCCACCGCTACCAGGGTATCGAGCAGGTACGGCGGCACCTGATCGAGCTTGATCAAAATGCGGTCTTCGAGGTTCTTCGGATAAAGCCCGCCAATCAGCAGAGGCTCCAGACGGACCACCGCCAGCTTGGAATCATTGGCCGCGCTGAGGCCCGCCACGTAATCACCCGAGAAGCGCACCCGCACCTGCCGCGCAGACTCCATGCCTTCATAGAACTGGAAACCGCGGGTATTCAGGTCGACGGTATTGCCGTTGACGGCCGCCGCGCCGGGACCGTTGGCCGCACTTTCGCGCCGATAACCGAGGGCATCGAGTTCAACAAGGAAGTCGTCCTTGCTCAGCTTCTGGCCGACGAACAGCTCCAATGGCCGCGCGTAGACCTTGGCGGGAATGGTCCAGCGCTTGCCAGAGAATTTTTCCTGGACGACCGCATCGAGATAGACGGCGAAACCGGCCAGCACGACAAGGCCGACGAGACCGAGCTTGATGGCCCAGCCCAGCAAGGCGCGAACGCGGCCAGACGGTTGTTTTTTAGGGGTACGGGAGGATCGGGTACGAGTCATGGGCGCGGATTATACGCACTTTATCGTTCATCGACAGGCGCCCCCCGGCGGTTTCCAGACGGCATGCTTGTCGCCATAATGGCCGATTAGAATCCCATTTGCCCAGAAGGATCGCCCGTGAGCCAAGCCTTGATCACAGCCTTGCAGAACCCCGCCCTGTTTCCCCATCCCGTGCAGGATTTCCGGGTTATCGAAACGCATATTTCCTGGGTTCTGCTCACCGGCGACTACGCCTACAAGATCAAGAAGCCGATGAACTTCGGTTTCCTCGACTTCACCGAGCTGTCGGGCCGCGCGCACTTCTGCGCTGAAGAACTGCGCCTGAACCAGCGCCTGACCGATGGCCTCTATCTGGAAGTGCTGCCAATCACCGGCACTGCCGAGGCTCCGCAACTCGGCGGCGAAGGTACGGCGATCGAATACGCGCTGAAAATGCGCCAGTTCCCGCAGGAACAGATGCTCAGCACCCTGCAAGCCAACGGCGAGCTGACCACCGCACACATCGACCAGATGGCGAAGCAGATCGCCGAGTTCCACCTGCAGGCACCGCGGGTTTCCGCCGAGCATCCGCTGGGTACGCCAGAAAGCGTGATGGCGCCCGTCGAACAGAACTTCGAGCAGATCCGCCCCTTCCTCAGCGACAAGGCCGACCTGCAACAACTCGACGCCCTGCAAGCCTGGGCCCGCAGCAGCTTCGATCGTTTGCACACGTTGCTGGAAGCCCGCAAGGCTCAAGGTTTCATCCGCGAATGCCACGGCGACATCCACTTGGGCAACGCCACGGTAATCGACGGTAACGTGGTGATTTTCGACTGCATCGAATTCAACGAGCCCTTCCGCCTGACCGACGTCTATGCCGACGCCGCCTTCCTGGCCATGGACCTTGAAGACCGCGGGCTGAAATCCCTGTCGCGGCGCTTCATCAGCCAGTACCTGGAACTGACCGGCGACTACGAAGGCCTGGAACTGCTGAACTTCTACAAAGCCTACCGCGCCCTGGTTCGGGCCAAGATCGCGCTGTTCAGCATGCCGGCCGACGCCGATGGCGTGCAGCGCGCCACCACCCTGCGCCAGTACCGCAACTACGCCAACCTGGCGGAAAGCTACAGCGCCATTCCTTCGCGTCTGCTGGCCATCACCCATGGCGTTTCCGCCGTAGGCAAGAGCCACGTGGCAATGCGCCTGGTGGAAGCACTGGGAGCGATCCGCCTGCGCTCGGACGTGGAGCGCAAGCGCGTGTTCGGCGAACAAACCAGCGAGGCCGCCGGCGAGTTGCAAGCCGGCATCTACAGCAGCGATGCCAGCCAGGCCACTTACGAGCGCCTGCATCAATTGGCCGCGCTGATCCTGCGGGCCGGCTTCCCGGTCGTCATCGACGCTACTTACCTCAAGCAGGCACAGCGCCAGGCAGCGGCCGAAGTGGCCAGCGCGACCGGCGTGCCGTTCCTGATCCTCGACTGCAACGCCCCGGATGCGGTGATCGCCAGTTGGCTGGCCCAGCGCCAGGCCGACCAGAACGATCCCTCCGACGCGACACTGGAAGTGGTCACCGCGCAGCAAGCCAGCCGCGAAGCGCTGAGCGCCGAAGAGCTGCTGCAAAGCAAACGCGTGGAAACCAACGAAAGCGACAGCCTGGACAATCTGGTCAAGCAGATCCGCCAGCGCCTGCCGGGCCTGTAAAACGGTAGAGGCGTGAAGCAGTCCACACTTCACGCCTCTATTCCGCTGCCTGCAAAGGGTGACACTATAATGCCATTATCAGGCCACCCAGGAGGCGTTCTCATGAATCAGCCACGGCAACTCGACAGCACGCTGTATGCATTGATTCACAACGAGAACATCGCAGCGTTCAACCGGGAGAAACCAAAGGACGTCAGCATCGACTTTCGCGATGGCGACTTTCGCGGCCTCGACCTGCGTAACCTCGACACTGTGGGCATCGACTTCTCGGGTGCCTACTTCCGCGCCGCCGACCTGCGCGGCCTCGACCTGCGGGACACCCCCATGGAAGGAGCCAGCCTCGCCCACGCGCAGATCTCCGGGACCTGGTTCCCTGCCGAACTGAGCGCCGACGAGATTCTCATGTCGGTGAATTTCGGCACCCGCCTGCGCTACCGCACACGCTGATCAGACCCCGGCGGACCCGCCCGACAGGCCCGCCGGCCCTCGCCTTCCCAGCGGTACATGGCAAATCGCCGCGTATTTTCCAAGTGCCGCTACACTCCTCAGTGTTTACCCGCGACTTCCTCCACAAGAACCGTTCAGCCGGCGCAAGGAGGCTTGATGAACGATGAACTTCAGCACCTGAAGAATCTTGGCAAGACCTCAGCACAGTGGTTGCACGCGGTAGGCATCCACAGCGCCTCGGACCTTCGCCGCCTGGGCGCGGTGGATGCTTACCGGGCGGTGCGCACCCGAGGTTTCCGGGCATCGAAGGTGCTGCTGTACGCCATTGAAGGCGCTTTGCTGGACGTGCACTGGAACGATATCCCCGCCGAACGCAAGGAAGCACTGAACCAGCAACTGGACGCGACGGCACTTCGGAAAAAAAATTAAGGTTTATCGTACAAATCGATTGACTTCGAAATGAGAATCACTATGATTACCACAACTGGTCGCGAGACTGGTTGGATAAGCTGAAAGCCCCTGGTTCGGACTCTCAGATTATCTCCTCATCAGGCTAATCACGGTTATTGACCCGGCATCTTGCCGGGTCTTTTTTTGCCCGCGATTTCATTGCCGCAGATCGGTGCAATAGTCCTTCTCAGGCAAGGCGGCGGTGAACCAGACGAAATCCGCCATCGCCGGCCCGACCGCCTCGCCCACCTGAGCCAGCATCAACACGACGGTATCCTCTTGCGCCGCCCCCAGGTCAGCCAGGTGCAACGGCACACCGACATCCTTGCGCACGTGATAGCCGCCAGCCAACAGCAAGGCCGGTGCGGGCGCCGCCAGCAGACGCTGAGCCATGCGCCGGTCGCGTTGCTGCTGCACCGCCAGCATCGCCGGCAACTGACTTTCCGGGAGCATGCCGCAATGGCCCTCGCGCACTTCGTCCAGCAACGCTTCGCGCACCGCCGGCGCGGTAGAGCGAGGCCCGGACAATTGCGGCGGGTTGCGGTAGATAGCTTTCATCTCGCTGCGGTCCAGGTTTGCCGCAAGCACCGGATAGCCTTGGCTGAAGGCTTCTTCCAGCAGTGGGCCGTAGAATTTCCAGTCCCAGCCATCACGCCACGCCAGCGCCTTGGCCAGATCAGCCGGCAGCGGCTTTTGCTGACGAACCGCGTCGACATTGGCCTGCTGCGCCGGCTCGAGCATTTCCAGCAACAGGCTGCCCTGTGCGCGCTGTTGCACCAGGGCCTGCAACAGCCAGCGCTGCAAGGCGTGGTGATCGGGATTGTCATGCTGCTCGCCCACCAGCACCCGTGGCGCGGCCGCCAGCCGGCTCACCAATTGCTCCGGGGTCAGCAGGCGACCGCTGGCGGTCTCGCGAATCTGCCCGAGATCGGCATGCTCGCGCCCTTCCGTGCTCTGCCATTGCGGCAACGCCGGCAGCGGTGCCATGGCGTGACAACCCGCCAGGCCCCAGGCCAGCAGAATGAGGATGCCGCACGACCGGGACCAGGACATAGGTGACTCCTAACGGGCAATGATGAGCGGATGGCCTCGCTCGGGATGCGTATGGACCAATACCTCCAGCCCGAACACCGCCTTCAGGGCCTCAGGCTGCAAGACCTTTTGCGGCGTATCGAAGACGTAAGGCCGGCCCTGTTCGAGCAACAGGATACGATCACAATAGCGTGCGGCCAGGTTCAGGTCGTGGAGGATCACCAGCACCGCGGCGCCGCGATCGGCAAATCCGCGGACCGCCTGCAGCGTGGTGTGCTGGTGCAACGGGTCGAGGGCCGAGGTCGGCTCGTCGAGCAGCAAAGTCCGCCCCTCCTCTCCCGGCCAGAGCTGCGCCAGCACTCGTGCCAGATGCACGCGCTGCCGCTCGCCACCGGACAGCGCGAGGTAGCTGCGGCCGGCCAAATGCAGGGCATCCGCCGCCTCCAGCGCCGCGTGGACGATTTCATGGTCGCGGTCCTTGCCGGTCCGATGCGGCAGACGCCCCATGCCCACCACTTCCTCGACACGGAAGGCAAAGCCGAGGCTCGACACCTGTGGCAAGACCGCCAGCAGTTGGGCGCGCTCATGGCCAGGCCAGTCGGCAAGCGCGCGGTCGTGGAGCAGGACACGGCCACGCTGGGTCGCCAGTTCGCCGCACAGCGCACCGAGCAGGGTGCTCTTGCCCGCGCCGTTGGGCCCGAGCACACCCAGTACTTGACCTGGCTGGACCTTGAGGCTGACGCCATCGAGCACCGTCTTGCGCCCGCGGACGACTTGAAGATCTTCGACCTGGAGCATCAGGCACGTCCCCGCAGCAGCAGATAAAGGAAAAACGGCGCGCCGATGAACGCGGTGACGATACCGATCGGCAACTCCGCTGGCGCCAGCGCCAGCCGGGCGATCAGATCAGCGAACAACAGCAGCGAAGCCCCCGCCAGCAATGAGGCGGGCAGCAAGACCCGGTGGTCCGGGCCAGACAACAGCCGCACCAGATGCGGCACCACCAGCCCGACAAAACCGATCAACCCCGCCGCCGCTACCGCCGCACCCACGCCCAGTGCCGTACAGAACACCAGTTCGCGCTTGAGCGATTCGACTTCGATGCCCAGATGACGAGCCTCCGATTCGCCCAGCAGCAACGCATTCAAGGCCTCGGCACGACGCGGCAACCACAGCGCCACCGCCGTCGCCACCAGCACCAGTGGCCACAGGCGCTGATAACTCGCGCCGTTGAGGCTGCCCAGGTTCCAGAACGTCAGGGTGCGCAGGGTCGCGTCATCCGCCAGGTAAGTGAACAGCCCCACCGCCGAGCTGGCCAGGGCCGTCAAGGCGATACCGGCAAGCAACATCGTGGAGACGCTGGTCTGCCCGTCGCGTCGCCCCAGGCGATAGACCAACGCGGTCACGCCCAGACCGCCGAGAAACGCGCACAGCGACAGCAGATAGGGCGCGATAGCTTCCGGCACGCCGCCAACCCAGGCGCTGCCAACAATCGCCACCGCCGCACCGAGCGCCGCGCCGCTGGAAACGCCCACCAACCCCGGGTCCGCCAGCGGATTGCGAAACAGCCCTTGCATGGCCACACCGGCCAGCGCCAGCACAGCGCCCACCGCCAGCCCGAGCAGCGTCCGCGGCAGACGGATCTGCCCGAGAATCAGCTCGGCCTGCTCCAGCCCGTCGCCATTGACAGGCAGACCGAGCAGACGCAAACCCGCGCGCAAGGTGTCCATCAGCGGCAGACTCACCGGCCCGAGCGCCAGCGACAGCCAGACCGCCAGCAGACACAACAGGCTGAGGATGATGAACAGCGTGCGCGGCTGGATCAGACGGGTCATGGCGCCAGTTGAGCCTTGGCCGTCGGGTAGAACGCCTGGGCCAGCGCTTGCAGGCTGGCGGGCAGACGCGGACCGAGGCCACCGACCAGCAGCGTCGGGTCAAGATCAATCAGACGCTTTTCTTTCGCCGCACGGGATGCGGCCAGCGCGGGGTTCTCTTTCAGCAGTGCCTGCAGCGCGGCATCGCCGGTGAGGGCACGATCAGCGAACACCACCACTTGCGGGTTCAAGGCGGCCAGCGCCTCTCCGGAGAAGTTCTTGTAACCCTGGTGAGTCGCCAGGTTACGGCCGCCGGCCTGCTCCACCAGCCAGGCGCCAGCGGTGTCGGTGCCGGCAATCATCGGCTTGCCGCCAGCATGGCCCACCAGCAGGATCACTCCGGGTGCCTGCTCCGTACCCTGCGCCGCCTTGATCCGGGTACGCAGGGTTTCGAGTTGCTGGCGATAGTCAGCGAAACGCTGTTCGGCCTGTTCCGGCTTGCCAAGCAATTCGCCCAAGTGCTTGAGGTTGCCCTGCACGGCCTCCAGATCGGCGCGACTGGAGAACAGTTCGACCCGCACCCCGGCACCGCGGATCTGCGCCAGGACCGGCGGCGGCCCCATTTCCTCGGTGCCCACCAGCACATCGGGGCGAAGGCTCAACACGCCTTCGGCCGAAAGCTGGCGTTGATAGCCAATGCTGGGCAGCGCCTTCAGCGATTCAGGGTGCTGACTTGTGGTATCGACGCCCACCAGCCGCGATTCCGCGCCCAGTTCGACGATCCATTCGCTCAAGGCCCCGCCAGCGCTGACCCAACGCTGCGGCAGTGGATCGGCGGCGTGCGCCGGGTTGAACACGAGCCCGATACAAAGGGCGATCAGGCTGGCATATCGGCGCATAACGGGGCTTCCTTTTCGATCAGGACGAACCGCCACCCCTCGGATAGCGGTGTGAGAGAAGCGCCGGGCAGGGTATAAAGGCGCCCGACGCCATCAGAGCCGGCAATTTGATAATTATTTGCATTTGAGCGTCAAGCTGCCTTGCATCCTTAACGGAGCCCATCGCTCATGCACTTCCTTTGTACCTCCGCCGAACTGGGCGAAGGCCAGAGCCGCGGTTTCACCTGCGAAAATACCGAACTGCTGGGCGTACGCCGGCAAGGGCAGGTCTATCTGTACCGAAACCGCTGCCCTCATCGCGGGATTGCGCTCAACTGGCAGCCAGACCAGTTTCTCGACAGCAGCGCCAGCCTGATCACCTGCGCCCGGCATGGCGCACTGTTCCTTATCGAGAACGGCGAGTGCGTGGCCGGACCGTGCGAGGGTGATGCCCTGGAAGCCCTCGACTGCCATGAAGACAGCCAGGGCATCTGGCTCACGGATTGAGCTGCACCGGCAGGGCGCGGTCGATACGCACCTGCTCGCTGTCCAGCGTCACCCCGTACGCCAGCACTTCGACGCCATCGAGCACGGCGGCGCGCAGCGCGATGGCGTATCCCGGGTCAATCTCCTCGGCCGGGCGTACCGCCTCGATACCGTTGAGGTTCACACAATAAAGCTGCACCGCGCGGACCCCTTGCCGGGCCAGCGCCGCCAGCTCGCGCAGGTGCTTGGCGCCGCGTTGGGTCACGGCATCGGGAAAGGCCGCGATGGCCGAACCGTCGAAACCGAGGGTCACGCTCTTGACCTCCACATAGGCCAGGCCGCTGTCGAAGGTCAGTTGAAAGTCGATGCGGCTGTTCTCCTCGCCATACGGCACCTCGCGGCGCAGCGCGGTGAAACCCGCCAGCTCACTGATCACGCCGGCGCGCAGCGCTTCTTCGACAATGGCATTGGCCCGTCCGGTATTCACGCAGGCCAGCCGGCCTTGCGGGGTCTCGCTGATTTCCCAGGTACCGGGCAGCTTGCGCTTGGGGTCGTTGGAGCGACTGAACCAGACCTTGCCGCCTTCCTTCATGCAGTTGAGCATCGAGCCGGTGTTCGGGCAGTGGATGGTCATCTGTTCGCCGCTCGGTAGTTCGATATCCGCGAGAAAGCGTTTGTAACGGCGCAGCAGCCGGGCTTCTTCGAGCAATGGAGTGAAATGCATCAGCCTTGCCAGCTCTTCAGCCCACGGGCAATCCGCTCCACCGCTTCTTGCAGACGCGGCAGGCTCTGGGTGTAGGCGAATCGCACATGATGGCTGGCCTGGTGCCGGCCGAAGTCCACGCCTGGGGTGAAGGCGACATGCTCGGTTTCCAGGAAGTGCCGGCAGAACGCGAACGCATCACCACCGAATGCGCTGATGTCGGCGTACAGGTAGAACGCACCTTGCGGCTCCACCGTGATCCCGAAGCCGAGCCCGCGCAGGGCTGGCAGGAGGAAGTCGCGGCGGCGGGCGAATTCGGCGCGGCGCTCTTCGAGGATCGCCAGGGTGCCGGGCTCGAAACAGGCCAGGGCCGCATGCTGAGCCATGCTCGGCGCACTGATGTAGAGGTTCTGCGCCAGTTTCTCCAATTCAGGCACGGCCGCAGGCGGTGCGACCATCCAGCCCAGGCGCCAGCCGGTCATTCCGAAATATTTGGAGAAACTATTAAGGACAAAGGCTTGGTCATCGACTTCCAGCACGCTGGGAGCGTCCATGCCGTAGGTCAGGCCGTGATAGATCTCGTCCACCACCAGATGGCCATTGTGCGCCCGGGTCGCCCGCGACAGGCCCGCCAATTGCTCGCGATCGAGCACGGTGCCAGTCGGGTTGGCCGGCGACGCCACCAGGGCGCCGACCGTATCGTTATCCCAATAGCGCTCGACCAGATCAGCGGTCAGTTGATAGTTGACGTCCGGCCCCACCGGCACCAGTTGTGCACCGCCTTCCACCAGACGCAGGAAATGGCGGTTGCACGGATAACCGGGGTCGGCCAGCAGCCAGTGCTTGCCGGGGTCCACCAGCAGGCTGCTGGTCAGCAGCAGCGCACCAGAACCGCCTGGGGTAATGAGAATCCGCTGCGGATCAATGTTCACGCCATAGCGCTGGTCATAGAAGCCGGCAATCGCTTCACGCAGCGCCGGCAGCCCGCGGGCGGCGGTGTAACGGGTGTGACCGGCGCTCAGCGCGGCCTGGCCGGCTTCGACGATGGGCGCTGCGGTGGAGAAGTCCGGCTCGCCGATTTCCAGGTGAATCACATCATGACCGGCGGCCTGCAACTCGTTGGCCCGGGCCAACAGTGCCATCACATGGAAGGGTTCGATGGCGCGACTGCGCGCACTGTAGGGCTGAGCCATGGGACTTCTCTCAATTGGGACTAAACTGGTGATTCTACCCATGCGCAACGATGAACGTATGGCTAAACCTCGCTGTCCTACCCGAGCTAACGGGGAGTAGCGCACCCCCGTCCTATCTGGTAAGTTCGGCGGCTCGCAGTCGCAGGGCCGGCGGGCGCCGGAGATGGAATAAGCCTGCGCATTGGATTCAGATGAGTGAGAGGCGGTCTATTCATGTCCACCGTAGAAAAGCAAAAAGCAGGCTCCATGTATGGTCTCGACCCGTATGTCGCAACCAAAGGTGAGGAGTACATGGGCGAGCCCATGAAAAAACACTTCACCAAGCTGCTCGGTGCCTGGAAACAGGACCTGATGACCAGCGTGGACCGCACCGTGGACCATATGAAGGATGAAGCGGCCAACTTCCCCGATCCGGCAGACCGTGCCAGCCAGGAAGAAGAGTTCGCTCTGGAGCTTCGTAACCGTGACCGCGAGCGAAAACTGATCAAGAAGATCGACAAGACTCTCCAGAAGATCGTCGATGATGAATACGGCTGGTGTGACAGCTGTGGCGTGGAGATCGGCCTGAAGCGCCTGGAAGCCCGTCCGACCGCTGACCAGTGCTTCGACTGCAAGGAACTGGCGGAGAAGAAGGAAAAGACGATCGGCAAAGGCTGATCCTGACCGCATACAGAACGGGGCGCATATTGCGCCCCGTTTCATTTACAGATCCCGGCATCCACCATGAAACAGTCCCACTACATCGGACGCTTCGCTCCGACACCCAGTGGCTTCCTGCACTTCGGCTCGCTGGTCGCAGCCCTCGCCTCCTGGCTCGACGCCCGTGCCGTGGGTGGCCGCTGGCTGCTGCGCATGGAAGACATCGACCCACCTCGCGAAGCCCCCGGCGCCCAGGCCGCGATTCTCAAGACACTGGAAAGCTACGGCCTGGAATGGGACGGCGAAGTCGTCTACCAGCATGACCGCCACGATGCTTACGCCGAAGTGATCGAACGCCTGTTCCGCCAAGGCCTGGCCTACGCCTGCACCTGCTCGCGCAAGCAACTGGAAGGCTACAGCGGCATCTATCCTGGCCTGTGCCGCAACCTCTGCCACGCGCGGGACGATGCCGCGATTCGGATTCGTGTACCGGAATTGACCTACCGCTTCACCGACCGTGTCCAGGGTAATTTCGAGCAACATCTGGGACGTGACGTCGGCGATTTCGTCATTCAGCGGCGCGACGGCCTGTATGCCTACCAGTTGGCGGTGGTGCTGGACGATGCGTGGCAGGGTGTGACCGATGTCGTTCGCGGCGCCGACCTGCTGGACAACACACCGCGTCAGCTGTACCTGCAGGAGTTGCTTGGTCTTGCGCAGCCGCGCTACCTGCACGTGCCGCTGATCACCCAACCCGACGGGCACAAGCTGGGCAAGTCCTACCGCTCCGCGCCGCTGCCGGCTGAACAGGCCACACCCCTGATCCTGCGGGCATTGCGTGCACTGGGCCAGAGCACCGATCCGGCGATGGCCGCGTCCACCCCGGCCGAAGTGCTGCGCCATGCCGCCGCGCACTGGGATGCCGATGCAATCCCGCGCCGCCTCACCCTGCCCGAGGCCCAACTGCGCTGAACCCGGTCTTCCGGCAGAAAGACCAATAAATTCAATTCCTTGAGCCGCTGCATGAAGTCCGTTTGCAGGCAGCGGCCCTTCCGTTACCATCGCCACAGTTTTGCGCCAATAATAAGTCCAGTTCGCAGCGGCAAAATCCAATGAGGCCAGCATGTACATCTATCGTTTGGTCCTGCTTCTGGTCGTGGGGATCTACCTGTTCTCCCCGGCCATCATGGACTGGTGGATCGACCCGACCGGTGCCTGGTATCGCCCTTACCTGCTCTGGCTGATCCTGATCGTCGTGACCTTTATCCTGCAGAGCCAACGTGATGCCGATGAGCTTTAGCCTGACCCAGATGATCCTGATCAGCGCCGCCTACCTGCTGGTGCTGTTCGGCGTGGCCTGGGTCAGCGAACGCGGCATGATCCCCCGAGCGATCATCCGCCATCCCCTGACCTACACCCTGTCGCTGGGCGTCTATGCCAGCGCCTGGGCGTTCTATGGCACGGTCGGCCTGGCCTACCAATATGGCTACGGCTTCCTCGCCTGTTACCTGGGGGTGTCCGGCGCATTTCTGCTGGCGCCGGTGCTGCTCTACCCGATCCTCAAGATCACCCGCACCTACCAGCTTTCCTCCCTGGCCGACCTGATCGCCTTCCGCTTCCGCAGCACCTGGGCCGGCGCCCTGACCACGGTGTTCATGCTGATCGGTGTGCTGCCGTTGTTGGCGCTGCAAATCCAGGCGGTGGCCGACTCCATCAGCATCCTCACCGGCGAGCCGGTCAAAAGCCGGGTGGCCCTGGCCTTCTGCGCAATGATCACGTTGTTCACCATCTTCTTCGGCTCGCGGCATATCGCTACCCGCGAGAAACACGAAGGCCTGGTGTTCGCCATCGCCTTCGAATCGGTGGTCAAGTTGCTGGCCATTGGCGGGATCGGCCTGTACGCGCTGTACGGCGTGTTCGGTGGCCCGCATCAACTGGAAGTCTGGCTGCTGCAGAACCAGACCGCCCTCGCCGCCCTGCACACGCCACTGCAGGAAGGGCCGTGGCGCACGCTGCTGCTGGTGTTCTTCGCCTCGGCCATCGTGATGCCGCACATGTACCACATGGCCTTCACCGAAAACCTCAATCCGCGCTCGCTGGTCAGCGCCAGTTGGGGCCTGCCGCTGTTCCTGTTGCTGATGAGCCTGGCGGTGCCGCTGATCCTCTGGGCCGGCCTTAAGCTCGGCGCCAGCACCCACCCGGAATTCTTCACCCTCGGCCTGGGCATCGCGGCCAACAACAAGGCCCTCGCCCTCTTGGCTTACATCGGCGGGCTTTCGGCCGCCAGCGGGTTGATCATCGTGACCACCCTGGCACTATCAGGCATGGCCCTGAACCATCTGGTGCTGCCGCTTTATCAACCGCCGGCGGAGGGCAACATCTACCGCTGGCTGAAGTGGACCCGCCGCGCGCTGATCGTCGCCATCATCGCCGCCGGCTTCGGTTTCTACCTGCTGCTGGGTGCGCAACAGGAACTGGCCAACCTCGGCATCGTCGCCTTCGTCGCGACGTTGCAGTTCCTTCCCGGTGTGCTCTCGGTGCTGTACTGGCCGACCGCCAACCGGCGCGGCTTCATCGCCGGCCTGCTGGCGGGGATCACCGTGTGGATGGTGACCATGCTGCTGCCGCTGGTCGGCAACCTGCAGGGCTTCTATATCCCGCTGCTGAACATGATCTACGTGCTGGACGACACCAGTTGGCACATGGCGGCCATCGCCTCCCTCGCGGCCAACGTGTTGCTGTTCACCCTGATATCGCTGTTCACCAATGCCAGCACCGAAGAGGTTTCCGCCGCAGAAGCCTGCGCCGTGGACAACGTCCGCCGTCCGCAGCGCCGCGAACTTCACGCCGCCTCGCCCCAGGAATTCGCCACGCAACTGGCCAAGCCGCTGGGGGCCAAGGCCGCGCAGAAGGAAGTCGAACAAGCGCTGCGCGACCTTTATCTGCCGTTCGACGAGCGCCGCCCCTATGCCCTTCGCCGCCTGCGCGACCGCATCGAGGCCAACCTTTCCGGGCTGATGGGCCCGAGCGTGGCCCAGGATATGGTCGAGACCTTCCTGCCCTACAAGTCCGGCAGCGAGAACTACGTTACCGAGGACATCCACTTCATCGAGAGTCGGCTGGAGGACTACCACTCGCGCCTCACCGGCCTTGCCGCCGAACTGGATGCCCTGCGCCGCTACCATCGACAGACCCTGCAGGAACTGCCGATGGGTGTCTGCTCCCTGGCCAAGGACCAGGAAATCCTCATGTGGAACAAGGCGATGGAAGAGCTGACCGGCATCCCCGCCAAGCGCGTGGTCGGCTCGCGCCTGAGCACCATTGTCGAACCGTGGCGCGGCCTGCTGCTGGGCTTCATCAACGTGCCCGACGAACACTTGCATAAACAGCGCCTGGGCCTCGATGGCCAGACCCGTTGGCTGAACCTGCACAAGGCCGCCATCGACGAGCCGCTCGCTCCGGGTAACAGCGGCCTGGTGGTGCTGGTGGAAGACCTCACCGAAACCCAGATGCTCGAAGACAAGCTGGTGCACTCCGAACGCCTGGCCAGCATTGGCCGACTGGCCGCCGGGGTCGCCCATGAGATCGGCAACCCGGTGACCGGCATCGCCTGCCTGGCGCAGAACCTTCGCGAAGAGCGCGAAGATGACAGCGAAATTACCGAGCTGAGCAGCCAGATTCTCGAACAGACCAAGCGCATTTCGCGCATCGTCCAGTCGCTCATGAGCTTCGCCCATGCCGGCAGCCACCAGCAAACCGACGAGCCGGTGTGCCTGGCTGAAGTGGCGCAGGACGCCATCGGCCTGCTGGCATTGAACCGGCGCAATTTCGAAGTGCAGTTCTTCAACCTGTGCGATCCCGATCACTGGGTCGAAGGCGATCCGCAACGTCTCGCGCAAGTACTTATCAACCTGCTGTCCAACGCCCGCGATGCCTGCCCCGCCGGCGCCGCGGTGCGGGTCAAAAGCGAGGCCAGCGAACATACCGTCGACCTCATCGTCGAGGACGAAGGCAGCGGCATTCCGAAAAACATCATGGACCGTCTGTTCGAACCGTTCTTCACCACCAAGGATCCGGGCGAGGGAACCGGGCTGGGGCTCGCTCTGGTCTATTCCATCGTGGAAGAGCATTATGGACAGATCACCATCGACAGCCCGGCCGATGTTCAAAGCCAGCGCGGCACCCGGATCCGAGTGACCCTGCCGCGTCATGTCGAAGCGACGTCCGCTGTGAACTGAGACCGTCGAGAGAATTGAATCAATGCCTCACATTCTGATCGTCGAAGACGAAACCATCATCCGTTCCGCCCTGCGCCGTCTGTTGGAACGAAACCAGTACCAGGTCAGCGAGGCCGGGTCGGTGCAGGAAGCCCAAGAGCGCTTCAGCATTGCCACCTTCGACCTCATCGTCAGCGACCTGCGCCTTCCCGGCGCTCCCGGTACCGAACTGATCAAGCTTGGCCAAGGCACTCCCGTGCTGATCATGACCAGCTACGCCAGCCTGCGCTCGGCCGTCGACTCCATGAAGATGGGCGCCGTCGACTACATCGCCAAGCCGTTCGACCACGATGAAATGCTCCAGGCGGTCGCCCGCATCCTGCGCGATCGTCAGAACGCTCCGGCAGCACCGCCCGAACGCGCCAACGGCAAGGCGGCCACAGGCGAGAAAGTCGCCGCCGGCAATGCCAATGGCGAGATTGGCATCATCGGTACCTGTCCGCCGATGCAGGACCTCTACAGCAAGATCCGCAAGGTCGCGCCCACCGATTCCAACGTCCTGATCCAGGGCGAATCCGGTACCGGCAAAGAGTTGGTCGCCCGCGCCCTGCACAACCTTTCGCGCCGCGCCAAGGCACCGATGATTTCGGTGAACTGTGCGGCGATTCCGGAAAGCCTGATCGAATCCGAACTGTTCGGCCACGAGAAAGGCGCCTTCACCGGTGCCAGCGCCGGACGTGCCGGTCTGGTCGAAGCTGCGGATGGCGGCACGCTGTTCCTCGACGAAATCGGCGAGCTGCCACTGGAAGCCCAGGCTCGCCTGCTGCGAGTACTGCAGGAAGGCGAGATTCGCCGGGTGGGTTCGGTGCAGTCGCAGAAGGTCGATGTCCGCCTGATCGCGGCGACCCACCGTGACTTGAAAAACCTGGCCAAGGTCGGGCAATTCCGGGAAGACCTCTATTACCGCCTGCACGTCATCGCGCTGAAACTGCCGGCGCTGCGTGAGCGCGGTGCGGACGTCAATGAAATCGCCAACGCCTTCCTCGCCCGCCAGGGAGCGCGCATTGGCCGTTCTGACCTGAAGTTCGCCCACGACGCGGAGCAGGCCATCCGTCATTACTCGTGGCCGGGTAACGTGCGGGAGCTGGAAAACGCCGTCGAGCGCGCGGTGATTCTGAGCGAGAGCCCGGAAATTTCCGCTGACCTGCTGGGCATCGACATCGAGCTGAGCGACCTGGAAGACCACGTGCACTTCGAAAACCTGCCGGCTATCGGCAGCGCAGCCAACGCCACCAGCCACGAGCCCACCGAAGATCTGTCGCTGGAGGACTACTTCCAGCACTTCGTCCTCGAGCACCAGGACCACATGACCGAGACCGAGCTGGCACGCAAGCTGGGTGTCAGCCGCAAATGCCTGTGGGAACGGCGCCAGCGCCTGGGCATTCCACGTCGCAAGAGCGGCGCTACCAGCGAGAGCTGAGGCACCGCCGCTGCTCCACAGGTAACAGTGAAGGCGTGGCACAAACTGTTACCTCTTGGCGGCGACGTAACAAAAACCGGGGTTTACGGTAACGAAATCCCGGTTTTTTTTCGCCTCGAATTGGCCCCCGAAACTACCTAACCCCTTGTTTTACTGGGGTTTGCAAAAGTTGGCACGGCACCTGCTATATGTTCGGTACAAGAACAATAACAAGCACAGCAAAACACAATAAAAATAAGACGAATCGGCTCACGCACAATAAGAACAATACGGCGGAGGCGCAGCTAACTGATTCTTTTGGAGAGGAGTTGTGTTTGGGGCTTGCCCCACAACCGGGCAGAGAACAACAAAAACTGCACTCAAGCAGAGCCTGAACTGGTTGGATCGAGAGATCATCGCAACATCGGCGACCAAAGCAATCCGTTTGCTCTTGTACTCCCGATTAGGGAGACGATCCACAAGCCTTGTGGCGTTTTGTGGATAGGGCGTGAATAAAAACAAGAAGCCCGACAAAAAAACAATAAGAGCACGCAACTACTTCTTGGGGAGCTTCGGCTCCCCTTGTAGTTTCTCCCTTCTGCGAAGCTTCCTACACAGCCATTTTTCGGGCGCCTACACCCTTTTCTGACTAAATGCTAGAATCCACGCCCATCATGCGGCCATTCTACGTTTATGGCCGAAAATTCCTTCAAACAGTGCATCCCATGCTGAAGAAGCTGTTCCAGTCTTTCCGTCCCCCCGTGCATGTCCAGCACCATCGGCGCACCACGCCCGAGGTGATCAACAGCGCACAACATTCGCTGCAGCGCAGCCAGTTCAGCCGCCACGCGGTGAGCATCGTCGAGCGCCTGCAAAGCGCCGGCTACCAGGCCTATCTGGTCGGTGGTTGCGTACGCGACATGCTCTTGGGCATCAACCCCAAGGACTTCGACGTCGCTACCAGCGCCACCCCCGAGCAGGTCCGTGCGGAATTCCGCAACGCCCGAGTCATCGGTCGACGCTTCAAGCTGGTCCACGTCCATTTCGGGCGCGAGATCATCGAAGTCGCCACCTTCCGCGCCAACCATCCGGTGGATGAAGAAGAAAACAGTCACCAGTCTTCCCGCAACGAGAGCGGACGGATCCTGCGTGACAACGTCTACGGCACCTTGGAAGAAGATGCCCAGCGCCGTGACTTCACCATCAACGCCCTTTACTACGATCCGGTCAGCGAGCGCATTCTCGATTACGCCAATGGCGTACACGACATCCGCAATCGCCTGCTGCGCCTGATCGGCGATCCGACCCAGCGCTACCAGGAAGACCCGGTCCGCATGCTGCGTGCCGTGCGTTTCGCCGCCAAGCTGAACTTCGGTATCGAAAAGCACACCGTGCAGCCGATCCGCGAACTGGCACCGATGCTGCGGGAAATCCCGGCGGCGCGGCTGTTCGAGGAATCGCTGAAGCTGTTCCTGTCCGGACACGCCGCCGACACCTTCGAGATGCTGGTGGACCTGCAACTGTTCGATCCGCTGTTCCCGGCCAGTGCCCAGGCCCTGGAAGAGCACCCGAACTACACGCACACGCTGATCAGTCAGGCGCTGATCAACACCGACCTGCGGATCAAGCAGGGCAAGCCGGTCACCCCGGCGTTCCTGTTTGCCGCCCTGCTCTGGCCAGCCCTGCCGGGTCGCGCCCTGTACCTGCAAAGCCGCGGCATGCCGCCGATCCCGGCCATGCAGGAAGCCGCCCACGAGCTGATCGCCGAACAGTGCCAGCGCATCGCCATTCCGAAGCGCTTCACCCTGCCGATCCGCGAAATCTGGGACATGCAGGAACGCCTGCCACGCCGCAGCGGCAAGCGTGCCGACCTGTTGCTCGACAACCCGCGTTTCCGTGCCGGTTACGACTTCCTGCTGTTGCGTGAAAGCGCAGGCGAGGAAACCGAGGACCTCGGCCAGTGGTGGACCGACTATCAGGAATGCAACGAAAGCGAGCGCCGCGAGATGATCCGCGAGCTGGGCGGCCGTGAAGAAGGCAGCAGCGCCGGCCCACGCAAACGCAAGCGCAGCCCGAGCAAGCGCAAGCGCGTCGACAGTGGCACAGGCGAGTAAGCAGCATGGTCCGCGTCTACATCGGCCTGGGCAGCAACCTGGCCAATCCGCAGAAGCAGTTGCGCAGCGCCATTGAAGCGCTGGCACTGCTACCGGATACACAGGTCGCCGGCGTTTCGTCCTTTTATGCCAGCGATTCGCTGTCCCCCGGCCAGCCGCGCTACACCAACGCCGTGGCCGCGCTGGACACCACGCTCGAGCCCATTGCGCTACTCGACGCCCTGCAAGCCATCGAGGCGGATCAGGGCCGCGAACGCAAGGAGCGCTGGGGCCCGCGCACCCTTGACCTGGATATCCTGCTGTACGCCGACCGGGTCATCGACGAACCGCGACTGAAAGTGCCCCACTACCACATGCACGCCCGCCCGTTCGTGCTCTATCCCCTGGCCGAACTGGTGCCCGAAGGCTTCCGGTTGGCAGATCAGCGGCCCCTCTCGCAATTACTGGCAGATTGCCCGTTCGTCGGCCTCGAGCGCCTGTAACCGGGCGTTCCCCCAGCGGTAACGCCCGTAACAGCCACGACGTAACAATGCGGTAACACGGTAATTGACTTCCCCCCTCGCGCTCACGACTATAGGCGTCCCGTGGCACCCCGGTGCCATAAACAAGGCGTAAATAGGCCTGGAACAGATCCAAACCCAAACACCACGATCGATGATGTGCTGTTCCAGAAGATGAATACATGCGTTGTACGCAGTGGTTTTTCACAGCGCCTGAACGAGGATTGCTTTTCATGCCAGACGTAACCTTGACCACCCTCCAGGCCCTCAAGGCCAAGGGTGAGAAAATCGCCATGCTGACCTGCTATGACGCGACCTTCGCCCAGACCGCGAACCGCGCCGGCGTGGAGATCCTGTTGGTGGGCGATTCCCTGGGCATGGTCCTGCAGGGCCATGACAGCACTTTGCCGGTGACCAATTCAGAAATGGCCTACCACGTCGCCAGCGTCAAACGCGGCAACGAAGGTGCGCTGATCCTGGCCGACCTGCCCTTCATGGCGTATGCCACCCCCGAGCAAGCCTTCGCCAACTGTGCCCAGCTGATGCAGGCCGGTGCGCACATGGTCAAGCTCGAAGGCGCCGCCTGGCTGGGCGACACCATCCGCCTGCTGGCTGAGCGTGGCGTGCCGGTTTGCGCCCATCTGGGCCTGACCCCGCAAGCGGTGAACATCCTCGGCGGCTACAAGGTCCAGGGCCGTCAGGAAAACCAGGCCCGGCAGATGCGCGCCGACGCCATCGCCCTGGAACAGGCGGGTGTCGCAATGCTGCTGCTCGAGTGCGTGCCGAGCGAGCTGGCCGCGGAAATCACCCAGGCCGTGGGCATTCCGGTCATCGGTATCGGCGCTGGCAGCGCCACCGATGGTCAGGTGCTGGTCATGCACGACATGCTGGGCCTGTCGCTGACCGGTCGTACACCGAAGTTCGTGAAGAACTTCATGGCCGGCCAGCCGGACATCCAGAGTGCTTTCCAGGCCTATGTACAAGCGGTCAAGGACGTCAGCTTCCCCGGCACCGAACATGGGTTCAGCGCATGAACACCGTCAAGACCGTTCGCGAGCTGCGCGCCGCCGTCGCCCGCGCCCGCAGCGAAGGCAAGCGGGTCGGTTTCGTACCGACCATGGGTAACCTGCACAGCGGCCACGCGGCCCTGGTGACCAAGGCCGCCCAACGCGCCGATTTCGTCGTCGCCAGCATCTTCGTCAACCCGCTGCAGTTCGGACCCAGCGAAGACCTCGACAAGTACCCGCGCACCCTGGCCGCCGACCAGGAACGCCTGCTCCAGGCCGGTTGCCACCTGCTGTTCGCCCCCACCGTCGAAGAGATGTACCCCGACGGCATGGGCGTGCAGACCCGGGTCAGCGTTCCGCACCTCTCGGAAGGTCTCTGCGGCGCCAGCCGTCCCGGCCACTTCGAAGGCGTGGCCACGGTAGTCAGCAAACTGTTCAACATGGTCCAGCCGGACCTGGCCATATTCGGTCAGAAGGACTTCCAGCAACTGGCGGTGATCCGCGCGCTGGTGCGTGACCTGAACATGCCGATCCAGATCATCGGCGAGCCGACCGTGCGCGCCGACGACGGCCTGGCGCTGTCCTCGCGCAACGGCTACCTGAACGACGAACAGCGCGCCATCGCGCCAAGCGTCTACCGCACCCTCAGCCAGATGGCCGAGGCGATCCGCCAGGGTCGTCGCGACTACCCGGCGCTGATTGCCGAAGGCCAGCAAACGCTACAGACCGCCGGCCTCAAACCGGACTACCTGGAAGTACGCCAGGCGCTGAACCTGCGTCCGGCCGGCGAAACCGACCGCGATCTGGTGATCCTGGTGGCAGCGTTCCTCGGTGCCACCCGCCTGATCGACAACCTGCACCTGAATCTCGACGAGAAGTAAGCTCGAAGAGCAAGTCCGTGCCATCATCCGAAGGCCAGACCGTGTCTGAATGACATATCTCAATGGCATTTGCCGGCCCGCCGCGAAATAATCCGCGAGGGCCGGCAAACGGTCCCGGGTACACAGTGTCCAAGGCAGTTCAAGCAACCAAGGAAACCTGCAGCGATGGCGTATTACCGCACTCCTCATGATGTCACCGCTCTGCCAGCCTGGCAGGCACTCCAGCAACACCGCGAAGCCATGCAGGATTTCAGCATGCGCGAGGCATTCAATGCCGAACCGCAACGTTTCAACCAATTCTCCCTGAGCAGTTGCGGGCTTTTCCTCGACTACTCGAAAAACCTGATCAACGCCGAGACCCGCACCAAGCTGGTCGGTCTGGCCAATGAAGTCGGCTTGAAAGAGGCGATCGACGCCCTGTTCGCCGGCGAGATCCTCAACGCCTCCGAAGGTCGCCCGGCCCTGCACACCGCGCTGCGCCGCCCGGTCGGCGACAAGCTGAGCGTCAACGGCGTCAACGTGATGCCGGACGTACACAAAGTGCTGAACCAGGTCACCGAGCTGGTTGGCAAGATCCACGACGGGCTGTGGCGCGGCTACAGCGAGAAGCCCATCACCGACGTGGTGAACATCGGTATCGGCGGCTCGTTCCTCGGCCCGGAGCTGGTCTCCGAAGCCCTGCTGCCCTACGCCCAACGCGGCGTGCGCTGCCATTACCTGGCGAACATCGATGGCAGCGAATTCCACGAGCTGTCGGCCAAGCTGCGCGCCGAAACCACCCTGTTCATTGTTTCCTCGAAGTCCTTCAACACCCTGGAAACCCTGAAGAACGCCCAGGCCGCCCGCGCCTGGTACCTGGCCCAGGGCGGCTCGGAAGCCGAGCTGTATCGCCACTTCATCGCCGTTTCCAGCAACAAGGCCGCTGCGGTGGCCTTCGGTATCCGCGAAGAGAACATCTTCCCGATGTGGGACTGGGTGGGCGGGCGCTACTCGCTGTGGTCGGCCATCGGTCTGCCGATCGCCCTGGCCATCGGCACCGCCAACTTCAAGGAACTGCTGTCCGGTGCCTACACCATGGATCAGCATTTCCAGAACGCGCCGTTCGAGCAGAACATGCCGGTGCTGCTGGCCTTGCTCGGGGTCTGGTACGGTAATTTCTGGGGCGCGCAGGCTCATGCGATCCTGCCGTACGACCATTACCTGCGTAACATCACCAAACACCTGCAACAACTGGACATGGAATCAAACGGTAAATCCGTCCGTCAGGACGGCACGCCGGTCAACCACGACACCGGCCCGGTCATCTGGGGCGGCGTAGGCTGCAACGGCCAGCACGCGTATCACCAGTTGCTGCACCAGGGCACCCAGTTGATTCCGGCCGACTTCATCGTTCCGGTGGTCAGCTTCAACCCGGTTGCCGACCACCATCAGTGGCTGTACGCCAACTGCCTGTCGCAAAGCCAGGCGCTGATGCTCGGCAAGACCCGCGCCGAAGCCGAAACCGAGCTGCGCGAGAAGGGCATGGCCGAGGCCGAGGTGCAGAGGCTGGCGCCGCACAAGGTGATCCCTGGCAACCGCCCGAGCAACACCTTGGTGGTGGAGCGGATCAGCCCGCGTCGTCTCGGCGCGCTGGTGGCCATGTACGAGCACAAGGTCTTCGTGCAGAGCGTGATCTGGGGCATCAACGCCTTCGACCAATGGGGCGTGGAACTGGGCAAGGAGCTCGGCAAAGGCGTCTACCAGCGCCTGACCGGCGGCATCGAAGAGCCTGCCGAAGACGCCTCGACCCAAGGCCTGATCAACTACTTCCGCGGCCGTCACCGCGGCTGACCGCCTAACGCTGCCCCCGAACATGGCCGGGGGCAGCGACTACACTGTCCTGACCCGGCAGCCTTGGAACATCACGGCGAAGACCCGCTCCCCCGCGTGCAGCAGGAGCGTCGCCGCTGATGAAGGCAACGCCGTCCCATAACAACAGGACAGGTTGTGCCATGTTCGAGATCAGTACCTTCCCCAAAGCCGACGCCGTCAGTCGCGCCGCCGAAATCAGCCAGGCCGACTACGAACGCCTCTACCGCCAATCGATAGAACAGCCCGATCAATTCTGGACCGAGCAGGCCAAACGCCTGGACTGGGTCAGCCCGTGGAGCGCGATCCAGGAGTGCGACATCCGCACCGGCAAAGCCGTCTGGTTCAAGGACGCGAAACTCAACGTCAGCTACAACTGCCTCGACCGCCACCTGGCCAAACACGGCGACCAGCCGGCGATCATCTGGGAGGGCGACGACCCGAGCCGTTCCGCCACCCTCAGCTATCGCCAGGTGCACCAGCAAGTCTGTCGGCTGGCCAACGTACTCAAGCAGCGCGGAGTGAAAAAAGGCGACCGGGTGTGCATCTACATGCCGATGATCCCGGAGGCGGCTTTCGCCATGCTCGCCTGCACCCGCATCGGCGCGATTCACTCGGTGGTGTTCGGCGGTTTTTCCCCCGACGCCCTGCGCGACCGCATCCTCGATGCCGACTGCCGGACGGTGATCACCGCCGATGAAGGCGTACGCGGCGGCAAGACCGTCGCCCTCAAGCAGAACGTCGACAAGGCCCTGGCCAGTTGTCCGAATGTAAACAGCATGGTGGTGGTCAAGCGTACCGGTGGCAAGGTCGAATGGAACGACCAGCGCGACCTCTGGTATCACGATGCCATCGCCCAGGTCAGCGACGACTGCCCGCCCGAACCGATGGACGCCGAAGACCCGCTGTTCATCCTCTACACCTCCGGCAGTACCGGCAAACCCAAGGGCGTGCTGCACAGCACCGCCGGTTATCTGCTGCAGGCAGCCATGACCTTCAAAGTGGTGTTCGACTACCGCGAAGGTGAAGTCTTCTGGTGCAGCGCCGACGTCGGCTGGGTGACCGGCCACAGCTATATCGTCTACGGACCGCTGGCCAACGGGGCCACCAGTGTGATGTTCGAAGGCGTGCCGAACTACCCGGACGCCTCGCGTTTCTGGCAAGTCGTCGACAAACATCAGGTGAACATCTTCTACACCGCGCCCACTGCCCTGCGCGCCCTGATGCGCGAAGGCGAAGGCCCGCTGAAAAATACGTCGCGCAAAAGCCTGCGCCTGCTCGGCAGCGTTGGCGAACCGATCAACCCGGAAGCCTGGGAGTGGTACTTCAACGTCGTCGGCGAGCAACGCTGTCCCATCGTCGACACCTGGTGGCAGACCGAAACCGGCGCCACGATGCTGACCCCACTGGTCAGTGCCCGACACATCAAGCCCGGCTGCGCGACCAAGCCGATGTTCGGCGTCCAGCCGGTGCTGCTGGACGAGAAAGGCCAGATCATCGAAGGCCCCGGCGCCGGCATGTTGGTGATCAAGGCCAGTTGGCCGGCGCAGATCCGCAGCGTCTACGGCGATCACCAGCGGATGATCGACACCTACTTCAAGCCCTTCCCCGGCTATTACTTCACCGGCGACGGCGCCCGCCGCGACGAACAGGGCGACCTGTGGATAACCGGGCGCATCGACGACGTGATCAATGTGTCCGGCCACCGCATCGGCACCGCCGAGGTGGAAAGCGCGCTGGTGCTGCACGACAGCATCGCCGAGGCGGCGGTGGTCGGTTATCCCCACGACCTCAAAGGCCAGGGCATCTACGCCTTTGTCACCCCGATGAACGGCATCGAGCCAGACGAGGCGCTGAAAAAAGAGCTGCTGGCGCTGGTCAGCAAGGAAATCGGCAGCTTCGCCAAACCGGAGCTGATCCAGTGGGCACCGGCATTGCCCAAGACCCGCTCGGGCAAGATCATGCGGCGGATCCTGCGCAAGATCGCCTGCAACGAGCTGGACAACCTGGGCGACACTTCGACCCTGGCCGACCCGGGCGTGGTGCAGGGGTTGATCGATAAGCGGCTCAATACCTGATAGAACGTTTCCCTGGATTGGGGGACCTATCGCGAGCAAGCTCGCTCCTACAATGCCCGTAGGAGCGAGCTTGCTCGCGATAAGGCTGCACAGCGCCCCCACGCTTCGGAAACCGACATCAAGGCCCCCATGGAACCCCTTCGCCGCCGTATCGAAACCCAAGTCATGAGCCTCACCGGCCTCGCCCTCGGCCAGCTCGACCTGGAAAACCCCAAGGGCGACCCCGGCCTGTTCGGCCCGCAAAGCGTGTGCTGGCAAGTGCACGGCGACTTTCCCAGCATGCTGGTCGGTGGCATCAGCGCCCTGATGCTGCAGGTCCTGCACCCGCTGGCGCTGGCAGGCGTCTGGGATCACTCCAACTTCCGCGAGGACATGCTCGGCCGCCTGCGCCGCACCAGCCAGTTCATCTCCGGTACCACTTTCGGCTCGACCCGCGACGCCAACTGGCTGATCGAGCGGGTACGCACCATCCACCTGCAGGTCGTCGGCACCGCCGCAGATGGTCGCCCGTATGCCGCCAGTGACCCGGACCTGCTGACCTGGGTGCATGTCGCCGAAGTGAGCAGCTTCCTCGCCGCTCACCTGCGCTACCGCAACCCGCACTTGAGCGACGCGGCGCAGGACGCCTATTACAACGAAATCGCCCTGATCGCCGAACGCCTCGGTGCTCGCGATGTGCCGCGCTCCCGCCAGGAAGTCGCGGACTACCTGCGACGCATGCGCCCGCAACTCCAGTGTGATGAACGCAGCCGCGAAGTGCTCCGCGTCCTGCTCGACGCCCCGGCGCCGAGCCGTCTGGCCAAGCCGGTCGGCAGCCTGATGATGCAGGCCGGGATTGGGCTGCTGCCGGACTGGGCCGCGGACATGCTCGCGCTCAGGCAAGGAGCGCTGAAACAGCGAGCGGTCGGACTGGGCATCAATACGGTGGCCCCGGTGCTGCGCTGGGCGATGCGCGATGGATCGGCGCACCGGGCACGGCGGCGGATGGGGATCAGTTAAGCCCGGCGCTACGCTTGAGGGCCTCGGCACCGGACATCTCCAATCCACCGCCATCTATGCCACTATGTCGCCCGATCGAAGCCACAGAAGCTTCAGCGTTCCCACGCTAAATCCAACAATAATGAGGACCCGCGCATGCAAGATGTCGTAATCGTCGCCGCCACCCGTACTGCAGTCGGCAGTTTCCAGGGCGCGCTGGCCACAATTCCAGCCGTTGACCTGGGCGCCGCCGTGATCCGCCAGTTGCTGGCCCAGACCGGCCTGGACGGCGAGCTCGTCGACGAAGTCATCCTCGGCCAGGTACTGACCGCCGGCGCCGGACAAAACCCGGCACGCCAGGCCGCGATCAAGGCCGGCCTGCCCCACGCTGTTCCGGCCCTGACCCTGAACAAGGTCTGCGGCTCCGGCCTCAAGGCCCTGCACCTCGCCGCCCAGGCGATCCGCTGCGGTGACGCCGACATCATCATCGCCGGCGGCCAGGAAAACATGAGCCTGTCCAACTACGTCATGCCCGGCGCCCGCACTGGTCTGCGCATGGGCCATGCCAGCCTGGTCGACACCATGATCAGCGACGGCCTGTGGGATGCGTTCAACGACTACCACATGGGTATCACCGCCGAGAACCTGGTGGAGAAGTACGGTATCAGCCGTGAAGAACAGGATGCCTTCGCCGCCGCTTCCCAGCAGAAAGCTGCGGCCGCCATCGAAGCCAAGCGCTTCGTCGACGAAATCACCCCGATCCTGATCCCCCAGCGCAAAGGCGACCCGATTGCCTTCGTCACCGACGAACAGCCCCGGGCCGGCACCACCGCCGAATCCCTCGGCAAGCTCAAGCCCGCCTTCAAGAAGGACGGCAGTGTTACCGCCGGCAACGCCTCGTCGCTCAATGACGGCGCCGCCGCCGTGATGCTGATGAGCGCGGCCAAGGCGCAAGAACTGGAGCTGCCAGTACTGGCGCGGATCAAGGCCTACGCCAATGCCGGGGTCGACCCGGCGATCATGGGCATCGGCCCGGTCAGCGCCACCCGCCGCTGCTTGGACAAGGCCGGCTGGACCCTTGACCAGCTCGACCTGATCGAAGCCAACGAAGCCTTCGCCGCCCAGGCCCTGTCGGTGGGCAAGGAGCTGGGCTGGGATGCGAGCAAGGTCAACGTCAACGGCGGCGCCATCGCCATCGGCCACCCGATCGGCGCGTCGGGCTGCCGCGTGCTGGTCACCCTGCTCCACGAAATGATCAAGCGCGATGCGAAAAAAGGTCTGGCGACCCTGTGCATCGGCGGCGGCCAGGGCGTTGCCCTGGCAATCGAACGCTGATCGACACGGGAGGGGCCGCGCTGGCCCCTCCTCCGCCCCGACGGTAAACTGCACGCCCGCAACCAAGGCCCCGTGCATGTCCTCCTTGAATCAGGCGCTGCGCGCCGCCCTCGATAGTCGCCAACCCCTTCTCGCTGAACTGCATGCCCAAGGCACCGACTGTTACCGCCTGTTCCATGGCAGCCAGGAAGGCGTGCCCGGCCTGACCGCCGACCGCTACGGCCCGCAACTCATGGTGCAGAGCTTTCACCAGACACTGGAACGCGACGCCCTGCTGGACCTGCACGCCAGCATCGAGCAAAGCCTCGGACAACCGCTGCAACTGGTCTACAACGACCGCTCGCGGGGCAACAGCCGAATCGACCGTCAGGACACGGTGTACCAAGCGACCGAGGAAGCGTTGGAGGACACCGTCGGCCATGAGTGGGGGCTGAATTACCGAGTGCGCGGCCGTCATGCCGGGCAGGATCCCCTGCTGTTCCTCGACCTGCGCAATGCCCGTGGCTGGGTCAAGCAGCACAGCGCCGGCAAAAGTGTGCTCAACCTCTTTTCCTACACCTGTGGGGTCGGCCTGAGCGCGGCAGCCGGCGGTGCAAGCGAGGTGTGCAACCTCGATTTCGCCGAAGGCAACCTGGCTGTCGGTCGCGAGAACGGTGCGCTCAATCCGCAACTGGCACCGATGGACTTCATCCAGTCCGACTACTTCCCGGCAATCCGCCAACTGGCCGGGCTGCCCATCAGCCAGCGGCGCGGGCAGAAGCTGCCGTCCTATGTGCGCCTGGAAGCCCGGCAGTTCGACCTGGTATTTCTCGATCCGCCGGCCTGGGCCAAAAGCGCGTTCGGCACGGTTGACCTGCTGCGCGATTACCAAAGCCTGCTCAAACCGGCCTTGCTGACCACCGCCGAAGACGGCGTGCTGATCTGCAACAACAACCTGGCCCGGGTCGACATGGACGACTGGCGCGAACAGGTGCTGCGCTGCGCGGAGAAAGCCGGTCGCCCGGTGCGCGAGTGGCAGGTGATCAGCCCGGCCGCGGACTTCCCTTCGCACGATGGCCGCCCGCCGCTGAAGACATTGGTGCTGCATCTGTAGGGCACGCAGACCGGGGGCTGTCGGGTTTTCCCGGCAACCGCCGGAACTCGATTAACGTGCCATACTCTAAGCGTCCCGCTTCCTATGCAGATGCCGCACATGTCCAAAGGATTGACCCGCGCCCTCGGCGCCCTGCTGGCCGCCCTCGCCCTGTACAGCCTTCTTGGCTTCTTCATCCTTCCCGGCGTCGCCCTTCGCATTGCCAACCAGCAACTGGCCCAATACGCCACCGTACCGGCACAGTTGCAGCGCATCGAACTCAACCCGTTCAGCCTGGAACTGACGGTCTGGGGCCTGCAGATCGGTGACCCGGGCAAGGAGCAGATCGGCTTCGAACGCCTGTACGCCAATCTGCAACTGGACAGCCTGTGGAGCGGCGCCCTGCACCTGGACAGCGTCGAACTGGTCAAACCGCGCACCGAGCTGTTGTTCGCCAAGGACGGCAGCCTGAACCTGACCCAGCTGTTCAAGCTGCCGCCGAGCGAGGCGAAGCCCGAAGCGCCGGCCAGCGATCCGTTCCCGCTGCGCATCGGCAGCATCCGCCTGAGCGACGGCTACCTGCACTTCCAGGATGACCGCCCAAGCGAGCCAATCGAATTCCTCTACGACTCGATGAACCTGGAGCTGAAAAACCTCAGCACCCTGCCCGACGACAACACCGACATGACCCTGGTGGCGGCCGGTCCGAACGGTGGACACATCGACTGGAGCGGCACGTTCAGCCTGTCGCCGATCGCCTCCAAGGGCACGCTGAAAATCACCGACGGGAAAATGAAGGCGTTCTGGCCTTATGTGCGTGACGCCGTTCCGCTGGTGCTGGAAAACGGCGTGTACAACCTGCAGACCGACTACAGCATCAGCCTGGCCAAGGAGACCGAGCTTCTGCTGGACAACACCGCGCTGAGCATCGCGTCCTTTGCGATCAAGGCCCCCGATGGTCGCCCGCTGGTGCGCCTGGCCAGGCTGGACGTGTCGGAAAGCTCGGTAGACCTGGCGAAGCAGTTGGTGACCGTCGGCAAGATTCGCAGCGAACAGTTGGAAACCTGGGCAGCTCTTGAAGCCGACGGGCAACTGGATTGGCAGAAACTGTTCGCTAGCCAACCAGCCAAGGCCACTCCCAAGGAGAAAGCCGAGCCAGCCACCGCTGAGCCTTCCGCCAAGGAAAAAGCCGCGCAGGATGCTCCCGGCAAGCCATGGCAAGTGCTGTTGCGCGACACCCAGTTGCGCAACTATCAGGTGCATCTGGCCGATCGCACGCAAAAGGAAGCCGTCGCCCTTGATGTCGGCCCGATCAACGTTGATCTGCAGAATTTCGACAGCCTGAACAAATCGCCCTTTACCCTCAAGCTCGACAGCGGCGTCGGCAAACAGGGCAAGCTGCAGGCGTCCGGCGAGGTCAACCTGGCGCCGGTCACGGCGAAGCTCAAGGTCAGCACCCAAGACATCGACTTGCGTATTGCCCAGGCCTACATCAGCCCGTTCATTCGCCTGGAACTGCGTAGCGGCATGCTCGGCAGCGACCTTAATGTCGACCTCAAGAGCACCGAGCCACTGGCCTTTGCCATTACGGGCAAGGCCCGGGTCAACCAGTTGCACACCCTGGACACCATCAAGAACCGCGACTTCGTCAAATGGCAGCAACTCGATCTGGACGGCATCGAATACCGTCACGGTGATGCCCTGAGCATCGCCAAGGTCAATCTGCTCCAGCCTTACGCGCGCTTCATGATCAACGAGGACCGCACCACCAACGTCGACGACCTGTTGATCCCGCAACCTGCCGACAGCGGCGCGAAAAGCCAGGCCAAAGCCGCGCCGGGCAACGACAAGCCTCTGGGCGTGCATATCGGTCAGATCGACATCAACGACGGCTCGGCCAACTTCGCCGACTTCAGCCTCACGCCCAACTTCGCCACGGCGGTCCAGCAGCTCAACGGCCAGATCGGCACCATCGACAATCGCCAGCCGAAGCCGGCCAAGGTCGACGTGAAAGGCAAGGTCGACCGTTACGCGCCAGTCATCATCAAGGGCGCGCTCAACCCGTTCAATCCGATGGCCAGCCTTGATATCGCCACCAGCTTCCGCCGGGTCGAGCTCACCACGTTGACACCCTATTCCGGCAAGTTCGCCGGTTTCCGCATCCGCAAGGGCCGGCTGAATCTCGACCTGCACTATGTGATTACCAACGGCCAGCTCAAGGCCGAGAACAAGGTGGTGGTGGAGCAGTTGCAACTGGGCGAGAAGGTCGACAGCCCGGATGCCGTGGACCTGCCGATCCGCCTTGCGGTGGCACTACTCAAGGACACCGAGGGCAAGATTTCCATCGAGTTGCCGGTCACCGGGGACCTGAACAACCCGCAGTTCAGCGTCATGCCGATCGTTTGGCAAACCTTGCGCAATCTGGTGCTGCGCGCGGCGCAGGCGCCGTTCAAGTTCATCGGTGGGCTGATTGCCGGTGGCGGCTCCGAGGATCTCGGCAACGTCGCCTTCGCCCCCGGCTCCAGCGATCTGAGCACTGATGCCCAGGGTGCCCTGGACAAGCTGTCCGCTGCCCTGAAAGAACGCCCCGCCCTGCGCCTGGAAATCGAAGGCACCAGCGCCCAGAGCAGCGACGGCCCATTGATTGCCCAGCAACGACTGGAGCGTGAATACCAGAGCACCTACTACAAGATCCTCCAGCGCCGCGGCGACAAAGTCCCGGCCCAGGCGTCGATGCTGCAGGTGCCGGAAGGCGATAAGCCGGCGATGCTTGAAGGCATCTACCGCACCCGTCTCAAGCAGCAACCGCCCGTGGAGTGGGAGCAACTGGACACAGAGCAGCGTGTCGGCCAGATGCGTGATGCCGTGCTCAAGACCTGGGCGGAGAGCGCTGTACTGCTGCGTCAGCTCGGCCAGGCAAGGGCCAGCAGCATCAAGGATTACCTGGTGGACAAGGGCAAGCTGGAAGACGAGCGGGTCTACTTCGTCGATGCCAGCCTGGGCCAGGCCGAGTCCGATGGCCGGGTGATCTCACCTCTGCACCTCGACGCCGAGTAGTTTTCGACCGACAAAAAAGAGCCCCGGCATTGCCGGGGCTCCGTGCGCCCAAATCCTTTTGGGCTGTCGCATGAACCGTCAGGGTCAGCGAGCGGGACGAACCAATCAGTTGGTTTTCAGGCCATCAGCCGATACGGCCTGTACGCCTTTGATTTTCTTGGCGATGGCAACTGCCATGTCTTTCTGCGACGAGGACACTGCCACGTCGGACGACAGCGACACTACGCCTTTGTTGGTTTCGACTTTGATGTCGGTACCAGGAATACCTTTCTCGGTAACCAGATCAGCTTTTACCTTGGTGGTGATCCAGGTGTCGGAAGTGGCTTCCTTGGCCTTGGTCACTTCACCGGCCGCAAGAGTCAGTGGCGCCTGGGTGGTTGGCTGTTGGGCGAACGCTACGTTGGCCATGGTCAGAGTCAGGGCAGTAGCGGTGGCAGCAGCAATAGCGAACTTCTTCATACGAGACACTCCTGTTTTTCGAGAAATCTGCCACCGAAAGGTCCTGGTGGCAGGTGTAATCCTTACATTGCAGACGCTGTGCCAGTTTTTGATATCTTAAAAATCGTTTAGAAACAGTAACTTACGTAAATACGAAAATGCCGGGATCGTGCAAATTGCAAGTTGCCGCGTTATTGCGCATGCAAGATGCAAGTTGTCCCATCAATTCGCGCGCATAAAAAAAGGACCCCGGAGGGTCCTTTTTCGAAAGCCGGGAGTTAAACGCCCGACGCCTTCGCTGCAGCAACGTCTTTGATCGACAGCTTGATGCGACCGCGGTTGTCCACGTCCAGCACCAGAACTTCAACTTCCTGACCTTCTTTCAGGATGTCGGTCACTTTCTCTACGCGAGCGTCGCTCAGCATGGAGATGTGAACCAGACCGTCCTTGCCCGGCAGGATGTTGACGAAGGCGCCGAAGTCGACGATGCGCTCTACCTTGCCGACGTAGATCTTGCCGATCTCGGCTTCGGCAGTGATGCTCAGAACGCGCTGACGCGCTGCTTCTGCTGCATCTTTGGTTTCGCCGAAGATCTTGATCGAGCCGTCGTCTTCGATATCGATCGAAGCCTTGGTTTCTTCACAGATACCACGGATGGTCGCGCCGCCTTTACCGATGACGTCACGGATCTTGTCGGTGTCGATCTTCATCGCGATCATGGTCGGAGCATTTTCCGACAGCTCGCTACGGGACTGACCGATGATCTGGTTCATCTGACCGAGGATGTTCAGGCGCGCTTCCAGGGCTTGGCCCAGGGCGATCTCCATGATCTCTTCGGTGATGCCGTTGATCTTGATGTCCATCTGCAGCGCGGTAACACCCTTGGAGGTACCGGCAACCTTGAAGTCCATGTCGCCCAGGTGGTCTTCGTCACCGAGGATGTCGGTCAGAATGGCGAACTTCTCGCCTTCTTTAACCAGACCCATGGCGATACCGGCAACCGGAGCCTTCATCGGTACACCGGCGTCCATCAGTGCCAGGGAAGCACCGCAAACCGATGCCATCGAGCTGGAACCGTTGGATTCGGTGATTTCCGACACAACGCGGATGGTGTACGGGAATGCGTCAGCGGCTGGAAGCATGGCCTGAACCGAACGACGGGCCAGACGGCCGTGACCGATTTCACGACGACCAGCACCGCCCATGCGACCACACTCGCCCACCGAGAACGGAGGGAAGTTGTAGTGCAGCATGAAGGGGTCTTTACGCTCGCCTTCGAGGGTGTCCAGCAGCTGTGCGTCACGGGCAGTACCGAGGGTCGCAACAACCAGCGCCTGAGTCTCGCCACGGGTGAACAGTGCGGAACCGTGAGTCTTCGGCAGAACACCGACTTCGATGTTCAGCGGACGTACGGTCTTGGTGTCGCGACCGTCGATACGTGGCTTGCCGTTGACGATGTTTTCGCGAACGGTGCGGTATTCGATTTCGCCGAAGATTTCTTTGACTTCGCCAGCCGAAGCCTGACCTTCTTCACCGGAGAACTTGGCGATCGCCTGATCGCGCAGTTCGCCCAGACGAGCGTAACGGTCGGCCTTGACGGTGATGGTGTAGCCCTGGGAAACGGCTTCGCCGAATTCGGCGCGGATGGCGTTCAGCAGTTCGGTGTTGGCAACGGCTGGTTTCCAGTCCCAAGTTGGCTTGGCAGCTTCGGCGGCCAGCTCTTTGACAGCCTGGATGACTGCCTGGAATTCGTCGTGGGCAAACAGCACGGCACCCAGCATCTGGTCTTCGGTCAGCTCTTTGGCTTCCGATTCAACCATCAGAACGGCGTCGGAAGTACCGGCGACGACCATGTCCAGGCTGGAGGCAGCCAGTTGCTCGTAGGTCGGGTTCAGCAGGTAGCCGGTGCTCTCGTGGAAGGCAACGCGCGCGGCACCGATAGGGCCTTCGAACGGGATGCCGGAGATGGCCAGGGCAGCCGAGGTACCGATCATCGCAGCGATGTCCGGATCGGTCTTCTTGCTGGTGGAAACGACGGTGCAGACAACCTGCACTTCGTTCATGAAGCCTTCGGGGAACAGCGGACGGATCGGACGGTCGATCAGACGCGAAGTCAGGGTTTCTTTCTCGGAAGGACGGCCTTCACGCTTGAAGAAACCACCAGGGATCTTGCCGGCGGCGTAGGTCTTTTCCTGATAATGCACGGACAGCGGGAAGAAGCCCTTGCTCGGATCGGCGTGCTTGGCGCCAACCACGGTCACCAGCACGGTGACGTCATTATCAACGGTGACCAATACGGCACCGGATGCTTGACGGGCGATACGGCCAGTCTCGAGGGTTACGGTCGACTGACCGAACTGAAATTTCTTGATTACCGGGTTCACGGTTTCCTACCTTATCTTAGTGGCTCTGGGGGAACTGGTTTCTTGCGAATTCTTGGGCAGAACGGGGAATCGGCCCCATTGACCGTCCAGATAAAACTAAAGGTTGGGAGCCTGCCCGGCCGTCGCGGAAAACCGCTCGGGCAAGACAGACTGCCAACCTCATAGATACGCGCGGCGCGCTCGTCAGCCATGGAGCGAAAGCTCTTGGCTGAAGACCGCAGCACGCCGCGCACACCACTGGCCAGGCCGCTATTAGCGACGCAGACCCAGACGACCGATCAGGGCGCTGTAACGAGTGGCGTCTTTACCTTTCAGGTAGTCCAGCAGCTTGCGGCGCTGGTTTACCATGCGGATCAGACCACGACGGGAGTGGTGGTCTTTGCCGTTGGCCTTGAAGTGGCCTTGCAGCTTGTTGATGTTGGCGGTCAGCAGAGCAACCTGAACTTCCGGGCTACCGGTGTCACCAGCAGCTTGCTGGTAGTCGCCAACGATCTGTGCTTTTTCTTCAACGCTGAGTGCCATCTGGCTTTCTCCAAATCAAGGGAAACCGGTAAAGGCTTCCAATAGGCCAGGGACTGCTCCCTGTATTCATAAAAGTGAGGTGTGACCATGCCTATTAACAGCCACCCTCTAATCCATCCGTGCCGGACCTGAGCCCGGCACTGACGGTTTCGGTCATTCCGACCGAATCAGTCGACGCGGCGCGACGCGCCCGTCTTCGCTCACTTCACCGATCCCGATGAAGCGACCGTTGTGATCCTGTACGCGGACCATGCCGAATTTCGGCGCGTCCGGCGAACGTACCGGCTGACCATGCAGCCAGTAAAACGCACTGTGCTCGGAGAACTGCAGCAACGGCCAGTCCAGCAAACCGCTGTCCGAAGGCATCAGGAAGCGATCGATCGCTTCATTGCCGCCATCGGCGTGAACCTGCTCGAGTTCTTCGAGGGTCACGGTCTGGGCCAGTTCGAACGGTCCGGCATGGGTGCGACGCAGTTCGGCGACATAAGCACCACATCCCAACACCTCGCCGATATCTTCGACCAGGGTGCGGATATACGTGCCCTTGGTGCAACCGACCGAGAGACGAACCCGGGTGCCTTCGCACTCCAGCAGTTCCAAGCGGGTAATAGTAACAGAACGTGCTTCACGCTCCACTACTTCACCTGCACGCGCCAGTTTGTACAACGGCTGGCCATCGCGCTTGAGGGCCGAGTACATCGGAGGTATCTGGCTGATTGGACCACGAAATTGTGGCAACACCGCTTCAATGTCGGCGCGACCAACGGTCACATCGCGGGTCTGCAGGACTTCACCCTCGGCATCGCCGGTGGTGGTGGTCTGTCCCAGTTGCATGACCGTCTCGTAGCCCTTGTCGGAATCGAGCAGGTATTGCGAGAACTTGGTTGCCTCGCCGAAGCACAGCGGCAGTACGCCACTAGCGAGCGGATCAAGACTGCCGGTATGTCCGGCCTTTTCAGCATTGAGCAGCCAGCGGACCTTCTGCAACGCGGCGTTGGAGGTGAACCCCAGCGGCTTGTCGAGCAGGATGATGCCACTGACGTTACGACGGATACGTTTGACCTGAGCCACGGATCACTCCTTGCTATCCGGAACGTCGGTGCTCTGGTGCTGACTGTCCTCGGCGACGGCACGCTCGATCAGCGCGGACAGATGGGCGCCGCGGGTGACGCTCTCGTCATAGTGGAAATGCAGTTGCGGCACGCTGCGCAGCTTCATTTCACGGCCGAGCTGCATGCGCAGGAAACCGGAGGCGGAGTTCAGGACTTTCAGACTCTGCTTGATGTCTTCAGCGCTGTCCTGGCCCATGACGGTGATGAACACCTTGGCATGGCCGACATCGCGGCTGACATCGACGGCGGTGATGGTCACCAGGCCGACGCGGGGATCTTTGACTTCACGACGGATCAACTGAGCCAGCTCACGCTGCATTTGATCGCCGATGCGTTGGGTACGGCTATATTCTTTTGCCATGTCTTGCTACCTGTAACTAAAGCGGCAAACGCCCGGCCAGGCATCAGCCGGACCGGGCGTTGCGTTCAGCGACAAGCGTGGCTTCACAGCCACCCGCCCGTCGCTTCCAAGCTCGTGAATCAGAGCGTACGAGCCACCTGGACTTTCTCGAAGACTTCGATCTTGTCGCCGACCTTGACGTCGTTGTAGCTCTTGACGCCGATACCGCATTCCATGCCGGCACGTACTTCGGACGCATCGTCCTTGAAGCGGCGCAGGGATTCCAGCTCGCCTTCGAAGATAACCACGTCTTCGCGCAGTACACGGATCGGGCGGTTACGGTGAACCGTACCTTCCACAACCATGCAACCGGCGATGGCGCCGAACTTCGGCGAACGGAACACGTCGCGCACTTCGGCGATACCCAGGATGTTCTCGCGAACATCGCTGCCGAGCATACCGGTCAGGGCTTTCTTGACGTCTTCAATGATGTCGTAGATCACGTTGTAGTAACGCATATCCAGACCTTCCTGCTCGACGATCTTGCGCGCACCGGCATCGGCACGAACGTTGAAGCCGAACAGTACTGCGTTCGAAGCCAGTGCCAGGTTGGCGTCGCTCTCGGTGATACCACCGACACCGCCACCGATCACGCGCACTTGCACTTCGTCGTTGCCCAAGCCGCCGAGCGAACCTTGCAGAGCCTCGAGAGAACCACGAACGTCGGCCTTGAGCACGATGTTGAGGGTCTTCTTCTCTTCCTGGCCCATGTTCTCGAAGATGTTTTCCAGCTTGCCAGCATGAGCGCGAGCCAGTTTGACTTCGCGGAACTTGCCTTGGCGGAACAGTGCAACTTCGCGGGCTTTCTTCTCGTCAGCCACTACCGACAGCTCGTCGCCAGCGTCCGGGGTACCGTCCAGGCCGAGGATCTCGACCGGGATAGACGGACCGGCTTCTTTGACGGGCTTGCCGTTCTCGTCGAGCATCGCTCGTACACGGCCGTAGTTGGAGCCGCACAGAACCATGTCGCCTTGACGCAGGGTGCCGTCCTGAACCAGAACGGTCGCCACCGGGCCACGGCCCTTGTCCAGGCGAGACTCGACCACGACACCACGACCTGGCGCGGATGGAGTGGCTTTGAGCTCGAGGATCTCGGCTTGCAGCAGAACGGCTTCGAGCAGTTCGTCAACACCGGTACCCATCTTCGCCGAAACCTTGACGAATGGAGTGTCACCACCCCAGTCCTCGGAGGTAACGCCTTCGACGGACAGCTCGTTGCGGATGCGATCGAGGTCAGCGCCCGGCTTGTCGATCTTGTTCACTGCAACAACCAGTGGAACACCAGCAGCCTTGGCGTGCTGAACCGCTTCGCGGGTCTGAGGCATCACACCGTCGTCAGCCGCGACCACCAGGATAACGATGTCGGTCGCCTTGGCACCACGGGCACGCATGGCGGTAAACGCGGCGTGACCAGGGGTGTCGAGGAAGGTGACCATGCCGCGGTCGGTTTCCACGTGATAGGCACCGATGTGCTGGGTGATACCACCGGCTTCGCCAGCAGCAACCTTGGCACGACGGATGTAGTCGAGCAGCGAGGTCTTACCGTGGTCAACGTGGCCCATTACGGTCACGACCGGCGCACGGGCAAAGGTCTCACCTTCGAACTTCAGCGATTCGGCCAGGGAATCTTCCAGGGCAGTGTCGCTGACCAGGGTGACCTTGTGGCCCAGCTCTTCGGCGACCAGTTGAGCGGTCTCCTGATCGAGCACCTGGTTGATGGTGACCGGAGTGCCCATCTTGAACATGAACTTGACGACTTCAGCGCCTTTGACCGACATCTGCTGTGCAAGGTCGGAAACCGTAATGGTCTCGCCGATGCTTACGTCGCGGATGACCGGACCGGTAGGGCTCTGGAAACCGTGAGCGTTGCGTTTCTTCGGCTTGGACTTGCCACGACCGCCGCGACGGAAACCATCGCTTTCTTCCTCGGTAGTACGTGGAGCGGCGCGAGGAGTAGGAGCTTTCTCTTTCTCCTTGACCTTGACCGATACGCGCGGCGCTTCGTTGCGACGCTCGCCACCGCGACGATCATCGTCACGGGCACGGTCGTTGCGACGGCTTTCATCTTTCTTGCGGTCAGCAGCGGGAGCCGGGGCTGCAGCGGGCTCGACGGCAGCCGAGGCCTCAGCCTGCGCAACCGGAGCGGCTACAGGCGCAGCAGCCGGTGCTGCTGGCGCTTGGCGACGAGTCTCTTCCTCGGTGCGCTGACGCGCTTCGGCTTCGGACTTCTCGCGGACAGCATTTTCGGCAGCGCGGCGCTCTTCCAGCTCACGCTTCTGCTCAGCCTGGACTTCTTCCGGGCTGCGCTGTACGAAAACTTTCTTCTTGCGTACTTCTACGCTGATGCTCTTGCTACCGGCAACACGCAGGGTGCTGGTGGTCTTGCGCTGCAAGGTAATCTTGCGCGGCTCTTCCACCTTTGCCTTATGGCTGCTTTTCAAATGGGTCAGCAGAGCCTGCTTCTCATTGTCGCTCACCAGCTGACTGGCATCGGTGTGCGGCAGACCTGCCTCACGCATCTGCTGCAGCAGGCGCTCTACCGGTGCAGCGACCTCTTGGGCCAATTCTTTCACCGTGACTTGCGTCATGCACTTCTCTCCTCAGGCCAGCCTGCTTACTCGAACCAGTGGGCTCGGGCGGCCATGATCAACTTGCCGGCACGCTCTTCGTCGATGCCGTCGATGTCGAGCAGATCGTCAATCGACTGCTCGGCCAGGTCTTCGCGGGTAACCACGCCGCGCACCGCCAGTTCCGCCGCCAGGTCCTTGTCCATACCCTCAAGAGAGAGCAGGTCTTCGGCCGGATGGGCGTCTGCCAGTTTTTCCTCGGTAGCGATGGCTTTGGTCAACAGACGGTCCTTGGCACGAGCGCGGAGTTCGTTGACGATCTCCTCGTCGAAGCCATCGATGTTGAGCATTTCTTCCAGCGGTACATAGGCAATTTCTTCGAGGCTGGTAAAGCCTTCGTCGACCAGCACCTGGGCCAGTTCTTCGTCGACTTCCAGCTCTTCGATGAAGTTGCGCAGGATGTCGCCGGTTTCCGCTTGCTGCTTGGCCTGGATGTCCGATTCGGTCATCACGTTCAGGGTCCAGCCGGTCAGTTGACTGGCCAGGCGAACGTTCTGACCGCCGCGACCGATCGCCTGCGCCAGGTTGTCAGCGGCAACAGCGATATCCATCGCGTGGGCATCTTCGTCAACGATGATCGCCGCGACTTCAGCCGGCGACATGGCGTTGATGACGAACTGTGCTGGGTTGTCGTCCCAGAGCACAATATCCACGCGCTCACCACCCAGCTCTCCGGAAACCGCTTGAACCCGGGAGCCGCGCATGCCGATGCAGGCGCCTTGTGGGTCAATACGTTTGTCCTTGGAGCGAACGGCGATCTTTGCTCGAGAGCCCGGATCACGCGAAGCAGCCATCACTTCGATCAGGCCCTCGGCGATTTCCGGTACTTCGATGCGGAACAGCTCGATCAGCATCTGTGGCGCGGTACGCGACAGAATCAGTTGCGGACCGCGGTTCTCAGTGCGGATTTCCTTGAGCAGCGCACGAACTCGAACGCCTACCCGGAAAGTCTCGCGAGAGATGATATCTTCACGTGCCAGCAGTGCTTCAGCATTGTTACCCAGATCAACGATGACGTTGTCGCGGGTAACTTTCTTGACCGTGCCGGAGATGATTTCACCTACACGCTCACGATAGGCATCGACCACCTGAGCACGTTCTGCCTCACGAACCTTCTGCACAATGACTTGCTTGGCGGTCTGGGCAGCGATACGGCCGAACTCGATGGATTCGATCTTCTCTTCGATGATCTCGCCAGCGACAGCGCCCGGTTTTTTCGCCTGGGCCTGGTCGACGGCCAGTTCGATCGCAGGATCGTCCAGGTCTTCGTCTTCGACCACAGTCCAGCGGCGGAAGGTTTCGTAGTTACCGGTGTGGCGGTTGATTTCCACACGCAGGTCAACTTCGTCTTCAAAACGTTTTTTAGTTGCGGTGGCCAGAGCCACTTCCAGCGCTTCAAAAATCACGCCGGCCGGTACGCCCTTTTCATTGGATACCGACTCAACAACCAGCAGTACTTCTTTGCTCATCGTACGCCTCGCCTTTCGCAAGCCATTAGGTCCGCTTTTTTGGAGCGGATCCGGCATGTCTCAGTCAAAACTGGGAATAATGTTGGCCTTGTCGATCGAGTCGATCGGCAACAGGAATTCGTGACTGTCCACCTGGACCACGACATCCTGTTCCTCCACACCGCGGAGCAGGCCTTGAAAGTTACGACGACCTTCGAAGGGCGTACGCAGCTTGATCTTCACTTGTTCGCCGGCATGCGAGGCAAACTGTTCAAGTGTGAACAGCGGGCGATCCATGCCAGGAGAGGACACTTCAAGGGTGTATTCGGAGCTGATTGGATCTTCAACATCCAGAACGCCACTGATCTGGCGACTGACGGCTTCGCAATCTTCGACCAGAATGCCGCCCTCTTTGTCGATATAGATACGCAGTACCGAATGTTTGCCTTGAGAAATGAACTCGATTCCCCAGCATTGATAGCCGAGCGCCTCGACCACCGGGGCCAACAAGGCCTGCAACTGTTCTAGCTTGCTCGACACCTGAACCCCCTCGTGCATGCTGTGCAAATAAAAAATGGGCAAGCGCCCATCCATGAAATGCGCCGTTGAACATCGGCGCTGAGAACTGTTCAGCTAACAAAAAGCCCCTTGAAAAGGGGCTCCGCTGAAACTGGTTGCGGGGGCTGGATTTGAACCAACGACCTTCGGGTTATGAGCCCGACGAGCTACCAGACTGCTCCACCCCGCGACAAAGCTGGGGCGAAAGTATACGACCGAACCCCCGAAAGGGTCAATCCAACCTCCACCTACAAGAAAGCCCGCTCAAAGCGGGCTCTCATGCTTCAAATGGTACCGAGAAGGGGACTCGAACCCCTACACCCTATGGGCACAACCACCTCAAGGTTGCGTGTCTACCAATTCCACCACCTCGGCAATACTACTTTGAAACCCGTTACTTCTGCTCTTGAGCGGGAGGAACATCGCCAGTGTTGCCGGCTTCGTTCTTCTGTTGCTCCTGGAGCACCGGTACATCATCTGCTGCCGGTTTGGCTTGCTTAACTTCTAATACCGCTGGATCTGGCAACCCTACTTGAGTCAGCTCATGAGCTTTCTCTTTAGCAAAGTATCCTAACCCAAGAGCAGTTAAGAAGAAAGAGGCAGCTAGTATAGCAGTAAACTTACTCAGGAAGGTAGCAGAACCTTGGCTTCCGAACACAGTATTTGAAGCACCTGCGCCGAAAGATGCACCTGCTTCCGCACCTTTACCCTGTTGCAGCAGAACCAGCACTACCAAACCCAGTGCGCCCAACAGATGAAGAACGACAATAACTGTTTCCAGCATTTTTCAGTTTCCTGCGGCGCGACAAATTGCACCGAATTCGTCTGCGTTCAGGGAAGCCCCACCAATGAGCCCCCCATCAATATCCGGCATGCCGAACAGCTCAGCCGCATTGGCCGCCTTCACGCTGCCGCCGTATAGAAGCCGCGCATTCTGCGCAACTTCTGAATCCTTTACCGCCAACTGCTCGCGAATGGCTTTATGCACATCCTGCGCTTGCTGCGGAGTAGCTGTGAGGCCAGTACCGATGGCCCAAACTGGCTCATAGGCAATAATCGCACTTGCAAAGACCGCAACACCCAACGTATCGATGATGCTGTCCAACTGCTGCCCAACAACTTCTAGCGTCTTGCCTGCTTCGCGCTCTTCGAGGGTTTCCCCTACACAGAACACAACCTTCAATCCACAGGACTGTGCCGCTGCGAACTTCCGAATCAGGGTCGAGTCTTGCTCTTCCAGAATCTGACGCCGCTCGGAGTGACCGATCAACACCCACTCACAACCGACATCAACCAACTGACTCGGAGCCACCTCTCCCGTCAAAGCCCCTTGCTGGGGTTCGACCGCGGAGTCCTGAGCACCTACAGCGATCGACTTGCCTTCAAGCCCGTCGATCACCTGTGTAATGAACAGGCTGGGTGGAAACACCGCGACATCAACACCGCTTGGCAAGGCCTGATTACTCAAGCTTTTGATCAGCTCAGCGACGCTGGCGCGGGTACCGTGCATCTTCCAGTTACCAGCTACCATAGGGCGACGCATGCTGTACCTCGTCGGTCAAAGTGGGCGCAGATGTTACCCAACCCGATCACTACTGGCAAGCGTAAATCAAACGCAAACTTCACTTACCAGTTTTGCCAGTGCCTCGGCATGGCCGCGAACCTGACTTTCGTCGTCACCTTCGACCATTACACGCACGAGAGGCTCTGTTCCGGACTTGCGCAACAACACGCGACCACGCCCGGCCATATCCTCGGTAATACGCTCACACGCTTCTTTCACCGAAGGGTGCTCGAGCGGATCGACCTTGCTTGCCCCGAAGCGGACATTGATCAGCACCTGCGGGCACTTGCGGACAGCCTGGCGAGCTTGCGCTAGGGTCTCTCCACGACGCTTGAGCGCCATCAGCACCTGCAGAGCAGCGATGATCGCGTCTCCAGTCGTGGTGTGGCTACAGCAAACCACATGCCCGGAGTTTTCCCCGCCAATGATCCACTCGCGCGCCAGCAACTCTGCCATGACGTAACGGTCACCTACCTTCGCTCGCACGAAGGGAATCGACAGATCCTTCAGCGCAAGCTCCAGCCCCAGGTTGCTCATGAGCGTACCCACCACGCCACCTTGAAGCTTGCCGCGGTCATGGAGGTCACGTGCGATGATGAACAAGAGTTCGTCACCATCAACAATGGCGCCCGTGTGATCAACCATCAGCACGCGGTCACCGTCACCATCGAAGGCGATACCCAGATCGGCATGACCAACCAGCACTGCTGCCTGCAGCGACTCGATATGAGTCGAGCCACAGTTTTCATTGATGTTCAGACCATCCGGCTGCGCAGACAGCACGGTAACTTCGGCACCCAGCTCACGAAACACGCTTGGAGCTACCTTATAGGTCGCGCCATGAGCACAGTCGATAGCCAGCTTCAGGCCAGAGAAATCGGTGCTGCTCGGCACGCTGCTCTTGCAGAACTCGATATAGCGACCGGCAGCATCGTTGATTCGAGAGACCTTGCCCAACTTGCTCGACTCAACCACCGTCATCGGCTGGTCAAGCAGCTCTTCGATCATCAGTTCGACTTCGTCAGGCAACTTGGTACCTTGCCCGGAGAAAAACTTGATGCCGTTGTCGTCATGCGGATTGTGGGAGGCACTGATGACGATGCCCGCCTCAGCATGGAAGGTCCGCGTCAGGTAGGCGATCGCCGGAGTCGGCATCGGCCCCAACAGCAGCACATCAGCCCCGGCAGCCGAAAGCCCGGCCTCCAGGGCAGACTCGAACATATACCCGGAAATACGGGTGTCCTTGCCTACCAATACACGGCAGTGACCCTGCTTGCGGAAGGCCATACCCGCCGCCCAACCCAGCTTGAGCATGAAATCAGGGGTAATAGGGAACTCACCAACACGACCGCGAATGCCGTCGGTACCAAAATATTTTCTACTCATAAATGCTCCGTCACTCTTATTCGGCGGCTTGTACCGCAGCGATCATCCGTACGATGTCGACGGTTTCAGCAACATCGTGAACACGAAGGATCTTCGCTCCTTTGGTGATCGCCAATGCGGCCAGCGCCAAGCTGCCATATAGCCGTCCATCCACAGCCCGACCAAGGGTCAGGCCGATCATACTCTTGCGCGAGACGCCCACCAGCAAAGGGCGCCCCAAGCGCTGCAGACTGTCCATATGCTTGAACAGGCTGAGATTATGCTCCAGTGTTTTGGCAAAGCCGAAACCTGGGTCAAGAATTATGCGTTCCGCCTCGATTCCAACAGAACTGCAGGCAGCCATCCGCTCTTCAAGATACGTCGCAACCTCGGCAGTCACGTCGCCGTAGCTTGGGGCATCCTGCATGTTTCCAGGCTCACCACGCATATGCATGAGGCACACAGGCAAGCCGGTAGCCGCAGCAGCATCCAACGCTCCGTCACGACTGAGCGAGCGGACGTCATTGATCAGCCCTGCCCCGAGGCGCGCCGACTCACGAATAACCGACGGCGTCGAAGTGTCCACCGAGATGACCACATCCAGCTCACGATTCAGAGCCTCGACAATAGGCGCAACGCGCTCAAGCTCCTCAAGAGCAGTGACAACGCGCGCCCCTGGCCGGGTTGACTCCCCCCCCACATCGATCAACGTAGCGCCGGCAGCCACCATTTCCTCGGCATGGCGCAGCGCCGCGTCGCGCTGAGTGAAGCGGCCGCCGTCTGAAAAGGAATCCGGAGTGATATTGAGAATACCCATGACATGGGTAAGCGAAAGGTCAAGAACCCGGTTGCCGCAAGGCAACCGGGTCGGGTACTGCTGTGAAGTCATGTCAGCCCTTAGTGTTGCGCTGCCGGCCCACCAATCGGGGACTCTGGACGATCACCCTGGGAAGCCGTCGTTCCAGATGTACCCGAGTCACCATCCCAATCACGCGGTTCGCGCGGCGGGCGGCCAGCCATGATGTCTTCGATCTGGTCGGCATCAATGGTTTCGTACTTCATGAGTGCGTCGGCCATTGCGTCGAGCTTGTCACGGTTGTCGGTGAGGATCTGCTTGGCCGTGGCATAACACTGGTCAATGATGCTGCGAACCTCGGAATCGATCAGCTTCGCAGTCTCGCCGGAAACACTGGCGTGTCCAGAACTGGAGCCGCGCCCCAGGAACACTTCGCCCTCTTCCTCAGCGTACATGAGCGGACCAAGCTTCTCCGACAGCCCCCACTTGGTAACCATGTTACGAGCAATCTGACTGGCCCGCATGATGTCGTTGGAAGCGCCTGTGGTCACACCATCAAAGCCAAGGGTCATTTCCTCAGCGATACGACCGCCGTACAGCGAACAGATCTGACTGATCAGCGCACGTTTGGAGAGGCTGTAGCGATCTTCTTCCGGCAGGAACATGGTCACACCCAACGCACGACCGCGAGGGATGATGGATACCTTGTAAACCGGATCGTGCTCCGGAACGACGCGACCAACGATCGCGTGACCCGCTTCGTGGTAAGCGGTGTTCTGCTTCTCTTTTTCCGACATGACCATGGTTTTGCGCTCAGCGCCCATCATGATCTTGTCTTTGGCCAGCTCGAACTCTTTCATCTCGACAACGCGCTTGCCGCCACGCGCCGCGAAAAGTGAAGCCTCGTTGACCAGGTTGGCCAGGTCAGCACCCGAGAAACCAGGAGTACCGCGAGCAATGACTGCAGGATTGACGTTCTCGCCAATCGGCACCTTGCGCATGTGAACCTTGAGGATCTGCTCACGACCACGAATGTCTGGCAAACCAACCACCACCTGGCGGTCGAAACGGCCGGGACGCAGCAAGGCAGGGTCAAGCACGTCTGGACGGTTGGTAGCTGCGATCACGATGATGCCATCGTTCATCTCGAAGCCATCCATCTCCACCAGCAACTGGTTAAGGGTTTGTTCACGCTCGTCGTGACCGCCACCCATGCCAGCACCACGATGGCGACCTACGGCATCGATTTCGTCGATGAAGATGATGCACGGCGCATGCTTCTTGGCCTGCTCGAACATGTCACGTACGCGACTGGCACCCACACCCACGAACATTTCGACGAAGTCGGAACCGGAAATGGTGAAGAACGGAACCTTCGCCTCACCAGCGATGGCCTTGGCCAGCAATGTCTTACCGGTACCAGGAGGACCAACCATCAAGACGCCGCGAGGAATACGACCGCCCAGGCGCTGGAACTTGCCCGGATCACGCAGAAACTCGACGAGCTCGCCGACCTCTTCCTTCGCTTCATCACAACCCGCCACGTCGGCCAGTGTGGTTTTGACCTGATCCTCGGACAGCAGTCGCGCCTTGCTCTTGCCAAAGCTCATCGGGCCGCCTTTACCACCGGCGCCACCTTGCATCTGCCGCATGAAGAACATGAAGACCGCGATGATCACGAGGATCGGGAAGCTGGCTACCAGTAGCTGCGTCCAGATGCTTTGCTGCTCTGGCTGCTTGCCTTCGACCACAACATGGTTGTCGACCAGGTCGCCGATCAGACCGTTGTCCTGAATGGCCGGACGGATGGTCTTGAAGGTGTCACCGTCAGTACGTTTACCAGTAATGACGTAGCCGTCGACCGCAACGCGCTCGACCTTGCCATCCTTGACTTGCTGGATGAAGTCGGAATAGTTGAGGGTTTGCGGCTCATTCGGGCTGGAGAAGTTGTTCATCACTGTCACCAGGACAGCCGCGATGATCAACCACAGGATCAAATTCTTTGCCATATCGTTCAATTAGCTACCCTCTGAAGCAGGTTTAGGCGCAACCGTGCCTCGCATGATAATCACCGGCGTAACTTACTACATTACCTACAACAGCAGTTGGCGCCGTCTGTAACCCTTTGTGAATCTAGACTACACGATGTTCATCCATATCAGACACACGGACTGATTGGAAAAAACTATCACTGCCTCAAGAAGCCGCCGGTGATGCTTTTATTCCCCGCGATACCCTCTCGCCAGCAGGTACTGCTCTCGTGAGCGATCACGCGAAGAATCGGGCTTCAGCATCTGCACCTTGTCGAACTTCTTGCGAGTTTCCTTGAGGTAAACATCAAAGCCTTCCCCCTGGAAAATCTTGATCAGGAAATCACCACCAGGCTTGAGCACGCGAGTAGCCAGATCAATGGCTAGCTCACAGAGAAACATTGCCTTGGGGATATCGACGGCTGGCGTACCACTCATATTGGGGGCCATATCGGAAATCACAAGGTCCACATGCGAATTACCGACGGCCTCAAGAATTTGCGCCAGGACGTCATCCTGCGTGAAGTCGCCCTGAATGAAGGTGACATCAGGGATGCTGTCCATCTCCAGGATGTCCGACGCGATCAGACGCCCCTGACCGCCGATCAGACGACTGGTCACCTGCGACCAGCCACCCGGCGCGGCGCCCAGGTCAACTACGCTCATGCCTGGGCGGATGATTTTGTACTTTTCCTGAATTTCCAGCAGTTTGTAGCTCGCACGCGAGCGATAACCATCCTTTTGCGCCATTTTGACGTAAGGATCGTTGAAATGTTCTTTCAGCCAGCCAAGGCTTGTCTTGGAACGCGCCACTGGGCACCTCGATGATTAGGGTCGTGATTAACTGGGCGGATCCACGGGCCCTCGGGTAAAATGGCCGCCATTTTTACAGAATCAGACAAAGGGTCAGATTATGCCGCTCAATAACGAGCAGAAGAAACAGTACAAATCCATTGGCCACGATCTGAAACCAGTTCTGATTGTGGCAGGCAATGGACTGACTGAGGGCGTTCTTGCCGAACTGGAACGCGCCCTGGCCGATCACGAACTGATCAAGGTCGAGATCCGCTCGGAAGACCGCGAAGAGCGTGCCGCAGCAATCGCTGCACTGTGCAAGGCTGGCCGTGCCGAACTGGTGCAGACCATCGGGAAGAAGGCACTGATCTATCGCCGCAACCCACAGCCAAACAAGCAACTGTCGAACATTCACCGCTACAAGTGATGCTCGCTCCGATCAGTGGCGCGCTTTGCGCGCCCTGCCCGGCACCGGTTGCAGCACCAGCAACAGACCGGTAAGGCCCAACACCAGGTAACAGAACAACTGCCAGCGCAGTTGCCCCGCGAACACCGTGCTCAATACGAAGTAGACAGCACACGCCAGCACCGCCATAAGCAGCAACTGCCCACGCGCATCCCGCCATAGACTGGTCATGCCCTCGGCCCGGACCAGCACCAACACCTGCACGCCGCTACCGACAGCCGCGAAAGCCACCAGCAATGACGCCACCACACGACTGACATCTTCGACCAGCAACGGCGCGAGGCCGACCTGATTCAGCGCGGGCAACAACCCCAGATGAAGGATCCACAGGCCACCGACCCAGAGTACCTGGGCCAGTTGCCAGATCACGGCCGTGGCAGCGAAGCCACGGGGCCGGTCAGATGTGTTTGACTTCGACAATCTCGTACTCGAGCACGCCGCTAGGTGTCTTGACGACCACCACGTCACCTTCTTCCTTGCCGATGATGGCACGGGCAATCGGCGCACCCGCCGAAAGCTTGCCCTTCTTGATGTCGGCTTCGTCCTCACCAACGATCTGGTAAGTCACCTGATCGCCAGTCTCGGCATTTTCCAGCAACACAGTAGTGCCGAAAATGACCTTGCCAGTGTGGGCAATGGTGGTCACGTCGATCACGACCGAGTTCTGCAAACGGCCTTCAATATCACGGATACGCGCCTCGACCATGCCTTGCTCCTCGCGGGCGGCATGGTATTCAGCGTTTTCCTTGAGGTCACCCAGTTCACGCGCTTCGCCAATCGCCTGACTCAGGCGCGGGCGCTCGGTCTTGCTCAGGAACAGGTGCTCTTCTTCCAGGGCGCGAGCGCCCTGGACGGTCATCGGGTATTTGGTAATGCTCATGCTTTAAGTCCTGCATGCAGATCCTGCAAGCGGCGAACGGTCTTTTCCGGACCGAATTTCAGCGCTTCACAGATAGCTTCACCGGCCGCAATGGTAGTGGTGCAGTAAATCTTGTGCTGCAACGCATTGCGGCGAATCGAGTAGGAGTCGGCAATCGACTGACGACCTTCCGTGGTATTGATGATCAGCGACACTTCGTCGTTCTTGATCATGTCTACCACGTGCGGACGACCTTCGGTCACCTTGTTCACGCGACGCACTTTCAGGCCAGCCGCTTCGATGATCTTGGCGGTACCGGCGGTAGCAACCACTTCAAAGCCCAGAGTGATCAGGTCACGGGCAACGCCAGCCACTTGTGGCTTGTCGTCGTCACGTACGCTGATGAACGCAGTACCGCCGGTCGGCAGCACTTCGCTGGCGCCCATCTGCGCTTTGGCGAAGGCTTCACCGAAGCTGTCGCCGACGCCCATCACTTCACCAGTGGATTTCATCTCAGGGCCGAGGATCGGGTCAACACCCGGGAACTTGGCGAATGGGAACACCGCTTCCTTGACGCTGTAGAAGTTCGGAATGATTTCCTTGGTGAAGCCCAGCTCTTTCAGCGATTTGCCAGCCATGACGCGCGCGGCGATCATCGCCAGCGAAGTGCCGATGCACTTCGACACGAATGGCACGGTACGGGAAGCGCGCGGGTTGACCTCGATCACGTAGATCTTGTCGCCCTGCAACGCCAGCTGGACGTTCATCAGACCAACAACGCCAAGCTCCAGGGCCATCTTCTTGACCTGTTCGCGGACTTCGTCCTGAACGTGGGCTGGCAGCGAGTATGGCGGCAGCGAGCACGCGGAGTCACCGGAGTGAACGCCTGCCTGCTCGATGTGCTGCATGATTGCGCCGATAACCACGTCGGTGCCATCGCACACCGCATCCACGTCCATCTCGATGGCGCAGTTGAGGAAGTGGTCGAGCAAGACCGGGCTATCGTTCGAAACCTGTACCGCTTCGCGCAGGTAGCGCTTGAGCTCGTCCAGTTCGTAGACGATTTCCATGGCACGACCGCCCAGTACGTAGGACGGGCGAACTACCAGCGGATAACCGATAACGCCGGCGGCACGAATGGCTTCGTCTTCGCTACGCACGGTGGCGTTTGGCGGCTGCAGCAGGTTCAGGCGCTGAACCATCTGCTGGAAGCGCTCACGGTCTTCCGCGCGGTCAATGGCATCAGGGCTGGTACCGATGATTGGCACACCGGCCTCTTCCAGCGCGCGAGCCAGTTTCAGCGGAGTCTGACCACCGTAGTGGACGATCACGCCTTTCGGCTTCTCGACGCGAACCACTTCCAGCACGTCTTCCAGCGTCAGCGGCTCGAAGTACAGGCGATCAGAGGTGTCGTAGTCGGTGGAGACGGTTTCCGGGTTGCAGTTGACCATGATGGTCTCGTAACCGTCTTCACGCAGGGCCAGTGCCGCGTGTACGCAGCAGTAGTCGAACTCGATGCCCTGGCCGATACGGTTTGGACCGCCGCCCAGGATCATGATCTTGTCGCGAGTCGACGGGTTGGCCTCGCATTCTTCCTCGTAGGTCGAGTACAGGTAGGCAGTGTCGGTCGCGAACTCGGCGGCGCAGGTGTCGACGCGCTTGTAGACCGGGAACACTTCCAGCTTGTGGCGATGACGACGCAGATTCTTGTCGGTGATGCCCAGCAGCTTGGCCAGACGCTGGTCGGAGAAGCCCTTGCGCTTCAGGCGCAGCATCAGGTCCTTGTCGATGGTCGACAGACCGAGGGTCTTGACCTTCTCTTCGTCCTTGATCAGGTCTTCGATCTGGATCAGGAACCAGTGGTCGATGCTGGTCAGGGCGAAGATTTCGTCGCGGGTCATGCCGGCGCGGAAAGCGTCGGCCACGTACCAGATACGCTCGGCGCCCGGCACGGTCAGTTCACGCTTGAGGATGCTCGAGGCTTCCGGGCTGGCCAGGTCGACTTTAGGGTCGAGGCCGCAGACGCCAACTTCCAGACCGCGCAGGGCTTTCTGCAGGGATTCCTGGAAGGTACGGCCGATGGCCATGACTTCACCCACGGATTTCATCTGAGTGGTCAGGCGGGCGTCGGCTTTCGGGAATTTCTCGAATGCAAAGCGCGGCAGCTTGGTAACGACGTAGTCGATCGACGGCTCGAAGGACGCCGGGGTACGGCCGCCAGTGATGTCGTTCTGCAGTTCGTCGAGGGTGTAGCCGACCGCCAGCTTGGCCGCGATCTTGGCGATCGGGAAACCGGTGGCTTTCGAAGCCAGGGCGGAAGAACGCGATACACGCGGGTTCATCTCGATCACGACCATGCGGCCGGTGTCCGGGCAGATGCCGAACTGAACGTTGGAACCGCCGGTCTCGACGCCGATTTCACGCAGCACCGCCAAGGAGGCGTTGCGCATGATCTGGTATTCCTTGTCGGTCAGGGTCTGAGCCGGTGCGACGGTGATCGAGTCGCCGGTGTGCACACCCATCGGATCGAAGTTCTCGATGGAGCAGACGATGATGCAGTTGTCCTTTTTGTCGCGGACCACTTCCATCTCGTACTCTTTCCAGCCGATCAGCGATTCGTCGATCAGCAGTTCCTTGGTCGGCGACAAGTCCAGACCACGGGCGCAGATTTCTTCGAATTCTTCACGGTTGTAGGCGATGCCGCCGCCGGTGCCGCCCATGGTGAAGGACGGACGAATGATGCAAGGGAAGCCCAGCTTGTCGAGGACTGCATTGGCCTCGTCCATGGTGTGAGCGATACCGGAGCGCGGGCAATCCAGGCCGATCGACTTCATGGCCTTGTCGAAGCGCGAGCGGTCTTCGGCTTTGTCGATGGTGTCGGCATTGGCGCCGATCATCTCCACGCCGAATTTTTCCAGGACGCCTTCGCGCTCCAGGTCCAGGGCGCAGTTCAGAGCGGTCTGGCCACCCATGGTTGGCAGCAGCGCATCCGGACGCTCTGCCTCGATGATCTTGGCAACCGTCTGCCACTTGATCGGTTCAATGTAGGTGGCATCGGCCATGGCCGGGTCGGTCATGATGGTGGCCGGGTTGGAGTTCACCAGGATGACGCGATAGCCTTCCTCGCGCAGGGCTTTGCAAGCCTGGGCGCCGGAGTAGTCGAATTCGCAGGCCTGGCCGATCACGATCGGGCCAGCGCCGAGAATCAGGATGCTTTTAATGTCTGTACGTTTTGGCATGGTTGTCACTCAAATCCGCAGGTCAGTCGGCAAGCCGTCTTGAACAATCTTGGTCAGGCGCGCCCGAACCAGGCCGAAGCCGGTTCAGGGCCTTCTCGCAGGGATGCTTAGCGGCGCTTGGCCATGGCATCGATGAAGCGATCGAACAGTGGCGCGACGTCGGTCGGGCCAGGGCTCGCTTCAGGGTGGCCCTGGAAGCTGAACGCGCTCTTGTCGGTACGCTCGATACCTTGCAAGGTACCGTCGAACAGCGACTTGTGGATCGCACGAACGTTGGCCGGCAGCGTGGCCTCGTCGACCGCGAAACCGTGGTTCTGGCTGGTGATCATTACAACGCCGGTATCCAGATCCTGGACCGGGTGGTTGGCACCGTGGTGGCCGTGACCCATCTTGACGGTCTTGGCGCCGGAGGCCAGGGCCAGCAGTTGGTGACCAAGGCAAATACCGAACACCGGAATCTCGGTCTCGAGGATTTCCTTGATGGCCTGGATAGCGTAGTCGCAAGGCTCTGGGTCGCCAGGGCCGTTGGACAGGAACACGCCATCAGGCTTGAGCGCCAGCACTTCGCTGACCGGGGTTTGCGCCGGCACCACGGTCAGGCGGCAGCCGCGAGCAACCAGCATGCGCAGGATGTTCAGTTTGACGCCGTAGTCGTAGGCGACGACGTGATACGGCAGATCGGCAGCTTCGATGGTCGGGTGGCTGTCGCTTTTCAGCTCCCAGACACTGGAACGCCATTCGTAGGAAGTCTTGGTGCTGACCACTTTGGCCAGGTCCATGCCCTTCAGGCCCGGGAAGCCGCGAGCGGCGGCAATGGCGGCTTCTTCGCTGATGTTGTCACCCGCCAGGATGCAGCCATTCTGCGCGCCCTTTTCACGCAGGATGCGAGTCAGGCGGCGAGTGTCGATACCGGCGATCGCCACGACATTGTTGGCCTTGAGGTAGTCGCTCAGGGACAGCGTGTTACGCCAGTTGCTGGCAATCAGCGGCAGATCGCGGATAACCAGGCCGGCCGACCATACGCGGTCAGACTCGGCATCTTCCGGAGTGGTGCCGGTGTTGCCGATGTGTGGGTAAGTCAGGGTAACGATCTGTTGCGAGTACGAAGGGTCAGTCAGGATTTCCTGATAGCCGGTCATTGCGGTGTTGAACACCACCTCGCCAACGGTCTGACCGTCGGCTCCAATGGCTTCACCGCGAAAAATGCTGCCATCGGCAAGGGCGAGTATGGCTGGCTTAGTCAAGAAGACCTCCGTAAATAGCCTGAAGGGGCGATCGCAGGTTGCAAAAAAGCGGAATGACGTATAGACACGTCACCCCGCTTTCTTCGTCGAATTATCTGCGCGCTTTTAGTGGACACACTAAAGCTGTAGCTTACAGAAATGTGCTTTTTTGGTCTACCACTGATGTGCCTGAAAGGCTCAGGAATGCGACAAGTCGCATCACAAGGGCTGCGAAAACGAGCTGACCGTCACTGACCAGCCCGTTTCCGAGAGAGATGAGGCGATAAATCAATGCAGGTCGAGCACATCCTGCATGTCGTACAGACCTGGCTCACGGCCATCGAGCCAGAGCGCAGCACGCACCGCACCCTTGGCGAAGGTCATGCGACTGGATGCCTTGTGAGTGATCTCGACACGCTCGCCTTCTGCGGCAAACAGCACCGTGTGATCACCCACTACATCACCGGCACGCACAGTGGCGAAACCGATGGTCTGGCGATCACGGGCGCCGGTCTGGCCTTCACGGCCGTAGACAGCCACTTCCTGCAGATTGCGACCCAGCGCCAGGGCAACGACTTCGCCCATGCGCAGCGCGGTACCGGACGGCGCATCGACCTTGTGGCGGTGGTGAGCTTCGAGAATCTCGATATCCACCTCATCACCCAGCACACGAGCAGCGGTGTCGAGCAGCTTCAGACACAGATTGACGCCGATGCTGAAGTTGGCGGCAAAGACGATCGGAATCTCTTTGCCCGCCTCGGCCAGCAGTTGCTTTTCCTCGACACTGAAACCGGTGGTGCCGATAACCATGGCCTTACCCGCCTTGCGGCAGAAAGCCAGGTTCTTCAGCGTGACCGAAGGGTGAGTGAAGTCGATAAGCACATCGAACTCATCCACGACTCGCGCGAGGTCGCCGGAAAGCGGCACACCAATGCGCCCCAGCGCAGCCAGCTCACCAGCATCAGCACCCACCAGCGTGCTGTCGGGACGATCAACCGCCGCCGTGAGGCCAGCACCCTGAGTCTGCTGAATCGCCTCGATCAGGGTTTTGCCCATGCGCCCTGCCGCGCCCACTACCGCTATACGTCGCATGCCTTTTCCTTTTTACAGATCGCCGAAGAAGCGCTTTACACCCTCGAACCAGCCATTGGCCTTGGGAGAATGGGAACTATCGCCTTCCAGTGAAGCACGCAGTTCTTCGAGAAGCTCACGCTGACGACGACTGAGATTAACCGGAGTTTCTACAGCCACCCGACACACCAGGTCACCGGCACCGCCGCCGCGCACCGGAGCGACACCCTTACCGCGCAGACGGAACTGCTTGCCGGTCTGGGTCCCTTCCGGGATCTTCAGCTTGACCCGACCATCGAGGGTTGGCACCTCCAGCTCGCCACCCAGCGCAGCATCGGTGTAGCTGATTGGCACTTCGCAATACAGATGCTTGCCGTCGCGTCGGAAGATCGGGTGCTCACGCACATTGATCACGACATACAGGTCACCGGTCGGACCACCCTGAGTACCCGCCTCGCCCTCGCCGGAAAGACGAATGCGGTCGCCGGTATCGACGCCAGCCGGCACCTTGACCGACAGCGTCTTGTACTCTTCGATGCGACCTTCGCCGTGGCAGGAGTCGCACGGGTCGGTGATGATCTTGCCTTGGCCCTGGCAGCGCGGACAGGTCTGCTGCACAGAGAAGAAGCCTTGCTGCATGCGCACCTGACCAATGCCACCGCAGGTCGGGCAGGTCGCCGGCGAAGAACCTTTCTTCGCACCGGAACCATCACAAGGATTGCAATTGACCAGCGTCGGTACACGGATATTGACCGTGGTACCGCGCACCGCTTCTTCAAGGTTCAGTTCCAGCGTGTAACGCAGGTCGCTTCCACGCTGGGCGCCACCACGAGAGCCGCCGCGGCCACCGCCAAAGAAATCACTGAAGACATCGCCAAAGATGTCGGAGAAGTTGGCGCCACCGAAGCCCGCACCGCCGCCACCCAAGCTTGGGTCGACACCGGCATGGCCATACTGGTCGTAGGCCGCGCGCTTGCTGGCATCGGACAGGACTTCGTATGCCTCATTGGCTTCCTTGAATTTCTCTTCCGACTCTTTGTCGTCGGGATTACGGTCCGGGTGATGCTTCATCGCCAGGCGGCGATAGGCCTTTTTCAGATCGGCCTCGCTTGCGCCTCGCTCGACTCCCAGAACCTCGTAATAGTCACGCTTCGCCATGGTTCTATGCACTCTTGAGGACGTTCGGCAAACCTCTGCGCGTTGAGCGCTGTGCCGACAGCACCGGCATGTGAACCAGTGCTGTAAAAATTCGGGTATTCCAGACACGCCAACGCGGGAGCAAGCCCCCGCGCGGCGATATCCTACCAGTCAACGTCAAACATCAGTCAACCGGCCGACAACAAGCAGCAATTACTTGTTGTCTTTGACTTCTTCGAACTCCGCGTCGACGACGTCGTCGTGCTTGGCTTCGTCAGCCTGCTGTGCCTGAGCACCCGCTTCCGGCTTCTCGGCCTGCTCGGCGTACATCTTCTGAGCAACCGGAGCGGAGACTTTCGACAGTTCTTCGACCTTGGCATCGATAGCAGCCTTGTCGTCGCCTTTGACAGCAGCTTCCAGAGCAACAACAGCGGCTTCGATCGCCGACTTCTCGTCAGCAGTCACCTTGTCACCGGCGTCAGCGACCATCTTGCGAGTCGAGTGAACCAGCGCGTCACCCTGGTTACGGGCTACTGCCAGCTCTTCGAACTTGCGGTCCTCCTCGGCGTTGACTTCAGCGTCGCGGACCATCTGCTGGATTTCTTCCTCGGACAGACCGGAGTTGGCCTTGATCACGATGGACTGTTGCTTGCCGGTGGCCTTGTCTTTCGCGCCGACGTGCAGGATGCCGTTGGCGTCGATGTCGAAGGTCACTTCGATTTGTGGCACGCCACGTGGAGCAGGTGGAATCTCGGCCAGGTCGAACTTGCCCAGGGACTTGTTCTGTGCAGCCTGTTTACGCTCACCCTGCAGCACGTGAATGGTCACGGCGCCTTGGTTGTCATCGGCAGTCGAGAACACCTGCGACTTTTTGGTCGGGATGGTGGTGTTTTTCTCGATCAGCGCGGTCATCACGCCACCCATGGTTTCGATACCCAGGGTCAGCGGGCTGACGTCCAGCAGCAGCACGTCTTTCACGTCACCTGCCAGAACCGCACCCTGGATGGCAGCACCCATGGCAACAGCTTCGTCCGGGTTGACGTCTTTACGCGCTTCCTTGCCGAAGAAATCAGCAACGGTTTTCTGCACCAGCGGCATACGGGTCTGGCCACCGACCAGGATCACGTCGTCGATCTTGCTGACGTCGATACCGGCATCTTTCAGAGCGATGCGGCAAGGCTCGATGGTGCGCTGAACCAGGTCTTCGACCAGCGACTCCAGCTTGGCGCGGGAGATCTTCACGTTCAGGTGCTTCGGACCGGTCGCATCAGCAGTGATGTACGGCAGGTTGACGTCGGTCTGCTGGCTCGAGGACAGCTCGATCTTGGCTTTTTCAGCAGCTTCTTTCAGACGCTGCATCGCCAGCGGGTCACCTTTCAGGTTCATGCCGCTTTCTTTCTTGAACTCGTCGACGAGGTAGTCGATCAGGCGAATGTCGAAGTCTTCACCACCGAGGAACGTGTCACCGTTGGTTGCCAGTACTTCGAACTGATGCTCGCCGTCGACTTCAGCGATCTCGATCACCGACACGTCGAAGGTACCGCCACCCAGGTCATAAACGATGACGGTGTGGTCGCCACGGGCCTTGTCCATACCGTAGGCCAGAGCGGCCGCAGTGGGTTCGTTGATGATCCGTTTTACGTCCAGACCAGCAATGCGACCAGCGTCTTTGGTAGCCTGGCGCTGGCTGTCGTTGAAGTACGCAGGAACAGTGATGACCGCTTCGGTCACTGCTTCGCCGAGGTAGTCTTCGGCGGTTTTCTTCATCTTTTTCAGGACTTCGGCGCTGATTTGCGGCGGAGCCATTTTCTGACCATTCACTTCGACCCAGGCGTCGCTGTTGTCAGCCTTGACGATCTTGTACGGAACCATCTGGATGTCTTTCTGCACGACTTCTTCATCGAAGCGACGACCGATCAGACGTTTTACCGCGTACAGGGTGTTGTGCGGGTTGGTCACTGCCTGGCGCTTGGCCGACTGGCCAACCAGGATTTCGCCATCGTTGGCGTAAGCGATGATCGACGGCGTGGTGCGAGCGCCTTCGGCGTTCTCGATCACCTTGACGTTGCCGTTTTCCAGAATGGAGACGCAGGAGTTGGTAGTCCCCAGGTCGATACCGATAATTTTGCCCATGTTAACTCTCCCGAAACTTTGGATTTGGTTGCCGCAGTGGTGTTGGCCAACTGCGGTAGCACTTAAACGCTTGACACCTAGATGGGGGTCGCCAGGTTAATTTCAAGCCTTCTCGTCGATAGAAGGCGAAACTGGCGCTGGAGCCTTGCTGACCACGACCATGGCCGGGCGCAGCAGGCGACCATTGAGCTGATAGCCCTTCTGGAAGACCTTGAGCACGGTGTTCGGCTCGACCTCGGCACTTTCCTGCAGGGCCATTGCCTGGTGATGCTCGGCATTGAACGGCTCGCCGTGCGGATCAATGGCTTCGAGGTTGAAGCGCTTGAGGGTGTCCTGGAACATCTTCAGGGTCAGCTCGATGCCTTCGCGCATCGGACGAATGCTTTCGTCATCCGGGTTGGACAGCTCAAGGCCACGCTCCAGGCTGTCGATCACCGGCAGCAGGTCGCCAGCGAACTTCTCCAGAGCAAATTTGTGCGCCTTTTCCACGTCCTGTTCGGCGCGGCGGCGAATATTCTGCAGATCGGCCGCGGTACGCAGGGCCTGATCCTGGGCCGCCGCCAGTTGCTCTTCGAGCATCTGTACGCGCGCAGCCAACTCGTTGGCGCCCGCGTCGGCGGATTTGTCGGCGTTCAGATTCTGTTCGTCCAGCATCTGTTCATCAGCCATGAAATCTCTCCTCTCATTTCGTCAGCGAGCTCGACTCGCGTATCTGCCGGCCTATATGGGGTCGCAAAAAGCAGCTTCAAGGGTGATTGAACATCAATGTGGCGACGACATAACTGTCCGCGATCAAAACGCGGCCTCGGCGACGGAATCGGACTAAGCGCGGGCATTGTCAGGGAATTTGAAAACACTGTATAAATAACCAGACATTTTTTCTGGGAGCCGCCCGAATGCTGGTGCACCTGTCCATCCACAATTACGCCATCGTCGAACACCTCGATCTCGAACTCGCCCGAGGCATGAGCGTCATCACCGGCGAAACCGGTGCTGGCAAATCGATCATGCTCGACGCGCTCGGCCTGACGCTGGGTGATCGTGCCGACAGCGGCGTGGTGCGCCCCGGCGCGGACAAGGCCGACATCCTCGCGACCTTCGACCTGATCGACATTCCTGAAGCACGCACCTGGCTGGCCGAACGCGACCTCGATAACGACGGCCCATGCATTCTGCGTCGGGTCATCACCGCCGAGGGCCGTAGCCGCGGCTATATCAACGGCACGCCCTGCCCGCTGGGCGACCTCAAGGCGGTCGGCGAATTGCTGATCGACATCCACAGCCAGCACGAACACCAGTCGCTGCTGAAAACCGACACCCACCGTCGCCTGCTCGATGAGTACGCCGGCGCCACCGATCTTGCCCGCCAGGTGCAGATGGCAGCCCAGCGCTGGCGCCAGACACGCGCAGAGCTGGACCGACTGTGCAATTCCGGTGACGAGCAGCGCGCGCAACACCAGTTGCTCAGCTATCAACTGGAAGAGTTGGACAATCTCGGCCTCGGCGAAAACGAACTGGAGCAACTGGAACAGGAACACAAGAACCTGACCAATGCCGAAGCGCTGTTCGGTATCTGCCGCCAGGTGATCGACCACTGCAGCGAAAACGATTCGGGCAACGTGCTCAGCGCACTGACTGTCAGCCTTAACCGCCTGACCGCGATAAACAATGCACCGCACGCCCTGGGCGAGGCCGCCAACCTGATTGCCAGCGCACAGATCCAGGTCGAGGAAGCGGTGGGCGAGCTCAACCGTTTCCTCGACAACTTCGATGCCGACCCGGCACGGCTGCAGCAACTGGAAGAACGCCTGGATACGCTCTACACCCTGGCGCGCAAGCATCGCGTGCATCCCAGCGAATTGATCAGCCTGCAACAGCGCCTGGGCGAAGAACTGGAAAGCCTCAATGCCAACGACGAATCCATCGATCGGCTGGAGGAAGAACTGAAGGCGTATGCCCGTCATTACCACGAGAAGGCCAGCGAGCTCAGCGGACTGCGTCGGAGTGCGGCCAATCAGCTTGCCGCTGCGGTAGAAGTTGAAATTCAGCGCCTGGGAATGCCCGGAGGACGCTTCTGTATCGAGCTACGCGCTGGCAACAGCGATGACCTGCACCCACATGGCCTGGAACAGGTGGAGTTGCTGGTCAGCGCCAACCCTGGTCAACCACTCAAGGGCCTGGCAAAAGTGGCGTCAGGGGGCGAGCTGTCACGCATCAGCCTGGCCATCCAGGTGATCACCGCACAGACCTCACGCATCCCGACACTGGTATTCGACGAAGTGGATGTGGGGATCGGCGGCCCTACCGCAGAAATCGTCGGGCAATTGCTGCGCCGACTCGGCGAACGCGGCCAGGTACTGACCGTCACTCACCTGCCGCAGGTTGCCGCGCAAGGCCATCACCACCTGTTCGTGCACAAGGTCCGTAACAGCGATGCCACCCACACCGCGGTTGCCAGCCTGGGCAAGCGCGAACGCGTCGAGGAAGTTGCACGGATGCTCGGCGGCATCGATCTGACCAAGGAATCTCTCGCCCACGCCAAGAAGATGGTCGTGACCAGCAAAGCCTGACCCCGGAAAGCACGAAGGCGACCCTGAGGTCGCCTTCGAAGCTTTTGCCGCAAGCGCTAGCGCTTACTTCTTCTTGCGTACGTACAGCACCAGATTGTGATCAACCAGCTCGTAACCATGCTGGGCAACAATTTCTTTCTGACGCTTCTCGATTTCGGGATCGAAGAACTCGATCACCTCACCGGATTCCACGTTGACCATATGGTCGTGGTGGCCGCCGTCGGCCAGTTCGAATACCGCATGACCGCCGTCGAAGTTGTGACGCACGACCAGACCGGCCGCCTCGAACTGGGTCAGAACACGGTACACCGTGGCCAGGCCAACATCTTCTCCCGCTTCCATCAATGCCTTGTAGACATCTTCAGCGCTCATATGGCGCTGCTCGGTGGAGTCGAGCATCTGTAGGATCTTGACTCGAGGCAGGGTTACCTTGAGACCGGCTTTGCGCAGTTCGCTATTTTCAACCATGGTCAGCTTTCTCGCCGATGCTGCTTCGCAGCTTCTCTGAATACGGGTATGATCGGGGTTTACGTTGTCCAGCCAAGATAGTGGAAGTCGCCCACCGATGCAAAACACCAAGCTCTTGCTAACCAGCCTCACCCTCGTGGGACTGCTCGCACTCGCCGGTTGCTCGTTTCCCGGGGTTTACAAAATCGACATCCAGCAGGGCAATGTCGTGACGCAGGACATGATAGACCAATTGCGCCCCGGAATGACCCGTCGGCAAGTACGGTTTATCATGGGCAACCCGCTGATCCAGGATACGTTCCATACCAATCGCTGGGACTACCTGTATAGCCTGCAGCCAGGCGGCGGCGAGCGCCAACAGGAACGCATCAGTATTTTCTTCAACGAAAGCGACCAACTGGCCAGCCTGTCCGGCGACTTCATGCCAGGCGTGAGCCGCGACCAGGAAATCCTCGGCAGCGAGAGCAACACCACCGTCACCCAGCCTGAACAACAGGTCAAGCCGGTGAAAGTGGACAAGCCAGCACGCCCTGGCTCGCTGGAAGACAAGATCCAGCGCGACGTCGATACCATCGAAGTCATGCCTGTCCCGGTTCAGGAACCACTGCAAACGCAGTGATCCGAAGCCACAAAAAAGCCCGAACATGTTCGGGCTTTTTTACGTCTGTCTTCAGCGGCCGGCTTGATTGAAGACCCTTCTTACCCTCTCAACCGTTGAGCTGCTTGGCCCGCTGACAGAACGCATCGACCAGCGTGTTGGCGGCCTGGTTGAACAGCGGCCCCAAGGTCGCGCGCACCAGTGCCCCGGAATACTCGAAGGACAGATCAAGACTGATCTTGCAGGCCTTCTCACCCAGCGGCTTGAACACCCAGAGCCCGTGCAACTGACTGAACGGCCCCTCCTCCAGATTCATTTCAATGGACTGCCCCGGCACCAGCACATTCCGGGTTACGAAATGCTGGCTGATACCGCCCTTGGCCACCTCGACCTTGGCCCGCATATGCGTCTCGCTGACTTCCAGTACCGTGCTCGCCGAGCACCACGGCAGAAACTCCGGATAGCGCGCAACATCGTTGACCAGATCGTAGAGTGACCGAGCGGGATAAGGCAGCAGGGCCGACCGTTGAATATGGGTAGTCATCCAGGCGTCATTTCCAAAACTGAGCGAAAAAAGCAAACCGGCGCCACTAGAACAAAGAATGCGGCACCCGGCAACCGGCCAAATGCCACATCACTGATGACAGCGGAGTGGCCGAAAAATGCGGGCATTGTCCGGGATTCATTGCGAGGGCTCAAGCTCACCACTCCCCCGTAGCCGACGACGCAACGACTGCCTATAATGCCGCCCCTATGGCCAAACAAACGAAACATCCGACAGGGACCATCGCGCAGAACAAGAAAGCGCGACACGATTACTTCATCGAACACAAATTCGAGGCCGGACTGGTCCTGTCCGGTTGGGAAGTAAAAAGCCTGCGTGCCGGCAAGGCGCACCTGGTGGACAGCTACGTGCTGCTCAAGGACGGTGAAGCCTGGCTGATGGGCAGCCACATTACTCCGTTGACGGCAGCCAGCACCCACGTCATTGCCGACCCGACACGCACCCGCAAGCTGCTGCTCAATCGCCGCGAACTGGAACGTCTGTTCGTGGGCGTGCAGCAGAAGGGCTATACCTGCGTCGCGCTGTCCATGTACTGGAGCAAGCACTTGATCAAGTGCGAGATCGCTCTGGGCAAGGGCAAAAAGGAATACGACAAGCGCGACACACAGCGCGAGCGTGATTCCGATCGCGAATTGCAGCGCGCAGTGCGCAACAAAGGGCGCGAAGACTGATTCATCTGCATTCAGTCTTTCAAGGCCTCATCGCTGGCCGGGCGGCGCTCCGCTTGCCAGCGATGGCCGTGCACATCATTCAACGGCCCTTGCGTCGCTCCGCCCGCGCCACCCGCTGAACCTCCTGCCTCACCTCCTCCAACACTTCCTGCACATACAGAATGTGTCGGCTCGACACTTCGCGAGCGTCCTGCGCGCGTCCTTCGACAATCGCCAGATACAAATCGCGGTGCTGACTGATCAGCATGTCGCGGGTTTCCGTGCGCTGCTTGTACATCCCGCCGATGTTGGTCACCACGTTGCGCTTGAGCAGATCGAACAGCCCGCGAATGGTGTGCAGCAACACCGCGTTATGGCTGGCTTCAGCAATCGCCAGATGGAAGCGCGCATCCGCAGCGCCCTCTTCCGCCCGACTGACTTCGTCGCACCGGGTGTAGCAGTCCTGCAAGGTATCGAACGCCGCCTTGAGCCGCTCACGATCCACATCCGTGGCGCGCATGGCCGCGTAATACGCGCATGACGCCTCAAGGGTATGGCGGAACTCCAGCAGGTCGCGCTGGGCTTCAGGATTGTTTTCGAGCAGTTGCAGCAATGGATCACTGAAGGTCGTCCCCAGCGATTCAACCACATAGTTGCCACCGCCCTGGCGGCTGACCAGCATGCCTTTGGCCACCAGTTTCTGGATTGCCTCGCGCAACGACGGGCGCGACACACCGAACTGTTCAGCCAGCACCCGCTCGGCCGGCAAGCGCTCGCCGGCGGTCAGGGTGCCCTCAAGAATCATTCCTTCCAGCCGCTCGACGATATCGTCGGACAAACGGCGCTGGCGGACCTGGTCGAAAACCATCGCGTGCTCTCCACAATCCCGAGTCAGTTCGGGGCCGTCTATTTTGGCCTATCCGGCCACCCGCCACACCACTCAGTTGGCAAGTTTCCTTACCACTCAGTCAGATCCTTCCCACGGCATCCGACGAAAGTTTTACCGGGACAAATTGACACACCGATAAGGAGGCTTTTAACCTAGCGCCTCGACATTGTAAATTGGTATTACCAATTAACCAATGCCAGTGCCTGACCAACAACAATTAGGGGCCACCCAACATGCAAACATGGCAACAAATCTATAGCCCGCTTGGTAGTCTCGGCCTGTCCGCACTGGCGGCGGTCATTCCAATCGTCTTCTTCTTCCTGGCGCTGGCCGTGTTCCGCCTCAAGGGACACATTGCAGGCAGCATCACGCTGGGCCTGTCGATTCTGGTCGCGATCTTCGCCTTCCAGATGCCTGCCGACATGGCGCTCGCTGCCGCCGGTTACGGCTTCGCCTATGGTCTGTGGCCGATTGCCTGGATCATCGTCGCCGCAGTCTTCCTGTACAAACTGACGGTCAAGAGTGGCCAGTTCGAAGTGATCCGCAGCTCGGTGCTGTCGATTACCGACGACCAACGCCTGCAAGTGCTGCTGATCGGCTTCTGCTTCGGCGCCTTCCTTGAAGGTGCGGCCGGCTTCGGTGCTCCGGTGGCCATCACCGCCGCCCTGCTCGTGGGCCTCGGCTTCAACCCGCTGTACGCCGCCGGCCTGTGCCTGATCGCCAACACCGCGCCCGTCGCCTTTGGCGCCCTGGGTATCCCGATCATCGTCGCGGGCCAGGTCACCGGTATCGATGCGTTCCACATCGGCGCCATGACCGGTCGTCAACTGCCGCTGCTGTCGCTGTTCGTACCGTTCTGGCTGGTGTTCATGATGGACGGCCTGCGTGGTGTGAAAGAAACCTGGCCTGCCGCCCTGGTTGCCGGCCTGAGCTTCGCCGTCACCCAGTACTTCACCTCGAACTTCATTGGCCCAGAGCTGCCGGACATCACCTCGGCCCTCGCCAGCCTGATCTCCCTGACCCTGTTCCTGAAGGTCTGGCAGCCCAAGCGCTCGTTCACTACCGCCACTGGTAGCGTCGGTGCCGCCGTGGTCAATACCGGCAGCCAACCTACGCCGTACAGCCTGGGTGAAATCTTCAAGGCCTGGTCGCCGTTCCTGATCCTGACCGTGCTGGTCACCATCTGGACCCTGAAGCCATTCAAGGCCGCGTTCGCCTCTGGTGGCGCGATGTACAACTGGGTGTTCAACTTCGCCATCCCGCACCTGGATCAACTGGTCATCAAGACCGCCCCGATCGTCACCGCGCCAACCGCGATGCCGGCGGTGTTCAAGCTCGACCCGATTTCCGCCACCGGTACCGCGATCTTCATCTCGGCGCTGCTGTCGATGATCGTCCTGAAGATCAATTTCAAAACTGGTCTGACCACTTTGAAGGAGACCTTCTACGAACTGCGCTGGCCGATCCTGTCCATCGGCATGGTTCTGGCGTTCGCCTTCGTCACCAACTACTCGGGCATGTCGTCGACCATGGCCCTGGTACTGGCCGGCACCGGCGCCGCGTTCCCTTTCTTCTCGCCGTTCCTCGGCTGGCTGGGCGTGTTCCTGACCGGTTCGGACACCTCGTCCAACGCCCTGTTCAGCTCGCTGCAGGCCACCACCGCCCACCAGATCGGAGTCAACGACACCCTGCTGGTCGCGGCGAACACCAGCGGCGGCGTGACCGGCAAGATGATTTCCCCGCAATCCATCGCCGTGGCCTGCGCCGCCACCGGCCTGGTCGGCAAGGAATCGGACCTGTTCCGCTTCACCCTCAAGCACAGCCTGTTCTTCGCCACCATCGTTGGCGTGATCACTCTGGTCCAGGCCTACTGGCTGACCGGGATGCTGGTTCAACACTAAAGTGACAGGGGCCGGGCGCGTCACGGCGCGCCCGGCAGCCGCCTTCTCACACAAACGCTGCGAGACCCCATGATCATTTCCGCCTCCACCGACTATCGCGCCGCGGCCCAGAGCAAGCTACCGCCATTCCTGTTCCATTACGCCGACGGTGGCGCCTACGCCGAATACACCCTGCGCCACAACGTCGAAGACCTGGCCAGCATCGCCCTGCGTCAGCGCGTTCTGAAGAACATGTCCGAACTCAGCCTGCAGACCCGGCTGTTCGATGAAACCCTGAACATGCCGGTCGTGCTGGCACCGGTCGGCCTGACCGGCATGTACGCCCGCCGTGGCGAAGTCCAGGCTGCCCGCGCGGCTGCCGCCAAGGGCATTCCCTTCACCATGTCGACGGTCTCGGTCTGCCCGATCGAAGAAGTTGCCCCGGCCATCGACCGGCCAATGTGGTTCCAGCTTTACGTGCTCAAGGACCGCGGCTTCATGCGCAACGCCCTGGAGCGTGCCAAGGCAGCCGGCGTGAAGACCCTGGTATTCACCGTCGACATGCCGGTTCCCGGCGCTCGCTACCGCGATGCCCACTCCGGCATGAGCGGTCCGAACGCACCGCTGCGCCGCGTCTGGCAAGCCATGACTCACCCACAATGGGCGCTTGATGTCGGCCTGCTGGGTCGCCCTCACGACCTGGGCAACATCTCCAAATACCGTGGCAACCCCACCGGTCTGGCCGACTACATCGGCTGGCTGGGCAACAACTTCGACCCGTCGATCTCCTGGAAAGACCTGGAGTGGATCCGCGAATTCTGGGACGGCCCGATGATCATCAAGGGCATCCTCGATCCGGACGACGCCCGCGACGCAGTGAAATTCGGCGCCGACGGCATCGTCGTGTCGAACCATGGTGGTCGACAGCTCGACGGCGTGCTGTCCAGCGCCCGCGCCCTGCCGGCCATCGCCGACGCGGTGAAGGGTGACATCACCATTCTCGCCGACTCCGGTATCCGCAGCGGCCTGGACGTGGTGCGCATGATCGCCCTCGGTGCCGACACCGTGATGATCGGCCGCGCCTTCCTCTATGCCCTGGCCACCCACGGCGAGGCCGGCGTACGCAACCTGCTGGACCTGTTCGAGAAAGAAATGCGCGTGGCCATGGTGCTCACGGGCGCCAAGTCCATCAGCGAAATCACTCGCGACTCGCTGGTCCGCGAACTGGGCGCCTGATAGCGCGCCCACACCCCACACCGCCTGATTGACCGGGGCACGCGGCGCGCCAGACGCCGCGGCCCCGCGAGGAGACTGCATGAGCCTGCCCGCCTCGTTCCTGCGCGACGCCGAGCGACTGATTCCCGCCGAGCGCCGCTTCGACGACCCCACCTCCACCCTGGCCTTCGGTACCGATGCCAGCTTCTACCGGCTGATCCCCAAGCTGGTGGTGCGCGTCGAATCCGAGGACGAAGTGGTCGGCCTGATCCACCTGGCCCAGCGCGACCGCGTGCCGGTCACCTTCCGCGCCGCCGGCACCAGCCTGTCCGGCCAGGCCATCAGCGACTCGGTGCTGATCGTTCTCGGCGACAACTGGAACGGTCGCGAGATTCGCGGACAGGGCGAGCAGATCCGCCTGCAACCCGGGGTCATCGGCGCCCAGGCCAACGCCTGGCTGGCACCGTTCGGCCGCAAGATCGGCCCCGACCCGGCCTCGATCAACGCCTGCAAGATCGGCGGCATCGTCGCCAATAACGCCAGCGGCATGTGCTGCGGCACCGCACAGAACACCTATCACACCCTGGCCGGCCTGCGCCTGGTGCTGGCCGACGGCACGCGCCTGGACAGCGAAGATCCGGCCAGCGTCGCCGCCTTCGAAAACAGCCACGCCGACCTGTTGAACGAACTCGCCCGCCTCGGCCGCGAGACCCGCGCCAACAGCGAACTGGCTGACCGCATCCGGCATAAATACCGGCTGAAGAACACCACAGGTCTGTCCCTCAATGCGCTGGTGGACTACGACCAGCCGCTCGACATCCTGCAGCACCTGCTGGTCGGTTCCGAAGGCACGCTGGGCTTCATCAGCGCCGTGACCTACGACACCGTCGTCGATCACCCGCACAAAGCCTCCGCGCTGATCGTCTTCCCGACCGTGGAAAGCTGCTGCAAGGCCGTCACCGTGCTCAAGCAACAACCGGTCTCGGCGGTGGAACTGCTCGACCGTCGCAGCCTGCGCTCGGTGCAGAACAAACCGGGCATGCCGGAATGGGTGAAAGGGCTTTCGGACAACGCCTGTGCCCTGCTGATCGAATCCCGCGCCGCCAGTCAGAGCCTGCTGCACGAGCAACTGGGGCTGATCATGGCCTCCATCGCCGAATTCCCGCTGGAGCAGAAAGTCGACTTCAGCGAAGACCCGGCGGTGTACAACCTGCTGTGGAAAATTCGCAAAGACACCTTCCCCGCTGTCGGCGCAGTGCGTCAGACCGGGACCACGGTAATCATCGAAGACGTCACCTTCCCCGTCGAACAATTGGCCGAGGGCGTCAACCGGCTGATCCAGTTGTTCGACAAGCACCGTTACGACGAGGCGATCATTTTCGGCCACGCGCTGGAAGGTAACCTGCACTTCGTCTTCACCCAAGGCTTCAACAGCGCCGTGGAAGTCGCGCGCTACCAGAGCTTCATGGACGACGTGGCGCAACTGGTGGCCGTGGAGTTCGGCGGCTCGCTCAAGGCCGAGCACGGCACCGGGCGCAACATGGCACCGTTCGTGGAGCTGGAATGGGGCAACGACGCTTACCAATTGATGTGGAAACTCAAGCGTCTGCTCGACCCCAACGGCATCCTCAACCCGGATGTGGTGCTCAGCGAAGACCCGGATATCCATCTGAAAAATCTGAAACCGTTGCCGGCCGCCGACGAGATCGTCGACAAGTGCATCGAGTGCGGTTTCTGTGAACCGGTCTGTCCGTCCAAGGGGCTGACCCTGAGTCCGCGCCAGCGCATCGTCATGTGGCGGGACATTCAGGCAAGGAAGCGCGCCGGCGAAGATACCGCGGCGCTGGAACGTGACTATCAGTACCAAGGCATCGACACCTGCGCGGCCACCGGGCTCTGCGCCCAGCGCTGCCCGGTCGGGATCAACACCGGTGAGCTGGTGAAGAAACTGCGCGGCGAAGCGGCCCATCACGGCAAGACCGCCGACTGGCTGGCGGAGAATTTCCACACCGCCCTCAGTGGCGCGCGACTGACCCTGCGGGTCGCCAATGGTGCTCGTCGCCTGCTCGGCGCACCGCGCCTGAGCCGCATCAGCCGTTCGTTGAGCAAGGTCAGCAACGGCCGCCTGCCACATTGGACGCCGGCCATGCCGCAACCGCTGAAGAACCCGCTGGTGAGTGTGGCCAGCAACGATGCGCGGCCTCGCGTGGTGTACCTGGCGGCCTGCGTGTCGCGGGTGATGGGTCCGGCGGCGGCGGATCGCGAACAGACCTCGCTGCTGGACAAGACCCGCGGCCTGCTGGAAAAAGCCGGCTATCAAGTGATCTTCCCGGACAACCAGGACAGCCTCTGCTGCGGCCAGCCGTTCGCCTCCAAAGGCTACGCCGAACAGGCCGAGCACAAGCGTCAGGAACTGATCAGCGCCCTGCTGCATGCCAGCCGTGGCGGCCTCGACCCGATCTACTGCGACACCAGCCCGTGCACCCTGCGCCTGGTGCAGGACCTGGCCGACACTCGCCTGGACATGTACGACCCGGTGCGCTTCATCCGCACCCATCTGCTGGACAAGCTTGAGTTCACGCCGCAGGACGCCCCGATTGCCGTGCATGTGACCTGCAGCACCCAGCACCTGGGCGAGAGCCAGGCACTGATCGACCTCGCGCGAATGTGCAGCAAGGACGTGGTGATTCCGGAAGGTATTCATTGCTGTGGATTTGCCGGCGACAAGGGCTTCACCACGCCGGAGCTGAATGCCCACTCGCTGCGCAGCCTGAAGGATGCCGTGCAGTATTGCAGCGAAGGCATTTCCACCAGCCGGACCTGTGAGATCGGCCTGTCCAACCATGGCGGGATCGATTATCACGGGCTCGTCTATCTGGTGGACCGGGTGACCCGCGCCCGCGCGATCTGAGCCAATCGCGGCGGGCCGTTACCGGTCAACGGCCCGCCGCGAGATTCATCTGAACCCCTGGCAAGCGGCGAAGTCCATCCTGATAGGCCCCATCTTCCCGAGGCCTTCCCAGCCAAGGAGATTCACATGAAGCGTACTGTGATTACCGGACTGTTCATGAGCGCCGCACTGCTTGCATCCCCTGTGTTTGCCGCGGACGACCTGTGTGCTGCGAACCTGCAGAAAATCGACGATCAAGCGGCCACCCTCAGCACGACCTCGGAAAACCTCGCCAAGTCAGTCAAGGAACAAACCGACGACGCCCGCGCCGCCCAGGCGGCAGGCAACGACAAGGACTGCATCGCCCTCACCACGAAGGCCCTGAAGGATCTGGAAGACAGCACCAAAGGCGGCGGTAACCAGTGAGCCAGCGCATCCGGGCGATGGTGTACGTCGCCCGGATGATGGCGTATACTCCGCCCCACGCGCTGGATAAAGGCGCTCAGCTAGAGAGCAACAATTGGGGCCGATTAGGATTCGACGCCGGTAGTGAAACTCTAGGTGCATGCCGAGTTGGTAACAGAACTCGTAAATCCACTGTTGCAACTTTCTATAGTTGCCAATGACGAAACCTACGAGGGCTACGCTCTCGCTGCGTAAGCAGCCGAGCCCGCTCTTCTGGTAGCTTCGGCTCCAGCAATCACTAGGGGATGCCTGTAAACCCGAAGTGATTGTCATACAGAACAGGATCGCCGTGCAGTACGTTGTGGACGAATCGGCTAAAACTTACACAACTCGTCCAAAGCACCCTGCCCGTCGGGCGGCTGCGGATTAACTCAGTAGACACGGCTAAGCATGTAGTACCGACAGCGGAACACTGGCGGACGGGGGTTCAAATCCCCCCGGCTCCACCAATTTGTCTTCCCAGGAAGGCCCAGAAAAGCCGTAAAGCCTAGAGAAATCAAAGCTTTACGGCTTTTTTATTGCCCACGTTTTCCCACCTAATCCCAGGGCATCCCACGGTTGACGGGGGCATATATGGGGGCATAAAACGCTCATCAGCTCGCTCGGAGAGGATGTGCCCCCAATGCCTTTGAAAGACACCAACTGCCGCAACGCCAAGCCCCAGGACAAGCCATATCGTCTGTATGACGAACAGGGTTTGTACCTTGAAGTTCAGCCCAACGGAGGCCGTTACTGGCGCTTGAAGTACCGATTTTTGGGAAAGGAAAAGCGGCTGGCTCTTGGTGTTTACCCCGAGGTCGGTTTGCAGGATGCTCGGCGCAAGCGTGATGACGCGCGTGTTCAGCTTGCCGGCGGCCAAGACCCTTCTCTGCAAAGACGTATGGCCAAGGTGGTCAGCCAGCTCGATCACCAGCACACCTTTGAGTCCGTTGCTAAGCAATGGCTCACCATTCGCGAATCATCCTGGGATCCGGAGTACACCCGCACGGTGCGGCAGCGCCTTGAGCTCAATGCCTTCCCCTGGCTGGGAAAACTCCCGATCAGCAGCATCAGCACGCCCATGCTGGTCGAAAACCTCCAGCGCATCATCAAGCGCGGTGCTCGCGAGACGGCGCGTCGTGTAGCCCAAATCTACAAACAGATTTTCGAGTTCGCCGAAGCTGCCGGAATCACCCCACCCAACCAGATTGGTAACCTCTCTCGTACGCTCCCAGCCAAGCGGGTGAAACACTTTGCCGCCGTGACCGATCCTGAAAAGCTCGGCGCACTGCTCAAAGCACTGGATAGCTACACGGGAACACTGCCTGTTTGTTGTGCCCTCAAATTGGCCCCGTTGCTGTTCTGCCGGCCCGGTGACCTGCGCCACATGGAGTGGTCGGAGGTCAATCTGGATGCGGGCGAGTGGTTGATTCCCGGCCACAAGATGAAAGGGCTCACTGCCACCAAACAGGATCGGCCGGATCATTTGGTTCCTCTCAGCCAACAAGCAGTCGCGGTTCTGCGCGAGCTGAAACCACTCACCGGCAGACATCGGTACGCCTTCCCCTCGGCACGAGGAGGCGACCGGCCGATGTCCAACAATGCCGTACTCAGTGCGTTACGCCGCATGGACATCAGCGGCGACGAAATGACCGGGCACGGCTTTCGTGCGACAGCGAGAACCATAGGTGCTGAGGTGCTGGGGTTTCGCCCAGATCTCCTGGAGCATCAGCTTGCTCACACGGTAAAAAATCCGCTGGGACGCGCATACGATCGAACCACCTTCTTGCCGGAGCGCCGGGAAATGATGCAGACATGGGCAGACTATTTGGACTCGATAAAAAACTGAATGCGCCCCATACACTCAGCCGGCACCCTTGAAGTCGGTACAAGCACCATCGCTTCGCATCAGTACGGGCTGAATTGCTAAACTACGTGGATTTGGCGTCTGCAATGCGCCACGCGTAGTTCAAAAGGAATTCCTGCCGATGTCAGCCTTATCAGCTTTGCTCAATACCTACCGCAGCGCTTCTGTCACCGAGCGAGAAAAAGGCACCTACTTCGAAGAGCTGATCTGTACCTACCTGCGTAATGAAGCCACCTACCGCGACCTATACGACAAAGTGTGGACGTATGCCGAATGGGCGAAGGAACAAGGTCTCAGTGGCAAGGATGCGGGCATCGACCTAGTCGCGCGCACCCAGGGAATTGGCGAGTACCACGCCATCCAGTGCAAGCTGTACGCCGAAGACTACAAAGTCCAGAAGAAGGATATCGACAGCTTCTTTACCGCATCCGGCAAGGCACCGTTCTCGCATCGCATCATCGTGGCCACCACGAACAACTGGAGCGAGCACGCCGAAGATGCTTTGCAAGGGCAGCAGCTTTCGATCAACAAGATCGACCTGCAAGCCCTAGAAGAAAGCCAGATCGACTGGACTAGGTATCAGCCCCACGAAAAACCGATACTGAAAGCAAAAAAATCACTTGAGGACGAGAAATATCAGCACCAGAAAACCGCGCTGAATGCTGTTGCAGCAGGCCTCAAAAATGCCGAGCGTGGCAAGCTGATCATGGCCTGCGGTACGGGCAAAACCTTCACCAGCTTGAAGATTGCCGAGCGTCTGGCCGGTAAGGGCAAGCGTGTGCTGTTCCTGGTGCCCAGTCTCTCGCTGCTGTCGCAGACCCTCACCGAGTGGACGCAAGAAAGTGAAACCCCGCTCCACAGCTTCGCCGTGTGCTCCGACAGCGATGTAGGCAAGAAGCGCAAGGCCGATGAGGATACCCCGCAGGTCTTTGCTCACGAACTGCGCTACCCGGCCACCACCAAGGCGGATCGCCTCGCGGCGGAAATGCTTAAGCGCCACGATGCCGAGCACATGAGCGTTGTGTTCTCCACCTATCACTCCATCGATGTAATCAGCCGCGCCCAGCACGAGTACGACCTGGCAGCATTCGACCTAGTGATCTGCGACGAAGCGCACCGGACAACAGGCGCAACCTTCGACGATGATGACGAAAGCAGCTTCGTGCGCATCCATGACGCCGACTACATCCGCTCCGCTAAACGCCTGTACATGACCGCCACGCCGCGCATCTACGGTGACAACGCCAAGCTCAAGGCCGAGTCCGGCGAAGTCACCCTGTGCTCGATGGATGACGAAGCGCTGTACGGCAAAGAGTTGTTCGTCATCAACTTTTCCGAGGCCGTTCAGCGAGGTCTGCTCACCGACTACAAGGTGTTGGTACTCACCGTCGAGGAAAGCACCATCAGCCGCCGCCTTCAGGACATGCTGAAGGACGAGAACAACCAGCTCAAGGTAGACGACGCCGCCAAGATCGTCGGTTGCTGGAAGGCGCTGGCCAAGCAGGGACTGGCGGAAAATCTGGTGGGTGATGATCAACCCATGAAGCGCGCTGTAGCTTTCTGCCAGGTGATCTCGCCCAACTATAAAGGCACCAAGCATAAGGTCAGCTCGATCAACATCGCGAGCATGTTCCAGTCGGTGGTGGAGGCTTATCAGGAGTCAGAAAACATTGATGAGGCCTCCCGCATCATATGCGAAGCCGCACACGTCGATGGCGGCATGAATGCCAGTGCCAAGGAAACCAAGCTCAACTGGCTCAAGGAAGAACCGCCAGCCAACACCTGCCGCATACTCAGCAACGTGCGCTGCCTGTCTGAAGGTGTGGACGTGCCGGCGCTGGATGCCGTGCTCTTCCTCACCCCGCGTAATTCCCAGGTGGACGTGGTGCAGTCCGTTGGCCGGGTAATGCGCAACGCACCGGGCAAGAAGCGTGGCTATGTGGTGCTGCCGGTGGTTATTCCTGCCGGTATGGAGCCCCACGAAGCGCTCAACGACAACCAGACCTATAAGGTGGTCTGGCAGGTGCTTCAGGCACTGCGCTCGCACGACGACAGCTTCGACGCCATGGTCAACAAGCTCGATCTGATCGGCTCTGACCCGCGCAAGATGGAAGTCATCGCCATCACCGACAAGGCCGATAAAAAGGCCAGGAAAGCTAGCGGCACCAGCAACGGCCAGGCAGGCAAAGGCCAGTACGGCATTGGTGAGAAACGCGCTAAGTACGATGTCGAAGGCCAGATGACCCAGCAGGCCGAGCTGGCCTATGAGGTGGGGGAAATCGAGAAGGCCATCTACGCCAAGATCGTCGACAAGTGCGGCAACCGCCACCACTGGGAAGACTGGGCCAACGACATCGCCAAGATCGCCCGCACCCATATCGACCGTATCCAAGGCATTTTGGAGAACCCTGAATACATCAAGGAGAGAGCGACTTTCGAGGCTTTCGCCGCTGAGCTGCGCGATGATCTCAACGACAGTATCAGCGATGGCGAGATCATCGAAATGCTTGCCCAGCATCTGGTAACCAAGCCAGTGTTCGATGCGCTGTTCGAGGAATACAGCTTCGCCAGCCACAACCCCATGTCCAAGGCAATGCAAGGCGTGCTGGACGCGCTCCATGAGCATCACCTGGCCAAGGAAGCCGACACACTGGAAAAGTTCTACTCCAGCGTTCGTCAACGCGCTGCCGGCATCGACAACGCCCAAGGCAAGCAGAAGATCATCGTCGAGCTGTATGACAAATTCTTTGCCAATGCTTTCCCTAAGCTGCGTGACAAGCTGGGTATCGTTTACACCCCGGTTCAGGTAGTGGACTTCATCCTCCATAGTGTCAACCACCTTCTGCAACAGGAGTTCGGCCAAACTCTCGGCAGCAAGGGCGTCCATATCATCGATCCCTTTACTGGCACCGGTACCTTTATCACCCGGTTGATCCAGTCGGGCTTGATCAAGCCGGAAGAACTGTCGCACAAGTTCAAGCATGAGATCCATGCCAACGAGCTGGTACTGCTGGCCTATTACATCGCCGCCATCAATATCGAGGCAGCCTATCACGGTCAAGTAATTGACGAGTACACACCGTTCGAAGGCATTTGCCTGACCGACACCTTCCAGATGTATGAGAAGGATGAATCGCCCCTGGTTTCCTAGACACTCTCCAAGCTCAGGAAATAGCGTTTCTCATACTCTACTGGAGACAGCTGCATAGCACTGCTGTGTCGGCGTTTAGGGTTATAGAACATCTCGATGTAATCG
>NZ_FYDX01000028.1 GCF_900187455.1 Pseudomonas sp. Irchel 3E13 | reverse complement strand
CTGATGCCAAATGAAGAGCTGCTGCAGAATGAAATCGATCTGCTTCCTGAGGAGTGCCAGTTGCTCGGCCTCGAATGGTTTCACCTGCCGGTAGAGGATGACGAAGCACCTGGTGAGCCCTTTGCTGCCGCATGGGAGGCACATCGTCAGCGCCTGAAGGCGCTGGTGATGAGCGGCGAGTCAATCGCCATTCACTGCAAGGGCGGCTCCGGCCGTACCGGCCTGTTCGCAGCCCGACTGATGATCGAGTGTGGCATTCCCGTACAGGATGCGGTTGCACAGGTACAGGCCCTGCGTCCGCGAGCAATCCAAAACCCAGCACACGTTGCCTACATCAATCAGTTCAACGACACCCTCTGACTATTCGCTTATGGCCGTGCTGCGGAGCCTGTTGGAAGGTTTCGAGCACCGCCGTCTTGTCTGCTGCATTGATTTCGATCGTGCTGCTAAGGCGCACCGATATAGCTCAGCAACCCTGCTCCTCATCTGGTGAGACTCCTGGTTTCGAGCGATGCGAATGACTGGTCAGATCGAATGCAATTGGGTGGTCACGTCGAATGCAAACAGCTGGTCACCGTCAGTGAGACTCACTGGTCAAGTGGTACGCAATTTCCCACCTAGCACCCGACCAGTTTTCCGGATTGCATGCGCTCTGAGTTGCGGTAACCGGCCGAAGGTGACCGACCGGTCAGCGGTATCAAATACGCAACATATGGACCGCCAGGCCTGCCACTGCACAGGAAAACAGCACCTGAATTACTCCTCTTTTGAAGCGGAACAAGGCAACTGCTGCAGCAACCGCGATCACCGCTGATGGCCAGTCAAACGCCCCGCTGAAGCCTTTCGGCCAAAGCACGTGGTAGCCGAAGAACATGGCGAGGTTCAGGATCACGCCCACCACAGCGGCGGTGATACCTGTCAGAGGTGCGGTGAATTTCATCTCGTTGTGGGTCGATTCCACCAATGGGCCACCGGCGAGAATGAATATGAACGACGGCAGGAAGGTGAACCAGGTTACGAGGCTCGCTGCGACTGCACCGGCCAGGAATGGGTGTTCCGCACCGAACATCGGATGCACGTAGCCACCAACGAAGCCGACGAAGGCAACCACCATGATCAGTGGCCCTGGCGTGGTTTCCCCCAAGGCGAGGCCATCGATCATCTGGGTTGGTGACAGCCACCCGTAGTGCCCGACAGCGCCCTGGTAAACATAGGGCAGCACAGCGTATGCACCGCCAAAGGTCATCAGCGCGGCTTTGGTGAAGAACCAGCCCATTTGCGTAAGGGTGCCGTCCCAGCCAAACGATAGCGTCAGCAGCCCCATGGGCAGTGCCCAGAGCCCTGCACCGACCAGCAGCAGGCGTGCCAGATGCCCCCAGCTGAAACGGGCATGCTCAGGCGTGGGGGTGTCGTCATCGATCAGGGCCGGGCCATAGCTGTTCTTCGCGGCGCCATGACCGCCACCGATTACGAATTTGCTTGGAGCTAAGCGACCACCTACATAACCGATAATGGCGGCCACCAGCACGATCAGCGGGAATGGCACATTGAGAGCGAAGATGGCCACGAACGAAGCACCGGCCATGGCCCACAGCCAGCCATTCTTCAAGGCGCGCGAGCCAATTCGGTGGGCTGCGTGAACGACAATCGCTGTGACCGCCGGCTTGATGCCATAGAAAATACCTGCGACTACCGGTACCTCGCCAAATGCGATGTAGACCCACGACAAACCGATCAGGATGAACAGCGAAGGCAGCACGAACAATGCGCCGGCAATCACCCCGCCCCAGGTGCGGTGCATGAGCCAGCCGATGTAGGTGGCGAGCTGCTGAGCTTCAGGGCCAGGCAGCAACATGCAGTAGTTCAGCGCGTGCAGAAACCGTTTCTCGCTAATCCACCGCCGGCGCTCAACTAGCTCCTGGTGCATGATCGAGATCTGCCCGGCAGGCCCGCCAAAGCTGATGAAGCCTAACTTGAGCCAGAATAGGAAGGCTTCATAAAGGCCGATCGGCTGCTGAGTCGCTTGGGATGGCGGCTGTTCACTCACTGCGGAGGTGGTATTAACCATTTTGGGCTTCCTCACTTGCGAAAGCCGTCAGCAGGCCATCGAAGATGCCTCCGGCAACCATTGTCAGTTGATCGTCATCGCCAATGCTCTCTCTCAAGCCGGCGAGGACACGCTCGATACCTGGCGCTTCGGAAGGTTGGTTGCCTCCTACATCCAGGTAGTGGATGACGCCTGCCAGGCGAGCCAGGCCTGGCTGCTGAACGGCAAAGCTCTCGATGAGGGTTTCGAAGGAAACCCGCTGGCCAACGTGGCTGAATCTGGCCCCATCAAAATCAAAGCCGAGCGCGTCGCCTGGGCAGTCGCTCGGACTGTCCAACCAAATGAATTGGGCGTCGGCATCGATGAAGCGTCGGATCAGCCAAGCACATGCCAGCCGGTCTACCCATGGGCGCTTTCGCGTTGCCCATCGGCGACCTTGGTATTCGCTGCGCTCCAGCTGGTTGATGGCCTCATCGTGCGCACTCGGCTCATCGGAAGACAGTGCTCGGCTAATCGCGTTCTCAAGCTCCTGCAGGGCCGAATCGGCTTGGGCTTTGAGCACGCCTGGGAAGAAGTCGATCGCCGCCAACTGGCCGAAGGCCTTCCTGAGCTTGCGCACCTGCCGGGCTGTCTGCAGCGCATTATCCGGGGATAGGTCGGCCCGGCAGCCCGCAATCTCTTCCATCAGCTTGGCGTATTCATCGCTTCTGTCGAACAGTCCGCTGAAGCGTTCCTCGCGTTCAGGCAGCGACAGCAGAAATGCCGTGCCGTTGATGGCCAGCACATCTCGCTCCACCGCTTCGAACGTTTCGCGGCCCGCGCTTTGTTCTGGCAGTAGGTACACACCATCGCGCAGCACAGCTGCACCAGAGGCCTTCAGGGTTCTCCAGGCGCGCATACGCTCGGTGGCGTTGGCCGTCGGCAGCCCAAGGATCAGTAGCGACCAATCAATCATGTAGAAATCTCAACATAAAATGTATCTCTCTCTACATTAAACCAGATTTGGCTAAAAGCAATGGGCATTCATTGACCGTGCTGAGTCGCATGGAATCGCGTTGACCATATCCCCCTGGGGGGGATACGCTGTTGTCGATCTGATGAAGTTCAGGCGATAGAGATCGCCTCCAGCCGTGCACGGAGGTGCCATGCTATCTGTCCTGAAAAACCGCACCTATAGGCACCTGTTCATTGCTCAGGTGATTGCCTTGATCGGCACCGGCCTGGCGACCGTAGCGCTTGGGCTTCTGGCCTATGATCTAGCCGGCGCGCAGGCCGGCGCCGTCCTGGGTACTGCGCTCGCGATCAAGATGGTGGCCTACATTGGCGTGGCGCCGATTGCCGGTGCGTTTGCCGAACACCTACCCAGAAAAGTCATGCTGGTCTCCCTCGACCTGGTCAGGGCAGCCGTGGCGCTGTTGCTCCCGTTTGTCACCGAGATTTGGCAGGTCTACGTGCTGATTTTCGTGCAGCAGTCTGCATCTGCCGCGTTTACCCCAACGTTTCAGGCCACTATCCCCGACATCCTCCCTGACGAGCGTGAGTACACCCGGGCGCTATCACTTTCGCGTCTGGCTTATGACCTAGAGAGTGTTATTAGTCCGATGCTCGCGGCAGCCCTGTTGACCGTGGTCAGCTTCCACAGCCTGTTCGGTGGCACCGTCGTGGGTTTTCTCGTGTCTGCCGCCATGGTGGTTTCAGCGGTATTGCCGGTAGCTGTTCGCGGGCCCAAGCGGAGTATCTACGAGCGCACGACCAAGGGCCTACGGATCTTCCTGCGTACCCCGCGCTTGCGCGGCCTCCTGGCCTTGAACCTCGCCATTGCTGCAGCCAGTGCGATGGTGATCGTGAATACGGTCGTGCTGGTTCAGGCGAAGCTTGGGCTGGATCAGAGGGCAATGGCCATGGCGTTGATGGCTTTCGGTGGCGGTTCGATGGTGGTGGCCCTGCTGCTTCCGCGACTTCTTGAGCGTCTGGACGATCGTAAGGCCATGCTTGCCGGCGGAGCGGTCCTGGTGGTCGGTTTGCTGATCGGGGCTTTCATCTCCAGCTATTCGGCCTTGGTTGTTCTGTGGGTGGTGCTGGGCGCTGGATATTCCCTGGCACAAACGCCGTCGGGGCGTATCTTGCGTCGGTCATCTTCGGCTCAGGATCGACCAGCGCTGTTCGCGGCGCAATTCGCCTTGTCGCATGCCTGTTGGCTGATTACCTATCCGTTGGCCGGATGGCTAGGAGCCAGCGTGAGCCTCACGGTAGCGTTCGTTGCGCTAGGGCTGCTCGCTGGGGCAGCGTGGGCGCTGAGCAAATGGATCTGGCACCCCGACTATGAGCACGAGGTAGTGTCGCATCAACACGACGACCTTTCGGAAGATCATCCTCATGTCACGGATGGCAAATCTCATACGCACTCGTTTGTCATCGATGAGCACCACCGTAAATGGCCCCGGCGGTGAGCCGTCCCTGGCTCTGACTGAGTCATCAGTCGTGCGCGTGCCCATGGCCTGCGCTATCGCTCGAAACCTCAGGCTCAGTATCGCCACAAGCGACGAGCAGGCTAAGCAGTCCGATGAAAGCGAGTGAACGCAGCAGTTTGGTAGTCATGTCGTAGACTCCACAGAGGTGTCGTGAAAGGGATCGAGGCTCGCACCACGCGAGCCCCGACCTGTTTTCATTTCTTGAGGTTGAGGTAGTCGCCAGTCGTGTTCAGCACGATAGTGACGTTGCCGGAAGTGCGGTTACGCCAGAACCAGCCATGGGTTCCGTCGAACAAGGCGATCAATTCACCCTTGTCACCCTTCACTTGGCGACCCTTGCTGTAGCTGTGGAAGTCGCCTTGGGCGGCGTTGTAGGTTTCACCGTGGGTGTCGTGGTTTACCGGCCCAGAAGCACTCCACTCATAGGCCACGGCTGCTCCCTTACGCATTTCGAGCTTGATCTCGCGCCCTTCGCCGGGTTTAAGGGTCAGGCTGACCTCATCCTTTTTCGCTGACGGTTGTTCGGCCTGCCTGGAAGGTTCAACAGCGGCAACCGGTGGAATCGGAGCGGGAGCTACCGAAGGTGCCGGGGCAGGAATTGCCGGCGCAGGTACAGTTGCTTTCGTAGTGGCCTCGTCGGCCAAGGCCTCTTGGGCGAGGGATATCTTGATCTCGCCCATCTGGGTGAGCCCCATGGCTCGGCCCAGACCCGTTGGGTCGATGGCATACTCCGACGGCATAACCACGGTGACCAAAAGCCCCATTGCGACCGCGAAGGCGATGGCGGTCGATCGGACGAGCTGACGGCTGCTCGGCAATTCGTTCGCCGAAGGAAGTGGAGAGTTGAACATTTTTCAGGATCCTCAAGCAGTAGCAATCAGGCCAGTCAGCTGATAACCCATCAGCAGGAAACCGGCGCTCATCATGGCAACGTTGGCGGTGTAGGCGTGACGCCAGAAACCACCGGTTCTTCTCCAGAAGCCCATCACGATCAGGATGGCGCTCAGCGCGAGCAACTGACCGATCTCCACTCCGACATTGAAAGCAATGAGGTTGGGGATCAGGCCGTCGGGCGAGATTTCGTACTCCTGGATCTTTGTTGCCAGACCAAAGCCATGCAGTAGGCCGAAGGCGAGTGTCGCGGCTTTGGTGTTCGGCTGGTAACCGAACCAGCGCTTGAAGGCCCCCAAGTTATCCATCGCCTTGTAGACCACCGAGAAACCGATGATCGCGTCGATGATGTAGGGGCTGATGCTGATCTCCGTGAGCACGCCGAACAGCAGCGTGACCGAATGCCCAACGGCGAACAGCGTGACGTAGAGACCAACGTCCTTGAGGCGGTAGAGGAAGAAGATGACGCCGAACAGGAACAGCAGGTGGTCATAGCCCGTCATCATGTGCTTGGCGCCCATGTAGATGAACGGGATCAGCATGACCCCCGAGCTTTCCTGGATGAATCCCTTGTCGCCTTCCGCTACGGCGTGTGCCAATGCCTCCGGCATGCCGATGAGCAATGATGCGACGAACAGGAACAAGAGGAAGATGGGATGGCGTGCGCGCACAGCGAGCAAGCCCCCACCCGGTATCGGGTGTAAACGCATGGATCAATCCTTTTTGCAGTGATCGAGAGCCGCGAAGCGGCCAGGGTCAGGAAGCAAAAGCAGGACGAGGTGGGCGTTCGATTCGGAAGATAGGTGGGTGTGGTACCGAGTCGCCTGACCAGGCCAATGGCGTGGGCGGGCCGAAGATAGCCGGCAGTTGCGCGGCAGAAGAAAGCTGAGGCGTCTCGTGCTGGTGGTCGGGCGTGAGCGGACCGTGGTAGTGGTCAGTGCAGTGCGTGCAGCTCCATGATGAGCTGCCGTGGTCATGCCCATGAGCTTGGCTCTCGGCGTTCTGCGCTGTGGCTTCTGTCGGAACCGAAAGCGAATAGGCATGCCCCGTCCAGGCCAGCAGAAAGGCCATAGCCAAAGCCACGATCATGGCTGATGACAGAAAATGACGAGACATCCAGATGCGCCTATAACGCTGATTCAACAGCAACGCTGCACGTTTGACCTAACCCCCTGGGGGGGATAGCATCGCCAGCGTAATGTATCGCCGACAGAGACTCAAGATATGTCCGATCACTCTCATGATCACCAGCACGATGACGAACAGGGCCATGCCCATACTCACCAGAGCCATGAGGCGATCATCAAGCGCCTGAAGCGTGCTGACGGCCATCTGCGCAGCATCATTGCCATGATCGAGGGCGGGCGCGAGTGTGTAGACATTGCCCAGCAACTGCATGCGGTTGAAAAGGCCGTCTGCCAGGCCAAGCGCACACTCATCCAGGACCATATCGACCACTGTCTGGAAGACTCGGTTACTGCCTTGAGCAAGGGCGATCGATCGGCCCTGGACGAATTCAAGCAAATCACCAAGTACCTGTAGGGCTGTGTTCGAACTCACCAGCTACCTTGGGCTGTTTCTGGCGGCGTTCGCTGCGGCCACGTTGCTGCCAATGCAGTCCGAAGCCGCACTGGTCGCGATGCTTTTGTCTGAACACTACCTGTCCGTGGCGCTTGTCGCGGTGGCTACCGCCGGCAATGTGCTGGGTGCCGGTGTGAACTGGTTTTTGGGCCGAGGTGTCGAGCACTTCAAGCACAAGCGCTGGTTCCCGGTCAGTGAGGCCAAGCTGGAGAAGGCACAATCTCTGTACCAACGCTACGGATACTGGTCGCTGCTATTGAGCTGGGTACCTATCATCGGTGATCCGATTACTTTGGTGGCCGGTGTCATGCGCGAGCCCCTCTGGCGTTTCACGCTGCTGGTCACCCTGGCCAAGGGTGGACGATACCTGCTGCTGACAGCCCTGGTGCTTGGGAGCATACAGTGACTTCAGCCCCGATCAGCTCTGCGGCAGAGCGGCACACTGGCCAGGATCTGATCAAGTGGATTGCCTTGATCACGATGGTGCTCGACCACATGCGGTTAGCCTGGCCGCCTACCAGTGACCTGTTCGTGCTCGGCCGACTGTCCTTCCCTCTGTTCTGTTTGGCAGTAGCGATCAACGTCTCGCGTAATCAGCCAGGCGAATTATTCACTCGGAGCAATGGTCGGTATCTCGCCTTCTTGGTGCTGTTCGCTGCGCTCTCTGAGGTCCCTTACCGGCTGGTCAGTAGTTCGGGCACGTTCAACGTCCTGGTCACGTTGGCGCTGGGTCTTCTGGTCGCATGGGGAGTGCAGCACCGGACGCTCGAAAGCCTGGTACTGGCTGGAGGTGCAATTCTGACGGGCTATCTACTGAACGAGCCGTTGATGTACGGCTTCTACGGGGTGTTCGTGCCAGCGGCTCTGGTGCTCGCCGTTAAGCGTCCCGAACTGTTCGCGTTATTGCCCGTCGCGCTCTGTGTTGCTGTCAACTCTCGAACTGGCCTACTCGAACAGGCGGCGCAGCTTGAGCCATTCGCCATCCTCGCGCTGTCGACCGCGGCTTTGGCGCCTTTGTTCGGTTTGGCGCTGTTCTGGGTGCGGTTGCCATTTAAGGTACCGCCCGTCACACAGTGGAGCTATTGGTTCTACCCGGGCCACTTGGTGGCGCTGCTGGGTATCCGCAACTTGCTATAGGGCGCTGCTTCTACAACTGGCATCCTCAGGGTCAAGAACGCCAGTGTTTAGGGACCTGCCGACTGCCTTAGTGGCAGTGGCGTTCGCCTGTTTTGTGATTGGTATGGCAACCCTTGGAGTCAGTGCCGCCGCTGTGTGCGAAGACAGATACCGAGGAGAGTGAAAGGACTGTTGCGATTACGAGGGAAATGACTTTCATCAGGCTACTCCATGCTTGGTTTTTATAAGTGGCATCGGCCACCGATGGAGATTATGGCTAACTGCCTTCATGCGGCAAGTGATTGCATCCCAGTTGAAATTGAACTGATGAATGGTGAGTTCAAGCGCTCGGATCGCTCTGAAGGATCAGCTCAATTTTGCGGACTTTTTTGTTAACGTTTGGGGAAAAAGGCAGTATTTGTAACGTTCCGGTACGCCGGGTTGCGTAAAAAATCAAATGTTTTCAATTAGATGCTGCCTATGTTTACAGTTTTGGGCGGCATAATTGCAGAAGCCGGCCGGGTGATCGTAATGGGCGTGGTGGGTGCCGCCGGCCAGGTGGCAGGCGATGCCGTGTTGCAGCGCCAGTTCCGCCGCCAGCAGCGAACCGCCCACCGCGCGCACGGTGCGCCGCGCCAGGGCTTCGCTCCAGGGCAGGCCGAGGCGACGCTGGTCCTCGCGGGACAGTTCGCCGCTCAGGTAGCGCTCGATGTAGCCGCGGTCGTGGGCCAGGGCGAGGATGTCGTTGGGGCAGATTTCCGGGCGCAACAGCGCCGCGTCGGTGGTCAGTCCGCTGTCGATCAGGTGGTCGTGCAGCAGGCGGAACTTGTCCATGGGAAAGCGATGTTCGGCAGGAAATTCCGGGCTGTAGTCGTCGTGATAGACAAGAGGCAGGCGCATGGTCGGTCCGCTGGTGGAGATCGGCCGATCTTGCCAGTTGCCCGGCGAGGTGCGCCAGCGCCGGGCGATGATGGCCATGCAGGGCCAGCATTGGCTGCCTACGCTGTAGACTGCGAGGCCGTGATTTGGGAGCCGTGATGACGCCAATACTCGAACTGGAAAGTGCGCGCTTGCTGCTGCGTCAGTGGCAGGACGACGACTTGAAGGAGTTCGCCGCCCTGTGCGCCGATCCGCAGGTGATGCGTTATTTCCCCGCGCCGCTGACCCGGCTGGAAAGCGCCGCGCTGATCGGCCGTGTGCGTGGGCATTTCGCCGAATACGGCTTTGGCCTTTGGGCGCTGGAGCGCAAGGATACCGGCGCCTTTATCGGCATGACTGGCCTGGCCAAGGTCAGCTTCGACGCCGACTTCACCCCGGCGGTGGAAATCGGCTGGCGCCTCGCCCGACGTCACTGGGGCCTGGGTTTTGCCAGCGAGGCGGCCTGGACATCCCTGCGCTGCGCCTTTGCGCAGATCGGCCTGAAAGAAGTGGTGTCGTTCACCAGCCGCGACAACCTGGCGTCGCAGAAGGTGATGCAGGCCATTGGCATGCAGGCCGACCCCGCCGGCGACTTCGACCACCCGAAACTCGAAGCTGGCCATCCGCTGCGTCCCCATGTGCTGTACCGCATCAACCGCGCCCAGTGGCAGTCCACCTTGCGCGGCTGAATCAGCGAACATACAGGCCAGTAATGACAGATCCTGTATCATTTGCCGCCTTGCGCCCTGCTTTGGAGAATCTCGAATGAGCCACGTGTTGGACGATCTGGTCGATCTGTTGAGTCTGGAAGCGATCGAGGAAAACCTCTTCCGCGGCCGTAGCCAGGACCTTGGCTTCCGCCAGCTCTACGGTGGCCAGGTGCTCGGCCAGTCGCTGTCTGCCGCCAGCCAGACGGTCGAAGAAGCGCGCCACGTGCACTCCCTGCACGGTTACTTCCTGCGTCCGGGCGACGCGACCATGCCGGTGGTCTACTCGGTGGACCGCGTGCGTGACGGCGGCAGCTTCAGCACCCGGCGCGTGACGGCGATCCAGAAGGGCAACCCGATCTTCACTTGCAGCGCGTCGTTCCAGTACGACGAAGAAGGCTTCTCGCACCAGGGGCAGATGCCCGAGGTGGTTGGCCCGGAGAACCTGCCATCGGAAGTGGAGCTGGCCCAGTCCATGGCCGAGCACCTGCCGGAGCACATTCGCGACAAGCTGCTGTGCGCCAAACCCATCGAGGTGCGCCCGGTCACCGAGAAAGACCCCTTCAATCCCAAGCCCGGCGATCCGGTGAAGTACGCCTGGTTCCGCGCCGACGGCACCCTTCCTGACTCCCAGGCCCTGCACAAGTACATGCTGGCCTACGCCTCGGACTTCGGCCTGTTGACCACCTCGCTGATGCCCCACGGCAAATCGGTCTGGCACAAGGACATGCAGATCGCCAGCCTCGATCACGCGCTGTGGTTCCACGGCAACCTGCGCACTGACGAGTGGCTGCTGTATGCGATGGACAGCCCGTGGGCCGGCAATGCCCGTGGTTTCGCCCGCGGCAGCATCTTCAACCGCGCGGGGCAGTTGGTGGCCTCGTCGTGCCAGGAAGGGCTGATTCGCCACCGCAAGGACTGGACATGAGCCTCGCCGAGATTCGTCACTGGGTGTTCGACATGGACGGCACCCTGACGGTGGCCGTGCATGATTTCGCGGCGATTCGCGAAGCCCTCGGCATTCCCGCCGAAGACGACATCCTCACCCACCTCGCCGCGTTGCCGGCGCAGGAAGCCCAGGCCAAGCATGCGTGGTTGCTGGAGCACGAGCGGGACCTGGCGATCGCCTCGAAACCGGCGGTGGGCGCGGTGGAACTGGTGCGTGAGCTGGCGGAGCGGGGGTGTCAACTCGGCATCCTGACCCGCAATGCGCGGGAACTGGCGCATGTGACCCTGGACGCCATCGGCCTGGCCGACTGCTTCCCGGTGGACAGCGTGTTGGGCCGCGATGAAGCGCCGCCGAAACCGCACCCGGGCGGGCTGTTGAAACTGGCCGAGGCCTGGGAGGTGGCGCCGGCCAGGATGGTGATGGTCGGTGACTACCGCTTCGACCTCGACTGCGGCCGCGCCGCCGGGACCCGCACAGTGCTGGTGAACTTGCCGGACAATCCCTGGCCGGAACTGGCGGACTGGCATGCAGCGGATTGCCGGGCGTTGCAGCATTTGTTGGTGGGCTGAAGGCGGGGGCCGCTAAGCGGCCCTTGGATCTTCAGAACTCCCAGCGCGTCGTCACCATCACATTGCGCGGCTCGCCGTAATAAGTGGTGTCGAAGTTCCCCAGCCCGCTCAGGTAGCGCTTGTCGAACACGTTGTTGGCATTGAGCGTGAAGCTCAGGTGTTCGTCGTACTGGTAGCGGCTCATCAGGTCCACCAGGGTGTAGCCGCCCTGTTTGATGCGGCTGTAGTCGCTGAGCACCGGGTTCCAGATGTTGCCGTAGAACGCGCTCTGCCAGTTCACGCCGCCACCCACGGTGACCTTCTCCAGCGCGCCGGGCAGGCGGTAGGTGGTGAACAGGCGGATCAGGTGCTCGGGCTTGCTGGTGCTCATCGGGAAACCGAAGATGCGCTGCTCGTCGGCGTCGCGGGTGCGGGCGTAGGTGTAGCCGGCGCTGATATTCCAGCCGTCCAGCGGCTCGCCGGCCACTTCCAGTTCCAGGCCTTTGGTGGTGGCGCCGTCGGTGGCTTTGTAGATCCCTTCGTTGGTCACCGGGTTGGTGCCGATCGACTCGGCGACGTTGTCCTGCTCGATGCGGAACAGCGCCAGGCTGGCGTTCAGTTTGCCGCCGAGGAACGCTGCCTTGAGACCGGTCTCGTAGCTGTCGCCTTCCACCGGATCGAGGGTTGCGCCGTTGATGTCCTTGTTGGTCTGCGGCTGGTAGATCGAGGTATAGCTGGCGTACACCGACCAGGTGTCATCGAGGTCGTAGACCACCCCGGCGTAGGGCGTGACCACGCCATGCTGCTCATAGCTGGCCTGGCTGTCCTGGAACATCGGGTTGAGGCCGTCGTAGTTGTAGTCATCGTCGTACTTGAAGTTGCTGACCCGGGTGCCGAGGATCACCGACAGGGCGTCCGCCGGCTTCAGGCGGGTGGCGATGTAGGCGCCGTTCTGCCGTTTGTTCTGCTCGTACTTGCCGTTCTTCGGGAATACCGGACGGTCGATATCGCCCTGCCAGTCGTAGATGCTCCCGGGGACCATGGCGAACAGGCTGGTGTCGTAGGTGGCACCGGTCTGGCGCGAGGTGGAGTTGTTGAAGCCGACCACCAGCTCATGCTCGCGGCCAAACAGGCTGAACGGCCCGGACAGGCTCAGGTCGGCGCTGTTCTGCACACGATGGCCTTCCCAGCGACCCCAGTAGAAGAACATGCCGTCGCCCGTGGCGCGGTCCGGGTTGCCGCCGCTGGCCGAGGCCAGGCGGGTGTCGTGGTCGGACTGCATCTGGTTGAGGCTGAGCTTGAGGGTCCAGTCGTTGGCCAGTGCCTGTTCCAGGCTGGCGAAGTAGGTGCGGCTCTGGAAGTCGCGGCGGCTCCAGTCGGCGCCAGGGTTGAACGAACGTGAGAAATCGGTGCGCCCGCCGTCAGAGAAGTACACCGGGTTGCCGGTCCAGGAGGTGCCGCGAGGCGTGGTGGTCTGTTGGTCGATGCCGACGGTCAGCAGGGTGTCGGGGCTGAGGTCGGCTTCGAGAATGCCGTACCAGACTTCTTTTTCCTGCTGGTAGTGATCCTGGTAGCCCTTGCGGTCTTGTTTGGCGCCGACGAAGCGGCCACGCAGGCTGCCCGAGTCGTTCAGCGGGCCGGAGATATCGCCTTCGCCGCGGTAGTTGTCCCACGAGCCGGCGCTGCCGGTCAGCGAGGCCTGGAATTGCGCGGTGGGCTTTTTGCGGATCAGGTTGACGGTGGCCGACGGATCACCCGAGCCGGTCATCAGGCCGGTGGCGCCCTTGAGCACTTCGACGCGGTCGTAGGTGGCCATGTCGACCTGGGTCACGCCCTCGTTGTAGACACCGTCGTAAACGGTGTTCACCCCGTCGTACTGGTAGTTGGTGATGACCATGCCACGGCTGGAGAACTCGGTGCGGTCGCTGTCGTAGACCTGGCCCGCGACGCCGGGGGTGTTGCGCAGTACGTCGGCGATGCTCTTGGCGCCCTGGTCGTCCATTTGCTGGCGGGTGACCACGGTCACCGATTGCGGCGTTTCGCGGATCGACAGCGGCAGCTTGGTGGCGGTGCGGCTGACGCCGGTGGTGTAGCTGCCGGAGTGTTCGGTGGTTTCGCCAAGCCACTGGCCGTCGATGCTGGTGGCGCCCAGTTCCACTGCGCTGCCGTCGCCGGCCGGGATCAGCACATAGCCGCCGTTGCTCTGGCGCTGGGCGCGCAGGCCGCTGCCGGCCAGCAAGCGCGCCAGGCCGTCTTCGACGCTGAAGTTGCCTTGCAGTCCGGCGGACTGCCGGCCTTGGGTCTGGCGGGCATCGAAGGTCAGGGTGATCCCGGCGCGGGTGGCGAACAAACTCAGGCTGGTGCCCAGCGGACCCGCGGCGATCTGGAACTGCTGGCTGGCGCTTTGTGCCATGGCCTGGCCGGGCGCGACGCTGAGCAGCGGCAGGGAAACCATGGGCAGGCCGAACAGCGCCAGGCGGACAGCACGAACCAGGGGGATGGACGCTCGCGGGAAGAACGGGGGCATGCGGTGTTCCTTTCGGGGTGGCGGGGTGGAGGGCGGTTGTTTGGGCAATGGGCCCTTCGCGAGCACGCTCGCGATGGGCCGGGCATCGCCTCTGAACGCCGCGTTATTCCGTAGCCGTGCTGCCGACGAAAAATGGCCACCCCCGCAGCGAATTTATTTTTCAGGCGGCTTCGATGCTGACCCAGTAGCGGGTCAGGTAACGCACCTTGACCGGCAGCGAAGCACCGAGGTTTTCCAACAGGGTGTCGGTGTCATCGACGCGGAAGGCGCCGGACAGGCGCAGGTTCGCCACCGTCTCGGCGCAACGCACGACCCCGGAGCGGTAGCGGCGCAATTCGGCGACGAAGTCGGCCAGGCGCCACTCGATCACCGTGAGCATGCCCTGGGTCCAGGCGTCGGCCCCCGGCGCGGCGGCGTTGACCGGGGCGATGTGCTGGCGTTCGAAGCGCACGCTCTGTCCGGCGTCCAGGCGCAGGCTTTGTTGCGGTTGCCCGTGCGTGCGGATTTCCACCGCGTGCTGCTGCACGCTGACCCGGCTGACGCCGTCATCGCTGCGCACGCAGAAGCGGGTGCCGAGGGCGCGGACTCGGCCTTCGCGGGTCTGCACGATGAACGGCCGGCCGCGTGGGTCGCTGGCGGTCTGCACGCTGATTTCGCCGCTGTGCAGGCGCAGCAGGCGTTGCTGGTCGTCGTAGTCGATGTCCAGCGCGCTGTCGGTGTTGACCTGCAACTGGCTGCCGTCGGCCAGTTCGATCCGCCGCCGCTCGCCCTTGCCGGTGCGCACGCCGGCAAACAGGGCCTGGGCGGGAGCGCTGTCGTGCACGATCCAGCCGCTGGCACCGGTGGCCAACAGCAGCGCGAGGGTCTTGAGCACCGCACGGCGGCGGGCGCGGACCCCGGCGAGGGTCGGCAGCGCGACTTCTACCGGCAGCCGGCCCATCTGCGCCTGGACCTTTTCCACCCGCGCCCAGGCCCGGGCGTTGGCCGGGTTCTGTCCCAGCCAGTCCTGCCAGGACCTGAGCAAGGCGTCGTTGGGCGTCCCGGCGTTGAGCCGCACGTACCAGTTGGCGGCGGCTTCGAGGGTGTGCAGTTCCAGTGGCAGGGCCATGTCAGTCGTCCGTGAGCAGCAGGCAGTGGGTCATGGCGCGGGCCAGGTGTTTCTTCACGGTGTTCAGCGACACCCCGACGCGCTCGGCGGCGGCGCTGTAGCTCAGGCCTTCGAGCTGCACCGCGAGGAAAATCCGCCGGGTGCGCTCGCCGAGGCCGTCCAGCAGGGTATCCACCGCCACCAGGGTTTCGAGGATCAGCACGCGAGTCTCCGGCGATTCGACCACCCGTTCCGGGCGCGCCGCCAGTTCGGCGAGGTACGCCTGTTCGACGGCGCGTCGGCGAAATTTGTCGATCATCAGGGCGTGGGCGATGGAGCCGAGATAACTGCGCGGCTCGCGGATAGTCTGGGCGTTGCGTGCGTTGAGCACGCGGATGAAGGTGTCCTGCGCCAGGTCGGCGGCATCGCTGGCATTGCCCAGGCGGGCGCGGAGCCAGTTTTTCAACCAGCCATTGTGTTCGCTGTAGAGGGCATGCAGGGCGGCGTGTTCGGAAGTGGACATGGCGAAGGCGAGAGGTAATTGATAATTAGTCGCAATATTGTGGTCTGTTGGTCGATTCTGCAAGCGGGCGCGCTTGACCCCGGTCGGACTCGGGCCAAGACTGCTTGACTGTCCCTTCGCATCGGCTGGATTCAGGAGAACTCATGAGCAAGGCCATTTACGTTCAACCCGGCGGCGGTTACGACAAGGTCGGCGTCGGCAACAGCGACGCCGCCGCCCCGGCAGCGGGCGAGATCACCGTGCGCCTGCACGCCAACTCCCTCAACTACCACGACTTCGCAGTGGTCAGCGGCGTGTGGGGTCCGACCGCGCCACGCATCCCCATGGCTGACGGCGCCGGCGAGGTGATCGCGGTGGGCGCGGGTGTCAGCGAGTTCGCCGTGGGCGATTCGGTGGTCAGCACCTTTTTCCCCGACTGGCTGGATGGCGAACCGCTGGTGGAAGGTTTCGCCACGGTGCCGGGCGATGGTATCGACGGCTATGCGCGGGAAGTGGTGACGGCACGGGCGACCTCGTTCACCCGCGCGCCCAAAGGCTTCAGCCACGCCGAGGCCTCGACCCTGACCACCGCCGGCCTGACCGCCTGGCGCGCGCTGATGGCCGATGATTCCCTCAAACCCGGCGACACGGTGTTGGTGCAAGGCACGGGCGGGGTGTCGATCTTCGCCCTGCAGTTCGCCAAGCTGGCCGGCGCCACGGTGATCGCCACCTCGTCCAGCGACGAAAAGCTGGAGCGGCTCAAGGCCCTTGGTGCCGACGCGGTCATCAACTACCGCAGCACCCCGAACTGGGGCGAGAAGGTGCGGGCGCTGACTGACAACCGCGGCGTCGATCATGTGATCGAAGTAGGCGGCCCGGCGACTCTGGAACAATCGATGACCGCCGTACGCATCGGCGGGCATATCTCGCTGATCGGCATCCTCACCGGGGTGGCGGGGCAGTTGCCGCTGGTCCAGGCGCTGGTGCGGCAGATCCGCCTGCAGGGCGTGCTGGTGGGCAGTCGTGCGCAGCAGCAGGCGATGATCCGCGCCATCGACGCCAACGGCCTGCGTCCGGTGATCGACAAGGCGTTCGAGCTGGAGCAGATCGTCGAGGCGTTCCGTTATCAGGAGAGCAACCAGCACTTCGGCAAGATTTGCCTGAATTTCTGAAGGCAGCCGGCCCGGGCGCAGGCCGACATGCCTGTTACCGGGCGTCCTGCTCGAGGGCGTGCAATACGTCCTGGGCGAAAGCGGTCAGCTCGCGGTAGTCACCCTTGCCGTGGTGACGGTCCAGGAAGAATCCGCGTAGCCCGAAGGCCCGCGGGCCGTCCCGATCGCAACGCTGGGAATCGCCCACCATCCAGTTGGTTTCACCGGACGATGCCAGCCGCTCGCAGGTGGCCTGGTAGATCGCCTCGTCCGGTTTCATCATCCCCAGTTCGCAACTGAACGCGTAGGCATCCAGCGTCGGATACAGGCGCCGGACCGCTTCGCAGTAAGGGCTGGCGAGGTTCGAGCAGACCGCCACGCGAATGCCCTGATCCTGCAGCAGCGCGACAGCCTGCACGCCATCGGCGTAGGCCTCGATGCTGGCCAGCTCATCGCTCAGCAACTGCTGCAGCGCGCTCAGCTGTTCACGGCTGACGTCGATCCCGAGGGCGTTGGCGGCTTCTTCCAGGGAGAACGGAGTCTGCATCAGCCAGCGTGTGTCATCCGCTTGTGGCTTGCGGCCTTGCGCCTGGCCCAGCTTCAACAGGCGGCGGTACGGATGCAGGGGGCGACGGATATGCAGCAGGGTGCCAAAGGCATCGAAAATCACGGCGGGGTGTGGCATCGGCAGGTTCCGTGCGACAGGGAGATGGCATTTGAACATCTTGTCGCACCGCTGTGCAGCCCGCGCCGGCAACAATCCAAATGAACCCCGACGCGTCTGGCACGCCTAACGTGAACAGCCAAACGGGAGACGTCTTATGGAACACGGCTACTTGTGGATCACCCTGGCGGTGCTGCTGGCGCTGCTGGAAATCTGGGCCATCAAGCGCATCATCGGCAGCACCGTGCGGGCCGAAAGCAAGATGATGTGGGTCCTCTTCGTGGTGTTCGTGCCGGTCATCGGGCTGTTGGTCTGGGGCGTCAACGGCCCCAAATCCCGACCCGACGTGCCGCTGTCCAGGGAAGGCTGAGTGCCCTCAATACAACCGCGTCAGGCCATCAACCGTTCCGACAACAGCACCACGGCGATGGCGATCATCGCCGCGCCGGACAGCCGGCTGACGTTCCGCGCCGCTGAAGGCCGGGTTTGCAGAACGCTGCGCGCGCCGAAACCCACCATCAGGTAAATGATTGCGCAACTCACGGCGTGCAGCAGGCCGAGGGCGATGATCTGCACGGGCAGCGGCCAGTTGGACAGGGGATCGGTGAACTGCGGCAGCAACGCCAGGAACAGCAGGAACACCTTGGGATTCAGCCCGCTGACGCAAAAGCCCTTGATCGCCCAGCTCGACCAGGAGTCCGCCTTCTGCTCGCCGGCCTGTGGCGTCGACGGTTTCCACAGCATGTTGATGCCCATCCACAGCAGATACAGCGCGCCGGCGATGGTCATCACCGACAGCGCCAGCGGATTGCTCGCCAACAAGGCACCGGCCCCCGCCGCGACGATCACTGTCGCCAGCAGATGCCCGGAGAGCAGACCCGCCACCGCCGGCACCACCCAGCGCCCGCGAATCCCTGCGGAGATGGCGTAGGCCCAGTCCACGCCGGGGGTAATCACGAACAACAACGACACCGCCCAGAACGCGGCCAGCACACTGACAGTCATTTGAGGCTCCAGCTTTTTCCTGTGATATGAAGGGCGAGCCGTGAGCCTCGCCGGGTTACCAGAAGAATAAGGAAGCTTGGTGAGGATTATCTTTCGTATATCCTGACGGTCCGCCTATTGAGTGGAAGAACCTTCCAGATGGACCGCATTGACCGAAATATTCTTGCCGAACTGCAACGTGATGGTCGGCAATCGCTTACCGAACTGGCCGACCGCGTCGGCTTGAGCTTGTCGCCATGCCACCGCCGGGTGCGGGCACTGGAAGAGTCCGGGGTTATCCAGGGCTACCGCGCGTACCTGTCGCCCACCGAGCTGGGTTTGAGTTTCGCCGCGATCGTCTTCGTCACTTTGCGCGAGGGCCACCAGCAGGCGGTTCAGGATTTCGAAGCCGCCCTGCCGGAGATCCCGCAAATCCTCGAAGCGCAGCGCCTGTTCGGCGACCCGGATTACCTGCTGCGCATCGTCACTCGCGACCTGCCGGCTTTCCAGCAGCTCTACGACGAGCACCTGGCGCGGCTGCCCAATGTGCAGCGGCTGAGCTCGACGCTGGTGATGAAGCAGGTGATTCGGGATCGGCCGTTGCCGGTGTGAAAGGGAGGTTTCAGACAGAAAAAGCGCCTTCGTCCTCCGGCGTAATGGACGTATTCCGCGATGCCTATGTGGTCGAGCTCCTCATGAGTTTTACGCATTGAACATCGCGCCAACCGATAGCATTTGAAGCGGCAACCCCCTTATGGCTGCTCCAGCCTCACCCCCTGATCCCACACCAACCCGAACCGCCCCAGATACTTGCGCAACCGGTCCGCATCATTGGGCGTCTGTTTTGCCTGTCGTGAGACGGCGAACAACTGACGTCCGGCCTCGGAAAGGCTGCGGGCCTGTTGGCACACCTCGATCACCGCCTGTAGTTGCACCCGATCGAACAGGTCAAGGTTGTCCAGATCATCCCCCAGCAAGTCCCGCAACGGCTCGCGGCCGGGAGCGCAGCCCCAGGCATGGCGCAGACGGTCGATTTCTTCATCGACCAGCGTTTGGTCGATTCGGCCGCTGTCAGCCAGGGTCGCCATGCGCGTGATGGACGCGGACAGTTCGCGGAAGTTGCCGGCCCAGCGCGCTTCCGGCGAATGGGCGAATGCCAGGTAGTGACGCCGCGCTTCGAGGTTGAAGCGCACCAGTCGGCCTTGTTCCTGGGCATGCCGTTGCAGTTCGAAGTCGATGTTCGGTTCGATGTCTTCGCGCCGGCCAGCCAGCCCCGGCAGTTCGAACGTCCACAGGTTGATGCGGGCGTACAGGTCTTCGCGGAACAGGCCTTCGGCGACCCGTTCGCGCAGGTCGCGGTGGGTGCCGGCGATCAACTGGAAGTCGCTGCTGACTTCGCGGTCCGAACCCAGCGGGAAGAAGCGTTTTTCCTCGATGGCCTTGAGCAGCATGGCTTGTTCGTCCGCGCCCAGTTCGCCGATTTCGTCGAGGAACAACATGCCGCCATCCGCCGCGCGCAGCAGCCCTTCGCGGGCGTTTTGCGCGCCGGTGAAGGCGCCTTTGATATGGCCGAACAGCGCCGACATCGCGCCATCGCCGCGCAGGGTGGCGCAGTTGACCTCGACAAAGCGGCCCTGGAACTGATGCCGCGCCCGCTTGAGTTCGTAGATGCGCCGGGCCAGGAATGATTTGCCCGCGCCGGTCGGGCCGATCAGCAGCATGGGCGCGCGGGAGCGTCCGGCGACCCGCTCGATCTGCTCGATGGAGCGGTTGAACGCGGCGTTGCGCGTGGCGATGCCGGACTTGAGAAACAGCAGGCTTTCTTCGTGCTCGCGCCGAAAACGCGAGGCGATGCGGTCGTAGCGCGACAGGTCGAGGTCGATGATCGCCACCCGGCCTTCGGGCTTCTGCTCTTCTTCCCGGCGCCGCGCGGGGGAGGTCTGCACCAGGCGGCCCGGCAGGTAACGCGCTTCGGTCAGCAGGAACCAGCAGATCTGCGCCACATGGGTGCCGGTGGTGATGTGCACGACGTAGTCTTCGTGCTCGGTGTCCACGGGGTAGGCGCTGACGAAATCATGCAGCGCGCCATACACCTCTTCGAAATCCCACGGGTCGCGCAGCCGCATCGGTTGCAGGCGGACTTCGGTCTGCGGCGACACTTCCCGCACGTCGGCGGCAATGCGTTCGGCCAGCCCGGTGTCGCGGGCGTCCATGCCGTGGATCAGTTCCAGGCGGTCGACTTGCAGTTCCGCCTGCTGGCACAGCCCCACGGTCGGCCGCCATTTCCCCCAGCGCGCGGCGCCCTTGCCGACACGGTCGAGGGTGGAGCCGAGGAATCCGATGGCGACTGTTTTCTTCGCTTTCATGAGTTATCCATAAAGATAAATAGCGATAGCAAAATATAAGAAAACATTAGTGCTTACTACGCTGGTTTCGGCCTTTCTGTGTGATGTCTTTATTTAAATTCTATGTAAATCAATAACTTAATATTTATTTAGCGTGCGAAAAATAAAGCTGGCACGCCGCTCGCAATATCCTTCTCGACCATCGCTGATGCAGCCCACGGGCCGAGGTTCACAACCTCGCCGGTGCCCGAGCCCACCCTGGTGTCGGCCTCGTGCATGCCGCTGTATCGAAGTGGGGTCAATGCGATAGCTCAGTTGGTAGAGCAGTCACCTTCGGGTGATCGGCCGCAGGTTCGACTCCTGCTCGCAGTTCGATAGCTCAGTCGGTTAGAGCGGCCATCCCGGATGGCTTGTCGCGGGTTCGATTCCCGCTCGAACACTGCCCTGTTACGGCAGCTACTCATCACTGCACTACCGCCGGTGTGGCGCAGGGAAAAGCGTCGTCAGCCCACGTGGCCGGCAACGCCCGACCCGATGCCAACGCCGACCCGCCCGGTCCGCTGATCGGGCCCGCGACAGGACAGGCTTCGGCTGGAGGGTCCGGCCACAGGGACCGGATGTCCGTATGCCGCGTCTCTTGCGGGCTTCATCGGCGATACCCGGCGGGCCGGCGAGCACCGGCACCCTGGATGACGAAATCAGAGAAGGAAAACAGATTATGAAAATGTTCAAGCGCTTTACCGTGAAGAAGAACGAACGTGGCCTGCTGTACTCGGAAGGCGACTTTCTCGCCATCCTCGAGCCGGGCACCCACCGCCATTTCGACTTTCACAACCGCTTGAGCGTGGAGACGTTCAGCCTCAATGCGCCGCTGTTCGAGCACCGTCTGGCCGGTTACCTGCGTCAGTCCGAGCCGGCGCTGGTGGAGCAGTACTTCACCCGCATGGATGTCGGCAGCGACGAGGTCGGCCTGCGTTACGAAGAGGACTGGCTGGTGGAAATCCTCCCGCCCGGCAGCCGCCAGTTGTATTGGAAAGGCCAAGCCGGACAGCGTCTGGAACGGCAGGATTTCAGCCAGGATTACCGGCTGGATGCCGCGCTGGTGGCGCGGCTGAGCCAGTCGAACCTGCGGGGCCGGACCCTGGCAGGGTTGGACGCGGTGTTGATGGTGCAGGTGCCGGCGTATCAGGTCGGCGTGCTGAAAGTCGACGGCGTGGTGCTGGAACTGCTGCCCGCGGGGCAGTACGGTTTCTGGCGTTACAACCGTCAGGTCAGCGTGGAATTGATCGACACCCGGATTCAGGCGCTGGAAGTCAGCGGCCAGGAAATCCTCACCCGCGACAAGGTGAGCCTGCGCCTGAACCTGATCGCCAACTGGCGTTACGGCGATGTACTGACGGCTTTCTCGCAACTGAGCAAGCCGCAGGAACACCTGTACCGCGAGCTGCAATTCGGCCTGCGGGCGGCGGTGGGAACCCGTAGCCTCGATGAGTTGCTGGAGAACAAGCAACTGATCGACGAGGCGGTGAACGCCCACCTTGCGGCGCGGTTGGCGGACAGCGGGATCGAGGTCACCGGGTTGGGCGTGCGCGACATCATCTTGCCTGGCGAGATGAAGACCCTGCTGGCCCAGGTGGTGGAGGCGGAAAAGTCGGCCCAGGCCAACGTGATCCGCCGCCGCGAAGAAACCTCGGCGACCCGCTCGCTGTTGAACACGGCGAAGGTGATGGAAGACAACCCCGTCGCCCTGCGCCTCAAGGAGCTGGAAACCCTGGAGCGCGTGGCCGAGCGGATCGACCGGATTTCGGTGTTCGGCGGTCTGGATCAGGTATTGAATGGATTGGTAACGCTGAAGCAGGCCTGAGCCAGGCCTGCGGGCAATGACGGAACACGATGATGAAAGACGCAACCTATCAACTGCTGGAAGTCGCCAACGGCAAGCCGGTGAAAGCCTGGATCGAAGGCGTGCCGCTGGAGCCCGATGCGCGCCAGCAACTGCTGAACACGGCGCGCATGCCGTTTATCTTCAAACACATGGCGGTGATGCCGGACGTGCACCTGGGCAAGGGCTCGACCATTGGCAGCGTGATTCCCACCCAGGGCGCGATCATTCCCGCGGCGGTGGGCGTGGATATCGGCTGCGGCATGATCGCCGCGCGCACCTCGCTGGTGGCGGCGGACCTGCCGGATAACCTGTTCGGCCTGCGCAGCGCCATCGAGAAGGCCGTGCCCCACGGCAAGACCTTCGGGCGCCGCGACCAGGGCGCCTGGGAGCACGTGCCGAACGCGGCCGACCAGGCCTGGTCGGCGATGGCCGGGCGCTTCAAGGCGATCACCGACAAGTACCCGAAGCTGGAGAAGACCAACAACCGTGCGCACCTGGGCACGCTCGGCGGGGGCAACCACTTCATCGAGGTCTGCCTGGATGAAGTGAATCGAGTCTGGTTCATGCTGCACAGCGGTTCGCGTGGGGTCGGCAATGCCATCGGCAACCTGTTCATCGAGCTGGCCCAGGCGGATATGCGTCAGCACATCGCCAACTTGCCGGATCGCAGCCTGGCCTATTTCGAGGAAGGCAGCCGGCATTACGACGATTACGTCGAGGCGGTGGGTTGGGCCCAGGATTTCGCCCGGCAGAACCGCGAGCTGATGATGCAGGCGGTGATTGCTACGGCGCGGCAGGTGATCCGCAAACCGTTCGAGGCCAACCTCGAAGCGGTGAACTGTCACCACAACTATGTGCAGAAAGAGCAGCACTTCGGCGAAGAAATCCTGGTGACCCGCAAGGGCGCGGTGTCGGCGCAGAAGGGCCAGCTCGGGATCATTCCCGGCTCGATGGGGGCGAAGAGTTTCATCGTCCGCGGGCTGGGCAACGAAGAGGCGTTCTGCTCTTGCAGTCATGGCGCCGGTCGCACCATGAGCCGGACCCAGGCGAAGAAGCAGTTCACCGTCGAGGACCAGAAACGCGCCACCGCCCACGTCGAATGCCGCAAGGACAAGGACGTGATCGACGAGATTCCGATGGCCTACAAGGACATCGACGCGGTGATGCATGCCCAGCGTGAGCTGGTGGAAGTGGTGCACACGCTGCGGCAGGTGGTGTGTGTGAAGGGGTAGGGAGAACACTGCAATGAACAGAGACGAGCGACATCCATTGCCCGCCGCGATGCGCGAGCGGGTGCTGGAAGAACTGCGGCGGGTCGAGCGCGAGCAGCAGGTGCGTGTGTTGTATGCCTGCGAGTCCGGCAGCCGCGCCTGGGGCTTCGCGTCGCCGGACAGCGATTACGATGTGCGCTTCGTCTACGTGCACCGGTCGGACTGGTATCTGCGCGTGGAAGAGCCCCGCGATGTGCTGGAGCGTCCGCTGACCGACGAGCTCGACCTCAGTGGTTGGGAACTGCGCAAGGCCCTTCGCTTGCTGCGCAAGTCCAATCCGACCTTGCTGGAGTGGCTGGATTCGCCACTGGTCTATCGCCAGGACGAAGCCGCGAGCAGGCGCTTGCGCGAGCTGGCGCTGGAGTTCCATTCGCCGGCGGCGGTGCGGGCGCACTATCTGGCAATGGCGCGGAACAACTACCGCGCGTTTCTGCGCGGCGATGAAGTGCGCTACAAGAAGTACTTCTACGTCCTGCGACCGCTGTTGGCGGTGCGCTGGATAGACCAGGGACGGGGCGTGCCGCCGATGGTGTTTGAAGAGCTGCTGGCAGCAACCCTCGATGACCCGGTCCAGTGCGCGGAGATCAATGAACTGCTGCGCCTCAAGCGGCAGGTCGGAGAGGCCGCGTGTGGCCCGGTTCGCCCGGTGTTGCAGCATCTGGTGGAAACCGAGCTGCACCGAGCCGAGAGCATGAGCGCTCCGCGCACGTACACAGGAGACGTGTCGAAGCTGGATGCGTTTCTGCGGGAGTGCGTGAGCGCTACGGCTGTTTGATCGGAAAGGCACTGGTTTGCACCGGTGCCTTTTTGGTCTGTCCCAGGCTGCGGTTCACTGGAAGCTCAGAAGTGCGCCTTGACCAACAAGCTGATAGCGCTCTGGTTGGTGCCGCCGAGGATTTCCTCGCCCAGGTAGCTGTTGTCGCTGATCCCGTACTTGTCGCTCCAGTAGTCGTACTCCACGCCTACGTAGAACTTCTCGCCCCAGCCCATGGCCTTGGCCAGGTCGTACTTGATCTGCGGGTTGAAGTGGAAGTTGGCGTGGTAGCTCTTGTCGTTGTCGACGACCCAGTCGATGAAGCCGTCGATCACCACGTTGGAGTTGCCGACCGGCACGGTATAGCTCCACACCGGGGTGATCTGCCAGACGTTCTTGCCGTCGCGCTTGCCATCCGGGGTGCGCAGGTAGGTGTTGAGCTGGAAGTAATCGAAGCCGGGGATGTTCAGGTCGACCGCCGGGCCGATCAAATAGGCGTCGACATCGTCTTCGCCGAACTCGTAGGTCGCGGCGATCAGCACGTCCTTGATCGGGCCGAACGACAGGTTGGCGCCGCTGATCTTGCCGAGGGACAGGCGCGGGCTGATCTCGCCGTAGAAGCTGTGGCCGTCGCCCGCACCGTTGGTGGCTTCGGTGTTGTACTTGATGCCGTCGACGAAGACGAACAGGTCACCGAAGCTCCAGCCGCTTGCGTGTTCGAAGGTCACGGTCTGCTGCTTGGGCGGATCGACCTTGAAGTCGATGCCGTTGAGGTAAGTGAGGCTGTTGTCCTGCCACAGCAGAAGGTCGCCGGCCATGGCCTGACCGGTTGCCAGCAGACCGCTCGCCAGCAGCAGGGAAGTGGTGGTGCGAGTCATCGAAAGCTCCTGATTTTTGTGTTGTTCAAGCGTTGAACCTGTCGTGTTGGTCAGGCTTTTAATGAGAGAGCAAGAACGGCGCCAATTCCTGTCTTGCCGGACAGAATTGCGGTTTTTTCCGGTGTTTTTTCGTTATTGGCGGTGGGTGGGGCGATGGTGCTGTCACAACAGCGCGCAATGGCCTGGTTGCGCGCTATTGCTCAGGGCGGAGTTGCTTCAGGATGGCGCGTTGCTGCGCCATCGCGGGGCTCAGGCCTTGGTTTCCTCGCGGCGGTAGGCGTAGGTGTCGGCGAAGCGCGAGAGCATGTAGGCGCTGCAGGATACCGGCGGGTACTTGGGCGGGTTATCGCTGCCCGAGCAGTTGGGCAGGCAACTGATTTCGGTGTCCGGGTGCGGCTCGGCGAAGAACGGCATCGAGTAGCGGTCGACGCCCAGCGGGCTGATTACCCGGTGCGGGGTGGACATGTAACGGTCGTTGCTCCAGCGCGCCATCATGTCGCCAATGTTGACCACGTAGGTGCCTTCGATCGGCGGGGCGTCGATCCATTCGCCAGCCAGGTTCTGCACCTGCAAACCACCGGCATTGTCCTGATAGAGCAAGGTCACGCAGCCATAGTCGGTATGCGCGCCGGCGCCTTGCTGATCGGCGCTGCTGGCGGTTTGGCGCGGCGGGTAGTGGATCATGCGGAACACGCTGATCGGGTCGGCGAAGCGTTGGTCGAAGAAGTCCTCCTCGATGCCCAGTGCCTCGGCCATGGCGCGCAGCAGGGTCAGCGACAGTTCGTGCATGTCCTGGTAGTGCTGCTGCAACAGCGCTTCCCAGCCGGGAATGTCGGGGTGACGGTTCGGGCCGCGCAGCGGCTTTTCCGCGAGCACGTCGGGATGCTCGGCGCTCAGGTGGAACCCCATGTCGAAGGTTTCCTTGAGATCGCTCGGCCGGCTTGGGTCGAGTTGCTCGGTGGCAATGGCGCCGTAGCCACGGTGGTGAGCGCTGCGGGTGATGTCGATACGCAGTTTTTCTTCCGCCGGGCGGGCGAAGAAATCTACCGCGGCGGCGTTCAGTTCGGCGATGCGCGTGGCCGGGATCGGGTGCCCCTTGATGTAGTAGAAACCCCATTGGCGACAGGCGGCGTCGATCTGCCGGGCCACGGTCTCGCGGGCGGCGGGGTCGTCCTGGTACAGCGGGGCGATATCGATGATCGGCAGGGTGTTCATGGTTGGCTCCAAGAAGTGCGGACCCCGGTGTCGGTGGGCGGGTCCGTGGTGCTGCGAGTCTTCTCGTACCCATGCAGCGAAAAGATCGGCGGGGCCGATCTTGTGCGCGGTTCTCCGGTAGGAGGGACGGCGACACAGCCTTGAGGCGGCGCGCGATGGGCGCGGCGCGGTTATGAAACGGACGGGAGCGACTGGCGCTCCCGTCCGGCGTTTACAGCGGTACTTACTTCGGCAGTTGCGCGGTGATGCCTTTGACGTAGTAGTTCATGCCCGCCAGTTCGGCGTTGCTGGCCACGGCGCCCTCGGCGATCTTGACCGCGCCGCTCTGGTCCATGATCGGGCCGGTGAACGGGTGGAACGAGCCATCCTTGATGCTGGCGATGATCTGCTCGGCTTCGCTTTTCACGTCAGCCGGGACCAGGTCGCTGATCGGCAGCTCGACCGTGCCTTCAGCCAAGCCGCCCCAGTAATCCTGGGATTTCCAGGTGCCGTCGATGACCGCCTGGGTGCTCTTGATGTAGTGCGGGCCCCAGTTGTTGACGATGGAGGTCAGCACGGCTTTCGGCCCGAAGTGCGCCATGTCCGAGGCGTAGCCCACGGCATAGACACCACGGCGCTCGGCGGTCTGGATCGGTGCCGGGCTGTCGGTGTGCTGGAAGACCACGTCGACGCCCTGGTCGATCAGCGCGTTGGCGGCGTCGGCTTCCTTGCCCGGATCGAACCAGGAGTTGACCCACACCACCTTGATTTCGGTGCCGGGGTTGTACTTGTCCAGGGCCAGCTGGATGGCGTTGATATCGCGCAGCACTTCCGGGATCGGGAAGGAGGCGACGTAGCCGATCTTCTTGCTCTTGGTCATCTTCGCGGCGAGGAAGCCACCGACGTAACGGCCCTCGTAGGACGTCGCCAGGTAGGTGCCGAGGTTCTTGTCCTGCTTGTAGCCGGTGGCGTGTTCGAAGGTCACTTTCGGGAACTGCTTGGCGACCTTGGCGGTGGGGTTCATGTAGCCGAACGAGGTGGCGAACACCAGGTCGTAGCCGCCCTTGGCCATGTTGCGGATCACCCGCTCGGCGTCGGCGCCTTCCGGCACGTTCTCGACGAAGCTGGTGTCGACCTTGTCGCCGAACTGCTTGATCAGCGCCTGGCGGCCCTGCTCGTGCTGATAGGTCCAGCCGTGGTCGCCGATGGGGCCGATGTAGACGAAGCCGACCTTCAATGGATCAGCGGCGGAGGCGGACAGCGCGGTGCTCAGGCCGATCGCGGCGGCGAGGGTGCGCAGCAGGTTTTTGCTTTTCTTCTGATGCATCTGGGGTTGGCTCCTGTAGGTCTTTTATAGTGGCCGTGTCGGGCTTTTCCCTTACTGCAAAAAGCTGACCAAGCGGGCAAAAACCGGGTTTTTGCGGGGTGTGGCGGTTGGGGTGTAGCGGATCGGTTCTGGGATGGTGCGTGATGCTTTTCAGGTCGCCTTTTGCTGGTGCATCAGTGCCCCGCCTTCCACGGCTGCCCAAGGGAAACCGGCGCATACAGCCGGGTCTTGATCGCATCCCGCGACAGCACCACCAACACCAGGATGGTCGCCACATACGGCAGCATCGCCAGCAGGTTGGCCGGGAAGCTCACGCCGATTCCCTGGGCCACCAGATGAAGAATGCTGGCCAGGCCGAACAGGTACGCGCCGAGCAGCACGCGGAACACCCGCCAACTGGCGAACACCACCAGTGCCAAGGCAATCCAGCCGCGTCCGGCGGTCATGTTTTCCGCCCACATCGGTGTGTAGGCCAGCGACAGGTAACCACCGGCCAGACCGGCCATGGCCCCACCGAACAACACCGCCAGGGTCCGCACCCGCAGCACCGGCAGGCCCATGGCGCTGGCGGCGTCGGGGTTTTCGCCGACAGCCTGGAGGATCAGGCCGATGCGGCTTTTCAGCAGCACCCAAGCGATCAGTCCGAACAGGACGAAGGACAGGTAAACCAGCACATCCTGGTTGAACAGCATGTGGCCGATGATCGGCAGGTCGGACAGCAGCGGGATGGCCACCGGCTCGAAGCCGGTCAGCGGCTTGCCGACCCACGCCGCACCGACGAAGGACGACAGGCCGACGCCGAAGATGGTCAGCGCCAGGCCAGTGGCCACCTGATTGGCCTGGCAACCGAGCGCCACCAGCGCGAACAGCGACGACAGCAGCATGCCGGCCACGCAGGCCATCAGCACGCCGAGCCACAGGTTGCCGGTGGCGAAGGCGGCGATGAACCCAACCACCGCGCCGAACAGCATCATGCCTTCCTGGCCGAGGTTGAGAACGCCGCTCTTCTCGCACACCAGTTCGCCGAGGGCGACCAGCAGCAGGGGAGTGCCGCAGCGCACCATGGCGTAGAGGATGTTGCCAAACAGATCGAGATCCATAGTCGAAGCCTCAGGCTGCGCGCAGGCAGCGGCAGCCAAGCGAAAGAGTGAGTGGGGGCGTCAGGCGCTGGCCGTTTCAGCGAGCGCGGCGCGGCGACGGCGATTCAGCTTCAGCCGTGGCGTGTAGAGGATCAGCACATCGCAGGCGAGCAGGTAGAACAGCATCATTCCCTGGAACAGCCCGGTCAGTGATTGCGGCAGGTTGAGGGTCATCTGCGCGTTCTCGCCGCCGAGGTAGAGCAGCGCCATCAGCAGGCCCGCAGCGAGGATGCCGAACGGATTGAGGCGACCGAGAAACGCCACGGTAATCGCCGCGTAGCCGTAGCCGGGCGACACCTGCGGCACCAGTTGGCCGATAGGCCCGGTGACTTCGCTGACCCCGGCCAGACCCGCCAGGCCGCCGCTGATCAGCAGGGCCAGCCACACCAGACGCTTCTCGCGGAAACCGACGAAACCGGCAGCGCGCTGGTCCAGGCCCAGCACCTTGATCTGGAAGCCGAGGAAGCTCTTGTGCAGCAGTACCCACACCGCGACCAGCGCCAACAGCACGAAGTACAGGCCGATGTGCACGCGGCCGTCTTCGAACAGTGCCGGCAGGCGGCTGGCGTCACCGAACATCGCCGACTGCGGGAAGCTGAAACCGTCGGGGTCCTTGAGCGGGCCGTGAACGAAGAACAGCAACAGGTTCAGGGCGATGTAGTTGAGCATGATGGTGGTGAGGATTTCGTTGGCGTTGAACCGCGTGCGCAGCCAGGCCGCGAGCCCGCCCCATAAGGCGCCGGCGAGGCTGCCGGCGGCAATCACCCAGATCAGCGCCCAGCGGCTTTGCCAATCGATGAGGTGGATGGCCAGCGCGCTGCCGGCCAGTGCGCCCATCAGCAACTGGCCTTCAGCGCCGATGTTCCAGATGCGCGCCTGATACGCCACGGCCAGACCGAAGGCGCAGAGCAGGATCGGCAGCGCCTTGAGCAGCAGTTCGGAGATGCCGTAGAAATCGCTGATCGGCTCGATCAGCAGGGTGTGGAAAGTCTGCAGCGGGTCATGACCCAGCGCGGCGAACAGGATCGCCCCGCTGATCAGGGTCAGCAGCCCGGCGAGCAACGGCGAAAGCAGAAGCATGGCGCGCGACTGCTGGGTACGGGGTTCGAGGGATAACAGCATGGTCGGTTCTCGTCAGGCAGCGTCTTGCGGGGCATCGAACTGGCCGGCCATCCAGCCGCCGACCTCCACGGGATGGGTGTCGGCGGTGGCCTTCAGCGGCGACAGGCGCCCGCTGCACAGGGCGCCGATCCGGTCGCTGATCTGGAACAGTTCATCGAGGTCTTCCGAGATCACCAGGATCGCCGCCCCGGCGTCGCGCAGGGCGATCAGCGCGCGGTGGATCGCGGCGGCGGCCCCCACGTCGACGCCCCAGGTCGGGTGCGCGGCGACCAGCAACTTGGGGTTCTGCAGGATCTCGCGACCGAGGATGAATTTCTGCAGATTGCCGCCGGACAGGCTGCGTGCTGCGGTGTGGGCGTCCGGGGTTTTCACCGCGAAGCGCTGGATGATCTCTTCGGCCAGCGCCAGCACCTTGCCCGAGCGGATCAGGCCACGGCTGACCAGTCCCTGCTGGAAGGCGGTAAGCAGGGCGTTGTCGGCCAGGCTCATGTCCGGCACAGCGCCGTGACCGAGGCGTTCGGCGGGAACGAACGCCAGGCCCAGGGCGCGGCGGGCGTCCGGGTACAAGTTGGCCATCGGCTGATTGTCGAGGGTGACGCGTTCGCGCTCACCGGCGGACAGCCGCGTCTCGCCGCTGAGCAGCGCGAGCAATTCGTCCTGGCCATTGCCGGCGACCCCGGCGATACCGACGATCTCGCCGCTGCGCACTTCCAGGCGCAGGTGCTCGAAGGACGTGCCGAACGGATCCTTGTTGCGCCAGCTCAGGTCGTCCACCCGCAGGCGCGGTAGGCCGCCGGCGGTCTTCGCGTAACTGGCCTCCAGCCCCTCCGCGTCGCCGACCATCAGCCGCGCCAGTTCCAGGTCACTGCAACGGGCCGGCACGCAGTCGCCTGATACCCGGCCGCCGCGCAACACCGTGGCGCTGTGGCACAGCGCGCGGACTTCGCCGAGCTTGTGGCTGATGAACAGAATGCTGCAGCCCTCGGCGGCGAGGGCGCGCAGGGTGATGAACAGCTCATCGACCTCCTGCGGAGTCAGTACCGAGGTGGGCTCGTCGAGGATCAACAGCTTGATCTCCTGCATCAGGCAACGAACGATTTCCACCCGCTGGCGCTCGCCAATCGACAGGCTGTGCACCAGTCGTTCAGGCTCCAGCCCCATGCCGTAGCGCTGCGACACCTCGCGGATGCGCGGCGCCAGTTGCTTCGGCGTTCCGGCTTCGCGGCCCAGCGCCAGGGCGATGTTCTCCGCCACGGTCAGCGTCTCGAACAGCGAAAAATGCTGGAACACCATGCCGATGCCGAGACCACGGGCTTGTGCCGGGTCGCGCACCTGAACCGGCTGGCCCTCCCACAGCACCTCGCCGGAATCCGGAGCGGTAACGCCGTAGATGATCTTCATCAGCGTGCTCTTGCCGGCGCCGTTCTCGCCAAGCAAGGCATGGATTTCACCGGCGTCGATACGCAGATCGATGCGGTCGTTGGCCAGCGTGCCGGGGTAGCGCTTGGTGATGGCACGCAACTCCAGGCGCAGGGGGGATTCGGACATGGGACTGCTCGGTGGTGATTGTTTTGAACAGCTTCAAAGCAAAAACATGGCCAAGTGGTCAGATTATTTGCTGGGGCCCGTGTCAGAGGGCTTCGGGGAGGGGTGTCAGAAGATTCTTGCGTGACGGGGTAGGGCGGGTGTGTGGTTTTGGGGCGCGGGGGAGCGCCAATCTGGTGCGGGGCGGGGGGGCGGCGAGGCTGTCGCGTGAAGCGTTTTGCACAGGTACAAAAAAGGCACTTTGCGAGATTCGCGAAGTGCCTGATTTGTTTAGCGTTTGGTGGGCCGGGGTAAGTTGAACGGGGCGGGTAAGCCATTGATTAATAATACTATTTCCAGTAATCATTTTGTGCTGGAATACTGATTGGAATGCCGAGGGTATAGCTTTCCTACTCGATTAACCGCTGAGGCAAATTTATTCCAGCTGTATGAAATGATGCGTAGCACGCTAATTAATCTTGAATGCTAGTGAATTGCCTCATCGGATTTACCTGCTGCATGCACGATGCGACTGCGCGTCCCCTATGTCCTGGTACACGAACGGTGTTCGCCAGTGGGGCTTCGACCCTCTTAGGGGGGGGATAAAATTCCGTGGTAATCAAAAAATAGCAGAGCATATTTTCAGATATATATGGATTTAAGCGGGGTTAGATAAAAAGGTAAAAGCAGTAGATCGCCACTTTTACCTTTTTGCTTTATTTAAAGGGCAAGATAGCCATCTTTGATTAGTTCTCCACGTAGCTTCCAAAGCTCGATGCATTGGCGTTCTGTAGGGAGCTTGTGTGGTATTTGCGCGGCGATTTTTAACAGATTTATCTGTCGAGGCGAAAGCTTTTCTTTTTTAACTCCCCAGTTTAAAAGTCGAGTCCATTCAGCGCCAGGTAAGTCAACGACCATGATCTGAATTTGAATGCTGTCATCAGTCTTTTGTGTCGATTTGGATTTTTTACCTTCCTCGACAGATTGGCGTACTTCTTGGAGGAATTCTTCGGCGTTTGAAACTAAGCTTATTTTTGTATCCTTCACCTGCTCCCAACACGCCTGCATTTTTGCCCATTCAGTAACGTTGTCTTTAGGTCTGTCAGGATCGGTTAGCACATGGAAGACTTTTTCTGAAATTATGGACAACTGTTCGCATAGCGATTGCTGGACAGCTTGTGAGTCCCAAATGGTTCTAAAGTTAAGCTGTTTGCCAAGTGCATCTTCAGATATTAAGTTGTGCAGCTTAGCGATTGAGTACGTGACAATGTTTGCTCGGTACCCTCCTTGGTACCACGGCTGCTGACTGACCAAGGCTTCTGTTTTTCTGAAGATTATAGCTAAAGAAACTATCTTGCGGAAATATTCTTCATTATAGATCTTGCCATCCGATGTCCATGACTTGGAGATGGTGTCGGCGAAGAATATGAAGTTTTTCTGAGCACCCATGCTTACTCTATGAGGCTGCTCCCGCCAGCTGTTCTCATATTTTGCAACATCAGTCTTTGTGAAGAGCTGACTTTTTGGGTTTTGCATTAAGAAATGATTTTTCTGGGCAGTCGATAGTTTTGCTTGCTCATTTAGATATTGGCCACGAGCTCTCTCATAGAACCAGTGTGTACCATACTGAGCACCGCCGCTTGGTGAGGTAAACAACCTACGGGAAAACTCTTGAAGTCGAATGTGGAACGGATGGTTGGAGAAAAAGTCTGCGTCGCTTACCTTGTTTTGGCTATTCGCGTAACGTGCGATTTCTGGAGTTAACTCACCTGCTTTTTCTGGAGGCAAAACCGAAAGCTTCATTTGCACCATAACTTTCGAGAGGTCCAGACATTCTTTGCGGGCAGCACCCCCTCTCTTCGCAAACGCTAATGATGCAGTGGTTTGTCCACCATTCACGATTTGCAGGTTAACGGCGCTTCGAATGCGCACCCCGCCCGCATCTTCTTCAAGTTCAACATTTTCAGCAGTAGCTGCAATTCCATTGTTGAAGGCGAAGAACATCTCAGGCTGATTGCGTATAGTGTTTTGAATGGCTGCGTTAACTTTTCCTTTAGTGCTGAGAAAGGTTCGAACGTTCCCTTCAAGCAATCTGCTGCCGTACATGTCGTATATGTCTGCCAAGGTATCTCCAGGAATCATACAGAGATAGGCGCTATAGTCCCCTTGGGACTCGGCTGCAGCAAGACATTTCAGTCCACTGCTTCCAATTGAGGAGAAATCAACCACAAGATCGTCCCGTCCTGTAGCTGATATATAAGCTGAATGGAATCTTCCGATATCCCAGATATGAAACTCGACTGGGGTTCCTCTCACTTGCTCTTCAGGCCAGCCTTTTTGGCGGGTTTTCAGCATGGCGTCGCTGACGAAATAGAAGCGATATTTAGTTATCTTTGAATGCCAATCCATTAGGTCACATGCAAAACCATGCCCTGGTTGGCTTTCGTCCACACTACCGTCAGTCAAATTCCCGTCCAATGCTTCCTCTAGGAAGGCGCGCAAATCACCAAATGCAGCCTTGACATCGGAAGTAACGAATGAGGTAACTTCATCTTCATTGAAGAAATCAGCGACTAGTAACGCCATCGAATTGTCTGCTTCATCAAATGCGTAGCCGTCGATGCGAAGCTTTTTGCGTTTTCCGTTAACACCTTCAAATCTACAAACTTCAAAGGATAGAAGCTCTTCAGCCTCTATGAGTCTATCTCCGCAGTCCTCCACAAAAGCAGTGCGGATAAAGTCGCGTGAAGACTCCGCTTTTGAACGAACGGCCTCTATAAAATCTTTATGGAAAGTATCAAGATCCATATGAACTGACCCGTGCGCTAGATTTGAAAGGCTGTGCAGTTATTAAGGTTTAGCTTATATTTTACACTACTAAGACCCGGTGACAAATCTTGCGGTCGGATGCAAGGAAAGCCAGGAACTACTTTATAACGTGAGGTGCTATACAATATCATCACTTGGTTGTCATATTCCGGGTGTGTGGAGTACCCACATCTCAATAGGCAGTTTTCAAAGGCTGAGTAGGTCTCGAAGTCTGACTTAAGTGATTTTCGGATATCGTCAACCAGCTGATTCAGCGTAAAGCCATTAGCTGTGCTTTCTGCTCCGCTTCCCAGCTGAACAACAACAAGCTGCAATTCGCGGTAGGTATAATCGAGCTGTCTTTCAGATGCAATCGTCACCTCGTTTACTGATGGCCAGACAGTTTTTACTTCCCAAGCCAGCTTCTCGAATTGAAAATCTTGATCAGCCCGATCAGGCCCCTTCCAGCTCTGAATAGCTGCAGGCGCGCTGATCATCTCAATAAGTGATTTGAGGTGAATAAGTTCGCCGCTCAGCCCCCGGACTTGAGATTCGTTCAAGGTTTCTAGGTTGCCTCGTTCGAACAGCAGGCGCCAGCTAACAAGACGCGCTAAAACGAACGGAAGGCCATTAGACTTATCCGAGCATTGGCGTGAAGATGCAATCAAATCTTCACAGAACAATCGAAATAATTCAAAAAGATCTGGTTTTTCCAAAATGAATAGTAGAGACCATCGGCCATCTTCCCGGAGTACAGTGTGTATCTTCACTGATTGAAGTTCCAAGTCGACGCCGGGATTTTCTTGCGTAATCAACAATAGAGTGAATCGACCCAATGAATCCACACCTGCGTAGAAATCAAGGATGTGCTCTACGTCAACCCTGCGAAATCCTGATCCGACCGCTTCTGCTTTCACTGTGTCCCAAATAAGTTTGACTTTATTCGTCATCATCGTCTTCCTCATCATCGTTGTCATCAATTGAGGAGCTATCGCCGGACAACATATTTCGGAGTTCGACAAGGTTAATACGATAAGCTACACGATGACTGCTGATATCAAGGGATGGAAAGCTTAGACCTATGGCTACAAGCGCGTCGCAATCGGGCGGCAGTTGAAACTTGCTTTCTTTTTCCTCTTCTTTTCTGGGCTCAATTAAGTGGATTAGCAATAGCGGTGCCTGTCTAACGGCAGTGTATGCTTTGCCCGGAATTGTTTGGATACTCTTTTTGGCTTCGCTTCTATACCTAATCTCTGCTGCCTCGATTTCAGGCTTTGACAATCCTGCCTTCTCATCGGCCGCTGATCCCACCCGCAGTTTAGTCCCGTTAACGAGCAAGGCTTTTATATTGTCATCAGTAGATATCTTGCGGACCCTTCTTTTTACCTCTAACTCTTCTGCGAATTTTATCGAGCTGCCGCTGCCCGTGGGTAAAGCTACATCCCATGAATCAAGCTTATGGTCGGTGGATTTTTCAATAAAATCAGCCAGGCTAGATGTTTGCAGCTTTACGCTAAGAGGGTGATTGATAAATGCCTTTAGGAATTTTACGACCAGTTGCTTCGGTACGGACCGCCATACGGGGAAGGCGCCATCTTCCATCTTTTTAGAATCAGGACTGGTTAGTACTGATCGTATAAAACTCTGCGCCTCCTTGTAGTTTGAGGAAACTATCGAGGGGTCTTTTAGTAAGCGGGGCGACTCCAAGCTTTCTTCAGTAATAGATATTATCTGGACAATTTCATCCGAGTCCCTCATTTTGTTTCTGGCGGTAATGAGTAAAGACTCAGGATGAGATCTCACGCGGAGCCCAAAATCGATTGGCTTGAGGCGAGAGTTCTGCATTCGACGCACTTCGTTACGAAGCTCGTCAGTCGCCTCTGAGATATGTGCATACCAATCCGCTGTCTCTTCAGTCATCCAAATTTTGCATAGATCTTCGTAACCGGATCGATAGCCGAACCACCTTCCCATTTGAAGTAAAGCATCATACATTTGAGTTGTTCTGTAGAAGTAACTAATGCACAACCCTTCGAGCGTCAAACCACGCGCTAGGCTGTTGCCCCCAACTGCTACTACCCTCAAGCCGTGTTCCTTGTAGGCGGTATAATCTAAGCTGGCCGGCCCGCTTTTTTGGTTTACTGCAGTAGTTTGAATCGGCATCGTAGAAGCTGAAAGTTTGGCTTGAACCTGCTGCCACGTTATTTCTAGGTTGGAGAAGTTTCTCTGAAATGCGTTGTATAGAGATTTAATGGAGCTATTGCGTATGGCTTCATCGAAAGGTAGGGAAGCGTAATTTCGAATGTCTCCTTGCATCAGCCGGACTTCATGATCGAGGATGTCTCGGACTTGATTTTGTATCAAGGTGAAGTGACTAACGTTTACTAGCATGGATCTATGCTTTGGCATCCCAAAACGAATGTCCATTAGCGTGTTAACTAAGAAGAAGCATGTGATCGCATCTTTAAGCGATGACGGGACGCCCTCCACCACGCTGTCAGAGGCCTGTCCGCGCGGAAAGTACTCCTCGGCATCATCGATAACGTTTAAGCACTTTAGATCGGAGTTTTCGCCAAAAATCCGGCTTGCCCCAACATAATTTGTAGGCGCGTCTAATGTGTAAATAAAATCGCGAGGGAATAGATCGTCACCCTCGACATTATTCGTTGTTTCAGGGTTGATGAATACGTTGGCAAACGGAGTTGCGGTAAACCCTACATAACTGGATCTCGGGAAAACTTTCAGCAATCCACGGATCCCCGCATTTATAGCAGTTGCCTTTTTGGGGTTTGTATTGATAGAGGCATTGTCCGCCTCGTCATCAATAAGTAGAAGGGGGATGTCTATGTTTCCGCCGGGGCCAGCATTATAATTAACCAGCCACTCTACTAGGTTTTCGAGGATTCGCTTGTTTTTCTTGACTACAAGAAGAACAGGCTCTCTGTAGTCGTTTAACCTAAATCCAAGTTGGTTTACCATTGCCGCCCGGAAATCTACTATTGTAGACGTAAAGACACCCGCTGAGCGTGCACCATTGATTAATCCAACGCCAATTTCTTTGCGATGGCGCTTTCGGTTGTTTACGACGCCCGAGCTATCCAGTCCTACAAACCCAGAGTCTAAACGTTCCTGAGTTTGTCTTCTCAAACTTTCCAGCGTCCCTGTCAACAGAATTACTAATTTGTACCCCGCATCTGCCGCCTTGCAAATCAAGCCTGTATAGTTAGAGGTTTTCCCTGACTGCACATCGCCCATTACTAAACCTCGCCGCGGCCATCCTGTGCGACCTGATGGATCTCCCATCAAATCTAGGATTTCATCCGTTACCTTATCTAGCGAGTTAACAACTTTGGGACCCCAACCCTGCTTCAAAAGATCGGTTTGGTAGCGACTCCAATAGAATGGGTCGATTGCAGCCTTTTTAGCTCTCAGCCAAGGATTGTGTTCATCATAAACACAGTCCCCCAATCCCATGTCAACTGTGAGCGCTTCATGAAGCTTCTTAATAACTACTTCAAACTCGTCGTCCGTGACAGTGTAGGGCGGTATGCTCCTTAGAGTGGACGCCAAGTCAAAGATGGCCCCTTCGGTTGGAACTCCATCAACTGTTAGGGCTGTGATAACTCCCAATTCCAGGCGACGAGCATTCGCTGACAGTACCATCCTTGACGTCTCACTCACGAGTTATATTCCTCAACAATTTTCTTTGTTAGTTCTGGGTATAGATTAAATGGTTCTATTAAATGAAGCGACATTAGCAGTTGCCTTCTGGTCGGCGAATCTGCTGGCATATTTACTATAATTGTCGAAATCATATCGTTGATATTTTCGACCGCACTGTCACTTGCGAAATCAGGTCGGACGTCGCTTGCCATACGGTTGTACAAGGCGTCCGCAGGGAATGAGCTCTCGATAACCCCTAAAACTAGGTTGAGTCGTGCTCTTCCTTCTTTGTCTAGAGATTTTGAGAACTCTGAAATTAGTGGATGGTTTCGATTCACATCGAATCTAACACCTGATCTATCGAGAACTTCGTTCCAGCCAGGGGCGACATCAGAGTCAGAGATTTTGCGACCCTTAAAAGCGATCGTTCTGCCGCTGACGGACCTGATTCTGTCCACTGTCCGTTTTAAGTTTTGCCGAACCAACTCAGGCGGATGAGCGGCCGATTTTTTTATATCTAAAGTCCAAAGATGGTCAAGTGTGTTGGGGATATCTACCCGTACTCGCGCAAGCTTACTTAGCTCGTCTTTTCTTGCTAGGCGAAACCAAGTTCCCCAAATTATCAGTCTTCTATTTCTATATATATAGAATCCCTGCTGGCTTCGAAAGCCTTCGCTCCCGCCGATTAGCTGTACATCATTGCTGCTAAGTTTGCTCATGTGCGGCAAAATAAAAGGTTTGACTACGACCCTTTTGCCTTCGACGGAAAACTTCTCCTCGTCCAGACGCTGAGTAGCTTTATGATTGGCCAAGAAAGGGTCAAACGGAACAATCGCAGAACCGTTGAGAGCCATTGATATTTTTGGCTTGCTCCCTTCTTTTGTTAGGAAGCGATGGAAAACAAGTGATAGATGCTCGCGGGCCGCAAGCATTTTTGTTCCCAATGCGTTTTCTGGATCTGCTTCCCCAACAAGCAATTTGTCGAGTTCTTGCCACAGTACCATCGTCCCTGATTTTTTACTTTCTAGCTGACTAAAGTGAGGTAAGGCTTGGCAGTCTGAGAGTTCAAGCTGAAGCATGACCCAAGCGCCTTTGTCGATAACGACATCGAGATCCCAACAAAATGCGTTGATATCAGCATCTTGTTTGGAAATGACAGTCATCCGGCGACATTGTGATATGGATGCTGTCTTGAGCCCTAAGCCATACCGACCCATATCGTCTTCCCCCCTCTCTAAAAGAGGGTTTTTGCTGCCGTGTCGCATTGCGCTCTGCAACACCTCATGCGACATTCCTTTTCCGTCATCTATTATCGCGATGTAAGGGTTGTCAGTAGGGCGGAACTCGATGTGGATCTCTTTGGCATGGGCGGAAATACTATTATCAATTAAGTCCGCCAACGCCGAATCCAAGGTGTAGCCAATTGACCGCATTGATTCGAGCAGTGACGCTGCGTGGGGAGGGTGCTGAACCTCTATCATCGCACCAGTCTCCTAGTACAAAAGGTAACCAAGAATCCCTCCAACAACATTCCTACCCCCCAAAGGCTCGCGTTGATTTCCTATAGTCCCTCTACCGTGGGGCATAAGCCGCAGACGGCAGGGTGTGACATCTATTGGCCACTATTCGTTGCATAAAACTGGTTATGATGCAAGCCTCATTTCCAGCCTCCACTGCTTTGGACCTGCCTAGGCATCATTTAGATGATCATCGAATCCGCTACCCCAGCATGCTCCGGACTTAAAGTCCTGCCCTTAATTATACGCTCTACTAGTTTGGCAATTTTACTTGCAAGAAGAGGTGGGACGGCATTCCCAACTTGGTGGTATTGCTGCGTGCGATTGCCTAGGAAAAAATAATTATCTGGGAAGGTTTGCAATCTAGCTGCTTCCCTAACAGTCAGGCTGCGACATTGATTAGGATCATAGTGGATGAAGTAATGGCCATCTTTCGATATATGGCTTGTTATCGTTGAGGAGTACTGGTTGTGAAGTTGTACTCTAAAGCGATCGCTAAATTTACCACTTTCCCAGTTTTTATGGTCAGGAGCCAATCCGGGAAGATTGAATTCTTGATGACCCTTTGGAGAGACATGGTGAGCCTGTGCGAAGACGGAGGCATATACATATCGCTTGAGATCTGCACTCATGTGGCTGCGAGCTTCATGGTTGAGCCAGACGTTTAACCTGTCGTCTGTAAACCACGAGTCCAAATCGTCCGATTTTGTTTTGCCACTCCAATAGCTTGTCTTTCTTACTCTCAATCCGCCATTATTCAACCGGCCTCCCGAAAATGAATCTCGGAAGATTTTAAGGTTCATCTCTAAGTTTGGATCCTGCTTTCCAGAGGAAATCAGGTCTGCATATAAGGTGTCCAAGTGATTTAAAACTTCACTGCACCACTTGTCTGGAGTGTCGCTTCCCCTCGATAGCGTACTTCGTAGAGGCGGAAGATTTCCGATTACGTCTCCAACTGTAACTGGTTCGGCAGTTTCAAGCTTGTGCTCGTTTACCTCTCCAATGTAATCTTCTGAAATGCCGATCAAAATGACCCGGTGGCGACCTTGTGGAATGCCATATTCTTCAGCGCGTATTACAAAGTTACTAAAGTCAATTGAGTCTGGCGACATTCCTGATTCGTATATGTCATCAGAGACCAAGGAGCAGATTTTATATTTAGTACCACATCCGCCTTTGATGCCTAATGCGGCATCAGGGTCAGCTAAGTCCTGGAGTATTTGTGGGAATATTTGAGTGCCGCTAACCTTCGAGGAAAGAATCCCTTTGACATTTTCCATCACAAATACTGCAGGGCGCTTGCTCTGAATTATCCGAAGATATTCCCGGTAGAGGAAGTGGCGGTGGTCATCTTCCGCTTTGTATTCTGCATTTCCCTTGTTGCGTGCTCGTCCAACTATTGAATAAGCTTGGCAAGGGGGGCCACCAATCAATACCCAAGGTTTACTGGTATCTAGTCTCGCTTCTAGAATGCGGTCTAGCTCGGCATTCCCCTCCGCACTCCCTAGTTTAATTTGGCGGGCCTCTTTATCGGCATGCTGCCATTCTTTGGCGCTGTTCGAAGTCCAAGGTTGTGATGCCCCACCCGTCTCGCAGTAGTAATAGTAGTCGTCAAGGGCTGCTGGATTGTTTTTTTTCAGCGCTCGATAAAATGCACGGAGTCTTAGCGTAGATCGAGCGAACGGGTCCATTTCTGCTGAGACTAATACATCAAAGCTTCTGCCCTCATTGAGTGAAGAGAAACCTTCACCAAGGCCGCCAGGGCCAGCGAAGAGATCCACGACCTGTAAAGGGTTGTTACAATTCATGAGCTACATCTGCCAAAGGTAAACGAAAGTGGATGTTGTAGATAGAGCGACCAGATCTCGGATGATGGCTGCGATAACGGGCAAAAATACACAGCCTGAGCTCGCATTGCGCCGTTTCCTTCATGCTTTGGGCTATCGTTTTCGCCTGCACCGCAAGGACCTCCCTGGCAAGCCTGACATTGTAATGCCCAAGCTCCGGACCTGTATATTTGTACACGGATGTTTTTGGCATCGACATGTTGGATGTCAATACGCTACTACACCTAAGACTCGGAGCGAATTCTGGGCGGCAAAATTTTCAAGGAACGTTGAGAGAGACCTCGAAAATGTACAGGCGCTGGAGGCCAAAGGCTGGACGGTCATGGTTGTGTGGGAGTGCGAGATAAAGCAAGGCGGGGGGCGCTTGTCTGATCTACATGAGGCCCTACAAGTGAAGGCGTTGTCCGCTGCCTCAGTGAGGCCTCGCTGTAGGTAATGTTGGCGCCGACTGGACAGGGTGATCGTGACTTCTACGGCCGTCGACGGCAGGAGCGCTTGCCATTTGATCGATCTGTCAGCAACCGCGCAGTCCCTAGCCGCTTACTGATTAGTAAAACGGTGAGTTTGTAGTAGTACTGGCTTGCGCTTGAGTGGTCCTTCAGAAAGTGAGTCAAAAACCAGCGCATATGCTTTCGCTGCCAAGTCCAAGGGGTGTTTCGTTGCCAGCGCTCTTGGATCGCCGCTTGCATGATTTGAGCTTGTCGGAGGTGCCTTTGCTGCGTGCTCTTCGAGCCGCACAGAACGCCGATCAAGAACAACGTCATATCAAAGGATTTGCTCATGACCGGCCACCGATGTAGGCCGAAACCACATCGAGCCGGTTATGTCCGAGCTCAAGACTGATTTGTAGGCGTGCCTGTTGATCAAGGTCGGGGTCGATTCGATAGCAGTGGCCGCCATTGACTGGGGCTGCATAGCCTGTGAAATGCTCGTAGCGTTTGCAAGCGTAGGCGGCGCGCAATTCATGAAACCCCTTTAGCTTGTGCCTATGCAGAATTTTGCGGGCGGGGCGCACCGTCATTTGCAGGAACGCGGCGTAGCTTTCTTCTGGGGCCAGCAGGTTACGGCTGCCCCTCGGTGACGCATTTCTTGCGAAAAGGATTGCCTCGTTTACCTCATTGTTGGCAGCAATCCACCGCGGCGCTGATGCCCCAGAGCGGCCGCCTTTGGTGCCGTCTTGGATATTGATACGACCCAAGTGCTTGGCCTCATGGTGCAAGCGTGGCAGGTCCGCTAGGATCGCTTCGCGCAGGCGCATGCCGGTTGCTCGGGCCAACAGGGCAATCGCGGCCACTCGCTCGTACTGCTGTTCACACAATACCTGCAGCACGCGCTGTACCTGTTGATGGTCTTGGCCAGCTGGAGCTTGGGAGCGTACGTTGGAGCGCTGCTGCCCTAATGCCTGGCTCGGGCTGATGACTCTCACTTCCTGATCACCGCGCAGCGCGGCAAGGGTGCGGTTGACGCTGCTCAGGCGATTTTGCGCGGTAGCGATGCATAATGCGCCTTGCTGGATCTGCTGACGCAGGTATGCGACGTAGTCCTGGAGCGTCTGTTGATCAATTTGGCGCGCGTCGTTGTAACCGGGGCCGCCCTCTGACCGGCACCAGTCTACGAATGCTTGCCAGCGATCGCTATGCGCTTTGACCGTGGCGAAGTGGCCGCCGGCGAACATGTCCCCTAGCGCCTGCCGACCGGCATAGCTCAATTGGCGACCATAGCCAAAGTTGCGACCATCACGCCGACCGACCAGCACCATTGTCTTCACCTTGATCGTTGGTTTGTAGGTGCAGCAGCAGGGCTTTCCAGTGGGCGCTGACGCTGTCCAACTGTCCCCAGTGTGCTGGGCGGATGAGAAGGGCGTTTTCGCTGTGTTGCAGCAAGGCCCCGTCTTCTTGCAACTGCTCGATGAGCCGAGCGAGGTCGATTGACTCAGATGTTGGAGCGGCGACAGCGGCGACACTGGCGACAACCCCCGCCGCATCTGGATTGGCGCGTGGCGACAAAGCGGTGGCAGTGGCGGCGACACGCCGTAACTCGGTCGGCGAGCAATGTTGCGCCCGATAGCGGCGCACGGCGTCATTGAGGCGGAACATGGCGCACCTCGAATATGTCCCCGTCATTGTCCAGCCAGTTATGGGCAACCAGCTGCAGCAATAACTCGAAAGTGTGCCGCGTGCTTTTACGGGCAAAGCGAGGGCCGTTGCGCGTGAGATCGCGGAGGCGAAACGGTGGCCAGTTCTTCTTTATCAACCAGCGCAGCAGGCAATCAGCCTCTGCGCGAAGCTTATTCAGTGGTTCCTGTTCAGTCAGGCGTTGGCTCTCGGCCAGGTAGTAATCCATCAGCGTGGAGGCGCGCTGAATGTGCATGTCTTCCAATACAGTCGATTCCTCAACCACCGCCATCACACCAGCCATGCGTAGTACGTTCGCGGCGGCTTTGCCCGCAGCAGCTTGCACGTTGACCAGCTCGCCGAATTCCCCAGACTCGCATTCAATGGTGTCGTGAATGGCAATCCATGCTTCACGGGCGCGGGGGCTTAACTCTAGGATTACAGGGTTGAGGCCGCCGTCTTTATGGCGTGACCAAGGCTTCTGCATGAGCGCGGCAATGCGCTGCTGGTACAGTTGCACCTTTGGATCTCGGGTCAGGTCGATGGTTTTGTACAGTCGTTGTCCAACCAGGCGCTCTGGCCAACTGATCAGACAGCGTCCTAGGATGCCCTGGTCTTTGATATCCGCGTCCTGCAGCAAGCGGTCTGCCAGGCGGGGTTGAAGCATCAAGTGCATGCTGAGTCGGCGATCATAGGCGCGCAGACTTTCCCCAGCCATCGCGCGCGACCGATCAATCGGGCTACCGTCCCACAGCGTCGACAAGTGAGTGATCGCCTTGATCATGTTGTCCTTGATCATGGTGCTGCCGCCCAAAAACTGTCCGCCCTCATCGCTGAACAGCCCCATGCTGGGCAAGCCGTGGCACAGGCTTTTGACCAGGCCCTCAATGGTCGGCTCAGCAGTGAGCAGTCTTGGTTGGACAGGTTCAGGTTGCGCGTCCAGCGCTAGATGTGCTGACTTTTTCGAGGTCGGTGACTTTGCGGTGAGGCTCATTGCAGCTCGGTGCGCCTTGAGCTGTTCGCCATAGGCGATCCACTGCTGTCTTTCCCAGTCCCGTACGGCCTGCAGCGCAATATGGTCCACCGCACTTTTGCGGTCACCTGAGCAAGCCACCGTCAGCAAGTACAGCGACAACGGATAGATTCGGCCATCGAGGTGAACATTGGCGTGCGCCTGGCTCGCCAAAGCTGCCGTGGCCAGAACGGATTGCGCGGCCATGGCGCAGGGCACGCCGATCACATCGGCCATGCGTTCCACGGCAGGCCCCAATAGATCGCCCAGCGCCGCGCCCGGGTAGGGTAGGGGCGTTATCTGCTGTTCCAACAAGGGGCGTGGCGGCCCTTGTACTTCGCGCAGTTGCATAGCCTTCCTCCATAAATTACCGATCTCTCCCTCACGTCATCCCGCCAAGAATGCTGAGTGTTATCAGGGATCAAGGCCCCTGCGACCTGTGAGGGTGTCCACTGACGCGGGACTGGCGGCTCCTTACGACCAGGAGCAAGGGCATCTCATGATCTGGCCTCCTGAGCACCGTTAGCGGTGGGCGGGTGGAGGCTGCATTGGCTGACGAGACCAGTGCCGCGAGATCCTGAGCCAGGTGCAAGCAGCACTGCGATGACCGGGGCATGCCTGACTGTCAGTCAGGTGCAGTCCATTCCCTGGTCTGCGGCACCATCATCTACAGCGCTGTTGCTGGTGACATCTGCGTTTGTCACGCTGATTGTCACGCGGGGAATTGCCGCAAAGCCTTGTGCGATGAGGGCTGCAGCAGTGGTAGGAGCGCCCGTCTCTTTTCTGGAAAAAGAGACGGGCGAACGATTGGCGCAAAACGTTGGCCGAGCAGGTTCGTTGCTGCAGGGCTAAAGGGTTGGCGGGCAGCCGCACTGGGCGGATTGTTTAGAGGGCGTCCATCATTCTGGCGAATGACCGTGCGAGCCTCCGGGCGCGAATCGCACTTTGGGATGAGCCACCGGGTTAGCGGCATGACCTTGAAGGCTCTGGTCATCTGGGGTGCTGCCTAAGGCAGCGCTTCGAATCTTCGTTCTATCGGTCACCGCGGCATGGGTCAATCGGTGAAGGACACATGGAAATGCGCCAGATTCCACCTCTGGCGTGCTTTGGAAGTCGGTGGGTGTCAGTGGCAAAGTGGCCGTTTGTCGCTTTTCTAGTGTTAGCCCGTGAGCATGGGGATGCGAAGCCTCCCCATACTCACGGGCTTAGCCGGAGAAACCAAAATCGGGGCGAGTTGGCGACTGTCGCCATCCGCTCAGACGGCAGGATGTAGATGGCACGCGGTCTGTCGCCAGTGTCGCCGTTGTCGCCGCCCTATCGGATGGGTACTACGTTCCGATCCCTGGCCACATTCATCGCGCTGGCCGAGAGATTGCCCGTCGACGCCTTCAGAATGTACTCGCTCCACCAAGCCATCATCGGCCGCCGTCGCTCGATGTAGTCGGCTCGGTTGTAGGCACTGCGCACCTCATCCTTGTCGACGTGCGCCAACGCCACTTCGATGAGCTCCGGGTCCCACCCATGTTCATTCAAGATGGTGCTGGCCATCGAGCGCATGCCGTGGCTGACCAAGCGGTCCTGGAAGCCCATGCGTTTCAACGCCATGTTGGCGGTCTGGCTATTGGCATGAGTACGAGGGTTTCGGTCTGCCGGGAAGACGTACTCCCGATGACCACTGTGGGACTTCAGTATCTCCAGCAATGACATGGCTTGATCGCTCAACGGGATGCTGTGCGGGCGGCGCTTCTTCATCCGCTCCGGCGGGATGGTCCAGACACGCCTTTCAAAGTCGATGTCTACCCAGCGAGTGGTTGCCGCCTCGGCGGGGCGAGTCATCGTGTGCAACTGCCACTCGATCAGGCAGCGGGTCGTGCGCTTGATACTGGCATTCGCTATTTCCAGCATGAGCTCAGGAAGCTCCTCGGGTGGTAGCGCCGCCATATTTTCTTTCTTCGGTTTCTTGAACACCGCCCGAATCCCGCTGAGCGGGTTCGCGAAGATCATTCCTGAATTGACCCCGTAGGTCATGATCTCGTTGAGGCGCTGGCTAAGCCGCTTCACCGTTTCCAAGCTGCCTTTGGCTTCGATAGGGCGAAGGATCTTGATCACCATCGGTGCACTGACTTCCGAGATTGGAGTCGATTTCATGCTCGGAAAAACGTGCAGCGTGAGTGAGCGCCAGATGTCCTCAGCATAGGCCGGCGTGACCGAGTCCTTTTTCAACTCGAACCAGGCGCTAGCTACTTTCTCGAACGTATGTTCCGTCTCGGCTAGTTTGGCCTGCGCGAGATCATTGCGCTGAGCTTTGGGGTCGATCCCCTGGGCAAGTACTTCCCTAGCTTCAACCGCTTTTCGCCGAGCTTGCGCCAGAGAGACCTCGGGATAGGAGCCGAGCGCCATGTTGATTCGATTCTTGGTGACCGGATGCCTGTAGTTGAAATTCCACTGCATCGAGCGGTTTACCCGGACTCGGAGCTGGAGGCCGTCGCCATCCGTGAGGACATAGTCCTTGTCTTTGGGCTTGACCGCCTTGAGCTGGCGGTCGGAGAGACGAGCTGTTTGAGCGCACATGGGAGAGGCTCCATGACACCTTTTGGTATTCCCAAGATTAGCCCCAGGTAGGCTGGAATACCACTGGGAATACCGGGACGGCTGGAACTCAAAAAACCGTTGTGGCCCTCAAAAGAGCAGTAAACCCTTGATTTCACTGACTTCCAGGCACAAAAAAAGACGTCCGTGGACGTCTTTGATTGATCATTTGGTGGAGCCGGGGGGATTAAAAATGTACACATAAGCTATTGTTTTTAATGTATTTATTTATAGGTTTATGCGTAAGTGCCCCCTTAAGTGCCCCCATGCACGTATTTCCGATGAGCGGTTATTTGAGGAGTTGAACTGGCGTCCTGAGTTATCGTTTCGCGACCGTGCGAGGCCTGTCAACCACCGGGAAGCATTCAATAGAGTCGGTCGGTACAGCATAACCTCGGTTATGTGGCCAGGAGGGTTTGAGCCCAGCTCAGACCGGGTGCTGGGTAGATGTCAGGTCACGCAGTTGGGTTTTTTCCGCGGTAGCGCACCATGGGCTCATCTAGGACGATTTGAGCTGAGGTGCGGTATGAGACACTCGATGGTTACCTGTCACAACTGTGGCAAAGCGATGGTTCCGAGAGCGTCATATAGCCGTGGTTTCTGGGGGTATTCGCCTTCGTCCAATCATTGCCCCTTTTGCCTGAGTGAGAACTGGCACGGCGGAAATCCTGGGTTAGGGGCTCGGCTGCTCGCTTTGGTTGGCCTGGCTCTTGGTGTTCTGGCCTGCGTGTTGGTAGGAGCTCTTCTGTTCAAGGTGCAGTGGTGGCTTGGTGTCGAAGGACAGTGGCCTCTATTGACGCTGGGCACATGTGCTGTATCGGTTAGCGCGGGATACCATTTCTACAACTGGTTTGTTGATTGCTGACCGGTGATCATGCTGTGGAAGGCAGCAATCGGCCAAAAGCAGACATCTGCCCAGTAAATAAATCTGTCCCCTTTTCACTGCGCTACATCCAGCCCAAGGTGCGCATGATCGTCGATGCCTTGCTGGAAATGGCGCAGCGCAATGCTGCGGTGTTCAGGCCGGACTGAGAGCAGCTGGACGCGGTAGATGGCAGTACCGCACCCGGCCGGGCTTTAGATTCGGAGCATCTGGAGGCAGCCCTTACAGGGTTACTTCGAATGATCCCAGAACTGGTGGTTCATGTTGGTCTCAATTTCCCGGATGGATTTAATCAACTCCTTTGCTTTTTCCCTAGGGATGGTGCCTTTGCTGGCTGCCAGCTGAATTTCTTTGACCTGGGCTTTCCGGTCTTCGAAGCGCTTGCGATTCAGCTTGAGCCCTTCAATCATGAGCCTGGAGGCGATGCTCATCAATTTGTGGTATTTCAAGCAGAACTCGATCGCGGGTCTGACTTGCTCGGTGACGTCTTCCCACTGAAGATGATTGTCAGCCAGCTCATCAAATTTTCCGGGACTCAATACGCTGTCATTTGGGATGCCGATCCCCGTAACACCTGTATGCAGAAACACCTTCCGGGCCAACTCAGAGCAGTAGGCTGCGGCTTTCATTGGCTTTTTAGAGGGCAGGATTTTGTAGGGCTGCGCCAGATAGAACGCACATGCCTGGTAAATACTGTCGAGGTGTTCCGAGCCAAGTTTCTTACACCGAATTACCCGCCAATCAGGCTTCACATCGCTCAAGACATCTGACACCAGCCTATTGGAAACACCCAGGCTAGGCATAGCATCGACGCAGACGAAGTCTGCATGAACCAGCGCGACGTGACTGGATCTTGCGTGCTTATAGCCAAGTTTTTGCCCTTTGGTGATAATTTTCGCGCCGGTGGTGTTTCCGGTGCTCAGAATTACATCCCCAGCTTTAAGCAGGTTGTCGACGAGGCTCAGTTCGTCCTTGAAAGGATTGTCCTGGCCTCTCACCATGGCACGATAGATCTCCAGCTGGTCATCTGGAATTCCTTCATGACGAGCACTGAAATCTATCATCGCATCAGACTGCCCGCGAACTTGAGCAAGTAGCTTTTGGCTCTTCTCCTCGGATGACATGGCCGCAAAAATATCGGCTGCGGCATTGTGCCGAGCGTTCTGTCGAATTTGATCCAGATCCATGTGGGTCACTCTTTCAGTCAAAGTTGGGCAGCCAGGCGCCGCGATAGATGAGAATGCTGTAATGAGGTCTCGATCATGGGATTGCAAGACCGTTGATGACTACGGCGCAGCTCTAACTGGCGGTTCATTCTCGCTACAGCAGATAGCTGTTTCGAGCAAGGCGCAGCGGGCCTGTCCCAAAGGTGTACTGCTTAGCGAGTACACCTGCGATGAGGGCAGCTGTGTGACACGGATGCGGTGAACTCCCATGCCGAGCAGGCAGCGATATTACGCATAGCGCTCAGCGTGGCCCTCAGAGGTCGATGTGTCCGAGGACTGCTGCCACAGAAGGTTGGCTTTCTGACTGCATGCCGCCGCTGCGATACCCGCTGATGACCTATGGCTTCCCCTCCTTTGTATCTCTTTGCGCCAAAGCCAAGCACAAGGAAGCCACGGCGCCGCCTCTGGCCGATAGCCCGTATTGCAGTATGCAGACTCCTTAGCGCTCCATAGGTACATAGTGCGTAACCGTCCGGCCAACTCACCTTCCTGACCCCGACGCCAAAGGCGATGGTGTCCACCTAATTTAAGTGGACACCATTTCTAGCCTTTTAAGCGGGTCTTTCCATGCAGTCACAACGCCGTTCCTA
>NZ_FYDX01000023.1 GCF_900187455.1 Pseudomonas sp. Irchel 3E13 | reverse complement strand
GGGTGACGTCGGAGATGTAGATTTTTTTCATGGTCGTTCCTCAGCCGTTGATCATCGACAGGGCCATGCGCTCGGCGGTGGCCATGGCGGCGGACGTCATGATGTCGAGGTTGCCGGCGTAGGCCGGGAGGTAATGGGCGGCGCCTTCGACTTCGAGGAAGACCGAGGTCTTCAGGCCGGAGAACACGCCGAGACCGGGGATTTTCAGGTCGCGAACGTCCTCGAACTGGACCTTCTGCTTGAGCCGGTAGCCCGGCACATAAGCCTGGACGGCCTGGGCCATTTCGATGATCGAAGCCTCGACCTGCGCCTGATCCGCGGCCTCGGAAAGGACGAATACCGTGTCGCGCATGATCAGCGGCGGCTCGGCCGGGTTCATGACGATGATCGCCTTGCCCTTGGCCGCGCCGCCGATCACCTCGATGGCGCGGGAGGTGGTTTCGGTGAATTCGTCGATATTGGCGCGGGTGCCAGGGCCAGCGGATTTGCTGGCAATCGAGGCGACGATTTCGGCGTAGTGAACCTTGGCCACGCGAGATACGGCCGCGACCATCGGAATCGTCGCCTGGCCGCCGCAGGTGACCATATTGACGTTGAGCTGGTCGAGGTTCTGTTCCAGGTTCACCACCGGCACGCAATACGGACCGATGGCGGCGGGCGTCAGGTCGATCAGGCGAATGCCGGGTTTGATCGAGCGCAGGAAGGCGTCGTTCTTGACGTGGGCGCCGGCGCTGGTGGCATCGAAGACGAAGTCGATATCGGCAAACTCTGGCATGCGGGTCAGGCCGTCAACACCTTCGTGGGTGATGGCGACGCCCAGCCGCGCCGCCCGTGCCAGGCCGTCGGAGGCCGGGTCGATGCCGACCATCGCGGCCATCTCCAGGTGCTGGCCGTGGCGCAGGATTTTGATCATCAGGTCGGTGCCGATGTTGCCGGAACCGATGATGGCGACTTTCAGTTTGCGTTGACTCATACCGCTTCTCCGTAGACTTCGGCGAGCAGGATCACGTCCTGGCCGAGGGTGTCGGCGTACAGGCGCTGGACCGCGTCGGCGCGCAGCGTCAGGGCGGCGCGCTGGTTGATGTAGCCCTTGTCGGTGATTTCGCCGTCATTCAGGCTCGGTGGGGTGTCGAGGATCATCAGCCGCACCGCGTGCTGCGACGACGCCGGGAAGTCCCGGGCCAGCGCCTTGAGGCCGGCGCACAGGGCCAGGCGCACTTCCGGCTGCAGCGCCAGTTGCGCGCCGCTCATGGACTCGCCGGCCTTGCCGAGCAACTCGCGCAGGGCCGGGGTCGGGTAGACCAGCGCGCCGATCACGTCGCGGTCGTGGCCGCAGATCACACAATCGCTGGCATAGGGCGCCAGGGCGCTGACCAGCCGCGGGCGCAGGGTGCCCACCGACACCCAGGTGCCGCTGCTGAGCTTGAAGTCTTCGGTCACACGGCCATCGAACAGAATCCCCAGTTCGGGCCGCTCCGGGTCCACCAGCCGGCCGGCATCGCCGATGCGGTAGAAGCCCAGTTCATCGAACGCGGCCTCGGTGCTCTGCGCGTCGTTGAGGTAACGCGGGAACACCGACGGGCCGCGCACGCGCATTTCCAGCTTGTCGCCACTGGGCACGAAACGGATCTGCGTGCCCGGCACCGGCAGGCCGATATTGCCGGCCTTGTCCAACTGAAAATGCACGCTGGTGACCACCGGCGAGGTTTCCGTCGAACCCCATTCGGTGGCGAAGAACAGCGGTGCCTCGCGGACTTCGGCGGCGCGCGCCACCAGGCGCTGCCAGGAACTTTGCGGCAACGCGGCGGCGGCGTAGAACAGCAGCTCCAGCCGGCCGAACAAGGCGCGGGCCAGCGCTTCGTCGCGTTCCAGGTACGGCAGCAGCGACTCGTAGCCGCGCGGCACGTTGAAGAACAGCGTCGGCTTGACCGACTTGATGTTCTCCACCGTGCGGTCGATCTGTCCCGGCAGTGGCCGGCCGTCGTCGATGTACAGGGTGCCGCCGTTGCGCAGCACCAGATTGAAGTTGTGGTTGGCACCGAACACGTGGCTCCACGGCAGCCAGTCCAGCACCACCACGTCGATCCGCTCAATGAAAGGCCAGCACTGGGCGATGGCCTGCTGGTTGGCGCAGAGCATGCCGTGGGTGTTGATCACCGCCTTCGGCGAACCGGTGGAGCCGGAGGTCAGCAGGTAGCGCGCCGGGGTGTCGCCGTCCACGCGGGCGAAGGCGTCCATCACCGCCGAGCTTTCGGTTTTGTACAGCAACGGCAGGGCCAGCCCGTCGGGGATTTCCTGGGCGTTGCGCGCCGCCACCACCGGGCAGCGCGGCGCGACCAGCTCGATGGCGCGGCAGAAGGCATCGCCGTCGTTGACGAAGATCAGCGCCGGGTCCAGCACGTCGATAATCGCCTTGAGCTTGGCGCAGCCGCTGCCGGTGTTGCGGGCATAGGCCACCGACACGGTGGACACCGGAATGCCCACGTGCATGGCCGCCAGGGTCAGCAGCGCCTGGTCGATATCGTTTTCCGACAGCATCAGCACCGGGCGTCCCGGCGCGGTGTCCAGCTCCAGCAGGCCTTGGGCCAGGGCACCGACACGCTGGCGCACTTCACGGTAGCTCAGGGTGAACCAGCCACCGTTGCGGCGTTCCGCCAGGTAAGCGCGGTCAGGAGTCTGGTGCGCCCAATGCTCCAGCCATTCGCCGATGCAGCGCGCATAGGGTTGCAGGGGCTCGGCCGAGCCGAGAATGAAACTGCCGTCCGCGCCGGGCTCATAGAGCACGCGCGCCGGCGCCAACCGCGTCGGGTCGTTGAAGATGTCGTACATGGCACGCCCTCATGAGTTCGGCGGGTCAGGTGCCCACCGCTCACTGATTTATTGTTGTGACGTTCGCCAGCCTGACGGCCGGCCTCAAGGTGTTGGCTCGTTCGTCTCAGGCGAAGCGGCAGCTCACTTCGCCCAGCCGGGTCAGGCGCAGGCGCAGGCTGTCGCCAGCAGCGACCTGGACCATCGGCCCGAGTGCGCCGGACAGCAGCACATCGCCGGCCTGCAACGGACGTCCGGCCTCGGCCATGGTCCGTGCCAGCCACAGGCAGGCGTCCAGCGGGTTGCCCATGCAGGCCGCACCGACGCCGATGGCCGCCTGGGCACCGTTTTTCTCCAGCAACATGCCTTCCAGCGCCAGGTCGAGCCCGGCCAGGCTGACCGGGGTCTTGCCCAGGACATAAAGGCCGGAAGAGGCGTTGTCGGCGACGGTGTCGACCAGGGTGATTTTCCAGTCTTCGATCGCCGAATCGACGATCTCCAGCGCCGGCAGCACATGGTCCACGGCGCGCAGCAGCTCGGCCAGGGTGGTGTCGGCGTGCGTCAGGTCACGGCCGAGGACAAAGGCAATCTCGCCTTCGGCCTTGGGCTGGATCAGCCGACTGCTGTCGATCGCCTCGCCGTCGCGGATCTCCATGTCGGCGAAGAGCATGCCGAAGTCCGGTTGATCGACACCCAGTTGCTGCTGCACCGCCAGCGAGGTGAGACCGATCTTGCGCCCGCTCAGACGCCGGCCCGCAGCCAGGGCGGCCTGGGTGTTGAGTTCCTGGATGGCGTAGGCGTCGGCCAGGCTGTTGATGTCGAAGCGCTCGGAAATCCGCCCGCACGGGGTGCGGGTCTGCCGGGCGCGGGCCAGCGCTTCGGCGGCCGGTTGCAGGGAAGGATGAGTCATCGTGTTTCTCCTGAAGGCAAGTTCGGCTTACAACGCGCGAGCGCGGCTTTCCTGGTAACCCTGGTGCAGTTCATCCACCAGCTCGGCGACGCTGTAGTGGCGGCTGATTTGCCCGACCCCCTGCCCCGCCGACCACACGTGCTTCCAGGCCTTGTTGGCGCTGGCGATGTTGCCGGAGAAATCGATGCTGGCGCGGGCCTCGGTGGCCGGATCGATACCGGCCTGCTCCAGCGACGGGCGCATCCAGGTGGCCAACACGCCGCTGACCGCCTTGGTGGTGACCACGTCGTCCAGCGAGCACGCCACCAGCATGTCGCGGTAGGCGTCTTCCACCAGGCTTTCCGCGGCGGCCACCAGGCGCGTGCCGACCAGCGAGAAGTCGCAGCCGAGCACTTGCGCGGCGTGAATATCGCGACCGTTGGAGATGGCCCCGGCCAGACCCAGCGGCCCGTCCCAGAACTGCCGCACTTCGCCTGCGAAGGCGAACGGGTTGTAGTTGCCGGTGTGGCCGCCGGCGCCGTTGCAGACCAGCACCAGGCCATCGACGCCGGCGTCCGCCGCCTTGCGCGCCAGGGCCGGGCTGATCACGTCGGCGATCACCACGCCGCCGTAGGCGTGCACGGCATCGAGCACGCGCTTGGGGCTGCCGAGTGCGGTGGAGACGATTGGCGGCTGGTAGCGTTTGACCAGTTCCAGTTCGGCGTCGAAACGGTCGTAGGTGCTGTGCACGATCATGTTCAGCATCCACGGCGCGCGGGCCTCACCGCGCTGACTGGCGGCCTCGCGCTCGGCGACGATCTCGCCGAGCCACTGGTCCAGTTGCTCGACGGTGCGGGCATTGGGTGCCGGGAAGCTGCCGATGATCCCGGCCTGGCAGCAAGCCGAGACCAGTTTCGGCCCGGAAACCAGGAACATCGGCGCGGCCAGCACCGGCAGGTTGAGGCCGGCGACCAGGTCCAGCAGGTGTTGTTGCGGTGCACTAAGGCTTCTGTTGCTCATCACGCATCTCTCTTGTTTATTTTGTAGAGCACGCTGGCTGGGTTCAGGTCTTGCGATGCTTGGCCGCCCCGCTGCTACGGATTTCCCAGCCGCCATCGCTGTGGATGATGTTGGCGGTGGTCAGCCCGGCATTTTCCCGCGAGGCGAGCAGCACATAGTGCCCGGCGTGGTCCTCGGGTTCGGCGATACGCTGCAGCGGCACCGCCTGGGCGGCGCCGGCTTCGAAGCCGGGAATCTGGTTCAGCGGCACGCTGCGGCTGTTCAGGCCTTCCAGGCTCTTCATCGGCGTGTTGGTGGCGCCGGGGGCGACACCGTTGACGCGGATGTCCGGCGCCAGCTCGTAGGCCAACTGGCGGATCATCCCCACCAGCGCATGCTTGGCGGTGACGTAGAGAATGCCACCTCCGCCGGCATAAAAGGCGCTGTTGGACAGGGTAAAGATCATGCTGCCGCGGGTTTCGCGCAGCGCCTCGGTCGCCGCCTGGGCGCCGAGCAGGTAACCCTGGACATTGATCGAGAACAGCTTCTGGAACGCGCCTTCGAAATCTTTCGGGGCGATCCGGTCGAGCCGGGTGAAATAGTCGAACACCGCGGCGTTGCCGACGAAGGTGTCGAGCTTGCCGAAGGCTTCCAGCGTTGCCGCCATGGCGCGCTGGTTGTCCTGCCAGCGCGAGACATCGCCCTGCACGGTGATCACCGCGTCGCCCAGCTCGGCGCTGAGCGCCGCCAGTTGCGCGGCGTCACGGCCCATGACCGCGACCTTCGCCCCTTCGGCGACATAGCGCCGCACGATGGCGCTACCGATGCCGCCAGTGCCGCCGGTGACCAGTGCGACCTGGTTGTTTAGCCAACCCATAAATCAATCCTCGGAAATTCAGCAACACGGGGTGTCACAGGAAGGTATTGATGTTCTTGCACAGCAACATCGCATTGGGGATCAGGATCTTGCGCTTGAGCAGCTTCAACCCGTCCGCCTCGACCCGCAGCACGTCCTCGCGGCGGCCGGTGATCTGCGACTGTTCATCAAGCCCGCGGCTGCGCACGTTGATAAAGCAGGAATAGGCGCGGTACTCGCCCGGCGCCTCGCCGGCATACACCTCGATATTGCTGACCAGATGCACATTGCGCGTCGGCGGGTTCTCGGCCCAGGCCGACGGCTGCTTGAAGCGCGACACCCGGCGTTGCAGTTCGCGGATGCCGTCATCGAAGAAGGCCATGTGTTCCAGGGTGTAGGGCCCGGACTTGTCCTCGCGACGACGGTTCTCGATGCCGGGCATCCAGTAATGAATCGCCTCGCTCAGGGTCTGCAGCCATTCGTCCCAGCATTCGTTGTCCAGCAGGCGCGCTTCGCGCAGCAGGAATTGCTCGACGCGGCGCACGTCTTCGAAGGTCAACTGTTGTTCCAGTGTCATGCGGGCTTCTCCTCAGCGCATCTTGCCGTTGCGGTCCGGGACATCTGCCCAGGTCGGCGCTTGCAGCAGGTCTTTCCAGCGCTGGTAGAACGCCCGCGCATTGCATTCGTTGAGCTGGCCCTTGAACACGTTGCCCGGCAGCTCGCTGTTGTCGATCCGGCTGTCCATGCCCAGGCCGACGTACAGGTCCTGGTAACGGGTGACCACGCCGCGGGCGGTCTTGGTGCAGTACTCCCAGTTCTCACCGTCGTCCATTTCGAACACGCCAGTGGGCGAGAAGGTCATCATCGCGCCGCGGCGCCATTTGTCCTTGATGTCCTGCGGGGCGTTCTTGTTGACGATCACCCAGGTGAACAACTCGATCTTGTGCGGCCCGCGTGGCTGCCAGATGCGCACGGTGTTCTGCCCCGGCAGGAAGGAGAAGTTGGGGAACACGGTGAACGAGGAAATCGCCCCGATCAGCTTCGAGCGGAACTCGCCCAGGCGCTCGGCGACCTTGGGCCGCAACACGTGCAGGTACTTGTTGATATCGCGCTCGCCGAGGGTCGCGGCGTTGCCCACCACATCGGTGGCGAACTCGTAGCCGTGGCCGTTCCAGTTCACCGAGTACGACTCCGGCAATTCGCCGACATTGGTCACCGGCCCGCCGAGCATGGCCTTGGCGGCCGAGTCGTGGGTCCAGCCGCCATGAAGGATGTCACCGACGAAATTTTCCGCGGCGATCTTCCAGTTGCAGTCGATGGTGGAACGGATGCAGCCGCCGAGGAATTCGCTGCCGCCCTCGTCCATGTCGAGCATCACGTCGAGGTACCAGGTCATCGGCCCGAGGTACTCCTCAAGGGTCGGTGCGTCGGCGGCGAAGGTGGCGAACACCAGGCCTTTGTAGGTGCCGACCCGGGCTTCGCGCAGGCCGTGTTTGGATTTGTCGAAGTTGCTTTCTTCGTAGCACTTGGATTCGTGCATGCCCATCAGCCGGCCACCGTCGGCGCCGAACGACCAGCCGTGGTAGTTGCAGATAAAGCCGCGGGCGTTGCCGGCCTCGGCGAAGCAGACCTTGTTGCCGCGGTGCGGGCAGGAATTGAGGAAGACTTTCAGCGAGCCGTCCTTCTGCCGCACCACCAGCACTTCGTCCTCGCCCATGGAGGTGGTCAGGTAGTCGCCGAATTTCGGCAGTTGCGATTCGTGGGCAACGAACAGCCAGCAGCGGGCGAAGATCTTTTCCATCTCCTGCTCGTAGATGGCCTGGTCCCAGAACACCTTGCCCGACAGCCGGCCTTCTTCCATGTCGCAGATGCGATCGAGGTTATCCAGGCTCGGGGTGGATTCGATGGTTCTGAGCGGTATGTATTTATTGTTATCCATGGTTCGGACTCACACAGGAATGCGGTGGGACAGCGACGACGTCAGACCGGGCTCTCGGCCGCAGCCAGTGCCTCGTCGGCTTCCAGCGCGACGTCGGCGTACACCTCGCGGTCGGTGACGATGATCTTGTAGGTGCGCAGGTGCCGTTCGCAGGGGAAGGTCACCGCCTTGCCGCTGGGGATGTGGAACTGGCCCCAGTGCACCGGGCAGGTGATCAGGTCGTCTTCCATATCGCCCTCGGCCAGCGAGGCGGTGGCGTGGGTGCACATGTCGGTGGTGGCGTAGAAGGTGCCGCCCAGGTTGTAGACGCAGATCGCGTCGCCCTCGGCCTGCTCGACCTTCTTCAGTTCGCCCGGCGCCAGTTCGTCGCGCTGGCACAGCAATACACGGCTCATGCCCGACCCTCCTTCAGTTGTACGAAGCCCAGGCCGGTGACCCAGGCCAGCACCGCTTCATAAGCGACCACCTCACCGACCGGCTGCTCCAGCGCGGCCATGGCACAGGCGAAATTGCGGATTTCCATGGCGCCGTTGCCGGCGCGGCGGAGGATTTCTTCGTCGCTGTAGGCACACAGGCCATCCAGGTCGCCCTTGACCCCCAGGGCGAGAATCTCGCGGTCGAAGTCTTCGGCGACCTTGCCCATCTCGACCGTACCGACCCAGTGGCTGATGCCGCCGCTGCCGATGATGACCACGCGCTCGTCGGCGTCGAAGGCTTCCACCGCCGCGCGCAGTTGCCGGCCGAGGTCGGCCGAGCGCTTCAGCGAGATGTACGGATCGACGCCGCAGGCCAGGTACACCGGGATGCTCGGCAAGGTCTTGCCCAGCAGTTGCTCGGCGGGCTGCACCACCAATTGGTGCGGGATCGAGAACGAATGGTCGACGGTGAAGCTGCGCGCCACGCTCCAGTCCACGCCCGTGGCGTCACCGTGGGCGACGATGTGTTCGGCCAGCGCCTGGTGGTTGCTCACCACGCGGCGTTGCAGGCCCGGCAGGCGGTCGATCGGCCCGTCGACATCACCGGTGCCGATCACGTAGCGCGGCAGGCAGTGGGTGCCGAACAGAATGTAATGGTCGCAACCGACGATGATGACCGCGGTCGGCTCCAGCTCGGCGAGGCGCCGGGCGCAGTTGGCGTAGGCTTGCCACACCGCCTCGCGCTGGGCTTCGGGCGGCGCATTGGGCGCCACGAACATGACCGGGTCGTGCGGCATCCAGAAGCCGCCTACTATCTTGCCCATCTCATCACCCCTTGAGCGCGGCGGAGAAACCCGCGCTGAGTTCATCGGTGCAGCCGAGGCGCTGCTTGTAGATCGCCATGTCACGCTCGACGGACAGTTCCTGCCAGAAGCCCATGGTCAGCATCGGGTTGACCCCGGCGGCCTGCAGCCCGGCGACATCGAAGCCGAGGATCATCGCGGCCTCGTCTTCGGCCAGCTCGAAGCGGGCCAGAAAGCCCGCGGCGTCCTGGCGAAACCGCTCTTTGGCGGCGCGCTCGACGCACAGTTGCCAGAGCACGCGCTCCATTACATTTCGGCTCATGGCGCTTACTCGCTGAGGAAGTCGCGGACCAGCGCGGCGAAGCGCCGAGGCTGTTCGCTCTGCACCCAATGGCCGCAATGGCCGAACAGGTGCAGGTCGGCGTTCGGCACGCTGTTGGCGATCAGCAGGCCGCATTCCGGCGGCACCACACGGTCCTCGCGGCCATGCACCACAAGGGTTGGCGCGGTGATTTTCGCCAGCGCTGCGGCGGGGAAGCCTTTGACCAGGGTCTGGCCTTCGGCGGCCGGTCGCGGGATCAGTTTGCGCAGGGCGTCCTGGGCGCCAGAACGCGCGCTGGCCTCGAAACGCGACTGCACCAATTCGTCAGTAATCAGGGATTTGTCGTAGGGGAACAGCTCCATCAGGCGGCGCATGTTCTCCAGCGACGGCTCGTATTCCCAGGCGCCACGCAGGCCGGGGGTCTGGACGAACTCGCCGGCAGGAGTGCCGAGCAGCACCAGTTTGTCGACCCGCTCCGGAGCGAACACCGCCAGGCCGATGGCCACGGCGCCGCCGAAGGAGTTGCCGATAAAGGAGGCTTTCTGGATATCCAGCGCATCCATGATGCCCAGCAGGTGGTTGACCCACAGCTTGATGTCGTACTTGGCGTCGGCCTGGAATTCGGTGAAACCGAAGCCGGCGATGTCCGGCACGATCACCCGCCAGCGGTCGGCAAACACCGGGATGGACTTGGCCCAGTTGGTGCCGCCGGACACGCCTGGACCCGAACCGTGCAGCAGGAACAGAGCATCGCCCTGACCGGCTTCGTAGTAGTGGGTGTTGTGCCCTGCGGCCAGCAGCGTCTTGGCAATTGCGCTCATCGAGGTCTCCGTTTTTATTCTTAACATACAGATGTGTATTCGAATGCTATGGATGGTTTTGACGTGCGTCAACGAAAAAAACGCGGAACGGTGCAAAAATATGCAGGTCAACCTACAGATGTGTATTTAAACAAATGGGCAAATTCGGCAGACTGCCGGTGCCCCGTAGCGCGCTCTGGCTGCGCCGGCGGCAATAGCCTCGGCATTGCGCCGGGCGCTAGAATGCCCTCCTTAGCGCCCCGGGCCGGGCCACGATCCTGCCGCCCAGGCGCCTTCCAGCTCGATGAACAAGGCCCTTACACAATGTCATCACGCACCAACCTCACCCGCGAAGACTGGATCCACGCCGCCCAACATGTGCTGGTCAGCAGCGGCGTCGATGCGGTCCGGGTCGATACCCTGGCCAAGGAACTGAAAATCACCCGCGGCAGCTTCTACTACCACTTCAAAAGCCGCGGCGAACTGCTCGAAGGCATCCTCGGCAACTGGCGTGCGCGCGCCACCGAAGACGTGATTCTCAACCTGCGCAACGCCCACGCCTCGCCGCTGCAGCAGTTGCAGCGCCTGCTGGAATTGCCGTCCCACGGCCAGACCGCCAAGGAAGCCGCCGCCATCGAACTGGGCATCCGCGCCTGGGCCCGCCGCGACAAACAGGCGCGCCAGGCCATCGACGAAGTGGACAGCCATCGCCTGAACTACATCGAGGGCTTGCTGATCCAGGCCGGCGCGCCCGCCGATGAAGCGCAGGACCGCGCCTACCTGATCTATGCGTACCAGATCAGCCTGTCGCTGCTGCACAGCGACGATACGTCCGAGCAGCGATTGGACCGTAGTCAGCGCATGGCGGGGTTGTTGTTGCCGCAGGGCGCTGCCGTTCCGGCCTGAGACAAAAATGCGAGGCACCCAGTGGGAGTTGGCTTGCCAACTCCCACAAAACGAATGACCCGCAACGCCATCGCAGTACGCCTGAAAACCGCAAAAAGATACATAACTGTATCTTTCGATTTCAAAACCCCCTCTTTCTCCCTCCCCCTATTGACAAACCTCCGTCATGACCCGCTAGTCTATACATACACATTCGCATGTGTATTCCGATAAGGTCGCCCACAGCCCACACCGGGGCTGGACCCTAAGACAATAAAAATACAGTTGGGTATCTCACTATGTTCTCGCATGCGCGCACCGGCCGCCCCGCCGATCTACCGCCTCCCCCCGACCTGACCGACAGCCCGTCCGCGCGGCCCGGCCTTCCCTACCCCATCGCTCGCTGAGGGTTGCTCATGGATCTCTCGATACTGGCGTTTCTCGGCCAGGACGGCCTCACTACGGGTGCGATTTATGCGCTGGTGGCCCTGGCGCTGGTCCTGGTGTTCTCGGTCACCCGTACCATCCTGGTGTTCCAGGGCGATTTCGTGACCTACAGCGCCCTGACCCTGGCGACCCTGCAACTGGGCCTGCTGCCCGGCACGTTGTGGCTGCTGATCGGCCTGTCGTTGCTGGCGTGCACGCTGGATGCGGCGATCGCCATGCGTCACGGCCATTACCGGCGCCTGCCGGGCCTGGCGCTGCGTTACCTGAGCGTGCCGGCGCTGCTCTGGCTGGTGCTGGGCAATCTCGATCTCGCCGCCCTGCCCGGCGTGTTGCAGATCGTCGTCACCCTGGCCCTGGTCACGCCGTTGGGCCCACTGCTGTATCGCCTGGTCTACCAGCGCGTGGCGGAAACCTCGGTGCTGTTGCTGCTGATCATCTCGGTGGCGGTGCACATCGCGCTGGTCGGCATCAGCCTGTGGATGTTCGGCGCCGAGGGCGTGCGCACCCAGGCGCTGACCGACGCCAGTTTCATGCTCGGTGACCTGCCGGTAAGCCTGCAAAGCCTGCTGGTGATCGCTTGCGCACTGGCGCTGATCGGCCTGCTCTACGCCTTCTTCGGCCACAGCCTGTACGGCAAGGCCCTGCGCGCCACCGCGCTGAACCGTAACGGCGCGCAACTGGTGGGCATCCCGACGCAACTGGCGGGCCAGAGCGCGTTCGGCCTGGCGGCGTTTATCGGCGCGGTGTCCGGCGTGCTGATCGGGCCGCTGACCACGCTGTATTACGACTCCGGTTTCCTTATCAGTCTCAAGGGCTTCGTCGCCGCGATCTTCGGCGGCCTCGCCAGCTACCCCATTGCCGCCTGCAGCGCGTTCTTCGTCGGCGTGCTGGAAAGCTTCGCCAACTTCGGCGCCTCGGCCTTCAAGGAAGTCATCGTGTTCACCCTGGTGATCCCGGTGCTGCTGTGGCTGTCGCTGAAACACCCTCATCTCGAGGAGCAACACTGATGACCCGTCGCCTGCTTCCCCTGATCCTGCTGCTGGCGGCCATGTGCCTGGCGCCAAGCGTGCTGCCGCCGTTCCACGTCACCCTGCTCAACTACATCGGCCTGTACAGCCTGGTCGCCATGGGCCTGGTGCTGCTCACCGGCATCGGCGGCATGACCTCCTTCGGCCAGGCCGCGTTCGTCGGCATCGGCGCCTACGCCACCGCGGTGCTCTGCACCGAGTACGGCCTGTCGCCCTGGCTCGGCCTGCTGGCCGGGCTGGCGATCACCCTCGCGGTGGCCACCAGCCTCGGCCTGCTGACCCTGCGCCTGGCCGGCCACTACCTGCCGATCGGCACCCTGGCCTGGGGCCTGGCGCTGTTCTACCTGTTCGGCAACCTGCCGGGCCTCGGTGGTTTCGGCGGCATCCAGGACCTGCCGGCCATCGAGCTGTTCGGCTGGCGCATCAGCAGCGCCGCCGACTTCAGCCCGCTGCTCGGCCTGATCCTCGCCGCCAGCCTGTGGCTGCTGCACAACCTGCTCGACAGCCGCCAGGGCCGGGCCATCCGCACCCTCAAGGACGCCGCCGGCATGGCCGAAGCGATGGGCATCCCCACCGCCCGCAGCCGCTTGCAGGTATTTCTGATCGCCGCGCTGCTGGCCTCGCTGTCCGGCTGGCTGTACGCCCACCTGCAACGGGTGGTCAACCCGACGCCGTTTTCGGTGGTGATGGGCATCGAATACCTGTTCATGATTGTCCTCGGCGGCGTCGCCAGCCTGTGGGGCGCGCTGCTCGGCGCGGCCCTGCTGACCCTGATCAAGCAGGTGCTGCAGGATGTCCTGCCGCACCTGTTCGGCCAGGCCGGCAACTTCGAAATGATCTTCTTCGGCGTGCTGATCATCCTCGTCCTGCAATACGCCCGCGGCGGCTTGCTGCCGCTGTTGCAGGCAGCACTGCCGAAGCGCCGGCGCAGTACCGCGCTGCCCGTCGAAGCCGCCGCCCTGCCCCGGCGCAGCATGCCCGCCCGCGGCCAGCCGCTGCTGGTGGCCGAAGGACTGATCAAGCGTTTCGGCGGCCTGGTCGCCAACAAGGACATGGGCCTGGCGATCAACAGCGGCGAAGTCACCGCGCTGATCGGCCCCAACGGCGCCGGCAAATCCACCCTGTTCAACCTGCTCTCCGGGGTGCTGGCGCCCAACGCCGGACAAATCAGCTTCCTCGGCCAGCGCATCGACGGCCTGGCGCCACGCGCCATCGCCCGCCTCGGGGTCAGCCGGACCTTCCAGCACGTGCGCCTGCTGCCGGAGATGAGCGTGCTGGAAAACGTCGCCCTCGGCGCCCACATGCGTGGCGAGGCCGGCCTGCTGCGCTCGATGCTGCACCTGGAACGCGCCGAGGAAGCCAGCCTGCTGGCCGAGGCCGCGCGGCAAATCGAACGGGTCGGACTTGGCGAACACCTGCACACCCCGGCGGGCAGCCTGGCGCTGGGTCAGCAACGCATCGTCGAAATCGCCCGGGCGCTGTGCAGCGACCCGATCCTGCTCCTGCTCGACGAACCCGCCGCCGGCCTGCGCTACGGCGAGAAACAGGCCCTCGCGCAACTCCTCGAACAACTGCGCGGCGAAGGCCTCGGCGTGCTGCTGGTGGAGCACGACATGGATTTCGTCATGGGCCTGGCCGACCACATCGTGGTGATGGAATTCGGCCAGCGCCTGGCCTGCGGCACCCCGCTGGAAATTCAGGAAAACCCGGCGGTCCTGGCCGCCTACCTCGGAGGTGTGGAATGAGCCGCCTGCTGGATGTACGCAACCTGTCGATCAACCACGGCAAGGTGGAAGCGGTGCGCAACCTCGACCTGCACCTGGACGAGGGCCAGATCGTCAGCCTGATCGGCCCCAACGGCGCCGGCAAAACCACCTTGATGGCGGCGCTGATCGGCCTGCTGCCGTCCACCGGCGAGGTGAGTTATGCCGGCCAGCCGTTGCAGGCCCACCACGGCGTGGCCCAGCGCATCGACAAGGGCATGGCGCTGGTGCCGGAAAGCCGCGAGCTGTTCGGCCTGATGAGCGTCGAGGACAACCTGCGCCTCGGCGCCTTCAGCCGCCACCGCCAGGGTCATCGCGATCATCAGCAGACCCTCGACGAAGTCTTCGCGCTGTTCCCGCGGATGCGTGAACGCCGCGAACAGGCGGCCTGCACCCTCTCCGGCGGCGAGCGGCAGATGCTCGCCATCGGCCGCGCGCTGATGGCCAAGCCACGCCTGCTGATGCTCGACGAGCCGAGCCTGGGCCTGGCGCCACGGGTGATCGGCGAGATCTTCGACATCTTCAAGACCCTGCGCGAACGCGGCGTTTCCATCCTGCTGGTGGAACAGAACGCCCGCGCCGCACTGAAGATTTCCGACTACGGCTACGTCCTCGAAGTCGGCGACATCGTCCTGCACGGCGACGCCACCGACCTCGCGCAGAACCCCCGGGTGGTCGAGAGCTACCTGGGCCGCAAATCCTCATCCACCGCCACGGAGGCCGCCCGCGCCACCGGCTGACACACGGTTTTTCCGCACCACCCAACGCCATAACAACAATAGTCAGGAGCTTGCATGAAACCCTTCCTCCCCTTGCTGCTGGTCGCCGCGATGTCGGCCGCCGCCCAGGCCGACGTCACCGTCGGCGTGATCCTCTCCACCACCGGCCCCGGCGCTTCGCTGGGTATTCCTGAACGCAACACCATCGCCCTGCTGCCCAAGGAAATCGCCGGCCAGGCGGTGAAATACGTGGTCCTCGACGACGGCAGCGACAGCACCGCCGCGGCGAAGAACGCGCGCAAGCTGGTCAGCGAAAACCAGGTGGATCTGCTGATCGGCTCCACCACCGTGCCCACCTCGGCGGCCGTGGCGCAGATCGCCAAGGAAAGCCACACCGCGCAGATCGCCCTCGCTCCTTACACGCCGCCGAGCGGCGAGCAACAGTGGATCTTCACCATCGCCCAGACCAACACGCTGATGGCCGAAGCCCTGATCGAGCACATGAAAGAAGCCGGAGTGAAGACCCTCGCCTACATCGGCTACAACGACGTCTGGGGCGAGGACTGGCACAAGGTGCTCAGCGAACTGGCGCCGGCTTCCGGCATCACCCTGGTGCGCGACGAGCGCTTCAACCGCACCGATTCCTCGGTCAGCGGCCAGGCCCTGAAAGTCATGAGCGCCAAGCCCGACGCCGTGTTGATCGGCGCCACCGGCACCCCGGCCGCGCTGCCCCACACCGAACTGCGTCGCCTCGGCTACAAGGGCACGATCTACCACACCCACGGCGCCGCCAACTCGGCCTTCCTGCGCATCGGCGACAAGGCCCTGAATGGCGCGATCCTGCCGGTCGGCCCGGTGGTGGTGTGGGACAAATTGCCGGAAACCCACCCGTCCAAAGCCGTCGCCAGCGACTACGCCCAGCGCTATGAAGCGCAATACGGCGCGGGCAGCCTGTCGCCATTCGGCGCCTACCTGTACGACGCCATGCGTCTGGTCGAAGCTGCGGTGCCTGCCGCACTGAAAACCGCCCAGCCGGGTAGCGCCGAATTCCGCCAGAGCCTGCGCGACCAGCTGGAAGGCACCAAGGACGTGGTCGGCACCCATGGCGTCTACAACCTCAGCGCCACCGACCACTTCGGTCACGACCAGCGCGCCCGCGCCCTGGTGACCGTGAAGGACCAACAGTGGGTCCTGCTGCACGCCCCTGAATGAACCCCGAAAACAACAATAAGAAAGGCCACACCATGAACCGACTCAACACCGCTGTCGCCCTCGGCTCGCTTTGCGCCCTCAGCCCGGTCCTCCAGGCCCAGGGCTTCTTCGAAGACAGCAAGGCGACCATCACCGCCCGCAACTACTACTTCGACCGCGACTACAAAGGCACCTCGGCGCAATCGGCGACCCGCGAATGGGCCCAGGGCTTCATCCTGCGCTTCAACTCCGGCTACACCGAAGGCCCGGTGGGCTTTGGCCTCGATGCCCAGGGCTTGCTCGGCATCAAGCTCGACTCCAGCCCCGACCGCACCGGCACCGGCCTGCTGCCATTCGACAGCACCGACCGCCATCCCCGCGACGACTACTCGGAGCTGGGCCTGACCGGCAAGATCAAGGTGTCCAAGACTGAACTGCAGGGCGGCACGCTGATGCCGATCCTGCCGATCCTGTTCGCCAGCCCCACGCGCCTGCTGCCGCAGACCTTCCGTGGCGTGAACATCAAGTCGCAGGACATCGACAGCCTGACCCTCAGCGCGGGTCGCCTCGACCGCATGAACCAGCGCGACTCCACCAACGACCAGAAGATCTCCATCGCCGCGCCCAACCGCCGCTTCAACGGCGCCGCGCAGTCGGACGCCTTCAACTACATCGGTGGCGACTACCAGTGGTCCGAGCCGCTGACCCTCAAGTACTACCACGCCGAGCTGGAGGATATTTACAAGCAGGACTTCGTGGGCTTCATCGACAACCGCGCGCTGGGCGGCGGTCGCCTGAAGACCGACGTGCGCTACCACATCAGCCGCGAAGACGGCCCGGCCAAGGCCGGCGAAGTCGACAACCGCACCTTCGGCATCATGGCCACCTACAGCCAGGCCGGACACAGCCTTGGCCTGGGCTGGATGCAGCTCAACGGCAACACCTCCATGCCCTACATCGCCGGCTCCGAGCCGATGGTGGTCAGCGAAGGCGCGCTGAGCAGCGAGTTCCTCAACCCCAAGCAACGCACCTGGCAAGTCCGTTACGACTACGACTTCGTCGCCATGGGCGTTCCCGGCCTGAAAGGCATGCTGCGCTATCTGGACGGCAGCCATATCGAGCTGCCAACGGCGTTGGGCGGGTCGGGATTGAACGAAAGCGAGAAGGATATCGAGCTGTCATATGTGGTGCAGAGCGGGCCGCTGAAGAACGTCGCCGTACGCTTGCGACATGCCTGGTACCGCAACGACTTCGCCCCGGCGGCGTCGTTCCGGGATGACAACGAGCTGAGGGTGAACATCGACTACACGCTGGCGTTGTTCTGACGAAATGAGCCCCCGCCTGGTGCGGGGGCTTTTGTTTACGGGTGTGGGCGCGAGCTTGCTCGCGAAAGACCGCAAACAGTCTCGGAGCACCCAGCTCAACGGATTTCGAAACAACTCAAGAAAGCCGCCGCACCACTACCTCAAGCAGCACCTCGGCGCCGTCAATCAATGCTGTGTCATCGGTGTGTTCCCGTGGGTTGTGGCTGATGCCACCACGGCTGGGCACGAAGATCATTGCCGTCGGAGCGATGCGGGCGATCATCTGCGCGTCATGGCCGGCGCCGGAGGTCATGCGCCGGTGACTCAGGTCCAGGCGTCGGGCGCTGGCCTCGATGGCGTCGGCCAGCCCCGCGTCGAACACCACCGGCTCGAAGCGCACCAGTTGCTCACGACTGACGCTGACACCCTCTTCTTTCGCCAGCCGATCAAGCGCCTCGACAAAGCGCTGCTCGGCCTGATTTCACACGCGCTCGCCTTGCCGGGCATTTCGGAGTTGACCGGCTGTGCTAGCCGGGGTGCCCATCCACCCGCGCCCGCATCAACATTGGTCCATAACCCCGAACGAACAAGCCAAACGCCAGCGCCCAGCACAACGCCGCCAACCCCAGCCCGGCCGGCGTATTCAACGGCACCAGGAACACCCGCGAGACTCCGGCGACATTCAGCAGCACAAACGCCACACTCATCCCCGCCGGCGGCTGCAATGGCCGGCCGGTATGGCCAAGGCTGACCCGGGCGATCATCGCCAGGATCAGCCCGGCCATGGCACCCACCGTCAGGCAGTGCACTGCCTGACTCGGATTCAGCGTCACGCCGAGATGCCACAGGGTCATGCCCAGGCACGCCAGCACCAGCCAGGCATACGCCAGGTGCAGCGACCACAGCAGCGGCACCCGCCACAATCCGCGATCATGCCAGCGCAGCAGGCGAATGCCGTGGCCCAGGGTCAATCCGGCGAACAGCAGGCCGAGCCACAACGAGGGCGTCAACGCCGGCCCCGCGGCATACAGCAACGCCACCAGCGCCGAAACGCCGAGCAACAGCCAGTCCAGCCATGGCCAGGGTGCGACTGCGGCGGTGCGACCCAGGCCGCGTTGGGTGAAGAAGGGAATCACCCGCCCGCCGATCAGCCCCATCATCGCCGCCACCAGCCATAACCCGCCGAGCACGCCCTGGCGCTGCAAGCCGTCGTCGCCGTTGAGCAACCCGGCCATCGCGATGGCGTCCACCAGAGTCAGCAGCAACAACAGCGCTACCACCGGGTAATTGCGCTGCTGCTTGACCCGCAACAGGCTGCGGCCCATGAGCAGCGCCAGCAACAGCGGAAAGCCCAGTTCCAGCAAGGCCAGCAAGGGCAACGGCAGATTGACCAACCAAGCGACCCGCCCCGCCAGCCACAACAAGGCCAGCGCCGCCAGCGGTTTGCCGCTCACGCCCAACTGGCCGGTCCAGGTCTGCACGGCGGTGAGCAGAAAGCCGGCGACGATTGCCAGGCCAAAACCGAACAGCAATTCATGCCGGTGCCAGGCCAGCCAGCCGCCCGCCGGCTGCCAGTCGAGACTGCCGCCCAGGGCGATCAGCCACAGCGGCACGGCGATCAGCGCCAGCAGGCTGCCGCCGAGGAAGAACGGGCGAAACGCCAGGCGCAGCAGTGGCGTGACAGCCAGCGCCTTGTTGCGGTCGATCACTTGCATCGCGGCCTCCGGCTTACCACGTCAGAAAGAACATGCCCTTGGCCAGCAGCACGATCACCAGCAAATGGGTGAACACGCTGGCATGAATGAACGTCACCGCCCGCGCCGTCATGCGGCCGCTGCGGAACAACCACAGCGCCGTGAGGAAATGCCCGAGCACGCTGACGCCGGCCACGATCTTCAGCGCCAGCAAGGTGCCGAACGACGATTCCCACGGCGCCGCCAGCAACGGCAGATAGCGTTCGCGGACCATCCCCACCCCGGCGCCGAACAACACCAGCAACACCCAGGGCATCACTTGCCGGGCACGCTGACCGATGGCGTGCTCAAGCATCATCATCAGCCGGTCGGGCAATTGCCGGCGAATGCTGCCGAGAAACAGCACCTCGAAGAACACGGTACCGATAAAGATCAGCGCGGCAAGCAAGTGCAGGGTCAACAGATAGGGATAGGTCATGAAGGGGCCTCGTCGTGCGCGCCAGACTAGCGTGGCGCGGGCGCTGGCCGGTTGACCCCAGTCAAGGCTGCGGGAAAAGTGGCCCCGCGCCCTGATCGGCAGTCGCCACATCCCGTCTATCCATGCCTGTCCGTGCGTCACACCGGCGGAACTCGAACGATGGACGGCCTTCGATATGCCTATCTGCCGTCCACCTTCGGGAGGCCCCATGCACAACCTCGAAACCCCGCGCCTGAAACTGGGTGTGTTCCTGCCCCACGACAGCTTCGGCCAGGCGCTGATCGCCGCCGCGCTGCACCGCCAGCACGAAGTCACCGCCGTGCTCGACGACCTCAACCAACTGACCGCCCGCCCCGGCCTGCGCTGCAAGCTCGGCAGCCTCGACTCGGCACCGACGGTGAACCGCGCCATCGCCGGGCTCGACGTGGTGTTCGCCTGCCTCGGCGGCGAGTTGCAGGACGACCTGCCGGTGCAATGCGGTCATCTGATCGACGGCGCCCTGAGCCTGGGCCGCGCCGGCGTGCCGAAACTGCTGCTGATCGGTCATTGGCAATGGCTGGTGGACGCCGACACCGCCGATGACGAAGCCCTCGGCGCCGGCCTGCGCCGCAGCCTGGAGGCCAGCGGCCTGGACTGGACGCTGGTGGAAGCGCCGGCGCTGGTCGACGGTTTGCGGGTCGATGACTTCAGCGGCACGGCGGCCACTGGCAACCCCGACGCCCAGCGCGCCTTCGACTGCGCCGAAGCGCTGATGGACGAAGTACGCCTCGGCCTGCACCGTCATCAATGCCTGCGCCTGCGCGCCCGCAACGGAGGTTAATCCCATGTCCGGACCCGACGCCCTTAGCCAGACCTTCGGCACCGTGCTGCTGGCCATGGCCTTCAGCGCTTTCATCCTGTTCGTGCGCGGCTATCGCCCGGCAGGCGTCAGCGGTCGCTGGTACGACCTGGTGCTGGGCTTCATCGCCTTGTGGCTGGCGCTGTGGCCGGAAGTGATCACCTGGGTTCAGGCCATGACCCTGGTCAGCGGGCTCGGCTTGTTGCTGCAAATCATCGCCACCGCCGCCGGCTGCATTCTCGGCGCGTTGCTGGCCAAGGCCCTGCGGCTGGTGCTGCTGGAACGGCGGCGGCCGCGTCCATCCGCCAGCAAGACGAGCAACCGCCGCCCGCAACGCTGACCGTCAGTCGCGCTTATGATAGTGATTCCTATTTGCGCAAAGCCTGTCGGATCATTATCCTCCCGTCACCCGCCGGAGCCCCGGCGGGCTGTGGGGATTGTCGGGCAGCATGAACTGGAATCGAATCGATCTGCGCTGGGCCTATACCGATCTGCTGCTGAGCCTCGGGCGGCGGACCGGTTGCATGCAACTGGCCTATGACGTGCTGCATGACGCGTTCATCCGCTACCTGCTGGCCGACCGCCAGACCCGCATCGACCAACCCAACGCTTACCTGCGCCGCGTCGCGCAGACGGTGTTGATCGACCATTTCCGGGTGAGCGGGCGTTTCTGCTCGCTGGACGAATCCGAGGGCCTGGCTGCGGCCTACGAGTCCGACGGCGAGCACTTTGCCCCGTCCGCCGAACACCTGGCCGACATGCAGCAGCGCCTTGAAGCTCTGCAACGGGTCATCAATTGCCTGCCCGCCCGCTGCCGCGAGGTGTTCTGGCTGGCACGAATCGAAGGCCATCGCCAACCGGACATCGCGCGCATGCTCGGCATCAGCCTCAGCGCCGTCGAACGTCACTTGATCCGCGCCCTGCTCGACCTGCGTGCCGCCCGCGAGAGGCTGATGCCATGAGCAGCGTTCGCGAACAGGCCGCCCGTTGGTTCACCCGGCTGATGCACCTGCCGGACGATCACCCTGAGCGCCAGCGCTTGCGCCAGTGGCTCGACGCCGACCCGCGACATGCCGCCGAGTACCAGGCGTTCTGCGACCTGTGGGGCGACTTTTCTTCCACCGCCAGCACCCAGGCGCTGGCCGGGGAGCTGGAGCGTCAGCACGGTCGGCGCACGGTGTTGCGTCGCGGGGCCTTGGGCCTGCTGGGGTTGCTGGCGGTCGGCCTGACCTGGCGCCTGTTCGGCGGGCGCGGCGAATTCGAGCAGACCTATGTCACGGTAATCGGCGAGCGCCGTCGCGAGCGCCTGCCCGACGGCAGCGAGCTGTACCTGGATGCCGATACCCGCCTGCGCGTGCAGTTCGACCAGGGCCGACGTCAGGTCTGGCTGCTGCAGGGCCAGGCGATTTTCGATGTTGCCCACGAGGCCGCGCGCACCTTCGCAGTGGACGCCGGGCTCGCTCGCGTCAGCGTACTGGGCACGCGCTTCGTGGTGGCGCGGGATGCACGGGAGTTGCGCGTCAGCGTCGAGCGCGGCTCGGTGCGGGTCGACAACGCGCAAGGCGCGCTGGTGCTGAAGGCCGGCCAGGTCGCCAGCACCCTGCTCGACCGCGGGCCGACGCTGCTGCCGATCACCGCCAGCAACGCGTTCGCCTTCGCCCAGGGCCGGCTGGTGCTGGAGCAGGCCAGCGTCGAGGAAATCGCCAGCAGCCTGTCGCGCTATCGCCGCCAACCGGTACGCGTGCGCCCCGGCAAAGGCCGGCCGGCGATCAACGCGGTGGTGCAACTGGACGACATCGAAGGCTTCCTCCAGGCATTGCCGTCCATCGCGCCCATCGAGGTCAGCCACGCCGAGGACGTGACCTGGCTGCGGGCGCTGTAAATTTTTTTGCAACGGCACATCAGGGATTTCACCCGCCCCTCCGTCAGTGGGTATCCAACACTGACATGAGACCTTCCATGCCCCACGCAACCTTGAGAACCCTGGCGCTGGCCGTCGCCCTGAGCATCGCCGGCCAGGCCTGGGCTACACCGATGGATATCGACTTGCCGCGCCAGCCGCTGGCCACGTCGCTGCGCCAACTGGCGGAAACCGCGCAACTGACCCTGGCGGTGGACAACAGCATCATCCCCGACAGCCTGGCCCCCGCCGTGCGCGGCCGGCTCGAACCGCTCGGCGCCCTGGCGCAACTGCTCCAGGGCAGCGGCCTGAACTTCCGCCAGCAAGGCAACACCCTGGTGATCCGTCGGGCCGACGACAGCGCCCTGGAACTGGACGCCACCAACGTCAACGGCCTCGGCGCGACAGAGGCCAGCGAAGGTTCCCACGCCTACCTCAACGGCCCGGCGCGCACCGCCACGAAAATGGCCCTGACGCCCCGCGAGACGCCGCAGTCGGTTTCGGTGATCACCCGTCAGCGCATGGATGACCAGAACCTGCAAAGCCTCGACGACGTGGCGCGCACCACCACCGGCATCACCTACACCAAGCTCGGCACCGACCGTTCGACCTATTACGCCCGCGGCTTCGAGGTCAACGACCTGCAGTTCGACGGCATCCCGAGCAACATCTCGGAAAACTACTCGATGGACGTCATGTCCACCGCCAACATGGCGCTCTACGACCGGGTCGAAGTGGTGCGCGGCGCCAACGGCCTGATGCAGGGCACCGGCAACCCGTCGGCGGCGATCAACCTGGTGCGCAAGCGCCCCACCGCCGACTTCCGCCTCGGCGCCGAACTGGGCGCAGGGTCCTGGGACAACTACCGCGGCCAGGTGGACGTGTCCGGCCCGCTGGACGACGGTGGCCACCTGCGCGGTCGCGCCGTCGCCTACTACAACAGTGCCGACAGCTACCGCGACGGCGCCGGCAAGGACAACCAACTGCTCTACCTGATCGGTGAAATGGACCTGAGCGACAGCACCGTCTGGAGCCTCGGCATGACCCTACAGCAGGACAACAACAACGGCTACGACTGGGGCGGTTTCAACACCCGCGCCGACGGTTCGTTCTACCCACTCTCGCGCTCGACCTCGCTGGCCGGCAACTGGGCCCACCTGGACCGCAACAACCGGGTGCTGTTCAGCGACCTCAAGCATCACTTCGCCAATGGCTGGGACCTGACCCTGGCGCTCAACGCGGTCTGGTCCGACGCACAGTTTCTGTCCTCGTACCCGGCGCGGGTCAGCGGCGACAACTACCGCCTGGTGGTTTCCCAGGCCGACTACGAAGACCGCCAGTTGGGCATGGACCTCTACGCCACCGGGCCCTTCAACCTGTTCGGTCGCGAGCATCAACTGATGCTCGGCGCCAACACCCGCAAGGATGATTTCGACGTGGGCACTCGCACAGCCCGCAACACGCCGACCATCAACATCAACGACTTCGACCACGGCGCCATTCCCGCCCCGGTGCTCAACGCCACCCAGTCCGACTACAACTACGTGCGCCAGGAACGCGGCCTGTACGGCGCCACCCGCTTCAGCCTGAGCGACGACCTGAGCCTGATCGTCGGCACGCGCCTGAGCTGGTCGGACTACAAGGTCAGCAGCCCGGCCACCAACGACCGCTACCGGGAAAACGGCCGCGCCGTGCCGTACGCGGGCCTGGTCTACGACCTCGACCGCCATCACAGCCTCTACGCCAGCTACACCGAGATCTACAAGACCCAGAGTTACTACGGCACCGGCAACCGTCTGCTGGAACCGGTGGAAGGGGAAAACTACGAAGTGGGCATCAAGGGCGAGTACTTCGACGGCGCGCTCAACACCTCGCTGGCGCTGTTCCAGACCGACCTGATGAACATGCCCGAGTCCATCGCCGGGGCGCGGATCTGCGGCGTGACCGGCACCAGCACCTGCTATGAAGAAGGCGGCAAGGTGCGTAACCGCGGGTTCGAGATCGAAGTGTCCGGTCAGCCGCTGGAAGGCTGGAACCTGAGTGCCGGCTACACCTACAGCGATCCGCAATACGTCGCCGGCAACAACAAGGGCAACGACTACTACACGCGCATCCCGCGTCGCCTGCTCAAGGTGTCCAGCGACTACCGCCTGCCGGGTGTGCTCGACCAGTGGCGCGTGGGTGGCGACGTCTATGCCCAGAGCCGCACCTCCACCAGCGCCGCGGCCTACGACATCGAACAAAGCGGCTACGCCCTGCTCAACCTGCACGCCAACTACCAGATCAACCGCCAGTTGAGCGTGCAGTACAACCTGAACAACGCACTGGACAAGACCTACTACCAGTCGCTGCCGACCTCCAATGACTGGGGCGGATTGTTCTATGGGGACCCTCGTAACTTCGCGGTCACACTTCGCTATCAGTATTGATTTGCAGCAACCGGACGGCATCGCGACGGTTCGGCGCCCCGACAAGCTCGCTCCTACAGAACGAACGAACGCCCCCTGTAGGAGCGAGCTTGCTCGCGAGGCGGCACCAACAAAACCACCCCATGCACAGGGTGGCCTTCATCCGATCCAACACCAGCCGCCCCCAACATCGCGTAACATCCAGCAACAGGTTGGCCAGCCAAACGCCAGCACGGCGTGCGCCCAACCCATTGACTCAGCTAAATCCGCGTTCCGCCCTTTCGATATGTATCGAGTACGGGCACAATGCGGATCTTTTTTTGGCCGGCCTTCCCGGAGCCTCGTAGTGATCAAGACACCGTACTACCTCATCGACAAACAAAAGCTGCTGGGCAATATGGAAAAGATTGCCTACGTGCGCGAAAAATCCGGGGCCAAGGCCCTGTTGGCACTCAAGTGCTTCGCCACCTGGTCGGTGTTCGACCTGATGCAGCAATACATGGACGGCACCACCTCGTCCTCGCTCTACGAGCTCAAGCTCGGCCGGCAGAAGTTCGCCGGCGAGACCCACGCCTACAGCGTGGCCTGGGCCGACGACGAGATCGAGGAAATGCTCGATAACTGCGACAAGATCATCTTCAACTCGATCAGCCAGTTGCAGCGTTTCGCCGACGCCTCCGAAGGCAAGGTCCGCGGTCTGCGGGTCAACCCGCAGGTGAGCAGCTCGGACTACCTGCTGGCCGACCCGGCGCGTCCATTCAGCCGCCTCGGCGAATGGGACCCGGTCAAGGTCGAGGCGGTGATCGAGCAGATCTCCGGCTTCATGTTCCACAACAACTGCGAGAACGGCGACTTCAGCCTGTTCGACAAGATGCTCGGCACCATCGAGGAACGCTTCGGCCACCTGCTGCACAAGGTCGAATGGGTCAGCCTCGGCGGCGGCATCCACTTCACCGGTGAAGGCTACGCGCTGGACGCCTTCTGCGAACGCCTCAAGTCGTTCTCGGAAACCTACGGCGTGCAGGTCTACCTCGAGCCAGGCGAAGCGGCGATCACCCAAAGTGCCTCGCTGGAAGTCACCGTCCTCGACACCCTCTACAACGGCAAGCACCTGGCCGTGGTCGACAGCTCGATCGAAGCGCACATGCTCGACCTGCTGATCTACCGCCTCAACGCCAAGCTGGCGCCAAGCCAGGGCGAGCACACCTTCATGGTGTGCGGCAAATCCTGCCTGGCCGGAGACATCTTCGGTGAGTACCAATTTGATCGTCCGCTGGCCATCGGCGATCGGCTGTCGTTCGTCGACGCCGCGGGTTACACCATGGTCAAGAAAAACTGGTTCAACGGCCTGAAAATGCCGTCCATCGTAGTGAAACAACTTGACGGTAGCGTTGAGCTGGTTCGTGAGTTTGGTTTCGAAGACTACCTGTCCAGCCTTTCCTGAGCTGGCAGATAAGGAGAGATAGAGAATTGAAGAAGAACGTTCTTATCATTGGTGCAGGAGGTGTCGCCAAGGTGGTGGCCCACAAGTGCGCGCAGCATAACGATGAACTTGGTCGTATTGCCATCGCGTCGCGCAACATCTCCAAATGCCAGGCCATCATCGATAGCGTCAAGGCCAAGGGCAGCCTGAAACAGCCCGCCGACATCAAGGCTTTCGCACTGAACGCCCTGGATGTCGAAGCGACCAAGGCACTGATCCGCGAGACCGAATCGCAGATCGTGATCAACGTCGGCTCCGCGTTCCTCAACATGTCGGTGCTGCGTGCCTGCATCGATACCGGCGTGGCCTACCTGGACACCGCCATCCACGAAGAACCGGGCAAGATCTGCGAGACACCGCCGTGGTACGGCAACTACGAGTGGAAACACCTCGAAGAGTGCCAGCAGAAGAACATCACCGCCATTCTCGGCGTGGGCTTCGACCCGGGTGTGGTCAACGCCTATGCGGCACTGGCCAAACAACAGTATTTCGACCGCATTGATTCGATCGACATCCTCGACGTCAATGCCGGTTCCCATGGCAAATATTTCGCCACCAACTTCGACCCGGAAATCAACTTCCGCGAGTTCACCGGACAGGTGTGGAGCTGGCAGAACAGCCAGTGGACCAGCAACACCATGTTCGAAGTGAAGCGCACCGACGACCTGCCGGTCGTGGGCTCGCAAAACCTGTACCTGACCGGCCACGACGAAGTGCACTCGCTGTCGAAGAACCTCGACGTGCCCAACGTGCGTTTCTGGATGAGCTTCGGTGAGCACTACATCAATGTCTTCACCGTGCTGCGCAACCTCGGCCTGCTCTCCGAGCAACCGGTGAAAACCGCTGAAGGCCTGGAAGTCGTGCCGCTGAAACTGGTCAAGGCCGTGCTGCCGGATCCGTCCTCGCTGGCGCCGGGCTACACCGGCAAGACCTGCATCGGCGACCTGGTCAAGGGCACCAAGGACGGTCAACCGCGCGAAGTCTTCATCTACAACGTGGCTGACCACGAAGAAGCCTACGCCGAGACCGACAGCCAGGGCATTTCCTACACCGCAGGTGTTCCGCCAGTGGCTGCGGCCCTGCTGGTAGCCCGTGGTCAGTGGGACGTGCAGCGCATGGTCAACGTCGAGGAACTGCCGGCTGAGCCGTTCCTCCACGCCCTCGACGAAATGGGTCTGCCGACCCGCGTCAAGGACGAGAACGGCGACCGCCCCTGGGCGTGATCCGGTCTGACCGCTGAACACGAAGGGCGCCATTGCGGCGCCCTTCGTTGTTGTTGGGCAGACTAACTGATGATCTTTCCGTTCAAATCCATCACCGCGCGGAACGCAACGCCGTGGGCTGCAAACCCCATCCGGCTCCATTCGGCCCGGTAATCCAGGCTGTCGTGGTGATGACCATGAACGACCTGCTTCGCGCCAAGGGCCAAGGCCAGTTCGTTGATTTCCAGGTAGCCGTAGGGATGGCAGTCTGGCGCCTCGTGACAAACCAGGAGGTCGGCCTTCTCCATCGCCAGGGCAAAGTAGTCGTCAGGGTAAATCGCCGAGAGGGCCTGCTGCTTCTTGGTCGCCACGATGTCTGCGTGCTGCGGTCGAAGCGCCAGCCGTTGGAGATAGTCCTGATAGTTCTGCACGCCCGTTTCCGGATCACCCGGACGCCATACCGCGGACTCGAACGTTCCTCCAAGGCCGGCGATGCGCAGGCCCGCAATCTCGGCGACCCGACCGTGCAGGTTGCGCTCCGCCAGGCTGTTGCCGTGCAGGTTGTGCCAGAACGCGGGCCTGTCGCTGTCGTGGTTGCCATGGATGAACCAGATCTCCGTCAGATCGAGGATTGGGCGAAGGATCATGTCCAAGGGCAAATCGCACTCGAGGTCCCCGAGGAAAACCACAGCTTCGGGGCGGTGCAGCTTCACAAGCCGGATGACATGCTCGAAGCGGCCGTGCACATCCCCCAGAAACCAGATCGCTCCTTCGACGCTTGCTGATCTTTCCATTCACTCACTGCTTCATGTGGGTTGTCGCCCGCGAGTATTCACTAGCCGTGGGTAGACAGCCAAGTGCCAAGGTCCCGGCAACCCCGCACAGCAAAGCCCTTGGCTTACACGCGTAACGGGAAACACGGGAAATGCTCTGAAAAATCGTTTCAACCCCTTACAATCGCCGTCTTTCAGGCAGAACAACAAGGCCAGTCCATCCATGGCGCTCGACCCACCTACCCTGCTGGTACTCACCACCGTACTCGCCGCCTCGGCCGCACTTTACCTGGCGATCGAATGGCGCAGCGTGCGCGAATCTTCACTGCTGTTCTGGAGCGCGGGATTCGCCACCATCACCATCGGCTGCACCCTGTCGCTGCTGCGCAGCAACGGTTTTCTGCTGATCGGCATCTGGTTCGCCAACGGCCTGCTGGTGCTCGCCCACTGGTTTTTTCTGCTGGGCGTGTCGCGCTTCACCGACACCCGGCTTTCCCGCGCGTGGTACCTGATCTTCGCCACCTGGCTGGCGCTGTTGGCGCTGCCGGAAAGCCAGGCCTGGTCGAAGCTGATGATGCTCGCCAACTCGGCCCTGGTCGGTCTGCTGGCCTTGCGGGCCAGCCTGCTGCTGCGTCCTCACGGCAAGTCCCTGAGCATCGGCGCGGTGCAATTGCGTTACGTGATGCTGATCCATGGCCTGTTCTATTTCATCAAGGCTGGCCTGGCGATCGTGCCCGGCACGCTGATCGACCTCGCCTCCTTCCGTGGCGAGATCATCCAGGTGTCCCTGGTCGAGGGCGCGATGGCGATCATGCTGATCGCCCTGTCGATGACCGGCAGCGAACGCTACCGCCGCGAACAACGCATCGCCCGCCTGGCCGCCCGCGACCCGCTGACCGCCCTGTACAACCGCCGCGCCCTGGAAATGCGCGCGCCGCGCCTGCTCAGCGAGGTGTCCGCCGCGCGCCCCGGCGCCCTGCTGCTGATCGACATCGACAACTTCAAACTGGTCAACGACCTGTACGGCCACTCCGCCGGCGACCGCCTGCTGGTGGCGCTGAGCGAAATGATCCGCTCGGCCTTGCCGCAGGATGCCCTGGCGGCGCGGCTGGGCGGCGACGAGTTCGTCATCCTTCTGGGCAATGCCTCGCGTGAGCGCATCGTCGGGTTGGGCAGCGTGTTGCGCGAGCAATTCCACACCACCGCCAAAGCCTTCGTCACCCCCGAAGCGGTGACCCTGAGCATCGGCGCCAACCTGTTCCAGCACCCACCGGAAAACCTCGCGGCGCTGATCGACCAGAGTGATGCGGCGCTGTACGAGTCCAAGCGCGGTGGGCGGGACAGCATTCGACTGGTGGATTGCACCGAGGGTGAGGCGCAGCTTTGTTGATGTGAGCGCTGTTCGGGGCCTGCAATCCGTCGACTACATGGCCAGAAGCCAGCTCCTGCGCAGCGGCTCGTCTATTATCGAAAAATCCCGTTCGTTCATTTCCAGCAGAGAACCCCGCATGCTCCATCCTGCACGCCTGGCTCGACTTCTCTGCGTATTGAGCCTGGCGATTGCCCTGCCCAGCACGGCAGCCGCCAGTGAAAGCAGCGATGCCCTGGCACTGCTGAGCTGGCCAAGCCATGTCGGCAAGATCGACAACCCGCCAACGGCGATCCTCCTCCCCGAGGCGGTCTACCGGCAAATCCGCGAAATGACCGCGCAGACCCAGAGCGACGGCAGGGAACGCGGCAGTTGCCTGTTCAAGAGCGGCAATGAGGTCAGCCTGAGCCAGATTTTCAAGGGCCAGCAATTCTCCATCGACATGGGCGAGTACCTGAGTTCATGCCCACAGTCCTCCCTGTCCGGGATCATCCATACCCACCCTGAAATCGACCGCAATGCAACCGACATCGGCTACCGCGCCGCGCCCTCGCTCGATGATTTCGTCAACTTCGGTTTCAGCCGCTTCCCGGCCAGCATCATTGCCCACAAGGACTATGTCTGCGCGATGTTCAAGTCGCCGCAGAAGAAAGACTTCGCGCTGACCAAGGCGATCTACGACCAGTACTCGCCGCAACTGGTGAAGAGCTTCGTGCTCAACATGCTCGCCGAGGACGCTCCCGCGCCAGGCCAGTCCACCGTCGCCAACCTGCGGGCGGTCGGCGCGGCCATGGGCATGTGGAATCAGTTGTTCTACTGCGGCCGCAACGGCGGCTCGTTGACCCGCATCCTGCCTCGCGACACCTCGACCAGCATGAACCGCCTGGTGTTGGCGACCCAGGGCCTGGTGCTGGCCGAGTATCTGTCCGGCAACTACCCCTATTCCAAGCCGACCTTCCTCTTCGCCCCCAACGATCAAGCCGAACTGGCCCGATACCTGAACCGGGCGATCGGCCAGAAGACCGGCACTGATTTCAGCAGACTGGATGCCCGCCAGACGTTCGAGAAAGTCCTCGAACTGCACTGGGTCGACAGCTACGCCATCGCCGCCACCGCCAGTTCCTTCTCGGTGCCGAGTCGCAAGGACGACGGACTCGCCTACACCTTCAGTTGCACCCCCGCGCTGTGCACCCTGGTCACCAACCGCAGCTTCTACGCCTTCGACGCCAAGCGCGACCATACGGTGGCGGCCTATGTGCCGAACGACAACGGCTACGACTCGGTGATCAACCTGTCGGCGGACGAGCGCGTGCGGTTCCTCGCCGTGTATTCCAACAAGTCCTCCATGAAATACCTGGAGCACAAGCGCGACCGGGACGACTGGGTGCCAGTGGCCGGCAGCGGTCTCTGGCGCTTCGAGGGTGGTCAGGTGGAAGGCGATATCAAGGATGGCCGTATCAACGGCCCGGTGATCGTGCACCTGGATGACGGCCGGGTCTTCAAGGGCACGGTCGGACGCAATTTCGACCTGACCTTTGGCGAGCAGATTCGCTGACGACGTTGTGCAGCCGAGGCCGCACAACGCCGACAACCCTCCTCAGAAGCGGTACTTCGCCGTCAACAGGTAGTTGCGCGGATCACCGACAAAGTTGCCGCCGGTGGTGGTGATGAGGCTGTAGTAGTAATCACGGTCGAACACGTTGTTGGCGTTGACGCTGACCGTGAGGTGGTCATCGACGTCGTAGCTGGCGAACAGGTCGGTGACTGCGTAGCCGCCCTGGTCAATGCCGTCGCTGGTGTAGATGTCGCTCTGCACATGCAACCCACCGCCGACGCGCCAGCGGTTCAGGTCACCGGGCAGGCGGTAGCTGGTGGCCAGCTTGAACAGGTTCAGCGGCAAGTTGGTGGCGTAGCGATCGGCGCTGGAGGCGGTGCCGATCGGCGCGAACTGCGAGGCCTTCATGTGGCGGGCGTCGTTGTAGGTGTAGCCGGCGGACACCTGCCAGTCCGGCAGCACTTCACCGCTCACTTCGAGCTCGACGCCGCGGCTGCGCACCTCGCCGGAGGCGGCGTAGCAACCGGACGGTTGGTCAGGGCACAGGCCGCTGTCCAGTTGCATCGGCAGGTTCTCCAGGTCGATCTGGAACAGCGCGACGCTGGCGTTCAGGCGGCCGTCGAAATATTCGCCCTTGAGGCCGATCTCGTAGTTGCTGCCTTTCTGCGGATCAAGCAGGCCGCCGCTGGCCAGCGCGTAGTTCTGCGGGTTGAAGATGCGCGTCCAACTGGCATAGGCGGTGTAGGTGTCGTTGAGGTCGTAGGTGAAACCCAGGTACGGCGTGAACTCGCGGGTGGCTTTGTAGCCGTCATTGCCGGTCCAGGTGCCGGAGTGCGTGGTGACCTGGTATTCGTACCAGTCCAGCCGCCCGCCCAACGCCATCTTCAGTTGCTCGGTCAGGCTGAACCGCGCGGTGACGTAGGCGCTGGACTGGTCGATCTGGCCATCGCGGGACCAGGCCCTGACGGTTTGCGGTTTGGGCACCGCTTTGCCATCGAAGGCCAGCGGGTCGAATTCGTATTCGAATCCGAGCGGCCAGCCACCAGGGCCGTCATCGATATCCTGCTGGCGGTAACTGCCGCCGACCACCAGTTCGTGGGTGCGACCGAACAGGCTGAACGGTCCGCTGACATAGCCGTCGAGGCTGGTCTGGGTGTTTTCGTAGTGGTAGGCGCCGACGCCGAAACCCATCACCCGCGACGCTTCATCCGGGCGATAGAGGTAGGTGCCGAGCATGTCCATTTCGCTCTTCACTGCGGTGGCGGCCAGCTTGGCGGTCCAGTCGTCGGCGAAGCGGTGGGTGATGTCGGCGAAGACGCTGGTGCTCTCCTTGTCCCAGTACGACCAGCTCGGGCTCATGCGGCTGGAGCGGGAAATGTCGAGAAAGCGGCCGTCCGGCTGGGTGCCGCGACCGTTCCAGTCGGCGCCGGGGTTGTTGTCCTGGCTCCAACTGGCGCCGAGGCTCACCCGGGTGTCCTCGCTCAGGTCGGCTTCGAGCACGCCGTAGACCAGATTGCGCTGGGTTTTGTAGTCGTCGATGAACGAGTGCTTGTCCTGGAACGACACCACGGTGCGCCCGCGCAGGCTGCCGCTGCTGTTCAACGGACCGCTCAGGTCCAGCTCGGTGCGGTAGTTGTCCCAACTGCCGGCGCCGGCGGTGATGGAACCCTGGAAGGTATCGGTGGGACGCTTGCGGATCAGGTTGATCGAGCCGCCCGGCGAACCGGCGCCCTCCATCAGGCCCGCCGCGCCGCGCACCACTTCGACCCGGTCGTACATCGACAGCAGGCCGGTGGACAGGCTGCCTTCCTCGTACTGCACTGGAATGCCGTCGACCATCAGGTTGTTGAGTTGGAAGCCACGGGAGTTGAAGCGCTCGCGCTCGCCGCCCCACTTGGTGAGGGTCAGGCCCGGGGTGTATTTCACCGCGTCGCCCAAGGTGGTCATGGCCTGGTCGTCCATGCGCTGGCGCGAGACCACGCTGACCGACTGCGGCGTTTCCCGTGGCGACAAATTGAGCTTGGTGCCGCTGCTCATGCTGCCGGTGGTGTAGGAACCGGTGTTCTCGCTGGTGGCGCCGAGGCCGCTGGCGTTGACGCTGGTGGCGCCCAGTTCCACCGCGCTGCTGTTGGCGGGCGCCGGAGCGGACACCAGATAACTGCCGTCGCCAGACGTCTGGATCTTCAGCCGGGTGCCGCGCAGCAGCCGTTGCAGCGCCTGTTCCACGCTCAACTCACCGCTCAGGCCGGGCGCCTGCAGGCCCTCGGCGCTGTCGGTGGCGAACAGGATACGCGCGCCGGTCTGTCCGGCCAGGGCGTTCAGCGCCTGGTCCAGGGGTTGTGGCGGCAGGTTCACGGCGTGGCGGGCATCCTGGGCGTGCAGCGCGCAAGACAGGGTAATGCCTGCGGTGAGCAGCGACAGACGGCTCAGCCGCGAGCGGCGCGAAGATGGATTGGTGCTCATGTGACTCCCCAATGACACGATCAAAAGTGACGTTCACAGGGAATGGCGAATGAGCACCGGCACATGTTGAGGTCTGAAATGAAAAATATTCTCTTTTCCGTTAGCGAGCCTTGATCGACACGCTGCCATCGGCCGCGCGGCTGACACTGATCGGCAGGATCGACGGCAGCAGGTCCAACAGCGGTTCCACCGCGTCGCTGTCGAACTCGCCGGAAACCCGCAACTGGCCAAGCCGTGGATCGACCAGGCGAATCGGCGCCTGGCGGTAGCGTTGCAGGTCGGCGATCACCTCGCGCAGCGGCGTGCCATCGAAACGCAGCTTGCCCTGCTGCCAGGCGATGGCCCGGCCCGGGTCGATGGCGCTGAGCGACCCCGCTTGCGCAGCGCTCGCCAGCCACTGTTGCCCACCGTGGACACGGCGCGGCGCAGCGTCCTTGGCGGACACTTCCACCTCGCCTTCGATCACCGCGACCGCGACGCCGCGGCTGTCGCTGCGTACGTTGAACACCGTACCGATATCGCGCACCGCAACACCCTGGCTGCGGACGATGAACGGCTGCGGGCCGTGGACCACGGTGAAGGTGGCCTCGCCTTCCAGCAGTTCGAACTGGCGACTGCGCAGGCGATGCTCGATGCGCAGGTGGGTGGCGCTGTTGAGCCTGATCGCGCTGCCATCGGCCAATTGCACGCTGTCCCGCGTGCCCACCGGGGTGCGGAGGTCATCGCTGTACAACGCCGGATCGAGCAGCCACAAACCGCCGGCCAGCAGCAGCAACGACAGGCCGCCGCCCAGCGTTTGCTTGCGTCGGCGCTGACGCACAGTCTGCGCCTTCGCCTCGGCCAACAGGGCCTCGCGGGACGGCACACGGTTGCGCAGCGCTTGCTCGAAAGGCGCCAGCGGGTCGGCGTCCGGAATCTGTTCGGGGGGGTCGCCGGGCTTCATTTCGTCACCAGCGCCCGGCGTGCCGGTTCCCAGTCACGCACGATGGCCTGCATGGCCCGGGCGAAATGCTGGGTGACCATGTTCAGGGAAATACCCAGTTCGGCGGCGATCTCCCGTTGCGCCATGCCGTGGATGCGGTGCAGCAGAAATACCTGCCGCGCCCGCGCCGGCAGCGCGTCGATGATCGCCAGCAGGGCGTGCAGTTGCTGCTCGAAATCCAGGCTGGCGGCGCCGTCCAGGTCGTGGACATACCAGTCGGGAACGTCCGGGGTGAAGTCGATCCAGGTGTTGCGGGTGCTGTCCGCCCGACGGCGATCGATGGCCTTGTTGAAGGACACCTTGCGCAGAAAGGCGAACGGCAGCTTCACCGGTTGCTGCGGGGGCTTCTCCAGCAATTGCACGCACACCTCATGCACCACCTCGCGGGCGAACTGGGAACCCTGGAAGCGCCGCCGGATGTAAGCCACCAGGTCGTCGTAATGCAGGGCCAGCGCGCCGATCAGTTCGGGATTGGACGAGGATTTGGTCATGGCGGGAGGTGTGCGAATGAAAGTGAGTCGCATTATAGACATGGCGATTTGATTGCCAAGGACTGTTATTGCGACGACGCTGGCCTCACACCCAGAACAACTCCCCCACCAGCACCACCGCCAACACCACCATCACCCCGCCCGACAGCCGCCCCATCATCCGCGCCGCCGCCGGCCGGGTTTTCAGCGCGGCGCTCGCGCCCAACCCGACCATCGAGTACACCACCGCGCAACTGGCGGTGTAGACCAGGCCCAGCGCGGCGATCTGCACCGGCACGCTCCAGCTCGCCTGGGCACTGGTCCAGGGCGGCACGAAGGCGAGGAAAAACAACAAGCCCTTGGGGTTCAATCCGCTCACCAGCGTGCCGCGCAGAAACTGCCCGGTTCTGCTGACACCGTCCGCATCGCTGGCGCCCGCCTGTGGCACCGGCGGGTTCTGCAACAGGCCAATCCCCAGCCAGCCCAAGTACAGGGCGCCGACCACCGTCAGGCCGGTGATGAACGCCGAACTGCTGGCGCCCAGCACGGCAAAGCCGGTGGCCACCGCCAAGGTCAGGGCCAGATAGCCCACCAGCAAACCGAAGACCGCCGCCATCACGCCCCGGCCGCGCACACCGGCGGCAATCGCGTAGGCCCAGTCCGGGCCGGGAATCACCACGAAAATCATCGAAAACGCCCAGAAGGCCCATAACGTCGTGCTGCTCATTTGAACGCCCTCATCCGTGCAGGGAAAGACCCTTGATCGCCTTGTCCACGGCCTTCTTCGGCCCACGCAGGGCCAGGCCCACGAGATTCAGGTTGGCGGGGTCCTCGGCAAGGAACACTTCGCGGTTGGCGGCGTCATGGCCGGTGGAGAACATCGCGAAGACGTACGGCGACATCGTCAACTGCCGCTCCAGCCCGGCGCGGTGGGTTTTCTGCAGGCCGGCAAGATCGGCCTCGAAGATCATCATCGGTTGGCCGAACAGGTTGCCGTACTGACGGCCGTCGGCATCGACATAGGGCTGGCCCATGACCTCCGGCGCCGCCGCGGCGATGCCGGTGGAGAGGAAGGCGACCACATTCAGGCGCTGCCAGGTGGCGAGGTCATTGCGCACGACAATGGCGACTTTGGTATCGAACATCGGGAACTCCAGATCAAAGCTGAGGCGCCATGATCGGAGTGGGAGGCAGGTTCAGTCTGTAAGGTTTGTGCACTGTTTCCGATAAGCCGCCGGGGTCATGCGGAACGCCCGGCGAAACCACACGCCCAGGTGGCTCTGGTCGGCGAAGCCCACTTCGGCCGCCACCTCCACCGGCGCCATGCCCTGCGCCAGCAACGCCCGCGCCGCGCGCAGGCGCAGGCGCACCAGATAGGCGTGGGGCGATTGGCCAAAGGCTTTCTTGAATTGCCGGGTCAGGCGGAAACGGTCGACGCCGGAATAGGTCGCCAGTTCTTCCAGGCTCACGTCGTGGGCCATCTGCGCGTGGAGAAAATCCCGGGCCCGCTGCAACTCCAGCGGCGAATCGCGGCGCAGCGACGGCGCCTTCAGGTACAGATGACGGGACAGCCTGGCGAGCAACTGGTCCAGGCCTTGGTCGCGGGCCAGCCGGCCCTCGTTCTGGTGGACGGCGAGGAAGGCCTGCTGGATCGCGCCGATCAACTGCGCATCGTCGGTCAATGTGTGGTGGAACGCCGCCTGCAGCGCCGAGGCATCGCCCAGGCCAAGCCGCTCGGTCATGCCCGACACGTAGGACTGCGGCAGGTAAAGCATGGCGTAGGTGAAGCCTTCCTTCTCCGGCGCATGGCCGTCGTGAACCGCGCCGGGCTCGATCAGCATCGCCCGCCCCGGCGTGCTGACATGCAGCGAACGATTGCAACTGAACTGCTGCACGCCCTGCTGGGTGATGCCCACCAGCATCTCGTCGTGGTCGTGGGGGTCGTAGGCGTGACCCTGGAAATGCGCGTGCACACTCTCGATGCCGGTCTCCTGGTCGCGGCGCATGCGAAGCCAGTCGCTGGCGGAGGTAGTGCTTGCATCAACGCTCATAAAGACTCGTCAGGGGTTGAATGTCGGGCCGCGAGTCTGGACGATGAACATCGACCAGACCCTGTCAGAGGAAAACAAAATGGACGCAGGAAAAATCCAGCCACCAATCTATCTGGATGACCTGGCGGTTGGCGATGTTTTTGTCAGCGACCACTATCCGCTGGACGCCGAAGAGATCATCCGCTTTGCCCGTCAGTACGATCCGCAGCCCTTCCATACCGACCCGGAGGCGGCACGCGACACCTTCTTCCAGGGCCTTGCCGCCAGCGGCTGGCACACCGCGGCGCTGACCATGAAACTGCTGGTCGCCAGCTTTCCGCTGGGCCGCGGCGTGATTGGCGCCGGAGGGGAAATCAGTTGGCCCCAGGCGACCCGGCCGGGGGATGTGCTCAAGGTCACCAGCACCATTCTCGAGATCAATCCATCGCGATCGAAGCCGGACCGAGGAATGGTGCTAGTGCAATCGATCACCAGCAATCAGCGAGATGAGGTGTTGCAAAAGCTGACGTCAAAGGTGCTGTGCTTCAAAAGCTGATGCCCCACCCGCCCACCCACCTATCCCGTAGGAGCGAGCTTGCTCGCGAAAATCGCCAGCACGCACGCTTCCACGGAGCCCTCAGCACTTCAAGCCGACCTCCACCTGCCGCGCCAGATAACGCTCGCGCAACCTGTCGAACCCGAGGTTGTACAGGTAGGTGTACGGCAGCAGGAACACCAGCAAGCCCACTTCCATCAGGAACGCCTCGACCAGGCCGATGGACAACCACCACGCCGCCATCGGCACCACCGCCAGAATCAGCCCGCCTTCGAAACCGAGGGCGTGAAGCATGCGGATCAGCGGTGTGCGCTGGAAGCCGACGCGGTTCTGCAGCCGGTCGAACAGCACGTTGTACAGCATGTTCCACAGGGTCGCCGTGACCGAGATCGCCAAGGTCAACAGGCCGGCGCTCATCAGCGGTTTGTCCATCACCAGGGCGATGGTCGGCGCACACAGCAACAAGGCGAAGAATTCGAAGCCGAGCGCATGGACGATGCGCTCGGTCAGGGTCTTTTTCTGCAGCATTTCTAATCTCCCGACGTTTGAACCTGGCCAGCATATGACCTACATTTATGCACCTCAACCACCAACTTCATAACGTACGGTTGCATATATGAAACGCCTGGAATGGGACAACCTGCATGTGCTGCTGGCGGTGGTCCGCAGCGGCAACCTGAAACGCGCGGCCCAGCGCCTGCGCTTGAGCACCGCCACGCTGTCGCGGCGCCTCGATGCGCTGGAAGAACAACTCGGCGGACAACTGCTCGAACGCACCTCGACCGGCTGCTTCGCCACCGCCTTTGGCCAGCGCATCGTCGGCTGGGCGGAACAGATGGAGGGCGCGGCCAACGAAGTGCTGCGCGAAGCCGATTCGCCGGAGACCGTGGAAGGCACGGTGCGGGTCAATGCCGATGAATGGCTGTCGTTCCTGGTGACCGCCCTGCTCGCGCCGATCCGCACCCGTTACCCGCTGCTGGGCATGGAAATCCTCACCACGCCGTTCCCGGTCAACCTCACCCGGCGCGAGGCCGACCTGTCGCTGCGTTATGCCCGGCCGGACGCCACCGACCTGATCGCCGAGCCGCTGGGGGAAATCGAATTCGCCCTGTATGCCTCCAGCAGCTACGCGGCGCAGAAGCGCGAGGCACTGGCGGAGCGCAACTGGGCCGAGCTGGATTTCGTCGGCCTGGATGAATCACGGATGGACCAGACCATGGAAGCCTGGTGGGAACGTCTGGACGGCGCGCCGGCGCCGTGGCTGCGCTGCAATCACACCTTGGGGATCTACGACTGCGTGATTGCCGGTGGCGGCATCGGCATCGTGGAAAAACGCACCGCCCGCCTGACCCCCAGTCTGGAACTGGTGATGGATGTGCCCGAGCTGAACCGCGAAGTCTGGCTGTGCACCCACCGTTCGATGCGCGAAAGTGCGCGGATCAAGTCAGTGCGGGACTTCCTCGTCGAGACCTGGCCGCATCAGGAAGGGGTCGGGCTGTGTGGTAATCCGTTTGCGCCGCCGGCCACTGCGAGCTGAGCAGGTCGTTGATTTACCGCATGCACTTACGGCGCTCTCGCGGGAGCTGGCGCTGCAACGGTTGTGTCCTCGTTGCGACCGCCCACCAACCAGCCACGGGGCCACAGGCCGAAGGCGCGGGGCGGCCTGTATTTGGTGGCGGCGTCGATATCCTCGAAATCGCGGGTTTTGACCAGGGGCGGATTGCCAAGGTACAAGCGGCCGTAGAGATCCTGCTGCAGTGTCTCGCTCATTCTGAATGCTCCTCTTCCACGGGATGCCTGAAACGAGCCCGCTCGGCTCAGTGCTCTCGCCTCGGCGAAACCGGTGACGCAGCGACGCCCCGCCCCACCGCCACCCAGCAGACGCCTCCGAGTAACAGTCCCAGCAGTCCGTAGAGGCTCCAGCCAAGCGTGAAGCCGACGCTGGAAATCAAGGAGGCGCCCCCCCCCACCGAGACCATTCTGGCGAGCGCCAGCAGGACGGGAATGAGCGAAAAGAGGCGTACTTTCCAAGACGTCATAAATAGAGGCTCATTAGGCCGAAGAACGGTAAAAAAGATCTTCCCCGCCGTGATAACGGCCTACCTGTGCCCCGCCATCACCACCCATGACGCCACGGCACAAATGATGTGCCGCCCGCCCGGATACCCCGCCCGCCTCACGTGCCGCAGAGTAGACGCCACGAACCGCAGCGCCCGAGCGCTGCACCGGGGCCATAACCACAACGTCCAGCCCCTCGCGCCCAACGCCTCCACAAAAACCAGAACCCCGGCGACGGCTTGCTGCACCTCTCGCGATCCAACCCGGAGAACCACTATGCGCACCACCTCGAGCACGGGATTGCACCCCGGCATCCTCACCCTCGCCATCACCGCTTTCGCCATCGGCGTGGCGGAATTCATCATCGTCGGCATCCTGCCGTCGATCTCGGCAGCCTTCGATATTTCCCTGGCCAGCGCCGGCAGCCTGGTGGGGCTCTACGCCCTGGCGCTGGCGATCGGCACGCCATTCATCGTCATCGGCCTTGGCCGCTTCCCCCGCAAGACGGTGCTGTTGAGCCTGATCGCGGTGTTCCTGGCCGGCAACCTGGTGTCGGCCCTGGCGCCCAATTACCCGGTGCTGCTGTTCGGCCGGATCATCACCGCCCTGGCCCACGGCAGCTTCTTCGCCATCGGCGCTACCGTGGCCGCCAGCCTGGCCCGGGAAGGCCAGGCCAGCAAGGCGATCGCGGCGATGTTCGCCGGCCTGACCCTGGCGATGGTGATTGGTGTCCCGCTGGGCAGCTACCTCGGTAACGCCCTGGGCTGGCGCCTGCCGTTCTACGCCGTGGCGCTGCTGGCCTTGCTGGCCCTGCTCGCCACTGCCGCCTGGCTGCCCCGGCAACCGGCCGGCAACGCCGGCAATGCCCTGGGCCAACTGGCCGCGCTGGGCAGTCCGGCGATCTGGGCGATGATGCTGGTCACCGTGCTCGGCTTCGGCGCCAGCTTCTCGGCTTTCACCTTCATCACCCCGATCCTCACCGACATCACCGGCTTCTCGGCCACCGGCGCCAGCGCCCTGTTGCTGGTGTTCGGCGTGGCGACCATGCTCGGCAACCTGCTGGGCGGCCGGATGTCCGACAGCCTCGGCTGGGAACGCAGCCTCCGCCTGTTGTTCGTGGCACTGGCGCTGACCCTGGTGGCGCTGGCCCTGGCGCTGCCGTACAAGTCGCTGATGGTGGTGACGGTGTTCATCTGGGGCGTGGTCGCCTTCGGCATGACCCCGGCGTTCCAGACCGGCATGCTTTCCACCGCCCGCCTGCACACACCGGGCGCCGTGGACTTCGCCTCGGGGCTGAACATTTCCGCGTTCAACCTCGGTATCACCCTGGGTGAACGGGCCGGCAGCCTGCTGGTGGAAAGCGGCCAACTGGCCCTCACGCCCTGGGCCGGGGTCGCCGCCGCGCTGCTGGTGCACCTGCCGCTGGCGTGGCTGCTGTGGCGCCGCCGCCAGGTCAGCCTGCAGGCCTGCTGATCAGAGAATGCTGCGAATGGTCCCGCCCTCGACACGCATGGCCATGCCGTTGAGGGCCGGCGACGCGGCCAGGTGCAGCACGCTGCGGGCCACTTCCTCGGGCTCGATCATGCGGCGGATCAGCGAGGTGGGTTCGGTCTGGTCGAAGTAGTCGGCCACCACCTGCTGCGGGCTGATGCCCTTTTCCTCGGCGATTTCCGCGTGATAGTGCTTCACCGCGTCGGTGCTGGTCGGCCCCGGCAGGATGCTGTTGACCCGCACCGCCGTGCCCTTGGTCAGTTCGGCCAAGGCACGGGAAACACCGAGCAGGCAGGATTTCATCGCCCCGTAGTGAACCATCCACGGCTGCGGCTTGACCCCCGACTCGCTGCTGATGAACACGATCGAGCCCTCGCCCGCCGCCAGCATGTCGGCCATCAACAGGCGGCTCATGCGCACCGCGGTCATGACGTTGACGTCGAAATAGCGAAACCACTGGGCATCGTCAGTCTCGAAGAAATCCCGCACCTCGAAGATGCCGACGCAGTTGATCAGGTAGTCCACCCGGCCCTGGCGCCGGGCGAAGTCGGCCAGGTCGTCGGCGACACCCGGCTGGGTCAGGTCGCCGGCCATGCCGGCGCAGTTCGGGCCGAGTTCCCGGCAGGCCTGGCCGACCTGATCCTCGGTCAGGCCGCTGATCACCACCCTGGCGCCTTCAGCGAGAAAGCACTGGGCGATCGCCCTGCCGATGCCGGTGGCACCGCCGGTGATCAGGACGTTCTTGCCGGTCAGTTGGTAATCCATGGTGTCGCGCCTCTTGTCGTTGTTATCGGCACGAATCTATTACGGATCGACACACCGGGCGTATTCACTTCCCGCGTAAACAGAATTCGCCAAAAACCGCTACGACTTGACCTCACAACTGTTGTTCCCGGTCAGTGGCTGGTGGGAAAGGTGGCGGATTTCTACCCTAGCGTCGCGCTCAACGCGCTTCCTTCCACTCTCAAACAAGAAAGGTCTTCGATGAAAATCTTCATTACCGGCGCCTCCGGCTACATCGGCGGTTCCGTTGCCAAGTACCTGGCCGATGCCGGGCACGAGGTCACCGGCCTGATTCGCGACCCCGCCAAGCGTGATGCCCTGCAGGCACTGGGCATCCGCCCGGTGCTCGGCACCCTGGACGACGCCTTTATCCTCACCCGCGAGGCGCAGGCCGCCGACGCCGTGGTGCACACCGCCGACTCCGACCACCTCGCCAGCGTCGAGACCTTCATCAACGCCCTGCGCGGCAGCGGCAAGGCGTTCATCCACACCTCCGGTTCCAGCGTGGTCGGCGACGATGCCCGTGGCGCCTATGAACGCGAGGCGATCTTCACCGACGAGACGCCGTTCGAGCCCATGGACATCCGCCGCGACCGCGTGGCGATCAACCAACAAGTCCGCCGCGCCGGCGTGGAAGACGGCATTCGCGCCGTGGTGTTCTGCCCCACCATGATCTACGGCGACGCCCTCGGCCTGCCGACCGCCAGCGACCAACTGCCGAAACTGCTGGCGAAATCACGCCAGTTCGGCGCGGGTGCGTACCTTGGGGCTGGCGTGCATCGCTGGTCCAACGTGCATATCGAAGACCTCGCCGAGCTGTACCGGTTGGCGGTGGAAAAAGCGCCGTCGGCGTCGTTGTTCTTTGCCGAGAACGGTGAGGCGTCGTTTATCGAGATCGCCACGTCGATCAGCCATGCGCTGGGCTGCGAAGGCCGAATCGAAAGCTGGCCGGCGGATGACGCCATTGCCGAACTGGGCGACTGGGCACGCTTCGCCATTGGCTCCAACAGCCGGGTGCGGGCGGTGAATGCCCGGCAATTGCTGGGCTGGCAGCCGCGGCGGGAGTCGATTCACCAGTGGCTGCGCAGTACCGAGGTGCTTTGGTAGGGTCACCGCGTCCTTGAGATCGAGCGCCGCATGTGCGGCGCTCAATTTCAAGGGCAACGGGGCCACGCCGACCTCACTTCCACCAATACTCCACCTGCACCCCGAAATTCCCGCCATGCAGCGCGCTGCCAAATGCCCCGCTGTCGGACAGCGCCGAGCCCGCCGCGATCTGGCTGGCCGCCCGTTGCGCCGCTTCGTTCCACTGCGCCCAGGTGTAATACAGACGAACCTCCGGCCGCTTCCAGAAGCCCGGGCCCTTGGGTGACCAGGCCGGTGCCACGGTGAATTTGGTCAGGGTGCGGGTGCCGCCCGGGGCGTCGATCTGGTCGCGGCCCAGTTCGGTGATCAGCTTGAACTGCTCGCTCAGCGCATACACCGGGCGCACACCCAGGGACAGCCAGTTCTGGTCGTCACCCCGCGGGCGCTTGTCCTGCTGGTAGACCACCTGGAACTGCCCGCCAAAACGCGGCTTCACTTGCCAGTCGAAATACTCCACCACCCGCCAGCTCTGGTTGTCGCGGTCCAGGGTCGGGTCGCCGGTATAGCCCAGCGCGGTGCCCGGTCCGCGGCCGTATTGCACGGCGAAGGTGTTGAGGCCGCCGAGAAAACCCTTTTGCTTGTGCTGCAGCGCCACCGACCAACCGGTATGGCCGTCGTGGCTGTCGGGGCGTTGCAGGTAGCTCAGGCCCAGTTCGATCTCGCCGCCCGGATTGCTCTGGAAGCCGCCGACATTTATGTCATGCCGGTTGATATAGGGTTCCTGAAACAGGTTGTCCTTGCGCGAGAACACGTAGCTGTATTTCAGGTCGCCGATGCCCACGTCATCGAAGCCGAAGCCGGTGGCGCTCTGGTTCCAGTAGAAGTAGTCGGAGATATGGATGTCGTTGCGTCGGTAGTAGCGGCGCCCGGCCCAGAACGAGCCGCCATTCAGGGCCGGCATGTCGCGCCATTGCGCGTACAACTGGACCATCCGCGAGTAGCCATGCTCGCCACGAAACTGCAGGTCGTGGCCATAGGCGTTGAACAACTGGGCCATGCCTTCGACGCCGAGGGTCGAGCCGTCGCCGGGCTTGATCAGGTCCTGGGCCAGTTGCAGTTCGGCAAGCTGCTCGCATTCGTTGCCCAGGCGGTATTTGGACGGCGCCCCGGGCAATTGGAAGCAGCGTTGCGGGCCACCGCCGTCGGCGCCGCCAATGCCGCTGCGCAGGTAGCCGGTGAATTCCAGGGCGCTGGCCGGCACGGGCATCAGCAGGCTGGCCAGGGTCGCACCGGCCAGCAGGTTCAGGGAAATACGCTTCATGGTTTTGCTCCGCTCGTTGTTGTCGTTGTTGTGCGGGCGATCGGAAACAGCGGGCGACAGCCATCCCTGGCGAGCGCGCGGGAAACAGGCGCACTCACCCGCCGCCAGAACGCGGCGCGAGTCGTTTGCTGTGGGGTTGTCGCGAGAAGCGTCAGCCGCCGGGGCGGCGGCAATCAGGGTGGGTCAGGTTCATGCTTGCTCTCTGATTATTGTTGTCGGGCAAGAGATCCGGAGGGGGCGGGACAAGCCAGTGGCCTGCCCCGCCGAGGCTCAGTCGATCAGTTCACGGGCCACGCTTTCGATGCCTTCGGCATCCAGGCGGTAATGGCGGTAGAGGTGAGTCGGCGGCGCGATCAGGCTGTACTCGTCGTAGATCCCGTGGCGGCGGACGCGGGTGCCGATGCCGGCTTCGGCGATCACCTCGCAGACCGCGCCCCCCAGGCCGCCGAGGATGTTGTGCTCTTCGACGGTGAGGATCGCCCGGCTTTCCCGCGCCACGCGCAACACCGCCTCGACGTCCAGCGGCTTGACCGTGGTCATGTCCAGCACACCCACCGAGCGGCCCTGGGCGTTGAGCGCGCGCGCGGCCTGCAACGCGGGGTGCACGGTGGAACCGGTGGCGATGATGGTCAGTTCCTCGCCCGTCAGCAGTGCGGTGGCCTTGCCAAATTCGAATAGCGGCTCTTGTTCGTAGACCACCGGATCCCGCCCGCGCTGGATGCGGAAGTAGATCGGCTGCGGATGATGGGCCGAGGCCTTGATCGCCGCCTTCAACTGGTTGGCATCGGCCGGGGCGACGATGGTGATGTCGGCGATCGCGCGCATGATCGCCAGGTCCTCGGTGGCGTGGTGCGAGGTGCCATAGAAGCCCAGCGAGATGCCGGCGTGGTGGCCGATCAGGCGCACCGGCAGCGCCGAGTAGGCGACGTCCATGCGGATCTGTTCGCAGCACAGCAGCGGCAGGAACGAAGCGAAGGTCGCGATAAACGGCTTCATGCCCACCGCGGCCATGCCGGCGGCGCAAGACACCATGTTCTGCTCGGAGATGCCGAACTGCACGAAGCGCTCCGGGCAGTGTTCGGCGAATTTCGCCAGGCCGTTGGAGTACTGCAGGTCGGCGGTGCCGGCGACCACCGGCTCGCCCTGCTCGACCAGTTCGAGCAAAGCGTCGGACAGCGCGTCGAGGCCCGGCGTCTGGGTGTTGAGGGCGCGGTACTGCCAGGAGTTCGCGGACAGGGGTGCAGTGTTCATGTTCAGATCACCTTGCTCTTGATTTCATCGATGGCGCGCTGGGCGTCTTCCGGGTCGAGGTAGCCCAGGTGCCAGCCCGGCTCGGTCTCCATATACGAGACGCCCTTGCCCTTGAGCGTCTGGGCGATGATGCACACCGGCCGCTCGCGGTTGCGCTCGGCCTTGATCCGCCGCAACAGCGGCGTCAGCTCGGCGAGGTTGTGGCCGTCGACGTCGTACACGTCCCAGCCGAAGGCGCGCCATTTGTCCGCTAGCGGCTCGATGCCGATCACGTCGTCGACGCTGCCATCGAGCTGGAAGCCGTTGCGGTCGACGATCGCCACCAGGCTGCCGACCTTGTGGTGGGACGCCGCCATCGCCGCCTCCCACACCTGGCCTTCCTGCATCTCGCCGTCACCGAGCATGACGAAGGTGGTGAAGTCCTGGCCGAGCATGCGCCCGGCCATGGCCATGCCCAGCCCGCCCGACAGGGCGTGGCCGATGGAGCCGGAGGAGAAGTCCACGCCCGGCACTTTGCGCATGTCCGGGTGATCGCCCAGCGGATTGCCCAGGCGGGTGTAGCCGTCGAGGATCTCCCGGGCGAAGAAGCCCCACTCCACCAGCACCGGGAACAGGCCCACGGCGGCGTGGCCCTTGCCCATCATGAAGCGGTCGCGCCCGGCCCATTTCGGCTCGCCATGCCGCAGCGACATCACGTCGTAATACAGCGCGGCAAACAGCTCGGCCGCGGAAAACACCGAGGTGTAGTGGCCGACCTTGGCGATCTCGATGAGGCGTATGGTTTCCAGCCGGATGAACTGCGCCTTGTCGCGAAGCCGCGCCAGTTCGGCGGGCGTCAGGGCGAAGTCAGCGGCGTGCTTTGAATCGACTGTCAGGGTCATTTTCCACCTGTGGATCAGTAGTCTTTCGGGGACAGCGCTCAGGCGCCGACGGCCAGCGCGGCGTCGAGCCGGGGCTGCATGAAGCGGCTCAGTTGCGGCATCACATCGCGGGCGGTGAGTTCCATGGAACGGCGCCACAGGGCCTCGTTGTCCCACTCGTGGAAGGTGGTCATCAGGGTGCCGAACGGGCCGGTCTGCTCGCTGAAGGCGACCAGTTGCTGGACCACGCTGTCGGCATTGCCGTAGATCACCATTTCGCGGATGCAGTGATCGACGGTGACTTCGGCGTCGGTCATGTCCGGGCGGGTCTTGAAGATCTGCATGTAGTTGTTGCTGGCGAGGTTGTCGATCATGTAATCGAAGTAGCGCCGCAGGGTGCAGTTCGGGTCGGCCAGGTAGTCCTCGGCCTGGGCCTGGGAGTCAGCGACGAACACCGAGCGCGCCACCCGCCAGTTGCGCGGGTCGGCCTGGTGCCCGGCGGCCTCGGCGCCCTGGCGGTAGGCCTGCCAGTGCGAGGCGACGGTGGCCGTCGGGTTGAAGTTGGCCGACATCAGGTCCCAGTCGCGGCTGCCGGCCAGCTTGGCGGTGCCGGAGAACGGGCTCATGGCGGTAGTCGCCACCCGCGGGAACGGCTGCTGGAACGGCTTGGGCATGTAGCCGATTTCCAGTTCGTGGTTGACCGTGTTGACCAGCGAGACGTCGAAGAACTCACCGGCGAACTGGTACGGCGCGTCGCTGCCCCAGATGCGCTGGATCATCTCGTAGCACTCGACCATCATCCGCCCGCGGTCCTTGCCGTTGCTGCCGTAGACCTCGAAGTCCGAGGCCAGGCCGCCAGGGCCGATGCCCATGAGGAAACGGCCACGGCTCATGTGGTCGAACATCGCCGCGTCGGCGGCAATTCGCGCCGGGTGGTGGTGCGGCAGGTTGAGCACGCCGGTGCACAGCTTGATGCGCTGGGTCAGCGGGATCAGCGCGGAGAGGAATTGCAGCGCGTTGGTGATCGGCTCGGTGCGCTGGGAGGTGTGCTCGCCAACCCAGACTTCGTCGTAACCGACCTTGTCCGCATGCACGACGCAGGCGATGTCCTGGTCGTACATCTCATGGTAGTCCCAGCCCTTGTGGTGCAAGGGCTGCATGAACATTGCGAGTTTCATCGTGGTTCTCCTTACAAGTGGCTATCAGGCGATAGCGGGCCACGGTGCCCACGCGGGCACCCTGGCGATAGGTCGGGCGATCAACTGCCGTGAAGCAGCCAGCCGCCGTCGACCGTGATGTCGGTGCCGGTGATGTAGGACGCCAGCGGCGAGGCCAGGAACAGCGCCACGTTGGCGATCTCGAACGGCTCGCCGGGGCGGCCCAGCGGGATGTTTTCCAGCACCCGGTTCTGCTGGTGCTGGCGGAACAGCTCAGGTTCCAGGTTGCCCGGCGTCGCGGTCAGCCCCGGCGAAATCGAGTTGACCCGGATGCCGTCGCGGCTGAGGTCCTTGGCCAGGCTGCGGGTCATCGCCAGGATCGCGCCCTTGCTGGTGTCGTAGGTGACGTGGTTGGCCATCGGCCGGTGGCCGCACACCGAGGACAGGTTGACGATGCTGCCGCCACGGCCGTGGCGGAGCATCTGCGCGCGGGCGCACTGGGCGCCGAAGAAGGCCGCGCGGGTGTTGATCGCCTGCATGCGGTCCCAGAAATCCTCGTCCACCGCCGCGACCGGCCTGAGCGGATAGATCCCGGCGTTGTTCACCCAGATATCCAGGCCGCCCTGCCCTCCCGCCTCGGCCGCCAACCGTTCGATCTGCTCGCGGCGCGACACGTCGGTGGCGACGAAACTCACCGCCAGGCCTTCGTCGAGCAATTCGTCGGTGCGCTCGCGGGCCAGGCTGCCAATCACCACGCGGGCGCCGGCCTGGGCCAGCCGGCGGCTGATGTCCAGGCCGATGCCGGAGCTGCCGCCGGTGACCACCGCGACCTTGCCGCGCAAGTCCAACAGGGCCTCGAACGGTGTTTCGTCCAGGTGCCGGTATTCGATGGTTTGCATGGAAAACCTCCTCAGGCCGTGGCCAGTGCCATGATCGATTCCGGCGCCACCTGCTCGCCGTCGAGAATTCCCTGGCAAGCGCCGCGGGCCATGACCATCACCCGGTGCGACAGGCCGATCACTTCGTCCAGGTCGGAGCTGACCACCACCACCGCCGCGCCCGTGGCGGCGAGGTCGGCGATCAACTGATAGATCGCCGCGCGGGCGCCCATGTCGATGCCGCGGGTGGGCTCGTCGAGGATGATTACCCTCGGCTCGCGGGCGATCCATTTGGCGATCACCACCTTTTGCTGGTTGCCGCCGGAGAGCTTGTCCAGGTGCTTGCCGGGGTCGCCCTTGACCCCGAGGCTGGCGATCCGCTCGCTGGCGAAGGCGTCGATGCGCCGCCGCGACAGCAGGCCGCGCGCACCGAGGCGGTCGAGGTTGCAGTAGGCCAGGTTCTCGGCGATCGAATGATCGAGCACCACGCCCTCGCCCTTGCGGTCCTCGGGCACCAGCACCACCCCGGCGGCAATCGAGGCGCGCACGCCGTCCAGGCGCAACGGCTTGCCGTCCACCCGCACCTCGCCGCCGGCCACCGGATCGACCCCGGCAATGGCGCGAATCACTTCGCTGCGGCCGGCGCCGACCATGCCGGCGATACCGAACACCTCGCCCCCGCGCACCGAGAAGGAAATATCGCGGAAGCGCTGGTTCCGGCACGACAGCCCGCGCACCTGCAGCACCTCATGCGACTGCGGCGCGGCAATGGCCGGGAACAGCCGCTCGATGGAACGCCCGACCATCTGCGCCACCAGGGTGTCCACCGCCACATCGGCGCGCTCATGACGGGCCACCAGATGGCCGTCGCGCATCACCAGCACGCGGTCGGCGATGCGCCCGATCTCTTCCATGCGGTGACTGATGTAGATGAACGACACGCCTTCGCGCTTGAGCACCTCGATCTGGCGGAACAGCAGTTCGGTCTCTTCCGAACCCAGCGCGGCGGTGGGCTCGTCGAGAATCAGCAGGCGCGATTCGAGCGTCAGCGCCTTGGCGATTTCCACCAGTTGCTGGGCGGCGATGCGCAGGTCGCGCACCAGGGTGTCCGGCGAAATATCCAGGCCCAGCCGTTCGAGCTGCACCCGCGCCTCGCGGCGCATGCGCTCGCGGTCCAGCACGCCATGGCGGGTCGGCAGGTGGCCGAGGAAGATGTTCTCGGCCACGCTCAGCTCGGGCAGCAACTGGATCTCTTGGTGGATCATGTTCACGCCAAGGGCGATGGCGTCCTTCGGGCAGGTCGGCGCGTAGGCCTGGCCATCGAGCTGCATGCTGCCGCGGGTCGGGCACAGCGAGCCGGCGATGATCGACGACAGGGTCGATTTGCCGGCGCCGTTCTCGCCCAGCAACGCCACCACTTCACCGCGGCCGATCTCCAGGCTGATGCTCTCCAGCACACTGACGGTGTTGAAGGACATGCCCAGTTGCTCGGCGCGAAACAACGGCGCGTCAACGGTTGTCGGGTTCATGGTCAGACTCCTACGGGTGCCGGGCGATGAAGGCATCGACGTTGTCGCGGGTGGTGACGAAGGCCGGCAGCAACTGGCGCTTCTCCACCGTCTGGCCGGCTTTCAGCGCCACCGCGGTGCGCAGCGCGGTGCGGCCCATTTCCACGGCCTGCTGGGTGATGGTCATGTCCATCTTGCCGTCGCGAACCGCTTCCAGCGCCGCCGGCAAGCCGTCGTAGCCGAAGATCCACACCTTGTGCTCGACGTTGGCGACCCGCACGGCCTGGGCCGCACCGAGGGCCGGAGCGTCCGAACGACCGACGAAAACGTTGATGCCGGGGTGCTTTTGCAGCATGTCCTGGGCGACCTTGAAACCGTTGTCCTGCAGCCAGTCGGTGGGCTTGCGATCGACCACCTGGATGCTCGGTGTCTTCGCCAGCTCGACGTCGAAACCTTCGGCGCGGGTCAGCTCGGTGGTGTCGCCGAGGGTGCCCTGGAGCAGGCCGACCTGCGCCTGCGGACCGGTCAGGCGCACCACCTGGCGGGCCAGTTCGGCGGCGGCGCCGGTGTTGTCGGTGGAGATGTAGGCATCGCATTCGACGTTCTTCGGAAAGTTGTCGACGCACACCACCGGCACGCCCTGCTGCTTGGCCAGGCGCACCGGCACCGCGGACGCCGCCGAGCCGGTGGCGGTGTACAGCAACACATCGATGCCTTTGCTGAGCATGTCCTGAATCTGACTGACCTGGCGCGCCGGATCGGCTTGCGCGTCGGCCACCAGTACCTGGTCGATGCCCAGGCCCTCGGCCTGCTCCATCACGCCGTCACGCACCATCAGGTAGAACACCCATTGCAGGCTGGGGATCGACATGCCGACCTTGAGCGGTTTGCTCTCGGCATGGGCCAGGGCCGGCAAGAGCAGCAACAGGGCAAAAAACGCGCGCACGGGCGCAGAGAAAACGTGCATGGACGCCTCCGGGATTTATTGTGGTTGTGAGGAGCTTGTGGGGGTCAGGCGTTCTTGCGTTTCATCGCATCGAGCATCACCGCGGCGGCGATCACCGCGCCGATGATTACCTGCTGGACGAAGGGTGAAATCCCGGCGAGGTTCAGGCCGTTGCGCAGCACGCCGATGATCAGCACGCCGACCAGGGTCCCGGCCACGCTGCCGACGCCGCCCTTGAGGCTGCCGCCGCCGATCACCACGGCGGCGATCACGTCCAGCTCATAACCGACCCCGGCACCGGCGCCGGCGGTGTCCAGCCGCGAGGTGAGGATCACCCCGCCGAGCGCCGCGGTGATGCCGCAAATCACATAGACGATGGCGGTGTGGGTCTTGACCCGGATGCCGGACAGCTTGGCGACCTTGGCGCTGCCGCCGATGGCGTAGAGGCTGCGTCCGGCCACGGTAAAACGCATGACGAACCAGAACAGCATGGCGAGCACCACGAAACAGGCCACGGTCAGCGAGATGAAGCCGGCGTAGCGGATGATCGACAAGTTGCCGAACCATTCGGGAAAGCCGCTGATCTGGGTGCCGTCGGTGACCATATAGGCGACCCCGCGGGCCATCGACATCATCGCCAGGGTGGCAATGAACGACGGCAATCCGGCTCGCACCACCAGGCCGGCGGTGATGCCGCCACAGGCGGCGCCGGTGAGCAAGGCGGCGCCGATCGCCAGGCCCATCGGCAGGCCGAGCACCCGTTCGGCCCAGCTCATGACCATGATCGACACGGCCAGCACCGCGCCCACCGACAGGTCGATGCCGCCGATCAGGATCACCAGCGTCATGCCCAGCGCCATGATGCCGAGCACGGTCACCTGATCGAGGATATTCAGGAGGTTGCCGAGGGTCAGGAAGGCGTCGGTGGCAAGGCTGAGCACCAGACACAACAGCAGCAGGCCGAGCAGCGGGCCGGTGATGCCGGACGCTTGCGCGGAAAGCTTGAGGGAGGGCAGCAGCACGCGCGCCCTGGAACTGAAGCCATACATGTGAACACCACTTCTTGTATTTATTGGAGGGGTACGGTTATTGCAATCAGGCTGCCAGTTCGCGGAAACGCCCACCCATATAAACCAGGGGAGATTCCAGCGACTGGGTTATTACGTTCATGACATTGCCGATAAAGATGGTGTGCGAGCCGTAATCCACTTCCTGGACAACTTCGCAGAAGATCGACGCCTGGGCGTCGAGCAAATAACGCAGGCCGTTTTCACCCACCGCCCAATCGCCATCGACGAAGCGCCGGTCACGCAATTCCGGCTTGCTGAAGATGGCGCACAGCGCCTCGTGCTCGCGTTGCAGCATGTTCACGCAAAACAGCCCGGAGCGCTTGATGATGGGCGAAGCGCTGCTGCTGCGGTTGACGCAGACCAGCGCCGACGCCGGGTCCATGGATACCGAGGAGAACGCGGTAGCGGCCAGGCCGTGGGGGCAGCAGTGCTCGTCGATGGTGGTGACCAGGGTCACCGACGCGGCAAAGCGGCCCATGGCGCTGCGAAACAGATCGGCGACTTCCTGAGTGCCGTTGATTGCTTGACTCGATAGTGCGGACATCTTTCAACTCCTCTTAGCGTTGAGCCTGTCGCCATCTTAGGAGCACGCTGAACAAGCAGGTATTCGAGTTTCCCGGAATGACTTTTCAGCCAGACTGAAAGCTGCGCTTATTTATTCAGGCTTCTTCCATACGGTGATTGCCAGGCTTTAACCAGGCATGAAGAATGGCGTCCGCCATACTTGATGAAACAACCACGAGGAGCACACTTCATGGCCGATAGACTCCAGGACCTGCGCTTGTTCCGGCTGGTGGTACAAGCCGGTTCGCTGTCGATGGCCGGGCGCCAGTTGGGCCTGTCGCCGGCCGCGATGAGCGGCCGCCTCAAGGCCATGGAAGAGTTCTATGGTTTGCGTCTGGTCAAGCGCAACACCCGCGGCCTGAGCCCCACCGCCGAGGGCCTTTATCTGTTCGAGGCGGCGCTGAAGATCCTCGAGGACGTCGAGGCGCTGGACAGCGTGATCCGCGGCGGCAACGCCCAGTTGCGCGGCACCATCGGCGTCACCTGCCCCACCGACCTGGGCCGCCAGTGGGTCAGCCAGTTGGTGGACGCCTTCGTCGAGGAACACCCCCACGTCACCGTGCGCCTGTTTTTCACCGACCGCCTGCTGGACTTCGTCGAGTCGGGCTCGGACATCGCCATCCGCTACGGCAACCTGCCCGACAGCACCCTGGTCGCCCGCTCCCTCGGCGGCGACCGGCGCATCGTCTGCTGCTCCCCCGATTACCTGGCCCGTCACGGCGCACCGCAATCCCCCGAAGACCTGGCGGCGCACAACTGCCTGATCCACCTGCAGGCGGACTTCCCCCAGGACAAATGGCGCTTCACCCGCGACGGCGAAACCTTCTCGGTGCAGGTCAAGGGCAATCGCCTGGTCAACGACGGTTTCACCCTGCGCCAGTGGACGCTGCAAGGGCTGGGCATCGCCTGGAAATCCGTCTGGGAAGTGGCCGAGGACATCCAGGAGAACCGCCTGGTGCCGCTGCTGGAAGACTTCAGTTGCCCGGCCACAGGTTTTCACCTGCTGACCGAAGGCGGCAAGAAACTGCCCCGGCGGGTCAAGGCCTTCGTCGACTTCGCGGTGCGCTATTTCAACGAACTGGACACCCCGGCGCGGCGGCTGCTGACGCCGGTCGGAGCATGACGCTACATTCGCGGTAACTGCGCCAGCTCGGCAAACACCGGCGCCAGCGCCACCAGCATCCGCGCCTGCACCTGCCGGCGCTGTCGGTAAAGGCCGTGTCGCGCCGGGTCCGGCCGGACCCTGCCGCCCGGCGCCCCCGCCGCCCGCAACGCCGCCTCGCGCAGATCACTGAACGTGCCCGCGCCATACCCCGCCAGCAACGCCGCACCCAGCGCCGCCGCCTCGAACCCGCCATGCCGGCGATAGGGCAAACCCAGAACGTCGGCCTTGATCTGGCTGCACGCCTCGCTCGCGGCACCGCCGCCGACCACCAGCACCGCGCCCTCGCCCGAGCACACGCCGGTCGCGAGCATGGCGTCGAGAAAACCGGCGTATTCGTAGGCGGTGGCCTCAATCACCGCCCGCTGCAAATCCGCCAGACAGTGCTGCCAGGACAGCCCGACGAAGGCTCCGCGCCAGTCCGCCGCCAACGGCAAATGGCACCCGCCCATGTGCGGCGCGAACAGCAAGGGCGGCACCGCGCCGTGCTCGCGCAACGCCGCGCTGACTTCATGAGGCGGGCGCACCTGCTCGCGCAGTGACGCCAGCCAGTCGAGATTGAGCCCGCCGCCGCCGACATAAGCGGCGCTGTAGTAAAGGTCCGGCAAGCAGTGGCGCAGGGTCAGCAGGGTCTTGTGCGAGTGGTCGACGGTAAAATCGCGGCGCACCGCGCAGAGCACCGAACCGGTGCCGGCGATGTCCACCAACTGGCCGTCCTCGACCGCGCCGCTGCCCAGCAGGGTCGCCGCGATGTCACCGCAACCGGCATGGACCGGCGTGCCTGCCAGCAGGCCGAGACGCTCGGCGCATGCGCGCGACAATCCGCCGATCCGTTCCCAGGGTTCGACGATTCGCGGCAGATGATCAGCATCGAGGCCAATCGCCCGCACCAGCGCCAGGTTCCAACCCGCAGTAGGTGTGTCGGCGAAGTTGTTGAAGCCCAGGTGAGTGGTGTCGAAAAATGCCTCGCTGCCGTCCAGCCCGGCCAGTTGCAAGGCGACCAGGGCCGAGGGCGTCGTCAGCTTGCACACCTGGCGATAGCGCGCCGGTTGCTGGTCACGCATCTGCAGCCATTTCGCCCCGTGGCCGGCGATCAACTGGCTGCCGGAGCGCTGGATAATCCCGTGTTCGTGGGGGCGCAGCAGGTCAAGGGTGCTGGCGCAGTCCAGGTCCAGCCAGGAATCGCTGGGCCCCAGCGCCTGGCCCCGGGCATCCACCGCGCACAACCCCGCCATTTGTCCGCACACGGCGATCCCGGCCACCTGCCCCGGCGTGCTGCCCGCCTCGGCGAGCGCCTGGGCAATGGCCGTCAGCGCCGACTCGAACAGTGCGTCGAACCCGATGCCCGGCCCGGCCCGCAGCCCCGGCGGAACACCGCCCACCCGCGCCGCGCCGCGCAAATTGCCCTGGGCATCGAGCGCCACCGCGCGGGTGCTGGACGTACCGAGATCGACGCCGATGGAAATGGCCTGACTGCTCACGAACCGCACCTCGACGCCAAGGATGGGAGCACGGCGCTTATTCGACGTGAACGTGCTCGACAAGAAAATCCAGCACCGCGCGCACCCGCAGCGGTACATGGCCATCCTGGCCGACGAACACCGCGTGGATCTCTTCCAGGTCCCCGGGGTTGAACGCTTCCATCACCGGCACCAGCCGCCCGGCGGCGACGTCCTCGCGCACCCGGAACAACGCCAGCCGCGCCAGCCCGCTGCCATTCAGCGCCAACAGGCGCAGCGCCTCGCCATCGCTGGCCTGGACACTGCCGTGGGTAACGATCTTCACCACCTCGCCGCCGTCCAGCAACGGCCAGCCGTTATAGGCCCGCCGGTAATTGGCCGTCAGCAGGTTGTGACGCTGCAGCGCGGTCGGGCTGTCCGGAATGCCATGGCGTTGCAGATAGTCCGGCGAGCCGACGATCACCATGGGCGTCTGCCCCAGCTTGCGCGCCACCAGGCTGGAATCCTTCATCGGCCCCGCGCGCACGGCGATATCGGTGCGCTGACCGAGCACATCGACCACTTCATCGGTGAGCACCAGATCCAGCATCACCTGCGGCAGCCGCTCGGTCATCAACGGCACCAGCGGCAGCAAAAAATGCCAGGCGAACGCCAGGTTGGCGTTGATCCGTACCCGGCCACGGGGCGCGTCCTGCGACGCGACGTTGCGCTCCAGCTCATCCAGATCGGCGAGCAGGCACACGCCGCGCTCGTAATAGGCGCGGCCTTCCTGAGTCAGGCTCAATTGCCGGGTGGAACGGTTGAACAGCCGCGAACCCAGACGGGTTTCCAGGCGCGCGACCAGCTTGCTCACGGCGGAAGGCGTCATACGCAGATCCCGCGCCGCCGCCGAGAAACTGCCCGTTTCCACCACCCGAACCAACACCTCCAGCTCGCCAGAGCGATTGATATCCAGGCGCGCCATGCGTGCTTCACCCTGTCGCAAAAGGGCAAGCGTAGCCGGGTGATGGAGGTGCGGGCAGAGGGGGCTTACTGAAAAGTGTTTTCGGAAAAGGTGAAAGCTGCCTCGCAGGGCCTGAACAGTAGGAGCGAGCTTGCTCGCGATATCAGGCACCTCGACGCCCCCCTGTTGAACCTCACTCCAACGTGATTTTCCCCGCCTCGATCACCTCCCCCCAACGGGTGTTGTCCTGCGCAATCAGTTCGGCAAAGCCTTCAGGCGAGCTGTGTTCGACGCTGATGCCGTTCTGGCCGAAGCGCTCCGCGGTCTGCGGCGCTTTGGCGATGACCTCGATGGCGCCGCTCAATTTCTGCACCAGTTCCGGCGCCGCGCCCTTGGGCAGGACGATGCCGAACCAGCCGGAAGCAACGAACCCCGGCAACCCGGCTTCGGTGGCGCTGGGCACATTCGGCAGCAACGGCGAGCGCTCGGCGCTGCTCAGGACCAGGCCCTTGAGCTTGCCGGCCTGGATCTGCGGCGCGAGCACGGTCAGGGTGTCCACGGCGACGTCGATTTCGCCGCCGAGCAAGCCGGTCACCGCCGGCGCGCTGCCTTTGTACGGCACGTGCAGCAGGTCGGCGCCGGAGAGGTGCTTGAGCAGTTCGCCGGACAAATGGCACAGCGTGCCGTTACCGCACGACGAGTAGCTCAGCGCGCCCGGATGGGCCTTGGCCTCGGCGATCAGGCCCGCCAGCGAGTCGATCTTGCTGCTGGCCTGGACCGCGACCACGTTGGGCACCGAGGCGACGACGGCGACCGGCACGAAGTCTTTCTTCCAGTCGTAGCGCAGGTCTTTTTGCAGGTTGGGCAGGATCGCCAGTTGCCCGGCGGTGGCCAGCGACAGGGTGTAGCCGTCCGGCTTGGCCTTGGCCACGGCCTCGGCGGCGATGGCGGTGCCGGCGCCCGGTTTGTTGTCGACCACCACCGGCTGGCCGAGGGAGGCCGACAGTTGCTCGGCATAGTAGCGGCCGACAGTGTCCGCCGCGCCACCCGGCGGGAACGGCACGATCAGGGTCACGGCGCGGCTCGGGTAATTGTCGGCCTGGGCCAGGCCGGTGATGCCCAGGGCCAGGGCGGCCAGGGCGAATTTCAGGGGTTTGGCGAGTTTCATGGGCGGTTCCTGGAACAGAGGGATCGGAGAAGGATTCAGTCTTCGCTGAAGGCTACCTGGCGGGTGGCGCGAACCCGTGGCGAGAGCATCAGCACCACCACCAGCACGCAGATGATCAACAGGGTCAGGCTCAGCGGACGGGTGACGAACACCGTCGGGTCGCCCCGCGAGAGCAGCATTGCCCGGCGCAGGTTTTCTTCCATCAGCGGGCCGAGCAGGTAGCCCAGCAGCAGCGGCGCCGGCTCGCAGCGCAGCTTGATGAACAGGTAGCCGAGCAGGCCGAAAGCAACGGTGAGCAGCACGTCGAACAGGCTGTTGTTGACGCTGTACACGCCGATGCAGCAGAACAGCAGGATCGACGGGTACAGCAGGCGATACGGCACCGCCAGCAAGCGCACCCAGATGCCTACCAGTGGCAGGTTGAGCACCAGCAGCAGCAAGTTGCCGATCCACATGCTGACGATCAGGCCCCAGAACAACTCGGGACGGTCGTCGATCACCTGCGGGCCGGGGACGATGCCGTGAATCATCATGGCCCCGGCCATCAGCGCCATGACCGCGTTGGACGGCAGGCCCAGTACCAGCATCGGGATAAACGAAGTCTGCGCACCGGCGTTGTTCGCCGATTCGGGGCCGGCGACGCCTTCGATGGCGCCCTGGCCGAAGCGCTCGGGCTGTTTCGCCAGGCGCTTTTCCACCATGTACGAGGCGAACGAGCCGAGCATCGCCCCGCCGCCGGGCAGCACGCCCAGCAGCGCGCCAAGGCCGGTGCCGCGCAAGATCGGTTTCCAGCTACGGCGGTAGTCTTCTTTCGACGGCAACAGGCTGCCGACCCGCGCCACCTGCGGCACGCCGCCGTGGTCGCGTTCGAGGTTGGCGATGATTTCGGCGATGCCGAAGATGCCCATGGAAATCACCACGAAACTGATGCCGTCGCTCAACGCCGGAATGTCGAAGGTGAAGCGCTCGACGCCGGAATTGACGTCGGTGCCCACCAACCCGAGCAGCAACCCGAGCAGGGTCATGGCCACGGCCTTGAGCACATCGCCCTGGGCCAGCACGATCGCCGCCACCAGGCCGAGCAACATCAGCGAGAAATATTCCGCGGGGCCGAATTTCAGCGCGACTTCCGCCAGTGGCGTGGCCGCGGCGGCCAGCAGCAGGATCGCCAGGCTGCCGGCGATGAACGAGCCGATGGCGGCGATCGCCAGCGCCGCCCCCGCCCTGCCCTTGCGGGCCATGGCGTGGCCGTCGAGGCAGGTGACCACCGAGGACGACTCACCCGGCAGGTTGACCAGGATCGCCGTGGTCGAGCCGCCGTACTGCGCGCCGTAATAGATACCCGAGAGCATGATCAGCGCGGCGGCCGGGGTCAGGCCGTAGGTGATCGGCAAGAGCATGGCGATGGTCGCCACCGGCCCCAGGCCCGGCAGTACGCCGACCAGGGTGCCGAGGGTGACGCCGAGCAGGCAGTACAGCAGGTTGTTCAGGGTGAAGGCGGCTTCGAGGCCGATACCGAGGTGGTCGAGCAATTCCATGATCCGTCCTCAGACCGGCCAGGCCGGCAGGTTCAGGCCGAGCCCGTAGGCGAACACCAGCACACTGAACAGCCCCAGCACACAGCCGAGCACGGTCAGTTCGGCGAGGTTGGCGCGGCGCCGGGCCAGGCCACTGAGCAGGGTCATCAACAGCGTCGAAAGCCCGAGGCCAAGGCTCGGCAGGAGCAAGGCGAACGCCACCACGCTGCCGCCGATGGACAGGCCCACCCGCGCCTGGAACAACTCGCCGAGCGCCACCCGCTCGCGGGACAGCGCCAGCCCGCGCACCAGCAGGGCAACGCCCAATCCGCACAGGGCCAGGCTCACCAGCCAGGGAAAATAGCCGGCGCCCATGCGCATGGCGGTTCCGGTGGCGTAGTCGCCGCCGATCACCAGGCCGGCGCTGCCAAAGCCGAGAAACAGCAGGCCGGCGAGGACTTCGCGAGCATCGAGAAGCAGGGATCGCGCTTGAGTGGTGCGCAGAGCATCGGACACGGAGCATCTCCAGGTGCCTTGGCAAGGCACGGTGGCGGACGATCCGCGCGTGCGGTCTCGTGGGTTTCAGCGTGAAAGAAAGACAATCAGGCGCCGCGTTGTGCCTCGCGGGCGGCGACTTTGGCGCGGGTCAGCGGCAGCAGTTCGCGGCCGTAATCCTCGGCGTCGTTGACCGGGTCGAAACCGCGAATGAGGAAGGTGGTCACGCCAAGGTCGTAGTAGGCCAGCAAGGCGTCGGCCACCTGCTCCGCGGTGCCCACCAGCGCGGTGGAGTTGTGCCCGCCGCCAACCAGCGCGGCGATGCCGGTCCACAAGCGTTCGTCGACCCGCTCGCCCTGGGCGACGGTATCCAGCAGGCGCTGGGCGCCGACGCTTTGCGGCTTGTTGGCGATCACCGGGCCGGAGCGCTCAAGGCGCTGGCGGGCCGTGGTGAGGATGGCGTCGGCCTTGGCCCAGGCGGCGTCTTCGGTCTCGGCGATGATCGGCCGGAACGACACGCTGAACTGGATTTCGCGACCGTGCCGGGCCGCCTCGGCGCGCACGGCGGCGATGGTTTCGCGGGTCTGCGCCAGCGACTCGCCCCACAGCGCGAAGACATCGGCGTGCTTGCCGGCCACTTCCAGCGCCGCCTGCGACGAGCCGCCGAAGTACACCGGCAGGTGCGGTTTCTGCAGCGGCTTGATCGCCGAGAAGGCGTTCTGCGCCTGGTAGTGCGTACCGTGGTGGTCGAACGGCTGCTCCGCAGTCCAGACCTTGCGCACCACGTCGAGGAATTCATCGGTGCGGGCGTAGCGCTGGTCGTGCTCCAGATAGTCGCCGTCCTTGCGCTGCTCGCCGTCGTTGCCGCCGCTGATCACGTGCACCGCCAGGCGGCCATCCAGCAGGTGTTCCAGCGTCGCCAGCTTGCGCGCGGCCAGGGTCGGGGCGACGAAGCCGGGGCGGTGGGCCAGCAGAAAGTTGATGCGCGAAGTCGACAGCCCGGCCAGTGCGGTGACCAGGAAACCGTCCGGCTGATCCGACCAGTAGCCCACCAGCAGACGGTCGAAACCGGCGTCTTCGTGCACTTGGGCAAAGCGGGTGATGTACGCCTTGTCGAAGATCGGGCCGCTGGCGTCGAGGGTTTCCGAAGACAGCCGATGGCCGATCATGCCGATGAATTGAACGCTCATGCTGGGGGCTCCTTGAGGCGGATGAGAAAGCTTGATGGTTATAGAAGGCGCTTTCTTCAAAACGAACGCTTATAAGCTAACGATCAGCTCCTCCGTTGTGAAATTCTTTTCCGGCATAAGCTAATATAAAAAATAAAGAATAATATTTGATCTTTAAAATTCTCTTTACGCATATTAGCTTATGCAGAATTTGAATTTTGAGAATCATCTGGCGGTTGCTAGGGTTCTCGAAAACCGCAGCCTGAGCCCTGAATCATGACCGAACCGCTACGCCTGGACCGCCTTCGCCAGTTCATCGGTAACCTCGCCGAATTGCTCGACCAGGAAACCGAGGAAGCCGCCATTCTCGACCGTGGCCAGAACCTGTTGCAGCAACTGGTCGCTCACGACGACTGGCTGCCGGAGGAGCTGGCGCAACCCGATCCGACCCGTTACCAACAGTTCCTGTTGCATGCCGATTCGCGCCAGCGCTTTTCCGTGGTCAGCTTCGTCTGGGGCCCGGGCCAGAGCACGCCGATCCACGACCATCGGGTCTGGGGCCTGATCGGCATGCTGCGCGGCGCCGAATATTCGCAAGGCTTCGCCCGCACCGACAGCGGCGCCCTGATCTCGGCCGGCGACCCCGTGCGCCTGGCGCCGGGCCAGGTGGAAGCGGTATCGCCACGCATCGGCGACATCCACCAGGTCAGCAACGCCCATGACGATCAGGTCTCCATCAGCATCCACGTTTATGGCGCCAACATCGGCGCGGTAAAACGGGCCGTCTACCTCGCCGACGGTAGTGAAAAGCCCTTTATCTCCGGCTACTCAAACACCCGCTTGCCCAATATCTGGGACCTGTCCAAAGAGAACCCCGCCCCATGAGCACCGCGACTACCCGCTCCTACGCCGAGCTGCGCCAGCACTTGCTGGCCAAGCATGAACTCGCCCTGATCGATGTGCGCGAAGAAGCGCCCTTCGCCTTGGAGCACCCGCTTTTCGCGGCCAATATTCCTTTGTCGAAACTGGAAATCGAGGTCTATGCCCGGGTGCCCCGGCGCGACACGCCGGTGACCGTGTATGACGACGGCGAAGGCCTTGCCGCCCTCGCCGCCGAACGCCTGCTGGCCCTCGGTTACACCGATGTCGCCGTGCTCGAAGGCGGCCTCGCCGGCTGGCGCGACGCTGGCGGCGAACTGTTCCGTGACGTCAACGTGCCGAGCAAGGCCTTTGGCGAACTGGTCGAAAGCCAGCGCCACACGCCGTCGCTGGCGGCCGAGGAAGTCCAGCAATTGCTGGATGACAAGGCCGACGTGGTGGTGCTGGACGCCCGCCGCTTCGACGAATACCAGACCATGAGCATCCCGGGCGGCATCAGCGTGCCGGGTGCTGAGCTGGTATTGCGGGTCGCCGAACTGGCGCCGGATCCGGCCACGCGGGTCATCGTCAACTGCGCCGGGCGGACCCGCAGCATCATTGGCACCCAGTCGCTGGTGAACGCCGGCATCCCCAACCCGGTGTCAGCCCTGCGCAACGGCACCATCGGCTGGACCCTGGCCGGGCAGAAACTGGCTCACGGCCAGTCGCAGCGCTTCGCTTCCGTCAGCGCCGATACCCGCGCCAGCGCGGCCAGCCGTGCCCGCGCCGTGGCCGATAAAGCCGGCGTGGCGCGTCTGTCCAAAGGCGGCCTGCAAGCCTGGCAGGCCGAGACCAACCGCACCACCTACCTGTTCGACGTACGCACACCGGAGGAATACACCAAGGCCCACCTGCCGGGCAGCCGCTCGGTGCCGGGCGGGCAACTGGTGCAGGAAACCGACCACAGCGCCAGCGTGCGCGGCGCACGGATCGTGCTACTGGACGATGACGGCGTACGCGCCAACATGAGCGCCTCGTGGCTGGCGCAGATGGGCTGGCAGGTCGCGGTGCTGGACGGGCTGGAAGCAGCCGACTTCAGCGAAACCGGCGAATGGCAGGTACCGCTGCCAGCCCTGCCCCAGCCGCCGTCGATCCAGTCCGCGCAACTGCAGACCTGGCTGGACGAAGGCGACACCGTGCTATTGGACTTCACCACCAGCGCCAACTACGTGCAGCGGCATATTCCCGGCGCGCACTGGGCGATTCGCGCGCAACTGGCGCAGGCGCTGGAAAATCTGCCGGTGGCTGAGCGGTATGTGGTCACCTGCGGCAGCAGCCTGCTGGCGCGCTTTGCCGCCGTGGACTTGCAGGCGCTGACGCGCAAGCCGGTGTTCTTGCTGGAAGGCGGCACGGGTCGCTGGATCGCCGAAGAACGTCCGCTGGAACATGGCGAAACGAGCCTTGCGGTACCGCGCAGTGACCGTTATCGCCGGCCGTATGAAGGCACCGATAACCCGCGTGAAGCCATGCAAGGGTATCTGGATTGGGAGTTTGGTCTGGTCGAGCAGTTGGGGCGGGATGGGACTCACGGGTTTTATGTGATTTGAGTGGAGGGAAATGCGTTTCGCCAAGGCCATCAGGTGCATGACGGAAGTCTTCTGCACCAATGAAATCGAGCGCCGCACCGACGGCGCTCGATTTTTGGGAATCACGACCAGTCAAGCCTGCTGCATGAACGCCAGACGCGCCGCAAAACCAATCAGCAATCCCCCAAACAGCCAGCGCTGCATGCGCTGCGCTGTCGGGTTCCGCTCAAGCCAACCGCCGATCCAGGTTCCAGAAGCTCGTAACGGCACTAGGCTCTGTTTGAAAACAGGTGTCGCAGACACCGCATGACACAGGCCAGCGAGACCATCGCACCATAACTTTTTGCGAGCTTGTCGAAGCGAGTCACGATTCGGCGGTTCTGACAGAAAATCGCCCACGCTGCTGACCAGTTCTGTTCAATCACCCGCCCAAACCATCGTCTGCACCACGATATGCGGATGACTGTGCAAAGGCTCCCACTCATCAATAAACGAAAAACCCTGCTTCAAATACAAATTCGCAGCCCTGGCGTTTTCCGGCGAGACGTCCAGATAGACCCGCTCAAACCCACGCTCCAGAGCCCGAGACTTTACCGCCTCTACCAATAGCGCCGCCGCTCCTGAACCCCGACCCACGGGCACGACCCACATGCCAATCAGGTTAAAGCGCCCCGCGTCACTAATCGCAGCGCCAATCATGCCAATGGGTTCGTCGCCGTCAAACGCCAACCAGAATTGCGTTCCCTGCGAAGACGCACGCTCTTGCCACTGTTCATCGGTGTAGGCGGCAGCCGTCTGGTGACTCACGCCAAATGCGGTGGGTGCATCAAGAAGCGCGGCGAGACGGACGTACTTCAGAAGCCTCCAGTCTTTTGTTTCGGTGAGTCGGATGTGCACGAGCGGTCGTTCTCCATAACATTTCAATTCACTGGGTTACCCGAACCAGGGGCCTGATGCGGGCAACGATCTTAACGGCCCACTGTAGCCGAACCCGCTCTGCACCCGTTACACCCGTCGGGTAGCAGCGCCCCTCGGAAAGCCCGTCACCCGATTTCCTGTATACAAAATAAAAAAATCCTGTTTACACTAATCCACGCCTACGACATCGGTAATCGCCGATGCGTATTGCGACGGTCTTAGCCATGCAACACCGACACTTGCTCGCCCCCCTCGAGCGTCATCTCCGAATGTCGTTCATCCCTGTCCCCCTCCTCGTCCCTTTGGCTCCGGCCAATCGCGACTCGCAGGACGGCCCGGACCTGTTACCCAATACCTTTCGCCACCGCCTGAGCCCGCCAAGGACATCTCCTTGCGCCGAGCCCAAGCGTGCGTTCGCGCACTGATCGAGCCCGCCGGCAACGCCGTATTCCCATACAGCGCCGGGCGGCACGGGCTTTGCTCGGGTCGCTGACCGGGTGCCGGTACACATTCCAGCTGAAAACAAGACTCCCAACAGGAGAGGAACACCCATGCCCAAGACATTACTGGTCAAGAACGCCGAACTTCTGGTGACGATGGACGGCGAACGCCGCGAGATCAAACGCGGCGGCCTGTACATTGAGGACAACGTGATCAAGCAGGTCGGCCCCAGCGATGAGCTGCCGCAGCACGCCGATGTGATCCTGGACATGACCGGCAAGGTGGTCATCCCCGGTCTGGTCAACACCCACCACCACATGTACCAGAGCCTCACCCGCGTGGTGCCGGCGGCGCAGGACGGCGAGCTGTTCAACTGGCTGACCAACCTGTATCCGATCTGGGCACGCCTGACGCCGGAAATGATCGCGGTGTCGACTCAAACCGCGATGGCCGAACTGATCCTGTCGGGCTGCACCACCTCCAGCGACCACCTGTACATCTACCCCAACGGTTGCAAGCTGGACGACAGCATCCACGCCGCCGGGGAAATCGGCATGCGCTTCCACGCCGCGCGCGGCAGCATGAGCGTCGGCCGCAGCCAGGGCGGCCTGCCGCCTGACTCGGTGGTGGAGAAGGAAAGCGACATCCTCAAGGAGTCCCAGCGCCTGATCGAGGATTACCACGACGCCAGCCATGGCTCGATGCTGCGCGTGGTGGTTGCGCCCTGCTCGCCGTTCTCGGTCAGCCGCGACCTGATGCGCGAAGCGGCGGTGCTGGCGCGTCAGTACGGGGTGTCGCTGCACACTCACCTCGCGGAGAACGTCAACGACATCGCCTACAGCCGCGAGAAATTCGGCATGACCCCGGCCGAGTACGCCGAAGACCTCGGCTGGGTCGGCCATGACGTCTGGCACGCCCACTGCGTGCAGCTCGACCAGCATGGCATCGAGCTGTTCGCCCGCACCGGCACCGGCGTCGCCCACTGCCCGTGCTCGAACATGCGCCTGGCCTCGGGCATCGCGCCGATCCGCAAGATGCGCGACCACGGCGTGCCGGTCGGCCTGGGGGTCGACGGTTCGGCGTCCAACGACGGCGCCAGCATGATCGGCGAAGTGCGCCAGGCCCTGCTGCTGCAGCGCGTCGGTTTCGGCCCGGATGCGATGACCGCTCGCGAGGCGCTGGAAATCGCCACGCTGGGTGGCGCCAAGGTGCTCAACCGCAATGACATCGGCGCCTTGGCGCCGGGCATGATCGCCGACTTCGTGGCCTTCGACCTGGGCCATGTGTCCTACGCCGGCGCCCATCACGACCCGCTGGCGGCGCTGGTGTTCTGCACGCCGACCCAGGTTCACACCAGCGTCATCAACGGCCGCGTGGTGGTCAAGGATGGTCGCATCACCACCATCGATCTGCCGCTGGTACTCGAACGCCACAACCAACTGGCCCGCCAGTTGGTCATCGGCGAATAACCCACCCCAGTCGCTGCGCCCGCAACGGCGCAGCAGCCGGATCACTGCTGCCTTGCCTTCACCGTATTCATCCCGTGCGACTGAGACCGTGCTGTTAGACGCATCAAAAAAACAAAAGCGAGCTATTCACCATGACTTCTCCTGCTTCATCCCTCCCGGAAGACGAGAACCTCGGCGTCGGCGCCAACCTGGCCTACGGTCTTCAGCATGTGCTGACGATGTATGGCGGCATGATCGCCGTGCCGCTGATCATCGGCCAGGCGGCCGGCCTGAGCGCCACCGACGTGGGCCTGCTGATTGCCGCGTCGCTGTTCGCCGGTGGCCTGGCCACCCTGCTGCAGACCCTCGGCATCCCCTTCTTCGGCTGTCGCCTGCCGCTGGTGCAAGGGGTGTCGTTCGCCAGCGTCGCGACCATGGTCGCCATCATCGGCAATAACGGTACTGGCGGTCTGTCAGTGGTGTTCGGCGCGGTGATGGTGTCGTCGTTCGTCGGCCTGCTGATCACGCCGGTGTTCTCGCGAATCATCAAGTTCTTCCCGCCGCTGGTCACCGGGATCGTGATCACCACGATCGGCCTGACCCTGATGCCGGTCACGGCGCGCTGGGCCATGGGTGGCAACAGTCAGGCCGCCGACTTCGGCAGCACGGCCAACATCTCCCTGGCGGCGTTCACCCTGGCCACGGTGTTGCTGCTGAGCAAGCTGGGCAGCGCCAGCCTCTCGCGCCTGTCGATTCTGCTGGCGATCCTTATCGGCACCCTGGTGGCGATGGCCTTTGGCATGGCTGATTTCTCCAAGGCCTTCGACGGTCCGCTGGTGGCGTTGCCCGGCATCCTGCCGATGGGCGCTCCGGAATTTCAGCTCGCGGCCATCCTGTCGATGCTGATCGTGATCGTCGTGACCATGGTCGAAACGTCGGCGGACATTCTCGCCGTCGGCGAAATCATAGACACCAAGGTCGACGCCAGACGCCTCGGCAACGGTCTGCGTGCCGACATGATTTCCAGCGCCCTGGCGCCGCTGTTCGGCTCGTTCACCCAGAGCGCCTTTGCGCAGAACGTCGGTCTGGTGGCGGTGACTGGCGTCAAGAGTCGCTACGTGGTGGCCTATGCGGGGATGATTCTGGTGGTGCTGGGGTTGCTGCCGGTGATGGGGCGACTGGTTGCCGCCGTGCCTACCGCGGTTCTCGGTGGTGCCGGCGTGGTGCTGTTCGGCACCGTCGCGGCCAGCGGCATTCGCACCTTGGCGCAGGTCGACTATCGCAACAACATGAACCTGATCATCGTGGCCACCTCGATCGGCTTCGGCATGATCCCGATCGCCGCGCCGAGCTTCTATCACCACTTCCCGGCCTGGGTCGAAACCATCTTCCACTCCGGCATCAGCTCGTCAGCGATCATGGCGATCCTGCTCAACCTGCTGTTCAACCACCTGCGGGCTGGCAATTCGGACAATCAATCAGTGTTCGCCGCTGCCAGTGAGCGCACCTTGCGCTACACGGACATCTCCGGCCTGAACGATGGCGATTTCTTCCGCGACGGCAAGCTGTTTGACTGCGACGGCAAGGAAGTGCCGATCGTGGAAAGTGACGAGGCGCATGAGCAAGATCATGCGCCACGTAAAAGGAGTGTCGAGCAGGTGCACTGAGCCAGCCTGTTCTCTGTAGGAGCGAGCTTGCTCGCGATGCGTCAGTGAGTTGACTGAGGCATTCGCGAGCAAGCTCGCTCCTACAGGGGGGGGCCGGCATACCTACAGGAGGGGCCGGCGTATTTCTGCTACGGCGCAGGGTTCGGCTGTTCTACGTGGATCGCTTCGATCCCGCGCAGCAACTCTTCGGTCAAGTTCACCTCAACGCTGCCCAGGTTGCTGTGCAACTGCTCAAGGGTGGTTGCGCCGATGATGTTGCTGGTCACGAACGGGCGGCTGGTGACGTAGGCCAGCGCCAGTTGCGCCGGGTCAACGCCGTGCTCCTGCGCCAATGCCACATAGGCTGCGGTCGCACGTTCCACCTGCGGATTGTTGTAGCGCTGGAAACGATCGAACAGGGTCAGGCGCGATTTCGCCGGCTGCGCGCCGTTCAGGTATTTGCCCGACAACACACCAAACGCCAGCGGCGAATAAGCCAGCAGCCCCACCTGCTCACGAATGGAAATCTCCGCCAGGCCCACTTCGTAGCTGCGGTTCAGCAGGCTGTAGGGGTTCTGGATCGACACCACGCGCGGCCAGCCACGGGTCTCGGCCAGATGCAGGAAACGCTGCACGCCCCACGGCGTCTCGTTGGACAGGCCGATCTGCCGCACCTTGCCCGAGGCCACCAGGTCGGCCAGCACTTCCAGGGTGTCTTCGATGGCGACGGCTTCATTGTCGTCAGCGTCGTGCACGTAGCCAAGCTGACCGAAGAAGTTTGCCTGGCGATCCGGCCAGTGCAGTTGATAGAGGTCCAGGTAATCGGTCTTCAGGCGCTTCAGGCTTTCTTCCAGCGCCGCGGTGATGTTGGCGCGGTTGAGGCGGGTATTGCCGGCACGGATGTGGTCGATACGGTGCGGGCCGGCCACTTTGCTCGCCAGTACCCACTGGTCGCGGCCACCGAAACGCTCGAAGTAGTTACCGATGATCCGCTCGGTTTCGCCGTAGGTCCGGGCGATCGGCGGCACCGGGTACATCTCGGCGGTGTCGAGGAAGTTGACCCCGGCCTCGCGGGCCACGCGGATCTGTTCGAAGGCTTCAGCCTCGCTGTTCTGCTCGCCCCAGGTCATGGTGCCGAGGGCGATGGCGCTGACTTCGATTCCGCTGTTGCCCAGTTGACGCTTTTCCATGAATCACTCCTTGGTTGATAACGGCGAAGGCCGCTGGCACCCCGAGAGGTGCCAGCGGCCCTGGATCGGTGACGGTATCAGCGCTGCACGGCGGGCTTGAAAAGCTCCACGGCGCTGGCGTCGATCTTGCGCGGCAGCAGGCCCTGGGCAAAGAACACATCGGCGATCTGCTGCTGCTCGGCGAGGTTGTCGGCCTGCACCGGCTGCACATCATAACTGCGTCGGCCATTGGCTTGCTCGACCGTGGCCACATCCAGGTTACCCCACAGCGGCCCGAGCACCTTGGCGGCGTCGGTCGGGTGAGCCTTGATCCACTTGCCCGCCCCGCTCAGCGCCGTGAACAGGGTGTTCAGCACTTCGGGGTGGGCCTTGGCGTAGTCGCTGGACGCCAGATAATAGCGCTGATAGTTGGACAGGCCCTCGCCATTGCTCAACACCCGCGCATGTTGCTGACGCTGGGCGCTGGCGACGAACGGGTCCCAGGTGACCCAGGCATCCACCTTGCGGTTCTCGAACGCGGCACGGCCATCGGCCGGAATCAGGTAGGCCGGCTGAATGTCGCTGAAGTTCAATCCGGCCTTGGCCAGGGCCTGGATCAGCAGGTAGTGGCTGCCGGCGGCCTTGGTCACAGCGATCTTCTTGCCCTTGAGGTCGGCCAGGCTTTTCAGCGGCGAATCGGCCGGCACCAGGATGGCCTGGGCCAGCGGCGACGGGGTCTCCCGGGCGAAGTAGGTCAGCTTGGCACCCGCGGCCTGGGCGAACACCGGCACGGTGTCGGCGACGTCCGCCGAGACATCGACGTTGCCCAGGTTGAGCGCTTCGAGCAGCGGAAGACCACTGGCGAATTCATGCCAGGAGACAGTGATGCCCTGCCCGGCCAGTTGCTTTTCCAGATCGCCCTGGGCCTTGAGCAGGGTCAGCAGGGTCGAGGATTTCTGGTAGCCGATGCGCAGGGTTTCTTCGGCGCTGGCCGTGCCGACAAGACTGGCGCCAAGCACCACGGCGGCGGCCAGCCGGTACAGACGCTGGAATGGAATCATGCGGGAAGCTCCGGTTTCAGGGGGTTTGAGTCAGGGTGGCGGCGGCCGGCAGGACGAAGCCGCTGGCAAAGGTCGGTTTCACATCGAGGCGTTCGGCGATCAGGCCATGGGCCTGGTAGAAGTCAGCGGTTTCCTGCTGCTCGCCGATGGTCTTGGCGTCTACCGCCTGCCAGCGCAGTTGCCGGCGTTCGAACTGCAGGCGCGCGGCTTCCACCGGGAAGCCGATGATCTGCGCCAGGGTTTTCGAATAGCTGTCGAGGTTGTGGTTGGCCCAGTCCTGGGCCTTGGCCAGGCGTGTCAGGTAATCCTGCAGGGCGTCGCGGCGGGCCGGGTCGGCCAGTGCCTTGTCGGTGGCGGCGAGGAAACTGTTGCCACTGGACAGGCCGCGGCCATTGACCAGCACCCGGCCCTGCCCGCTCAACTCGGCCAGCGCGGTGTAGGGTTCCCAGGTGGCCCAGGCATCCACCGAGCCGTTGGCCAGGGCGACCTTGGCGTCCACCGGGCCGAGGAAACGGAACTCCACGTCTTTCTCGGTGAGACCAGCGCTGGCCAGGGCCTTGAGCGCTACATAGTGGCCGATGGAGCCGCGTCCGGTGGCGATACGCTTGCCCTTGAGGTCGGCGGCCGTTTTCAGCGCCGACTTCGGTTCCACCAGCACCGCGGTGCCGTAGGCATCGGATTTGTCCACGGCGATGGCCTTGACCTGCGCCCCGGAGGCCAGGGCGAACAGCAACGGCGCGTCGCCGATGATGCCGGCATCGATCGCCCCGGCATTCAATGCCTCGGCCAGCGGTGCGGCGGCGGGAAACTCGGCCCAGCGGATGTCATAGGGCAAATCGCGCAGGGCATCGGCGGCTTCCAGTTGGGCGCGCATGTTGCCTTTCTGGTCGCCGATGCGCAGTTCGAGGCGGTCGGCGGCCAGCACCTGGCCGGCCAGCAGCACGGCGGCGCCAAGCGCCAGAATTCGTTTGAAAGGGATCATCGCGGACACTCCTTGGAGGCTGGACTACAGCCTGTTGTCAGGTTCTGGGTTCCATCCGCCATGTGTCGCGAATGTCAGCAGACTGTACCGACACCCAGATAATCAGTGAAATGCATTTTGGTCATAACCTAATATGCGAACAATTTTTCATTCTCGCCATTAGCTTAGAACCATAAAGAATTTTACATAGCACTTTGCCAAGCATACGGTCATAAGCCCCACCGGCATGGATCCGCTGTCCCGGGTGGGTGAACGGCGCTCCTCGGGGGCGCTCCCTGCGTCTTATGCGATGAGTGCCTGATGAGCCAGTCTTCCGCCACTGCTGTCCCGCTGCACCGGCCGACCTTGTCGGACAGTGCCCCGTCCGGCCTGGACCCGGTCGTGCTTTCGACCATCACCCGCGAGCTGGCGGCCAGTGCCGCCGACTACGACCGCAGTGGTGCCTTCCCCGCCGCCAACTTCGCCCTGCTGCAACGCCATGGCCTGCTCGGCTTGACCGTGCCGAAGGCGCTGGGCGGCGGCGGTGCCGACCTGCCCAGCGCACGCAAGGTGATTGCCGCGGTGGCCAAGGGCGAGCCGTCCACCGCGCTGATTCTGGTGATGCAGTACCTGCAGCATTTCCGCTTGCAAGACGACCAGCGCTGGCCGGCCCACCTGCGCGAGCGACTGGCCCGCGAAGCCGTGGAGAACGGCGCGCTGATCAACGCCTTCCGCGTCGAACCGGAACTGGGCACCCCGGCCCGCGGCGGCCTGCCGGCGACCATCGCCCGGCGCACCGCCGACGGCTGGCGGCTGTCCGGGACCAAGCTGTATTCCACCGGCAGCCATGGCCTGGAGTGGTATCTGGTGTGGGGCCGCAGCGATGACGCCGACCCGTTGGTGGGCGGCTTCCTGGTGCACAAGGACACGCCGGGCATCCGTATCGTCGATGAATGGGACCACCTCGGCATGCGCGCCACCTGCAGCCACCGCGTCGAATTCGACAACGTGCTGCTGCCCCTCGACCACGCCGTCGCGGTCAGCCCGGCCAGCGCGCCGCGCCCGGAGCTGGACGGCGAAGGCCTGGTGTGGATGGCGGTGTTGCTGTCGAGCATCTACGACGCGGTGGCCCAGGCCGCGCGCGACTGGCTGGTGACCTTCCTGCGCGAACGGGTGCCGTCCAACCTCGGCCAGTCGCTGGCCAGCCTGCCCCGCTTCCAGGAGCGGGTCGGACGCATCGACACCCTGCTGTTCGCCAACCGCAACCTGCTGGACTCTGCCGCCGCCGGCCTGGTGGAGGCGAAGAACGCCGGGCAGCTCAAGCAACTGGTGACGCAGAATGCGATCCAGGCGGTGGAACTGGCCATCGAGGCCACCGGCAACCCCGGCCTGTCGCGCCATAACCCGCTGGAACGGCACTACCGCGACGTGCTGTGCAGCCGCATTCACACCCCGCAGGACGACGTGGTGTTCCACGGCACCGGCCGCGCGGCCCTCAGCGAGGAAGCAAGCCAATGAGCACCATCAGCGTGATCGCCAGCCAGCTCGACGCGCAGGCCAACGACTACATTCGCCAGCAACTGCCCGAGCACCGGGTGCTGGACCTCTCGCCGGATCAATTCAATGCCGAGCGCGCCGACGTACTGATCGTGCGTCCGATCAACGTGCGTGGCCGTCGCGTCGATCAGCCGCCTGCGGGCTGGCCGTGGTCGCTGCGCTGGGTGCAACTGGTGTCGTCGGGCATCGACTTCTATCCCGACTGGCTGTTCCAGGGCCCGCCGGTCACCAGTGGCAAGGGCAGCAATGCCGAACAGGTCGCCGAGTTTGCCCTGGCGGCGATTTTCTCGGCGGCCAAGCAGTTGCCGAACATCTGGGTCAAGGACGACGACTGGAGCTTCACCCCGCTGCAACCGGTGCGCGGCAAGACCCTCGGCATCCTCGGTTTGGGCAGCATCGGTCGCGCCCTCGCCGCCAAGGGCCATGCCCTGGGCCTGCGGGTGATCGCCCTGGGCCGGCCGGGCCAGCCGCTGGACGCCGGCGTGCCGGTCGAGGCGGTGGCTGACCTGCACCAGTTGTTCGCCGAGTCCGATCATCTGGTTATCGCCGCGCCCCTCACCGCGCAGACCCGTGGCCTGATCAACCGTAACGTGCTGGCCAGCGCCAAGCCCGGCCTGCATCTGATCAACATTGCTCGCGGCGGCCTGCTCGATCAGCAGGCCCTGCTCGAAGGGCTGGAAGCCGGCTGGATCGGCCGCGCCACGCTCGACGTCACCGAACCCGAGCCGCTACCCGCCGGCCATCCGCTGTACAGCGACCCGCGGGTGTTTATCTCGCCCCACACCTGCGCCATTTCCACCGAGGGCATCCGCGGCTTCGCCGAGGATTTCGTCGAGAACTTCCGCCGTTATCACCAGGGCGAAGCGCTGCGCAATCTGGTGGACCACCAGCGCGGCTACTGAACCTGAACCCTCGAACCTGAACCTATGAACTTGACGCGCCGCCTGGCGCGTGGGGAGCACTGCAATGACTGCCGTTTCCGTTCTGACCGTTACCTCCGACCTCGATAGCGTCCGCCAGCGGGTCAGCGCCGAAGAATGGGAGGTGCGGGTCAAACTCGCCGCCGCCTACCGCCTGGCTGCGCTGTTTCGCTGGACCGACCACATCTACACGCACTTCTCGGCACGGGTGCCCGGCCCGGACGAGCACTTCCTGATCAACGCCTATGGCCTGCTGTTCGATGAAATCACCGCGTCCAACCTGGTCAAGGTGGACGTCGACGGCACGATCATCGACGACCCGCTGGGGCTGGGCATCAACCAGGCCGGCTACGTGATTCACAGCGCCATCCACCGCGCCCGCCCGGACCTCAAGGCGGTGCTGCACACCCACACCCGCGATGGCGCGGCGGTGTCGGCGCAGCGCGATGGCCTGCTGCCGCTGTCGCAGCATGCACTGGCCTATTACAGCCGGGTCGTCTACCACACCTACGAAGGCGTGGCCCTGGACCTCGACGAGCAAGTGCGCCTGGTGGCTAACCTGGGCAACAGCAACATCCTGATCCTGCGCAACCACGGCCTGCTCACCGGCGGCAGCAGTGTCGAACATGCGTTCCGCGAGCTGCATGGCCTGGAGCGCGCCTGCAATATCCAGATCGCCGCGCAGGCGGGCGGCAATGCCGACCTGCTGTTTGCGCCGGAAGCGGCGATCGAGAAAGTGAAGCAGCAGACGGCGGCGTTTCTTGATGGCAACAACCCGGGGATCCAGCGGCATTGGGATGCGCTGATTCGGCAACTGGATCGGGAGGGGGATGGCTACAAGCATTGATTTTTTGTGATGTTCAAGGTCATCGCGAGCAAGCTCGCTCCTACAGGTGCAACGCGTTTTCTCTGTAGGAGCGAGCTTGCTCGCGATGACCAGCCCCAATCCAACTGACCGACCCCACTCAGGGAGGAAATCCAAAAAAAGCCAGGAAGCCCCCAGCATGCCCCGACCAGCCTTGCGCCACACTCTCCCACCGTTGCTCTTGTCCTTGCCCCTGACCACCTTCGCCGCCACCGAGCCGCCCAAGGAAGAACGCCTGCCGAGCGTCACCGTGACCGCCGAGCACCGTCAGGAAAACCTGCAGAAAACCCCGGTGGCGATCAGCGCGTTCGACGAAAACACCCTGCGTGACCAGCAGATCAACAACATCCGCGACCTCTCCGGGCGGGTGCCGAACCTGACCCTCAACCGCCAGTCGATCTCCTACAGCGCGCAAACCTACGGCATCCGTGGCATCGGCGAGACCGACCCGATCCAGGAGGCGGCGGTGGCGGTGTACGCCGACGACCTGTACATCCCGCGGGCGATTTCCTCGATGCTCGACTTCAACGACGTCGAGCGTGTCGAAGTCCTGCGCGGTCCGCAAGGCACCCTGTACGGGCGCAACAGCGCGGCCGGGGCGATCCGCGTGATCACCCGCGACCCGGACCAGAAAACCCGCGCCTTCGTCGAGCTGGGCGCCGGCAATTACGATGCGCGCAACGGCCGCCTGCTGGTCAGCGGCCCGCTGGTCGACGACACCCTGTTCGGCAGCTTCTCCGCGGTGCGCCTGAGTCGCGACGGCACCGTGCACAACCGCACCCGCGACAAGGACGTCAACAACGTCGATATCCAGTCCTACCGCGGCAAGCTGCGCCTGGCCCCGGTGGATTCGCCATGGGACACGCAACTGACCCTGGCCGGCACCTTCGACCGCGGCGACACCACCAGCTACACGCCGTTCGACCCGGCCAACGGCCATTTCGACAAGTTCAAGACCTACAGCAGCCTCGACCCGAAAAACCGTCTCGACCAGGGCAGCGCGGTGCTGCGCTCGATCTACCACATCGATGACCAGTTGAGCGCCAAGTCGGTCACGGCCTGGTCGACCTTCGACCAGCCGGTGGATTACGACAACTCCGGCGAGGCCAACAGCGGCAACGCCGCGCCGGTGCAGAACAACCTGATCCACTACAAACAGCGCTACGCCACCCAGGAGTTCCAGCTCAACGGCGAGTACGAGCGCTTCAACTTCACCCTCGGCGCCTTCCTGTACAAGGAGCGCTTCCGCGCCGAACGCGACAGCCTGACCTATTCGGTCGCCGCCGACCGGGTCAACGCCAGCGGCCAGTACAGCACCACCGACACCGAAAGCTACGCGCTGTACGGCCAGGGCACCTACAAACTGACCTCGCGCCTGTCCGTCACCGGCGGCCTGCGCTACACCGCCGAGCACAAGAACTTCGACTACAAGAACTACCGCATCACCACGGCACGGGACATCACCGGCCTGAACTTCGAGGCCGAAACCAGCGAGAGCTGGGCCTCCTTCAGCCCGAAACTGGGGCTGGAATATGCCTGGACCGACAACCTGATCCAGTACGGTTACGTCGCCAAGGGCTTCAAGGCCGGCGGCTTCGACAACCGCGCGCCGACCCGTCTCGCCGCCTTGCAGGGCTTCGACCCGGAAAACGTCATCACCTACGAAACCGGGCTCAAGGGCGACTACCTCGACGGGCGTCTGCGCAGCAACATCGCGGTGTTCTACAACGACTACAAAGACCTGCAGACCAACGCCTGGGACCCGGCCATCAGCGCCAACCTGCGAACCAACGTCGGCAGCGCCCACAGCTATGGCGTGGAACTGGAAAACACCGCCCTGCTCAGCCGCGACCTGACCGCCACGGTCAACCTCGGCTTCCTCAAGGCCCAGTACGACGATTTCAAGAACGCCGCCGGGCCGGGTGTCGACGCCGACGGCAACTGGATGGTCTTCGCCCCGCGCTGGAACCTGGCGCTGGGGCTGAACTGGACCGTACCGGTGGACCTGCCGGGCGCGCTGGTGGCCGGCACCGACTGGCAGTTCCAGACCAAGTCGTACGCCAACGCGGTCAATGGCGACATCTATGAAGTCCCGGAACAAAGCTTCTGGAACGCCAACACCAGCTACAGCAGCGGCGACGGCCACTGGACCACCACCCTGGCGGTGAAAAACCTGCTCAACCGCGCGTACCCGCAGAGCATCGCGTACTCGGCGGCGAGCAGTACCGCGTATTACTCGGTGAACGACCCGCGGACGGTGACCTTGAGTGTGCGGTATGACCTGTGAGGCGGATTAGGCTCGTTTAACACTGATTCACCCGTGGGAGCTGGCTTGCCAGCGATGAGGCAGTCAGGGACACCGCGGGTGTCCGGCCTGGCCTCATCGCTGGCAAGCCAGCTCCCACAGTGGTTTCAGGGAGCCAGGGAGAGAAACACATCAATAATTTGCATATTAAAAATAAATAATAATTCCTAAAAAGAATAATATTCATATTCCAAAAAAGAATTTCCGCTGACGTTCTTATAAAAATAAGATCAATCCCAGACGACCTCGTCCCTCCTTCAAAAACGACAAACGCCAGGCGATCCACCTGCACCCAGACCCCGGGCCAGTGCCACGCAGTAACGGACTATGCCCGCATGCACATATCCCGATACCCGCACCTCAGCACCCTCACCACCGCCCTGCTGTTCGCCGGCTTTGCGCCCGCAACCCAGGCCGCGGACAAAGACGCCCGCCTCGATACCGTGACAGTGATTTCCACCGGTGTCCGCGGCCAGGCACGTACCGTCGCCGACAGCCCGGCGCCGATCGATGTGATCAACAGCGAGCAACTGCTCAAGACCGGCCGCGCCGAGTTGTCCGAAGCCATTTCCCGCCTGCTGCCGTCATTCAACTTCGGCACCAATATCGCCGGCTACAACTCGGTCACCCGGCCGCTGAGCAACCGCAGCCTGGGCCCGGCCTACACGCTGGTGCTGGTCAACGGCAAGCGCCGCCACAACGGCGCCGTCGGCCAGCGCGGCAATATCGACAACAGCGGCGCCAACGCGGTGGACATCGACCTGATCCCGGTCAGCGCCGTGGACCATATCGAAATCCTCAAGGACAGCGCCGCCGCCCAGTACGGCTCTGACGCGGTGGCCGGGGTGATCAATATCATCCTCAAGTCCAGCGCCTCCGGCGGGCATGTGGAAACCAGCTACGGCCAGCTCTATTCCGGCCAGGGCGAAACCATCAAGGTGGCCGGCGACCAAGGCTTCAAGCTCGGCGAAAGCGGTTTTGTGCACCTGTCCGCCGACGCCCGCAAACGCGGCGACGCCGCCTGGAACGACAAGGCCGACAGCAGCGTGCGGGCCTTCCGCGACCCGGTGAAGGAAGCCGCCTGGGACCGCGTCGCGATCAAGAACGGCGACCCCGAGATCAAGGCCTTCAACGTCGCCTACAACGCCGAACTGCCGCTGGACGCGCTGACCCTCTACTCCTACGCCACCTACGGCGAACGCGACGCCGAGGCCTACAACTATTTCCGCCTGCCCACCGGCACCGCATCGGTGCCGGAGCTGTTCCCCGACGGTTACTACCCGCTGAACAACATCAAGGACCGCGACTACCAGTTCCTGTTCGGCGGCAAGGGCGAACGCGCCGACTGGCACTGGGACCTGAGCACCACCTACGGGCGCAACAACATCCACCACTCCAGCGACTTCAACATCAACCCGTCGCTGGGCACCGCCACGCCCACCAGCTTCGACAACCTGGCGACCTTCCGCTTCGAGCAGTGGGTCAACAACTTCGACCTGACCCGCCGCTACGACAGCCTGTTCGGCCTGACCTCGCCGGTGCAGGTATCGGCCGGCCTCGAACACCGCTGGGAACGCTTCAGCACCTTCGCCGGCGAGCCCGCCGCGTACCTCACCGGCAACTACCCGGCGGCCTCCGGCGCCCAGGCGGCGGTGACCCTGCGTCCGGAAGACGAAGTCAGCCTGATCCGCAACAACTACGCGGCCTACCTGGACCTCGGCTTCGACCTCACCGACCGCTGGTTCCTCGACCTGGCCGGCCGCGTCGAGCACTACGATGACGACTCGGGCAACACCTTCGGCCTCAAGCTCAATTCGCGCTACGAACTGACCGATAGCGTCGCCGTGCGCGGCACCGTCGGCACCGGTTTCCGCGCGCCGTCGCTGACCCAGATCGGCTACACCGTGGCGGACAACCGCGTTGCCACCGACGTCAACGGCAACGTGGTCCCGGCCGTTACCCGCCTGACCCCGTCCGACAGCAGCCTGGCCGCGGCCCTCGGCGGCGACGCGCTGAAGCCGGAGAAGTCGCGCAACCTCGGCCTCGGCCTGACCTGGCAACCGGCGCCGCGCACCAGCATCACCGCCGACGCCTACCTGATCGATATCGACGACCGCATCACCCTGACCAGCAACATCTACGACCAGGGCAACGGCGTCATCACCAGCATTCTGCAAAGCCAGGGCGTGGCCCGTGGCACCTGGGTCAACTACTACACCAACGCCTACGACACCCGCACCAAGGGCCTGGATATCGTCGCCGACCACAGCACCGACTTCGGCGCCTGGGGTGACGTGCGCTGGAGCCTGGCGTTCAACTGGAACAAAACCAGCATCGAGGACGTGCGTGACACCCCCGCCTCCCTCGCCGGTTCCGGCGTGACCCTGGTGGGCCGCGACCGCGAAGGCGACCTGACCGTGGCCAGCCCGGAAACCAAGTGGATCCTCGGCGCCAACTGGAAGGTCAGCGACTTCGCGGTGAACCTGCAGACCACCCGCTTCGGCAGCGTCAAGACCCTCGCGGTCAACCCCAGCGGCGACCGCAGCTTCGGCGCCAAATGGATCACCGACCTCGACGTCGCCTACACCTTCTTCGATCAACTGACCCTCAGCGTCGGCGCCACCAACCTGTTCGACGTGCGCCCCGACAAGCACGCGGTGTACAGCCCGCTGGGCCTGGCGCCATACGGCAACCCGCCGTTCCATCCGGGCGGCGGCTACTGGTACAGCAAAATCGCCTACGACTTCTGATCAGCCCGGCCGCGCCGCCGGGATGCGGCGCGGCCCTCAACGAGGAATGCCCATGAGACTGCAACGAACCCTGGCCAGCGCGGCCATCCTGCTAGCCCTGGGCCTGACCCTGCCGGGCTGCTCGCCTTCGCAACCGGACGCACAGGCGGCCAGCACACTGAAAATCGCGTTCTGGAACGACAACACGCAGTTGGTCAGCATCGATCCATTCCAGGTCTATTGGCTGGAACACCGCGTGGTGCTGCGCAACGTGGTCGAGTCGCTGACCGACCAGGACCCGCAGACCGGCAACATCATTCCGTGGCTCGCCGAGCGCTGGGACATCAGCCCCGACGCCCGCGCGTACACCTTCTACCTGCGCCAGGGCGTGACCTTCAGCAACGGCGAGGTCTTCGACGCCCAGGCGGTGAAAACCGCCTTCGACAGCAACAAGGCCTTCGCCGCCGAACTGCCGAGCACCTTCGGCGCCACCTACCTGGCCGGCTACGACCACGCCGAAATCATCGACCCGCAGACCATCAAGCTGGTGCTGAGCAAACCCAACGCGGGCTTTCTCCAGGCCACGTCCACCACCAACCTGTCGATCCTCGCGCCCGAGTCCTACCGCAAGAGCGCCAAGGAGCGCTCCCTTGGCGCGGTGATCGGCAGCGGCCCGTTCAAGCTCGAGCACTACACCCCGGAAACCGGCCTGAAGCTGGTCCGCCGCGACGGCTACACCTGGGCTTCGGCCAACGTGCAGAACAAGGGCGACGCGCACCTGTCCGCCATCGAAGTCAGCTACGTGCCGGAAGACAGCGTGCGCAACGGCCTGTTCCTGCAGGGCAAGGTGGACATCCTCTGGCCGCGGGTGCCGTTTTCCGAAGTCGACCTGCAACTGCTGCAACGCAACGACGCCACCATCCAGAGCCGCTCCCTGCCGGGTCCGGCCTGGAACCTCTACCCCAACACCCGCGACAACCGCATCCTCGCCGACCACAACGTGCGCCTGGCCGTGCAAAAGGCCATCGACCGCAAGAGCTACGCCAGCACCGTCTACAACGCCGCCTTCCCGGTGGTGGACGGCGTGTACGACGTGACCACGCCGTTCTTCCGCAGCCAGGGCGACAAACTGGCCTACGACCCGCAAGGCGCGGCGAAGCTGCTGGATGACGCCGGCTGGCGCCTCGGCGCGGACAACTACCGGCAGAAGGACGGCAAGCGCCTGACCCTGGTCTACAACCTGGCCGGCAAGGAAACCGCCGGCGACGTACTGATCCAGGACCAACTGCGCCAGGTCGGCATCGACATCAGGCTGAAGGTGCAAACCACCGCCGAGTGGGCCGCCGCCAACGCCGCCGGCAACTACGACCTGACCTACACCTACATGACCCGCGCCGACCCGATCATCCTGCAGACCATCCTCGATCCGCGCACCGCCAACAGCGCCACCCTGGCCACCAACACCTACACGCCGACCGTGCTGCCGCAGGCTCAGGCGCTGTTCGACGCCGGCCTCACCGCCACCGCGCCGCAACAACGCGCCGACGCCTACGGCCAGTTGCAAGACCTGCTGATCGATCAGGGTTCGGCGATCCCGGTGTACGAGCGGGTCTGGCAGGCGGCGACCTCCAAGCGCGTGCAGAACTTCCGCTGGAGCGCCGAAGGTTTTGCCTTCCTCAATGACATCGAGGTCAAGCCATGAGCCGCTACCTGCTCGGCCGCATCGCCCAGGCCGCGCTGGTGCTCTGGGGCGCCTACACCATTACTTACTTCATTCTCTACCTGCTGCCGGGCGACCCGCTGAGCATCATGCTCAGCGCCTCGGGCATGGAAATCGATGCGCTGTCGCCCGAGCAACTGGCCAAGGCCCGCGCCTATTACGGCCTCGACCAGGGCCTGCTGGAGCGTTACGTGGACCTGCTGCTGGGCGTATTGCAGGGCGACCTGGGCCAGTCGCTGACCCTCAGCCGCCCGGTCACCGCGATCCTCGCCGAACGCCTGCCGCAAACCCTGGCCCTGGCCGGGCTGGCGATCCTCCTGTCGCTGGTCGGCGGGGTCGGCCTGGCTTATCTCGCCGCCTATGTGCGCTGGCAGCCACTGAAAATCGCCCTCGCCCGCCTGCCGGCGCTGGGCTTTTCGGTGCCGGTGTTCTGGATGGGCCTGCTGCTGATCCAGATCTTCGCTTTTGGCCTCGGCTGGTTTCCGGCCACCGGCAGCCTCGGGTTCGAGAGCCTGGTCCTGCCCGCGGTGACCCTGGCGATCCCCAGCGCCGCGGTGTATGCCCAGGTCTTGCAACGCGGCTTCCAGGACATCTGGCGCGAGCCCTACATCACCACCGCCTACGCCAAGGGCCTGAGCCGGGCCCAGGTGCAGGCCCGCCACGGTTTCCGCAACGCCGCCCTGCCGCTGCTGACGCTGATCGGCCTGCAGGTCGGCAACACGGTGTCCGGCGCGGTGCTGGTGGAAACCATCTTCGCCCGCAACGGCGTCGGCCGGCTGGTCCAGGAGGCCGTGCTGCGCCAGGACATTCCGCTGGTGCTGGCGGTGGTTGCGGTGTCCGCCGCCGCCTTCGTGCTGGTCAACCTGCTGGTGGACCTGCTCTACCCGATCCTCGACCCGCGCATTACCCATGCGCCCAAGGTGACCTGAGATGACCGTCCTGCAACGTCGCTTCTCGACTGCCGTGCAAACCCCTCACTGGCGCCCGCGCCGTCGCCTGCAACGGCTGCTGGACCAGGCCGGACCGCTGCTGCGCCGGCCCGGCTTCGTGCTGGCCCTGGCGCTGGTGCTGTTCACCCTGCTGGCGGCCTTGGTGCCCGGCCTGTTCACCAGCGTCGATCCCTACGCCACCCAGCCCGCGGCGAAACTGCTGCCGCCCAGCGCCACGCACTGGTTCGGCACCGATGAACTGGGCCGCGACCTCTACACGCGGGTGCTGTACGGCTCACGGCTTTCGGTGCTCGCGGCCTTGCTGGCGGTCGGTCTGGCGCTGGTGGTCGGGCTCGGTCTGGGGATCGTCTCGGGCTTTATCGGCGGGCGCCTGGACGCGGTGATCATGCGGGTGGTCGATGTGCTGCTGGCCCTGCCCGGCCTGCTGCTGGCCCTGGCAATCGTCACCGCGATCGGCTTCGGCACGGTGCCGGTGGCGATCGCCGTGGGCGTCGGGATCATTCCCGGCTTCGCCCGAACCACCCGCGCCGAAGTGCTGCGGATCAAGACCCTGCCCTACGTCGAAGCGGCGCGGCTGGGCGGCGCGAGCTGGGGCCGCACCCTGCTGCGCCATGTGCTGCCCAATGCCTGGGGCCCGGTGGCGGTGCTCGCCACCCTCGACGTCGGCGCGGCGATCCTCGCCACCGCCGGCCTCAGCTTCCTCGGCTTCGGCGCCGCGCCGCCCGCGGCGGAATGGGGCACGCTGATCGCCAACGGTCGCCATTTCCTTATCACCGCGCCGTGGGTGTCGCTGCTGCCGGGGCTGTTCCTGGTGCTGGTGGTGTTCAGCCTCAACCATCTCGCCCGCACTTTCGAGGAGGTCCAGCGATGAGCCGCCTGATCGACGTCAAGGACCTGCGGGTCAGCTATCACAACGCCGGGCGCGTTACCGAAGCGGTGCGCGGGGTGAGTTTTCACCTCGAGCCGGGCGAGACCCTGGCCATCGTCGGCGAGTCCGGCTCGGGCAAGACCACCGTGGCCGGCGCCCTGCTCGGCCTGCTGCCGCTGACCGCGCGGATCGACGGCGGCAGCCTCGTGGTCGACGGCCACGACATCAGCCACGCCAGCGACAAGGTCAAGCAACAGTTGCGCGGCCGGGTGGTCGGGCTGGTGCCACAGGACCCGATGGTCAGCCTCAACCCGACCCTGAGCATCGGCAAGCAGATCGGCGAAAGCCTGATCCTGCGCCATGGCCGGCGCTATCCGGGGCTGGACGCCGATGTACTGGAGTTGCTGGAACAGGTGGGCATCGACAACCCCGCGCTGCGCGCCGTGCAGTATCCCCATGAGCTATCCGGCGGCATGCGCCAGCGCGTGCTGATTGCCATTGCCCTCGCCGGCGAGCCGAAGCTGATCATCGCCGACGAACCCACCAGCGCCCTCGACGTGACAGTGCAGAAACGCATCCTCGATCACCTGGAGCAACTGGTGAAAGCGCGGGGCATCGCGCTGGTGATCATCACCCACGACCTCGGCGTCGCCGCCGACCGCGCCGACCGGGTGCTGGTGATGAGGAACGGTGAAGTGGTGGAAACCGGCGCGGCGCGGGAGGTGCTGTCCGCCCCCAGCCACGCCTACACCCGCGACCTGCTGGCCGCCGCGCCGGCCTTCGGCGAAACCCGCCGGCCAGAGCCCGTGGACACCCGTGGGGCGCGGCCGCTGCTGAGTTTCGAGGACGTCGGCAAAGACTTTCGCCTGCCCCGGCATGCCGGCGCGCAGCAGAGTTTCCAGGCGTTGCAGGGGCTGAGCCTGAATGTCTATCCACGGCAGACCCTGGCCATCGTCGGCGAATCCGGCTCGGGCAAAAGCACCAGCCTGCGCATCGCCCTCGGCCTCGATCACCCCAGCCGTGGCCGCGTGCGCTTCGACGGCCAGGACATCGGCGGCCTGAGCTGGAAGCAATTCAGGCCGCTGCGCCAGCGCATGCAACTGGTGCAACAGAACCCGTTTGCTGCGCTGGACCCGCGTTTCAGCATTTACCAGAGCGTGGTCGAGCCGCTGGTGTCGTTCGGCCTGCTCAAGGGCCGCGAACTGGAACAGGCCGCGCGACAACTGATGGACCAGGTGCAATTGCCCGCCAGCTACCTTGATCGCCTGCCGCGGGAACTGTCTGGCGGCCAGCGCCAGCGCGTCGCCATCGCCCGGGCCCTGGCGCTCAAGCCTGACTTGCTGTTGCTGGATGAGCCGGTGTCGGCGCTGGACGTGTCGGTGCAGGCGCAGATCCTCGACCTGCTGCGTGAACTGCAGGCGGAACTGGGCGTGGCGTATGTGCTGGTGTCCCATGACCTGGCGGTGGTCGCCAGCCTGGCCCATGAAGTGGTGGTGTTGCGCCAGGGGCAGGTGGTGGAACAGGGGGCGGCGCAGGATGTACTGGAAAGGCCGCAGGACCGCTATACCCGGGAGTTGCTGGAGGCGGTGCCGGGCAGGAGGTTGGCGGTGGCTTAGACTTATCGCTGGCAAGCCAGCTTGCCGGCGATGAGGCCATCAACATCAACCAAAAATCCCGGCCAAAAGACCGGGATTCTTTATTCCAACAACCGTTACTTGATCACCCCACAAGCAAACCGCGCCGCCCCACCACCCAGCGGCGCCGGATGATCCGAGTGGTTATCGCCACCGGCATGAATCATCAGCGCATGGCCTTTGAGCTCGTCCAGGTTCTTGATCTTCGGCGCCAGCAGCGGCTGCGCGGCCTTGCCGTCGGCGGTGACGATCAGCGCCGGCAGGTCGCCCATGTGGCCGCCGTCATCCCACGGGAAGCTGTGCTTGCCGGTGTTCTTTGGATCCCAGTGCCCACCGGCACCGCCAGCCGGGACCGGCTTGCCGTCGGCTTCGGTTGGCGCGCAGCTCGGGTTGGCATGAACGTGGAAGCCATGCACGCCCGGCGCCACGCCACTCAACTCCGGGGTGAACACCGCGCCATACGGGCTCTGGGTGATAGTGACGAACCCGACGCTCTTGCCTTCGCCCTGGGCGCTGGCTTCCTTGAGCTCGACCTTGAGGGAATCGGCGGCATTCACCGCGGCGCTGGCGCACAGGGCAACGGTCAGAGCAATCCACTTTTTCATGATGCACGTTCCTTATTACAGAGAAAAATCGCTTTGGAGCTTAGTCAAAAAGCCCTTCCGGGTTCGAACAAAAATCAACCGCAGCAACAACTTGATAACTATGGCCGCAGCAACCCGGTTCAGTTCCCCCTCGAACGTCATAAAGGGGTCATCGCTTCCCGCTCAAACTCATGCCAATATGACATCACTCTCGCCAACCAGGGACCGGTAATGAGCTTTTCGATCGGCTGTTCGCCTTCCGCCAACGGAAAACCCGCGCCCCTCAATGTCCGCATGCCTCGCACCCTTTTACTGGAGCACGGCCGAGCTGTGCCTGCGCTCCTGTATCACCCACAGCACTTCCGTGCTGAATAACCCCAACCGGCAACTGATAGCGTTTCTAGGAGAACACGGCATGAACGGCACTCGGATCGCACTCGCGGATATCGTCGCCTACCCCGCTTACCAACGACTCAAGGAAGGCTTGTCGAGCCTCGGACATGTCGCCTCAGGTCGCATGGGCCTCGGCTTGCAGGGGGTTGACCTGCAGCAGTTGAAGACGCCCCGCGCCAGCGCCGACGACCATTTCGTCTGGCCGAGATACCAGGACCTGGTGCTGAGCGAAGGTGGCATCACCTGCACCGAAGCCTGCTTCGTTGCCTGGGGCGGCGTGGTGAACGACGCCATCTACGAATTTCTCACCCCGACCACTGCGGGCATTCCGGATATTTCCGTCGGTTTGGGTCTGTGGTGCACCCAGGACGCTCCCGAGGCGGAACTGCTCATGGCCAGCCTGCTCAACAGCCTGACTGAATTTACCCAGACGCAATGGAACCTCAGCACCTTTTACCGTGACGGTGGCTACGGCCCGGTGGTGTTGCTGTCGGCGCACCGCTCGCTGATCGACCTGCACGTCCAGGCCGACGGTGGCGACCTGGACCAGATCGCTGCGGATTTCTTCGACCTGCATGGCCAGGCTGTGCTTCAGGTCCTGTCGCAACGCTTCGACAACGATGAAAGCCTGGACAGCCGGCTGCTTGCCCTGACCTACGGCACCACCGAGCTGCCCGTCTTCGACTCGATTTCCAAAGCCTGATTTCACTAAGGGCCAAGCCCCCTGCGACATTTCGCCCGCCCCCGCGGGCGTGACCCACGGGCCAGTCGGCCTGTCTTCCAGATGCGCGCCCTCAGTGGGCGCGACATCCGCAGACAATCACAACAATACGGCTGACCCATGCACCCCCAACGCACCGCCTTGCACAACGAGCTGCATGCTCGCCCCTCCCTGTATTTCGACGCCCCGGCCCATGTCTTTCACCTGGCGTTCATCGGTGGCCAGCAACCCTGCAACGCCCTGCTCCAGCGCTGCCGCCTGGACGCCGTCGATACCGACGCGGTCCAGGGCATCACGCAATTCGACGGCTGCCCGTTCAAATGGGAACGCCACTCCGAGTTTTTCACCCTGACCCTGGTCCAGCCCAGCGCCAGCGCCGATCCGCAGTGGAGCGGCCTGCCCCCTGCCCTGGCCGACGCCATCGAGCCCTACCGCGAGCAACTGATCAACGCCATGCAACTGGTGGTGCGCGAGGAGCCGGGCCTGGACTTCGCCAGCTACGGCTTCAAAGACCCCAGCGGCTCCAGCGTGGGCGGTGGCGATGCGGTGGTGTGGAGCGACTTTCGCCTGGACGACGAGGGCGTCAACCGGTTGCTGTTCGTCAATCGCCGGCTCAATGCCTACCGGCTCGGGCGCATGGTGCGCCGGCTGCTGGAGCTTGAGACCTACCGGATGATGGCCTCCCTGGCGTTGAGCACGGCCAAGGACCTCAGCCCGCAACTGGACGGTTTCGACCGGACGCTGGTCCATCTTTCACAGCGCAATGCCGGCGCCAGCGGCGTGCAGGCCAAAGTGTTGCTGGAAGACATCGTCGAACTGTCGCGACAGGTGGTCGCCAGCACGGTGAAAAGCCGCCACCGCTTCAGCGCGACCCAAGCCTACGCGCAACTGGTGTTCGAGCGGCTGACGGAACTGCGTGAGGGCAACGTCGAGGATTACCAGCGCCTGGGTGTGTTCATCGAACGACGCTTCAAACCCACCGTGCGCTACTGCGCGGCGACCGAACAGCGGCTGGATCACCTGGCCAAGGGCGTGGCCAACCTTGGCGACCTGTTGCAGGCGCGGGTGCAGGTGGACATGGAGGAACAGAACGCCGAGATCCTGCGCAGCCTGGCTGCCCGGGCCGAGTCGCAGATCAAGATTCAGCGGGCGGTAGAAGGTTTGTCGATCATCGCGATCACCTATTACCTGCTGAGCCTGTTCAAGTTGCTGTATGCGGGGCTGGATACGTTGGGCGCACACATTGCGCCGCGGGATGCGCTGCTGGGACTGGCGCCAGTGGTGGGGTTGATGCTGGGGGTGATTCTGCTGCGGATCAGGAAGGCCAAGCAGCATTGAGTTTGGGGCATCGCGAGCGAGCTCGCTCCTACAAGAAGATCCGCGGACCGGTAGGAGCGAGCTCGCTCGCGATGATTACACCATCAGGCCGCTTTCTTCAGCGCCCGGTAGTGCACAACCATACCCATCATTGCCACGACTGCCGCCGCCGCGCCGGTGGAGATCACCAGAATCTGGTACTCCTCGACGAACGCCATGGTCACCAGGCAGCCCACGATGAACACGATGCTCAGGTAGGTCAGCCAAGGGAACAGCCACATTTTCAGGCGGATCTGCTTGCCTTCGGCTTCCAGCTTGCGGCGCATTTTCAGTTGCGAGCAGGCGATTACCAGGTACACCAGCATGGCGATCATGCCGGTGGTGTTCATCAAGGTGTCCAGTACGTCTTTCGGACGCAGGGCCTCGTTGAAGTTGATCAGGGCGCAGATCACTGCAACAGCGCACGAACCGATGATCGCGAAGACCGGTACGCCGGTGCCGGCACGGGTCATCTTGAAGATCTTCGGTGCGTCACCACGGGTCGCCAGCGAGAACATCATGCGCGAGGCGGTGTAGTGAGCCGAGATCAGGCAACTGCTGACCGAAGTCAGGACCACGAAGTTCATCACGAACTCGGCGCCCGGAATGCCCAGCAGTTCCAGGGTGCGGCGGTACGAACCGTAGCCGGAGGTGCCCATCAGCGGGTCATTCCACGGCACCAGGCAGACGATCAGGAAGATCGAGCCGATGTAGAACAGGCACACGCGCCAGACCACCGAGTTGGTTGCCTTGACGATCTGACCGGCCGGGTCTTTCGACTCGGAGGCGGCGATGGTGACGATTTCTGCACCGAGGAAGGCGAACATCGCACCCAGCATCGCCACCACCACGGACTCGATGCCGTTCGGCATGAAGCCGCCGTGGGCGGTCAGGTTGGCCATGCCGCTGACTTCACCGGTCGGCCACAGGCTCATCACTGCGGCCAGGCAGACCACCAGGAAGCAGACAATGGCCACGACCTTGATCAGGGCGAACCAGAACTCGAACTCACCGTAGTGCTTGACGTTGAAGAAGTTCACGCAGATCAGCGCCAGGGTGGCAATCAGCACGAAGCTGTTGATGCTCACCGAGGGGAACCAGCCGTGCAGGATCTTGCCGGCGACGTAGGCTTCCCACGCCATCAGGATCACCCAGTAGCCCCAGTACAGCCAGCCGATGGTGAAACCGGCCCAGCGACCAATGGCGCGCTCGGCATAGGTGGAGAAGGAGCCGGTGTCCGGCGAGGACGTCGCCATTTCACCGAGCATGCGCATGACCAGCACCACCAGGATGCCGCCCGCCAGGTACGCCAGTACCGCGGCCGGGCCGGCGCTGTGGATCACGCTGCCGGAACCGACGAACAATGCGCCGCCGATAACGCCGGCGATCGACATCATGGTCAAGTGACGTGATTTGAGCGAAGCCGCCAGCTTGCTCTCGTGCCCCGACTTCTCCGCAGAAGTCGATGTGGATGTTGCGTCCATCAGTGGTCTACCCCGTGTTCTTTTTATCCAAGGAAACTCAACCGGGGCGCGACATGACGTCGCGCCCCCTACTGCATCAGTTGCTCTGATTCGACGTGCACGACGCTGCCCGGGCCGACGAACGGCTAATGCTGGGCAGCTTTTGTGTCGTACTCAGGCTCGTCCGGTGGGCCTGAAAGGTGCTGCAAGAACGCTGTTTCCGACGATTTCACACGCCGGTATCAGCGGGAGAGACACAAGGGCTGGGCCTTGCATCGAGAATTCATGGTTCGACGAGCGGTTGTTCATGAAGCTTCACGGCATTGATCTAGCGGTAACTGCTACCTAATGTAAAAATGTACGGCCTCAAGAGCCATGCACAGCGCGCACTAATCGTCACTGCACTGTACAGGCCGTCAATGCAATACAGCGCATGCGCGGCCGGCGTTACGCTCACTCGAAGGCACTGCTTCCCCATGTTCGAACTACGCCCCGATGCCTCGCCCCCGTTGGTCAACCAGATCATCAACGGGTTGCGCGAAGCGATCGAGAACCAGACTCTCAAGCCCGGCGCCAAGGTGCCATCGATCCGCGCCTTCGCCGCGAAATATTCGGTGAGCACCTTCACCGTGGTCGAAGCCTATGACCGCCTGGTGGCCCAGGGGCTGCTGGTCAGCCGCGGCACCGCCGGCTTCTTCGTCAACCGCACCGCCGGCGACCTGATCGATCCCCAGGCCAGCGAACCGGACCCGGCCAAGCCGGCGTTCAACTCCGAGTGGTACTTGCAACAGATCTTCGAAAGCCGGCAACTGGCGTTCAAGCCCGGTTGCGGCTGGCTGCCCAACGACTGGATGTTCGAGGACGGCCTGCGCCGCGGCCTGCGCCAGGTCGCCAGCAGCGTCATGGAACTGAGCGGCTACGGCGACCCCATGGGCCTGGCCGAACTGCGCACCCTCACCGCGCAGAACCTGCAACAGGACCTGCGCATCGTCGTGCCGCCCAACCAGTTGATGCTCACCCACGGCGCCAGCCAGGCGCTGGACCTGGCGGTGCGCACGCTGGTCAAGCCCGGCGACGTGGTGCTGGTGGACGATCCCGGCTACCCGAACCTGATGAGCATCCTGCGCTTCCAGGGCGCGACCCTGCTCGGCGTGCCGCGCACGCCCAACGGTTACGACCTGGAGCACCTGGAGCGGCTGCTCGACCATCACCGCCCGACCGTGTTTTTCACCCAGCCGCACCTGCACAGCCCGACCTGCTCGCGAACCCCGCTGGTGCAGTTGCACCGTTTACTGCAACTGGCGACCCAGCACGGCTTCCTCCTGGTGGAAAACAACCTCTACGCCGACATGATCGAAGAGCCGCAACCGTGCCTGACCACCCTCGACCACCTGCAGCAGGTGGTCTACGTCGGCAGCTATTCGAAGAGCATCTCGCCCAACGTGCGGGTCGGCTACATGCTGGCCAACCCGGAACTGATGCAGCGCCTAGTGCAACTGAAAATGCGTTCCGGGCTGACCACCTCCCAGGTGATGGAACGGGTGGTCTACGCCGCCATCACCGACGGCCGCTGGCGCAAGCATCTCAAGCGCCTGCGCCAGCGCCTGGCCGAAGCGCATCAGGAAGTGGGCCGGCAACTGGCGCGACTGGGTTTCGAACGGTTCATCGAATCGGACGAAGGCATGTACATCTGGACCCGCCACCCGGCCATCGCCGACAGCGCCGCGCTGGTGGACGACGCCCTCGACCAGGGCATCATGCTCGGCCCTGGCCAGTTGTTCCTAGTGGACTCCCAGGCCACCGGCTGGATGCGCTTCAACGTCGCCTTCAGCACCGACCCGGCATTGTGGGAGCAACTGGAGAAGTTGCTGGTCAAGCATATTCGCGGGGCGAAAGAGCGGTGATGGGTGGCGTGCGCTTGCCTTGACCCACCGGCGATCCCATGACATTTGCGCCAGTTCCCGGCCGCAGGGGCGGAAAAAGGTCGAATGGTCGCCGCGCCACGACTGGCGCTAGCATCGGTCAACCAAAAAGAAAGACAGAGGCCGGTCATGACAAGCACGAATTTCAAGGATCATTTCTCCAGCGGCTCGGCCGGCTACGCGGCCTACCGACCGGGCTACCCGCTGGAACTGATCGACGAACTGACCAGCATCAGCCCCGGCACCGGCCGGGCGCTGGATTGCGGTTGCGGCACCGGGCAACTGTCGGTGCTGCTGGCCGAGCGCTTCGACGAGGTGCTGGCCACCGACGCCAGCGCCGCGCAGATCGCCGCCGCTGAACCCCGCGAAGGCGTGATCTACCGCACCGCCCAGGCCGAAGACAGCGGCCTGGCGGAAAACAGCGTCGACCTGATCACCGTCGCCCAGGCCGCCCACTGGCTGGACCTCGACCTTTTCTACGCCGAGGCCCGGCGCATCGCCCGGCCACAAGCGGCCATCGCCCTGATCACCTATGGCGTGCTGCACCTGGAAGGCGAGCTGGACCGTCACCTGCAGCAGTTCTACTACCACGACATCGCCAGCTACTGGCCGCCCGAGCGGCGCCATGTGGAAACCGGCTACCGCGACCTGCCCTTCCCCTTCACGGCAATCGAGGTGCCGCCGCAAGTCATCGAGATGCAGTGGACCCTGGCGCAGTTGATCGGCTACCTGAACACCTGGTCGGCAGTGAAGGCCGCGCAAAAAGCCCTCGGCGCCAACCCAGTGGACACCCTGGCGCAACACCTCGCCGAAGAATGGGGCGACCCGGCCACCCGCCGCCGGATCACCTGGCCGCTGACCATCCGCGCCGGGCGCCTTCGTGACTGAAACCGGGGGGCGGGCGGCCGTTGGCAAATCTTCCGGCCACGGAACCATTTGCATAGCCGAATGATCCGAGTCACATTCGCCGCCAATAGTGGCACGGCGCCAAACAATTCCCCTTCGGCAGTGCTACTGTCGAATACCGGTAGCGTGGGTAAACCGGACCTCTTTCTCAGGAGCAATCACGAACATGGCAGCATTCAGCACCAGTACGCTCGACGCGATCAAATCCCAACGCAGTCAATTGCTGAGCGAATGGACCAAGGGCCTGGAAGCCAGCGGCTCGACCCGCAACCTCAAGGAGCACGATCTGCAACAGCAGACCTCGGAGTTCCTGCAACTGGTGACCAGCGGGCTGGAGAACAACAGCGGCACCAATATCAATGTCCCGGGCTGGGAAGAAACCCGTCAGTTCCTCGAAAAACTCTCCCATAGCCGCGCCCTGCTCGGCCATGACTCGCACCAGACCGCCAACTTCATTTTCTCCCTCAAGGGCCCGCTGTTCGGCCTGCTGCAAAGCCACTACCGTGACGATCCGGCGCAACTAGCCGAACAGCTCTGGGAAATCTCCGAGCTGCTCGACGCCTTCGGCATGCACACCATCCGCACCTTCCAGAAGTCCCGCGAGTCGGTGATCAAGCGCCAGCAGGAAGAACTGCTGGAACTGTCCACCCCGGTGGTCAAGCTGTGGGACGGCGTGCTGGCGCTGCCGATGATCGGCACCCTCGACTCGCAACGCACCCAGGTGGTGATGGAGTCGCTGCTGCAACGCATCGTCGATACCGGCGCCGAGATCGCCATCATCGACATCACTGGCGTTCCAACCGTCGACACCCTGGTCGCCCAGCACCTGCTCAAGACCGTCACCGCCATCCGTCTGATGGGTGCCGACTGCATCATCAGCGGCGTGCGTCCGCAGATCGCCCAGACCATCGTCCACCTGGGCCTGGACCTGCAAGGCGTGGTGACCAAGGCCAACCTGGCTGACGCCCTGAAACTCGCGCTGACCCGCCTGGGCATCAGCATCGTCAAGCCGGTCTGAACCCATGGAGCGCATTCCAATTCTGCAAATGGGCGAGTTCCTGCTGGTGACCATCCAGGTCGACATGCATGACCAACTCGCCATGACCCTCCAGGACGACCTGTCCGAGCGCATCAGCCGCACGTCCGCCAAGGGCGTGCTGATCGATATTTCCGCGCTGGACATGGTCGATTCCTTTATCGGCCGGATGATCGGCACCATTTCCGGCCTGTCGAGCATCATGGATGCCCGCACGGTGCTGGTGGGCATGCAGCCCGCGGTGGCGATCACCCTGGTTGAACTTGGCATGACCCTGCCCGGCGTCAGCACGGCACTGAACGTCGAGCGGGGCATGCGTCTGCTCCAGGAACGAGTAGCCCGACAATGATCGTGCGCAGCAGCGGCACCCAACCGATCCGCCTGGAACAGGATGTAGTGCTGGCACGCCAGACCGCGCGCAAGGTCGCCGCCGAGTGCGGCATGCGCCTGATCGACCAGACCAAACTGGTCACCGCGGTCAGCGAGCTGGCCCGTAACACCATGGTCTACGGCGGCGGCGGCGACATGGAATGGCAGGTGCTGGAAGACGGGCCGCGCGTGGGCCTGCGCCTCAAGTTCAGCGACAACGGCCCCGGCATTCCCGATATCCGCCTGGCCATGACTGACGGCTGGACCTCCGGCAGCGGCCTGGGCCTGGGCCTGTCGGGTGCCAAGCGGCTGGTGGAAGAATTCGAACTGGACACCGCGCCCGGCGAGGGCACCCGCATAACGATCACCCGATGGACGTGACTATCGCGGGTGCGCTGACTCAGGTCCTGCTCATCGAAGACGTCAGCCAGATCGGCTATGCCCGCCGTACCACGCAAAAGCTCGCCGAACAGCTCGGCTTCAACGAAGGCGATGCCGGGCGGGTGGCGCTGGTTACCACGGAACTGGCGAGCAACTTGCTCAAGCACGCCGCACGGGGCGAGCTGCACGTGCAGACGGTGCCCGGTAAAACCGGCGTCGGCGTGGAAATCTTGGCGATCGATCGCGCCGGCGGTTTCGACCGCGAGGCCTGCCTGACCGACGGTTTCTCCACCCGCGGCACCCAGGGCATCGGCCTGGGCGCGATAGCGCGCCAGGCGGAAGTCTTCGACATGTACGCCGACGACCGTGGCGCGGTGCTGCTGACGCGCTTCTATGCCGGCGGCCAGCGCAACGCCGACCTGCGTTTCGGCGCCAGCCAGCACTCGCTGCACAACGACCCGGCCTGCGGCGACTGCTGGCAACTGATGCTGTCGAGCAACGGCATCAGCGCGCTGGTGGTGGATGGCCTGGGCCATGGCGAAGAGGCCGAACGCGCCGCCCTGGCCGGCCGCAAGGTGTTCGCGAGCATGCCCTTCGCCGCGCCCCAGGACCTGTTTCAGGACATGCACCAGGCGATGATCGGCAGCCGCGGCGGCGCGGTGGCGGTGGCGCAGTTCAACGCCAACAGCGACAGCCTGCGCTTCACCGGCATCGGCAATATCGGCGCCAACCTGATCGGCCCGGAAAAACTCCGCGGCCTGACCTCGCACCCAGGCATCGTCGGGGTGCAATACCGGAAAGCCCAGCCCTTTGACTATGCTCACGTGAACGGAAATCTATTGATCATGTACAGCGATGGCCTGCAGTCCCGATGGAACCTGCGCGACTATCCCGGCCTGGTGCATCGCCATCCGGCGGTGATCGCCGCCGTCCTGCACCGCGACTTCTGCCGTGGCCGCGACGACGCCACGGTACTGGTCGTCGCCCTGGAGGCTACTCATGGCTGACCTGTCCACCCTCAGCGAAGAACAGCGCGCGCTGTTCCAGCGCCTGGAAAACGAGACCGAGGCGCTGCGTGCCGAACTGGAAGAAACCAACCAGGGCGTCCTCGCGCTGTACTCGGAACTCGACACCCAGGCCGAACAACTGCGCCAGGCCTCGGACCTGAAAAGCCGCTTCCTGTCCTACATGAGCCACGAATTCCGCACCCCGCTGGGTTCGATCCTGAGCATCACCAGCCTGCTCGCCGACGAACTGGACGGCCCGCTGAGCCCCGAACAGCACAAGCAGGTGGCCTTCGTCAGCAACGCCACCCGCGAGCTGAGCGACATGGTCGACGACCTGCTCGACCTGGCCAAGATCGAGGCCGGGCGCATCACCATCTCCCCCGGTTGGTTCGACATGCTCGACCTGTTCGCCGCCCTGCGCGGCATGTTCCGCCCGATCATCAACACCGCCGAAGTGGCGCTGATCTTCGAGGAACCGCTGGGCTTGCCACGGCTTTACACCGACGACAAGAAGCTCGCGCAGATCCTGCGCAACTTCATTTCCAACTCGCTGAAGTTCACCACCAGCGGCGAAGTACGCGTCTCGGCCAGCCTGGAAAGCCCGGACAAGGTGCGTTTCGCCGTGAGCGACACCGGCATCGGTATCGCCCCGGAACTGCACAACGCGCTGTTCGAAGACTTCTCCCAGGTCGACTCGCCGTTGCAGAAACGCCTGCGCGGCACCGGCCTCGGCCTGTCGCTGTGCAAGCGCTTCGCCGCCCTGCTCGGCGGCGAAGTCGGGGTGCAGAGCGAGCCCGGGATGGGTTCGACCTTTTTCGTCATCATTCCGCTGGCGGTCGCCATGGAGTCTGTCGATGAAACGTGACATCCGCCTGTTGATCGTCGACGACAACGTCGCCACCCGCTACGCTTTGCGCCGACGCCTCGACCGCCACGGCTACGAGGTCCTCGAAGCGGGCACCGGCGGCGAAGGCCTGGCCCTGATCGAGCGCGAGCGACCCGATGCGCTGATCCTCGACGTCAACCTGCCGGACATGAGCGGCTTCGATATCGTCCGTAAACTCCGTGCCGACCCGCTTACCGCCCTGCTGCCGGTGATCCACGTCTCCGCAGCTTCAATCCAGACCGGCGACATCATCACCGGTCTCGACGCCGGGGCCGACGCCTACCTGATCCACCCCGTGGACCCGGACGTGCTGCTGGCGACCCTGCGCACCCTGCTGCGGGTTCGCGACACCGAACACGCACTGCGCGAGAGCGAGGCGCGCTTTCGCGAGATCTTCACCAACGTCACGGCGCCCATCGCTGTGCTCGACGCCAACCTGACCGTCCACGAATGCAACCACGCCTTCGCCCGGCTGCTGCCGAACAACGGCGACCCGGACGCCCTGCACGACTGCCTGGAAGATAACCCGTCGGCCACGATCGGCGAGTTGCGCCTGCGCCTGGCCGACGGCGAGCGCTGGAAAGGCACGCTGAACATGCGGGTCAGGGGTGAACGACGGGAAACCGAGTGGCAGATTTCACCCTACCGCACGCCGGGCTCCAGCCTGGTGTTCGTCGAGGACGTCACCGAGCACCGCCACCGCGAACGCTCGCACCGGGCGCAACTGGACGACGCCAACACCCAACTGGCGAAAGAGGTCGCCGAGCGCGCCCGCACCGAGGCACAACTGCTGCAGGTGCAGAAAATGGACGCCCTCGGCAAGCTCACCGGCGGTATCGCCCACGACTTCAACAACCTGCTTACCGGGATCATCACCAGCCTGGAGCTGATCCGTAAACAGACCAGCGGGCAGCCGGCGGGCAAGCTCCAGATCTATGCCGACGCCGCGCTCAACTCCGCCACCAGCGCCGCCTCGCTGACCCACCGCCTGCTGGCCTTCGCCCGCCAGCAGCCGCTGGACACCCGTCCGGTGGACATCAACGAGCACGTGCGCTCGCTGGAAGAACTGCTGATCCGCACCATCGGCGAACGCATCGCCCTCAAGCTGGAACTCACCGATCAACCGGCCACCGCGCTGGTCGACCCGGTGCAACTGGAAAGCGCGGTGCTGAACCTTGTGATCAACGCCCGCGATGCCCTGCCCCAGGGCGGCACTATCTGGGTCACCACGCAAAGCGCCAACGCCCTCGGCAACCCCAAGCTGCAGGACGGCGCGTACGTTTCGCTGTCGGTGCGCGATGACGGTATCGGCATCGACCACAGCGTGATCGACAAGGTCTTCGAACCCTTCTTTACCACCAAGCCGCTGGGCCAGGGCACTGGCCTCGGGCTGTCGACCATCTACGGCTTCGCCCGCCAGTCCGGCGGCGACGCCTACCTCCGCAGCGTGATCGGCCGGGGCACGGAAGTGACCATGATCCTCCCGGCCAGCAGCGCTCCGTCGCTGCCCAGCGTGGTGCCGGACAGCGTCAACCCGCAGGGGCATGGTGAACACTTGCTGATCGTCGAAGACATGCCGGCGGTGCGGATGTTCGTCAGTGAAGTGCTGCTGGATGCCGGCTACCGCTGCACGGCGGTGGAAAGCATCGAGCTGGCGCTGGAGAACCTGCAGAACGATCCGTCCATCGAGTTGCTGCTGACCGATGTCGGCCTGCCGCGCATGAGCGGCCGTGAACTGGCCGATGTCGCCCGGGGCTGGCGGCCGACGCTGCCGATCCTGTTCATGACCGGGTACGCCCAGAGCGCGCTCAACCGCCAGGCCTTTCTTGCGCCGGGCATGGACATGCTGTTCAAACCGTTCCAGATCGGCGAGTTGCTGGACAAGGTGAGGCGGGCGCTGGATGGCGGCGGCGCGGTGCCGGTTGCCTGACGCGGAAATCTGGGGTTTGGGTGTTGGTGCAAAATGGGCGAAATCTGAAGCGACCCCGTCCTTGTGGGCGCTGGCTTGCCAGCGCCCGCCCCTCGCGAGCAAGCTCGCTCCTACACAAAAGTGAGCCGCGCCCCAAAAGTTGGACAGTAATTGTGTAAGGCTACGCGGCCTGTGCTCTGTAGGCTACAGGGCTCAGGCCGCCGAGCTTCATCTTGATGCGTTCGTGGTTGTAGTAGCGGATGTACTCGTCAATTCCGACACGTAGTTGGTCGATCGTCTCGAAGC
>NZ_FYDX01000008.1 GCF_900187455.1 Pseudomonas sp. Irchel 3E13 | reverse complement strand
CGCTGTGGTGCCGACGGGAACGCTTGAAACTGGCCTCGCCGTGGTGCTGGTAAGCCACGACCCAGCGCCGGAGAAGGGTAGGATCTATCTGGAACTGGTTCGCCACATGGCGAAAGCCACGGCCTCGATTGATGAAGGCCTGGATGGCGGACAGCTTGAACTGCTTGGAATACGTGGTCATGCAAACACCCCGGTGTTGGATGGGTGTCCAACTTCCGGGGCGCAGTTCAAAGAAAGCGGTGCCGATCCGGTAGGAGCGAGCTTGCTCGCGAAGGGCCCAATAGTGCTACACCCGCCTTAATTTCGAAGATGCGCCCCGGAACCCCACAAAAAACCAAAATAATTGCGCCGGGCATGGACATGCTGTTCAAACCGTTCCAGATCGGCGAGTTGCTGGACAAGGTGCGGCGAGCAAGCTCGCTCCTACACAAAAGAAAGCGATGCCGATCCGGTAGGAGCGAGCTTGCTCGCGAAGGGCCCAATAGTGCGACGACCACCTTAATTTCGAAGACGCGCCCCGGAACCCCACAAAAAACCAAAATAATTGCGCCGGGCATGGACATGCTGTTCAAACCGTTCCAGATCGGCGAGTTGCTGGACAAGGTGCGACGAGCGCTGGCTTGCCAGCGAATTGGCATAGCTGCGCCAGCGCCCGCCCATCGCGGGCAAGCTCGCTCCTACACAAAAGAAAGCGGTGCCGATCCGGTAGGAGCGAGCTTGCTCGCGAAGGGCCCAATAGTGCGACACCCACCTTAATTTCGAAGACGCGCCCCGGAACCCCACAAAAAAACCAAAATAATTGCGCCCCCCGAAGCCACCACCGCCTCCCGCGAAAAGCGATATCAAAACGCCTCCCCCAACCTCCTCAACAATGCCCCGCAGCCCACGAAAATAGCCGGACCCAGCCTGACCAATCAGTCACAAAACGCTGTTTCGCCCCGTGCCTCCGGGGCTTTTCCTGCGTGGACAAAGTATTGATCCACGCTGGAAAGCGCTGAAACATTCATTTGCAGATTCACCATCCCCCAACTATGTTTCTGACACCTTGGCGCTCACAAGGACCCAGTGAGCCGCCTGAATTCACCTCAGGGAAGAACCCACCATGGCGACTCGCGATGTAGTCCGGGCTGTGCGTCACGCCCTTTTCACCCTTGCTGCCGTACTTGCCCCGATCGGGCTCGCGTCAGCGCAGGCTTATACCGACAAGGCACCGCCGCCGTTGTCCAGTGAGGTGAAAGCCGACCTCAAAGCCCTCGACGCCGAACTCAAGCCAGGCATCCCTCACCGCCTCAATCTGGCCAACCCGCTGCACTATCGCGTGGCCCTCGAAACCCTCAAGCGCGCCGGCAAAACCCCGGAACGCTCGCCGCACCTGTTCAAGACCCTCGCCGCCGGCCACGAAGCCGGTGTCGCGGCGCTGAAGAAATCCGGTGGCCAGCCCGCCAAGGCCGTGGCCTTGAGCGACGAAGTCAGCGAAGGCCCGGAAAACCTCAACTTCATCGCCACCTTCTCCCAGGACAACACCGCGCCACAGAGCAAGGCGCTGACCGACAGCCAGCCGGGCTATCAGGCCACCGGTATCTCGTCGGTGGTCGACGGCACGGTCAGCACCACGATCATCATGGAGCTGTTCGAAGTCGAAACCGGCAACGTCTACGCCAACGTCTCGAAATCCCAGTATGGCGAAGGCACGGACTTTCGCCTGGACGTCCAGGGCCAGGTCCCCAGCGCCGACGGCAACCCGACCACCAAAGCCCAGGCGATGTTCTATTACTTCCCGAAAAATGCCGCACCCAATGACCCACCGGTGATGCTCATCCAGTCCTACCAGGACACCGTCAACCCCACCGCCGCCTGCATGAACCAGCCCAACTACTGCGTGCGCGACAACAACGGCAACTGCACCGGCAGCTACCAGACCACGTGCACCAACACCAAGGACAACACCCAGCAGATCAAGCTGTGCTGGGCACGCGGCAGCCAGCAGGAATGCGATTACTGGAACTCCACCGCGCACCCGACCGACTTCGTCTTCCCGTTGTCGGGTTCGGCGACCTTCGCCAATACCCCGCTGAACCCGGCGACCGGGGTGATCACCATCTCCATCCAGAACCCCACGGGCGGTGGCTGCCAGGTCTACTACCAGCAAGGCAGCGTGCTTGAGTCGCAATACTGGAGCACCAGTGCCCAGACCGTTACCTGGAACTATCCGGCGACGGCCTTCCCCAACACCGGCAACTGCATCAACTACTACGACGGCACCGCCGCTTATCTGTGGGTCACCGGCTACGTGGCACTAAACGGTGCCCCTGGCCAGCAACCACCGTTCGGCACCCTGAACTTCAACAGTGACCGCGCCAACATCGGCCAGCCCGGCGTCAACATCATCCCGCCGCTGTACATCATGCAGGGCTGCCTGGCCGAAGGAACGCCCATCACCCTCGCCGACGGCAGCCAGCGCGCGGTGGAAGCCTTCACCGGCAAGGGCGACGAAACGGTCAAGAGCGCCGACGGCAAGACCAGCCAGGTCTTCGGCACCACCAAGGGCGGCGAAATCCACCCGATGATCCGGGTCAAGACCAACGGCGGGCAGAACGTCCTTGTAACACGCACTCACCCGATGATCCTCGCCAACGGCATGCCGGTGCAGGCCCGTTCCCTGCGGGTTGGCGATGTACTGCTGACCGTCGACGGCAGCGCCGCGGTGACCTCCCTGACCCAGGAAAACTACACCGGCAAGGTGCATAACCTGCTGACCCAGCGTTACCCCAACCCCGGCACCTACTACGCCGGCGGCCTGCTCACCGGCGACGCCAACATGCAGCAATCGCTGGCCTCCGTGCAGTCCCGCGTGCCGATGCGCAGCCCCGCCGAAATCCGCGCCAGCCTGCCCAAGGAATGGCTGCAGGACTTCGATAACGACCAGTAAGGCACTGCGGGCAGCGCCCTCGCGCTGCCCGCGGTCACCCGTCCTTTCGCACTCATTTCCCTGCCCTTTTTCCGGAGGCGCCCATGGCCGTCCACGAAAATGCGTTGAACAACGCCAACGACCCGAGCATCGTTTCCGCCGTCTATGACGGCAACAGCGTGCGGGTCATCTGGCAACCCTCGGCGGACACCGGGGTAACCGGCTACGTGATCCAGCTGGCCTACCTCGGGGCCGGCGAAGCGGTGTTGACGCACCAAAGCGCGGTCATCGCGGGCCGCACCAGCAACCTCGGCAGCCTGACATTGACCGAGCCGCTGAACACTGACGTCAGCTACCAGGTGGTGGTCCAGGCGCAGTGGGATGACACGCCGGGGCAAAACAGCGCCCCGCTGATCCTGCCTACCGCCCGCCCGACCCTGCTGTCGGCGCTGTATGACGGCCATGCCCTGCGGCTGAGCTGGGAACCCTCGCCACAGGCGGGCGCCGGTTATCAGGTCGTGGTGTTTTCCAACAACATCGGCACCACCTACACGGCCAACGTCGCCGGTACGCAGAGCACCTCGGCGGTAATCGACAACGCGCAACTCGGCGGTGGCCTGGGCGACGGCTCGCAATGGGTGGTGTGCGTCGCCGCCGTGGGCGAAAGCAGTGCCTCGGCGCGCTCCAACCAGGCGCAGTTCCCGCCGACCTCGATGATCCGGCCGGTCCTGAAGAAAACCAGCCTGTACCGCAACGGCAACCATATCGTCGCCAATTGGGAAGGCCTGGCCGCCAGCGGCATCAGCGGCTACCGCCTGGCCGCGACCGGGTTCGCCAGCGGCGTCAGCTACAGCGTCGACATCCCCGGCGCCACGGTCAGCAACGGCATCCTGGCGCTGCCCGCCGCCCTGCCCGAGAGCGAAACCTTCCAGCTCACGGTCACCGCGCTGACCGCCAGCGGCGCCGGCCTGGTCAGCCCGCTGGTGCCGATCGTCTCGACCCGGCCGCTGATCACCGCCGCCAACTACAGCGGTAGCGCGCTGAACCTGAACTGGTCGATGACCAGCAACCCGGCGGTCACCGGCTTCACCGTGCAGGCCCTGTCCCTGGCCAGCGGCCAGAGTTTTTCCAACACGGTCAACAATCCCGGCGCCAGCTCGGCCAGCATCACCCTTGCTACGCCGCTGGACGGCACGCAGAACTGGGTCGCGCAGATCATCGCTAACAACAATGGCGGTATCGGTGCCGAAGGCGAATGGCTGCCGCTGGTCACCGGCACGGCCGCCCTCACCTCGCTGGCGGTGTCCGCCGACGGCGCCAGCCTGGATGTCACCTGGCAGGCGCCGGTCTCGGTGGTCGCACCGGACAGCACCGCCGTCACCCTGCTGCTCGACGGCGTGGCTGCCAGCAGCGTCAGTGTCAACGGCAACACCGCCCGCGTGGCCATACCGGTGCAGGTCACCAGCGGCACACCTGCGGTGGTCAGTGTCGGGTTGACCCCGGCCAGAGGTCCGGCACGCAACACCTCGACTCCCGCGACGGCGGCCCCGCTGGCGGTGCCGGCAATCGGCGGCTGGCTGGTCGACGCCGTCAGCGGCAGCGGCACTTTGAGCTGGGCCGCGCTGAGTGGCATCACCGGCTACCGCCTGCGCCTGCCCAACGGCCAGTCACTGGATGTCAGCAGCACCAGCACCGTCTTGAGCGCCAGCCAGTTGGCCAGCGCCGGCACACCGTCATGGGTGACGGTGCGTACCGCGTGCGTGGTCAACGGCGTCACCCTGCTCGGCCCGGCCAGCGCGCCCTTCGCCCTGGCCAACACGCCGGTGAGCGGCCTCGCCGTAAGCTACGACGGCGCCACCCTGAGCGCGCGCTGGAATGCCGTGCCGGATGGCCAGACCTACAAGGTCTCGGTGCTCAAGACCGTCGCCGGCAGCACCTCGGTCGACCAGGCGTTCACCTCGACGGCGGGCGTGCTCGAACAACGCTGGGCCTATGTCCCGAGCAACAGCGCGGCAACGCTGAGCGTGGTCGCGCAGGCCAACCAGCCGGTCGCCGGCATCGACAATATCGGCCCAGCCGGCCAGGCCACGGCGCTTTACAGCAGCGCGTTCATTCCCTCGGCACAAAGTGCCTCCACCGCCTTCCCTTACCTGATCCCGGCCCAGGCGCTGGCCACCGCCCTCGCCGGCACCGCGCCCACTGCGCCGCTGACCCTGTACCTGCCGCAGATCGCCAAGACCGGCAGCCTCAGCGGCCTGCCGATCAGCCAGGGGCCGTTCACCCTGGCGGCGGCCAGCGGCACCACCTACCCCTACAGCCTGGCGATTGCCTCCAGCGGTACCGACTCACCGTGGACCTTCGGCACTGAGCCGATTCGCGCGCCGCTGCTGCTGGCCTACGTCGCCTTCCTGAAAGCACTGGAAAGCGCCGGCGCCGCGCCGTGGGGCATCCTCGCCTTGCAGGATGCGCTGGCGCGGGTGATGCCGCAGACCTTCGAGGAATCCCTGTATTACGGCTTTGGCCTGTCGTTCCCCTCAGCCGATACCGCCGCCACCCTCGGCTCGGTGGACCTGCGCCCGGGCATGATCCTGCGGGTCGCCGCCAGCCCGTACCAAGCCATCTCGCAATCGTCGTCGGCGCTGCGCTGGAGCAACGGCTATGTCGCGGGCCCCGTGGTGGATTACGAGGTCAATCAGTTCATCGACAGCTCGGGCAACATCACCACCGGCTGGGACTCGTTCATCGGCCAACTGGTGGGCGGCGGCGCGCTGTCGGTGTCGCCGCCGCCGTCCCATGACACCACCCAGCAGATGGGTGGCGTGGCCGATGCGGCGGACCTGTATTTCCCGGCCTTTATCAGGCCCTTCTACCGCCTGTTCTCGCCGACGGCCCTGGACGGCGCCAGCGACCCCGCGCCCACCGACACCCCGAGCAACTTCACCCTCGCCGCAGCCGAGAGTTTTACCGCGCTCTCCAGCGCCAGCAATGTCCCGGGCGGGACGGTGCCGGTCGCCTATTTCCGTGGCCGCGCGGTGCCGCGCGCCTGCCTGCGGGTGACCCTCGACGGCACGCCGCTGGTGGTGCCGGTGGGCACTACGATCGCCAACCTGCTGGCCCAGGCCGGACGCCTGCCGATCGCGGCGCCGCTGCCGACCCAGGGCGTGCGCGTGTTGCGCGGCCTCGGCGCGGCGGTGCTCGACCCGAACGCCACGGCGGGCTCGGCAGCTTGGCCGCTGCGCCTGGACTGGACCGGGCTGGGCAGCTACGGGCCGGGCTGGACGCCGCTGTCGCTGCCGCTGCTGCCGGGAGACCGGGTAACCACCGGTCCGCAGTGATCCGTCCACGTCTCGCCGCAGGAGGCCGCCATGAGCGCACCGATATTCGAGCAAGTCGTTACGGGGTTGTACCGTTTGTCCACCACCGCCGAGAGCGGCCTGCCGGACTATTGGGCGGGCTACCTCGCCAGCCCCGGCAGCGCCCTGGGCAGCAGCGCCAACCTGCCCGAAACCTGGGCCGACCTGGGCGGCGCCTACCTGTTCCTGGCCAGCGCGCCGGCTGACCCGCAGGCGTTTCTCGACGGCTTGCGCGCGCTCTGGTCGGGCTTGTCTCCCAAAGGCTGGCTGCGCTTTCTGTGGATCGCCAACCCCGAAGCGCCGGCCAGCCAATGGCAGACCCAGGGCATCGACGCCCTGCCACTGCAGGCTGACAAGCCGGGTGGCGACTGGCGGGTGGTGCGCGACGCGCGCTTCGCCCTTGGCCAGTACGCAGTCGCAGTGGGTGGCGCCACGACGTTGAGCCTCGGCGACAACAGCATTCTGTTCGCTGGCAGCCGCCTAGCCTTTTCCGCACCGGGCGGCGTCTACCCGTCCAGCCAGGCCAGTTGTCCGCTGCCGCTGTCCGGCGCGCAACTGGGCTGCCTGACCTTCAGCCTCGACGCCGACAAAGGCAACGACCCGAACGGCGACGACCTGGAACGCCTCGGAGTGATGTTGCGTTACAGCGAAGCGGATGCGGACAGCCCGGTGGGCGCGGTGGACATCATCGACATGCCGCTGTTCAAGCAACTGGACACCACACCCTTCAGCCTGTTGCTGAGCTTCGACCCGCTGAACCCGGCGCTGCCGGCCCGCACCGCGCTGAGCTTCGACCCCGTCGCCGGCGTACCGACCCTGGAATTCGCCCAGCGCACCAACACCGGCCACACCAGCCGTGCAACGCCGCGCGCCGCCAGCGGCAACCTGCCGGGCGGGCGCCTGAGTTTCGGCCGCACCCCCCTGTTCGACGCCGAAGATCCGCACAGCGCCAGCCTGGTCTGGCACCTCGCCCCGGATGGCCTGTTCGACCTCGACACGCCGCAGCAAGCACAAGGAGACGGCAGCAACACCCGGTTGATTCTCGGCGTCTCCGGTACCGAGAACGTGGTGCTGCCCAACGCCGGCGGCTCACTGCTGCTGTTCCAGGCCAACGGCCCGGCCTACCTGCCGCCCACGGTGGAAGGCGATGCCGCAACGGCGATGACCGACCTCGGCACCACCGCCTGGGTCACCGTGCTGTCCGATGGCGGCACCGGCCGCGACTATGAAGCCCAGCCACCGCGCTCGCCGCTGTTCAATGCCGCGTCGGTGCCGGTGCCGGGTTTCCTCGCCTACCTGAACATGACCGCCGCCAGCCTGCCGACCCTGCAAGCCAGCGGGCAGACCGCGCCCACGGTCTGGCCCATGGGCGTGTACGGGCGCATTCCGCCGGCGGCCATCGACATGGCCGCGCACATCGAAGACGCGGCGCTGGCGCCCCTGCGCCGGCAACTGATCGGCCTGCCGCCGCTGGAAATGCAGCGCAGCGCGCCCACCGGCCGCCTGCGCCTGGGCAGCGAAGCGCTGGCCGGCGACACTCCGCCGCTGGGCGTCACCCCCACCGGCCTGATCGCCGTGCTCAATCAGGCGCAGACCGCCTGGGCCGGGGTGCTGTTCGCCAACATGCCGCAGTCGGACACCGGCCAACTGATCCTCACCGAGGTCAAGCCGCCGTTCCAGGCGGCGTTGCAGTCGAACCAACTGTTCATGGTGGTGGCCAATGTCGACACCTTCATGGACCAGGGCACCTCGGTGGCCTACCAGCTCACCGCCGCCAACGCCGTCTCGCGCCTGCTCGCCGCCGGTGTGCCGCCAACACAGGCCCAGGCCATCAACCAGGCCCTGGCCGGGCAGAACCCGCCTTACCCGGAGTTCGCCAACGAGGCGGCCTTCGATGCGGTGGTCGCCAGCAGCGCCGGCGATTACCTGACCCAGGCCCAGGCCGCAGCAGGCCTGCTGCGCGCCGATATCGAAGGCTGGAACTTCCAGTTGTCACCACGGGCATGGCGCACCGATGCACTGACACCGACCCTGATGCTGTTCAAGTTCTGTGGCCGCTCGATCACCGAACTGGCGGCCAACACCAGTGCCTGGTCCTGGCCGCAGGTCGCGATGAACGCCGATGGTTCGTTGCAGCCGGCCCGCACGGCCCTCGATGCGGTCATCGCCAAGGCCCGGCTGGCGGCGCTGGACCCGGCGGTCGCCGTCGATGATCCGCTGGTGCTGTTCTACCACGAGGTGCTGGACAACCCGCTGTGGAACGGCGTGCTGTTCCTCAATGCGCCCATCGACTTCCAGGACATGCCCTCGGCCCTGCGCTTCATGGCCGCCGGCGTCGATCGCTCACGGTTCTACGCCCATCACGTCGGCTTTTCGGTCACGCCGTACACGCCCCACGACGGCATCATCGACCTGGGCCAGACCGCCGCCTTCGGCCTGATCGACTACAACGACCCGGACGACCTGGTGGCGTCCACCACCATCCCCTTCGGCTACAAGACCCTGTCCATGCGCGTGCGCTTCGAGAACGCGCGGGTGGTGGATTTTTCCGCCGAGGCCGAACTGATGGTCAACCGCCTGTTCGGCTCCTGGCTGGCCAAGGTCGACCGGGCGCGGGGCAACAACCTGATCCTGTCCGGCAGCTACCAGCGTATCGGCGGCCAGCCGAGCTATTCCTTCAGCCTGCTGGGCGACAACGTCTACCAGAGCAACGGCGCGGCGCTGGCTTCCATCGATATCCGCGATTGCCGCATGGAGACCGCCGCAGCACCGGTGGACGGCCTGTTGACCGCCAACTTCGTGTTGTCCGGGCGGCTGGCCTTCGTCGAACTGCCGGAGTTCGACCTGTTCAGCTACGGGCCCGGCACCGCAGTGAACGGCTACCTGAGCTTCCAGGGGCTGGCGGTGAGCATGTCGTTCCCCATGCAGACGCCGGAACAGCAGCACTTCACCTCGGGCGAAGCCGGGGTCAGCTTCGACACCGGCCCCGGCGCGTCCCTCGCCCGCCCGGCGTCGCTGGTGGAAAATTTCCCGCTGCGCCTCGACGGCCTGGTGGCCGCGCCCGACCTGGCGAACGCCGGCGAGCCGCCGCAGGGCGCGACTCCGGAAAGCCTCGGGTTCACCTCCATCGGCGCGCCGCTGGACCAAGTGCCGCTGACCGCGCCGTGGTTCGGCCTGAGCCTGGCGCTGGACATGGGCACCCTCGGCGCCCTGAGCGGCGCCATCGGCCTGAAGATCACCCTGCTCGCGGCCTGGGGCCCGGAGCCGGTGGCCGGTGACCCGCCGGTGTACCTCGGGATCAAGCTCGGCATGTCCAACGCCATCAGCGGCAGCCTGCCGCTGCAAGGCGTGCTCAAGCTCGGCTTTCGCAATTTTCTCTTCGAGACCTGGCGCGACAGCGATGACCGCCTGAATTACCTGCTGCGCATGCGCCGCTTCGCCGTGTCGGTGCTGGCCTGGAGTTTCCCGCCGGGCAACGCCGACCTGCTGCTGTTCGGCGCCCCCGGCAGCCCGAAATCGTCGCTGGGCTGGTACGCCGCCTATGCCAAGGACGACGACAAGAAAACCCAGACCCTGCTGGCCGGCCCCGCGCCGCGCCAGGTGCAACGGCGCACGCCGGACGCTAAACGCCTGGCCCGCTCGGGGCGGCGTACGCCGCCGGTTATCTGATCAAGGAAGATTTCGATGAGCAGCCACTTTCGTGTGTATTCGCTGGATGTCGGCCAAGGCATGTCGACCCTGTTCGCGGTCTATGACAAGGATGGCAAGGTCACTGCGCTGGCGCTGTTCGACCTGGGTTCGTCTCACAACTCCAAGACCGCCGGGCGCCCGACCCTTGAGTTCCTGAAGAACATGGCGCTGCAACGGGAAAGTCCCAACGGCCACATCGACGCGATATTCATTTCCCACAAGGACAAAGACCACGTCAGCCTGTTGTACGGAAACCAGACAGAGGTAGATCCACTGCTGGGTCTTCTGCAATTACTGCCGAACATGACCATCGGTCGCGTCCGCTATGGCGGCCGTTACAGTTGGTACGACGGGATCGCCACCGTAAAGAAGAAGAGCGTCAATCTCCTCACCCTGTTGAAAGCCAGGACCTTCATTCCAGACTTCGATGTCAGAGGGTTTCCCGTTGGCGCCAGCAACTATCGCAGCGATTTTACAGAGGGCCGGTTGTGGGGGGGTGAAGACTTCGGGGTCTTCCTGCTCGCTGCCAACACGCCATACAAGACCGAGCGGGTTGGCACGGAGGAAGACCATATCTCCACACGGCCCGACGGCGACCAAGCCAACTCCAAGAGCCTGGTGCTGGTCCTGGCCGTGAATGCCGGCAGCAACCACTACTGCGCGGTCATCGGCGGCGATGCCACCTTTCCAACGTTTCAGTACATCAACAGCTTCTTCGACGGGACGATTCCCAACTGCTACATGGTCTTGCTGCCACACCACGGTAGCCGCAGGACCACCTTCGGCTTGAACGTGAAAGATGCAGTCATCAGCGACGTCAATCGGGAAGTGGTCAAAACCTACGCCCAGCGCATGGCCGGCAAGACCGTGATCGCCAGCGCCGATATCGTTCAGCGCTATGGCCACCCATCGCTGGAAACCAGCCAGTTGTTTCTCGACTACGCAGAAACAAAGGCCTGGTGGTCCGATCCACTGGTGGGCGACGGACGTCACTTCACCACCACCAACGTCGACTATGCCCTGCAGCCCGGCCTCTATGATCAGCGAGGCTTCAAGACCATCCTTACCTCGCAGAACCTGTATTCGACGCTCTATTACGACAGCACCAAGGTGTCGAGCCCGATGGTCGCGTTCTCGCCCTACATCGGCTTCACCACGCCGCCCTACAGCGCCAGTCTCTCCTTTTCCGCAGGCATGAACTGGATCTATACGCTGCTGCCACGGCCGCTGGACTTCCTCATCGACTTTCGCGGTGTCACCAGCAACCGCTTGCCCAGTGATGAGTCCCTCATTGTGCGCAGTGCCGAAGAACTGCTAACCACCCACACCTTCGTCTACCGCGCCAGCGGTACTCCGGCGCCGCCGTCACCGGCAGCACCCGCCGCAGCCGTATCCCCCCGGCAGGACCGCCCCGCCAACGATGCCGGTCGCGCTCGCGCTCCGGCGCAGCCGCACCGCCTGGCCCCGCGCCTGACCACCCCGTTTCCTGCCAAAAGGCCGTAATTCATGTCTCTGTCTTCGACGTACGCGATCCTCAAGGCCGCCATCACCCCGCAGCAGACGCTCGACCTCTGGGCAGTCTCGGCCAACCCGGGTTTGCCGGGACTGAGAGGTGTGCTCCAACTGTTCGGACTGACCGATAGCTATGTGATCAGCGCGGCAAGCATCACTCAGGGACTCGATCGCGTAAACCTGACCGGGAACGGTCGCTACGGCCAGCCAGGCGACCCGCAAGGCATGCGCTTCGCCGCCTACGTGACGCTGCTGTACACCGAACAGCAAGACCAGGTAGGCGTTTTTCAGTTGTCGATGGCGCTCACTGAACCGGGCTGGACGTTCCAGCGCTTTTTCAACCCCGCGGGTCTGCCCGACAGCGAGCGCTTACAAAGCGATGACATGTCTGTCATCTGGGGGCCTTCCTTCCTGTTGTCTCTGGGACTGACCGCCCCGGTCTTCCGCGCAGATAGCCGGCCCGAGGCCAGCCTGACGCTTTCCGGGGCCTTGCCGGAATCTGCCGTGTTCGAGACGTTCGCCGACCTGCTGGCGCCCTGGCCACTGGCCTTGAGCGGCACATTGCAGATGCCGGCGGACTGGACCCATGCGGTGGTTATGACCCTGCGTGCAACCGCCGCGAGTTCCGCAACGCTGCCCATCGACCCCGCGAGCGGGCTCGCCGGTGGCCCGGGCGGCTTGAGCCTGCGTGACCTGGGGCTGGAACTGGTGGTACGTGACGACCTGGATGAACAGCAGTGGGACAGGACCTCGTTCTCAGTCGCCAATCTTCTGGGCACCGTAACCCTCGGCAGCGGCGCCGATGCATTGGTGGCAACCGTCACCACCCAGGTGCTCACCGCAGGTCCCGAGTGGCATATGACAGCAGTCTTCGACCCGCAGCATGCCTCAATCGTCCGCGGCATGGCGCAACTGACCACCCTGTTCGGCCTTCCGGCATTGCCGCTACCGGATAACTTCCCGTTGATGGAGACCTTTCGGTTCCGCAGCGTCGAACTGTTTTTCACCTCCCCCAAAGACCATGTCCTGCCGACCCTGCGCTTTCTCGTGGTGTCCATCGGCTCCGACCAGGAGTGGACGCCACCGGTGCCTTTCGTCACCTTGCACAACGTCGGTACACGCTGGATCTGGGGCTGGAGCAACAATGCCAGCGGCAAGAGCGTCAGTTCGGTCTCAGGTTCGGTCAGCGGCGCCCTGCGCTTCGGCGCCAAGGGCGCGCAGGACAAGGTGGACATCAATGTCAGTGTCGCCCTTCCCGACCTGTTCATCGAAGGCAGCATGCAGGCCGGCGACTACATTCCGATCGGCGAGGCGTTCTCTTACTACTTCGGAGCACCGGGCCCGACAGCGGGAGGCCTCAGCAGCGCGGTGATATCCGCGCTGGCATTCTCCGCCGACCCCCTCGGCCAGATGTACAACGCCAGCACCACCGTGGTCTTCCTCGATCCGTCCTCAGGCGAACCCGAGCCTGGCCAGGGCTGGACCGTCGACCTGGTGGTAATTGACCTGGTGCTCGAACAGATCGATTTCTGGATCGCGGTACAAAGTGGCCGCGTCGGTGGCGGTCTGTCGGGTGTTTTCTCGTTCTATCCCGATGCCGCACCAGACGACTACGAAAGCCCGCGGTTGATGCTCTCCGCCAGCTATCCGATCCAGAACCCGGACACGCCCCAGGGCTGGCTCTTCGCCGGTCATCTCTACCAAGGCACCAGCATCAACCTCACCGACCTCGTCTCGCAGTTCCTCGGCCTTGGCCGCGCACCCGCCTCGGTGCCGGTACTGATGGTCGACCGCCTCGACGTCAGCTTCGCCACCGGTGACCAGTCCTATGCCCTCGGCGGCACCATCTCGATGCGCTGGACCCCGGAGCTGTTCGGCACGCCGCTGAAAATCTCGGCGGCCGCCAGCATCGATATCGCCCGGGACGGCAGCACCCCGGCGGACAAACCGGCCTCGGGCCGCCTGAGCGGCGAGTTCTCGATCAACCGCATCGGCGTCGAGGTGGGCATGGACGTCGGCGTCGACGAGCCGACCTACCTGCTCAAGGTCTACGTCGACACTATCTGGGTCCAGGCAATCACCGCCTGGCGCGGCGAGAAGGACAGCACCACCAACCCGCGCCATCAAGTGGTGTCGGTGAACCTCGGCGGCACCACCCTGGGCGACATGCTCGAATACCTGGTCAACCTCGCCGCGCCGACCCTGGGCTTCACCCTCGACGCGCCATGGGACGTGCTCAAGCGCATCGAGCTGTCGAGCTTCGTGTTCACCCTCGACCCGACCAACAATCAGGTCGAATTCGTCTACAAGGCCAAGGTCGATCTCGGTTTCGGCAGCCTCTCGGCCATCGGCGTGCGCTACACCCGCGCCGGCGCCGGCAAGGTCGAGCTGATCCTCGAAGGCTCGCTGCTGGGCAAGTCCTATACCGGCGACGACGCCCTGGCCTGGGACGTGGTCAACGACCCGCCGCCCGCCGTGCCCGGCACCGGCTCGGCGCTGGTGGACCTGCGCTACCTCGGCATCGGCCAGCGCATCCGCCTGCAAAACCCGGTGGACACCGTGGCCGGCAACCTGGCCCTGCTCAAGCAGTTCATGCGCCCGGTGGAAAACCCCAACAACCTGCCGGGCACCACCGGCACCATCGCCTTTTCCGCCGACAGCCAGTGGCTGATCGGCCTGGACATCGGCCTGATGGCCGGCACCGTCGACCTCGGTTTCCTGTTCAACGACCCGATCCTCTACGGCCTGTCAGTGGGCCTGAATGGCGAGAAGGCCGGCAGCCTCGCCGGCCTGCGATTCGAAATTCTGTACAAGAAGATTTCCGACGACGTCGGCATGTTCCGCGTCGAACTGCGCCTGCCCGATGCCTTCCGCACCTTCCAGCTCGGGGTCGCCTCGCTGACCCTCGGCACGGTGGTGATCGAGGTCTACACCAACGGTAACTTCAAGGTGGACCTGGGCTTCCCGTACAACCAGGATTTCAGCCGCTCGTTCTCGGTCCAGGCCTATATCTTCATCGGCCGTGGCGGGATCTATTTCGGCCTGCTCGACGGCGTCACCTCCACCCAAGTGCCGCGCATCACCAACGGCACCTTCTCGCCGGTACTGGAACTGGGCATCGGCCTGGCCGTCGGCGTCGGTCGCGAGATCCGCGCCGGCATCCTCGGCGGCGGCGCCTATGTCGAAGTGCAGGTGATCTTCCAGGGCGTGCTCGGCTGGTTCAACCCGTCCAGCGCCGGGCTGCCGTCGGCGCAGTATTTCCGCGCCCAGGGCATCGCCGCGCTGCACGGCAAGGTCTACGGCTACGTCGATTTCAAAGTGATCAAAGTCTCGGTGAGCCTGGAGGCCTATGCCCAGGTCAGCGCGCTGTTCGAGTGCTACCGGCCGACCGAATTCACCCTCAAGGTTTCGGTGCGCGCCGAGGCCAAGGTGAAGGTCCTGTTTATCAAGATTTCCTTCAGTTTCCATGTCTCGCTGGAGCTGGCCTTCACCCTCGGTTCGGTGCAGCAGACGCCGTGGATCGTCGCCCCCGGTGGCGATCCGAAAAGCTTCCAGAGCAACGCCCGGCTGCTGGCCACACCCGGCCGCGCCGGCAGTCTGGCCCTCGGTGGCGGACCCCGGGCACGGCGCAACCGCAGCCAGCGTATCGCCGTGCTGCGCGACCAACACCTGCATCAGGTCAGCCTGCGCAAGTGCGGCGCCGGACTGCTCGGCACGGTGCAGGACAGCGACTGGAACTGGAACCCGTCGCGCAGCCTGTGGCCCGACGGCAAGCCACGTCAGGCCCTTCTCTACTTGCTGCCGAGCATTTCCATCGGCCAGTTGCCGGTGGCCTGGAGCGGCGTCGCGCAACCTGACGCGGCGCCGCTGTACCGTGCGGCGTTCATCCTCTGCGCCAACTCCGGGGTCGATCCCGACGCCGCCACCGCCCGTGGCGAAGCGCTGCGTTCGGCGCAACATCACGCCCTGGCGGCCAGTGCCGAAGACACCCAGAGCCTGACGCCCGACCTGTGGGTACGCACCGTTCTGCTCTACGCGCTGTACGCCATTCCGGACGGCCCGCAAACCGAAACCGACCCGCTCACCGCCGGCCAACTGGCGCTGCTCGCCGCCGCCCTCGACGACCCGCAAACCGCCGATGACGCCTTCGCCTGGGCGAAACTCGACACCCTGTTCGCCACCAACCTGCACCTGCTGCTGTCCGCCGACCCTGACTCCGGCGCCGACACCGATGCCCTCGAAGTCGGCGGTATGGTCGCACCGCTGCCGCCGGGCCTGACCCGCAGCGGCACGCCGGGCGGCACGCTGAATTTTGCCGAGGTCAACCTGGTCGGTCCCTGGTACGAGTGGGACCTGGCGCAATACATGGGCCAGTACCTGCCGGTGGGCGGCGCCAGCGGGCCGCGGCCGCAGACCGACGACCCGGCCACCTACGAGTCCTTCCCCACCTTCATCTTCCGCGACTACTGCCTGATGCTGGTCAAGGCCGCCGTGCAGGAGGCCCAGGACCTGCTGGCCAGCACCGACATCAGCGTCGCCGACAACGGCAGCGGCCAGGGCCAGTCGCTGGCCGAACTGGCGGCGCGCTTCGCCACGGCGAGCATCGACTACCCGGTACGCGCCGGCGACACCGTGGAAAGCGTGGCCCAGGCCCTCGGCGCCACAAGCGCCGAACTGCTGTTCCTCAACCCCGACCTGGAAACCCAACTGGCCGCTGCGCCGGTGGGCAGCCGCCTGCCGGTGAACCTGGGCATCGCCCCGGAAGTGCTGGCCCAGGACAACGCCGGCGCAGCCTTCGCCCTGACCAGCGTCGAGCTGGGCGCAGTGCTGCACCAGGTGGCCGACGCCGAGACCCTCGACACGATCGCCAGCTTGTTCAACCTCACCAGCACCGTCACGCTGTTCAGCGACAGCACTGGCGATACCGGCCTGGGCGCTTCGGCCGCCCTGCTCGACGCCAGCACGCCGTTCGACCTGCCAGCACGCACCTGGAGCAACGGCCCGACCAGCCGCCTGCTCGCCGCCGCCACCGCTTATGTGCGCTACCGGCAGCCGCAACTGATTCCGGCGGACTGGTACGCCCAGGCGGTGTTCGATGGCAACGCCGAGCTGATTTCCCGTCTGACCCGCGACGATCTCAGCGTCGACAGCCAGGAGCTGCCACCCGGCCAGTCGCTGGTGGTGCCGCTGGGCTTCAATGCCGTGACGCCGACCACGACCTACCTGACCCAGCCCGGCGACACCGTGGCGCGGATCGCCGCGACCCTGGCGCTGGTGCAGGTCTACCCCGACACTTCGCCGCCGCAAGCGGCGGACTGGCAGGACTTCCTCACGGCCGTCAGCGGCAGCGATGGCAGCTACGGCCTGCCGGCCAGCAGCGGCGTGCTCGCGACCCCGGGCGAAAGCCTCGAGGTCCTGGCCCGACGCCTGCTGTTGAATGTGAGCTGGAGCGGCAATGCCGATGATCCGGCCCTCGGCACCTGGACCTATGACTGGTCGGCGATCCTCGTCTGGGCCGGCGCGGCGCCGTTCCTCGCGCCACTGGCATTGGTGCCGGTGCCGGCGGCCGTGGCCAAGGCGGCCGAGGGTGATTCGCTGAGCTTCACCGTCATCGCCAACACCTACGGCCTGAGCGTGGCCGATGCTGCCGAGCGCCTGGAAACGGTTGCCGGCCTGTACGCCATCGGCACCGAGCTGACCGTCACCCAGGTGCCGGTGACCACCGTCGCGCAATTGCTCAACGACATCCTCGGCGGCGCTGCCCTACCGCGTATCGTCAACCAGGGCTCGCGCTCGCTGATGGCCGGCCTGCGCGCACCGCAACCGGTGACCGTGGACGGCCACGTCGTCGCCGACCCGCAACAGGCCGCGCCGCTCTACGACCTCACCGGCCAGCAGTTCGACCTGGCGGTCGACAGCGACCCAACCAAGGCCAGCGACATTGCCTTGCAGATGACCCTGACCGCCCAGAGCACCTGGATCAGCCTGGTGGACAGCACCGTCGCCGATGGTCGCCAGGCGGTGAACAGTGGCTTCCTTTCCCGCGCCGCCGCGCCCGCCGGCATGGTGGTGCCCACTGCCGTGGTCGATAGCCTCGCGTACAGCTACAGCAACGCCGAGATCATCGCCATGGGCCCCGCCACCAGCCTGACCCTGCCGGTGGTCGACGGCCCGGCGCCGATGCGCCTCGCCGTGGTTTCGCCACGCGCCTACGGCCTGACCCAGCGCATCGAGCTGCAAACCCCGGTGGCCTTGCCGATCCCCGGCATGGACGCCCCGCCCGTGGGCGCCCAGCCGACCCTCTGGCCGCTGCCCGCCGACCTGCGGGCCAAGGCCCTCGCCGGTTCGACGGTGGCCTACGACCTGCTGACCACCGAACAAGGCGCCGCCGCCGGACGCGATGCGGTCACCGTGAGCAACGCGACCTGGGGCTGCCGGATCCCGATCGCGATCAAACAGATCGACGACGCCCTGACCCTGTTCGCCCTGCAAGGCGTGGACGAGGCCGAGCGCCCGACCCTGCTCGCCTTGCGCGCCTGGCTGGCGACCGGGCAAGGCGCCGGCAGCGTGGTCAAGGTGCTCGCGCAACCGGCGCCGAACGCCGGTAATGCTGCGGGCATCAGTGTGCTGGCGGGCACGCCGGAGCAGACCTGGCTGATCCAGGCCAACCTGTCCACGGAAAGCGTGCCGCGCTCGCCGGACGTCAGCCTCGGTCGGGTCCGCAGCCTCGCCCGCGACGGCGACCAGCCGACCCCGGCCGCGTCGCTGGCGGATCTGGAACGGTTCGTCACGCTGCTCTGGGAAGGCAGCGTGGTCGGCGGCACCGGCTACACCTTCGGCCTGGAAAGCGGCCTGCCGGCCAGCGCCCTGGATGCCAACGGCGTCGCCAGCATCGACCTGCTGGTGATCGCCGGCAGCCAGCAGGCACTGGCGCCGCAAGGCCGTCCGCTGCTGCCGTTCAACACCTGCGCGCTGATCGCGCCGGGACTGGACGCGACCATCGGCACCCTCTATGCCGAAGACCACAACGAAGACGACACCCAACTCCAGGCCCTGGTGCCGGCGGGCAGCGTCGGCTTCAGCCTGACCCTCGAAGCGCCGCCGGAAGACACCCCGAGCAGCGCCGAACTGCAGGCGCGGCGCCTGTTCAGCCTGCTTGGCGCGGCGATTCCGGCCGTCGCCGGCTCGCCCTTTGCCATGCCAGCTTCCGGGATGCCGGCGCCGCCGACCCCGGTCGAGGAAAACGCGCCGTCCGCCTGGAAGCGCGAACGCCTGATCCGCCGTGGCCTGCTGCGGGACAAACGCGAAGCGCTGGAAGCCGATCCGTATTGGCGCTATGAGCAGGTGCTGCCGCTGTACCGCTTCGCCACGCCGTCGCCGCTGCCACGGGTGCCCGGCCTGCCGGACCCGGACGCCGACCCCTACCGGGGTTTCGGCTGGGCCGCCAGCCTGCCGTCCGCCACCGTCGACCTGACCTTCCAGGACATTCTCGGCAACCAGACCGCCACCCCGCCCGCTGGCCAGGGCCAGGTCATCCTGCCCAGCGGCTACACCGACCCGTTGCTGGGCGTCGGCGACTGGCCGGCGTTGGTCAGCGCGTACGCGGTGACCCGCGTCGAGGACGCCGTGACCCTGACGATCAGCCTGGAACCGCGCCCGGCCACGGTGATGCCGTCGCCCAGCCAGCCCGGCGACGCCGCTGCGGCCACTGCCGACCGGCAGGCCGAGGCCTACGCCAAGGCCTATTACCAACTCGGCCAGCCGCTGACCGCCAGCGTCGCGACCAGCCTCGACACCAGCGCAGCGCACAGCATCGAACAGGCACCGCTGTGGCGCTTCGCCGCCGCCGCCCAGGCCTTCAGCGCCAGCGCCGCCAGCCTCGGCGCTGCCCGCGCGCCGGCCGGCGCCACCCTCACCTCGCTGCAACAGGACTACGGCCTGCGCCCGGCGGAAATGGCCGTGGCCAACGCCGAAGTGCCGGTGCAGGCACTGTTCGGCGCGCAAGCGCTATTGACAGTGCCGGCCTACGCGATCGTCGCCGAGAACGACAGCGCGACGACCATCGCCAGCACCGCCCGCCCCAGCGGTTGGCCGGTGATCAGCGCCGAAACGCTGCTAGCCTCGCCCGCCAACGGCGACCTGCCGCTGCGCAGCGGCGCGGTGCTGGCGGTCTCGCCGCCGCTGACTCGCAGCACCGGCGACGGCAGCGCCAACCTGGCGACCCTGGCCAACGCCCTCGGCACCCTGCCGGGCCTGCTGGCCAGCGACAACGCCAGCGCGGCCATCCTCACGCCGGGCTTCACTTTCGCGGTGGCCGTGTCCGACGACACCCTGGTCTCGATCACCGTCACCACAAGCGACGCGCCCAACCCGATCCGCTCGCTGCTGGATGTCTGCGCGGCATTCGCCAGCCAGGGCGTCAACGTCACTGCGGCGGACCTGGGGCAAAGTCATCAGGCGCTGCCGGGGATTTTCCAGGCCAGCCAAATGATTTCCAGCACGGTGTGGGTCGCCGGCCATGACGACACGCTGGCGCGCAATGGCAGCGGTCTCGACCAGACCGCGCTGGCGGCGTTGAACACCGCCACGCTTAACCTGTTCGACATGGGCACCCTGCTTTACCTGGGCGACTTCAACGACGGTGCCGGCATCGCCGCCGATGGCGCACAGACCCTGCACCAGTTCGCCGACGCCCACGCCTGCCCGGCCGAACTGCTGTTGCAGGCCAACCCGGACCTGGCGGTGCCCGCCGACGGCGCCTTCGCCCTGCCCGGCCGGGTGGCCTGGCCGGCGCCGGACAGCGCGCTTCGTGTGCCTTACAGCGTGCAGGCCGGCGACAGCCTCGACAGCATCGCGCCGCGTTTCGACTGGGGCGTTGCCGACGCCAGCCAGGCCCTGGCCGACGCCAACCTGGACATGCCCGGCCTGATCGCCGGCGGGGTGACGTTGCTCATCGCCGTGTCCGGAGTGAGCTACAGCATCACCACCGCCAGCAGCGGCCAGAGCCTCGCCGCAACGTTGGCCCAGCTCCAGCAACAAGCCGCGGGCGCGACGCTGGCGGACCTGCTCGCCAGCATCGGCGACAACAGCAGTGCCCTGGCCAGCAATGCCCTGCTGATCTGCCCGCCGGCCCTGTTTGCCAGCGCGACCACTCCAGCGCAGATTGCCGCGCTGCTGGGGGTTTCCGCCGGGGCCTTTGCCTTGGCCAACGCCGGCACGCCGGGGTTGATCGCCGCCGGCGTCAGCCTCGCTGCGCCGCAAAGCGAGGTGCAGGTCGAGACCCAGGCCAACGACTGCCTGAACAGCCTGATCGTGCGCTTCGCCGAAGCCGGCGTGCAGGTCAACGCCCAGGTCATCGTCGAGACCCCGGCCAACCTCGATCAACCGTTGTTCGCCGCCGACGCACGGGCCCTGGTGCCACCGGCCACGGTGCGCATCAGCCTGCCGATCGGTGCGCAGGGCCCTTATCCGGGACCGTCATTCCCGCTCAGTGTCCATCTGCAACTGAGCCGTCCCGCGGCGCTGATCAACCCGGACTTCGCCGCCGACGATGGCAGCGGTGTCGCCACCAGCAGCAGCCTGATCCCGGCGCCGCAGGCACCGGTGGCCGAGGATGAAGGCGGCGGCCTGGCCTTCAACGCCTTTATCGTCGCCATGCGTACCGCACTGCCGCAACTACGCATCGCCACCGGCCGCGCCCTCGAAGACAGCCGCGACCTCTGGGCCGTGGACTTCGGCCCGGCAGGCATCAGCGCCCTGACCATCGCCGGCACCACCACGGTGCCCGGCGCGGCGGGACCGCAGCCACGCTTCTTCGCCCTGACCCCGTTGTACAAAAGCCTGGTCAGCCGCCAGGACGTACCGATCCAGGCCTTGCTGGCGGACGGCACGCTGTCCACGGCAAGCAGCGAACGCGACTTCCAGGGCATCGATGTCGAGCCGTGGGCCAGCCGCTTCCTTTCCGATGTCGACCGCATTCTCGGGGCGAGCAACGCCGCCGCGCTGTACCGCAGCGTGGACACCCGGCAGACCCTCAGCGACCTGGTGGCCGTCAAGCGCAGCCTCGCCGGCTCGATCCCCGAAGGCCTGGCAGCGGTGCTGGAAATCAGCGATCCCGACACCGTCAGCGGTCAGGCCGCGGCGGCCACCACCCTGGAGCAACAACTGGGGGTCAGCCTGTCGCGAGCCTGGAGCGCCTCGACCCTGGTGCAACTGAACCGCAGCGTGACCTCGCCGTGGCAAGACGCCGCCAGCGGCCTGCTGCCGGCCGATCTGTACGGCGGCGTCCAGGTCACCAGCGGCGGCGAAGACCGCTCGTGGAGTATGAGCGCGGGCAAGTGCTGGCTGACCGACTTCTCGCCCTTCATCACCCTGCTGCTGACCGAGTCCGACCCGGCCACGCACCGGGCGGTCACCGCCAACATGGCCTTCGGCATCACCGACATGGAGCGCAATATCAGCACCGCCGGCCTGCCCGACGGCTATGCCGCCTCGCAATGGCTGACCTTCGTGCCGCCGTTGGGTGGCGCCAACCTGCCGGCTGCGCTGACCACCCACCTGGGCGAAGTCTCGGTGCCGATCCCGCTGCGCAACTTCCCGGCGTTGCCGGTGATCGTCGAGCAGCGCGCCACGGCCACCGCCCTCAGCCCCGCGTTGCGGCAGAACCTGCGCAGCCAGCGCCTGCGCGCCAACCTGCGGGTAGACAGCCCGGCCACCCTGGCGAGCATGCCGCTGTGGGATCACCGCTTTACCTACTCCCACGAACACGCCGAACAGGACGATGTCAGCCTGACCTTCCGCTACAACCTGCACCCGGGCCAGCAAATGCTCCTTGCCACCAGTGACGAAGACCTGTTCGTGCAATTGGCGCGCTATGTGGCAGTGGCCGATCCGCTCTGGGAAATCCTCGGCGCCCTGCCCGACGCCGGGCCACTGACGCCGACCCAGAGCAATGCCGCGGATACCTTGCGCGACCTCGCCAGCGCCGTGGCCGGCAAATGGACCGAGCGCCTGGTCAGTACGCCGAACACCCTGGCGCAGAACGGCGACAGCGACCAGTTCAGCTTCCAGGCGCGGGTAACCGACCGCGACGGTTCCGAAGTCGGCAGCCGCGAAGTCGCCAGCCTGAGCCTGACCGCCGCCAGCGCCGACATCGGCCCGGACGGCAACTGGCCAGAGGTCGCCGCCCTCACCGCGGCGGGCCTGAGTGTCACCTTGCTGCGCGAGGACGTTTCGGCGACGGAGTCGCTGTACCGGGTGCCGGACGATGCCCAGGTGCCGGCATCCTGGCCCACCTTCAGCCTGAGTTTCGTCGGCCTCAACGTGGCTCGCTGGCAGAACGCGACCGGCTCGATCCTGGTCCGGCGCAACCAGAAACTGCTCGGTGCCGACGGCCCCGCGACCAACCCGGCGTTCGTCTTCCAGACCGACCGGGTGGAAGCCGCCAGCGTCGCAACGCCATTCAACGCCTGGGACCAGCGCGTGCCGCTGAGCACTACACCGACCACCGTCAGCGCCGCGCTACAAACCGCGTTCGACACCCTGTTCGGTGCCGCCGCCAGCGCGGGTGAACTGAGCGTCACCCTCGGCGTGGCCTATGCCTATGAACTGGCAACCGACCCGGAGGACCCGAGCCACGGGCTGGTCAGCGAGACTCCGGTGTACCTGTATCCCAACCAGATTCTCGATGATGGGACGGCGGGTAATCTGCAGACAGCGGTGGACACCTGGTATGGGCAGGTCAACCCGCAACGTGAAGGGGGTGAGTGGCTGTTCTCGCTGACCTTGTATTCATCACTGGAAGAGGATCAGCGGCCACTGTTGTCGATTGCCAACCTGTATTTGCCGTTGGTGCTGGATCAGGATCGGTGAGGTGATTGGCGACCGGGCGCTGGTTTTTCAGCGCCCTCAAGCCCGCATATCCGGCTCCTCCAGCAACCATTCGCGAAACGCCTCCAACGCCGGCAGCGACTGGTTGCGCGGCGGGTACACCAGGTAATAGCTGCGGGCGCTGGCATAGGGCTGCACCGGGATGGCGAGCGTGCCGTCGGCCAGTTCATCGGTGATGAGGATCCGCGGCACCAGGCCGATGCCGATATCCGCGCGCACGGCCTGGATCAGGTGCGAAGTCAGTTCGAAACTCGGGCCCAGGCGCATGGCCTGATGGGCCAGGCCATGGTGGGTGAACCAGTCGCCCCAGGCATGCGGGTTGTTGGCGACGCTAAGCAGCGGCTGACGGCTGATCACCTCGGGCGTCCACACCTCGCGAGAAGCCGCCAGCGCCGGTGACAGGATCACCACCAACTCCTCGGCGTGCAGCCGGTGACAGATCAGCCCCGGCTGGTCGCCGCTGGCAACGACGATGGCGGCGTCGATGCCGCTGGTGGCGAAGTCCACCGGTTCGATCCGGGAATTGATGTGCACCAGCACTTCGGGGTGGCGGCGATAGAACTCGTGCAGACGCGGCAGCAGCCATTTCGAGCCGAAGGTCGGCAGCGTCGCCAGGCGCAGGTTGCCGCCGCCGGCCTGGTGGGCGATGGCATGCAGGGTGGCGCTGCGGATCCGGCCCAGGGCCTCGCTGATCTCCCGCTGGTAGACCCGGCCCACCTCGGTGAGCTTGACCGTGCGCCCTTCGCGGCGGAACAGCACCACCCCCAATTGCTGCTCCAGGGCCTGGACCTGGCGACTCACCGCGCTCTGGGTCAGGGACAATTCCACTGCCGCGCGGGTGTAGCTTTCATGCCGGGCCGCGGCCTCGAATGCCAGCAGCAGCGACATCGACGGGGTCAAGTTTCGGTAATTCATTCATAAAACTCATCAAAGGCCGCGCCATTATCCGTTTGTGCGCCGCGCAAGACTCGGGAATCATTGGCATCATCCACTACCTGGCGACGTACTGACCATACCTTCACGTCAGGTATTCATGATTAGCCCGACCTATAAAGAGGCCATCCCGTGATGATCGCCCAACTGCCGGTGAGCGCACCTGCCACCGACTACACCGCGTTTCTCGATGCCCTGCGCGCCGCCGGTTTCCGTGGCCAGTTCAGCACCGACTACGGCACCCGCACGGTGCTCGCCACCGACAACTCCATCTACCAGCGCCTGCCCCAGGCCGCGGTGTTCCCGCGGGATGCCGACGACGTGGCGCGGGTCGCCACGCTGATGGCCGAGCCGCGTTTCCAGCAGATCAAGCTGACCCCGCGCGGCGGCGGCACCGGCACCAACGGCCAGTCACTGACCGACGGCATCGTCGTCGACTTGTCGCGGCACATGAACAGCATCCTCGAAATCAACGTCGAGGAGCGCTGGGTGCGGGTCCAGGCCGGGGTGGTCAAGGACCAGCTCAACGCCGCGCTGAAACCCCATGGGCTGTTCTTCGCCCCGGAGCTGTCCACCTCCAACCGCGCCACCGTCGGCGGCATGATCAACACCGACGCCAGCGGCCAGGGCAGTTGCACCTACGGCAAGACCCGCGACCACGTGCTGGAACTGCACAGCGTGCTGCTCGGCGGCGAGCGCCTGCACAGCCTGCCGATCGATGACGCCACGCTGGACGCCGCCTGCGCCCTGCCCGGCCGGGTTGGCGAGGTCTACCGCATGGCCCGCGAGATCCAGGAAACCCAGGGCGAGCTGATCGAAAGCACCTTCCCCAAACTGAACCGCTGCCTGACCGGCTACGACCTCGCGCACCTGCGCGACGACGCCGGCCTGTTCAACCTCAACAGCGTGCTGTGCGGCGCCGAGGGCTCGCTGGGCTATGTGGTCGAAGCCAAGCTCAATGTGCTGCCGATCCCGAAATACGCGGTGCTGGTCAACGTCCGCTACGTCAGCTTCATGGACGCCCTGCGCGACGCCAATGCGCTGATGGCGCACAAGCCGCTGTCGATCGAGACGGTGGACTCGCGGGTGCTGATGCTGGCGATGCAGGACATCGTCTGGCACAGCGTCGCCGAATATTTCCCGGCCGACCCCGAGAAACCGACGCTGGGCATCAACCTGGTGGAGTTCTGCGGCGATCAGCCGGACGAGGTCAACGCCCGGGTCGCCGCCTTTATCGACCACCTGCAGGCCGACCGCAGCGTCGAGCGCCTCGGCCACACTTTGGCCGAAGGTTCCGCCGCGGTGACCAAGGTCTACACCATGCGCAAGCGCTCGGTGGGGTTGCTCGGCAACGTCGAGGGTGAAGTGCGCCCGCAGCCGTTCGTGGAAGACACCGCAGTGCCGCCGGAGCAACTGGCCGACTACATCACCGAGTTCCGCGCCCTGCTCGACGGCTACGGCCTGACCTACGGCATGTTCGGCCACGTCGATGCCGGCGTGCTCCACGTGCGCCCGGCGCTGGACATGAAAGACCCGGCCCAGGCCGCGCTGGTCAAGCCGATTTCTGATGCCGTGGCGGCGCTGACCCAACGCTACGGCGGCCTGCTCTGGGGCGAGCACGGCAAGGGCCTGCGTTCGGAATACGTGCCCGCCTACTTCGGCGCGCTGTACCCGTCGCTGCAACGCCTCAAAGGCGCCTTCGACCCGCACAACCAGCTCAACCCCGGCAAGATCTGCACCCCGCCGGACAGCGCCGAAGGCCTGATCAAGGTCAACGAAGCGCCGCTGCGTGGCGAGCACGACCGGCAGATCGACGAGCGTGTCTGGCAAAGCTACGCCAGCGCGGTGCACTGCAACGGCAACGGCGCCTGCTACAACTTCGACCCCGACGACGCCATGTGCCCGTCGTGGAAAGCCACCCGCGAACGCCGTCACTCGCCCAAGGGCCGCGCCTCGCTGATCCGCGAATGGCTGCGCCTGCAAGGCGCGGCCAATATCGACGTGCTGGCTGCCGCGCAGAACAAGGCGTCCTGGCTCAAGGGCCTGCCGCAACGTCTGCGCAACAGCCGCGCCCAGCAACGTGGCCAGGCCGATTTCTCGCATGAGGTCTACGACGCCATGGCCGGCTGTCTGGCGTGCAAGTCCTGCGCGGGGCAGTGCCCGATCAAGGTCAACGTGCCGGACTTCCGCTCGCGCTTCCTCGAGCTGTACCACAAGCGCTACCAGCGTCCGCTGCGCGACTACCTGATCGGCTCGCTGGAATTCACCATTCCGTACCTGGCCCACGCGCCGGGGCTGTACAACGCGGTGATGGGCTCGAAATGGGTGAGCAAGCTGCTGGCGGACCAGATCGGCATGGTCGACAGCCCGCTGATCAGCCGCTTCAACTTCCAGGCCACCCTGACCCGCTGCAACGTCCGCGCCGCCAGCGTACCGGCCCTGCGCGAACTGACCCCGGCACAGCGCGAGCGCAGTATCGTGCTGGTCCAGGACGCCTTCACCCGCTACTTCGAAACGCCGCTGCTGGCGTCGTTCATCGACCTCGCCCACCGCCTCGGCCACAAGGTGTTCCTCGCCCCGTACAGCGCCAACGGCAAACCGCTGCACGTGCAGGGCTTCCTTGGCGCCTTCGCCAAAGCGGCGATCCGCAACGGCACCCAGCTCAAGGCCCTGGCCGACTGCGGCGTGCCGCTGGTGGGCCTGGACCCGGCGATGACCCTGGTCTATCGCCAGGAATACCAGAAAGTCCCCGGCCTGGAAGGCTGCCCGAACGTGCTGCTGCCGCAGGAATGGCTGATGGATGTGCTGCCCGAGCACGTCGGCGGCAAGACGGCCAACTTCCGCCTGATGGCCCACTGCACCGAGAAGACCAACGTACCGGCCAGTACCAAACAGTGGGAACAAGTGTTCGCGCGCCTGGGCCTGAAACTCGCGACCGAAGCGACGGGCTGCTGCGGGATGTCCGGCACCTACGGCCATGAAGCACGTAATCAGGAAACCTCGAAAACCATTTTCGAGCAGTCCTGGGCCGGCAAGCTGGAGAAGGAAGGCGAGCCGCTGGCGACCGGGTATTCGTGCCGTAGCCAGGTCAAGCGACTGGCGGACAAGCAGTTGCGCCATCCGCTGGAAGTGGTGTTGCAGTATGTGATTGGTTAAAGGCGGCACTCCGCTTGCCGGCGATGGGGCAGTCAGCAACACCCGCAATTCTGCCCCTCGCTCACTTCACCTCGTCCACCTTCTTGCCCTTCACCAGCCCATGGCGAAGCTCCTTCGACGGCCCGTAGCCATAAAAGGACGCATAGCACTTGCTGAAATGGCTGGGCGAGACGAAGCCGCAAGCCAGGGCAACCTCGATCAGTTGCAGGTCGGAATGCTGCAACAGTCGCCGGCTTTCGGTGATGCGCAGTTCCAGGTAATAGCGCACCGGCGTGGTGCCGAGCTGGGTCATGAACAACCGGCCGATCTGCCGTTTCGAACGGCCGACGTAATGGGCCAGTTGATCCTGGCTCAGGGGCTCTTCGATGTTGGCGCTCATCAGGTTGATGGCTTCGCGCAGCGGCTCGCTCATTTTCTCGTGCAAGGTCGGCCGCGCCCGACGGTAGCGGGACTCTTCGAAGGCAAGAATATCGACGATGGCGTCAACCATGCCCCGACCATGCAAGGTGTTGATCCACTCCAGGACCATGTGGAACGCCCCCGCCGGGCTCGCGGCGGTCAGGCGGTCGCGGTCGACCATGTAGCTTTCGCTGGTGACCTGGCTGTCCCTGGCGATCTCGGCCACCGCGCCGCGGTGTTCGGGGTGCACGGCGCAGCGGTGGCCATCGAGCAGCCCGGCCTGGCCGAGGAACCACGCGCCATTCCACAGGCCGGCCAGCGCCACCTGCTTTTCGGCGGCACGCTGGAGGATCTGGGTCAGCTCCGGGATCGGCTTGAGCACCGTGCGCAAGCCGCCGCACACCACCAACAGATCCAGATCGTCCAGGCTCGCGGCATTCAACGGGGCGTCCGGGCAGATCACCAACCCCAGGTCGCTGACCCGGGAACCGCCATCGAGGGTAAAGGTGCGGGTGGTGAAAGATGCCGCCTGGATCAGGTTGGCGGTCACCAGGGTATCGAGGGCCTGGGTGAAGGCCGGCAGGGAAAAATGCTCGAGCAGGATAAAACCGACCCGGCCCTGAGCGATGGTCGCCTGCCCTTTTTCGCCCGTGAAGCGCAGGTTGGAGCCCTGCAGGGCATCACTGAAATGCCTTCTTTCAACCACGTCGCGGCCTCATTCGATCTTGTTCTGGTGTGACCGGAGAGGTGGCGGAAACCGCAACGCCGGCGTGCATCGTTGGCATGATGCACGCCGGCGCGGCGCTTATCCAACAGGCATTGTGGGAATTTTCGTCAGGTTGTCGGGGGCGACGGGCTCTCGTCGCCGGCGTCTGATGGCGGCAACCCCCAATCGCCCTGCTCATGCCAGTCGTCACCGAAGGTCTCGGCCGGGTGCATGGTGCGGTCGGCGCCATTGCCGCAATCGAGCTTGCTGGCGGCGCAGTAGCGGTCGCACCCCCAGCAGACTCGCTCGGGGTGTTTGGGGTTGAGGGGAAAGGGTTTGGCCATGGGGACGCCTCCTGTTCCGGGCTTGGCGATACACCACGCTAACCCGCGCTGACCGCGAGGGTCTTGATCCGGGTCAAGCGCGTCTTGATGCTTCGTTGCGGAATGCCTAGAGTTTCTTCGACGCCTCGGCGTCCGGGCGCACGGAAAACAGCGGGGCCATGCGCGCCGTTGCAGGCGCCGAAGTGGGAGTGGCGAGGTGTTGGGACAGGTGGATCTGAGACGATCTTGTTCATGGTGAAGCGCTCGAGGAAACCGGCGCGCCCGAAGGCGCCCCCCCCCCCGGCACCCTCGTCAGAACTGCGGTGTGTACTTCACGGTGACCATGAAATTACGCGGGTCGCCGTAGTAGTTGTTGGCGTTCAACTGGCTGTAGGCCGGGAGGTAATAAACCTTGTCGAACAGGTTGTTGAGGTTGAGGGCCAGGGCGATTTCGTCGTTGACCTTGTAGCCCAGGCGGGCGCTCCACACCGAGAAGCCTGGCTGGTCGAACTTGCGGTCGTTGCTGATGGTGCTGCTTTGGGTGTTGACCCCGCCGCCGACGCTGAACTGCTTGTAGGCGTCCGGCAAGGTGTAGTCGGCCCACAGGCGCACCGTGTGCTTGGGCGTCCAGGTGCTGAAGACTTTGTCCTGGTAGGTGGCGTCTTCAAGGAACTTGGTGGTGTTGTAGGTGTAGCTGGCACTGGCTTGCAGACCGGCCAGCACTTCACCGCTGATTTCCGCTTCGAGGCCCTGGCTGCGGACCTTGCCGGACGCTTCCGAGCAGCTCGAGCCGTTGCACTGGCCGGTGGTGTTGGGGATGGTCACGGCGCGGTTTTCGTTGTCGTAGCGGAACAGTGCGATGGCAGTATTGAGCCGGCCCTCGAGCAACTCGCCCTTGAGGCCCAACTCGTAGTTGCTGCCGGTGATCGGCTCCAGGGTGGAGCCGCCCATTCCCAGCGCACTCTGCGGAATGAACACGTCGGCATAGCTGGCATACGCCGACCACTCGGGGTTCAACGCATAGATCAGGCCGGCATAGGGCGTGACCACGCCGTTGTTGGCCTTGGGGCTGCTGGTGTCGTAACTGAAGACGTTGCGGTTGTAGATTTTGGCGCTGTAGTCGTAGGAATACCAACTGGTGCGCCCACCCAGCACTAGGGTCAGTGGATCGGCCAGCTTGACGCGCCAGGTGCCGTAGATGCCTTTCTGGACGATTTCGTAGTTGCTGTCGGTCCGCGTGCCGGCGGCCGCCAGGCTGTCGTAATCCTGCCAGGGCAAGTGGTTGTCGAGGTTGAAGATGTTCGCCCCGGCGCTGATGACCCGGGCCATGGTGTCGTCGCTGGTGAGCCTGGAATAGTTGGCGCCGAGCACGACTTCCTGGTCGAACCCGAAGCCGTTGTAGTCACCGCTGACGAAGATGTCGGCACCGCGGTTCTGCGATTCGAAGTCGGTCGCGTACTGCCAGTTGCTCAACGCACTACCGTCGGGCAGCACACCGCCCTGGCCATCCTGGAAGGCCACGGTATAGGCGTAGGTCATTTTGTTGTGCTCATTGATCGCGGTGGCCGCGGCCTTGAGCCTCCAGTGATCGTTGAAACGGTGTTCGAGATCGGCATACAGCGCGCTTTGCTCGATCATGCCGCGGTTCCAGTCGGAGCCGGTGTAGGTCGAGCGCGACAGCTCGATATCACCGCCATCACGGTAGCGTGGCAGGCCGGCGACCATTGGCCGGAAGTGGGAGGTGCGGTTGCTCACGCCGATGCCGAAGGTGGTGTCTTCTGACAGGTCGACATCGAGGGCCGCATAGACCTTCTGGTCCCAACTGTTGACGTAGTCGATGAACGAGCCGCTGGTGTCGTAGTCGACCACCGCCCGCCCGCGCACGGTGCCCGCCTCGTTCAGCGGGCCGCCGACATCCACCTGGCTGGCGTAGTGATCCCAGGATCCGGCCTGGCCGGTGAGGGTCACGGTCGGTTTGGCCTGGCCGCGCTTGCGCACGAAGTTGACCGCACCGCCGGGGCTGTTGGCCCCCTGCAACAACGCCGCGCCGCCACGGATGATTTCCACCCGGTCATAGAAGGCGGTGGATTCGTTGAGGTAGCTACCCAAGGCATAGACGCCGCGGGTCAGCGGCACGCCGTCGTACTGCATCGCTTCGATTTCGAAACCACGGGAGGAAATGAAGCCACCGGTGCCCGGACTTTTCGAGAAGACCATGCCGGGGGCATTGGCGAACAGGTCCGGCAGGTTGGTGATGTTCTGGTCGTCCATGCGCTGGCGGGTCATGACGCTGACAGTCTGCGGGATGTCCTTGAGCTTGTGCTCGCTCTTGCCGATGGTCACCGCGCCGGTGGTGTAGGAACCGGTGTTCTCGGTGGTGGTGCCGAGGGCCTGTCCGGTGATGCTGGTCGCCCCCAGTTCAATTGAGCCGTCGCCACGACCGCCGGCCACCAGCAGGTAGACGCCGCTGTTCTGGCGCACGGCCTGCAAACCGCTGCCGGCCAACAGGCTGGCGAAGCCGCTGGCGATGCTGTGCTCACCGCGCAGCCCCGGCGAACGGCGACCCTGGGTGCTGGCGCCATCGAATGACAACACCACACCGGAAACACTGGCGAAGCGGCTCAGGGCCTCGGTCAGCGGACCCGGCGCGATATCGTAGGCGCGGGTCTGCACGCTGCCCGCCTGCTCGGCGAGCGCGACCGCCGGCAGCGCGAGCACGCCGCCCAATGCCAGGTGGATCGCCAGGGCCAGGGCCGTCTGTGGTCGATGTTTCACACGCATGTTTCCTTCCCCAAAAACACTCAGTTAGCAGATGGGGAACAGAGCCGATTGAGCGCGGGCAAAAGTGCACGCCCGCGCAAAATATTTTTTGCCGCGGGGTTTCAGCCGCGTGGCATTACCGTGACCCAGTAGCGGGTGCGGCGCTGTACGGTCAGCGGGAAGGCGCTTTGCAATGCGGTCAACGCGAGGTCGGTGTCGGTCACCGGGAAGGCGCCGGAAATCTTCATGCCTGCCACCGCCGGGTCGCAGTGCAGGATGCCGGGGCGATAGCGGGACAACTGGGCGAGCAGTTCGCCCAGCGGCTGGTCGATGGCGATCAGGCTGCCGTCCTGCCAGGCGGCGACCGAGGCATCGTTATCGCGTACCGCGCCGATGCCCGCCGGGCTGAACACCACACGCTGACCGGCTTCCAGGCGCACCTGCCGGGCGCTCGCGGCCGACACCTGCACGGCCTTGTCCAACACCGCCACTTCACTGCCGCGCTCATCGACGCTGACGGTGAAGCGAGTGCCAAGGGCCAACACCCGACCGTGGCGGGTGTCGACCATGAACGGTCGCGCCGCGGCATCGCTGGCGGTCTCCACCAGAATCTGCCCGCGGCGCAATACCAGCCGGCGTTGCTGCCCGTCGAATTGCACGTCCACGGCGCTGTCGGTGTCGAGCAGCAGGCGGCTGCCGTCCGCCAGTGGCACGGTTCGACGCTCGCCCACGGCGCTGCGCTGGTCGGCCATCCATTCGCGACGCGTGTCGCTGCGCCAGCCCAGCGAGGCGAACACCCCGCCGCCGAGCAACAGTGCCAGACCGTACAGCACTTGCCGCCGGGCCTGGCCGGCGCCCAGCAAGGTCGACGACGCCAGCCGGCGCGGCAGGCCCGCGAAATCACTGCTTACCGCTTGCATGCGTTGCCAGGCCAGTTGATGGAGGGGATCGCTGTCGTGCCAGCGCTGCCACTGCGCCTGTTGTTCGGCACTGGTGCTGCCCGATGACAGTTGCACGTACCAACGGGCAGCATCGCGGATGGCTTCGCGCTGGGCGGGTGTCGGCGCGCTCACTCGTCGGCCTCCCATTGCATCAGGCAGACATGCTCCATGGCCTTGGCCATGTAGTTGTTCACCGAGCGCAGGGAAATCCCCAATTGTCGCGAGATCTGCGCGTAGGCCAGGCCGTCGACTTGGGACAGGATGAACACCTGGCGCACTTTGGCCCCCAGCCCGGACAGAATCCGATCCAGCGCCACCAGCGTCTCGAACAGGATCGCCTGCGCCTCGGAACTGGGCACCTGGCCGGTGGGCAGGCTGGCCAGGGTTTCCAGGTAGGCCTGCTCCAGCGAGCGGCGGCGGAACTGATCGATCATCAGGCCCTTGGCTACGGTGGTCAGGTAATGCCGGGGTTCGAGGATATCCAGCGCGGTACGCGCCTTGATCACTTTGACGAAAGTGTCCTGCACCAGGTCGGCCGCATCGCTGTGGCTGCCCATGCGCTTGTGCAGCCAGCCGCGCAGCCAGGAACTGTGTTCAACGTAGAGCACGCCGACGGCGGCGCTCAGGGCGGGTGAATCGGCCGACATGGCGGACGTCTCAAATGGGAATTGATTTCATTATTATTATTTGTTTGCGAAAGATTTCGCAACAGCGCATGACGGTATGAAGGCCATGAGGCGCCTGTCAGGAAACCGGGTAGTGACGACCAAATACTGGAAGGGCGCTTTTCTGCGCGCTCAAGATCGAGCGCCGCGCGGGCGGCGCTGGATCTCATGGGCGCGGAAGGTCTGACGGCATGACCCGCCTCCAGCCGGGCCCCCTTAACTCATCCGGCCAGCACCGCCATCTGCCCCGGATAATCCCGCCACGCCTGCTCCAGCGAGATATACCCCGCCCGAATATCCGCGCGGATCGCCTCGACGCTGCGTTCCGCCGCCGGCCCCCAACCGCCGCCATTGGCGGTCACCAGCCGCAGCAGATCACCCTGTTCCAGCGGCACGCGGTTGGCGCGGCTGAAGCGCTGGTTCTGGCCGTCTGTGCGGATGATTTCGGCGAAGTTGCACGATCCCTCGCCCCCGCCATCGATCCCCCACGGCGGGGTGATGCCGCGGCCGAAGAAGGTCGAGATCCAGGCTTTGCGCGAGAGGATCCGGTAGTCCAGCCGCACGCCGCGCCCGCCGGTGTGGCGCCCGGCGCCGCCGTCCTGGTCGTGGAAACCGTAGTGCTCCACCAGCACTTCGTAGCAGCGCTCGGTCAGTTCCACCGGGATGTTGCTGGTTTCGCCATTGCCCACGCAGAACTGGCCGCTCTCGCCGTCCTTGTCGTTACCCGCGCCCCAACCACCCACCAGCGGCTGCACCAGCAGGTATTCCTCGTTGGTGTGTGAATCGCGGCCGTTCAGCACCATCGAGCACACCGAGCCGAGCTGTCCGGCGATCAGCCGGTCCGGCAGCGCCAGGGCCAGCGCGCGGCGCACCACGTCGGCGGCGGTGACCATGGATTCGAAGTACGCCGACACCGGCGCCGGGCGCTGCGCGGTGCAGATGGTCCCCGGCGGGCAGATCACTTCGATGGGCCGGAAGCAGCCGGCATTGGCCGGGATGCCGGGGCGCACGACGCCCATGAACACTTCGCGTACCGCCGACTGCAAGCCGCACAGGGTGTTGTTGATCGGCCCCTGGGCTTGCAGGCTGGAACCGGTGAAGTCGGCGACGAAGCGCCCTTCGCCAATCTCGACCCGCACTTTCACGGTGAACGGCCCATTGCCCAAGCCATCTTCGTCGATCACGTCCTCGGCATGGAACACGCCCTTGGGCAAGCCCTCGAATGCCGCCAGCACCATGGATTCGCCGTGTTCAAGCAGGCGTTCGATGGCCTCCAGCGTGGTGGTTTCGCCGTACTTGCCGACGATGGACAACAGGCGCCGTTCGCCCACCCGCAAGGCGGCGGCGCAGGCGTGCAGGTCGCCGAGGGTCATCTGCGGCAGGCGCACGTTGGCGGCGATGATGTCCACCAGCGCCTGGTTGATGCGGCCCTGATCGTAGATGCGCACGGTGGGAAACTGCAGGCCCTCCTGGTAGATCTCCGAGGCGTCGGCGCTGAAGCTGCCGGGGTCCTTGCCGCCGACTTCGGTCCAGTGCGCCTTGTTCGCGGTCCAGGCCAGCAGGCGGCCTTCGTGGAACACCGGCATGATCATCGACACATCCGACAGGTGCGTGCCGCCACCGGCATACGGGTCGTTGGTGATGAACATGTCGCCGGGACGGATCTCGGTCAGCGGGAATTTGTCGAGCACGCTGCGCACGGCGCCATCGAGGGTGCCGATGAAACCGGGGATGCCGTTGCCCTGAGAGATCAACTGGCCGCGAGCGTCGGTCAGGCCGATGCCGTAGTCCAGCGCCTCGTAGATGATCGGGCTCATGCTGGTGCGCTTGAGCGCGAGGAACATTTCTTCGCCAATGGCCACCAGGGCGTTCTTGATGATTTCGCGGGTGAACGGATTGGCCGTGCTCATGGCGCCAGCTCCTGGACGTTGATGTGGATGTGAAGACCGCCGTAGGCATCGACTTCCAGCCGCTCGGCCGGGCCCATCACGGTGGTGGTGGTGGCTTCTTCGATGATTGCCGGGCCGTCGATGCGCATGCCGTGGAGCAAAGCCGAGCGCCGATACAGCGGCGTCTCCAGCGGTTGCCCCGGCTCGAGCTCGACGCGGCGATGACCGAACAGCGCCACGGCGGCCGACGGCTCGTCGGTGCGGCCAATGGGGTTCATCGGCGACTTCGGCACCGCGCCGAACGCCACCAGGTGCAGGTTGACCACTTCGATCGGCAGGTCGAGGCGGAAGGTGTAGGCCTGTTCGTGTTGGGTGTGGAAGCGTTCGAGGATCGCCTCCAGTTCAAGGCCGTCGAGCATCACCTTGACCGTGTGTTCCTGGCCGCTGTAGCGGGCGTCGATATGCCATTCGAAACGCAGGGTGTCGCGGGCCATGCCATCTTTGCCGAACTCGGCCACGGCCTCGCCCTGAAGGCGTTCGAAGGCGTCGGCGAGGCCGGCCAGGCGGGCTTCGTCGAGGCCTTGCAGGTAGGTCTGGATATAGTCGCGGCGGGCGTCGAGCATCAGCATGCCCCAGGCCGAGAACACCCCGGCGAACGGCGGGATGATCACCTTCGGAATGCCCAGTTCGGTGGCGAGGGCGCAGGCATGCAGCGCGCCGCCGCCGCCGAAGGCCATCAGCGCAAAGTCGCGGGGATCGTGACCACGGTTGACGGAAATCAGCTTCAGCGCGTTGACCATGTTGGCGTTGGCGATCTGCAGCACGCCATGGGCCAGCAGGCCCGGCGACACGCCGATCTGCTCGCCCAGCCGGGCGAAGGCCCGCTCCACGGCGTCGAGGTCGGGGGTGATATGGCCGCCGGCGAAGTCGTCCGGGTTGATCCGTCCGGTGTAGAGGTTGGCGTCGGTGGTGGTCGGCGCCTGGCCGCCACGGCCGTAAGCCACCGGGCCGGGCCGCGAACCGGCGCTTTGCGGGCCGACCCGTAGGCTGCCGGCGGCGTCGATCCAGGCCTGGCTACCGCCGCCATTGCCGATTTCAACGATGTCGACCACCGGGGTCATGATCGGGTAGCCGGCGCTGACCGCGTCTTTCTCGATCACGTAGTCATTGCTGATCTCCACCTTGCCCTGGTGGATCAACGAGCACTTGGCCGTGGTGCCACCGATGTCCAGCGCCAGCAATTGGCGCTCGCCAATCAACTCGCCATAGGCCTGGGCGCCGAGCATGCCGCCGACCGGACCGGATTCCACCAGGCTGATCGGGTCCTGGCGCGCGGCGCGGACCGGCGAGATACCGCCGTTGGATTTCATGATGAACGGCTCGGGCTGCAGGCCGCGCTCGCCGAGGTGCCGGGACAGGTTGTCGAGGTAGTCGCGGGTGGCCGGCATCACATAGGCCGAGAGCACGGTGGTGTTGGTTCGCTCGTATTCACGCAGCGCGCGGCTGACCTGGTGCGAAGCGATCACGGCCACCTGCGGCCAGTGCGCCTGCACCGCGGCCATCAGTTGCTGCTCGTGTTTCGGGTTGCAGTAGGCGTGCAGGAGACAAATGGCGATGGCCTCGACGCCCTCCTCGCGCAGGCGGTCGAGCATGGCCGGCAGCGGATCGAGGTCCAGCGGCGTGAGCACGTCGCCGTGATGGTTGAGGCGCTCGCTGACTTCGAGGCGCAGGTGGCGCGGCACGAAGGGCGGCGGCTTCTGGTAACGGGTGTTGAAAATGTCCGGGGTATTGCCGCGGGCGATCTCCAGCACATCACGGAAACCGCGGGTGGTGATGAGCGCGGTCTTGACGCCCTTGCGCTCGGTCAGGGTGTTGATCACCACGGTGGAGCCGTGGGCGAAGAAACTGATGTCGCGGTAGTCCACCCCGCTCTTGGCCACCGCATCGAGCAGGCCCTGTTCGAACTGCGGCGCGGTGGTGTCGGCCTTGACGGCGTTGATCACGCCGTCCTGCAGGTACACCAGGTCAGTGAAGGTGCCACCGATATCGGTAGCCACACGGATTGTCATAAGTCCTCCGGCAGTGCTGCAAAAGCCGGCAGCCCACGGGCCGCCGGGGCTGTTCTCAGAATGTGTGGGAAACCGCGAAGATCAGGCGGCCGTCGTTGCGCAGGTATTCACCGTCGTTGTAGAAGCGCCCGGACAGGTCGGTGTCGACCCAGCTCAGCTTGGTGTCGATGGGGCCGAAACTGCGCTTGAGAGCGACTTCCCAGGTGGTGTATTCGTGGCCGCCAGTCTCGTCGCGGCGGCGGTAGTAATCGCCATAGGCGTGCCCGGCGAGGAAGGTCAGGTTCACGTCCAGCGGCAGGTTGAAGGTGTAGTCGGCGGCGAGGTAGCGCGAGGCGCGGGACGAGCTGATCAGGTCGGGGGTGTAGTAGAAATAGCTGTTGAAATTGCCGTAGCCGAGGCTGGCGCCGACCTCGGTGTAGTTGATGTTGTAGTTCGTCGAGGGGAACGAGTAGTAGTAGCCGATCACCCCATAGCGCAGGCCGTTCTCCAGTTGGCCGTTGTAGCCACCGTAGAAATCCCATTCGATTTTGGCGCCGTCATCGTAGGGATCGCCGCTCTTGAAACTGTCGGTGCTCGACGCCCAGGAGCCAACGAAGGCGCCGCTGTCGCCGGTCCAGTCCAGGCTCAGGCTCAAGGCGGGTTTGTTGCCGGAGTAGCCGATGCCGCGGGTCTGGTATTCGCTGGTCAGGGCCAGGGTGCTGGAGATGTCGGCATGGGCCAGGCCGGCACATCCGAGGGTGCTCAGCAAGACGAAGGAAATGCGTTTCAAAGGATCTGCTCCTGAACTTCTTGAGGTTGTTATTGGCGTTGGGTTGGCAGAAAAAAGGTCGAATCAGGCCGCTAAACGTTGTTATGGGTATCTCGCGGGCATGGCTTCGCCCGCCGGGGAAAAATCCCCGGAATCAGCACGCTTGCAGGTCGGGTGTCAGCGGCTCGGGTGCGAGGCCGGCGCCAGGTTCACGGGAGCGAAGCGGTACAGCAGCAGGTAGGCGAGCAGCGCCACCAGCAGCGAATCCACGGTGGGTTGCGAGGTCAAGGTCCAGCCCTCGAACGAGGTCATCCAGGCGATCCCGCTGGCCAGCGCCCAGCTCGCCAGCGCCGGCCAGCCGAAGGCTTTCGAACGGGCCAGCTCATCGAGGTCATAACGCTGCCGGCGCACCACGAAGAAGTCGGCCACGTAGATGCTCGCCAGCGGTGGAATGACGATGCTCAGGGTCATGATGAAATCGAGGAAGTGACTCATGAAGCCGCCCACCGCCAGCGCCGTCGCCACCAGGCTGCCGGCCAGGGTGAGCTTCCAGCTCGCGGCGCGGTTGACCGTGGCCAGGGTCAGGGTCGCCGAATACAGGTTGGCGGTGTTGGTGATCCAGGTGGAGAACACCAGTACCGCGAGGGCCGGCAGCAGCACGCCGAGGGCCGCCATGACCAGCATGATTTCCGACTGGCCGGTGATGATCGACAGCACCCCGCCGACGCTCAGCACGAACGGAAAGCCCAGGGCCATGCCGAGAATGGCGATCAGCGCGTCCTTTTCTGTGCGCGCATAGCGGGTGAAGTCGGGCATCAGCACCGGGGTCAGGATCACCATGCCGATGGTGCTGGCGATCACCAGTGCCAGGCTGTCGCCCGCGCCGGCGAAGCCCGTCAGTTGCCCCGGCGCGGTACGCTGCAGGCCCAGGTACAAGGCGAACAACATGAACGCCGCCATCAGCGGCACCGACCAGATCGACAGCCGGTCCAGGCCGCGCAAGCCATAAATGGCCATCAGCGTCATCAGCACGCTGCCCCAGACGCAGTGCAACCAGGCCGGCGTGACAATGCCCCAGGCGCTTTGCAGTGCGCTGGCCACCGTGCTGCCGAAGATATCCGCGGTGGCGGCGTAGAAGCCCAGCAGGGTCACCGCCATGGTCAGGTTGATCAGCTTGGCGCCGTGGCGACCGAAGGAAAACTGCAACACCATGTAGGTGCTCAGGCGAGTCCGCACGCCCACCAGCGCCGTCAGCGCGCAGAGCACCCCGAGCAGCCCGCACACACCGATGAACACCGCCAGCGCGGCGGAAAAGCCGACTTTCTGGGTCACGTCCGCGCCCAGCCAGAACACCGGCAGGGTCATGCCGATGCCCAGGGTAATCAGCGCCAGCCCGACCCCGGAGACGGTTTCGGACTGGGGGACGGGCCGTCGATCGTAGCCCTCGGGAATCACTTCTTCATTGCTGCTCATGCTCGCCTCTAGACCGGCTGTGGTTCTCTCCCGAGTACGGGATGAACCGATTATTGGAATTGTGTCAGGCGCTCGCGAACGCAGGAAACATGTTGCCAGCCCGGCGGCGCGCTAACTGCGCTTTTGCCGGGCCGTGGAAAAACAATCGGCGGTTATCGGCCCTCAAACGGCAAATTGTTCACGCCGGTCTGCCGCGCCAGCCAGGCGCCGACCTCGGGCTCCAGCAACGGGCTCAGGCTGGCATGGACCTGGCGGTGATAGTCGTCCAGCCACTGCGCCTCGGCCTGCGTGAGCATGGCGCGATCGACCAGCTCGACGGCCAGCGGCGCCAGGGTCAGCACCCGGAACGCCAGGAATCCCGGATGCGCCTCGCACTCGACCACCTCGTAGAGGTTTTCGATGCGGATGCCCAACTCACCGTCCAGATAAACCCCGGGCTCGATCGAGGTGACCATGCCGACCTGCAAGGCCACGTCGCTGGCGTGGGGCGCGATGCGCTGCGGGCCTTCGTGAACATGGAGATAACTGCCGACCCCATGTCCGGTGCCATGGGCATAATCCAGGCCCTCGCGCCACAACGCCTGGCGCGCCACGCTGTCCAGGCGCTGGCCGCTGGTGCCGGCGGGAAAGCGGCAACTGGCCAAGGCAATATGCGCCTTCAACACCGTGGTGTAGAGAAAGCATTGCCGACCGCTGGGCGGACTGCACGCCAGCACCCGCGTCACGTCAGTAGTGCCCTGCAGGTACTGGCCACCGGAATCGATCAGCAGCAGTTCGCCCCAGGCCAGCTTCGCCGCCCTCCCCGGCTTCGGCAGGTAATGCGGCAGCGCGCCATTGGCGCCGGCGGCGGCAATGGTGTCGAAGCTCACGCCACGGTAGTCGGCATGCAATGAGCGCCAGCGCTCCAGCGATTCCACCACCGACAGCTCGCTCTGCCCGCGAAAACGCTCGCAACGGCAGTGGAACTCATAGAGAAACCGGCACAGCGCCACGCCATCGATGCGGTGCGCCTCGCGCATGCCGCGCAGTTCGGCGGGCTGCTTGCAGGCGCGCTGGAGCAACAGCGGGTTCGGCGCCTCATGAAGAACGCAGTCCGCCTGCTGGAACTGGCGGTACACGGCGGCGGTGCAGGATTGCCGGTCGATCCACAGCTTTTGCCCGGCGCGCCGGGCAATGGCCGGGTACAGACTGTCCGGCGACTGCACACTCACCGTCGCCGGCAAACCGTTGTCCGGCAGTTGCAGGCGCTCGGGCTCGATGAACCATTCCAGCCGACCCTCGGCGTCAAGCACGCCGCAACTGAACGGCAGCGGCGCGATGGCGATGTCCTGTCCACGGACGTTGAGCAGCCAGGCCAGCATGTCCGGCGCCGGCAGCCACAAAGCGTCGCAACCGGCCTCGCGAAGGGCGACCGCCAACCGCTCCAGCTTGGCCTCGGCGGTCATCCCCGCGTGTTCAAGCGCCCAGGCGACCACCGGGCTGTCGGGCGCTGCGGGCCGATAACGCCAGCACGCCTCCACGGGGTTTTCCGTCAGTTCCTGCCAGTGCAAGCCGGCCTGCCGTGCCAGCGCCTGCCAGCGCGTGCATTCGTCGATGCTGTGCAAGCGCGCATCACACGCGACGCGCGCCCCCGCCGCCAATTGTCCGCGCAACCAGGCAAACAGCTCGCCATCGTCCAGCGCAATCACCTCGAAGTGCTTGCCACATTCCTCTCGCGCCTGGCGGGTGTAGCGACCGTCCACCAGCAGCGCCGCCGCGGAAGCAGTAACCACCGCCAGCCCGACGCTGCCGGTAAAACCGCTCAACCAGTGCAGACGCTCATCGGCGGGGGCCAGGTCTTCATTGAGGAACGCATCGCTGCGCGGCACCAGAAAGGCGTCGATACGCCGCCGGGCCAAGTCGCCGCGCAACAGCTCAAGGCGCTCCATCACAAGCTCCGCGTCTGGCGGAACGCCCGAAGAATGGCGATTTCCTCGTCGGCCGCGAGATATTCCCGCGCCCCCGCGCTCGCCCAGATCGCCGCCACCACGTCCATCCCTGCGCACACCTGGCCGAACGCGGCGAAGCCCAGCCCATCGGGATGACGCGCGCCGCCGTGATCGAAATGCGGCTGATCGCCGATGCACACGAAGAAGTCGCCCTCGGCGCTGTCAGCAGCCTCCCGCCCCAGCGACAACGTGCCGTGACGGTGGCTCAAACCCGTCTGCACGGTGGTTTCCAGGGCGATCATCGGCAGGTTGTCCGCCGCCAGCGGCCGCGTGCCGCCATGGATCACGCTGATTCGCACCGGATCCTCGGCCTGCTGGTTGTCCGGGTTGACGATGCGGAAAATGCTGCTGCCGTCGTAGCGCCCACTGTCCACATAGGCCAGGAAGTTCGCCACGGAGAGCGGCGCACACTCAGCGAACAACTCGACGGTAAAGGCCCCGAGGGCGGTTTCCAGGGTGACGAACACAGAGGCGGACATCGCGGTTCTCCTTTGGGAAAAGACCGCTATTGTCCGTAGCCGCGACAATGCAAAAGGTCGAGTTGCCGCCCGTGGACGGCAGTTGCTGCGGGATATGCGCGGGTTTAGCGCAGATTGTGCAGGCGCAGCGAACTCACTCGCGCCAGATCAGGTTCTCCAGCGGGTAGCCGGCAAACCACTTGGTCTTGTCGAGGATGATGTTGCTGCTGATCTTGAGGATGTTGGGGTTCTCGTCCAACAGTTGCTCGCAGAGGGTGTTGAAATCCGCCACGGTGGAACAGGTCGCCAGCGCGATGTAGTCGTACTCGCCATCGACCTTCAGGCAGTCCACCAGCTCGCGGCGCTTGGCGACGAACCGCTCGAACTGCACACGCAGGTGCCCGGCGTGGTCGCGCAGGCTGAACATCACGTAGGCCATGACATTGATGCAAATGGCGTCGAGGTCGATGGAGGCCATGTAGGCCCGGATGTAACCGGCATCTTCCAGCGCCTTTGTCCGTTGCAGACAAGCGCTGGGCGACAGGTTGACCTTCTCCGCCAGCTCCAGGTTGCTGATGCGTGCGTTGTTCTGCAGGTTTTCCAGGATCGCCCGGTTGATGCGATCCAGCTTCACTTTTTTCATGCTGCCCCTGTGGTCATTCCAGGTTACCCCGGCGGGCGGGGTAAGAATTTGTGTCAGATTGGCACAGGGGCGGGGTTCTGAACAGATTGCGATTGGCGGCTCGGCCCAGCGTCCGTGTCGTTGCAAGCCCCCTCCGGGGCTTGCTATCGCGGCGGCGCCCCACACTTCCCCTTTTCCAAAACCCAACTTGCGCAATCCGGGATTTATCCCCGCCTCGTCTGTTCTTACTCTGGCGCCAGGCAATCCAAGAACAACAACAAGGTCCGATGCCATGCACTGCTCTCGCCGAGACCGCGTTCCATAAGCGCGGCTTGCTGACAGGCCGCCCCGCGCTAATGCCTGTCAGTCAAATCAATTGCGGCCCTTCGCGAGCAAGCTCGCTCCTACAGGCGCGTCGTTTTTGTAGGAGCGAGCTTGCTCGCGAAGCGCCCCAAGAGGTTTAACTGACTGGCATTACCCCGCGCGCTGTCTTTTCCCACTGCCCTCCCGAACGACAACCCTGACGATGTCGGCCCTTCCCTGCGGCCGATGCGGAGACTTGCGATGAGTACTGATAATCCTCAACCGATCGATGCAGCCGTGGTCCCACGCTTTGCCGGAATCCCGACGTTCATGCGCCTGCCGGCGTTCGAGGACCCGGCGCAGGTGCGCATTGGTCTGGTCGGCGTGCCCTGGGATGGCGGCACCACCAACCGGGCCGGCGCCCGGCACGGGCCGCGGGAGGTGCGCAATATGTCGAGCCTGATGCGCAAGGTGCACCATGTGAGCCGGATCGCGCCCTATGACTTGGTGCGGGTCGGCGACCTGGGCGATGCGCCGGTCAATCCGATCGACCTGCTGGATTCGTTGAAGCAGATCGAGGGCTTTTTCAGCAAGCTGCATCAGGCAGGCGTGGTGCCGTTGTCGGTGGGCGGCGACCATCTGGTGACGCTGCCGATCTTTCGCGCGCTGGCCCGTCATCGGCCGATCGGCATGGTGCATTTCGATGCGCACTCGGACACCAACGACCGTTACTTCGGCAACAACCCCTACACCCACGGCACGCCGTTTCGGCGGGCGATCGAAGAGGGTCTGCTGGACCCGCGCCGTACCGTGCAGATCGGTATCCGCGGCTCGATCTATTCCGCCGAGGATGAAGCCTTCGCCGAGGAATGCGGGATCCGGGTGATTCATATGGAGGAGTTCAACGACCTCGGCGTGGCCGGCACCCTGGCCGAGGTGCGTCGGGTGGTGGGCGACGAACCGACCTACATCACCTTCGATGTGGATGTGCTCGACCCGGCTTTCGCCCCCGGCACCGGCACCCCGGAAATCGGTGGCATGACCACCCTGGACGCCCAGCACCTGATCCGTGGCCTGCGCGGCCTGAACCTGGTGGGCGCCGATGTGGTGGAAGTCTCGCCGCCGTTCGACTTCGGCGGCGCCACCGCGCTGGTGGGCGCGACCATGATGTTCGAGCTGCTGTGCATCCTCGCCGACGCGCTGGCCGAACGCCGCTGAACCCAGGAGAAGCCATCATGCGATTCAGCGAATTCATCGGTTACGACCGCCACGGCGACGTGCGCGAAATCGACACCACCCTGTCCAAGGGCCGCCTCGGCACCCTCAATGTCTGCGCCAACACCCTGGCGTTCAACGGCCCGGCGTGGGTGGGGGTGTCGTCCATGCCGCTGCTCTATACCCTGTCCGGCGAGCTGGCGCCGCTGTCGATCCTGGTGGCGTATTTCTTCCCGATGATGGTCATCGCCTTCAGCCTGATCTACCTGGTCCGCCGCGCCCCGGCGGCAGGCGGCGTGTTTGTGTTCAGCAAACGCTACCTGCACCCGGGCGCCGCGACCATCCTCGGCTGGACCTACGTGATCATGTGTTTCAGCGTCACCGCCATGTGCGCGCTGGTCGGGGCGCAGTACGCGCAGAACCTGTTGGGGCTGGACAGTTCGCCGGCCACCGGCCAAGTGGTCGCCAGCGTCCTCTTGCTGGTGTTCATGGTGCTCAACCTGCGCGGTGTTGAGGCCACGGCCAAGGTTGCCGTGTGCCTGCTGGCGCTGGAGTTGACGGTGCTGCTGGGCCTCGGCCTGGCCGGGATCATCGATCCAAAGGTGCCGGACGTGGGCATTCTCAGTTCCTACCTGCCGACCTCCCTGGACAGCTTCTGGACGGCCATCGGCCCGGGCATGCTGTTCGGCATGTGGATGCTTGCCCAGTTCGATTCCTCGATCAATTTCATCGAGGAAGCCCGCACCCCGGTGCGCACCATCCAGCGCTCGTTCCTGCTCACGCTGACGGCGATGCTGGTGATCTATTCGATCGCCGCGATCGGCTGGAAGATGGCGGTGCCCGCCAGCACCCTGGCCGGTCTGTTCGCCGACAGCGCCCAGGCGATCGGCAGCATCGCCCGGCTGTACCTGCCGGAATGGCTGCTGTGGCTGCCGGTACTGGTGATCATCACCTCGGCCTGCAACTGCCTGAACATCTCGCTGAATGCCGGGGTCCGCGCCGGTTACCGGATGAGCCGCGAAGGTGATCTGCCGGCGCCGCTGGAACGCCTCAATCGGCGCCAGGTGCCGGCGCGGCTGACCATCATCGGCACCCTGTGCGGGCTGGCGATGGTCTGGGCGAAACCGGTCAGCGAGCTGCAGTGGTACTACGACGTGGTGTCGATCACCATGATGATTTCCTACGCCACCCTGCTGCTCTCGTTCATCCGCGCCGTGTTCCGCGAACAGGCCTTCAGCCGCGCCGTGCTGATGTCCGCCCTGCCGGCCCTGGCCCTGCTGACCCTGCTCTACATCGCCTGGACCGCCGGCACCCAGCCCGCCGACCCGGCCTACCTCTATCACGTCTGGTATTGCGGCGCGGTGATCATCGCCAGCGGCGCCGCCGTGCTGCTCTACAACCGCCTGCGTCGCCGGACGCCTTCGACGAGGATTGTTTCCCCATGATCATGTGGCCCGATCGCAAACGCTTCGCCGTCACCCTGAGTTTCGACCTCGACGCCGAAACCGCCTGGGATACCTCCAGCCTCGATGGGCGGCGCCTGACCCTGCTGTCGATGGGCGCCTACTGCCGCCGCGTGGGGGTGCCGCGCATTCTCGAACTGCTCGCCCGTCACGATATCCGCGCGCAGTTCTACATCCCCGCGCGGGTGGCCGAGATGGACCCCAACGTGGTGCGCGGCATCGCCGATGCCGGTCACGGCATCGGCTGCCACGGTTACTTCCACGAGCGCACCGACCAACAGACGCCCGCGCAAAACCGGCAAATCCTCGAAGACAGCAAGCGCTTGCTGGAACGCACCATCGGCCGCGAAGTGAGCCACTACCGCGCACCGACCTGGGAAATCACCCCGGATGTGGTCGAGGCGCTGGTGGAGCTTGGCTTCAAGAGCGACAGCAGCCTGATGGGCGACGACCGTCCTTATCTGGTGGGCGGCGAGCCTGGCCAGTTGCTGGAACTGCCGGTGAGCTGGGTGCTGGATGACTGGGAGCAGTTCGCCTATTCCGCCGAGCCGGCCATGGGCGGCGTGATCGAGACGCCGGACAAGGTCTTCGAGCTGTGGCGCGCCGAAGTCGACGGCATGCGCGCCTACGGCGGGCATTTCATGTTGACCATGCACCCGCAACTGATCGGCCGGCCCTCGCGAATGCTCATGCTGGAACGGCTGATCGAGTACATCAAAGGCTTCGACGACGCCTGGTGGTGCACACCGGACGACGTCCACGGCCAGTGGCGCAGCGGCGCACTCGACCTTCCCCTTTACCCTTATTGAGAGGCAACGCCATGCACGTTCTCGTCACCGGCAGCAACGGGTTTCTCGGCCAGGAAGTGGTGCGCCAGTTGCTGGAGCAAGGCCACAGCATCAGCGGTTTCGACCGCAGTGCCCCGCGCGAGGCACCCGACCATCCATTCCACCAGGGCGACCTGGTGGAGCTCGCCAACCTGATCGACACCGGCAACGCCACGCGCTTCGACGCAATCATCCACACCGCGGCGATCTCCCACCCGGTGGACTCCCGCGACATTCCGCTGCAGACCGTACTGACCAACGCCCTGGGCACCACCCATGTGCTGGAGATGGCGCGGCTGTTCGGCATTCCCCGGGTGGTCAACCTCAGTTCCGAGTGCGCCTACGGGCACAACCAGGACATGGGCGTGATCGACGAATCGGCGCCGCTGAACCCGACCACGCCTTACGGCTGCACCAAGGTCTTCACCGAAAAACTCGGCCAGGTCTACAGCGACCTCTACGGCGTCAGCGTGGTGTCGCTGCGTCCGGGCTGGATCTACGGCCCCGGCCAGTTCATGCAGTGCTACCTGAAAAGCCTGCTGCGCGCGGCCATCGATGGCGAGCCGCTGCAGGAGATCACGGGCGGTGACTACCGCCTGCAATACGTGCATGTCAGCGATGTCGCAGCCGCTTGCCTGCTGGCGATGACGGTCGACGACAGCCAGCTCGAACAGCGCGTGTTCAACGTCACCGCTGGCGAGCAGGAGCGTTATGCCGATGTCGCCGAGCGCGTGCGCCGGCTCTATCCCGCCGCGCGAATCAACATCGGCGCAGGCGGCATCGACGTTCTCGACGACAACGCCCAGTTCGATATCGGCGCCGCCCGCCGGCAACTCGGCTACCGCCCCGCCTACCTGCTGAGCGACGGCCTTGCCACCTACGCGCAATGGCTGGAAAACCACCCTTACTGATCCGGAGCCTCACGCATGAAGACTTTTCTGGTAACCGGTGCCGCCAACGGCATCGGCCGAGCGGTTGTCCTGGCCCTGGCTGAACAGGGTGACCTCGCGCTGCTCAATGACCTCGGCGACAGCCCGGCGCTGGCCGCGCTGGTGACGCACCTGCAAGCGGCCGGTGTCGAAACGCGGGTGGTGCTCGGCGATGTCTCGGCGCCGGAGACGGCGCGCAACGCGTTCAGCGGCCTTGAGCGCCTGGACGTACTGGTCAACAACGCCGGCATCCTCAACGAAGCGCCAATCACCGAGATGACCTTCGAACAGTGGGACCAGATGATCCGCGTCCACCTCTATGGCAGCTTTCTCTTCGCCCAGCAGGCGGCGCGGCTGATGACCCGGCAAGGCAGCGGCGCCATCGTCAATATCGCCTCCGACCTCGGCCAGCTCGGTTGCGCCAATCTTTGCCATTACTCGGCGGCAAAGGGTGGCATCATCGCCTTCACCAAGGCCCTGGCGAGGGAGCTGGCGGCGCACGGCGTGCGGGTCAACGCGGTGGCGCCGGGCGGCACGCTGACGCCGATGGTGGAACGGCTCGGGCCGGACTACATTCGCGAGGAATCCGCGCGCTACCCCTTGCAGCGCCTGGGCACGGCCGAGGAAATTGCCGCGACCGTGGCCTTCCTGGCCTCGGCGCAGGCCAGTTTCACCACCGGCCAGGTGCTCGGGGTCAACGGTGGTGGTGTGATGAACGGCTGAGGCGTCGCGGCAAGGCTGCCCGGCGCCGCCAGTGCAATCCGACAGTGACGAGGCAGCCATGCTGGGAAACCTGAACGACATCGACCTGCGCATGCTGCGCACCTTCTGCACCATCGTTGAGGCGGGCGGCTTCACCGCCGCCCAGGTCAGGCTGAACATGAGCCTGCCGCGCCTCAGCGTGGTGGTCCGCGACCTGGAAATCCGCGTCGGCTACTCGCTGTGCAAGCGCGGCAAAGCCGGCTTCCAACTTACCGACGAGGGCCTGGCCACCTACAGCGCGGCCCAGGAACTGTTCGCCGACATCGAGCGCTTCCGGCAGACGACCGTCGAAGTCAACGGCCGCACCCAGGAGCACCTGCGCATCGGCACCGTCGACAGCCTCGCGAGCATGCCCGACAGCCCGCTGCCCGCCGCCATCGCCCGGTTTCGCCCGGACAACGCGCGGGTGCGCCTGCAATTGCACGTGATGCGCCCGGACGAGCTGGAACAGGCGGTGCTGGAAGAGCGCCTGCACCTCGCCATCGGCGCCTTCCACCATCGGCTGTCGGGGCTGGATTACCGCGACCTGTTCGAAGAAGAACAGAACCTTTATTGCAGCCGCGAACACCCGTTCTTCAACCGCGCCGACGACAGCCTGGGCATCGAGGAAATCAGCAGCGCCGACTACGTCGACCGCGGCTACGTCGCGGAAAACCGTCGCCCTTACGAGCTGCGTTTCAGCAACATGATCAGCGCCTTCTCCATGGAAGCCATCGCCCTGCTGGTGTTTTCCGGCACCTACATCGGCTACTTGCCGACCCATTACGCCCGGCAATGGGTGGACCAGGGCCGGCTGCGGGCGATCCTGCCGCAGCGGCTGTCTTACGCCTCGGCGTTCCATTGCATCACCCGCCAGGGGCTGGAGATTCCGCCGGGCCTGGGCAACTTCCTCAAGGCGATGAAGCTGCCCGGTGCTTAACGGGCGGCCCAGGCGTTGAAACGCTCTTCAAGCTCCTCGCCGTGATCCACCCAGAAGGTCGAGTCCACCAGCAGGCCTTTGTCCATATTGGCCGGCGCGGTCGGCAACTGGGTCTGAATGGCCTCCGGCAGGTGCGACACCGTCTGTTTGTTCACCGGGCCATAAGGGATGTTCATCGAGAAGGTTTTCTGGTTGTCGGCCTGGCTGGCGAAGACGATGAAGCGCTCGGCCAGGGCCTTGTTCGGCGAGCCGCGGACGATGGCCCAGTGGTCCGGGTCATACAGCCCGCCGTTCCAGACGATGCCGAGGTTGGTGCCCTCTTTCTGCGCCACGGCGATGCGGCCGTTGTAGGCGGCGGACATCACCACGTCATTGGCTGCCAGCCATTGCGGCGGCTGGGCGCCGGCTTCCCACCACTGGATGTAGGGCTTGAGCTGATCGAGCTTGGCGAAGGCGCGGGCCACGCCGGCGGGGGTAGAGAGGACTTTATAGAGATCGTCGCGGGCGACACCGTCGGCCAGGAGCGCGGCTTCCAGGGTGTATTTGGCGCCCTTGCGCAGGCCGCGTTTTCCGGGGAAGCGCTGCACGTCCCAGAAGTCCGCCCAGGACGCCGGCGGGGTGTCGAGCTTGGTCGCGTTGTAGGCCAGCACCATCGACCACACGTAGCTGGCGACGCCGCATTCGCTGACGGTATTGGCGATGTAATTGTCGCTGCTACCCAACAGGGCCGGATCGAGCCGCTCGAACAGCCCTTCCTCGCAACCGCGCAGCAGTTCCGGGCTTTCCACCTCGACGATGTCCCAGGAAATCTGCCCGACGCTGACCATGGCTTTGACCTTGGACAGCTCGCCGTTGTAGTCGCCGGCCACCACCTTGCCCGCCCCGCTCTGCTCGAACGGTTTGAAATAGGCCTGGTCCTGCGCCGCCTTGGTGGCGCCGCCGAAGGAAATGATGGTCAGCCGGTCGGACGCCGCCATGGCCTGGTTTCCCGCCAGCAACGCTACCGCTGCGACGATGCACGCACGCAAATTCAAAGACATTGAAACACCCTCCCTACGCTCAAGATTAATGCCGGGGGCCGGTGTGAAATCCCGTGCGCACGCCGGCGGCGTTCGCGGGTTTCATGACCCCGACACGGTTGCAACACGACAGTCTTAAAAGGGCAGTAAGGCGGGTGCGCGATCGTTCTTGTGCATGCGGTCGTGGGATTGCCGCGAAGTTCGACACCTGCCGGAGAGCGAATCAGTTGGCCGCTCATTGTCGATCGCCGAAGCGATCATTTGTTATTGGCTTGACCCGATAATGCGTCAGTTGGGCCGGCAGGCAAATTATGAAAATTGTTATCGCTGGGCATGAAAAAGCTTTGCAGGCAAATGCCGTGGTGATGCGCAAGTCTGTAGGAGCGGCTTTAGCCGCTCCTACAGGTTCATCCGCGTCGGCTGTCAGATGTGTTCGGCGGGCATTACAGATCAAGCACCAGGCAGCCACTTCTGGCGCGTGAACAGCACGGCGTGAACTGGTCGTTACGCGCCCGTTCCTCGGCGGTGAGGAACTGGTCGCGGTGGTCCGGCTCGCCGTCGAGCACGCGGGTCAGGCAGGTGCCGCAGATGCCTTGCTCGCATGCCACCGGGATGATAATCCCGGCCTCGTCCAGCACGCGGGTGATCGACTGGTCCGCAGGCACCGCAAACACTTGCCCGGTGCTGTGGATGCGCACCTCGAAGGCGTCATCCTCGCCCTTGACCACCGGCGCGGCGCCGAAATACTCGCGGTGCAGCCGCGCCTCATACCAGCCCGCCGCCCGCGCGCCGGACAGCACATGTTCCATGAAGCCGCCCGGGCCGCAGACATACAACTGGCTGTCGCCGGGCTCCGCTTCCAGCACAGTCTGCAGATTCAATCGCTGTGCCGCCGCGCCGTCATCGAAGTGCAGTTGCACCTGCGCGGCGAACGGCATAGCCCGCAGCCGCTCGACGAACGCCGCGCTGTCCGGCGAGCGGGCGCAATAGTGCAACACAAAGTCGCCGCCCTGCCGCGCCAGGCTCTGGGCCATGGCCAGGATCGGCGTGATGCCGATACCACCGGCAAACAAGATCGAGCGCTTTGCCGGCTGCAACGGGAACAGGTTGCGCGGCTCGCCGACCGTGATCACCTGGCCGACTTTGAGCAACTGGTGCACCGCGCTGGAACCACCACGGGACGCGGGGTCACGTAGCACGCCGATGCAGTAGCGGTTACGTTCGTGCGGGCTGTTCCACAGCGAGTACTGACGGACCAGGCCGTTGGGCAAGTGCACGTCGATATGCGCACCGGCGTCAAACGCCGGCAGCTCGGCGCCACTGATGCTGGCCAGTTCCAGGCTGAGGATGTCGCGGGCGACCAGGCGCATCGCCTTGATCTGCACGTCCATCACGACGCACTCCGGGCAATCACCGGCGCCGCCGTCGCCTGCTCGGCGGCGATGATCCGTTCGATGATGCGCCGCGACTGCACCCCGCCGGCGTCGATATTGAGTTTGAGCAACGCGCGCTGCGGGTACTCCAGCAGGTTGCGCTGCTGGCGCTCGAGCATCTCCAGGTCTTCGGCGAAGATCTTGCCCTGGCCGACGCGGATGGTTTCGGTGAGGGCCGGATCATCGGCCTTGAAGTTGCGCGCCATGCCCCAGAAGTACCAGATCGAGGTGTCGCTCTCGGGGGTGATGAAATCGACCACGATGCTGCCGGCCTTGAGCGCGGCCGGGGCATCGTAGCCACCGCTGCCGGCATGGGCGACGCCGACTTCGATCAGCACATGGCTGGGCGGGCTGAAACGGCAGATCTGCCAGCGGTCCACCGGCACGTCATCGGCCAGGCCGTTGCCGCGCAGCGCCGCCTGCCAGAACGGCGGCGGCAGGATGTTCTCCATGAAGCGGCTGGTCACCACCGTGTCGCCTTCGACGCGGGTGGTCACCGGGGCTTCGTCGATTTCCTTCTGGCCGATGCTCGACGCATGCACGTAGGTCTCGTGGGTGAGGTCCATCAGGTTGTCGATCATCAGCCGGTAGTCGCAGGCGATGTGGTACAGCCCGCCGCCATAGGCCCACTCGGGGCTTTCGGCCCAGTGCAGGTGAGGAATCAGCGCGGTATCAGCCAGCCCCGGATCACCCGGCCAGACCCAGATAAAACCGTGGCGCTCCTGCACCGGAAAGCTGCGAATGGCCGGAAAGCCCTGCACCCGCTGGCAGGGCATGGCGGCGGTCTTGCCGTTGCAGTCCATGACCAGGCCGTGATAACCGCAGACCAGCTTGCCGTCGCGGACAAAACCCAGCGACAGCGGCGCGCCGCGATGGGGGCAGAAGTCTTCCACCGCCGCCACCTGCTGTTGGTGGCCACGGTAAAACACCATGTTCTCGTTGCAGATCTTGCGCCCCAACGGCTTGGTGGCGATTTCATCAGGCGTGCAGGCGACGTACCAGGCGTTCTTCGGATGCATGGGTGTGGCTCGTTTTGTTGTTGTGATGGATCCAGAGATTGAATATTCGGCGGATAAAACACAACAAAACAGCCGTTACTGGATCCAATAACAGTTCGATAATCGCACGGCATTTGCCGCGGACCTCCCTTCGCAGCCGCGCGCAAAGCGGGTAAAGTCCCGCGCTGGAAAGCCTTTGGCCCGTGGAGTCGCCCGTGAGTGGATCTGGACAGCGTGTATTGAACCTGCTTCGCAGGATGATCCTCGACGGGCGCTTCGCCCCCGGCGAGCGGATCGCCGAGATTCCTACCGCCGAATTGCTGGAAGTCTCGCGGATGCCGGTGCGCATGGCGTTCCGCGCGCTGGAGCAGGAGGGCTTGCTGGTACGCCAAGGCGCGCGGGGGTTCGCGGTCAAGCAGGTCACCGCGCAGACGCTGTCCGACGCGGTGGAAGTGCGCGCGGTGCTTGAAGGTCTGGCGGCGCGCCAGGCGGCGGAAAGCGGTCTGTCGAAAGCCGCCCGCGCGGTGTTGCTGGAATGCCTGGAACAGGCCGACCGGCTGTTCGACAAAGGCCATGTCACCGAGGACGACCTGGCGGCCTACCACGACATCAACAAGCGCTTCCACCAGACCATCATCGAGGCCAGCGGCAATACGGCGGTGGCTGAAGCCTTGTCGCGCAACGAGCACCTGCCGTTCGCCTCGGTCAGTTCGATTGCCGTGGACCGCAACAACCTCGACCAGGAATTCCGCCGCTTCAACTTCGCCAACATGCAGCACCACATGATCGTCGACGCCCTGCTGGCCGGGCAGAGCGCCCGCGCCGAAGCGATCATGCGCGAGCACGCCAACGTCACCATCCGCTACATGAAGATCTTCAGCGGGCCGCGCCAGGACGGGCTGAAAATCATCCAGTAGAAATGCCCTTCACGCATATTCATCGCTAAAAAATATGCGCCTTGTTATTAACAAAGCACCAACGGATATTTCACAAGCAGGCCGCTTGCCCCTACCGTGTTCGCCATCCCTTCCCGTGATGAAGAACGCCTGCCATGTCCAACGCCGCCACCACCGACCTCCTGCAACAACGCTACGGCGAGCAGCATGCCGCCAACGCCCTGAACAACCCGGTGATCGATCACCTGCTCAATCACCGCAGCGTGCGCAGCTACAGCGACCGCGCCCTGCCCGACGGCACCCTGGAAACCCTGATCGCCGCCGCCCAGTCGGCGGCCACCTCGTCCAATTTGCAGGCCTGGAGCGTCATCGAGGTTCGTGACCCGGCACGCCGCGCACGCCTGGCCAGGCTCGCCAACAACCAGCGGCATATCGAACAGGCGCCGCTGTTCCTGATCTGGCTGGCGGATTTCTCCCGCGCCCAGCGTATCGCCTCGCAGCACTACACCGAACTGCGCGCACCGTCCTATCTCGACAGCCTGTTGGTGGGCAGCGTCGATGCCGCGCTGGCGGCGCAAAACGCGGTGGTCGCCGCCGAAGCGCTAGGCCTCGGCACCGTCTACATCGGCGCGCTGCGCAACGACCTGCAAGCAGTGGTGGACGAGCTGGAATTGCCGCCGCTGGTCTATCCGGTGTTCGGCCTGTGCGTGGGCTACGCCGCCACCGACAGCGCCATCAAGCCGCGACTGCCGCAGGCGGTGACGCTGCACCACGAAACCTACCAGGTCGATGCGGCCCAGGAACAACGCCTGATCGGCGACTACGAAGCACTCGCCGCCGCGTTCAGCCGGGCCCAGGGCCAGAACACGCCGGGCTGGAGCGAACAGGTGATCAACCGCCTGAAAGACGAGTCGGCGCTGCATGGCCGCGAGCGCATCGGCAAGGTCCTCAACGACCAGCAACTGGCGCTGCGCTGAGCCGCACGCCCTGACCCTCTTGCATGGAAGTCCGCCCTGAACAGCATCGCCCAACCGACACACACCGAACGGCAAGCTGACCCTGCCCCACCACCGGGCAACGACGCCACACCCGAGGGCACCTTCCAGCGCAAGGTGCCGATGATCATCGGCTGCGCGCTGTTCATGGAACTGCTCGATTCCACTGCCGTGCTCACCGCGCTGCCGCAACTCGCGGCGGACTTCGGCGAGCCCAGCGTGCGCATGAACCTGGTGGTCACCCTGTACCTGCTGGCGGTGGCGATGTTCATCCCGCTCAGCGGCTGGCTGGCCGAACGGCTCGGGCCGCGGCGGGTATTTATCGCCTCGATCCTGTTGTTCGTTCTGAGTTCGCTGGCCTGCGCCGCCTCCAATGCCCTGTGGCAACTGGCGCTGGCGCGGTTCTTCCAGGGCATGGCCGGCGCGCTGATGGTGCCGGTGGGCCAGGTGATCCTGCTGCGCTGGTCGAGCAAAGGCGATCTGCTGCGGGCCATGGCCTACCTGACCATGCCCGCCCTGCTCGGCCCGGTGTTCGGGCCGCCACTGGGCGGCATGCTGGTGACCTGGCTGTCGTGGCACTGGATCTTCCTGCTCAACCTGCCCATCGGCCTGCTGGGGATTTATCTGGTGCTGCGCCATGTGCCGAACTATCCGGGACAAGCCAGCCAGACCCTCGACCTGCGCGGTTTCCTGCTCGGCAGCCCGGCCCTGGCCTGCCTGGTGCTGGCCTTCGAAACCCTTGGCCACGGTTCGCTGAACCGCACCTGGTCGTGCCTGCTATTGGCGATCGGCGTGCTGTTCGCCGGCCTTTACGTGCGCCATGCGCGGCGCGCCAAAGCGCCGCTGCTCGACCTGTCGCTGCTGCGCATCGCTACCTTCGGCCTGGTGCTGAACGGCGGTTTTCTGTTCCGCCTGGGCGCTGCGGCGCTGCCGTTCCTGCTGGTGCTGCTGTTTCAGGTCGGCTATGGGCTGAGTGCGTTGGAGGCGGGCTTGATGACCTTTGCCGGTGGCGCCGGCGCGCTGCTGATCAAGTTCATTTCGGTGCCGCTGGCGCGGCGTTTCGGCTTTCGCCGCCTGCTGGTCTACAACACCCTGCTGGCCAGCCTGTCGATGGCGGCTTGCGCGCTGTTGAGCGCCGACACCGCGCCGTTGCTGGTGATGCTGATGCTGTTCGCCGGCGGGCTGTCGCGGTCGTTGCAGATGACGGCGATGGGCGCCCTGACCTACGCCGATATCCCCGCCGAACGCTCCAGCAGCGCCGCCACCCTGTCGGCCACCAGCGTGCAGATCAGCATGAGCCTGGCGGTCTGCGTGGCCGCCATGCTGCTCGGTCTGATCCAGATGCTCGGCGGTCACGCCCAGCCCAGCGCCGGTGATATTCAGCTCACGTTGTTGGCGATGAGCCTGATCTGCCTGGCGTCGGTCCTGGTATTTCGCCGGCTGGAGGGTGACTGAGCGCCGTCAGTAGCGCCGCGTACTCATCAACTCGTCCAGCACCCGGTTCGGCACGCGAAACGGAATCGCCGCATGGTCCTCGCCCGCCTCGATCTGGAAATCGCTGCGCAGGCCGTACTGCGAGAGGTTTTCCAGACGCAGTTGCAGCGAGCGGACATCCTGGATTTCCTGCGGCATTTCCCGGTCGCCGGCGATCAGGGTCAGGCTGCGGTGGATCAGGTCCAGCTTGCCGGCGTGGGCCTGGCGGGTGAACGCCCGCTCGTGGGCCAGCAGGTAGCGATCCTGCCACCACAGGCTCGGGCTGATGGCGACGTAGTGCTGGAACAGCGCCGGACGGGTGAACAGCGTGTAAATGCCGAACATCCCGCCGAACGAATGCCCGACCAGACTGCGTTGGTCCTGGTCCACCTTGAAGCGCTCGTTGACCTTGGGCATCAGGCGCTTTTCGATGAAGTCGAGGAACACGTCCTGGCCACCCTGCGGCGGCTCGTTGCGCTCCGCCGGGGCTGGCGGCGACAGGTCGTAGGCGCGACGGACGAAGTCCAGCGGCGTATCGCTCGGATAGCCGATGCCCACCAGAATCGCCCCGCGCAAGCGATCCTGCGCCCGCTTGGCGGCATGGAACGCCGGGAAATAGGCGTTGCCGTCGAGCAGATAGATCACCGGATAGCCGCCGGTCCAGGGCACCTCGCCTTCCGGCAGGCTGATCATGATCCGGTACTCGCGGCCTTCGGCACTCTTCATCAGCCATTGCTCGGTGCCGTCCAGCGTCACCGGGTCGGCCTTGGCCAACGAGGCGGCGGCCAGCAAACAGGCGCCGGCCATTTTCAGAATTGACTTGAACATGCGCTTCCCTCCCCTTACCAGCGGTAGCTCAGGCTGGTGACCACGCTGCGCGCTTCACCGCGGTAGCAGTAACCGTCCTGGCAGTTGATGAAGCGCTCGTCGAACAGGTTGCGCGCGTTGACGCCCAGGCGCACACCGTCCAGGCCGCCGCCGAAGTCGTAATGAATGCCGGCGTCGACCAGGGTGTAGGCCTCGTTCTTCACTTCGTTGCTCGGGTCGCCGTAGGTGCTGCCGGTGTAGCGCACGCCGCCGGAGAGACCCAGGCCGAACGGCAGCTTGTAGTCCAACCACAGCGACGCGAGATGGCGCGGCACGTTTTTCGGCACCTTGCCCTGGTCGCCGTTGTTGCCGCGGGTGACTTCGGCGTCGTTGAAGCTGTAGCTGGCGGTCATGCGCAGGTGCTCGCCGAGGTCAGACACGGCTTCCAGCTCCAGGCCACGGGAAACTTGCTCGCCGGTCTGCACGTTGTTCAACGGATTGAGCAGATCGCGGGTCTGCACGTTGGTCTGGGTCAGGTGATAGAGCGACCCGGTCAGCAACGTGCTGCTGCCCGGCGGCTGGTATTTCAAGCCGATTTCGTACTGCTCGCCTTCGGTGGGCTTGTAGGGCTGGCCGCTGGCGTTGTTGCCGGTCACCGGCAGGAACGACTGCGCGTAGCTGGCGTAAGGCGCCAGACCGTTGTCGAACAGGTAGAGCACGCCCGCCTGCCAGGTGGTGGCCGAGTCGCTGGTCTTGCTGTTGATACCGGTCAGGTTGTCGTCGCGGCGCACATGCACCCAATCGCGGCGCAGGCCGGCGGACAGGCGCCAGCGGTCCACTTCGATCTGGTCTTGCAGGTAGAGGCCGCTGCGCTGCTCGATGCCGTCCTGGTCGGCGAGCGCGTCGGTCGGGCGGGTCACCGGCTGGTGATAGTCCGGCGCCCAGCGGTCGATGCTCGGCGCCGCGCCCCAGGCGTACAGCAGCGAAGTGTCCAGCCAGGCGTAATCCACGCCGCTGATCAGGGTGTGCTGCACGTCGCCGGTGGCGAAGCGGCTGACCAGCCGGGTGTCGGTGGTCACCGAGCGCATGTCTTCGTAGAGCCCCACCGCATAGCGGTCGAGGGTGTGGCCGTCACTGGAGCCGGTGGGTTGCAAGTACTGGTTGGTGGTGCCGACCTCGCCGTAGCGCAGGTTCTGCTGGAGGCTGAAGGTTTCGTTGAAGGCGTGCTCGAACTCGTAGCCGAAGGTCCACTGCCGCTGGTGGAGCTTGTCGTAGTACTCGTCGCCCTGCCAGAAGTTGGTGAGGTGATCGCCCTCCTGATAGAGCATCGGCGAGGCGGCGGTCTGGCGTTCCTGGTACTGCGCCAGCAGGGTCAGGCTGGTGTCGGGATCGATCTGCCAGCTCAACGACGGCGCCAGCAGGCGCGACTGGTTGTCCATCTGCTCGACCGAGTAGCCGGAATCGCGGTACAGGCCAACGGTGCGGAACAGCACATCGCCCGCCTCGTCGAGCTTGCCGCCGATGTCGAACTGGCCTTGCTCGTGACCGTAATTGCCACCCTGCACCTGCACCTCGTTCTTGGCCAGCAGGCTCGGCCGCTTGCTCACCCGGTTGACCATGCCGCCGGGGCTGATCTGCCCGTACAGCACCGAGGCCGGGCCCTTGAGCACTTCGATGCGCTCAAGGTTGTACGCCTCGGTGGAATACAACGACAGCCAGCCGCTGCCCGGCTGGCGCAGGCCGTCGAGGAAGTCGGCGGCAATGGTGGTCTCGAAGCCGCGCACCTGGATGTTGTCGAAACGCGGGTCCAGGCCCGAACTGCCAACCCGCACACCGGCGGCGTAGGCCACGGCGTCCTCGACCTTGTTGACCTTGCGGTCGGCGATCTGCTCGGCGGTGACCACGCTGATGCTCTGGGCGGTTTCGAGGATCGGCCGGTCGCTCTTGGTGGCGCTGCTGGCATTGCTGGCGAAGTAGCCCGGCACCGGGGCAAAGGCACTTTGCAGCGCGGTGGTCTCGATGCTGGTGGGCGCCAGTTGCAGGCTGGCATCGGCATCGCGCAGCACCACATAGCCGGAAGCGGTCTTGTGGGCGACCAGGCCGCTGCCTTTGAGCAGGGTCGCCAGGCCGTCTTCCAGCGAGCCGCCTTGCGCCAGGCCGGCGGTGTTGAGGCCGCGCACGTCTTGCGGCGAGTACGACAGGATAATCCCCGCCCGCTCGGCAAAGGTACTCAACGCCGCGCCCAGCGGACCGGCCGCGATGGCCGGGGCGACCGTGGCCGGCGCCGCGGTTTGCGCCAGCACGGGCAGGCTGGCGACGCCGCCGCCCAGGGCGATCGCCAGGCACACGGCGCGGGGCAGATGACGGGGCTGGAACGGCAATGGCTGGGGTCGGGCAGAACGCATGACGGAGTCCAAATGAGGGAGTGATCTTCCCTAACCGGACGAGTCCTTGAAGTCCGACAGAAATTTTTCGATTTTTTAAACCGCGACCACGCGCACCCACCAGCGGGTGCGTTCGACCACCTTCACCGGCAGCAAATGGGTGATGTTGTCCAGCATCGACGCTGGCTCGTCCAGGCGAAACACCCCGGACAGGCGCAGGTCCGCCACCGCCGCGTCACAGCCCAGCCAACCCTGGCGATAGCGCCCGGCTTCGGCGAGGAAGTCGGCCAGGCGGATGTCGCTGACCACCAGCAGGCCGCGGGTCCAGGCGAACGGGTCGAAGGCGCCCTTGTCCAGCGCGGTCATGCTGGTCGCCGAGACGCCTAGCCCCTCGCCCGCGCGCAACAGGCGTTGCCCGGCGGCGGCGGAGACCTGGACCTCGCCACGGTCGACGCGGATCTCGCTGTAGCCGTCGCGCTCGCGCAACAGCACCCGCGCCTCCTGCCCGGTGCACTGGGCAAAGCGGCAACGTGCGCGCCAGTGCGCACCTTCCACCAGCACCTCGCCGGAACGCAGCAGCAGTTCGCCGCCCTGCACGTCGGCCGAACTGTCGGTGTTGAGCAGGACCTCGGCGCCGTTGCCCAGGCCGACCCGGCGACGCTCGCCCGTGAAGGTCGCGTAGTCGGCGCGCCAGCCCGGAGGCGAACTGACCGCCACCAGCGCCGTACCGCCGACCAGCAGGCCAAGCAGCTTCAACGTGCGGCGACGGCCGACGTCGGCTTCGGCGCGGCGCAGCAGCGGGATGGTCTGCCCGGCGTCGGGCAACTGGCTGGCCTGGAACAGCCCGGCCATCTGCTGCAGGCGTTGCCAGGCCAGTTGGTGCCGGGGATCGCGGCGCAGCCAGTCCTGCAACTGCTCGTTCAATTCAGTATTGCCGGCATTGCCGCGCAGGCGCATCTGCCACTCGATGGCCTTGTGCACGATGGCTTGCGGAACTGGCTGACCGGACGCGCTCATGACGCGTCCTCGAAGCACACCTGATAGCAGTGCCACAGGGCGCTGGCGACATGGCGCTCGACCGTGCGGCTGGAGACGCCCAGTTGCCGCGCAACCTGGTCGTGGGTCAGGCCGCCGAGCTGGTACAGCAGAAAGGCCTCGCGCACCACAGGCTTCAGGCCATCCAGCAGACGGGCGATGCGCTCAAGGCATTGCAAGGCTTCATGGCGCACGTCCGGCGCGGGATGGCTGGCTTCCGGCAACTGCGCCAGGGCTTCGAGATACGCGCGTTCCAGCGCGTCGCGGCGCCAGTGGTCGATCACCAGCCCGCGGGCGATACGCGCCAGCAAGGCCCGCGGCGCCCGGTCACTGACCGGCTGACCGCGCACCAACAGGCGCACGAAGGTGTCCTGGGCGAGGTCCGCCGCCTGCTGCGAACACCCGACCGAACGCCGCAGCCAGCCATTCAGCCAGCCGTGGTGAGTGCCATAGAGCACCTCGAAAGGAACGATCGAATCCGCTTCATGTAGCGACATGCCAAACCCCGCAGCAGGAAAACGCCACGGGTTGGCGTGGCGAACGCGGGCACATTAATAGCGAATCATTCTTATTTCAACTTTTTACAATCGTTACCCGCCAGACGTATTGCCACAGTGCCCGGCGATGGGTCCAAGTCACGATAATGATTTTTTCAAGGGCCTACCGGATCGATCACCTGGGTCAACAGGTGTTCATGCCCCTCGACATGCCAGTTGGCCCAGATACGGTGCTTCGAGTCCGGGATCAGGCTTAGCCAGTTGCGTTCCGGCACCAGGTAATGCCCCTTGAAGCCGATCGGCAGCATCCGGGCGCTGACGCCGTATTCGATGGTTTCCTGGCCAGCGCCGAATTTTTCCATGAAGTACACCGCCACTGCCGGCGGCGGTGTATGGACGATGCCGGTCGAGACCAACTGGAAAATCACCCCGGCACCGTTGCCGTGCTGTGGCAGGCTGGATTCGATCACCGCAGCCGCGGCGACGTGCACATCGCCGGAAATAATCGTGACCCGGGTGCCCAGCGCGGAGAAGTTGAGCAGGCGCTTGATCAGCCGCTGTCGCTCATCGCGGTGAGGTTTGCTGCGCCAGTGGTCTCGCAGGTCGTCTTCCAGTTCCCAGGTTCCCGGCAAAGCATTCAGGGCCACTTCGGCGGCATTCAGATCGAGGTAGGCCACCGGCAGGCTGGTGCACACCAGCAAATGCCTGGGCCGGTTCTTCGCCAGCCCGTCGAGCCAGGCGAAGATGGAATCCCAAGTCGCTTCGGAGGCGATCTGCGTGGGCTGGAAGCCGGTGCTGCTGTGCAAGTCGGGATGCCGTTCGCTGCGCAGGTCCGGCACCAGGATCGCCAGTTCGCCGAGGCCGCCATACACCAGGCTGAAGCCCTGGGCAGGCGCTGGCTTGCCAGGGATGATCGGCAACGCGCCGGGGTGATTTGCGCCACTCCCCAGATGCTGCTGAAAAAGGCGGTAATACCGGGACGCCAGCCTGAAAAGATTCTGATAGACCGGACTCTCGTGCAGGTCCTGGGGATGAGAGCCCCAGCCATCAGTGATGTCATGGTCATCCCACATGGCGATGTAGGGGATCGAATGGAGGATCTGCCTGATGCCCTCCTGACTCCATCGCGACACGTACAAATCCGCCAGGAACTTGTCCACCTGGGCTTCGAGTCTCTTGTTCCAGGGCGCTTTGACCTGCGCCTTGTGCCCAAGGTCGGACCACTCCTTCATCGGGCCGTCCAGCACCATCAACGAGTCGGTGTAGACCTGATCCCCGCCCATCACCAGCAGGTGGAATTCCTTCTCCGGAATCTGGTGCCGCGTGTGCATATCGAGCCAACGCTCGTTCGGGCGGTCGATGACCTTCTTGCGGTACTTGTCCGCGGAGAATCCATTGCACGACCCGTAGGCGATGCGCGGTGACTCGCCCTTGCGGGGCACGAAAAAGCTTGCGCTACCGCCGCTGGCCTCAAGGGTGCACTGCAGCGGGGCATTGCCCTGCGTCGCGGTGACCTGGATACGCCAGACATCCTTGGTCGGCTTGTCGAAGGGTATCGAGGCGATGCAGAGCACATCGACCTGAGTGCAGTTCGCCAATTTCGGGACCGGGACCGGGTCGCCCTTGTCGACGACCAGAAGCGCCGAAACGCAGTATTTTCCGGCGTGAATGCCTTGGAAATGCACTATCGGGCCGAGTAACAGGCTCATGGACGATCCTCCCTGATCAGGCGTGCTTTTTATGGGGCCAGTGAGCGCTGGCCAAGTGATGTTAGCCGCGCTTCGACAATTTGCATGGCGATCCCCCTGCCGGCCGCACGCGGAATCACCCACCTTTCAGAATCGTAATACCCCCCTCACCTCCCCGTTAGTTTCCCCCGGCCATGATGCCGCGCGGTCACTCGATCAATAACAACCGACCGTGCCATCCCAACAATAAAAACTGCCAGGACTACGGAGCAATCATGAACAGACGTACCCGGTTTTCCCTGGCGGCCTTTACGGCCGCCGCGGGTTTCAGCAGCGTGGTCGGTGCCGCGCAAACCGACGAACCGCAAGGCTTTGTCGAAGGCAGCCAGTTGACGCTGCTGAACCGCAACTTCTACTTCAACCGCGACGACCGCAACGGCGCGCAGGCCCCCGGCGGCGCCGGCTATTCCGAGGCGTGGGCGCACGCGATCATTGCCCGTTTCGAATCGGGCTTCACCCAGGGCACCGTGGGCGTCGGCGTCGATGCCTTCGCCATGCTCGGCCTGAAACTCGATACCGGCGGCGGCCGCAACGGTGCGCGCAGCTCGTTCGACGTGCTGCCAGTGGATAGCGACGGCAATGCCCGGGACGACTACAGCAAGGTCGGCGGCGCGCTGAAAGCCCGGGCGTTCGACACGATAATCAAGGTCGGCGACGTGTTCCCGACCACGCCCGTGGTGTCCTACGGCGACTCGCGCCTGCTGCCGGAATCCTTCCGCGGGGTGACGCTGGCCAACACCAGCCTCGACGGCCTGACCCTGCAGGGCGGCCGGCTGCACGCCATGAGCCAGCCGGTGTCGAGCAACCTGCGTGACAACTTCGTGACCTTCTATGGTGGGCCGGTCAACGCGCCGTGGGTCGGCTACGTCGGTGGCGACTACCAACTGACCGAGCACGCCAGCGTCAGTCTGTACACCAGCCGCCTGAAAGACGCCTGGAACCAGCACTACCTCGGCACCTCCGTCAGCTATCCGCTCAGCAACGACTTCACGTTGCTGGCGGGCTTCAACTACTACCGCGCGGTGGACGAAGGCAAGCAACTGCTCGGCGAGTTCACCAACGACATCTGGAGCGGCAAGCTGGGCCTGCGCTTCGGCGCCCACACCGTCGCACTGACCCACCAGCGCAACAACGGCGATGACGACTTCGACTACCTGCGCCAGTCGGACTCCATCTACCTCGACAACTCGATCCAGTACAGCGACTTCAACTCGCCTGGGGAGCGTTCGTGGATGCTGCGCTACGACCTCGACATGGCGTCGTATGGCGTACCGGGCCTGAGCTTCATGACCCGTTATGGCAAGGGCACCGACGCCGACTACTCGAATGCCAACACCACCTACATGCGCCGCGACGCCAACGGCAACCCGCTGACAGACCAGAAGCGCTGGGAGCGGGATATCGAGGTGAAATACGTGGTGCAGAGCGGGTCGCTGAAGGACCTGTCGCTGCGTGTGCGCCAGGCGACGACCCGGGCGACGCAGTTCGAATCGGATCTGGATGAGACCCGGGTGATCGTGGAGTATCCGTTGAGTCTGTTGTGATATTTGAGGGCCTCATCGCTGGCAAGCCATCTCCCACCGGACCTGTGGGACCCGGCTTGCCGGCGATGAAGCCCTCAAACCCAGCTACTCACCCAAGCCGAGGCCCTGCTCAAACGCATAAGCCGCCCGATAGATCTCCCGCTCGCCAAAGTACCGTCCCACCAGTTGCAGGCCGATGGGCAAGCCGTCACTTTCGCCGCACGGAATCGATATCGCCGGGTGCCCGGTGGCATCGAAGCCGCAGGTGTTGCCCAGCATCTCGAACGCCCGCCCCAGCGTATCTTCCAGCCCGGCGTCCGGCCCCGGCAGTGGCGTGGCGCGCAGGGGCAGTGTCGGCATCAGCAGCAGGTCGAAATCCTCGAACAGTTCGTCATAGGCCGCGCGCAGCGCACGCGCCAGGTTCTGCGCCTTGCCGTACAAGCGGCCCTGGTACTGCCGGTTGATGTATTCGCCGAGAATCATCGTGGTTTTCACCGTGTCCGGTAATTCGTCGGCGCGCTCGCGCCAACTGGCGTGGTGCCCGATCATGCCGTTGAGGTACAGCCCGCGCCAGTTGAAGCCATGGCTGTTGCCTTTCATCATTTGCTGCGTGGCGCCCTCGGCGGCGATCGCCAGCCAGATCGCCGGCCCCTGCGCATGCATCGGCAACGACACCTCCGCAACGCTGGCGCCCAGCCGACGCAACACCTGCGCCGCCTCCCGCACCGCCTCGTCCACCACCGCCTCGGAATTGGCCTGGCCAAAGCCTTCGCGCAGTACGCCGATACGCAGGCCCGCCACACCAAGGCTCAGCGCCTCGACATAGCCACCGGTAGCGCCGACGAGCGCCTGCCGCGGGTCCAGGCCATCGACACCCGCCAGCACGTCGAGCATCAGCGCGTTGTCACGCACAGTGGCGGTGATCGGCCCGAGGTGGTCGAGGGTGCTTTCGATCGGCATGGCGCCGGTATAGGGCACCAGGCCGTGGGTCGGTTTCATGCCGCAGACGCCGCAGTACGCCGCGGGAATCCGCACCGAACCGCCCTGGTCGCTGCCCACTGCCATCTCGACTTCACCCGCCGCCACCAGCGCAGCGGAGCCGGAAGACGAGCCGCCCGCCGAGTAGCCATGGCGGCGCGGGTTGTGCACCGGGCCGCTGGCCGAGGTGTGCGAGCCGCCTGAGAAGCACAGCGCTTCGCAGACCGCCTTGCCGGCGATGGTAGCCCCGGCGTCGAGCAGGCGGGTGACCACCGTGGCATCCACTTCCGGCGTGTAGCCGTCGAGGGTGAAAGTGCCGTTGAGCATCGGCAGGCCGGCCACGGCAATGTTGTCCTTGATCGCCACCCGCTTGCCGGCCAGCGGCCCGGCGCCCTGGCCGCGGATCAGCGCCTTGCATTGCCAGGCCCCCAGCGGGTTATCGGCGGCCGCGGGTTGATGAACGTCCTGGCGCGGATAACGCACCGCGGGAAGATAGTCAGGCAACGCCTCGAGCTGGTCGTAGGCGTCGAAGTTGGCCTGCAACGCGGCGTGATAGCCCGCCAGTTGCGCGGGCGTGAGGGTGATGCCGAAGTCGGCGGCAATCTCATCGAGTTCGGTCGGATCGGGTCTGCGAATGGCCATGCGGGTATCTCGCTGAAAAGAAGAAAAACGGTGCGGCGAGGGGCTGAACGTCCATGCGGGGACTCGCCACACCAAAACTGTCCGTCAGGCCTGGAGCAGGTAGCCGCCGAACAGATCGACCACCACCGTGCCGTCATCGGCGGCATCGCCCCACAGCTCCCGGGTGGTGAACAGAACGTGGTAGGTCGGCTCGTTCGGGCTCGGCTGGCCGTGGCCCACCGCATCCGGGAACGGCCAGGCGTGGGTGGTGCGGTGCAGCACCACGCCGCGTTTGCCGCGCACATAACCGGGCATGCGGATATGGCCGCTGACGAATTCGTCGCGCACCCGCACCTCGTCGCCCACCTCGAAAGGCTCGCGCGGCGGCTGCGCTTCGCGTCCCGGCCCGAGCGGCAGGGCCAACGGGTAACGGCCGCCCGCCAGTTGCTCCAGGCGCTGCTGCTGCAACGCGCCCTTCTCGACGAACAGCGAGGCGGTGCCGACCACGATCCGGTCGTAGTAGCTGGACGTCAGGTACTGCCGCGGCTCCATGCGCTCGATGGCATGGCGCAGTTCATCGACATTGAACAGCCCCAGCTCACCGGCGCCGAGGAACAGCAGGCTGTAGCCGAGGTGCTCCCAGTCTTCGTGGAACACCGGCTTGTAGCTCAGTGAATTGGCGGTGTGCGCCACCGGGCCGAAGCCCTGCACGCCGCCCAGGTCATGAATGCCGTCCATTTCACTGCCCTCCCTTGCCGTGGTCGGCCAGCACACCGACCTCGGGCCGGGCGATGCCGATCAGCACGTCCTTGGTCACCAGGCGGGCGAGCTGTTCTTCGCTCCAGCCTTCGGTGCCTTCGGGGCGAAACGGCAGGACCATGTAGCGGGTTTCGGCGCTGGTGTCCCAGACCCGGATCGCCACTTCGTGCGGTAGGTCCAGGCCCATTTCCCGCAGCACGCTGCGCGACTCGCGCACTACCCGGGCGCGGTATTCGAAGCTCTTGTACCAGTCCGGCGGCAGCCCGAGCACCGGCCAGGCGGTGCACGAACAGAGGGTGCAGACGATGACGTTCTGCAGCGTCGGGGTATTTTCCAGGGCGACGATGTACTCGCCCTGCACCCCGGTGTAGCCGAACTGCGCGCAGGCGGCGGTGCCGTCGCGCAGCAGCAGCTCGCGGTAGGCCGGATCGACCCAGGCGCGAGCCACCACGCGGGCGCCGTTGGCCGGGTCGAAATCGTTTTCCATCACCTCGGTGAATTGCTCGACGTAGCTTTCGGGCAACAGGCCCTGTTCTTCCAGGGCCTGCTTCAGGGCAAAGGCGCGATCAGCCGCGGACGCTGCCACGGCGCTGTTGTGCTTGTTCATGCGGTTCTCCTTCGATGCGCTCAGACGCCGCGCAACAGGCCGGTGCCAGGGTGGCAGTTGATGTATTCGTAGTGCTGGTCGGCGGCGCGCAGCACGCTCACTTCGTGATAGCCCTTCCACTTCAGCTCGCCCTGCAGGCGCTGAACCATGCGCATGAAAGTGCCGAAAATCTCGATATGGGTCGGGTGCGATTCGGACCAGCGCTCCAGGTGCGACATGGAGCGCCAATGGCTGACGGAAAAACTCTTTTCCTCGCGCTGGCCACGGGCGTCGATGTGCTGCATGTAGCGGTTGCTGTAGCAGCCCACCGGCAAACCTTCGTCACGCAGGAAGTCCATGCCGGCGCGCAGCACCGGCTCCATCTCGCCAAGGTAGAGGCCGCGTTCCTCCTCCACGGTTTCGCTCCAGTCCTGGCCGGAGCGGATGATCACCAGGTTTTCATGCCCGCCGACCTTGACCCGCGCCGGTGCGCGGCTGGCCTGGAGGTCACCGCTGGGCTGCATGGCGTCGGTCTGCGACAGCGGCACGCGGTCGCGCATCGAGCCCCAGTAGCCGTGCTCCTGGATTTCGCCGCTGCGGGTGCCCATCGCCAGGCCCACGCCCTCCATGCCGACGGGCATGGCATACAGGGTTTCGAAGCGTTCGACGCCGGGGCTGGCGATTTCGCGGAAGTAGCCCAGGCCGTCCTGCTCGCGCTGCGCAGCGTTCCACCAGCCGGCGACGCGCTCGTCCGTCTCCCAGCGCTGGAAGGTCGCCGGGTCGTCCCAATAGGCGATGGCGATCATGTTGTCGTAGCCGGCGGCATCGACGTAGTGGGCCATGTCGTAGTGCCGCGGGGCGTTGTCCAGGCCGAAGTGCTGGACGATCTGGCGCAGCGCGGCGCAGACCGCGCCCAACTGGCTTTCGCCCTTGCCCTGCACGCCAAGGTAGGCCATCACGTATTGGCTGACCTCGGCGTCGGCCCGGCCGACCCAGGCCGGGAACGGGGGGGTGTAGTCATCGTCGATGCGGCGCGGGCGCAGGCGCGGACACATCAGGTGCTTGTCGATTGCGGATTCCATCAGGCTGACCTCATTTCTAGTTGTCGGTGTGTGGCAGCGGAAATCGGGCGCCCTAGAAGATGTGGGCGTAGCGCAGGTTCAGGCGGAAGTCTTCGCGCGGCCCGTTTTCCACCACGAGGTCGCGGCCCAGTTGCAGTTGCAACTGGTCCTTGGGGGTGAAGAAGCGGGTCGCGGTGAAGCGCAGGTTGGTGGTGCGCTGGCGGTTGTCCTGGTCAACGTCATCGACGCGGGTTTCGCCGCCCCAGAGCTGGCCGACGCCCACCGCCAGCGCGGTGGCCGGGTCGGGCATGTAGCGGCCCATCAGTTGCGCGGCGTAGGAGACTTTCTGCTTGAGGGTCGCGGAGGTCGGGCCGTAGGCGTCGTTGTCGCCGTACCAGATGGCATCGCCGATCACGTCCAGCGCCCACTTGTCGCCGAAGTGCTTGATGTAGGCGCCCTGGAAATCCACCTTCCAGCGGTTCTCGCCGAGGTTGAGCGCGTCGTTTTTGTCGTAGCTGCCGCTGGGCACGTAGAGGTAGGCGTTGGCGCTGAGGGTGTCGCGGGCGCTGTTGAGCAGCAGCTTGATCGGCGCGGTGAGGATCAGGTCGCCGACGCCGCTGGTGCTGCCCAGCGCCGAGGCGTCGGCACTGCCGGCGACATGGCCGAAGGGCAACAGGAATTGCGGATCGATGGTGACCTTGTCGTTGACCTGAACGACGTGAAGCAAACGCAGGATGCCGATATCGGAGGTGAGGTTGAAGTCGGAGCTGGCCGAATGGCCGTCGGCGCGCAAGGCGTCGGTGGTCGCGTGCTGGTAGTAGATCGCGCCGATGGTGGCGCCTGCCGGGTACTGCTCGTAGTCGCCGGGCGCCACCTCCACCGCCATGCTGGAAAACGACACGCCAATCAGCACCAGGCCACAGATCACGGAGTGTTTCAGTTCGCAAAACGAAAGGCTTGTTCTTTTCATGTTGTTTGCCTTGAGTCAGGGGCCCTCTTTGGGGCATTCGAATGACCGGCTGTCCTGGCCAGATTCCTGCACGGAGACAGGTCCGGCGAACCTCCCCGCCGCCGGTGACTCAAGGATGAGAGCCCGGGCGCCGTGGTTCTTGGCTGAAACGGAACAAAAACTGTGCTTGGTCGGCCCTTGCGTCCGATGCGCTGGCGGGAGGGGGTTTGCGGGTGTATGAATGAACCTGCAGCTCCTTCGCGGCGGTTCGTCGCGATGAGCGCCACCGAGGACCGGACCGCGGCGGGCTGAGGATTCATCCTGAGAACAAATTCGATAACAGGGGTGCGTCGACGATGGTCAACGATTTCTGCGCGGGCATTCCGTCGCCCGCCAACTGGGCGAGCGACAGCATCGAGCTGGCGACACTGAGCAACAGCTTCAACGACCGGGTGGACTACTGGCGCGAGATGATCCTGCGGCTGTTCGCCGACGTGGAAATCGGCGCCCTGCCCAATCCAGCCTTCTACGGCAAGGTGCGCTCGCAGAAGTGCGAGCTGCTGCGGGTCAGCGACGTCGGCGCCGCCGCGCAGGCGGTCAACCGTCGCCACCTGCAACCGCGCTGCCGCGACGAGGACAAATACTTCGCCGTGCTCATGCTCGAAGGCCACGAATGCCTGGAGCAAGGCGGCAGCCGCGCGCGGATCGGCCCCGGCGAATTTTCCATCTACGACGCCACCCGCCCCCACCACCTGACGTTCGACAGCGACTGGCGGCAGATCATCATCAGCGTGCCGCGAGCGAGCCTCAACCAGATGGTGGTGGACATGGAATCGCGCACCGCCACCCGGGTGTCGCTGGACACGCCCATGGGCCGGGTGCTGCGCGCCTTCCTGGAAACCCTGTCGACCCAGATCGGCCAGTTCACCCCTACCGAAATGGCGCGGCTGTCGGAGTCGGCCACCCACCTGATTGCCCTGACCCTGGGCAACCTGCAGGTCATGGACCCGGAGCACTCGCGCTCGCAGGCGCTGACCCTGACGCGGATCAAGCTGTACATCAACGACCACCTGCGCGACCCCGGCCTCAACGCCCAGCAGGTCGCCCAGGCCAATGGCCTGTCGAGCCGCTACATCGGCAAGTTGTTCGAACGCGAGGGCAGCTCGCTGATGCGCTATGTGCTGCGGCGGCGCCTGGAGCGCTGCGGTGCCGAACTGACTCACCCGCTCAATGCCGGTGCACGCATCTCCGAACTGGCCTTCAGTTGGGGCTTCAACGACCTGTCGCATTTCAGCCGTGTGTTTCGCGAGTTCTACGGGGTGTCACCGAAGGAGTGGCGGGAGGCGGGCCTTGTGCGCTGACCCTCTGTTCAGATAACGCAAAATCGGTATGATTGCCGCGCCCTTCATTTCCTGCCCTGAGCGCCACCGCCGCAATGACCCTGGCCCGTCCCCACAAATCGCTTATCGCCTGGGCGCTGTATTTCAGCGTGCTGCTCAGCTCCGTGCTGTGCGCGATCGGCCACGGGCAGATGGCCGGGTTGCAGCTCAGTGGCCTCGATGGCGCGTTCTGTTCGGTCAGCAATGACCACGGCGTGCACACCAACCTCGATGATGCCGGCGGCTTGCCCATGAGCATGACCGGCGACACCGGCTGCGCCGTGACCAGCCTGTTCAGCGCGATCATCCTCGCCGCGTTCTTCGGCCTGCTCGGGCTGCTGGCCGGTGAAGCGGTCCGGCCGCTGCCGGTGCTGGATATTTCCCGTTCACCGCGTTATCGCTGGCCGCTGATAAACCCTCGCGCCTCCCCCGCCCTGCTGACTTCGCACTGACATCGCCGCGTACGGCGGGCCGCCCTGTGCCCGCCCGCCGCGGCCTATCGAAGACAAGCCAGGAAGCACCCTATGTTTCGCCTGACCACCTTGGCGCTGCTGATCAGCAGCGCAACCTGCGCGTGGGCGCAGGGCGACAGCCTGACCCTGCCCGCCAGCACCATCACCGCCGACGCCGACGAACCTCGCGAAGGCACCCGCCTCGACCTGGATACGCCCATCGCCAGCGGCTCGCGCCTGAACCTGAGCGCCCGCGAGAATCCCGCGTCGGTCAGCGTCGCCGACCGCAAGACCCTGGAACGCATCGGCGCGCGCAACTTCCAGGACGCCGCCAACGCGCTGCCCGGCGTCAACGCCTCGGCGCCGCCCGGCTGGGGCGGATTCGTCTCCTATCGGGGCTTCAACGGCGCGCAGATCGGCCAGTTGTTCAACGGCATCAACCTGCAATACGGCGCCGCCGGCAGACCGGTCGGGGCCTGGATCTACGACCGCGTCGAGCTGCTGGGCGGCCCGTCGTCCTTCCTCAACGGCAGCGGCGCGGTGGGCGGCAGCCTGAACTTCATCACCCGCCTGGCCAGCCGCGATGAAGACAGTTTCGAAGGCCGCGTCAGCTACGGCCGCTACGACACCTGGGAAACCGCCATCGGCGTCAACAAGGCGCTGAACGACGGCGACGGACCACGCCACTACGCGCGCCTGGACTACAGCCGGACCGCCAGCAACGGCTACATCGACCGCCAGGAAAACGGTGCCGGCAACCTGGCCTTCTCGCTGCTCAGCGACATCAACGACCAGCTCTCCCACACCCTGGCGATCGAGTACCTGGAAGAACAAGAAGACAGCCCGTACTGGGGCGCGCCGGTGCTGCGGCCACTCGGCGGCACGCTGCATATCGACAAGCACGACCGCTTCGCCAACTACAACGTCGAGGACGGTCGCTACGAGCAGCGCACCCGCTGGCTGCGCTCGATCACCGACTACCGCTTCAACGACACCACCCAACTGCGCAACACCTTCTACCACTACAACGGCCAGCGCGATTACCGCAACCTGGAGACCTACCGCTACAGCGACGACAACCGCCAGATCCTGCGTTCCGGCGGCTACCGCCAGCGCCACGACCAGGAAGTCAACGGCGACCGTATCGAGCTGACCCACGCCAGCGAACTGTTCGGTCTGACCAGCGACTGGGCCTTCGGCCTCGACTACAACCGCAACCAGCAGACCAACTACCCGCTGTCCAAGGGCGCCTTCGACACGGTGACGCCGGGCAACTTCGACCCCGACCACTTCCTCGACATCCCCGGCATGGACGCTCCGCGCAGCAAGGGCCGCAGCACCGGGACCGACACCTCGTCAGCCTTCGTCGAGAACCGCACGCGCCTGACCGACCGCCTCGCCCTGGTCACCGCGCTGCGCTACGACCATATCGACTTCGAGGTGGTGGACCATGTGGCCCGGACCAATCTCGACCGCCGCTGGGATGCCGTGACCGGCCGCCTCGGCCTGGTTTACGACATCAACGAAGACATCAGCCTCTACAGCCAATACAGCACCTCCGCCGAACCACCGGGCGGCAGCCTGACCGGCGCCTCCATCGCCCAGGTCGGCGACCTTGACCTGAGCACTGGCCGGCAGGTCGAAGTGGGCAGCAAGTTCGACTTTGCCGACGGTCGCGGCAGCGCTACGGCGGCGGCGTATCGCATCGTGCGCAAGAACATTTCGGTGCCCTCGTCCACCGTGCCCAACACCACCGATCAGGCGGGCCAACAGACCTCCACCGGCCTCGAACTGGCAGCGTCGTTCAAGGTCACCCCGACCTTGCTGGCGGCGGGCAACTTCGCCTGGGTGCGGGCCGAGTACGACGAATTCAACGAAACCATCGGCGGCGTGCTGTATTCGCGCAAAGGCAAGAACCCGGTCAACATCCCCGACCGCGTGGCGAACCTGTGGCTGACCTGGGACGTCGCGCCGGGCTGGCAGACCGGCGCGGATGCGCGCTACGTGTCGTCGGTGTACGCCAACACCGCGAACACGATGTGGGTGCCGTCCTATACGGTGTACGGACTGTTCGTCAGCCACGACCTGGACCAACACACCCAAGTCAGCGCCCGCGTGCGCAACCTCACCGACGAGGTCTACGCCCGCTTCATCCACCAGAGCAACACCCAGTACTACCTGGGTGAACCGCGGAGCCTGGAGCTGGCGGTGAACTGGAAGTACTGAGGCCGTTCACTCTCCGCGAAAAAACCTGCGCCCGTTTTCCTTGAGCAGCGCCACCATCGCCTCGGCGGCGGGCGGCAGGTAAGCCCCGGCCCGCACCGAGACCGCCACGGTGCGGCGCATGGTGGTTTGCGCCAGCGGCACTTCCCGCAGCCAGGCGGTGCCGTGGCCATGCTCCAGGGTTTCTCGCGCGGCGAAGCTGAGCAGCCGGGTCTGGGCGATCAGGCGCGGCAGCAGCGAAATGGAATTGGTCTCCACCTGCACCACCGGCGGCGGTAGCTGGTTGGAGGTGAAGGCGTTGTCGATCCAGCGCCGCGCGGTCACCGTCGGCCCGGCCAGTACCCAACGGTACTGGCACAGGTCCTTGAGGGTGATCGGGCCGGAGAACACCGGGTGATCGACGCTGGCCACCACCACCGCCTCGTCTTCGAGAATGGGCCAGGTCTCGAAGTCCGGATCATTGACGATCAGCGGGCGGATGATCGCGTCCAGTTGCCCGGCCCGCAGTGACGCCTTGAGCACATCGTCCTGGGCGATGGACAGGGTCAGGGTCAGCTCCGGCGCACGCTCCAGCAACGAGGCGGTGAGTTGCGGCAGCAGGTGCTCGGCCATGCTCGCGGCGCAGCCCAGGCGCAGGGTGCCCACCAGGCCGCTGGCAAAATCGCGGACCTCGCGCTCGGTCTCGGCGATGCTGCGTTGCAGCTCCCGGCCACGGGCCAGCAGCAGTTCGCCAACGTCCGTCAGCTTGATTCGCCGGCCATCGCGCTGGAACAGCTTGGTGCCGAGGGACTCTTCCAGGCGCTGGATGCTCTTGCTCAGCGCCGGCTGGCTGCGGTTGAGCTTTTCCGCGGCCCGGCCGAGATGGCCCAAGTCGGCGATGGTTTCAAAGTAAGTGAGATCGCGTAGGTCCATGATTCATGAATTTCAGTTATGGATTCATCAAAAGTAGAAAATAGACTTGATGAATCGTGGCGTCGATAATTTTCTCCGCCAGCCGCACGTTCCTTCGCGCGGCCCCTCTGTCTCGGAGGATTCAGACGTTGCAAACCCCTCTCGCTGTTCGCCCTTACCGTTTCCCTGTCCTTCAATGGCTCGCGCTTGTCATCTGCGCGGGCGCTGCCGGCCAGTCGCTGCACGCGCTCTCGGTGCCGGCCGGTCTGTTTCTCGGCCCCATGCTGGTGGCGATTGTCTTCGCCGTCTCCGGTGCGCGCCTGCAACTGCACCGCCAGGTGTTTCGCTTCGGCCAGGGCTGCGTCGGCCTGCTGGTGGCCCATTCGGTGAGCTGGTCGGTTCTGGCCGCCCTCGGCCAGTCGTGGCAGGTCATGCTGTTCGCGACCTTCCTGACGGTGGCGCTCAGCGCACTGGTCGGGCTCGGCACCGTGCGCTTTGGCGGCATCCCTGGCAGCACCGCAGCCTGGGGCACCGCGCCGGGCGCGGCGTCGGCGATGGTGTCGATGGCCGAGGACAACGGTGCCGACGCCCGGGTCGTGGCGACCATGCAATACGTGCGGGTGGTATGCGTGGTGATGATCGGCTCGCTGGTCAGCCATCTGCTGGGTGCCGACGAAGTCACCGGCGCCGCCGCCAGCGCACCGGACGTGGTCGACGCCAGCCAGTGGGGCGACCTGCTGCTCAGCCTCGCGGTCATCCTGCTTGGGGTGGCTGCGGGGTCGAAGATGCCGGCGGGGGCGTTGCTGATGCCGCTGCTGCTGGGCGCCGCGCTGCAGCTTGGCGGTGTACTGACGATCACCCTGCCGAGCGGCGTGCTGGCGTTCGCCTACGGCGCCATCGGTTGCTACATCGGCCTGCGCTTTGATCGCCAGACCGTGCGCTACGTGTGGAAGCGCCTGCCGACCATGATCGCCGGCGCGGTGGCGCTGATCCTGCTGTGCGCCGCGGGTGCCTGGCTGCTGGCCAAGGCGGTGGGTAGCGACTTCCTGTCGATGTACCTGGCTACGAGCCCCGGCGGGCTGGACGCCATGGCCATTATCGCGGTGGAAACCCATGCCGACGTCGGCATGGTTTTGGCGATGCAGACCCTGCGCCTGTTCGGCGTCATCCTCACCGGCGCCTGGTGTGCGCGGCAGATCATTCGGCTGACGCGGGCGTGAGCGGGATGGTCCGCTTGCGCGGCACATCGCCTGTGGGAGCCGGTCTTGCCGGCGATGGCGCCGGGCCAGGCGACAGCGTCGTTTCGGTCGGGCCTCATCGCTGTATGGGTATCTACACATCTCGCGGTCATTTGGTGGCTGGAAGGTGCCAGTCAAAAAACCGAGTAGTGGCCACCATGCGCATGTCGGAAGTTTTCCAGCGCTCTCAAGATCGAGCGCCGCGCGGGCGGCGCTCGATCTTGAGAGCGCTGGAAAACTTTCGGCATGCGTCTGGTCGCCATTACTCGGTTTCCTGACTGGAAAAGCTTGTTCCCGATCCGCCCCAAACCTCCGCCCTCTGCACCATCCACACCCCATTCGGCTCCCCCGCCGGCCACCCACCGCTCTTCGCCGTCTGCGCGGGCGCCGACTTCCGCGACGCGCTGGCGCATCTGTCGGCATCACTGACCTCGGCCGCCGAAACCAATCTCCAGCTCAGCGAACTGGTCGACAAGCAATTCGGCGACCTGGTCTGGGCCACCCAGCAGTCGCTGGAAATGAGCCAGGCGCTGGTGGCGTCGATGTTGAAGAGCGTCGATGGCATGCAGTCAGGCTGATATCTGACAAGCATGCCGACCGGGTTACCTCAGAACCGCGTGCGCACGGTGAACATCAGGTTGCGCGGGTTGCCGAAGTAGGTGCTGTTTTCGACGGTGCCGGTCTGCGAGTAGTAGGTGCGGTCGAAGAGGTTTTCCAGGTTCAACGACAGGTTGACGTTCTGGCTCAGGTCATAGCCGACCCGGGCGTTGTAGATGGCATAGCCACCTGTCTCGTTCTTCACGCCCTTGCCCGGGATGCTGTCGATATAACGGCCATACACGCCGCTCTGGATGTTGCCGCCCGCGCCGATCTGCCACTTCGACAGGTCGCCCTGCAACTGGTAGTTGGCCCACAGGCGCAGCATGTGTTCCGGCATGGCACTCAGGAAGGCGGTGCCTTCCAGCGCGACGTTGTCAGGGTTACGCACGTATTTGCTGCGGTTATAGGTGTAGCCGGCGCTCAGTTCCAGGCCGGGCAGGACCTTGCCCGACATTTCCGCTTCGAAGCCTTCCGAACGCACTTTGCCGCCCGCGACGTAACAACGGCAGGTGGCGGGTTGGGTCTGGTCGGTCTGGGCGCGGCCGGAGTAGTTGGTGCGGAAGATGGCGAAGGCGGTGTTCAGCGCGCCGTCATACAACTCGCCCTTGAGGCCCAGCTCGTAGCTTTCGCCGGAGCGCGGCGCCAGCGGGTTGCCGGCCGCGGTTTCGTAGCTGAGCTGCGGGGTGAAGATTTCCGAGTAGCTGGTGTACGCCGACCATTCAGGCGTCAGCGCGTAGACCAGGCCATAGAACGGCACCACTTTGGCGTTGGTCTGCTGACCTGTGAGGGTGTGGCGGCCATTGAGTTCGTTGAACTGGTCCTGGGCGTAGTCCCACCAACTCACACGGGCGCCGACGATGACGTCCAGCGGGTCGATCACGTTGACCCGCAACGAGCCGTACACCCCCTGCTGATCGAGGGTCGCGGTGGTGGTGCGGTATTTGTCGGTGGTGTCGTATTTCGGCGGTTGGAACTGGGTGATGTCGGGAATGAAGTCGAAGGCGCCGTCGTACCAGGTCACGTCGTAGCGCGCCGCGACCCGTTTGCTGTGGGAGACGTTGCTCCCCAGGATGACTTCGCTGCGCCGGCCCATCAGGTCGAAGTTGCCGGTGATAAACAGGTCGGTGTTGTACTGGTAGTTGTTTTCGCCCCGCCCTTCGGCCCAGTTGTAGGCGCCGGAGTTGTCCGCCGGATCGATCAGGCCACCGGTGTTGCTGTACAGCGCGTCGAGGTTGAGACGTGTGTAGTTGCTGGCGAGGGTGACCTTCCAGTCGTCGTTGATCTGATGTTTGGCTTCGATGAAGAACTGCGTCGATTCGACGTCGTTGTAGTCCGACGGCGAGCTGAGGTTGGTGGAGCGCTTGAAGTCGATCTTCGCGCCGTTGCTGTAGCTCGGCAGGCCCCAGTCCATGGTCGCGTGGTTGTTGGCATTCTGGTAGTTGAAGCCGACGCTGAGCAAGGTGTCGGGCGTCAGGTCGAACTCGATCACGCCGTAGGTCGACGCCCGCTCGCTCTTGCCCTCGTCGTAGAAGTAGTGGCGCGAGCCATAGGCGGTGGCCAGGCGTCCGCGCACGGTCTTTTCTTCGTTCAGCGCGCCCTGCAGGTCCACTTCCTGGCGATAGTTGTCCCAGGTGCCGGCCTGGGTCGTGGTGTTGAGCTGGAAGTCAGCCCCGGCGCGCTTGCGCACCAGATTGATCGCGCCGCCCGGCGAGCCCGCGCCCTGGAACAGGCCGGCCGAGCCCTTGAGCACTTCCACGCGCTCATAGGCGATCAGGTCGGTCCAGTTCAGCGAGGTGATGCCGGTGCTGCTGCCGGCCGGAATCGGGATGCTGTTGATCTGGAAGTTGTCGATTTCGAAGCCGCGGGCATAAGGCTGGTTGTCGCCGTTCAACGCACCGTAGGCGACCACGCCCTGGACGTTGTTGTAGACGTCGTTGAGGGTGGTGATGTTCTGGTCCTTGAGGCGTTGGGCGGTGAGCACCGTGATCGTCTGCGGGATTTCCTTGAGGCTGCGCTCGCTCTTGCCGATGGTCACCGCGCCAGTGGTGTAGGACCGGGTGTACTCGGTGTTAACGCCGAGGGTCTGGCCGTTGATGCTGGTCGGCGCGAGTTGCAGGGCGTCGCTTCTGTCGGCGGCGGGCACCAGCAGGTAGTTGCCCTGGGCGTTTTGCACCACGCTCAGGCCGGTGCCGGCGAGGATCCGCGCAAAACCCTGCTCCACGCTGAACTGGCCTTGCAGCCCTGCACTGGTTTTACCGGTGGTCAGGCGCGCATCGGCGGACAGCGGAATCGCCGCCTGCCGACCGAACTGGCTGAGCGCCTGGTCCAGCGGGCCGGCGGCAACGCTGAACGCCCGCACCGCGCTGGCCGCCTGCACCGTGCTGTCGGCCTGCGCCGTCAGGTTGAAACCGAGCAGCAGGCTGCCCGCGAGCGCGAGGGGCAAGGCCGAGGTGCGGGTGTCGTGAATGGCACGGGCCAGCGGGTGGAGGCGATACGTCATGAGCAACTTCCGAGAGGGTCAAGGGGCCGCGTCAGCAGCGGGATTACCCCTAAGCCAATCGAGCGCGAAAAATCTGCCAGCCCGTCGAAAAAATAATTAGGCGACCCGCCGTGGCGTCACCGTGACCCAATAGCGAGTGCGGCGCTGGACGCTCACCGGCAGGCTGTCCTGGAGCAGCGAGAAGATCCGCTCCGGGTCGTCCAGCGGATAGGAGCCGGTGAGTTGCAGGTCGGCCACCGCCGGATCGCAGCGCAGGATGCCGCGACGATAACGTGCCAGTTGCGCGACGAAATCCTCCAGACGCATGCGCTCGGCAACGATGAAGCCGTCGATCCACGCGGTGCTGCCCGGGTCCGCCGGCCGTACGTGCGACACCCCGCGGGAATCGATGAGCGCCTGCGTCCCGGCCTCGACCACCGGCTGCCCCGGGCGTCCCGGAATCGACACTGCCACCCGCCCACTGCTCACCGCCAGCCGCGTGCCGCTGCCGGCCTCGTCGCAGCGCACGCAGAAGCGCGTGCCCAGTGGCTGCAACAGCGCGTCGGCGGTCTGCACCCGGAGTGGTCGGCGCGCGGGATCGTTGCCGGTGAGGATGTCCACCTCGCCGAAGCGCAGTACGATCAGTCGTTCATTGGCACTGAAACGGATGTCCACCGCGCTGCCGGTGTTCAGCCACAACCGGGTGCCGTCCGCCAGGGTGTGCTGCAAGCGTTCGCCGGTGGCGGTGCTGAGGTCGGCCAGTTCACCCTGAACCCAGTGGCTGTCCTTGCCGCGCCAGGCCGCGGCGCCGAGCACGCCGACGCCGAACAGCAATTTCAGCACCTGGCGACGGTCGCCACTGACATAACGGGTGTGCTGCAAGGCGCTGCGGGCCACCGGGTTGTCCAGCACCTGCGCGTGATTGTGCAGCATTCCCGGCAGCCGGGCCATGCGCTGCCAGGCGCGCTCGTGCTCGCTGTCGCTCTGGCGCCAGCGCTGCAATTGCTGCAGCTCGGCCTCGCTGATATCGCCGGACTGGGTCAGGCTCAACCAGGCCAGCGCCTGGTCGCGAACGCGGGCGCTGATGGGCGGTTCGGCGTGCTTGGCGGAAGGCATGACGATCACTCGAACAGGCTGGCGTAGCAGCGGCTGAAGGCCTTGAGCATGGCTTTCTGCACCTGATTGACGCTCAACCCTAATTGGACCGCGATCTGCTTGTAGGTCAGGCCATCGAGCTGCGAGAGCAGGAAAATCTCCCGCACCCGCGGCGACAGGCCATGCAGCAGCGCGTCGATCTCGGTCAGGGTTTCGATCAGCAGGTAACGCGCCTCGGCGGAGAGTTCGACGTGCTCCGGCTGCGCGGCCAGGGCCTCGGCGTAAGCCCGTTCCACCGCGAGGCGGCGCCAGCGGTTGATCAGCAGGCTGTTAGCGATGGTGGCGAGGTACGCCAGGGGTTGCTTGAGTTCGTTAACCGGACTGCGGGCGCGGATGATGCGCACGAAGGTGTCATGGGCCAGATCATCCGCGTCCGCCGCCTCGCCCAGGCGCCGCTGCAACCAGCCTTTGAGCCAACTGTGATGCTGCAGATAAAGGACTTCGACATCCTGCTCGAATGAGTTGTGCGTGCCCATGGGCCAGAACGCCTGCGTAGATGATAACGATTCGCAATCTTAGCGATTCGTCCGATCACGGCGCAACTGTCTTAATCTCGGGCCGCCTCAATCCCTCGGCGAATACAGTCAGCAAACACCGGCTCCTCCAGGTACGCCACATTCAACCGCGTCCATGGCGTCACGCCTTTCTGGTTGGTCTGGAAGATCGCCCCCGGCGCGAGCATCACGCCCTTGCCTTGCACCTCGCGGGTGAACGACGCCGTGTCGTCGATCCCCGGAAAACGCGCCCACAGGTACAGGCTCTGCTCGGGCCGGCAGAACACCTCGGCGCCCAGCTCATCGAGCACTTCCAGGCCACGGAACGTCGCTTCGCGGGCCCGGTCCTGCAGGCGCATCAGGTGCCGCAGGAAATGCCCCTCGCCAAGAATCACATCCACGGTGCGCTCGCACAGTTCCGAGCAACTGGTGTGCAGCATCATTTTCAGATCGGCCAGTTCATCGATCATGTCCTTGCTGCCGGCGATGTAGCCGACCCGCAGCGCTGCCGACACTGACTTGGAGAAGCTGCCGATGTACAGCGAGCGGCGCAGTTGATCGAGCGCCGCGACCTTGAGCGCGGAGCTGGGCTTGAAGTCGGCCAGGGCGTCGTCTTCCACCAGGATCAGGTCGTGCCGCTCGGCCAGTTGCAGCAACTGGTGGGCCTTGGCCGGGGAGATATCGGAGCCGGTGGGGTTGTGGCTGATGGACTGGATGAAGAACAGCTTTGGCCGCTCGCTGCGCAGCAACGCTTCGAGGGCAGCCATGTCCGGGCCGTCGGCCAGGCGCGGGACGCTGAGCAGGCGCGCGCCCTGCAATTGCAGCTTGCCGAACAGCGGGTAGTAACCGGGGTTCTCCACCAGCACCGCGTCGCCGGGGACGACGAAGCGGCGGATGATCAGGTCCAGCGCGTGGTTGGCGCCGTGGGTGGTGACGATCTGCCGAGGCGTGGCGCTGATGGCGTAGCTCGCCAGCTTGCGCACCAGGCTCTGGCGCAGCGCCGGGTTGCCAAGGCGGTTGCCGTAGCGGAACAGGTTGCCGGCGCCGCTGCGCATCACTTGCCGGGTGAATTTGTCGAGGCGCATGTCCTGCAGCCAGGACACCGGCGCGAAGCCCTCGCCCAGCGGCGCCAAGCCGGGTTCGCGAACGAACTGCTGGCGCATCATCCAGATGGTGTCCATGGCGCGGGTGTAGGGCGGGGTTTCATCCACTTCCGCCGCCTGGAGCAAGGCGCCGACGAAAAAGCCCTGGCCGTGGCGCGCTTCCACCAGGCCCTTGGAGGCGAGGATTTCGTAGGCGGTGATCACCGTGTTCTTCGAGTGCCCGTGCAAGCGCATGTACTCGCGCAGCGACGGCAGGCGCTCGCCGGCCTTGAGCACACCGCTGCGGATCTGCTGTTCCACCGCGTCGGCGACCTGCTGGGCAAGGGTGATACGGGCCATCGTCGGGCTCCTGTCCTGGGTACAGTCTGGGTACTGTTGGGCGAAACTGTACCTTTATTCAAGGGCACAGTGGCTGCACATTTAGCACCACGCCGGCGACGCGCTCAAGCCGCCGCCCCAACAACAATGACTCCAACGGAGCCCCCCATGAGCCTCGACTCGCGCCTGCCCGATTTCCGCAACCTGTCCCCTGAAGCCCGCCTGGACCATATCGGCCAACTGCTCAACCTGAGCAGCGACGACGTGCGCCTGCTCGCCGAAACCGGCGCCCTGCCGATGGACATCGCCAATGGCATGATCGAAAACGTCATCGGCAAATTCGAACTGCCCTACGCCGTGGCCAGCAATTTCCAGCTCAACGGCCGCGACGTGCTGGTGCCGCTGGTGGTGGAAGAGCCGTCGATCGTTGCCGCTGCCTCGTACATGGCCAAGCTGGCCCGCGCCAACGGCGGCTTCATCACGTCCAGCAGCGCCCCGCTGATGCGCGCCCAGGTGCAGATCGTCGGCGTGCAGGACCCGCTTAATGCACGCCTGAGCCTGCTGCGCCGCAAAGACGAAATCATCGAACTGGCCAACCGCAAGGACCAGTTGCTGAACACCCTCGGCGGCGGCTGCCGCGATATCGAAGTGCACACTTTCGCCGACACCCCGCGCGGCCCGATGCTGGTGGCGCACCTGATCGTCGACGTGCGCGACGCGATGGGCGCCAACACCGTCAACACCATGGCCGAAGCGGTGGCGCCGCTGATGGAACAGATCACCGGCGGCAAGGTGCGCCTGCGCATCCTCTCCAACCTCGCCGACCTGCGCCTGGCCCGCGCCCAGGTGCGGATTACCCCGGAGCAGTTGAAGTCCGCCGCGTTCAGCGGTGAAGAGGTGATCGAAGGCATCCTCGACGCTTACTCCTTCGCCGCCATCGACCCCTACCGCGCCGCGACCCACAACAAAGGGATCATGAACGGCATCGACCCGCTGATCGTCGCCACCGGCAACGACTGGCGCGCCGTGGAAGCCGGCGCCCACGCCTACGCCTGTCGCAGCGGCCATTACGGCTCGCTGACCACCTGGGAAAAGGACGGCAACGGCCATCTGGTCGGCACCCTGGAAATGCCGATGCCGGTCGGCCTGGTCGGCGGCGCCACCAAGACCCACCCGCTGGCGCAACTGTCGCTGCGCATCCTCGGCGTCAAGACCGCCCAGGAACTGGCGGAAATCGCCGTGGCCGTGGGCCTGGCGCAAAACCTCGGGGCCATGCGCGCCCTGGCGACCGAAGGCATCCAGCGCGGACACATGGCGCTGCACGCCCGCAACATCGCCCTGGTCGCAGGTGCGCGCGGCGACGAAGTGGACTGGGTCGCCCAACGCCTGGTGCAGGCCCATGACGTACGCACCGACCGCGCCGTCGAACTGCTCAAAGAAAAGCGCGGCGAGTGATCATGGCCACGTCCGAGAAGGTGAAAATCGTCGAGATGGCGGCCCGCGACGGCCTGCAGAACGAGCCTCGGCACCTGTCGGTAGAGGCCCGCCTGAGCCTGATCCGCGACCTGGCGGCCACCGGCCTGCGGCATATCGAGGGCGGCGCCTTCGTGTCGCCGCGCTGGGTGCCGCAGATGGCCGGCGCCGAAGAACTGTTCCGCCAGTTGCCGAGCGACGATGGCGTCACCTATTCCGCCCTGGTGCCCAACCTCCAGGGCCTGGAAGCCGCGCTGCGGGCGGGCTGTCGCGAGGTGGCGGTGTTCGCCGCCGCCTCCGAGGCGTTCTCGCGCAGCAACATCAATTGCTCCATCGACGAGAGTTTCGAACGCTTCGCGCCGGTGCTGCACACCGCGCGTGAAGCGGGCGTGCCGGTGCGCGGCTATGTATCCTGCGTGCTCGGCTGTCCGTTCAGCGGCCCGGTCGCCACCGACGCCGTGGTGCGGGTCGCCAGCCGCCTGTACCAGATGGGCTGCCATGAAATCAGCCTGGGCGACACCATCGGTGCAGGCCGGCCGGACGAGACGGCGCGACTGATTGAACACTGTGCCCGGGCGCTACCGATAACGGCGCTGGCCGGCCACTTCCATGACACCTACGGCATGGCCATCGCCAATATCCACGTGGCATTGGGCCTGGGTATGCGCACCTTCGACAGCTCGGTGGCGGGCCTCGGCGGTTGCCCCTATTCACCCGGCGCCAGCGGCAACGTCGCCACCGAAGACGTGCTGTACCTGCTGCACGGCATGGGCTTCGAAACCGGTATCGACCTGGACGCCGTGGCCCGGGTCGGCGCGCGGATCAGCGCCGAACTGGGCCAGCCGTCGCGCTCCCGCGTCGGCCTGGCCCTGGCCGCGAGGGACGCTCGCCACCTGTGACCCGACGTTGCTCCCGAACAAAAACAACAAGCCCGCAAGGGCAGGAGAATTCCAATGAAACCTGAATGCCGCCTGCACCGCCTCCGCCCGGAGGCCAACCATGGCTGACGACAACCTCTATGAAGTCTGGGGCGACACCGTCGACAGCCGCCACCTGATGGCGTCCATCGCCGTCGGCGCCGTGTGCAGCCTGGGTGCGTTCTTTCTGGCTGAACACCTGCTGACCGGCTGGGTCGAGTCCGACCAGATGGCCCGCGCCTACGCCATGTTGCTGGGCATCCTCGGCTCGCTGGTCGGCGGCGCCGTCAGCGCCTGCCTGTTCAAGCCCAAGCGCCATGTGGTGGAACACGTCACCGACCCGGCGTGGCGCCTGCAGGTCATCGAAGAGTTGCGCGCCGAATACGGCGGCCTTGGCCAGATGTCCGACCTGCCGCCGGAAGTGCTCGCCGAGTTGCGTGAACTGGGCCTGGATCGCCTCTTCGAAGACGCCGAAACCCCTGCGCCGCAGCAACCCCAATCGCGCCAGCACGGCGCGGCCCTGAAGGGAGGTGTCGCCTGATGGACGCCCTGTTCGACCAGATCCTGATTGCCGCCCTGATGGGCGTGATTGGCGCCGTGGTGTTCTCGGCCATCGGCCTGATTTCCGGCAGCGACGAAACCACCACCCTGGCGCCGCTGACCCTGTTGGTGGTGCTGCTGGGCGTGCCCGCCGCCGGGGTGTTCACCTTCTTCCTCGCCGGCGCGGTGGCCAAGCACATGACCCACGCGGTGCCGACGGCGCTGCTGGGGATTCCCGGCGACACCATGGCCACGCCGCTGATGCGCGAGGCGAATTTCCTGCGCAACCTGGGCGTGCCGCACATTGCCCTGCGCAAGATGATTTCCGGCGCGGTGATCGCCGCGCTGGTCGCGGTGCCGCTGGCGGTGCTGTTCGCCGTGCTGCTGGCGCCGTTCGGCAGCGCGATCAAACAGGCCGCGCCGTGGGTGTTCCTCGCTGCCGCCACCACCATCGCCTACTTCTCGGCGGGCCGCTGGGCCTCGGTGCTGGCGCTGCTGCCGTTCGTGCTGGTGATCATCGCCTTGCAGACCCTCACCGGTCAGCACGGGGTCAAACTCAGCGTCAGCTACTTCCTCGGCATCGCCATCGGCCCGCTGATCGCTGCACTGTTCGCCATGCTCGCCCCGGCGGAACGGGCGCGGATGAAGCGCAACGAACCGCGGACCTTCTCGCTGTCGCCGGACGTGAAAGGCTGGGGCGGCTGGTTCCCCAACCCGCTGAAAGTCCTCGACCGCCGCCAGGCCGGCTGGACCCTGGCCACCGCCACCGTGTCGAGCGCCACCTTCGTGTTCAGCCCGGTGGCGATGACGGTGATCCTCGGTGAAGTGGTCGGTGCGCGCATCAAGCACGCCTACCACCGCCTGACCTCGGTAATCACCGTGCGCAACGGCGTCACCGAATCCACCTACATTGCCGAGGCGCTGATCCCGCTGATTGCCTTCGGCCTGCCGCTGAGCCCGGTGGCCGCCGGCCCCGCCGCGCCGCTGTTCAACGCACCGCCGCGGTTCACCGTGGACACCGCCACCGGCCAGGTGAACAACCTGCACAACCTGCTCAGCGCGGGCGAATTCCTCGCCTTTGGCATGCTCGCGGTGGTCATCGCCATCCTCATCGCGTACCCGTTCTCGATGAACTTCGCCCACCGCGCCGCCTCGTTCGTGTCGCGGCGCATCAGCCACGAGGCGGTGATCGCCACCTTCGTCGGCCTGATCCTGGTGATCGGCCTGTGGGAAGGCGGCCTGCTCGGTTTGCTGGTGATCCTCACCATCGGCCTGCTGGGCGGATTCCTCTACCGCTTCATCGGCTTCAACATCGGTGTGCAGTTCATGGGCTACTACACCGCCGTGCTCAGCGTGCCGGCCATCGTCGCGCTGTTCGCCTGAGCTGATCCTCCCTTACGACCCACGCAGCCCGGGCTGGCTGCGTGGCTTTACTCGCCCGCAAAAAAGGAACAACAACAATGAATATCCTTTGCACCCCTCGCCGCGTGCCGACCGCCTGCGCCTGCCTGCTGCTGAGCTCCGGCGCCGTCCAGGCCCAGGGTTTCGTCGAAGACGCCAAGGCCGGCCTCACCCTGCGCAACTTCTACATCAACCGTAACTTCGTCGACCCGGCGTTCCCGCAAAGCAAGGCCGAGGAATGGACCCAGAGCTTCATCCTCGACGCCAAATCCGGCTTCACCCAAGGCACCGTCGGCTTCGGCGTGGACGTGCTGGGGCTGTATTCGGTCAAGCTGGACGGCGGCCGCGGCACGGCCAATACGCAATTGCTGCCGGTGCATGACGATGGCCGCCCGGCCGATGACTTCGGCCGCCTGGGCGTGGCGCTCAAGGCGAAGGTGTCCGCGACTGAACTGAAGGTCGGCGAATGGTCGCCGATGCTGCCGGTGCTGCGTTCCGACGACGGCCGCTCGCTGCCGCAGACCTTCCAGGGCGCGCAGATCACCTCCCGCGAGATCACCGACCTGACCCTCTACGGCGCCCGCTTCCGCGGCAACAGCCCGCGCAACGACGCGAGCATGGACGACATGTTCATGGCCGGTCGGCCCGCTGCGACGTCGGACCGGCTGGACATCGTCGGCGCTGAATACCTGTTCAACGACAAGGCGACCCAGGTCGGAGTCTGGCACTCGGACCTCGAAGACATCTACCGCCAGCAGTACTACAACCTGATTCATCGCCAGGCCGTGGGCAACTGGACCCTGGGCGCCAACCTCGGCTGGTTCGTTGGTCAGGACAGCGGCCGCTCGCTGGCGGGTGACATGGACAACCGCACCGGCTCGCTGATGTTGTCGGCGCGGACCGGCGCGCACACCTTTTATCTCGGCCTGCAACGGGTCAGCGGCGATGCCGGCTGGATGCGCGTCAACGGCACCGCGGGCACCAGCCTGGCCAACGACAGCTTCAACTCCAGCTACGACAACGCCCGCGAGCGTTCCTGGCAACTGCGCTACGACCACGACTTCGCCGCCGAAGGCCTGCCGGGGCTGCAACTGATGACCCGCTACATCAGCGGCGACAACGTGCGCATCGGCACAGTGCGCGACGGCAAGGAATGGGGCCGCGAGACCGAGCTGGCCTACACCCTCCAGAGTGGTGCCTTGCGCGACCTGACCATCAAATGGCGCAGCTCCACCTTGCGCCGGGACTTCAGCAGCAACGAGTTCGACGAGCATCGGGTGATCGTGAGTTATCCGCTTTCGGTGTTGTGATTCAGCGTTGGTATCTGCATATCTCACAGGCAACACGCGGAACCTGTAGGAGCGGCCATTAGCCGCGATGGGCCGCAACGCGGCCCCAAAACCATCCCGCACGAGGTGGCTGTCTATATCCGGTCTCACTTTCGACGCTCAGGCGCCCTGAATGTGAGACCCCAACCCGCCAGAAACAGTGTGCTGGATGGATTCAGGGCCGCTTTGCGGCCCATCGCGGCTAACGGCCGCTCCTACAGGTTCTGCGTCTTGCCGGCGAGATGTGTAGATACCCACAACAAATCTCCCGCCCCGACCAACAACCTTCCCCCTCCATCCTGCATCTGTAGGATAGTGATCCCGCCCCAATCCACCGACACTCTCCCCCAGGCCCTGCCAACGTCCACGCGGCGCTCCGGTCCTCCCTGACTCCGTGACGAAACCAATAAGAAAAGTCGCACAGAGGTAATAAAACCCATGAGCGGTCATGAACACAGCCTTGCCAGCCTCCTCGGGGCATTCAGCGCGATGACGCTGGAGCTGCAACGCCTGGCGCAAAACAACGATATCGAACATTTCCACCAGCCCGCCCTGGCGAGCATCAGCCAGGTGCTGCCGTTCACCAGCGCCTGGTGGGGCCGCGCGGCGTTGATCGACGGGATGCCGGAAGAGCACAGCTCGTACCTCTACAACCTGGCGCCAAGCTACCTGCCGGACTGGCAATCCATTCGCCACACCGACGTGACCATCCACCGCGTCCACGAACGTCCGGGGCAAACGGTCATCGTCGACATGCGCGACCCCGCCAACGGCGCCGGGCTCAACTGGCTCGGGGAAACCTACGGCATCGGCGAGTTGCTGTGCGTGGTCTACATCGACCCGCAAACCCACCTCAGCGACCACCTCGCCCTGTACCGCGTCCCCGGCGCACCGCGCTTCACCGAGCAGGACTGCCGAATCCTCGACAACATCATGCTGCACCTGGTGGCGGCGGTGTCGGCCAACCATATACGCACGCTGGTCGCCAAGCGCGAAATGCTCACGCCTTCGCGCAACCTCGCCCTGGCGGTGTGCGACCAGCGCGGCACCTTGCATTGCGCCGAGCGCGGCTTCGTCGATCTGCTGCTGAACGAGTGGCCGGACTGGAGCGGCCCCTTGCTGCCGGTGCCCATGGACGCCCGTGGCTACGACGGCAAGCGCTTGCAGGTAGAAGCCTCGGCGGTCGGCGACCTGTTCCTGCTGGCTGCCCGTGGGCGCAATGCCTTCGACCAGCTCAGCCCCCGTGAAAACGCCGTGGCCCAGGGCTTCGGCGAAGGCCGGACGTACAAGGAAATCGCCCGCGACCTGGGCATGTCGCCCAACACCGTGCGCCATCACATCCGCGCCATCTACAGCAAGCTCGGGGTCAACGACAAAACCCGCATCGCCCACCTGCTGCACACGCCACCTGACTGATCCACAGCGCTGACCCGCACTGACCGATTCGCCGGTTTTACCGGCGACGGCACCCCTTTGCCTTTTTTTTGCCACTGCCCGGCACCGGCGAGCCGTTCGCCACACAACCACTCGAAGAAGAGACGAAAAGAGCATGAGCACCCCCCTCCTCCGCACCCTCGCCGCTTTCACCGGCGGCCTGTTGAGCCTCCAGGCCAGCGCCGCCGACCTCAACGCCCGGGACTTTTTCGGCGCGCCGTCCGGCACCAGCCTCGGCGTGCTGTACCTGCCGGCCACCCGCGCCAATGACTTCCACGGCCCGGCCGACAGCACCGGCAAGGCCGAGCTGAAGGTCAACGCCGTGGCCTATCGTCAGGTGTTCTTCACCGACCTCTGCGGCACCCTGTGCACGCCGCAATTCATCGTGCCCTTCGCCGACATCGACGCCCGCCTGCCCGGCGCCAGCGGTCACACCGGCGAAAGCGGCTTCGGCGACCCGCAAGTCGGCGGCACGCTGTTCTTCATCAACGACCCGGCCTCGCGCACCTACAGCGGCCTGCTGACCCTGGTCACCCTGCCGGTCGGCGAGTACCACGGACAAAACCCCGACGTGTCGCCGGGCGCCAACCGCTGGGGCACCACCTTCGTTTACAACTACACCCAGGGCATCGGTGAAAAGTGGGTGCTGGAAGCCAACCTCGAAGCGCAGCTCTACGGCAAGAACGACGACTATTTCGGCGCCGAACTGAAACAGGATCCGCTCTACCGCCTGCAAGCCTTCGCCTCCTACGACTTCACCCCCGCCACCTACGGCGCGCTGCGGCTGATCCACGCCGATGGCGGCGAGCTGCGGATCAACGACCAGCGCATCGACGACACCCACAAGCGCTACACCCAGGTCGGTTTCGAGGTCGGCCACTGGCTCGATCCGCAGAACCAACTGATGTTCAGCCTCTCGCAGAACGTCGCCACCGATAACGGCTACCACGGCGCGGACGCCTTGCTGCGTCTGGTCCACGTGTTCTGATCGACTGTCCCGGAGCTTGCCCATGACCACCCAGACCAGGCCGCTGTCCGGCGGCAACCTGTTCGCCTCCTCGCAACTGGCGCTGCTCGCGGCCATCGTGCTGTTTGCCGCGATCACCCCGACCATCCTCATGACCGCGCCGGCCGTCGCCGCGCAACTGGCCACGCAATGGCAACTGAGCCCGTCGCAGATCGGCGACCTGTTTTCCACCGAACTGGGCGCCATGAGCCTTGCCACCCTGCCCGCGTTCTGGTGGCTCAAGCGGGTCAACTGGCGCACGGCGGCGGTGCTCGCCGGCCTGCTGTTCATCGGCGCCAACCTGCTGTCGATCTGGGCCCAGGATTACAGCGCGCTGCTGGCCCTGCGTTTTTGCAGCGCGCTGGCCGGGGGCTCGCTGATGATCATCTGCCTGTCCAGTGCCGCGTCCACGGCCAATCCCAGCCGGGTCTACGGCTTGTGGGTGATGGGCCAACTGGTGGTCGGCGCCATCGGCCTGAGCGTGCTGCCACGCCTGTTCGAACACTACGGGCTGGCGGCCTGCTACCTGATCCTCGCGGTGCTGATGACGCTGTTCCTGCCGCTGGCGCGTTACTTCCCCCAAGGCGCGCCGACCGCGCAGCAGAGCGTCGATGAACGTCCGCGGGCGGCGAAGTGGAAGGTCGCGCTGGGCATTCTTGGCATCCTCAGCTTCTACATCAGCCTCAGCGGCGTCTGGACCTTTATCGGCGCCATCAGCGCCAACGCCGGCATCTCCGCCGACGCCAGCGGCGAAGTGCTCGCCATCGCCACCGTGATGGGCATCGTCGGTGCCGGCTGCGCCTCGCTGATCGGTGACCGCCTGCCGCGCGTGCTGCTGTTGCTGCTGGGCTACGGCCTGATGGCCGGCGCGGTGCTGTTGCTGCTCGGTCAGCCACCGCTGGCCCGGCTCGCCCTAGCCGCGCTGGCCTTCAAGTTCACCTGGACCTTCATCCTGCCGCTGATCCTCGCCTGCCTGGCGGACCTGGACCGCTCCGGAAAACTGATGAATGCCTCCAACCTGGTGATCGGTGGCGGCCTGGCGATAGGCCCGGCCATCGCCGGCCGCCTGATCGAAAGCAGCGCCGGTTTCCAGCCGCTGCTGATCAGCGCCGCCGTTGTCACCCTCCTATCCCTGTTGCTGATTCTTGGCTGCCGCACAAAAGCCTGAGCCGCCCCCATTACCCTGAAAGAACGGAATGACCATGAGCCGAACCACTGCTTTTTTCTTCGATGAACTCAGCCTCTGGCACAGCGCCGGCCTGCACGCCCTGACCCTGCCGGTCGGCGGCTGGGTGCAACCGCCCGCCGCCGCCGGCCACGCCGAATCGCCGGAAACCAAGCGCCGCCTGAAAAGCCTGCTGGACGTCTCCGGCCTGACCCGCCAGTTGCAGGTGCGCAGTGCCGCCAGCGCCACGGACGAGGATCTTTTGCGCGTCCACACCGCCGAGTACCTGCAACGCTTCAAAGCCCTGAGCGACGCCGGTGGCGGCGAACTCGGGCCGCACGCGCCCATCGGCCCGGGCAGCTACGAGATCTCCCAACTGTCCGCCGGCCTGGCCATGGCCGCGGTCGACGCCGTGCTGGCCGGCGAAGTGGACAACGCCTACTCGCTGTCGCGACCACCGGGCCACCACTGCCTGGCCGACAGCGCCATGGGCTTCTGCTTCCTGGCGAACATCGCCATCGCCGTCGAGGCGGCCAAGGCCAAACGCGGCCTGGGCAAGGTCGCGGTCATCGACTGGGACGTGCACCACGGCAACGGCACCCAGTCCATCTTCGAGGAGCGCGGCGATGTACTGACCATTTCCCTGCACCAGGACGGCTGCTTCCCGGCCGGCTACAGCGGCGAAGAGGACCGCGGTCGCGGCGCGGGGTTGGGAGCGAACATCAACATCCCGCTGCCACCGGGCAGCGGCCATGACGCCTACCTGCACGCCATGCAGCGCATCGTGATCCCGGCGCTGGAGCGTTTCGAGCCGGAGCTGATCATCGTCGCCTGCGGCTATGACGCCAACGCCGTCGACCCGCTGGCGCGGATGCTGCTGCACAGCGACTCGTTCCGGCAGATGACCCGTCTGGTGCGCGAAGCGGCCGAACGCCTGTGCCAGGGGCGCTTGGTGCTGGTCCACGAAGGCGGGTATTCCGAAGCCTACGTGCCGTTCTGCGGGCTGGCGGCGATCGAGGAACTGGCGGGCATCAGGACCAAGGTCAACGACCCGATGCTGGAGTTCGTGCAGTTGCAGCAACCGAGCGCCACCGTGACGGCCTTCCAGCGGCGGCTGGTGGACGAGATGGCTGAAAAGCGCTGACTTCAGGCTGGACGGGGCCTGCCTTGCAGGCCCTTGCTGGACTGCGCTGCCGCGTCCCAGGTGGCCATCACCTGGGGGATCGCCGCCTCGATCAGCGCATGCGGCACCTCGTCCCGGGCGAGGATCGAAACCCCTTGCAGAAAACTGTCGAACACCGTCGCCATCACCCGCGCGTCAGTGACCTCCGGCAGCAACCCGTCGCGAATCCCTCGCTCGACGCAGGCCACGAACCCCGCCCGCGTTCGCAGCCGCGACTGCGTCAGCGCTTCCGTCACCCGCGTATTTTCCGGGCTCGGCGCACTCATCACGCCGAGCGCCACCATGCAGCCTTTGGGATGGCCGTCCTCGCACTGCATGCAGGTTGACTGGCGCAGCGCCGTCTCGATGGCCTCGCGCGGCGGCAGGCATTCATCCCACAGGCATTCGGTGACCTGGGCGTAGCTCGTCAGGTAACGCTGCACGCACTCGTTGAACAGCGCCTCCTTCGAACCGAACGCCGCGTAGAAGCTCGGGGCGGAGATCCCACCGCCGAGCCCGGCTTTCAACTGGGTGAGCGAGGTCGCGTCATAACCGTGCTGCCAGAACAGGTGCAGCGCCTGGTCAACCGCCTGGTCGCGATCGAATGTGCGGGGACGGCCCATTTTCGCCATGTCGGAAAATCCTCTGGAAAACGAGTTAGATACTATTCGATACATAAATCATTGACAACGCACGGGAGCGACCGCCAACATTTGTATCGATTGGTATCCAAATCGAAATACTTGTTCAAGGAGTTCTCCGTGACCACCTCACTTCCCTCGCCGGCAGCGCCCGAGCGCTTGCCCGTCGGCGCCCTGCTCGCCCTGGCCATGACCGGCTTTCTCTGCATCGTCACCGAAACCCTGCCCGCCGGGCTGTTGCCGCTGATCAGCGAGGGCCTGGCGATTTCCCCGTCGATGGCCGGGCAGATGGTCACCGCCTACGCGCTGGGTTCGGTGCTGGCGGTGATTCCCATGACCATCGCCACCCGTGGCTGGCGCCGGCGCAATGTGCTGTTGCTGACCATCGTCGGCTTCCTGCTGTTCAACTCGATCACCGCGCTGTCGTCGCACTACGGCGTGACGCTGGTGGCGCGCTTCTTCGCCGGTGTCTCGGCGGGTCTGGCCTGGAGCCTGCTGGCCGGTTATGCGCGGCGCATGGTCGCGCCGCAGCAACAGGGCAAGGCGCTGGCATTGGCGATGGTCGGCACGCCGATCGCCCTGTCCCTCGGCGTGCCTCTCGGCACCTGGCTCGGCGGGCTGGTGGGCTGGCGCAGCACCTTTGGCCTGATTTCGGCGCTGACCCTGGCGTTGATCGTCTGGGTGCTGGTGAAAGTCCCCGACTACCCGCCGCAGCCGGCGCACCAGCGCCGGTCGCTGCGCGCGGTGCTGACCACGCCGGGGGTGCGGCCGGTGCTGGCGGTGGTGATCAGTTGGATGCTGGCGCACAACATCCTCTACACCTACATCGCCCCGTTCGTGGCGCCGGCGGGGCTGGCGGAACGGGTGGACCTGGTGCTGCTGGTGTTCGGCATCTTCGCGCTGGCCGGGATCTGGATGACCGCCCGGCTGGTCGAGCCGCTGCTACGCGTGACCACCCTGGTCAGCCTGGCGACCTTCGCGTTGGTGTCGCTGGTATTTGGCGTGCTCGGCAGCGTGCCTGAAGTGATCTACCTCGGCGTGGCGGTCTGGGGCCTGAGCTTCGGCGGCGCGGCGACACTCCTGCAGACCGCCCTGGCGGACGCCGCGGGCGACGGCGCGGATGTGGCGTTGTCACTCAATGTGGTGGCGTGGAACAGCGCGATTGCGGGGAGCGGCGTGGCCGGTGGGGTGTTGCTGGATCGCTGGGGCGTCGAGGCGTTTCCGTGGGCGATGCTGGTGTTGCTGGGACTCGCTTTCGCCATCGCCCGCGGGGCCCGGGCCCATGGGTTTACGCCGGGGCCGAGGCGGGCTGAGGCTGGGGTGGTTGCGGGGCATTGAGATCGCTGTCGCGCGGTAGGAGCGAGCTTGCTCGCGAAAACCTGTCGGACATGCCCGGCGCACCTCACCCAGCCAACTCCTCCATCACCTGCGCGGTCGTAATGACCTCGCGAAAATGATGGGTCCAAAGGTCAATCCCCAACCGCCCCGAACGGTCCAGCGAGGAGCCCACGGTCAGGTCGGTGACCAGCGTCGGGCTCAGGCCGGCATCGAACAGCGCGAACCCGGCGGCGAGCACGCAGGTCTCGGTCTGCATGCCGCAGACCAGCACCCGCTCCACCCCAAGCTGCTTGATGTACTCGAGGGCTTCGGCGCTCTGGCCGTAGCCGTGCTTGACGAACACCCGGTCAACCTCGACCAGGCACTCGTCTTCCGCCGCCGGGTGCCAGCCAAGCTGGCGTTGAAACGGCGTGACCTGCTCATCATGCAGTTCGACCGAGGCGATCGCCGGCAACCGTGCCGACAGCCACCGCGCCCGGTCGACCAGCCACTCGGGCGGGCTGAAGGTGGACTGGATGTCAACGATGAGTAGCACCTGGCGCATGGACGGCCCTCGAAGGTGAATGAAGGGCGCGGAGTATATCGCCAGTGGCGTGCCACACACACTGGGCCCCCTCGATACCAGCAGCGGATGATAGGCTACGCCCCACTCGGCTTTTTCCATCCGCTACAGGAGATTCCCCCATGCTCGGCGTGACCGACTACGGCGCTTTCGTGATCGCGTTCATCATCGTCCTGGCCATTCCCGGCCCCGGCAACTTCGCCCTGATCACGGCCACCGGCAAGGGCGGCATCAAGGCGGGCATGGCGGCGACCTGCGGGGTGATTCTCGGTGACCAGGTGCTGCTGTGGCTGGCGGTCGCCGGTGTCGCAACGCTGCTGGCCGCCTACCCGGCTGCCTTCCACCTGGTGCAATGGGTAGGCGCGGCCTACCTGGCGTACCTCGGCCTGCGCATGCTGCTAAGCAAACCCGGCGCCGCACCGCGCAAGAGCCGCATGGACAACGGCCACTACTTGCGCCAGACCATGATGATCACCCTGCTCAACCCCAAGGCGATCATGTTCTACATGGCCTTCTTCCCGCTGTTCGTCGATCCGGTGAAGCACCAGGGCCTGGTGACGTTCGGCTTCCTCGCCGCGACCGTCGCGGTGGTGACCTTCCTCTACGGCCTGATCGCCGTGGTCCTGACCCACAAATTGGCCGAACGCATGCGCGCCAACCCGCGCATCAGCAACCTGTTCGAACGCGCGGCAGGCGCCTGCCTGGTGGGCTTCGGGATCAAGCTGGCGGCCATGCGCTAATAACGTTCACCGTCGTTGACAGTCCCGCAGAAAACGGCAGAATCGCCGGCCTTTTTCGTGACAGGACGGCTCCCATGCAACGGATTGTGATTCTCGGCAATGCCGGCAGTGGCAAATCCACCCTCGCCCGCGCCCTGGGCAAACGCCTCGACCTGCCGGTGGTGCACCTGGACCAACTGTTCTGGGAGCCCGGTTGGGTCGAGCCCGATGCCGAGCAGTTTCGCAAGCGGGTCCGCAACGCCGTCGCATCCGATAGCTGGGTCTGCGAAGGCAACTACGCCCGACGCACCTTCGACCTGCGTCTGCCCCGCGCCGACCTGATCATCTGGCTCGATACGCCGCGGCTCATCTGCTTGCCGCGAGTGCTCCTGCGCAGCCTGATGAGCCGTCCGCGCCTCGACCTTGCAAAAGGCTGCAGCGAAAAGCTCGACCGGGAATTCCTCACTTTCCTCAAGTTCATCTGGCAATTCGATCGCGGCTACCGGCCCGGCATCGAACGCGTGCGCCTGGCCGTCGGCCCGCAGGTGCCGGTGGTGCACCTGCGCGGCAACCGGCAGGTCGACGAATTTCTTCAAGCTCTGGGGATCGCCGCCGATACAGCCTGAACCAGTATGGAAACTAAAGGCTACCGATCATGAGCCCAACCATCGCGGGATTGCGCATTTCCCCCGTGTACATTGCGCCCCAGCCGGCACCCGTCAGTACCGAGAGCATCAACGCGGTCGAGGCGGTCACGGCCATCCCCAGCACCACCGTCAGCCTGGGGCAGAGCCCCAACAGCAACGAGGACGCACGCCTCTACACCTCGCGAGGCACCCTCGGCGCGTCGCAGGTCCGCTACGCGCTGGAGCAAGACAACCTCGACAAACTCAGCATCAGCCTGATCAGCAGCATCCAGTCGTCCTCCATCGGCGCCCGCTTCCAGGGCATCGGCGCGGCCTTGCTGGAGCAACTGGCGGCCAATGGCGGGCAATCCGTTTCGCAATCGGTGTTCACCTTTACCGAAGGCACCCAGCCCAGCGCCGAGGCACTGAAACTGCAAGGCAACGGCCTGCGCGAGAACCCGACCAACGCCGTCAGCCTGACCCTGACCAGCGCCTCCGGCGCCACCGTCACCCTGTCCCTGGCCAGCAACGAGAAAGGCCTGGCGGTCAGCGCCCAGGTTGAGGGCGGCCAGCTCACTGACAATGAACTCAAGGGCCTGGCTGCGCTGGCTGACAGTTTCCAGGGCGCCATCAATGGCCTGACCGAAGATCCGCCGCGCCTGGACCTCGGTAACCTGGTCAAGCTCGACCCGAGCCTGTTCAGCTCCTTGCAGATGAGCGCCCAGCTGGAAACCGCCAGCGGCGAACCGCAGCGCTTCAACCTGAGCCTGAACGACAGCGCCCGCACCCTGAGCCTGCAAGGCCCTTCCGGCAACGTGCAGTTGAACCTCGATACCCGCGACAAGACGCTGCTGGGTAACGACGCCCAGCGCCAGGCGGCGATCCAGAACTACCTGACCCAGTTCGACACGGCGCAGCGCCGGGGCAAGGGTGATGAAAACCTGACGAACCTGTTCAAGGCCGCCTTCGTTCAGCTCAACAGCGCCGACGATGGCAGCAAGACCTCCACCGAACGCACCTCGGTGCTGGGCAAGAACGACCGCGTGCTGCTCAGCGGCCTGGCCGACTTCAGCGCCTCGATCAGCCAGGAGGTCAAGCAGGTCAACCCGATGCGGCTGTCGGAGACTGACTACTTCGACTACAAGGTTTCCCAGTCGACCACGGCTCGTGGCACTGCTGAGGCCGCCCGCTCGGTCCAACAGGACCAGCAGGCCAGCCTGAAAGCCGCCTACCACGCAAGCCTCAACCCGGAAGTGGCGCTGGCGCTTGGCACTGATAACGCGTCGCAGAACTACCGCTATCACGAGATCAACGATCAATCGAGCAGCAGCACTCGCCTGGCCTACGACAAGAAAGACCGGCTGATCGAGGCTACCGCGACTCAGCAGGCTAGCCAGAACGAGCGTGTTCGTACCTTTATCAATGGTGCGGTGGAAGCGGATGTGAGCACGCCGACGTCGGTGTCCGAGTCGCGTAACCTGCTGGGTCTGCTCAATGACGCGTTCACTCAGGAACGGGCGTCGTTGAGGGATCGCGGGGTTTCGATTCTCGAAGCACAGTTGGCGTCGAAACGCAGTGAGTGGGGATTGCAGTCCAACACGTCGGAGATCCGCGGCTAGCAACATGCGGCGGTTGAACGTGCCTACAGGTGTAGGAGCGAGCTTGCTCGCGAAACGCCGCGACCCTAAATCGTCCAACATGCACCCGCTCGCAATGGCGCTGGATGCTTGACCCTCAGCCCAGCAGGTCAGTGATCCACTGAACCTGCCGGGCCAAATCCCGCACTTTCTCTTCCGGCACGGCCTGCCGGGCCTGGGCGAAGTTGACCAGCGTGCGCTGCTTCAACCGCAACAACCGCTGCCACTTGGCCAGGAACGCCGGGCTGCGCGCCTGCATCTGCAACGGCCCGAAGTACAGTTCCTCGGGGCTGTACAGCACCGGCCCGCTGCGCTCGGCGACGATGATTTCGTAGTCGAAGCGATTTTCCCGCAGCACTTCTTCGCTGAGGATGCGGTAGTCGTTGTCCATCAGCCATTGCCGTAGCGGCTGCTCGCCGCCGTTGGGCTGCAGGACCAAGCGTTCCTCGCCGCTCAGGTGGGCCTTGCCGCTGGCGAGGATGTCGCGAATCGTCTCGCCGCCCATGCCGCACAGGCTGACCGCCGTGATCCCGTCCCCCGCCTCGATCGCCGCCAGGCCGTTGGCCAGGCGCACGGTGATGCCGTGTTGCAGGTCGTTCTCGCGAACCGTGCGCTCGGCCGCACGAAACGGCGTCAACGCGACCTCGCCCGCCACCGCCGCCGCAATGGCGCCACGGCGCATCAACGCCACCGGCAGATAGGCGTGATCCGAGCCGATATCGGCCAGCCGCGCCCCGGCTGGCACCTGCGCCGCCACGCGCTCCAGGCGCTTGGACAATGTCTGTTCGTTCACTACCGCCCCTTTTTCACCACAAGCGTCCGGCGCGCTTGGCCGGATCGGGGGGCAATTCTGTCGGGCAATGCCGGGTATTTCAAATGGTCGGTGCTGGTTTGGCGGCGATCGGCGCGCGGGTTGCAACCGGCGACGCTGGCCAACCCATTCCAAATGGCCAGCCGATAGGCGACACTCGCCACTTCATGGACGTCTGCAACAACGCTCGGGGCCTGATTGCACGGCCGGGCCATGATCAAGTTGTATCAATCGGACGCCATGAACCATGCCCGTTGACCTGAAAGCGCTCTACCCCAAACTGATCCACCTGATGCTGGACACGGTCTTCGTGGTCGACCGGGACAACCGGATCGTCTTTGTCAGCGACGCCTGCGAGGCACTGTTGGGCTACCGCGCCGACGAACTGACCGGCACCCTGATCACCCAATACATGCACCCCGACGACCTGCCGGCCACGCGGGCTTCGATCATCCGGGTGATGAACGGGCAACCCCACTTCGATTTCCGCAACCGCTATATCCGCAAGGACGGCGGCGTGGTGAATATTCTCTGGGCGGCCTTCTGGTCCGACGAGGTAGAGGCGCGGATCGGTGTCGCGCGCAACGTCACGGCCCTGACCCGGGCCGAAGATGAGCTTCGGTTTCTCGCCCATCACGACCCGCTGACCAAACTGACCAACCGCTCGGTGTTCAATGACCGCCTGGAATCGGCCCTGCGCACGGCGCAGCGCCACAACAGCACGGCGGCCTTGCTGTTTCTGGATATCAATGACTTCAAGCTGATCAACGATGTCCACGGGCATGCCGCCGGTGATCGCGTGCTGTGCGCCATTGCCCGGCGCCTGGAACGCTGCGTGCGCGAGACGGACACGGTGGCGAGGATGGGCGGTGATGAGTTCACCGTGCTGCTGAGCGATATCCCGTCGGAGGAAGCCGTTGCCGAAAAGGTGGCGCAGATTCTCGCGGTCATGGCCGAACCGCTGGGTGACGACTTCGACGGGCTTTCCATGCCGTCCTGCAGCATCGGTGTGGCCTGCTATCCCGCTGACGGCGAGGATGCCGATACCCTGCTCAGCCATGCGGACAGCGATATGTACCGGGTAAAAAGGCGTCGTTCGGCGGCGGGATAAGACATACGGAATGTATTTCCACGCGTCCTGTGTAATGGCTCAGGCCTTGAATTACGCTGTATACCGTATTCGCCTGACACCCCCATAAAATGTCTACTGCGTCACATTTTTCCTGATGGTTTCACGGGCAATAAAAACAATGCCCGGACGCGTTTTGGCTCAAACATAAGTGGAAATATTCAGCCACTCATTCAGATGCCAAGCACCCCATTTGAACCGTTTTCCGGACCCAGTTCCAACGTCAGAACGGGCGTAATCAGAGCTGATAAATGACGTCGATTTTTCATTTTTCACGAACAGGCCATCGCCCACTTTCCCGTTGAACAGCGGACACTTTTACTCCGTTCCACCACGCACGCCTTCGTCGCTATCTCACCCCGGGATTGCTCCATGTTTTCGGGGGCGAGACACCCTTACGACTATAAAAATCATCAAACTCCACTTAATACCGCCCGCACTTCCGATGCGTGCACGTTGAATACGACCTTGCAACTTCCCCACCCACAACCTAACTGCAAAAAATAAACAACAACTAAAATTCGCCCTTCATCCACCGCCAAGAATCCAGAAAAAATAGCAACACAACAACCCCAACAATAAAACAACAAACAACGCCGCTAAACCTAAACAACCATCTGAACGCAAGCTCAACAACTTCCCGCAAACTAAAATTAACTTACCAAACTACTAGCCCAACTAATAAATCCTTATTTAAAAATCACACGACTACCAACCCGGCCGGCCTTACCAACTATTTCTTGCAAACAAAAGACATTCGCGCAAACTTTTCGAGTTCACCCGAGCCATTCCTCAGCCGCGCCACGCGCAGCAAAAAGTTACCGCTTTACAAATAGTTAGCGCGTTAACAAATCGCGCGCTCGCCCCGCCCCACCTGCCCTGCAGGCGATCAAGAGACAACCTGCCCCTCGCTTCGCCATTAGCGCACTTACAATACTTACACTTCCTGACGTCAATTAATCCGCGTCAAAAAAAATGATGTCACATTGCCATTGACCGCCGGTCGCAACAGCGCTATTAATGCGGTCGTACTACCTCTGACCCTGCTATGGGTCATCGCTGCGACGGAATGCGGGGGGGAGCATAAAATCAAACGGACGATGGTTTTCACCATTAAAGAATCCGTTTTTTAAAACGCGCCACGCAGACCGGGGGGGCTGTTCAAGCCCAGCAGAAATAGGGGAGCGCTCCTTCGAGCAAAGGAGCAGATATCAAGAAAACCTAGAAAAACATCCATCTTGGAGCCTGACAAAGAACAGGCGCGATGGGGTGTCGACGCAGTTCACCTGCGCGACGGTGCAAGCGGTATCACGCCGCTGAATGCTGTTCTATTTTTTCGAGAATCAAACTAATTACACGCCTGCGCATGCGCCTCAACCGAGGCCGCTTGTCTGTGCCTGCGTAAAACTTTTTTGGCTGATCTTTTTTCGGCCCGGGCGCCCTTGCGCCTGAAAAATGCCAACGGTTTACCAAGGATGTTCGGCTCCGTCAGGACGCCGGCTCGAGTGTGCTCAATCGCTAGAGAAACAAAGATGCTGGATGTATCCCGACGATCGAATGACCTGCCTCTAAAAACCTCCTCGCCAATCACTGACAGCAAGGTTCCCATGCTCTATTCCCACGTACCGGCGAAGGCGCTGCTGTGCGCCCTCGGTTTTGCCGTGATGACCGCCAACGCAGCATTGGCCAACGAATCCGCCACCCAGGTCCCGCAATCCCAGGCTTCGCAAGCCCAGGTGATGGTCAAGGCCGTGGAATTCAGCGGTAACCGCACCTTCACCACCGAGCAGCTCAGCGCGCAGATCGCCGGCGATATCGGCCGCCCGATGAGCCTGGTCGAAATGAAAGCCCTGGCCGCCAAGGTCGAGGCCTACTACCAGGCCTCCGGCTACCGCCTGGTCAAGGTGGTGGTGCCCGCCCAGGACTTCGCCAACCAGAACGCCCTCAAGCTGGTGGTTCTCGAAGGCTGGTTGGGTAACGTGCAAGTCACGGGTGCCAAACGTTTCTCCAACGAGCAGGTGCTTGACGCCCTGACTGCGGGCGGCGTGGTCGCCGGCAAGCCGTTCACCCTGGAACAGGTCGAGCGCTCGCTGACTCACCTCAATCGTCTGTCCGGCATCGAGGTCAGCTCGACCCTGCAGCCAGGCGTGGAAACCGGTTCCACCGACCTGGTGGTCGATGTCACCGAGGCAGCCCGCGTCCAGGGCGCCGTTGAAGTCAACAACTACGGCAGCAAGGACACCGGCGAAACCCGCGTGATCCCGAGCCTGAAGTTCGCCAACCTGAGCGGCCACGGCGACGAAGCCAACGTCATGGCGCTGACCTCCATCGGCGACGGCGACTTGTGGTACGGCTACGTCGACTACAGCCTGCCGCTCAACGCCCAAGGCACCAAGGCCCGCGCCTACTTCTCGAAAGGTAACGTCGACGTCGGCAACACCTACCGCGTGCTGGAAATCGAAGGTGACAACCAGAGCTGGGGCCTGGGCGTGTCGCAAGACTTCGTGCGCTCGGCGCGCAGCATCATCACCGCCGAGGCCTGGCTGGAATCGCAAGACCTGGAGCAAAGCATCCTTGGCGTGCGTACCGCCGAAGACAAGATCCGCAAACTGCGCTTCAGCCTGAACCTGGACAACTCCGACCTGTACGGCCGCACCCTCGCCACCGCCGGCCTGCACTACGGCCTGGGCGAAGCGTTGGGCGGCATGGACGACGAGTCGATCATGTCCAGCCGCGCCGCCGCCAAAGCGGACAACACGTTCACCAAATTCACCTTCGACATCGCTCGCCTGCAACAGATCACCCCGCGTTTCCTGGTGATCCCGCGCATCGCCGGCCAGTACTCCCTCGATTCGCTGGTGTCCAGCGAGCAGTGGGGTGTCGGCGGCTTCAACTCGGTGGTCGGCCACGCGCCGTCGACCTGGTCGGGTGACCACGGTTTCACCGCCAGCCTGGAAGGTCGCTACTCACTGTTCAAGGACAACGACCGCTACCAGGCCACCGCGCGTATCGACCACGGCCAGGTCTGGCTGAAGGAAACCCTGGTTGGCCAGGACGATCATCAGGACCTGACCGGCGCCGCCATCGGCCTGCTGGCCCGTCCGATCGACAGCGTCGACCTGCGCGTAGACATCGGTGTGCCCCTCAGTGAGAAAACCGAGGACAGCACCTACGTCTACGCCCAGGCCCGCTATCGCTTCTGAGCCACGGAAACCACACCCAATTCGCACAGGTAAGTACTCATGTCCCGCAAGAAAAAAGGCACGAAGACATTCATCAAGGCGGTCTCGGTTTCCGTGATCGGCGCCAGCAGTTCGGTTGCATTCGCAGCACCCACAGGCGGCGTGGCCGTGTCCGGTGGCATCTCCATCGGCACCATGAACAACAACGAACTGGTCATCACCCAGGCGTTGCAGAAAGGCATCATCAACTGGACCGACTTCAGCATCGACGCTGGCGAGCTGGTGCGTTTCGCACAGAACGCCGGTAACGACTCGATCACCCTGAACCGGGTGCTGGGCAGCCAGGTCTCGCAGATCCAGGGCGCCCTCCAGGCCAACGGCAACATCTTCCTGATCAACCCCAACGGCATCGTTTTCGGCGCCGGTTCCCAGGTCGACGTGGCCGGCCTGCTGGCGACCACCTTCGACGTCACCGACCAGAGCTTCCTCAACGGTGGCCAACTGAACTTCACCCAAGTCGCCGGCAAAGACCTGGCCAGCATCGCCAACCAGGGCCAGATCACCACCGGCAGCGGTGGCTTCGTCTATCTGGTGGCACCGAAGGTCGACAACTCCGGCTACGTGATCGCCAACGTCGGCCGCGTGACCATGGCTGCCGGTGACCGCTTCACCGTCAACCTGCAAGGCAGCAACCTGATCAACTTCAGCGTGTCCGCCGACACCCTGGCCGCCGCCACCGGCAACGACCTCACCGGCGTCAACAACAGCGGTACCGTTTCGGCCCAGACCGTCCTGCTGCAGGGCAACTCCGCCAGCGGCCTGATGAGCTCGGTGGTCAACAACGGCGGCATCATCGAAGCCACCGACCTGACCATCAACGCGGGCGATATCGTCCAGGCGGGCACCATCAAGGGTGTCGGCGTCGCCGCGGCCACCACCGCGACCCTGGCCGCGACCAACACCATCACCACCGCCGACAACAGCGCCACCCGCGCCAACACCCTGAACCTCTCGGTCACCGGCGCCGGTGCTTCCATCGGCGCCGAAGGCGCGGCCCTGCGCGTCGACGCCGACGTGCTCAACGCCAATGCCGCCAACGGCCACGTGCTGGTCACCGACGTCAACGGCGGCGTGGCACTGGGCGAAGTCAACGCCGGCACCGCGACCGAAGGCGGCAGCGTGGTGATCACCGCCCAGAACGGCAGCATCACCTCGGCCGACACCAGCAAAACCAACGTTTCCGGCTACTCGGCCAAGTTCGTCGCCGACGGCGCCGTGGGCACCGACAGCGACGCGGTCAACACCAAGGTCGGCGTGCTCTCCGCCTCGACCCAGAACGGCGGCATCAACGTCAAGAACCAGGGCGCCGTGATTCTCGGCGACGTCGTCGCTCGCGAGCAGATCACCATCAATGGCCAGCCCGCGGTTTCCGGCGCCATCGACAACAGCGGTTCGATCACCCTGAGCAACGGCAACACCGGCAGCAAGAACGTCAAGGTGCAGGCCACCGAAGGCGTGGTCCTCACCGGCACCGTCTCGGCCACCAACAGCCTGACCGTGACCTCCGACACCGGCAGCATCCTGGCCGCCCAGGCGGGCACCTCGCTGGTCGGCCGCACCGTCAACCTCAACGCCGGCACCGAAGTCGGCGACGCCTCCCAGGCCCTGAGCACCCAGAGCAACACCGTCAACGCCGCGGCCGGCAACGGTGGCGTGTACCTGAGCGAAAGCCAGGGCCTGACCATCGGCACCCTCACCGCCGCCGGCACCGACAACAACGTCGTGCTCAACGCGACCCAGGGCAACATCACCGTCGGCAGCATCACCGCCACCGGCGGCAAGGTCGACCTCACCGCGGGCAACGGCGGCATCACGGCCACCGGTTCCGGTACCAACGTCACCGCGGGCGAGCTGACCGCGTCGAGCAAATCCGCTATCGGTGCCGCCAACAAGGCGCTGAGCACCAGCGTCGACAAGATCACCGCCACCACCACCGCGGCCCAGTCCGGCGTGTACCTGTCCAACGGCAAGGCGCTGAACAGCCTGTCGGTGACCACGCCGAACGGTGACACCAACGTCGCCTTCACCGGTGGTTCGCTGGTCTACAGCCGCAACCTCAACAGCCTGACCCTGAACCGCACCCAGGCGCTGGACCTGTCGTTCTCCAACACCGCCAGCGGCTTCAAGCTGAACGGCATCGATGCCGGCGCCGACAAGAGCGTCTCGCTGACCGCCGCCGGTGACATCACCCAGGGCAGCGGCAGCATCGTCGGTAAAGACGTGGTCATCGACGCCTCGGGTAACGTCGGCGCCGTCGGTACTGCCCTGCAGACCCAGGCCAGCACGCTGAACCTGACCAGCCGCAACGGCATCGCCAACGTCGCCAACACCTCCGCCGACCTGACCGTGACCGCCAAGGCCAACTCCACCAACGGTGCCGTCACCGTCGGCCAGAGCGGCAACCTGGCGGTCAACTCGATCGTCGCCAAGAAAGCCGTCGAGCTGACCGCCGGTGGCGCTGTCACCACCGCCGCCGACGCCGTTGGCACGCCGATCTCCGCCGGCTCGCTGAACGTCACCGGCGCCTCCATCGGCACCAGCAGCAAAGCGCTGTCCAGCCAAGTGGCCGGTGGCGCGGTCAACCTGACCGCTACCGGCGGCGACATCAACTACGCCAACATCGGCGCCATCAGCCTGCTGGACGTCCTCGCCACCCAAGGCAAGATCGCCTTCCAGAACTCCGGTGACGTGGTCGTCGGCCAGGTCAAGGCCGGCGGCACCGTCGACTTCAAGGTCTCCGGCAACGTCACCGACGGCAACGGCTCGGCCGCCAACTTCATCACCAGCGGCCTGACCGCGGCGGTGAAATCGTTCGGCACCTCGGGCGACGCCATTGAAATCCAGGTCGACGAACTGGTGATCGACGCCGCCAACGGCGGTATCTACGCCCGCCAGAGCAACGGCAACCTGCTGTCCCTGGTGCAGGCCACCAGCGGCGGCACCGGCAGCGACATCCAGATCGCCGCGGACGGCAGCATCAAGCTGGGCAACGTCGACGCCGGCGGCAACAACGTCAAGCTGAGCGCCGGCGGCACCATCGAAGATGGCCGCAGCAACAAGACCAAAGCCAACGTCGTCGCCCGCGAACTGGACATGAGCGCACCCGGCGGCATCGGCAAACAGGGCCAACTGGACCTGGATGTCAGCTTCCTCTCCGCCGCCGGCGGCAGCGGTGGCGTGACCGCCACCAACGCCGGTGCCGTGGCCGTGAACAGCAGCTCGCTGACCGGCAAGGGCGCGAGCGCGATCACCATCGTCGCCACCGCGATCACCGTGCTGGACAACAGCGGCGGCACCATCACCATGGATGGCGGCTCGCTGACCCTGACCGCGACCTCGGGCAACATCGTCTTCCTCAACCAGACCGACACCATCTACCTGCCAGGTGGCGGCAGCATCACCCTGACCGCGATGAACAAGGCCAGCTCGCAGGTGCCGGGTTATGACGGCGTGATCATCGCCGGCAACCTGAAGACCGACGGCGGCAACATCACCCTGCAAGCGCAGTCCAACATCACCATCGGCATGCTCGATGCCGGCACCACCGGTAACGTCACCGTCGCTTCGGCCGGCGGCGTGATCCTCGACGGCAACGGCACCGCGCAGAACATTCGCGGCAACAACGTCAGCCTGACCGCCAGCACCCCGAGCAAGTACACCGCCGAGCTGACCCGCGACACCGCCATCGCCGAATACTCGGCGCGCGATGCCGAAGCGGCCGCCAAGCTGCTGCAACTGAACATCCTGATCCAGCAGCTCAAGGACTACGAGGCCCTGGTCACCTCTGCCACCGTGCAGAACAGCCTGGCCGAGCTGACCCAGCGCCTGGCGGATATCTCCGCGACCGCGCAGTCGAACAAAGTCGACAGCATGTCCAAGGTCGCCGACGGCCTGAACACCGCACTCAACGCCGCCAGCGTGGTCCGCAACGCCGCCGCGGTCATCGCCGGCGCCGCCCAGGCCATTCCGTTCTCCGGTGACGCCGGTGCCGACGCGGCGTTCGCCGTGGTCGACCTGGTGTTGTCCGCCGCCACCCTGGCGCTGGACAGCTACGAGCGCTACAGCCTGGCCCCGCAACAAGACCTGCTGGTCGAGCTGAACAACACCCTGGACGTGGCCAACGCCGCGGTCTACACCGCCGCGACCAACCTGGCGACCACCACCGCCATCCGCGACACCACCGCCACCTCCAAGGCCACCGCCGACCTCGCGGTGTTCAAGGCCAACACCGCCCGCGACGCCTCCTTGCAAGTGCGCAAGCAAGCCGTGGCCGCGTACAACCTGAACCAGCAGATCGACAGCTCCGCCGACAAGCCGCTGGGCATCACCGCCAACCGTCTGGACATCAACAACGGCGGCGTCATCGACTCCAGCCTGTACCTGGACTCCGCCGGCAGCCTGGGCCTGGGTGACATCACCGTCGCCGCCGGCCAGAAGATCGTCGCCGAAGCCAACAACAACATCGGTGTGGTCGGCAGCGTCAACAGCGACACCTCCATCAGCCTCAAGGCTGGCCAGGCCATCCTCGGCCAGGGCGGCACGCTGGCAACGCCAGACCTGAAAATGGTCGCCGGCAACGGCATCGGCGCCAACCAGGCCGTCAACACCAGGACCGACCGCGTGGCGGCCGACGCCGGCAACGGCGGCGTGGCCATCGTCAACGCCAACGGCGGCGCCCTGCTGACCATCGGCACCCAAGGCGCGGTCAAAGGCATCACCGGCGCGGGCGACATCAGCGTCACCACCGACGGCTCGCTGAAAATCGACCAACTGGTAAAAGACAGCACTCACACCCACACCGTGAGCCTGACCAGCACCAACGGCTCGATCATTGACGGCAACACCGTCGAGCGCAACGTCCAGGGCGGCACCCTGGTAGCCACGGCTGCCGGCGCCATCGACCTGGACACCGACGTCGACACCCTCAACGCCGAAGTCACCCACGCGGGCAACATCACCCTGCGTGAAGCCAACGCCGTGACCGCGAACCGCCTGCAAACCGCCAGCGGCAACATCGACCTGACGGCCGGTGGCGCAGTGCTGGTCCGCAACCTGGACGCCGGCACCGGCACCATCAACCTGCGCGCCGATGGCGCGGTGGACGATGACCAAGACAACAGCACCCTGATCGTCGCCGACACCCTGAACATCAACGCGGCAGGCAGCGTCGGCGCCACCGGCGGCAACGCCAACCGTGCGCTGGACACCCAGGTCAACACCGTCAACGTCACCGCCGCTGGCGAGGTCAACCTGGCCGACGTCGATGACCTGACCATCGGCACCCTGGAAACCGACCACGGCAACGTCACCGTCACCACCGGTGGTTCGCTGAACGTCGGCACCCTGAGCACCGGCACCACCAGCGACACGGTCACCCTGGTCGCCGGCAACCAGATCACCAACACCAAGACCGACGGCACCAGCAACATCGATGCCGCCAACCTGACCCTGCGTGCAGAGAACGGTATCGGCGCGGCCAACGCGCTGAACGTCAAGGTCGGCAACCTCGCCGGCAAAACCACAACGGGCAGCCTCAAGCTCAACGATCTGGACGGTGACCTGGTCATCGGCACCCTCGCCCAGAACCTGGGCCTCGGCACGCTCTCCGGCCTGAACAGCACCGACGGCGCTATCGAAGTCGGCACCGCCGGCAACCTGACCGTCAACGAATCCGTGACGGCCACTACCTCTGGCGCGGTACGTCTGGGCGCGGGCGGTGACGTCCAGCAGAACGCTCAGATCGAAACCGAGAACGGCGATATTTCGGTCAACGCTGGCGGCAACGTCCAGCAGGACGAGCAGATCGTGGCGGACACCGGCAACATTGCGGTGAAGGCTGGCGGCAACATTCAACAAAACGCCGATACCAAGACCAAGGCCGGCAACATCGCGGTGACCGCCGACGGCGACATCACGATGGACGCGAATGCCCAGACCGCCTCGTCGGTTTCCGGCAACGTCACCGTCGCCGCAGGCGGCAATGCCTCGCTGCAAGACGTGGGCGCCTACGCTGGCGACGTCAATGTGAGCGCGCAACAGGGCAACCTGGTCCAGAACGGCCAGTTGCTGACCGGCTCGGGCAACATCACCGCTCACGCCGGCCGCGACCTGACCACCCTGGCCCTTACAGGCGCAATGTTCGCAGGCAACATCGACCTCAGCGCTGGCGGCAACATCAGCCTGCAGCACGTGGGCACCAACGGCGGCAACATCAAACTGAACGCAGGCGGTGACCTGACTCAGCACCAACAGGTGCTGACCGCTGCAGGCAACATCACCGCGCACGCCGGTGGCGACCTGACCACCCAGGGTGATACCACCGTGGTGGGTACCGGCAACATCGACTACAGCGCTGGCGGCAACGCCAATCTGCAGCAGGTGACCACCGGTAACGGCAACGTTGATCTGGCGGCCAAAGGCAATCTGACCCAGAACGCTCTGGTGCAAACCGGCGCGGGCAACATCACCGCGCACGCCGATGGCGACCTGACCACCCAGACCGACACCACCGTCGTCGGCACCGGCAACATCAACTACAGCGCTGGCGACAACGCCAACCTGCAGCAGGTGACCACCGGCAACGGCAACGTCGATCTGGCGGCCAAAGGCAATCTGACCCAGAACGCCCTGGTGCAAACCGGCGCGGGCAACATCAACGCGCACGCCGATGGCAACCTGACCCAGAACGCTCTGGTGCAGACCGGCGCAGGCAACATCACCGCCAAGGCCGGTCGTGACCTGCTGATGGCGTCCGGCGTGCACAGCGTGGTTACCGGCAACGGCGACATCGTCTACAACGCCGCGCACAACGCCAGCCTGGAGAACCTGTCCACCGGCAACGGCGCCATCACGCTCGGCGCCGAGCAGGGCAACCTGACCCAGAACGGCCTGGTCCACTCCGGCGCGGGCAACATCACGACCTCCGCGGGTCGCGACGTCACCCTCAACGGCGAAACCAGCACCGCTCAAGGCAACATCGCGCTGAGTGCGGGCCAGAACCTGACCCAGAATGCGCTGGTGCACACCGATGCCGGCGACGTCACGACCTTCGCGGGTAACGATGTCACCCTCAACGGCGCAACCAGCACCTTCAACGGCAATGTCAGCCTGAACGCGGGCCGCGACCTGACTCAGAACGCCCTGGTCAACGCCGCTCAAGGCAACGTCGGCGCCAACGCCGGCCGTGACCTGCTGATGACCTCCGTCGCCAGCACCACAACCACGACCGGCAATGTCGACTACAGCGCGGCGGGCAACGCCACCGTGCAGGAAATCGGCGTCGATAGCGGCAACGTGAGCGTGACCGCCCAGGGCAACCTGGTGCAGAACGGCACCCTCGGGGTCAACAACGGCAACGTCTCGGCGGACGCCAAAGGCGACCTGACCATGAGCGTCGGCGCGCTGACCAACGTCAACAGCCAGGGCAACGTGGCCTACACCGCGGGCGGCAACCTGCTGATCGACCAGATCCGCACCGCCGACGGCAACGCCACGCTGACGGCCAAGGCCGGCGACATCCAGGTCCAGGGCAACGCGGCGCGTAACGTCACCGCCAAGCAACTGACCGCGACCGCGTCGGGCAACATCGGCAGCAACGATGCCCTGCGCACCGACATCGACACCCTGGTGGCCAAGGCCGACAGCGGCTCGATCGTGGTCGACGAAGCCAACGCCATCACCCTCGACAACGTCGCGGCCGCCAACGGCCAGGTGTCGGTCAACGCGGGCGACATCACCATCAAGCAACTGCAGGGCGACAGCATCGCGCTGACCTCCAGCGGCAAGGTCGAAACCCTGGCCGGCGGCCTGGTCAAAGGCGGCGACCTGAACGTCGACGCTGAAACCGGCGTCAACCTGCACACCGCTGTCGACAGCGCCACGGTATGGGTCAACGGCAGCGGCAATATCGCCCTGACCGAAGACGACGCCATCACCCTCACCCGCCTGAACACTGCGGACGGCAACATCCGCGTGACCGCTGGCGGCGACATCGGCGTGAACACCGTGAACGCCGGCAGCCAGAATGTCAGCCTGACCTCCACCGGCGGCGCCATCGTGACCCAGCAGCCGAGCTTCTTCGCTCGCATGCTGGCTCGCGTGGCACAAGCCACCGGCATCACCGGCGACCGCATCGAACTCGACGCGGCCAACGGCCTGGGCAACGGCTCGCAAGGCGCTCTGAAACTGACCGGCAACACCCTCGACGCCAGCACCACCCGCGGCGACGTGAACCTGGCTCAGTCGCAGGCGGCAACCCTGGAGAACGTCAGCACCGGCAACGGTAACGTGCAGGTCGTGGTCGCCGATGGCAACGCCGTGGTGGGCAACGTCAGCGGCACCGGCTCGGTAGCGCTGACCGCCGAAAACGGCCAACTGGTCGACGATGGCAACAGCACCACCCGCGTCCAGGGCAACGCCCTGAACCTGAGCGCCACCGACGGTATCGGCGCCAACGGTGCCCTGCAGACCAAGGCAACCAGCATCAACGCCCAGGTCAGCAACAGCGGCAACATCGCCATCAACGAAGCGGATGGCCTGGATCGCCTGACCGTCAACAGCGCCAATGGCGACGTTGCCGTCAACAGCGCGACCGGCAACCTCAACGTCGACGTGATCAATGCCACTGGCCACGCCGTCACCCTGAACGCCAACGCCGGCGCCATCCGCGACGTCAACAACAACACGGTGAGCAACGTCAACGCGCAGAGCGCCAACCTGACCGCCGCCAACGGCGTCGGCCAGAGCGGCAATGCCTTCGACGTCAACGTGCGTAACCTGGCGTCCACCGGCGGCAACGGTGGCGCGGTGCTGAACAGCACCTCGACCTCGGCGCTGAACCTGACGGCGCTGACCGCGTCCCAGGGCGACATCGTACTGACCAGCGCGGGCGACCTGAACGTCAACGGCGGTGTCTCGCACACCGGCGGCGGCAACATCACCCTCAACGGCGGCAACATCAACCAGAACGCCAACATCACCACCAGTGGTCGCGGCAACGTCAACGTCAACGGCAGCGGCAACGTCGTCATGGCGCCGACCTCCACCACCAGCACCGGCAACGGCACCGTCAGCTACACCGGCGGTCGCAGCATCAGCGTTGCGTCGATCCAGACCTCCAACGATGTCGGTGGTGGTCGCGTGGTGTTCGTCGCACCGCAGGTACTGGACAACATGCCGGGCGTCGCCAACGTCCGTGCCTGGTCGGTATCGCTCAAGGCGGACAACGGCACCAACGCGCTGATCCAGGAACTGATGGGCGACGTCAACGACTCGTCGCAGGTCGACCTGGGCAACCGCGTGATCGGTGGCAGCCTGGCTGAAAGCCGTCGCTTCATGGAAGCGCTGCTGCAGCCGGCGGTGGTTCAGCAGACCGGTCCGGAGAAACTCTTCGACGCGGGTCTGTTGAACGCTTCGCAGGTCAGCCCGTTCCGTGGTTTTGTCGAAGGTGAAGATGGCGTGATGACTTACAACAAGTAAGTCGTAACGCGGTAAACAGAAAGGCCGCCGGGGGGATTCCCCCGGCGGCCTTTTTTTTGGTTTTTCACGGGGTCCTGGGGACGATGATCTTTGGCTTTGCGGACTTATCCGTTCGATGCGGCGAGGCTGCCGGCGCCTTTCGGCCTCCTGTAGGAGCGAGCTTGCTCGCGAAACCCCCTTGAGCGCCGCACGATTTTGAGTCTGCGCGAAACACCCTCCCCCCTTCCCTCCACCCCGCAAAATGTGAATGATGGCGGGATGCCACAAACATCCCCTCAAGGAGAAACGAGATGTTCGATCTGAGTGACGTTGGCTACGTCAAACGTATCGTGATCGGCAACACGGATCCGACCAATCCACTCTCGCAGGCCGCTATCGATGACCAGACAGACCTGCTCAACCGCTGCCTGAACAACACCCCCAAGGGCCGGATCATCGGTATCGAGAAAACCCTGGTGTCGGTCGAGGTCGCGGGCCGCCAGGAAGCCCTGCAGGCGCTGGTCTACCACGTCGGCTTCACCCGCAAGCCCCATTGGCTGAACGAGCATGAATAAGGTGCGCCGCGCCAGCCCGGCCAAACCTCAGCTGCAGCCGAGGCCGTAATGGGAAAGGAGCTCATCGAAATTGCCGGCGTTTACTACCAGCGTATCTGGGGTGCCCGTGGAACAGGGGACCGCGATCATCTGGGCGACCTTGAACGGTCATCCTTGATCTGGCGAAACACCGGCGCGTGGAAGGTCAAGACCAGCGACGTTCGATGGGCGCACAGCGGGGAAAGCAAATACACCGGCTCACAACGCACCCTGAGGAAGAACAAGCTCAAGCACAAGTGGGACAGCGCGCGCCTGGGCGTGCGCTATCGCGACAAGGCCCGCGAAGAGAAGCTGCTCCAGTACAAGATCAAAGTCCTCAAGCGGATCATGGCCAAGGTGAAATCCCGTGGTGCGAAGGCGTCGGCGACCTATACCGAAGAGCTGGCATCGACCTCGGACAACACGATGTTCGTCGAAGGCGTGCTTGACGACCAATCGCCCTTTCAGGCGGCGGCCTGGTTCCAGCGCAGCGGGAACGATTGGACTCCGCAGGCGGTGTGTATCGTCAACGTCCAGGACATCTCCGGCCATCCCGCGCTCTACCCACTGTGCCCGGAACAAAAGGCGCAAACCGTGGACAGTGGCCTGGCCAGCCTGCGCTTCGATTCGACACCGGTGTACGTCGAGTCGGCCATCGCCATTGAAGGCAGCGAAACAGCGATGCCGATTCTGCAGGGCGCGCATTACTACCAGGCCTTCCAGTTCGGCCCCAACTTACAGCAGGCGGTCCGCAGCCAGATGCCGCTGGTGTTGATCTGTGAGCAGTCCAATGGGTGCGATTGGCGCTCCACGCCCTTCGATCTCGAGTTCACCAACGTCCGCCTGTCCCACTGCGTGCTCAACATGATCACGCAAACGCTGGAGGGCGCCACGCACAGCACCTGCTACCTCGTCGGCGTCGGCCTGGATGGCCGCCGCTACTACACGGACCTCGGCCGCGACGACTGGGTACTGCGCTGGAACCTCTACCTGGAAGACGGGTTCGAGCCTTCCGAGGTCGATGACGACGACCCGGACACCAACGCGTCGATGGCCGGTGAGGAAGATGACTTCTTCCTGAGCTGCGAAAACGAGTTTCCGCCGCTGGGAGAGCTGGCCCATCTGGATACCTGGCTGGGTGGCGAAACCTGGCGCAAGGGCGCGATTTCGTCCGCCCTGTACAACGCCCTCACCGACGCCCAGTTGCTGCACCTGCAATTCGGCATTGCCCTGACCACCTTCGGCATGACGGATGTCGCACTGCTGTTTCGCGGCACACCGACAGCCACGGTGACGAATGAGCATTTTTCCTTTGGCCGATCGCTGTTCCGGGTAGTGCTGGGCCAGCCTTTCAACGGTGGCTCGGGCGGCATCATCCATGAGTCGCACCTGCGGGCGACGGTCTGCGGTGTCGCCTGCGAAGGCTACAGGGAGGAAAGCGAGCAAACCGCCATTGTCAACTTGCGCCCCCTGGATGACGCCGATATCCCCGCACTGATCCACGCCATGGAAATCAACCTGCCAAGCGACCCGCAGCCGCCGATTACCCAGTTCGCCCTGCGCCTGGAACTGACCACCGGACGCTGGTCGATCCAGGCCAGCAACGACGAGAACCTCGACTTCACTTTCTACAACCCGGCACTCAATCCGATCCCCGCGGAGCAAGGCTAATGGCGATCCGCATTATCAGTTGGAACATTTTCAATTTCGCGGCCGGCACGTCCGGGGTCATGAGCAGGACCGACAGCACCAACCGGATGATGGATGTGGTTCACCCGCCCGCCGGGGCCGCCGAATGCGACATTTTCGTGATCATCGAACCAACAACGAAGAAAGGTAAAGTCGGCACCGCCGCTACCGGTGGCGGCCCCAGCGGCGGCACGCAGATTCTCGCGATACTCAACGCCCGGGCCAATGGCGGCGCGGACTGGGCAATGGTGGCGCCGCAGATTATCTACTGCAAAAAGAAAGGCGGAGGCGAAACCGTGCTGGTGTTCCACCGCACGCCGGTCGTCACGTTCCAGGCGGGGACATTGCTGACGAACTCGACGAAGACCATCATCCCCAACTGGGAAATTCTGGGTGTACGGGAAAGTTGCCCGTTCCATGTCACCTTCCGCGACGTGGCAACCAATACCGATTTCGAACTGATCGCACAGCACGCCCCGAGCCCGAGCTACGGCGCCGACCAAAACCGCAAGGCCAACCTGGGCGTGGCGGCGGTGGGCGCACACGCCAGCGTCACCGGCAAGCCCAGGGTCGTGTACCTGGGCGACCTGAACCTGTGCGCCGTGCCGTCGCCTCCCGTGCCGGACTGTGACCTGACGGGGCACAATGACGACCGCACCACCCTGGGCAACCTGGGCTTGACCCTGGTTTCCGATCGGACGCGCTCCAGCCTCAAATCGGGCGCCGCGGTCTGGAACAACTACCGCGAACACGCCTACGACAACATTCTGGTCAAAGGCCATACCGCGGCGAACTTGCCCGGCGTGATCGACCTGGTCGCCCCGCTGGTCGCCACCAAACCCACACCGATCGCGGCGAATGTGTTCCGCAGCGGCACGGTGTTCCACAAGATCCGCATCATCAAAAAAGGCGGGATCAGCGACCACCTGCCGATCAAGGTGACGCTCACTTTCTGACTTACCGCCAGGCGTAAGGGGGGTCCAGGAACGGCGGCCAGCGCTCTTCCTCGATCTCGCCTTCGTCTTCTTCCGCCTCTTCAGCGGCCGGCGGCGTCGCGGTCAGCAGGATGTCGGCGCGCTCCACGACCTGGGTCGATTCGTTGCGTTGCAAGGTGATCTCGATGTTCCAGTCCCCTGCCGGCAGCTCCTTTTCCTCAATGGCGACGAAGCCGGTGCCGTCGAGGGTGCCCTCGGCCAGCAACGACCCTTCCAGCAGCAAGCGATAAGGCGTGTCGGCCAGTGGCGTGTTGTCCTCGTCCATCACCGTCACTTCGATGCACGGTTTCTGGCAAGGCAGAATCGGGTCGCCCAGTTCGGTGGACGACGCCAGCGCCACCACTTCCTTGTCCATGGCGGCATAGGCGGCGACGGGATCGTCGTCGGGCGGCACGATCACCGGTGGCACCACCGCGAAGATCAGCGGTTCGAACTTCATCCCCGCGCCCTCTTCTCCAGCAGCCAGTCGCGCACCTGCGCATCGAGCACATCAAGCCGGTCACCCGGCCGCAGGCGTATGTCGCCAAGCGTCTCGCGTACCCAGGTATTGGGCGACTCCGCGCCCAGGTCGTCGTCCAGGGCCATGGCCACGTTCGCCAGGCGCAACATGTCTGGCCGGTCGCGCACGCCGCAGTCTTGCGCCAGCGTGTAGACGGCGCGCAAGCGCGTCTCCAGTGCAGCCGGGCCCAGGCGCTCGACCCGCCGCGGCCAATGCTGGGCCACCCGCGCGGCGGCCTGCTTGAGGAACAGCGCGTCGGCGGACTGGCCCAACTGGCGCAGTTGCTCGCTACTGATCACCAGCATCATCGCCCCCGGTGCTGAACACCTGCCAGTCCTTGCCCTCTTCCAGCTCTACCACCAGGCGCTTCATCGGCCCGAGCAGCGCCTGGTATTGCGCCGCGTCGCAGGAGGGCAGAAACACGCCGAGCACTCGCGGGTCATAGAAGCGGAACATCAGCACGCGGTGGTCCTCGGTGCGCACCCGCAAGAACTTCTTGCAGTGACGGCGCAACTGATCGATCGACACCTGCGCCGGGACCTCGATGAAAATCCCCCAGGCCTTGCCCCACCCGCGCCGCAGCAGGTCCAGGCTGGCCGGCGAGCCGGGCGTGAGCTTGACCAGCCACGGCGCGGCGGCTTTCAGCCGGGGGATCAACGGGCCGGAGTACAGGCAACTGGATTCAAGTCCGCTGCGTTCGAGCAAAGCCACGATGCCGGGGTCGCGAGCGCCGTCGAGCAGCCAATAGATCTGGTCGTCGGGCGACTCGCTGTCCTCGGGCCAGAGCAGCGCGGGCAAGCGTTCCAGCGCCGACAGTGGCGGGACGTTCTCGGTGTTCTCTTCGCTCATGCGTTGCGCTCGCAAATTTCACAGAAAGGGGTGCCGGTAACGGCGGCCTGTTCCAGCGCAGCCGCTTGCGCACCCTGCACGGCGTCGACCGGTTGCGGCGGTACTGGCGCTGATGCCGTGTTGCTTGCGGCTACGCGGGATTGCTTCGCTTGCTCGCACGCCTCGCAGAAGGGCGTGCCCTCCTCGGCCGCCTGTTCCAGCACCGCCGCCTGGGCATCCTGCACGGCCGCGGCCTCTGGCGAGGGCACTGGGTCAGCAGCGGCCCGGGCCTGCTCGCACACTTCACAGAACGGCGTCGCCTCTTGCGCGCCCTGCTCCAGCATGGCTGCGAGGGTTTCCTGGGCGGCGGCCACTTCAGCCGTCGGCTGCTCGACCACCGCCGCCACCACGGCAGGAGCCGGCGCGGGCGCTGGTGCAGCGGCGGCTTCAACGGGCGGAGGTGGGCTGGCCGGGGCGGCAGCGGCAACAGCGGCGGGTCGCTCGCTGGGGGCGACCACCGCCGGGCTGGCGAAGGTATCGACGCGGGGCCACACGCGCGGCCGGTGGACGTAGACATCAGCGCGCAAACTGCCGAAGCGCAGTTCATTGGCGACCTGCTGCAGCACCTGATCGTCGCTGAGCTGGTGGATCATCAGGGTTTGCCGGGCCAGCACCCGGCGCAATTCGAACAATTGGCCGGTGCCGCGCAGGTGACGTTGCACGAAGGCGTCGGCCTGCCAGGAGTCGTGCAATTCGACCCGGCGCTGCCAGGCGAGCGCCCCGCTGTCGGGGCGGCTGGCGCTGAATTCAGCCTGTTCGCACAGCTCGATCTGCTCTGCGCCGTCCGCCACCCATAACCGCATGTTCCGTCCCTGGACGTTTGTCGTAGCGAGCCATATACGAAATGGCCAGCCCCGTGTCAATACGCCACTACTTGCGCTGCCCCTCAGCCGGGGTAAACCGCACTCACTCGGCCATCTGCAACTCCGGCAGCTTGACCCGGAACGCCCGGGTCGCCACCAGCAGGCAAATCAACCCCAGGCCCATCCAGATCAGGCCGATGGTGAACGACAGGCTCGACAGGCTGCTCCACAACCACAAGGTGATAAAGAAGCCCGACACCGGCAGCGCGCCGTACAGCAGGCCGTTGCGCAGGCCACGGCGTTTCTGGTCGATCAGGTAATGCTTGACCACCGCCAGGTTGACCGCCGAGAAGGCGAACAGCGCGCCGAAGCTGATCATGTTGGCGACGGTGTCGAGAGTGATGAACAGCGCCACCAGCGACAACACGCTGACCAGCATGATCGCGCTGGCCGGCACCCGTTTCTTCGACACCAGGCGACCGAACACGCGGGGCAGCGCGCCGTCCCGGCCCATGGCGAACAGCACCCGCGACACGCTGGCCTGGGACACCATCGCCGAGGCGAAGCAGCCAGCCACATAGGTGGCGGTAAACGCCGAGCCGAGCAGATCACCGCCCACCCGGCGCATGACCTCCACCGAGGCCGAGTCGGGATCATTGAAGGTGCTCCACTCCGGGTAGACCATCTGCGCGCACCAGGACACCACGACGAACAATACGCCGCCCAGCAGCGTGACCAGCATGATCGCCAGCGGGATGCGGAATTTCGGGTTGGCGGTTTCCTCGGCCATGGTCGAAACCGCATCGAAGCCGACGAAGGAAACGCAGAGCACAGCCGCGCCGGTCATGATCAGCGGGAAGCTGAAGCCCTCATGATGAAACGGCGCCAGCAACGACACCGGCTCAGCCTGCGCCGACAGGCTTTGCACCGACAAGCCGACGAATACCGCGATGAAAATCAGTTGGGCGACCACCAGCACGCAATTGACCCGGGTGATGGACTCGATGCCGATCAGGTTGAAGAAGGTCACCAGGGCAATGGAACCGAGCACCCACACCCACGGGTGAATCGCCGGGAAGTATTCGGACATGTAGATGCCGATCAGCAGGTAGCTGAGCATCGGCAGGAAGATGTAGTCGAGCAGCAGGGTCCAGCCGGCCATAAAGCCGAAACAGGGCCCGAACGCCTTGCGCGTATAGGTGTAGACCGAGCCCGAAAAAGGATGGGCGCGGACCATGCAGCCGTAGCTGTAGGCGGTGAACAGCATGGCCGCGAGGGTCAACAGGTAGGCGGTGGGCAGGTGCCCCTTGGTCATCTCGGTGACCAGCCCGTAGGTGGTGAACACCGCCAGCGGAACCATGTAGGCGAGGCCGAACAGCACCAGCGCGGTGAAGCCCAGGGACTGGCGAAAACGCCCGGTGTGCGAGGTTGAAGGGTGAGACGGCGTATCGGCCACGTTTGTTGTTGTATTCATTGCAGACTCCTGGAATCGGGATGCAGGACGCCGCGGCAGGCGAAAGGCTTCGCCGCCGTTGTGACTCTTGTTATGGAAGGGCACGCAAGGCGGCCACCCCGGCCGGGGTGGCGCGCCGTTCAACTCAGCGCTTGCCGACGATCCCCGCGGTGCGGTCGACGGCGATGCGGGTCTTGTCGACCAGTTCGTCCAGCTCGGCGCGGGTCGCTACCAGCGCCGGCGCCATGATCATGCGACCCAGTGTGGAACGGATGATCAGGCCCTCTTCGAAGCCGAAGGTGCGGCATTGCCAGGCCAGGTCGTTTTCGTTGGCGAAGCGCTTGCGCGTGGCCTTGTCCTCGGCGAACTGCAAGGCCGCCACCAGGCCCGCGCCCTGGATCTCGCCGATCAGCGGATGGTCGGCGAACACCTCACGCAGGATCTTCTGCAGGTACGGGCCGGTGTCGTCCTTGACCTGGCGGACGATGCCTTCATCGCGCAGCGCCTTGAGGTTGGCCAGCGCCACCGCGGCGGCGACCGGGTGACCGGAATAGGTCAGGCCGTGGGCAAACACCCCGCCCTGCTCCACCAGCGCATCGGCAATGCGCTTGCCCAGCACCAGGCCGCCCATGGGCACGTAGCCGGACGTCAGGCCCTTGGCGATCGACAGGGTGTCCGGCTCGAAGCCGAAGTATTCATGGGCGAACCACTCGCCGGTGCGGCCGAAGCCGCCGATCACTTCATCGGCGCACAGCAGCACATCGTACTGGCGGCAGATGCGCTGGATTTCCGGCCAGTAGCTTTCCGGCGGGAAGATCATGCCGCCCGCGCCCTGGAAAGGCTCGGCGATAAAGCCGGCGACGTTCTCCGCGCCCAGTTCGAGAATCTTCTCCTCCAGTTGCAGAGCACAGCGCCGACCGAACTCGGCCGGGGTCAGTTCGCCGCCCTGGGCGTACCAGTACGGCTCGTCGATGTGCGCGACGTCGGGAATCAGGCCGCCCATCTCGTGCATGAACTTCATGCCGCCCAGCGCGGTGGCCGCCAGGGTCGAGCCGTGGTAGCCGTTCCAGCGGCCGATCATGATTTTCTTCTGCGGCTTGCCGACCACCTGCCAGTAACGGCGCACGGTACGGATCAGCACCTCGTTCGCTTCGGAACCGGAGTTGGTATAGATGACGTGGCTGTAGTGGCCCGGCAGCAGGCTGAACAGCAGCTCGGACAGCTCGATCACCGCCGGGTGGGTGGTGTGGAAGAACAGGTTGTAGTACGGCAGTTGGTCCATCTGCGCGGCGGCGGCGGCGGTCAGGTCCTTGCGCCCGTAACCGAGCTGGGTGCACCACAGGCCGGACATGCCGTCCAGGTAGCGGTTGCCATCGTTGTCCCACAGATACAGGCCCTCGCCGCGGACGATCACCCGAGGCCCTTCGGCATTGAGCGCCTTCTGATCCAGAAACGCATGGATATGGTGGGCGGCATCGGCCTTCTGGTAGTCGCGGGTCTGGCGTTGCGGTGCGAAGGGTGCATTCATGGCGTTTTTCTCTCTTGTTGGTAGGCGAGCGGGTGCGTTCAGCGACGCTTGCTCATGTAGCTTTCCAGCGGGTCCTTGCTGAGTACGCCCTGGGCGGCCGCCAGGGAATCGATGAACAGGGAAAACAGCTCCGACTGCGTGCCGATATCGAGCTTGCTGTAGACGTTTTTGCGGTGCGATTTGATGGTGTCTTCCGAGACCGCGAGGCGCTCGGCCAGCGAGCGGGTCGAGTGACCGCGCAGGATCAACTGGGCGATGCGGCACTCGCGCTCGGTGAGGATCGACGAGCCGAAATTGTTCAGCGCCGTGTGGATGCGCTGCTCCAACTGGTTCTCGAAGCGCGTGCCGCGCACGTCGAAACCGACAAAATGCTTGCCGAGCAAGGCCAGGCCCCACGGCGCGATGCGCTTGAACTGCGCGGTGGTGGCCGCGTCGAGTTTCTCGGTGAAGGCCAGCGACACCGCCAGGCTCAGCCCGGGGGACGGTTGCAGGATGTAGTTCAGTTCGTCCTGCAGGTGCGAGTGGCGGTAGAACGACTGGTAATACTCACTCAGCTCGAAATGATCGGGGGCAACCTCGGCCAGCTCGAAGCACCCGGACACCGCGTTCTCCACGCAGGCGCCGTAGAACGGGTCGAGCAGGTAGAAACCGGACAGGTAGTGACGCACGTTGCCTTGTGGCAGCCAGGGACCGTCCAGCTCGAACAACGCGCTGGGCATGCCGCCGTGGGGGTAGAGATAGAGCGTGGTGGCCTGGATCGGCTGGATGCAGCCGAGGGTTTCGAACAGCGTCGCGGCGAATCCCGGATGGCCGATGCTCTCGGTCACCTTGGCCATCTGTTCGAACCATTGCGCAGAAACAAGCTGGTCGTTTTCCACTTCAAAGACTCGCCGAAAGAACGCTGGGGACGGCACCCGCCTGATCGGCGGCGCCGGGGTTGAAAGGATGTTCCCACGTGGTGGGAGGGACCGAAATCACCCGTTGGGGTGAGTTGATGGATGGTGCAGGTATTGTGTTTTGGGGTGGCGCGGAATCGCGAGCAAGCTCGCTCCTACAGTGGTTTGAGCTGCGCCTCCAAACGTCGGCCTGACGCAACGCCCGTAGGAGCGAGCTTGCTCGCGATGGGCCTAGAACTCAGCGCAACTGAAACCAGGTCGTCTTCAACTGCGTGTACTTGTCAAACGAATGCAGCGACAAATCGCGCCCGAACCCGGACTGTTTACCACCACCAAACGGCACGGAAACATCCAGCGCATCCAGGGTATTGACCGACACCGTCCCCGCCTTCAACGCCCGCGCCACGCGGTGGGCGCGGTTCAGGTCGTCGCTCCACACCGACGCTGCCAACCCGTAAATGCTGTCGTTGGCCAGGCGCACCGCCTCCTCCTCGCTGTCGAACGCCTTGATCGCCAGCACCGGCCCGAAAATCTCATCCCGGGCCAAGCTGGAATCGCTGTCAACGTCGGTAAAAATCGTCGGCTGAATGAAGTTGGACGAGCCGTTGATACGCAACTGCTCACCCCCCGCCAACAACCGAGCGCCCTGCCCTTGTGCCTGCTCGATGGCACGCATGATCCGCGCGGTCTGCTCGCTGTCGACAATCGCCCCGGCACCACTCGCAGGATTCAGCGGATCGCCGGGCAGCCAGGCCTTGGCCTTCTCGATCAAGCGCTCGACAAACTCGTCATGAATGGACCGCTGCACATACAACCGCGAGTTGGCCGAACACACCTCACCCTGGTTGAAGAAGATGCCAAACGCCGCTTTCTCCGCCGCCAGATCAAGGTCCTGGCAATCCTCGAACACCAGGTTCGGGCTCTTGCCGCCGCACTCCAGCCAGACCTGTTTGAGGTTCGACTGCGCCGCGTACTGCATGAAGTATTTGCCGACCTGGGTCGAGCCGGTGAACACCAGGCAATCCACGTCGGGGTGCAGGCCCAGGGCCTTGCCGGCGCTTTCGCCGAGGCCCGGCACGACGTTCAGCACGCCTTCGGGAATCCCGGCCTCCAGCGCCAGTTGCCCCAGGCGCAAGGCGGAAAACGGCGACTGCTCGGCGGGTTTGAGCACCACGCTGTTGCCAGCGGCGAGCGCCGGGGCGAGTTTCCAGGCGGCCATGTCCAGCGGGAAGTTCCACGGCACCACCGCCGCCACCACGCCCAGCGCTTCGCGGGTGATGGTGGCCAGCGCGTTGCGCGCGGTGGGCGCGACCTGGTCGTAAACCTTGTCCAGCGCCTCGCCGTACCAGGCGAACACGTGCGCGGCGCCGGGCACGTCGATGGTGTAGGCGTCCATCACCGGCTTGCCCATGTTCAGCGAGTCGAGCAGCGCCAGTTCTTCACGGTTGGCCAGCAGCAGTTCGGAGAGCCGGAGCAGGATTTTCTTGCGCTCCACCGGCGCCATCCGCGCCCAGGGCCCTTCTTCGAACGCCCGCCGCGCCGAACGCACGGCCAGGTTCACCTCGTCCTCGCCGCACGCCGCGACGCGCGCCAGCAACTGGTTGGTGGCCGGATTGATCGCCTCGAAGGTCGCGCCCGAAGCGCTCGCGATCTGCTGGCCGCCGATCAGCGCCGTGTCGAGGAATGTTTGCCGGGCAGCCCGCTGCTGCCAGTAGTTGAGATCGAGCACACGCTACTCCCTGACCGACCGTGGAACGGTCGGTTGTTATGGTTTCGGCGGATGGTGCGCCAGTCTCGTGGCGAGGAAAAATAGTAAAAATATGCTCGGGCGCAATGAAAAAGCTCGGCAGCGCGACGCCGCTCAAGCACTGCCGGATTCGTCACTTAGTAGTGTTCTCTTCCTACACCTCGCGGCGAATGTCATGATTCGCGCTCAGCCCGCCCCGGCCTTGTGACTCTCGAAAACGGCTTCCATGTCCTCTCACGAAAGCATTGATTCCACCGTCCGCACCATCCTGGTCATCGACGACGAACTGCGCTCCCGCGAATCCCTGTCGCGGGTGCTCGCCGACGAGTTCGACGTGCTGCTCGCCGATTCGGCTGAGCAGGCCCGCGAACTGCTCGAACGCCACCCGGTGGCGGTGATCCTCTGCGACCAGCGCATGCCGGGCATGCAGGGCATCGACTTCCTCAAGGAAAGCCGCGAGCGCTGGCCCGAGGTGGTGCGCATCGTGCTCTCCGGCTACACCGATTCCGAAGACATCATCGCCGGGGTCAACGAAGCCGGGATCTACCAGTACCTGCTCAAGCCCTGGCTGCCCGAGCACCTGCTCAACACGGTGCGCAACGCCGTGGAAAGCCGCGCCTTGCACAACCACATGCAGCGCCTCGATGTCGAACTGCGCGCCGCCACCCCGGTGCTGCGCCGGCGCAACCAGCAGGCGCTGGAAAAAGTCCGCGATGCCTTCGACTTCGCACGCATCGTGCGCGCTCCCGGCAGCCCGCTGGACGCGCTCTGCGAGTTGGCGGCGCGGGTCGCGCGCTTCGACCTGTCGGTGTTGCTGCTGGGCGAGTCCGGCACCGGCAAGGAACTGCTGGCCCGCGCCATCCACTACGCCAGCCCGCGTGCCGGCAACGCCTTCATCGTCGAAAACTGCGCGGCGCTGCCGGACTCGCTGCTGGAATCGGAGTTGTTCGGGCACAAGCGCGGCGCCTTTACCGGCGCCCATCAGGACCATGTCGGCCTGATCCAGCGCGCCCACGGCGGCACGCTGTTTCTCGACGAGATCGGCGACACCTCGCCGGCCTTCCAGGTCAAGCTGCTGCGGGTGCTGCAGGAAGGCGAGCTGCGCCCGGTCGGCGCCACCACGGCGGTGCGGGTGGACGTGCGGATCATCGCCGCCACCCACCGCGACCTGGAGGCGGACGTGCAGGCCGGGCGTTTTCGCAGCGACCTCTATTACCGCCTCGCCGGGGTATCGCTGGCCTTGCCGCCGCTGCGCGAACGCAGCGGCGATTTGATCCCGATCGCCAGCAAACTGCTCGTCGACGCCAGCAAGGAACTCGACCTGCCCGGCCTGCACTTCGCCGCCGACGCTCTCGGCAGCCTGCTCGGCTACCCTTGGCCGGGCAATATCCGCGAGCTGCGCAACGAGGTTTACCGCGCCGCCGCGCTCTCCGACAGCGCCGAAGTCAGCGCCCGGGCGTTTTCCTGGAAGGTCTTGCAAGGACAGGCCGGCGCCGCGCTGCCCGGCCTCGCCGCCGACGGCCGCACGGCCGGCACCCTGCAGGAACAGCTCGACGCCATCGAGGCGACACTGCTGAAAGAAGCCCTGCTGCGCCACCGCTGGAACAAGACCCACACCGCCCGCGAACTGGGCCTGTCGCGAGTCGGCCTGCGCCAGAAACTACGCCGCTTCGGCCTGGAGGAATCGCCATGAGTGCCCCGTTCCGCGTGCTGTGGCTGCAGTCTGGCGGCTGCGGCGGCTGCAACATGTCGCTGCTGTGCGCCGACACCCAGGACTTCGCCGGCCTCTGGCGCAGCGCCGGGATCGAGTTGCTGTGGCACCCGTCGCTGTCGCTGGAAAGCGGTGACGAAGTGCTGGCGATCCTCGACGACTGCCTCACCGGCCGCACCCACCTCGACGCGCTGTGCATCGAAGGCTCGCTGCTGCGCGGGCCCAACGGCACCGGGCGGTTCCACCTGCTGGCCGGCACCGGGGTGGCGATGATCGACTGGGTCAGCCGCCTCGCCGCGGTCGCCGACTACACCCTCGGCATCGGCACCTGCGCCGCCTATGGCGGCATCACCGCGGCCGGCCACAACCCCACCGACGCCTGCGGCCTGCAATACGACGGCGACCGCCCCGGCGGCCTGCTCGGCGCCGGCTACCGTTCGCGCAAGGGCTTGCCGGTGATCAACGTCGCCGGCTGCCCGACCCACCCGGGCTGGGTCACCGACACGCTGATGGCGCTGGCCGCCGGGCTGTTCGCCGACAGCGACCTGGACGCCCTCGGCCGCCCGCGTTTCTACGCCGACCAACTGGTCCACCACGGCTGCACACGCAACGAGTTCTACGAGTACAAGGCCAGCGCGATGAAGCCCTCGGACCTCGGCTGCATGATGGAAAACCTCGGCTGCAAAGGCACCCAGGCCCACGGCGACTGCAACAACCGCCTGTGGAACGGCGAAGGCTCGTGCACCCGCGGCGGCTACGCCTGCATCAACTGCACGGCGCCGGGTTTCGAGGAGCCGGGCCACGGATTCCACCTCACGCCCAAGCGCGCCGGCATTCCCATTGGCCTGCCCACCGACATGCCCAAGGCCTGGTTCGTCGCCCTCGCCGCGCTGTCCAAGTCGGCCACCCCGGACCGTGTCCGCCAGAACGCCACCGCCGACCATGCGCTGATCGCGCCGACCATCCGCCCCACGCGGCGCTAGGGAGTTGCCAACATGACCCGTCTATTGGTCGGCCCGTTCAACCGCGTCGAAGGCGACCTCGAAGTCCAGTTGGACATCGAGGACGGCCAGGTGCGCTCGGCGCAGGTCAACGCCACCATGTACCGTGGCTTCGAACAGATCCTCCGCGATCACCCGCCCCTCGATGCGCTGGTCTACGCGCCACGGGTGTGCGGCATCTGCTCGGTGTCGCAATCGGTGGCCGCGGCCCGCGCCCTCGCCGGCCTGGCCGGGGTCGAGCCGCCGGCCAACGGCCTGATCGCGATCAACCTGATGGCGGCGACGGAAAACCTCGCCGACCACCTCAGCCACTTCTACCTGTTCTTCATGCCCGACTTCGTCCGCCCGCTCTATGCCGAGCGGCCCTGGTACGCCGACGCGGTGGCCCGCTTCACCCCGCACAGCGGTAGCCAGCAGCGCCTGGCCCTGGCGGCGCGCAAGCGCTGGCTGGACCTGATCGGCACCCTCGGCGGCAAGTGGCCGCACACCGGCTCGGTGCATCCCGGTGGCTCGACCCGCGCCATCGATCCGGCCGAGCGCCTGCGCCTGCTGACGCGGGTTCGCGAGTTCCGCCAGTTCCTCGAAAGCGAGCTGTTCGCCGCGCCGCTGGAGCTCATCGCCGGGCTCGCCAGCGAAGAACAGTTGTGGGCTTGGTACGCCGAAGCGCCGGAGCGCGGCGACCTGCGGCATTTTCTCCGCATCGTGCTGGACAGCGGGCTGGAACACCTGGGCCAGGGCCCCGGCTTGTACCTGTCTTACGGCGCCTACCCGCAAGCCGACGGTTCGCTGGCCTTCGACCGCGGCCTGTGGGACGCCCGCCTCGGCCAGTTGCGCCCGCTGCACCTGGACGGCATTCGCGAAGACGCCAGCCACGCCTGGCTCGACGACCGCGGCGGCCCGCTGCACCCGGCGCAAGGAATAACCGAACCGACCCTGGACAAGCCCGCCGCCTACACCTGGAACAAAGCCCCGCGCCTGGCTGGCGAAGTACTGGAAACCGGCGCCCTGGCGCGTCAGTTGATCAGCGGCCAGCCGTTGCTGCGCGACGCCGCCGCGCGTTGCGGCGCCAGCGTCTACACCCGCCTGCTGGCGCGGCTGGTGGAACTGGCGCGGGTGGTGCCGATGATGGAAACCTGGCTGTTGGCGCTGCGTCCCGGCGAACCCTATTACACCGCCTGCGAACTGCCCGACAGCGGCAGCGCGGTCGGCCTCACCGAAGCCGCGCGCGGCGCGCTGGGCCATTGGTTGCGGGTCGAACAGGGGCGCATCGCCAGTTACCAGATCATCGCGCCGACCACCTGGAACTTTTCTCCGCGCGATGCCCAGGGTCGTCCCGGCGCCCTGGAGCGCGCGCTGGAAGGCGCGCCGGTGCGGCCCGGCGAAAAAACCCCGGTGGCGGTGCAACACATCGTGCGCTCGTTCGACCCCTGCATGGTCTGTACTGTGCATTGACCCGGAGAACCCCATGCAACGCCTGACCATCTCCCTCGACGACGGCCTCGCCGAAGCGCTCGACCAACTGATCCGCGCCCAGGGCTACGACAACCGTTCCGAAGCCCTGCGCGACATCCTGCGCCGGCATATCGAGGAACAGCGCCTGCGCGAACAAGCCGAGTCGCTGCAATGCGTGGCCAACCTCAGCTTCGTCTACGACCACCATGCGCGCACCCTCGCCGAACGGGTGATGACCCTGCAACACGACCACCATGACCTGACCATCGCCAGCCAGCATGTCCACCTGGACCACGACCACTGCCTGGAAAGCCTGATGCTCCGCGGCCCGGTGCAACAGGTGCGGGCCTTCGCCGAACGGCTGAGCGCCGAACGCGGCGTGCGCCACGGCCAGCTCAACCTGATTCCGGTGGCGGCGAGCGCCGGCGGTCACGCCCACGCGCACCTGCACCCCACGAGCTGAAATCCATGGCCCGCAAACCGCCACCGCCGCCCATCGACGAAGATGCCTGGCTCGAAGTCATCGGCAAAATGGACGAGGTGTACTCGCAACTGGTCCAGGACGAAATCGCCCTGGAGCAGAAAAACGCCGAGCTGGAACAGTCGCAACAGTTCATCAGCGGCCTGCTCGGGGCAATGTCCGACATTCTCCTGGCCTGCGACCCGCAAGGCCTGATCGAGCAGTCCAACGATTCCCTGCGCGAGCTGGTCGGCGGCGACGAACAGCAACTGCTGGGCAGCCCGGTGTATGCGCTGCTCGGCGACGACGACAGCACCGCGCACCTGCGCAACGTCCTCGGTGGCCTGCGCCAGGCCAACGCCTGCGCCAACCTCGAAGTGAATTTTCGCGACGCACAAGGCGCGCTGTTGCCGGTGGAGCTGAGTTGCACCGTGCGCAGCGGTCCTCACGGGCGTTGCCTCGGGCATGTGCTGGTGGGCCGGCCGCTGGGCGAGTTGAAACACGCTTACCGGCAACTGCACGAAGCCCACGAAGCGCTCAAACGCACCCAGCAGCAACTGCTGCACGCCGAGAAAATGGCCGCCCTCGGCCGGCTGGTGGCGGGGGTCGCGCATGAACTGAACAACCCGATCAGCTTCGTCCTGGCCAACGCCCATGTGCTCGGCGGCTACGGCAAGCGCCTGCAGGACTACCTCGGCGCGGTGCACGACGGCGTCCTCGGCGACGAACGCGAAGCCCTGCGCCGGCAACTGCGCATCGACCCGCTGCTGGCCGACCTGCCCTCGCTGATCGACGGCACCCTGGAAGGCGCCCAGCGCACCGCCGATATCGTCAGCGCGCTGAAGCGGTTTTCCGCGATGGACCGTGGGCAATCGGGAGAAATGTCGCTGAACGATGTCATCGAACGCGCCATCCACTGGATCACCCGCGGCACCGCGCCGGACCTGCTCATGCACTGGCAGCCGGGCGAAGACGTGACGGTTCACGGCAACAGCGGGCAACTGCTGCAAGTGCTGATGAACCTCATGCAGAACGCCTACGACGCCGCCCGCAGCGCCGCCAGCGTGCCGCCGCAAATCTGGATCGAACTGACCCATGAGCCCGGCTGGGCCAACCTGACCTTGCGCGACAACGGCGCGGGAATCGCCCCCGAGCACCTGAGCCAGGTGTTCGAGCCGTTCTTCACCACCAAACCGGTGGGCCAGGGCACGGGGCTGGGGTTGTCGATCAGCTACGGCATCATCGAGCGCGCGGGCGGCACGCTGGAGGCGGGGAATCATCCGCAGGGGGGCGCGGTGTTCCGGTTGCGGTTGCCGGCGGTGGTTGCGGGGCTTCCGGTTTGAGGGGGCGGGTGCAAATGGGGTTGTCAGTTGGATCGCAAATCGCCAGCCACTTGCAATTCGCTCCCACAGAATGGCAATTGGCTGACCGTTAACGATGAGGCCCTAAAACTCATCCCCCTCTCTTGGCACACCCCTTGTATGAAGACTTTGAAATTCTTCATACAACCGGACTGCCCATGCCTCGCCTTTCCTCCATCACCACCCTCTTCACCGGCCTGATCGCCGTCAATCTGCTGGCCTGGTTCTGGGCCTTGGTGGCCTTCCACGATTACCCACTGCTGCTCGGCACCGCCGTACTGGCCTACAGTTTCGGCCTGCGCCACGCGGTGGACGCCGACCATATCGCCGCCATCGACAACGCGACCCGCAAGCTGATCCAGGAAGGCCAGCCCACCGCCAGCGTCGGCCTGTTTTTCTCCCTCGGCCACAGCAGCGTGGTGATCATCGCCTCGGCGCTGATCGCCTTCAGCGCCGCCAGCCTGCAAGACGAACTGGAAGCCTTCCACGGCGTCGGCGCGGTGATCGGCACCTCGGTTTCCGCCGGGTTCCTGTTGCTGGTGGCATTGATCAACCTGGTCATCCTGCGTTCGGTCTACCGCGCCTTCCGCCGCGTGCGCCAGGGCGAGCGCATCGGTGAGGCCGAGCTGCACGGCATGCTGGCCGGCGGCGGGCTGATCGCGCGGCTGGCACGGCCGTTGTTCCGCTTGGTGCGCCGCAGTTGGCACCTTTACCCGCTGGGCTTTCTGTTCGGCCTGGGCTTCGACACCGCCACCGAAATCGGCCTGCTGGGCATCGCCGCCAGCCAGGCGGTGCAGAACCTGCCGGTGCTGTCGATCATGGTGTTTCCGGCACTGTTCACCGCCGGCATGGCGCTGGTCGACAGCGCCGACAGCGTGCTGATGACCGGCGCCTATCGCTGGGCCGAAGTGCGCCCGGCGCGCAAGCTCTACTACAACCTGACCATCACCTCGGCGTCGGTACTGGTGGCGCTGCTGATCGGCAGCATGGAAGCCCTCAACCTGCTCGCCGACCAGCTCGGGCTGCAAGGCGCGGCGTGGGATTTCATCGCCCAGGTAAACGAAAACTTCGGCCTGCTCGGCTACTTGATCGTCGGCCTGTTCATCGCCACCTGGGCGCTGTCCTGGGCGTTCTATCGCTACAAGGGGTATGACCGCCTGGACCTGACGCCGGCCTGATCACGACCTTTCCACTTGCGCCAACCAACTGATCACAGGCTTTCCACCGCGCCTGCGCCCCGCCCGTCCGCCTTCGCCGCGGACCGGGGCGAAACCCCGCAATTCAGGGGTTCGCCAGTCTAGACCAAGGTCGAAAAGGCGCCTGCGACGTAATGGCACAGCTCTTGAAGTAAGTCCTTGGCCACTCGAAAGAAAAAGACCGCCTGGCCGAGGAAAACCAATTGACCGAAACCTTTTATGAAGTGATGCGCCGGCAGGGCATCTCGCGGCGCAGCTTCGTCAAGTTCTGCTCGCTGACCGCCACCTCGCTGGGCCTGGGCCCGGCCTTCATGCCGAAAATCGCCTGGGCCATGGAAAACAAGCCGCGCACGCCAGTGCTGTGGCTGCATGGCCTGGAATGCACCTGTTGCTCGGAGTCGTTCATCCGTTCCGCGCACCCGCTGGCCAAGGACGTGGTGCTGTCGATGATCTCGCTGGACTACGACGACACCCTGATGGCCTCGGCCGGGCACCAGGCCGAAGCGATCCTCGAAGAGGTGATGACCAAGTACAAGGGCAACTACATCCTCGCCGTGGAAGGCAACCCGCCGCTGAACCAGGACGGCATGAGCTGCATCATCGGCGGCAAGCCGTTCATCGAGCAGCTCAAGCGCGTGTCCCGCGATGCCAAGGCGATCATTTCCTGGGGCTCCTGCGCCAGTTGGGGCTGCGTCCAGGCGGCCAAGCCGAACCCGACCCAGGCGGTGCCGATCCACAAAGTGATCACCGACAAACCCATCATCAAGGTGCCCGGCTGCCCGCCGATCGCCGAGGTGATGACCGGCGTGATCACCTACATGCTGACCTTCGACCGCATCCCCGAGCTGGACCGCCAGGGCCGGCCGAAGATGTTCTACAGCCAGCGCATCCACGACAAGTGCTACCGCCGGCCGCACTTCGACGCCGGTCAGTTCGTCGAGGCCTGGGACGACGACTCGGCGCGTAAGGGTTACTGCCTGTACAAGGTCGGCTGCAAAGGCCCGACCACCTACAACGCCTGTTCCACCGTGCGCTGGAACGGCGGCACCAGTTTCCCGATCCAGTCCGGCCACGGTTGCATCGGCTGTTCCGAAGAAGGCTTCTGGGACAAGGGCTCGTTCTACCAGCACCTGAGCGACGTCAACGCCTTCGGCGTCGAGGCCAACGCCGACCAGATCGGCCTGGCCGCCGCCGGCACCGTCGGCGCGGCCATCACCGCCCACGCCGCGGTCACCGCCATCAAGCGCGCCAGCAATGGCAAGGCGCACGCCACCCACGAAGCCTGAATGACGTACGGGAAAACCTGATCCATGAGCAATTACTCCACCCAGGGCTTCGACCTGGACAACAGCGGCCGGCGCATCGTCGTCGACCCGGTGACCCGCATCGAGGGCCATATGCGCGTCGAGGTCAACCTCGACGCCAACAACGTGATCCGCAACGCCGTGTCCACCGGGACCATGTGGCGCGGCCTCGAAGTCATCCTCAAGGGCCGCGACCCGCGTGATGCCTGGGCTTTCGTCGAGCGCATCTGCGGCGTCTGCACCGGCTGCCACGCCCTGGCCTCGGTGCGTGCGGTCGAGGACGCGCTGGATATCCGCATCCCGCCCAACGCCCACCTGATCCGCGAAATGATGGCCAAGACCCTGCAGGTCCACGATCACGCAGTGCACTTCTATCACCTGCACGCGCTGGACTGGGTCGATGTGATCTCGGCGCTGAAGGCCGACCCCAAGGCCACCTCGGCGCTGCAACAGAAGGTCTCGCCGGCGCACCCGAAATCCTCGCCGGGCTATTTCCGCGACGTGCAGAACCGCCTGAAGAAGTTCGTCGAAAGCGGCCAGCTCGGCCCGTTCATGAATGGCTACTGGGGCAACCCGGCCTACCAGTTGCCGCCTGAAGCCAACCTGATGGCGGTCACCCATTACCTCGAAGCCCTCGACCTGCAAAAAGAGTGGGTGAAGATCCACACCATCTTCGGCGGCAAGAACCCGCACCCGAACTACCTGGTCGGCGGCGTACCTTGCGCGATCAATATCGACGGCGACCTCGCCGCCGGCGCGCCGCTGAATATGGAACGGCTGAATTTCGTGCGGGCGCGGATCGACGAAGCGCTGGAGTTCTGCCGCAACGTCTATGTGCCTGACGTGCTGGCCATCGGCACCCTGTACAAGGACAAAGGCTGGCTGCACGGCGGCGGCCTGGCGGCGACCAACGTCATGGACTACGGCACCTACGCCAAGGTCAATTACGACGACAGCACCAACCAGTTGCCCGGCGGCGCCATCCTCAACGGCAACTGGGACGAGATCCTGCCGGTGGACGTGCGCGACCCGGAACAGGTACAGGAATTCGTCACCCACTCCTGGTACCAATACCCGGACAACGACAAGGGCCTGCATCCCTGGGACGGCATCACCGACCCCCACTACGAGCTGGGCGCGAAAACCAAGGGCACCCGCACCGCCATCGAAGAAGTCGACGAAAGCGCCAAGTATTCGTGGGTCAAGTCACCGCGCTGGCGCGGTCACGCCATGGAAGTCGGGCCGCTGGCCCGCTATATCCTCGGCTACGCCCATGCGCAGCAAGGCAACCCGCATTGCCAGCGGGTCAAGGAGCAACTGGAAGGTTCGCTGCGGGCGGTCAACCACGACCTGCCCAAGGCGCTCGGCCTGGCCAGCACCGACTACAGCGCCAAACAATTGCTGCCGAGCACCATCGGCCGCACCCTGACCCGCGCCCTCGAAGCCGAGTACTGCGCGGAGATGATGGTCGATGACTGGAACGAGTTGATGCTCAACATCCGCAACGGCGACCGCGCCACCGCCAACGTCGACAAATGGGACCCGAAAACCTGGCCCGCCGAAGCCAAAGGCGTCGGCAGCGTCGCCGCCCCGCGTGGCGCCCTCGGTCACTGGATCCGCATCAAGGACGGGCGCATCGAAAACTACCAGTGCGTGGTGCCGAGCACCTGGAACGGCAGCCCGCGTGACAGCAAGGGCCAGATCGGCGCCTTCGAAGCGGCGCTGATGAACACCCCGGTAGCGGTCGCCGACCAGCCGGTGGAAATCCTCCGCACGCTGCACTCCTTCGACCCCTGCATGGCCTGCGCCACCCACGTGATGAGCGAGGATGGCGTCGAGCTGAGCACGGTCACCGTGCGTTGAACCCGCCCGCAGCCAGCCGCCGGGCGCCAACGCGCGCCCGGCGCATTCGAGGTGACGACATGTCCGAACCCCACGCCCCCGAGAGCGGGCACAGCGAATACGTCTACGAAGCGCCCGTGCGCCTGTGGCACTGGATCAACGCCGCCTGCATCGTCGTGCTGTCGGTGACCGGCTACTTCATCGGCGTGCCGCCGCCGACCCAGCCCGGCGAGGCCAGCGCCAGCTTTCTGATGGGCTACATCCGCTTCGCCCATTTCGCCGCGGCCTACCTGTTCGCCATCGGCATCCTCGGCCGCGCCTACTGGGCGCTGGTGGGCAACCACCATGCCCGCGAGCTGTTCTGGATACCGATTACGCGCAAAGCCTACTGGCGCGATTTCGCCTGCTGGCTGCGCTACTACCTGTTCATCGGCCCGGTGCCGGAACCGATCTTCGGCCACAACCCGCTGTCGCGTTTCGCCATGGTCTTCGTCTTCCTGCTCACCTCGCTGTTCATGCTGGTGACCGGCTTCGCGCTGTACGGCGAAGGCGCGCAGATGGGCTCGTGGCAGGAGCAACTGTTCGGCTGGGCGCTGCCGCTGCTGGGCCAGTCGAACAACGTCCACGTCCTGCACCGCCTCGGCATGTGGCTGATGATCCTGTTCATCCTGCTGCACGTGTACGCCGCCGTGCGCGAAGAAATCTGCGGCCGCCTGCACCTGATCGGCGGCATCGTCTCGGGCTACAAGAGCTTCAAGAAATGAGCACATCCACCCCCGCTCCGCGCATCACCGTGCTCGGCATCGGCAACCTGCTGTGGGCCGACGAAGGCTTCGGCGTGCGCTGCGTCGAGGCCCTGCAACAACGCTACGAATTCGCCGACAACGTCACCCTGATCGACGGCGGCACCCAGGGCCTGTACCTGATCCAGCACGTGCAGCAGGCCGATTACCTGCTCATCTTCGACGCCGTCGACTACAGCCTGGCGCCGGGCACCCTCAAGTTCGTCGCCGACGACGAGGTGCCGCGTTTTCTCGGCGTGAAGAAGCTCAGCCTGCACCAGACCGGTTTCCAGGAAGTGCTGATGCTCGCCCAGCTCACCGGCCATTACCCCGAGCGCGTGCTGCTGATGGGTTGCCAGCCGGAGCGCATGGACGACTACGGCGGTAGCCTGCGGCCCTGCGTCAAGGCGGCGCTGGAGCAGGTCATCGACGCCGCGCTGGAGGTGCTGGCGGACTGGGGCGGCGAACCGCGCCCGCGCACCAGCGCCCTGCCCGACGACGAGGCGGTGACCCTGTTGCACCTGGAGCTGCAGCGTTATGAAAACGAGCGGCCCAGTGAAGCAGTCGCCTGCCGTATCGGCGACGAACGCATCCTCGCGCGGCGTAACTGAGATGTGCATCGGCCTGCCCATGCACGTGCTCGGCACGCGGCCCGGCGCGGCGCTGTGCGTCGACCGCCACGCCCGCCAGCGCTGGATCGACACCGCGCTGGTCGGTGATTGCGCGGCCGGCGACTGGTTGCTGGTGTTTATCGACGCCGCGCGCGAGCGCCTGAGCGCCGAACGCGCCGCCGAGATCGACGCCACCCTGGCGCTGCTCGATGCCGCGCTGCTCGGTGAACCCGTGGGCGCGGACGCCGCGTTCGCCCTGCCCTCGGCCATGAGCGCCGACGACCTGGCCCGCCTGCTTGGCCAGCCCACTTCCAAGGAATCCTTATGAGCGAATCCGCCGCCTTCCTGGCGCCCCTGCCCGCCACCCCCGCTGTCCCGCCGCTGATCAGCCGCCTGGTCGAGCAGTTCGCCGCCGACTGGGTCGACCTCGACAATGTAGAGGCCTGGCTGGCGCAGCCCGGCGACGCCTTGCTGCTGCTTTGCGGCGACCCGGTGCGCCACCCGGAATGCCTCGACGTCGCGGTGATCCTGCCGGAATTGTGCAAGGCCCTGACCGCCCGCCACGGCTGCCACCTGCGCCTGGGCGTCGGCCGGCGCGCCGATGAAGAAGCCCTGGCCGAACGCTTCGCCCTGCGCCGCTGGCCGAGCATCATCTGGCTGCGCGACGGCGGCTATGTGACCCAGATCGACGGCATGCGCGACTGGGACGTGTACTTGCGCATGGCCGAAAGCGCCCTGCAGCAGAGCAACGCGCTGATCCCCGTGCGCAGCGACGCGCCCCACCCCGCCCCCGGAGGTTGCCAGTGAACGGTGCCCACCCCATGGACCCGCTGCACTACATTCCGCTGATGGACATCGGCCCCGGCTCGCAACCCGAGGACGACGCTCCCCTGGAATACATCAACATGCCCCAGGGCATGTACACCCACAGCCTGCCGCAACTGCCCGAGCCCGAGGCGCTGGACGCCGCGCCCGGCGCCCGCCAGGCCCTCGGCGAAATCCTCGAACGGCTGCAGCGCCGCTGCGCCGGCGACACGCCGGCGATCCTCGACCTGCGCGGCTACAGCGAGGCCGACCGGCGCCTGCTCGACCAGTTGCTCGGCGAAGGCGAAGTCAGCGCGCGCATCGGCGGCGCCGCCGGCGTGCGTATCCAGGAGTCGATCTTCGCCGGCGTGTGGCGGGTGTTCGGCGTGGGCCGCGACCATATCGAAGTGGCGCCAGCCCCTTCGCTGCTCAGCCACGCGGCGCGCATCGACGCCGCCGCCGACGCCCTGACCCCGACGCTGCCATTGCCCGCCGGGGTGATGAACGCGCCAGCGATCCTCACCGAGCTGCAAGACCGCACCGGCAACTGGCAGCCCGGCAGCGCCGCCCATGTGATCAACCTCACGCTGCTGCCGCTGTCGGAACAGGACGTGCCCTTCCTCGACGCCTGCCTCGGCGACGGCGCGGTGCTGGTGCTGGCCCGCGGCTACGGCAACTGCCGCATCAGCAACACCCGCGTGCCGAACTGCTGGCGGGTGCGCTACTTCAACTCCCAGGACGCGCTGATCCTCGACACCCTCGAAGTCACCGACCTGCCGGAAGTGGTGCTCGCCGCCCCCGAGGACCTCACCGACTCGCTGGAGCGCTTCGCCGACATCATTCAGTGGTTCGAAGACGAATGCGCGGAGGTCGGCGCATGAGCGACTTTTGCGGTTTCGAAGGCAGCTACCTCGGCGACCGCAGCCGCCTGGCCGACGCCACCCGCCTGGAATGCAAGATCTGCTGGTGGATCTACGACCCGGCGCAGGGCGACCCGGTCTGGCAGATCGCCGCGGGCACGCCGTTCTCGCGCCTGCCCGAACACTGGCGCTGCCCCAATTGCGACGGCGACGCCGAACAGTTCATGGTGCTCGATGACTGAACCGAACCCGAGAGCCGAAGCACTGGCCCGGCGTTTCCGTGAAATCGCCGACACCCGCATGCGCGGCCTGCCGTTGTTGCACCCGGCGCTGGACGTTGAAGTCGTCGGCTTCGCCTGGCAGCACGTCGGCCCGCAGGCCAACCCCGGGCTGCTCGGCATCCTCATCACGCCGTGGTGCATGAACCTGATCTGGCTGCCGGACGGCAACGACGCGCCCGCCGAGGGCGAGGTGCGCGAGTACCTGATCGGTGACGAACGCATGGACTTCATCAGCGTCCACGACGACGTATTCGGCGCGTACCAGAGCTGCTCGCTGTTCTCGCCGATGTTCGACTTCGCCGACGCCAACGGCGCCCGCAAGACCGCCGTGCACGTGCTCTCCGTGTTGCGCCGCCCGCCCGTTGAAGTACCGGCCAACCCGAGCCGGCGTGGCCTGCTGTTCGGCCGCCTGACGGGAGACCGGCCATGACCGTCGACGATCCGCTGGCCCGGCTGGCCGGCTCGTTGCGAGTGCGTCCGGCGCAGCGTCCCGCGCTAATCGGCGGCCGTCCGCCGCTGGCCGGACGCCTGTTGCGCGGGCAACCGGCGCAGGCGGCGGTGCAACGCCTGCCGTTGCTCTACAGCCTGTGCGGCCAGGCCCATCGGCTGACCGCCGAGCTGGCGCTGCGTGCCGCCGTCGAGGGTGATGTCGCGCCCAGCGACGAAGCGCGGCGAATCCTCCACGGCGAAAACCGCCGCGAGCACTTGCGGCACATCCTGCTCGACTGGCCGCGGCTGCTGGCCGACGTCGCGAGCGACACGCCGATGTCACCGCCCGGGCTGGACATGCGGATCGACGCCTGGTTCGAAGGTTCGGCCCACGACTGGTTGCGGCACTGGCACGCCGACCCGCGCCAGGCGCTGCTGGACTGGAGCGGCCGTGGCCGCCACGCCGTCGCCCGCCTGCTGCACGGCTGCCGTGAACGCGCCGAGGCGCTGGTGCTGCCGCTCGACGCGCTGCCAGGCGACCGCGCCAGCCTGTTCGCCATCGGCGCCAGCCTGGCCGTTCAGGCGGATTTTCTCAGCGCACCGGAACTCGCCGGCGCGCCCCGCGAAACCGGCGCCTGGAGCCGCGCGGGCGACAGCGGCGCGCAGCGTTACGACAGCGCCTGGCTGCGCCTCGGCGCGCGGCTGGCGGACCTGGTCGAGCTGAGCCAGGCGCAACCGCGAGCGCTGGCCCTCGGTGCGATCGCGCTCGGCGAGGGTCAAGCGCTTGCCTGGAGCGAAACCGCCCGCGGCCTGCTGCTGCACCGTGTGCAGCTCGACGTCGCGAGCGAAGATCGGCGTATATACGACTACCAGGTACTGGCGCCCACCGAATGGAATCTGCATCCTCGCGGCACACTGGCCCGCGCCCTCGAAGCACTGCCCAACGACGGCACCGCGCGGCGCCAGGCCGAACTGCTGCTGGCGGTATTCGACCCCTGTCTGGCGTACCGACTGGAGAGTCCCGCGCAGCGCCACCCCGATCACCCGGCGAACGAGTCAGGAGCGCCGCGCTATGCATGAAGTGAGTCTGGCCGGCGGCATTCTCGCCGCCGTGGAAGACGCCGCGCGCAAGGACCCGTTCGCGCGGGTCAGCCGCCTGCGCCTGGAGGCCGGTAAGCTCGCCGGGGTGGAAGTCGAGGCGCTGCGTTTCGCCCTCGAAGCCCTCGCCCCCGGCAGCCTGCTCGCCGGCGCCCATATCGAGATCGAACAACCCGACGGCCAGGCCTGGTGCCTGGACTGCGCCAGCAACGTGCCGCTGCTCCAGCGCGGCGCGCCCTGCCCCCAGTGCGGCGGTTTCTGGCTGCAAGCCAACGGCGGTACTGAACTGCGCATCCTCGACCTGCAGGTCGAGGATCACTGAACCCGCAACAGGAGAAACGCCATGTGCGTCGTCTGCGGCTGCTCCAGCGGCCATTCCCATAATCCCGCGCCATCCGCCGCCACCGATGCGGTGATCGATGCCGGTGGCGCCCTGCATTACGGCCTCGGCAGCGCCGGTGTGTCGCTGCCCGGCGTGAGCCAGTCGCGCACCATCCGCATCGAGCAGGACGTGCTGGGCGCCAACGACCAGCACGCCGCGCGCAATCGCCAGGACTTCGACAGCCACGGCGTGCTGGCGCTGAATCTGGTGTCCAGCCCCGGCTCGGGCAAGACCACCCTGCTCTGCGCCACCCTCGACGCCCTGCACCAGCGCCGGCCGCACCTGCCACTGGCAGTGATCGAAGGCGACCAGCAGACCAGCCACGACGCCGAGCGCATCCGCGCCACCGGCGTGCCGGCGATCCAGGTCAATACCGGCAAGGGCTGCCACCTGGATGCGCGGATGGTCGCCGACGCCTACGCGCGCCTGCCGCTGCACGCTGCGGTGCACGCCCAAGGCCACGCGCACAGCCACGCCGCCACGCGCCTGGCGCCCGCCAGCGCCGCGCCGGTCATCGGTGCGTTGCGCCCGTTGGCGGCCCGCGGGCCGGCCGGCATCCTGTTTATCGAAAACGTCGGCAATCTGGTGTGCCCGGCCCTGTGGGACCTGGGCGAAGCGGCCAAGGTGGCGATCCTCTCGGTCACCGAGGGCGAGGACAAACCGTTGAAGTACCCGGACATGTTCGCTGCCGCCGGCCTGATGCTGCTGACCAAGACCGACCTGCTGCCGCACCTGGACTTCGACGTGCAGCGTTGCCTCGACTACGCCCACCGGGTCAACCCCGGACTGCGCGTGATCCAGCTCAGCGCCCGCGACGGCAGCGGCATGCAGGCATGGCTGGACTGGCTGCTGGGCGACCGCCATGGGTGAGCTGCGCACGCAAACCCTGCCCGGCGCGGCGGTCTGGCCGCCGGTGCTGGCCTGTGGCGCCTGGTTGAAAAACAGCGCCTGCCTGCTGCAGGGCGACCAGGTGATCTGGTCGCCGGTGCACGGCGACCTCGGCGAAACAGCGAACTGCCTGGCCCTGGAAGATTCGCTGCAGCGTTTGCTGGCCCGCGCCGAAGCGCCGCTGCGGGCCATCGCCCATGACCTGCACCCGGATTTCCACAGCACCCGCCTGGCCCTCGACACCGCCGCGCAACGGGGCGTGCCGGCGCTCGGCGTGCAGCATCACCACGCCCATATCGCCGCGCTGCAAGCCGAACATGGGCTGCGCGGCCCGGTGCTTGGCCTGGCGCTGGATGGCGTCGGCCTGGGCAGCGACGGCGCGGCCTGGGGCGGCGAACTGCTGTGGGCCGACGACCGCGCCTGGCGCCGCCTCGGCGCATTGCTGCCACTGCCGCTGCCCGGTGGCGATATCGCCGCCCGCGAGCCCTGGCGGTTGATGGCCGCGGCCTTGCATTTGCTGGGCCGCGATGCCGAGATCGGCCCGCGCCTGAATGCGCTGGTCGGCGCGCCCGCCGCCAGCACCGTGGCGCGCATGCTCGAACGCCGTCTCAACTGCCCGTTGAGCAGCGGCGCCGGACGCTGGTTCGACGCCGCCGCCGGCATCCTCGGCCTGAGCGTTCGCCAGGCGTTCGAAGCCGAAGCCGCGATCGCCCTGGAACAACGCGCCAGCGAGTATTTGCAACAGGCGCCAGCGCCCCGCGTCGATGGCCTCTGGTGGCTGCGCGACGATGGCCGCCTCGACCTGCTGCCGCTGCTGGCGCGGCTGTTCGACCTGGCCGATCAAGGCCGGGTCGGCGAAGGCGCCGCGCTGTTCCACCTGACCCTCGCCGCGGCCCTGGCCGATCAGGTCGGGCGCCAGTCCCGCGAGTTGCCGGTGCTGCTGGGCGGCGGCTGCTTCGCCAACCGCCTGCTCAGCGCGCGCCTCGAACAGCACCTCAGCGCCCAGGGCCGCCAGGTGTTCAGCGCCCAAAGCATTTCCTGCGGCGACGCCGGTCTGGCCGTCGGCCAGGCCTGGGTCGCCGCGCACTGGGCCGACCTCACCGGTCACAGCGCCCTGCCACTGGAGGACCTCCCCGCATGTGCCTAGCCATCCCCGCCCGCGTGGTGGAACTGCGCGACAACGATCAGGCGCTGGTCGACCTCGGCGGCATCCGCAAGGAAATCTCCCTGGCGCTGGTCAGCGGCGCGCAGATCGGCGACTACGTGATCGTCCACGTCGGCTACGCCCTCGGCCTGATCGACCCGGAAGAAGCCCGGCGCACCCTGGAAATGTTCAACGAACTCGATCAGGCGCAACAGCCATGAAGTACATCGACGAATACCGCGACGGCGACCTCGCCCGGCAGATCGCCGGACGCATCCGCGAAGCCGCCCGCACCGACCGCGAATACCGCTTCATGGAATTCTGCGGCGGGCACACCCACGCCATTTCGCGCTACGGCGTGAGCGACCTGCTGCCGGGCAACGTGCGCATGATCCACGGTCCCGGTTGCCCGGTGTGCGTGCTGCCGATCGGACGCATCGACCTGGCGATCCGCCTGGCCCTGGAACAGCGGGTGATCCTCTGCAGCTACGGCGACACGATGCGCGTGCCGGCCTCCGACGGGCTCTCGCTGCTGCGGGCCAAGGCCCGTGGCGCCGACATCCGGATGATCTACTCGCCGCAAGACGCGCTGAAAATCGCCGAGGCCAACCCCGGCCGCGAGGTGGTGTTCTTCGCCGTCGGCTTCGAAACCACCACGCCGCCCACCGCCCTGGTGATCCGCGAAGCCGCCCGGCGCGGCCTCGACAACTTCAGCGTACTCTGTTGCCACGTCCTCACCCCGCCGGCCATCGCCCACATCCTCGACACCCCCGCCGAACAGGCGGTGGCGCTGGACGGTTTCATTGGTCCGGCGCATGTCAGCGTGGTGATCGGCGCGGCGCCCTACGGCGAATTCGCCCGCCGCTACCAAAAGCCGGTGGTGATCGCCGGCTTCGAACCGCTGGACGTGCTGCAGGCCATTCTCATGCTGGTACAGCAGGTCAACGACGGCCGCGCCGAGGTGGAAAACGAATTCATCCGCGCCGTCAGCGACCACGGCAGCCGGCCGATGCAGGCGCTGATGGAAGAAGTCTTCGAGCTGCGCGACAGCTTCGAATGGCGCGGCCTGGGCGAGATGCCCGCCAGCGCCCGGCGGATCCGCCCGGCCTTCGCCCGCCACGACGCCGAAGCGCGCTTCGCCCTGCGCTACCAGTCGGTGCCCGACCACAAGGCCTGCGACTGCGGGCCGATCCTGCGCGGGCAGAAACAGCCCATCGACTGCCGCCTGTTCGGCACGGTGTGCACCCCGGAAAACCCGGTCGGCTCGTGCATGGTTTCCAACGAAGGCGCGTGCGCCGCGCATTACGCCTACGGGCGCTACAAAGACATTGAGGTTCACGCCGTATGAACGCCCGCTCCACGGTCAAACGCGGCTACGTACGCCCGCTCAACCTGCGCGACGGCCAGATCGAAATGGCCCACGGCGCCGGCGGCCGCGCCTCGGCGCAACTGATCGACGAGATCTTCCTGCGCGCCTTCGACAACCCCTGGCTGCGCAAGGGCAACGACGGCGCGACGCTGGCGCCGATGCTCAACCCCGGCGAGCGGCTGGTGATGGCCACCGACGCCCACGTCATCTCGCCGCTGTTCTTCCCCGGTGGCGACATCGGCAGCCTGGCGGTGCACGGCACCGTCAACGACGTCGCCATGAGCGGCGCGCAGCCGCTGTACCTGTCGGCCAGCTTCATCCTCGAAGAAGGCTTCCCCCTCGGCGACCTCAAGCGCATCGCCGACGCCATGGGCGACGCCGCCCGCCAGGCCGGCGTGGCCATCGTCACCGGCGACACCAAGGTGGTCGAGCGTGGCAAGGGCGACGGCGTCTTCATCAGCACCACCGGCATCGGCGTGGTCGCCGCCGGCATCGACACCAGCGGCCACCGCGCCCGGCCGGGGGACGTGATCCTGCTCTCCGGCAGCATCGGCGAGCATGGCGTGGCCATTCTTTCGCAGCGCGAGTCACTGGAGTTCGAGACCCAGATCCGCTCCGACAGCGCGGCGCTGCACGAACTGGTCGCCGCCCTGCTGGCCGTCGCCCCCGGCCTGCGCGTACTGCGCGACCCGACCCGTGGCGGCCTGGCCACCACCCTCAACGAAATCGCCGGACAGTCGGGTGTCGGCATGCTCCTCGACGAAGCCGCCATCCCCGTCCAGGCCCAGGTCGAAGCCGCCTGCGAACTGCTTGGCCTCGACCCGCTGTACGTGGCCAACGAAGGCAAGCTGGTGGCGATCTGCGCCGAACAGGACGCCGACGCCCTGCTCCGCACCCTCCGCGCCCATCCCCTCGGCCAGCACGCCGCCCGCATCGGCACCGTCATCGCCGATGAACACGGGTTCGTGCAGATGCATACGCGGTTTGGCGGGCGGCGGGTGGTGGATTGGCTGGTGGGGGAGCAGTTGCCGCGGATTTGTTAGTGCCGTGCGCCTGTCGTGCCGGCTGAAACCACCCGGCACGACAGGGACGTCATGAGTCTTACCGGGCCACACGACAAACCATAAACTTTTCGCGATTAACTTTAGGAAACATCCCACAGACGCACCCCGTGTTCGGTCTCTAGGCTGCGAACTCCGCCTACAAGGAGTTCGACCATGGCTACCCACAGCTACCTGTCCATCAAGGGCAACACAATGGGCCTCATCTCGGCCGGCTGCTCCACCCAGGATTCCATCGGCAACAAATGCCAGGCCGGGCACACCGACCAGATCCTGGTGCTGTCGGTGGACCATCAGATGACCAGCATCAGCAACACCGCCCACGCCACCCACAATCCCCTCATCATCACCAAGCCGATCGACAAGGCCTCGCCACTGCTGGCCGAAGCGCTGACAACCCGGGAAGTGCTGACCTGTGAGCTACATCTCTACCGAACCACGTCGACAGGCGGGATGGAGAAGTACTACAGCATCAGGATCGACGGCGCCCGGATCGTGGCCCTGACCTTCGATGTACCGCACGCGGTATTGCTGAATGACGTCGACGCCACCGAACAGATCGCCCTGCGCTACGACAACATTAGCTGGACCCACCACAGCGCCAGCACCCAAGGCTATGCCTCCTGGGGGGATGAACAATAATGCGACGCCCTTCCCCCTACCCACTTGAAACCCACGACTACTGGATCGTCAGCGACGCCGCGGCAAAGCTGACGCAATACGCCTCGATAGTTGGCTCACGGTATATCGCCGATATGGCGCTACGAGGGCGCTTCAAGCGGGAGATGGCGTATTACGCGAAGCAGGTGGTGGATGCGGTTGGGCGGGGGGAGATTAGTAGTGAAGAAGGGTTGCGGGTAATTGAGGCGGAGCGAAAAAGTCTGGGGCTTAAGGTCGTTGAGATCGGAAGAAAAGGACTTGGGCTTGTTGCCGGGAGCGTTCAGATAGTTACTGGAGCAGGTCTATGTGCTACATGGGCAGGCTGCGTTGTCGGACTGCCCTTGGCGTTGCACGGAGCCAATAATTTCTATGAAAACGGTGACAATCTGCTCACAGGGCAGTCTGACTCACAAGGGCCTGTAAAGAAAATCTATCAAACGACCGCTAGAGCTTTAGGTGGTAGTACCAGCCATGGAAATATCGCATATGGCTTGGCAGATATCGGGTTTTCTGGCTATGGCGTTTTCAAGAAAGTCTTAAAGCCTGGGGCGTGGTCGCTGTTCAGACCCATCAATAGTGACTATATAAGGGCCTATCAAGGCATGGGGGCTGGAGCACTTTCACTTGAGGCCATATTCAACGTACTCACCGTATGGCAAATCTATGAAGATTCAAGAAAATGATGAGCGCAACTTATATCTTGGGTGCCTTTGTTGGAGTGGTTGCCGCTTACTTACTAAGAATCCGTCTCTCCGGTGAAAATTTAAAAAACAGGTATTTACTGGCCTCCATGATTTTTAATCTGAGCTTCGGCGTATTCCATCTGAGACTTGTACAGACACAATGCATAGCTTTCTATAATTGCTTTCCCAGGTTGGATATTGATCACCCCGAAATAATCTGGACCGCCGTCTTCTGTCTATTTTTTCATGCGTTTGCTAACCCTATGCCTTGGACACCAAAGCGCTGGTTCAAAAAAAGAACCAAGGACGTTCATCTGTAAGCAATCGATATCGCGCTCTGAAACATGGGCATCTACACATCTCATGTGTTCTATTGAAGACCATGAGATGTGTAAATACCCATGCTGACTCCGGGGCGCAATTCACTCCCTTGCGCGCCCTTCCTGAACACCAAACCACCTCCCCCCACCTCAAGGCATTTTTCACATCCGCTTCACTCCCGCTCAACACCCCGCTCCCTACAGTGCCGTCATTCCCAGGGCCTGCTCTTCGGCGGTGCCCGGTCTTTTTGTCCGGAGTGACCTCATGTTGCAAGGCGCAATCACCCATCCCGACCTTCCCCACCCGGCCAACCGACGCCGACGACTGTCCACGAGGGCGTTGGCCGTGGTGACGGGCATGCTGGTCGTGCTCGCCGGTTTCTCTACCTGGTATGCAACTCGGACACGGGTCATGGACTTTCGCAGTGAGCAACAGATGAACAGCAGCGGCCTTTTGAGCGAATGGGCCAAAGGCGCGGTGATCGTGCTGATCCGCCACGCCGAGCGCTGCGACCGCTCGGACAATACCTGCCTGAGCGATCCCGCCGGGATTACCGTGGCCGGCAGCCAGTCAGCCACCGAGGTCGGCAAGGGCATTGCGCAACTCGGTCTGCAGCATGCCGAGTTGCTGAGCAGCCCCGAGGTGCGCACGCAACAGACCGCGCATTTCCTGTTCGGCAAGGCCATCGCTACCCAGGACTGGCTCGGTCAGTGCGACCGCGACTTCGCGAAAAGCGCCTTCAGCCACAAGGAGGCCGGCTATAACCTGGTCCTGGTGACCCACAGCGGTTGCATCGACCGCGTCGAACGGCAGTTGAACGTGCCAGGCGGGGAACGCTCCAGCGAGTACGCGAGTGCGCTGTTCGTCTCGATGGGCAACAACGGCAAGGCGCGGATTCTCGGGCAGATGAATGCCGAGCAGTGGAAAAAACTCGTTACCCGTGCCGGGAGTTGAGCATGTCGTCTTCGTCCCGTAGCCGTTTCTATCTGCTCAACCTGGGTGTTCCGCTGGCACTGGCGCTGGCGGTATTCCTGTTGTTCGACCTGACCAACCTCGATCGCTGGATCAGTAACCTGCTGATCGACCCGGCCACTGGCCAGTTCCTGTTCTTTCACGATCAACTGTTCGAGAAACTGACCCACAAATGGCCGCGCATCCTGCCGGACTGGACGGGCGAGGCGGCCATCATCGGGATGCTGCTGTCGGTGCTCTGGCCGGGCCTTGCGAAGTTTTCCCATACGGCGCCGGTGCGCCTGCTGGAAACCGCGCGGATCGCCCCGGTGTTGCGCTTCACTGCGCGACATCGCCGCGATTTCGTTTTCGTGGTGGTGGCCTTCGCCCTGTGCACCGGGGTCATCCACTTCCTGAAGAGCCACACCGGCGTGTATTGCCCGGTGGAAACCACGCTGTACGGCGGCGCCCAGCCGCACCTCGAATGGTTCAACCAGTTCAGCCTGCTGAGCAAGGCCGGCGACGGTCGTTGCTGGCCAGCCGGGCACGCGTCCAGCGGTTTCACCCTGCTGGCCCTGTACTTCGTCGCACGGCGGTACCGCTGGGTTCACGCGCGCAAGTTGCTGGTGGCGATTCTGGTGGTCGGGTTCATCTACGGCACCACACGCGTGCTGCAGGGTTGGCACTACATGTCGCACACCTTCTGGGCCGGGATATTCGTCTGGCTGACCAGTTGGGCAACGGCGCTGGTGTTCTATGGCCGGCCAGCCTTGCAGGCGGCGCCAAACCGCGCCGCACGCCGCGCACCGTCACCTGCCGAAGGCTTCGCTCGCGCCGACGCTGCCTGATTCAGCCGCGCCAACCCACCTCGCGCAGCGCCTTGAGCAGGCGCTCGCCACCCAGCCCCGGCACGAGCACGCCATCGGCGCTGCGCATGTCAGTGCCGGCCAGCAGTGCATTGACGATGGCCTCTTCCACCGCCTCCGCCGCGGCCAGGAACAGCGGGCTGATATGGTCGTTGTTGACCATCTGCACCGCCTGGGAAAAGGCGATGCCCTTGCGTCCGTAACCGGCCGGGGGCAGGTGTTGATCGGCGCTGGAAAAAGCGATGAACAGGTCGCCACTGGAGTCCTCGGTGCCACCGCCGGTGCGGGCAATGCCGATGGCGGCGCGCTGCGCCAGGCGCTGGCATTGATGGGGCAGCAGAGGCGCGTCGGTGGCGATGACCACTACGATCGAGCCCATGCCCGGCTCGCCACCCGTGGCGAACGGCGACGGCAGGTCATCCAGCACCCGCCCCACCGGATAACCATCGACCCGCAATTGCTGGCGCTGACCATGATTGGCCTGGACCAGCGCGCCGACCGTCCAGCCGCCCTGCGCCGCCGGTAACTTGCGCGAAGCACTGCCGATACCGCCCTTGAACTCATGACAGATCATCCCGGTGCCACCGCCCACCGCGCCTTCGCTCACCGGCCCGGTTTTCGCGTCGGCCAGCGCCTCGCGGACATGCTCGGGGCGCACATGCTGCCCCCAGATATCGTTGAGCACGCCGTCGTAGGTTTCCATCACCACCGGCATGCACCAGTACACCGACGGGTCGGCCAGCGCATCGCGTTCGGCCGCCACCAGCGCATCCCGCACCACGCCGACACTGTGGGTGTTGGTGATGGCGATGGGCGTGCTCAGCAGGCCGGCCTCGCGAATCCACTCCAGGCCGGTGGCGTCGCCATTGCCGTTCAGCACATGCACGCCGGCGAAGCACGGCTGCAAACGCGCCTCGCCGGCCCGCGGTTGCACCACCGTGACGCCGGTGCGGACCTGCTTGCCGTCGGCGGCGTCGGCCAGCACGGTGCTGTGGCCGACACGAACACCGGGCACATCGGTGATGGCATTGAATTCGCCGGGCGTACCGACACCGACGCGGATACCGAGTTGACGAGCGCGCATGAAAACTCCCTGGAAATGATCGGACCTGTAGCCAATCTAGCCGGCCCACAGCAGTGAGCCAATGACCGCGGACGTCGGCCTAGCGCCCGAACAACACCGCCCGCGCCGCCTCGGAAGGCAACACACACGTCACATCGTGCCCGCACCCCGGCACCACGATCATTCGCCGGGCCAGTTGCGGTTTAAGCAGTGTTTGCTCGTAGGCCGTATAGGCCAGGCCCCTTTGCAAACGGAAAGGGCCTTGCGCCATGGCCGCGCAGGATGTGTCGAGAATCGGGTAGAACGCGCCTTTCGCGCGGCTGCTGTCCAGCGCGCCCTCAAGATAATCCACCTGCGTCGCCCCATAGCGCGCCCGCGCCTGCTCCGCGCTGCGGCCGAGATAGCCAGGCAAGGCCTGAACGCCGTATTTCCAGTGGTCATAGCCGGGGCACGCCTGGGGCACCTGAAAGGTGAAACGACAGCCAGCAGCGCACGCCGCCCATCCGCCCTCGGGCAAAGGCCGCACGGGATCGAAATAGAGCCAACTGCCCGGATCGGCGATCACATAACGCACCGCGATACCCGCCGGCGGATCGGCGGCGAACCCAATGCTGTGCTGCAACATCTGCGCCCCCGCCGAAAACCCGGCCAGGGTCACGCTGCGCACGCTCGGCCACTGCCTGTGCAGTTCCACCAGCAGCGCGTCGAGGGCGGCGAAGGCGCCGATCGGCTGAGGGCCCAGCGAAGGTTCGCCCGCGAGCCATCCGGCGCAGGTCCACAGCGCGTCGCCCGCTTGCGCAAGCGGTACGCCACGGGTGTGGCAACGGTTGGCGTCGGCCACCTGGTACAGCGGCGCGACCACCAGGGTGTCGGCCAATCGTCCCGCCCCACGCACTGCCTGCAAGCCGGCCTCGAAACTGCGATTGGCGTCCCGTGGGTGACCATGCATCACCACCAGCACCGACTGCGGCGCAGGGGCGGAATCCGATGCGTAGAAACTCATGCGCCCCGCCTGCTCCGGCAGTTCGAATGACCGCAAACAGGCGGAACCGGCGCGTTCGGCGCAAGCGCCGTCCTCGGCAGCCAACACCCGCAGCGGCGCCAGCATCAACAGCAACGCCCACAGCACTAACCTCATCATCACTTCACACCCTTCGCGACCAGGCTTTCATCGTAGCCTCGACTGGGCCACAGAATCGCCTCGCGAACTGGAAACCGCACAAAGCCCTCCTGTAACCTTCCGCAAAATCCCCCGGATAGCAGCCCAACGTGACGACCCCGACCCTGAAACCCCGCGAGGCCTACCAGATTCTTCGAGACATCGCCCAGGGCATTCGGCCGATGCGCCGGATCGGTGAGCAAGGCTGGCTGGAGAGTGGCGGCGGGCTGCTGACCGTGGAGGTCGATGGCTGGGTGTTCACCCTGCACAACGACGGCGACCGGCTGAGCCACTGCGATCGCTGCTACGACCCCGAAGGCGCCGCCTATCTGTACGACACCGCGCACCCATACGGCACCAACCCGGTGGAGTTCATGAGCCAGTGGGAAGTGCAGCAGGTGGAGCGGATGTTGAGGGCGCTTTAGAGGCCTACACCTTCTGCGCTAGCCAGTCACTTGCACGACGTTGAGCGGCGGGCTCTGCTGGAGGATCTCCAGCGTCTGCCGGCAATCATCCCACGAAAGGTGCTGGGCTCGCGGCCGTCGCACCAGGCGTCCTGGGGCGAACTGGCCAGCCAGCCCGCGCCCCCCAGCAGCAGGCTGAGACCCAACGCCGTACGCAGGAAGGTGCGGCGACCATCGGACTGTTCGAGACTGCGCAACAATGGCTGACTGGCGCGACCCCGCCACGGCGATTGCTGGAACTGCGCCAGCCCCGCCAGCAGGCGCTGGTACACCTGGCGATGGTGGCTGGAACGGCTGCGCCAGTGCTCCAGTTCAGCGTGGAGGTGATCGTCGAAGTCACCCGACTGCAAGCGCACCATCCAGTCGATGGCCTCCTCCGCCACCGGGTCGTCGAGACGCTGCTCGTTCATGCTTGCAACCCTCGGTAACAGCAGCGCAGAGCCTGGGCCATGAGTTGATGAATGCGCCCGAGGGACAACCCCAGGCGGCCCTGGATCTGCACGTAGGTGAGTCCCTCGAGCTGACTGAGCACGAACACCGTGCGCGACTGGCTGGACAAGCCATCGAGCAGCCGGTCGATAGCGACCAGGCTCTCGATGAGCATCAGTTGCTCCTGCGGCGAGTGCTGGAACTCTTCCGGCACCAGGGCCAATGCCTGCAGACAGGCTTTTTCCAGATCACGGCGCCGCCAGGTTTCGTACATCAGGCGCTGGGCAATGGTGGTCAACAGCGCGCGCGGCTCGCGGATCGCGCCTGGGTCGGGGAGCATCCACACCCGCAGAAAGGTTTCGGCGGCGAGATCTTCGGCGCTGTGGCGGCAGCCGGTGCGAAACGCCAGGCGCGTGTGCAACCAGGCGTAATGCTCGCGGAAAATACGGGTCACGGTCTGCTGTTTGGGCAGGTTTTCCACATCCATGGTCTGACAATCTTCTGAGGGACTGCGCACGCCATCGGACAAGAAGGTGGTGGCCGGTCAAGGGATCGGTTGACTGCTTCCCTGGCAGTTGGGTCGAGTGTGCCCCAGGGAAATCACGCTGAAAAAGAATAAAAAATCGTAGAGACATGAAAGTTTTGCATATATGCGCCGCGCCCCACGGTCCCTTGGCGTGCACCTGAATTGCCCCTCCATCTCGCCTTGAATCAGCGTGCCAGCGCCCGCCAGTGGTTATAGCCACCTGACAAGATGTTCTAAATGATTGACTGAAAATCCCGGGCTCTCGTTGCTCAAGGTGGGAAACAACGGCCAGTAGACCACTGCGCTTCACCGACCCGGAGTTTCATCCATGCCCCGACGTTTTCCCCCGCCTCCCTGACGTGCGCACGAGCCATTCGGCACGTGCGGGCGGTTCGGGATCGTCCCGCCCCCGCGCCCGAATACGCCCCGCATGATTTTCCCGACAGCCTGCGGCTGTTCGCCCACGGCGCCAGCGGGCGCTGATGGAACTCTTTGCCAAGGATCGCTCATGATTCACCACGTCCCGCTGTTCTCGCGCAAACACCTGCCCGGCCTGCTGGTCGGCGGCCTGCTCACCGCCCCTGCCTGGGCCGCCGATACCACCCTGGACAAGGTCCAGGTGGTCGGTGCCCGCGTCACCGAAGCCAGCGCCGCCATCGGCGAAGACCGCATCAGCAACACCCTGAGCATCTCGCACCAGGCGCTGCTTTCAGCGCCCGCAGGCACCTCGGGCCTGAAAATGCTCGAAGCCCTGCCCGGCTTCAACGTGCAGGTCAACGATGCGCTGGGCCTCTATGAGTTCGGCAATTCGGTGTTCGTGCGGGCGTTCAACCTGCAACAGATCGGTTTCTCGCTCGACGGCGTGCCGCTGGGGCGCAGCGACCAGTTCGGCGGCAGCCCGATCTATCGCTACGTGGACAACGAGAACACCGAGCGGGTGACCGCCTCCACCGGTGCCGGTGATGTCACCCAGTCCGGCTATGCCTCGCTCGGGCCTTATGTCGATTACCAGACCATCGACCCGTCCCCGGAGCCGGGTGCGAGCCTGTCCTACACCTTGGGCAGCGACAGCCTGCGGCGCAGCTTCGTGCGTCTGCAGACCGGCGAACACCAGGGGCTGTCGGCCTATGTCAGCCGCTCGAAGATCGACGGCGACCTGTGGCGCGGCCCCGGCACCATCGACCGCGAACACCTGGAGGCCAAGGTCCGCTACCGCTTCGGCGAGGACAACAGCGTCTGGCTCCGCGCGGTGCACAACTCGTTCTTCGACTACGACTCGCCCTACGTGAGCCTGGCGCAGTACCACGGCACCGCCAACGACGCGTTTGGCCGCTCCGGACGCGACTTCGCCTACCTCGATTACCTCCCCGACCTGCCCGAGACAGCGCCGGGCGTGCCGTACAGCAACAGCGGCTACAACCAGTACTACAAGCAAGCCATCAACCAGCGCCGCGACACACTCTACAGCCTCGGCGGACAATTCCGCCTGAACGACAACCTGAGCCAATACGCCACGCTCTATTACGAGGGCAAGCGCGGCTACGGCGTATCGCCCGAGGCCTACGCCACCTCGCTGGCCCTGCACAATGCCGAGAGCAACGTGCCCGGGCTGGTCGATCCACGGGGCGTGCAGTACGGACTTTCGGCACTCAGCGGGCATCGCTACGGCGCGCGCACCGGCCTGCAATGGGACCTCGGCGCCCATCGCCTGGAAGCCGGCGTGTGGGCCGAGAAAGACGTCTTCAACCGCTTGCAGGCGCGCTACAACCTCGTCGGAGGCAGCCCGGCGGGTGAGCCGTTGCGCAACGAGCCGGTGCACTTGCAGGGTGATTTCACCTCCACCCGTGACTCGCTGCAACTGCACCTGAAAGACACCTGGGCGCTGCTCGATGACCGCCTGCTCGTGCAATACGGGTTCAAGCGCCTCGAACTGGACTACCGCATCGAAGGCCAACGCAACGCCGGCGACTACATCAACGGCCGCAACCCGCGCCTGTCGACGACCTGGCGCGACGGTTTCCTGCCGCAACTGGGGGCGGTCTACAACCTCACCGACAGCAGCCAGTTGTTCGCCTCGTACTCCGAGAACATGGCATTACCGCGTGGCGCCGACGACATCTACCGTGCCGCCAGCCCCCAGGCACCGGCGCCGGAAGCGGAGCGGGCGAAGAACTACGAGCTTGGCTGGCGCCTCAATCGCCCCACGTTCAACGCCGCCTGGGCGCTGTACCGCAGTGATTTCGACAACCGCCTGCAAGCCTTCGCCTCACCGGTGCCCGGCAGCAGCCAGGTCGAAACCTTCTACCAGAACGTCGGCAAGGCGCAGGCCTACGGCACTGAACTGAGCGGCCAGTGGAAACCCGGCGTGCTGGGTGGCCAGGTGATCCTCAACGGAGCCCTCACCTACAACCGCGCCCAGTTCCAGGACGACGCCGCGGGCCTGGCCCTGAGCGGCAACGACCTGCCCGACAGCCCGCGCTGGCTGGGCCAGACCGGCATCACCTGGGAAATCACACCGTGGGCGATCCTCAACCTTTCGGCGCGCTACATCGGTGAGCGCTACAGCAACTTCACCAACAGCGAACAGGTCCCCGGTTACACGCTCTACAACGCCTACCTGGACCTGGGCGGCGAAGCCTGGGGCAACGGCGCGCTGAAAAGCGTCAAGTTGCGCTTTAACGTCGACAACCTCTTCGACAAGGACTACCTGGGCTACATCCTCACCAGCACCACCGGCCCCGCGGTGTACCGCCCGGGTTCGCCGCGCACCTTCCAGACCACCCTGAGTGTGGACTTCTGACCGCCCTGGCCGCGCCCGCCAGGCGCGGCCGCTGATTTCTGGAGCCTGCCCCATGAAGCCAATGCTGTTCACCCTTGCTCTGGCGAGCCTGACGACCCATGCCGCCAGCGTGCCGGAGCCCGCCGCTGTCAGCCCGGAAACTCTCGCCCTGCATCAGCGCCTGCTGGTCCTCGACAGCCACCTCGATACGCCCTTGCAACTGACCCGCCCCGGCTGGGACATCAATCAGCGCCACGACACCCAGATCGATGGCAGCCAGGTCGATCTGCCGCGCATGCGCGAAGGCGGGCTGGATGGCGGCTTCTTCGCCATCTACACCCCCCAGGGTCCACGGGACGAAGCCGGGCTCGCCCATGCCAGTGCCTATGGCCTGGCGACCCTGCAGCGCATCCGCGACATGATCGACCGCCAGCCGCAACAGTTCGCCCTGGCACGCACCGCCGACGACGCCCGGCGCATCGCCGCGAGCGGCAAGCGGGTGGTGTTCATCAGCATGGAGAATGCCGAACCGCTGGCGGCCGACCCTGAGCTGTTGCGCACCTACCAGCGCCAGGGCCTGAGCATGCTCGGGCTGGTGCATTTCGCCAGCAACAGTTTTGCCGACTCGGCCACCGCCCTGCCCGAGTGGCACGGGCTGAATGACAAAGGCAGGGCACTGGTGCGCGAAGCCAACCGGCTGGGCATTCTGCTGGACGTGTCGCATGCGTCCAACGCCGTGCTCGACCAGGTACTGGTGTTGTCCACAGTGCCGGTCATTGCCTCGCATTCCAGCAGCCACGCGATCAACGCCCACCCGCGCAACCTCGACGATGAGCGCTTGCGCAAATTGGCGGCCAAGGGCGGTGTGATCCAGGTCACGGCTTACAGCGACTACCTGGTGCCGCTCACACCCAACCCTGAACGCAACAAGGCCCTGGCCGCGCTGGGCGCGCGCTTTCGCAACATCGCCGCGCTCAGCCCGGAGCAGGCCCGGGCGTTGTTTGCCGAACGGGCCGAGATCGACCGGCGCTACCCGCAACCGCGAGCGGACCTGGAGGTGTTCATGAAACACCTGCTGCATGTGCTGGAGGTGGTCGGCCCGCGTCACGTCGGGATCGGTGCCGACTGGGATGGCGGTGGCGGCGTGATCGGGCTGGAGGATGTGAGCCAACTGCCCCGGGTCAGCCAGCGATTGCTGGATGCCGGGTACAGCGAACAGGACCTGGCGGCTATCTGGAGCGGGAATCTGTTGCGGGTGTTGCAGGAGGCACAGGCCGGGGCGGGTTGAGCCGTCAGGATCGAGCGCCGCGTGGGCGGCGCTGGATTTCCCGTCCGGCCCTCAAACCGACAATTGATTGGTGAACTGCCCCACGGCATTCACCACCTTCTGCGCCCCGTCCTGGATCTCGACGATAACGGTCCCCGCCTGCGCGGACAGCTCAAGGCCCTGCTCGGCATGGCGCTTGCCCTGTTCGATGATGCGCACGGCTTCTTCGGCCAGTTTCTGGTTTTGCGTCACGACGTCGACGATTTCTTCGGTCGCCTTGGTGGTGCGCGAGGCCAGTTGCCGGACTTCATCGGCGACCACCGCAAAGCCGCGCCCCTGCTCGCCCGCACGCGCCGCTTCGATCGCCGCGTTCAAGGCCAGCAGGTTGGTCTGGTCGGCAATGCCGCCGATGCTTTTGACGATGCTGCCAACGATCTGCGACTGCTTGTCCAGCGCCGCGATACCTTCCACCGCCGCAGTCATTTGCACCGCCAGGCCCTGGATAACATCGACGGTTTCCTGGATCACGACGCTGCCGCGCCGGGCGCTGTCGTCGGTCTGTTGCGAGGTGGTGAAGGCGATTTCCGCCGCCTGCGACACGGCGATCTCGCGGTTGACCTGGTCGGTGATGACCGTGGCGAACTTGACGATCTTGTACAGCCGGCCATGGGCGTCGGAAATGGGGTTGTAGGTCGCTTCCAGCCAGACCACATGGCCGTGGCTGTCGATGCGCTTGAAGCGATCGGCGATGAACTCGCCACGGCGCAGTTTTTCCCAGAACCGCTCGTAGCCCGCAGAACCCTGCTCTTCGGCGTCGCAGAACACCCGATGGTGTTTGCCCTGGATGCCTTTGAGGGTGTAGCCCATCGCATTGAGGAACCGCTCATTGGCGTTCAGCACCGTGCCCTGCAGGTCGAATTCGACCACGGCGGTGGAACGTTGCAGGGCCTCGATAAGGTTTTCCCGCTCCCGCGAGGTTTCGATGGTGCGGGTCAGGTCGTTGGCGTACAGCGAGACATAGTCGATCTGCCCGCGTGCGTTCCTGACCGGCTGCACGATCGCCCGCAGCCAGGCCTCGTTACCGTTGCCACGGCGCAGTTGCAGGGCGCCGGCCCAGTGCTCGCCGCTCTGGATCGCGCGCTTCATGAGGCCGAAGTGGTTGGTGCTCTGGGCATACTCCGGCACCAGCCCGAAAAGGATCTTGCGTTCCACGGCGCTGGCCGAGTACTGCATTTCCTTGAGGAAGTTGCCGTTGGCATAGGTGATTTCACCTTGCGAGCTCAACGTCAGGACGAGCATTTCACTGTCCAGGCTGTCCTTGACCTGTTCGAGCGACGAGAGCTTTTCACGCGCTTCTGCAAGCTCCTGCTTGAGCCGCCGATATGCTGAAAACATGAGGAAGTCCTCCAATTACGAGAGAGATAAGCAGCGTGCACCTTCAATACGTCAGTACTTCGTCATCCAGGCTTCCAGGTCTTGCGGCGTAAGCGGCTTCGACAGCAGGTAACCCTGGGCAACGTGGTACCCCTGATCCTTGAGAATCTTGTACTGGCCTTGCTCCTCGACCCCTTCGGCAACCACCTTCAGGCGAAGGCTGTCGCCGATGCGCATCACTGCGTCACTGAGCGCACGACTGGTTTCATCCGCTTCAAGATCCAGCACGAAGCTACGGTCCAGCTTCAATTCCTGGATGGGCAGTTTGCGAAGGTAACTCAAGCTTGAGTAGCCTGTCCCGAAATCATCCATGGCCAGTTTGATGCCGCGTTCGCTGAGGTCGTGAAGAACCTTCATGGTCCCCGGGTTAGTGTCGAGCAGCAGGTTTTCGGTGAGTTCAATGGTCAGGTCCTTGGCCGCCAGGCCATGTTGATCAAGCACGTTGCCGATCATTCCGGCCAGGTCCAGATTGTGGAAGTTGCTGGGCGACAGGTTCACCGACACCGACGGGATGTTCAGGCCCTTGCGACGCCACACCGCCAGTTGCCGGCAGGCTTCCTTGACCGCCCAGTGCCCCAGCTCGGTAATCAGCCCGCACTCCTCCGCCAGCGGGATGAAACGCGCGGGCGAGACCACGCCGAAGGTCGGGTGCGTCCAACGGGCCAGGGCTTCGACGCCATACACCTGGCCGTCTTCGATATTCACCTGGGGCTGGTAGTTGAGGTGCAGGCCGCCCTGTTCGATGGCGTCGCGCAGGGCGTTTTCCAGCGCCTGGCGCTCCTGGGCCAGCTCGTTCAGCTCATGGCTGAAGAAGCTGAAGCGGCCGCGGCCCGAGTGCTTGGCCTGGTACATGGCCATGTCGGCGCGGTGGATCAGGGTGCCCATGTCATGGCCGTCGCGCGGGTAGATGCTGACGCCCATGCTGGCGGACGGCGAAAAACACGAGCCGGCGATCTGACAGGGCTGGGAAATCGCATGCTTGATGTCCTCGATCGCCTCGGTGACGTTGTCGCTGTCGCAATTGGGCAGGACGATGACGAACTCATCGCCCGACAGCCGGCCAACGATGTCGGCGGCGTTTCGGTTGGCATTGAGGCGCTGGGCGATCAATTTGAGCAACGCGTCGCCCGCCGGATGGCCCAGCGAATCATTGATTTGCTTGAAACGGTCGAGGTCGATGAACAACACCGCCAGCGAGGTTTTGCTGCGCCGCGCCTCGATCAACGCGTGATCGGCCTTGGCATGCAGCAGGCTGCGGTTGGGCAGTTGCGTCAGACTGTCGTAGAACGCCAGTTGGCGGATGCTCTCGCGGTTGACCTCGCGTTCCATGGCCAGCGCGCACAGCGGAATGATCACATCGACCATCTGCTGGTGCAGCACCGAGGGCGTCCGATGATCGCTGTAGTAGAAGGCCAGCACCCCGATGGCGGCGCCCTTGGCGCTCTTGATCGGAATGGACCAGCAGCTCTTGATTCCCAGGTCGAGGAATTCGTCGCGGATCAACGCCCAGCGCGGGTCGCTGCCAATGTCCCGGACAAACACGATCTCGCCCCGCTCAGCCGCAAGGCTGGACGAACCGATGCCGTCCTTGATCGGCATGCCTTCGAGCAGTTGCCCATAACGCTCGGAAAAGCCGGGCGCCGCCAGCGGGTGCATGGCGCCATCTTCATCGACCTGGATCACTGCGGCGCGAACTTCCGGGGACATCCGCTCGACTTCCTTGCACAGCAAGTCCATGACCGACTCCAGCGGCATCTCCCGCACCATCGCGTCGAGAATGCAATGTTGCAGCACTTCATGAATCTTTGACGCGGTGATATCGGTCAATACCGTCACGGTGTGGGCAAGTTCGCCATTGGCGCCAATCACCGGGTTGATTGCAACATCACACCAGATACGTTCGCCGCCTTTGACTTTCAATAACTCTTCGAGGCGGAATGAACGGCCGCCTTTCAAACCTTCTTGAACCCGCGCAATACGCGCCGAGGGTAAATGCGGCACCAGTAACTTCGCGGGTTTGCAGCCTTCAACCTCACTAAAGTCATAACCAAAGATCTTGGCAAAACCTTTATTCGCATAGACCACGCCGCCACTACCATCGGTAATAAAAATCGCATTATCAGTTTGATCGGCGACCATCGATAACAGTTTGATGCGTTTGCGTTCCTTTCGCTGTTCCGTCACATCTTTGACAAATGCGGTGAATAATATCTGGCCCTCACTGACGACCCGCGAAATCGACATCGAACCCCAGCGTTGCGTGCCGTCTTTTTTATGAATGGGCACATCCCGGGTCGTACCGACAATCTTGTTGATACCGGTGCGCCGATTGGAGTCGACATAGCCATCATGTTTACTGCGGATGTTTTCCGGCACCAGCATGCTGACATTTTTTCCAAGCACTTCTTCCCTGGAAAATCCCCACAACTTTTCCGCGGCGGCATTGAACAACACCACACAGTTGCAGGTGTCGATTACAACCACACTGTCGATGGCTTGTTCCAGCGTTTGCACGAAAACATCAGAGAGGTTTTGGGAAATAGGCATCAACTCGATCCGAAAAAACATATGTACAGTTGCGAAGGCACGGCAAGCCCGATGAAACCGTCTTTCATCACGCGCGTTACAGGGCTGCCTCAATAACCAGGAAAACGCCCGGCGGGGCGCGGCGCATAGCTTACGCCCACCAATGGCCCATAGCCATTATTGATGACGGCAGGCTATGTAAAGTTTTCAGCGCCGGCTAATAACGCAGGAAAATATTTTATTTATTAAAAATAAATGACAACTTCCTGACGCACATCAATATCTAAACAACCCGCATGTGTTAAGCGAATCAATCGGCACACATTAAATAATATGCACGCAAAGCAAAGGCCTCGCCGAGGGCTCCTCGCTGAACGAAGCGGCCTGCGGGATAGTCGGAACAGCAGGACCTTCACCCCGGGATGCTCAACCGATGCCGTTACGATCCGCCGCTTTCGCCACCGTGCTCATGCTGGCCGGCAATCCTGTGACCGCCGCGGAAGCGCCGCTGCGCCTGGAAAGCCTGAAACGCTGTGGCGACCTGCTGGAAAGCCGGCAGCAGGACTGGTGCCTGCGCGTGCGCGGGCTGGGCGCGGCAACGCCGCACTTGAAGCTGGGTGACAAGGCGCTGCCGGCCAACAGCGTGCAACGCGAGGGCGACACCTTGCGGCTGCGCCTCGACAGCGCCGGCTACCAGAGCGGCCCGCTCTGGCTGGAAGACGGTCCGCGCGCCAGCAACGCCGCCTGGCTGAGCCTGCGCAACAGCCATGTGCTGGCCGCCGGGCCGGACGAGGTGGCGAAGAACATGGACGGCCTTACCACCTACGTCGATCTGGTCAGCCTGCTGATCGAGGAAAACCAGGACGGTCGCCAGGAAGCCGAGCGCCTGGCGCGCAAGTACGGCGCGAAGGTGGTCGGCAGCATCGCGCCGCTGAACCTCTACCAGCTTCGCCTGCCGGCCAATGACCTGATGCAGCGCGATGCGTTGGTGCTGCGGCTGGGCAGCGAGACCAGCGTGGATGCCGTGGTGGTCGAGGAGTCCGCGGCGGAAGAATCCGAGCACGCCACCGCCCGCCCCGCGGCGCAGAACAAGCCGGCCGAGGACTCGGACGAGTGGGCCGCGAACCGCTTTCTCGATGCAGTGAATTACTACCAGCGGCGCATACCGGGACGACAGGCGCCCATCCATCCGCAGCCGGTGCGCATCGGCCTGATCGAGCGCGACGTCGATTTCGACACGGCGGACTTCGCCGACTACCTGGGCGCCTGCTCGCCACCGCGCACTTGCGTCTACGCCCGCGACGCCGCCAAGCCGGACAACCACGGCACCACTGTCGCCGGCATCCTCGGCGCGGGCTGGGATAACGGTGGCAATACCGGTTTCCTGCGCGGGCTGGACAAGGCCGGCGGCGGTTTCGAGGTCATCGTCGAGCGCAATTCCGATGCCGGCATCACCGCCAACATCGCCGCCTCGGTGAACCTCGTCGAAGACGGCGTGCGCGTGCTCAACTGGAGTTGGGGCATCCACCGCGTCGGCGCGAAGAATGTCGACGGCGACGACGTCGACTCGCTGCTGCGCTCGGGCATCGCCATGGCTGGCTACGAGGAGTTGCTGGAGGAATTCTTCCTCTGGCTGCGCAAGGATCATCCCGATGTCGTGGTGGTGAACTCCGCCGGCAACGGCGCGTCGTTCTCCGGCAGCGATGAATACCGCCTGCCCTCCTCGTTTATCACCGAGCAGTTGCTGGTGGTCGGCGGGCACCAGCGCAACGCAGACGGCGGGCGCGCCGTCGAGGACCCGGCGTACGCGGTCAAGCGCAGCACCTCGAACATCGACATGCGCGTCGACATCACCGCCGCCGCGTGCGCCCACGCCTCGAACCGCGAGGCCGGCCAGACCGGCGCAGTGCACTGTGGCACCTCCTATGCCACGCCGATGGTCGCCGGCCTGCTGGCGGCGATGCTGTCGATCAATCCGCAACTGCAGCCCGAGCAACTGCGCATGCTGCTGCGCCGCAGCGCCATGACCATCGGTGACAACCACGACTTCGAAGCCATGGACGGCGAGGACCTCACCGCGCCCATCCTGCCGTCCGAGCGCAACTACCAGCTCGGCGACCGCGACGTCGGCCGCTCGGCGCGGCTGGACATGCAGAAAGCGCTGGACCTGGCGGTGCAGAGCCGCGATCGGGTGCGCTGAGGCCCGGCCACGCTGCCACCGGTCGCACACGGTGCGTTTCCGGCGAACGACGGCGCTGCCGGCGAAGTCCTCTCTACAGCGCTCATCCAAAGAAGCGCGACGCCTGCGTGATTCCCGAGCCTGACTGGAGATGTGCTGATGAGCGATCTACCGACCACACGACCCGCCGCACCCCCGCTGCGCTTTCAAGCGGACTTCGAACAGATCCCGGAGGACGAGGCGCAGACCAGCAAGGAGCTGGCCGAGACCCTGCGCTCGATCATGGAAACCACCTTCGCCGACCGTGGCCATGCCGACCGCAGCGTCCACGCCAAGGGCCACGGCCTGCTGCGCGGCGAGCTGACCGTCCTCGACAACCTGCCGCCCGAGCTGGCCCAGGGCGCGTTTGCCCGCCCCGCCACCCTACCCGTCTACCTGCGGCTGTCGACCAACCCCGGCGATATACTCGACGACAAGGTGTCCACGCCCCGGGGCCTGGCGATCAAACTGGTGGGCGTCGAAGGGCCGCGCCTGCCGGGCAGCGAGGGCGAAGTCACCCAGGACTTCGTGATGCAGAACGCCAAGGCGTTCATTTCCGCCACGCCAAAGGCATTTCTGAGAAGCCTCAAATTGCTGGCGAAAACCACCGACAAGGCGCCGGGCTCGAAGAAAGTACTGTCGGCGGTGCTGCGCGGTGTCGAGGCGGCCGTGGAAGCCCTGGGCGGTGAAAGCGCCACGCTGAAAAGCCTCGGCGGCCATCCGCAGACCCACATCCTCGGCGAGACCTTCAACACTGTGGTGCCGGTGCTCTACGGCCCGTACTACGCCAAGCTGGCGATGGTGCCGGTGTCGGCGTCGCTGACCGAGCTGACCAACCTGCATGTCGATTTCCATGGCAACCCGGATGGGCTGCGGGCGGCGGTCGCCCAGTACTTCGCCGGGCACCGCGGTACCTGGGAATTGCGCGTCCAGCTCGCCACCGACAGCGAGCAGATGCCCATCGAGGATGCCTCGGTGCAATGGGACGAAAAACTCAGCCCGTTCGTGACCGTGGCGCGGGTCGAAATCCCCGCGCAAAGCACCTGGGACGCGGAAAAGGTCAGGGAAATCGACGACGGCATGGCGTTCAGCCCGTGGCACGGACTGGCCGCGCACCGGCCATTGGGCGGGGTGATGCGGGTACGCAAGCCGTCGTATGAAATGTCGGCGGATTATCGCGCCAGCCACAATGGCTGCCCGATCCACGAGCCGCGCTGAAGGCTGGCCCTGGGCGTGATCCGCCCAGGGCCTCGCGTCATTTCTTCGGCAACACGCTACTGAGCACCTGCCGCGCGGTCTGCCGGATCACCCCGACGCTGTCCGGGTCGCCCTGCAGCAGCGCGCCGGCAAACTGCCGGGCCTGCTTGAGGCTGATATGCGGCGGCAGCGGCGGCACGTTCGGGTCGGTGCGGAAATCGATCACCACCGGCACATCGCTGGCCAGCGCCTGTTCCCAGGCAGCGGCAACATCCTCGTCGCGCTCGACGCAAATGCCCTTGAGGCCAATGGAAATGGCAAACAGGTGATACGGCACATCAGGGATGTCCTGGCTTGCGGCGAACTTCGGGTCGCCCTCCATGACCCGCTGTTCCCACGTCACCTGATTGAGGTCCTGGTTGTTGAACACCGCGCAGATCCAGCGACCATTGCCCCACTGCTTCCAGTACTTGGCGACGGTGATCAGCTCGGCGAGGTTGTTCATCTGCATGGCGCCGTCGCCGACCAGGGCGACGACGGTCTGCTCCGGGTGGGCGAATTTGGCGGCGATGGCATACGGCACCGCCGCGCCCATGGACGCCAGCCCGCCCGACAGCGAGCACTGCATGCCCTCGCGGATGCGCAGGTCGCGGGCAAACCAGTTGGCGCAGGAGCCCGAGTCACTGGTGATGATCGCGTTGTCCGGCAGGCGCGGCGACAACTCGTGAACGACCCGCTGCGGGTTGATCGGGTCTGCGGTGGTCAAGGCGCGCTTCTCCAGCTTGGTGTCCCAGGCCTTGCGCCAGCCTTCGACTTTCTTGCGCCAGCGCCGGTCGGTCTTCTGTTCGATCAGCGGCAACAGCGCCTTGAGGGTGTCGGCGGCGTCGCCCACCAGGTTGATGTCCATCGGGTAGCGCAGGCCGAGCATGTTCGGCGCGATATCGATCTGCACGCCGCGGGCGTGGCCCTCCTTGGGCAGGAACTCGGCGTAGGGAAAGCCCGAGCCGATCATCAACAGGGTGTCGCATTCGTTCATCAGCTTCAGGCTGGGTTCGGTGCCGAGCAGGCCAATGCAGCCGGTGACCCACGGCAGCTCATCCGGCAGCACGGCCTTGCCCAGCAGCGCCTTGGCCACGCCGGCACCGAGCTTTTCCGCCAGGGCGCGGACCTGCTCGCTTGCCTGCAAGGCGCCGGCACCCACGAGGATCGCGACCTTGTTGCCCGCGTTGAGCAACTGCGCCGCGTCGACCAGGTCGGCTTCACGCGGCACGACGCGCGGACGGCAGACACCAACGCTGGAATGCAGGGTGCCATGGGCACGGGCGGGTTCTTCGTAGGGCAGGTCCTGCAGGTCATTGGGCAGGATCAGCGCGGTGACTTTGCGTTCCCCCACGGCCGTGCGCACGGCACGGTCCAGCAGGTGGCGTACTTGCGATGGTGCCGACGCCTGCTGGACAAAGGCCCCGGCCACGTCCTTGAACATCGACATCAGGTCCAGTTCCTGCTGGTAGTGGCCGCCCAGCGCTGTGCGGGCCTGCTGGCCGGTTATGGCGAGGACCGGCATATGGTCCAGGCGCGCATCGTAGAGGCCGGTGAGCAGGTGCGAAGCCCCCGGCCCGGACGTGGCGATGCACACGCCTAACTCGCCGGTGAATTTGGCATGGGCGCTGGCCATGAAGGCGGCCATTTCTTCGTGACGGCACTGGACGAATTCGATCTTGCCGGAGCGCCGCAGCGCACCGAACACGCCGTTGATGCCGTCGCCGGGGTAGCCAAAAATACGCTTCACGCCCCACTGGCTGAGCCGTTCCACGAGAAAGTCGCCTACGGTGCTGGACATGGTTGCTGCCTCCTTGATCCTGCGGTCGATAAAGGCTGGGACCGGCAGTGGAGCGCGCATGTTCAGATTGATTTGCGGCGGCGGCTCAGGCGATCTGGATGTACAGCGAATAGCCGCCGAGCAACATCCAGAACGCGAGGAAGATCCACGGCGTGCGCAGCGAAAACAGCAGCGATTTGCGGTGACCGGCGCGGGACGTCTCGGCCTCGCTGAACAGCGGCGATTCGTCGTAGGCCAGGCCCATCAGCGGGTCGCTGTGCAGCAGATGGCTCTGTTTGACCTGCCAGTGGTCAATGATCCGGTACGCCGCATGAATCCCCGGCCACGCGTTCAGCGAACTCAACACGCCCAACAGCGCGAGAAACGGCGGCACCACCATGGTGAACATCTTGCCCCACTCGGGGTTGAGGTTGGCCATGGACGACACGAAGGCAATCACCAGGAACGACTGGGCGGCCAGGTAGGCGTCGGTTCGGTTGGCGAGGATGCTGGTTTCGTACTGGATTTCGCGCCGGTAAAAGTCCAGGCGCTCCTTGGGAGAGCCGAACATCCGGGCGTTCTGGGCATCGATCTGGTGGTCGGGGGTGGCGGGCGTGATGATTCGGGGCACTCGGTAGCTCCTGTCCGTTGCGCGGGGCTGGGATGCAGGAACGTTGTCGCACTGGATCCCACGCAGGTTGGGAATCCGCGACCTCGAACAAAGTTCACACGGGCGCCATTCAGCGCACGAACATCACGGCATCAAGATGGCTTCATGCACCTCGATGGACGGGACCGGCACCCTGCCGCGCTGCCCATCCAGCCACTCGCGCATCTTGCGCGCATCGAAAATCTGCCCCTCTTCCATCATGCTGAGGATCAGAGTTTGAGACATCCGGTAACACCCGCATTGGAAACAACGCCGTTGTTCCCACCCCGGTGAGCACTCGATGGATTCAGCGCGACCCGCGCAGATAAGGCAACTCATGGATCCCCCTGGGTTGTTTTTGTAGTGGGAAAGGCACGCCTGTCCGTGCTTATGACGAGAGAGCATAGCCGAGCCATGAAAATTCCGTGCCAGTCGGGGGGATTCGACGGACGGTAATGGCCTGATCGCGCCGAGAGGCGCCGTGCGGGCGGCGCTTGATCTCAGCAGCCCGGCAGCCTCATCGGCATGCGCACTCGCCTTATATCTCCACTTGCGTGCCCAGTTCGATCACCCGGTTCAGCGGCAGCTTGAAGTACTTGAGGTTGCTGTTGGCATTTTTGAGCAGGAAGGCGAACAGGTGCTCGCGCCACTTCGCCATGCCGATGCGACTGGTCGGGATGACGGTCTCGCGGCTCAGGAAGTAGGTAGTGCGCATGTGGCTGAAATCGAGGTCGGTGCGCGGGCATTGGCTCAAGGCCAATGGCACGTCGGGCTCTTCCATGAAGCCGAAGTGCAGGTTGACCCGGTAGAAACCGTCGCCGTACGCCTCCACATCAAAGCGCTTGGCGGAGTTGACGCGCGGACGGTCCTCGAACACGACCGTGAGCAGCACCACCTGTTCATGCATCACCTGGTTGTGCAGCAGGTTGTGCAGCAAGGCGTGGGGCACCGCGTCGGTCCTCGCGGTGAGGAACACCGCCGTGCCCTGCACCCGGTGCGGTGGTTGCGCCTGCAGGCTGCTGATGAACAGCGGAAGCGGCAGCGCGGTTTCGTCCAGGCGCTCGACGATGATCTTGCGCCCGCGCTTCCAAGTGGTCATCAGGATGAACAGGCCGATCCCGGCGATCACCGGGAAGGCGCCGCCCTGGACGATCTTCGGCGCGTTCGCCGAGAAATACAGGCTGTCCACCAACAGGAAACCCAGCAGCAAGGGCACGGCCAGCCAGCGTGGCTTTTTCCACAACAGCAGCACCACGGCGGAGGAAAGGATGGTGGTGATCAGCATGGTGCCGGTGACTGCCACGCCGTAGGCCGCGGCCAGGGCACTGGAAGACTCGAAGCCGATCACCAGCAGCACCACGCCGACCATCAACGCCCAGTTCACCGTGCCGATGTAAATCTGCCCCTGCTCCTGGCTGGAGGTGTGCTGGATGAACATGCGCGGGACGTAGCCCAACTGGATGGCCTGGCGGGTCAGGGAAAAGGCACCGGAAATGACCGCCTGGGAGGCGATGATCGTCGCCAGGGTCGAGAGCGCGACCATCGGCAGCAGCGCCCAGCCGGGGGCCAGCAGGTAGAACGGGTTACGTACGGCTTCCGGGTTATCGAGGATCAACGCGCCCTGGCCGAAGTAGTTGAGCACAAGGCCCGGCAGCACCAGGCTGAACCAGGCCCGGGCAATCGGTTTGCGGCCGAAGTGGCCCATGTCGGCGTACAGCGCTTCCGCACCCGTCAGCGCCAGCACCACCGCGCCGAGAATGGCGACGCCAATGCCCGGATGCACCACGAAAAACTGCACGGCCCAGGCCGGGTTGAGCGCCAGCAGCACTTCCGGGCGCTGCACGATCCCGTAAAGCCCCAGTGCGCCCAGCACCACAAACCACACCACCATCACCGGGCCGAACAGGATGCCGATGCGTGCGGTGCCGTGTTTCTGGATCAGGAACAGCGCCACCAACACGATCACCGACAACGGCACGACCCAGTGGTCGATGCCGTCGAAGGCCAGTTGCAGGCCCTCAACCGCGGACAACACTGAAATCGCCGGGGTGATCATGCTGTCGCCGTAAAACAGCGCTGCGCCAAACAGGCCGAGGAGCACCAGGGCCCTGCTCATTCGCGGAAAAGGTGCAGCGGCCCGGCGCGCGAGGGCGGTCAAGGCCATGATCCCGCCTTCGCCCTGGTTGTCGGCGCGCAGGATAAACAGCACGTATTTGATCGAGACCACCCAGATCAGCGACCAGAACACCAGTGACAGGATCCCCAGCACGCCGTCATGGCTGGGCTGAACGCCGTAGTGGCCGGAGAACACCTCCTTGAGGGTGTACAAGGGGCTGGTGCCGATATCGCCATACACCACGCCGGCAGCGGCGATCAGCATGCCGATGCCGGAGGTTTTGGCGTGGTGGGAGGGTTCTGCAACGGTCAGTGCTTCACTCACGGGTGACTTCTCTGGGTTGAGGGGCTGACGCGGGCCCTTCATGAGCTGGGGTATTTCACCGGGGGGGCGTCCGGGTGCGGGCAAAAAAACGCGCTCAGTATCGTTTTATGCGTTGGGATGGGGCGTAAAAAAGGCGTAAAAATTCGGTTTTTTTTGGGGGGGTATCTGCACATTTCATGGCTGTTTGGCGACCAAGCGCTAGCCGAAAGGTTTTCAGCGCCCTCAAGACCGAGCGCCGCGCGGGCGGCGCTCAATCTCAAGAGCGCTGGAGAGCTTCCGACATGCGCCTTCCAACCACCGAATGACCGAAAGAGAGGCAGATACCCAAACCCCGCCCTCACTATCGCCCCCGCTTCAACAACACAATAAAAAACACACCCCCCAACGCCGCCGTCGCCACACCAATCGGCAGATCCTCAGGCGCGATCAAGGTTCTGGCCGCCACATCAACCCACACCAGAAACACCGCGCCCAGCGCCGCACTGACCGGCAGCAAGCGCCGGTTCTCCGCACCCACCAGACGGCGCGCCATATGCGGCACCATCAGCCCGACAAAACCAATGGCCCCGGACAACGAAACCAACACCCCGGTCAGCAACGACGTGCAGAGGAACACCTGAATACGCAGACGACGACCACTAAACCCCAGACTGATCGCCGTCTGTTCACCACTCATCAACGCATTGAGCCCGCGAGCCAGCACCCACAGCGCCAGCATGCAAGCCGCCACGCACAGCGCCGGCAGCCAGATCACCTCCCAGCGCGCCGAGCCCAGGCCGCCCAGCATCCAGAACACCACCGACGCCGCAGCATGTTGCTCGCCGGTGAACAGCAACAGGTTCACCCCCGCCATCAGCACGAACGACACCGCCACACCGGCGAGCAGCAGCCGGTCGCTTTCGAGACGCCCGTCCCGTCGGGCCACCGCCAGCACCAGCAGCATGCTGCCCGCCGCGCCGATAAACGCCGCCAGCGGCAGGCTGAAGATGCCGATGAATTCGCCGAGGTAAAGAATCACCAACACCGCCCCCAGCGCCGCGCCGGAGCTGACGCCGAGCAGGTGCGGATCCGCCAGCGGGTTGCGGGTCACCGCCTGCAACGCGGTCCCGACCAACGCGAGGCCCGCCCCGACCAACGCGCCGAGCAGCACCCGCGGCGCACGGATCAGCCAGACGATATGCTCCTGCCCCGCACTCCAGTTCACCGGCAGCTCAAGCCCGGCCTGCCGGCCAATGATCCCCCATACGGTGCCCAGCGGAATCACCGCCGGCCCGAACGCCAGCGCGACCACGCAAGACAGCAGAATGACCAGCAGCAAGGCTGCGAGCAGCCCGCGATAGGCGGCATGGCTTCGGATCAGCATCAGTGCGAGTCCTGCGCGAACAACCGTGGGTGCAGACCCGCGGCGAGTTTTTCGATGGCGATGGCGTTCTCTACCGACGGTGTGACTTCCAGATAGGTCAGCACCACAAAACGCTGCTCACGAATGGCCCGCGCCGTTTGCAACGCCGGATGACGCAACAGGAAATCACGTTTCTGCTGCCAGCTCAGCGGGCCGTAGTCGACGATCGCGATGACTTCCGGATCGCGCTCCACCACGCTTTCCCAGTTCACCTGGGTCCAACTGGCGGCGACGTCGTCCATGATGTTGTGCCCGCCAGCAGCATCGATCAGCGCCTGGGGCATGCCGAGGCGGCCCGAGGTGGTGGGCCGGTCTTCGCCGCTGTCGTAGAGGAATACCCGTGGCGCTTCTCGCGCCTGCCGAACCGTGCTGGCGACCGCGTCGATGCGTTCGCGCATCTGGCCGACCAGCGCCTGGGCGCGGTCTTCGACGGAGAAGATCCGCCCCAGATTCGTCAGGTCGCGGTACACGTCATCCAGGCTGGCGCGCGGCTGCTTCATGATCCATGAGCAGGATTCGCTGAGTTCATAGACCGGAATGCCGAACGCCGCGAGGGACGTCGGGGTCAGCGGGCCACCGACCCGCATGCCGTAGTTCCAGCCGGCGAAGAACAGGTCGGCATCCACCGCCAACAGCGTTTCGACGGACGGGTAGCGGCTGGCAAGCTGCGGCACACCCTGCAGCGCCTCGCTGATCCAGGGGTCGCGGTGCTTGGTGGCGGTAAAGCCGGTGTAGCCGGCCAGACGCTCGCGCACGCCCAGGTGCAGCAGCATGCCGGTCATATTCACATCGTGAACGACGACCCGTTGCGGCGCCTTGTTCAAGGTGATGTCGCGGTCGCAACTGCGCACGGTGAGTGGGTAATCGCTGGCCAGCGACGGCGCTGCCGCCAACGCCAGCGCCAGGCCGGCAAGTAACCGATAGTTCATGGTTGAGTGATCCAGGTGACACGCGGATAGGCGTGCAGCGGGTGGGTGTCGACCAGCGCCCGCACACCGAAAACGTGGTGCAGAAGCTCACTGGTCAGGACCTCGGCCGGTGTTCCGCTGGCGACGATGCGGCCCTCGGCGATGACGCAGAGCCGATCGCAAAACGCCGCCGCCAGGTTCAGGTCATGAAAGCTGGCGAGGACGCTCAGGTCGAGGCTGCGCAGATGGCCCAGGAGTTCGAGCTGATAACGCGGGTCGAGGTGGTTGGTCGGCTCGTCGAGAATCAACAGACCAGGCTGTTGCACCAAGGCCCGGGCCAGCAGCACGCGCTGTTTTTCGCCACCGGACAGGCTGGCGAAACTGCGCAGCGCGCACGCCGTGAGCCCTACCCGCTTCAGCGCCTGCGCCACCTGCGCGGCATCGTCCGCGTTGTCGCCGCCGAACAGGCCCTGGTGCGGGGTACGCCCCATGGCCACGACGTCGGCAACGGTCAGGCCGAATTCCTGGGGAAACTCCTGCAGCACCACGGCAATGCGCTGTGCGCACCAGCGCGGGGTGCGCCGCCACAGGTTCTCGCCGTCCAGCATCACGCTGCCCATGGCCGGTTCATAGGCACGGTAGGCGCAGCGCAAAAGGCTGGTCTTGCCGCTGCCATTGGGGCCGATCAGGCCGACGAATTCGCCCTGGCCGACCCGCAGGTGGATATCCCGCAGCAGCCAGAGCGGATCGCGGTCACGGCCGGGGGCGGCCCAGGCCAGCCCCTCGATACTGAGTGAGGACATTCAGTCTCCGTGCGCCCCCGCCGGGGGCGCGGCAGTCAGAAGGTGTAGTCAGCCGTGACGAAGAACGAACGCGGCTCGCCCAGGTACCACTGCCGACCGTTGTTGCCGGTGGTGGTGGCGTACTGGCGGTCGAACAGGTTGTTCAGTTGCAGGCCGAGGGTCAGGTCCGGCTGGACGTGCCAGTCGATGTTGGCATCGACCACGGTGTAGCCCGGGACGTCGACCGTGTTGGCGTTGTCGCCGTAACGGCTGTCCACGTAGCGCGCACCCGCGCCCGCGCTGAAGCGCTCGGCGAAGTCCTTGCTCAACCACAGGTTGGCGGAACGGCGCGGCACGTTGACCGGCTGGTTGCCTTTGAAATCGCTCCCGCCACTGGAAAACTCGTCGAACTCGGCGCGAACCCAGGCGGCGTTGGCGGAGAGCTGCACGTCGTACGGCAGGCGCAGTTCCAGCGTGGCCTCGATGCCGTCGGAGGATTGCTGACCGATCTGTTGCTGGATCGTCGGATTGACCGGATCGGTGCTCAGCAGCTTCTTCTTGACGATGTGGTACGCGGCCAGGGTCCATTCGCCACGGCCGTCGAGCAACTGCTGCTTGATGCCCACTTCGGTCTGTTTCGCGGTGCTGAGGTCCCATTGCTGCTGCGCGGTCGAGAGGGTCAGCAGGTTGCTGACGCCTTCGGTGCTGGTCGCGTATTGGCCGTATAGCGAAAGGTCCTCAGTAACGGCGAACACCAGGCCGGCGCGCCAGTTGCCACCGGACAGGCTGCGATCACTGCGGGTGTCAGTCGGCACATCGGTACGGTCGAGGTGGACCTGATCGCGGCGCACACCGGTGATCAGCGAAAGCTGCTCGGTGAGCTGGGTGCGGTTCTCGGCGAACAGCGAGAACTGCTTCGCCTGGTTGGCGTCACGGGAGCGATACGGGTCGGTGCTGACATAGCCGCCACCACCCGAGCCGGCCAGCGGCACGGTGTCGCTGTAGACGTTGCCGAAGTCATGCTTGCGCACGAAGCGGATCGAGTTGTAGTCCGCGCCGACCACGGTGCGGCTGTCCAGCCCGAACAGCGAATGCTGCAGGGTGAAGGTCTGACGGTCGCCCACCTGCTCCTGGGTCTGCTTGATGCTGATGAAGCTGTCGCGCCGCACGAGGTCGCCCGGCAGCCAGGTGTAAGTCTCGGCATTGCGCCAGCGGCGCTGGGCCTTGAGGAAGTACAACTGGTTGCTGGCGCTGAGGTTGTCGTTGATCGTCCAGTCCGTGACCAGCCGGGTGGACTGGTCGTTGTAGTGATCGGTCGCATCCTCGACGTTGTAGTTGTGGTCACGCAGCGACTCGCGGAAATGCCCGTCCACCAACGGCGTGCCGAAGTAGCGTTGCGGCTCCTGGTCGCTGTAGTCATGGCTGAAGGTGAAGCTCAGGTCGTCGGTCGCCTGCCAGCGCAGCGAGCCGCTGAGGGCGATGCTTTCCGAGTTGCCGCGATCGACCCAGCCATTGCTCGCCTGCTGGTTCAGGTTGAAGCGGTAGCTGAGGCTGTCGGTCAGCGAGCCGCCGCTGTCCAGCGCAGCCTGGCGTTTGTCGTCCGAGCCATAGCCGAGGCGCAGGTGATTGCGGATCTCGCCCTCGAACGGCTTCTTCGGCACCACGTTGATCACCGCGCCCGTGGCGCCTTCGCCGTAGAGCACCGAGGCCGGGCCGCGCAGCACATCGATGCGTTCCACGGCCCAGGTGTCCACCGGGAACGTGACGGTGCCGGCGCCGACATACAGGCGGGTGCCGTCATACAACTGCATGGTCGAGCTGTGGCCGGTGAAGCCGCGGGCCGACAGCGCGGTGCCGCCATTGCCGGGGGTGCCGATGAAGGTGACGCCCGGGGAACGGGTCACGGCGTCCTGCACGGTGGCGTTATTGCGTTTGAGGATCTGCTCGGCGCTGATGCTGGTCACACTGGCCGGGGTTTCCAGCGGCGTCAGCCCCAGGCGCGAACCGCTGGTGCTCGGGGTGTGCAGGTCAGGCTGAGGGTTTTGCTCGGCGACCTCGTTGATGGCCGTGGCCGGCAGGGACAGGGCTTTTTCGTCTTCCGCGGCGTGCGCCGGCAGGGACAGTAATACGCAAGGTGCGAGGCTGGCACACAGCAGCGTGCCCGAGAGGGAATTGAACAGGGAATTACGGGACATGTCGTTCCACTTGAAGCAGGAATGAAAGAATCCCGGAGGGAACAACGCATAGGGAATCGCGGGCGCGACAGCCCACGGAAACCGGCCTGCGCCCGCCCACCGCGGGTTTGCCAAACGATGCTTCAGGCCGGTCTCCGGGCTCGCGAGGGTCATGAAACATTCGCCTTCCCATGCGCGGGGCACAGTGGCTTTTCGAATGTTTCGCTCGCATACCGTTGCGGGGGCAGCGCCGGACTGATCAGCAAAGTGACGAACCGGCTTCCCGTTTCACCCCATACACGGCGGTATGGGACACCTGAAACAGGCGCGCAGTTGACCATCAAAGTGCCAGCCGGTCAACGACAGAGGTGTCGGTGGCCGGCATCAGGACCGGCAATCACCGACGCGACGACTCAGCCCATGTCGTTGATGCACACCACTTTCGGCTGCGTCATGTCTTCATAGGCGAAGCGCACCCCTTCCCGTCCGAGGCTGCCGTATTTGAAGCCACCGAATGGCATGGCGTCGAAGCGGTAGTCGGACGAGTCGTTGATCATCACGCCACCGGCCTCGATGCGCCGGGCCAGCTTCAGCGCGGTCGACAGGTCGCGGGTGAATACGCCGGCGTGCAGGCTGTATTCCGGCGCGTTGGCCAGGGCGACGGCGTCGTCGAGGTGGTCGAACGGTTCGAGGATCACCACCGGCGCGAACACTTCCTGCTGCCAGATCCGGCTGGCGTGGCTGACCTGTTCCAGCACGGTAGGTGCGTACAGCGCGCCCTCGCGGCGGTGGCCACAAAGCACCCTGGCGCCTTCCGCCACGGCGTCTTCGACCAGTTGTTCGGTGCGGCAGGCCGCCTGCTCGGTGACCATCGGCCCGACATCCGTTTCGCGAAGCGACGGGTCACCCAGGTTCAAGGCCCGCGACTGCGCCACGAACTGTTCGCGGAACGCCGGATAAATCGCGCGGTGCACCAGGATGCGCTGGGTGCCGATGCAGTTCTGTCCGGCGGCCCAGAAGGCACCCGAGACGCAGGACTCCACGGTCGGCCCGAGGTCGCAGTCTTCCAGCACCAATACCGGCGCGTTGCCGCCCAGGTCCATCGCCAGCTTTTTCAGCCCGGCGCTGCGGGCGATGGATTCGCCGGTGGCAAAGCCGCCGGTGAAGGAAATCATCCGCACCTCGCGCAGTTCGACCAGCGCCCGGCCCAGTTCCACACCGCCGGTGGCCGTGGTCACCACGTTGTCCGGGAGCCCGGCCTGCGACAGGCACTCCACCAGTTTCAACGCCGACAACGGCGCCAGCTCGGACGGTTTGAGGATCACCGCGTTACCGCCGGCAATCGCCGGGCCCAGTTTGTGCGCGACCAGATTCAGGGGGTCGTTGTAAGGCGTGATCGCGACGATCAGCCCCAGTGGCTCGCGGGTAAACCAGCCCTGGCGGGACTCCGAGCCCTCATAGGCTTCGAACGGCACCACTTCACCGGCATTGCGCCGCGCCTCTTCGGCGGACAGCTTCAGCGTGTTAACACAGCGCTTCACTTCCTTCTCGGCCTGGCGCAGGGTTTTCCCGGCTTCGGCCACGATCAGGCTGGCGAACGCCGCGGCGTCGGATTCAACGAGTCGTGCGGCCTCCTCGAGAATCCGCGCACGGCGATGGCGTGGCAGCGCCGCGCTTTCGCTGACGCCCGCCCGCGCCCGGGCCAGCAGGCCCGGCACCGCCGCAGCGTCGAGGTTGGGCACGCGACCGACCACACCGCCATCGAACGGGCTGAACACGTCGATGTGGCTTGGGGCTACGGATTGAACACTGGCCATGCGAGATACGCTCATGAAAGGCTCCGGTTACTGGCGGTCGGTGGTGTGCAGGGCGATGATGTCGGAGAGCAAGGCAAACGCCGTCTCGATCCGGCCGGCGCCCGGCCCGGACACTGTGACGGCGCCGAGCAGTTCGGTGTTGAAGGAGATCGCGTTGACCGCGCCGGAGATACCGGCCAGCGGGTGCTCGAGCGGCAACAAACGCGCTTCGACGCTGGCGGACACCGAACCGTCGGCCGCCTTGCTGGCGGCGCCGATCAGTTTCCAGCACTGCCCCGTGGCCTGCGCCTTGACGATGTCTGCGGCGCTGATGCCGCTGATGCCCGAGCAGGCGACGTCGCTGACGCTCAAGTGCGCGTCCAGCAGTTCGTTGGCGAGGATCACCACTTTCAGGCGCACGTCATGGCCTTCGACATCCGCGGTCGGGTCGGCTTCGGCGTAGCCCAGTTGTTGCGCCTGGGCCACCGCATCGCTGAACGCCAGGCCGTCCTTCATCCGCGTCAGCACATAGTTGGAAGTGCCGTTGAGGATGCCCTCGAAACCTTGGATTTCCGCACCGGCAAGGGCTTGTCGGGCCAGGCGGATCACCGGCGTGCCGCTCATCACCGAGCCTTCGTATTCGAACGCCAGGCCCTTGCGACGGGCCAGCGCCTTGAGCTCGGCGCCGTGCAAGGCAATCGGGCCCTTGTTGGTGGTGACCACATGAATGCCGCTTTCCAGCGCCCAGCGGCAGAAGGTGGCTGCCGGCTCGCCGTCGACTGGGTTGGTAAAGGTCGCCTCGGCAATGATGTCGGCGCCGGACTGCTTGATCACCGTTTCATTGAAGGCCTCGGCAGTACCGCCGGCGATGCGCGCCAGCGCGCCCTTCTCGGCGGGCAGCGCGACCAGTTCGGCGGCGTCCAGGCCGTTGCGGTTGACCACCGAGCCGAGAAACAGGTCGGTGACGCCGACGATCTTCAGGCTGAAACCGAGGGCCGCCTTCCAGGTGGCGTTACGCTCTGCGATCAACTGGGCCAGGCCACGGTTCACACCACCGAAGCCGACCAGGGCAATGTTGTATTCAGTCACGAAGGCATTCCTCTTTGCTGTTGTCTGATGGCATCAGCGTACGAGTCGGGCCAGGGCACTTGAATACGGCAAAACGCTGTATTTGTTGAGCGATTTGCGCAGTGCGCAAACGCCTGAAATCGAGGCGCGAAGGGACGCTTGCGCTGCGGTGAGCCAGCGCAAGCGTGGGGGGGGCATCGCGAGCAAGCTCGCTCCTACAGTGTGGGAGCGAACCGTTGCGAAATGGGCGGAAGGGTTACTTCAGAAAACAGCAGAAAGGACAAAAGAGGTCACGGTGTTTTCCACGCCGGGCATGGCCGCGATTTCTTTCCAGACCGCGTGAACCCGCTCAGGGCTCGCCGCGTTGACCCGCAGCATCAGGTCGAACTCGCCACTGAGCACCTCGCACTGGACCACCTCGGGAATGGTCCCCAGCTTGGCCAGCACATCGTCGCCGCGCATGCGGTCGTAGCGATAAACGAAAATCGCCGCGCTGATCAGCGACGAAGGCCGGCGAGCGTCGCCCAGCCGCACGGTATAGCCCTGAATCGCGCCATCGCGCTCAAGCCGTTCGACGCGCTGGCGCACCGCGTTGCGCGACAGGTTGACCTTGGCCCCCAGCTCCGCATGAGCGATACGCGCATTGGCGGTCAGCTCGGCGAGGATGCGCTCATCCAGGGGGTCCAGAATGCGCTTCATAGCGCCCTCGCCTGCGCAGCCCGCAACACATGACAGAGTCCGTCCAGATCGCCACGCTGAAGGGCCGGCGGCTCGTCCGCCAAGGCTGGCGGCAGCGCCACCTCGCCGTCCCACACACCCAGTTGCGCCAGCAGCGCGGCGGATTTTTCCGGCGCGATCTGGCCCAGGGTGACCATCGGCGCGCCCAGGCTGCGCCGATGCAGGCGCCCGGCCAGCGCGCCCACCGCCGTATGCGGATCGACAATGGCGCCGGTGTCCTCGCGCAGGCGGATGACCTCGCGGCGCACCTCGGCCTCCTCCACCGCATAGGAGTCGAACAGTACCCGCGCCTGCAGCCACTGCGGGTTGCCAATGCTCAGCTCGCCACAGGCTTCGAAATGTTCCATCAGCGTCCGGACGCAACCGGCACTGCGCCCGTACAGCTCCCAGATAAAGCGCTCCAGGTTCGAATACAGGGAAAAATCCATGGCCGGCGCCAGGGTGCGCTGGCTGGCGTGGGTGGCATATCGATTGCGGTGGAGGAAGCGGTGCAGCGCGTCGTTGCTGTTGGTCGAAACGATCACCTGATTGATCGGCAGGCCCATTTTCTGCGCGACGAAGCCGGCGTAGATCTCGGCAAAGCTCGCGGCAGGCACGCTGAACCCGACGGGCCGGGTGCCACCGCCCAACTGCAAGGCGGCATGGAAGTAAAAAACGATCTGGGCCAGCACGCCGACCCAGTTGGTGGAGTTGAAGCAGACCGGAATCACCCCCTCCAGCGGCCAGGCGCGAAACAGCCGCGCGACCAGGGTCTGGCAGTCATCGAAACTGCCGTCCACGGGGATCAGCAGGACGCGTTCAGGGTCGGCCGCCAGCAAGGCGGCGAGACGGTCGGCGGGGACGTCGTGACGCGGGTAGAGAATCGCCATGCGCACACTCGGGCATGCCGCGAAGGCCTTGATGGCGGCAACGCCGGTGTCGCCGTTGGTGGCGCCCACCACCAGGGCTTCGCTAGTCGATTCATCGAGAAAGTGCCTGACCAGCCGAGCCTGAAGCTGCGCGGCAAAGTCTTTCGAGGTGCGCGTCGGGCCATGGAACAACTGCAGAATCCATTCGTTATGGCCAATCTGCTGCAGCGGTGTGATCGCGCGATGGGTGAAGTCCTTGTAGCTGTCGCTGAGCAGTGCGCGCAGGGTCGGCTCATCCAGCGCGTCACCGACGAAGGGCGCGATCACCCGCCATACCAGCTCATCGAAGGGCAGCCAGGACCAACTGGCGATTTCCTCCGGGCTGATCTCCGGCAAGTGCGCCGGCACATACAACCCGCCATCGGCAGCAGGCCCCGACAGCACGACTTCACGGAAGTCGGCCCGTACATCGCCATTGCGGGTGCTCACGTAGTGCATGAAAACTCCAGAAAAGGGTTACGAAGGCCGATGGGCTTGAGCCACCAGCCAGTCTGAAAACAGCGCGGCATCGGGCGGCAACGCGCGCCCTTGCTCACGGACCAGGTAGAACGATTCGCTGGCTTCGATGCGCTGGCTGAAGGGCGCGACAAGCTGCCCGTCCCTGAGCAGGTCCTCGACCACTGAGGAACGCGCCAGGGCAACGCCCTGCCCCAGCTCCGCCATGCGGATCGTCGAAATCAGCGTGTCGAATTGCAGCCCCCGCGAGTAATCGACATCGTCCGCGCCGACCCGCTTGAGCCAGTAGCCCCAGCCCTCTTCGTAGCCGAGGACATGCAGCAGCGGATGGTGCTTGAGGTCCTGCGGCTGACGGATCGGCGAGCGCGCCAGCAGCGCCGGCGAGCAGACCGGCACCAGCACGTCCCAGGTCAGACGCTGGGCATGCAGACCCGGCCATTCACCATTGCCCCAGCGCACTTCGAGGTCGTCCTCGCCATCCGGCGCCTTGACCCACAGGTTGCTGATGTAGCGGATGTCGATGTTCGGGTTCTCGCGGCTGAAATCGAGCAAGCGCGGGGCCAGCCAGTACTGCAGGAACGACAGGCTGCCGCGGACCTTCACCGGCCTGCGCTTGTGCTGGCCGAAAATCTCGTTGGTGCCCACCGCGAGACGGCTGATCGCGTCCTGCACCACCGGCAGGTAGGACTGGCCCTCCTCGGTCAGGTCGAGGCCCCTGGGCAGGCGCTTGAACAAGGCCACGCCCAGGTGGTTTTCCAGTTGGCGGATCTGCTGACTCACTGCGCCCTGGGTCAGGTGCAGTTCCTCCGCGGCGTGGGTGAAGTTCAAGGCGCGCGCCGATACCTCGAATGACCGCAGCCAGTTCAGCGGCGGCAGGGATTTTTGCTTCATCGGCACGACCTCGTTCGGAATTGAATCCGTCCATCATGAACCGGAATCTTCAGGTCGCGTTAACGCCCGGGACCACCGGCAGCATGGCGGCAAGCCGCTGTTCGCGCTTCTTGCGGGTCACCCAGTAGACGAAGTAGCACCAGGCGATAAAGGGCAGGCCGAAGTACAGCGCCACCCGCTGCTCAGGGTCGAACGCGATCCCGACGCAAGCCAGCACGCAACACAGAATCGCGCCCAGCGGCACCCAGGGGTAACCGCGCACCCGGAAATGCAGGTCTTCGACGCGGCCACCATTGGCCACATAGTGCCGGCGAAACGCGATCTGGCTGGCGGCGATGCTCATCCACACCACCACCACCGCCAGCCCGGAAACGGACACCAGCGCCAGGTACACCGTGTCCGGCGCAACCACGCTGCTGAGCAGCGACGCCACCGCGCCGGCCATGCTCAGGATGATCGCGTTGACCGGCGTGCCGCGCGGCGAAAGGCGGCGGAAGCACTTGGGCATATGGCCCTGGTCACTCAGGGTCCAGAGCATCCGCGAGGCGGCGTACAGGCCGGAGTTGGCCGCCGACAGCAGTGCGGTGAGGATCACGAAGTTCATGATGTCGGCCGAGTACGGGATGCCGATCATGTCGAACACCATTACGAACGGGCTTTCCACCAGGCCTGCCTGCTCACGGGGCAACAAGGTCGCGAGGACGACGATGGTGCCGACGAAGAACAGCGCCAGCCTGACCACCGTGGTGCGAATGGCCTTGGGCACGCTGTCCTGGGGATCCTTGGCTTCGCCGGCGGCAATACCGATCAGCTCGGTGCCGGAGAAGGCGAACGACACCGCCAGCAGCGTCATCGCGATGGGCAGCAAGCCGGTGGGGAACAGGCCCTCGCGGGTGAAGTTGGACAGCCCGATGCCCTGAACATGCTTGACCTCGAACAGGCCGCAGATCGCCCCGGCACCAATGACGATGAAGGCAATCACCGTCAGCACCTTGATCAGCGACAGCCAGAATTCGGTCTCGGCGAACAGGCGCACAGACACCACGTTGAGGATGAACACGGTGATGGCGAAGAACGCACTCCATATCCACACCGGCGTGTCCGGAAACCAGCGGACCATCAGGATCCCGGCGGCGGTGAATTCCGAGCCAATGGCGACGGCCCAGGTCAGCCAGTACAACCAGGCCACCGTGTAGCCGGTGCCCGGTCCCAGGTAACGGGTGGCGTAGCTGCTGAACGAGCCGGTTTCCGGCATCTGCACGGCCAGTTCGCCCAGGCAGACCATCACCAGGTAGACCATCACGGCGCCGACGATATAGGCGATCACCGCGCCGAGGGGGCCGGCCTGGTTGACCGTGTAGCCCGAGGTCAGGAACAACCCGGTGCCGATCACCCCGCCCAGCGCCAGCATGACGATGTGGCGGGTGTGCATCTCTTTCTTGTATTCGGCCGGATCAGCCGACGCTGTCGTTGAGTGTTCAGTGGACATAGTTTGATTCTCATGAAGTGTCTGGTGTTCAACGGGAAACCCGCAACGAGGCAGTACCAACCAATGCACCAGCGACTGTTATTGTTATTGCTTTCATGAAACAGGGCGCCCCGCCATCCCGGGCAGACCGCCCTCCCCCTCAGGCGGACACGCTGGCGCGCCGCTCGCTGCCGGCCACATCCGTGCGTTGGGCACGTACCGTGGCGAAGGCCTGACGCAAGTCTTCCAGCAGGTCAGCGGTGTCCTCGATACCGACGGACACCCGCACCAACCCTTCGGAAATGCCCAGCGCCTGACGCTCTTCCAGGGTGTTTTCCACGTGGCTGGTTGTCCGTGCCGGCCCGTAGATGGTTTCCACCGCGCCGAGGTTGCCGGCACGGTGGGCGTAGCGCAGGCACGGCAGCAGCTTGACGACGGTGTCCATCCCGCCAACCAGCACGAAGCTGACGATCGCGCCGAATCCCTTCATCTGCGCGCAGGCGATTTGGTGACCGGGATGCTGCGGCAATCCCGGATAGTTGACGGCTTCCACCAGCGGCTCGCTGCACAGGAATTCCGCCAGTGCCTGGGCGCTCGCCTGTTGCTGGCGCAGGCGCAGGGCGAGGGTCTTGATGCCGCGAATGATCAGGTAGGCGGAAAACGGGTCCAGCGAGGCGCCATTGATTTCCCGGTAGTGACGCACCTGCGCCATCAGCGACTCGGCGCCGCAGACCACACCGCCGAGCACATCACCATGTCCGGAAAGGAACTTGGTCGCGCTGTGCACCACCACATCGACGCCCAGCGCCAGCGGGTTCTGGTTCAGCGGCGTGGCAAAGGTGTTGTCAGCGACGACCAGCGCGCCGACACGCTTCGCCGCCGCCACCAGCCGGCGAATATCGAGGATTTTCAAGGTCGGGTTGCTGGGCGTCTCGAGGTAGACAAGATCACAGCCGAGGGCGATCTCGCGCTCGATGGCCTCGGTGTCGAGGGTGTCGCACAGCGTCACCTCGACGCCCTGGCGGGGCAGGAACTCTTCGAAGATCTTGTTGGTGCCACCGTAGCTGTCGCGGGTCGAGACCACGCGCTTGCCGTTGCACAGGAAGGTGTGCAGGACACCGCTGATCGCCGCCATGCCGGTACTGAAGGCCACGGCCGACTCGGCCTGCTCCAGCGCGCACAGCTTGTTTTCGAGCACCGCGACGGTCGGGTTGCTCATGCGGCTGTAGATGAAGCCCGGCTCTTTGCCCAGTGCGACGTCATACCAGGCATCGATATCGTGATAGCCGTAGGCAGCGCTGGCGACGATCGGGGTCTGGGTGGCGTTATAAGGGTGTTCGACCTGCTCCCCGCCCCACACCACACAGGTGCCAACACCCGGTTGCACGCCCTGAGCGACCTTTGCTTCGTTGTTCATGTCTTTGTCTCGCATCGATGAAACACGGCGGTGTTTCGACTGGGTCTGCGAGGACTATAGGGAGGACGCGGCCCCTTGAAAAACGATGGAATCCGGGCCTAAGGGGAGGGTTTTTTAATGGCTCCTTGGGTGGGAGGTGGATTGCTTATCGCGAGCAAGCTCGCTCCTACAGTTCCTATGTCTGTCAGTGTTAAGCGAGCTTGCTCGCGATAAACCGCATCACAAAATCCCGGTTTTCAGGGATGGCGCGGCCTTCTGCCATCAGCTTATATTGCTCGCCGTGCCGACCCTTGGCGCCCCTCGCCTATCCGACAGTACAACGCCATGTCCAAGATCGCGCTGACCGCCATGCAATCCCTCCCCTCTGGCGTGCTGCTGGTCGAGGACGAGCCCCATTTCCAGGAGCGCTTGCTCAAGATCCTGTCGGATCTGGGCTGTGCCCCCGGGGCGCTTCACGTCGCCGGCAGCCTGGCCGATGCCCGGCAGATCAGCCAGACCCAGGCGTTTTCCCTCGCCCTGGTGGACCTTGGGCTGCCCGATGGCAGCGGCATCGATCTGATCGCCGAACTCCGCCAATGCCCCCATCCCGTGAGCATCCTGGTGATTTCCGCGTGGAGCACGCAGGACAAAATCCTCCAGGCATTGCAGGCCGGCGCGACCGGCTACCTGCTCAAGGAGCGCGACGACCTGGAAGTCCTGTTGTCGATTCGCAGCGTGCTGCGCGGTGGCGCGCCGATCGATCCGTTTATTGCCAGGCATATCCTCGCGCACATTCCGCAGGCCGAGGGAAAGGTGGCCAACGTGGCGGACAGCGAGCAAGACAAGTCGCCCGACCTTCTGACCGAGCGCGAAGCGCAAATCCTGACGCTGGTCGCGGACGGCAAGTCGAACCGGAATATCGCCGAGCACCTGTACATTTCGCTCTACACCGTTGAGTGCCACATCAAGCACATCTACCGGAAGCTGGAAGTGTCTTCGCGCATCAACGCGCTCAACCAAGCGCGCTTGCGCGGTTTACTCCCGTAGTGCCGAGGCATCGTTCCCTCGGCGCGTGGCTGCTCGGCCTTGTGCTGCTGGGTAGTTGCCTGCTCCAGGCGGCATGGGCGCAATCCTGCCCGCCCACCATCAGCACCGTACAGGCCGCCAGGGAGACGCCCGGTGCAGCAGGCCGGCCGACGCAGGGCTGGCAAGCGGTCACGCTGCCCGATATCTGGACCACCCGCTGGCCCGATTTCACCGGTGCGGTCTGGTATCGCATCAGCTGGCGCCACGGCTGCGCAGCCGGCGGGGCAGAAAAGCCGCTGGTCGCGCTGGTCACCAGTTCGATCAACCTGGCCGGCGAGGTCTACCTGAACGACACCCTGCTCTGGCGTGATGCGAGCCTGCAGGAGCCGCTGTCCAGAAGCTGGAACATGCCGCGCCTCTGGATCCTCCCGGACGCGGCGCTGCACCCGCAGGCCAATGACATCTGGATTCGTGTGCAGGGCCGGGCACTGGTCTTTCCTGGACTGGGCCTGGTGAGGATGGGCGCTCCCGCGCAGATGCTGGCGTTGCATCAGCAGCTATGGTGGTCGCAGCGCACCACGTTCCTGATCAACATGGTCGGCTCGCTGTGCATTGCCGGCCTGTTCGCGGGGATCTGGCTGCTGTACCGCAAGCACGCCCTGTATGGCTGGTTTGCACTGTTGAACCTGGCCTGGGTGCTGTTCGTGTACAACATCGTGGCCGTCGATCCCTGGCCGTTCAGCCATACGGTGGATGTGGCGCGGGCCAACGCCATCGCCTTCATGGCCTTTTGCATGTGCTACGCGATTTTTATTTTCCAGTTGCAGGGACGGCCCCTCAGCCGGGTGCAGGAGCGCAGCCTGCAAGCCCTGACGCTGGGCCTGTCGCTGCTGATTGTGTGCATGCCGGAAAAACACTTGCTGGCCGCCATGCAACTTGGCGTCAGAACCCATCTGCTGGTCTTTGCCGCGAGCTGCATCATGCCGCTGGTCCATGCCTGGCGCAGCAGGAAGCTCCAGGATGTGTTGTATGCCTCGCTGGGCCTCGGATTCGTGATCATCGCGCTCTACGACACGCGCACCTATTACCTGAAAATCCCCGATCCCGTCCTGCTGACCCCTTACGCCAACCTCATCACCATGGCCGTGATCACCGCCGTGCTGGGCTCGCGCATCGCCCACAGCATGCGCCGCACCGAGCGCTTCAATGTGGAGCTGTCGAGCGCTGTAGAGGAGGCCTGCCGGGAGCTCGAGACGACATTGAGCAATGAACACCAACTGGAACTGTCGAATTTGCGCTTGCAGGAGCGCATGCAGTTCATTCATGACCTGCATGACGGTTTTGGCAGCGCCCTGGTCCGGGCCATCGTCCAGGCGGAACGCAATGCCGATGCGCATGCGGATGCGCGCCGCCACATCTCGACCCTCAAGTCACTGCGCGATGACCTGCGCAACGTCATGGACAGCGGCGAGCGCGTCAACGCCGACATGCCGGCGACACCCTCGGAATGGATGGCTCCGACCCGGCACCGTTTTTCGACGCTGTTCGATGAAATGGACGTGACCAGCCGATGGTCCTGCCCTGCCACATGGCCCTGGCCACCCAGTGTGGCGTTCTGCATGGAGCTGACACGTTTGCTCGAGGAAGCCCTCTCCAACGTGCTCAAGCACAGTGGCGCAACAGCAGTGGACATCACACTGGCCGTTGTCGCGGACCGTGAGCTGATGCTCGAGGTCCGCGACAATGGTGTGGGCTTTGACCTCTCGGCGGTCAGCCAGGCCGCTACCGGCATCGGCCTGCTCTCCATGCAGGCGCGGATCGCCAGGCTCGGCGGGACACTCCTGGTAGAGTCCCGGCCGGGCCTCAGCCTGGTCCGTGCATCCCTCGGCAACTGACCTGGCAGGCGTTCTTCAGTTCAGATTGCCGTCGTTGTTCTCGATGTCCTGAAGAGAAATGCTGGTGTTCTTCTCTCCGCCCCTGCCGTCTTCGCAGATTGCGGCGATATCCACTTGTCGCGGGTTGTAGCGGATCTGCACATTGCGGCAACTGTTCTGGAACGAACTGGCCGAATCGCCGCCGCCGCTGAGCGTGCCGTACTCATTGGAGACACCCAGCAACTCGATCGCCGTCGCGTTGTAGCTACCGTTGCGGGTGCGGCATTCGGCGTGAATCGACACCTCGTTGCTATCGGTATACAGCTCGATGTTGCGACACGAGTTCTGGAAGGTGGAGGGTGCCGCCTGTGCGGGCGCCATCAGCACCAAGGAGAGTAACGCGGACATCCCGCCGAGGATGAGCGCCCGGGTCTGTCCGCGCTGAGTAGTTGCCTGGTTCATTTACTGATCCCTGTTATTGAAAGTTTAAGGAGGCGTTGCCTTGGCTGCCGCCGCGCTGGCTGCGGCAGATGATGAGCGGGCGCCGTCAGCGGCACCCGTCAATGTGCTTCACGAGGTAGGTGGTTTTGCCGACGCCGGGCGGTGGGCGGGACTCGAGCAAGACACGCAACTCGCAGTCGCGGCTGCGGACACGCCAGTGCCGGGTGGTGTCATCCGCCTGATCGCGCTGGCGCTCGATGCTTTCGATCGGCATCTGCTTCAGGACATTGATCACGCGTGCGTCCTGCAACACCACCTGGATCTGCTCGACGCTGTCGTAGTAGCCGGACAAGGCCGCTTGCGCCGGCGCGCAGACCAACCCCGTCACGGCGCACAGCCACAACGGCGTGCGCATCAGGGGTGCAAGGCAACTGAGGGCGTTACGGATTCCACGCATAAGGACGACCGCCAGAACGATAGTGGGGTGACGTCGCTATGCTATTTTTCGGCCTTGCCTCTGGATATCACTGGTTACTGGTATTTGTGGGGCTGCCCGGGCAATTCTTAAGCGCTCAGGAGGCCGTAGCTGGCTGCGTTTTCACGCCGACTGCCCACGGCCTGAACACACAAAGGCTGGCCACTGCCGCCAGGCACACGCTGGCCGCGCCATAGATCAGCACCCAAGCGAATCCCTGATCGAGTGCGGTATGAAAGGCAGTCGCCGGTATCGCTTGTTTGCCGGCCGCCACCGCCTGGGCCGTGGCCTGCAATGCCGAACCCTCCCTCAACCCCGGCAGTGTCTGGCGCAAGCTGCCGGCAATGCCTTGCACGAGTACCCACCCCATCACCGCGATGTTGATGGCCAGCGAGGTCATCCGCGCACTCATGTCCATGCCCGAGGCCATGCCCGCCCGCGATGGCAGCACGGAGCCGGTGCTGGTGTTGGTCACCGGGGTGTTGGTCAACCCAAGTCCGGTCCCCGCCAACACGCAGCCTGCCGCCATAACGGGAACCAGCAAATTGGCACTGCCGATGGCGATGCACATCAACATCAATCCCGCCCCGATCACCAGCAGCCCGGCAGGAATCATCACGCCCGGCTGAAGTTTCAGCGCCAGGCGTTCACCCAACGGCGGCACAAACAGGGTTGGCAAGGTGTACGCCAGCAGCAGCAAGCCCGCGTCGACGTTATCCAGCCCCATGCCTGCCTGGAAATAGATGGGCAGGTAGATCATCAGCGGCCAAAAACTGAAGTTCATCCCCGCCGAGCCCAGCAGCGCCCCTGAAAACCCGCGGATGCGGAACACCGAGAAATCCATCATCGGCTGCGGGTTGAGCCGCTGCGAGATCAGGAACGCCACGAACGCCAGCAGGGTCGCCAGCGCCAACGCAACGACTGTCGCGCTCGACAGTTCAGGGCCCTGGATAATCACGTAGGTCAGGCCGAACACCGCGGACGCCAGCAACAGGATCCCCAGACTGTCCAGCTTGCCCGTCGGCACCTCGCGGGTGGCGTGCACCCCGGCGCCCGCCAGGGCGAACGCTATTGCCGCCAGCGGCAGGTGAATCAGAAACACCCACTGCCAGTTGGCGAGCGCGAGGATGCCTGCGCCGATGATCGGCCCGAGGCCCAGGCCGGCGCCGAAAACGATCCCCCACAGGGCAAAGGCCTTGCTCCGTTCACGGGGCTCGGTGAACTGCCGGGACAGGATCGAAATCTGGCAGATCAGCATGGCGCCGCCGCTCGCGCCCTGCACGGTCCGGGCGATGATCAGCATCGACGCGTCTTCGGCAAGTCCACAGGCCAAGGATGCCAGCCCAAACACCGCCACACTGGCGAGAAACAACGTCCTGCGCCCGTAGCGATCCACCAGCGTGCCCACCGCCATCAACACGGTGGTACAGGCCAGCGTGTAGGCGTTCATTATCCATTGCAGGTCGCTGAAGCGACTTTCAAGCAGCGTTTCGAGGGTGGGCAGTATCACCGGGATACTGGAGATCTCCAGGCCGAACATCATCGCCGCCAGGCACACCGCGGCCAGCGCTTTCACCGAATCCTTCATTGCACGTTTCCACAGGCTCAAATAGTCAGCGGATGATCCGGCGATGAGGGGCTTGTGGAAATCGGCACGAAGGCCATGTATCGTCAACTTCATGCCAAAACGCCATCCTGCTGCACTGCCCTTCAATCGAACCCTGGTCGTGCTGGCGTACGACCAGTTGTGTACTTTTGAATTCGGCACCGCCATCGAAGCCTTCGGCCGCGATGATCCCGAACTGAAAAAACCACTTTATGAACTGCGCGTCGCCGCGGCCGAACCCGGCCCGCTGCGGGCCTTTGGTGGCGTGCAGATCACCGTGGAAGGTGGCCTGGAACTGCTGGAACAGGCCGGAACCGTCGTCATTCCCGGGTGGCGCGACCTGGCTGAAGACGTTGCCCCCGACGTGCTTCAAGCGCTCACGGCCGCCAGCGCCAGGGGTTGCCGGATCGTCACCATCTGCGCGGGCACCTTTGTCCTCGCGGCAACCGGCCTGCTGGCGGGCAAGCGCGCCACCACCCATTGGCACCATCACCAGGCTCTTGCGAAGGCTTATCCGGAGATTCAGGTCGAGCCCTCGGTGCTCTATGTCGATGAGGGCAACATCCTCACCTCGGCAGGTTGTGCCTCGGGCCTCGACGCCTGCCTGCACCTGATCCGCCGGGACTTCGGCCCCGACGCGGCCAACCGGGCAGCCCGCCGCATGGTGACCCCGCCCCATCGCCTGGGCTGCCAGGCCCAATACATCGAACAGCCGGTTACCGTCAGACCGGGCAGCAGCCTGGCGCCGCTGCTGGATCAACTGCGCGCCAGACCCGACAGCGACCTGACCATCGACCAAATGGCCCACGCCGCCCACATGAGTCGCCGCACCTTCCTGCGCCGCTTTCACGACGCCACCGGAACCACACCCGCCGACTGGCTGCTGGGCGTCCGGCTGGAACGCGCCAAGGCGCTGCTGGAAACCAGCGCGCTGCCCATGCCGCTGATTGCCGAACAATGCGGCTTCGGCACCGCCGCGACGTTGCGGCATCACTTTCGTACAAAACTGGACAGCAGCCCGAGCTGCTATCGCAAGCAGTTCGGGCGGGCATGAGAATTCAAGCCGGTCAGCCTGAGGATTTTATAAATCGTCTGAGCGAAGGATGGATTCGCCTGTGTACCTGTTTCAATGAACGGACACTTGCAAGCATTACAACTACGCTCGACACGGTGTTAGAACGTAGTGATAGAAATTCGGCACGCCGTTGAACAACGCGTCCTGCTTGTCGCGCGGCACCTTGTCCAGCAGCCACGGTCGTCGTAGTGGCGAAGGCGTAGCTCCGGCTCCCACAGGGGACAGTGTTATGTCGAGGACTTGCGCCGCGTATCCATGCCATCCCACCATGGCGCTGCCCGCCACCAAGGGCTATCTTAGCCTCCGTGACAGCCACGGCTCGTCGCCCCATAACAAGATCGCCGTGCCCAAGCGGCATGCCACAGGGAGCCTATCCATGACGCGGCATAGCGCCCAGACCCACCCGAGCGAACTCGCTGCCTTCGTCAACGAGCATTTCCCCGAGCGGCGGATCCGCCCGGACGGAGTCATTGCCCAGTCCTGGTACCGCAGCGTCATGCAGCACCGGCTCGATCCCGCCACGGCCACCCGCCTGGATATCCTGTGCGCCGACGATATCCGCCGCCACCAGGAACAACACCAGCAGTACCTCGATATCGCCAGCCAGGGCGTCAGCGGCCTGGCCCGCCGCGTGGTGCCAGCCGGTTTCGCGGTGCTGCTCAGCGACGAGCAGGGCATCACCCTCGACGCCCGCCTGCCCGTCCAGCATGACCCCTACATTCGCTCGGGACTGGTGGTCGGGGCGCGCTGGGACGAATCCATCGCCGGCACCAACGGCATCGGCACCACGCTGGCGGCGGCCGAGCCGCTGATCATCCATCGCGAGGAGCATTTCCTCACCGCCAATGCGCGCCTGAGTTGTTCCGTCGCGCCGATCTTCAATGCCCAGGGCCTGTTGCAGGGTTGCCTGAACGCTACCTGCCTGAACAGCGATGGCCCCAAGGAAAGCCAATACCTGACCCTGCAATTGGTGATCCTGTATGCGCGCCTGATCGAGAACGCGCACTTTCGCCAAAGCTACCGGGATCGCCTGACGCTTTCGCTCAAGCCCATCGACGAAATCGCCGACCTGGCCAATGAGCAACTGCTGGCAGTCGACGACAGCGGTCGGGTGATCGGCGCCAACCGCGCGGCCTTTGTCGCCCATGACCAGGCCAATGGCCGCAACCTGCTGGGCAGCCTGATTGACCAGTTGCTGCCCATGTGCGTCAACGAGTTACTGCGCCTGACCAATGGCGGCGCCCGCGGCCTGCGCCTGCGCGCCCAGCATGATGAGGCGCTGCTGGACCTGAGCCTGCGCATTCCCTCGGAGCAGCACCGCGTGGCGCCGACACCGGCAGCGACCAAGGCGCCGCGGCCCCGTCACCCCGACCTGGAACAACTGGCCGGTGCCGACCCGACGCTGCAACAGGCGGTGCGGCGCCTGCGCAAGGTGATCGACAAAGACATCGCCATCCTGATTACCGGCGAAACCGGCACCGGCAAAGAAGCCTTTGCCCGGGCCATCCACCAGGCCAGCGCCCGCCAGGGCGGGCCCTTTATCGCGCTGAATTGCGCGGCGATCCCGGAGAGCCTGATCGAGAGCGAACTGTTCGGCTACCGCGGCGGCAGCTTCACCGGTGCCGAGAAAAAAGGCATGAAGGGCAAGCTGGAACTGGCCAATGGCGGCACGCTGTTTCTCGATGAGATCGGCGATATGCCGGCCCACCTGCAAACCCGCCTGCTACGGGTGCTGGCCGAGCGCGAGATTTCCCCGATCGGCGCCCAGGTGCCGGTGCCGCTGGATATCCAGGTGATTTGCGCCACGCACCAGGACTTGCAGGGCATGTTGCGCGACAAGGGCTTTCGCGAAGACCTGTTCTATCGCCTCAACGGCATGAACCTCAACCTGCCGCCGCTGCGCGAGCGCAGTGACCGCGCGCAACTGATCCAGCACCTGCTCGACAGCCAGGCCGAGGCTCAGGGCCTGCAGCTCACCGACCCGGCGCGGCAATGCCTGCTCGACGCGCCCTGGCCCGGCAATATCCGCCAGTTGCTCAATGCCCTGCGCTACGCGGTGGCGCTGGCCGAGGACGGCTGCATCGACCTGGACTGCCTGCCCGGCGACCTGCTGCACAGCCCCGCCGTGCACGCGCTGCCGGCCATTCCGCCGACGAGCAGCGAACCGCAAGCGTCGAGCCTGTTGGCGACCTTGCGCCGCCATCGCTGGAATATCAGCGCGGCGGCCAGCGAACTGGGCGTCGCCCGCTCGACGCTCTACCGGCAGATGAAAAAACACCGGCTGGTGCAGCCCAACGACTGCCTCTGAGCCGCAACGAAAAACGCCCGGACCGTTAAACACGGTCCGGGCGTTTTCAATGGACGGGCTATCAGGCCTGGATGTACACCACATGGGTGTGGGTGTACTCGTACAGCCCGTGCTTGCCATCGGCACCGCCAATACCGGACTTGCGCGTCCCGGCATGGAAGCCCTGCATGGCTTCGAAGTTCTCGCGGTTGATGTAGGTCTCGCCGAAGTCCAGCGAACGGGTCGCCTGCAAGGCCGCGCTCAGGCTGCCGGTGTAGATCGATGAGGTCAGGCCGTATTCGCTGTCGTTGGACAGCGCGATGGCCTCGTCCAGGTCATCGACAATCTGGATCGGCAGCACCGGGCCGAAGATCTCCTTGCGCATGATTTCCATATCCGCCGAGCAGCCGGCCAGCACCGTCGGCTGATAGTGGAAGCCCTGGCCCAGATCGGCCACCGCGCCGCCGGTAATCACCTGCGCGCCCTGCCCGCTGGCGGTGCGGACCATTTGCGCCACCTTGTCCAGCGCCGCGCGATTGATCAGCGGGCCCATGTCCAGGCCACTTTCGGCCAGCGGGTCGCCATAACGGGTGGCGGCCATGGACGCGGCAATGCGCTCGATAAACGCATCGGCCACCTTGCGCTCGACATAGACCCGCTCGGCGCAGTTGCATACCTGCCCGGTGTTGATCACCCGCGAGGCGGTGATGGCCCTGACCGCCAGATCCAGGTCGGCGTCGGCCAGGACGATGGCGGGCGCCTTGCCGCCCAGTTCCAGGTTGAGTTTGGTGATATTCGGCGCGGCGGCGGCCATGATCCGCGAGCCGGTGCCAACGCTGCCGGTAAAGCTGATCAGGTCGATGCCCGGGTGGCTGGTCAGCGCACTGCCGACCGTTGCGCCGGTGCCGCAGACCACGTTGAAGACGCCAGCGGGCAGATCGGTCTCGGCCACCAGACGGGCGAATTCGAAGCAGTTGATCGGGGTTTCTTCGCTCGGTTTGATCACGATGGTATTGCCGGTCAGGAGCGCCGGCGCCATCTTGCGGGCGATCAGGAAGAACGGGAAGTTCCACGGCAAAATCCCGGCGACCACGCCCAGCGGTTTGCGCAGCAGAAAGATGCTCTCGCCGGCCCGGTCGCTGCTCAGCACTTCGCCTTCCAGGCGCCGCGCCCACTCGGCCATGTAGTCGAGGTAGTCGGCGGTGAAATTCACCTCGACCCGGGCCAGTTCCAGCACCTTGCCCTGCTCGGCGGTAATCACCCGCGCCAGGCGCTCGGCGTGCTCGCGCACTTTGCTGGCGATCTTGCGCAGGTAGCCCGCACGTTCGATGGCCGGCCGCAGCGCCCAGGCCTTCTGCGCCTGGCGCGCGGCGGCGATGGCCTGTTCGACCTCGGCGCTGCTGCCCTGGGGCACACGCCCGAGCAACTGGCCGTTGGCCGGGTTATGCACCTCGATCAGCTCGTCGCTGGCGACGAAGGCATTGGCGATGTAGTTCTGGTAGATGGCGTCACTCATATCCGCGTCTCTCTTGTCGGGGATGGCGCGACCGACCGGCAATGGCGCCGGCCGGCCCATAGGCTTATTGCTTGGCGCTGAACTGCTTCCAGGATTCGCCTTCGTTCTGCAGGTCATGGGAGCGCTTGATCAGGTACTGATGGATCTGGTCGACCTGCTCAGGGGTAAAGACATCGGCAAAGGACGGCATGCCATCAGGCACACGGCCGCCGAACAGGATCCCGAGGAACATCTGGTGTTTCTCCGGCGTCAGCTTGCGCAGGTCCGGCAACACGCCACCGCTGACCGCGTGGATGCCATGGCACTGCGAGCAATAACCGTCATACAGCTTGGCGCCGGCTTCGATGGACGCCGTGTCGTTGCTCAGCGCGGGCGGTTTCGGGGTGTCGGGACGCGGTGCCGGCTCTTGCAGCTTGGCGGTGCCGCCAATCTTGTAGGTCAGCACCTGGGAGAACGGCTGGACCCCGGCCCGCAGCGACAGGGCGCCGGCAAAGGTGGAGAACGCCCCGCCCCAGCCGGCCATGAAGGTCACGTACTGTTCGCCATCGACGCTGTAGGTGATCGGTGCCGCCATCACGCCACTGGCCGCCGGTTGCTCCCAGAGTTTCTTGCCGGTGTCGGCGGCATAGGCGATGACGCGGCCGTCGGCGCTGCCTTCGAACACCAGGTTGCCGGCGGTGCTCAGGGTGCCGCCGTTGAAGATGGTCACGTAGGGCACTTCCCAGGCCGGTTGCTGCTTGACCGGGTCCCAGGCGATCAGCTTGCCCGACCAGCCCTTGGCCATGTCCAGCAGGCCGTCGACATTCTCCGGCATCATCCCCGTGCGCAGGCCCAGCTGGTACATGCTCTTGAACGGGTTGCGCTTGGGCGCCTCGGGAATGTGCTCGTAGTAGGCCGACATGATGTGGGCCGGGATGTACACCAGCCCGGTGTTCGGGTTGTAGGACATCGGCTGCCAGTCATGCGCACCCCAGAAGGCGGGCGTCACCAGCTTGCGCTTGCCGTCCTTCCAGTAGGCGGCATTCTCATCATCGACGATCGGCCGGCCGGTCTTCATGTCCATGCCCTTGGTCCAGCTCTGCGGCACGATGCCCTTGGCCGAAAGCAGCTCGCCGGTGGCGCGGTCGATCACATAGAAGAAACCGTTTTTCGGCGCCTGCATCAGCACTTTGCGCGGCTTGCCGTCAATCGGCAGCTCGGCAAGGATCATGTGCTGGGTCGCGGTGTAGTCCCAGGCGTCGCCCGGAGTGGTCTGGTAGTGCCAGACGTATTCGCCGGTGTCGGCATTGACCGCGACGATCGACGACAGGAACAGGTTGTCGCCCTTGGCCTGGCTGCGCCATTTCGGGTCCCAGAGCGAGCCGTTGCCCACGCCGATATACAGCAGGTTCAAATCCGGGTCGAAGGCAAACGAATCCCAGGCTGTGCCGCCACCGCCCTGCTCGGCGAAAGCATCGCCGAACCAGGTCTTGGCGGCGATTTCCATGCCCTTGCCTTCGGGCGGCAACTTGGGGTCGCCCGGCACGGTGTAGAAGCGCCAGGCTTCCTTGCCCGTTTCAGCGTCATAGGCCGTGACATAGCCGCGCACGCCGAACTCGGCGCCGCCGTTGCCGATCACCACCTTGCCGTTGACCACCCGTGGCGCGCCGGTAATGGTGTAGCTGCGCTTGTGGTCGGCGCGGGTATCGACCGACCAGGCGCGTTTCCCTGTCTTGGCGTCGATGGCTTCCAGGCGGCCGTCGAGCACCCCGACATAGACCTTGCCCTTCCACACCGCCACTCCGCGGTTGACCGCGTCACAGCAGGCTTCGCCGGCGCGGTTGCGGTCCGATTGCGGGTCGTATTTCCAGATCAGCTTGCCGTCGCGGGCATCCAGCGCATACACCACCGAGAACGGCCCGGTGGTGTACATCACGCCGTCGACCACGATCGGCGTGGCTTCCACACCGCGATCCAGGTCGAGTTTGTAGCTCCACGCCAGGCCGAGCTTGTCGACGTTCTGATCGCTGATCTTGTTGAGCGGGCTGTAGCGCTGCTCGTCGTAGGTCCGCCCGGTGCTCATCCAGTTGCCGGGTTCCTTGTCGGCGGCAATCAGGCGCTTGCTGTCGACGTTGGCCGGCACTTCAACGGCCAGCGCTGGCGTGGTGGCCAGGCTCAACAGCAACGCGGCAGCCAGGGATTTCAGAGGGATACCGGCGACGGTGGAACGAGCGCCGGAAGGCGAGGCATGGCCAATCTGTCTCATGGGGTTAGTCCTGTTCTTATTAGTGGCGCGATCTTTTCGCTGCGCACCAGGGACAGAGCAACGGCTATGCCAGATTGTTTTGATTGGGCTGGAGGGCTTTGTTTACGGGGGGGTTCGGGAAAAGGAGGAGCGTTTTCGGGGAGGCTGGAGCGCTACAGGTGTTGCGTCGGGCGCTACAGGGGTGGGACAGGTGGAGTGCCGGTCTCCAGGCGACAGATTTTCAGCGTTCTCAAGATCGAGCGCCGCGCGGGCGGCGCTCGATCTTGAGAACGCTGAATAACAGTCGGCTAGCACAAGGCAACATCAAAACGCATAAGCCACCTGCGCCCACACCCGTGGCTGCCGCTCGCTATCGCTTTGCTCCGAATGATTGCCAACCGGCCAGCCCGCCAACGCACTGATATTCCAAGTCCCGGTTGACCACCCCCCGCCAAAACCTGTGGCAGAAAGACGACGGGGCGCGGTGTCGGTGGTCCAGCTTGCGGTATTCAGGCGCGCTTCGCCGTGATCGGCAAAGGTCACCAGTTGCCAGGTATCGGTCAGGGCATAACGCAACTCGAGATTGGTAAGCCAGCCCCGATCACCAAATGCGGCGGTCTGGTAGGTGGAGCGCGCGCCGAAGATGCCGCCGATATAGAGCTTTTCCGAGTCGTCCAGGTTGTCATCCGACCACTGGCCCTGGAGGCGAACATACAGGGCCAGACGTCCACCCAACTGTTGCAGGCGGGCCAGGCTGGCGCGCAGCACGCTGAAATGGCCCGGATCGGCCTTGCCGACCAGTGACCAGGGCGAGCCGTCGATATTCAGGCTGCCCTCGCTCCAGCTCAGCGCAAGGGTGGTCGTGGCGCCGTTCAGCAACGGGTCCCGGGCCGTGCCGGAGAGACCGTAGTTGAGCACGCGTGATCGCTTTTCGCTGTTGATGCCGAGCAGCCCGGACTCGTCCCGCAGGTGTTTGTCGTCGAACTGCAGCCGGGCCTTGAGGCTGAACGCCGGGTACTGAAAGAGCGGCTGAATGATGAATGCACTGGCAGTTCGGGCCTTGCCCTTGGCCGCGAGGATTTCGAGTTCGTCGCCCAACTCATAGGACATGTCCGACAGGATGATGCCCAACCGGCTGGCCCAAGGGCCGACGTCCAGGTGGTAAGTGCCCCAGTGGTAATGGCCGGTCTCGGCCGAGCCCATGCTGCGCAGGCTCAGCAGGTCGCTCGGGTCAAGCAGGCCATGCAGGTTGAGGGCGCTGGCGAGCCGGCCCTCATCGTCATCGCCACCGAAGTTGTCCAGCGCAATGCCACCACTGAAGAAGGGCTTCACGCTCAGGTCATCCGGGGGATCGTATGCCGTGCTGCCCAGCGTGAGGCTGGTGCGCGATGGCAAGTCGGGGATTTCCTGAAAAGGCAGCAGATCCGCCGCAGTACCCTTGGCAAGGCAGGAAAACGCAAGGACACACAATGCGGACAACAGGCTGGACGCCATGCGCATACGGGATTACCGGGCTGATCTTCGGGGGGCGAGGCAAGATATGGCTTTGTGCTATCTCCGCGCAAGTCCCGCCCGGGTGAAACGCAACTGATCGCGACTATCCAGGGTGAGCCGGTGATTGCGTAGGCCAGGTCGCGTGACTTTTCCCGACAACCACCCTGGCGAAAACCCACTCCAACGGCTGCCTCAGGCTACAAAGCTTCTACTATTTCCGACTTTCTCGTAGGCAATTTCCCAATCATACTTTTCCGCCCCATGAGTCGTTGCGCACTTGGGACTCGCTACCTAGTCTTCGCCGGTCGCTGCACAATCAGCGATCGGGTTTGGTAGCCCGGTAAATCAAGACGCACGACGTCCCTCTGAAATAGCGGTGCTGTTCGCCCGCTGTTGATTTTCATGGCGGCTGTGCGTAGGGCGCCTTCGGGCGCGCTGGGTTCCTTGATTCCCGGTCTACCAACCTGCGCACGGCCGCCACCCTTTCGTTTGGTAGCGAACGGTGACGGCTCCACTAATCAAGGAGCCACACAATGAAAAAGATCGTTCCCGACCCGCCCGTCTCCACCCTCGGCCAAACCGTTCCTCACACCCATTTCGGCTCATGCAACGGCGCTCATCCACCGGTGTTTTCCGTACACCCGGCGGCCGATATCGACGACGCGCTGGTGCATCTTTCGGCCGCGCTGACATCAGCCTTCGAAACCAACGCGCAACTCTGCGAAATGCTCGAACGGCCGCTGGCGAACCTGGCGTGGTCTACCTGGCAATCACTGGAAATCTGCCAGGCGTTGATTGAAGCGTTGCGAAATGGAGACGCCCTCGCCCAGGCTCAAGGGTAAGAAGCGGATCCGTTGAAGGTCCACGCAGGTGGCCCCTCGACACCCCTCGCCTGCCGACCTGGCTGCCTCGGGACTGAGCCGAACGCTCTCCCCCGCCCATCCCATCGATTGCACTGATGATTACTATCGAAGTGCTCCCCTGTCGGACTCCCAAAACCGGCTCCTATAATCGCCTCCCAGCTTTTCCCCTCTCCCCCGCCTGCCTTCAGGCGACATTCACCCCTTGGAACCCAGCACCCATGCCAAGCGCCAGCCAGGCCCCTCGCGGCCTCCCCGAACATAGTCAGCAAAGCGTCAAACAGCAGTGGCTGGCAATCCTTTCAGTCGCCGTGGGCGCTTTCGCCCTGGTGACCAGTGAGTTTCTCCCGGTGGGCGTGCTCAACGATGTCGCCAGCGACCTCGGCATCAGTGCCGGTCATGCCGGTCTGATGGTTACCCTCCCCGGCATCATGGCCGCCCTCGCCGCGCCGTTGCTGTCGGTGGGGATTGGCGCTCTGGACCGTCGCTATCTGCTGATCGGCCTGACGCTGATCATGATCATCGCCAACTCGGTCGTGGCCTATGCCAGCGACTTCGGTCTGTTGCTGTTCGGCCGCGTGTTGCTGGGCATCAGCATCGGCGGTTTCTGGGCGACAGCCATTGCCCTCAGCGGCCGTCTGGCGCCCAAGGGAGTCGGCGTAGCCCAGGCTACTTCAATCATCATGGTCGGGGTGACCCTGGCCACGGTGTTGGGCGTTCCGGTAGGCACCTGGCTAAGTGGCCTGATGGGGTGGCGCATGACCTTCCTGGTTACCGCCCTGCTGGGCATTCCGGTGCTGCTGGCGCAGGTCTTCCTGCTGCCGCGGCTCAACCCGGACAAGGCCATTCGCATCAGTGACCTGCCGGCCTTGTTTATCAATCCACAGGCGCGGGTTGGATTGATCGCGGTCTTGCTGATTGGCCTGGCGCACTTTGCCGCGTACACCTATGTCGCGCCCTTCTTCAAACAGAGCGCCGGTTTCGATGGGCCGACGATTGGCTCGCTCCTGCTGCTCTATGGCGTGGCCGGGGTTATCGGCAATATTTTCGCCGGCTTTGCCGCCAACCGCAGCGTGCGCCACACGCTGTTGCTGGTGGCACTGACCATCGGCATCAGCACCGCCCTGTTCCCCCACTTCGCCACCGGCATGACCGGCGCCGCGATGCTGATCGCACTCTGGGGCTTCGCCTTCGGCGCGTTCCCGGCCTGCGCCAGCATCTGGATGTTTGTCGTGGCGCCGAAGGATGTCGAGCGCGGCATGCCACTGTTCGTCGCCCTGTTCCAGGTGATCATCGCGCTGGGCTCGTTCTTCGGCGGGCGGATCGTCGACCAGATGGGCAGCTCGGTGCTGTTGAGTCTGGCCACGGCCCTGGTGGGCTGCGGTTTTGTCACGGTGCTGGTACTGGGGCGTAACGTCAGTAATAGCGCGGCGGCGCAGCCCTGCTAATCCGTCAGGTAGAAGCAGCGAGCGTTGATTTTCAAGATCTGTCCCCTTTTTCTCCCCGACAGCGAGCGACCCGGCAGCGCACCCTCCCGGTTGACAAGCGATAGCTGAAAACAGAACGTAGCGGCGCTACAGCACTGTTGCGCGCCGCCGGCGGCTATCGCAATCCATCGGCCAGAGGAAGGAAACTGCATGGCACTGCCGCCAGACAAAGGCACCACCTCGATCGGGCTGGTACAAGAGGCGTTGTTCGGCGCGCGGCACAAGGGCGTCGACGTGGCATTGGTGTTGCGCCAGGCGCGGATTGATCCGGCGCTGCTGGCATCGCCTCAGGCACGGGTATCGGCGGCGGGGTTCTCGCGTCTGTGGGTTGCCCTGTCGGACGTGCTCGATGATGAGTTCTTTGCCATCGATCGCCACCCGATGCGGCGCGGCAGTTTCAAGCTGATGTGCCAGCTCACGCTCGGTTGCGACAACCTGGAGCACGCCCTGCGGCGCATGCTCGCATTCCTTCGCTCGATTCTGGATGACGTGTACGGTGAACTGGTGTTCGACGCCGAGTCGGCGGTCATCGTTCTCCACGATCACGGCGTGCAGCGCAGGCTGTTCTGCTACGGGACCTGGCTCATTCTGGTCCACGGCCTGCTGTGCTGGCTGGGCAATCGGCGGATTCCGATTCAGCGCCTGGACCTGCGGGCGCCACAACCTGAGGACGACAGCGACTACCGGATGCGTTTCTGCGAAAACATCAACTTTGCGGCGCCGGTCTCGCAGGTGTTCTTCGAGCGCGACTTCCTTGAGTTGAAGGTGGCCCAGACGCCCCTCACGCTGGCGGCATTCCTCAAGGAGTCGCCTGCCAGCATCCTCGTCAAATACCGCAACGACGAGAGCATCAGTGCCCGGATCCGGCAACGCCTGCGCGGGCAAAGCCCCGAAGAGTGGCCAGAACTCGAGGCGCTGGCGAAGATGCTGCGCATGTCCTATTCGACCCTGCAGCGCCGGCTGCAGGCCGAAGGGCTCAACTACCAACGGCTCAAGGACAACCTGCGCCGAGACATCGCCATCAATCTGCTCAGCCAGCCTGGCTTGACGGTGACCGACGTCGCGGCACGCACAGGGTTTCAGGAAACCAGCGCCTTCCACCGTGCTTTCAAGAAATGGACCGGGGTAAGCCCCGGCGCCTATCGCCGATCCCAGGGCGAAGACGCCGACCTCTGACGGTACCCATCCGACCGCACGCTCCCCTTCCCGCCCCGCGCTGCCCGCCCACCTCAAAGACTGCCCGAATCGGTCAATCACAACGATGCCTGCGGGCATGGGCCGCGCCCACGCCCCGCCCCTATGATCGGCTCCGCAGTACGTCGTACAGCGCGGCATGCCCGACGACCCACAGTGCACTTCACAAACAAAAACAAGATTGAAGGAGACACGCTATGCAACCGGTGAACGTTTATACGTTGGCGGCCGAGTCACGATTCAACCGTTTCCACAGGCTGATTCTATTCTGGTGCGTGCTGATCCTGGTGATCGATGGCTACGACCTGGCAGTGGTCGGCGCGGCGCTCCCGGCGATCATGAAAGACATGAATATCGACCCGACGAGCGCCGGCATCATGGCCGGCTCGGCGCTGTTCGGCACGATGCTCGGCGCCATATTTCTCGGCACACTGGCAGACCGCATCGGCCGCCCGAAAATGATCGCGTTCTGCGTCGCGCTGTTCAGTCTGTTTACCGCCGCAGCGGGCCTGACCAATGACCCCGTGAGTTTCAGTGTCATGCGCTTCATCGCCGGCCTGGGTATTGGCGGTGTGTTGCCGGTGTGCACCGCGCAGATGGGGGAGTTCTCGCCGCTGAAACTGCGCACCCGCCTGGTGACGCTGGTCTTCGCCGGTTATTCGGTGGGCGGCATTCTCGTCGCACTGACGGCCAAGCAGTTGATCGAAAGCCACGGCTGGCAGTGGGTGTTCTACATCGCCGGGCTACCGGTGCTGCTGATTCCGTTCATCCTCAAGAGCATGCCCGACTCGATCGGCTACCTGCTGAAGCATGGCCGCCAGGACGAACTGCGCGACATCGCCCGACAACTGCGGCCTGATCTCGCGATCAGCGACCAGACCGTGATGACCGGCAACCCTGCCGTGCTCGGCAAGCAGGAGGCGCCGGTGCGCAACCTGTTCAAGGACGGCCGCGGCTTCAGCACCGTGATGATCTGGGCAGCCTTCATGACCGGGCTGTTCATGGTCTACGCCCTCAATTCCTGGTTGACCAAGCTGATGGCGATGGCCGGTTTCAGCCTGGGCTCCGCGCTCAACTTCGTCATCGTGTTCAATGTCGGCGCCATCGTCGGTGCCCTCGGCGGCGGCTGGTTGAGCGATAAATTCAACATCAAGCATGTGCTGGTGTGCTTCTACCTGGTCGGTGCGATCGCCTTGACGTTGCTCGGCTATACCCGCTCGACCAGCCTGCTATTTGCGGTGGTGTTCGTGGTCGGTGCCTCGACCCTGGGCACACAACTGCTGGCCTATGCCTACGCCGGCGACTTCTACCCCTCGACCCTCCGCTCTGCCGGCGTTGGCTTTGCCTCCGGGGTTGGCCGCATCGGCGCGATCGTGGCACCGGTTCTGATCGGCTGGCTGGTGTCCTTGAGCCTGCCACTGGAGCAGAACTTCATGGCGATCAGCCTGGCCGGCCTGATCGGTGCCGCGGCCGTCACCCTGATCAACCAGTCACGCTCCGACTCTGCCCAGGCAAAGGCTGCCGTGGCGTCCAACTGAGCCTGCGGCCCCGGCGCGCCCGCGCTTGCCCCTCACACACGAACCTGTAAGAGATGACTATGAACCGCTTATCACAACCGCCACTCTCGGCGCAGCTACTGGAGCAGACGGTTGATTGGGCGATCGCCTCGCGCCGCAGCATCAGAGCCTTTCTGCCGACCCCGGTATCACGCGAGGACATCGAATCGATCCTGGATGTAGCGCGCTTCTGTGCGACCGGCGTGAACATGCAGCCGTGGCGCGTTCATGTCATCACCGGGGCAATGAAGGCACGCTTGTCCAACGCGATCGCCGCGCTCGACAACGACCCGGCGCTCACTGAAAACCTCGCCGATCCTTACGAGTATTACCCGCGTGAGTGGGTCGCGCCCTACGTCGAGCGGCGCCGCCAGGTCGGCTGGGAGCTGTACAGCCTGCTGGGCATCAGCAAGGGCGACAAGCAGCGCATGCATCAGCAACACGCCCGCAACTATCGGTTTTTCGATGCGCCGGTGGGCCTGATCTTCACCATTGACCGTGTGCTTCAGGAAGGCAGCCTGCTGGATTACGGCATGTTCCTGCAGAGCGTCATGCTCGCCGCTCGCGGCAGAGGCTTGCACACCTGCCCGCAGGCCGCGTTTCTCAAGTACCACGAGGTGATTACCGAGATGCTGGCGATTCCTCCCGAGCACATGCTGGTGTGCGGGATGAGCCTTGGCTACGCCGACGAAACCCGCATCGAGAACACCCTGGTCACCGACCGCGAGCCCGTCAGCGCCTTCACCACTTTTCATCACAATAACAAGGAGACAACCCCATGAATCCTGGTGCCTATGAGAGCGGGCTCGAGCGTAGCCCTGCCAACCACTTGCCCCTCACGCCGCTCGGTTTCCTCGACCGCGCCGCCCTGGTCCATCCGCAACGGCATGCCGTGGTGCATGGCGATCTGCGGCGAACCTGGGTTGAAACCCGTGAGCGCTGCTACCGGCTGGCTTCGGCATTGGTCAGCAGAGGCCTGGGCCATGGCGACACGGTGTCCATCCTCTCGCCAAACACCCCGGCGATGCTCGAAGCACACTATGGGGTGCCGCTGGCCGGCGCGGTGCTGAACGGCATCAACTATCGCCTGGATGCCGAAGGTGTCGCCTTCATCCTTCGCCACAGCGAATGCAAGCTGCTGCTGGTGGATCGCGAGTTCGCCAGGCTGGCGGCGGCGGCGCTCGAACTGCTGGAACAACGCCCGGTGGTGATCGATATCAACGACCACCTTTCGCCCGACGGGCCCGCCATTGGCGAAACCGATTACGAGCGCTTGCTGGCCGGCGGCGACCCTCGCTTTGCGGGTGTCTGGCCTGCCAGCGAATGGCAGCCGATCGCCCTCAACTACACCTCCGGAACCACCGGCGATCCCAAGGGCGTGGTTGCCAGCCACCGCGGCACTTACCTCATGAGCCTGCTGCAAATGACCAACTGGCCGCTGGCCCGGGCGCCGCGCTACCTGTGGACGCTGCCCATGTTCCATGCCAACGGGTGGTGTTTCACCTGAGCGATCACCGCAGCCGCCGGCACCCACGTGTGCCTGCGCAAGGTCTCGGCTGAAACGGTGTTCGACGCCATCGACACCCATGCGGTCGATCACTTCTGCGCCGCCCCCATCGTCATGGCGATGATCGCCAACACGACCGGCCGCGCCGCCCTGGCGACGCCGGTCCGGGTGCTGACCGCCGGCTCCCCGCCGCCCGCCGCAGTGCTGCGGGCAGTCCTGGCGTTGGGCTTCGATGTCGATCATGTCTATGGCATCACCGAAGTGTGCGGAACACCGGTGAGCTGTGTCTGGCAAGACGCCTGGGACGCCCTGCCACCCGCTGAACAGTGCGCGTTGCGGGTTCGCCAGGGTGCACGCGGCGCCGTCTTCGAAGACCTGATGGTGGCGGATTCCGAGACACTGCAGCCGGTCCCGCGCGATGGCCAGACCACCGGGGAACTGCTGATGCGCGGCAATACCGTGATGATGGGTTACCTGAAAAACCCGTCTGCCACCCGACAGGCGTTTTCCGGCGGCTGGTTTCATACCGGCGATGTGGCGGTCGTCCATGAGAACGGTTATATCCAGATCACCGACCGCTGCAAGGACGTAATCATTTCGGGCGGCGAGAACATTTCCTCCATCGAAATCGAAGAAGCGCTGCATGCCCACCCCGCGGTACTTCATGCGGCGGTTGTCGCGCAACCGGACGACAAATGGGGTGAAGTCCCCTGCGCCTTCGTTGAATTGAAAGCTGGCGTGCAAACGCCCACGCCGCAGGAATTGATCGCGTTCTGCCAACAACGCCTGGCCCGTTTCAAGTGCCCGCAACGGGTGATTTTCGACGAGTTGCCAAAAACCGCCACCGGCAAGATCCAGAAGTTCCTGCTGCGCCAACGGGCGGGCAGCCGTGACGCGATCGTGCGCCTGGCCTCCGGCGCCTGAGCGGCCGAGCACGACACCCGCCTGACAGCAATTCCTCCAGCGTTATCACTCATGTTGCCCACTAGCGGCGGCAGGGGTTCATGCACACTAAAACAACAAAAGGTGCTTGCAATGACGACATACCACGCCCACTTCCTCGTGCCGGTGGCGGCACTCACGTGCGCCCCCTTCGCGTGCGCGGATTTCATCGATGACACCAAGGCAAGCCTGGAACTCAGAAACTTCTACTACAACCGCGACTTCCGCAACGAGGGTGCCAGCCAATCGAAGCGCGACGAATGGGCGCAAGGCTTCATTCTCAACGTGCAGTCAGGTTTCACCGAGGGGACGGTGGGCTTTGGCGTGGATGCTCAAGGCCTGCTGGGGCTCAAGCTGGATTCAAGCCCGGACCGCACCGGCTCGGGCCTTCTGGCGTTCGATTCGCAGCGCAACGTCGAAGACGAGTACGGCAAGTTCACGCTGACCGCCAAGGCGCGGCTCGGCAAGAGCGAACTTCGCCTTGGCGGCATCAGCCCACTGATGCCGCTGTTGTGGAGCAACAACAGCCGGCTGTTGCCGCAGGTGTTCCGCGGTGGTTCGCTGGTGTCCAATGATGTCGATTCACTGACCGTCTCGGCGATTCGCGTCAACGCCGTGAAGCAGCGAAACTCGACGGATTTCGAATCGCTCACGACCTTCGGTTATCGCGCCATCGACGCTGATCATTTCGACTACCTGGCGTTCGACTACAAGCTACTGCCGACACTCACCCTGAGCTATCACATCGCTGAGCTCGCCGACCTCTATCGCAGCCACTACGCCGGCCTGAAGCTCAACCAACCGCTGTCGACAGGCGCGGTGATTGCCGACGTCCGCCTGTTCGATGCCGGAGCAACAGGCGACGAGCTGTTGGGGGACGTCGACAACCGCACGCTGAGTAGCTATTTCGCCTACAGCCTGAAAGGCCACACCCTCGGCGGCGGCTACCAGAAAGCGTGGGGCGATACGCCCTTCGCGTTCGTCAACGGGACAGACACCTACCTGTTTGGCGAGTCGCTGGTCAGCACCTTCACCGCGCCAAACGAACGTGTCTGGTTTGCTCGATACGACTACGATTTCGCCGCCCTCGGCCTGCCCGGCCTGACGCTGACCCTGCGGTACGTCAACGGCGACGATGTCGATCCCGCGCTGCTGACCACCCGCCAGGCAGCGGCCCTGCGCCAGGAGGGTCAATCGGGCAAAGAATGGGAGCGTGTCACCGATATCGCCTACGTCATCCAGAGTGGTCCGGTCAAAGGCCTGGCGGTGCAATGGCGCAACTCCACCAACCGTTCCACCTATGCCGACAGCGCCAACGAAAACCGCTTTATCGTGCGCTACACGGTAAATTTCTAAGCCCTTGATCCCGGCCTGGCGAGTTGCTCGCCAGGCCGACAGCCGTCATGTGTGAGTCAGCCCCACCTAAGCCCCCCGATAAGCCACTTCATACTCGGCTTTCAACAACCGCTTCATCAGCTTGCCCGTGGGTTCGCGGGGCAGTTCGCTGCGAAAGTCGAACTGCTGCGGGCACTTGACGCCACCCAGGCCCTCGCGAACGAAGCGGCGAAGCGTTTCCGCGAACTCGGCACTCCCGGCGATACCCACCCGGGGCTGTACCACCGCCACCACCCGCTCGCCCATTTCGGCGTCAGGCGCGCCAAACACCGCCGCATCCTCGACGTCCGGATGGGTGATGAGCAGGTTTTCGATTTCCTGCGGGTAGATGTTCACGCCGCCGGAAATGATCATGAAGCTCTTGCGATCAGTCAGGAACAGGTAGCCGTCCTCGTCGACCCAGCCGATGTCGTTCAGCGTCGCCCAGCCTTTGTCGTTGTATGCCTGGCGGGTTTTTTCCGGGTCGTTGTGGTACTCGAAGCGCGGGCCGTCGGCGAAGTAGACATCGCCTTGGGAACCCGGCGGCAGTTCCTCGCCGTCCGCGCCGAGGATCTTGAGGGTCCCCAGCACCGCGCGCCCCACCGAACCCGGCTTGCTCAACCATTGCGCCGAATCCAGGGCGGTAATCCCGCAGGTTTCCGTGCCCGAGTAGTACTCATGGATAACAGGCCCCCACCAGTCGATCATGGCGTGCTTGACCGGCACCGGGCACGGCGCCGCGGCATGGATCACCGCGCGCAGCGAGCGGTGGTCATAGCGTTGGCGAACCGCTGGATCGAGCTTGAGCATGCGCACGAAATGCGTGGGCACGAAGGTCGAGTGCGTGATGCGCTCCTGTTCGATCAACGCCAGTGACTGCTCCGCGTCGAAACGCTCCATGATGAACACGGTCCCGCCGAACCGCTGGATCACCATCGCCCAACGCAGCGGCGCGGCGTGGTACAGCGGTGAGGTCGACAGGTAGCGGCTGTCGCCATCCATCTCGTAAAGCGCCCCGCCGAGGCGCATCAGCGGGATCGGCGCTTCGATCGAGCCGTCCGGCAACTGCGGCTTGACGCCCTTGGGGCGGCCGGTCATGCCGGACGAATAGAGCATGTCGGAACCCGGGCTGGGGTCGCTGACCAGGGTGGTCGGCAAGCCCTCGCAGGCTTCGCGCAACGAACGGCGTCCAGGGGCGGCGCTGAATACCTGCAGGCTGTGGGAGCCGATCTGCTTCGCCGCCTGTTCGGCGACGTCGGCATAGGCGCGGCCGGCCACCAGCGCCTTGGCACCGGAGTTTTCCAGCACGTAGGCGAGGTCGCCCACGGAGGTTTTGGTCGATACCGCGGTCAAATACAGTCCGATGCGCTGAGTGGCCCAGGCCACCACGAAAATCTCGAAATCGTTGCCCAACACCACCGCCACGGTGTCGCCGCGGGTGAGGCCAAGGCTGCGAAACAGATGGGCGGCCTGGTTCGCCAGGGCATCAAGTTCGCCGTAGGTCAGGACCTCATGGGTGGCGGCGAGGACGCAAGCGGGCTTGTCGGGGTTGGTGCGGGCGTGAATCAACGGGTGCATGGCGTTTTTCTCTTATTGTCGTTGTCAGGAAGTACGGCCCGCGGATTCAACGTCCCGACCACACCGGGGCGCGTTTCTCGGCAAAGGCTTTCGGGCCCTCGATGGCGTCCGCCGAGGCAAGCATGGCGCGAACCTGCGAGTAGTCCCACTGTTCGCCCATGCCCTGTTCCACCGACACATCCAGGCCGCGCATCACCGTTTGCTTGGTCGCCCGCACCGACAGCGGGCTGCAGGTGAGGATGTCATCGGCCCAGCGCCGGGCGAGGTCCATCACGTCACCCTCCGTCACTTCGTTGACGAAGCCAAGCTGCACGCCTTCGCTGGCGCTGACGCGGCGCCCGGTGAGCAGCAGGCCCATGCTGCGCTTGAGGCCGATCAGCGCGGGAAGCCGCAACATGCCGCCGGCCAGCGCGGCCAGGCCGATCTTGGCTTCGGGAAGCGCGAAGGCGGCATTGCTCGACGCGACGATGATGTCGCAGGCCAGCGCCAGTTCGAAGCCGCCGCCCATGGCGACTCCGTTGACGGCGGCGATCACCGGTTTGTGCAGGTCGAACCGCGCGGTCAGCCCGCCGAACCCCGCCGGCGGGGTACCGAGATCGCCGCCGTTGGCCTGCTGCTTGAGGTCATGCCCGGCGCAGAACGCCTTGTTCCCGCTACCGGTGAGGATCGCCAGCCACTGCTCGTCGTCACTGGCGAAGTCGTCAAAGGCGCGCTGCAGCTCTTCATGGGCTGCGTAGTTCATGGCGTTGTAAGCATCCGGCCGCTGCAGGGTGACGATTGTCAGGTGCCCTTCGCGGACCACGCGGATGAATTGATAGTCCATCGTTCTCTCTCCCGACCTAGGCCAGCATGCCGCCAAGACGGCGATTGATGATGTCGCGGGCGTCACTGACCATGCGCTCCAGCAATTCTTCGCAACTGGGCACGTCACGGATCAGCCCCTGGATCTGTCCGGCCCAGACCAGCCCGGCGTCGAGATTACCCGTCTCCAGCGCTTCCCGGCCCTTGGCGCCGGACACATAGCCACGAATGTCCTCGAACGTGGCTTCGGCCGCCTGGGACAGGCGCACCACTTCGTCCGACACGCTGTTGCGCGCGACCCGCCCGGTATTGTGGAAGCGGCGAAAGATCAGGTGGGTGGCCCGCTCGTCGTTCTCCACCAGGAAGCGCTTGATCGCCTCATGAATTGGCGCTTCACGAGTCGCGCAGAAGCGCGTGCCCATGTTCACCCCTTCCGCGCCCAGGGCCATGGCCGCCGCCAGGCCGCGCCCGTCGCCAATGCCGCCGCTGGCGATGATCGGGATGCTGACTTTGTCAGCGGTGGCGGGGATCAGCACCAGCCCGGGAATGTCATCCTCGCCGGGGTGCCCCGCGCACTCGAAGCCATCGATGGAAATGATGTCGACGCCCATGCGCTGCGCCGACACGGCATGGCGCACCGCCGTGCATTTGTGGATCACGGTCAAGCCGTGGGCCTTGAACGCCTCGACATGTTCCTGCGGCTTGTTGCCCGCAGTTTCGACGATACGCACGCCGGAATCGATGATCGCCTGACGGTACTCCGCGTAGGGCGGCGGGTTGACCGACGGCAGGATCGTCAGGTTCACCGCGAACGGCTTGTCGGTCATGCTCCGGCAGCGGTCGATTTCCCGGCGCAGCGCGTCGGGGGTCGGCTGGGTCAGCGCGGTCAGCGTCCCCAGGCCGCCGGCGTTGGAGACGGCGCTGGCCAGCTCGGCCCGGCCAACCCACATCATGCCGCCCTGCACGATCGGGTGGCGGATGCCGAGCAATTTGGTCACACGGTTACGAAAGCTCATCTCACAGCACCTCCAGAATCGTGACGTTGGCGATGCCGCCGCCCTCGCACATGGTTTGCAAGCCATAGCGCTTGCCGCGGGCTTTCAGGGCGTGGATCAGGGTGGTCATCAGTTTGGTCCCGGACGAACCGAGCGGGTGGCCGAGGGCAATGGCGCCACCGTTGACATTCAACCGCTCGGGGTCGGCGTCCAGCGCGTCCAGCCAGGACAGAGGAACAGGGGCGAAGGCTTCGTTGACTTCATAGAGGTCGATATCGGCGATGCTCAGGCCGGCTTTCTTCAGGGACTTGCGCGTGGCGAAGATCGGCTCTTCGAGCATGATCACCGGGTCGCCCGCGGTGACGGTCATGTCGACGATCCGCGCAATGGGCGTCAGGCCATGGGCTTTCAAGGCGCGTTCGCTGACCACCAGCACCGCGGACGCGCCATCGCACACCTGGCTGGCGTTGGCGGCCGTGACCACGCCGCCTTCCTGCAACGGCTTCACCGAACCGATGCCCTCCAGCGACGCATCGAAGCGAATGCCTTCGTCAACCAGATGCAAGCCGTCGGCGGTCGCCAGGCCAATGATTTCGTCACGGAAGGCGCCGCTGTCGGTCGCCCGCGCCGCCCGCTGGTGGCTGGCCAGCGCGAAGCGGTCGAGGGTCAGGCGGTCGAGACCGTACTTCTCCGCCAGCATCTGTGCACCGGCAAACTGGCTGAAGCTGCTGACCTGGAAGCGCTCCTGAATCCGCGCGCTGAACGGGCCGATACCGATGCCTTCCTTCTCGTGGAAGGACAGGTTGGAGAACATCGGCACCCGGCTCATGCTTTCCACGCCGCCGGCGATGACCACGTCCTGGAACCCGGACATCACCGCCTGCGCCGCAAACTGCACCGCCTGCTGCGAGCTGCCGCATTGGCGGTCAATGGTGACCGCCGGCACGCTCTGTGGCAGCCGCGACGCCAGCACCACGTTGCGGGCAAAGGCGAACGCCTGCTCGCCCGCCTGGGTCACGCAGCCGAGGATCACGTCATCGATGGCCGCCGGGTCGATCCCCGAGCGCTCGACCAGCGCGTCGAGCACTTCGGCGCCCATGTCCGCCGGATGCCAGCCGGCCAGTTTGCCGTTACGACGCCCGCCCGCGGTGCGAACGGCTGCAACAATGTAGGCATCAGCCATGACTCAACTCCTTCTTGTTTTTAGGGAGCCGCTGCGCAACGAAGGCAGCGACTTTGTCACGGACACAAGGTTGTGTCGCAAGGGCCGCAATGCTGCGGGCCTCGTTTTCCAGTTGCGTTTCCAACGGGGTGCCATGGCTTTCCAGCAACAGCTTCCTGACACTGCCGAGCGCCGCTGGGTTCATCGCGACCAGGGTTGCCACGACGCGTGCCCCTTCGGCCTGCAACTGGCCGACCTCGACCACCCGCGAGACCAGGCCGAGCCCGTGCGCCTGCGCCGCGCTCAGGCGCTGGTTGAGCAGGATCAGTTCCTGCGCCCGGCGCAAGCCGGTCAAGCGCGGCAGTATCCAGCTCAGCCCGCCATCCGGGCTCAGGCCAATGGCACCGTAAGCCGGCGTGAAGGAGGCGGCGGGCTCAGCGAGAACGATGTCGCCGATCAGCGCCAGGCTCAGGCCAGCGCCTGCCGCCGCACCGTTCACCAGCGTCAGCAACGGTTTGTTCATACGCATCAGGCGCGAGATCGCCAGGTGCAGGGTGCCCGCCAACTCGCTGAGAAAACCGGAAATCCCGTCGCCCGCCTCGGTGAAGGCTTGCAGGTCACCGCCGGCGCAAAACAGTTTGCCGCTGCCGGTCAGCACGACGCACTTCAGGTCCGGCGTCTGGTCGCAGACGATGGCCGCGCGAAGCAGTGCCTGGGCCATCGGCAGGTCAATGGCGTTGCCCTGTTCAGGACGGTTCAGGGTGAGGGTGGCGACACCTTCGTGGATATCGAGCAGCACTGAATCGTTCATCGGCATTCCTCCAGCGCACGACGTGCCAGCCCGGCCAGCACGGGAAAGCTCCTGGCCCGCTCACGGGCGTGGGCCGAGGCGGCGGTGCCGCGAATCACCCGTCCCTTGATGCCATGGAAAATCGCCGCCATGCGGAACAGGTTGAAGGCGATATAGAACTCCCAGGCCGGAATGGACGCGCGACCGGTGCGTTCGCAATAGCGCTCGACGTACTCGGATTGCGCGGGAATGTTCAGCCGCCGCAGATCGGCACCGGCCAGGCCGGCAACGATGTCGGGGGGCATCTGGTACATCATGGCGTGGTTGGCGAAGTCGGCCAGCGGATGACCGAGGGTCGACAGTTCCCAGTCCAGCACCGCCAGGACTTTCGGCTCGCGCGGGTGAAAGATCATGTTGTCGCAGCGGAAGTCGCCATGCACGATCCGGGTCTCGTCGCCGGGCGGGATCATCCCCGGCAGCCATTCCACCAGCAGGTCCATGTCCGGATCGCGGCCCGCGGCTTCGTCCGCGAGGTATTGGGAAGTCCAGCGGCTGATCTGCCGCGAGAAATAATTGCCCGATTTGCCGAAATCCCCCAGCCCGACCGCGTCAGGCTCGATGCTGTGCAAGGCCGCCAGGGTCTGGTTCATCGCGTCGAAATACTGCGGGCGCTGCTCCGGGCTGACCTCGGGAAAGGTGGCGTCCCAGAAAATCCGCCCTTCGACGCGCTCCATCACATAGAAGGGCGTGCCCACCACCGTCTCGTCGGTGCACACCGCGAAAATCTTCGGCACGCAGAACCCCACGCCGCCCAGCGCCTGCTGGACCCGCGCCTCGCGCTCGACCGAGTGGGCGCCTTTGAGCAGGACCCCGGCGGGCTTGCGCCGCAGCACGTAGCTGCTGGTGGGCGTAGTGATCTGGTAGGTGGGAATCGACTGCCCGCCCCTGAACTGCAGCACGGTCATCGGACCGGCGAAACCGTCCACATTGGACCGTAGCCACTGGGCCAGAACACGCTCATCGAACGCCATGTCGGGGCGCACCTCACCCGCGCCGGCATTGGCCTTTTGCTCCACTGCACTCATTGCCGTGCCCTCGCCCATTCACGCTTGATGGTTTTCGCCAGCGACCACTTGTGCACTTCCGTGGGGCCGTCGTAGATGCGAAACGCGCGGATCTCGCGGAATACCTGTTCGACGATCGAGTCCTCGGTGAGGCCGCTGCCGCCCATGACCTGCACACAGCGATCGGCGACGCGCATCAGGGTTTCGCTGACGGCGACCTTGGCCATCGAGCTTTCGGTGCCGCCCGCCGCACCCGTGTCCAGCACGCTGGCGCACCAGTTGATGAGCAGTTCCACCTGTTTCAGGTCGATCAGGTTCTCGGCCAGGCTGAAACCGGTGCCTTCGTGATCGATCAGCAACTTGCCGAACGCCATGCGCTTGTTGGCGTAGTCGGTAGCGATTTCGTTGGCCCGCAGGCAGGCACCGTACCAGCGCATGCAATGCGATAGCCGCGCCGGCGCCAGGCGGATCTGCGCATAACGAAAGCCCTCGCCGGCTTCGCCGAGCATTTGCTCGGCGGGCACCCGCAGGTTGTCCAGCGCGACGATGGCGTGGCCACCGGGCATGGAACTGTCGATGGTGCGCGGAATGCGTTCGATGCGGATACCCGGGTCCGGCAGCGCGACGAGAAACATGCACGCGCCTTCTTCGGCCTTGGCCATGACGATGCCGATCTGCGCGCCCTCGGCGCCGGTGATGAACGCCTTGCGGCCGTTGATCAGCCAGTGGTCACCGTCGCGCCGGCAGGTGGTCTGCATCATCGACGGATCGGAGCCGGCACCGCCGTCCTCGGCCGGTTCGGTCATGAAAAAGGCGGAACGCGCGGTGCCCTGAACCAGGGGTTCGAGAAAACGCGCCTTGATAAACGGGCTGCCGACCTTGCCTAGCAGGTACATGTTGCCTTCGTCCGGCGCGCAGGTATTACAGGCCAGCGGCCCGAGGGGCGACAGGCCGGTCTTCGCCAGCACCAGCGCCGTGCCTTGCTGGCTCAGGTGGCTGCCATCGGCAAGGATGTGCGGGGTCAGCACTCCGGCCTCGCGGGCCCGTTCCCGCAGTTCCAGCACCAGTGCGTCCGTGGGGCAGTCGTGGTGATCGCGGCGGTTGTCGCGCTCGTAAGGGATCACCACGTCGCGGACGAAGCGCTCGACCCTGTCGGCGATCTCTACGGCCTGTTGCTGATCGTGGAAGCTCATCGGGCGGCCATCCTGATCGCGCCGTCCAGGCGAATGACTTCGCCGTTGAGCATGGGGTTTTCGACAATCGACTGGACCAGCAAGGCGAACTCGTCCGGCTGACCGAGACGGCTCGGGAACGGCACCTGCTGACCGAGGGAGTCCTGCACGTCCTGGGGCAGCGACGCCAGCAACGGGGTGAGGAAAATCCCCGGCGCGATGGTCATCACGCGGATGCCGTAGCGGGCGAACTCCCGCGCCAGCGGCAGGGTCATGCCGACAATCCCGGCCTTGGACGCGGCGTAGGCCGGCTGGCCGATTTGCCCATCGAAGGCGGCGACGCTCGCGGTGTTGATGATGACGCCACGCTCTTCACCCTCGGCCTCGGCGAGGTGCAGACGCTCGGCGAACTTCGACAGCACGTTGAAACTGCCGTTGAGGTTGATGTTCACGATCCGCGCGAAGTCGGCCAGCGGCAGCGCCGTGCCGTCGCGGGAAAGCGCCTTGCCGGGCGGGCCGATGCCTGCGCAGTTGACCAGGATGCGGGCCTTGCCGTGCACCCCTTCCGCGGTTTCGAGGGCATGCGCGATGCCGGCTTCATCCGTCACATCGGCCTTGATGAACAGGCCGCCGAGCGCCGCGGCGTGGGCTTCGCCCAGTGCCTGGTTGAGGTCGAGAATCGCCACCCTGGCGCCGGCCGCCGCCAGCCGCGAGGCCACCGCGCCACCCAGTCCGGACGCGCCGCCGGTTACTACTGCAGCCACACCTTGAATCTTCATCGAGCACATCCTCTTGCTTGTTCTTGTTGGGACAGCGAGCTCTGCTGCGAGCAGGAAAACCCGTCGATTTAACGCAGCGGTAGAATATCTACTCGCCAGTAGGCTAGAATTCCGATCACTGGCCTGTCAAGGTCGAAAATCCCTGAAAGTGGAAAGCGGGCCTCCACCAGACGCCCCACCCCACACCCGACAAATGGAATGAACGACGTGACCGAAACCTCCCCTTTCGCCAGCGCGACGCAGAAGCAACAAGAGCGCGAAGCCAAGCGCCAGGCCGTGCTCCGCGCGGCGGTGCGGATCTTCAATGAGCGCGGGTTCCACGCCACGCTGCTCGACGATGTGGCCGTTAGCCTGGGCATCTCCAAACCGACGATCTATCACTACCTGGGCAACAAGGAGCAGGTGCTGCTGCAGTGCGTCATCCACGGCCTGGAACAACTGATCGACGCCGCCGACACCGCACGCCAGGAGCCCGGCACAGGGATCGACCGGTTGCGCAGCTACCTGCGCCGCTACGCAGAAATCAACATGGACGACTTCGGCCGCTGCGTGATCCGCACCGGCGACGAAGCCTTGTCCGAGGAAGGCCGGACCCGCTTCCGCGCGCTGAAAAGTGACATCGACCGGGCCATGCGCGGGCTGATCGAGGAAGCCATCGCCGACGGCTCCGTCGCGCCCTGCGACGCGCGGCTGCTGGCCTTTACCCTGGCGGGCGCGCTCAACTGGCCCGCGCGCTGGTTTTCCCCGGATGGCAAGCAAACGAAAGAAGAGGTGGCCGCGCAAATGGTCGATCTGCTGACCAGCGGATTCGCGCCGCGCTGAGCCAATCTACGCATCGCAACTGTCGGTAGTGGCGAAGGAAGGAGGGTGTCGCATCATGCTCAACGTGCCTGGATCCCCTGACGCGAGGTTCATCGGACCTGTGCCACTGTCGCAGCAGATCGAACGGGTTCGACTGCTGCCGGTGATCGCCCGCGCGGGCGGCACGCTCACCCTGCTGAGCGCACCGGCCGGCTTCGGCAAATCGACGCTGATGGCCCAGGCCTGCGCGCACTTGAACCAGGCCGGCATCGCCACGGCCTGGCTCAACTCTCACGCGGCAGACAACGACCTGCCCCGCTTGCTCGCCAGCCTTGACCGGGTCACCCGCCATCTCGGCATCGCCCGGCCCGGCTGCGACGCCATCACCTGCATGACGATGCCCACGGCCTCGTACGCGCTGTTCATCGATGAACTGGAAACCATCCAGGAACCCTCGGTCCTCGCCCTGCTCCAGGAGCTGGCCCTGCACCTGCCCCATCGCGCCTACCTGATCGCCACCACCCGGCTGACCCCGGCGCTGGGGCTGGCGCGGCTGAGGGCCAGCGGCCGGCTGACGGAAATCGGCGCCAGCGAGCTGCGCTTCGACAGGGAAGAGAGCCAGGCCCTGCTCGCCGGCCAGCTCGGCTCCGCGTCCCTCTCCCGCGCCGATGTCGAGCACCTGCACGGCAAGACCGAGGGCTGGGCCGCGGCGTTGTGGCTGGCGTCCATTGCGCTCAAGCGCAGCGAGTCGCGGCTGGAATTCATCGCCCGCTTCTCCGGCTCCACCAGCACCGTGGCCCAATACCTGAGCGAAGTGGTGCTGGCGGAACAATCGCCAAGCGTGCGCCAGGTGCTGCTGCGCATGAGCGTGCTGAGGTACTTCAATCCCGCACTGTGCGAAGCCCTGAACCCGGGCGTCGACGGACAGCCAATGATCGAGCACCTGCAAGCCCAGGGCTTGGCCGTACCGGTTGAAACGAAACACGGGCTCTGGCGTTTTCATGGCCTGTTCGCTGAATTTCTCCGTGATCGACTCGACCGCGAAAGCCCCGGCGAGAACGCGTGCCTGCACCTTGCGGCCTCGCGCTGGTTCGACAGCCAAGGCCAGGCGGTGCAGGCCATTGATCACGCCGTGCTCGGCCAGCAATACGACCAGGCCCTGCTGCTGCTCGAACACCACATCGAGTCGTTGCTGGAACAAGGCCGGATGCGCTTGCTGCGCCGCTGGTTCACCGCCATTCCCGAAGACCTGGTGGCCGCCCGACCGCGGTTGCAGGTGATGTCGTTGTGGGCCCTGGCCCTGACAGAGGGCGCGCACCTGGCCTGGCAGGAACTGGAGCGGCTCGACTGGCGCAACAGCCCGGACCCGCACGTGCGCAATCACGGCGCCGCGCTCTACCCGACCCTGCTGGGCATGCGTGACCACTGCGAAGAAGCGGTGACGGTCGGCATGCGCGCACTGAACAACCTCGACGCCAGGCATACCTTCGCCAGCGCCACCCTGCTCAATGCCATCGCCCACCAGACCCTGATCATCGGCGACACCCGCGATGCCCAGCGCATGGTCGACGCCGCGCGCCGCCTGCACGGCGGCGAAAGCCACTTCAACCGGATGTACTCGGAAACCACCGAGGGCCTGATCGACCTCTTGCATGGTCGCCTGCGTCACGCCTCCGCGCGTTTCCGCCTGGCCATCGATGTCACTCAGGCCAGCAATCATCGACACGTCCACGGCAACGCCTGGGCCGGCGTGCTGCACACGGCGACGGTGTACGAAGCCAACGACCTCGTCCAGACGCGCCACCTGATCAACGTCTACCTGCCGCTGGCCCGTGAAGTCGGCATTCCCGATCACCTGATCCTGATCTACCTGCTCAAATGCCGCCTGGCGTTCACCGAAAACGACCTGGAAACCGCGCTGCACGCGCTGACCGAACTCGAATACCTAGGCCACCGCCGCAGCCTGCCCCGTGCAGTGGCCGCCGCCCAACTGGAGCGGGCGAAGATCCTGCTGATCCAGGGCGAGGGCGAGGCGGCACGGGATGAGTTGAGCCGCGCCGATGACCCGGTGATCTGGGCGCGGGAATGCCGGCAGCGGCTGCTCGCCCACGACAGCCATTACCTGCGTCTGGCGCGGCTGCGCTGGGACATTCATTTTGGCGATCCGGTCGCGGCGCTCCGGCAACTGGCTGTCGATCTGGAAGACGCCCATGCCTCGGGCCGCCGCCATCGTGCGCTGGTGCTGCAGTTGTTGCAGGTGCTGGCGCTGCAGCGCTGCGACAACCTGCTCGCCGCGCACAAAACGCTGGACGAGGCGCTGACATTCGCCGCGCGCGAAGGTTATGTGCGCACCGTGCTCGATGAAGGGGCGGCGCTCGGCCAGGTGGTGCTGGAGTTCAAGCAGTCATACGAAACGCGCACGTCGCGCACGCCGCTGCTGCTGGATTATCTGCGTTCGCTGTTGATCGGTTTCGGCCCGGCGCTGCCCGCCGAGCCGGCCAAACCCGCCGCCGCCGCGCCGTTGCCCGAGCCGCTGACACGCAAGGAAATCGAAGTCCTGGTGCTGCTCACCGACGGCTGCTCCAACCTCGACCTGGCCGGGCGCATGCACGTGTCGCTGAGCACCGTGCGCACCCACCTGCGCAACATCAACGCCAAGCTCTCGACCGGCAGCCGCAACCAGGCGCTGGCGGTGGCGAGGAAGATGGGACTGGTGTCGTAGCTTTGGGGAAAAATCGTCTTTTGTGACGATTTTTCCCCTCCCCCCGCCCCATAGACTGATCCCGAAACCCGCTATCCCGCGCCACGTGCAGCAGGCTTGCGATTGCAGTCCGGTCGTCAGGGCCGCCGTCGGTCATCTGACAGATCCAACAACAATAATTAACGGGATTGAGCAATGAACGAGCAAAGCACCACCCTCCCCTACACCGAAAGTAAGATCCACCCCGGACGCTGGACCGCCGTGGGCTGCCTGATCATCTTCTACGCGATTTCGATGGTCGACCGCTTCATCCTTTCCGCCGTCGCCCAGCCGGTCACCCAGAGCCTGGAACTGTCCAACACGCAGATGGGCCTGCTGCTGGGCGCGGGCTTCGCCGTGCTGTATTCCATCGCCGGGATTCCGGTGGCCTACCTGATCGACAAGGGCAACCGCACGCGGGTGATCCTCGCCGGCGTGCTGCTGTGGTCGTTGATGACCGCGGCGTCTGCCTTTACCGTCGACTTCACCACCCTGATCATCTGCCGCGCCGGCGTTGCGATCGGCGAAGCCGTGCTGACCCCGGCGGCGATGTCGCTGATCGGCGACATGTTCCAGCGCAAGGAGCGCGCGCTGCCCACCAGCTTCTACATGGCCACCGGCAACATCATGGCGACCGGCGCGTTTATCATTGGCGGCGCCGTGTACCAGTTCGCCGGCGGGCAACAGTTGATTCCCGGCATGGAACCCTGGCGCTTCACCCTGCTCGCCGTGAGCCTGCCCGGGCTGCTGATGATGGTGGTGTTCGCCCTGACCGTCCGCGAGCCGGCGCGGGTCGAAACACCCTCGACCACCGCCGGCGCAAGCATCGACGCACTGCTGCCGTTCCTGGTCGGCAACAAGGCCATGTTCATCCCCTTCTTCATCGCCACCGGGCTGATTTCATCGCTGACCCTGGGGGTGATTTCCTGGGCGCCAACCCTGCTGATCCGTCTGCACGACCTCAGCGCCGCCCAGGCCAGCTTCGTGTTCGGCTCGGTGGGCCTGCCGACCTCGGTGCTGGGCACGCTGTGCCTGCCCTGGCTGGCGAGCCGGCTGCAGAAGGCCGGGCGTGCGGACGGCATCGCGCTGATTCTGATGGTGGCCGTGGCCATTCCGGTGCCGGCGATCATTGGCGGGTTGCTGATGGGCGAATACTGGCTGCTGGTCAGCGCGCTCGCGGTGTGCATGATGTTTCTGCCGAGCATCTCAGTCATGACGTGCCTGGGCATGCAGATGATCAGTCCTTCCCGCCTGCGGGCACGCACCGTGGCGGTCAACCTGCTGGTCATCAACCTCTTCGGCTACACCGTCGGCCCGTTCCTCAGCGGCGTGCTGGCCGACCGGGTGTTCAGCGGCCCGACGGCCATCGCTTCGGCACTCGCCACCATGGCGGCGATCATCGGCCCCGGCGCCCTGGTCGGCTTCCTTTTCGCCCGCCGCCCCTTCGGCCAGATGATGAGCGCGCAGAAGGACTGAGCACCACCCGCGGCCGCGAGGCCGCCACCACTCCCTACAAGAACAAGAACCGGAGCCGCCATGAATCTGCGCACCGCAACCCTGCTCGCCTGCTCTTTGCCGATGTCTTTCGCGGCACAGGCGCAGACCAGCTTCATCACCGACAGCAGCGCCTCCGTGCTACTGCACAACTATTACTTCGACCGCGACTACAAAGACCCCGCGAACCCCGCGCTGAAACGTGAACTGCGGGAATGGGCGCAGGGCGTGACGCTGGACTTCAAGTCCGGCTACACCGAAGGGCCGGTCGGATTCGGCCTGGACCTGACCAGCATGACCGGCCTCAAACTGGACTCCTCCCGCAGCCGCGCCGGCACCCAGTTGCTGCCACTCGACTCCCAGGGCCGCGCCGAGGACAGCTTCAGCAGCTTCGGCGGTGTCGCCAAAGTGCGCTTCGCCCAGTCCAGATTGAACAGCGGAAGAATGGTGCTGACCCTGCCCATCGCCTTTTCCAGCCCCGGCCGCCTGCTGCCGCAGACCTTCCAGGGCACGACGTTCCAGTCGGACGATTTCGACCGCCTGACGCTCATGGGCGGTTACCTCGACCGCATCAAGTTCCGCGATTCGAGCAACTACGAAAACATCCGCGTGACCGCGCAGAACGGCCGCTTCCTGGATGTCGACTCCAGCGGGTTCAGCTATGTCGGGGCCAAATACAAGGTCGCGCCCAACCTCACCGCGAGCTACTACCACGCCACGCTGAACGACATTTATCGCCAGGACTACCTGTGGCTGGTGCACGACCTGCCGCTGGGGCCGGGCAGCCTGAAAACCGATTTCCGCTGGGTGAGGTCCGGCGAAGACGGCTCCGCCAACGCGGGCAACGTCGACAATGACAACCTGGGCGTAGTCTTCCGCTACGCCCTCGGTGGGCACACGTTCAGCACCGGCTACATGGCGCTGTTCGGCGACACCGCCCAGCCGTACATGGGCCGCAGCGAGCCGTCGCCGACCGTCGAAGGGGCGATCGCCACCGATTTCCTCAATGCCAAGGAGCGCACCTGGCAGGTGCGCTGGGACTACAACTTCGCGGTCCAGGGCATCCCGGGGCTGACGGCTATGCTCTGGCACATGCGTGGCGACAACATCGAACTGCCGGAGCGCATGGGCGGCCGCGGCCTTTACGAACGCGAAAGCCAGGCCCAGGTGGCGTACGTCATCCAGTCCGGGCCGTTGCAGGGCCTGGGCGTCAAGGTCCGCCACGCCTGGTACCGCAACGACTTCACCCAGGCGGCGACCTTCCGCGACAACAACGACCTGCGGGTCAACATCGTCTATTCCTGGAAACTCTGGTGAACAGCGCGGGGCGCCTCTCGCGCCCCGCTCAGGAGGTTTAATGCAACGTCCCGGCTTCAGCACAGAACATGAGATTTTCCGCGAAAGCTATCGGGCTTTCCTGCAAAAAGAAGTGCAGCCACACAAACAGGCCTGGCGCGAAGCGGGCATCGTCCCGCGGGAAAGGTTCAGGAAGATGGGCGACCTCGGCTACCTGCTGGTGTGGGCCGACGAAGAGCACGGCGGCCTTGGCCTGTGGGACTTCCGCTATCAGCAGATCATGATCGAGGAAGACAACCGCTTCGGCGAGGTGGGCTTCTATCACACCCTGCACAGCCGCCTGGTCGCGCCCTATCTCCAGCACTTCGGCAGCCCGGCGCAGCGGGCCCGCTACCTGCCCGCCTGCGCAACGGGCGACAGCATCCTGGCGATCGCCATGACCGAGCCCGATGCCGGCAGCGACCTCGCCGGCATCAAGACCCGCGCCCAGGAGCAGGGCGATCACTGGGTGCTCAATGGCGCCAAAACCTACATCTCCAACGGCATCAACGCCGACGTCGTGCTGGTCGCGGCCAGGACCGACCCGGACAATCCGCGCCGGATCGGCCTGTTCCTGGTGGAGCGCGGCATGCCGGGATTCGAGCGCGGCCGCAAGCTGGCCAAGATGGGCCTGCATGCCCAGGACACCGCCGAGCTGTTCTTCAACGACGTGCGCGTGCCCAAGGCCAATGTGCTGGGCGATGCCGGTCAGGGGCTGAGCTACCTGAAGACCTCGCTGGTGGAAGAACGCCTGATCTGCGCCGTCGGCTCGCTGGCCAATGCCCAGTGCGGTTTCGACCTGACCCGTGATTACGTGTTGGAGCGCAAGGCGTTCGGCAAGACCATCGCCGACTTCCAGAACACCCGCTTCGTACTGGCGGAACTGGCGGCGGAGCTGGAAATGGCCCAGGTGTATATCGACCATTGCGTTGCTCTGCACAATGACAACGCCCTCAGCGTGCCGTCGGCGGCCAAGGCCAAACTGATCAGCAGCGAACTGGAATCCCGGATCATGGATGCCGGCGTGCAACTGCACGGGGGCGCCGGCTACATGCAGGAATACGAGATCTGCCAACGCTTCCAGGACGCCCGGGTGTCGCGGATCTTCGCCGGCAGCTCGGAAATCATGAAAGAAATCATCGCTCGCGCCGTGCTTGGCTGAGCATCGCCCCTTTCAAGGAACTGACATGGGACCACTGCAAGGCGTCAAAGTCGTCGAATTGTCCGGTATCGGACCCGCTCCCTTCTGCGCCATGGTACTGGCCGATCTCGGCGCGGAGGTGGTGCGCATCGTGCGCCCCGGCACGGGCGTGGACCCGGCCGATGTGCTCAGCCGCAACCGGCCGACCGTGGAAATCGACATCCGCGGCGAGCCAGGGCAAGCCGCCGTCCTGGCCCTGGTGGCGAAGGCCGACATCCTGATCGAGGGCTTCCGGCCCGGGGTCATGGAGAAGAACGGCCTCGGCCCGACCGACTGCCACGCCATCAATCCACGGCTGATCTACGGGCGCATGACCGGCTGGGGCCAGTACGGCCCGCTGGCGCAGACGGCCGGCCACGACCTCAATTACATCGCCCTCACCGGCGCCTTGCACGGGATCGGTCGTCCGGGCGAAACGCCGCCGCCCCCGGTGAACTTCATCGGCGATTTTGGCGGCGGCGGGATGTTGTTGCTGGTGGGTGTGCTGGCGGCGCTGCATGAGGCCGCGCAGTCCGGCGCGGGCCAGGTCATCGATGCCGCCATGACCGACGGCACCGCACTTTTGTCGAGTTTCATCCACGGGCTCAGGGCGACCGGACACTGGCGCACCGAGCGCGGCGCCAACCTGCTCGATGGCGCCGCGCCTTTCTACGATACCTATCGCTGCGCCGATGGCCGCTTCGTCGCCCTCGGGGCCATCGAACCGCAGTTCTATCAGCTCTTGCGCGAGCGCTGCGGGCTGGACGGCAGTTTGTTCGACGAGCAGATGAACCAGGCGCTCTGGCCCTCGCAGAAGCAGGCGCTGGCGGGAATCATCGCGACCCGCACGCGGGATGAATGGTGCGTGCTGCTCGAAGGCAGCGATGCCTGCTTCGCGCCGGTGCTGGACTGGGATGAAGCGCCGGAGCACGCGCACAACCGTGCCAGGGAAACCTTCATCAACCTTGACGGCGTTACTCAACCCGCCCCGGCGCCGCGTTTTTCACGGACTGCGCCGGGCATCCCGCGACCGGCTTATGGTGCATCGCTGGAGGAGCTGCTGCGGCGCTGGGAGGGCTGAGTCGCGCTACGTAAAACAAGGGCGTTCGCGATGAACGCCTTTGCCTGTCGGAAAACCCGAGCGATCAGCCCTCGGACACTCGAATCACCGTCTTGCCCAGCCCTTGCCCCGACAGCGCGTACTCCAGCGCCTGGGCAAACGCGTCGAACGCGAACACCTTACCGATCGGCGGCGCCAGTCGTCCTTGTGCGACCCAGCCCAGCAACTCGAGCAAATGCGCCGCGCCCTTCCCGGCCTCATAAATCTGGAACTGGCGCACATCCACCCCCACCAGTGACGCGCCCTTGAGCAGCGGCAGATTCGCCCGCAGCGCCGGAATCGGCCCACCCGCGAAGCCCACCACCAGATGCCGGCCACCCCAGGTCATCGAGCGAAACGCCGGCTCGAACAGCGGCCCGCACACCGGATCGAAGACCACATCAGGCCCCTTCTGACCGCACAACTCCTTGACCACTTCACGGAAGCTCTCCGCACTGGCATCGATCACATGGTCTGCGCCCAGCGCCTGCACGAACGCGCGTTTTTCCGCCGTCGACGCTACGCCGATCACCGTGGCGCCCAGGCATTTGCCGATCTGCACCGCAGCGCTGCCGACACCGCCGGCGGCGCCAGTGACCAGCAGGGTTTCGCCAGGTTGCAGCGCTGCCCGGTCGTGCAGCCCGTGGTAGGCCGTCAGGTAGTTGATCTTGAAGCCAGCCGCCTGAATGAAGTCCATCCCGTCCGGGATCTTTACCAGCGTCTCCGCTGCGGCCACAGCCAACTCGGCGAAGCCGCCGTGGGTCTGGGTGATCACCCGGTCGCCCACGGCCAGCCCTTCTACGCCCGCCCCCACAGCTTCAATCCAGCCACTGATTTCCTGGCCGGGCACGTGGGGCAATGGTGGCCTGACCTGGTAACGGCCAAGGGATTCCAGCGCATCGACATAGCCCACGCCGCACGCCGCAACGCGAATCAGCACTTCCCCCACAGCCGCGACCGGATCAGCGGCGTGCAACAGCCGGTAGTGGTCGATCGAATCCAGATTGTTGGTTTCTACCCGTCTCATCAGCCTCTCCGATTAATAGAACGTACAAGGTTCAAGCGCCGAATCCGCGGAACTCGGCGATTGCGGCGAGCGGCTCGCGGTCGGTGCGCAAGCTGTTGACCGGATGCTCGGGGTCGGCGTAGCCCAATGACAGGCCGCAGAACAGCATCAGCTCATCGGGCAGTTCGAGCTGCCGCTCCACGGTCTGGTGAACCAGCGTCCAGCAGGCTTGCGCGCAGGTCGCCAGGCCTCGCTCATGGGCCAGCAACATCAGGCTCTGCAAGAACATCCCCAGGTCCGCCCACTGCCCTTGGCCCATGCTGCGATCGACGGCGAGAAACAGCCCCACCGGCGCATCGAAGAAACGGAAGTTGCGCGCGAACTGCTGCTGCCGGCCCTGCCGATCCTCGCGGGCGACATTCAAGGTGGCATAGAGGTCTTCGCCACATTTGGCCCGGCGCGCCTGGTAAGGAGGTTTGAGGTTCTGGGGATAGATCGGGTAACCCATGCCCTCGCCGCGCGGATGCTGCGACAGGGTCTGTGCCACTTCGTCCTTCAGGCGGCGCAGATGCGCGCCCGTCAGCACATACAACTTCCACGGCTGAAGGTTGCCGCTGGATGGCGAATGGCGGGCGCCTTCGACGATCTCCCGCAGCAGCGCCTCAGCCACCGGGCGATCGAGAAAGGCCCGGGTGGAGCGCCGATTCATTACCGCGTGCATCACAGATGACATGGAGAGCGCCTTTTTCGTTACAGGTCGGCTCATCCTATCCTTGCGTTTTTCGCATTAGAATAGAAAACATCCGATTTCACTTATGCGGAAAACCGATGAAAATAACCTCCCTTGCCGAAGTGGAAGCCTTCCTCGCCGTGGTCGACAGCAAGAGCTTCAGCGCCGCGGCGCGGGAGCTGGGTATCGCTCAGTCAACGGTAAGCCGGCGCCTCACCAACCTGGAGTCGCGTCTCGGCCACCAGCTCATGCTGCGAACCACCCGCAAGGTTGCCCTGACCGACATCGGCATCAGCTACGCCAGCGAACTGCGGCAAATACTGGCCGGCCTGGAAAACGCCGATGCGCGCCTGCAAAAAGGCCTGCGGGTGGCAGAAGGCGTGTTGCGGGTCACCCTGCCCACCTCGTTCGGCCGTGCCTTCGTCCTGCCACGCATCGCCCGATTGTCGGCCGAGTACCCGCGCTTGCGTTTCGAGGTCGATTTGTCGGACCGCTATGTCGATTTGCTCGACGGCGAATATGACGTGGCGATTCGCATGAGCACGCCCGAGCAGTCCGGCGTTCGCTACCAAAAGATTCACACCTTCACCCTGACGCTGTGCGCATCCCCCGCGTACCTGCGCGAACACGGTCAACCGCTGGACGTGAACGACCTTGCTGCTCATAGCTGCCTGGCGCAGCGGGTGTATGCGCCACGGATCAGCTTCCCGATAACGTGGCAGGGCCAGTCCTCCACCCTGCTAATCAACCCGCGAATCAGCGTCAGCGACTCCACATCGTTACGCGCGCTGGCGTTGGCCGGGGCGGGACTGGCGGTGCTGCCGAACTACCTGATCGAAGCCGACCTGAAGGCGGGAGAACTGGTCGAGGCCCTGCCCGGACTGGCGTTCGCCGACTATGAGATGTTCGCAGCGTCTTTGCGCCACCGGGACGAGTCGGAGAAGGTCAACGTTTTTTTGAATGCGCTGTGTAGCTGAGATGGTTGTTAGCCGGTGGAGCGTTGGGAGGGTTCAGCGGCTCACTGGCCTCATCGCCGGCAAGCCGGCTCCCACAGGGATATCATCGGCCGCCGGGCCGGCGCAAGGGCTTGGCGGCGATGGGCGCACGCCACATCAGTCAACTTGCTGGTTGCGATAGTGACGCGGTGACATGGCCATGCGCTCACGGAAGGCCTGGCGAAACACGCGGTCCGATTGGTAACCCACGGCGGCGGCTATCTGCGCCACTGACGCGTTGCCGTCGCGCAACATCTGCGCGGCCAGGGTGATGCGCCAGGCACTGAGGTAGTCGATGGGCGATTGACCGATCACCCGGCAGAATCGCGCGGCGAAGGTCGAGCGTGACAAGTTGGCGACACCCGCCAGCAGCGGCACGCTCCATTGGCGCTGTGGCGCCTCATGGATGGCCAGCATGGCTTTGCAGATATACGGGTCTTGCAGGCCCTTCAGCCAACCGGGGGAAAAGCCTTTGTCGGAGAGAATGTAGCTGCGCAGCAGTCCGACCACGATCAGCTCGGCCATGTGCTTGGCTACCGCGTAATAGCCATTCTTGTTGTCCGCCAGCAGCGCCTCGATGGCCGGACGCATCAGGCTCAGCATGCTGCTGTCGGCGTCGCGCAGCACGATGAAGTCCGGCAGAGCCGCCAGCACGAAGCCTCCCTGCCCGCTGTGAATGCTGAACGCCAGACCGAGCAGACGGCACAGCGCGCCGCCACCGCCATGAACCACTGAAATCGCCGAGCCCGGCTGCGTGCTGCGGTCCAGCCTGGGCGAACGCGGCTCGCTCCAGTTCAGTTCATGCAGGTCAGTGGTGGCGACACCCGGCCGCGAAAGCAGGCGGCACTCGCCGCCGCGCGGCACCAGCAGGGTGTCGCCCTGGGCGAGGTGCAGGGTCTGGCCGGCGGCGGTCTGCACCACAAATGACCCCTCGTTGACGATAAAGCAGAAGCCGGGCTGATAGTCCTGAACAGCCACGCCCCAAGGCTCCGACAAGTGCCAACTTGAAATGCTGGTCGACTCGACGGTCAACATCGACAGAAAGTGGCTGAGAAGGTCCATGGCGGTACGCAATTGAGAGTAATCATCCGAATACTCGGCGAGTTACGCATATATTGTCCAGGCAAAGCCTTCCAGAATGCCCGCACAACAATAAGCGAGGTATCAGCGAATGCGTTTTGACCCGAGTCTCCCATGGCGTGCTGGAAAACGAGTGGCGGTGATAGGCGCGGGCCCGGGTGGGGTCTCCGCCGCGCTGGCCCTGCACCGGCAAGGCTTCGATGTACGCGTCTTCGAAAAGCAGCCGGAACCGAGGCCTCTGGGAGGCGCCGTCTTGCTGAGCGTGCCGGTACTGGCCGTGCTGCGCCATTATGGAGTCGACCTGAGCAACTTCGGCTCCCTCACTGTCACCGAATTCCGTAATCACAAAAACAACCTCCGCTCGCGCCTGCCCTTCAATCAGACGGTGGAAGCGTCCTTCGGGATCAAGGGTTGGCACTACGGCATGCTTCGCGCCAATGCGTTCGCGAGGATGATGGAGCTGATGCCCGAAGGCATGCTGGTGCCCAATGCGGACTTCGACCACTACACGCAGACCGCGGACAGCGTCACCGTGGTCTTCAAGGACGGCGAGACCATCGAGGCCGACATTCTCGTTGGCGCCGATGGCATCCGCTCCGGCGTCTCGCGCCAGGCCTTCGGCGAGCCCGAACTTTTTCATGTCGGGCTGCGGGTCTGGCTGGCCTGGTGCGACCCCATCGCCGGCATTCCCGCGCAGACCGGACGCATCATCCATTCACACAAGTACCAGGCCAGCTTCTTTCCCATGCTGCACGACGGCAAGCCTGGCTACGAATGGTGGATCGTCGAACCCTGCGAGGAAAACGCCCCCGCGCCGGCCGACGTGGCCAGTCATATCGGCAAGATCCTGCGCAACTTCCCTGACCCACTACCGCGGTTTCTGCAAGCCACCAACCTGGAAACCCAGATATTCAGGTGGGACATCTACAACCGGCCTTCGCTTGAGCAATGGAGCAGTGGCCGCGTGGTCTGCCTGGGGGATGCCGTGCACCCGGTCTCGCCCTACGCCGCCTACGGCATGGGCATGGCCATCGAGGACGGTTACTTTCTGGCCAAGGCGCTGACCGGCGCCGACCTCAGCGACGCACGGCAGGTCGCGAAGGGCTTCAATGGTTTTGAGGCGCAGCGGGTGAACTACGTCAATCATCATGTTGAGTTCGCCAGGAAGCTCGGCAATGCCTTCCACAAGTTGCCCTACCCCCTGGCCAAGGTGCGCGACTTCCTCTTCGATCACACCGGCATTCTCGATCGGATGATCCGTCGCGACTATCTCGCCGACGCGGAGAAGATGTCACTGGCGATACAGGAGCTTCACCTCAACTGATGCAGTCTCCTGGCAAATGATGAGGTTGTGGCGCCCCGGTTTCTAACGGTCGCCACCGACCGCTTCGGGTCGCAAAAAAGTGCCGCAGACGGGACAGACCACAGCTAACAACGTGGTCATCCCCTTTTGACCCATGGGTTCATCATGCTGCTCGGTATGGCGTCCGGCGCATACATCGGCGCGAGGGCGAACATGATCAGATGTAACCCTTCGTCGTGATGCCGGCCCGCGGCTCGAGACCCCATCCCCCGTCGATCAGAGCACCGTCAACCCCAACCCGGCCAGCAACATCCCGGCCTGGCTTCGCGAAATGATCGCGCCCTTGAACAATTTGGCGTCGACCAAGCGCAGCCCTTGCAAACTTGCCTCGCGCAGATCGGCGTCATCGAAGCGTGCGTTATTGACCCGCGCCATCGACAGACTGCCGCCCTCGACAAACACCGCCTTGCGGAAGTCGCAGTAGGTCAGGTCGGCTTCGCTGAAATCGATGTTGTGCAACTCGGACTTGTAAAAGGAGATCCCCGAGAGCATCGCGCTGTTCAACCGGCAATCAGAGAAGCTCAGGCCCAGTGAAGAGGCCAGATCGCCAAAGTTGCCGCCGGTGAGCTTGCAGCCTTCAAAGCGCACGTGGGCCAGCTTGCTGCGTTGCCACTTGCTGTTGTTCAGGTCGCACCGTTCAAAGCTGGCATCGGTGAGCACCGCAGAGCGAAAATTGACTTCCGCCGCCCGGCAACTGACCCACTGGGTCCCCATCACGTTGGCGGCGGTGAAATCGGCGCCGGTTAAAATACACCGTTCAAACAGCGCGCCTTCCAGGTTGGCTCTGGCCAGATCCTCACCACTCAAGTCGAGCCCGACACACTGCAGCGGCAGGGGCTGGATGCCAGTCAAGTCAGTCAGCGTCTTGCCCTCGAGCACCTCGGGGTCAACACGAAAATAATCACTTTTGGCCTGCATGCGAGCTCCGGCTGCACCGTTGGAAGGGAGGCATCTTCTGGTTCGTGCGCGGTGAGGTCAAGACAAAAGCGCCGCGAATCAGGGTCGTTATTTCTCAGTGACCACACTAGACTCGGCACCTGCCCGGAACCGCTGGTACCGCCCCGAAATGCCCGATTTGATCCTCCTTGAAGACGAGCCCGTAATGGCCGGAGAACTCCACGAGTTCCTCGGTGACTGCGGCTACGACGTGACCCTTGTCCACGACCTGGCCGGTTTCGCCCTGGCTTTCGAGCCGGGTCGCCACCGCCTGGCGGTGCTCGATCTGAATTTGCCGGATGGCGACGGCCTGGAGCTGATCCAGGCCCTGCGCGAGCAAGGCAATCCGCTCGGCATCGTCGCCTTCACCGCCCGCAGTACCACCGTGCAGAAGGTCGAAGGGTTTCGCCTGGGGGCCGACCATTACCTCGCCAAGGGCTGCGACCTGGAAGAACTCGCCGCCGTGCTGCAGGCCCTGGCCCGCCGCCTGGACCTGCCACCCCTGCCTGCCGCCTGGCACCTGGACAGCCGCGCGCGGGAACTGCGGGCGCCCAACCGAGCGGTCACGCGCCTGTCGCATCAGGACAGCCTGGTGCTGCAGCGCTTGATGGCGAGCGCCGGCGCCGATGTCTGCCGGCGCCAGATTGTCGAGGCACTGGGCGAGGATTGGTTCAGCTATGATCAGCGGCGCCTGGACACCCAGATTCGTCGCCTGCGCCGCAATGTGCAGGAGGCGACTGGCCTGGAACTGCCGCTGAAAACCTTGCGCAACAACGGCTACTGCTTCTACGCGGCGGCCCGGATCAACGATTGAGCCCGGCGCTGCAAGCAAGCGCCCGCCCCCTTCCCTGCTGATGACTGTCCCATGTGTCGATCGCTGCTTTGGCTGTTCTGCCTGCTTCTTGTCGCCTTGCATGCCCCGGCAGCCACGCTGTTGCCCGCCGACGCACGCCTGGTGGTCGAACGCCTGGATGACCCTGCGGCGCAGATGGATGCCAACGCCGCACTGACCTCGAACGCCTGGCAACCACTGCCCGGCTCCCTGAGCGCGGGCTTCGTGCCCGGCGCGGTCTGGTTGCGCCTGCAGGTGCAGACCGGCCCGTCAGCGCCGCGCCAGTGGCTGCTGATGCTGAGCAATGCCCTGCTCGACCAGGCCACCCTGTTCGATGTTCGCAACACGTCCCAGCCGATTCGCAGCGGCGAAGCCATGGGCCGCCAGCACTGGGCCGTGGATTATCGCTCGCCGGTGTTCGCCCTGAACCTTGACCCTGGACAACCGCAGGTCCTGCTGCTGCGCCTGGAAAGCAAGAACGCCCTGTCGGTCAGCCTGCGCCTTGTCTCCGGCGAGCGGTTCGCCCGGGACCTATCCATGGAATACCTGGGCTACGGCCTGTACTTCGGCATCTGCCTGGTGCTGATCCTGTTCCATAGCGTGTTCTGGCGCATGACCCAGGCGCCGGAGAGCGGCTGGTACCTGGCCTATGTCAGCATTGCCGTGCTGATCGAGCTGCTGACCCTCGGCCTGCCCCAGCAGTTGCTCGCCCTGCCGATGGCGTTCAGCGACACCCTGCTGGGTTGCGCCCTCGGCCTGAGCCTGCCGATAGGGGTGATTTTCACCCTGCGCCAATTGCAGGCGCCCGGTTATCCGCGACTGCAACGCGGTCTGATCGCCGCCAGCCTGATTATCGGCACGGCCTCGGCGCTCGCGGTACTCGCCGGGCATTACCAAATCGGCGCGCCCCTGCATCAGGTCACCGTGCTGGCCAGCATCGTGCTGTTCATCGGCCTGGCGCTCTGGCTGATGTACAAGGGCCATCGTCCAGCCCGCTACTTCCTGCTGCTGTTCGGCATCTACTACCTGGGGATCGGCATCAGCTTCCTGCGCAACCTCGGCCTGCTGCCGGCGAGCTTTTTCACGGACAACGCCGTGGCCATCGGCGCGCTCCTGCACATGCTGCTGATGAGCCTGCGGATCATCCGCCATTACCGCTGGCTGAAGGCGCAGACCCGCCACGCCGAAGAGGCGGTGAATGCCCTGATCCGCAGCCAGAACGCCAGGCTGGAAAAGGAAATCGACAGCCGCACCCGCGAGCTGCGTCAGGCGCTGCAGCAGGAACAGCGGATGCGCGAAGAACAGCGCGACTTCGTGGCCATGGTGTCTCATGAATTCCGCACGCCGCTGGCGATCATCGGCACCTCGGCCCAGCAGATGCTGCGCAACCTGGCGACGGCACCCGAGCGCAACGAGCAGCGCTGCCGCAATATCCATCAGGCGTCCAGGCGCCTGCTGTCACTGGTGGATGACTATCTTCAGCATGACCGCGTTGCGGAACGGGCGAGCGAACCGCGCTGCGCCGGACATGACCTGAACGCGCTGCTCGAAGGCTGCCTCGATGACTTCCCGTCCGGCCGTGTCGCGCTTGACCTGCGCAGCGCGCGCACGCTGCTGGAGTGCGACTTCGGCCTGCTGCGCGTGGCCTTGCGCAACCTGCTGGCCAACGCCGACCGCCATGCCCCGAGCGACGCCAGCATCCTGCTCGAGGTCGAGGACAGCTCGAGCGGCGTGCGTATCCGGGTCACCAACGAAGGCGAGGAAATTCCCGCCGAGCAGGCCCCCCTGCTCTTCCACAAATACGTTCGCGGCACCCAGGCCCAGCATCTGTCGGGGACCGGGCTGGGCCTGTACCTGGTCAAGCGTATCGCCGAACTGCATGGCGGTAGCCTGGTGCTGGAAAGCAGGGGGCAACAGCATCCGATCTGTTTCTGCCTGGAACTGCCGCAACCGGCCCTCAGTGCGCGGTAAAAAACTCCTCGGCGTCGAGGCTGTCGGGGGTCAGTGCGCGCCGCGGATAGCCCGCCGGACCAAGGCTGTCCGGCGACATCGCGGCGGCCAGATTGGCGGTCGCCTTGAACGCCACGCCGGCGGGATAGGCGGGCCAGTCACGCATCAGCAAGGGCGCCATGCCGAACACCTGCACGCCCTGTTCGCGGCGGGCAAGGCGAAACGAGGCATAGCCGAACGCGCCGACAATGCCCGCGTCCGCCGCCGGGCGCAGTCGCGGGTCTTCGACCTGGTCGATGTTGGCGCTGGCGGAAAGCCCATAGCCGGCCATCTCGAACCCGGTGATCAACGAGGCATCGGGGTGCACGCCGTCCAGGCCGAAGGACGCCCACCCCGGCAAGGTGAAGAGATGCCCCAGCGCCCCCGACGCATCAAACACCTCCAGTTGCCCGCGAACCCGCCGCACCGAGTAAACCCGGGGATGGCTCAGGTCGGGGTCACGGTCATTGTCGAGCCGCCACTGGCGGTCCATGTCGAGGATGGGGGCGTCCCCCAGTGGGTAACCCGCTCGGGCGAACAAGGGCGCCAACCCGGCAATGCCTTCGGGCGTGAGGTATTCCCACGCCACTGACGGCAAGCGGAACAACGGCACCCCCTGCGCCAGCGCAACACCGGCGCCGAGCAACAGCGCACCGTCAAGGACGCTATCGCTGAAATCAACGCCCTGGATCTGCGCGCCCGCCAGGGAAAGCGCGCGCGCAGAGCCATCGGCGCGAACGCTACAACCGGCGATCCGTGCATCCACCAGCACGCTGTCGCTCAGATCGGCACCGCTCAGAAACGCCTGGGACAGATCCAGTGACACCAGCAGGCTGCCGGCCAGCACTGCCCCTTCCAGATCGGCGTGATCGAGGGTTGCCCCGGCGCCACACCATTGCACGCCACGCAGGTCGGCACCGGCGAGGTGCGCGCCAGACGCGCGGGTGTCGATGCAGGTGGCCCGGTGCAAGACTGCCGGACGCAAGGGCGGCTCAGTGCCACCGGGCGCAGGGCCCGCCTGATGAAACTTGGCATCCAGCCGCGCCTGGCTCAGGTCGGCAGCGGAAAAGTCCGCCTCGGTGAAGTTGGCATTGCTGCCCAGGATGTTCTTCAGCGAGCACTTGCGCAGGCTCGCCCGCAACGCGAAGACATTGCGCAGGTCGGCGCCGTCCAGCACCGCGCCCTCCAGCCAACAGCTCTCCAGGCGAGCATCGGTCAGCAGCGCCCCGGTGAGTTGCAGGCCGCTCAGGTCGGCGTGGCTGAAATCGCCGGCGCTGAAGTTGGCGTGGGTGCAGTCGAGGCGGGCCGACGGGCTGCCGAGGATCGCACCCCGGGCTTGGCAAAAACTCAGGTCGATCCCCCGGGCACTGCGTGGCGCACCCCAGCCAGGTGCGCCAAGGGTCGCGCCGGACAGGTTCGCGTGATCCAGCAATGCGCCGTCGAAAAACACCCCGTTGAGCCGGGTGTCGCGCAGATCGGCCTCGCTCAGCAGGCAATTGGACAGGTCCGCGCCCTGCAGGCTGGCACCGGTAAAGCGCGCGCCGGTGAAGTCCACGCCCACCACACTTGCGCCATCCAGCACCACGTCGGTGAGATCCACGCCACGGCCCTGTCCGCTGGCCACCAACGCGGCCAGCGATGGCGTGACGATAACCGGCTCGAAGCCCGACACGGCGCTCTTGCCACGGTTGGTGGTGAGGATCGCCTGTGCCGTTTGCGGGTAGAACACTACGGGTTTCCAGGCCTCCCCGACCTGCACTTCCCAGCCCTGCCCCAACGGCTCGCCGACCAGGCGCAGGGTTGCGGCGTCCGCCACCTCACTGTTCAAGGTCAGGCAACCCGCCACGGGCGCGAAACCTATCCAGCGATCGTCGAGACGCAAGCGAAAGCTGCCGTCGGCCGAGCGATAAACACTGGCAAGCCCGGGCTGCGCAATGTCGCCGCGCGCGACCATTGCCGGGAACCAGCGATACTCCTGCTCGCCATCCTGAAGCCCAAGGGTTGCCAGGCAGGTCGCCCCCGCGTGGAAGGTGAACTTGCCCATAAACTCGCCCAACGTCCCCGCCCTCACAAATGCACCTTGGCCTTGATCGAGACGAAGTCCTGCTGAATGCTGACCTCTGCCTCCTCGAAGACGAAATGGAACATCTGCATCATCGGCAACGGCACGCCTTCCGCTCCCATCCTGCGCAGGCAGTCATCGTATTGGCTCTCCACCACCGTCCAGAGGATGCTGCCGAACTGGCTGCCGACTTCGTCGGCAAAGTCCGGGACGGTGCTGCTGAGGAACGTCGTTGTCGAGCTGTTCTTCTGGTAATCGAACTTCAGGATCTGCGCCGTCGAAGCCGGGGCGAGGCCCAGGCGCAGGTTGGTGAGAAAATCGGTGCGGCTGACCGAGAACTCGATCTTGGGCAGTGTCGCCGCACCGGTATCGAGGAACACCGTGAAGTGCAGTTTCTGGCGCATGACCATGCCGCTTTGACGGGCACAGTTGACCACCTCGGCGATCAACGCCGGGCTCACTTGCCTTGCGGCCAGCGCTTTTTCCAGCTCCGCCTGTTCAAGGTAGGAGTGGCCGCGCAACTTCGACACGGCGGGCATGACCGCGGTGATGCCCGGGATGGTCGCGACGCGCACCAGCACCGCATCGGTCATTTCCCAGACGCTCTGGAACGCTGTCGTGGGTGCCTCTGCCGAGACGATTTCGGCGTACATGTCGGTGTCGTCGTACTCGCTCAGCGCCTCGACGGCCGAGGCATAGGTGGCGCAGCGCAAGGCATCGGGATTGGGGATATTGCCCGTGGTCGCAGTGGTGTGCAGAAGCCCAGCCTTGAAACAGGCCCATTGCAAGCCATTGATGCTGTAGCTCGACACGTAGGTCTGCAGATAATTCGGGTCACTCGCCTCCGGAATCGGCGGCAGGCCCAACGGCGCGGGTGCGGGCACCGGATAAGCCTCGCCCTTGTAGCGCACCCGTCCGGTGACGCCGATCTTGAAACCGTTGCGCCCCGCCGTCGTGTCGAAGCCCAGGCCGGATTCGCCGAGGCCGAATTCGAACAGAATGTCGTGGCCCAGATTGCCGCTGGACGGAATGCTGCGCAGCGACGCCGGCATGATCTGGTTGATCAGGGCCGAGAAATCGAGTTGGGACACCGCTTCGCGGGTGCTGGCGCTCACTTCGGTGGTGCTGCAGCCCTGAATCTCGTTGCGCACCACGCTGCTCGACGGAATATTCGCGCTGACCTCTCCCGGCGTCGCCACGGAGCGGCGCTCGACCACGTTATAGGTCTGGCTCGTGGCGTCGAACTGGAAGGCTGCGATCACCTGGACCTGCAATCCGGAAAAGCCCGGCGCGTAGTCATAGGTGCGGTCGATGTTGCGGGACTGGCACGACACCGTCCCCGACATGTTCTGAATGCACTCCTTGGACTTTCCGGTTTCGTGCCACTGGTACTGCGCGGTGAATGCGGAAGCGGCGAACTCGAGGTTGAATTCGCTGCCCGTCGGGTTGCCGGAAGCCAGCTGGGTGACCGAGCGATACACCGGGCTGAAGCCCTGCAGGTGGCCCGCGCTCAGCGCCACTTTGACATTGGAGTAGTCGGTACCCATTCCCGAACCGGAACCGTGAAAACTGCCGACGTCGATCAGCCGGTCCGGGACCGGCATCGAACGGATCAGGTCCTGCAATCGGGGGGACAGGAATTGCCGGCAAAAGAAATCGATACCGGCCTGGCCGATGGCGATGGTCAGTGTCTGCATGATGAATCCTCTGTGAACTCAGGCCTGGACCGCATAGACAAGAATGCTGTCGGCAACGCGATAGATGTGGTGTGTCGCCGTGACGTCCTTGACACTCCAGGCGCCGTTCGGGTCGATGACGTCGATAAAGGCATTGGGCGTCAGGCCGATCCCGTGTTTGTCGAACTGGACCTTCACTTCGCCGATGTTGTGCTCGTTGAGTCGCGGTTGCAGGCTGACCGGCATGGAGAACAGCGGCGGCGTTGGCATCCAGTGGCCGATGCCGGGCTGGGTGGTGCCGGACGGTGATTTCAAGGTCTCGAACATCAGCCCGTAGACATTGCGCCAGAGATCCACGGCCAGCTTCCCGGCAACCACGTTATGCGGCGTACGGGACAGCGACGGGTCGGGCGAGCGGGACAGGAAGCTGCCGTCCGGGGCATGGATATCCAGCAGGTAATCACTGGCCTTGCTGCCATCACCGGTGTACGACAACACGTAGATGTAGCCGCGCGCCTCGACCGCCATGTCCAGGTAAGTCACCTTCAGGCCGCGAGCGCCTCGCAGCGGGAAGCAGGAAAGCGACCAGTACACCAAAGACTGCCGGGGTTGCGCCGTCGACGGCCGGAGTCTCCAGGCCTGACCGGTGCTGCCATCGAGAATGTGCCATTCGCTGCCCGACGCGATGACCTCGACCCGCGCCCGGCACGGACGCTGGTACACCGCCAGCACCCCATGGCGCAGCCGCACTTGCCAGCTCGATCCGCGCGGGTCGTCGAGGGTCCATTCATGGCCCGGCTCGACCACGCGGATCTGCGCGCTGGACACCGGATCGCCCATCTCTTGCGGGTCGTAGGCAAGAACCACACCCTGCAGGCTCAAGGCCTTGAGCAACGGATCGTCCTCGGCCGCGAACGACGCCCCGTCCAGTTGCTTGACGAAACTGGTCGAAAGGGCAAACAGATAGCCTTGCTCCTGATCGATCAGGGCCTGGATGAAGGCCTCCGGCACGACACCGTCGTTGAGCGCTGCGGCAATGGCTTCGCTGTCGATCGACAGCAATGGCTGGAACGGGGTGAAACCCGGTACCGCATTGCCCTTGGTGTCGAACGCCTGGACCCGCTGGTTCTCGCTCTCCAGCACCAGAATCCTCCCGTCCGGCATCACCGAAATGGCTTTTGGTCCGCGCAGCAGCCCCTGACGGATTCCCTCCCCGGCCACCATCATTGCCATCGGTGCCTCACTGTCGGGCGAACCTTGCGCGGGCAACGGCAGGAACATCAGCTTGCTGTCCTTCCACGACGCGGCCAGGACGATACCGTCAGGGTGGATGGCCAGGGCGTCGAGGGTGTTCAGCGGAAACTGTCCCCAGCTTTGCAGGCCCGGCGCCCCCAAGCCGAAGGTCGGTGCGTCGCTGCCCAGGGTGACCTTGCGCAAGTGCATGGCGCTGCCGCGCGGGTCGAGGATGAAATTGTCCTGCTCGATCCACTCATGCTGGTTGTTCGCCTGCGACCAGGCGAGACCGGGCCGGTTGCTCAGGCCGATATCAGAAACGATCAGGCGTGACTGCGGGTCAGCCAGTACCGACAGGTTCTGCAACACGTACTGCTGCCCATCGGACTTGGGTGCAGTGGCCGAATCCGTCGGCAAATGCTGGCCCGAGGCTCGCCAGGCGTAGCCGATCTGGTAGGCGCTGGTGTTCAGGCTGATGTCCACCAGCTCGCACAGCGTGCCGCCATTACCACAGGCCAGTGATGCATGGGTGGCTTGTGGTGGCGCACCCGCTTGCCAGACATAGCGCCCCTGTTCGACAGCGATACGCTCCTTGAACACGTACTGGGTATCCGGACTCAGCGGGACCAGTTGCTCGACGATGGTGTGCGCGCCCAGTTCCAGGGTGGTGCCGTGGTTGGCCTGCGCGGTCATCCAGTCGCTCTGCCAGGAGCCGGCCAGCCAGCCATTGTCGCTGTACAGGCCGAACAGCACGCGGAACTGGCCGCCCGCCGGCACATCGTCGAAGCGCAGCGTCACGGGAGTGCCGCTGGTGATCTTCGGCATGCTGCCGGTCAGCCGGTGATTGGTGCCGCCCTGGTATTCGAGATAGGCGACGTAATTGCTGGCCACTGCCGGCCACACTGCGGTGCGCGGATTGCCGGCCTCGCCATGGGCCGGGTCCGGATTCAGGCTCAGCGTCACGTCGATCGCCCGCGACACCGTGACCTTGACGCAGGACGGCGATGACAGCACTTCGCCCGTGGTCACGGCCATTTGCTCGATGCTCATCAGCGTCGCGGCGGTACGGAACACCCAGCCCACCGGCCCCAGGAACGAGCCCAGGGTGCCGGTCGCGCAGCGTGTGGCCAGCCACTTGCCGAGGGCTTCCATACCTTTTTTCAGGATCAGGCCGACGATGATATTGGCGCACTTGTCCATGACCGTGCGGGTACTGAATACAGCGGAGGCCGTAGCAACGCCGCCGCCGAGCATGGGCAGGCCGATGGCAATGGCGGCCGCGGTGAGCTGTCGGTCGTTGACGATCCGGTTGAATTCCTTATGGCCGGTAATGTAACTGCCGCAGGCCAGCAGCACGGTCGGCACGCCGTATTGCCAGAGCCCGGTCAGCAAGGCACCACTGGTGCTGAAGTCGTCGTCCCAGTCACTGACCCCGAGGCTGGCGAAATACAGGCGCACGGCGGAGGCGCTGCCCATGGGAATGTCCAGCGTGCTCGGCTGCGTCGCGTAGGGAATGCCCAGGATCGAGTTGGTTGCCGATACCGAATGCAGGCGCACCTTGCCGCCCAAGGGCTGGCCGCTGGCGTCGAGCAACTGATAGCCGGCGATCAGGGTGCGCAGGTAGCTGTTGCTGACATCGATCGACAACAGGCTGTCGTGGTCGATATCGATCGACCCCGCGTCGACCAGGATGCCGTGATGCACCGTGCGCTCGTTGACCGTCCATTTGTAGCGGGCCTCTCCGGCCCCGCTCGCTTCAGCGTCATCGGCCGTGCGCTCTCTGTCGGCGAAGGTCGTGCCGCTGCTCGCTGTCCAGGTCTTGCTCATCAGCCGCAGGTCGTCAGCCGCCGAGCGGTTGGCCCCTGCCACGCTGGCCCCCAGATGGCCTTCGAGGTCGTCGTGCACGCCATAGGTATACAGCGCTTGACCGGCCTCGATCTGACCGGGGAGATCGTACTCGGCCACCAGCGCATTGCCGTCGGCATCCCGGCACGCCTCGATCGGCGACCAGTCCTGGCCGAGGCGGCCAATCTGCGCCGCCAGCAATTGCATGCGGTTGTACTGCTCCGGATCGACCTCCGGGCTGGGCAGAATATGGTCGTTGAGCACGATCACGCTGGTGCTGGGCTGAATACTGGCCAGGCCTGGGTGATACGACACCAGGGCGGCCGCAGTATCCAGCGGCGTGACCAGGGTCTGGGCCTGGACCAGGGCGTCCAGGCGCGCCGATTGCCCGTCTGGCAGCGAACGCAGCCCCAGGTGGGCCAGGCGCGCGCAATGAACCTTGGGCTTGCGCACAACGGTATGCCGATGAAACGCCCGCACCTGCTCCAGGGGGTGCTGATAGCGCTCCAGACGCTCTTGCCAGAACACCCGCAGATGATCCTCGGGGATGATCACGCACATCGCCACCACTTGGGGTAAATGCACGCCCTCGCGCTCGGGAATGACCACCTGCAGGTAACGCGAATCGGCGTCGCTGAAATGGGCCTTGTCGACTACCGCGAAGTGGCTGAAGCGCTGCTGGTGCTTGCTCGGCAACAGCGACAGCGCCCCGTGGGTCACCCCGGCGGATTCGAGACTCTGCTCGCTATGGAGACTGAGTGGATAGCGCGCGCTGCCAACACGAACCTCCAGCGTTTCCGTGCGCTCGACATGCCGCAGATCGAAATGCAGGTGCTTCATTGCCATCTCCTTGATAAAGGGGGGCAGTGCCCCGTGCGGCGCCAAAATAGGCAGCGCGATGGCTTTTTGTCAGCATTGGGTTTCTGAGCGAATCTGAGCGCCTTTCGGCAATGGCGATTGCGGGGCGATGCTGGGGAGGTTATGGGCGCGCCGACACTGGCCGTGTCGGCACATCTGACAGGTTGCCTCAACGAGCAGCGCACTGCATTGCCGAGTCGACCGCCTCGATGAGTATGTCCGCATGCTCCGTCGTAAACGTCAAAAGCGGTCGAACCTTGAGGACGTTTTCAAGCGGCCCGGCTGCGCTGATCAGCACGCCGTTTTCGCGCATGTGGTTCACAACCCGCCGAGCCTGCTCGGCTGCCGGTCTTTTGTTGCTGCGGTCGGTGACAAGCTCTATACCGATAAAGAGTCCGGCTCCTCTGACATCGCCGATAATCTCGTGCCGCGCCGAAAGCCTGGTCAGCCTCTCCAGCAAGTACTTGCCGATGTCATGCGAGCGCTGCTGCAACTGATCCTGCTGGATGACATCCAATACCGCCTTGCCGGCGGCACACGACACCGGGTTACCTCCGAATGTATTGAAATACCGCATGTTCTTGCCGAAGTGATCGACCACTTCGGATCGCCCGACGATACCGGCAATGGGCTGACCATTACCCATTGGTTTGCCAAGCGTGACGATATCAGGCCGCACATCATGTCGAGTGAAGCCCCACATATTCAGGCCGGTACGAGCAAATCCAGGCTGTACTTCGTCGGCGATGTACAGCATGCCTTCGGCTTGGGCCAATGCAATGCCCTCGGCAAGAAAGCCCTCGGGCCCTGTCAGAACGCCGTCGCTGGAGAAGATGCCATCAAGCATGATTGCGGCCGGTCGGATGCCGTGTTTTTTCATGTCATCGATCGCAGCTCGCACATCTGCGGCGAATATCGAGGCAACATTTTCTGCACCCAGACGGTATGCATCTGGCGCACGTACTGTGCGCACATGCTCGGGCAACACGATGCAAGGTCCAAGCGATGGCGAGAGTTCCGCGATATCCCCCGTCACACCGTGATAGGCAAACTGGGTGATGATGACGCCGGTACCACCGGTGAACTGTCTGGCGATGCGAAGTGCGAGGTCATTCGCTTCGCTGCCCGTGCAGGTGAACATGACCCGATCCAGATCATCGGAGAAGGTCCCCAGCAGTTGCTCGGCATAATCGAGAATGCCTTCCTGCAGGTAACGGGTATGGGTGTTGAGTTGCAGGGACTGGCGGTACATGGCCTCCACTACCTGCGGGTGGCAGTGACCGATGGAGGCAACGTTGTTGTAGGCATCGAGGTATCGACGCCCTTGTTCATCGAAGAGCCAGACACCTTCGCCGCGAACGGTGTGCAGCGGCCGCTCGTAGAACAGACGATAGGCCGGACCTAGCAAGCGCTCTCTGCGCTCAATGAGGCGCCGTTCGGTTTCTGACAGTCGGGTTGCATCTTCTGAAGTAAATCCATTGATCATGCTCATACTTTAATCGTCCGGACACATGCCAAAGAAATTCGATCTTCAATTTCTGATCGAGAGAGCGCCGACATCGCTTTTATATTCGCCCATGCACGCTGAGAGTTGCGGTGAATATACGCACGGTTATCAGGGTGCAATTGAGCACGCCACGAATTGATGCAGAGCGCCAACGCCAGACGCGTGCTCAGCAGCTCGGGAAGTAGCGTCAACTCTTCATCGGTCAGTGGATTAAGCTGATGATACGAGGCGATCACATCAAGGGCGGGATCAAGAACATCACCTCGTTGGCCCAGGTGATAAGAAGCAGCGACGGCGATTTCATTAACGAGCGGCGCGTAAACCATGTCGCCGAAATCCAGGATATTTCGCAGGATATCGGGGTTCTCGGCATCGACAATAATGTTGTGCGGGTTCATGTCATTGTGAATAACCTGCTTGCGAAGGCGAGATAGCCTTGGCAACACGAGCGTCTCAAATTGATCGAGACTTCGTTCAACGATGCTTCGCCCTTCCTGGTCCTCGATGTGAACCAGCAGCGGTCGAAGATGCTCGGCATGTTGCATATCCCACAGCAAAGCATGCCCGGCCGCGGGGTGATTGAAGCCCCCCAGCGCCAGATCGAGCCGGGCAAGGGACTGCCCAATCACCTTTCTGAACGCCGTGGTCGTGCTCTCTACCTTGTGAAGCGGGATGCCATCCACGAAGGACAGGAGACGGGCCAGCATGCGCTGGCCATCCACCTCAACGGCGTTGGCGTACTCGCCGGTTAACGACCGCTGCACCCGCTGAACCGGCAGCTCGGGATCGCGCAGCTCAATCCGTCTCATTGCCTGATTATGGAAGTCGACGACGTCGGGACTCTCAAGCGGGTGAGAAAGCTTGAACAGGCGGGAAGAGCCATCGTCGAGCATTACGCGGAAATTCAGGTCGCGCTCGCCGCCCAACTTTTCGAGTCTGCCGCTTAAACCATAATGTCGCTCGAGTAGTTCGCACGCCTGCGCATCGCTAACGTGAGCAGGAGCGATTTCCAGCAAGCTGTCATCAATAGATAAATTCTCAAGCGGCATAACTCACACCCTCATCCGACTCACAATTGGCGCCCCCAAACAAGCAGGCGCCATCAATCACTTATTAACCCAAGCGTTGAAACGCTCTTCCAGGTCTTCACCGTGATCAATCCAGAACTCCGCGTCGGTCGCACGGGCATTCTTCAGATTGTCGGGAGCCGTTGGAAGCTTTTCACCAATCTTCTTGTCCACCAGGTCCATCGCATTTTTGTTGCTGGGACCATAGGGAATCGCTTCGACGAAGTTTTTCTGCTGAACCGGCTGGCTGGCAAAGGCGATGAAGTGCTCTGCCAGTTCCTTTTTCTTGGTGCCTTTGACAATCGCCCAGTGGTCGAGGTCGTAGAGGCTTCCGTTCCATTGCATTGCGAACGACTGGCCTTCGTCCTGTGCAGAGGTAACGCGACCGTTATAGGCCGACGTCATGACCACATCGCCAGCCGCCAGCCACTGCAAGGGCTGGGCTCCGGAATCCCACCATTGAATGTTGGATTTGATCTCATCCAGCTTCTTGAACGCGCGCTTGATACCCTCTTCAGTGCCAAGCACTTTGTACAGATCCTGGTTGGCAACTCCATCGGCAAGCAGGGCGAACTCCATGGTGAATTTAGCGCCGCGCCGCAGGCCACGCTTCCCTGGAATTTTCTTCACATCCCAAAAATCAGCCCAACTCTGCGGGACAGAGGCAACTTTCTTGGGATCGTACGTCAGTACGGTCGACCAGATGAAAATGCCCACGCCACAGTCACTGACTGCCGCCGGTATGAAGTCTTCTTTCTTTCCAATTCGATCCCAGTCCAAAGGCTCGAACAGTCCCTCACTACAGCCGCGAATAAGCTCCGGTGATTCAACCTCAATGACATCCCAAGTGGTTGTGCCGGTGTCGGCCATCACTTTGATTTTTGCCATCTCACCGTTGTAGTCATCCGCCGTGATGCTCACGCCGTTTTTCGCGGTGAAGGGTTGATAGAAGGTTTTTTCCTGGGCTTGGCGGTTGTTGCCACCAAACGAAACCACGGTGAGTTTTTCAGCGGCGTTCAACGGTCCTGCGAGTGCTCCAAGCACCAGTACAGCTGCGATTTTTATGTTCATGCGTCTCTCCAGGTGAGCTACGGGGTCGTGGGCAGCATCAAGGGATGGCAGTTTTTTTGTAGTGGCAGCAACAGGTCGAGCAAGACGCTTCCTTATTGATGGAAATACGTCTCCCCCGGCTATAGGGGCGAGCCATTAAACCACAATAAAAATATGATGCATCATATTTTTAAGCTACGCTTGGCCCTACCAGCCAAAGGGATCGCACCATGACCGACCAACGTACCTTGCTTCTCACCGGCGCAAGCCGCGGTATTGGCCACGCCACCGTGAAGCATTTCAATGCTGCGGGATGGCGGGTGTTCACAGCCTCCAGACAGGACCTGGGCGAAGGTTGTCCCTGGGCGGAGGGTCTGGCAAATCACATTCATCTCGATTTGGGGAGTGTTGAAGACGTCCAGAGAATGCTTCCCGAGATTCGCGAGAAGCTCGGCGGCAGACTGGATGCGCTAGTCAACAATGCGGGGATCTCTCCAAAAGGCGCGAATGGCGAACGCCTTGGCGTTCTGGAGTCCGACTACGCCACCTGGCTGAATGTGTTCAACGTCAACCTGTTCTCGACGGCCCTGCTGGCTCAGGGCCTTTTCGCAGAGTTGAAAGCGGCGAAAGGCTCGGTGATCAATGTCACCTCCATCGCCGGTTCCCGCGTCCACCCTTTCGCAGGCGTCGCGTACGCCTGCTCAAAGGCTGCGCTGTCAGCGCTGACGCGGGAAATGGCCCATGACTTCGGCGCTCACGGCGTCCGGGTGAACGCTATCGCGCCAGGGGAGATTGACACCTCGATCCTGTCTGCCGGCACAGAGCTTATCGTCGAGCGATCCATCCCGATGAAACGGATGGGCAAACCGGAAGAAGTCGCGGCCCTGATTCACTTCCTGTGCACCCATGGCGCCTCTTATGTGAATGGCGCCGAGATACACGTGAATGGTGGGCAACATGTTTGAGTTATCCGATACTCTGTCCGGGAAGGTCTCCCACCCCATTCGGGCACGTGTCGCACACGAGTAAGCAATGAATTACCCCATCGAGAATCTGAAGCACTCCTATCTGGGCAGCGGTATCTATGGCCTGCTGCGAGAGGCTCTGATCACTGGTCGCTTCAAACCCAATGACAGATTGCGCATTCGCGATCTGGCCGAGCAACTGGGCACCAGTGTCACGCCTGTCCGCGACGCGATCCTGCAGCTCGCCAAAGAACAGGCTTTGATTCTCAAGACCCCGAGAGACATACGGGTCCCAATGCTGACCTCCAGGCAATATCTGGAGATTCGAAGCATCCGCCTGTCGCTGGAAGGACTGGCGGCAGAGACTGCGGCGGCACGTGTGACGCCGCAGCAGCTGGAGCAGTTGGAAACCTGTATTCAAAGTAATCTCGCGGCAATCCAGGACAACAATCTGGCCTCAGCGCTCACCCACAATCATGAGTTTCACTACGCCCTGACGCAGATCGCGGACATGCCAGTGCTGTCCGGCATCCTGGATGGCCTGTGGATGCGAACGGGACCCTTGATTGCCAGTGCCTACGGGAGCTTCAACGAGCGTATGGCAATCGATCATCACTGGGATGTGCTTTCGGCGCTGAAGAAAAAGGATGGCGCTGCCGCGCGGGAAGCAATCTGCAGCGACATTCTGGATGGAAGTCAGAAAATGCTGGAGTACGTCCAGCTTGAGCATGACTGACGGATCGGCCCTGCGGGGTCAGCGGGGGACCGGCAGGACTACGAAGCTAGCCTTGAATAGTTAACCTTAGAGTAATAATCAGCATTGCAGCTTGATTGATACACCCGGCCTTGCCACCTAATTTGACTCCACGTAAGCGGACCCGTGGAGCAACACAATGACAATAAGCCCCTCCCCCCCACCGCAATGGTCGCGTCGGCGTGCCGAAAAGCAGCGCAGGCTCGATCAGGTACGCCATCTGGCAGACGGCGCGGTGATACCCAGCGAACGAATCGTGGAAGCCCTCGAACTGCTGATTGCCTCTGGCGATCGTGTGGTGCTCGAAGGCAATAACCAGAAGCAGGCGGATTTCCTCTCCCGCTCACTTGCCAAGGCGGACCCCGGCAAGCTGCATGACCTGCACATGATCATGCCCAGCGTCAGCCGCGCCGAGCACCTGGATCTGTTCGAACAGGGCATTGCACGCAAGCTCGACTTCTCTTTCGCAGGGCCACAAAGCCTGCGCATCAGTCAGTTGCTCGAAGACGGACGCCTGGAAGTCGGCGCCATCCACACCTATATCGAGCTCTACTCGCGCCTGCTGGTCGACCTGATTCCCAACGTCGCGTTGGTGGCCGGGTTCATGGCCGACCGTGAGGGCAACATCTATACCGGCCCGAGCACCGAGGACACCCCGGCCCTGGTCGAGCCGACCGCGTTCAGCAATGGCATTGTCATCGTTCAGGTCAATCAACTGGTGGACGATGTCCGTGACTTGCCGCGCGTCGATATCCCGGCATCCTGGGTCGATTTTGTGGTGGTCGCCGACAAGCCCTTCTATATCGAGCCTCTGTTCACCCGCGATCCGCGCCACATCAAACCGGTGCATGTGCTGATGGCGATGATGGCAATTCGCGGGATCTACGAGAAGCACAACGTTCAGTCCCTCAATCACGGTATCGGCTTCAACACTGCCGCCATCGAACTGATCCTGCCGACCTACGGCGAATCCCTCGGCCTGAAGGGCAAGATCTGCCGCAACTGGACGCTCAATCCACACCCGACGCTGATCCCCGCGATCGAGTCCGGCTGGGTCGAAAGCGTGCACTGCTTCGGTACCGAACTGGGCATGGAGGACTACATAGCGCAGCGCCCTGATGTGTTCTTTACCGGTCACGACGGGTCGATGCGCTCCAACCGGATGATGTGCCAACTGGCCGGCCAGTACGCGGTGGATCTGTTCATCGGCGCCACCTTGCAGGTGGACGGCGACGGGCATTCGTCGACGGTTACCCGGGGTCGCCTGGCAGGCTTCGGCGGTGCGCCGAACATGGGCCACGACCCGCGTGGTCGCCGGCATGTCACTCCGGCCTGGCTGGATATGACCGAGCCGGTGACGCTTCTGGAGCGGGGCCGCAAGCTGGTGGTGCAGATGGTCGAGACCTTCCAGGAAGGCGGCAAACCCACCTTCGTCGAGACCCTGGATGCCGTGGACGTGGCCAGAAAAGCCGGCATGCCCCTGGCACCGGTGATGATCTACGGCGACGACGTCACCCACCTGCTCACCGAGGAAGGCATCGCCTACCTGTACAAGGCGCGCTCCCTCGAAGAACGCCAGGCAATGATCGCTGCGGTGGCAGGCATTACCGCTATCGGGCTGCGCCATGATCCAGAGCAGACCCTGCGCATGCGCCGTGAAGGCCTGATCGCCCTGCCGGAAGACCTGGGCATTCAGCGCAACCAGGCCAGCCGCTCGCTGCTGGCGGCGAAGAGCATCGCCGAACTGGTCGACTGGTCCGGGGATCTGTACAAGCCGCCCGCACGCTTCAGGAGCTGGTAAATGAACGCATCGACACTGATTCAAGTCCCGTTGCCACTGGCCCAGTTGCTCGCCGACCTGGCGGTGGACGCCCTGATCGACGAGGCCGACCTGTCGCCCAAACCAGCGCTGGTGGACCGCCGCGGCACGGGCGCGCACAACGACCTGCACCTGGGCCTGATGCACGCCTCGGCCCTGTCATTGTGGCCCTGCTTCAAGGAAATGGCCGAGGCTGCACTGGCCATCGGCGAGGTCGGCCAGCCGCTGCGCGAGGCGCTCGGCCATATTGGCCGCGAGGGTGAGCGCGCGATGCTGGCGACCACCGCTGGGGTCAACACCCACCGTGGCGCGATCTGGGCCCTGGGCCTGCTGGTGGCGTCCTGCGCCTTGAGCGCGTCGGGCGAAGAGGCCGCAGCGGTCGCCGCACGCGCCGGGCGTATCGCCCTGATCGACGACCGTTTTGCACCCAGGCAACAGGACAGCCACGGCCTTCAGGTAAAACACCGCTACGGCGCACGCGGCGCCCGGGAAGAAGCGCAATCGGGCTTCCCTGCCGTGCTCGGCCACGGCCTGCCGCAACTCAGGAACAGCCGCAGCCGCAACGCGGGAGAACAGAACGCGCGCCTCGACGCCTTGCTGGCAATCATGGCCACTCTGGACGATACCTGCGTGCTCTGGCGCGCCGGTCCGCAAGGGCTGCACATCATGCAACAAGGCGCTCGAGCGGTACTGGACGCCGGTGGCAGCGCCAGCCTGGCCGGACGCCGTCGCCTGCGCGAGCTGGATACCCGCCTGCTCGCCCTCAACGCCTCTCCGGGCGGCGCCGCCGACCTGCTGGCGGCCTGCCTGTTCCTTGATAACGTCGGGAGCCTCTGACCATGGAAACCCTGTCTTTTACCTTCCCCGCCGGGCAGCCTGGCGCGGGACGTGCCCTGGTGGGCTGCGTCGGCTCCGGCGATCTTGAAGTGCTGCTGGAACCGGGCGTGCACGGCGTGCTGACGATCAATGTGGTGACGTCGGTCAACGGCAGCGCGCCGCGCTGGGAGCAGTTGTTCCAGCGCCTGTTCACCGGGCAGGTGCTGCCGGCAATGAACATCGATATCCACGACTTCGGCGCGACACCGGGCGTCGTTCGGCTGCGCCTGGAACAAGGCTTCGAGGAGATTTCCCATGACTGACCTGGCCCGCCTGTTGAACCGTCGCAGCTTTGTCGAGCTTGATGCACGCCAGCGTGCACGGGCGTTGCTCGATGCCGGCAGCTTCCGCGAATTGCTCGGTCCGTTCGATCGCCTGATGTCGCCCTGGCTGCCAGGCCAGGGCATCGTGCCCCAGGCCGATGACGGTGTGGTCATTGCCAAGGGCACCCTGGACGGTCAGCCACTGCTGGTGGCGGCCATCGAGGGCGCGTTCCAGGGCGGCAGCATGGGCGAAGTCGGCGGAGCCAAGATCGCCGGCGCCCTGGAGCTGGCCGTCGAAGACAACCGCAACGGCATTCCCACCGCCGCCGTGCTCCTGCTGGAAACCGGCGGGGTGCGCCTGCAGGAAGCCAACCTCGGTCTGGCCGCCATTGCCGAGATCCAGGCAGCGATCGTCGAACTGCGTCAATTCCGGCCGGTCATCGGTCTGATTGCCGGGTCGGTCGGCTGCTTTGGCGGCATGTCCATCGCCGCCGGGTTGTGCAGTCATCTGATTGTCACCCGTGAGGCGCGCCTGGGCCTCAATGGCCCGCAGGTGATCGAGCAGGAAGCCGGCATCGACGAATACGACTCCCGCGACCGGCCCTTTATCTGGAGCCTGACCGGCGGTGAACAGCGGCATGCCTGCGGGCTGGCCGACAGCTATGTCGCAGACGATGTCGAGCAACTGCGCCAGGCCCTCCTCGCCGCCGTCGCGGCGGGCGAACCGGCCCTGCCCCGCAGCCGACGCTACGCCGATTTTTTCGCGCTTCTGAACAAGCTCGGCACCGACTGTGAACAACTGGATGCCGGCCGTGTGCGGACCATTTACCAGGGAGAACTGCAATGAGCCGAGGAACCGAGTGGCTGAACGCATTGGCCTGCGGCCATGAACTGCCGGGCTTTCCCGCCTCGGTGAAAGTCATCGACGGCGAACTGGGCAACCGGCCAGCGCGCTACCTGGCGGTGGTCCCGGCCCCGCACAACCCGTTTCCCCGGGCCCGCCAGGGTGAGGTCGGGCTGCTGGAAGGCTGGGGGCTGGCCAAGGCCATCGATGAGGCCATCGAGGCGGATGCGGGGGGAAGCCCTCGAATACTGGTCGCCATTGTCGATGTGCCGAGCCAGGCCTACGGTCGTCGCGAGGAAGCGCTGGGTATCCACCAGGCACTGGCCGGAGCGGTCGACGCCTATGCCCGTGCCCGGCTCGCGGGCCATCCGCTCATTGCCCTGCTGGTGGGCAAGGCAATGTCAGGGGCATTCCTGGCCCACGGTTATCAGGCCCAGCGACTGATCGCGCTGGACGACGACGGTGTGATGGTCCACGCCATGGGCAAGGCCGCCGCCGCGCGCATCACCCTGCGCAGCATCGAGGAGCTGGAAAGCCTGGCCGCCACGGTGCCGCCCATGGCCTATGACATCGCCAGCTATGCCTCGCTCGGGCTGCTGTGGGACCGGGTCAAGGTCCAGAGCGTCGAGCAGCCCGGTGCGGCGGACATCGCCAAGGTCAACGAATCGCTGGCCCGGGCGGTGCTGGATATCGGCACCAGCACAGATCTTCGCAGCCGCCTTGGCGCACCGAACCGGGCGATGTCGTCGCGGGTACGCGAGCAATTGCGGGCCCAATGGTAGTTCGGCGATAGCAGTTTTTTCCGGTGTAGGGAGCGACGGATGAACACGATCTTTGGCGCGCACGATCTGCTCTGGGGCATGCCCCCGGAGCAACTGCCCGACGATGCTCCGGAGTGGGCACGGCAAGTGCTGGCCGCTGGCTTTCCGGTGGTGGTACGGCGGGCCAGCGGTGATGAAGGGTGGATGCCTGTCGGTCTTCGCGGCGATGAGCGCGCCCGGCGTCTGGCGGCATGGATGCCGCGTGAGGCGGTGCGTTGCCGGCGACGCCCCGAGGACCTGCGCCTGAACGGTCCGGCGAATCTCCCAGCGCTGGCTGCCCTGAAGCAGGTGACACCGATCCTCGACGGCACCGGTCTGGACTGGGGCCCCACGGGTGGCGTTGCCTACCAGTTGGCAACCGGTCATACGGTGCTGCATGCCGACAGCGATCTCGACCTGCTGCTGCGCACGCCGACGCCCTTCGACCGCGCAACAGCCAGGTCGCTGAGCCACGCACTCAAGCACCTGGCCTGCCGGATCGACCTGCAACTGGAAACCCCCAACGGTGCCGTGGCGCTGGCCGAGTGGGTGACAGATAGCGCACGTGTCCTGCTCAAGCATCGCGACGGCGCACGCCTGGTCGCTGATCCCTGGCACCTCGCGGAGCAACCGGCATGAGCAGCCTGTTCGCCTTTCCCGGCCAGGGCGCGCAACGACCCGGCATGCTTCAGCACCTGGTCGACGATGCCGCGGGACGGGTCTGCCTGGAAGAAGCCAGCGATGTTCTCGGCGAGCCGCTGCTGCGCCTCGACAGCCGTGAAGCACTGGTCTCCACCCGCGCGGTCCAGTTGTGTCTGCTGGTGGCCGGGGTCGCTGCCGCTCGCCAACTGCTGCAACGCAACCCGCCACCCGGCTACGTGTGCGGACTGTCCATCGGCGCTTATCCGGCGGCAGTGATCGCCGGCGCCCTGGACTATGCCGACGCCGTGCGCCTGGTGGCCTTGCGCGGCGAACTGATGCAGCACGCCTACCCCAGCGGCTACGGCATGACCGCCCTGATCGGGCTGGATCAGGGCCGTGTCGAACAACTCATCGGCAACGCCAGCGAGCCGGTGTTCCTGGCCAATATCAATACCGAGCAGCAGTTCGTGATTGCTGGCAGCGATGCGGCCATGGCGCGGGTCGCCGACCAGGCACTTGCCCTCGGGGCGCGCTGCGCCAAACGCCTGGCCATGAGCGTGCCGTCGCACTGCCGGCTGCTGGATGCCCCGGCTGCGGAACTGGCGCAGGCCTTTGCCTCGGTGCCCCTGCGCCAGCCCGGCATCATCTTTCTCAGCAGCACCTGCGCCAGGCCGCTGCATACCCCGCAGGCCCTGCGCGACGACCTGGCGTTCAACATGTGCCGCCGCGTCGACTGGGCCGGTGCCGTTCGCACGGCCTGGGAGCGCGGTGTGCGCCTGCTGGTGGAAATGCCACCCGGCGGCGTGCTCGCCGGCCTGGCCAGGCCTGTCTTCAACTCCGGGACGGTGGTCACCTGCCAGGACACCCGCGCCCATACCCTGGATGCGCTGCTGCGCAGGGAGGTGAGCTCAACCCGATAACTGCCGTGCCGTTCGAAGAACAACAACAAGCAACTTCGACTCAACGCGAGGACAACAACAATGATCATTTACGGAGTGGCCCTGCTGGCCATATGCACACTTGCCGGTGTCATCATCGGTGACTTTCTCGGAACCCTGCTGGGCGTCAAATCGAATGTCGGTGGTGTCGGGATCGCCATGATCCTACTGATCTGTGCCCGTTTGTACATGCATCGCAACGGTGGCATGAGCAAGGAATGCGAACTGGGCGTCGGCTTCTGGGGCGCGATATACATTCCCATCGTGGTCGCCATGGCCGCCCAGCAGAACGTCGTCACCGCCCTGCATGGCGGCCCGGTGGCACTGCTGGCCGCCGTCGGCGCAGTGCTGCTGTGTGGCGCGACCATCGCCCTGATCAGTCGCACCCACCGCGGGGAACCGCTGGAAAAGGAGTGCGTCGAAACTGACGCCACCGTCGTCCCGGCAGGAGGCCGCTGACATGCCCGATCTCATCGTCAATGCACTGGAACACAACAGCCTGATCACCGCGTTCGCCATTGTCGGCGGGGTGATGTGGATCTCGGTTCTGCTGTCACGCTACCTGACCCTAGGCCGGGTCCACGGCTCGGCCATCGCCATCGTCATCGGCCTGGTGCTGGCCTGGGTCGGCGGCAACCTCACCGGCGGCCAGAAAGGCCTGGCCGACCTGGCCCTGTTTTCCGGGATCGGCTTGATGGGTGGCGCCATGCTGCGTGACTTCGCCATCGTTGCCACAGCCTTCGAGGTGCAGGCTACCGAAGCACGCAAGGCCGGGATGATCGGTGTGGTCGCCCTGCTCCTCGGCACCGTCCTGCCCTTTATCGTCGGCGCCGCAGTTGCCTGGAGCTTCGGCTACCGCGATGCGGTGAGCATGACCACCATCGGAGCCGGTGCAGTGACCTACATCGTCGGGCCGGTGACCGGTGCAGCGTTGGGTGCCAGTTCGGATGTGATGGCGCTGTCCATCGCCACCGGCCTGATCAAGGCGATCCTGGTGATGGTCTTCACCCCGGTCTCGGCGCGCCTGCTGGCCCTCGACAACCCACGCTCGGCGATGGTCTTCGGTGGCCTGGCCGGCACCGTCAGCGGGGTAACCGCGGGGCTGGCGGCGACGGACCGGCGCCTGGTGCCCTACGGCGCCCTGACCGCCACCTTCCATACCGGCCTGGGTTGCCTGATGGGTCCGTCAATCCTGTATTTCTGCGTGCGCGCCCTGGTCGGCTGACACACGCCTTCGCAGTTCCCGACGCCCCGGCCACGCACCGGGGCGTCGTCGCGTCAGCCTTCGCTGCGGCGGCTGTACATGCGGCATTCGGCGACCAGCGCCAGCAGGTTCGGGTCGCGCTCCCGGCTCTTCAGAAACACCGCGCCGATATGCTGCTGCAGGCGATAGCGCGGCTGCAGCGGAATCAGCTTGACGCGGTTCTCATAGACCGCCGAAATCCGCCCCGGCAGCAAGGCGTAGCCAACCCCTGAACTGACCATGCTGAGCAAGGTGAAGATATCGTTCACCTGCATGGCCACGTTGGGCTTGAACCCGGCCTGCTCGAACACCCGCACACCGTCGCGGTGGGTGGCAAAACCCTGGGTCAGCGTGATGAAGGTCGAGCCGGCGAGATCGGCCAGGTCCACTTCCTCTTTCAGGGCAAAGGGCGAATCGGTGGGCACGGCCAGGAAGATGTCATCGGAGAACAGCGGCAACTGCTCGCACGCCGGGTCGCTGGTGCTTTCATCCAGCGAAACCAGAATGGCGTCCAGTTCAAAGTTCTTCAGGCGGTACAACAGATCGACGTTGGAGCCCAGGGTCAGATCAATGTTCAGCTCGCTGCGCCTGAGCTTCAGGCCCATGACCAGTTGCGGCACGGTCTTCACCGTCAGCGAATACAACGCGCCGAGCTTGAAGCGCTCGGACGAGAACCCCGCGGCCTCGCGGGTCAGGCGCACCATCTCGCTGGCGTCCTGGATCAGCTTGCGGGCCTTTTCCTCCAGCACATAGGCACTTTCCAGCGGCGTCAGCTTGCGCCCTTCATGCTTGAACAGCGGGCAACGCAGGGCGTTCTCCAGCGAATGGATAGCCCGATGCACGCTGACACTGCTGGTCTCCAGCTCGCTGGCGGCGCGGGCGAGATTGCCGCTGTGCATGAACGCGAGGAAGATTTCCAGCTTCTTCAGGGTCAGTTCTTCATCGATTTGCATGCTCGGGTCCAGGCGCGAAGGGGCTCGCAGGGAGAATATAGGAATGCCCGGGAAGGGCACCATCGACCACTGCCAGAATCGGGACAGATGCAGTCGCCACACACCCTTCCTCAAGTTATGGCTACAGCTCATAACCTGCTGAAAAACAGTAATAGCGGAAATGCCAGATCTTGCTGCCGCCTGAAGAGACGTAGAGGGACAGCCCATCGGCGTCAGTGAGGGAGTAAGTGGTGCCGGTGACCCGGGCATGCCGGACGGCCATATCAGAAAGTGGCATAACAAGCTCCTGAGCGGGGTCAGGAACCAGATGCTTGTCACATTGCCCAAGCAGCTCCAGCGTCAATCCGCTTCAGCATCCCACCGGATCAGGCACTGAATTCGTGTACTTAATCGTGTACTTAAAATGCGCGGATACTGGTGGTTTTCAGCGGTTTCGGCAGAAACGAAAAAAGGCCCCGAAGGTCCTTTTTTCTTGGCTACAGCACTCTATTGAATCCTGTAGCGCCATGTTTGGAGCGGGAAACGAGACTCACATCCGGCTTCCTACCCGTTGAAAATATGGGTTTTTTCCAACCCTCTCAGCGAGGGATGGCCTTAATTGTGTACTTGTTCATGTGCGGCATCAACGTTCAGTGGTGGTTTGGCGTTTTACAAACTGTTGCCAGCCCGAGCTCGTTGACACTGTGCAAGCTGTCCACTCCGCCCTGACTCATTCGTCTCCCTATTGAAAGAAGAGTTACCGTCAACCCGGGTTCACCACTCTTCCCTTGGCGAGTCGGAGCGAGTGCTGATAGTGATGCTGCTTCCGAACCTCATCATATTTTTTCCGCCCCCCCTATCGACCGCGATTTTTCCTCCGCGTGGCTACGCATAGGACTTCAACCCTCTAATCCAAGCGATCCCATTCGGCATCATGCGTATTTATGTACCCGCGAACGGTGGGCAGACGACTCGGCTCACGAGGTGGGGGAAGCGTCTGGCGCAAGTATCAGTGGGCTACACGACGTCGCTCACATTGCCTCCTGCCCCACTTAAATAGTGAACACAATCCGTTCCGCGGCACTACGCTGCCAAGTCGATTCAACTTCGCTCAACGGCACGGCCTCGGCGTCTACTTGCAAGTGCGCTGGCTTTATCGCCCGGAGTAATTGCCCAACGATCTTTAAAAGGTCTTCATTCGAGACACTTCCCAAACCACTGCCCAGCATTTCCAACCCGGAGCTGCGCAACACGCCCGGGCTCATTGGCAAGGTTGCCCCAGCCAGCGCACCGATGTTGACGAAGCGCAGGCGCGGCGCGGCCCCACCGCCACCGTGGCCGAGCAGCGCATCGAGGATGCAGGCTGCCGGTTGCCCCCAGAGGTAGTCGAGTACCACCTCAATTCCCCTGCCCTGGATTTCCTCGCGAAACGCGGCGGTCAACTGGTCAACTGGTTGATCCAGGCGAATGAAGTCGTCGGCGCCGAGTTCGCGCAGTTCCGCTTCCACCGCCGGGTTACGCGCGGTCGCCACGATCCGCGATGCGCCGAGGTGCCGCGCCACTTGAATCGCCAGCCGCCCGGACGTACCAGCAGCGCCGTTGATCAATACCCGCTCGCCCGGCTTGAAGTGCGCCCGCGCCTGCAGGGCCGCCCAGGACGACATGCCAGGGTTGGCGATCGCAGCGGCGGTGATGTCGTCGATGTCATCCGGCACGGCCACACAATAACGGGCATCTACGGCCACGGTCTCGGCCATCGCACCGATAGGCGCACGGGGAAAGGCGAAGTACACGCGGCTGCCGTCGTCAAGCAGGCCAACACCGTCGGCGCCGGGCACGACTGGCAGCGTCTTGCCGCTGCTGTAGTGCTTGCCGCTGGCCTGGGCACGCACCAGTTGACTGAGCGCGGCGGCACGAACATGTACCAGGACTTCACCTGGTGCGGCTTGCGGGGCTTCGATCTCGCCGTAGCGCGGCGGTTGGTCGAAGGCGTGAACGATGGCGGCTTTCATAAGTTGGCTCCAGTTGATAACGCGGCAGCGTCAAGCATGCCAGATGGCTCAAAATCGTTCTCTCATCAGCCACGAAGACAGCATCTTTTCCAGAAGCCTTTCGAGCTGAGCGAGCTCTTCTTGGGTAATCCCGGCCGTGAATTCGTTCATGGCCGCACACGCCAGCATCGGAAGCTGAGTGCTCACTGACTGCCCTTTTTCTGTCAGCGATAAACGAACCTGACGCTGGTCATGGTTGTCCCGAGAGCGGACGATGAGCGCCTTGCGTTCGAGACGATCGAGCATGCGGCTCATGGCGGCGCTATGGATGGACAGATGTCGGCACAGCGCTCCCGCCGTGTTATCGCCGCCAGAAATGATCCTCAGCACTTTGAACTGAGCGGCGGTGATGCTGAGCGGCATCAGATGCCGGTCCAACAGCCGGTCCTTCAATGCGGCGGACTGGCCAAGCAAGATGCCGACGCACACAGATTCCAAACTGACGGCAGAAAAATTGCCCATCTTGAAGCTCCCGTTGTCGGCTACCCAGGCTGTTGTCTAGGGCGCCAGGATCTGTTGAATGGCTGGCGCAATCACGCTGACCAACGCTTCCGGTTCTGCTGTCGTCAGCAAGGGCACTCCGATCACCCGCCGGCCGACAACCATGCCAATGAGCAAGGACGCTACCAGGCCAGCCCGCAGCCTCGCCTCGGGGTCGAGGCGTTCGCGAGTGCCTGTCAGCAATCGGGACTGGATAAAACCACGGAGCTGGTCACGTGCGTGGTCATTCACGAAGGCGCCTCGCAGCGTCGCCATCAAGGGCCTGGACTCTTCGGGTATGCCTTCCCACGCCGCGAGGAAGGCGCGCACTACCCGTTCACCCAAGCGATCGTCTGGCCCTTCGTACAAGGCGCCGAAACGCTCCAGGGCCGACGGGGGGATCGCCATGACGGCCGCGAAGAGTTCGTCCTTCGTGCGAAAAAACTGCATCACCTGAGCAACGTTGACTCCCGCGTCTGCGGCGACCAGGCGGATGGTCGTCCGTGCATATCCGGCACTGGCGAAGCGTACTCGCGCAGCGTCCAGCACCGCTTGCCGACTGCTGGTGGGGCCAGGCCGTCGTCCACGTCGTGCTGCGCTAGTGGTTTCTTCTTCCATGGTGGTGCTCAGTTTTTTTGCCATATTCACATATATCAACGCATGTTGATTAATTTATTTTGCCGCCGTACCTTAGGCCAGTCGGTCCTAACCAAAAACAAGAAAGGAGCAAGCATGAGTGACTGCCAGAAGCTGTTCGTGCCGTCCCACCCGCTACCGGCGGCCAGAACCGGTTTGTTCACCGCATTCGAACCTGGTACCCGAACGCTGAAGGCGGGTTTCCAGGTCGCGCCGCCATTTCGGCCCTTGCCTGTCGATATCGTTTTCGAGAAAGACGTGGCCGTCACCTTGCGCGACGGCGTGACTATCTATGTTGATGTGTTCCGCCCTGCCGGCACCGAGCAGGTGCCGGTGATCGTGGCGTGGAGTCCCTATGGCAAAGGCCAGGGCACGTCCGCCAGCGTCATGGGGGTATTTGGTCTGGTCGGGCTGAGCAATTCGGTTGTCTCGGGGCTGGCCAAGTTCGAAGCGCCGGACCCGGCCTACTGGTGCGCCCAGGGATATGCCATCTGCAACCCTGACGTGCGTGGTGGCGTGGATTCCGAAGGTGACAGCGTGCTGTGGGACCGCCAGGAAGGCCGTGACTGCCACGACCTGATCGAGTGGCTCGCCGAACAATCCTGGTGCACCGGCAAAGTCGGCATGAGCGGCACCTCGTATCTGGCGGTGTCGCAGTGGTTTACCGCCGCCGAGCAGCCCAAACACCTGGCAGCGATAAACCCTTGGGAAGGTGTCAGCGATGTTTACCGCGATCTGGTGATGCGCGGCGGCATGCCTGACGTCGGCTTCGCTGGCCTCCTTCAGAACGGCAGCTTCTTCGGCAAGAACCAGAAAGAAGACATTCTGTCCGAGGCGCAGCGCTACCCGCTGATAAACCCGTTGTGGGCCGACAAGATTCCCGAATTCGACCGCATCACCGTGCCCGCCTTCGTCGTGGCCAGTTACTCCAACACGCTGCACACCGCCGGCACGTTCCGCGGCTGGCGGCGCATCGCATCAGCAGACAAATGGCTGCGCATTCACAACAGCCAGGAATGGCCTGACTACTACGACGAAGCGAACGTCGAAGACCTGCGGCGCTTCTTCGACCGCTACCTCAAGGACGTGGATAACGGCTGGGAACAGACGCCACGGGTGCGCTACGCGGTTCATGACTTCCAGGGCGGTGACCGGCTCAATGTGCCGGCAGAGGCATTCCCGCCCAAGGAAGTGGTTTCGACCAAGCTGTACCTCGATGGCGGCGCACGCACCCTGAGCCCGACTGCACCCGGTGCCGAGGTGCCGGCAACGTATGACGTCGGCGCCAATCCGGATGTGGTGTCCTTCATCGCCCGCTTCGACCAGGAAACCGTGATGGTGGGCTATCCCAAGGCGCACCTGTGGGTCGAAGCCCGCGGTGCCGACGACATGGATCTTTTTGTGCTGATCCAGAAACTCGACAAATTCGGCACCCCGCTCCAGCAATTCACCGCGCCCAACCAGAGCGCCAGGATTCACGATCTCACCGACCACGGCGCCACGGTGCTGCGCTACAAGGGCTCTGATGGCCGCCTGCGCGTATCGACTCGCCACCTCGATGAAGTGCTGACAACCGATGACGTGCCCGCGCATACCTTCGACCGCGTCGAGACGCTTTCGCCGGGTGAAATCGTGGCCATCGAGATCGACCTGCTTCCGCTCGGCTGGGCGTTCCACCCAGGTGAACAACTGCGCTTCATCATCAGCTCGCGGAACCTCTCCGGTACGCTGATGCCGGGCATTGCTGAATACACCGGCGCCAACAACGGGCAGCACGTTATCCACACCGGCGGGCGCTATACCTCGTATCTGCAACTGCCGATCCTGGCGGGTTGACGACTCCGGCACTGCAACCCTCTCCTCTCACGCGCATGTTTCACGGACTACCCATGACCAAGTCTTCTGCACCCATTTCGGGTCCTGTTTTGACCGGTGTGTTCGCCGGCCCGATCGTCGGTCTCAAATACCGCACGCCCACCTTGTCTGGCGTGACCTCGGACAAGGGCGAATTTCAATACCGCGCCGACGAGGCCATCAGCTTCATGGTTGGCGGCATCGTTCTGGGCGCCGTAGAGGCGGCGCCACGCTTGAACCTGGCCCAACTGGCCAACCGCGTAGACGGCAAGATCGACAAGCTGCTGGATCCTTCGGTGACCAATATGGCCCGCTTCGTCCATACCCTGGACCAGCAAGGCAATATCGAGTCGGGAGTCACCATCGCACCCCAGGTGCATGAGCTGATCGGCGCCACCCCGATCAACTTCAGCCCGCCCGTCATGCCCATGGGCCAAGGCGGCCCCGCCGGATTTGCCAACGACCCGACCCTGCAGCACATCCTCGAAACGCTGAACGCCACCCCGGGCGTATTCACCGCCAGAACGCCGCGCACCCTGTGCGACGCCGCCACCAGCCGCAACGAGCTGCGCCGCAACATTCGCGGCATCGTGAAGATGACCGATGTGCGCATTCCGCTGCGCGATGGGTCCTATGTCTGTGCCGACGTTTTCCGCCCGGCAGCCGAGGGCCAGTACCCGATCGTCATGAGCAAAGGCTTCTACGGCAAAAGCTTCTATCACGACTGTATTTGCAACGAAGCCGACGTCATCCGCAAAGAAGAGATGGAGGACCGCTATTTCTCCGGCAACCCGGATGGCGCCCAGTATGAAAACCACGAGACCGTCGACACCTCGGTCTGGGTCCCGGAAGGCTACGTGTGTATCCGCGTCGATGCCCGCGGCGTGTGCAAGAGCCCGGGCCTGCAAGCGCCGTTCAGCGTGCAGGAGGCCGAAGACTATTACGACGCCATCGAATGGGCCGGCACCCAGCCGTGGTCCAACGGCAATGTCGGTTTGTGGGGCATGTCGTACCTGGCCATGGCCCAGCACAACGTTGCCAGCCTGCAGCCGTCCCACCTGAAAGCGATGATCGCCCAAGGCACCGACGCCGATATCTACAACGAGGCGCTGTACGGCGGTGGCATCTTCGGTTCCGGGTTCTGGAACTGGTGGTGGAAGATCTGGTCCGGCAACAACCACTGCGGCGAGCGCCCCGAGACCGACTGGATGGCCCGTGTGCTGGCCACGCCATTCAACGACATCAACGCCTACGGCCCGCACGGCAGCATCTTCATGCGCCCGGACATGAGCAAGGCCACTGCGCCGGTCTGGATCGTCGGGCCTCAGGTAGGCGCCATCATTCACCAGTTGGGCAGCAGCGAAACCTTCATTCGTTCCACCGCAGCCAAGGCGCGCAAGTTCGACTTCACCGACGCGTGGTTCCCCGGCTCGTACAGCAACAAGTCGCTCGCCGAACACATGCGTTACTTCGATTACTGGCTCAAGGGTATCGACAACGGCGTAATGGACGAAGCACCGGTGCGGGTGCAAGTCCGTACCGGCAACGGTGCCCATTTCGTCCTGCACGAGCAGGAATGGCCGATTACGCGAACCCAATACCGCCGCTGGTATCTCGACGCCCGACCTTCGGCCTGGCAGAAAGACCCGCGCCGCCCGGATGTGCTGCGCATCATCGAGACCGTGCCCAGCGCGAACGCCAGCGCCGAATACGACGCGCACCTGGACCTTGGCACCCCGACCCTCGCGCCCGGCGGTTCCACTGACGGCACGCCGCGCTGGTCAACCGGCGTCTCGTTTGTCAGCGAACCGATGAGCGAAGACATGGTGCTCGCGGGTTATATGAAAGTGGGTCTGTGGGTTGCATCGAGCAGCGCGGACATGGACGCGTTCGTGTCACTGCGGGTGCTGGATGAGCAGGGTCAGGAGATTCGCTACGAGTCCGTAGTGCTTCCAGTGGACCCGGTACACATTCACCCGGTCGGCCACGGCCTGTTGAAGGTCTCGCGGCGCAAGCTCGACAGCGAACGCTCTACCGCTTACTGGCCTGTTCATACCCACCTGGAGAAAGACTGCGCGCCGCTGCACAGCGACGAAATCGTGCCGATCGAAGTCGGCCTCAACCCTAGTACAGCGTTGATCCGCAAAGGTCATCGGTTGCTGGTGGATATCCAGCCTTATGCGCCCGCAGGCGTTCCCGTCCGCGCCTATGACAAGAGCTATCACGTCGATGCAGTGAACCGGATCTACACCGGCCCGCAACACCCGAGCTATCTGCAGATACCTGTGGTGCCTTGAACGCTGACCGACTGGCTGATCTGCGCACCGCAACGGGCGCAGATCAGCCAGTCGGCAGCAGCGTCTGCTGGATCGCCGGGGCAAGCGTCGTGACCAAGGTCTCCCGCTGCGCCTCGGCGAGCACCGGCACACCGATGATTTGCCTGCCCGTCAGCACCCCCACCAGCATGGATAACGCCAGACCAGCCCGCAGCCGGGCATTCGGCCCGAGCGTTTCGGTGCCGCCCGTTGCCAGCCTGGATTCGATGTAGTCGCGCAGATGATCGCGCGCCTGCTCATTCACCATCGCGTTTCTTAGCATCGCCATCAGCGGCTCCGATTCCTCGGGTTCCCCCTCCCAGGCCTTGAAGAAAGCCCGAACAACGCGCTCGCCCAACTGCTCGTCCGCGCCCTCGAACACCTCGCCGAGCTTCTCCAGCGCCGATTGCGGAATGTTCATCACGGCGGCGAAAAGCCCGTCTTTCGAACGAAAAAACTGCATCACCATCGACACGTCGACCCCCGCATCTGCGGCCACCCGACGCATCGTCGTCGCGGTGAAGCCATCGTTGGCGAAACGCGCGCGCGCGGCGTCGAGCACCGCCTGCCGGCTGCTGACCGAACCTGATCGCCGTCCTGGCCCGCGCGTCACGACCTTCCTTGGTGCTGTTTCCTTGTCGCCTGTCATCGCTCTTGCAACCTGCGGTTGTTGGTTGGTCAGCAGCTTATATAATTTTCTCAACGAATGTTGAGTTAATTTCTTCAAGCTCCTACACTCGCGTCGCTGCTCCCACGGAACACCAAGATCTGCACAACAAGAGGACCTCGTCATGAGCGATACCCCGCAGACGTTTCAGCGCACGCTACGCACCGGTATTTTTTCCGGCCCGGTTGCCGGCTTGAAATACCAGACCCCCAGCCTTGCCGGAATCACTACTGAAAAGGGCGAGTTCCAATACCGTGAGGGCGAGCGCATCGCCTTTCTGGTTGGCAACACATCAATCGGCTCGGCTATCGGCGCCCCGCACATCAACCTGGCAGATATCGTCAGCCGCGTAGACGGCAATATCAGCAAGCTGCTCGATGCCGGGTTGACCAACATTGCACGATTCGTCTGCTCGCTTGACCGCGACGGTGATCTGAACGGTGGCATCAACATCGACCCGGCCGTACACGACATCATCGGCAAACACCGGATCAACTTCCGCCACGATATTTCCTTTGCCGGCCTGGCCCTGAACCCAGCCCTCGAGTTCGAACAAGACCCCTTGATCGCCACCCTGCTCGCCGAACTTTCGGCAGCGGGCTTGTTTACCGAGCGCACACCGCGCGAGCTGTGCACCGCGGCGACGGCGCGAAATGAAGTACGGCGCAATATCCTCGGAATCCTGCGTTTCAAGGACGTGAAGATTCCGCTGAAGAACGGCCTGCACGTGTACGCGGATGTCTTCCGCCCGGCCAAGGACGGGCAGTTCCCGGTGATCATGAACTGCGGTCCTTACGGCCGTGCGTTCTATCACCACTCGATCGCCGACGATGCCGATTTTGCCGCCCACGAAGAGATGGAAGAGCGCTATTTCCATGGCAACCCCGAGGGGCAAGTGTTCGAAAACCACGAAACGGCAAACACCGTGGACTGGGTGCCCCACGACTACGTGCTGGTGCGTGTCGATGGCCCGGGCTCAGGCAAGAACCCTGGCACACTCGCACCTTTTGGCATCGAGACCGCCGAGGCGTTTCGCGATGCGATCGATTGGGCCGGGGTGCAGAGCTGGTGCAACGGCAACGTCGGCCTGTGGGGTATGTCGTACTACGCGATGAGCCAACACGCCGCCGCGAGCCTGCAACCGCGGCATCTGAAAGCAATGATCGCCATCGGCACCGATGTCGATCTGTACGACGAAGTGGCGTACACCGGCGGGATTCTCAACGAAGAGTTCTTCACTCACTGGTACAAGGCGGGCGTCCTCGCGGCCGTATGCGGCGAGCCCAATGCCGTCGACTTTATCGGCCTGCTCAAAGCAACCCCCTTCAGGGACGCCGACACCACGACCGCATTCGGCCCCCGCTCCACGATTCTGATGAGTCCGGACATGAGCAAGGTCAAGGTGCCGCTCTGGACCGTGGCCTGCACCACCCATATGGCGCATTTCCACCAGCTTGGCAGCAGCGAGGCGTACCTGGCGACGAACACCACGGCCAAGAAAATAGACTTCTGGGAAGACTGGTTTACCAAGCCCTACTCACGAAGCGCCATCGCCGACCATCGCGCGTTCTTCGATCATTGGTTAAAGGGTATCGACAACGGCATCATGGACACGCCGCCGGTGCGCCTGGAGATTCGCAGTGGCAACGGCGCCTCTTACCTGCAAGAGGAACAGGAATGGCCGATCGCCAGGACGACCTACCCGCGCTGGTACTTCGACGCCTCGCCCTCGGACTGGCAAGGCGATGCCTACCGCACTGACTTCCTGCGCCTGTTGCCGACGCCGCCCGCGACCGATGCCCAAGCGCGCTACTCCGCCGAGATTCCCCTGGACCTGCGCATGGGCATTGCGCCCTGCTTCCTGCCAGTCAAGCCGCCGTCGGTCCTGGAAATCTGGAAAACCGGCATCGCGTTCATCAGCGAGCCATTGACCGAGGACATGGTGTTCGCCGGCTACGGCAAAGCCCGCGTGTGGGTCTCATCCAGCAGCGCGGACATGGACATCTACCTGAGCCTGCGGGTCCTCGACGAAAACGGCCAGGAAGTCGACTACGCCGGGCCGACCACCATGGGCATGAACGTCCCCAACTATCCCCTCGCCAAGGGCTGGCTGAAGGCGTCGCACCGCACGATCGATACGGCGCGCTCGACCCACTACACCGTCAAGCACACCCACCGCCGGGCAGACCATGCACCGCTGAAAAGCGATGAAGTGGTGCCGGTCGAGATCGAGATCATTCCGAACACCGCGTTGCTCCGCAAAGGCTACCGCCTGCGCGTGGATATCCAGCCGTTCGACGGCGTCGATCACGGCCCTCGTCATGGCTATGACGCCGGCTACCACGACGGCGCGTGGAACACGGTCTACACCGGGCCGGACCGCCCGGGCTTTATCCAGCTTCCGATCGTTCCGGCCAAGGACGTGTGAAACCGGCTACTTGCTGCCCCATGCCCCTCAGTCAAACCCTGCAAAACCAATAACAACGAGTCCAGGAGATTGCCATGACCCTAGAAGAACTTGCCGCGCGCACCGAAATTCACGATGTGCTGCTGCGCTACTGCCGCGGCCTCGACCGCATCGACATGTCGCTGGTGCGCGGCGCCTTCCATAAAGATGCCTATATCCACTTCCCTGAGAGCCTGCATGTCGGCGGCGCCGAAGGATTCTTCCAGTTTCTGACCGACGAAATGCCCCGCTTCAATCGAACCCAGCATTTTCTCGGAAACAGCCTGATCGAATTCGACGGGCCGGAAATCGCCTTTGTCGAAACCTACCTGCAGGCCGATCACGCCGCCTCCGAGCGGCATCACTGGAAAGGCGAGACGGTCAAGTTGTGGGCGCGCTATTTCGATCGCTTCGAACGCCGCGACGGGGTCTGGCTGATTGCCGAACGCCGGCTGATGGTCGACTTGATGTACCGCTATCCCGACAAGGAAAACTGGTTCGACGATCACCCCGATGCGTCCGGCAGCCCGCGTGACGGCACCGACCGCGTGCTGCGCAAGGTCGCTGGTTTTTCGGGTAGCCCGATGGCGGAGAAATCACTGAAAGACGCCTGATCCCAGTGGGAGCGAGCAAGCTCGCTCCCACTGGTTGTGGCTAATCAATAGGTCCCCGACTGAAACGCACTCAACCGCTGTATGTGCTCCTCGGTAATGCCCCGAATCGTCTCGATGACTTCCAGCATCAGCGGCGACGGGGTCGAGCGTGGCGGTTGAACCAACAACAATTCCAGCGTCAGGCCCGCGCCGGAAAACGGGTTGAGTTTGAAATCCCGCTCTGCCGGGCTGGCATTGAAGCTGTGAACGAATAGCAACCCCGGAAGAATCGCCATCCATTCGCTTTGCCTAATCAGGTCAAGCGTCGCCAACACCGCATCGAGCTGGTAGCAAGGCCCCGGTCCCGAGCCGGGATCCACCGGCGTACCGATCCACTGCGCATGCTCGCGGCTGTCGGGGGCCAGAAGCTTGAGGCCGACCAACTTGTCGAAGTCGATGACCTGACCATGTTCGAAGCCGCCGCTGTGGTTATTGGCCGAGACCAGGAACGCTGGCGTGGCGGCAAACACCGTCGTGGCCAAATCCGTAGGGGGCTCGGAAATCGAAGGGATGATGGCAAAGTCCAGTTCATTCGCCCGCACCATGTCGATCAGCATATTGCTCGGAGCGTCGATCACGGCGATGGAGGCGTTCGGGTTATGTTCCATCAGGCGCAAGTAGGCTGGCGCAAGCTGGTGGCTCGCCAGCGTAGGCGTTACGCCAAAACGGACTTCCCCTCCAAGGCCACGCTCGAAGGTATCCAGCGACTGAAGTGCCTTGGCGTTGGCTGCCAGCACCTGCAGGCAGTGCCCATAGAACACCGTGCCTGCCGCCGTGGGTTCGACGATTTTCTGCCGGTCGAACAACTGCACGCCGAGCAGCTCTTCAATCTGCTTTATATGCTGGGAAATACCTGACTGTGTGGCGAATTCGCGGGCCGCCGCTGCGGTGAACGAGCGCGTCTCATACACCGCCACGAACATCTGTATCTCGCGCAAGCCGGGCAACGAATCATTCATGGTCTTTGCGCTCTTCAAGGACAAAGGGCTGGCCCATACTCGGCATCTGCACGCCGTAAGCGATCTGGATGGGGATGGCGTTGATTTCCTCGGTGGCCTTGCGCAACACCGCGATGAAGTTCTGCGCCACCCGGGACAGCGGTTTACGTGCGGGCTCCACCAGCAGCATGTCGTCCCAGAGGATGGGGTCGGCCAGCGGGTTGAGGGTGAACCTGCGGCGGCGCAGGTCATCGGCGATAAACAACCCGGAAATGATCGCGGACCAGTGACTGGAACGCACCAGGTCCATGGCGCCGAGCATGGACTCGAACCCGCCGAGCCGCTGCACGATCGGCACCTTGTGATCGACCAGATACTGTTCCAGCAGCGGCCGCCGGCCAACGGGCAGGACCAGGTGCAGGTCGTTCATTTCGCGCAAACGCACCGGTTTGCAGTGCGGCAAGCCCGAGTTCGGGGAAGACACCAGGAACGCCGGAGTCCGGGTGAACAACGAAGTCCCGAGGCCCCCCGCTCCACCGGTTCCGCCGGCATCGTTGGACATCCGCTGGGTGATGGCGAAATCCAGCATGCCGCGCCGCACGGCCGTCGCCAGCACGCTGCCAGCGCCTTCCGTCAACTGCACAGAGACATTCGGATAAGCCGCTTCGAAGGCTCGTAGCGCGCGGCTGAAGACCGAGCGGGTCATGGTCGGAATCATGCCGACGCGGACAACGCCGTCGGACGGCTCCGCACGGCGGCCGACCGCGTTGCATGCGTGCTCGTGCAGACGCAGCAACTGCACGCATTCCTGGTAGTAGGCATGGCCCGCCGGCGTCGGGATGATCGCCCGGTCCCGGGCGAACAGGCGCACACCCAGTTGGGTTTCCAACTGCCGCACATGCGCCGAAACGCCGGACTGGCCCAAACCCTCGCGGCTGGCTGCCACGGTGAAGGAGCCTTCCTCGTAAACCGCTACGAACATGCGGATGTGCATCAACTTCGGGAGCATCATGCGCTGGGTCGTCTCTTATTATTTCTTGCCAATGAAATCAGCAAAACGCAGAAATTTTCGATTCTATCCAGATCGCAAATGGCTTGCCAGATACGCCTAACCGGCAAAGCGCGGCTCGGGCAAGCCTCTGACACCCAGGCCACGAACGGCAAACAGGCTTCCGCGCATCTGGTTGTCGCCGGGGTAGCGAGGCAAAGGCGGCCTGGCCATGGAGGTGACGTACAGAATGTCCAGCTCCGGCCCGCCGAAGGCAACGCTGGTGACCTTCTTTACCGGCATTTCGATGACGCGGTCGAGGCTGCCATCCGGCGCGAAGCGGCACAGCTTGCCGGCATAAACCTGGGCGTTCCAAAGGAACCCCTCGGCATCGACCGTTGATCCATCGGTTGCCGTCGTCGGCGTGAAGCCTGCGTTGGTAAAGGTGCGGCGGTTGGCGATGGCGCCGGTGTCGAGATCGTAGTCATACGCCCAGATTTCCCCGGAGAAGGTGTCCGAGAAATAGAACGTCGAGCCATCGGGGCTCCAGCACGGGCCGTTGGAGATCGCAAAGCCCGCGTCCAGCCGGTGCACCGACAAGTCGGGGTCGAGGCGGAACAGCGTGCCGTCGGCAAAGCCTTCGCGGGTGTCCATGCTGCCGAAGACGAAGCGGCCGCGGGCGTCCACCTTGCCGTCATTCAAGCGGTTATACGGCTTGTCGGCTTCGGGGTGGGCGATCAGTTGGGTGTCGCCGGTCTCGAAGTCGAGCAGGTGCAAGCCCGAGCCCAGCGCAACCACCGCGCCGCCGCCCTGACGCAGCGCCATCGACCCTATGCTGTCGGGCATCTCCCAGGTGCGAAGCTCGCGGCCGTCGGCGGTACAGCGAAACACGCGACCGCCGACCACGTCGATCCAGTACAAGCGTTGCTCCTGCACGTCCCACAAAGGACCTTCACCGATGGTTGTCTTTACATCAACCAGCACATCGATCTGCATAGTGTCTCCCGGACTCTTTTGAACTGGATTGGGCGATCCGAGCAACGCTGAACCGCGCTATCGAACTGAACGGCTTCAGGCTTTGGGTGGTTCGGCAATGGTGATGAACACGCCGAACGGATCGCGGAAGCTGAACCAGGTCATGCTCAGGTTGCCGCCAGGCTTGCGAATGATGATGTCCTTCGGCGGGCACACCACTTCAACGCCGGGGTATTCGGAAATCTTCCCGAAGGCTTCGTGTGCACTGTCGACCAGCAGCGCCAGGCGGGTGATGCCGACCTGATTCATCAGTTCATAAGGCCCGGTATCCACCAGGGTGGCCGGTTTGGTGTACTCGATCAGGTTGATTTCGGTGGCTGTGCGCGGGTCTGCACCTGCGGTCAGGATGTGGTGCGCGTAGATGCTGATTTCATCTTCGGCGAACCCCAGCAGCGGGCCGTCCGCTTCATCGGTGCGGGTTTCGAAGGTCGAGACGAAGCCCAATACATCGCGGTAGAACTTCAGGGCCTCGTCAACATCGGGGACGGTAATGCAGACATGCAATAGTTTCTTGATCAATGCGCTCATTTCAATGGCGTCCTTTTATACATTCCAGGCGTTGGTGAGGTTGTAGCGGGTTGCCCACTGGACGTCGTACACCTTGTCGCCCCAAGTGCTCTCTTTGTCTTCGCCAGCTTCTGTGCGCGCCGGACTATTCATCCAGCCGTCGAACTTCGCCTGGTTTTCGAATTCATAGATCGTCAGGTACGTCGGGCACGGCTGAGTCACCGTACCGACGTGATAGGTTTCTTGTGCCAACTTGAAGCGGGTAACTTTCTTGACGAAATCACCTTTCAACAACATGGGCACATGAATATCGTCGTACCACCGATTAAACTTCTCTTCCTGTTCCGCCGGGCAATTGATGCCCACCGTCCAAATCACTGTCTGGCCGCTCATCATTGAAACTCCCGCTGGACATTGCTGATTCAACAAACCGCCAGCAATACGCGATTTTTGGAAAAAGGACACCGCAGACCACTTCTCGATAAACAACGGAAGTGGCCCGGAGTTGTCATTGGCTTACTGGTTCCGGGCGAGCGCCTCGAAGAAACGGATGTTGCCTTGCTCGCGGTGGCTACGCAGCGTGTGGGTGGTCATCACCGGGTGCTGTTCGTAGGCCGGCTCTGGCACCAGCGGGTTGCCGGTCCAGGAAATCAGTCGGCATACGCGGCTGCTGATGCGCCAGCCCTTGTCGGTGCGCACCAGCACATCGTCGTACCAGCCACGGCCGACCCAGTCCGGGCCGCCCTGGGCGGAGTCGCGGGAGAGCAGCCAGTCGCCGTAGGTCAGGGCGTAGGCGGTGTCGCCTTCAACGTGAACGCAAGAGCCGGTCATGGTGTGCATGTGGTTGGTCAGTGTTTCGTGAAAGTCCTTGAAGGCGAACTTCAGCGCGCCCACCGACTTCCATACCGCGCCCGCCGGACCGAAGTCGGCATGGGCGTCTTCGGTGAAGACGTCGTCCAGCAGGTCCCAGGCGTGGCTATCAAGCGCGACGCCATAGAGGTTAATGACTTCAATGATTTCGGATTTATCTTGTGTGACGCTCATTTGAAAAGCTCCGGTCTGCCAGAGTAAGAAAAACGCACCCAGTCGACACTAGTACAGGGCCGTCGTTACTTGCAATATTCAATAACTTCGAGAATGTTGTCGAAGGGGTCCTTGAAGGTCAGGATCTTGAACTTGCCACCGGTTGGCGCAATAACCACTTGGGGTTCGCAGAGGAACACGATATCGCCACGCGCCTTGAGTTTCTGGTGAATTGCGTCGGTATCGTCCACGCCGAAGGCCATGCGGTTGATACCGGCGTGGTTCAGCGGCGCAGCCGGGTTCTTGTTGACCACGGTCTTTGGCTCGACAAATTCGATCAGGTCGATAACGGTGGCGTTTTCCTTGTCCTTGCCGACCAGGTGATCGGCATGGATTTCAATGATCTGGCCTGGGAAACCGAGAATTTCGCCCGGCGCTCTTTCACCGCGCAACTTGCCAATGGATTCCAGGCCAAGCACACCGCAATAGAACTCCAGTGCGGCATCGATATTGGCAACGGTGATACAGACGTGGAACAGACGATTGATATAGCGATCCATGGTAAAGCCTCTTTTTTCAGGTTGTACTGCAAGTTGATGTAACGTTCCGGTTATTCCGCCAGCGTTTCTTTAACCAGCAGAAATGCCACCAGCGCGAGCAAGGCCGGCGCGGCCATGCACACCAGAATGAGGGGGACGCTGACGCCCGCGGCGAGCATGAACCCGGCAATGGCGGGGCCAACGATCGGGCCGACCCGGCCTATGGCGTAGATCACGCCCATGGCCGTCGAACGAAAACTCAAGGGATACAGCGAGCCGACATAGGGCAGGAGAATGCAGGTCGCGCCCATGGCCGCGAAGCCGGCGAAAAACATGCAGACCAAGGCGCCCAGCGGGTTCTGGATGACACCGATCAGTGAAATCGACACAAACAGAACCGGCATGTAGAGACAGAACACCGTGCGGTAGCCCATCCGGTCGGCCATCCATCCGGCCAGCGGGGTGGAGATGAAATTGCTGCAGGTGAACACCAGGATGAAGCTGATGCCGGTGGTCATCGAATAGCCGCGCTGGACCATCAGTTGCGCGATCCAGGTGGTCAGGGTGACGGCGATCATCATGATGCAGAGCATCCCGACGCCCAGGAACAGCGTGTTCCGTGCGTAGCCGCCCTGAAACAGGCTTTTCAGCGGCACCTTGGCGGCTGGAGCCTCGTTCAACACGTACTCGTCGCTATCGGCGAGGGCAAACCGAGGGTTGGCGTCTTGCAGAATCTGGCGGATGCGTGGGCGGTTGCCCTTCTTCACCAGGATCGACATCGATTCCGGCAGCCACGCCGCCGCAAACGGCACCAGCAGAATCCCGACGAAGGTGCCGAGCAATATCGCGCGCCAGCCGAAGTTGCCGAGCAGCGCCATCGCCAACACGGCAGACACCAGCACGCCAACCGAGATGCCCGTATAGGACACACTCGACGCCATCGCCTTCCACTTGCCCGGTGTGTATTCGAACACCAGCGCCACGGCGATGGGCACAATGCCGGCCAGGCCGAAACCGGCGATGACACGGTAGAGGGCAAAGTCGACGATGCCCTGAGCCAGGCCGCAGGCGGCGGTGAAGGTGATGAACACCGCCAAGCCGATAAGCATCATCCGCTTGCGCCCGACGGCATCAGCCGCCACGCCGAACACGATAGCGCCAACCACGGCGCCCATATGCCCGACGCTGGCGAGGATCCCCGCCTCGGCCGGGCCCATCTTCATGTCCGCCATGATGGCCGGCAGCAAGGTGCCGAACAGCGCGCTGTCGATGCCGTCGAAGACGATCGCCAGGAAGCAGATCACTGCCACCCGCACGCTGAACGCGTTGAAGGTGCCACCTTCAATCACCTGGGTGACGTTCACTTGAGGTCTGCCGGCAATTGCCGCGGTGGTGAGATCAGTCATGGCATGCACTTCCCGAATACCAATTGTTCAGTCTGGACAGGAGTGTTCAAGGCCGGCTCGTCGGGCTGTACCTCGCTCACTTCGACGCACTCGGCCTGCGTGGCTGCGGGCAACAGAAAACGCGCCAGGGCCGGTATCAACACCAGAGCACCGAGCATGTTCCAGAGGAACATGAAGGCCAGCAGCAGCCCCATGTCGGCCTGGAACTTGATGCTGGAGAAGTGCCAGGTCGCTACCGCTGCCGCCAGCGTCACGCCGGTCAACAGCACTACCCGACCGGTGAATTGCAGCGCCGTGGCGTAGGCCTGTTTCAAGCTGGCGCCGGCGCGCATCCGGGCCAGGGTCACGCTCAGGACATACAGCGCGTAGTCAACGCCGATGCCCACGCCAAGGGCGATCACCGGCAGGGTCGCGACTTTCACGCCCATGCCCAGCACCACCATCAACGCCTCGGCCAGAACGGAGGTGAGCATCAGCGGCAGCATGGCCACCAGCACCGCGCGCCAGGAGCGGAAAGTGATGAAGCACAGCAGCGCCACCGCCCCGTAGACCAGGAACAGCATCTGGTACCAGGCCTTGTGCACGACGATGTTGGTGGTGGCGTCAATCCCCGCCGAGCCGGCCGCGAGCAGGAAGGTCGCGTCCTTGTCGTTGTTTTCCGCCGCAAAGCGCTCGACCCGGTCGACCACTTGCTGCAGCGTCTCGGCGCGGTGGTCGCGCAGGTAGGCGTACACCGTCAGCAGGTTGCACTCTTCGTTGTACAACTCGCGCGGCGCCCGGGCGGTGATGGTGTTGAGCATGCTCTGGTTGCCCGGCAGGTCGTACCACAGCGGGCTGCCTTCGTTCATGCCGACCATCAGGCGCCGTTGCAGGCGAGCGATCGACTGGGTCGACTCCACGCCCGGCAGGTCCATCAAGGCCCATTCGAGCTGGTCGACTCGGCGCAGCACGCCGTACTGGCTGCACGCGCCGTCGGGGGTCTTGACCATGACCGCGAACAGGTCGTTGCTGGCGCCGTAGTGGGTGGTCAGGTAGCTCACATCGCGGTTGTAGCGCGAGTCGGCCTGCAGTTCCGGCGCGCCGGGGTCGAGGTCGCCGACTTTCAGTTGGGTGCCGACCGCGATCCCCGCCACCGCCAGAACGGCCGCCACCGCGATGGCCAGCGTGGCCCGGCGGGTTTCGGTGAAGCGCACCAGCCAGACGAAGAACCCGTTGCTCTCCCCCGCCGCCGTGGCCGCTTCACTGCGCACAGCACGCTCGGCGGCTTTGCGGCTGACGCCGACGTAGCTCAACAGCACCGGCAGCAGGATCAGGTTGGAGATCACCAGGACCAGCACGCCCAGGCTGGCAGCGGTGGCCAGTTCGCGGATCACCGGGATATCGATCATCAGCAACACGGCGAAGCCCACGGCGTCAGCCAGCAGCGCAGTCAGGCCGGCCAGGAACAGGCGCCGGAAGGTGTAGCGTGCGGCAACGTAGCGGTGGGTACCGCGGCCGATGTCCTGGAGGATACCGTTCATTTTCTGCGCGCCATGGCTGATGCCGATCGCGAAAATCAGGAAAGGCACCAGCATCGAATACGGGTTCAGCGAATACCCCAGCAGCGGCAGCAGCCCCAGTTGCCAGAGCACGCCCGTCAGCGAAGTGATCACCACCAGCGCGGTGCTGATCGCGTCGCGGTTGTACAGGAACACCATCCCGGCACAAATGATCAGGGCGATGAAGAAGAACCCGATCACCTCCTGCATGCCATCCATGAGGTCGCCCGACAGCTTGGCAAAGCCGGTGATATGCAGGGCCACCTGGTCGCTGCCGAACCTGGCGCGCAGTTCTTCGAGTTGCGCGGACAGCGCCGCATAGTCCAGTGGCTGGCCGGACGCATCACGCTCCAGCAGCGGCACCTGCAACACCGTGGAGCCGCCATCGGCCGCGACCAACTGGCCAATCTCGCCGGAGCGCTGCACGTTCATGCGCAGCGCCTCGAGCTTGGCGGGCGAGCCGTCGTAATGGTCGGGAATCACCTGGCCACCGTCGAGGCCATCCTCGGTCACCGCAGTCCAGCGGACGTTGGGGGTCCACAGCGACTTCATGAACGGCCGGTCCACGCCCGGCAGCATGAACACCGCGTCGTTGATCTGGCGAAGGGTGTCGATATAGGCGGCGTTGTAGATGTTGCCCTGGCGCGCCTCGACAGCGATGCGGATCGAGTTGCCGAGGCCGGTGAGTTCTTTCTTGTTATCCAGGTAGTTGGTGATGTACGGGTGGTTGGTGGGAATCGTCTTCTCGAAACTGGCATTGAGCTTGAGGCTCAAGGCACTGATGCCGAGCATCACCGTAACCAGCACGCACAGCAGCAGCACCAGCTTGCGATGGTTGAAAACAGCGCGTTCGAGTGCGGAACCCGAGCGCGGGTCGAAGTCTTCGAGCCGGCAAGCTGCGGGCTCGGGTGAGGTCACTGTAGTCATGGCGTAAGACTCGTTAGGGCGCGTCGCGTGATCATGGAAGTCGGTGTCGTCAGCCAAGCCGGGCAACCCCGGCAAGGCTGGTGGCAACCAGACCACCGTCGCTTGCTTCGACGAGGGAGGTCAGCGGGTCGCGCCGCGCAAGTGGCTGCTCGGCGAAACTGCCGCCACCGTCAGCGCTGACCAGCAATCGCCCGCCCTGCCCCAGTAACGCCACGCGGCCATCGTGCAGTTGCAGGGCCGAGAGGAGCGTCAACTGCGCGGGCAACTCGACCGGGGCAACCGCCAGGCTGTCCGGATCGATTCGGCACGCGGCGCCGAGCAACCCGGCGCAGACAAAACCACCCTTGCGCGTCGAGGTGACGGCGAACAAGGTGCGCCCGGCAGGTGAAGTCAGCGCCTGGAAGCTGGCACCGTCGTCGAGGCTGCGCATCAGCACGCCCTGCTCTCCGGTAATCACCCAGGTCTTGTCATGGCGGGCGACGGCGTAGAGGTGCATCCCCATGGGATTGACCAGCCGTTCCCGACAAGGCGTCCAGGTTTTGCCGCCATCGGTGGTGCTGGCGGCCAAACCGAAGGCACCGACGACCATGCCGTGCAGCGCGTCGGCAAAGCAGATCGACAGCAAGGGTTTGTCGGCACCGTCGGCCACCAGCCGCTCTGCCTCCGCAATATGGCGATCACGCCCAGAATCACTGGCAGGCAAGCCCCTGGCCTGAACCAGGGTTGCCTCGGCAAGCCCCACACCGTCGGTCTGCACAGCCCAGCTTTCGCCACCGTCGGTGGTGTGCAGCACCACACCGCTGTGGCCGGCGATCCAACCCTGATGAGCATCGACGAAGCTCGCTGCGGTCAGCGTGACGCTGACCGGCACCTGTGCCTGACGCCACTGACGACCACCGTCGTCAGACAGCACGACCAGCCCGCGCTCCCCCATGGCCACCAGCCGGTTACCGGCCGTAACCACCCGGGTCAACATGCCTTGTGCTGCTCGCGGGGTCATGCTGGCGGCTTGCTGCAAGGGGCCGCCCAGGATTGCCGAGCCCACTGTTACGGTGGTGGACGCCAGGACAGGCGCCAACAACGCCTGCAGCCCCACGCCCATCCCCAACAGCACTAGCGCCCGGCGCGAGCCGTCGATGCCTTCGTTATTGTTATTCATACTGCTTATCTCATCAGGGTTTGGTGTTCACGCTTGCTACCGCTTCAGCGCACGCCTTCTCCAGCCAGCGACTCAGGCGTGAAGAGGCGGTCCGGCATGGAGGCCTTGAGGTCCACCTGCTGGTTACGCGGGAAGTACGCGGATGCGAAGTAGCCACCACCGATGAGGTCGTAGGACATATAGCCCGCGACGATGGTGCCTGGCGCGGCCGGGAACACGGTCGGCAGGTTGTAGGTCACCTTCCACAGTTGCCCCTGGGCATCCCAGCGCTCGCCGGCGACAGCGATCCAGGTGTCTTCGTCGAGGTACACCCGCAGGCGCGGAATCACATGGCGCTGGCCGGCCTTGAGCGTGCCTTCCACAACCCAGACGCGGTGCTGTTCGAAGCGCACGAAATCAGGGTTGACGGTTTGCGGCGACATCAACTTGTCGATCGATTCGGCCTGGTGGTAGCTGTTGGTGTTGTAGGGCACGTACATCTCTTTCTTGCCCACCAGCTTCCAGTCGTAGCGGCCGATAGACGAGGAATACACCTCGACCTCGTCGAAGTTGAGGATGCCGCCGGCTACCGGGCTCGGCACGTCGCAGCAGGTCAGCGGCAGGCGACGGACGCGGCGCTGGCCGGTCAGATAGACCCAGGTCTTGGAGTCCATGTCATTGATGTTCACGCGCTGCAGAAGAATCTCGCCGGCACGGATGGGCGGGCCCGAGGTGTCTACGCGGCGCACGACGATGTTGGAACCGGCGGCCTGCCATTTCTCCAGGTTGCTGTTCGGGTCGTAGTACGGGAACGAGCTTTTGGCCACGTTCTGCGACACCGGAATCACCTTGCCTTCGGGGGTGACCCGCGCCAGGCTCGGCGTGGTCTGGTAGCCGGGGCTGGTCCAGCGCAGCAGATGGTTCCAGATCGCCTCTTCGCCATTCTTCGGAATGGGGAACGGGACGCCGCCAAATGTGCCTTTCGGGTACGGCCCCAACTCGCCGCTGGGGTCCATGGTGGCCCTGGTGGCGTTGGCGAAGGTGTTGTCATACACCCACTGCGGCGCCGCGGCGGTGCGCCGGGTCGGGAACACCTGAACGTTGAAGCTCGGGAAGCGTTTCAACAGGCCCAAGGTGCCTTCGGTGAGCTTGTCCTTGTACTGCTCGGCGTTCTGTCCGGTGATGGTGATCAGCGGTTTGTCCTTGGCGAACAGGTCCGGAATCGCCGCCGAAGTCGCCGACGCGTCCACCGGGTAGCCGCCATCCCAGGCCGGGATCGAGCCGTCCTGGTTGCCGGCGCGCTCGGCGCCCAGCGGCGTCAGCGAAGATTTCAGCCGGGCCGCTTCTTCAGCCGATACAGCGGCGTGCACGGTGGGGGCTGCCATTGCGGCGCAGGCGAGCGCCAGCACGGTCATGCGGGTGAAAATGGTCATGGAATGTTCCCTTAGAAAGTGCGACGCAGCGACACGGAGACGAAATCCCGATCTTTCAGGGTTTGCTCGAAGGTGTAGGTGCTGTTGACGGCGGGATCAGTTGACGAATACGTGGCGGTGTTCTCGGCCCCGTAGTAGTGGGTGTAGGCCAGCGAGAAGTCCCATACCGTCAGGTAGTTGGCGGCCAGCGTGAAGGTCATGTCGCCACCGTCGTCGGGGCCCATGATCGCCACCGGCGACTTGCCGTGGTTGTAACCGACGGTGAAGGAAGGCGTCAGGTCCAGGCCGTCCAGCACGTTGCGCTGCGGGATTGAATACAGGGCGCGAACAGCCATCGCACGCCGATCCAGTTCCGGGTCCATGGCATTGCAGTTGCTGGTGCAACTGGTCAGCTGGTTGTACGCCACTTCCATCGAAAGGCTGGGCTCGCTGGACATGAAGTTGCGCGGCATGGTCCAGATCATCGACACGTTGGCATGGGCCGTGTTGCCGATGGCGTAAAACGCATGGTTGTTGTTGTCCGCCTGTTTGGTTCCCACCTCTTGCGGCAAGCTGGTCAACGGCGTATCGCGACGCACCGAGACTTCACCGGCGAAGTTGACCGAGTCCACGGTGGTGGTGGCACTGATGCCGTAGGCCTTGATGTCTTCCGGATAAACCCACTGGAAGGTCCCGAACCCGGCACCCGGAATCCCGGTGAAGCCTGCCCGGGAATACAGTACCGGCGTCTTGGCGTGGTAGCGGGTCGCATAAACGCCAAACTCCCACTCGCCCAACTGCGAGCGCAAGCCGAGGCCGTACTGGCCGCTGTCGCTGGCTTTGAGGTCCTGGCGGCGCGACAAGCCAACACCGGGCAGGCCCGGACCAAAGCGGATGCGCTCACCACCGTCACCGAAGAAGTCGTTGACCGAGAAGTAGCTGCCGGAGCCCGGAAGACGGGTCGCTTCCCAGTCGTACTGGTAGTAACCCATCACGGTCAGTTGCGGCGAGAACTGGATCTGGCCAGAGAACTGGCCGACCGGGCGGATGATTTCCTTGGTGGTCGAACCCGGGACCGACGCCGCCTTCACCGCATCGACCGGCGACTGGGTGCCGGCAATGGCGTTGGCGCCGAAGAACAGGCTTTCCCCCCACAGCACCGAGTGCTGCCCCAGGCGGCCGCTGACGCGTGCCGAGCCGATGTCGGCGCCACCGAACAGGAAGGCGTCGAGAATCTCGGCCTTCTTGCCGTGCAGCTCGGCCGTGTCATCGGTGAACTCGTTGTGGCGCGCCGACAGTGCGTTGGCGGTGGCAGGCGAGTCGTTGTCATTCTTGTGGTTGTAGACGTCGTCGTACCAGGCCGCACCGCTCACCCGGAAACCGAAATTGTCGCGGAACACCAGGTCCATCTCGGACAGCACGTCGAGGCGGTTGGAGATCAGGCGGCCAGCCTTGAAGTTGCGATCGCCGTCGTCGCCGTTGAGCGCCGCCGGGCCACCGCTACCGTCAGCCGGTGCCGGGGCGAATTGGGTCAGTCGGTCAGACGGGCTGTGAACCCGCAGGGCGGAGGAATATTTGATCGTGTTGTCCCAGCGCAGCTTGATGTCCGGGTTGCCGACATCGATGGCCGCAGCCAGTGAGTTGCCAGCCGCCAGCAGGCTGGTGGCGACCACCATGCAACGAAGGCTTTGGCGGTACACATCGTCTTGCGGCACTGCAAATCTTATTTTTATTATTTGCATGGTATTCACCTGGAGAGATTGTTTGACGCATTAACTTCTAACTACCGATATTCATTAACTCGCAGCAGCAGGCAGCCACAGCAACTTTCAGAAAGTTCCTCTTGGGTGGGGTGTGATATCCGGCGTTGGTTAATTACATGGGCAGTTGCAAGTTCAAACAACACAGACCCGTGGTCTCTGTGTGGGACCGAGTATAAGCAGGCACTTTCCGACACGAACAATGATTAATCCCGCTGGAACGCAGCCGAATTTCTGATGGCAAGGATGGCGTTGGTCGAGTCGAGGATGGCGCGCACGAGCGCGCCCGCCCCCCCTGCAGGAGGCCCGGGAAGCGGCAGGAAATGATCAGCGGGATCAGCGTGAAACGAACAGGCTCAAGGCTGTTCGGCAGTACCCGCGCTCGCCAGGTGCATCGCCATTCTGTCGAACAGCAGCTTGACCCGGGTCAGCTCCAGGCGCGCGGCGGGCACCATGATTTTCACCCAGCGTTCGACCAGCGAAAACGGCTCCAGCACCGGCACCAGATGCCCGGCCTGCAACGCCTCAGCCACCACCGGCAGGGCCAGTTGCACAATGCCGTGGCCATCCCTTGCGGCGGTGCACAAATAGCCTTCGTCATTGGTGATCAGGACGGGGCGCACGTCCACCTCCACCCTGCCCTCAGGCGAGTTGAAGCACCAGATCGAACCGGCGATGGAGAACGTCAGGCAAGGGTGATCGACAAGATCGCGCGGGTGCCGCGGCGCCTCACAGCGCTCAAGGTACGCCGGGGCCGCGCACAGCAACCGGGGAAACGGCCGGATGACCTGTTCCACCACGTCGGCGTAGGCCATCTGGTCCATGCCCACCGAGATATCGAAGCCTTCTTCCGCCGGATTGCCGCCCCGATCCGAGGCGATGATCTCCAACTGCACCAGCGGGTTTTCGCTGCGAAAGGAGGTGAACAGTTCACCCAGGCCCTGGCGGATCAGAACGGCCGGAGCCTTGACCCTGATCGGTCCCTCGATGGCGCCAGGGCTGAGGATCGCCCCGCTGGCCATGTCCTGGTAGGCGCGCAGCAGGTGCCGCGCGTGGGTCAGGTAGCTTTGCCCGGTATCGGTCAGCGTCAGGCGCCGGGTCGAGCGGTCGAAGAAGGTCGTCTTGAAATCCCACTCCAGCTCATCGACGCGTTTCATGATGACCGAGGGCGAGGTGTGAAGCGTGCGCGCGGCAGCCGAGAAATTGCCGGTATCGGCGGTAACGACCAAAGCCTTCAACTTCAACAGCATGTCCATGGCGCAGCGCTCGGATTCAAAGGTTGAGTTCAGACTCAACGGCGCGACGGATTTCGGCTTTCGACCACAGGCGATCATGGTGCGCCTGGCATCCTGGCCCCAATGAACCGATGCCGTTGAGCACACACCAGTGCTCAAGGTAGAAAAGCGCAAAATCCGCGATGCTCAGGTGGTCGAAGAGCCAGTCCTTGCCGTTGATCTGTCGTTCTGCCCGGTCGAGCCCGGCCTGGAAAATCTTCAGGCCCTGGGCTTTGACCGCCGGGTGGTCTGCTTCGCTCGGCGCGAACTTCTCCGGCCGGCGAGCGCGAGTGTAGCCTTGCATGTGCACGGTAGATACCAGGTATTCGGCCATTTCCAGTACGCGAATCTCGCCTTCGATATCCGTCGGAATCAAATTCAGCTCCGGGTTCGTGCGCGCCAGATACAGCGCGATCACCGGGAACTCGGTGAGCAGCGAGCCGTCATCGCGGATCAGCGCGGGGACTTTGCCCTTTGGATTGATCCGGGTGTACGCCTCGAATTCCGGGGTGCCTGGCCGAGCGGCCTTTTCGATTTCGAACGGCTTGCCGATTTCCGCGAGCAAGGCATGGATGCCGATCTGGCAGGCGCCGGGAAGAAAATACAGTTTCATGGTTCACTCCATAAACAAGAGAGACGAGCCGTAATGGTCACTAGACGATGAAGGTTTCCAGCACGCCGATGCCCTGCACGCCGGCTTCCACGTAGTCGCCAGGCTTGAGGTACCAGGCCTGCGGATCGGGCTTGTGGTGCAAGGCCACGCCCTCGGGCGTACCGGTGCTGATCAGGTCGCCGGGCACCAGGCCGAAGCGTGACCAGAAGGCGACCAGGTGCGGAAAATCGAAGATCAGGTCGCGGCAATCGGACTGCTGGCGAAGCTCGCCGTTGACCTTCAGCCACAGCACCAGCGCGGTGGGGTCCGGCACTTCGTCGGCGGTGAGGATGTACGGGCCGATCGGGCCGAAACCGGGGTAGTTCTTGCCGAGCATGATCATGCCGTTCTGCATCTCGCGCAGTTGGCACTCCCGCGCGGACAGGTCGTTGAAAATCGTGTAGCCGAAGATGGCGCTGGCAGCGTCGATATCGCTCTGGGCATCGATGGCCTTGCCCAGCACCAGGGCGATCTCGACCTCGTAGTCCAGGCTCTGCACATCGGCAGGCCGCTTGACCTGGCTCTTGTGCGGAACCAGCGTGCGCCCGAGCTTGATAAAGCCGGTGGGAAAGTCACTGTGCAGTTTGCTGGCACTGTTGCCTTGCTTCGACTCCAGCAGGTGCCGCCCGAAGTTGCGCCCCGCGCAGAACATCGACTTCTCGGGAACGGGCGTCAGCCAGTCGACGGTGTCCGGGTCGTCGATCCAGAGCGGGTCCTGGCGCGTCTCGGCCCAAGCGAGCAGTTCGCGGGTGGCGTCCATTGCCGCTGCGCCGCCCTCGATCAAGCCCATGACCGAACCCGGCGTCGCCGCGCCGCCTCGTACCGCGGCGGCCTTGGCAACATCCACCAGCAACTCGAGGCCCGAGGCTCTGGAAACGATACCGAGCCGCTCGGCCCCGTCCATGGAGCGGTAGCGTGCGATTTTCATGAGACAAGCCGAGCCAGCAGGTGCTTCAGCAGTTGCACCTCGCTGGGGTCCAGATCGCCTTGAACATCGGCTTCGCTCGACTTGCGAATGGCGATCAGCTCCAGCACCGCAGCACGCCCTGCCGGGGTCAGCCGAACAGCGACCTGGCCGTCGTCGCTATCGACTTCGTGCAGCAGGCCACGGCCGATCAGCTTCTGCACGATGGCGGCGGAAACACCCTGGCCACGGACCTTCTCGCTGCGCGCGACGATCTCCGGCACACACAGCCCGTCTTCCCGGCCAATGATGCTCAGCACGGCATATTCCTCTGCCGTCCAGCGATTGTCTTCGAGCTTTTCGATGACTTTCTGCCGGGTCTGGAAGTAGGCATTGGAGACCTGGTAGAGCAGGTCGTCGGAGGACAGGTTGCTGAACTCATCCAGGGCATCAGAGCGGGCGGCCTGCTTGGGCAACAACATGCCATAGCGCCCGCCATGGAACACCAGCGGCTTGCGCGCGGAGTGACTGAATTCGACGATCTCGCCAACGAAGATGACGTGATCACCGCCCTCATACTGGTACGCCAGTTTGCAGGTAAAGCGCGCCATGCAGTCCTGCAACAGCGGAATACCGTCCGGCCCGCGCTCAGGCGCAAGCCCTTCGAAGCGGTCGATGCCTTTGCTGGCGAAGCGCCCGGAAAGCGCCTCCTGATCGGCCGAGAGGATATGAACGGCGAAATGCCCGCTGCTGCGGAAGGCATCCATGTTCAAGGAGGTCCGCGCCAGGCTCCAGAGCACCATCGGCGGGTCCAGCGATACCGAAGAGAAGCTGTTGGCGGTCAAGCCGATATCGACGTTGTCCGGCCCGGCGGTGGTGACGATGGTCACTCCGGTGGCGAATGAGCCGAACGCGTCGCGCAAGGCGCGGCCGTCGAAGCTGGCGCCGGCCTTGGCCGGGGCTGTCTGCACTGCTGTCTGTGTCGTCACGGTGATACTCCACTCTTGTTGTTATCGACGCTGCACGCCGCACGGGACCACCGCATAAGTGGCCCCTTGCTACGCTACTTCTTGGCGGCAGCCCTGACGCGGGCCTTTTCTGCCAGGTAGGTTTCAAGCGTCGACAGCGGTCCTCGCTCGTGGGCGAGCTGCTGGGTGGCGACGCCGCCGAACGCGGTGGTCTCGTTGAACCAGGCCTCTTGCGGTGGCAAGCCCCAGCGCAGCGACAGACCCGGCTTGCGCACGTCCCACGCAACGGGCTCAACCTCGATATCGATCAGCAGGTAGTGATCACAGAACAGCTCCACGCGATGACCATCGGGATCACGCAGGTACACGAACAACACCCCGGCCGGGCCATGACGGCCCGGACCACGCTCGACCACATCCCCCATGCCCAGGTTGCCGGCGACATCGCAAGCCCGCAGGATGCTGTGGGAATCGGTCACGGTGTAGGCGAAATGGTGCAGACGCGGGCCCGGGTTTTCCAGGAACACGATGTCCTGGGTGCCCGGTTTGCGGAACATGAAAGTCGCGATCAGCTTTTCATCGAGGGCCATGTACTCGGAAATGCGGAAACCCATTTCTGCGTAGAAATCGGTTTGCTCCTGCACATTCGGCACCTGGATCTGGTAGTGGTCGAAGCGCATCGCCGCGCCGCCCTTGAAGTCCTGGAACTGGGTGTACAGGCGCGGCGTGGTCGGCATGGTGGCGCAGAGTTGCACCGGGGTGCCGGCCGGGTCGTTGACCAGCAGCGTGCGCCCCTGGTGCGGAACTTCGATCCAGCGCGCCGGCAGGCCCTTGTTGCGGTAGAAGTGCTCGGCCTTGTCCAGCTCTTCTTCGGTGTAGACGCGAAAGCCGATCGCTTCGGCCTCTGGCGTACCGTCGTGACGCTTGATCACCAGGCTGTGGTGGCACACCTCTTCCAGGCCGCGGAAATACAGGGTATCGGCATCGCGCTCGGTGAGGACCAGGCCAATGACCTGCTCGTAGAAATCGCGGCTGGCTTCCAGGTCACGGGAGGTGATGATGGCGTGGCTGGAGCGGGTGACGTTGAATGGTGGGTAATAGACCGGTGTTGGCAATGGCATGGTAAGTCTCCTGGTGTCTGTTCAGAGCCGGGTGAAATCGGCTTCGTTGCTTAACTCAAGGGGGCCAGTCAACCGGCCGGTCATGTTGTACCAACCGATATTGAACAGCAGCGCCACGCTCTGCTTGGGGCCAAGGCGGTGGAAAACCCCTTCCCAGACCGAAGTGGCGACCTGCGCCGGCGCACGGGTCGCATCCCGCGCCAGGCGCAGTACGGCTTTCTCCAGTTCGGAAAACAGCGGGCTCTTTTCGAAGTCCCACAGGGCGAGCATCTGTTCCTTGCTCACGCCTTCCTTGATGGCGCGGTTCCAGTGGGGATCGTGTTCGTAGTGGGTGCCCATGGTCTGGCACGCCATCACGATGGCCATTTCACGCAGTCGAGGGTCGAGGCCATAGCCTTGGCGGACGGCGTCGGCCATGGGGATGAAGACGTCGAGGATCTCCGGGCAGATGGCCAGGGTCCGGAAGATCTGGGCGTTGGGTGCATGGCCGCGCTTGGCCTGAAGCAGGGCAAATGCTTCGGGCTCTTCGGCCGGGGTCGGCAGGTGAATACGGGGCATGTGGAACTCCGCACGTTGTTCTTGTTGTTTTTCCAATGCCGCAGCCTGGCTGCGGCATCCCGGGCATTACGTCGACTTATCTGCCGTTGATGCGCTGGTCCCATTCGCCATTGCGATCGAGGAACGCCCAGACGCGGTCTTGCGCCTCGCGTGCGCCCGGATAGCGCTCGCCGCGCATCTGGGCATTGCGCCATGGGTCGCCAGAGAAGAATTTTTCGTAGAGGTTCTGCCGCCCGGCGAAGGACGAGCAGGACGCATCCCAGGCCAGCCGCAACAGCTCCATCTTGCGCTCGGCGGGAATGTCGGCACCGGCGCAGTAACGGTCGATGATCGGGCCGTTTTCGCTGCGAAGGTCTTCGACGGTCGGCGCGACGACCACGTTGCCCGCACCGAGAAGCTGAAGGATTTCCAGCGCACGGGCATGCATCGCCGGGTACTGCGCACGGATTACGTTGAGCGGCTGCTCGTAGGGCACGACGGTGTCGCCCGGGCCTTTGATGCAGTCGATTTCCGCCACGCGGATCAACGCACGCAGGGTCTCGACGTAGGCCACCAGTTCGGACAGTTGCACCATCACGTTCGGGAAGCGGCTGTGGTTCACCTCCGTCAGGTTGTAGGCGATGCCCAGCAGGAACTCCATCTTGGCCAGGGAGCGGGTGGCGGACTGGTGCGAACCGTGGGGACCGGAGGGCGACTTCATCGCCGACTCGACGGCCTTGATGCTGCGGTACATGAACACCCGCTCCCACGGGATGAACGCTTCGTCGAACCACAGCACGGCGTCCATCTCGTCCATCCGCGCGGTCAGCGGGTCATTGGCGAAGTGGCCGTTGGTGGGGAAACCGGGACGGCAGATCATCTTCATCCCGGGGGTGTCGATGGCGCAGGCGAACCCGACTGCGTAGGCCTCGGCATCGTCCACCAGGGGGAATTTGGCGGCCGCCGGCATGATCAGCACTTCGTTGGCCAGAGGGCCCAAAGTAGCCACCGAGCGAGCCCCGGAGACGTAGATACCGGCATCGGATTCGCGCACCACGCGCATCACCATGTCACCGGGCTGTTCGAACATCTGCAGGCGTTTGTCGATATCCGGCGACACCAGCGAATGGGTCAGCGCCAGGTCGTTCTCGCGGATGAATTCGTGGTAGTCGAGAATGTTGCGGCCAAATCGTTCGCCACCCGCCGCGAACAGTTCGTGGGCCGAGGCGTGAGCACTGACCATCACGTTGAGGAAGTCCGGGGTACGGCCCATCATCCCGCCTACGGCGTCCATCCAGGTCTTCATCATTTCGCGGCGCAGACGCAGATCGTCGGCGGAACGCGGCAGCATGAACGACCGGCCGACCCGCGCCCCGGAGGTTGGCGAGACGAAGGTCATCTTGTCCTGCTGGGCCGGGTCGCACTGGATGTCATACAGATCGGAGATGGACTGAACGGCGCCACGGAAACGACGATCGACCGTCACGTCCTTGATGCGCTCGCCGTCGATCCATACGGAACGACCATCGCGGAGCGAGTCGATATAGTCGGCACCGTTACGGACGCCTTTTCGTGCCCCACGCATGGCAATCGGATTTTTGTTGGTGTTGTAATCCATGGGTTTTGCTCCTGCATCAGCTACCGGGTTTCGAGCCTCAATGGTATTGAGCCGGGCCGGATTTAAGAATTTGTGATTTGGACCAGGAGCTGTTCCAAAACGGAAAAGACACAGCCCCAAGCGTCCGCAATCGCCGCTGGATTCAGAGACCGAATTCAACAGCCAGTGCGAGGATGCGTTGCGCACGGGCCATCACCGGCGCATCGATCATCCGCCCGTCGAGCACCACCACCCCACCGCCCGCCGCTTGCGCCAGACGGCTGACGGATTGCGCCCAGGCGATGTCCACCGCCGAGGGGGTGAAGGCCGCAGCGGCCGTGGTCACCTGGCTCGGGTGGATCAGCAACTGACCGCTGAAACCGTGTTGGCGCGCACGCCTGGCGTAGCGAGCCAGGCCTGCGGCGTCGCCGATCGCCGTGAACACCCCGTCGACCGGGGCAGGCAAACCCGCCCGCTGGCTGGCGAGCACCAGCAGTGCGCGCCAGGGCAGGAACACCAGTTCGTCGGGATCTGATTCGTCCGGAATCAGATCAAGCTCCACGGCCAGGTCCAGCTTGCCGAACGTCAGACGGGCGCAGCCCGGGGCTTCGGCCACCTGCGCCAGGGCATCGATGCCGAGTGCGGTCTCGACGATGCACAACACCGGTTTGCCACTGGTGTCATGGACGTGCTCCACCTGCTCGGCGCTTTCCGCCTTGGGCAGCATCACCCCGGCGACGCCAGGGTGGCGGCAGGTCTGCAAATCCTCCTCGTGCCATTGGGTGCCGGCAGCATTGACCCTGACGGTGACGCGCTCATCGCGGTTGGCATCGAGCCACGCCAGCAAGGCCAGGCGTGCGGCCGGTTTTTCAGCGGGTGCAACGGCGTCTTCGAAGTCGACGATGATCACGTCCGCCCCGCTAGCCAGGGCCTTGCCGATGCGCTCAGGGCGGTTGGCCGGGACGAACAGGAAGGTCCGCGCCCGCCCGAGGTTCAATTGCCGGGTCGCCATCACACCACCTTCCTTTCGCGCAGGTCGGCGGCGCTGTCCGCATAGCCCAGTTCATGCAGGATCGCCGTCGTGTGTTCACCCAGCGCCGGCACCGGTCCCATGCGCGCGGGATGGTCGCCACCCATGCCCGGTGGTTGCAGCGCGGGCACAGGCCCGGCCGGCGTGTCCACCTGGGTCCAGCGCTGGCGGACCTCAAGCTGCGGGTGCTTCCACAGGTCAGCCATGGTGCTGACATTGGCATTGGCGATATCGGCGCCATCCAGGCGCGCCATGACCTCGTCGGCGGTCAGGTCGGCGAAGGTGTCCTCGATCAGGGCACGCACCAGCTCGCGGTTGGCGGTGCGCCGAGCATTGCTGGAAAACCGTTCGTCACTGGCAATCGCGGCGTCGCCCAGCACCTTGTCGCAGAACAGCGCCCACTCGCGTTCGTTCTGCAGGCCCAGCATCACCGTGCGGCCGTCGCCGGCGCGGAATGGCCCGTAGGGATAGATCGTCGCGTGCGAGGCACCGGTGCGCCGCGGCGGCTCCTGGCCCTGGTAGGCGTAGTACATCGGAAAGTTCATCCACTCGACCATCGCGTCGATCATCGCGATCTCGATGCGCCGGCCCCGCCCGGTTTTGCCGCGCTCGATCAGCGCGCCGAGAATATTGGTGTAGGCGTACATGCCGGCGGCGATGTCGGCAATCGAGATGCCGGCCTTGACCGGTTCATCCGGCGTGCCGGTGATCGACAGAAAACCCGCCTCGCTCTGGATCAACAGGTCGTAGGCCTTTTTGTGGGTGTACGGCCCGCCCTCGCCGTAACCGGAGATATCGCAGACGATCAGTTGCGGATGAGTCGGTGCCAACGCCTCGAACGACAGCCCCATGCGCGCCGCAGCGCCGGGGGCGAGGTTCTGCACCAGCACATCGGCGTCGGCCAGCAACGTCATCAGGATATCCGTGGCCTCGGGCTGCTTGAGGTCCAGGGTCAGGCTTTCCTTGGAGCGGTTGACCCAGACGAAATGCGAGGCCAGGCCCTCGACGCGGTCGTCATAGGCGCGGGCGAAGTCGCCGCTGCCGGGGCGTTCGACCTTGATCACGCGGGCGCCCAGATCGGCCAGGTGGCGCGTGGCCAACGGTGCGGCGATGGCGTGTTCGAGCGACACCACGGTGATGCCTTCAAGCGCCAGAAGCGGTTTTTCGGTAGCCATGGCAGCTTCCTCAGAAAGAACGCGGCAGCCCGAGCAGGTGCTCGGCGACGTAGGCGTAGATCAGGTTGGTGGAGATCGGCGCGACCTGATAAAGGCGGGTCTCGCGGAACTTGCGCTCGATGTCGTATTCGTTGGCGAAGCCGAAGCCGCCGTGGGTCTGCAGGCAAACGTTGGCAGCTTCCCAGGAGGCTTTCGCCGCCAGGTACTTGGCCATGTTGGCCTGGGCACCGCAGGGCTGATTGGCATCGAACAACTGGCAGGCCTTGAAGCGCATCAGGTTGGCGGCTTCGATCTCGATGAAGGCATCGGCAATCGGGAACTGCACCCCCTGGTTCTGTCCGATCGGACGGTCGAACACCACGCGCTCGTTGGCGTACTTCACCGCGCGCTCCATGAACCAGTAACCGTCGCCGATGCATTCAGCGGCAATCAGCGTGCGCTCGGCATTGAGCCCGTCGAGGATGTACTTGAAGCCCTTGCCCTCCTCGCCGATCAGGTTCTCTTCGGGAATCTCCAGGCTGTCGAAGAACAGCTCGTTGGTCTCGTGGTTGACCATGTTGGGGATCGGCTGCACGGTGAGGCCCTTGCCGATCGCGTCCTTGAGGTCGACGATGAAAATCGACATGCCCTCGGATTTCTTCTTCACCTCAGTGAGCGGCGTGGTCCGCGCCAGCAGGATCATCAGGTCGGAGTGCTGCACCCGCGAGATCCAGACTTTCTGGCCACTGACGACGTAGCGCCCGTCCTTCTTCACCGCGTTGGTCTTGATCTTGGTGGTGTCGGTACCGGTCGTGGGCTCGGTCACCGCCATCGACTGGATACGCAACTCCCCCGCCGCGATCTTCGGCAGGTACTTCTCCTTCTGCGCCCGGCTGCCGTTACGCAGCAGCGTGCTCATGTTGTACATCTGCCCGTGTACCGCGCCGGAGTTGCCGCCCGAGCGGTTGATCTCTTCCATGATCACCGACGCTTCGGTCAGGCCCAGGCCGGAACCGCCGTACTCTTCGGGGATCATCGCGGCGAGCCAGCCGGCGCCGATCAGCGCATCGACAAAGGCTTCCGGGTAGGCGCGCTGTTCGTCGATCTTGCGAAAGTACTCGTCCGGAAACTCGCGGCACAGGGCGCGTACGGCGTCACGGATTTCCTGATGTTCGTCGGGGGCATAGAGCATGGTCATGGTGGTTTCCTGTCGTGTTTTGAGGGATCGCGGCAAGGCGACGCCCTTGGCGCTCCTGTACAGGGCGCCGGCTTGAAATTCGGGGTGGGTTTGGCGGATCAGTCGAAGCTGAGGTCAGCCTTCATCGAAAGGCGGCCATCGCAGTCGGTCCACAATGCTGCGCTGTCCGGGCCGGTGAGTTCACCGCACAGATCGAACGCCGTGGTCGCGAACAGCGGGCCGACCGCCCTGAACGCAAACTGGCGCACGCGCTTGGCGGGATGGGCGGCGCGGAACGCTTCGAGCAGCAGGGTGGCGGCCAGCGGACCATGCACGACCAGGCCGGGATAGCCTTCTTCCGCGGTCGTATAGGGCTGGTCGTAGTGGATGCGATGGCCGTTGAACGTCAGCGCCGAATAGCGAAACAGCAACACCGGATCGGGCTGGATACGCCCGCCAAACTCCGCGCAACCTTCGACCGGTGCCCCGGCAAGTGCCGTGGTGCCCACGGTCGGCTGGCGATAGACGATGTCTTGTTCTTCAACCAGGCACAGGCCGCGCTCGCCGGTGATCGAGTGCTCCACGGTGACAAACACCAGCTCGCCATTGCGCCCGCTCTTGCGCTCGCAGCGGGCGATACGCGAAGTCCGCTCGACCGCCTCGCCAACCCGCAGAGGCTGAATGAACGTCAGCCGGCCGCCCGCCCACATGCGGTTGGGCAGTGCTATCGGCGGCAGGAAGCCGCCCCGCTGCGGGTGGCCATCGACACCGATTTCGCTGCGTCGGGCCTTGGGCGTGAAATACACCCAGTGCCACAGCGGCGGTAACTCGGCACCGGTTGCAAAGCCGTCGGGATCGAGGTCCAGTGTGGCGGCCAACGCCTGGGCAATGCGCTCATCGATACGATCGGTGCGCCGCTCCTCGCGGCCCAGCCATTGGGTCAGATTCAGCGCAGGTTGCTCGTCGCGAGTCGCTTCAGTGCAGCCATTCATGGTTGTCTCCTCCGTCGCGTGTCTTGTTATGCGTGATCCAGACTTCAGCGCCGCGCAGCGGGCAGGTCGGTACACGTGCCATGGGCGACTTCCGCCGCCATGCCGACGGTCTCGCCGAGGGTCGGATGGGGGTGGATGGTCTTGCCGATATCCACGGCATCGGCGCCCATCTCGATGGCCAGGCACACCTCGCTGATCAGGTCGCCCGCCCCGGTGCCGACGATGCCGCCGCCCACCACACGGCGCGTCTCGGTGTCGAACAGCAACTTGGTGAAGCCTTCATCGCGGCCGTTGGCAATCGCCCGTCCTGACGCGGCCCACGGGAACACCGCCGTTTCAACGCTGAGGCCTTTGGCCTTGGCTTCCTGCTGGGTGATGCCGGCCCAGGCTACTTCCGGATTGGTGTAGGCAACGCCCGGAATCTGCAAGGCATCGAAGACGCTGCGTGCAAGGTCAGGGTTGTTTTGCGCCTCGCCTGCCGCCACTTCAGCAGCGACATGGCCCTCGTGAACCGCTTTGTGCGCCAGCATCGGTTGGCCAACGATGTCGCCAATCGCGAAGATATGCGGCACGTTGGTGCGCAGTTGCTTGTCCACGGCGATGAAGCCGCGCTCGCCGACGACGACACCCGCCTTGTCGGCATCGATCTGGTCGCCATTGGGCCTGCGTCCCACGGCCACCAGGACCAGGTCGTAGCACTGGGCTTGCGCGGGGGCCTTTTCACCTTCGAAGATGACCCGGATGCCCTGCTCGGTCGCCTCGGCGCTGGCCGTGCGGGTGTTCAACATGACGTTGTCGAAACGGTGGCTGTTGTACTTTTCCCAGACCTTCACCAGATCGCGATCAGGCCCTTGCATCAGGCCGTCGAGCATTTCGACCACGTCGATACGCGCGCCCAGTGCCGAGTAGACCGTCGCCATCTCCAGCCCGATAATCCCGCCGCCCACCACCAGCATGCGCTTGGGCACGGCCCGCAGTTGCAGCGCCCCGGTGGAGTCGACGATGCGCGGATCGTCAGGCATGAACGGCAGCTTCACCGGCTGGCTGCCGGCGGCGATCACGCACTGCTTGAAGCGGATGACCCGCTTTTCGCCGGTCTGCTCACGGCCGGCGCCGGAAACAACTGCAACCTCAAGATGGTGTGGATCGAGGAAGCGCCCCACGCCACGCACCACCTCGACCTTGCGCGCCTTGGCCATGCCCGCGAGCCCGGAGGTGAGCTTGTTGACCACCGATTCCTTGTGCGCCCGCAGCTTGTCGAGATCGACGGCCGGATCGGCAAAGCCGACACCCAGGGCTTTTAGGTGGGGGACCTCCTCCATCACCGACGCGATATGCAGCAAGGCCTTGGAGGGAATGCAGCCGACATTCAGGCATACCCCGCCCAGCGAGGCATAGCGCTCGACCACGATGGTTTTCTGCCCAAGATCCGCCGAACGGAACGCGGCGGAGTAACCGCCGGGCCCGCCGCCGAGGACCAGCACATCGCATTCCAGGTCTGCCCTACCCGCACAGGCTGGCGACGGAGCCGCGACCGGCGCAAGCGGCGCGGCGCCTTGTTCGGTTTCCAGTATCAACAACAGCGTGCCCTCGGCCACCTTGTCGCCGACCGCTATTCGCACGTCCTTGACCACACCGGCCGCCGACGCCGGCACATCCATCGTTGCCTTGTCGGACTCCAGCACACAGACCGGATCGTTGACGTTCAGCACATCGCCAACCTTGACCAACACCTCGATCACCGGCATGGCGGCCGCATCACCGATAGCCGGCATCAGTACTTCTATCACCTGACTCATGAGCAGCCCCTCAAAGCGTAATCCGACGGAAATCAGCCAGCAGAGCCGCCAGGTGCTGAAGGAAACGTGCCGCGGCAGCGCCATCCACCACGCGGTGATCCCAGGACAACGCCATCGGCAAGATCAGCCGCGGCGCAAAACCGCTGCCATCCCAGACCGGCTTCATTTGCGAGCGGGTGACTCCGAGAATGGCCACTTCCGGCGCGTTGATGATCGGGCTGAAGCCGGTGCCGCCAATGCCGCCGAGGCTGGAAACGGTAAAGGTGCCGCCGGTCATGTCGGCGGGGCCCAACTTGCCGTCGCGGGCTTTTCTAGCCAGCTCGCCGCATTCGACGGCGATCTGGCCAATGCCTTTCTGGTCGGCATCGCGAATCACCGGCACCACCAGCCCGTTCGGCGTGTCGGCCGCAAAACCGATGTGGTAGTAGTGCTTGAGCACCAGGACCGGCTCACCGTCTTCATTACCCAGTGAACTGTTGAACTGCGGGAAGGCTTTCAGCGTTGCGACCGCGGCCTTGATGAGGAACGCCAGCAAGGTGTACTTGATCGCCTCCTTGCCGCCTTCCGCGTTGAGCTGCACACGAAACGCTTCGAGCCCGGTGATGTCGGCCTCTTCGTTGTTGGTGACGTGGGGGATCATTACCCAGTTGCGCGCCAGGTTGGCGCCGGAGATCTTCTTGATCCGCGACAGCGCGACCTTCTCGATGGCGCCGAACCTGGAGAAGTCGACGTTCGGCCATGGCAACAGGTCGAGCCCGCTCCCGCCGCCGCTCGAACCCGAGGCAACAGCGCTTTCCAGGCGAACCAGAGCGTCCTTGATGAAGCGCTCGACATCCTCGCGCAGGATTCGCCCGCCCTTGCCGGTAGCCGCTACCCGCGTGACATCCACACCCAATTTGCGCGCATAACCGCGAACCGATGGACTGGCATGAGGCTTCACGCCGAGGGTGGTCACTGCCGGCGCAGGCACGGCGGCAACGGGCGCTACGGGCGCAGCGGGTATTGCGGCTACAGGTGCCGGCGCAGGCACAGCCGGGGCACTGCTTGCCGGCGCAACTGGCGCTTCATTTGCGGCCATCTGCAAGGTGAGCATGGCACTGCCCCTGGATACCCGATCACCCACCTTGAGGCTGATCGACACCACGGTGCCGGCAGCCGGGCTCGGTACGTCCATGGATGCCTTGTCCGACTCCAGGGTCAGCAAGGGGTCATCGAACGCCACGGTATCGCCCGGTTTCACCAATACATCGATCACCGGGAGGTCTTTGAAGTCCCCGATGTCAGGGACCTGAATTTCTCTGATTTCACTCATGACTAAACGCCGTCAGGAAAGGGGTCCGTTCCACCTGCATGGAACGGAGGGAGCGCTCATCGAGCGCATGCGAAGAGCGAAGCCGTCAGCAAGTCCACGGCGCCGGACGATCGCTCAAGCCGTAGCGCTCAACGGCCTCGGCCAACACCTGGCGCGGCAGCGTGCCGTCACGCACCAGCCCGTCCAGCGCGGCGAGCACCACCTGATGCCGATCCACTTCGAAGAAGCGGCGCAGGGCGGCGCGGGTATCGCTACGGCCAAAACCGTCGGTGCCCAACACGACGAAGCGCGCATCGACGTAACCGGCGATCAGTTGCGGCCAGGCGCGCACATAGTCGGTGGCCGCAACCACCGGGGCGTTGCCAGCGAGGGAGGCACACAGGTGGCTGACCTGCTCGGGTTCAGCGGGGTTGAGCCGGTTGTGCCGCTCGACGCTCCGCGCTTCACGGGCCAGCTCGCTGAAACTGGTCACGCTCCACACCTCGCTGGACACCTGCCAGTCCGTCGCCAGCAACTCGGCGGCGGCGATCACTTCACGCAGGATCGTGCCGCTGCCCAGTAGCCGCACAATGCCGCGCGACGACGCTGCGTCGGTCGTTGCACAGCGGTACATGCCGCGAATGACCTGATCCTCGACGCCCGCCGGTAGCGAAGGCTGGGCGTAGTTTTCGTTCATCACGGTGATGTAGTAGAACTCGTCGACACCGCGCTCCATCATCTGGCGCATGCCGTGGTCGACGATCACCGCCAGCTCGCCGGCGAACGCCGGGTCATAGGCGCGGCAGTTGGGTACCGTGGCCGCCACCACATGACTGCTGCCGTCCTGGTGTTGCAGCCCTTCGCCGCCGAGGGTGGTCCGCCCGGCCGTTGCGCCCAGCAGGAAGCCGCGGGCACGCTGGTCGGCCGCGGCCCAGATCAGGTCGCCGACCCGCTGGAAACCGAACATCGAGTAGTAGATGTAGAACGGCAGCATCGGTTTGCCGTGGGCGCTGTAAGACGTCGCCGCCGCGACCCAGGAAGACAGGGCACCGGCCTCGGTAATGCCCTCCTCCAGCAACTGACCGTCCTTGGCTTCGCGGTAATACAGCATGGAACCCGCATCTTCCGGTTCGTACAGTTGCCCCTGCGGCGAGTAGATACCGATCTGGCGGAACAGGTTGGCCATGCCGAAGGTGCGTGCTTCGTCAGCAACGATCGGCACGATGCGTGGGCCCAGGGCCTTGTCCTTGAGCAGGCCGCCGAGCATGCGGACCACCGCCATGGTGGTGGACATTTCCTTGCCGTCGGCTTCGAAGGCAAACCGCGCGTAATCGGCCAGGGCCGGCACGGCGATCGGCTCATCGCCTTTCTGCCGCGCCGGCATGTAGCCGCCCAATGCGGTCCGGCGCGATTGCAGGTAGCGCATTTCCTGGCTGTCCTCGGCCGGGCGATAGAAGCGCAACTGCGCCACGTCGTCGTCCGACAACGGCAAGGCAAAGCGATCGCGGAACGCCTTGAGCGCATCGATATCCAGTTTCTTGGCCTGGTGCGAGGTCATCCGCGACTCGCCGGCGCCGCCCATGCCGTAGCCCTTCTTGGTTTTCGCCAGGATCACGGTCGGCCGGCCCTTGTGCGCCTTGGCCGCCGCGAACGCGGCATACAGCTTGCGGAAGTCGTGCCCGCCACGCTTGAGGGCATCGATGTCGGCATCGGACATGTGCGAGACCAGCGCCTGGATCTCCGGGTCCTGCTGGAAGAAGTGCAGCAGGTTGTAGGCGCCGTCCTTGGAACCGAGGGTCTGGTATTGGCCATCGACGGTTTGCGCGAAGCGTTGCAGCAGGGCGTTGTTACTGTCGCGGGCGAACAGCGGGTCCCAATCGGAGCCCCAGATCACCTTGATCACATTCCAGCCGGCGCCGGTAAACAGCGCCTCCAGTTCCTGGATGACCTGGCCGTTGCCGCGAACCGGCCCGTCCAGGCGCTGCAAGTTGCAGTTGACGATAAACGTGAGGTTATCGAGCTTTTCCCGGGCGGCCAGGGTGAGGCCGGCAATCGACTCTGGCTCATCCATTTCACCGTCACCGAATACGCCCCAGACATGGCGCTCGGCGGTATCGACCAGGTTGCGGTTCTCGAGGTAGCGCATATAACGCGCCTGGTAAACCGCACTGATCGGGCCAATACCCATGGAGCCGGTCGGGAACTGCCAGAAGTCCGGCATCAACCATGGGTGCGGGTAGGAACTCAGTCCATTGCCGCTGACCTCTTGCCGATAGTTGGCCAATTGCTCTTGCGACAAGCGCCCTTCAAGAAACGCGCGGGCATAAACGCCGGGCGCCGAATGCGGTTGGTAAAACACCAGATCGCCGCCATGTTTCTCATCACGTGCGCGGAAAAAGTGGTTAAAGCCGACTTCGAATATTTCGGCGGCAGATGCATAACTTGCAATATGCCCGCCCAGGTCCCCGTAGGCCTGGTTTGCGCGCACTACCATGGCCAATGCATTCCAACGGATTATCGAAGTAATCCGTTCCTCGACAGCAAGGTCACCGGGATAGGCGCCCTGTCTTTCAATCGGAATTGTGTTCCGGTAGGCCGAGTACGGGTGCACGTGCGAGGTAATGCCAAGTGCTCTTGCGTGTTGCTCTAATTGTTTAAGCAGGAACTGACCGCGCTCGGAACCGCCCTCGCGCACGACAGCCTCCAACGACTCCAGCCATTCCTGTGTTTCATTCCGGTCACTGTCCACAGACACTATTGATCCGGCCACGGCGTTATCGTTTAGCGAACTCATATCTGCCTCCACTCTTAGTGCGCTTAGCTTAGAGATAAACCGACAGAACTTGCCGCCGTACTAAGCTTCATCATTGCTGTTTCGGCATAGAATGCCGTCATGAATTCTTATGCGTCAGACTTGAACTTGAATGGCGTCATCCAGACAACTTTGAAGTTCCGTAACTTAGAGACTGGCCAACTTCAACTGGCAGTGCGAAAACCTCCAACGGCTGCGTTAAGTGCGCCACCCACCTGTTCCAGTCCGCGTACCGATGATTCCAGCAAGCCACTTGCAGCCGTACTTTGCTCAGCCACCAAACGCACTCGCTGCATGCTTTGACCGACCTGCTCAGCCACCGTGCTTTGCTGCTCGGCTGCCGCGGCGATCTGCTGACTCATCTGTTCCACGGTCGATACCGCTGCGGCAATTTCCTGCAGCGCACTGGACGCCTGGGCGGCCAGGACCACGCTTTCGCCCGTCAGCGCCTGGCTGCCGCGCAAGCGGCTGGCTGCCTGCTCGGCGACCGTGCGCAACTGCTGGATGATCGTGGCAATGTCATCGGTTGACGCCTGGGTGCGCCGCGCCAGGTTACGGACCTCGTCCGCGACCACCGCGAAGCCGCGACCATTTTCGCCGGCACGTGCTGCTTCTATCGCCGCGTTGAGCGCCAACAGGTTGGTCTGGCCGGCCAGGGCACTGATCACATCGAGAACCTTGCCGATCGCCGCGCTCTCATCCAGCAGCAAGCCCATGGCTTCGGTGCAGCCACTCATCTCACGTTCCAGGTGGTCGATCTTGGACGTCGCCTGGCGCACCAATTCCTCGCCTTTGCGCGCCTGGGTGTTGGCCTGTTCGACGGCATCGCGGGTCTGGCTGGTACTGCGCGCAACGTCTTGTGCGGTGGCGGCCATCTGCTGCATCGCGGTGGCGGCCAATTCCGTTTCTTCACACTGTGAGCCGACACCCTGACGCGTGCGATCGGTCACCTGCACCAGGCCATCAGCCGCCTGGTTCAGTTGCCCGACACCGTGACCGATACGGCCGATCAGCCCACGCAGGCTGTCGAGCATCACCCCGACGCTGCCGAGCAACTGGCCGAGTTCGTCCCGTCGCCCGTCGGCATCGATCTGGGCGCTGAGATCACCCGAGGCCACCCGTCGGGTCAGGTCAACGGCCTGGCGCAGCGGCTGCAGAATCAGGTGGCGAATCAGCAATCCGGCACCGGTACCCAAGCCCAATGCCAAGAGCATGATGGCCGCCAGCAGGAACGTTACCCGTTGGCTCATCGACTGCGAGGCTTGCACCTGAGCGGAGCGAACGTCTGCGAGCAATGCACTGACCTTTTGCGCCGCGCTCGTCATCGCCGCCTGACTGTCGCTGGCTTGCTCGCGACTCGCCGCGTAGCCATTGAACGCGGCACTGTATTCCGCCAGCGCCGCCCTTGCCTGGGCGAGCGAGTCGCGCTCCGCGCCTTCCAGGCGAAGCTCGAGGTTTTCCATATACGAGCGCAATTCGACGACCCGGGCCTCCCAGGCGTTATGCACCTCGGTACTGCCCTCCAGGGTGAAATAGAGCTCGCTGTCGCGCAGGTTCGCCAGCTTGTCGCGCAGGGTGGAAGCCTGCTCGAGTTGCAGCATGCGCACCGAATCCGCCGGCTGCGCCTGCGCGGAGAGCAGGTTGACGGCATCGAGTTGATCGAGCATCACCACGGTGAAGCGCTCGCCCACCACCTGGGCCAGTTGCTGCATGCGCAGGCGCGCTTCCCGCGCTTCCCGCTGGGCCTGGGCGTAACGCTGGAACTGGGTGAGGAAAATATTCGCCGCCTCGATGGCGTCGCCCTGGCCAGTTTGCGCCTGGGACTGCCCCAATTTCGCCACAAGCTCCCCGGTGAGGCTGGCAACCTTGCTCGCTTCGTCCTCCGCCAACTCCAGGCCGAACGCCTTGACCGCAACCTGTGCGCGCAACATCAAGGATTCCACCGCCGCGACGTCGTTCATCTTCTCGGCACGCGCTTCGAGCAAGCCGAAGGCATAGAACGCCGTGGCGGCAACACCCAAGGTCGATAACAGCACCACGCCAAAACCCAGCGACAGCTTGGCGCCGACCGACAGGTTGCCCAGCACCCGGGCAATCACTGAGGCCACCCGTTGCGCGGCACTGTTTGCGCGCAGGCAAGAGGGGTCAAGAACGGATAAGGCATGGAATACGGAGGCAAGCTGCGCATAGGGGATCTTCTTATTGTTCTTCGATTTTCGACGTTGGCGTCGATTGCAATCAAAGCCTATCCCGACTACGCGCGGCCCGGCCAATGGCCAATACTGATGGGGGCTAGCTGAACTGTTGATGGGTAAAACCCGAGCGTTATTTCAGTGCTTGATAGGCCTCGTATTCCTTGCGCACAAAGGCTTCGAAGCTGGTCGCCTCGCGGCCCAGCAGCCAACCAAGCACGTTCGGGTTACCGAGGAAATCGTGGTTGCTGTAGCGCTTCTCGATGGAGGCGCTCACCTGTGACTGGTGCGCGAAGGTGACGGGATCGCCTTCGCCAAAGCGGGCGCGGATAAATGCGGCCATATCAATCCTTTCAACGCGAATCTCGCTACCGAGGACCTTCGTCAGCACCTGGCCTATGTCGTACGCCGTGAAGCGCCCAGGCCCCACCAACTCGTAGGTGGCCGCCAAATGGCGGGCTGGATCGGTGAGAACGCTGAACGCCACCTCGGTGACATCGTCCAGGTCCACCATCGACTGATAACGCTCCAATGCCCACGACAAGCGGAATACGTGCTCCTCGAAAACCGGTTTCAAGCGCGGCGGCAGCATGTAGTTGGCCGGTTGCAGAATGGTGAATTCGAGGCCGGAGGACAGTAGGTGTTCTTCGATATCGCGCTTGATTTCGTGCTGCACCAGATCGGTGGTGATGGCATGCAGGACCGAGCTGAAAACGAAGTGCCCGACCCCCGCCTCACGCGCCGCATCGATGATGTTGAAGCCCATCGCGCGCTCGGCCGGATGCAGCGTCGGACCGATGTGGTAGAGGCTTGAAACGCCCCGAACAGCCTCATGAATAAAGGCCGGGTCGGCAAGGTCACCCACCAGTACTTCCTGTACGCCCTGGTTGCGCAGCGCCTCGGCGGAGGCACTGCTGCGCACGCAGGCACGAACGCGATGACCGCCCGCCAACAAGCGGGGAACAAGCCGTTTGCCCTGGTTGCCATTGGCTGAGGTCACCAGGATGATCGGTCGGGTGTTCATGGTTGGGTTCCCTATCAGAAGAACAGCGTGAGACTGGCTTGAAGGTTCAGCGCATCTTTGACATCCGGGCTGAAGGCCGGCTTTTCCACGTAGCTCAGCCCTGTCCGGAAGTAAGTCCCGGCGGCCACGCGCATGTTGTAAGCGAGGGTTGTCGAGCGGGAGTCGTCGGCGTTCGAGACATGCAACTGATCGAGTTTCTTGTTGGCGTCATCGCTGTAGCTGGTGTAGCCGTACTCCAGCATCAGCATGTCGAATGGGCGCGAGTCCAGCAGCCCTTTGGCGAACACCCGCACGCCGTAATACAGGTCGAAGAGGTTGCGATCTTCCGGCGCTGACATCCAGGTCAAGCCGGCATATAGCCCGCGCGAAGCGATGGCGCTGTCGAACTGATAGAACTGGTAATCGCCCAGTACATACGCGGCATAGTTGTCGTCGCTGCGCTCGTTACTCAGGAACTGCGTGTAGTCCGAGGTGTTGTAGATGTAACCCGCTCGCAACCAGGCATACGGGCGGCCCGGTTTGGCATCGCGCTTGTAGCCCAATTCATCGATATACAGCGGGCCGGTGTGCTCACCGTGCAGGTCGAGTTCGCCTAAATGGCGATCGATTTCTGGCCCCATCCCATCCGGGCTGATGCTGCGCTGGACACCGAACTTGTTATAGAAATTGCCCAGGTTCACCGTCACGTTGGCAGCCGGGCTGGAAACCGGCGCATGGCTCAAGCCCACTTGAAACGGAATAACGGCCTGCAGGCCCTGGGTGCCACCGACCAATGTGCCGCCGGTAAAGGGACCGATGAACTCCAGATCGTTGGGAAGCACGCCGATCTTGAGTTCGACCGCCTTGTTCCACAGGCTCTGGTAATAAGCGATGCGGGTGAAACTGAAGCGGGACGACGGATTCACCTCATCCCAACTGGAGTAATAACTGCCGACGCCGAAAATGAACTGCCCGTTATCCAGCCCTACCTGGCCGAGGTCATAGGTAAAACCCGCCATCAAGTTGGACGAATATGTTGGCCTTTCGCCGGCATAGGCCTGCGGCTTGTGGCGGTCATGAGAGAGGTAGTTGTTGGTAAACGTGCTCATGTTCAGAAGGCTGAACCCGATGCCATGCTCGGCCAGGTCAGAGCGCAGCCCGCCTGCGTCACCGACGATGCTCTCCGAGGGCGGAGGCAACTCGGTCAGTTGACCGCGCTCAACCAGGGCGTCGATTTTGGCGAACTGCTGTTTACGTTCGATGATATGGCCGAGCAAGGCGCTGTCGGGAGGCGGCGTATCGGCACGCGCATTCAAGGCCTGGGCTGCCCAGATGGCCACGGCCGCCGCGAGGGTTACACGAAGAAATTCAGGCGCACGCTTACGGTTCGGGGTCGAACCGGCAGGGTTGGATTGCATGGTCTTTCCTTTTATTTTTGTTTTTCAGCAGTAGCTCAGAGCAACGTCACGCAAGGTTCACAACTGCAACCGTTGGGGCCGGCTGCGGCGACTTGGCGGTCAGACAAAACATCCCGAACGCAATCACCGGCAGGATCGGGAAAATCATCAAGCCGACGTTGTATGCGCCACTTTTATCGAACGCCAGGCCGAGCACGATCGGGCCGAGGATGGCCCCCAGCAAGGTGACGGAAAACGCACAGCCAAAGATCCGCGCATAGGCCAGACGCCCAAAGCGGCGGGATATCAGATAACCCAGAATGTCGATCTCTGCGCCCTGCATCGCGCCAATCAGAAAACTGGCGGGCAGCGCCCACTTCAAGCCTTCCAGCAACAGCAGGAAACCCAGCAGTTGGCAGAGGAGGAAGACGCCGGTGACGGTGCGTGTGTGCAGATGGTCCAGCAACGCCCCACCCGCAAGACGACCAAACAGCGATCCGGCGGAAGCCGCCGCGACGATTCCGGCGATCTGAGGGCCACTGGCGCCCCAGTCCGAAAGCATCGCCGGCAGATGCACGTTGCACCCCACCGCGCCGAAAAGCACCACGGCAAATGCCAATGCATACAGCCAGAAGTCACGCGTGGCCATGGCGCTTCGCAGGGTCAAGCCTTGCTGGCTCGCCTCTACGTGCTCGCTGCGGCGCTCGGCCTCAGGGATCGGTCCCTTGTTGTCGCGAACAAACACCGCGAGGTTGACCAGGCCGATGGCCATCGCCACACCACCCGCCACCAGGAACGCCTCCCGCCAGCCGTGCAATTCGATACTTTGCGAAATGAGATAGGAGAAACCACCGGTGCCCACCGCCAGACCCGAAGAGGTGATGGCGAATGCCAGACCGAGGTGCTTGTCGAACCAACGCTGAGTCAGGAACAGGAATGCGGGGTAGCTGGCCAAATTACCCAAGGCTACACTCAGCGCCGTCATTGTGACGAAGGCGGAAAATGAGTGGGTCAGCGACAGACACATGTAGCTGCCACACCCCAGCAGCGTGCCAACCAGAGCAACCCGGCGGGCGCCAAAGCGGTCAACCAGACAACCTGCCAGCGGCAGGACCAGCGCGTTACACACCGACGCGGTAGCAATGACGATGGAAAACTCGGTCCGCGACCAACCGAACTCACCGGTCACCGACTTCATGAACAGCCCAAGCGGGATCAGTAGAATCGCTGGCGACGCGATGCTCATCCCAAGAAAACAGCCAACCAATACGGACCAACGCTTCATGTCTTGTGACCTTTTTATTGTTGTGGCACGCGAACTTGACGGTTGAAGCGTAGGGTTTCGCAATCATAAACTCAATAGACGTTGATATATTTACGACCAATGCAAAAGGACACGCTGTGAAAGAGCCCACCACTCCCCCGCCACGCCGCGGTCGCCGCCCTGGCCCTGGCAGCACGCGCCAGGCTGTACTCGACGCGGCGCGCGAGCGTTTTTCCACCGATGGATTTGCCGCCACGACGATTCGCCTGGTGGCCGCCGATGCCAACGTCGACGTCTCGCAGGTGATGCAGTTTTTTGGCTCCAAGAACGACCTGTTCGCCGCAGTGATGCACATTCCCCAGGAGGCACTGGATCAGCTCGGCACGGTGTTCGAGGTCCGTGACGCTCAGCTTGGCGAGCGCGTTGTACGCACGTTTCTCAATGCCTGGGAGGGTGACGAGGCGCAATCGGCCCCGCTGATGGCCACACTCCGCGGTGCGGTGGTGAACGAACAGGCTCGCGAGCAACTGCGCGACTTCATTCAGTCCAGACTGCTGGCGGGTTTCCGTGAAGAACTCGGCCCGGATGCCTCGTTGCGGGCGGGTATCGCTTCGGCGTTGCTGGTGGGCGTGATCGTCAGCCGCCGGATCATCGGTGTACCGCTGTTGGTTGCAGCGCAGACCGAGGAACTAGTGTCGATCATCGGGCCGGCCATTCAGGAGATTCTGGTGCCGGGTGCGACCAGCGCCTAGGACACTCTTGAAAGGCGAACTCGGCGGTTTGATCGCCACGACCAAAGACAAACAGGCGAAGGCCATGGTTGAAAACATGCTCTTCATATCGACCCAAGGGCGTGTAAGCAGGCATACGCGTGGAAGGCCTGGCAAGCCAGTAATAGGTGCACACGATGTGCGAAAGCAGCAGTTCGAGCAGCAGCCATAACCGGACGTTGCTTGTGAAAATCTCACGCCCGTGATTCTCATGGATTTTGCTCAGGATCATACTGGACTATGGGTTGGGGTTTCCCGCCAAGCCCTTCAACTCCGTCAACATCAGCGGTCGCGGCGTGGCCACTCGCCGCGAAGATCCACCACCAGGTTGTCGATCAGTCGCGTATTGCCAAGGCGCGCAGCAACCAAAACCACCCATTGCTCATCGTCGTGCGATATGGGCGCCAGACTCCGGGCGTTTCTGACCTCTAGATAGTCCAGCTCAAAACCCGCCGTTTCTATTCGCTGTCGGTAGGCTTCCAATAGTTGGCCGGTCTGTTGTCCCTGCCTTATCAATGTCGCTAGCTCAATCAGGCATTCGTGCAGCAAAGGCGCAATCGAACGCTGCCTTTCACTCAGATAGCTATTTCGCGACGACAAGGCTAAGCCGTCCGGAGCACGAACGGTAGGAGCCCCCACAATCACGGTCGGATTGTTGAGGTCTCTCGCCATTGCCCGAATGACTGCAAGCTGCTGATAGTCCTTTTCGCCGAAAATCGCGACATCTGGCTGGACGATGTTCAGCAGTTTGATCACTACGGTTGCCATACCATCGAAGTGGCCAGGGCGCGACACGCCACACAACCCTTGTGACACCCGCGGCACCCTGACAAAAGTCAGATCCTGCATGCCATCCGGATACATCTGTTCGACAGGAGGCGCAAACAACACATCGCACCCTGCGCCCGCCAACCGGTGCTGGTCGGCGTGCAACGTCCTCGGGTAACTGGCCAGGTCTTCACCAGCACCGAACTGAAGGGGGTTGACGAAGATGCTGGCCACCACGATGTCGGCCTTTTGTCTGGCAAGTTCCACCAGCGCGATATGTCCGTCGTGCAAGTTACCCATAGTGGCCACCAGCGCGATCCGGCGGTGCTCCGCACGCTCGTCAGCGAGGTGGACGCGAAGCGCGGTGACCGTATCGAATGTCAGCATCAATCACGCCTCATGGGCCAGTTGAGCGTCGATTGCCTCCAACAACCGCGGGTCGTCAGCCGCTACATCGGGCGCAAAACGAGCGACGACCGCCCCTCTCCGATCGACCAGGAATTTCTCGAAATTCCACAGCACATCCGTGCGCTTGTCAGAAACAACGCCATAACTCTTGAGCCGCTCCCTGAAGGGGCCTTCACCAATCGTCTCGGGCTGTGCGGCCGTGAGCTCGGCATAGAGCGGGTGGCGATCATCGCCATTGACGGACAGTTTGGAGAACAACGGAAACTGGATGCCGTAGTTCAGCGAGCAGAACTCGGCAATTTCGGCGTCGTTGCCCGGCTCCTGCTCCTTGAAGTTGTTGGCGGGGAAGCCCAGAACCTGCAGCCCTTGGTCTTTCTTGCGCTGGTAGAGCTTTTCCAGACCTTCATACTGCGGGGTGAGCCCACACTTCGACGCCACGTTGACCAGCAGTAGTACTTTGCCGCGATAACGGCCAAGGTTGCTCGGGGTGCCATCGATCTGCTGCAAGGGAATATCGTAAAGGGAACTGCTCATGGACCTGTCTCTCCTGCAAGGTTGATTTCAATAATGGGAAAACCTGGATTTCCAACACAGATAAAGCACGAGTCCACCGGCGCTCAATGACATCAGCGCAGACAAGAGGAATACCCAGGCGTAGCCATGGCCTGCCGCAACCAGCCCCAACACCGGCCCCGCCAACCCGACCGCGACGTCGAAAAACAATGAAAGCGCGCTCAGCGCCGAATTTCGATTGGCGACGGGAATCACCGCGAGGGTTTCCATGCCGAGCCCCGGGTAGACCCATGAAACGCCGATACCCGTCAGGGCCCCACCCGCGATCACCAGCACCGGCGACGGCGCCAGCCCGATCAGCAGCAGGCCCGCCGTCTGCACCAGCAGGCACACAGTAACCACCTTGTAGCCCCGCAGCCGCTGCAGGATGCCCGGCGATGCCAGCCGGGCGACGATAAAACCTGCACCAAAGCCGCTCAGGCAAAACGCCGCCCCCTGCCAGCCCAAGCTGTCGAAATACAACGCCACAAATGCCATCAACCCGCCATACCCCACCGAGCTGCACACCAACACAACACCGTTGGGCAACACCGCAAGCAGCACGCGATGAAAAGCCAACCGCACACCGGCCGCCACCGGCGCCGGACGCTTGCCGAGCGCCACAAGCACGAACGCCAAGCCCAGCACTGCTGTACACAGCCCGACACTGGCGAGGCCGAATGTATTTCCCAGCATCCGGCCAAGTGGTGCGCCAATCGCCACACCACCATAGGCCGCTATACCGTTCCAAGACATAACCTTTGCAGTGCTCGCCGCACCGCTCAGGCCAATCGCCCAGGTGCAGCAGGGCGTGGAGATCATTGCGGTGCACAGGCCCAGGGCGAGTCTGCCCAGCACCAGCAGCGTCAGGCTGAGCCACAACGGCGTCTGGAGCGTAAGTGCAAGCCAGGTCAGCAGACCGCTGGCAATCAGGCCGCCGAGTCCGCAGACCACCGCGCACCTGGCCCCCAGGTGATCAGCCACGCTCCCGGCCAGCGGCCGTGCCAGCAATGTCGCCAGGTACTGCACGCCGATCACTGCGCCCGCAAACACCGAGGTCAGGCCAAGGTCATGCAACACAAAGCCCGGCAACACGGCCAGCGGCAGGCCGCTGCACACATAGCCAATGAAGTTGAAACAGATGATGGAAAGGATCTGCACATCGGAATGCACCCGCGTGCGGCTGTCGGCGCTCACAATACGGCTATCGCTCATTGATTACATCGCCCCCGCCAACCCTGCACCGGCCTACTGTCCGCTGTAGCAACCCACCGCGACCACATAGCCGTTCACCCGTTGCAAAAAGGTTTTCTTGAACTCGTTTTGCCCGGTCATGGGGTTGCGCCACAGGTAGCCGAGCTCTCCGGTTTGATGATTTTCCATCTGCCGTAGTATCTCTTGGCCGATCGGTTTGCCGTCGGTGGAGCGCAGGGACTTGAAGTCAATACCGATCAGGCGCGGCAAGAACCCATGGGCGATGAAGCGCTGGGTCTTGAGGTCAACCACGAAGGCATAGAGGTCATCCTGGGTGAGCTGTTTGTCGTGCTGATTGATGAGCGCGAAGGTTGCATTCGGGTCTTTGCGCACCAGGTCGGCGACCCGCTGCATCAGCGCGCGGGCCTGTTCAGGGCTGGAGCGCGGCATGTAGTAGCCCACGGAGATTACCCGATCCCCCAGCCGCCGATAGAACACGCGCTTGCGCTCCACCTTGGCGTGCTGCCAATTCCACCAACGGTATTCAGCGCTGCGGACAGTCCCATCGTCAGGTTCCTCGATGGCCTGCCGGAACGCGACCTTGAGATCGTCGTCCAGCACACTCACCACGGATTTGCCGACCAGAGCCACCGATGAGCCGCCGCTGGCCAACATAACGCCCGAGGTATCAACCACGTAGATGTACAGCTCGCCATCGACGAAGTCGCCCTGGCGACTGAATTCAGCCAAGGCACTGTCGCCCCTGGCCTGGTAGCGGGCGACAGCCTTGGCCAGCAATGCCTGGGCACGCTGGCTTTCAGCGTCGTAGGCATCGGTCGACGGCGGCTGGGCCATCGCAAGCACGGAGGCAAGGCATAGGCAAAAAACTGCAAAAGCACGATAGATGCTCATTGTTGCTATTCCTCTGGTGAGCGTTCGGTGTCATCGCCTCGCCCTGCCCGCCAGCCTCTAGAGCGTGCGGCCAATGATCTCTTTCATGATTTCCGAGGTACCGCCATAAATCCTCGCAACACGCGCATCGACCCAGGCCCGGCTGATCTTGTACTCGCTCATGAACCCGTAGCCGCCATGCAACTGCAGGAACTCGTCAAGCAGCTTGCCCTGCATTTCCGAGCCCAGCAGCTTGGCCATGGCGGCCACGTCCGCAGGCAGTTCGCCACGCATGACCTTGGCCAGGCAATCATCCACAAACACCCTGAGCATGGTGAACTGCGCCTTGGCTTCGGCAAGTTTGAAACGGGTGTTCTGGAAGTCCAGCACCGGCTTGCCGAACACTTTTCGTTCGCGGGTGTAGTCGATGGTCTCTTGCAGCAGCGTCTCGATCGATTGGGCGGCGCGGATCGCGATAATCAGGCGCTCCCACGCCAACTGATGGGTCAGGTACTTGAAGCCCTGGCCTTCTTCGCCCAGCCGGTTGGCGACAGGCACCCGCACATCATCGAAAAACAATTCGGCGGTGTCCTGGCCTTTCAGGCCGATCTTTTCCAGCAAGCGGCCCTTGGAGAAACCATCGCGCTCTTCTTCGACGCAAATCAGCGTGAGCTCCCTGGCGCTCAGATCGAGCTTGGTGGCGGTGACCATCAGGCCAGCGTTGCCGCCGTTGGTGATGAAGGTCTTCTGTCCGGAAACGATGTAGCCATCGTCCTCCCGGCGCGCCAAGGTGCGCATCGAGCGCAGGTCGCTGCCGATGCCCGGCTCGCTCATGGCAATCACACCAATCAGTTCGCCACTGACCATGCGCGGCAACCAGCGCTGTTTCTGCTCTTCGCTGCCATAGGCGACGATGTAAGGGGCGACGATCTCAGAGTGGGTGGTAAACCCCACCGCCGTGGCATTGGCCCGCGCCAGTTCCTCGATCATCACGGCCGAGTGGCCGAAATCTCCACCCGGGCCGCCGTATTCCTCAGGCACGGTGGAGCACAGCAAGCCGGTCTCCCCCGCCTTGAGCCAGACTTCCTTGGGCACGATGCCGTTCTTTTCCCACTCATGCAGGTAGGGCACGATCTCGCGATCGACGAACCGGCGTGCCTGCTCGCGGAACATGTTGTGGTCTTCACGGAAAACGCCGCGCATCTTCAATACTCCAAAAGTCCGTCGGTTGTGCCTTTATGCGGTCAACGATCGAGGTAGTCAGGGGTTCGCTTTTCGACAAAGGCCGAAACGGCTTCCTGATGGTCTTCGGTATGGTGGGCCAGCGACTGATAGGCTGCCGACAGCTCCAGCAGCGAATCCAGGCGCATATGCTGCCCTTCGCGCAGCAGGCGCTTGCACAGACGCAGTGCGTGACCCGGGTTGCTGGCGATACGCTCGGCCAGCGAGCGCGCCTCGGCCATCAGTGTCTGGTGCGTGCACACCTGCTCGACCAGCCCCCACTCCAGCGCCTTGACCGCATTGATCGTATCGCCGGTAAAGGACATCAGGCTGGCCTTGGGCACGCCGATAATCCGCGGCAGCAACCAGGCGCCGCCATCGCCCGGCACGATGCCAAGGCGCACGAAACTCTCGGCGAACACCGCCGAGGTCGACGCCAGGCGGATGTCGCACATGCAGGCCAGGTCAAGGCCGGCACCGATTGCAGGGCCGTTGACGGCGGCGATCACCGGGATATCCAGTTCGTACAGCGCCAGGGGGATGCGCTGGATGCCGTCGCGGTAGGTGTTGCGCAGTTCATATGGCGAGCCCGCGAAGATGCCGCCACGCTCGTGCATGTCCTTGACGTTGCCGCCGGCACAGAAAGCGCTGCCATTACCGGTCAGCACCATGACTCGAGCGGACGTGTCGCGACGCAACGCGGCGCACAAGTCAACGAATTCCTGGATCTGCTCCGGCGTGGTCAGGGCGTTGCGGGTGTCAGGGTGATTCATGCGCACGGTGACGATACCGCCCTCGCGCTCGATCTGAAGAAACGGGTTCATAGCCGATTGCTCGCAAGGCCAGTCAAAGGTTGCTTACCGTGACAGGTCAACAACGGCCAGTAGCCGTCGCTGCCGCACTGGCAAATCTGCGCGCCCAGGCGCTGGCTCCAGAGGCTGGCCGAGCCGAACTCGCTGCGCCATGCCCACAGCCGTCGGCTGAGCAGGTGAAGGGGATACTCCTCGGTAAAGCCGATGGCGCCATGTACCGAATGGCCGATACCGGCACCAACGCTCGCGGCGTCGGCAGTGCTGATTTTCGCAACGGCGATGGTCAATGCCGCGAGCCCGTCGTCGGACTCACAAAAGGCCGCTTCAGCGGCAATGCCCGCAGCGGCCGTCTGCTCGGCCATTACCGCCAACTGTTGCTGAATGGCCTGGAAGGAGCCGATGGCCTTGCCGAACTGCTTGCGCTCCCGCGCGTAGCTGGCGGTCATCTCCAGCAACGCATGCAGAGCGCCGGCGGTCTGCGCCGAGCGCAACATGGCGCCCCCAAGTTCCAGCACATCGGCGCCGAGTCGGTCCGGAAGCTGTGCGTGGGCAAGCACTCGCGCACCACGGAAGACCAGGTCGTCACGCGGCTCCCCGGCCACGTTGAGGCTGAGGGTGAGTTCGCTGGCCGTACTGCGCTGCAGCAGCACCACCTGTGGAGTGCCAGTATCAGTCGTAGCGATGGCGACCAGCGCCTCCACGTTGCGCCCCCAGGGTACGGCGCGAGCGATACCGCTGACGCAGCCATCGGCCAGGCTCAATTCGGCACGAGCGGCGATGCTCAAGGCACCCTCGCGCCCTTCGAGGCCGGCCTTGCCCAGCAGCCAGTTGGCCAACAACGCCTCGCCCAGCGGGGCCGGCACGGCATGCCGCCCGGCGGCACGGACCATTACATACATATCCGCCCAAGTGGCCCCCGCGCCGCCCAGTACTTCGGGGGCGCCGGCCAGGGTAAAGCCTGAATCGTCCAGCGCAGACCACAATTGGGCCGGCCACCCGCCGCCCTCGCAGCCGAGCACGTAGGCCGGCGTTGCCAGGTCGGCGAACAGGCGTTCGATCATCGTTTCGAATAGTTCGCGCATTATCGCAACTCCAGCCCGCGGGCAATGATGCCGCGCAGAATCTCGCGCGTGCCGCCACGCAGTGAAAAGGACGGCGCCATCTGTGTCAGGTAGGCCAGCACCCGGGCGTATTCGCTGCCACCCGACTGGCGCGGCTCGGCGTCCAGCAGCAACTGCGCGACTTCCGGCAGTTCCTGTTCAAACACATTGCCCAGATCCTTCACGCAAGAGGCAGCCCAGGCTGGATGCTCACCCGCGGCCAACTGCGCGGTGACGGACAAGGACATGTTGCGCAGCGTGAGCAGCCTGGCCGTCAGACGCCCGACCTCCCGTGCCTGCAAGGCATCAGGTGTCTTGCCCAATGCATCGATCAGGGTGGTGAGCAGCGCCATGCAACTGAGAAAGCGCTCAGGACCGCTGCGCTCGAACGCAAGCTCCGCGGTCACCTGCTCCCAGCCCTTGCCTTCACTGCCAATCAGCGCGTCGCCCGGCAGGCGCACGTTGTCAAAAAACACTTCGTTGAAATGCTCTCCACCGGCAAGGTCGCGGATTGGCCGGATGGTGATACCGGGCAGGCTCAGGTCTACGATGAATTGCGACATGCCCTCGTGACGCGCGGCCTGTTTTTCACCCGTGCGCACCAGGGCAATCATGTACTGCGAGTGGTGCGCGTTGGTGGTCCAGACCTTCTGCCCGTTGAGTAGCCAACTGTCCCCGTCGCGCACTGCGTTGCTCTTGATCGACGCCAGGTCGGAACCGGAATTGGGCTCGCTCATCCCGATGCAAAAGTAGCTTTCACCGCGGCAGATGGCAGGCAGGTAGCGCTGCTTCTGCTCCTCCGTGCCAAAGCGGTTGATCAACGGCCCGCTTTGCCGGTCGGCAATCCAGTGAGCCGACACGGGGGCACCGGCCGCCAGCAGTTCCTCGATGATCACATAGCGGGCAAACGGCCCGGCCGCGGCGCCGCCGTAGGCTTTGGGCAGCGCCATGCCGACCCAGCCGCGGGCGCCCAGTTGCTTGCTGAACCCGGCGTCGAAACCCATCCAGGAATGGGCACGCAAGGTCGGCGGGTAATTGGCCAGATGAGTCTTGATAAATTCCCGGACGTCCGCGCGAAGTGCCTCGGCCTCGGGAGGAATGGAGCTGTAGCTGAATTGACTGATGGCCATATGCGCTCTCTAACGCTGAACACAGGCGCAATCGCCCCGCGTGGGGCGACCACAGAACCGCCCCTTGCTCCTGCCGCCGATGCGCGACGCCTGAAGCAAGGGCGGCGACTTACAACGCGGTTTGCGCGTCAGCCTGGGCAAACATCGCGTTGATGTCTCCAGAGGTCACCGGCTTGTTGTCATGGCGACCGTGGTCGGCGCCGCCCAGGCCCAGGGCAGGCTCGATGCTGACATGCGTAGCCTGGGCCCGCAGCGCGCCGACCGTGCAGTTTTCGCGACCGTGAATGGAGAACGGGTCGAAGGAAAACTCGCGCATCGCATTCAGGTGGGTGACCTTGTCGATGACGTCCTTGGACAGGTGCTGCAGACCCTCCCACGCGGTTTCCGGCGAGTTGGGCCAGGTGCAGTCGGAGTGCGGGTAGTCGCTCTCCCAGGTGACCATGTCGGCGTTGAGGAAATCCAGGTTCTTGAGGCCGAATTTGTCTTCGATGAAGCAGGTGATGAAGTGCTTGTTGAAGATGTCGCTGGGCATCTTCCCGCCGAAGTTGGAATTGGTCCACGCGTTGTGATGGCGGTGGGTGAAGTCGGCACGCTCCAGCAGATAAGGCACCCAGCCAATGCCACCTTCGGACAGAGCCATGCGCAGGTCGGGAAACTTTTTCCACATCGGCGCCCAGATCCAGTCAGCCGCCGAGTTGGCGATGGAGATTGGCATGGACGTGATCCACGCATCGATAGGCGACAGGTCAGACGCGTGGTCCGCTTTCACGCCGGTGCCGATGTGGCAGCAGATGACCACCTTGTTGTCGCTGCACGCCTTCCACAGTGGGTCCCAGTAGTCACTGTGAATCGACGGGTAGCCGTGGATGGCCGGGTTGTCCGACAGCGAGACGGCATGCACGCCTTGCCGGGCGAGGCGCACGACCTCGGCGACCGCCGCTTGCATGTCCCACCACGGCACGATCATCAGCGGGATAAAACGACCTGGCGCGGCGTTGCACCAGTCGTGCAGGTGCCAGTCGTTGTAAGCCTGGATCGCGGCCAGTGACACATCGCGGTCGCCGTGCACCTGGAAGCGCTGTCCGGCAAAGCCTGGGAACGTCGGGAAGCACAAGGAGCCGAGCACGCCGTTGGCGTTCATGTCGTCGACGCGGTCCTTGATGCTCCAGGTACCACGACGCATCTGGTCGTAGCCCAGCGGCTCCATGCCGTATTCCTCTTTCGGCCGGCCGACCACGGAGTTCAGGCCCATGTAACCGGTGGCCTGCTCTTCGAACACCCAGACGTCACGCTCGCCTTTCTTGACCACATGCGGCTCACGCCCCTTGAAGCGGGCCGGCATGTGGCGGGCAAAGGCATTGGGCGGCTCGATCGCGTGGTCATCGACGCTGACGAGAATCAGATCTTCAACTTTCATGGCTATCCCCTTCGCATTCGGGCTTGTTGTTGTGAATGAAGCATAGAGCAGATTCAAAACTAATTAAACACTTTTTTTGATTGTGTTCAATTATCGTTGTCATGCAAAGCCGCCAACGGCGCTCGGGGGCAGCTTCAATCCCACAGCACATGCAGATAATGCGGGCCGCGCAGCTGCGCACCGACAATCTCCGGCCCGGGTTTGTCCGGGTCCAGGCGAATGTTGGGCATCAGGTCGAGAATCGCGTTGAGCGCGCAGTTGATCTCGGTCTTGGCGACGAACTGGCCGATACACATGTGCGGGCCGAAACCGAAGCCGAAGGAGGGTTTGGGCTTACGGTCGATATCGAAAGTGTCGGCATTTTCGAAGGCGTCTTCGTCGCGGTTGGCGGAGGTGACAATGCACTGCACCATCGCCCCTCGTGGAATCGATACACCGCGGATCTGCAGGTCTTGGGCGGCCTGGCGAACCTTGAAAGTGGCTACGGGCTCGAAGCGTACGGCTTCATCGATGGCCTTGTTCACCAGGCTGCGGTCGTTGCGAACCCGTTCCAGTACCTCAGGATGCTGGAGCAGCAGCGACATCAGGGTGCCGAAGGTACGGGTGGTGGTTTCACTGGCCGCCGGCAGCAGCGAACGCACGAAGGTCGCGATTTCATGATCGTCCAGGGATCGGCCCTGGTACTCGGCCTGGATCAGGCGACTGATGAGGTCGTCGCCCGTACCGCCCTGCGCGCGACGATCGGCTACTACGTCCTTGACCACGTCATACAACGCCTGTGCGGCGTGCATCGCCGCGCCACGCGCCGCCGCGGCCTTCTCCGGGTCAACCTGAGGACCCGCCAGGATCGCCAACGCCCAGGCCGCGTACTGCTCGATCTGCTCCGGCCGGTCTTCCGGGAAACCGATCAGCGAATAGATCACACGGATGGGGAAATACAGCGCGAAGTCCATCAGGTCGGCCGACTTGGCCGGCACCATGGGCTTGAGGTACTCCTCGCGAATCACCCGGTCGATCCGGGTTTCTTTCCAGCGATTGACGGTATCGGGCATGAACACCGGTTGCAGCAGGCTGCGGATGTTCTTGTGCGCCTCGCCATCCATCGCGGTCAGGATCAAGCCATCGAAAAAGGCGCCCAGACCCTCGGCGATAAAGCCGCTGGTGAAGTTGCCGGCATCGCGCATCACGGCCATCACGTCGTCGTACTTGAACAAGGTGAAGGTAGGCCGTGTGGCGTCCAGCCCGGCGATGGATGGCACCCCGAGGCGCGCCATGAAGTTGTCTTGCAGTACTGGGGAATTGGCGCGCATGTCGCGGTAGGTCGCATGCAGGTCGATATCATTGGTGCCACGGTAATTGCTGGCTACATCGGAAAATGCCTTGGTCAGGTCGCTTTGTGCCGGTGTGGACATGATCATCTCCGGTTTTATTGTCATTATTTTTAATCGCTTCTTGGTATGGGCCCTCTATGCGGTTCAATGCCAGGCCCAACTCACATGCAAATGAACAAATACTGGTTTTTTGAACACTTAAATTGATACATGACCGCCTTCAATACGCTTGCTGCACCAGCGTCATACGCCCGCCCGCCAGCATCAGAGCGCAGTACATGCCCAGTTCAGCTATCTGCGCGGCAGAAAAATACACAGCGAGCTGGCTGAAATGCCGGTCGTCGATCGCCAGGTAATCGCTGGCAAACAACTCCGCGTAACACAGCGCCGCCCTTTCCTCGGGGCTGAACCACGCGCTGTCGCTGGCCATGCAGGCGATGTCCTGTTCGGTGACGGTGTCCGACTTGCGCGCCAGTTGGCAGGCCTGGCAGGTGGTGATGCTGGCGATCTTCAGGCGTACCAACTCGCGCAAGCGCTCGGACAGCAGGCTATCGCCATGCAAGCACTCCATCAGCCCCAGCCAGGCCAGGGCAGCCGCCGGGCGGTGCGCCCAGACCTGAACCGGGGTGATGGAACTGAGCATGCGGCTGCGCTGCCCGCGCTCGACCGCGTCCTGCAACGCGGGCGGCATGTCGCCCAGGGCAACCAGAGGCAGGCGGGCCACTTCAATCGAGCCGTTCAATGATTGTGGCGGTGCCCATGCCCCCAGCGCAGCAGATGGCCTGCAGGCCAAAGCGGGCACCGCGGCGCTCGAGCTCATTGAGCAAAGTGGTCATCAGACGCGCACCACTGGCCCCCAGAGGGTGCCCCAGCGCAATGGCACCGCCGTTGACGTTCAACTTGTCGTGAGGCACGCCGGTTTCCAACATCCAGGCCAGCGGCACTGAGGCGAAGGCTTCGTTGACCTCGAACAAGTCGATGTCATCGAGGTTCAACCCCGCCTTTGCCAGCACCTTGTGGGTGGCGGCGATCGGCCCGGTCAGCATCAAGGTGGGATCGGAGCCGACCGTGGTGAAAGCACGGATGCGTGCCCTTGCCCTGAGCCCAAGCTTTTTCGCCGTGTCCGCATTCATCAGCAGAAGCGCGGCGGCGCCGTCGGAAATCTGCGATGAATTGCCGGCGGTGATGCGCCCCGTCTCTGGACGAAAACTGGTCTTGAGGGTCGACAGCTTTTCCCGCGAAGTATCCCGGCGAATGGTTTCATCCCGGCGCAACACACCAGCAGGCTCGATCAGGGATCGTTCCTTCAGGTCATCGACCACGACCGGAATGATTTCATTGTCGAAATACCCGGCGTCGCACGCAGCGGCGGCGCGCTGGTGGCTGGCAAAGGCAAAGTCATCCAGGGCCTCGCGGCTGAGCGACCATTTGTCGACAATCCGCTCGGCCGCTTCACCCTGGCTGGTCAACTCATAGTGCTGCGCCGCCATCCAGCCGAAGGCCTCACCATGAAGGTCACGGTTGCTGCCCATAGGTACGCGGCTCATGTTTTCCGCGCCACCTGCCACGACAACCTGCGCCGCACCGCTGGCAATTGCGCCAGCGGCCAGATGCACCGCCACTTCACCCGAGCCGCACTTGCGATCGATGGTCAGCCCGGGAATGCCGACCGGCCAGCCTGCCCCCAGCAGCGCGGTGCGAGCAATATTGGCCGACTGCTCGCCGATCTGGGTCACGCAGCCGAAGATCACATCTTCGACTTTTTCGGGAGCAACATCGACGCGCTCGAGCAAGCGACTGATCACCAGCGAGCCCAGGTGGTCGGCGCGTACGCCCGCCAGGCTGCCGCGAAACCTGCCAATGGGAGTACGCACCGCATCAACGATGACGACATCGCTCATAGTGCACTCGCCTTGAGCCCGGACCCCGGGACCTGCTTGCCGTCGACATAGTGATACACGCCCTGCCCTGTTTTGCGTCCGAGGCGGCCGGCCGCAACCATCTTGATGATCAGCGGGCAGGGACGGAACTTCTCGCCCAGCGTCTGGTGCAAATAGCGCAATACCGAAAGCCGCGTGTCCCAGCCAGTCAGGTCACCCAGCTCCAACGGCCCCATCGGGTGGTTGAAGCCCAACCGTAATGCGGTATCGATGTCCTCGGCGGTAGCGGTGCCTTCCTGCAGCATCCACATCGCCTCGTTGCCCAACAGTGCCGACATCCGGCTGGTGGTCAGCCCCGGCGACTCATTGACGATGATGGAGGTTTTGCCGATCTGATCGCACAACGCGCGGGTGCGCACCACCACCTCGTCGCTGGTGGCCAGGCCACGCACCAGCTCCACCAGTTTCATCTTGTGCACCGGGTTGAAGAAATGCATGCCGATGACCCGTTCGGCGGCATCTACCGACGTGGCGATCTCGGTCACACTCAGGGCTGAGGTGTTGGTGGCAATGATGGCGTCGGCGGCCAGCAGCGGAGCAGCCTGGCGGATGACCGCCTGCTTCACCGCCAATTGCTCGGAGACAGTTTCCACCAGCCAGTTCGCACCGCTGGCGGCTTCGTTCAGGTCACTGGTGGTCAGCAGGTTGACCAGCGAGCGCTGCGCCTGTTCCTCGCTGACCTTGCCCAGGCGCACTCCATCGCCAAGGATTTTTTCGATGCTTGCCCGCGCCTGGGTCAACGAAGCCGCGTTGGTATCGACCAGAACGGTGACGAAACCGGAACTGGCGAACGCATGTGCGATGCCGGTGCCCATCAGACCTGCACCCACGACCACTACTTTTTCTGTGTTGTTGGCGTTCATGTGTGGTTCTCGATTAGCTGCGGTTTTTTGCCGACTACATTTCGCAATGTGCCGATGCCTTCGACGCTGGCCTCAACCACGTCGCCCTCCTTGAGATACAGGCCAGTGCCCATGCCGACACCCGCCGGCGAGCCGGTGAACAGGACATCGCCCGTGGCAAAGCTGGAGCGTTGCTGCACGAAGCGGATCAACTGCCCCACGTCCCAGGTCATCTCCGCGGTGGACCCGTCCTGGCGAATCTCGCCATTGACTTTCAAGGTCAGGCGCAACCGCGGGGAGCCTTGCGCAAACTCGTCCTTGGTGACGATCCACGGGCCGAGGCCCGTGGTCTGGTCCTGGCTCTTGGCGGCGAACAGATCCATGCCAATTCCGGGCGGCCCGCTGCGCTGCAGGTCGCGGGCACTCACGTCGTTGCCAACGGTGTAACCCAGCACGCAGGCCAGCGGATTTTCGACATCGATCTCGCCCGTGCCGATCACTGCCACCAGTTCAACCTCGTGGTCGAGTTCTTCGGTCAAGGGCGGGAAGCGTATGGGGTCACTCGCGCCGATCAGCGCGCCGTAGGCCTTGAGGAAGGCCACCGGCTGCGCCGGCGCGCTCAACCCGAACTCCACCAGGTGCTTGGCGTAGTTGGCGCCCGCCACCACCACCCGGTTGATCGGTTCGATCGGTGGTAGCAAGCGGATTTCCGACAGCGCCAGCGGTGGGCCGGCAAGCCGCACGGAGCTAATGCCCCGGCCCGCCGCAACGGCCGGCGCCCAGTCTCTGAAGTCGCCGGAAACAGGGGTTACCTGGTCCTGGGCGACATCGACCACGGCCCAGAAAATGCCGACCGCAGGATGCTCACAGCGTGCCAGCTTCATCAGGCACCTACCTTGCCCAACTTGGCGGGGTCGAGGTGCAGCAAGCGGCATGCGTTTTCATAACGGATCTTGCGCAGGTCGGCATCCGACAGCTTCAAGCCGTGGGTCAGGTCATGGCGTACCGCGTCGCTGCCGCCGAAGTTGCTGCCGTACAGCACATGATCGGCGCCGATGATATCGACCAGCGCCTGGCGCATCGGTACCTCATGCAGCTCGACGTCGAAGTAGAAGTTCTTCATGTAATCAAGCAGCGGCTTCTTGTTGTATTTGACGTCCAGGTTCTCGTTGGTCTTGGCCAGGCGCCCGAGCTGATACGGCACGTAGCCGCCGCCGTGGGTGATGTACACCTTGAGGTCGGGGAAGCGGTCCAGCACACCACCGCAAATCAGGTTCCAGAAGCAGCGGCTCTCGTCGTACTGCATGCCGACAATGGCGGTGGTCTCGTAACGGTCGTCGTTGGCGTTCTTGCCCCAGGTGACTGACTGGTTGTAGCCGTGGATGAACATCGGCAGGTCCAGGTCGCAGAGAGTCCTCCACACCACATCCAGCTCCGGCGAATCGAACTCCAGCCCGCCGAAGTTGGCGCCGCCGGCCACCATGCCCTTGGCTCCCAGCTCGGTGCAGGCATAACGCAGTTCAGCGGCCGCCGCCTCTGGTGCGTTCAACGGCACATGAGCCCAGAACATCAGACGGTCCGGAGCCGCCGAGCAGTACTCGGCCAGCGTGGTGTTGACGGTACGTGCAAACGGCACGGCGAACTCGGCTTCGGTCCAGTACATGTAGCAGTGCGACGGCACCGAGATCACCTGCAGGTTCTGCCCTGCCGCGTCCATGCCGGCCAGGCGGACTTTCGGGTCCGCCCAGCGCGCGAAGTATTCCTCAAGCTTGGGACCGTTGCCCGAGCGCACGGCAGCCTTACGCTCAGGCGACCCGAGCCCAAGAATCCATTCCCCCACGCGCAGTTTGATATCGCCATCGGCGTGCTGTTCGAAGAACGGCCCCCAGTGCGGGTGCTGGTTGTAGTAGCCCGGATGGGGTGCGTGAGCGTGCAGATCGATAAGCATGTGCAGGTACCTCGAAGTTGGCACTTTTTTGTTGGTTTGCAGCGCGGTGCCTTTGCGCGGTCACGGTCAACCGACGCGAGAAGGGGAACAGCAAGGCTCGCTACCAGGCCAGAGCTTAAAATTAATTTGAGCAGAAATCAAAATTCTGTTCATATTATTTTTTGTCCGTGCCGAAACCCCTGGTGCAGAGCCCGCCAGCCGTCACGACGGAGGAGCTCGCAGCAGGGCAACAAGAGCAAGAGCACGAGGGAGGATTTTCCACAGGCAATAAAAAAGCCCCCGATTGGCGGGGGCTTTGGCTGTACAGAAGAGCGAAAGCACGTATCAGCGGCGAGTCCGCGAGGTGGACCCCATGATCAACGCGCCCAGGAGCTTTTTCACACGTACCGGGAACAGTCGGCGCCCTGCGGCTTCCGGCACCAGAATTTCGCTCAACACATAGCGAATGATCATCTCGCAGATCAGCTCCCGGTCCAGACGCACGCCCAGACGGTCGTCCCAGTCATCGAAAACGATGCCCAGACCATCCTGAAAGCGCACGATCGAGTCGTGGAAAATCCGCCGGAAAAAGCCCAGCGCATAATCTGGCGCGACCACCAGCAGGCGCCGCGCGCGGCTTTGCTCGAGGTAGTTGTCAAGGTAGGCGAACAGTGCGTTCAAGCGAGCTTCCGGGTCACTGATGTGACCCAGCTCCTGCGACAGCGAAGTGTGGAAGCTTTCGCGCTTGTGCCGCGAGAACGTGTCCAGCAGGTCTTCCTGGGAAGAGAAATAGCGATAGAAGGTACCGCGCGAGACACCCGCGACCTGGCACACGTCAAGAATGGAGATGCGGTCGGCGCCCGACATCAGCACCACTTCTTCGGTCGCTTTGAGAATGTTGGCGATGGTTTCTTCCGAGCGACGATTCGGCTTGACCTTGTTGACTGCAGCCGCCGGGCCGTTGCGCCGCTCAACGGTCTTGGCTGCCTTGGCACCGCCCGCGGGGGCGTCAGGCGCGGTCTTTTTTCTGGATTTGGCAGCAGCCTTAGGCGCTTCTGCCTGCTGGGTAGCGTTTTTTGGCATGGACTTGCAGGCTCGTCGAGAGTAGAGATGAGGTCACGTTAGCATAGAATCTGTGCATAAATAACCGTATATGTTCAACTTAACGCTAAAGACAATTCTAGATTTTACATTTAGAATCCAATTCTTTATTTAAAATAAAAATCAGGCAGGCCAGCACTTGCGGGCGCCTAAACGGAGAAAATTCATGGGCAGCAGTGGAAATCCAGAAACCTGGGCAGTAGGAGAACGAGACACGGTCATCGACGCGCTAGAACGCGCGGTGGCAAGGCATCCAGAGCGTACACTGCTGGATTTCAGCGGTGAGTTGTACACATACGACGAGGTTGACTCACTTTCCACCAAAATGGCCAATGCCCTGGCCACGCTCGGGATCAAGCCGGGTGAAACCGTGCTGACCATGCTCGATAACAACATCGATGCGGTCATCACCTGGCTGGCCATCAACAAATTGCGTGCGGTGAGCGTGCCGATCAACACCGCGCTCAAAGGCGAGTTTTTGCGACACCAGATCGTCGACACCGGCACCTCGCTGGTGATCTGCGAGGCAGCCTACCTAAAGCGCATCACACCGCTGGCAGAACAACTGCATGACGTGCACCACATTCTGCACCGCGGTGCGCTCGATAGCGTGGTCGAGTGCCCGATTCGCATCACGACACTGGACCGCTTCCGCGGCCAGGACACCACCCCACTCGCCAACAAGCCGCAACCGTCCGACCTCGCCTGCCTGATCTATACCTCGGGCACTACCGGCCCGTCCAAAGGCTGCATGATCAGCTACAACTTCATGTGCAACCTGGCTCGCCTTCAATTGCGCGCCGGCCCTGCCAGCGCCGACGACGTCACCATCACGCCGCTGCCGTTGTTCCACATGAACGCCCTGTGCGTGTCGATCATCGCCAGCATCCTGGTAGGTGCACGCGCTGCCATCCTGCCGCGTTTCTCGGTGTCAGGTTTCTGGCAGGAGGTGGAGCGCTCGGGTGCCACCATCGCCTCGATTCTCGGCGGGATGGGCGGCTTGCTCGCCCAGGCGCCCGACAACGAAGCCATGTTGCGCTGCGTGGGGCAGATACACACCGCTCGCGGCAACCCCTATACCGAAGAAACCAAAAAGATCTGGCGAGAACGCTTCGGCACGCCCCTGGTAGGCGGCAATGGCTATGGACTTACCGAAGCCTGCGTGATCACCTCGCTGGCCGCCGGCGAATACGCCGCGCCGGGATCCTCGGGCAAACGCATTGCCGACTTCGATGTACGCATCGTCGACGACCTGGACCAGGAGGTACCACCCGAAACCGCCGGTGAAATCGTGGTACGCCCGCAGCGCCCGGACATCATGTTCCAAGGCTACTGGCGCCGGCCCGAGGACACCCAGAAACTGATGCGCAACATGTGGTTCCACACCGGCGACATCGGCAAATTCGATAATGACGGCTTCTTCTACTTTGTGGACCGCAAAAAGGACTACCTGCGCCGCCGCGGCGAGAACATCTCCAGCTTCGAAATGGAAGCCGCCTTCAGCGTACACCCGGCGCTGGCCGAGGTAGCGGTCCATGCGGTGCCATCCGACAAGGGTGAGGATGATGTGAAAGTCACGGCGGTATTGCATGAAGGCGCCACGCTGCAGCCCGAAGATCTGTTCCATTGGGCAGTGGATTCAGTGCCCTACTACGCCCTGCCTCGCTATATCGAGTTTCGCGGAAGCTTGCCGAAGAACCCGCAGGGCCGAGTGTTGAAATACCTGCTGCGCGACGAAGGCAAAACCCTTGCAACATGGGACCTGGAAACCACTTCGATCAGCGTTGCAAAGAAGTAGCGGTTGTACCCGGCACAAAAAAAGCGCGGCACTCGCCGCGCTTTTCATTTGCTCCTTCAGTATTCGCGCACGGAAATGCCTTTGGGGCGAGAATTGTAGCCAGGCAGGTGCAATCCGCCGTCGACGTGAATGGTTTCACCGGTAATGAAGCGCGACATCTCACTGGCCAGGAAGACTACCACCGGGCCGATATCAGCTTCGGGCTCGCCACAACGCCCTAGCGGGCGCATGGAAGCGGACATTTCAGCGAAACCGGGGTTTTCTGCCGCCAGCTTGTGGAAAGTGGCGCCCATCGCGGTGGGTGCGATGGCATTGGTGCGAATGTTGAAGCGCCCCCACTCGGAGGCAGCGCTGCGGGTCAGCCCGACGATGGCCGACTTTGCCGTGTTGTAGTCGCCATGCAGCCAGGCACCGATCTCGATATCGATCGAGTAGAAATTGATGATCTTGCCGCCGCCACGCGCCTTCATGTGCGGGAGCGCCGCCTTCATCGCCCACCAGGCTGCCCACACGGTCGAACCCAGGGTCTGCTCGAGCATGGCGTCGGTCTTGTCTTCCAGAAGCACGTTGGGTGTGGGCGCGAACGCGTTGTTGACCAGTATGTCCAGGCCACCGAACTCATCGACGGCCAATTTCACAGCAGCTTCGATATCAGCTTTGCTGCACACGTCCGTTCGGATGAACACCGCCCTGGCGCCAAGCGCCTTGAGCTCCGCCACCACAGCTTCCCCGCTGAGCTCATCCAGTTCGGCGACCACTACCGCAGCCCCCTCCTTGGCGAAATTAAGCGCGATACCTCGACCAATCCCGCCACCGGCGCCGGTAATCAGCGCGACCTGTTCGTTCAGCAGGGCCATAACCGCTCCTTTTCTTGTTTTTAGTGAACATAATAGTATTTAGTGTTCAAATATAGCTGATTTCAGCGCCCCCTCACACCCCTTGCACAAGGACGCCAAGATGACTGCTTTTCGACGCCGCGTAGACATTACTGCCAGCGCAGACCACGTTCGTGCGGCGCTGGAGGACGACTTTCATCACTTTCGCGTATGGGCCAACCACTGCGCGGGCCAGGTCACGGCCATCGGTGGCGAAGCGCTGCGCTACCCCTATTCCCTGTGCCCGCAGGCATGCGATCAACTGCAGGCACTGGTGGACATGCCGCTGGCGCGGATTGCGCATACGGTAACCCGGCAAACCGACGCCAGCCATCAGTGCACCCACCTGCTCGACCTTGCCGGCCTGGCTATCGCGTCTGCTGCCCGCGGCATCTGTCGGCGACGCTACGAGATTCAGGTCGGGGCGCGTATCGACGGCCGTACCCGCGCACGCCTGACACGCGACGATGGGCTGGTCCTGAACTGGGAAATCAACGGCACGATGATCGAAAGCCCATCGCCTTATGCCGGCGTCAACCTTCGCGAAGGTATGGCACGCTGGGCACTCGGCACCCTAAGCGAAGACGTCGCCGAAGCGGCGCTGCTTCTGCGTCGCTGCACCCTCATCTCGATGGGACGCGCCTATAACCTTGACGAGCAGGTCCACGCCACTAGCAGCGGTCGCTGCTACAGCCAGCAAGCGGAACGCGCGGAACGGGCTCTGCGCATGAAGGGCTCGACGCTGGATTTCAGCGACGAGCCGCAGGCCTTGTGCGCCCAGGACCAGACATGGCTACATGCCTGGCCCGACGGCCCTACGGCGTGATACACCGCCTGGCCGCAGGCTCATTACCTAGAGGAAGATAGCGAGGTTGGGTGTACCCAGTACCGCCTGGTCCAGAATGACCTCACGCCGTGCCAGCTTGAACCCGGTAGCACCCAGCCGTAGTACATCGCGCCGCTCGCCGCTGATGATGTCCACGTGGTGGTCCTTGAAACGGCTTCGGGTCAGCAACAGGTAACTGGTCACCACGAACTCGTCGGATTTCTCCGTCTCTTCCACGAACACGTTGGTCACCAGCCGACGCGTACGCGAGGGCGGATCTTCTGCCCAGGCGCTCTTGCCGGACAAGCGCAGGATGCGTCCCATCATTGAGCGGTAGTCGTCATGGTAGTGCTGCACGCTGCGCACGATTGTGGTTTTCAATTCCGAAGCCAGGCGCGTCTGGCGCAGCGGCACGGTGTACACCAGATCCGTGTCCAGGCGCTCGGCCCATTCCTGAAGGCGAATCTGGTCGAGCAAGGTGGCCTCCTCGTAAAGGAAGGTCACCACATCGTTGTAGACCGGCGACCCCACCGGCACTCGCCGCGTACCGACCGGGGAGCCTGGCTGGATATCCTCCACGCCGCGTTGCTGAACCTGCGTCATGAGCAATTCCTCATTATTGTTCTTGTACCTGGATAGTGACGACTTGAAGGGTGAGCGTGCAGAAAGGGTCGCCGACGAAGGCGCCCCTCTCCCCCCACTTACTTCTCGTCAGAGGCGGTCATCAGTTCGTGCCAATACAGCCACCAGTGCCACTGGGTATCGTCCTTGGTAAACCCTTCGTTGACGATGCCAGGGCCCGGCCAACCTTCAGGTGCGCCGGTCTCGTAACAGGCCTGGTACTTGAGCGTGCTCTTGCGTCCCATCGCCCCTTTGGCGGCTAGCGTCATGTGCGGCCAGGTGTCGGAGTCATCCTGCTCGACCATGCCAGAGGTGCCGAACAGCTGGATGGTCTGCTTGAGCATCTTGTCGCGCAACTCCGCTGGCGCATCCTTCTCGGCGAATATCCAGTTAACGAACTCCAGCTTGTCCGGGCCTTGTGGTACATAGGCATGCATGGTCATGGAGCCCACTACACTGCCGTCAGGCTGGGGAATGTAGACAAAGCCAAAGAGAATGTTCGGGAACATGCCACCGACTTGCGGCGGCATGCTGGTAAGGACCTGGAGTTGCTCATCAGTGAGGTTACGCGCCAGTTGCTCGACCATACCGGCGGTCATGCCGGCAGGAGGCAGCGCTTCAAGCTTCTGCTGCACGCTGAGCTCGGCCGGATCCAGGCCGGTCAGGCGCTTGATCTTGCGGGCAAGGTCGATGCAACGCAACGCGTGACCATGAGGTGAGCTGACCTCCACACCGATCATTTCCGGGCTAAGGTCTGCGGTTTCACCTTCGCCCTTTTTAGCGTAATTGCCCACCTCACCCAGCCAGCGGTGCAGCGTCAGGGTGTGGAAGCCATCGGCGGCCGATTGCTCACCCGCGGTTTTCCAGTTGGCGTTGACGATGAAACGCTGGGGCGGGCCGAGTACTTCCATGCCCTTGTCGGAGCGACAGAACAGCATGTCGTAATACCACTTCGCGTCACCCAGGAACTCTTCGAAGGACGGCCCCTCAATGTTCCAGGTCGCGAAGACCAGCCCGCCATAGAGCGTTACACGCGCCTTTTTAAGGCCCAGTTGCTCCTTGGGCATCATCTTGCCGTGCATGCACTCGCGCTCGACCGGCGAGCCGACAAAGTCGCCATTGGGGCGGAAGGCCCAGCCGTGGTAGATGCATTTGTGAATCTGCGTGTTGCCGCAATCGGCGGTGGTGATGCGCATGCCACGGTGCGGGCAGACGTTCAGGGTGACGAACACCTCGCCTTGCTTGCCGCGCGCCACAATCACCGAGTCAGACCCCAGGTCGCGGACCATGAAGTCCCCGGCGTTGGGGATTTCCGTTTCATGGCCCAACATTACCCAGATCTTGCCGAAGATCTTTTCCATCTCCAGCTCGTAAATCTCGTGATCAGACAACACGCGCATTTGCACTTCACGTGTAGCGGGGTAGATGAGGTCCGAGACCTCCGTTCCATCAGACAATACGGGGCTTTTTCTTGTTAGCATGATTGCCTCCTGCTCAGGGTGTCACGGCGAACCCGCAACGAAATATAAGACACTTTATTTATTTTTGTATACTTCATTCACACGCAAAAAGTAGGTGGGTGGTCGGTGGGCGTCAAACATCCGAGGCCCGCTCCTGACCCACCTGGGTGCGCAACACACCAATACCGTCGATTTCCAGCTCAACCACGTCGCCGCGCTTGAGATAGCGCAGTTGCTCGAGACCGCAGCCGTTGCCCACCGTGCCGGAACCCAGAAACTCCCCTGGATAGAGGGTTTCCGAGCGGGACACGTGGGCAATGACATCTTCAAACCGCCAGCGCATGTCGCGGGTATTGCCGCGCCCCCACTCCTCGCCGTTGACCCGGGCAACCATGTTCAGGTCATAGGGGTCGCCCAGTTCATCCACGGTTACCAGGCAGGGTCCCATGATGTTGGCGGTATCGAAGTCCTTGCTCTTGGCAGGGCCGAGCATGCCGGGCATCTCCAGAGCCTGGGCATCGCGGGCGCTCATGTCGTTGAAGATGGTGTAGCCAACGATATGCGCGCCAGCAGCGTCACGAGTGATGTCCTTGCCGCGCTTGCCGATGTAGCACCCGAACTCCAGCTCGAAATCCATCGCGCGGCTGAAGCTCGGCCACTGGAACTCATCGTCGATACCCACCACCGCAAAGCGATTGCCTTTGTAGTAAATGGGTTGCTTGTTGAAGGTCTCGATCACCCGATCATCGGCACGGGTATTCATGGCCTTGAGGGTGGCCTCGGGGTCTTCGGTACGCAGCGCGCGGGCGCGGCGTGCCGCAGCAAAACTCTGGCGCAGGTGCAACTCGAAACAGGAGCAATCGCGCATTTGCGGCGGTGGCTGGATCGGTGCGCGCAGCTTGACACTGGCGCGCTCCAGCACCGCTGCCGAAGGCGCCTTGGTAACAAGGGAGCGCGCCAGTTCCAGTGCCGCCTCACCGCCTTCGACCAGGGCGAGAATACTGCCCAGGGCGGCGCTGTCGCGTCCTTCCAGAACGCGATAGGCGGTCAGCAGATCAAGTACCTTCTGGTCCTGATCGAGCAGCGCGCCAGCACGGTCCACGCCATTGGCGTCGGTATAGGTGACCAGCCTCATACCCGACCGCTCACGGGCAACAAAGCGCCGGTCATGGCGGCCGCTTCATCGGACAATAAGAACGCGACCACCCCTGACAGTGCCTGGGGGGTCACCCAGCGACTGCTGTCGGCGTCGGGCATGTCGGCGCGGTTGGCTGGGGTGTCGATGATGCTGGGCAACACCGCGTTCACCGTCACGCCACGGTCTTTCAGCTCTTCGGCCAGGGCTTCGGTCAGGCGGGCCACGCCCGCCTTGGAGGCGGCATAGGCGCCCATGCCGGCTGCGGCCTTGACCGATGCCAGCGCGCCGATATTGACGATTCGCCCGGCGCCGGATCGCAGCAAGTAGGCCAGCGCCGACTGAGCACTGACCACGGCGGTGCGCACGTTCATCTGGTACAGGCGGTCCCAGGTGTTGAGGCTACCGCCTTCGAGGGTTTCCCAGGAAAACCCGCCGGCGACATTGACCAGGCCATCAATGCCGCCCCAGTGCGCGGCCGCCTGCTCGAATGCGCCAGCAGCCGACTCGGCCGAGGTCAGGTCGATTCCACCGAGGCACAGCAGGTTCTGCGTCGCCAGCAGATCAGCAGGCACCTCGCTGCGATCCAGCAGGATCACCCGCGCACCCTGCGCCAACAGGTACTTGCCCAGCGCACTGCCCAAGGCACCGAAGCCGCCCGTGACGACTACCCTTCTGTCCAGTAATGACTGGGACATAGCCAAATCCTCTTGTTGTTTTACCGTGCGAACGGTCGATTCGTGCTTTCTCTGGCGGCAATATATGACACTTTTCCAGAATATGTGCAAATGATACTGTGTGACTCCACGTCAAACATTCACCCGGACTGCTGATGCCTAGAAAACTCCCTGCACTGAACGCCGACAACCGCGCCTTCTGGCAAGGCGGTGAAACGGGCCGTTTGCTGATACACCGCTGCGCGGCCTGCAGCCGCTACTTTCATCCGCCCGCCCCGCTCTGCCCGCATTGCGCAAGCTTCGAGGTGGCCCCCGAGCCGGTGTCCGGCCAAGGCAAGGTGCTCAGTTTCACCATCAACTACCAAGGTTGGGCGCCAGACCTGGAGGTGCCCTATGTCGTGGCGATCATCGAACTGGCAGAGCAAGCCGGCCTGCAATTTGTCAGCAACGTAGTGGGCACACCGGTGACAGATGTACATATCGACATGCCGGTACAGGTCACCTTCCTCAATGCCGAGGATGTGTGGCTACCCCTGTTCGAGAGGGCTCAGTGATGTTCGATCATCGTTACGAAAAAGACGTGGCCATCACCGGCATCGGTCAGTCGGAAGTGGGCCGGCCGTCAGACAAGTCAGCCATGCGCCTGACTCTCGATGCCTGCCTGCAAGCCATTGCCGATGCCGGGCTACAGCGCAGCGATATCGACGGGGTGGCGTGCTGGCCGGGCGACAACAACAATGGCGACCCGTTTTCCCCGGTGGGGCCAAGCGCTCTGAAAAGTGCCCTGGGGCTCAACGTCAACTGGTTCGGCGCTGGCTACGAAGGACCTGGCCCCCTTGCCGGGGTGATCAACGGAGCCATGGCGATCGCTGCCGGACTGTGCAAGCACGTGCTGGTGTTTCGTACCATCACCGAAGCCTCGGCACGCGCGGTCAACCGGCAGGCCGGCGCACTGACCGCCAAGACCCAGGGCCGCGACAGCAGCTATGCATGGCAATGGTTCACGCCGTTCAATGTGCACTCAGGCATAAACCTGATGGCCCTGTACGCCCAGCGCCATTTTCACGAGTACGGCACCCGCGCCGAGCAACTGGCGCAGATCGCGCTCACTTGTCGACGCAACGCCATGCGCAACCCCAAGGCGGTTTACCGCACCCCCATGACGATGGACGACTACATGGGTGCGCGAATGATCTCCTCGCCCCTGCGCCTGTTCGATTGCGATGTGCACTGCGATGCCTCTACCGCCATCGTCCTGTCGCGTCGCGATGTGGCCCAGGACTTGCCGAATACGCCAATCCGCATCGAAGCCATGGGTGCCGCGCTGAACCAGCCCTGGTCGTGGGACCAGATCTCACTGACCCGGATGGCCGCCTTCGATGTCGGTCAGATGATGTGGGCGCGCACCGACTACACCCCGCAGGACGTAGGCTCGGCGCAGTTGTACGACGGTTTCTCGATTCTGACCCTGATCTGGCTGGAAGCCTTGGGCCTGTGCCCCGTTGGCGAAAGTGGGGCCTTTGTCGAAGGCGGGGGGCGCATCGCGCTGCAGGGTAGCTTGCCGATCAACACCAATGGCGGGCAGTTGTCCGGCGGACGCACCCATGGCCTCGGCTATGTGCACGAGGCGTGCTTGCAACTGTGGGGCCGCGCCGAAGGTCGGCAAACCCGCGATCATTGCGTCAGCACAGTGGCCGCGGGCGGCGGCCCCCTGGGAGGCAGCCTGCTGCTGGTACGCGAGTAGCGGCGGGTTTCAGTAGAGCACGCAGGCGACTTCGTTACAGAACTCGATCAGCGCCTTGCCCATCTCGGCAAGGCCCTCTTCGTCGCGCTGGCCACGGAACATCACCGCCGAAACGGTGAACTCGATGCTGTTGGACGGCGAATAGATCGGTGCCGCCACAGCCAGGATGCCGCCCGAAAAATGCCCGTCGTCCATCGCCCAGCCCCGCTCGGCAGCGACTTTGACTTCCTCGCGATAATCCTCGAGCGACAGCGGTCGAGCCCAGCGGATCTTCTCGAAACTGCTTTCCAGCAGCGGATCGTCCATGTCGATCTGAGTGGCGAACAATCGCCCACTGGCGCCCATCAGAATCGGCAGCCGTTGGCCTTCGGCCATGTCGATGCGCACATCAGTGGGGCTGGCGGCGGAACTGACGATGACGATCCGGTCCGGGCTCATCTTGCGCCACAGCGTGATGGTGACCCGCAGCCGCGACGCGAGGTTCTGCAACAGTGGCTTGGCCATCTGCACGCGGTGACCCTGGGTCACCAGTTGCTCCACCAGGCGTGCCAGGCCGGAGCCCACGGAGTAGCGCTTGGACAGCGGGCTGAAATCAACCACATCTTCCTGCACCAGGGTCCGCAGGATGTTGAAGCAGGTACTGGGGTTGATGCCGAGCTGACGGGCGATGTCCACGGAACGCTCGGGTTTACCGCCCTGGCTGAGGTGACGCAGGATGCGTATGGCATTGGAAACCGGTTTCACAAGAGTGGCATTGGCCGATTTTGCGCTGTCGCTGACGTCTGAAATGTCCATACTGCGTCCCGGTAACAAATTATTGCCGTCATTCTAGCCTGAGAATTACCAGCGACGTAAAAGTTTTACATGGGAATTTCTCGTTAACACAGCGTCAGTGTTTTACCGGAGGCTGGTAGATCAGCCTTCGCGTTTGCAGGTCTTCGTGGCGAAACGGCTGCAAAAGCCTTTCCTGAACAAGGTCGGCCTGGGTAACGCGTACCTGCTGGCGCAAGTAGTCGAGCCAGGAGTCGACGATGAACCGCTCGCTGTAGCACTGCGGCTGGGCCATATCGCGATACAGTCGCCAGTTCCGCGCCCCATTGCGCCGCCGCGCCTTGCCTACCGCGTACACAGCCATCAGAAAAGCATCGCGCTGCGTCACGGGCACTTGATACATCACCTCTACCGAGACGGGCCCGTCGGCATGTTCCACGGGCGCCGGCAACTGCAGGCTGTCACTCAGCGGGACCTGGGCAAAGTCGGCTTCGTGCCCCATTTCCACGCGACCCTTGCGCGTCAGCAGCACCCCGCCGAGCAGGCTTAACGTGGACAGCAGCAGGCTCGCCTGCAGTCCTGCAAACTCGGCCAGCACACCCCAGGCGGCGCCCCCGAAGGCCATCGCGCCCATCAGGGTCAATACATACATTGACGCCACGCGAGCCCTCACCCAATTGGCGGCATAGGTTTGCACCACCGAAGAGAGCGTGGCGTTGACCGCCATCCAGCCAAACCCCGCGCACAGCATCATCGAGCACACCACGTAGCGGTTGCTCGACAGCGCGGCGGCCAGAGCGGCGGCGGCAAAGGCGACGGTACCGCAGACAATCAGACGACGCAGGCCGAGCCTGCGCTGCAGGCGGGATGAGTTCAGTGCGGCCAGCACCGCCCCCGCCCCCAGGAACGCCATCAGCAAGCCGTAGCCATCAGCGCCCATGCCCAGTTGCCGCCGAGCAACCAGAGGCATCAGCGCCCACAAGGCGCTGGCGCTGCTGGTGAAGATCAGCACCTGCTTCAGCGCACTGGACAGCACCGCCGAATGGCGGATGTAGCGCAGGCCGCTGCGCATGCCGCCCATCAGGGTTTCCGGCGGCAGATCCTGGGCAGGCGGCGCCGGCGTGAGGCGGAGCAGAAAGAGCATCACCGCGGCCATGCACAGCGCAATCAACAAAAATACTGACGTCGTGTTCCAGTAGGCAATCAATGCCCCGGCCAGGGCAGGACCCAGTGCGCGAGTGGCGTTGACCGCAATGCCGTTCAGGGCAACCGCTGCCGGCACCTGATCGCGGGACAACACGGTGACCATGGTCACCATCCACGCCGACATCCCCAGCGCGCTGCCAGTGCCCAGGACAAAGGTGAACGCCAGCAGCCCCCAGGCTTCGAGGCGGTCGCACCAGGCCAGGACGCTGAGCATGATCGCCGCAAACACCATCAGCCACTGGGTCACGATCAGCCAGCGGCGCCGATCCACAAGATCGGCGATCACCCCACCCGGCAGTGCAAACAGAAACACCGGCAGTGTCACTGCGCTTTGCACCAACGACACCATCGTCGGCGACGCGGTAAGCGTGGTCATGATCCACGCCGCGCCAACCGTCTGCATCCAGATCGCCAGATTGACCACTGCACCGGCCAGCCATAGGCCACGGAAGGCCCTGTTGCGAAATGGCGCCCACGCCGAAGCCTCGCTCATTATTTCTCCTCGGAACGTCTTGCAGAACAGGGTTTAGTGATCCAGCGGCAACCCCAGCCGCCCAACCGCTCGAGCAGGAGCCAGCGGGCAAGGCGCCGCAATGGTGTTGCGCAACTGGCCGATGCCGCCGATGTGTGCCACAACCTGGTCGCCTGGCTGCAAGAACCGCCCGCTCTCCAGGCCCACCCCGTGCGTGGATCCAGTGAACACCATATCTCCGGGGCGCAGCTTGATCCGTGCATCCAGGTAATTGAGCAGCTCATCCAGGGGAAAGATCATGTGTCGGGTGTTGTCTTGCTGGCGCACTTCATCGTTGACGCTCAAACGCATCTCCAATGCGGGCTGCTGCCCGCCACCGAGTTCGTCGACCGTCACGATCCAGGGCCCCGTGGGTGTGGTGCGGTCCATGGCTTTCTGGGTCAGCAGGTCCAGCCGCCCGATCTGCTGGCCCGCATCGCGCGCACTGATGTCGTTGCCCACGGTAAAACCCAACAGGCATGCACTGGCGCGAGGCTCATCCAGCAGGGCTCGACCCACCACCGCCACCAGCTCCACCTCGTAATCCAGTTGCCGGGTCAGCGGCGAATGGTGGATTGGATCATTGGCCCCCACCAGTGCCGAATCGGGCTTGAGGTAGGCCAGCGGGTGCGCCGGGGCCTTGCTACCCAGCCGTTCGAGGTGACTGAGGTAGTTGAGGCCCACGCCGAACACGCGACTGCCCGGCTCCAGCGGCGGCAACAAGCGGGCACCGGCCAGCGACAACCGTTCTCCCGCCAGGTCCAGGGCATCCGGGTGCAGGCTCGCACCCAGTCCCGCCCAGCGCACGAAGGGCGCCCTGACTCGCCGACAATGGTCGCCGCCGGCGTCTACCAGCGCCCAGGACGCCTGTCCGTCCAGCTCGATGCGTGCCAGACGCACGTCACTGCCTGGCCAGGTAGGTGGGCAAGTATTCGGCGTCGAGAACCTCTTCGGGAGTCTTGACGCTCGGGCCGAGGATCGGCCCCACCATCTCGTGCCCCCACAGGCTGAGTTTTTCCGGGTTCAACTCATAGGGATCGCCTTGCCACGGCTCGATTTCAGCGATGGTTTCGAAAGCAAAACCCGAGGGGTTGTAGTGATAGAACGACAGGTGCGGATCTTGTGCATGCTGACCGAGGGTCATCATCATCGGCAGTTCGCGCTGGCGCACGATATCGTAGGTTTCCCCGACATCCCGCACGTTGCGAACGAACAGTCCAACGTGCTGGACGCCCATCCGTCCTGGCCCGTGGCCATAGGCGATGTCATGGCTGGTGTGGTGGTTGAGCTTCGAACGGAAGAAACCCGTCCGCCCCTTGCCCGCCCCCGCGCCGTACCAACTGAAGCCCATGACGTTGAGCAGAAAGTCTTCAAGCTCAGGGGTGTAGTCCGGGGTGATCAGCACCACATGGCCCGCACCGCGCTCGTCGGCAAGAAACCCACTGTGGGGCCGCCCCGGCTGAAATGAACGTGGAAGCCATTTCTGTCCATAAAACAGCTCATGCTGATAGCCGACCGGGTCGCGGAAGCGAACCACCTCGCGCACGCCGCGGGCCTCACAGAGTTGCGCATCACCGCGGCTGTACGCCACGTTGGCCGCCTCAAGCTTCCTGATCCCGTCCTCGAACGCCATGCGCCCGATGGCTTCCCAGCCGATGTAGGCGATGCGGTCAACCTTGCCCGGATGGAACGCAAAGCGGTGACGGCGATCATCGATTCTGAAATACAACGAATCCGGGTCGCCGGGCGGGTTCTTGCCGATGCCAAAGCCCATCACCTGCGGGCCGTACTCGCGCCAGGCGTCAAGATCAGGGGTTTCGAAGCCCATGTAACCGATACCAATGATGTCCACGTTGTTCACCTTGTTCTTGTTCGAGATGAAACGATGCCAACCGCTGCTCGCGCTGTCGCCGCTGGGCTAGACCGCCAGCAGCCCGCCGTCGATGACAAAGTCGGAGCCGGTAATGAATGATGCTTCATCGGAGGCGACGAACACCGCCAGTGCCACCACCTCTTCAGGCTCCCCCGGGCGGTCCATCAAAACGCCGTCGAGCAGCATGGCGCGGGCCTTGGGGTTTTCCAGAAACGACCGGGTGCCAGGCGTGGCGACGAACCCCGGGCTCAGGCTGACGGCGCGAATGCCGACGGCCGCACCTTCCACGGCCAGTTGCCGGGTAAACGACACCACCGCGCCTTTGGCTGCCGCATGGGCGCTGATACCGGCGACTTTCGAGCCGCCCCAGGCTGCCGTAGAAGACACGTTGATAATCACCCCGCGCCGCTCGGCCAGGTAGGGCCAGGCGTATTTGGTGGTGTAGAACAGCAGATCGATTTCGTTGCGCAGGGTGTACTGCCAGTCTTCGATCGAGAATTCGCTCACCAACCCGAAACGCGCCGCCGATGCGTTGTTGTAGAGAACATCGATCCGCCCATGCTCAGCAACGGCGGCCTCGATCCAGGCCCTGGCCTGTTCGTGATCGCCCAGGTCCACGGGGGCGCTGCCATACAGGGTAAAGCCCTCGGCGCTCATCATTGCGCGGGTCTGCTCATGGCCCTCGGCATTGAAGTCGCAGCCGACCACAATCGCTCCCTCGCGGGCGAAGCGCAGCGCTGCCGCACGGCCCTGCCCCCCACCGGTGCCGGTGATCAGGGCCACCTTGTCGCGTAAACGTCCCATCTGCACATCCTCAACTCGTTGGTTATCACGCCCAGCCAAGTGCGGGCGCGCTCAAGCGGGGCTGTCGTCGGCACCGATGGGCTCCAGCCATACCGCTTCGGCCGGACAGGCGGCAGCGGCCTCGCGGGCTTCCTCTTCAAGTTCAGGCGGGACCCGGGCGTCATCGAAGTACACCAGACCGTCGTTATCGAGCTTGTACACACTGGGGCAGATCGTGGCGCACAAGCCATATCCACAGCAGCGCCCACGGTCGGCAACGGCTTTGAACTGCGCTTTGTCTGAACTCATTTTTTTCTCCTTATCAGGTTCAGGATCGTCAAATTATGAACACTTATTTATTTTATGTGCAATTTATTTTTGGCGAGGATATGCTCACCCTCAGCCACGGCAGCAAACATGGTTGCGCCGCAACATTCCCCAACGGGTGTGAGCAATGTTGAACACGCTGTAACCGAGGGTGATTCAACGGCATGGGCGGCGCAGGACATTCGTTTGTCTGTGAGTCATACGGCTTTGCTGGACAAACCTGAAATCACCGATTTCATTCAAAAAACGCAGTGTTTGGCTCAACAAAACCTATAAGGAAGCCAACCCATGAACCCTTCGAAAAACCAGGCGGCCATCGATCTGCACGAATTCCGGCAAAGCTGGAAGATCCTGCTGCTGTCCGTCGCGGGCGTGGCCATCAGCATCAACGCCGCGCTTTTGTACGGTTTCGGCACACTGGTCGTACCGCTGGGCGATGCCTTTGGCTGGGGCAAAAGCGAACTGCAGGCGTGTATCACCTTTCTGTTTGGCGGCGCCGTGGTGTCCCTGCAACTGGTGGGCTGGTTCAACCTGCGCTTCGGCATGAAGCGCGTCACCGTGGTGTCGCTTCTGCTGCTGTCAGTCGGCTACCTGGCCACTACCCAGGTCACCTCGTCGATCTGGTCGATGTACCTGGCCTTTGCGCTACTGCCGATCGTGGGCATGGGTGCGCTGGCCGTGACCTGGACGCAACTGATCAGCCTCTGGTACGACCGCAATCGCGGGCTGGCGCTCGCCATCGGCCTGTCGGGCACCGGCGTCACCGCTGCCACCGTGCCCCGGCTGATGGCCTGGGGCATAGAACAGTGGGACTGGCGTGCGGCCTTCGTGATCCTCGCGCTGCTCAACCTGCTGGTGCTGCTGCCACTGATCCTGCTGTGGTTCAAGCTGCCCAAGGCGGCTGATACCACTCCGCACACTGCCCTGGCGCAGTTGCCAGGCATGAGCTTTCGCGAGGGCATGGGCTCTCTGAAATTCTGGACCTGCAACCTGGCGCTGGGCCTGGTGATCTCGTCGATTGTCGGCATGGTCACAAGCACGGTGCCAATGCTGCAGGCCAAGGGACTGTCGGCAGCGGATGCGGCCACCATTTTCAGCGGCTTCGGCATTTCGCTGATCCTGGGGCGAATGGTCATCGGCTATCTGCTGGACCGGCTATGGCCACCGATTGTCTCCGCGTGCAGCCTGCTGCTCCCCGCCGTTGGCTGCCTGGTGTACCTGAGCGGCACTAGCGAATTCATGCCCTTGATGCTGGCGGCAGTGCTGGTCGGGTTTGGCGCCGGGGCGGAATTCGATATCGCCGCGTTCCTGATTGCCCGCTACTTCGGCCTGCGTGAATACGGCCGCCTGTTCGGCGTTCACCAGGGCCTCAATACCGTGGCATCGGCACTGGCGCCGCTGCTCTTTGCCTTCCTGCTCGCACGTACCGGCTCATACACCGCCATGTTGGTGTACAGCGCCGCGTGCTGCGTGCTCGGCCCCCTGTTGCTACTGACCCTCGGACGAGTGCCACGCTTCAATGCGCAGCCCTTGCCCTGCCACTCCTGAGCCCACAAGAAACGGAGCAGAACATGCCCACACTGACCTTCATCGAGCACAACGGCACCCACCATCAGGTCAAAGGCGAAGTCGGCCAGTCGGTCATGCAGGCCGCCACGTTCGCCAGCGTCCCCGGCCTGCCCGCCGATTGCGGCGGAGCCTGTAGCTGCGCCACGTGCCACACCTATGTCGACGCGGCCTGGTTGCACACGCTGCAGGCACCGGAAGAGATAGAGAGCGACATGCTCGAGTACGCCTTCGAGCGCCGTGAGAACAGCCGCCTGAGCTGCCAACTGATCATCAGCGAAGACATGGAAGGCATGGTGTTGCACCTGCCCTCTTCGCAATTCTGAATGCGTTGCAAGGAGTATTCATGACCCTCGCCTCAGTCGTTATCGTCGGTGCCGGCCAAGCCGGATTTCAAGTGGCCGCGTCCCTGCGCCAGGAAGGCTACGAAGGCTACATCACCCTGATCGGCAATGAGCCCGGCCTGCCCTACCAGCGCCCGCCGTTGTCCAAGGCCTACCTGCTCGGCAAGATCCAGGAAAACAACCTGCTGTTTCGTCCCGCCGAGTTTTACGCCACCCAACGCATCGAACTGCTGCACGACCCGGCCACTGCCATCGATCGGCTCAATCGCCGCGTGGTGCTGGCCTCCGGCACGGCCCTGAGCTATGACCACCTGATACTGGCGACCGGCGCGCACAACCGCCCACTGCCAGTGCCCGGTGCGGAACTGCCGCACGTATTCGGTATCAAGACCAAGGCCGATGCGGATGCCTTGGCGCCGCTGGCCAAACAGGCGCGCAACGTGGTGGTGGTCGGCGCAGGCTTCATCGGCCTCGAATTTGCGGCGGTGGCCGCCGCTCAGGGCGCCCAGGTGCATGTGCTGGAGCTGGGCGAGCGCCCTATGGCGCGTGCGGTGTCACGGGAAATGTCCGAGCTGTTTCGCCAGGCACACGAGCAATGGGGCGTGCACTTCGATTTTCGCCAAGGCCTGGGCCGCATTCTCGACGACAACGGCAAGGTGTGTGGCGTGCAAACCGCGGATGGACGCACCCTGCCGGCAGACCTGGTGGTGTTCGGCATCGGGGTCATCCCCAATGCCCAACTGGCCACCGAGGCGGGCCTGGACATCGAGAACGGCATCAAGGTGGACGCTCACCTGCTCACCTCTGACCCGCAGATTTCCGCGCTGGGCGATGTGGCCAGTTTTCCGTGCGTGCAGAACGAAGAGCAGTCGACCCGCCTCGAATCGGTGCAGAACGCCATCGACCAGGCGCGTACCGTGGCCGCGCGCCTGATGGGCAAGCCCTCGCCCTACGCCGCCCTGCCCTGGTTCTGGACTGACCAGGGCGATCTGAAACTGCAGATCGCCGGGCTCTCCAACGGCCACGACAGCACGGTCGTGCTGGGTTCTGCCCAGGACAGACAACTCTCGGTGCTGTGCTTTCGCAATGACCGCCTGGTGGCCGTGGAGTCCTGCAACCGCCCGGGCGACCACATGGCCGCCCGCAAGATTCTTGCCCGCGCCCCAAGGCTGACGGCGGCCCAGGCGGCGGCCGAAGGTTTCGATCTCAAGACCTGGGAAGCGGCCAACCGCGACTGACGCGCCTCACCCACAACCCGCCGCGCTGTGCCCAGAGCCCAGCGCGGCGTTTGCACAACCTGCTGGAGCGATGCAATGAACAAGGTCTGGTTTGTTACTGGCGCGGGCCGCGGGCTGGGCGCCGCCATTGCCAAGGCGGCGCTGGCGGACGGTGACCGCGTGGTCGTCAGTGGTCGGCGGCTGGAAAGCCTGCACAGTGTGTTTGCCGAGTATGGTGAGCAGGTGCTGGCGGTGGCACTGGAAGTGAGCGATGCAGCCCAGGCACTGGCTGCCGTCGAAGCGGCCGTGGCTCGCTTCGGTCGAATCGACGTACTGGTCAACAACGCGGGGTATGGCCAACTGGCGCCCTTCGAAGACAACCTTGCGAGTGATGCCGAAAAGCAATTTGCCACGAACGTGTTCGGGGTATTCAACGTGTGCCGTGCCGTGCTGCCGGTGATGCGCGCGCAACGCAGCGGTCATGTGTTCAATGTGTCGTCCATGGGCGGCGTACTGGGCATGGGAGGCGCGGCGTTGTACTGCGCCTCCAAGTTCGCGGTGGAGGGTTTCTCCGAATCCCTGGCCCAGGAAGTAGCCCAGTTCGGCATCAAGGTCACGCTGGTGGAGCCGGGGGTGTTTCGCACTGACTTTCTCGATGCCAGCTCTGCTGTATTCGGTGAGCGCGGGCTGCAGGATTACGCCGCGTTCACCGCCAGGGTCAAGGCGGCGTCAGCCGCCGGCAACCATCAGCAGGCCGGCAACCCGGCAAAACTCGGCGAGGCACTGGTACGCCTGGCCAACACCAGCGAGCCGCCAATGCGCTACCTGGCCGGTTCCGACGCCTACCGGCAGGTCAGCGCAAAGCTCACCGGAATGCTCGCGCAGATAGAAGACTGGCGCGAGCTCTCCTGCTCTACCGATGGCACTAAAGGTTAATGAAGTAACGCACGAACAACCTCCCCTCTTCGAACCGATACAACTCGATCGTCTCTATGCCACCGTCCTGCTCGCGAAAGGCGTTCAGGTGGTGGCAGGCCGCTTCATTGCCATTGATGATGCATTGACGCACCTCGACCCTGATCTTGGGCTGCTGTTGCGCCCACATCCCCTCCAGCACTTGCCAGGCGTCATGCTGCGGCTTGCCGACATACTCGATGCTCAAGCCATTGGGCGACACGCTGCGGTAGTGGGCAAAAAACCCCTCCTTGTCGCCCCGATTCCAACAATCGATCTGGCCATGCAGAAAGTCTTCGATCACGTGTTTTTCCATCGTCATGTAAGAGTCGTCCTCAGGCGGGTTGTTGTTTCAACTGACGCTGCAGTGCTTGAAATGCCGGTTCCATCCTGAGCCACAGCAGAATGGTCGGGCCGATGATGGCGCAGAAAAAGCAACTCACCAGCACCGCGGAATAGCTGCCGTACACATCGAACAGATGGCCGAACAGCATCGGCACCAACCCGGACACGATGGTGATCAGGCACAGGTGCAAGCCAAAGATGCGCGCGTAATCCTTCAGGCCGAAATAACGCGCCATCAGAAACGCCGCCAGGTCGAATTCGGCGCCGGCACTGGCACCGATGCACAAGGTAGCCAGCACCAGCAGCGGGACGTGCTGCGAAGCGCCAAAAAAGAAGATCACACACCCCAGCGCAGGCAGTACAAGACTCACCGCCGCCACCAGCGACGGCGAGTAACGGTCCAGCAAGTACCCCACCAGCAAACGGCCGCCAATGATCGAAATGCCGAACGTACTGAAGATCTGGCTGGCTTGCTGCGCGCTCAGGCCCTTGCTTTGCAGCATCGGCACGATGTTGGTGACCATGCCCACGGTCAACGACACTGAAAGGATCAACGCGACGTTGAAGCCCCAGTACTTGCCCGAGCGCAGCGCCTGCCGGAAGCTCATGCCTGACAACGACGGCTCCGTTCGCGGCGTTGACGGGTCGGTCTTACCGGCCCCGGCCGGCATACGTAACCACATCAACGACAGGGGCAGCGTGAACAGCAGCGGCATCGCCCCCAGGGCGATGAACCCGGCTTGCCAGCCATAGGCGGCAATCAACCGCGACAACACGGGTGGCAAGATCAGCGCCATCAGCCCGGTACCGCACAGGATCACGGCCAGGGCCAGCCCCCGATTACGCTCGAACCACAGGTTGACCAGTTGCGTCCAGGTGATCGCGATGGTGCCGGCGCACACGATCGGCATACAGAAGAACGCCAGGTACAACCAGGAGATCGAGCCCTGGATCTGGGTGATGGCGAAGTAACCGACGACCTGCAGCATGATCGAGACGATGGCCACCCGGCGCAGGCCGTAGCGCCGATACAGCCAGCCGACCACCTGGGTGGAGATCGCCACGCCGGCGAACAGAAAGGAAATCGAGGCTTGCAAGTCACCACGGCTCCAGCCGAAGGCCTGTTCCAGCGGAATCACCAGGGTGCCGAACGCATAGAGCAAGGCGGCGGTGATGCTGGTGCAGATGCCGAACAATCCCAGCAGGACCACGCGCCAGCCGCGCTTGAATTCGGAAAAATCATTGCCAGCGGACTGGCGATTGCGAGTCGGTGTAGTCATACGCTTTTACTCCCGGAGCAGACGCGGCTGGTTACTGGCCTTTGAGGATTTCTTCGACCTTGGGCAGCGCGACCATGGTGGCGCCACCGTCCACCAGCAATGAGGTGCCAGTGATGTAGGACGCCTCGTTGGACGTCAGGAAGAGCACCGCATTGGCAATGTCGGCAGACTCGCCCAGACGCCCGACCGGGAAGTGCGCCGCGAGCTTGTGCGGCAGTTCCTGCCCCAGGGTTTCCAGCATGTGGTCAGTGCCGATAAGGCCGGGCTCGACCACGTTGACCAGAATGTTCATGGCGCCGAATTCCACCGCCAGCCCGCGGGCGAAGGCATTCATGAAGGCTTTGCTGGAGCCGTAGGCGATCAGCCGCGGGGTGTATTTGCGGTTGGCCTCACCTGAGGAGATGAAAATCAGCCGCCCCTTGTCGGGCGCCTTGGACAGGTAGGGCGCGCTGTCCTTGGCCAACCAGAACAGCGACTGGATATTGCTGCGCACGATGTGATCGAACGCGTCATCCGGCATCTCGGCGATCAGCCCGTGGCGAGTATCGGCGGCGCAGTGCACCACGATGTCCAGGCCGCCGAACTGGGCTACACCGCCCTCGACCATCGACCTGATCGCCTCGCGGTCGGCGATGTCGCCACCCACCAGGCTGGCTTCGGCACCCAGTGCACGAATCTGCTCGACGGTGTCTTCACCGTAGCGCGCCGTCCGTGCCGAGACCACCACCCGCGCCCCTTCGCGCGCATAAGCCAGGGCGATCGCCCGGCCCATGCCACGGCCCGCACCGGTTACCAGTACCACTTTGTCGCGAAACTTCATCGCGGTTTCCCATTGTTGTTATTGGTAGAGGATTTTGCTCTGAGGCATGCGCCTGCCCGCTGGGGCAGGCGCACAGTGCCGCCTTACAGATCCTTGCCCGGCACATTACGCGCCGAACCGTTGCGCCGGTCCGATTCGCCCCAGCCGAGCCAGTGCGATGGCTCGCGGATATCGCCCACCCGACGCCAGCGCCCTTCCTGCTGGGCGGTGATCGGGAAGCCGCCGACAAAGTCGATCATCTCGCCCCGCTCGTCCGGCAGGAACTCCCACTCTTCCTTGCCTTCCAGCACGATGCGGGCGGACTTCAGGAAATAGCTGCCGTCCTTGTGCTCGGTCTGGCCTTCGATGTCGGTAGTGACCCGTACTTCGCCCTTTTCATTGTTGAAGAAGGCATAACCGAGGTGGTCGTGGCCGACCATGAACGAGCCGGTATCCCAAGTGCCGTCCTTGTACACGGTGACGAACGACCACCAGATGACATGCTTGTTGTTGTTCACCACCAGGTCTTTCTTGAAGTGGATGGCGCCGCCTTCGGCCATGTAGAACTGGTCCAGCGCCAGAGCACCCTTGACGGGCCGGCCCTCGCACACGCCCGCCACGTCCCACAATTGCGAAACATAGAACGTGCCCCACTCCACACCCGGCAAGTACCACTGCAAACCCGGCCCGAGCAGGCGTCCCTCGATATCGAACAGGCCGTCCTCCTTCCAGGTCAGGCGTTCGCTGCTGGCGGTGATTTCCCAGGCATTACCCGGCTCCCCCGGCTGGCTGGCCCAACGCGCGGTATCACCGTCGAGGCTGTGCACGGGCATGGGTGTCAGCGCCTGCCTGGCCATTTTTTCGTGGTCCATGCGCAGGTTGACCTTGTCGACATGGTTGTTCAGGTAGAAGAACTTGGTCGGGTTCGGCGTGCCGTTAGGGGCCATCAGCGAGCGAACGAAGGAATAGATGTTGCCTTGCTCATCGCGCACCGAGCCGAAGGGCGAACTCTTGCTCAGGTGCAGGCCGAAAAAGCCACGCTCGGCCGACATCGAGGCGCCGCTTACCTTGTGCGGGCCCACCAATTGCTGGAAGCCGAAATCGCCACGCTCTGGAATGGTCTTGAACGTTCTCATGATGCCCTCTGTTGTTTTTGTAAGGCCGTGAAGCTGAATGCTGTTTTTGGCGCTGGATCAGTCCCAGATCACCGGCAACCGGGATACGCCGCGCAGTTGCGCACCGCTGATCACCGGTAGCGGTTGGCTCGGATCCAGGCGCAGGTTGGGGAACAGGTCGAGGATGGCGTTGACCGCGCAACTGATCTCGACCTTGGCAACAAACTGGCCGATGCACATGTGCGGGCCAAAGCCGAAACCGAAGGAAGGCTTGGGCTTGCGATCGATGTCGAACACATCCGGGTTTTCGAAGGCGTCTTCGTCACGGTTGGCCGATACCACCATGCACTGCACGAACGACCCCTTGGGGATCTTCACGCCATGGAACTCGACTTCCTTGGCCGTTTCGCGAACCTTGAATGTCGCCACCGGCTCAAAACGTGTGGTTTCGTCCATCAGTCTGGCGATCAGGCTGCGGTCAGCCTTGACCCGCTCCAGCAGACCTGGCGTAGTCAGCAGCAAGGTCATTACCGAACCGAACATGCGCGTGGTGGTTTCGCCGGCCGCCGGCAGCAACGAGCGGGTGAAGGTGATGACCTCATGGTCGTTAAGCGTGCGCCCCTCGTACTCGGCGCGCAGCAGGCGGCCCACGACGTCATCGCCCTGGCTGCCCTCTTGCCGGCGCTGCACCACCACTTCAGCCAGCGCGTCGTACAACCCCTTGACCGCGATCCCGGCCTGGCGGCGCGCCTCGACCATCTTGTCCGGGTCAATCTGATTGCCCCCCACGATGGCCAACGCCCAGGCTGCGTACTGCTTGTATTTGGACGGGTCATCGGAAGGGAACCCCATCAGCGCGTACATGACGCGAATCGGCAGTTCGAGACCGAACTTCATCAGATCGGCCTTTTTCGCTGGCAACATTGGGAGGATATATTCCTCGCGGATCACCTGGTCGATCTGTGGGCGCCACTTGTTGACGGTTTCAGGCATGAACGCCGGTTGCAGCAGGGCGCGCACTTTACGGTGCTCGTCACCGTCCATGGCCAGGATGATCAGGCCGTCGAAGAACGCGCCCAGGCCTTCAGCGATAAACCCGCTGGTGTAGGTAGCGCCGTCGCGAAGCACCGTCATCACATCCTGGTACTTGAACAACGCATAGGTTGGGCGTGTGCCCTGCTGAGTGCCAGCATTGGTCGGCACCCCGAACTGAGTGATGAAATCGCCCTCGTAAATGGGGGATTTCAGCCGTTGCTCACGGCATACCGCATGTATGTCCAGATCGGTGCCGCGATACATTTCCGACACGGCGTTGTAGGCAGTTGCCAGGTCCAGTGCTGCACTTTCCTTACTCATCAGGATCTCCAGTGTTGTTTTTATTCTTGCCCGCGCGCCGGTATTTCCGCGCTTTACGTAGGATGTCTCGCCTGCCAACCTATGGTATGCGCATGTCTTTTGGCGGGTACCCCGATTCGTTTGACTCGGGGTCAAACGAAGGCAGCCGGCTAAATGCTTCAAGGTGTGAATAACAAGGAGTCCAGGGTGGTAGTCAAAGCAGCAGACGGGGCCGAGCAAGGTAAACGCAGCACGATGAAACGCCTGCTCGCGGCTGCACGTGTGGAGTTCGCGAAAAAAGGCCTGGCCGGGGCACGCGTGGAAGAAATCGCCAGGGAGGCTGGCGTCACCAAACAGCTCGTCTACCACTATTACGGCTCCAAGGAAGGCCTGTTCGTGGCGGTGCTGGACGAGTCGTCCAGCCACATCATGTCCGAGTTGGTGAACCTGGAAGTCGAGCAACTGCCACCACCTGCGGCGTTGCGTGCCGTGCTCAACCACTTCTTCGACCAGTACCGGCTCGATCCCTTCCTGGGCAGCCTCGCACTTGAAGGCATCCGCTATCACGACGCCCACGAAACACCTCGTAATCATTTCCAGGAAATGGCGCCGGCGCTGATTGCAAAGCTTGACGCCATCCTGCGCAGGGGCGCCGCCAGCGGGGATTTTCGCGCAGACATCAACCCGCGCCTGCTGCTGGCCTGTGCCTCGCTGGTGACCACGGGCTGGTTCACCAACCGCTATTCGATGTCGACGCTCGCTGGCCTCGATACCGACTCCGCCGAAGGCATGATCACCTGGCGCCAGTACTCGGCCGACTTCGTCATTGCAAGCCTTTCATTGGGCGCAGAAAACAAAACCGGCAGCGTTTGACGGCGGCCGGCTTCACCTTCCTGCGGCCCCTGCGGGCAGGTTGCGTTTCAGCGACGTGTTTTCTGCAGGTAGCGACTCACCCGCCTGGCCGCCAACCGACCAGCCATGCCATTGACCCCGCCGCCGGGATGAATACCCGCGCTGCCGAGGTACAGCCCTGCCACCGGTAGCGTGTCGCCGCCCAGACCGTGCGCTGGGCGCATGGTGCTGGAGCGCATCGACGTGGTGTCGATGTGCACCACGCAACCGTTCACCGTATTCAGGCGCGCGGTGAAGTCGGGCGCGGCTTCGATGCGGCGGCCGATGATCTGCCCCTCAATGCCATCGACATAGGCGAAGAGTTGCTCGATCACCTGATCGGCCACCTGCTCACGCAGCGCATCCCAGCCTTGGTTCGGGTTGACCGGCATCACCGGCGGATAGATGTACAGCACGTCCTGGCCAGCAGGTGCCTGTGAAGGGTCGGCGGCACTCGGTACGGCGACGGTGATATACGGCAACGTGGGCACCTCGCCACGTGCGCAGGCGGCAAAGTTTTCCAGCACGGCCTCTTCAGTGCCGATCATCAGGCACGTATTGCGCAAATCGACACCGTCGCCGCGCATCGCCTCGAACCGCGGCAGCGAAATCTGCCCACGCAGCGCGACATCCACTTTCAATGGGCCCGAGCCCTTGGCATTGGCCGGGGCCATGGCGATACGCGTCAGCAAGTGCTTGGGGATCTGGCCAGAAGTGACCATCTCCAGCGCCGGCCTGGGGTGGCAGCCGGCAATCACGGCGCGGGCGGAGAACGTGCGGCCGTCGGCCAGTTTCACGCCTTTTACCTGGCCATCCCTGGCCACGATTTCACTGACGCTGGCCGACACCAGCACCTGGCCGCCCAACGCTTCCAGGCGGGCCTGCATGGCATTGCTCAACTGCTGCATGCCGCCCATCACCCGCCCAACGCCGAACCGGTGGAGGAACCCCAGCAATGCGTAGTAGATCCCCCCGCCGTCGGCGGTGATGTCGCCCGCGAGGCCAGTCAGCGCGCACATCGCCGAACGGGTGATCGGGTGCTCGAAACGCTCGCGCGCCGCCTGCAATGCCGAGCCGGTCATCAGCGCCATCAGTTCGGGCTTGAGGGCCTTATGCTTGATCGCCGTGCCCACCATCCGGAGTTTTACCCCAAGGTTGGCCTTGGCCGGATCGACCCGCATCATCGGCAGCGCAATGTCCAGGAACAGGTCGATGACCTTCATGAATTCGAGAAATGCATCGGCGTCCCGCGCGCTGAAACGGCGAATCTCGTCGGCGGTGCGCTCGCGGTCGCGCCAGAAGATCAGCGACTGGCCGTCCGGGTGCAGGTACACATAACCCGGCGCCAGTTCCACCGACTTGAAGCCATATTGCTCCAGGCCAAGCTCCGCCGGCACGTGGGCGTGCACGCGCATAGACATCATGTCCAGTGCGCAAGGGTGCACCAGATGCTGCGGCGCTTCGGGTATCAGGTAGCCCGAGGAGGCCATGCCCCCCACCTTGTCCAGGGCCTCGAGCACCAGCACCTTCTTGCCCTCCATGCCCAGGTAGCAGCCAGCAGACAGGCCATTGGTACCGCCGCCAACCACGATCACATCAAAATCAGTGTTTACTGCGGGTTGCTTCTGGTTCATCACATGCTTCCATGTCGAAGGTCAGCCGGGGCGACGCAGGCACGCGTCGCCAGCCGCGTTACATGCCAGTGCGGCCCATTTGCGCAAACAGCGAACGCATGGCCACCAATGAGGGGGTGTGGGTACTGAAGCCACCATCGGCCACCAGGGTGCTGCCGGTGACGAAGGACGATTCATCGCTGGCCAGGAACGCCACCACATCGGCAATCTGGCGCGGAGTGCCGAGTTCGGCAGTGCAGTGGTTGTCCCGCAGAATATCCAGCAGCGCTGGCGGCATGGCGTGCTCGGAGGGCGCCAGGCCGATCTGTACGGCGTTGCCGCGAATCCCCTGCTTACCGTACTGCGAGGCCACCATGCGCGGCAGCATCATCAGGCCGGCCTTGGAGGTGGCGTAACCGGTCAGGGACATGTCGCCCTGCATACCAAGCCCGGAGGTCGCGAAAATGATCGAGCCCTTGCCCAGCTCCAGCATGGCCGGAATCACGTGCTTGGTGCACAGCACCGCGCCGCGCAGGTTGACGGCGATGGCGCGATCCCAGGCCGCCATGTCGAGGTTGACGAAGTCGCGATCCAACTGGCGCTGCTCTGCATTGAGAATCGCCGCGTTGTTGTGCAGTACGTCGATACGGCCAAACCGCTGCTTCACCTGGGCAACCATCGCCTGGACTTCGCCCTCCGACGAAACATCGGTACGAATCGCCAGCGCCTGATGCCCCTCGCCGAGCAGTGATTCGGCGACGGCCATGGCCCCGTCGAGATTGATATCGACCACTGCGATGCTCGCACCGTGGGAGGCCAGCACACGGGCGCACTCTGCCCCCAACCCGCCACCGGCGCCCGTGATAATGGCCACCCGCCCTGCCAGCTTGCCTGTACTCATGTTGATTTCCTTGTTGTTGTAAAGGGCTCTTCACTCGCCCGTGAAACGCGGCTCACGTCGTTCACTGAAGGCCTGGGCGGCCTCTCGTGCGTCGTGGGTAGGCGCCAGCAACGCAAACAGGTCGAGCTCCAGGTTCAGGCCACTCTTGAGGTCCAGCTCCAGCGCCGCGCGGGCCGCCTGCTTGACGAAAGCCGATGCGGTGGGCGGCTTGCCAGCGATGCGCCGGGCAAAGGCGGTCACCTCCTCCAGCAAGCTGAGGGTGTCAGTGGCCACCCGGCTGACCAGACCGATACGCTGCGCCTGCTCTGCATTCATGCGGTCGCCGGAGAGCAGCATATCCAGCGCCTGGCCCGGCGCGACCACGCGAGACAACCGTTGCGTGCCGCCGCCACCGGGAATCAGCCCCAGGCCGGTTTCCGGTAGCGCGAAAACCGCATTGGGCGCCGCAAAACGAATGTCACAGGCCAGCGCCAGTTCCAACCCACCGCCCATGCAGTAACCATGGATGGCCGCGATCACGGGCTTGGCAACGCCGTCCAGGGCTTCGATCCAGCGCACCTTTTCCATGCGCTGGCGTACTTGCAGGCTGGATTCGGGGCCGCGGCGTTCCTTGATATCGGCACCGGCGCAGAAACCCCGCTCACCTTCACCACGGATCACGATCACGCGAATCTCGGGGTCTTGCTGCAGCAATGCCAATGCCTGTGGCACACCCAGGCGAATCGCGTCATTGATAGCGTTGATCTGGTTTGGCCGTGTCAGCACCACCCAACCGACCCGGGCGTCGCACTCGACGCGTACGGCCTCGTTGATCACCTGCTCGCTCGGCGTTGTGGTCATGCAGGGCACTCCTCGAACTCGAACACCTGACCGTTGAGCTCCCGCGGGTCGACTTTGATCAACGCACGGCCGCCCACCGCCTCGGACGACTCGATCCACTCGAAGCGGGTGCCACGGGCACGCAGGTCGTCGGCCTTGGCGGCAAGGTCATTGACGCCGATACGGATGTAATAAGGGCCAGGTCCCCAGTTGTTGACGTAGTGGCCGGCGTCGGTGTTCCAGTAGGTGGCCTCCAGCACATCCAGGGTGGCGCTGTTGGGCACACTGAAACCCATGCGTGCGCGGCGGTAGCCTTCGCCACGGATATGCTCCACCGGCCCGCTCGGCTCCCAGTCCAGGTTGGTGGAAACCTTGCGCAGGGTTTCATCCAGGTCGCGCACCAGGAAGCCGCGTGCGGTCACACGCACCATGTCGCCGGGCTTGAGGTCGCGTGGCTGAACCGGCGGCAACTGGTAGGTTTCGGACGGCATCTGCAACGGCTCGGTCGGCATGATCTCGATGCACAGGCCGCCGTCCACCGACGGTTGGTAATAGGGCTTCTCGGGGGTCGCACCCAGCCACAGCCGATCAAAGGGCATTTCCGGGGTGCGCTGCGCCATGCGAAACGGCAGGCGACGGCGCATCAGCTTGTCCACCAGCGCGTCGAACTTGTCGCCATGCAGGGCGAGCACGATGGAGTGGGTGAGCATCGGGCGGTGGTGGCCCTGGAAGTCTTTCAAGCTCTCCAGGAAGTCATGGAACAGCGGGTCCCCAGGATTGGGGCGATCCAGGTGCCACTGCGGCTCGATGCGCGTGGGCGACACGGCCAGGGACTTGTGTACACGCAGGAAGTGCGCAATGTACGGGTGATTGTCGAACGCCTGGCGCCAGCGTTCGTGCTTGTAGATACCGAGCTTGTCGACCAGCATTTCCGTCATGGCGTCCGGGTCCGGAACCATCATGTCGGCACTCATCAATAATTCGAACATGTCTCTCTCCTCGAAAGGGTTGGCGAGGCCTGTATCCGGCCTTTTCAGTCAGCGGGCACGCCGCGCACGGCGGACCCGGGCAATGCATGTCGTTTGGCCGCGCTCGTTGGCTTGTCGGGGCGTTGCCGCGAGCGCGCGTCGTCGAGGTCGAGGGTGGCCCCGGCCTTGGCGTTGCGTTTGGGGTTGAGCAGGTAATGCGAAAGGGCCGGGATCAGCACCAGCGCCCCGAGCATGTTCCACAGGAACATGAAGGTCAGCAGGATGCCCATGTCGGCCTGGAATTTGATCGGCGACCAGGCCCAGGTGATCACCCCGGCCGCCATGGTCAGGCCGACCAGCGCGACCACGCGACCGGTGAAGTCAAGCGAGCGACGGTAGGCGACCGCCAGGCTGGCCCCGCGCTCCTGCACCGCCAACTGCACGCTGAGCAGGTACAGCGCGTAATCGACGCCGACGCCGACACCGACCGCAATGACCGGTAGCGTCGCCACCTTCAGGCCGATGCCCAGCCACACCATCAGTGCCTTGCAGATAATCGTGGTCATCAGCAGCGGGATAAGCGCCACAACCGTCGCCCGCCAGCTACGGAACGTCAGCAGGCACAGCAGCGCTGTCGCGCCGTACACCGCCAGGTACATGGTGATGATGCCTTTCTCGACCTCGATGTTGGTCGCGGCCTCGATGCCGGCGTTGCCTGCCGCCAACAGGAACTCAACCGGGTGTTCAGCGCCGGGTACGGTGTTGTTCTCCCTGGCGAACGCTTCCGACACCTTCAGCACTCGGCTCAGGGTGTCTGCCTTGTGATCCGCGAGGTAGGCGATCATCGGCGTCACCGAGCACTGCTGGTTGGTGATGCCGGGCGCCGAGATCATTGCCGCGTCCACCGCCGAGTTGGTGATGGCCTGGTCGCGGCTGATGCTGAGCCATTTCGGGCTGCCCTCGGCCATGCCCGAGCTGATCATGCGCACGGTTTCGGCCAGTGACTGGGTGGTTTGCACACCGGGGGTCTGGTTCAGACGCCAGGCCAGCTTGTCCATGCTTTGCAGGGCCGGATAAAGCCGGCAACTGTCTTCGTCGGTTTTCATGATGACCACGAACTGGTCACTGGACAGGCCGTAATGGCGGGTGATGAAGGCATTGTCGCGGTTGTATCTCGAGTCCGGGCGCAGCTCGGGCGCACCGGGGTCGAGATCGCCTACCTTCAGGTGCATCATCACCGCGCTGCCCAGCACGGTCACCAGCACTGACAAGGCAATCACCGCAGTCGCCATCGGGCGCTCGGTGAAACGGTCCAGGCCGTGCCAGACCCGCCCGAGAAAGCCTCGCCCGGCCTCACCGGCCTGGTCCTTGGCAATCGCGATGCGCGCGGCCTTGGCGCTCACGCCCAGGTAAGACAGCGCCACCGGAATCAACAGCAACTTGGTGAAGATCAGCACCGCCACGCCGATGCTGGTGGTCAGGGCGAGGTCGCGGATCACCGGGATGTCGATGATGACCAACACGGCAAAGCCGACGATGTTGGTCAGCAGCGCCGTGAGCCCGGTGAGAAACAGGCGGCGGAACGTGTAGCGCGCCGCTACGTACTTGTGGGTGCCGCGGCCAATGTCCTGGAGGATGCCGTTCATCTTCTGGGTGCCATGGGAGATGCCGATGGCGAAGATCAGGAACGGCACCAGGATCGAGTACGGGTCCAGGTCGTAGCCCAGCAATTGCATCAGCCCCAGCAGCCAGACCACGCCGGCCACCGCCACGCTCACCAGCAGCAAGGTGCTGCGCAGGCAACGGGTATAGAAGTAGACGAACAGGCCGGCGATCATCACTGAGGCGCCAAAGAACAGCATGACCGAATACAGGCCGTCGATCAGGTCGCCTACCAGCTTGCTGAAACCAACGATGTGGATGCCGACCTTGTCGCTTTCGAGCGAGCGGATCTTGTCTTCAAGCTGTCTGGAGAAGTCGCCATAGTCCAGCGGCTTGCCGGTTTGCGGGTTGGTGTCGAGCAGCGGTGCCACGATCATGCTCGACTTGCTGTCGTTGGCCACCAGGCTACCGGTGATGCCAGCGCGCATGATGTTGCGGCGCAAGGCCTGGATCGCCTGCTCGCTACCGTCGTAGTCCGATGGCATCACTGCCCCGCCATCGATGCCCTCTTCGGTGACTTCCTTCCAGCGCACGATGGGCATCCACAGCGACTTCATCCATGAGCGGTCAACGCCCGGAATCAGGTACAGCGTGTCATTGACCTTCTGCAGGGCCAGCAGATACTCGGCGTCATAGATATCGCCGGTCTTGTTCTCGACCACCACCCGGACACTGTTGCCCAGCCCCGGCAACTGGTTTTTGTAGGCCAGGTAATTCTTGATATAGGGACTGGAGCTGGGAATCATCTTTTCAAAGCTGGCGTTCACCTGAAGCTGTGCCGCAAAGAAGCCCAGCACCACGGTAGCGAGCAGGCAGGCAACGATGACCAACATGCGGTTACGGAAGATCACCCGCTCAAACCAGCCGCCGGAGTTTTTATCGAAGTCCTCCAGATGGGCAATCACTGGCATCCCGCTGTTGAATTTTTGCTCGACCATGTTTTCTTTCTCGTTGGGGAATCGTGCCGACGGCGTCAGTTAGCCCGGGCGATATCGATGACCTTGGCGCCAGCAAAGCGCGCCACCACCAGCCGCCCGTCCTGCTCTGTCGCGCTGGCGGCATACACCTCGCCCACGCGCGCCTGTGCCAGTGGGGTGACGTCCAGAGTGCGGCGATCCACACTGACCAATTGCCCGCCCTGGCTCACCACCACCAGCGCCGTACCTTGCTCCACGACACTGACCAGGCTGGTATCGATGCCGGTTTCAAGCCGTTGCCAGTGCTGGCCGGCGTCGACGCTGGCGAACAGATTGCCGCGCAGCCCATAGGCCAGCAGTAACTGCTCGAAGGCGGCGACGCCGAAATAAGTGCCGGTGTAGGGCGTCTCGATTTTTTCAAAGCGTTGCTGACCAGGCTCAAGGCGCAGCAGTACGCCCTGTTCGCCGCTGATATAGAACGTGCCATTGCGCTCCGCCAGCCCGTACAGGTGCATGCGGCGGGGGTTGTCAGCCCGCTCGAGCCAGGGTTGCCAGGTGCCGCCAGCGTCCTCGCTGTGCAGGATCATGCCGAAGGCGCCCACAGCGAAGCCTCGGCCGCTGGCGTCGAACAGTACGTCCAGCAAAGGCGCGGGTAGCACATCGGGAGTCGCGGAACTGCCCGCGGCACGTTTGACCTCCTGCACCAGGTCACCAGCCTCGGGGTCGCCTTGTTCGGCGCGTTGGCCGTAGACACTGCCGAGCAGGCTCAGCAGCTTGCGTCCGTCCATCTGCACGGCCCAGGTGGCGCCGCCATCGCTGCTATGCAGCACCACGGAGTCGTGGCCGACGATCCAGCCGTTGCGCGCATCACTGAAACGCACCTGGACGAAGTCGCTGGAAACCGGACTGTGGACCTGCTGCCAACTGCTGCCATTGTCACTGGAGCGTTGAATCAAGCCGTGCAGGCCGACACCGACCAGCGTGTTGCCGGCACGTACCACGCTGATCAACGGCGCGGCCAGCGGCTGCCCGAGCGTCTGCGCCGGCACGTCAAGCGGATCGCTGGCGACGGTCGCCGCCTGGGTTGCACCCGCCATCGCCAGCCACAAGGGGATCAGCGCCACGCTCAACACACACGTGCGCCAGGGTTGGGGTCTTGCAAGGCCTTGGCTAATCATTGTTTTTATCCTCACCACGCCAGAGTCGCCCTGCTACCCGACAGCACACCGCACGCTGCCAGGCATCAGGCACAACCTTCTCAACTGCGCGCCGCTTTGCAGGGCGCGCAGGTTACTGCCAGCACACCAGACTCAGCGTTGGGTCTCACGCGCGACGATGGCCTCGGGGTTCATGTCCCGTTCGGTACGTGGCGTGTCGGAGAACTTGTAGCCCCCCTTCAAACCGTCGTTGAGCAGCGCCCACATGCCTTTGTTGAAGTCGTACACAACGTTCTTCACGTTGTACGGCAGGTCCTTGTCGTATAGCTGCACACCGCTGAGGAAGATGGCGCGATACAAGGCGCCGCTTTGGTCCCAGGCGTCATACAGGCCGATACCGAAGGTGTCCTCATCCAGGTAGTAGGTGCGCTTGCTGTAGACGTGGCGCTTGCCCGGCTTGAGCGTCGCCTCCACTACCCATACGCGGTGCAGTTCCCAACGCTCGCACGCGGGGTTGGCATGGTGCTTGAGAAATTGGTCGTCCTGCTTGCACTCGAAGTAGAACTTGTAGGCGTTGTAGGGGATGTACATCTCCTTGCGGCCCACCAGCTTGTAGTCGAAGCGGTCCTGGCTACCCGAGAACATTTGCAGTTCGTCGAACAGCGTCACCCCGCCCTGGCTGGCCACCGGGGTGTCGAAGGAGAACTCGGGCGCAAGCTTCACGCGACGCTGGCCGGGCGAGTAGCTGAAGGCGCGGCGAGCCTTGGTCGCGGGGTCCAGGTAGTCGTTGAGCACGGTGACCTCACCCGAACGGCGCGCCGGATAGTTGTTCAGCGAATACACCCGCGCATACATCATCGGATCACGATCGGCCTGCGTCGGCTGGTAGTAGGGCTGCTCTTCGAAGGTGGCCTGCTCGGCCGCCTTGGTGCGCTGGCCATTGGCGTCCATCACCCAACTGTTGGATGAACTGGTGGTGGAGTAGCCGGGGCCGATCTTGTAACGCAATTGCTGGTTCCAGATCACCTCGTTGCCGGTCTTCGGAATCGGGAACGGCAGCCCGCCCCGGCAGGCAGGGTCAACCGCCAGGCCATCTTTCTGGGTGTTGCAACTGGTCGCATTTCGTACCGTGGCCTCCAGCACCTCTTTGGGATAGGCAGTGGTGCGATGGCTCGGGTAGATATCGAAGTAGTACTCCGGGTACTTCTTGAGGATTTCCTTCTGCCCGTCACTGAGTTTGTCGGCGTATTGCGCCACGTTTTGCGCAGTGATGCGGAACAGGGGCTTCTCGTTGCGGAACGGGTCGGCCCAGAACCCGCTGTCGGGCTTGAAATCCGCCGGCGCAGTGCGAAGCCCGCCGTCATAGGCAGGGATGGTGCCCTCTGCGTTGCCCGCTTTGATCGCGCCGAAGGGGGTCAGGGTCGTACCAAGCTGCGCGGCCTCTTCAGGGCTGACCGCAGCCAGGCTGCAGGTAGCGATGCCGAACAGTGCGAGGGACAAGGCTAATTGTCGTTTCATTCAGGCGGTCTCCGTTTTTATTGGATTTGTTCAGAAGGAGGTTTTGAATGTGAATGCCAGCCAACCACGGTCGGTGTTACCGACGCCACCATTGCCAGCGACGGTGCCATTGGCCAGGTTCTTGGGCTGGGCACGGGTATCGGCGTAGCGCAGACCGAATTCGTACTGTTGCTGGTAGGTGAACTTCACACCGGCCGACCAGGACATCGCGCCTTCACTGCCGCCACCGGCCGTTGCAGCGTTGCCGTGGATGCCGTAGTTGACGGTCAGCGGCACGTCCATGTCCCACGATGGGAAGATGCTCAGGTACTGCGGCGTGTAGTTCACCGCCACCGCATAGTAATCACGCGTCGAGCAGCCATCCGACGCATCGCCGGAGCCGGCCACGCCGGGTGTGCGAGCGTCTGTACAAGCATTGTTGCCCTTGTATTTGAACAGCTCGTCATGCTCGGTGACCTTGACCAGGTGGCTGTAGGCGAACTCGCCGACCAGGGTCGCGTTGTTGGCGATGAAGTTGCGCGGCATGCCGTACACCGCGTTTGCGATGAAATGGATGGTGTCGCCGCGCGGCCCTTCGTCATCCAGTGTGCTGACGCCGGTGGCGTTCAATGCGCCGTTCTTGCGGTACGACAACTCAGTACCCACGGCCACAGAGTCGAACACCCGTGCAAAGCTGACACCGGCAAGCTTCACCCCGCGTGGGTAAACGACGCGGTACTCGCCCAGATTGGCTTTGACCTGCGGCGCGAGCCACGGCTGGTAGTCATCGAACTGGCGGTAGTAGAAGCCGAAGGTCGATTCGATCGCCTCCAGGTTGTACTTGGCCATCACGCCCCAGTTGGCATTGCTGTCACGGCCATATCTGGATGAGCTGCGTTTGAGTGCCCCTGCGCCGGCCGGCATCTGGTCCGGCCCTTCGAACAGGAAGTCCGCGGCGCCGAAGTAGGTGCCGCCGTAAGGAATGCGGGTGTAGTCCCACTCATAGAAATACTGGCCAGCGATGGACAGGTGGTCAGTGACCTGCGCCTTGGCCGACACCTGGCCAATGGGCAGAAATACTTCTTTTGTCTCGATACCTGGGCTGGTGGCGGCTTTTACACCGTCGCTCGGCGCCTGGGAGTAGGAAACGGAGTGGGCACCGAACAACAGGCCCTCACCCCAGTAATTGGTATGGCGGCCGATCTTCACGTTGACCGGAGTGTCGCCCAGTTGAAAGTTCTTCCACACGAATGCATCGAGGATTTCACCCGATGGCCCCCTGACATAGCGCTTGACCTGATCGCTGTAGTGGCCATTTTCGTAGCTGGTCTGGCCGCCCACCTGGCTGTGCACACTGGTGTCACGGTAAGCATGGTCATACCAGCCGGCAGCACTGAGGCGTGCGCCCCACTCGTTCAGGTAGGAGAAGTCCACTTCGCTCAACACATCGAGCCGATTTGTAACGATATCGCCTTTGTCGAACTTGCTGTCGGACTCGTCGGAGGTCGGGGTCCGCATGATCCGGTGATCTTGCCCTTCCATACGCATGCCCAGGTTATAGCGCACGGTGTTGTCCCAACGCAGGCGGTAATCGGGGTTGCTCAGGTCAAACGAAATAGCGTGGGCTCCACTCATCCCGCCGAGCACTGCCAGCGCTACTGCACTGCGGCTAAACACATGCCTTCCAGACTTGGTCATGTCTTTCATACGCCACCTTTTATTTTTATTTTCAGTCGTTTGTGTGAGGTCAAGTGACGGTTGCTGGCGTTGTGAGGCGCCGCTGCCTTGCCGCTTGCCTAAGCGTCTTGGGGTGGTCTTGCCGGCAGGTTTACCGGTGAAGCGCTCCCATGGCCTGGAGGCAAATTAACCGAGAAAAAAAAATAATTCCATATAAAGATTTCAATTCTCTATTCAGAATAATCAGCGTTTTTTTGCCTGCTACTCACGCTTGGCCTCGAAAGGCACGGAAAAACTCACGACCAATACTGCACACAAAAAAGCTTACTGTTCAATTATGTTTTGCTCTGACTGTCTTTTTCCGGTAAACAAGCCACAGAAAGCACCTGCGCTGCACCTGCGCTCAGCCCATAAAAACTACAAGGAGCTCGCCCTGCATGAACATCGACCTCAGCGGAAAACGTGTCATTGTCACGGGCGCCTCACGCGGCATAGGCCTTGCGATAGCCCGTGCCTTCGCCCTGGAAGGCGCCCGCGTGGCGATTTGCGCGCGCAGCCTTGAGGCCGTCCGTGAAGCGGCATCGCAACTTCAGGAAAACGCGCAGGAGGTGCTGGCCCGGGCGGTGGATGTCACAGACACTCAGGGTGTTCAACAATTTGTCGGCGAAGTGGTCCAGGCATGGGGTGGCGTGGACATTCTGGTCAATAACGCCGGCCAGGGACGCGGTGGCAACCTCGAAACCCTTACGCCGGAGGCCATTCTTGAACACGCGAATGTGTTGCAGATGGGGCATTTCCGCTTTGTCCAGGCGGTGGTGCCATTCATGCGTGAACAGCGCTGGGGACGAATCATCGAGATCAATGCCCTGGCCGGCACCGTCCCCACCCCCGATGGCATCCCGTCCGTGATCAACCGAGCGTCATGCATTGCGCTTTCCCGGTCGCTGGGCATGTCGCTGGCCAAGGACAACATCCTCGTCAACAGCCTGAACATGGGCTGGATCGACACCGGCCAGTGGGACCGTCACTACAAGGAAATGGGGCCCGGCGTCAGCCGGGAAGAGTTCGACGCCATGGTCATGAAAGTGGTGCCGATCGGCCGCTACGGCAAACCGGAAGATGTCGCGGGAATGGTGCTGTTCCTTTCCAGCGAATACGCCAGCTTCATCAGCGCAGCGTCGATCGACATTGCCGGGGGCATGGGCGGACAGATTGCCTACTTCCCGACCCTCAAGCGCGATTTTGCCGTCGCCATGGCCGCTCGAAATACCAAAAGCCACTGAGGCGCCCCGTGATGAACGTGCTGTTGCCTGTGCTAGCCACGCTGATCTGGGCCGCCAGCACGGTGGTCAACCGGCTGTCAGTGGGGGTGATCGACCCCGCGGCCATTTCCTTCTATCGCTGGCTGACCGCGTTGCTGGTGTTGTCGCCCGTCCTGCTGCCCAGAGCCTGGAGAATCCGCCGGGCGATACGGCCACACCTGCCCAGGCTCTGGCTGCTGGGCTTGCTTGGCATGTCGCTGTACCAGTCACTGGCCTATTTTGCCGCACATACGGTCAGCGCCACCTCGATGGGACTGATTCTGGCGACCATGCCCTTGCTGACGGTACTGGTAGCGTTCCCACTGCTGAACACCCGCCCGACCCTGCCGCTGCTGGTTGGTGCCGCTATTTCATTCGTCGGGCTGGCGTGGTTACTGGCAGCGGGCGATTTGTCGTCGCTGTGGCAACACGGAGTGGGGCTGGGTGAGGGCCTGATGCTGCTGGCATCACTGTCATACGCCCTGTATTGCGTGTTGGTGAAGCGCTGGCAAATCCCCCTGCCCATCTGGGAAAGCCTCTACGTACAGATACTCTGCGGCACCTTGCTGCTGGTGCCGCCGTTCCTGCTTGCCTCATCGATGACCCTGAGTGCGCAAAGCCTGCCACTGGTCCTGTTTGCCGGGCTGTTCGCTTCAGCGCTGGCACCCGGCCTGTGGATACACGGCCTGCAACGCCTGGGCGCGGAAAAAACCGCCGTGCTGATGAACCTGGTGCCGTTGTTTACTGCGGTCCTGGCGATAGGTCTGCTCGGGGAGACATTGCACCTGTACCACGCGGTAGGCGGCGGCCTGATTCTGCTGGGGATCGCGCTGGCCCAATGGCAACCCGCGCGTCTGCCCGTCAGCACCCGGCCCTAAACCACAAGCAGGCGCTCACGCAGCGCCCGCAGACCCTCGCGATCCAGACCGCTGAAGCGCAGCAGATAACGCTCCAGCCCTCCATATTCGGCCTCTATTACCGCATACGCGGCATTCAGGTATTCGGGCCGGGCATCCAGCACCACATCGATTGCCGCTTCTTGGACCGACTGGCCCACCATACGGCTCACCGCCAGGTGCATGGCCTCCTGGCGCGGTGCATCAAGCTGGCTCAACCGCCGCGCCGAGCGCAGATAGTCCGCCATGATCTGCGCCGGCTCGACCCCGAGCGCATGCAGTACGAGCGCCACGGCCACGCCCGTGCGGTCCTTGCCGGCGGTGCAGTGGATCAACACCGATGCCTTGCGCCCGGCGAGCAGGCTGAACAGCAACGGCATATGCCCCGCCAGCAGACCGGGCAAGCGTCGGTACACCTCCAGCATCATGCCTTGCGCGCCCTCCACAGCCGGGTTTTCGGCCAGCATCGCGGCGATGCCAGGATCCGCCCGCAGGTCGCCACCGATCGGCAAGTGAAACTGGCGCAGGCCCGCACCCGGGAAAGCGCTCGGGTAACACTCGCGCTCGCCCGCACTGCGCAGGTCACACACCGCCTTCAGGCCCAGCCGCTGCAGTACCTGCCAGCTCGCGGCTGTCAGCCGATGCAACTGGTCCGAGCGCAACAGGCTATGGCCTGCGATACGTCGGCCGCAGGGGGTGGACATGCCCGCCAGGCTGCGAAAGTTGTCCACGCCAGGCAAGTGCAGCGTGTGTAGCGTAGTCATGCTCATTTCTCCAGCAAGTGGGCATAGGCCTGCGTCAGCGCACGCGCACCCTCGCCCAGCACAGGGATACGACGCGGCTTGCGCCCGTGCGTCAGCAAGCGAAGGGTGTCGAAGTCTTCGGCGGCGGCAAAGAAGCGTTCTACCATGGGCAGACCTGCCTGGCCCCAGTCATCCATGTTCGACATCCACGTCTGCATGCCCCACACCGGCCAACGCCGCAGTTGCTCCCAAGCGGCGTCCTGGTCGAGTACGCCAATCGCGCCCAGGCTGATCAACTTCTCGCGGTACACCCGCAACAGCCGCTGCGCATCGGCGCGACGCTCCTCAATCGTCAGCGCGCCGAGCATGAAATACGCCACATCGCGCCACGGTCGACCACGTCTCGCCAGTTGCCAGTCGAGCCAGATGCGCTGTCCATCTTCGCGCAGGAAGCTGTTGCCCTGATGCGAGTCGCCATGAATCAGGCAGATGGGTGAGGTCTGCGCCCGCTCGAAGGCAGCCAGCTCGTCGAAAGCATGGCTGAACAGTTCCGGGGTCTCGTACATCCAGCGAGGCAGCCGCTGATGGTAGTCGTCCTTGCGCAGATTGACCTTGATGTAGTTGTACATGCGCAGCAGGCCATCAGTGTCGACCGGGTTGGCCATCGACACCGGCAACCAGCCCTGGCGGTGCAACTGCGGGTCGGCCCAGGTCGCGGCATGCAGCGTGGCCAGCGACTCCAGACCTCGGGCGACACCATCCACGCCCAAGTGATCGGTGCTGTGGCCGAATCGCCCGGCTGCCAGCCCCAGGTCCTCCATCAGCACCACACCGCGACCACCGCCATCGGCGTCCCAGTCAGTGAAATAGGTGGCTGGCAATGGCGCATCGGGCCAGACACGGGCCAGATGATAGAAGCGCGACTCCAGTTCACAGATATCGCCGCTCTCGAAACCCTCGGACCAGTTCGACTTCAGGCACACATGCGACGGTATGCCCGCTTGCCGGCCAACGTCGTTCAGCTCGAGACGGGCGCGCAGTTTCGTGGTGTGCCCGTTGCGGACCTCCACCACCTCCAGCGCCAGCACTTCGATACCGGGGTAGCACGGCTGAAGCAGTTGCGTGAGCCAGGCCGCGCTGATTTCACCGAGTTGCCGCGGCAACCGCCCAATGCGTTGCGGGTAGGGCCGCCCGGCGCTCATGGCGAGCAGGCTGCCGGTCATGGTGTCACTGCATGAGCGCTGGCCGGCACCTTGAGCTTGAGCAGTTCGATGGCGTTTCCGCTGCGAATCCGCTCGCGATCCTCACCCGACAGCCCCAGCCCGGCGGTCAGATCCCCGTGGTCATAGGCCCCGCCAAAGTTGGTGCCATACAGCAAGCGTTCGGCCCCCACTACCTCGGCGACGCCACGCCGCAAGCCGGGTGCGTGTACATCGAGGTCGAAGTAGAAGTTCTGCAGGTAGTCCAGCAGTGGCCGCTGGTTTCGCGTATCAGGCGCCATTGCGTGGTTGAGCTCACTGAGCCGGCCAAGTTGGAAGATCGCCATGCCACCGGCGTGGGTGATGTAGGTTTTCAGGGTTGGAAACACATCCAGCGCGCCACCGCAGATCAGGTACCAGAAGAACAGCGTTTCATCGACGCAATCACCCACGATGGAGGTGGTTTCGAACTTGTCATCGGTGTGTTTCTCGCCCCAGTAAATCGACTGGTTGAAGCCATGCACCATGATCGGCACATCGAGTTGCACAAGCTTCTCCCATACCGGGAACAGTTGCTCGTCATAGGCCTGCAGACCGTTGAAGTTGGCGCCGCCGACACAGACGCCCTTGGCCCCCAGTTGGGTGACCGCGCGTTCGATTTCCCTGGCAGCGTTGTGCGGGTCGGCCAGGTTGGCATGGCACCAGAAGTCAAAATGGTCGGGGTCGGCACGGCAGAATGCCGACATCTCGTCATTGCAGACACGCGCATATTCATTGGCGAAATCACCAGCCCAATACATGAAGCAATGCGAAGGCGTGGACACCACCAGCTTGTCGACGCCCCGCTCGGCCATCAGCTTGCGGCGACTGGCGTGAGTCATGCGGGCCAGCAGGTTGGCTTGCGCTTCGGCATCGCTGGCGGCCTTGGCCGGTTGCTTGGTACCGAGGGAAAAATGACCGACGGTCAACCCCTGCACCTTCATGAACGGGCCCCAGAATTCGTGACGGTTGAGCATGCCCTCGGTGAGCAGGTGGGCGTGTACATCGATCAGCATGGCGTTTCTCCTTGTTGTAATCAGCCAGCAGGCCGAACGGTCATCGACTGGACCGCTCGCCAGGTTCGGACATCACAACAAATATAAACATTTTTTGATTTTGTGTTCATTTAATTTTTGCCGTATGCAAGGCAAAAAAAAGCGGCCCTCGCAGGCCGCCAATGTCTGGACGCATGGTTGAATCAGCGCTGGGTCTCTTGGGCCACAATGGACTCGGGCTTCATGTCACGCTCGGATAACGGTGTGTCGTGCACCCGGTAGCCGCCCTTCAGACCATCGTTCAACAGCGACCACATGCCTTTGTTGAAGTCGTAGCTGACGTTCTTCACGGTGTAGGGCAGGTTCTTGTCGTACAGCTGCACAGCACTGAGGAACAATGCCCGGTACAGCGTGCCTCCCTGGTCCCACGCGTCGTAGAGCCCGGCTCCAAACGTGTCTTCGTCGAGGTAATAGGTGCGCTTGCTGTACACGTGACGTTTGCCCGGCTTCAGCGTCGCCTCCACCACCCACACCCGGTGCAGTTCCCAGCGTTCGCACGCAGGGTTGGCGTGGTGTTTGAGAAATTGCTCCTGCTGGCCGCAACTGAAGTAGAACCTGTAGGCGTTGTACGGGATGTACATTTCCTTGCGCCCGACCAGCTTGTAGTCGAAGCGGTCCTGGCTGCCGGAAAACATCTGCAATTCGTCGAACAGGTTGACCCCGCCCTGGTTGGGTACCGGGGTGTCGTAGGCGAACTCCGGCGCCAGCTTGATCCGTCGCATGCCCGGTGTGTAGCTCCACGCACGACGTGGCTGGCGTTGCGGGTCAAGGTAATCGGCCAGAATAATCAACTGCCCTGCACTGCGCGCCGGGTAGCTGTCCAGCGCCCAGGCCCGGTAATACAACTGCGGATCCCGGTCGGCCTGCGTGACCTGATAGTAAGGGGCCTCTTCCAGCGTGGCAGACTCGGCCGTCTTGGTCACCGAGCCCTGGGAGTCCACCACCCAGCTATTGGACGAAGCCGTCGTGGTATAGCCGGCGCCCTTGTAGCGCAGTTGCTGGTTCCAGATCACCTCGTTGCCATTTTGCGGGAGCGGAAACGGCAGGCCACCGCGGCACGCGGGGTCCACAGCCAGGTTGTCCTGGGTAGTGTTGCAGGTGCTGGCGTTGCGCACGGTGGCATCGAGCATGGCCTGCGGGTAGGCGGCGGTACGGTGACTGGGGTAGATGTCCAGGTAGTAGTCCGGGTATTTGCCCAACAGCATCTTTTGTCCGCCACTCAGACGGTCGGCGTACTGCGCCATGTTCTTCGAATTGATCCGCAGCAGCGGTTTTTCATCCTGGAACGGGTCGGCCCAGAAGCCGCTATCCGGGGAAAAGCCCGGGGGTGCCTGGCGCAGGCCACCGGTGTAGGGCGGAATGCTGCCCTCGGCATTGCCCGCGATAATCGCGCCGAAAGGCGTCAGCGTCTTGCCGATCTCGGCGACCTGATCGGCCGGTGCCGCGCCCAGGCTGCATGTGGCAACGCTCAGCAACGTTACCGCCAGTGCCATCTGTAGTTTCATCAACAGGTACTCCGCTTCTTGGCTTTCTTAGATGGAGGTTTTGAAGGTGAACGCCAACCAGCCCCGGTCCGTGCCGCCGACACTGCCGTTGCCGCCCACGGTGTCACCGGGAATGTGCTTCGACTGCGCGTCGCTGTCGGCGTAGCGCAAGCCGAATTCATAGCGCTGGGCGTAGGTCAACTGCACGCCGACCGACCAGGTCAGTGCTCCTTCGTTGCCGCCACCGGCCGTTGCGGCATTACCCGACAGGCCGTAGTTGACGGTGAGCGGCACCGTCATGTCCCAGGACGGGAACACCGACAGGTACTGCGGGGTGTAGTTGAGCGCGAAAGCCGCGTAGTTGCGGGTGGAGCAACCATCACGCTTGTCCCCCGAGCCGGCCGTGCCCACGCGCGGGTCTACGCAGTTGGCGTTGCCTTCGCCCAGATACAGGTCTTCGTGACCGGTCACCTTGCGCAGGTGGCTATAAGCGAACTCCCCGACCAGCGTGGCGTTGTTGGCGATGAAGTTGCGCGGCACGCCGTACACCGCGTTGGCCACAAAGTGAAAGCTGTCGCCACGCGGTCCTTCGTTGTCGGTCGGGTCCACCCCTATTGCGTTCAGGGCACCGCCTTTGCGGTAGGAAATCTCGCTGCCCACCGAAACCGAATCGAACACGCGGGAAAAGCTCAGGCCCATCAGCTTGACGTTGCGGGGGTAAACCAGACGGTAGCTGCCACTGGCCAGGGATACCGCGGGCGCCAGCCAGGGCTGGTAATCATCGAACTGGCGGTAGTAGACACCGACAGTGGACTGAATCGCCTCCACCTCGTACTTGGCCATTACGCCCCAGTTGCCCGAGTCACGACCGTATCTGGACTTCTCTCGGTTGAGGGAAAACCCCGGCGCAACCGGTAGCCGGTCCGGGCCTTCGAAGAACGGGTCAGCCGGACCAAAATAGGTGCCGCCATACGGCATGCGGGTGTAATCCCATTCGTAGAAGTACTGCGCGGCCAGGGTGAGGTTGTCGGTGGCCTGTGCCTTGGCGGAGATCTGCCCGATGGGCAGGAACACTTCCTTGGTTTCGATGCCCGGGCTGGTGACGGCCTTGGCGCCATCGAGCGGCGCTTGCGAGTAGGACACCGCATGGGCGCCAAACAACAGGCCCTCCCCCCAGTAGTTGGTATGGCGGCCCACCTTGACGTTGACGGTGGCATCACCCAGGCGCACGTTCTTCCACACGAAGGCGTCAAGCATTTCTCCCGACGGGCCCTCGACGTAACGCTTGACCTCCGCGCTGTAGCGATCGTTGTCGTAACTGCTCTGGTAGCCGGCGACATGGCTGCGCACCGTGCTGTCATGGTACGCCTGGTCGTACCAGCCGGCGGCGCTCAGGCGCAGCCCCCAGTCCTTGCGGTAGGACAGGTCGATTTCGCTGAGTACATCGACGCGGTTGGTGACGATGTCGCCCTTGTCGAACTTGCCATCGGACTCGTCATACGAGGGCGTGTTCATGATGCGTCGGTCCTGGCCCTCCATGCGCATGCCCAGGTTGTAGCGCACCGTGTTGTCCCAGCGCAGGCGAAAGTCCGGGTTGGGCAAGTCGATGGCCACCGCCAGTGCGGCGCCAGTCTGGCCTACCGACAGGCCGCTCAATATCAGCAGCGCCAGGGACCGCGAGCGGCCCTGTTTTCTCGTCCCTTTCATGCAAACCACCTTTTGTTCTTATTGTCAGTCGTTCTGTTGAAACGCCCTTGGCGAGGCGCTGGTACTAGCGGCCGATGGGATAGATGATCGATTTTTCCTGGGTAAACTCCTTCAGCCAGTTGGGCCCGAACTCGCGGCCGATACCTGAGCGTTTGAACCCGCCAATCGGTGCATAAGGCAAGCTGCCGCTGCCGCCGTTGAGGTACACACTGCCGGCGCGGATGCGCCTGGCGAGGTCGTAGGCGACGGCGGCGTCCGCCGAGGCCACCGCACTGTTCAGGCCGAAGCGCGAGTCATTGGCGATGGCGACCGCCTCATCATCACTGTCGAACCCGATCACCACGCCGACCGGCCCGAAGATTTCCTCTTGGGCGATGGTCATGTCGTTGCGAACATTGTCGAAGAGGGTGAGCTCACTGAAGAACCCGCGGGCCAGGTGCGCCGGGCGTCCGCCGCCGCACACCAGCGTGGCGCCAGCGTCCCTGCCGCTGGCGATGAAGTGCTCGACCCTGGCCCGCTGTGCCTCGCGAATCAGCGGGCCCATCATCACGCTGGGGTCTGCCGGATCGCCGACCTTCCACTGCCCGGCAATGGCCTTGGCGCACTGCACGAACGGCTCCCTCACCGAGTGGTGAACCACGAAGCGTGTGAGCAAGGCGCAGCCCTGTCCCGCGTTCACCGCAAGTCCGGCGACCGCACCCAGGGCGGCGGCCTGGATGTCAGCATCTGCGCGCACGATCAATGCCGACTTGCCACCCAGTTCCAGGTGCACACGTTTGAGCGTGGGTGCGGCCTGGCTCATGATGCTGATGCCTACCGCTTCAGACCCGGTGAATGACACCATGTCCACGCGCGGATCACTGCTCAGCAGGCAGCCGACCGCTGTACCCCCCGTGACAATATTGAGCACGCCTTTGGGCAACCCGACCTCTTCGGCGATCTGCCCGAACAGCAACGCTGAGTACGGCGTGAAAGGCGAGGGTTTGAGCACCAGGGTGTTACCCGCCAGCAACGCCGGGAACACTTTGGCCAGGTTGAGCAGAAACGGGAAGTTATAGCCGGTGATACCCGCCACCACCCCGATCGGCTCACGCTCCACGGTGCCGCTGCCCAGGATCATCGGCCCGCCCGGGTTGAAGGGATCTGGATTGGCCTGCACGGGAATCTGCAGGCTGTCGCTGTGCAGCGATTGCTCGATGGCCGTGAGCACATGGCCGAGCGGCATGTCCACTTGCATGGCATAGGTCACGCCCTGCGAGCAGCCGACCTCGGCGATGATCAGCGCGGCGATCTGTTCACGCCTGGCCACCAGCGCAGCATGCATCCGCCGCAGGTAGCCCGCACGCTCGGCCATGCTCAGCCACGGCCAGGGGCCGTGGTCGAAGGCCGTGCGCGCAGCGGCGATGGCCGCCTCGGCGCTGTGCAGATCGCCGGCCGGGGCGTAGCCGATCACCGCCTCGGTGGCGGGGTTGAGCACCGCTTCGGGCGGACCGTCCGCCCGAACCCAGTCGCCATCGATATACAGTTTGTCCAGTTGGGTGAAGGGAACGCTCATGCGGTTACCGCTCCTGATAGCTTGCCGGTGATAAGTTCTGCCGCGCGCATGGCGATGGCCATGGCCGGTGCATTGGTGTTGCCCGATACCAGGCAGGGCATCACCGAGGTGTCGACCACCCGCAGGCCCTGGACACCGCGCACACGTAGCTCGGGATCGAGCACCGAAGCACTGTCGGCGCCCATGCGGCAGGTGCCGCTGACGTGGAAAGCGGTCTGGCCGAAGCGACGAAAGGCCGCCAGGATCTGGTCATCGCTTTCGACGTGCGCCCCCGGTGTCAGCTCACTCACGATGTACGGTTTTAGCGCCGGCTGTGCGGCCAGGCGGCGACACCAGCGGAACAGGGCAATTGCCGAGCGACGATCGACCTCGGCGCTCAAGTAGTTGGCGTCGATACGTGGGGGCGCGCTGGGGTCAGCCGATTGAATACAAACCTGCCCCTGGCTTTGCGGGCGCAGGAAGTAGCCGCCGATGGTCAGGCCGGGTTGCCTGTCGATCTCAACCTTGTTGCCGTCGCCGTCCATGGAATAAAGACTGACGCCGATCTGCGCATCCGGGCGCTCCAGCTCCGGCAGCGTTTTGACAAAACCGCCCGCCTCATGGGCCGCGTGAGTCATCGGGCCTTTCTTGCGCAGAAAGTACCGGGCCACCGCCGCCAGCAGGCCCAACCCGTGAAAGCAGTGGTTGAAGCTGCCACGAGTGACCCGGTACTGCATCGCCATGTACACGTGCTCACGCAGGTTGCGTCCCACCTCGGGCGCGTTGTGCACCACGGCGATGCCCAGCCCCGACAACAACCCGGCCGGGCCGATGCCTGATAGCTGCAGCAACTTGGGCGACTCGATGGCTCCCGCGCACAGCAGCACTTCGTAGCGCACGTCGAAACAGGCCGTTCCCGCGTGGCCACTGGTGTGTACCGCCGAAGCGCGGCGCTGGGTGAACTCGATACGCTGTACGTCAGTGTCCGTCATCACCGTCAGATTCGGGCGCTCACGTATCGGGTCGAGAAAGGCCCGCGCGGCACTGAACCGCTGCCCCTTCCAGGTGGTCTGCGGCTGATAGCCAAAACCACCCTCGCGCACCGACGCAACGTGGTTGGTATCGTCGGTGCGCGCCGCCCCCAGCTCACCGGCCGCGCTGATCACCGCATCGCACAAGGCATCCCCCGCCGGGTGCACGGTGACTTTCAGCGGCCCGCCCACACCGCGCCACTGGCTCTTGCCCAATTGGTGGTCTTCCAGCGCAACGAACTGCCGCCCCATGTCGGCCCAGCCCCAGCCGGTACACCCCAAGGCTTCCCAATGGTCGTAGTCGTCAGGCGTACCGCGCACATAAACCATGCCGTTGACCGAACTGGAGCCGCCCAGCGTCTTGCCCTTGAGCCATACCTCGTCGGCCATGCCCGCACCGCGGGCGGCCTGGTAACTCCAGACATGCGGATTGCCGGGGCGCAGGAGTTTGCCGATGCCCCGGGGCATGGCGATCAGCGGGCTGCGATGCTCCGGGCCGCTTTCGATCAGCAGCACCGATACCGTCGAGTCGGCAGACAATCGGTTGGCCAATACACACCCCGACGACCCGGCGCCGATGATGATGTAGTCGTACGTTTTGCTCATTGTTGTTGTTCTCTCCAGGTACGTGGGCACTGGAGAGACGGTACGGCCGGCGGGGTAAAGCGACAACGAACGGAACCGCGAATGTGTTCGGCATGCGGGAAATAATTAACAATTATCGAAAATCTGTTCTAAAACATTTCTTGCCGACCTGGAAATGTGTATGCCACTGTTCAGGAAGCACCGCCGGGCAGCCCTGCCGCCAGGCGTCACGACTCCAATAAGAAAGCTCTGCAGAGGTACAGGATGAAGCGTGCAAGTTCCGTACAAACCGTAGACAAGAGCCTCTCCAGCCGACGCCACGCCTTGCGTTCGCAACGCACGCGCGAACGGCTGCTGGACCAGATGTACCGCCTGGCGTTAGAGAAGGACTACAGCGAAATCACCGTGCAGGAATTGCTGGATAGGACCGGGGTAGCACGCTCGACGTTCTATGCGCACTTTCGCGACAAAGAAGATTTGATCATCGCCGGGTACGACGCCATCGGCGTGCCGTGTACGCGGATCACTGAAGTCCGTGGCGACCGGTGCGTGGTACTGGACGTATCGGCCTGGCTGTTCGGCGCGACCGAACGCCATGCCGCGCTCACCACCTCATTTTTCAGCGGTCCTGGGCACCGCGTGATACTGGCACACCTGGAAAGCATCCTGACCATCCAGGTCCGTGAACACTATCGCTCACAAGGCCTCTACTCACGAACCGGCATCCGCGGCGAAGCCGCCGTGCGCTGCTTCGTCGGTGCCTTGGTGGGGTTGTGGCTATGGTGGGTGCGCCACGATTATCCCAACTCCGCCAAGGAAATGACCGAGACCTTCGACAGCCTGATGAACAACGGCTCCTGGCCGCCGCAAGCCAGCGCCTGCCAGGAGGGCATCACGACGCGCACGCCATGATCAGGAACTGCCGGAACGCCTGGGCAGGCGCCGACAGGCACCTGTCCGGCAACCAGATCAGCCCCAGCTCCATGGGCGGAATGGTATCCACCAACGGCCGGACCTCGATCTTTTTGCCCTCCAGCGACCAGGCCCGGTAGAGCATGTCGGACAGGATGGTCACGCCAAAGCCGTGACCCACAAGGCCGCGCAACGCCTCCATCGAGGACGTGCGAAAGGCGACATTCGGAGCCAGCCCGCGCGACTCCCAGTAGCGCAGCGTCGAGCTGTCCCCTTCGTCCAGGGTGGCCAGGATATAGGCATGCTGCGCGACGTCTGCGAGGTCGATTGACGTGGCTGCCATCAAAGGGTGCTGGCTGGACAACCAGAGTTGTCGGCGTGAACGGATCAACACCTGGTGCGCAAAGCCCTTCAGGCTGGGCGTGTTGGACACGATCGCAAGTCCCAGGTCAAGGTCGCCATCATTCACCGCCTGTTCGATGCTGTGGCGGTCCATGTCTACAAGGTCGATCTCTACCTGCGGGTAGCTGCGTTTGAATCGCGCCAGCAACGCTGGCAAGAAATAGCCCAGCACCGTATACGACGCCCCCACGCGCACACTGCCCTGCATCGCATGGCTGAGAAACAGCGGCTCGCTCAGGGCGTCCTGCAGCGTGTCGAGGATGTGCCGCGCGTGCTGGGCAAACTTGTTGCCTTCGGCCGTCAGCGTCACGCCATAGGGCAAGCGGTCGAACAGGCTGACGCCCAGGGTCTCCTCCAGGTGCAGCACCGCGGCGGTAATGGCCGACTGCGACACATGTACCTTGAGCGCCGCCTGCGAGAACTGCCCGGCATCGGCCGCCGCCACGAAATAGCGCAACTGGCGCATGGAAACGTCTTTGCCCTTGGTCATCTGCTTGCCGAGCCTGCCGCCACAACGAATGGAACCGCTTACCGCGTGCATCCGTCAGCGGCGGATAGTGGCCGTGATCTTTGCGTGCGGCCCGTTGACCTGCGCAGCCCATGCTTCAGCCGCCTGGTCGAGGGTGAAGTCCAGGTAGTCCACGTGAATCTGTTGTTCCCTGGCAATCTTCAGCAGCCGCAGCCAGATCTGCTCGCGGTCCGCCGGAGGCCGCTGGCCGGTACCGATGCACGACAGGTTGCGAAACAGCAAGTCGGCGATGTCCAGGTTGAGCTGGCGGCCAGCACCGGTGCCGATGGTGATGATGCGCGCCCCCCAATTTGTGGCCTTCAATGACGTCAGCAGGGGCTGCCCGCACACCAGGTCGAGGACCACGTCGAAGCCGCCATCGCCTGCGTCCTTGAGCGCCTCCACATCATCACTGCCGCCCAAGGTCACCACTTCGTCGGCAATGCCGCGTGACTTCAGGCTGCCCAGTGCCGCCTGCGAGCGGGCGGCACCGACCACCTTGCCCGCGCCCATGCCGCGCGCAAGCTGCAGGGCAATCTGCCCCAGTGTGCCGGTAGCGCCCAGCACCAATACCTTTTCGCCCTTCTGGATCGCTGCCTTTTCCAGCGGCACGATGGCCCCGGTAGCAGCAATGCCCATGCTGATCGCAGTCTTGTCGTCCACATCGTCCGGCACGTTCCACACCTCGGCCTGCGGCACCAGGGTTCGCTCGGCCCACGCGCCATAAGGCAGCACCGAGCGCTCACCGAAATACACCCGACGGCCATCCGGAGCCCGGCCCACGCCTTCGCCGCGAATGACACAGGGGTATTCGACGCCCAGGCGATAGGCACCCCGCACGTCCCAACCCCCGAGGCCGGCAGTGTCCACATCGATCAGTACCGCGCCGTCCTGCGCTTGCGGCTCATTGAACTCACGCACCTGTGGCGGCGCATTGCGTTCGGAAATGATGGCTGCACGCATGGCTTTACTCCCTTGTCTGTTTTGTTTTCCAGCGTTTTCACCATCAATAATTGAACATATTTTGATTATTTGTCCATATTTAATTAGCATCACCCCGGCCCAAGCGGTCGTACACAGCCAACGCCGCACCGCCCGGGTATTTGAAAAGCCAATATCGCGCCGTCGTTTTTGTGATTTTACGATCGATACCCTGCTTTCTAGACTTCGGCCGAAACAAGGCATCGCCACGCAGCGGGCACCGCCACACAAGAACAAAAACGCCTGGAGGATGAACATGAGTACGCCGGTTTCACTGGATGACAAATATGTGCAACACAGTGGTCACGTATTGCTCACAGGAATTCAGGCGCTGGTCCGCCTGCCCCTGATGCAGCGTCAACGCGACCAGGCCAACGGCCTGAATACCGCGGGGTTCATTTCCGGCTATCGCGGCTCGCCGCTGGGCGGTTTCGACCAGGCTTTGTGGAAAGCACGTGACTACCTCAAGGCGCACCACACGGTGTTCCACCCCGGCATGAACGAAGATCTGGCCGCCACCTCGATCTGGGGTACACAGCAGGTCAACCTGTTCGAAGGCGCGACCTATGATGGCGTGTTCGGCATGTGGTATGGCAAGGGCCCGGGTGTGGACCGCTGCGGTGATGTGTTTCGTCACGCCAATGCCGCGGGCACCTCACCCTTCGGCGGGGTGCTGGCCATTGCCGGCGACGACCACGGCGCGCGCTCCTCGTCCCTGCCGCACCAGACCGAACACATCTTCAAAGCAGTAATGATGCCGGTACTGGCACCCTCGGGCGTACAGGAATACCTGGACTACGGCATGCATGGCTGGGCCATGTCGCGCTATTCCGGCTGCTGGGTCGCACTCAAGGCGGTGGCCGACACCGTTGAAAGCGCAGCCGTGGTGGACATCGATATCCACCGTGTTCAGCCGGTTATTCCCACCATTGCGCTGCCCGAAGGTGGCCTGAACATCCGCTGGCCGGACCCGCCACTGGCACAAGAACAACGCCTTCTGGAACACAAGCTGTATGCGGCGTTGGCCTATGCCCGCGCCAACCGTCTTGATCGTATCGTCATGGATGCGCCCAATGCCCGGATCGGCATCGTGACCTCGGGCAAATCCTATCTCGACGTGTGCCAGGCCCTGAAGATCCTCGGCATCGACGAGGCGCAGGCGCAGAAGATCGGCCTGCGCGTGTACAAAGTCGGCATGGTCTGGCCACTGGAAGCCGAAGGCGTGCGCCTGTTTGCCGAAGGCCTGGAAGAGATTGTGGTAGTGGAAGAAAAGCGCCACCTGATCGAATACCAGCTCAAGGAAGAACTCTACAACTGGCGTGAAGATGTACGTCCGCGCATCGTCGGCAAGTTCGACGACAAGGGCGAATGGAGCCTGCCGCATACCGACTGGCTGCTGCCGGCGATCAGTGACCTGACCCCGGCGATGATTGCCCGTGCCCTGGCCAAGCGGATCCTGCGCCTGCACCCGGGCGGCCCGCTGCAGGTTCAGTTGGCCGTACTCGACGCACAACTGGCCAGCAAGGGTCAGTTCAGCAACCTGATGGAGCGTGTACCGCACTACTGTTCGGGCTGCCCGCATAACACCTCGACCCAAGTGCCCTCCGGTAGCCGCGCACTGGCCGGCATCGGCTGCCATTACATGGCGGCCTGGATCTACCCGCAAACCCAGACCTTCAGCCAGATGGGCGGCGAAGGCGTGGCCTGGATCGGCCAGGCGCCGTTTACCACCACCCAACACGTGTTTGCCAACCTGGGTGACGGCACCTACTTTCACTCCGGCATTCTCGCCATTCGTGCCGCCATCGCAGCCAAGGCGCAGATCACCTACAAAATCCTCTACAACGACGCGGTGGCCATGACGGGCGGGCAGCCGGTGGATGGCAGTCTGAGCGTGGCGCAAATCAGCCGCCAGTTGGCGGCCGAAGGCGTTCAGCGCCTGGTGGTGGTCAGTGACGATGTCGAGAAGTACAAGGACATCCACGACCTGGCCGAGGGCGTACCGGTAATGCGTCGCGACAAAATGGACGAGGTGCAGGAACAGTTGCGCCAGTTCCAGGGTGTGTCGGCGATCATCTATGACCAGACCTGCGCCGCCGAGAAACGCCGGCGTCGCAAACGCGGAAAGTTCCCCGACCCGGCGCGCCGGGTGGTCATCAACGAGGCAGTATGCGAAGGCTGTGGCGACTGCAGCAGCAAGTCCAATTGCATGTCGGTGGTCGCGGTCGAAACCGAGTACGGCCGCAAGCGCGAAATCGACCAGTCGTCGTGCAACAAGGACTTCACTTGCCTCAACGGCTTTTGCCCAAGTTTTGTCACCGTAGAAGGCGGTGCGCTGCGCAAGCCCCAGGCCCTGGCAGCCCAGCCCGGCGACCTGTGGACGCTCCCCAACCCCGTGACCGTCTCCCTCGACGAGCCCTACAGCATTCTGGTGACCGGCGTGGGCGGCACGGGCGTGGTGACCATCGGTGCCTTGCTGGGCATGGCGGCGTTCATCGAAGGCAAAGGCACGCTCAACCTCGACATGGCGGGCATGGCGCAAAAAGGCGGCGCGGTCTGGTCGCATATTCGCATCGCCGCGCGCCAGGAAGAACTGTTCGCCCCACGGATTGCCGAGGGTGAAACCGCCCTGCTGCTGGGCTGTGACCTGGTGGTCAGCGCCAACACCGAAACCTTGTCCAAGCTGCGCCAGGGCGTAACGCATGCGCTGGTCAACAGCGAGAAAAGCATCACCAGCGCGTTCGTACGCACCTTCGCCATGCAGGCGCAAAGCGGCGACTTGCAGAGCCATCCCGACCCGCAATTCCATACCGAGCACATGTCAGCGCAGATTGCCGAGGCTGTTGGCCCTGCGCGCGCCGACTTTGTCGACGCAAGCAGAATTGCCACAGCGCTGATGGGCGACTCGATCGCCACCAACACCTTCATGCTGGGCTATGCCTACCAGAAGGGCTGGTTACCGGTGGGCGAAGCCGCACTGATACAGGCCATCGAACTGAATGGCACCGCAGTGCCCTTCAACCTCGCGGCCTTTGCCTGGGGCCGACGCAGCGCCCACGACCTGGCGCGGGTGCTGCGTCTGGTGGACGCCGGCAAGCAGCAAAGCGCCGACCGCACGCTGTCGCAGACCCTGGAAGAAACACTGGACCGGCGCACAAACACCCTTACCGCCTACCAGAACAAGGCCTATGCCCAGCGCTATCGACAACGCGTCGAGCAGTTCATGGCGGCCGAGACCCGGCTGCTGGGCCAGCCGGGCGAGCTGTCGCAAAGCGTGGCCCGCCAGTACTTCAAAGTGCTGGCTATCAAGGATGAATACGAGGTCGCGCGGCTATTCACCAATGGCGAATTCCTGGCGAACATCCAGTCGACGTTCGAGGGCGACTACCGTCTGCGGTTTCACCTGGCACCGCCGCTGCTCAATGACAACAATTCGGGCAAAGCCCCGAAAAAACGCAGCTTCGGGCCTTGGATGCTGAAAGGCTTCAAGCTGTTGGCCAGGCTCAAGGTTGTGCGTAACACCTGGCTCGATCCCTTTGGCCACACCCATGAACGCAAGGTTGAACGCGACTGGCTGCGCAACTACGAAAGCATTCTGGATGAAGTACTGACAGGCCTTGGGAGCGACAACCTGCGGTTGGCGCGTGAGCTACTGGAACTGCCAGACAGCGTGCGGGGGTATGGGCCGGTGAAGGAGCGTTTCCTGCGCCATGCCCACCAACGACAGGCGCAGTTACTGGAGCAATGGCGCACGGGTTCGAGCGGGCAGTTTCACGATGCCAGCGCGGCCACCGGCAAGATTACCGTCACTCAACTCTGAATCAGGGACAGCCATGAACGAGGAACTCATCCGTAACTACCGCGAAATCCTGGAGGGCGTCGGCGAAAACCCGCAGCGCGAAGGTTTGCTCGACACGCCCAAGCGCGCAGCGAAAGCCATGCAGTACCTGTGTCATGGCTATCAGCAAAGCCTTGAGCAAATCGTCAACGGCGCATTGTTCGACTCGGACAACGACGAGATGGTGATCGTACGCGACATCGAGTTGTATTCGCTGTGTGAGCACCACTTGTTGCCGTTCATCGGCAAGGCGCACGTTGCCTACATCCCCACGGGCAAGGTCCTGGGTCTGTCGAAAGTGGCACGTATCGTCGATATGTTTGCGCGCCGGCTGCAGATCCAGGAAAACCTGACCCGCCAGATTGCCGAAGCGATTGCCGAGGTGACCCATGCTGCCGGCGTGGCGGTGGTGATCGAGGCCAAGCACATGTGCATGATGATGCGCGGCGTGGAAAAGCAGAACTCGGTGATGAGTACCTCGGTCATGCTGGGGTGCATGCGCGATTCGTACAACACTCGGCAAGAGTTCTTGCAATTGATTCGTAGCCGTTAGCACTCACTGGTTTGCGGGAACGGCATCTGCTACTCCCGCACACCAGCCACGCGTCAAATTTCGCCACCGAACATCAACGTCAGCCCTGTGATAAACCGCGCCAAGTCGCGAACAGGCCACGTTTGCGCAACCATGAGCGTCGCCAGCGGAGCCCCTCGACAAGCGGCCTCACCGGTCAGGCTTCGAAGCGGAAACGGCTCACCGCCAGGCTAAGTTCGTCTGAAAGCTCCCGCAGGGAAACCACCGCTCCGGACACTTGACGTGTAATCGCATCACCATCCCCTGCCATCCGTGCGATGTGTTCGATATTTTCTGCTATCCCCCGGCCGCCCTCACTTTGCACACTCACTGCGTCGGCGATCTGGTCCACGCCCCGCGTCGAGTCGCCGACCAGGTCCGCGGCCTGCTGCAAGGTGCTCTCCAATTCGCTCAGCAACCTGCCGCTGTCATCCAGCGCCACGGTGCCTGCCCGCAGCGCCTCGTCAACCACCTCGGACTGACCCTCAAGCTTCACGGTCAGATCATTGATTGAATTGGCCGCTCGCGCCGAGCGTTGCGCTAATTGACGCACTTCATCAGCCACCACACTGAAACCGCGCCCGCTTTCCCCTGCGCGCGCCGCTTCGATCGCCGCATTGAGCGCCAGCAGGTTGGTCTGTGCAGAGAGGTCCTTGACCTGGGTGATGCTGGTGGTGATCGCCGAAGTGCTTTCGACGAAATCACCCACCGAGCCGCGGATAGCTGAGAATGCGAGGCGTACGCTGTCGATGTTTTCGAGCAGCCGCGACAGCGCCAGATGCCCGTCCTGCGTGCCCCGCAAGCTGGCCTCGGCGGACCCTCGCAGACTCTGGGCATGGTTGGAGATGGCGGCGATGCTGACGCTCATCTGCTCGATGGTCATCGACACCACCCCAACCGCACCGGTCTGTGCCGAGGAACTCTCGGCCACCTGCGCCGAGGCGCCTACCAGGGTCTCGGCCGAGGCGCTGACCGAAGCTGCAACCGCTGCGACCTGGCGCATCGCCTGCTGGAAACTGTCAATCAGCTCATTGAACGCCTGCGCCGTATGAGCGATCTCGTCCCCCCCGATCACGCGCACACGATGGGTCAGATCACCGTCACGCAACCTGATCGATGCCTGCTCGATTTCTCGAATAGGACGCAGGATCTGCCCCCGCAACAAAAGACTGACCATCAAGGCCAGGGCACTGGCGGCCAGCAGTACTACTACCAGCATCTTTGACATCTGGCGCTGCAGGGTACCGGCCTCGGCGAAAGCGTCGGCGGTCAGTTGTGCCTGCAACCCCAACAGACGGTTGAACTGGGCTTGCAGACCGTTGCTATCAGCGCGCACCCGGCCCAATAGCGAAGCCGCCTGAATCTGATCTCTCAAGGCGGTGCTCTGGAAATCGTCCAGCCCTTGGGTAACCACAGCAGCCTGCTCGTGCACCGCCTCGTAGAGCGCCTTCTCCTCATCACCCAGGCGGCTCTCACGGGCTGCGTTGTCGAGACCAGTGCGCAGGTCATCGACACTGGCCCGAATATCCTCGAAATAAGACTCCAGTTCCTCGAGCGTGGCCTGCCCCTGGGACTCAAGAATGCGTGACCCCGTGGCATATGCGCCGACCATCGCCGCCTGCAACGCGGTCGCGGTTTCCAGCACCTGCCGATATTGCTGGAAGCGCAACTGTTGAATTTCTTCGATGACTGCCTGCTGCCTGGCCAGACCGTAATAGGCCATACCTGAGACGACTGACAATGCAAGCACGAACAAGATGGGCAGCACCAACAGCTTGGCACCGATGGAAAGCTTTTTTGCAAAGAGCATGATCAATGACCGTTCTTGTTGTTATAGGGAATCCGCTGACGTGGAAATCTATCACGTCAAATTCTATATACAACATCAAATTCCCAATGGAGAACAATCAGGATAGAAACCCTCTCTGTCGTTGCTTTAGCTGATCGTGACGATGCAGAGCTGTTCACCACCTCCCAGGAATGATCCAAATATGCTTGTTCAAATCGATTGGATCAGGTGTAGCCAACCAAGGCTCCCCCGTTCGTATCCCCACAGAATCGGCCAGAAGCAGACGATCGCGGCTAGTCACGGTCGATTTGCTGCATGTGCATTTCAGACATGCGCTCGCCATGCACCGTCAATTTGGAGAATTGTTGCTCCATGGCCACCAGGTCTTCATTAGTGAGCTGGATATTCAACGCGCCAAGGTTTTCAGTCAGATGATCGATTCTGCGAGTGCCGGGGATTGGCACGATCCAAGACTTCTGAGCGAGCAACCAGGCGATAGCCACTTGTGCGGGTGTGCCGCCTTTTGCTGCGGCCACTTTTCTCAAGAGGTCCACGACCGGCATATTTGCGGTCATGTTTTCAGGGAACATACGAGGGAATGTTCCACGGAAATCAGTCTTCGGATCGAACTTGGTGTTGGCGTCCATTTTACCGGTGAGATAGCCCTCCCCCAGCGGCGCCCATGGCACAAACCCGATTCCCAATTCTTCGCATGCTGCGAGAACGCCGTTGTGTTCCGGGTCACGATGGAAGAACGAGTATTCGGTCTGGATGGCGGAGACAGGCTGAACGGCGTGCGCACGGCGAATGGTTTTGGCACTCGCTTCGGACAGACCGAAATGCAGAATCTTGCCTTCAGCGATAAGGTCCTTGATCGCGCCCGCTACGTCCTCAATAGGGACATTGGGATCGACGCGATGCTGGTAGTAGAGATCGATGTGGTCGGTCTGCAAGCGCTTGAGAGACTCTTCGACAACCTTTTTGATGTGCTCCGGGCGGCTGTTCAGGCCGATGGTGCCGTCAATGGCAAAACCGAATTTACTCGCGATCGTCACTTGGTCGCGAAACGGCTTAAGCGCTTTGCCCACCAGTTCTTCGTTGGTATAGGGGCCGTACACCTCCGCCGAGTCGAAAAAAGTGACGCCGTTTTCAAACGCCGTGCGAAGCGTTTGAATGCCTTGAGCAATATCGGCGGGTGGACCGTAGTTGGCGCTGATGCTCATGCATCCGGCACCAATGGCGGAGACCTCTAAATTACCTAGATGACGTTTGGTCATTTTCGCCTGTTCTCCAGGAAGGGTTTTCGAGCCTTGGTCAGCGGTAGGTGGGACCGAAGATTCAGCCCAGGCCGAAGCGCCGACGGCCAGTGCAGCGCCCGTCAGGGCGGCTTTGGTCACGAACTCGCGACGGCCAAGAGAGGTGAAAAAGTCAGAACGCGATACCGGCTTTTCGCTGTCCATAAAAACTCCTGAGTGCGGTGAGTGCGTATTGCAGAATCAGTGCGCGGTAAAACCGCCATCGACGGGCAACGCAGTGGCCACGACAAGCTTGCCGCCGGGCTGCACAGCCACAACACGGCTGCTGCGATTTCATCCGGTCGTCCAAGGCGCTCGATAGGTTGGTCGCGTTTGACGCCCTCCATTGCCTCGGGCGACCGCTTGAGCAGCTCACTGAACATCGGGGTGTCAATCACGCCTGGGCAAACGACATTCACCCGGATTCCGCGAGCGGCGTATTCAACCCCGGCACTTTTGGTCAATCCGATCACGCCGTGCTTCGTCGCGTGATAGGTGGCGCGACCTGCCTGACCGACCAACCCACCCAGCGATGAGCAATTCACAATGACACCGCTGCCCTGACGCACCATCTGGGCCAGTTCGTGTTTCATGCACGCCCAAACGCCACGCAAATTGACCGCGTTGACCTGGTCGAAGGAGGCTGTAGCTTCGTCGGTCAGGGCCCCGGAGTGGCCCGCGATACCGGCGTTATTGAAGGCCATGTCCAACCGGCCATGATGGGCAACGATGCGTTCAATCATCGCGGCCACTTGCGCCTCGTCCGCTACATCGCACACGAGAGCAGTCACCTGGTGACCGTCGGCGCGCAGCTTGTCGGTTTCGCCGTGAAGTAACGCTTCGTTGATGTCGGCCAGGACTACGGCAGCGCCGGCGCTGGCAAAGGCTTTTGCCGCTGCGAGGCCGATGCCAGCACTCGCCCCCGTCACCAGGGCTACTTGTCCGTCGAAGTTGTAGATCGGATTCATTGAAGAGTCCCACGCGGAATGTGGGGCCAATCTAGCAGCGCACCCTATAAATAATTAGCTGGTATGATTGGAATGCACCCATATCAGATAGATATCAATCATGCGGGACACTGTTAACGACCTGGTGGCATTTGTGACGGTTGCTCGTGAGCGGAGCTTTACCAAAGCAGCGGCGCAACTGGGGACATCCCAACCTGCGCTAAGCCGAACGATGAGGCGTCTCGAAGAACAGTTGGGCGTGCGCTTACTCACGCGCAGCACCCGAAGCGTTTCACCTACGGAAGCCGGGGAGCGCTTGATAAGCGCCATCGCCCCCCACTTTGAAGGCATTGAGGCCGGGCTGGCAGACCTGTCCGAGCTAAGCGGAAAACCAGTGGGCACCTTACGGATCACCTCGGTAGAACACGCCTCAGCAACCATCCTGGCACCTGCCGTTAGCAGGCTCCTGCTGGACTACCCAGAGGTACGGGTCGAAATCAACAATGACTACGGACTGGTCGACATCGTCGAGCAACGGTACGACGCAGGTATTCGGCTCGGTGAGCAGGTTGCCAAAGATATGATTGGGATGCGTATCGGCCCGGACTTCCGGCAGGCGGTGGTCGGCTCGCCTGCATACTTCGAACGCAGACCCAAACCCATTACGCCCCATGACCTGACGACCCACATCGGAATCAATTTGCGGCTGCCAACATCTGGCGGATTGTGGTCTTGGCCGTTTGCGAAGGCAGGCCAGGAGATTAAAGTCCGAGCGGAAGGGCACGTTGTCTGCAACACAGTTCCGCTGATGCTGGACTTCGCCATCGCGGGAATCGGGCTAGCTTATCTTCCCGAAGACGTCGTCGAATCGCACATTGCGCAAGGCCGACTGATTCGTGTCCTAGATGAATGGTGCCCTACTCTCACGGGATATCACCTCTACTACCCTAGCCGTAGACAACCCAAGCCCGCGTTCAGGCTTTTGCTGGATCTGCTGCGTTCTGGCGTGTGATGCGGCGTTTACACCTGTTAATTGCCTCCTGCCCGCAACGGCAGCTATTGGCCATTTTCGCATCTGGCTTCAGGCCGTTTACGGGCAGAAGTAGCCCCTCGCGAAATGCGGGATGCTCCGTCGCGCGCATGCTGGCGAAGAGCATCGGCAAAGCTTGAAGCCTCGCTGCTGCCAGCGGCTTTGTAGTGCAGACGCTGAAGAGGTGGGCGACGTCCTGTGCGCTGGCGTCGCCAGTCTTGCGAATGTTTCGGTGCCCTCGGCATAACCGCACACCGTTTCAAGGTCGCGGCCGCACAGCGCAACGACGTCGAAATGCTCCAACGCTTACAAAGTCGGAATATGGCCGTAGCGTGCCCAGCCTCCGGTTCCGATGATGCCCACACGGATTTTATTGGTCATACAGGGTCTCCTCTTGGCAAGTTCAGGCTGACGGGGGTTACGAAACCTTGATAACGACTTTGCCGAACGGACCACGGGCCAAGTGCTCGAAGGCCTTTTTCGCATCTTCGAAGGCGTAGGTCTGGTCGATCACCGGGCGGATTGCGTGGTCGTTCAAGAAAGCGTTCATGCGGTCGAACGACGAGCGAGGGGCTACAGCGATACCGCGCAGAGTTGTCTGACGGAAGATCAGCGGCATCAAGCTCAGCGTGGTGACCTGGCCAGTCAAGAAGCCGATTTGCGCGATCTTGCCGGCAGCTTTGGTAGCCAGAATGGACTGGTTCAAGCCTTCGCCGCCTGCTACGTCCAGCAGCAGGTCTACGCCCTTGCCATCGGTGAGTTTCAGCACTTCTTCCTCCCAACGCGGGAAGGTGCGGTAGTTCACGCCTGCAACGGCGCCGAGCTTCTTCACAGCTTCCAGATTTGCGTCGCTGCTGGAGGTAACGATTACTTTCGCCCCCAGGGCAGTTGCGAGCTGGATAGCGAAGATCGACACGCCACCAGTGCCCTGCACCAGAACGGTTTGACCGGGTTGGATTTGGCCGAAGTCAACCAGCGAGTACCATGCCGTCAGTGCTGCAATCGGCAGGGTCGAGGCTTCTTCGTCAGACATGTTGTCTGGTGCACGAACAGCGCTTTCTTCGTGGATGATCATGTACTCGGCCAAGCCACCAGGCAGCGGCATACCGAAGCAGTAGGCAGGTTCGTTTGGACCTGGCTCGCCATCAATCCAGCGCGAGTAAAGGTGCGAGTTGACGCGGTCGCCAATCTTGTAACGGCTAACGCCTTCGCCGACGGCAACCACAGTACCGGCAGCGTCGCTAACCGGGATCAGAGGTTTGGGCACCAGGTGCGGTTCATAGAAACCATCGACGATGGCCTTGTCGCGGAAGTTGAGCGACACAGCGCCGATCTTCACTAGCAACTCACCGGCTTTTGGCTCAGGCGTAGCTGCTTCGCCAAGTGCCAGGTTGTCGAGACCGAAATCGTTCAGAAGCCAAGCTTTCATCTGTCTATCTCCAGTTGGGGGGTGACCTACTGGCAATATTGTTCCCAAGCGAGGCTGGTCAATAAATGCCCAGGCCGACACAGGATTGTTGTTTTCATTGGCAACAATCAGAATGACCTCGAATGACTAATCCGCAACAAAACCGACAGGCAGCACGACGTTATGGAACTCCTCCAATCCATGCAGGTTTTTGCCAAGCTGGCCGAACTGGGCAGCTTTACCCGCGCTGCGGACGCCATGCAGATCGGCCGCCCGCAAGTAACCCGCGCCATACAGGAGTTGGAAACTTCGCTCGGCGTGCGGCTGTTTCAACGCACCACGCGTACGGTAAGGCTGACCTCCGAAGGTGATCAATTCTACGAGCGGGTTAAAACCATTCTTGGCGAGGTCGCGGGTGCCACGGCCATGTTCGCCTCGCCAGGCTCAACCTTGCGGGGACGATTACGGGTGGATATTCCTACCGCGTTTTCTCAGCCCGGTTTGATCGAGAGCTTGCGCGCGTTTACCACCCTGTACCCGGCAATCGAGTTGGTCCTGGGGGTTACCGACAGAACGGTCGATCTGGTCGCAGAGGGCGTGGACTGTGCGCTGCGCATTGGCGAGCTACCCAGTTCAAGCCTGGTCGCCCGCCGCATCGGTATGGCAACGATGGTCACGTGCGCGGCGCCCCGGTATCTGGAAGAACAGGGTGAGCCTAAGACGCTTGAAGAACTCAACGCACACCACGGCGTGACCTTTCTGTCCGGCCAGAACCAGCGCCCGCTGGCCTGGCAATTTCTGGACGGCGGTCGTGAGCACTCCCATATCAGCCGCCAGGGGATCACCGTCAACGAGTCCAACACCTATGTGGAGTGTGGCGTCGCGGGCTTCGGCATTCTTCAGGCCCCGGGCATCACCCTGGATCGCTTTCTGGCGGAAGGGAGTTTGGTCGAGGTGCTGCGCCCCTATCGTCCACATCCGCGGCCTGTCTCGGTGCTGTACCCGAGTCGCTCGCATCTGGCGCCGCAGGTTGAGGTGTTTGTTGAATGGGTGCGGGAGCAATTTCCGAAACTTTATGGGCGCTGGCTAAAAAACTGATAGGAGCGCTAGGCTCTGTACGAAAAGAGATGTCGCAAACACCGCATAGAACAAGCCAGTGAGACCATGGCGGCATAACTTTTTGCGCACTTGTCGAAGCGTGCCACGATGCGGCGGTTCTCTTTCAGCCAGCCAAACATGCGCTCGATGATGTTGCGCTGTCGGTACTTGGCCCGATCAAACAGTCTGGGTAAGCCGGGCTTGGGTTTGCGTTTCATTGAGCGTAGCGGGATGACGGGCTGCATTCGATATTGGTCGCAGTAGCGGCGAAGCGCTTCGGCGTCATAGCCTTTGTCGGCAAGCAGCCATTTGCAGCGCTTGCGTGGGCGACCTCGTTGGCCTGATGGAATGCTGACGTCGTCCAGCAGTGGTTGGGCGTAACTAATGTCACTGGCTTGACCGCCAGAGAGGAGGAAGCGCAACGGTGTCCCGTTGCCGTCGCAGAGCATGTGGATTTTGGTTGTCAGGCCACCGCGACTGCGGCCTAGAGCGTGATCGGCAGGCTCGTCAGGCCCCCTTTTTTCCCGGCGCCAGAAGAGGCTCGGGTTGAACGTACTGCGGTTGAGTCGATCATCCAGGTTTGCACATCGATCAAGCCTTGCTCATTCAATCTCAGGTGCAAGCGTTTGAGCATCTGATCGAAGGTGCTCTGGTTTCGCCAGCCCCGGAACCGTTGATACACCGTTGACCATGGGCCGAAGCGTTCCAGCATATCTCGCCACGCAGCGCCCGAACAGAGTACCCAGAGCACGCCATCGAGCATCAGCCGGTCGCTCAGGCGGGGCCGCCCCCGACCATGGGTTTCAGTGAAGAGGTCGGCGACCACAGTCCAGGCTTCATCCGAGAGTTCGTAACGCTTTGCCATCACAGAATTCCTTTCCGTAGATGGCCGGGAACCCTACTGAATTTCAGCTTCCAAAGGGCGCCGATTGGGTTTCTCGGGATTTCGTACAGAGCCTAGGCCGTAGTCTAGTTGCGCACCCCTCGCGCCACCGTGTATGGTCTTGGGATGCAACCAGAAGCAGGTTAAACCAGCTTCAAAAATGGTTGCCTTATTTGTATAACTAATTGATTTTTAAATATTTATTTTGGTTCCCCTACAGCCCATCGCGGTGAATCTACAGAATTGCATCCAGACATACGCCATCTCGAATGGCCTGTCCGGTGAAAGCTGTGGGGAACACATGCCACCGTCCATTTGCGCAGGGATGTGCACTAGCGGTTTGCTGCTTGGACGGCAGGCTTTTGAGTGACTCACACCGTTCGCCTTCCCCGTGGGTTTGGGGAAGCCCCGGAAGGAATTCCGGCGTCGGCCTGAAGGCCACTGCGTTCGACGCGTCGTCCCTGGATGATAGCGATCCTGTACATGGCAACGACGGTTGTGCAGGGTGAATGCCGCGAAAACGGTGAACAGAATGAAAGACTTCATTCGATCTGTTTGGCGTCTGGTGGTCGATGTATCTCGAGTGCTCCGTGCGGGCCTCGCGATACTCGACTACTACGACCGTCATAATCCTTAATCAGCAACCCGCCTGAGGCAACTCAGGCGGGTACTCTCCTGCAGTTTACTGATCGGGACTGCCGAAGGTCGCCTCGAAAAGCGAAAGTTTTTCCCCAAGGAGATCCAGATCCTGAGTATCGAGAATCTTCATGAATGACTGATTGATCGTATTGCTTAAATGTACGCGGCCCTTGAACACATCTGCTTGGCCAAGCATGGTGTAAGAGAAGTAATCAACTCGTCCTGTCCAGTAGCGATGTGATCCCTCGGGAGCATCAAGGTTCATATGCTCGAACCGAATAGCATTCAAATATTCTTGCAGGCCTCCTGAAATAGTGCCCTTTCCATACCAGTATGGCTGATAAGGGGTGTTTTTATGAAGTTCTGATAGCACGAGCGCCATAGCTCCGAGGGCCAAGGCCATGCTGATGTCTTTTTTAAATTCTGCGAAATTGAGAACTTTGCAAAGCTTACCAAATAGTGGCAGGCCTGTTTCAAATTTATCGCTATCTATTTCTCGGTCTAAAAGGTTTGAATAGAACCACTTGAATACATCAGGGTTATCCCTAAACTGGGATTCACAGGTTTCCGCATCAATCAACAAGTGCTGAGGTTTGGAGCTTGGCAGCTTTATATGATGTGCCAGTTCAGCAATTAAATATTTCGCTTCGCCAAAAGGGGGGGCGTGTTCTAATATTTTATTGAGGAGCTGTACATTTCCTTCTGTATGATGATCAAACTCAATCCTAGTCAAATAGGTATAAAGCTGTTCATCTATTGGCAGCCGAACGGGCTCTTGAATCGCCCCTAGTTTCGTAGACACCTCCAAGCCTCATAATGAGGCCCAAATAGGAGGAGCCATGAGTCGTCAGCGTTACCCCGAAGAATTCAAGATCGAAGCGGTCAAGCAAGTGACCGAGAAAG
>NZ_FYDX01000026.1 GCF_900187455.1 Pseudomonas sp. Irchel 3E13 | reverse complement strand
CTTTCTCGGTCACTTGCTTGACCGCTTCGATCTTGAATTCTTCGGGGTAACGCTGACGACTCATGGCTCCTCCTATTTGGGCCTCATTATGAGGCTTGGAGGTGTCTACGAAACTAGGGGCGATTCACACTGATTGTGAAAGCTTTCTCAAAAGGTGAAAATGGCCTAGCAAGGAAGGCATGGTGCTCAGGACGGCGCCTCAATCAGCGAGCTTGTCATCCCTCCCACCCCAGCCCTTCGCAGCGAGGCTCATCAAAGAGCCGATATGAAATCTGCCCAAAACTGGAGTGCGTTGTGCTGAGTGACGATGAAATCAAGCTAGCCAAGCTGCTGTTTGGCCTTCTCAAAAATGCAACTAGCCAAACCGTCGTCAAGGACTTCCTTAGGACGAAGGGCATTCTCGTGTCTGCCCAGAATTGGGATGATTTGTTCGAGAAACGAATTGAGCCCGCCCTCACAGACAAGAGAATTTCAGTCGGCGACCTACGCGATCTTCTGCAGCAGGTGGAGGAGTACGGGAAGCAACACACGTTCCTTTTCAGTTGCACTCCCGATCGTGCCGAAGGACTTTTGTCACCCAAGCGCATCGCGGCGATCGCTGCCGAAGAGGGTCTGACCGATCTATTTCAGAACCCCCTCGATCTGGAAATGCCAGACTCCCCGACCATTGTCGACATCCGGCTCAACCATGTGGATCCGACGAAGCAGCCAGTTTCCTTGACAATCAAGGTTGTCGAAACTCGCATCATCAAGCGCCTAGTGTCTGAAGTGCATGATCAGACCAATGGAGAATTCGTCAAGCGATATACCACATCCAAAAAGCGTGTGGTCAACATTGTGAACTTGGATCATAACGGGCTCCTTGAGCTGAGAATTGCATCTCAAGATACACAGACTAAATATCACGACTTAGTTCGCAACCTGAAGAACAAAGTCAGAAAATTCATCCCTATGGATGGTTTCAAAGAAATCTCTTTAACTCAAGCGAAGTGCAAGATTTTGCGCGAGCGGGCCAGTCTGACTAACGAGATCCGCTATAGTACTTCCACGGCGACAAATGACCTTGGCACACGAATGCAGCTTTTCTCGCCAACGACCGATGACAACCTGTCGGCAGACGACGGGTCGATGGACGCGATTGATAGTTTTTTGGCTCGAGATGGACAAGTGACGGGTGCAAATATATACGTTAAACTACCCGACATTGATCCACCACGAGAGTTGCGCCTGCTAATCTCGGGAGAGATCAACGAATTCGCAGTTACCGTTGCGTGTTCCGCCGGAGAGTATGAATATGTACGCGGAAAAGTTATCTCCTTTAATTCTTAACCATCCAGATGAGGCAGAAAGCCTCCTCCTGATGGCCAGCTTTCTGAACGATTTCGAATCGCGCAGAGGCGAAGCTTTGTTCAGAATTAAACTTGATCCGCGACGCATGTTTGACATTATGCAGGCCGGAACGACTGCCCACCTCGCCATCCTAATCAAAATCCTTATTGAGGCACGCATATTCCAGCGTCATCTGATTGTGCGCTGCCCCAGTGGTGAAGGACTTCAGTTTCGTTCATATGGTGATATTCCAGAAGTTGTACGTGACCCTGGGCTAGATGTTGACTTTGAAGTTGAGGCTGACGTGGTTGAGCCCAGCTATTCGTTGGTGAACGATGACGCCTGCTGAAATCATGAAAGCTGTGCGCGAAACCTGGGAAAACTCGTTACCAGCAAGGCGGATGGCACAGCTACAGGTATTACGGCAGACCCTGGTTGACGAGGATGTCGAGCTCTTCGACTCCCTCGTCGACATCATGATCTTGAACCTTCAGGATGACCCGGATGCCGTGAGTCTCATGCTTGTCCACGGCATTCAAACTGACGGGGCCTGGCATGAGGCCGTTAGAGCAGCCTTCCGCGATATCGGCCACGTGAAGGTTAAGGGGCTGGGTTATGACTGTGTCACGCCCATCCAACTGGCTTGTCCATTTCGGAAGACACCTATTGAGCGGATCGCTGGCCAGCTTCGAGACATTCGAAGTATGGAGCCAAACTCAAAAATCATGGTAATCGCTCATAGCTTTGGCACCTATATTATTAGCCGAATATTGTCGCACTACACCGACATCAAGATTGACAGGATAGTATTCTGCGGTTCTATCGTTCGCAGTGATTACCGCTGGGATAAACATACCCGACATATGCCCGAAAATAGCATTATCAACGATGTCGGCACGCGAGATTTTTACCCAGTCTTAGCCACATTTTCCACTGTCGGATATGGCGGAACAGGTCGAAAAGGCTTCGGTAACATTCGAGTAGTTGATCGATTCTTTGATTATGGGCACAGTGATTTTTTCTGCCCTACCCATGACCACATAAATACTTATTGGAAGCCCTACATTCTTGATGGCACGATAGTAGAGTCAAAATGGAATACAGAGAAGCCAAAGCTCAGTATTCTTGTGCTAATGGCTTGTCATCCTTGGATTGGACGCCCTGCATTTTATAGCGCCATCGGGGGACTTCTGCTCGGTGCAGCTGCTTTAATCAGGCCGCTACTCTAGAACATGCACGAATATGAGCTATATCGCGGAGCCACCCAAAGTTTCGCAAAATCCAGCAAACCACTCCGAATACAAGCCATACAATAACGACAGCTTGAAGTCTAGCTGGCTGCCACTAAATAGAATACTTGGGGGAAAGCCTCTCAAATCTTTCGACTAGCTCTTGAACCTGACTGGCGAACTGATCAAGCTTTAGCAAATTAGCTATCCCCACAGCAACGGGAATCGCGCCATAGAGGCAGTAGGAGAGCGAGAGCCCAACCTCATCTGGAGCGCCTGCTCCGACTTTATAGCTCCAATACTTTCGACCCTCTTGTGGCTCAATAAAGTGGTCTAGGGATGATGCGGAAACGTGTCCTGCATCGTCAGACAGAACTTGATAGGTGAAGTATGAGGACTCCAAGGAGCCAAGCGCTGCCACAGCTTTCGGACTCATGAGTTTCAGTGACGCCTCAAGCTGATCCATCGCCACTTTCAGCGCCTGCCGAGCTTCAGGATCCTTGCTGTGGCCGAAGAGCGTTTGGTAGCGATTTCGCCGGCTTTTCAAATGGTCATCCCGAAGCATTTGCATGAACTTGTCCTTATCACCGTCCATCGCTGCAACTGCGAGGCTCACTTCTATGACCGATCGAGCCATAGCTCGACATTCGACATACATGCCTCGTTCAGCCATCAGAAGTGCTCCCTGGTAGAAACCCGCCGCCCGCATCAGTAGGCGCACTAGCACCGCTTCCTCATCCATCGAACTCGTGTGCACCGTGTTCAGCGCCTCTTGAGCCATTGCCATGATGAGGAGGTTAACGTCTTTCGCCAAACCGAAGAGTTCCTGGTTGGCCTCTCGGATGAGGGCAGCGGCATCATCGATTTCAGAGCTCAGAAAACCCGCCAAAGGTAGCTTCCATTGCATGGGTTCGTTCCTCAAGTACGCAGTTGGTCGATGGGAGGCGTGAAGTCGTGGGCTGGGTTTAGCACTGGCCGCGCCGGCTATACTCAGAGTTGAGATTCAGTGGTCGCCGATGGAGTATCGATGATGAGCGCTCAAAATCCTCCGCGTTCCACCTTGCTCCGTGAAGCAGTACTGGTCACGAAGGGGAAGACCCGGATCCTGAACAGTGGCGACTTGCTGACTACTTTAGACTTTATTGAGCTTGCTCAACTGGATCCTACTCGCGCCACGCTTCAGCTAGAGGAGTGGAAGCTGACGGGGAAAATATTCGCTATCACCCATGAAGGGGTTGAGTACTTTCCAATCTACGGATTCGATCCCGCCGCTGGCTACTCTCCGCGGCCTAGCATGCGTGAAGTCATCACTATCCTGGGCTCGAAAAAAAATGGATGGGGAATGGCATTTTGGTTTGGTTCTTCGAACTCCTACCTGGCCGGCAGAATGCCTAAGGATGTCTTCATGGAAAATCTCGGAAGCGTGCTGGAGGCGGCGAAAGATGAGGTAACCTCACTACCCTTCTGAAACAGGTGCGCAGCAAGATCACTAGTGCGTAAGCGTCCGGCGAACACACCTTCAGAATCCCCAAATTAAGGCCTAGATCGTCAGTCCAGTTTTCCATTCAAAGCCCTAAGCCGCTATGCTAGCTCCCCAACAACCCACCTGCAGGCTCAGCACTCCGCGTTGGCCAGCCCCCTCAGAACATAGGAGTTGGACATGGCGAAGGTGTTTGCTTTAGACCAAAATTTCTTCCGAAGCGGTGAGCTCGAATCTTTAATTGCGACTGATCCGACTGCAAAATTCGTAGTGCTGGACATCGCACTGCTGGAGATGGCTAAAGGGGACGAGTGGATGAAAATCATGCGGCGCTCATTGGAGATTTTGAGCAAAAGGCCCGGACGTATTTTGGCTTCAATCTCTCTAGGGGAGGCGCTGCGGTACGAACTGGAAACGCTGGATCGCGCGCCGCTCAACATGATTTGCAAGGAGTCGACTCGTTACGTACGGGCCCTGGCGACCGAACTTGCGGCCAATGATCCCGCAGCGCCAACCATCAGGCAGTTCCGTGCCCGGCTTCCTGCTGTTCAGAATGACCTAAGCCACGACGAGCTTGATCACGGCAAAAACCTGAAGCGCTTGCAAGACATGACGACTAAGGTGAAAGAGTTTTTGAAACCAGCGGGAATGAAGGTGGTCAAAAAACCAGATTTTCCAACCATTGAACGGCTGGCATTGGTATACTTCATCGCCTCGATTCTGGCCAAGGATGAGTTGGTTGCGCGAGGACACCTGCCAGTTCGCGTCAAACGGTTCTTGAAAGGTAATCCCCTATATTTCCGCTATTACCTCACTCTCGTCCGCCATGGCTTGGAGTGGGCAATAAAAGGAGGTATTGAGAACTACACCCCCCAGAAAGCGACTAATGATACCTTTGATCAGGAGTACGTCGTGGCAGGGTCTTTTTTTGACGACCTGTTGTCGTGCGAAAAGCGGGTAATTGTAGCGAATCAAGAGCTGCGTTTCATGCTGTCCATCAAGAATCCGGGTGGTATCACCCTACCATTCAGTCGAGCCGAGTAGCTCATCCTATAAGACACCTAACTCGCGCCCGCGACACCATCGCCCTTAAAGCTGGAGTTCGGAAGGTGAGTTCGCCGGACGCTTACACTAGTGCCAAGGTGTCTGTATGTGAACGCATATGCTAGGCGGGGTACGAAAGGAGGTGTCGTAAACTGCCGGCAATAGGCCAATTCGACTATCACTTGTTGAGCGCTTGCAGCAACGAATTCCTAGACGGCAGGTTTTTTTAAGAGATGACAGGTTCCATGCTGTCGACATGTTGCATCAGCTACTGCAAGCAACCGCTGCAGATGCAAGGTGATCGCATGGCCTTTACCATCTCTCGCAAGCGACTCAAAGCCCTCACAATTATTTTTAAGCGTCTGCGGCAGCCTCGCCGCCTGCATCTTGCGTCTTACGGGCGGGCTGAGCAGCTCGTTTTCTGCGAATATCCGAAGTTGTCCGCCCCAGACGAACAGCTACCGCTAGCGCGAGGAAGCCAGGGAAGAAGTGAACTTCCAGCCACGACAAAGCCCCTCGCTCTGCATTGCGTTTGATCTCGTTTTGCACATTTCTGGAATTACGAACGAACTGAAAGGTTTCACAAAGTCTGTCTGCAGACTGCTGTGTTGCCGAGCTTTTCAAGCCAGCGGACAGCTGAGAACAGTCAAAAAAACTCTCCATTCTTTCCGGCCAGTCAGCATTTTTCAGATGCGCAGAGACGGCTTGAATCCTGTCCTGCAGGACTTTGATGTCCGCATGGTATTCACTGCTGCCCATAGGACCATCGGTCGGGTCTCGGCTATCCAAGACCATTAGTGTCTGAAGGTTAGCTGCTACCGAGATTTCAGCCGCCTTGCGCATTTGGCTGAGGTTTCCAACGTAATCGGGCAGTTGGCTTGCAGCAGTGTCTAGGTTTGCCTTGTTGGACAAAAAAAGGATCGAGATGGCTGCCAAGCCAAGCCACAGGTAGTCGCTGGCTACCCATAGCAGTTCGTGCCGATATTGGAAGTAACCCAAAAGCTGGAAAATGACGAAACTGAGCAAAAAAACGCTAATAAACATGTCCATTCTCGACCTCGATAGCATTGCGGGCGCGCAGCGTAGCAGATTCCAAATGGGTTCGCGCCGACGCGTCCCAAGGACGACGACCGCTTTCTGGTGTAGCCCCAGCGCCTGGTCGCCGACATCCGCCGCGCCCTAACGTCGGAAGGCATCGTGGCCCTGGACCACGACATCTATAAGATCTGGTTCGCCCGCAACTACAAGGCGCACGAGCTGAACACCGTGCTGCTGGACAACGGCCTGGCGACCATGGGCGCGGGTGTCGGAAATTTATTATCGCTGTTTGGGCATCGTAGGATCCTGTACAGAAAAGGCAGGACTCTACGAAAACCCAGACAGGGACGTTAGTGGAATTTATACGGCTTTCGGACGGAGCCTAGGCTTAGCTCGCGGTAGCTCCGATCCGACGAAGACATAGCCATGATTGAAAGCTTCACGTCGCCGATCATCCTGACGGTCTAGTGCCTCCTTAACGAGGGCAATGCGCGTTTGCTGTGCCGCCAGTGCTTCAGCATGCTTTTCCAGTTCATCTGCCACATTGTGGATGTCATCAAGTTCAGTAATACCATCCAACCATTGTGCGGCCACGACCTGGAACAGCGCCGGCTTAAAGAAACGGAACCGGTCACCCTTCTTGAATCCCGCCGGCAACATAACTAGACCGATGAGGACATCCGAGAGGGTCAACGTGTCTAGATAGGTTTCATCTCGGGAGACGCCATTGCGATGGATGTAGATACTGGCGCTCAGCGCTAAAGGCCCGTAGTAGTCAAGAGACGGGAAACGCCGCGTAATACGAGTCCACACATCCTGAGCACGTTCGCTAAACTCAGCACCAATCGGGTCAAATGACATTTGGGCGAGTAGCTCACCTGCCAACACCTCTAGACGGTTTGCCGGAAGATCGCCTTTACAAATCGCGAGAAACTCACCGGTATCAGCAAGCTTCAATAGTGCCTGATGGGCAGATCTTTCCTTTCGCGCAAGAATACTAGTTGCGCGGTTCTGGAAGTCCAACGCTCTAGGGGGAAGAAGCACCTTGTTCGGTACATCCCGAGCAAATGCGAACGGGTCACGGTCGTTCACGGGCGGACCGGCACGGAAATCCGGGAACAACGAGAGCATGTCCGGCTCCGCTAGCCAAGGCGTAGTCTCGAAGTACGTGTTCGATAGGGATCCATCGTAGCGGGCCTTTACCGCCTTACCATCAAGCCCCCAAACAACCTGCCTCGTCCCACGGTAGGGTTGAACCATGGTGAGATACCCTGCGTAGAGGTTAGGGATAAGCTCAAGGTCCGCAGTCGATACACGCAATTCTTTGCTGCGGTCATAAACCTTGCCTGGACAGCCAGCACCTGGTTTCAACGTGTAAACAGCATCGTCGCCTCTTGGGGATTGAACCCCGGTGGGCAACAGCGAGGAGCCATGCTGAAGGTATGCGTCTCGGAGGACAAATGATAGGCCTTCCGCAACCTCCTCTTCAGTAAGAAACAGCCGAGGAAGCACGCCACCGTGAGCCTTATGACGGATTGCGCGGCCAATGCAGTGCCCAGATTCGACAAAAAGCCAAACCACCTCATGGTCAGAAACGGCAAGACCATTTTGGATGTGTTGCGATAACGGCATCCACGACTGAGGAATCAAGGTCGTGCGAAGGAAAGAGTCGATCGCCTCCTCACTCACATCAACGTATTGTCCCTGCGGGTCAATGATTGATCGCTCGAAGTAAGAACTACGGATAGCGTCGTAAAGGGAGGTGAAGCTAGCCCAGTTAAACGCACTGCCATTACTACGTACACAGAAGTCATAGCTTGGGGCGCCAAGCTTGAGGAAGCGGAGCTGCTCCTCATGCCAGTTGCGTCCTAGAGACGGAGCTTCTACCTCAGCATGCGGATTGCCGCTCATCCCTTGTGCTTGAGAACATTCTTCCTGCTGACGCTCAACTGTGTACTGGTCAATGCTCAGACTACGAAGACGGGCTCGACCAGCGCGCTGCCAAGCCTGCGGCAAAGAGATGCCGGTCATGAGATGCAAATTGTAGGCGAAGAAAAGTTGAATATCTGCCCGAGTAATCGGGCCTACTGCAAGGGAGGGCCAACGACCGAAACCGGCACGCAGGTCATGCAGATTTTTGTAACGGGCGAGCTTTGCAAAAAACTCCCGGAGAAGGTCCGGGTTTTCAAAGCCAGGAATGTCCAGTCCGCGGCACAGGCGCCTCACAATACCTGCGAATTTACGAACATCGGATGCCTCAAAAGTAAGGCGTTTAAGAGATGAAAGGGCTCGGCTCATCACATTATCCTTCGAAGTCGCACAAGCGGAATGCCTATGCCTACGGGTATGCGCGATGACTATGGTTGCTGGCTGACCTGGTCCGTGCGCACGTGACCGATGCTTCTCGGTGTGACGATTTACCAAAGTAATGCAGATTTTCCCTGTAACTCAAAGTCTTGAGATCACTCGTATCAAGCCACGCCAGCGGCCCTTTTCAAGACCTAAATAGGATAGGTGATCAAAAAGTCGCGTGGCAAGCGAAAAATTCGGCCGCGGCGAACACGGAGGTGGTAGTGCTTAAAAATGTGATCGCACGGGTTAGGTAGCTCGCCGGGCAACGGCACACTCAGGCCCAGCCAGGAGTTGGGCTCTGTGTGAAGTCCACCCAATATCTCGCCTGCCCTCTACTCATCTGAGCTTCATAGAATTTTGCCCACTAACAGCCCAGAACACTGGGGTATCCAGAACACCGTTATGCACTTTCCATGCGGACTGGGAGCTACGCTCTGATCTCCCCTGGGCACCCGCAAGCTGGTGATTGACTACGTGCACACGTCGCGCCATTGCGAATCTATCCAGATTCACTATTGCATCAAAACTGCTTCACATGCGATGCTGATCACCTGAAGCCAAGGAGAAGCACCCCGTGAACGACATCATTTCTCTCATCGAAAAATCCGCAAAAGCCAAAGGTGACCTGACCTCCGCGTCCATCCGCATGCCAAAAGAACTCTATTCTTTTATCGAGGGCCTGGCCGACCAGCTCGATCTCAGCCGGCAGGAGACTATGCTGAAGCTGCTGGAAAAAGGCGTTGAAGCTGCCAAGGCGGCAATGAAGCTTGATGACGAGGTAGAGGCCGCCGCAGAAATCGATGCGCTGCCCGCATCGAAATTCCACATTCTCAACACTAACAAACGCAATTCCGTACAAGATCACGAGCGCATGCTCAGCGAGGGCTGTGCGGCTGCGTTCTACCATCCTTGGAAGCTAAACATAGATCGCATCCAAGAGGGCGATGTAGTTTTCCTGTATGAGAATGGTAAGGGGATCGTTGCTTACGGCAACGGCACCGGAATGACGGAAAAACGCATTCACGGTGGTTTTTTAGAAGAATGTCACTTCCAGCGTCTGGAGGGGTTTAAGGTTCTACCAAAACCGATCTCGGCGGCGGAGATAAAGAAGACCCTGCAAAAGAATGTGGTGCTATTGCGCACTATGTCAGCCATGCCCGAGGGCCAGTTGCTACTGGACCTGATCAAGAATCGGGGTTGAGGTATGTACTCACACTCTCCCTGGTTTATGCACCCGCTAGGCGTGCAGGTTGGTGTCCGTTGCACTTAGGGAATGGTACAACGGGCACCTTTTAGAGCTTTCCAACCAAAAGAGCAACTCGGAGTTCCAGCGCTGCTGGGCCATCCGACAGAAGCAAGGAAACGATCTATGCCAACACTTGATGAACTGCGTCAGCGCCCTCCAGTCACTGCGAGTGAAGTGATTCGTTTTGAAGGATCACTACCCACCTACGTGTTAATCGAAGGACAGATTAATGCCCTGGCAGAGGAAGTATTAAAGAAGGATCAAGGTTTCATTGAGAGAGTCGGTCGGAGCCTGGGCCTAGTGAGGTCCCAGCCTAAATGGGAAGGCTGGAGCGGCTGGGGGGCAGGCCGGAAACTGAAATGCGCCGCATTGGAGCTCGCCGGTTGGAGCTATGACGAAAGTCACCTTCCATATGAACAAGCTGCTCATGCCTTTGAAAAGGTGAGACTAGCCCTGCTGTCCCCAGAGTGTCAGTCCGCCGACGACCTGCTCAACATTCTCCAAAATTGCAACGAGGTCAGAGTGAAAACTCAGTGAATATCTGAAAATCGCGAGCGATGAGATCAGTATCTGCTTTTCGTGCTTGATCATCTTCACGAGCCTTGACGACTTGTCTTAATGCGATCCCATTGAGCATCCCCTCATCAGGTGCAGACTATCAGCTAATCCCTCGGGGGGATTGCATTGTGGCTAGAACCCACTGCCGTTTGTGTCGAGGTCAAAAACCCTTCCAGGGCCGCTACCAGCGCGTCCCGGTGCGATATTCAACAGTTCATCGACTTTCCTGCCCAAGCTCGCTCTCCCCAGGGAGATTGAAAAGGCTGAATGTCAACTTGCAGAAATATGCATGTTTTTTGCTGTTTTTCCCAACCCTACTCATCTGCCCTCGCTAATGAGGCACTCTCGGTTTGGTGAACATTGATAATCAGTTTTTAAATGCCGGAACTCAGAGTTGGACGACTGATACCAACTCAACGTATCGATACTTCTTCCGGGCAGCTCTCGTAGCTTCTTGCTCAGCTAGCAAAGTACTCAGGGTGTCAGCGTCATAGACAAAATCGAACGCCTGGCCTTCGTACTCATTCCCAACCCGCAACGTTACCCTCAGCCGTGCCCGAATGACCTTACGGCCAGTCTGCGCAGCAGGCTTCTCTATTCGCGTGCTTGCGCCTGCACTGCCAAACAACGCGCGGCGCATTTCTTCCTCTAAATCTGTAGTCATGGTCTTCTAAAAAGTGAGATGTCGAATGGCGGCTGAGGGAGGGTTTACCCGGAAAGACACAGAGCCCGTTCACTCAGCCATGTGATAGCAGGGCAGAAATTTTCAAGGGTTTGCGGAAAAAGGGCAATCGCTACACCGCAAGCAACGTTTACGTGCTGATAGACGCGATCGTCGTGAGCCCCTGACCCGTCCGCTCTTCACTCGCCGGTCGCTTCCTCTTAAAGTGGCCGCTATAAACGAAGTGTACCGGTACGCATCGTCGAACGCAGAATTTCATCATTTGGGAATGCTATGGACCAGAACCCATATAGTGCGCAACATGAAAATGCTATCGCAGCCCTCGCTGCGGCTGAAGTAGGCTTGCAGGAGCAATACGAGCTCTACGGTCACATGCATCGCTTTGATGAAGGCCAGGCCAAATTGGCGCTCAAAAATGCTGAGGTGAAACTTGAGGCGCTCGAGCAGGAATGCTCCGTATTGCAGAACGCATTCCGGTTCGATCCTTCCACAATCCAAGGCATCGCCTATCGGATGAACCGCTCGTGGCTCGGGCAAGCATTCGATGCAATGACCGGGCAGGTTCCTAAACCACCCAAAACTTCCGAGGAAGAGAAAACCAAGCTTGCCGCACAAGCAGCTCGGCGGGATGCATTGCTCGGGAAAGACGGAGAGTTAGCCACCCAGCAGCATCTGGTAACGAGGCTTCGATACGACCTTCAGTTTCATTCTACCTTGGACTGGCTCGAAACCGACTCCGACTACGCAATCTTCAGTTCGCAAATCGCACGACTCAAACCAGTCGTCGAAGGCCTCTCAGCCAGTGTTGCTCGGTTTGAAGAGCATGTTCGTGAGCCACGGGAGCTTTGCCGTGAATACCGCCAGCGTCTGGGTCTGGCCAAGGAAAAGCTGGCTCAAGCGATCAATTTCCAAGATCGCTACCAGAAAGTACCACCGCAGTCAGTGGAGGCCGCGAGAGTTAGGGAGGCTTGCAGTAACTACTTTGGCACAGATGATCTGGCTAGGGTCGTCAGACACAAAACCAGCGACGTTAAGGATCTTGAACGTGAACTGGCCAAGTGTGAGCAACGAATATCAATGCTGCAGCAGCGTGATAGCAGAGTCATCGAGCGGCTGATCATTGATGGGAACAACCTCTGCAATCGTGGACGGGGCAAAAATCAGCAGTTTATAGGACTGGACGCTTTAAGTGCGCTGGTTCCAGAACTTCTATCAAAGTGGCCTAGCAGTGAGATAATTCTGGTATTCGATCCTGGCATCACGAGAAAGCTTCGGATGTCCTGGGAAGAGATTCAACGCATCTTCCCCGCGCCAGTGGAGACGTACCGAGTCGTAGGCCGCAGCGCCGATGAAATGATCATTGAATTGGCAAATACACCAAATGCTTTCATCATCAGTAACGATCGATTTAGCGAGTTCAGCAACCGGCCCGCACTAAAGGAAAACAGAGTTTTCGACCATGGCATTACCAAGTCAAATATCTTGGTGAATGAGCTGTGGATTTCAGTGAACTATTCCCCTTCAAGCTGAGCGCACTCGAACTTTGGAAATATCAATGCTTGCAACTAGGAGTTTTTATTCTTTAATCACCTACTAGAAAACCGCAATCGGAGTGCAGACTTGGATAGAAAAATCAAGAAGATAACCATGCTTTAGCCATAATCAACGACAATCAAAGTATATCAATACAGAATCGAGGATAAATCATGATAAAATCAATAATACCTAACCAGAGAAAAACACTACCGGAATTTTCAAAGCTAGTCATATTTGTAGAAGGAAATACGGATGCAGCCATTGTTGAAAACATCTTGTACGCCATGGCCCCACATCTTGACCCAACCATTAAGGTTTGCAATGGAAAACATCGCATAGCAAAAGCCATCAAAAACCTTACTAACGAGGGGAGCACTAAATATATAGCATTGATAGATGCTGATGAACCAAGTGTATTTGATTCTAGAGAAGAAGCGAAGCTTCAACTCGGCAACCCTTCGATACCTGTATTTTGTGCCGTACCTACTATCGAAGCCTGGCTGTTCGCTGATGACAAAGTCGCTAGTTCTCTAGCAAAGAATAACTCTGCCATGCGCACTATCGAACGCATGCCATTGCCAGAATCAATTCCCTACCCAAAATATTTGGCAAGCCAAGTTCTAAAAATTGGGAAATCTCCTAATAGATATGAAATATTGCGAAGCTTAGATATTCACAGAGCAGCAGCCAGATCTCCCTCGCTGAGGAATTTCCTTGCTGGTATATGTGAAGTTTTAGAGCTGAAATCGGGCTTACCAAGTCATTCAATGTCATCTACAGTGAGTCGTGACGTATTTTCTACGTTGCTACGCGAACTCCCAGGGGAGACCATAGCGTGGCGGACGCTTACTGGTGAGACTTATAGCGCGGCGGAGTTGGCTAGGAACATTGGAGAGGGGACAGAGATTGGCAAGCAGTATATGACTGAATTGCTGAGAGTTGCTCGAGATCTTACGCTACGGAAAGCCAAAAAATGACTATTTTCTTCGTCACTAATAGCGACAGCCAAACCGCAGACAATCTTGCAGTTGCAAAGAAGATAGCTGCACATACTGATATAAAACTATTTGATGGCGACGCATTGCGAGATAGACTTCATGACCAACTATTGGGAGAGAAACGCGCTATTTTCTCGATGAGCCACGGTTCGAGCGTAGCAATTATTGACACCGATGGCATTGGAGCAGTTGTGGAGAATGACGGGGGCGCATTGGCGGGTTTCAAAGTCTACGCTTGGGCATGTCAGACCGCTAATTTTTTAGGCGGCGTAATGGCGCAGAAAAATATTCACTGGTGGGGCTATGATGCTTCCATAACAGCTCCCGATGGCCGAAAGGAATATCTCGACATTTTTGCTGAAGTCATGTCGGTTGCGAAGAATAACTTCGAAGATGGCATTGATCATTCGAGCGTCGAAAAAATTCTCGACCTAATAAAGGAAGCGTGCCACGCAGCGGAAAAAAAGCTGGACAGTTTCGAGTCAATTGAAATTGAAGATGTCATCTCCCTATATTGCTGCTGTCAGCAAATATGGTCTCGTCTTTGTGTATGGCTACCTGGAGAAAAACAACCTATCAAACACAAGGATGCTCCCCCTATATACATTAACATGTAGGCCAAGCTCACAAAGACTCTGAGACCCAATACAAAATTGGAAAATTAATATTACTTACTTTACATTTTTAGAGTGTCCGCTTGGAACTCTATTGGGCCGGCCAGCGCAAATCCTGGCCGGGCTATGACGTAGATTTTGATGAGGCCTATGCCGACTACTGCAGCTCACTTAGCTTGTCATCACAAGCCTTCTTCAGCGTATTGGGGTTACCGTCGGTCCTAAATCCATCGATCGTCTCGGGACTGAATTTATTCGTCTTTTCCTTCGTCCCCCGATCAGCTTTGTAGTAGGCCAACATTGCAGCTTTAGCATTGTTGGCTGCCTCGCGCATAGATTCGGGTTCAGCCGCACTCACACAAGCTGCCAAATTCTTCCGGATTGTGGGATACGCAGCTTCACGCGCAGCGATCAATTCGCTCTCCTTATCCTCTGCAACCTGCTTCGCAGCTTTGCGAGCTGAAGGTATCAATCGATTTGACACCTCCGTAGTCGCAGCCGCCGCGACATCAGGATCGCTCAGGACCGCTCCCATAAAGGCGAGAAACTCCTGTTCATTCTGTGATTCGGTCAACAACACGGTGATGGTAAGCGGAACAGTCGTATCCTCACTGCTCAGGGTGGACCAAGGCGATTCGTACGGGCTTGAATTAGGAATATCTAACTTATAGAGCCGGGTCATCCCAGGTTCCAAGGTGCCAAGGGACACTGCAGCAGCGGGATTGTCCTCTAGCGTAGGATTAGTTCCAGGTGGGGTAATTGCAAAGAAGAGCGCCGATGTGCGTACCTTGCTGGGGCGCAGGAATCGTGTGTCGATTGGCGCGATGTAGTTAGCGACCACTGGACGAATGGTGAAGGCCTTGGAGTCTTCTGAGAGGACTATGCGCCCTTCGAAAAGAAACTCAGGTACGCCGGCGAGGTATAGTCCGCTCTCATCAAGTCTGCTCTTGGTATCGGCAGGCCAGTTGGACCCTAAGGGAAGTGCCCAGTGCTCGTCAGCTGGTCCCCGGGTATTAAATCTCCCGCGGACGACCTGAACACATTGCGGGAAGTCGCTAGCCATCGATTCAAAGTTTCGTGATCCTCGTATCGACCAAGTCTTGCTTTCCCCGGCCTTGGTCAGGGCCTTCCCAAGCAGGTTGACCCCCTGGCTTATAGCGCCAGCCGCCGCCGCTGCCAGGAATGATCTGGTTTGCTCGTCATTTGATTTTTGATCGGTCAGAGGTGTGAAAGAAATGCATTTACCGATCGCCACTTGCAATCCGGATACTGGGTCCGCCTGCTTGAATTCGTGCATGTCTTGGTGAATGTTTTTATTTGAGCACCCTGCCAAGAGCAGCGCACCGCCAAAAACGGTGAATAGCCTTTTTTGGATCATCGTCCGGACTCCGCATTGTTATTTGAACTGCTCTATCATTCGCCGTTGGTATTTAGTGCGACAGAAGTTTTAGTAGTGCAGGTCTCCCGCCCTTGTTGGCAGTCAGCAATCCAAGCGCTGTATCGAGCGACCGTTGTATAAACACCTGGGCGCTCCCTGATCGCGCAGCCCTCTCCCCAACTAACGATTCCAGCGAGGTAACGTCGGTTATCAGCCAGCCTTACGGTCAGTGGTCCGCCACTGTCACCTTGGCAAGAGTCCTGTCCGTTTGTACTTTTTGGATTAGAAAACCCCGCACATACCATGTAGTCAGGGATACGCCCGTCATAAGAAACGATGTCATTGCACGTTTCCCGGGAAACGATCTTCAAGTCCACGGTCCGTAAATCACGAACCCCTTCTTTGGCTCCGGGAGACGTTGCCCCCCACCCAGTCACCCTAGCATTGCTCTGAGGGGCGAGAGCTTTGTCCTCCTCCTCCAGAGGCAGAATCCGAATCGTGTCTGTGTTGCTGCCAGTTGCTGATGACGCGAGTTGCAATAGCGCCAGATCATGTCTTGGTGGCTGACCGGGAATGTCATCAACTGGAGGGACTGCCGCAAGGTAAAGCGGGTTTACATGGACCGCCTTCACCTCAATGCGCCTTGCACCACCATAGGTCCCCACATCAGTGGAGCCCACAAGCACACTGATCTGGGACGCTCGAGCATCTTTGCCTATGCAGTGAGCAGCAGTTAGGACCCAGGAGGCAGCGATTAGGACGCCTCCGCAGAATGGTCTTCGATCCGGCCCGTAGTTGTTGCCGCGAATCAGCGCGACTTGCCACGGATCATCTCCTTGATTCGCCTCCCTACCACCGATGATTTTGGGCTGTAGCAAGATGAGTTCATAGCTGGGTGACCGATAGGTTGTGCTGAGCCAATCAGCCTGAGACAGGCCTAAAGGCAATATCAGCAGAATCGCCCCAAAGAAGAGTTGGCGGATAATCATCTCGAGTTCTCCGTCATTAGGCTGATGCTCACGACGTCGGGGGGAACATCTGGACTATCCAGCCGCATTACCAAGTTTGATGGGGACACCCCTTGCGCTTCGATTAGAGCTCGAAGACGCAAACCATGCAGTAACGCGGCTTGGGCCGCTTCAGTAGCGTTCTCGCCGCTGAAAACTCCAACGTTGATCTCGATCGTGGAGCGCCCCCGGCCTAACTTATCTCCCCAACGATCTATGACCGCTAGGTCACTCGGAGTGGGAAAGTCGCGGTCTTTGAGCTTGATGCTTTCAGCAGACATGGTCTGCGGCCGGACACTGCCAACATAGCCGGTGGTCCCGTCCTCAAGCATAACTTGCGTCCAGCCTTCGGCCGCTTTGTCCTCCAAGACGGCTACACGTTGCCCTTGCTTGATACTTGCGAGCACTTTTGAATTTGATTTCGTCGGAATATTTCTGACATTTACGTCATACTGAGCGATTGCTGTTGTGTTTATGCGCCCTCTTAACTCGGGGACTCTCAGCGCTCCCCCGAGCACGCCAATATCTATTTTCTGCTGGACTATACCGTGCCTTTCGAATTGAAAATCTTCTATAGGAAAACGTGGAGGTTCCAAGAAACTCAGTCGAGCTCGAGCAGCCGTAGTAAATATTCCTGTTGGGTATCTATCTATGAAGGCACTTAAAGCACCAATTAACTGGTCGTCAGACTTATTGCTTACTGTACGGACCCATACTTCCAACTCATCATTCGCTAGATTATGATTGTCCATGAACATCACCCGCCCCGCGTTATAGCTCGCGATCAGTGGGTTTTGCCGAAAATTGGTCATGCGACTAACGACACCGGACGTCATGCCGAACACTTCGAAAGCGGGCTGATTCTCGGTCGTCAGCAACCGAAGTAGGCTTCGAGTAAAGATACTGCCATCACGTGGATCATCTCTATCAGTTAGGCTAAACGAAACTTGCCCAGCCTGAGCCGCAAAGAAGATTAAGAATCCCTTAGGCTGCAGATTTTGCCGAGCCCCTGACGCCATATATTGGTTTGGCACGATAGCTTCGATAGCGGCGGGCGGTACTGCATCCGTGAGTCGGAGCGGCTCTTCTCTAACTGCTGTAGAAGAAAATGGGCTACTCCGACAGGCATCCAGAACAATAACTGTTAGTCCAGCTCGTGTCTGCTGAATCTCTCGAATTAGATAGCTTAAGCTGATGTACCGGCTAGTCTCGTCCCCTGCTGGACTAGGTTCAGCGTCTGCCGGCACCAAATAATTTAAACCGTCTACCTCGATACCGTGACCGCTAAAATATAAAATCGCTATATCGCCGGGCTGCAAACTATCTTTAAATATTTTGAATTGCTTGAGCAACGGAGTTCTGGCCAGATCACTTGCGGGCTGTTGATCTCCGGCATGTTGCGTCAAGAGCATGATGGACACGTTCGGGTCCAGTTGTCTCAAAGCCTTAGAGACCAGCTCTGCATCGTGCTGCGGAGTATCCAGATGCTCTGGTTTCGCATATCTATAGTCCCCAATACCGACAACGAACGCGCGCTTGACCGGCGCTGCCTTCTCTTGAGCCCAAGCAGGAAGACTTGCTAGGTCCGGAGCGGGAGGGTACTGAGCTGCGGCAAGATGGGTCCCACCGAGCATAAATAAGCTGATGGCACCGAGGAAGTGCCCGACTGGTTTACAAGCATGAATAAATGTCGCCATCTCCCCCCCCTTCAAGCCGGCAACAGATTCATGCAAGACTAGCCGCGTAATGGCCACAAGCCACCCTCAAAGTAAAATTTTATCGGGAAGCTCAAGCCATCACGCTGCAGGTAGCACTTAGCGCGTCATTTTCATCAACCGCTTCGCCCAATCTCTCTGCACACCAAACAACTCACCTAGGGCTTCCCAACTCACTTGCTCGCCTTTCCTGACCAGGTAAGCGGCCGCAGCAAGGACCTCCTGCTGATTGGGCGAATAGATTCGTTGATCGAGCCGAGAAATCGCCTCCTCTAGCCAGAACGGCAGCAGATCTGGGTATTCCGTGATTCTGCTACGCGACAGATGCGCAACGTGACAGGCTTCGATAAATCGGTCTGGCCATTCTTGAAGCAGCCAAGCCGCACGCAGCATTAAGGTGAGCCTACGTTCGCTGCGTAGATACTCGAAGTCCTGCCTGGACGGAGGCAACGCCGGCGTACCGAGCTCACCACAAAAAATTGGTTCAAACCTGGGCCCATATCTGCAGTTCAGCAACCTCAGTATTGCTCTGAGCCCGATGAAAAATGGAATGCTGCACTGCGCATTAATGTGCAGATACCTCCAGGGCGAGAGCTCGGGATGGGCGATCAATGTGGTGATAAAACTCAGCGAGTGGCAGTCCGGCCATTCAGGTTGTCGTGGACTTACGCCACCCAAATCAAGAGAGCATTGATAACAATGGCGGAGATCCTCGACGTAGGGAATTTTGTGCCTGCCAATGCCATGACGATGGAACATCACCGGCGCATGACACCGAGGGCAGTCATCCTCCATCGCGCAGTAGTGCACGGGGCAAATCACTGTGGACGCAATGCGCCACAACATGCGGTAGTAGGGGGTTGAATCTGTTTTCAGGCACAACGGGCAGTACTGCACTCCAGCACGTTTGTGGTCTCGATGATAGACACCTAACGCCAGTAGCCAGGTAACGTCTCCATGCAAAGGCAGTTCCGGAAAATACGTCCCTTCATAAGCGCTCAGCGTCATGCTACGAAGCACTGAGAGCGGCTGCTGTGTTTGCTCATTGACCAGTTGGAGAAATTGCTCTGATGGATGTCGATCAATGTCCCGCGTCCAAATGGCGCCCTTGTACCCCAGCAAACTGTTGAAGAATGTGTGCAAGGGAAAGCCATTTGAAAAGGCCAACCGCACCAACCAGGAGGAAAGGATTTCGCCCTGCTTAGGCTGCGGATGGATGGGCAGCATCTATATCTCCGCGGTCAACCTCTTTCGTTCAGACGGTGGTATGTACCCACACTTGTTCAACACGTCAGTCGTAATCTGTTCTTGGCCACCCTTGATCGCATAGGTGCAAGCTTTGTTCAGCAGCTCCGACAGCTCGCCAATTGTTCCCTCGCACAAGGCCGCCAATTTCATGGCCATCATCGGCTCAACCAAGCCAGAAGCGTTTCGCAACGGCAAGACTTTTTCAAACGAAGCAAGCAGCCGGTTGAATTCAGACCCCACCTTCCATCGTGGGAGGATCTCGGATGGGAACCGATTCTGGATCTGGGCATCAATGCTCACCGCACTGATCAGCGTATCGTCACCGACACCGACTATGGATATCCTAAGCTGATTGGTTAGGTACTTAACGGCGTTCAGAAACTCACGCTGCGCAGGCGCTGTGAGGGAAAGCATGTTGTGCATCTCATCGAGGATAAGAACCTTGAGCTGTACCTTCCTGAGTATCTCAACCGTCCTCGCGCGTTTGTCAGCAACGGTTCCGTGAGGAAGTCGCTTCAGCAATGGCTGGATGATCTCGGTGTACAAACCTGCCTCGGTAGGCTTTGGTGGGGTTTGAATCAAGAGCACCGGAACAATGATGTTCTCTCCCCCCGGATTGTCAGAGGGGAGATGCCGAGCAGCGAAGCGTCCAACCAGCCCGCTTTTCCCATTGTTGGTGCGGCCTATCAACAACATGTTCGGCATCCGAGTGACCCTTGGATGGGTGAAGAGCCACTCAAGCTTCGTATCGATCTCTTTGGCGCGAGGGTATCCCAACCATCTAGGAACCATGAGTTGATCAATTCGCTCCGAGTCGCTCATTTGTCGGCAGCTTTCGGCAAGCGATTCCACTAGGTGTTCGAAGTCGCTCATGGCATCAACCTATCTCGATTTCGTCATAGGGCTCGACGGCATCTGGAGAGACCACCACTGGCTCAGACACAGATTTCGGTTCGGGTACAGTATGAACACCCGCCCACCCTTTTCGCCTTTCGGCCATGCGCCGCTTTCGCTTCTCAGAGGAGCGAGCTTTTTTAGCCAATCGAGTCTTCTCGATGGCTTCCTTTTCAACAGCACGCATGCGGCGCACGCCTTCGAAAATCGCGGCTTCGTTGACTTTGCCGCCTGGTGCCTCAAGGATGCGCCGTGTCACTTCGCGCAGCTCCCAGACGCTGATAGGAGGATGACTGGAATTGAAGTACGGGATCGGATGATAAATTTTTTCGTCAGGGTCAAGAAAGTAAACGACGCTGATGTCTCGAGGGTCCTGAACGAAAATGAATGTACGCCCCTTTCCGTTATCCCCTTTTTCAACGATGCGGCTACGTAAGACTGGGGCGTAGTAGTGAATACCATCAATCTTCGCGCCGTGACGTTGGACGGTCCTCAAGAAGTAGGGAGTAAAATCCAGCCGGAATTTTTCTTCGTTCTCTATGGGTTCAGGCAGTCCCACGCCAGGCTTGTCCGGCGTACCGTGCACGCACTGACTGTAATAGTTGATCGGTGAAATACCACCAAGCCCCTTGTGCGGTTCGTTGTGGTAGACATAAACAACGAAGATCGTGAACCACAACTCAAGCTCCTTCAGCGTCATACACGCCTTGCCCTCAGAGTCGTAATCGAGCTTGTCGAGGGTGTTGGAGAACGTGGTCCCTGGCAGTTGGTGACCTTTGGCCATGAAGGTCCGGAATGCACGCTCGATGTGCGGGCCATAATTCGGCTGTTTCCTAGGCCGGTTTTCCAAGATGATCCCGTATTCATCACATCCACGGGTAAGGGCACGGCCCCTGAATTCTTTCGCGTTATCCACGTGGATTTTCTGCATCAGGCCATAGACAGGCCACTCTGCGGGAATGTCTCGAGCCGCTAGCCAGTAGCTCTTTTGCATCACGGCATGAGCGATGCAGAGTGCCGCGGAGTTCGCCCCAACCGGGTCTAAAGAAAAGAAGAATCCACCGATCATGCGCGTGTGCACGTCGATACTCATGGTGAGGTTTGGTCGACCAATAGGAAGACGATCGACCTCGTCGACGATGATCACGTCCACAGGGGTGTGGTCAATCTGCACTACTGAGTTAGGAACGTCCGTCGTAGGGAAGGATCCTCTCAAAGGTCGATACTTGTCTTTTGCAGACCTAGGACCCAGCCGTTTTTTGTGCCGCTCTTGCTCATCAATACCCCTGACCCGCTGGTGAATTGTGTTGATATGCGGAGGCTGTAAACCGATTTCTTCACACTCGGTTTTAATATCGTCATGCAGCTTCTTGACGGACGGCCGCTCTTCAACCAGGTAAGCGGTCTCAATCCACCTCTTGATGACATCTTCCAACTCCTGGTCCAGACGAAACTGTCCCTTGTCCTGCCTGGCCGAACGCAGCAGCGAAGAAACCAGCCCCGTTTCCTCAAACCGCTTGATCCATCGGTAGATCGTCGAGACGCTTCTACCTGATGCTTCAGCAGCAGCCTGCACTTCTTCCAGGCTTTTCCGGCCATCCACCAGCAACGGCTGAATGAGCTTATGACGTTCAACTGCTTCGGCCCAATCGCGATCCTCAGCGAAAATATGTTTAGCGGTGAGAGTGGACTCGGCCACCGGAGAAGCTCGCAGCTCAGCAGCACGAACAATCTGCGTTGACTGATCTTCGGCCATGCGGACAACAGCCTCTAGCAAGCCTTTGAGTTCCAAGACAATGCAGGCTTGGTTTCGCCAATAGGCCAAGCTGCCAGGGCGAATCGTTTTCATGACTGAGCCTCTTTCATCGGCCAAATTCGCGAGTTCATGGTGAGCTTCAGATCCAGGTCACAGCCAATATCGCCGGTGGCGAGCATATGCCAGAGAGTTGGGATCAAAAGCGCCCGACCTTTGGGATCTGAAGACAGCGCATGCAGGAGGAAGTCGGGGTCAGCCTCACCCAGATCCCAAAGCACATTGAGGATGTGGTCCCTCATCACGGGATCAACCTTGCGAGCGATGTACGGCCATAGAAACTTCACATTCGCAAGGTAGACGGTTCGAATTTCCACCTCGGTGTAAACCCGGAATATCCAGCCCTTTTCCTTGCAGTACGCCTTTGCTGCCCGAAATTTAGGCAGGTAGGTGCGCCATGCGGCGCGGAAGTCCTCTCGAAACTTCACTTCATAAAGAATTGAAGGCTCGGGAGGATCAAGATGCTGAAATTGGATCAACCCATCTGGCGTATACGAGCGAGCGTTGCCCTTCTCATCGCGGTAGCTGACAGTCAAAGGCTGCGGACTGAACAGCCTTACCCGCCGATCAAAGCGGATGAGCTCCATCATGTCTCGCTCCAAGGTCGATTCGTACCTACCCATTTTGGGCACCGACCCCGTAACGCCGCGAGACGTACGGCTGATTTGACGGACTGGCTTCCCGAAAGAGTCCATGATTTCTCAAATTCCAATGTATTTGGTGAGTTTTTAGCATTTTCTGATAGGTCTTACAGTGGTTCGCGCCCGACCCCGGGCGAAATCACCCTCGCCCATCACGGCGTCCTGTTTCTCGATGAACTCCCCGAGTTCGAGCGCCGCGTGCTGGAGGTGCTTCGCGAGCCTCTGGAATCAGGCGAGATCGTGGTGGCGCGGGCGCGGGACCGGGTACGCTTTCCGGCACGCTTTCAACTGGTCGCGGCGATGAACCCTTGCCCCTGTGGATATCTCGGCGACCCCACTGGCCGCTGCCGTTGCAGCAGCGAAATGATCCAGCGCTACCGCAACAAACTCTCCGGCCCGCTGCTCGACCGCATCGACCTGCACCTCACCGTCGCCCGGGAAGCCACCGCCCTCTCACCCACCACCGACAACGGCCCCGACAGCGCCACCCTCGCCCATCAAGTCGCCATCACCCGCGAACGTCAGCAGCGCCGACAGGGATGTGCCAACGCCTTCCTCGATCTGCCCGGCCTGCGCCGGCACTGCGGGTTATCCACAGAGGACGAGCGCTGGCTGGAGAATGCGTGCGAGCGGCTGACCCTTTCACTGCGCGCCGCGCATCGCTTGCTCAAGGTGGCGAGGACCTTGGCGGACCTGGAGGAAGCCAGGGATATTCGCCGGGAGCATCTCGCGGAGGCGTTGCAGTATCGGCCGGCGGGGCAGCAGTAAGAACTGTGCCTGGGTAACTTCAGACGAATCGACCTTGATGCGTACAATGCTCTGTACCATGATTCGCTCTCAGTTCATCCCCGCCTGCTCTCCTACGGAAATCACATCATGCAGATTCTTACTTTCAGCGAGGCACGTGCCAATTTGAAACAGACCATGGATGACGTTTGCCGGGATCACGAGCCGGCGGTGATTACCCGCCAACGCGGTGAACCTGTAGTGGTCATGTCCCTTGAGGATTACAACTCGATGGCGGAAACCGTCTACCTCCTTGGTAACGAGAAGAATGCGGCATGGCTGCGCGAGTCCATTGCGCAACATAAAGCTGGAAAGGTCTTCACGCAGGAGATGTCATTGAATGTCCCAACAGAAGACTAAACAGCGCAATAAACAAGAAGCCCGCCACAACGTTTCAGTCTCTTTCACCCCCAATGGCTGGAAGGACTACCAGCATTGGAAGGCCAGTGACGAGGCAATATCCGCAGTGATAGATCGACTGATTCTGGAGTGCTTGCGAACGCCTTTTTCCGGCTCGGGCAAGCCTGAAGCACTCAAGGGCGACCTGAGCGGCTATCACTCCCGCCGAATCACCATAGAGCATCGCCTGATCTATCTCTATGAAGCGGGAACGCTGACTATCCTGGCCTGCCGCTACCACTACGCGTGACGCCCGCCAGCACCGCATCCACCAGCGCTTTCGCCATCTCCGCCTGCTGGGCGATCCCCAGTGCCATCGCCTGGTCGTTCAAGCACAAGTATTCGGCGCTGTCGTGGGCGAAGGCCTGGACACTGTTGAGTATCTGGCTGACATGGACCAGCGCGTCTTCGGCACAGATGCCTTCGCGGGCGATGAACATCGGATTGCCATGGAAATCGGTCGGGCCGAACGGGACCGGGCAGGTCAACACGCGGGTGAGTTCGAGGGTCGGGGGATCGGGGACGGGCTTTTTCATCTTGCAACTCCTATGCAATGGAGCTGCCGCCATGGCGCTGCGAAACGGATGGGGTGGCAGCTGTACGCGGGTTCGCAGACCGGGCATAGGAACCGGCGCACCCGAAGGTGCCCCGCGCACAACCGCCATAACAGGGACACACGGACCAAAGGCGACCCGCGATCTGAAATGAGGTTCTGGCTATGCTCTGGGCTGCGACACCCGATCACTGAAAATCAGCGACGCTCGGAGCCTAAGCAGCCACCCAGGCGGGCGCAACAGAGCAACAGGCCGCGGAGTATGATTCAGAAGAGCCCTACAGAAAACGGCTACAAGGCATTGTGAAATCTATTGTTTCGAATAACAGTTGAAACCATCAGCGCCCACCACGCCAGAGAACTCCATGCCCGCACTCCTCCAGGACTACCCTCTTCTGCTCGGCATTTTCCTGCTCGGGCTCGATCTGCTGCTGTGGCGCGCAATTCCCCTCGAGAAGCGCAACTGGCGCATCGCCGCGCGGGTAGTGGCGTTCCTGCTGTTTACCGGGGTGCTGCTGAGCGCCGGGATCAGCCCGCTGCAGCCGCCGCCCTGGCCCGAGGATGTCGCGCGCAATCTGCTGGCGACGGTGCTGGAAATTGTCTGGTGGCTGTTCGCCGCGCGGACGTTGACGGTGGTGATCGGCCTGTTGCTGATTGCCCGCAGCGGGCACACCGGACGGCTGTTGCAGGATGTGGTGGGCGCGGTGATTTTCCTGGTGGCGATCGTCGCCGCCGCGGCCTATGTGATGCAGTTGCCGGTCAAGGGCCTGCTGGCGACGTCCGGGGTGATGGCGATCGTCATCGGCCTGGCGCTGCAAAGCACGCTGAGCGATGTGTTCTCCGGCATCGTGCTGAACACCACTCGGCCCTATCAGATCGATGACTGGATCAGCATCGACGGCACCGAAGGCCGGGTGATCGATATCGACTGGCGCGCCACTCGCCTGCTCACCGGCAACGGCAGCATGGCGGTGATCCCCAACTCGGTGGCGGCCAAGGCCAAGCTGCTCAATTTCAGCCGGCCCAACGATGTTCACGGCGTGTCCATTACCGTGGTGGTGCCGGCCAGTGTGCGACCGCGCAAGGTGCTGGACGCGCTGGAAAAGACCCTGCAAGGCAGCAGCGCGCTGCTGACCACGCCCAAGCCGAAGGCGACGATCAAGGCTTCGACCCTGGAATCGGTGGAGTACGAGGCCAGCGGCTTCGTCAGTTCAATGGACCAGAAGAACCCGGTGCGCAACCAGATGTTCGACCTCGCCCACCGTCACCTCGTCGCTGCCGGCGTCATCTGGAATGGCGACAGCCAGCCCCGCCCGTGGAGCCGCCAGCGCAGCCTGCTGGAGGATGTGCGGATCTTCCGTGCCCTGAGCAGCGAGGAAAAAGACAGCCTGAGCCAGCGCATGATCGCCATCGAATACCCGGCCGATCAGGTGATCCTCGGCCTCGATCAGGCTTCCGAGCATGTATTGGTGATTGGCACCGGCGTGGTGTCGGCGGCGGTCCACGACGGTGAGCGGCTACTGGAAGCCGGGCGCATGGGCCCGGGCGAAGTGCTGGGCGTCGAAGGGCTGCTGGACGGCGACGCCTCCAACGCCGAATTCCGCACGCTGACCAGTTGCCTGCTCTATCGCATCGACAAGGCCGAGGTGCGCGACTGCCTGGAGAAACGCGACGAGGTGAAGGCTGCACTGAGCAAGCTGCAGCACGTGCGCGAGCAGAACAGCCAGTCGTTGGTTTTGCAGAAACCCGCCGTGATCAAGAAAGGCGGTTTCCTCAACTGGCTCAAGAAGGCCTAAAGCACCACGCGAAGGCACTGCCCGGCGTGATACAGCGAGAACCCGGTTTCATAGAAACCGGTCCGCAGCGCGGGCACCGCCACCGGCTTCATGGGTGAGAACGCAATCGGCAGCGCGTCCGGATCATCCTGCAGCAGGAACTGCGCGAACGCCTTGCCGATCACCGTGCCGGTGGTGTTGCCGCGACCGTTGTAGCCGGTCACGGCGACGATGCCCGGCGCTGGCTCGAACAGGCGCATCAGGTGGTCGGGGGTGAAGTCGATGCAGCCGGTCCAGTGCATTTCCCACTCGACCTTGCCCAGTTGCGGGAAGTAGTGGCTCTGGATGCGGTCGGCCCAACTGCGGACGAACCATGCCGGTTTGTTGTCGACCCGGCCGAGGCTGCCGAGCAGCAGGCGGCCCTGGTCGTCGCGGCGGATGCTGCTGAGCACGGTGCGAGTATCCCAGGAGCCTTGGCCGTGTTTCAGCACGTTATCGGCGGCGGCGCCGTGCAGCGGCGCCGAGGCGACCTGATAGTAATAGCCACGGAAAAAGTGGCGCTGCAGGTCGGTCCAGTCGCCTTCGGTGTAGGCGCCGGTAGAGATCACCACTTTCTCGGCGCTGACGGCGCCTTTGGCGGTTTTCACCTGCCAGCCGCTGCCGTTGCGCGCCAGTCCTTGCACCGGGGACTGTGGATAAATCCTGCCGCCGAGGCGGGTGACCGCCTCGGCCAGGCCGCGGGTGTAGGCCATGGGGTTGATGGTGCCGGCGCGGCGGTCGAGCAGCGCGGCGGAAATCTTGTCGGTGCCGCAGTAGTCCTCGCAGCGGGCGCCGGTGAGCAGTTCGACGTCGGCGCCGCGGCGGGTCCATTGTTCGTGACGGGCTTGCAGGTCGGCCACGCCGGTGGCGTTGTGGGCCATGTGCAGCGTGCCTTCGTTACGCGCCTGGCAGTCGATGCCGAGGCGCTCGATCAAGGCGAACACTTCCGCCGGGGCTTCGCCCAGCAGCGTGTTCAGGCGGCTGCCCTGTTGCTGGCCGAGGGTGGCCTCGACGTCATCGGGGCGAATCCAGGTGCCGGCGTTGACCAGCCCGACATTGCGCCCGGAACCGCCGTGGCCGATGACGCTGGCTTCCAGCAGCACCACCGACTTGCCCTGTTCGAGCAAGTGCAGCGCCGCCGAGAGACCGGTGATGCCGCCACCGATCACACAGACATCGGCCTTGACCTCGGCCGCCAATGCCGCAGCGGGCGCCGCGGGCGGGGTGACGTATTCCCACAAGCATTGTTGACGCAGTTCGGGCATGGCCTGGCTCCGGCGGTGGTCATGTCATTTTTAGGGCCTTCTCGCGAGTGAGCTCGCGCCTACAGTTGTTGTAGGAGCGAGCTTGCTCGCGATGACGTCAGTCAGTCGAACACGATCCCCTGCGCCAACGGCAGCTCCCGGGAATAGTTCACGGTGTTGGTCTGCCGGCGCATGTAAGCCTTCCAGCTATCCGACCCCGACTCACGACCACCGCCAGTTTCCTTCTCACCACCAAACGCCCCGCCAATCTCCGCACCGCTGGTGCCGATGTTGACGTTGGCAATCCCGCAGTCGCTGCCCGCGGCACTCTGGAAACGCTCGGCCTCGCGCAAATCAGTGGTGAAGATGCAGGACGAAAGCCCCTGTGGCACTTCGTTGTTCAGGCGCAGGGCTTCGTCGAAGTCATCGTAGGTCAGCACATAGAGAATCGGCGCGAAGGTTTCATGGCGCACCACCTCGGTCTGCCCCGGCATTTCGACAATCGCCGGCGCCACGTAATAGGCATTCGGATACTGCTCGGCCAGTTGACGCTCGCCGCCGAACACCTGGCCGCCTTCATCACGGGCGCGGGCCAGGGCGTCCTGCATGGACTGGAACGACGCCTTGTCGATCAGCGGGCCAATCAGGTTGCCTTCGCGCGGATCACCGATACGCACTTTGCCGTAGGCGGATTTGACCCGCGCCACCACTTCATCCTTGACCGAGCGGTGCACGATCACCCGGCGCAGGGTGGTGCAGCGCTGGCCAGCGGTGCCGACGGCGCTGAACAGCACGGCGCGCACGGCGAGGTCGAGGTCGGCGCTGGGGGCGAGGATCATGGCGTTGTTGCCGCCCAGTTCGAGGATGCTGCGACCAAAACGCGCCGCCACTCGCGGCCCGACTTCGCGGCCCATGCGGGTGCTGCCGGTGGCGCTGACCAGCGGCACGCGCGGGTCGTCCACCAGCGCCTGGCCAGCGTCGCGGTCACCGATGATCACCTGGCTCAGGCCTTGCGGCGCATCGCCGAAGGCGGCCAGGGCTTTTTCGAACAGCGCCTGGCAGGCCAGCGCGGTCAGCGGGGTTTTCTCGGAAGGCTTCCAGACCACGGCGTTGCCGCAGACCAGCGCCAGGGTGGTGTTCCAGGCCCAGACCGCGACCGGGAAGTTGAAGGCGCTGATCACCCCCACCACGCCCAGCGGATGCCAGCTCTCACGCATGTGGTGGCCCGAACGCTCGGAGGCGATGGTCAGGCCGTAGAGCTGGCGCGACAGGCCGACGGCGAAGTCGCAGATGTCGATCATTTCCTGCACTTCGCCCAGGCCTTCCTGGGTGATCTTGCCGGCTTCCACCGACACCAGTTCGCCCAGTTGCGCCTTGTACTCGCGGAGGATTTCACCAAACAGGCGCACCAGCTCACCGCGACGCGGCGCCGGCACATTGCGCCAGGCCAGGAAGGCCTGCTGGGCCTGGTCGATCTTTGCGCTGACCGCGGCGGCCGGCTCCAGGTGCACCGAGGCGATCACGCTGCCGTCGATGGGGGTGTGAACCGGATGGTTGCCGTGGGTATAGGCGCTGGCCGGGACACCCAGGCGGTCAAGCAATCCATCAACCATGTTGTTCTCCTGCAAGGCGGTGAGAGGTTGTAATCGTTGTGGGGATCAGTATTAATCCGATCACTCTGGCGCAACAAACGACCTTTATTCCGTACATCATTCCGCCAGGTAATGACCTTTCGGCCAGGAGCCGCTGCCATGTCCAAACGTCTGGTGCCATCGATGGCCGCCTTGCAGTGCTTCGAAGCCGCCGCCCGGCACCTGAGCTTCACCCGCGCCGCCGAGGAACTGCACCTGACCCAGAGCGCGGTGAGCAAGCAGGTGGCGCAACTGGAAGAAATGCTCCGCCATCATCTGTTCCTGCGTATCCGCCGGCGCCTGCAACTGACGCCGGCCGGCGCGTTGTACCTGGCGGAGGTGAACAAGATCCTCACCCAGGTGGACATGTCCAGCCGCTACATCCTGTCGTACGGCGAGCAGACCGAAGTGCTCAAGGTCGCCACCCAGCCCAGCTTCGGCGTGCGCTGGCTGATCCCGCACCTGAAGGGCTTCGGCAAGCGCCACCCGAACATCCACCTGGATATCCGCAATGAAATGGAGCCCTTCGCCCTGCTCCAGGCCAAGGCCGACGTGGTGTTTTTCTATGGCCAGGGCACCTGGCCGGGGGCGACCTGCATCGAGCTGTTCGGCGAGGACGTGCTGCCGGTGTGCGCGCCGGAGCTGTTGCAGGGCCGCACGCTAAATGACGCCAGCGAGCTGGGCGACCTGGTGCTGCTGCAAAGCACCACCCGCCCGGAAGCCTGGCACGAATGGTTTCTCGAACAGGGCCTGCACTCGGCCAACAGCTATCACGGCCCGCGCTTCGACACCTTTCATATGTGCCTGAGCGCCGCCCAGGCCGGCTGCGGCGTGGCGCTGGTGCCGAGTTACCTGGCGCAGACCGAGTTGGCCGAGGGCAAACTGGTGGTGGCGTGGCCGCATCGCATGCGTAGCAACGGCGCGCACTTCCTGGCGTTTTCCGAGCACGCCGCCGAGGTGCCGAAGGTGCGCTGCCTGGTGGACTGGATCAATCAGCAAGTCGCGAACGATAGGTCCTGAATTGACGGAATGACTGCTCGACTTTTTTTCGCTTGAAGTCGAACAGCATTCCTCGCTTTCATGTATCAGTGCCCCGATTACTCACCAGGAAGCTTGCGATGCCCGCTCAAGATTTCGTCAGCCCGGACCACATCCGCGCACGGTTCTCCACCGCCATGTCGCTTATGTACAAGCAGGAAGTCCCGCTCTACGGCACGCTGCTGACGCTGGTGAGCGAGGTCAATCGACAGGTGATGGCCAGCCGGCCGGAAGTCGCCGAGGCCCTGCGCTGGACCGGCGAAATCGAACGCCTCGACCAGGAGCGCCACGGCGCCATCCGCGTCGGCACGGCGGAAGAGTTGGCCACCATCGGCCGCCTGTTCGCGGTCATGGGCATGCAGCCCGTGGGTTATTACGACCTCAGCCCGGCGGGCGTGCCGGTGCATTCCACGGCGTTTCGCCCGGTGCATGAACAGTCGCTGCATATCAGCCCGTTCCGGGTCTTCACCTCGCTGCTGCGCCTGGAACTGATCGACGATCCGGCCCTGCGCGAGCTGGCCCGCTCGATCCTCGAACAGCGGCAGATCTTCACCCCGCGCGCGCTGCAACTGATCGAACAAAGCGAGCGCGATGGCGGCCTTAATGACGAGGATGCCAGCGCGTTCGTCAACGAAGCCCTGCACACCTTCCGCTGGCACCATGAGGCGACGGTGACCGCCGAGCAGTACACGCAACTGCACGACCAGCACCGTTTGATCGCCGATGTGGTGGCGTTCAAAGGCCCGCATATCAATCACCTGACCCCGCGCACCCTGGATATCGACGCGATCCAGCTCGGCATGCCGGCCGCGGGGATTCCGCCCAAGGCGGTGATCGAAGGCCCGCCCACCCGGCGCCATCCGATCCTGCTGCGGCAGACCAGCTTCAAGGCGTTGCAGGAGACCATCGCCTTCAGTGACGCCGAGGGCAGCCACACCGCGCGCTTCGGAGAAATCGAACAGCGCGGCGCGGCGCTGACGCCGAAAGGGCGCCAGCTCTACGACCAACTGCTCGACGCCACCCGCGACGCCTTGGGCGGCGCGCCGGCCGAAAGCAATGCCAACCGCTACATGAGCCTGCTGGCCGAGCAGTTCCGCGCGTTCCCGGACGACCTGCGGCAGATGCGCGAGCAGGGCCTGGCGTATTTCCGTTATTTCCCGACGGAAAAGGGCCTCGCCGCGCGGGATTCAGCGCAGCGGCCGACCGGCCTGGAGGCGCTGATCGAGGCCGGGCATATCCACTATGAGGCGCTGGTGTACGAGGACTTTCTGCCGGTCAGCGCGGCGGGGATCTTCCAGTCCAACCTTGGGGATGACGGTCAGGCGGAATATGGCAGCAATGCCAACCGCGACGCGTTCGAGGACGCGCTGGGGCGGCGGGTGCAGGACGAACTGGAGTTGTATGCGGAGAGTGAGCGGCGGTCGCTTGCGGCTTGTGCTGAGGCGTTGATGTTGCATGTCTGAAGTGCTTCGCGAGCAAGCTCGCTCCTACAGGTCACCGGCGCACACCGGATCAAAACCCTGTAGGAGCGAGCTTGCTCGCGAAGGGGCACGAAGTGGCCCCAATCTCTAGTCAACGCCCGACCCGAAACCGCCCCACTTCCTCCCGCAACTGCCCCGCCAAACCCTCCAGCTCGCGCGCCGTCGCCGCAAGGTTGCTCGCCACTTCCCGCTGTTCACTGTTGGCCAGCGCAATGCTCTGCAGGTTGCTGCTGAGCAACGTGGCCGTGGCGCTCTGTTCCTGGGTTGCGGTGGTGATGGCGGCGAATTGCTCGCCGGCACTGCGGCTCTGCTCGTCGATTCGCATCAGCGCCTCGGCCACCCGGACATTCCGTTCCAGACCTTCCTGCATCAGGCGATTGCCCTGCTCCATGGTGCTGATGGCGTTGCCAGTCTGCTGTTGCACGCTGTCGATCATCACCGAGATTTCATCGGTGGCCTTGCGGGTGCGCGCCGCGAGGCTGCGCACTTCGTCGGCAACCACGGCAAAGCCGCGGCCCTGCTCGCCAGCCCGCGCGGCTTCGATGGCGGCATTGAGCGCCAACAGGTTGGTCTGTTCGGCAATCGAGGTGATCACCCCGACAATGCCGCCGATTTCCTGGGAGCGGGCGCCGAGGATGTCGATGACCTTGGCGGTGTCACCCAACGCGCCGGCAATCTGTTGCAGGGACGACGAAGCGTCCTCCATCGATGAACGACCGATGCGGGTCTGCTGGGCGTTGTCCTGAGCCATGCGCTCAGTGCTGCCCATGCTGTCGGCGATGTTCATCGAGGTGGCGCTGAACTCTTCCACCGCGCCGGCCATGCTGTTGATCTCGCCGGACTGCTGTTCCATGCCGTCGCAGGCGCCGGACGACAAATCGGCCAGGGCGTGGGCACGGTTGCCGACCTGCTGCGCGGCCTCGCGAATCCGCAGAACCATGCTCGCCAGCGCTTCGCCCATCTGGTTGAAGCTCTGCGCGAGCTGGCCGATTTCATCCTGGCTAGTCACCTTCAAACGCACATTCAGATCGCCATCGCCGAGGGCTTCGGCCTGATGCACCAGATCGCTCAGCGGGCGCAGCTTGCGCCGCAGCAGCCAGAGCGTGGCGCCCACCGCCAGCAGCATCGACAGCAGGCTGCCGATGGCCAGGCGTATGCCGACGCTCCAGGTCACCGCGCGAATTTCCGCCTCGGGCATGCTCGCCAGCACGGTCCACGGGCCATCGGCGAACGGCGCGGCAACGCTGTACAGCGCCTCGCTGCCGTCATTCCAGAAGCGCCCCTCGCCAGGGTGTGCGACCACATCGCCCAGTTGCGCGGCCGACTCGTTGGCGGTCGCCCCGGCCGGCGCCACCAGCCAGCGCTGCTGATCGTCGAGCAGCGCCAGCGAGCCGGTCTGGCCGATGCGGAAGCGCTTGAGGTTGGCGAACTGGGCGTTCTGCGCGTCCGTGTAGTCGAAGCCGACAAACAGCACGGCGATCACTTGCCCGGCGCTGTCGCGCACCGGGGTGTACTGGGTCATGTACGAGCGCTCGAACAGCAGCGCGCGGCCGACGTAGGCTTGCCCGGCCATGAGGCGGGCGTAGGCCGGGTGCTGGCGGTCCAGCAGGGTGCCGATGGCGCGGCTGCCGTCCTGCTTGGTCAGCGAGGTGCTGATGCGCACGAAGTCGTCGCCGCTGCGCACGAACACGGTGGCGGCGCCGGCGGTCAGGTTGCGGAATTCGTCCACTTCGCTGAAGTCGTTATTCAGCGCCTGACCGTCGAGGAACAGGCCCGGCGTCGCGACCCCGGCCACCGGAATCGACGTACCGGCCTGCACGCTGAGGCCGCTCTTGAAGCGCTGTTCGAACAGGCCGGCGAGGCGCTGGGTGCTTTCACGCAGGGTGCTGTGGAAGGTGTTGAGCTGGTCGGCCAACAACCGCGCTTCGCTGGCCAAGTGTTCCTGACGGGTGATCAGGTTGGCGTGGTCGAGGGAGCGCAGGGCGAACAGGGTGCTGCCGGTAATCACCACGGCCAGCACGGCGGCAAGGGCGATACCGAGCTGCGAGGCAATTCGGGCGCGAGGTCGAGACATGAAAACTCCTGGCAATCCGGCAGGGATCATCGTGATCGCTGCACCGTCGGCATAAAAAGACCGGGCCTTTCTCCTGAGGCCCTCGCCCTTTAGATTCGGCTTTTTAGCGGATTACTTGAGTGCCCCGCCCGGATATTCAGCGCAAACGATCATTCGCTGCCGTTGAGCTCATTTGCCTGCAGCATTTCCACTTCTGGCAACTGCATGGCCCGGGCTTCGCCCTGCAGGAAATCACTCAGGCGGCGCAGGCGCTCGCCGCCGGGGCGGGTGCGCGGCCAGACCAGAAAGTAATCCAGGCCGCTGGCCACCGCCGACGGCCACGGCAGGCTGAGCCGGCCCTGGGCGACGTCCTCGGCGACCATCAGCAGATCGCCCATCGACACGCCGTAGCCCCGCGCCGCGGCGATCATGCCCAGCTCCAGGGTGTCGAACACCTGGCCGCCCTTGAGCGAAATCTGCTCGGTCAGGCCCATGCGCGCCAGCCAGGTGCGCCAGTCGCGCTTGTCCGGGGTCGGGTGCAGCAGCTCGCAGGCGGCCAGGCGCTCCACGGTCCACGGGCCCTCTTTCAGCAACTCGGGCGCACCCACCGGCACCAGCAGTTCGGCGAACAGCCGGCTGACTTCCCAGTCCGGCGGAAAGTGCCCGTCGCCCAGCAGCACCGCGCAGTCGAACGGCTCCTGGTTGAAGTCCACATGGTCGACATCCATCCAGGCGCTGGTCAGTTGCACCTCGTTGCCGGGTTGCAGATGGCGGAAGCGGCTCAGCCGCGCCAGCAGCCAGCGCATGGTCAGGGTCGAGGGCGCCTTCATGCGCAATACGCCGTCTTCGCTGCGCAGGGTGCTGCAGGCGCGCTCCAGCGCGGCGAAGCCTTCGCGCACGCCTGGCAGCAACAGCCGCGCCGCTTCGCTGAGTTGCAGGCTGCGACCGTTGCGGACGAACAGGCGACAGGCGAAGTGTTCTTCAAGCGTGCGGATATGCCGGCTCACCGCGCTCTGGGTGACGTTCAACTCATCCGCCGCGCGGGTGAACGAGCTGTGCCGCGCCGCCGCCTCGAAGGCGCGCAGCGCGTACAGCGGGGGAAGACGTTGGGACATGGGCGAACCTCCTGGCGCGCATCTTCGCATGAGTTTTAATCATGCCAGTGATCGTTTTTATCCTTTTGTGCGCCGCGCTGCAAAGGCCGAAAATTGCTGGCTTCTCTCTTCTTCAGGCAAGGACACCGATCATGCAGGCCGCGTCGACTCATGAACTCAAGGCACTTCTGCGGCTCGCGGGGCCGCTGATTGCCTCGCAGTTGGCGCACATGCTGATGCTGCTCACCGACACCTTCATGATGGCCAGGATCAGCCCCGAAGCCCTGGCCGGCGGCGGGCTGGGCGCGGCGAGCTATTCGTTCGTGTCGATTTTCTGCCTCGGCGTGATTGCCGCGGTGGGCACCCTGGTCGCGATCCGCCACGGCGCCGGCGACACCGACGGCGCCACCCGCCTGACCCAGGCCGGGCTGTGGCTGGGCTGGGTGATGGCGGTGGTGGCGGCGCTGGTGCTGTGGAACCTGTCGCCGGTGCTCCTGCTGCTGGGGCAGACGCCCGGCAACGTCGAAAACGCCAGCCAGTTCCTGCTGTTGCTGCCGTTCGCCCTGCCCGGCTACCTGACGTTCATGGCGCTGCGCGGTTTCACCAGCGCGCTGGGGCGCTCGTCGCCGGTGATGGTCATCAGCGTGGTGGGGACGGTGCTCAATTTCCTGCTCAACTATGCGCTGATCGAAGGCATGTTCGGTTTGCCCAGACTTGGCCTGATGGGCATCGGCCTGGTCACCGCGATCGTCGCCAATTGCATGGCGGTGGCCCTGGCGCTGTATATCCGCAAGCACCCGGCCTACGCGCCCTACCCGATTCGCAAGCAGCTTTCGCGGCCGTCGCTGCCGGCCCTGCGCGAGTTGTGGCGGCTGGGCCTGCCGATTGGCGGCACCTACACCGTGGAGGTCGGGCTGTTCGCCTTCGCGGCGCTGTGCATGGGCACCATGGGCAGCACCGAACTGGCGGCGCACCAGATTGCCCTGCAGATCGTCTCGACCGCGTTCATGGTGCCGGCGGGGTTGTCGTATGCGGTGACCATGCGCGTCGGCCTGCATTACGGCGCTGATCGCCTGCTGGCGGCGCGGCATGCCGGGCGGATCGGCATCGGTTTTGGCGCGGCGCTGATGCTGGGCTTCTCGGTGTTGTTCTGGCTGGTGCCGGAGCCGCTGGTGAACCTGTTCCTCGACCGCGACAACCCGGCCTTCACCGGCGTGATTCAGCTTGCGGTGAGCCTGTTGATGGTGGCGGCGTGGTTCGAGCTGTTCGACGGCATCCAGACCATCGCCATGGGCTCGATCCGCGGCCTCAAGGACGCCAAGACCACCTTCCTGGTCGGCCTGTGCTGCTACTGGCTGATTGGTGCGCCAGCGGCGTGGATCATGGCGTTCCCGTTGGGCATGGGCGCGGTCGGGGTGTGGTGGGGACTGGCGCTGGGACTGGCGTGCGCGGCGATTTGCCTGACGTGGGCGTTTGAATGGCGGATGAAGCGGATGATGGGCGGGGCGGGTGTGGGAATGCCTGTTCGGCCTTGATATCGCTGCTGGGGTACCTACATCCTCGCAGGTTCACCAGGTGCTAGCCGATAGTTCTTCAGCGCTATCAAGATCGAGCGCCGCCCGCGCGGCGCATCGCGACGGTTCGGCGCCCCGACAAGCTCGCTCCTACATTTGTTGCAACGTGCCATGGCCTGCCAGAGAGGTGTTGTCCGCCCTTGGCGTTTGGCGATGAGTCGCGGGGAAGCTGTTGAGGTCGACTCGATACCGCGTCGTACAAACAAGGCTGCCAACCATGGCCTGACAGACATAGGCACGTTGCAAACCTCTGTCTGTAGGAGCGAGCTTGCTCGCGATGCGCCGCCCGGGCGGCGCTCGATCTTGAGAGCGCTGAAAAACTGTCGGCTAGCGCCTGATCGCCATTCTCAGGTCTGCTGACTGGCGCCTTTTGGCCTCCGCGTTGATTACAACGCCACCGGCCGCTGCGCCGCATTCGCCAGCAAAAACTCCACCAGCGGCTCGATCGCCAGCGGCTTGCTGATCAGGTAACCCTGCACCTGATCGCAGCCGAAACTGCGCAACAGCTCCAATTGCTCGACGGTTTCCACACCCTCGGCCACCACTTCGAGGTGAAGGTTGTGCGCCAGGTTGATCATGGCGTGGACCAGCTTGCGGTTTTCTTCACGTTGTTCCATGCCGGCGACAAAGCTGCGATCGACCTTGAGCAGGGCAATCGGCAGGCTGTTGAGGTGCACGAACGACGAGAAGCCGGTGCCGAAGTCGTCCAGCGAGAAACGCACGCCCAGCCGCCCGAGGGCGTCCATGGTCTGTTTGACCAGGTCATTGCGGCGCATGACCGCGGTTTCGGTCAGTTCGAATTCCAGCCAGCGCGCATCGACGCCGTGCTGCACGATCAAGCGGCTCAGGGTCGCCAGCAACTGGCTGTCCTGGAACTGGCGGAACGACAGGTTCACCGCCATGTGCAGCGGCGCCAGCCCGCGCTCGCGCAAAACCTGGACATCGCGCAACGCACGGGAGATCACCCAGTAACCCAGCGGCACGATCAGCCCGCTCTGCTCGGCCAGCGGGACGAACTCGCTCGGCGGCAGCAGGCCGCGCTCGGCATGGCGCCAGCGAACCAGGGCTTCGAGGCCGACGATGCGGCCTTCGCTCAGGTCAAGGCGCGGTTGGTAGTGCAGTTCCAGTTCGTCGCGGCGCAGGGCGCGGCGCAGCTCGCTTTCCAGGTCGGCCATGCTGCGGGCGTTCTGGTTGATGCGTTCGTCGAAGATGTGGAAGGTGCAGCCGTGGGTGCTCTTGGCCTGCTGCATGGCGATGTGCGCGTGCCACATCAGCGGGTCGGCACCGGCCAGCGCGCGGGCGTGGGCGACGCCCAGGCTGCAGCCGACCAGCAGGCTTTCACCGTCGATCCAGTAGGGTTCGGCGAGGGCTTCGACGATGCGTTCGGCCATCCACTCGGCGCGTTGCGGCTCGCGGCGGGTGTCGATCAGCAGGGCGAATTCATCGCTGCCCAGGCGGGCAAGGCGGTCACCGGCTTCCAGTTGGCTCTTGAGCCGGCCCACCACCTGCAGGATCAGGCGGTCGCCGCCCTGGTGGCCGAGGGCGTCGTTGGCATGGCGGAAGTTGTCGAGGTCGAGGTGGCCAAGGGCAACGCCACGGCCTTCGTTCTCGGCCAGGCGTGCCGCCAGCAGGGTCTGGAAGCCCTGGCGGTTGGCGATGCCGGTCAGTGGGTCTTGCTCGGCGAGGCGTTGCAGGGTGTTTTCCAGCACACCGCGCTCGCGCACATGGCGCAGGCAGCGGCGCACGGTGTCGCTGCCCAATTGTCCGCGCACCAGCCAGTCGCTGACGCCGGGCGGCGCACTGGCCGGTTCGGCGTCCAGCAGCAGCACCATCGGCAGGTCGCAGCGGCCCGGCGCCGGCTGGCGACCCGGCGTGGCCAGGACGACGGCGTTGCGGTCGCGGGCGAACAGGCTGTCCACCGACTCCCAGCTCGGCGCCGTCAGCAATACCGCGGCGCCCGCCAACGGCAACAGCGATTCACCAAGGGCGACGGCCCATTCGGGCTCTTCGGCCAGCAGCAGCAAACGCAACGGTTCGGCAGGCGTAGACAAGCTCTCTCCTTAGTTAGCACGCGGACGCAGTCATTGACGCTGAATGATAGGAAAACGACACCACGCACTAATGTAAATGATTTTCACTTGGAGCACGGCGTTGCCGTTTCTGGAAAACCGTTCAATCCGGGCACGCATCCTGATGGAAAGTAGCAAAGCCGGCAAATCTGGATATTGTGCTGCGTCACACTGTCAGACGGTCGCGCCATGGCGACGATCCCCTGTTAAACTGCGCGGCTATTTTTCAACCACCCCCGGTTTACGTCATGTCCCGACTCAATCCCCGGCAGCAAGAAGCCGTGAACTACGTCGGCGGCCCGCTTCTGGTACTTGCCGGCGCGGGCTCCGGCAAGACCAGCGTGATCACCCGCAAGATCGCCTACCTGATCCAGCAGTGCGGGATTCGCGCCCAGTACATCGTGGCCATGACCTTCACCAACAAGGCCGCGCGGGAGATGAAAGAGCGGGTCGGCACCCTGCTGCGCAAGGGCGAGGGCCGCGGCCTGACGGTGTCGACCTTCCACAACCTCGGCCTGAACATCATCCGCAAGGAACACCAGCGGCTGGGCTACAAGCCCGGTTTCTCGATCTTCGACGAAACCGACGTGAAAGCCCTGATGACCGACATCATGCAGAAGGAATACTCCGGGGACGACGGCGTCGACGAGATCAAGAACATGATCGGCGCCTGGAAAAACGACCTGATCCTGCCGCCCGAAGCCCTGGAAAAAGCCCGCAACCCCAAGGAACAGACCGCCGCCATCGTCTACGCCCACTACCAGCGCACACTGAAGGCGTTCAACGCGGTGGACTTCGACGACCTGATCCTGCTGCCGGTGAAACTCTTCGAAGAGCACGCCGACATCCTCGAAAAGTGGCAGAACCGCGTGCGTTACCTGCTGGTGGACGAATACCAGGACACCAACGCCAGCCAGTACCTGCTGGTGAAAATGCTGATCGGCACGCGCAACCAGTTCACCGTGGTGGGCGACGACGACCAGTCGATCTACGCCTGGCGCGGCGCGCGGCCGGAAAACCTGATGCTGCTCAAGGACGACTACCCGTCGCTCAAAGTGGTCATGCTGGAGCAGAACTACCGCTCCACCAGCCGCATCCTGCGCTGCGCCAACGTGCTGATCGCCAACAACCCGCACGCGTTCGAGAAGCAGTTGTGGAGCGAGATGGGCCACGGTGACGAGATCCGCGTGATCCGCTGCAAGAACGAGGAAGCCGAGGCCGAGCGGGTGGCCATGGAAATCCTCAGCCTGCACCTGCGCACCGACCGCCCGTACAGCGATTTCGCCATCCTCTACCGCGGCAACTACCAGGCCAAGCTGATCGAGCTGAAGCTGCAGCACCATCAGGTGCCGTACCGCCTGTCCGGCGGCAACAGCTTCTTCGGCCGCCAGGAAGTGAAGGACCTGATGGCCTACTTCCGCCTGCTGGTGAACCCGGACGACGACAACGCCTACCTTCGGGTAATCAACGTGCCGCGCCGGGAAATCGGCTCGACCACCCTGGAAAAGCTCGGCAACTACGCCACCGAGCGCAAGATTTCGATGTACGCCGCCAGCGAAGAGCTGGGCCTGCGCGAGCACCTCGACACCCGTTTCACCGACCGCCTGCACCGCTTCAAGACCTGGATGGACAAGGTCCGCGAGCAGGTGGCGCTGGAAGACCCGATCGCCGCGCTGCGCAGCATGGTGATGGACATCGATTACGAAAACTGGATTCGCACCAACAGTTCCAGCGACAAGGCCGCGGACTTCCGCATGGGCAACGTCTGGTTCCTGATCGACGCGCTGAAAAGCACGCTGGAGAAGGACGAAGACGGCGACATGACCATCGAGGACGCCATCGGCAAGCTGGTGCTACGCGACATGCTGGAGCGCCAGCAGGAAGAAGAGGACGGCGCCGAGGGCGTGCAGATGATGACGTTGCACGCGTCCAAGGGCCTGGAATTTCCCTACGTGTTCATCATGGGCATGGAGGAGGAGATTCTTCCGCACCGCTCCAGCATCGAAGCCGACACCATCGAGGAAGAACGCCGCCTGGCGTATGTCGGCATTACCCGGGCTCGCCAGACCCTGGCCTTCACCTTCGCCGCCAAGCGCAAGCAGTACGGCGAGATCATCGATTGTTCGCCGAGCCGCTTCCTGGATGAGCTGCCGGCCGACGATCTGGCCTGGGAAGGCCTGGACGACGCACCCACCGAGGTCAAGGCAGCGCGAGGCAATACGGCATTGGCCGATATCCGTGCCATGCTCAAACGGTAGATAATCACCCCTTTAATCGCCCTGGCTCATTGCCGGGGCCTTTTGCTTACATCCGAGGAAACACCAGTGGAAGCACTGCACCAGAAGATTCGCGAAGAAGGCATCGTGCTTTCCGACCAGGTACTGAAAGTCGATGCGTTTCTCAACCATCAGATCGACCCTGCGCTGATGCAACTGATCGGTGATGAGTTCGCCCGTCTGTTCGCCGACTCCGGCGTGACCAAGATCGTCACCATCGAAGCGTCGGGCATCGCCCCGGCGGTGATGACCGGCCTGAAGCTCGGCGTGCCGGTGCTGTTCGCGCGCAAGCACCAGTCCCTGACCCTGACTGAAAACCTGCTGACCGCCTCGGTGTATTCCTTCACCAAGCAGACCGAGAACACCGTGGCCATCTCGCCGCGTCACCTCAACAGCAGCGACCGCGTACTGGTCATCGACGACTTCCTGGCCAACGGCAAGGCGTCGCAGGCGCTGATCTCGATCATCAAGCAGGCGGGCGCGACCGTTGCCGGCCTGGGCATCGTCATCGAGAAGTCGTTCCAGGGCGGCCGCGCCGAGCTGGACAGCCAGGGTTACCGCGTTGAATCGCTGGCCCGGGTCAAATCACTGGAAGGCGGCCAGGTCACCTTCCTCTGACCGAGCCCCTCGGCCCGGATGTAAAAAGCCCGCCGCCACAGTGATGTGGCGGCGGGCTTTTTCATGGCCGGGACGTTAAACCTTGATCACCGCTCCCGAAGAGCCTCCGCCCGCGCCCGGATAATCGGCTTGAGCAGGTAACTCAGCACGCTCTTCTTGCCGGTGATGATATCCACCGAAGCCACCATGCCTGGGATGATCAGCAGCGGCTTCTCGTCCGTGCCCAGGTGGCTGCGGTCGGTGCGCAGCTTGATCAGGTAGAAGGTGTTGCCCTCTTCATCGGTGATGGTGTCGGCACCGATCTGCTCCAGCTTGGCCTTCAGGCCGCCGTAGATGGTGAAGTCATAGGCGGTGAACTTGACCATGGCTTCCTGGCCCGGGTGCAGGAAGGCGATGTCCTGCGGACGGATCCGTGCTTCCACCAGCAAGGTGTCGTCCAGCGGCACGATCTCCACCAGGTCGCTGCCCGGCTGGATCACGCCGCCGATGGTGTTGACCAGCACCTGCTTGACGATGCCCCGCACCGGCGAGGTGACCAGCGTGCGGCTGACCCGGTCTTCCAGCGCCTTGCCGGTGGCCTGGGTTTTGTTCAGGTCGGTGCGCGCCTCGTTGAGCTGGGTGAGCGCGTCACTGCGGAACTTGCCACGGGTTTCGTCGATCTTGCGCTCGACTTCCTTGATCGCCGACTCGGCCCGCGGGATCGCCAGGGACGTCGCATCGAGCTGGCCACGGTTTTCCACTTCGGCGCGCTTGAGCCGCAGCACTTCCACCGGAGACACCGCGCCCTGCGCCACCAGCGGCTCGGACATGCCGATCTCCTGGCGCAGCAGTTGCAGGCTGTTGCGGTACTGCGCCTGCTTGGAGGAGAACTCGCGCAGTTCCTGCTGACGCTGCACCAATTGCTCCTGCAGGCCGCCGACTTCGTCCTGCAATTGCTGGCGCCGGCTCTGGTACAGGGATTCTTCGCTGGACGCCTGGCTCGGCGCGGCTTTGCGCAGTTCGGCGTCGATGTTCAGCGGCCGGTCCTCGGCCTCGGCGCTCAGGCGCTCGACCCGCAGGGACAGGCCCACGCGGTCGGCCTCGGTCTCGCCGACGTTGGAGACGAAGCGGGTGTCGTCCAGCCGCAGCAACGGCGCCCCGGACTCGACCACCTGGCCTTCATGGACGTAAATCTGCGCGACGATACCGCCTTCCAGGTTCTGGATTTTTTGCAGTTTCGAGGACGGGATGGCCTTGCCGTCACCACGGGTGACTTCGTCCAGCACGGCGAAGTTGGCCCACAGCACCAGGAACAGGAAGAAGGCGATGATGCCCCAGATGGTCAGCCGGACGATGCGCGGCGCATCTTCCACCAGCGCCTTGTTGACCTCCGGCAGCGGCTCGCCGCCGAACGATTGCGAACCCTTGAAATAGCCGCGCAAGACATCCTTGAACCGCCCAACTCCTGACTTAAGCAACACTGATCTGCCCCTTCTTGAGCGCATCCATGACGGCGGCTTTCGGGCCGTCGGCGACGATCTGCCCGCGGTCGATGACGATCAACCGGTCCACCAGCGACAGCAACGAGGCGCGGTGTGTCACCAGCACCACCGTCTTGTGTTCGATAACCGCTTGCAGGCGCTGCTTGAGGCGCTCTTCACCGGTGTTGTCCATGGCCGCGGTAGGTTCGTCGAGCAGCAGGATCTGCGGATTGAGCAGCAGCGCGCGGGCCAGGGCCACGTTCTGCCGCTGACCGCCGGAAAGGTTCTGGCCGCGTTCGCCGACCTGCAATTCATAACCCTGCGGGTGAAGCCGGGCGAACTCGTGCACGCCGGCCAGCTCAGCGGCCTGCAAGACCATCTCGTCTTCGACGTAGCGCGCCCCGCTGACCAGGTTGTCACGCAGGGTGCCGGCCAGCAGTTGAATGTCCTGCGGCACATAGCCGAGGTTGTGGCGCAGTTCGCTGACGTCGATCTGGCGAATATCCACGCCGTCCACCAGCAGCGAGCCGGCGTCGGCCTCGTACAGGCCCACCACCAGCTTGGCCAGTGAGCTTTTGCCCGAGCCGCTGCGGCCGATAATGCCGACCTTCTCGCCCGGACGGATAGCCATGCTGATGTTCTTCAGCGCGGGGTTCTGCTGGTTCGGGTAGGTGAAGTCGACACCACGGAATTCCAGGGCACCCTGCAGGACCTGACGGCTCAGCGGGCGCTCTTCGAAATTGCGCTCCTGCGGCAGCTCCATCATCTGGTCGGTGGACACCATGGTCACCTTGGCCTGCTGGTAGCGGGTCAGCAGGCCGGCCAGTTGGCCCAGCGGGCCGAGGGCCCGGCCGCTGAGCATGTAGCAGGCGATCAGGCCGCCCATGCTGAGGTTGCCGGCCATGATCTGGTAGACACCGAAGCAGATCATCGCGACCCCGGCCAGTTGCTGGATCAACAAAGTGATATTCATCGCCAGGCCCGACAGCACTTTCACCCGCAGTTCAAGGCGGCTGAGGGTGCCGATGGTCTGTTCCCACATGTACTGGCGTTCGCTTTCGGCGTTGTTGACCTTGACCGCATCCAGCCCGGCAAGGGTCTCGATCAGGCTCGACTGGCGCTCGGAGGCCAGGGCCATGGTCCGCTCCAGCGTCGCCGTCAGCGGCCTCTGCAGGGCATAGCCGATGCCGAGGGCCAGCGGGAAGGCGACGATGGGCACCCACACCAGATGGCCGCCGATAATGCCGATCACCATCAGGATCAGCAGGGTGAACGGCAGGTCGATCAGGCTGGCCAGGGTCAAGGAGGCGAGGAAGTCGCGCAGCCCCTGAAACTCGTGGATGTTCTGCGCAAAGCTGCCGACCCGCGCCGGGCGGTATTTCATCGACATGCCGACGATGCGTTCGAACAGCGTGGCGGAAATGATCAGGTCGGTCTTTTTCCCGGCCAGATCGAGGCAGAGGCTGCGCAAGCCCTTGAGGATAAGGTCGAAGACATACGCACCGGCGATGCCGATCGTCAGCACCCACAGGGTCGAGGTGGCCTGGTTCGGTACCACGCGATCGTAGACGTTCATCACGAACAGCGGCGCGGCCATGGCGATGATGTTGATGATCAGGCTGGCGGCGATGGCGTCGGCGTAGAGCCAGCGCGAGCGCTTGAGGGTGTCGCGGAACCAGGAACGGGCCCGGGGGATCAGGTTGCCGTGGTTCACATCGAACTTGTGCTGCGGCTGAGCGAAGAACACCCGGCCTGCGTAGTCCGCTTCCAGTGCCTCGCGGCTGACATGCACCTCGCCGCCGTCGCTCTCACTGAGCAGCAGGCGCGCGGTGTTTTCATTCTCCCAGCCGAGCAGGACGGTGCTGCGCCCATCTTTGAGCAGCAGCATGGTCGGCATGGCGATGCTCGGGATGTGCTCCAGCTTGCGCTGCAACAGGCGCCCTTGCAGCCCGGCCCGGGCCGCCGCTCGCGAGAGCAGCTCGGGACTCAGGCGCTGCGCCGGCAGCGGCAGGCCCGTGGTGAGCATGGCGCGGCTCGCGGGCTTCTGGTGCAACACGCAGAGCGACAGCAGGCTGTCCAGCAGCGGATCGTCGTGCAGGCTTCGCGGGTCATGGGTGAGGTTTCTGCTGACAGATGAATCCACGCGGACTTCCTTGCTGGCTAGGGGGGGCCGTTAATCAGTTGAGCCCGGGCAAGTTTACTCTGGGCTTGATGTCGTTCTGTACGACGGTTGCCATCGGTGCCACGACGCCCTGGCTCCTGAGTAACTGACCAATGGTCGCTTTGATCCGGTACTGAGTAAACAGTTGAACGGTTTTGACTTCCGCCAGACGGCGCTGGGCACTGAACAATTCGTTCTCGCTGTCGAGCAGGTCGAGCAGTGTGCGCTCACCGAGGCCAAACTGGCTCTGGTAGGCAGTCCGCACGTTGCTGCTGTGCTGGACATATTGCTGAGCGATCGGCACCTGCGCATCGGCGTTCTGCTTAGCATTCCACGCCAAGCCTAACTCCTCATTGAGCTGACGCAAGGCATTGTTGCGAATATCCAGCGCCTGGCTCGCCATGTAGGACTTGGATTCCAGGTCCGCCTTGTCGCTACCGCCGTCGTACAGGTTGAAGCTCATCCGCACCATGGCCTGCCACTCGTTGTTGTGTCCGCTCACGCCGTCGACGTTGTTGTTCGCGCTGCGGCCCAGTTCGGCGTCGAAGCGCGGGTAGAACCGTGATTTGGCAGTTTCGTATTGCTTGTCGGCGGCGGCGATGTCCGATTCCGCCGAGCGCAGGGCCGGGTTGCTTTCGACCATTTGATGGCGGGCTTCATCGAGGGTCGCTGGCAGCAGGTCGATGAACGGCGGAGGCGGGCTCAGTTCATCGGGCAGTTGACCAACGACACTCAGGTAATTGGTTTGTGCATCGGCCAGGTTGGTTTGTTCCGTCAGCAGGTTGTTTTTTGCCGAGGCCAGGCGCGCTTCGGCCTGATCCATGTCAGCCTGGCGTCCTACACCGCGAGAGGTGCGCAGGCGGATCTGATCGTAAATGCGTTCGTGGCTGCGCAGGTTGTCCTCGGACAGACGCACCATGTCGCGGCGCATCAGCACATCGAGATAGACCCGGGACACGGCCAGGCCGGTGCGCTCGGAGGAATCCAGCAGCGCATAGGCGCGGGAGTTGGCGGTGGCCTGCTGGCGACCCACTTCGTTGGAGGTGGCGAAGCCGTCGAACACCATCTGCCGCAGACGGACGCTGGACTCGCCGCGATTCAGGGTTTCCCAGTGGTCGCTACCGCCAGCGGCACGGGTGGTGGTGCTGTCGGTACTTTCGCGGCCGTAGCCGGCCAGCACATCGACCTTGGGCAGGTAGCCGCCCTGGGCAACGCGAACCTGTTTGTCGGCCGCGAGTCTACCGTTCACTCCAGCCTGGATTTCCGGGTGCGATTCGAGGGCTTGTTGCATGGCTTGGGGCAGGGTCTGTGCGGAACAAAAATTGGCGCCAAAAAACAGTGCTGCGGCAGTCAGGACGGGCAAACGCATTTCGTATTTTCCCCAGGGACCTTTTTGTCCCAAATCAGCGCAAAACATGGCATCTCGCCAGAAAATGGCTATAAAAAGAAACCGCGTGTCGGAAATTTCCTAATGAGAACCACATCACAGATCAACAGGGCTTCACCGGTTGAAATATCAATGTGACATTAGTAAGCCGATTGTTTAGGATGGCGACCACCGGGTCAATAGTTTGACTCAAAAGAATTAAAAAGAACTCGGCGCCATAAGTTTGACAGTAAGTTAGAACGTCTTGCGAAACATTCCAAGCAGATAGCGGCAACAACAGCCCAATGCGTATGGAAGCCACATTAGAACGGTTAGTTCGGAGAGTGTCATGAGCAGTGTTGTCGCCATCGTCCAACGTGTTATTGGCCAGGTAATGGCTGTATCCCCTGAAGGTGTTCAACGTGTACTGGTAGAAGGCGACCGCCTGTTTGCCGGCGACCAGGTTTTGACGGGCCTCTCCGGCGCCATCACCCTGGAGTTGACCGACGGGCGCACCATCGACCTGGGTCGTGATACGCAGTGGAGCGCTGACTCTCCGGACAGCACCACCAACATCGAGGAGATCGCCGCTCAGGCCGCGCCTTCGGTCGAGGAGCTGCAGCAGGCCATCGCCGCCGGTGCTGACCCGACGCAAGACCTCGAAGCGACCGCAGCGGGTCCACAGTCCCAGGGCGGTGGGGCTGCGGGTGGTGGCCATAGTGTGGTGATGCTCGACGCCACCGCCGGTTCCGTGGCGCCGGTTATTGGTTATGAAACCGAAGGCCTGAACTTTGCCGCCACGTTGAATGAAGACTTCACGGGCGCGCCTGACACCACCACCCAGGCCCTCGACGCCACCGCCACCACCCAGGAAAGCAGCCTGACGCTGAGCGCCACGCCAAGCGTTTCCGAGGCCGGCGGCGCGATCGTCTACACCGCGACCCTGACCCAGGCGCCGACCTCCGATCTGCGCGTGACCCTGTCCAACGGCCAGGTCATCGTCATTTCCGCTGGCCAGCTGACCGGCAATGTCACCGTGGTGATTCCGTCCAGCGACAACGTCTACCTGGATGACCGCCAGATCTCCACCACCATCACCGGCACCACCGGTGGCGACGGCCTGACCCTCACCCCGAATACCACCCCGGCGGTCACCCAGATCGTCGACACCCTCGACACCACCACGCTCAATCTGACCGCGGGCGGCAGCGTCACCGAAGGCGGCGTGATCACCTACACCGCCAGCCTGACCAATCCGGCGCAAACGCCGGTGACCGTCACCCTGTCCAACGGCGCAGTGATCACCATCGCGGCCGGCGAAGTGACCAGCACCGTGCAAGTGCCGACCCCGGCCAATGACGTGTACGCCAACGGCAGCACCGTCAGCGTGACCATCACCGGCGCGTCGGGGGGCAACTTCGAGAACCTGGAGCCGAGCACGACGCCTGCCGTCACCACCATCACCGACGCCATCGACACCACTACCGTCAACCTGGGCGCCAGCGCCAGCGTTGCCGAAAACGGCGTGATCACCTACACCGCCAGCGTCACCGCGCCGGTGACCGGTTCGCCTGTGGTCATCACCCTGTCCAACGGCCAGACCATCACCATTCCGGTCGGCAGCAGCAGCGGCAGCGTGGAATTCACCGCGCCGAACGACGTCTACAACGGCGCCACGCCGATCAGCACCACCATCACCGGTGTGACCGGCGGTAACTACGAAAGCCTGGTGCCGAGCACCACCCCGGCCGTCACCACCGTCACCGACAGCGTGGACACCACCACCGTCACCCTCGGCGCCAACCCGAGCGTTGCCGAAAACGGCGTGATCACCTACACCGCCAGCGTCACCTCGCCGGTGACCGGCGCACCCGTGATCGTCACCCTGTCCACCGGTCAGACCATCACCATCCCGGTCGGCAGCACCAGCGGCAGCGTGCAGTTCACCGCACCAAACGACGTCTACAACGGCGCCGCGCCGATCAGCACCACCATCACCGGCGTGACCGGTGGCAACTTCGAAAGCCTGGTGCCAAACCCGGCGCCGGCCGTGACCACCGTTACCGACTCGACCGACACCACCACCGTCAGCCTGGGCGCCAGCCCGAGCGTGGCCGAAAACGGCGTGATCACCTACACCGCCAGCGTCACCTCGCCGGTGACCGGCGCACCGGTGGTTGTGACCCTGTCCAACGGACTGTCGATCACCATCCCGGTCGGCAGCAGCAGCGGCACCGCACAGTTCACTGCGCCAAATGACGTCTACAAGGGCGAGACGCCGATCAGCACCACCATCACCGGTGTGAGCGGCGGCGACTTCGAAAGCCTGGTACCGAATACTGCCCCGGCGGTGACCACCGTCACCGAAAGCACCGACACCACCGGCCTGAGCATCAGCGCCACCGGTACCGTCGCCGAAGGCGGCCAGATCATCTACACCGCCACCCTGACCAACCCGGCTGGCACCGCGACCACCGTCACCCTGTCCAACGGCGCGATCATCGTCATCGCCGCCGGCCAGACCACCAACAGCGTGGCGTTCGCCGCCCCGGCGGACGACGTTTACAAAAGCGCGGGGACCATCAGTGTCACCGTCGACAAAGTCGATGGCGGCAACTTCGAGAACCTGGCGGTCAGTGGTACGCCTGCCGTCACCAGCGTGACCGACACATTCGACACCAGCACCGTCGCCCTCACCGCCACCCCGAGCGTGACCGAAGGCGGCGTGGTGACCTACACCGCGTCCGTGACTGCGCCGGTTACCGGCACCCCGGTCACCGTCACCCTCGCCAATGGCCAGACCATCGTTATTCCGGTCGGCCAGAGCTCGGCCTCGGTTGACTTCACTGCACCGAACAACGTCACCGTCACCAACCCGGCGCTGACCAACAGCATCACCGGCGTGAGCGGTGGCAACTACGAAAACCTCGTTGCAGGCACCGGCACGACCACCACCACGGTCACCGATGATCCGGCTCGCCTCGACACCACTGGCCTGACCTTGTCCGCGACCGGTTCCGTCCAGGAAGGCGGCAGTATCGTTTACACCGCCACGCTGACCAATCCGGCTGGCACCGAGATGAAGATCACCTTGAGCAACGGTGAGGTCATCACCATTGCCAAGGATGCGACTGAAGGCAGCGTGACCTTCGCGGCGCCGAAAGACACGGTGTACGTCGACGCGGGTAGCGTCAGCGTGACCATCACCGGCACCACCGGCGGTGATTTCGAGCACCTGGAAGTCAGCCCAACCGCAGCAGTTACTGCTGTAACGGATTCGATTGATACGTCGACCGTTACTCTGACGGCGACTGCCAGTGCTGTTGAAGGTGGTGTGGTCACTTACACCGCTTCGGTAACGGCTCCAGTGACCGGCGCGCCACTGGTCATCACTCTGGCTAACGGTCAGTCGATCACTATTCCGGTTAATGCCTCGAGTGGTTCGGTGGACTTCATTGCGCCGAACAACGTGTTGAATACCAATACGCCGCTGACCAACAGCATTACTGCTGTGACTGGTGGCAACTATGAGCACTTGGAAACCGCCGGCACTCCGACCACCGTCGTGACCGATGACCCGGCTCGTCTGGACACCACCGGCCTGACGCTCAGCGCCACCGGCTCCGTCCAGGAAGGCGGCAACATTGTTTACACCGCTAAGCTGACCAATCCAGCTGGCACCGAGATGAAAATCACCTTGAGCAACGGTGAGACCATCACCATTGCCAAGGATGCGACCGAAGGTTCCGTCACCTTCGCTGCACCGAAAGACACTGTTTATGTGGATACCGGCAGCGTCAGCGTGACTGTCACTGGCACTACCGGCGGTGACTTCGAACACCTCGAGGTCAGCCCGACTGCGGCCGTGACTGCTGTCACCGACAGCATCGACACCAGCACTGTGACCCTCACCGCTACTACTAGCGCGGTCGAAGGTGGCGTCGTTACCTACACCGCGAGCGTCACTGCCCTGGTTACCGGCGCACCACTGGTCATCAGCTTGGCTAACGGCCAGTCGATCACCATTCCGGTCAACGCTTCGAGTGGCTCGGTGGACTTCATCGCCCCGAATAACGTGTTGAACACCAACACGCCGCTGACCAACAGCATCACGGGTGTCACCGGCGGCAACTACGAGAAGCTGGAAACCGCCGGCACCCCGACCACCGTCGTGACTGACGATCCGGCTCGCCTGGACACCACCGGCCTGACCTTGTCCGCCACTGGCTCGGTTCAGGAAGGTGGCAGCATCGTCTACACCGCCAAGCTGACCAACCCGGCCGGCACCGAAATGAAGATCACCTTGAGCAATGGTGAAACCATCACCATTGCCAAGGATGCCACTGAAGGCTCCGTGACCTTCGCGGCACCGAAAGACACTGTTTACGTCGACGCGGGTAGCGTCAGCGTAACCATTACTGGCACCACCGGTGGTGACTTCGAACATCTGGAAGTCAGCCCGACGGCAGCAGTCACTGCTGTCACCGATAGCATCGACACGTCGACTGTCACGTTGACGGCGACTGCCAGCGCGGTAGAAGGCGGCGTCGTCACTTACACCGCGAGCGTCACAGCTCCGGTAACCGGCGCCCCGCTGGTCATTACTCTGGCTAACGGCCAAAGCATCACCATTCCGGTCAATGCAAGCAGCGGTTCGGTCGATTTCATCGCTCCGAACAACGTGCTCAACACCAACACGCCGCTGACCAACAGCATTACTGGCGTAACTGGTGGCAACTACGAGCACCTGGAAACCGCAGGTACTCCGACCACCGTCGTCACCGATGACCCAGCTCGTCTGGACACCACCGGTCTGACCCTCTCGGCCACCGGTTCCGTCCAGGAAGGCGGCAGCATCGTCTACACCGCCAAGCTGACCAACCCAGCCGGCACTGAGATGAAGATCACCTTGAGCAACGGTGAAACCATCACCATCGCCAAGGATGCGACCGAAGGTTCTGTCACCTTCGCAGCACCGAAAGACACCGTTTATGTCGACGCCGGCAGCGTCAGCGTGACTATCACCGGCACCACCGGTGGTGACTTCGAACATCTGGAAGTCAGCCCGACTGCTGCCGTGACTGCTGTAACCGACAGCATCGACACCAGCACTGTGACCCTGACCGCCACCGCTAGCGCGGTTGAAGGCGGTGTGGTGACCTACACCGCGAGCGTCACTGCCCCGGTAACCGGCGCTCCACTGGTTATCACTCTGGCCAACGGTCAATCGATCACCATCCCGGTCAACGCTTCGAGCGGCTCGGTGGACTTCATCGCACCGAACAACGTGCTGAACACCAACACCCCGCTGACCAACAGCATCACTGCCGTCACCGGCGGTAACTACGAGCACCTGGAAACCGCAGGCACGCCGACTACCGTCGTGACCGATGACCCAGCCCGTCTGGACACCACTGGTCTGACCTTGTCCGCCACCGGCACCGTTCAGGAAGGCGGCAACATCGTCTACACCGCCAAGCTGACGAACCCGGCTGGCACCGAAATGAAGATCACCTTGAGCAATGGTGAAACCATCACCATTGCCAAGAACGCCACCGAAGGCTCTGTCACCTTCGCCGCACCCAAAGACACCGTTTATGTCGACGCGGGCAGTGTCAGCGTGACCATCACCGGCACCACCGGCGGTGACTTCGAACATCTGGAAGTCAGCCCGAGTGCGGCCGTGACTGCTGTCACCGACAGCATCGACACCAGCACCGTGACCCTGACCGCTACTGCTAGCGCAGTCGAGGGTGGTGTAGTGACCTACACCGCGAGCGTCACTGCCCCGGTAACCGGCGCTCCACTGGTTATCACTCTGGCCAACGGTCAATCGATCACCATCCCGGTCAACGCTTCGAGCGGCTCGGTGGACTTCATCGCACCGAACAACGTGCTCAACACCAACACCCCGTTGACCAACAGCATTACTGGCGTAACCGGTGGCAACTACGAGCACCTGGAAACTGCAGGAACTCCGACCACCGTCGTCACCGATGACCCGGCCCGTTTGGACACCACCGGCCTGACCCTCAGCGCCACCGGCTCTGTGCAGGAAGGCGGCAACATCGTCTACACCGCCAAGCTGACCAACCCGGCTGGCACCGAGATGAAGATCACCTTGAGCAACGGTGAGACCATCACCATCGCCAAGGATGCGACCGAAGGCAGCGTGACCTTCGCAGCACCAAAAGACACTGTTTACGTGGATGCCGGTAGCGTCAGCGTCACCATCACTGGCACCACTGGTGGCGACTTCGAGCACCTCGAAGTCAGCCCGACTGCTGCCGTCACTGCGGTTACCGACAGCATCGACACCAGCACCGTGACCCTCACCGCCACCGCTAGCGCGGTAGAAGGCGGAGTTGTCACCTACACCGCTTCGGTAACGGCTCCAGTCACCGGCGCACCGCTGGTCATTACTCTGGCTAACGGCCAAAGCATCACCATTCCGGTCAACGCAAGCAGCGGTTCGGTCGATTTCATCGCACCGAACAACGTGCTCAACACCAACACACCACTGACCAACAGCATCACCGGCGTCACTGGCGGCAACTACGAGCACCTCGAAACCGCAGGCACCCCGACCACCGTTGTCACCGACGATCCGGCTCGTCTGGATACCACTGGCCTGACCCTGTCCGCGACTGACTCAGTCCAGGAAGGCGGCAGCATTGTTTACACCGCCAAGCTGACCAACCCAGCCGGCACGGAAATGAAGGTGACCCTGAGCAACGGTGAAACCATCACCATCGCCAAGGACGCCACCGAAGGCAGCATCACCATCGCCGCCCCGAAAAACACCGTGTACGTGGACAGCGGCAACGTTAGCGCCACCATTACCGGCACCACTGGCGGTGATTTCGAGAAGTTGAACGTCAGCAGCACGCCAGCGGTAACCGCCGTCACCGACACGATCGATACTTCGACCGTGACCCTGACCGCCACCCCAAGCGTGACCGAAGGCGGCGTCGTCACTTACACCGCGAGCGTCACTGCACCAGTAACTGGCGCACCACTGGTCATCAGCCTCGCCAACGGCCAGTCGATCACCATCGCGGTCAACGCCAGCAGCGGCTCGGTGGACTACGTCGCACCAAACAACGTCTACAACACCAACGCAGCGCTGACCAACAGCATCACCGGTGTTACTGGCGGCAATTACGAGAAGCTGGTCACGGCCGGAACGCCGTCCACCACCGTGACGGATAACCCTGCTCACCTCGACACCACTGGCGTCTCGCTGACCGCCACCGGCACCGTCCAGGAAGGCGGCCAGATCACTTACACCGCCAAACTGACCAACCCAGCCGGCACGGAAATGAAGGTCACCCTGAGCAACGGTGAAACCATCACCATCGCCAAGGACGCCACCGAAGGCAGCATCACCATCGCCGCCCCGAAAAACACCGTGTACGTCGACAGCGGCAACGTCAGCGCCACCATCACTGGCACCAGCGGCGGCGATTTCGAGAAGTTGAACGTCAGCAGCACGCCAGCGGTAACCGCCGTCACCGACACGATCGATACTTCGACCGTGACCCTGACTGCGACGCCGAGCGTGACCGAAGGCGGCGTCGTCACCTACACCGCGACCGTCAGCGCGCCCGTCACCGGCGCGCCGCTGGTCATCAGCCTCGCCAACGGCCAGTCGATCACCATCGCGGTCAATGCGTCGAGCGGCTCGGTGGACTACGTCGCGCCAAACAACATCTACGCCACCAACCCGGCACTGACCAACAGCATCACCGGTGTCACCGGCGGCAACTACGAGAAGCTGGTGACTGCGGGCACCCCGTCGACCACCGTCAACGACAACCCGAACAACCTCGACACCACCGGTGTCAGCCTCACCGCGACCGGTACCGTCCAGGAAGGCGGCCAGATCACCTACACCGCGAAGCTGACCAACCCGGCCGGCACCGCGATGACGGTGACGCTGAGCAACGGCTCGACCATCTCCATCGCCAAGAACGCTACCGAAGGCAGCGTGACCATCGATGCGCCGAAAAACACCGTGTACGTCGACAGCGGCAACGTCAGCGCGACCATCACGGGCACCAGCGGTGGTGATTTCGAGAAGTTGAACGTCAGCAGCACGCCAGCCGTGACGGCCGTGACCGATACCATCGACACCAGCACCGTGACGCTGACCGCCACGCCGAGCGTGACCGAGGGCGGCGTGGTGACTTACACCGCCACCGTCACTGCTCCGGTCACCGGCTCGCCTCTGGTGATCAGCCTGGCCAACGGCCAGAGCATCACCATTGCGGTCAACGCCAGCAGCGGCTCGGTCGACTACGTCGCACCGAACAACATCTACGCCACCAACCCTGCGCTGACCAACAGCATCACCGGTGTCACCGGCGGCAACTACGAGAAACTGGTCACGGCCGGAACGCCAAGCACCACCGTCACCGACAACCCGAGCAACCTCGATACCACCGGTGTAAGCCTCACCGCGACCGGCAGCGTCCAGGAAGGCGGCCAGATCACTTACACCGCCAAGCTGACCAACCCGGCCGGCACCGCGATGACGGTGACGCTGAGCAACGGTTCGACCATCTCCATCGCCAAGAACGCTACCGAAGGCAGCGTGACTATCGATGGACCGAAAAACACCGTGTATGTGGACGGCGGCAACGTCAGCGCCACCATCACCGGCACCAGCGGTGGCGATTTCGAGAAGCTGAATGTCAGCTCGGCGCCTGCGGTTACTGCGGTCACCGACACCATCGACACCTCGACCGTGACCCTGACGGCAACTCCAAGCGTGGTAGAAGGCGGCGTCGTCACCTACACCGCGACCGTCAGCGCGCCCGTCACCGGCTCGAACCTGGTGCTGACCCTGGCCAACAACCAGACCATCACCATCCTGGTCGGTCAAAGCACCGGCACGGTCAACTACACCGCGCCGAACAACGTCTACACCACCAACCCGACGCTGACCAACAGCATTACCAGCACCAGCGGCGGCAACTACGAGAAGCTGGTCACCGCCGGTACGCCGAGCACCACGGTCAGCGACGGCCCGATCGACACCACCACCGTGAGCCTGAGCGCCACCACTTCGGTAGCCGAAGGCGGCCAGATCACCTACACCGCAACGCTGACCAACCCGGCCGCGTCGCCAGTGACGGTGACCCTGTCCAACGGCTCGACCATCGTCATCGGCAAGGACCAACTGTCCAACAGCATCACCGTGCCGGCGCCAGCGGATACGCCGTACATCGACGCCACCACCCTGAGCACCAAGATCACCGGCGCCAGCGGCGGCGGCTTCGAGAACCTGGCCTACAGCACCACGGCGGCGGTCACTCAGGTCACGGATACCAACACCCCGACCACCATCAGCATCACCGGTACTACCTCGGTGGCCGAGGGCGGCACCGCGACCTACACGCTCAACCTGAGCAACCCGTCGCAGGCAGCGGTGACCGTCAAGCTGAGTTACTCCGGCACCGCCACCAACGGCTCGGACTTCACCGGTGTAACCACCGTGACCATCCCGTCCGGCGCCAGCAAGGTCGACTTCACCATCCCGACCATCAAGGACAACGTCACCGAAGGCACCGAGCAGTTCACGGTCAAGGTCGATTCGGCCACCGGCGGTAACTTCGAGAGCGTGGTGGTCAGCGGCACCGCAGGCAGCGTGACGACGCAGATCTTCGAACCGGCACCGATTCTGGATCTGGACGCCAACGACTCCAGCGGCAAGACCGGCGCGGATTACCAGGTCACCTTCACCGAAGGCCAGGCCGGCTCCGGCGTGTCCATCGGCGATATCGACCTGAGCATCACCGATATCGACAGCACCAATATGACCGGTGCCACCGTCACGCTGACCAACCGCATGGCCGGCGATGCGCTGAACCTGGGCAACAGCGTCAACGGCATCAGCATCAACGCCAACAGCACCAACGACAAAGTGGTGCTGACGCTGTCCGGCAACGCCACCATCGCCAACTACATCCAGGCGCTGAAGAACATCACGTTCATCAACACCAGCGATGACCCGAGCAACACGCCGCGGATCATCACCGTGACGGTGACCGACGGGGTCAACACCTCCAACGTCGCCACCACTACGGTCAACGTGATTCCGGTGAACGACGCGCCAACCGCCGCGGGCGGCGAGCTGACGGGCACCGAAGACACCGACCTGGCCGTGACCTGGAGCAGCCTCGGCGTCACCGACCTGGACAACGTGCAGAGCGCCCTGGGCGTCACCATCACCCAGCTTCCGGCCAACGGCACCCTGCAATACAAGGACGGCACCACCTGGAAGACCCTGACCAGCGCCGATGCCGGCAAGGTCTTCAGCAAGGCGGACATCGACGCCGGCAACCTGAAGTTCGTGCCCAAAGCCAACGAATCCGGCATTACCGCCAACGGCGGCACCGGCGTGGGCAACCAGCAGGCCGACTACGCGCAGATCAAGTACAAGCCGTTCGACGGCAAGGATCTGGGCAACGAAGCCACGCTGAAAATCGACATCACCCCGGTTGCCGACAAACCGACCCTGACCATCGGCAGCAACGCCGTGGCCTCGATCGGCCTGACCAAAGAAACCTGGACCGGCCTGTCCGGCCTGGGCACCAACGGCAACGGCGCCGACGCAGCCACCCTGAAATCGGTGATCGACGCTGCCGGCAAAGGCCAGACCAGTGCCATCGCCACCAACGTCGCTTCCACCGGAGACGTTGCTCCGGGCATCGCCTCGAAGACCTCCGGCCTGATGTACATGGAAGCCGGCTCGACCTACAAATTCACCGGCGTCGGCGACGACAGCCTGGCGGTAGTGGTCGGCGGTAAAGACGTGGCCAGCACCACCTGGGGCGCCGGTGGCCAGCTCAACGGCACCTTCACGCCGACCAAGAGCGGTTACTACACCGTCGAGATCTACCACTACAACCAGGCAGGTCCGGGCAGCTACGACGTCAACCTGTCGGTCAACGGCGGGGCAACCATCGACGTGAGCCAGGTCGGCACCGCGCTGTATCCGACCGTCGCCGCACTGGCAGCGGCCGGCGTCACCGTCTCCGACCTGCACGGCTCCAGCGGCAAGGGCTACTACGACGGCTATAAACTCAACGAAGGCCGCGAGAACGGCACCGTCAAGCTGGTGGGCATCAGCTCGGCGCTGACCGACACCGACGGCTCCGAGACCCTGGCGGTCAAGCTCGCCGGTATCCCGAGCGGTTCGGTGATCAGCGACGGCGCCGGTCACAGCATCTCCGTCGGCGCAACCGCGGTGGACGTCACCGGCTGGAACCTGAGCACCCTGACCATCAAGCCGCCGGCCTACTACAGCGGCAGCTTCGATGTGACGGTCAACGCCACGTCCACCGAGACCATCAACGGCAGCACCGCCAACACCCCTGGCACCATCAAGGTCACCGTGTACGGCGACACTTACGCCGTGGCGACCAACGCCACCGCCGACAGTGACAACTGGAACGGTACCGATGGCAACGACATCATCGCCGCCGACATCAACGGCCTGCACGTGGTCGCCGGGCAGAACTACAACCTGGCGTTCATCGTCGACACCTCGGGCAGTATGAAAGACTCGGTGGACGCGGCGCAGAAAGCCCTGCAGTCGGTATTCACCACGCTGTCCAACAGCGTCCAGGGCGCCAGCTCCGGTACGGTCAACATCCTGCTGGTGGACTTCGCCACGCAGGTCAAGACCACCGTTTCGGTCAACCTGGCCGACAGCGGTTCCCTGCAGACCCTGAAAAACGCCCTGACCGCCATGACGGCCAACGGCGGCACCAACTACGAGGACGCCTTCAAGACCACGGCCAACTGGTTCCAGGCCCTGAAGGACTCCGGTGCCACCGGTACCAACCAGACGTTCTTCATTACCGACGGCCAGCCGACCTACTACCAGACCGGCGAACGCACCAACCCGACGCTGATCACCTACAGTGGCAGCAAGGCCAACCTGACGATGGACACCTACCTCACGTCGATCAATTACAAGATCGGCCAGGTGATCAACGTCAACCTGGACAGCAGCAACAAGCTGACCATCGACAGCAGCGGCAACCTGAACCTGTACAAGAACGGCAGTTGGTATTCGTCCCTCAGCGGTACCCTGCACGCCCAGGGCGACGGGACCTACGAACTGTCGAGCCTGGCCGGCCAAGGTAGCTATACCGACTCCGACACCACCTCCAACTCGAAGAGCGCCTACGCGGTACTCAAGGCGCTCTCGCCGACCATCGAGGCCATCGGCATCGGCAGCGGCGTGGACGTCAACGACCTGAAACCGTACGACTCCGACGGCGTGCCGCAGACCAACATCGACCCGAGCAACCTGGCCAACGCCATCCTCGGCCACACCGAGGCGACGCTGCCAGGCAACGACACGGTCAATGCCGGCGACGGCAACGACATCGTGTTCGGCGACCTGATCATGTTCTCGCAGGTGTCGGGCAACGGTGTGGAAGCGCTGCAAAGCTACGTCGCGCTGAAGACCGGGCTGGATGCCAGTGCGGTGGACAGCAAGGCCATGCACCAGTACGTCACCGAGCACGTCAGCGAGTTCGATATCTCGCGCAGCAGTGACGGCAACGACACGCTGTACGGCGGCGATGGCAACGACATTCTGTTCGGCCAGGGCGGTAACGATTACCTGGATGGCGGCAAGGGCAATGACATCCTGCTCGGCGGTACCGGCAACGACACCCTGCTGGGTGGCGAGGGCAACGACATCCTGTTCGGCGGCCAGGGCAACGACACCATGACCGGTGGCAGCGGTGCCGACACCTTCGTCTGGAAGGCGGGTGATATCGGCAACGACATCATCAAGGACTTCAAGGCGGCCGAAGGTGACCGTCTGGACCTGAGCGACCTGCTCCAGGGCGAGAAGGCCAGCACCATCGACAACTACCTGAAGATCACCACGGTTAACGGCGAGTCGACGCTGCAGGTCAGCTCCGAAGGCAAGCTCAATGCCGCCGGCGGTATTGCCAACGCGGACGTGACGATCAAGCTCGAAGGGGTGAACTGGTCCTCAACCTCGATCAACTCGCTGGTAACCGGTGCCGACCCAACGATCAAGATCGACCACAACAACACGTAATCGCTGGGCGTGTGCCGACCCTCACGGGTCGGCACGACACTGCGGTTTTTTGCCTGGCGGCCATAGGCGGCGCATACTCGTGCGCCGTTTATGGCCTAAGCTGCTGAGTGCTTTAAGAAGAAGATGATGGAACCACAATCACGAGGGATGACCATGTTCTACGTGCAACGCGACATGGCAGGCCAGTTGCTTCGGGTCGAAGCCGCCGCCTTTGCCGAAGCCACGGAAACACTGCCCGCCGATCACGCCGAAGTTCTAGAGTGGTTTGCCGACGATGTGGTCGAGAACAGCCTCAAGCAGCTCAAGCAGAGCGACCTGGACATGATTCGGGTGCTGGAAGACCTGATCGACGTGCTGACCACCAAAGGCGTGATCAGCATCACCGACCTGCCGCCCGGCGCCCAGGCCAAGCTGCTCAACCGCAACACCGCCCGTGCCGCCCTCGGCGGGCTGAATAACCTGATCGACGAAGACGATCACGGCGGCCTGATCTGAATCCCGTCGGCCCTGGCAACAGGGCCGGGTTTCACGCCCAGGGTGCCGGTTCTCCCACCAGCCGGCCCTGCACGCCCTGGATCTCCATCTCCCGCAACACCTTCAACTCCCCTTCTGTTTCCACGCGCTCGGCGATCAGTGGCAGGTCGATGCTGTGGGCTGCGCGCTGCACGGCCTCGATGAAGATGCGCTTGTGTTGCTCTTCGTCGATGGCGCGGATGTAGCTGCCGTCGATCTTCAAATAGGCGAGGCCCAAATGGGCCAGGTTGCCGATCATGCTGAAGCGCCCGCCGAAGTGCTGCAGGCTCAGGCTGAAGCCTTGGGTGCGCAGGCGACGGGTCAATTGCTCCAGCACGGACTGTTCCGGCAATTGCTCTTCGGCGATTTCCAGGGTCAGCCGCGGACCAAGGACGGCGTGTTGAGCCAACAGGTCCAGGACTTTTTGCTGGCTGGCCGGATTGACGACGGTCGTCGCCGAGAGGTTGAGCGCCAGTGACTGGTCGTGGCCATGCATCTGCTTGAGGACTTTCTCCAGCATCATCAGGTCGAGCCGGGTCGCCCAGCCGAAACGCTCCAGCGCCGGCAGGAAACGGCCGGCGGCGATGGTCTCGCCCTGGTCATCGATCAGCCGCGAAAGCACCTTGTAGTGCAACACTCGGTCAAGCGCGTTGCTGTCCACCACGGGCTGGAAGAACAGCTCGAAGCGGCCCTGATTCAGTGCCTCGTCCAGCAACGAGTGCCACTGGCGATGGATATCACTGGCCTGCGTCGCCGAGCCTTGCTCCAGGCAAACCCACGATGGCTCCGGCTGGCTCTGCGCACGCGCAAGGGCCTCGTCCGCCAGCGCCAGCAGAGCCTTGGGCTCATCCCCCGGACTGAACGGTGCCAGACCGATGCACGCCGACGGGGTGACATCAGAAATGCCGCGCAAGCCGGACTCCAGCGCTTCGGCCAGCTTGATCGCATCGTCATGACTCATGCCCGGCGCCAGCACCGCGAACTCGCCACCGCGGCTGCGGGTGATCAGGTTGTTGGTTTCCGGGAAGTTGGCGCACGCGCTCTTCAACTGCTGACCGACCGCTTGCAACAACTGGTCGGTGCGATGGCCGCCAAGGCGCTGGTTCAGACCGGCAAGGTCCTGCACCCGCAATAACAGCAGATAGCCGTCGCTGGTCTCATCAAGATTGCTGACCCGGGCATTGAGCTGCATCTCGAAATAACGACGGTTGGCCAGGCCGGTGAGGCTGTCCTGATAGGACTCAATACGCAGCTTCTCGCTGCGTTCGGCCTGCTCCTTGTAGAGCGCCTTGAGCTTCTCGACCATCTGGTTCATGGCCTGGACCACCCGGCGCAGCTCGGGCGTACGCGGCAAGTCCGGCAGGCTGAGGAATTCCCGGCGAGCGATGGCGTGGGACTGCTCGACCATATAGTCCAGCGGCTTGAGCTGACGACGCAGCAACAGCGCGCCGGCCACCGCGCTCAAGCCACCGCAGAGCAGCAGCCAGCCGAGGCTGCCCAGCGCGCTCTGCCAGAGCTTGGACAACGCGAACATCGGATGGCTGACCACCTCGACCCGCGCCGCCTGCTGCCAGCCACGCATGACCATCGCATCGCCGCCCGCCGCTTCCAGCCCGATCAGCTTGATGAACCACTGCGGCACGCCGCCCGGATCAGGATCGGCATGGCGCTCGACCAGCAGCGTATTGGACGCGAGGTCCACCACGCGGATGCTGGCGTAGTAACCGCTGTCGAAGATCGAGCTGACCAGCAGCTCGACCATCGCCGGGTCATCCAGATTGGGCGTCAGCGACAGGGCCAGCGCGGTGGCGGCGTCCTGGGCGTGGGAACGCAACTGGTTGACGTACTGGCTGCGCGAGCTTTCCAGACTCACCATGAAACTGCCGCTGAAAGCGACCACCAGAAACAGGCAGATGGCGAGCAACAATTGTTTGAACAGTGACATCTGAGCTCCTCAGTAGACCGGCTCGGCAGGGAATCCTTCTGCCTGCATCTTCTTTAACAGATCCTGCCAGCGCGACAGGCGCTTGGTATCGCCCACTTTCTTGTTGCCCGCAGCGCCCGTCAGCCACAAACCTTCACCGTTGAAGGCGTATACCGGCAACAGGTCGGTACGCTGGCTGGCCGGCTTGATCGCGTCGATCAGGCTGTCGAGTACCAGGGGCATGGCGTCAGGGCTTGAATAGTAGGTCAGGACCATGTGCGCGCGGTTCTGGCGCAGGGCCTTGACGTAGGTGATGCGCAGCTTGTCCGCAGGGATGCCGAGACGGCGCAGGCTGAAATACTTGGCGATGGCGTAATCTTCACAATCCCCCGCGCCCTTGATCAGCGACTGGATTGGCGTTGCCCAGTAATCGACTTCGTGCCACAGGTCGATGTCCTCCTCGTAGCGCAGTTGCCGATTGAAGAACTGGTTGACCACCTCCAGACGTTCGGCATCGCCGAGCTGCTTTTTCGTCGCCAGCAATTGCTGCCAGGCGTCGATACGCTGCTGGCCGGCGCCCAGTGGGCCATACAGGGCCTGGGCCTTGCGGCTGATCTGGGAAAAATCCCAGTCCGCACGCAATCCGCCCAGCAGCGCCAGGCCAAGCAACAGAGCCAGCCCCACCCGGCGCATGGTCAGATAAACAGCCCAACGTATCGCCAAGACGAACGGTCCGCGAAGTCCCTGGAAAGCGCCGATGGTGACGCCTGAGCGGGGAAAAGACAATGACACCGAGCAATCACCGTGATATCAGCCAAAACGCACCCGACGGAGGGTTCGAGGCCATGCCGGAGCGGTGCTTCCCTTAAATCGAGAGTTCATTCACGATAGCACCGCGGTTCCCCACCAAGACCTCTTATCCACAGGCCGGAATAGTTCAAACCGAAGGTTTGACAAGGATCGCCTCCATTACTAGCTTGATTGGATCCAATATTGGGCAGAAGTAGCGTGGCCGGAAAATCCAAACTCCTCAACACCATCCTGGGCGACGAACAGGTACCCCCGCACCTCGCGCGAAGCGTGATCGAGGAGCGCCTGCGCGGCGCCATTCTCGACGGACGCCTGGCACCCGGCATGGCATTGCGTCAGCAAGAGCTGGCGACCCTGTTTGGCGTCAGCCGCATGCCGGTGCGCGAGGCCCTGCGCCAGCTCGAAGCGCAGGGGCTGCTCGAAGTCGTGGCGCACAAGGGTGCCGTGGTCGCTCCGCTGATCGGCGAAGACGCCGTCGAAACCTACGAACTGCGCGAGATGCTCGAAACCGAAGCGCTGCGCCAGTCCATTCCGATGCTCGACGCCAACGACATCGCCCTGGCCCGCGATTACATCCGCCAGCTTGAGAACGAAACCCGCCACTCTGAAATCGGTCGCCTGAACCGGCTGTTCCACATGACCCTGTACAGCAAGGCGCGGAGCAAGAAGCTGCTGCGCCTGATCGACAACGAGCTGTGCCAGGAAGAACGCTTCCTGCGTTTCCACCTGTCCTCGATGGGACTGGGCAAGCTGACCCAAGACGACCACAACGGCCTGGTCGACGCCGCCAACGACAAAGCCATCGAAGACGCCGTGGCGATTCTTCACCGCCACCTGAGCAATGCCCTGAAAACCATCCGCGGCTACCTCGACAAACAACCCAAGCCGTAACCCTCCCTGCCCGCCATGGGCCGCGCCAGCGGTCCTGATGCGCCTCCCGTCTCGGCGGCACCTTCCCCTGCACCACCCAATTCCATGACAGCCCGCGCGTTTGCTGCACACTCTAAGTCCAGCACGCAGCCCTGATCGGCCTTTGCATGGCCCGGTTGCGTGCTCCTCATTGACCTGCAGAAGGAGCCTCATCCCCGGGCAGGAGCCGATAACGATCAGCTGCCCCTCACATTCGAATCTGCAACATCCCACGTAAAAAAGTGCCCGGAGTGAGGCATTCACTCGCCGCATTAAAACTTTGGCCCTTTATAGCCGAGGCGGACACTCTCACCCCAATAAAACAAATAGAAGTTGTTTTAAAGAGCAACTATCAACCTTGAAAAACACGCTTTGAAATATATCCAACACCGCCTCTTGCAGAACATTGAAAAGTTGCCTTAGCTTTCGATCACCGGAGAACGCCCGGCTTACCTGGCCAACGCCACGGCCCGCGCTGCACTCGGCAACTTGCATGTCATCAACTCGTTTTCACTGGCGATTCAGTCCAGGGGATTTCTGTCACCTGAAATAACCTGCCTGGCAACTATCAAAACTATCCCGGACACCAACTTCCACGTCGCGAAGTTTAAAAAGGAACTTGCAATGAACAGGCTCGAACACCTTCTGCATGAAAAGAAAAACGAATTGGCGCGTCATCCTGTCTTCGCTGAAATCGACTCGCTGCCGGTCCTGCGCCGGTTCATGGAAACCCATGTGTTCGCCGTCTGGGATTTCATGTCCCTGACCAAGCGCCTGCAGCAGGAACTGACCTGCACCCGGCTGCCCTGGTTACCGCCCCAAGACCCCAAAGCCGCGCGCTTGATCAATGAGATCGTGCTGGGTGAAGAGTCGGATGACCGCCTGGAGCAGGGTCATTACAGCCACTTCGAGTTGTATCTGGATGCGATGCGCGAGGTCGGCGCGCGCACGCAGAGCATCGAGCGCTTTGTCCTGCTACAGCGCGACGGCCTGCACCACCGGGCCGCCCTGCATGAAGCGGGTGCCAGCGAGGCCGCCCGGCATTTTGTCGAGCAGACGCTGGATACCGCGCTCAATGCGCCCGCCCATGTCGTTGCCGCAGCGTTCCTGCATGGCCGCGAAAGCGTCATCCCGACCATGTTCCAGCGCATCCTTGACGACTGGGGCATCACCGGCAGCCACGCCCCGACGTTCCGCTATTACTTGCAACGGCACATCGAGGTCGACTCCGACGACCACGGCCCCGCTGCCGAGCAACTGCTGGCACGCCTGGTCAATGGCGACCCTCAGCGCGAACGCGAGGTCTACACCGCCGCCATCGCTGCCGTGGAGAGCCGCCTGGCATTCTGGGATCGCTTGCGGCTGTCGATGCACGCGGACATCACCGAGGCCAGCCTATGAACAGCCTCGACTACCAATCCTTCGCCGAGAGCTGGGAGAGCCGCGCCACCATCCGCACCCGGCCGCGGCGCCAGGTTGAGGACGACGAGCGGCTGATCTATCCGCTCAGCCGCCAGCCGCTGGTGCTCAGCGACACCTTTATTCGCGAATGCCCGCACCTGCGCGATTTCGCCCTGGTCCAGAGCCTCTACAAGTTCATCAACGATGTGGTGATCTTCGAGACCGAAATCGTCGACCGCACCGCCCGGGCCATCGCCAAGGACCGCTTCGCCGTGCGCTTCCCCTTCGCCTGCCGCTACGACGCCATGACCGTGGTGGTGGATGAGGACTACCACGCTCTGGTGGCCATGGACTTCATGCAGCAGACCGTCGAGCTGACCGGCATCAAGCCCATCGCCCTGCCCGCGGAAATCGAACTGAGCCGGGCCATTCCCGCCGCCCTCGCACTGGCCCCGGAGCACCTGCGCGACGCGGTGGAACTGATTTGCGTGGGCATCGCGGAAAACACCCTGACCAACGATGTTGCCGCGTTCGCCCGCGATGACAGCGTCAAACCCTCGATCAAGGGGCTGATGGCCGATCACCTGCTCGATGAAGGTCGCCATTCGACCTTCTGGGCTCGCCTGACACGCATCTACTGGAGCCAGGCACCCGAACAGGACCGAGAACACATCGCCCAGCTTCTGCCGGTGTTCATCGGCCATTACCTGACCAACGACATCCAGAAAGCCTTCGACCATCAGTTGATCGCCGCGCTCGAGGTGCCGGATCACGTGGCCTGCGCGCTGCGCGCCGAGGTGACGGCCATGGCCTGGCCGATCAATCACCAGCACCCGCTGTTGGGCAACATCCTGCGTTTTTTCAGAAGCAGCTCACTGCTCGACGCGACTTGCGTGCAACAGGCCCTGGCCGAATACCTGCCGTCAGGGAGCACGTCATGAGGCGCCTGGATATCCTGCTGGCCGGCAGGAGCCCGGCCCTTGCCCGGCTGCGCGACGAACTGGAACAGCACGGCCATACGCTGCATCACGCCATCGACACAGCGCTGCTGGAGGCATGCCCTTTTGTCACCCCGCACCTGTTGATCGAGGACGGTAGCCTGGACGTACCGGCGCTCGGGGGCTGCCCGCACCTCAGCGTGCGGGTGGCCAGCAGCAGCCTGGATGTCGACGAGCTGCCTGAGCTGGAATTGCTCTACTGGTCCGGCACCGCCAAGGCTCAACGCTTGATCGACCGGCAACCTGTGGCGAAGGAATGCTCAGGCAACGGCCAACAACTGCGTTTGACGGTTCTCGATAGCCTGCAAGAACGTGTGGCGCTGCATGTCAGCCGTTTCTCGCGTAACCCGGAGTACTTTCGCGAAGCCGCCGTTGTTCCCCCTACGCAACAACCCCATGAGCAGACGCTTTGCTGGCTGGAGCGACTGGCCTACTTCCATGTGTTCAATCGTCGCGAACATGCCTCGCTGCTGCGGGAAAGCCACACGCCGCTCATCGAGCGCCTCGAACACAGCCTACTGGTTCACGCCAGGCACCCGGCCTTGAACGTCGATGGTCAGCGCATCAGTTACGCGGCGTTGCATGCTCAAGCGCTGGCGATTCAGCAGCAATTGCTGACGCTGCTGCCGACCGCTGATCGGTACGACACGGCGCTGATCGCGATCTGCCTGCCGAAGTCGCTGGCGTTGTATGCGAGCCTTCTGGCGGTCCTCGGCTGTGCCGCCATCTACCTGCCACTGGATCCAGATACCCCGGCCGAGCGGCTGCGCTTCATTCTGAAAAACGCCAACGCAACGGTGCTGATTCATGACGGAAGTTTCCCAGCGTGTGATGAGTCAATTCCCAGACTGGACCTGAGTCACCTTCCCCCGCCGGCACCGCAACCCCTGTCCGGGCTTATGCAGCGCCGACCCAACACAGATGAACCCTGTGTCGCCATCTACACCTCCGGCACCACCGGCCAACCGAAAGGCGTGCTGCTGAGCCAAGGCAACCTCAGCCACTTCCAGGCCTGGTACGGCGACCATGTGCAACTGAGCCCACAGAGCCGGGTGCTACAGTTCTCCACGATCAACTTCGATGCCTCGTTGCTCGACATCCTCCCCACCTGGGTCTGCGGTGCCGAACTGGTGGTGCCGGATGAAAACCAGCGGCGGGATCCCGCGCGGCTGGAAGATCTAATCCACCGACAGGAAGTCAGCCACGCCTTTTTACCCCCCGCCCTACTCAGCCTGCTGAAACTGGAGGACACCAGCCTGCAGCACCTGATCACCGGCGGCGATGTGTGCGAGCCGGAGGTCATCGAGCGCCTGGCCGGGCGGTGCCACGTTCACAACATCTATGGCCCGACTGAAACCACGGTGCTGGCCACCACCCGGGTGTTCAGCGTCGGCGACAGCAACCGCGATATCGGGCTGCCGATCGCCAACACCCGCGTGTTGCTGCTCGATGAGGGGCTTGAGCCCGTCCCGCAGGATGGCGTCGGCGAGCTGTACATCAGCGGCGCCGGCGTTGGTCTGGGCTATCTGAACAATCCGCAATTGTCTGCGGAACGCTTCATCAGCCTTGAGCTACCGGGGAGTGAGTATTTGCGCCTGTACCGCACGGGCGACCTCGCTCGATGGACCGTCAACGGCATCGAAATCTGCGGGCGCCGCGACAATCAGGTGAAGATCCGTGGGTTTCGAGTTGAACCGGAAGAGATCGAACATTGCCTGCGCGCCAGTCGGCTGTTCGCTCAGGTTGCCGTGGTGATCGATGAGCAACGCCGGGTGCTGGCGTTTCTCGCGCAGCCCCGTCATCCCGATGCTGTCGAAGCGCTTCGCGCCCATGCCCGGCAGCACCTGCCCGACTACATGCGCCCCCTGCTCTATCAGGAACTTGTGCGAATGCCCTACACGAGCAACGGCAAGGTTGATCGCCGTGCGCTCTTGGCAACGCGGGTCGAGTTTTCCGGACAGCGGTCGCACGTACCCGCCGCGGACCCTCTGGAAAAACAACTGCTGGAGCTATGGAGCGAGCTGCTGGAACTGCCGCAAGAGGACATCTCGACCGACGACAGCTTCTTCAACCTGGGCGGGCATTCGATCCTGCTATCGCGGCTGTTGCTGGCACTGCGTGACCGCTTCGGTCGAGGCATCTCCATCAATCGCTTCATCGAGTCACCCACGTTGCAACGGCTGGCCAGCCTGGTCAGCGGTGAGGCGATCAACGCAAGCGCGCTCAACCCACAGGCCGTGGCCGATGCCGAACGCGAGCTGGATCTGCAGGTGCTGCCAATCGATCGATTGGGTGACCCGCACAAGGTGATCGTCACCGGGGCCAACAGCTTTCTCGGCGTGCATATCGTCGAGGCGCTGCTTTCCTGGGGCGCGACGGAGGTGGCTTGCCTGGTCCGCCGCGGCAACGGTTGTTCAGCCGAAGAGCGCTTCGCCCAGGCAGTGATCGACAACCGCATCGACGGCCTGGACTGGCGCCGGATTCGCGTTCTGGAAGCGGATCTTCGGAAACCCCGACTCGGATTGAGCGAAACGGACTACGAAGACCTGGATCTTCGCTATGGCGCGCTTGTTCACAACGCGGCGCAGGTAAACCACGTGCTCGACTACCCCGCGCTGGCGGCAGACAACGTAGAGCCGCTATTCGAATGCCTTCGCCTGTGTGAGGGGCGTAGCAAGAAGATCTTCAACTTCATCTCTACCCTTTCAGCCTGCAGCGCCCGGGATGAGCACGGGCGGGTACTGGAGCAGCCACCGGCCACGACACCTCCGCTGTACATCCGCAACGGCTACAACCTGAGCAAATGGGTGGGTGAGCGCCTTGTGGAACGGGCTCGTCAGGATGGGGTGTGGGCCAATCTCTTCCGCCCAGGGAATATCAGCTTCAACAGCCACAGCGGCGTCTGTCAGCCACTGAAGAACCGTCTGATGCTGATGCTCAAGGGTTCGCTCCAATTGGGTCAGGTGCCAGCGCTGGACCTCGAATTCGACCTGATGCCCGTGGATTTCCTTGCCCGATTCATCGGCTTTCACGTCAGTCGTTATCGCGCGGCCCAAGCGGTGTTCAACCTGCATAACCCCGAACCATTGCGCTGGGAACGCTATGTCGCGGCGTTTCGTCAGTGCGGTCGGCAATTCGAGTTCGTCAGCGTCGAGCACTGGCAGCAGCAGTTGCAGCAGATCGACCGCAACAACGCCCTGTACGACGTGCTCGGCTTCTATCTCGACGGCTTCGAGGAAGACATCGGCGACATCTCGCACATTGCCCACGCCAACGCCCGTGATGGCGTGCAACGCATGGGCGAACGCTATCCGGAGAAAAGCCCTGCACTGCTGGCGCGCGGCTGCCGGTATCTCCAGGACATCCAGTTCATCTGATCCATCCCACCCAGAGGAGCAACACCATGCAAGCACTGAAACCCGATACGCTGATTCGCAATCCACAAGGCTGCCAGGTCGTTTCGCAGGTCGATATTGCTGCGGATGCCGCGAGTGTCTGGAGCATCGTCGGTAATTTCGCCGGCTTCGCGGTATTCATTCCGGCGTTGAGTCATATCGAGATGACGGGCAGTGGCGTGCGCTCGATCCGCAAGAAGCTCTTCAAGGACAACAACTTCGTTATCGAACAACTCAACTCCCACGACGACCAGGCAATGACCATGACCTGGAGCCTGATCCATACCAGCCTCAATATCGGTAATCTATGGGCAGCCATGGAAGTGAGGGATTTGGGCAACGGCCAAAGCCGCGCAATCTGGACGATTCAAGGCGAACCCGGCGAAGGAGGGTCTGATGCGCTTCCCGCGTTTCAGGCGTTTCTGCAGGGCTTTGCGGACGACGCCATGAATAACTGAATCGCCCCTGGTTTCCTAGACACTCTCCAAGCTCAGGAAATAGCGTTTCTCATACTCTACTGGAGACAGCTGCATAGCACTGCTGTGTCGGCGTTTAGGGTTATAGAACATCTCGATGTAATCG
>NZ_FYDX01000037.1 GCF_900187455.1 Pseudomonas sp. Irchel 3E13 | reverse complement strand
AAAGACAAAACCCCTACCTGCATACGCAGATAGGGGTTTCGGAATTTAATCTTGACGATGACCTACTCTCACATGGAGAAGCTCCACACTACCATCGGCGATGCATCGTTTCACTGCTGAGTTCGGGATGGGATCAGGTGGTTCCAATGCTCTATGGTCGTCAAGAAATTCTGTGTGCTCGTCCGCCTTTCGACGTCCGCGCAAATCGGGTATGTGATGTTTGTGGGTTCACGAATTTTCGAGCGTTTCGTCTTCACCACCACAATTCGGTGCCCTGTCTCCAGAAGCAGTCAAATTGCTTGGGTGTTATATGGTCAAGCCTCACGGGCAATTAGTATTGGTTAGCTCAACGCCTCACAGCGCTTACACACCCAACCTATCAACGTCGTAGTCTTCGACGGCCCTTCAGGGAGCTCAAGGCTCCAGTGAGATCTCATCTTGAGGCAAGTTTCCCGCTTAGATGCTTTCAGCGGTTATCTCTTCCGAACATAGCTACCCGGCAATGCCACTGGCGTGACAACCGGAACACCAGAGGTTCGTCCACTCCGGTCCTCTCGTACTAGGAGCAGCCCCTCTCAAATCTCAAACGTCCACGGCAGATAGGGACCGAACTGTCTCACGACGTTCTAAACCCAGCTCGCGTACCACTTTAAATGGCGAACAGCCATACCCTTGGGACCGGCTTCAGCCCCAGGATGTGATGAGCCGACATCGAGGTGCCAAACACCGCCGTCGATATGAACTCTTGGGCGGTATCAGCCTGTTATCCCCGGAGTACCTTTTATCCGTTGAGCGATGGCCCTTCCATACAGAACCACCGGATCACTAAGACCTACTTTCGTACCTGCTCGACGTGTCTGTCTCGCAGTCAAGCGCGCTTTTGCCTTTATACTCTACGACCGATTTCCGACCGGTCTGAGCGCACCTTCGTACTCCTCCGTTACTCTTTAGGAGGAGACCGCCCCAGTCAAACTACCCACCATACACTGTCCTCGATCCGGATAACGGACCTGAGTTAGAACCTCAAAGTTGCCAGGGTGGTATTTCAAGGATGGCTCCACGCGAACTGGCGTCCACGCTTCAAAGCCTCCCACCTATCCTACACAAGCAAATTCAAAGTCCAGTGCAAAGCTATAGTAAAGGTTCACGGGGTCTTTCCGTCTAGCCGCGGATACACTGCATCTTCACAGCGATTTCAATTTCACTGAGTCTCGGGTGGAGACAGCGCCGCCATCGTTACGCCATTCGTGCAGGTCGGAACTTACCCGACAAGGAATTTCGCTACCTTAGGACCGTTATAGTTACGGCCGCCGTTTACCGGGGCTTCGATCAAGAGCTTCGCGTTAGCTAACCCCATCAATTAACCTTCCGGCACCGGGCAGGCGTCACACCCTATACGTCCACTTTCGTGTTTGCAGAGTGCTGTGTTTTTAATAAACAGTCGCAGCGGCCTGGTATCTTCGACCGGCATGGGCTTACGGAGCAAGTCCTTAACCCTCGCCGGCGCACCTTCTCCCGAAGTTACGGTGCCATTTTGCCTAGTTCCTTCACCCGAGTTCTCTCAAGCGCCTTGGTATTCTCTACCCAACCACCTGTGTCGGTTTGGGGTACGGTTCCTAGTTATCTGAAGCTTAGAAGCTTTTCTTGGAAGCATGGCATCAACCACTTCGCGCTCTAAGAGCGCTCGTCATCAGCTCTCGGCCTTAAGATCCCGGATTTACCTAAGATCTCAGCCTACCACCTTAAACTTGGACAACCAACGCCAAGCTGGCCTAGCCTTCTCCGTCCCTCCATCGCAATAACTAGAAGTACAGGAATATTAACCTGTTTTCCATCGACTACGCTTTTCAGCCTCGCCTTAGGGACCGACTAACCCTGCGTCGATTAACGTTGCGCAGGAAACCTTGGTCTTTCGGCGTGGGAGTTTTTCACTCCCATTGTCGTTACTCATGTCAGCATTCGCACTTCTGATACCTCCAGCAAGCTTCTCAACTCACCTTCACAGGCTTACAGAACGCTCCTCTACCGCATCACCTAAGTGATACCCGTAGCTTCGGTGTATGGTTTGAGCCCCGTTACATCTTCCGCGCAGGCCGACTCGACTAGTGAGCTATTACGCTTTCTTTAAAGGGTGGCTGCTTCTAAGCCAACCTCCTAGCTGTCTAAGCCTTCCCACATCGTTTCCCACTTAACCATAACTTTGGGACCTTAGCTGACGGTCTGGGTTGTTTCCCTTTTCACGACGGACGTTAGCACCCGCCGTGTGTCTCCCATGCTCGGCACTTGTAGGTATTCGGAGTTTGCATCGGTTTGGTAAGTCGGGATGACCCCCTAGCCGAAACAGTGCTCTACCCCCTACAGTGATACATGAGGCGCTACCTAAATAGCTTTCGAGGAGAACCAGCTATCTCCGAGCTTGATTAGCCTTTCACTCCGATCCACAGGTCATCCGCTAACTTTTCAACGGTAGTCGGTTCGGTCCTCCAGTCAGTGTTACCTAACCTTCAACCTGCCCATGGATAGATCGCCCGGTTTCGGGTCTATACCCAGCGACTAAACGCCCTATTAAGACTCGCTTTCGCTACGCCTCCCCTATTCGGTTAAGCTCGCCACTGAATATAAGTCGCTGACCCATTATACAAAAGGTACGCAGTCACCTAACAAAGTAGGCTCCCACTGCTTGTACGCATACGGTTTCAGGATCTATTTCACTCCCCTCTCCGGGGTTCTTTTCGCCTTTCCCTCACGGTACTGGTTCACTATCGGTCAGTCAGTAGTATTTAGCCTTGGAGGATGGTCCCCCCATATTCAGACAAAGTTTCTCGTGCTCCGTCCTACTCGATTTCATTGATAAGAGATTTTCGTGTACGGGGCTATCACCCACTATGGCGGCACTTTCCAGAGCCTTCCACTAATCTCAAATCAACTTAAGGGCTAGTCCCCGTTCGCTCGCCACTACTAAGGGAATCTCGGTTGATTTCTTTTCCTCAGGGTACTTAGATGTTTCAGTTCCCCTGGTTCGCCTCTTACACCTATGTATTCAGTGTAAGATAACCATCTTATGATGGCTGGGTTCCCCCATTCAGAGATCTCCGGATCAAAGTCTGTTTGCCGACTCCCCGGAGCTTATCGCAGGCTACCACGTCTTTCATCGCCTCTGACTGCCAAGGCATCCACCGTATGCGCTTCTTCACTTGACCATATAACCCCAAGCAATCTGGTTATACTGTGAAGACGACATTCGCCGAAAATTCATGATTAAACTCACAAATTTTACCTTAGCCTGAACAAACACCAGTGAAAGTGCTGTCCAGTCTATCTTTCTATCACATACCCAAATTTTTAAAGAACGATTCTGATAAAGTTCAGAAATCAATATTCGAGCAGAATATTCATTTCTAAGCTTTGACATAGGTGCAAGAGGGGGTGGTGGAGCCAAGCGGGATCGAACCGCTGACCTCCTGCGTGCAAGGCAGGCGCTCTCCCAGCTGAGCTATGGCCCCAGCAATTGGTGGGTCTGGGCAGATTCGAACTGCCGACCTCACCCTTATCAGGGGTGCGCTCTAACCAACTGAGCTACAGACCCAATCGAAGGTTGCTAACCTAATCGTCTTCTTCAATGAATCAAGCAATTCGTGTGGGAGCTTATGAAGCGGCTGATGTCGTCGATTAAGGAGGTGATCCAGCCGCAGGTTCCCCTACGGCTACCTTGTTACGACTTCACCCCAGTCATGAATCACACCGTGGTAACCGTCCTCCCGAAGGTTAGACTAGCTACTTCTGGTGCAACCCACTCCCATGGTGTGACGGGCGGTGTGTACAAGGCCCGGGAACGTATTCACCGCGACATTCTGATTCGCGATTACTAGCGATTCCGACTTCACGCAGTCGAGTTGCAGACTGCGATCCGGACTACGATCGGTTTTGTGAGATTAGCTCCACCTCGCGGCTTGGCGACCCTCTGTACCGACCATTGTAGCACGTGTGTAGCCCAGGCCGTAAGGGCCATGATGACTTGACGTCATCCCCACCTTCCTCCGGTTTGTCACCGGCAGTCTCCTTAGAGTGCCCACCATTATGTGCTGGTAACTAAGGACAAGGGTTGCGCTCGTTACGGGACTTAACCCAACATCTCACGACACGAGCTGACGACAGCCATGCAGCACCTGTGTCAGAGTTCCCGAAGGCACCAATCCATCTCTGGAAAGTTCTCTGCATGTCAAGGCCTGGTAAGGTTCTTCGCGTTGCTTCGAATTAAACCACATGCTCCACCGCTTGTGCGGGCCCCCGTCAATTCATTTGAGTTTTAACCTTGCGGCCGTACTCCCCAGGCGGTCAACTTAATGCGTTAGCTGCGCCACTAAAATCTCAAGGATTCCAACGGCTAGTTGACATCGTTTACGGCGTGGACTACCAGGGTATCTAATCCTGTTTGCTCCCCACGCTTTCGCACCTCAGTGTCAGTATGAGCCCAGGTGGTCGCCTTCGCCACTGGTGTTCCTTCCTATATCTACGCATTTCACCGCTACACAGGAAATTCCACCACCCTCTGCCCTACTCTAGCTCGCCAGTTTTGGATGCAGTTCCCAGGTTGAGCCCGGGGATTTCACATCCAACTTAACGAACCACCTACGCGCGCTTTACGCCCAGTAATTCCGATTAACGCTTGCACCCTCTGTATTACCGCGGCTGCTGGCACAGAGTTAGCCGGTGCTTATTCTGTCGGTAACGTCAAAACACTAACGTATTAGGTTAATGCCCTTCCTCCCAACTTAAAGTGCTTTACAATCCGAAGACCTTCTTCACACACGCGGCATGGCTGGATCAGGCTTTCGCCCATTGTCCAATATTCCCCACTGCTGCCTCCCGTAGGAGTCTGGACCGTGTCTCAGTTCCAGTGTGACTGATCATCCTCTCAGACCAGTTACGGATCGTAGCCTTGGTGAGCCATTACCTCACCAACTAGCTAATCCGACCTAGGCTCATCTGATAGCGCAAGGCCCGAAGGTCCCCTGCTTTCTCCCGTAGGACGTATGCGGTATTAGCGTTCCTTTCGAAACGTTGTCCCCCACTACCAGGCAGATTCCTAGGTATTACTCACCCGTCCGCCGCTGAATCGAAGAGCAAGCTCTTCTCATCCGCTCGACTTGCATGTGTTAGGCCTGCCGCCAGCGTTCAATCTGAGCCATGATCAAACTCTTCAGTTCAATACTGCTTGGGTTTTGAGAAAACCCTAAACTTGGCTCAGCAATCTCAAAATGAACTATTTCGATTTCTCGTATAGTCACTTGTGATGCTGATAATCTTGCTGACTATCAGTCCAAATTCACAAGCACCCACACGAATTGCTTGATTCAATTGTTAAAGAGCGGTTGGTTAAGAGCTTTTCGTCTCAACCGAGGCGCGCATTCTACGCT
>NZ_FYDX01000010.1 GCF_900187455.1 Pseudomonas sp. Irchel 3E13 | reverse complement strand
CTTTCTCGGTCACTTGCTTGACCGCTTCGATCTTGAATTCTTCGGGGTAACGCTGACGACTCATGGCTCCTCCTATTTGGGCCTCATTATGAGGCTTGGAGGTGTCTACGAAACTAGGGGCGATTCATTGAGCTATACGACCAAGCACATCTTTCTTATATGCCGAATAACCTTCGTGAGGCTGCACCAAAAAATGAATGTGATTTAATTTTCCCGAACGAAACCCAATCTCTATGCCAGATTTAACAAACTTATAGAATCTTGTCTTACCTTCCGGGTCATTATAGTTATCCGGGGTTTCCGAAACGGCCGGCAACTCTCCGACTCTTCGACATAAGTCGGCGACTATTACCCCGCGTTCATCTTGACCAAGAGCCCGAACAAAATCCGACCAAGTGTTCATTATTTAATAACCCCCGTATTGCGATTTCTTTCCACTATTTTTTGAACAGCTTCATCTACTAACTTCGAATCATAACCTCTACCGCAAAAGGGGACAGATTTATTTTTTATTCAGCTAAAAATAAATCTGCCCCCTTTTCTACACTTTTCTACAGAACGGGTGCAACTTGAGTGCAGAGAGGGCGCAATCAGGGTGCAGCAGCAACTGAAAATACCGGCGCAAGAGTGCGCCGGATCACAGACAAAGCAAAATACCTGCTGATTAAGACTCTGGCAAAACCGAAAGTACTGCTTTAAAAATATAAGCTCCATCATCAACGGCTGATGATGCCTCATATATTGCTTCGGTCGCTGTCATAAGCGAATCCTCTCCACCAGCTAAGGACAGCGCCGATACAGCGCGGGCCTGGCTAAACAACTGAAGTCCTTCTTCATTTAAGTTTTGCCCTTCATCCAGGCTGTCTTGCAAGTCAAAATACTTCTCATCTAACTGTGCAGCTAAAGCATCTAGCCCAGAAACCTGATCAGTCGTGAGTTCATTACCAGATCGTAGCTGCCTAAGAGATTCGACAACAATAGGCACATCTACTGGACAGGCCTGAAAAGCAAGTTCACAAGCCACTTTTACAGCACTTCTTCGTTGTTCTTGACTGACTAACTTAAGCTTTTCTACAAGGCCTTTCTCAACCATTTCTAAACGCATAATCATAGGCAATAGGCAAAAGGGGACAGATTTATTTTTTATTCAGCTAAAAATAAATCTGTCCCCTTTTCTTCACTCCAGGCTCCAACAACAGGTGGACATGATTTGTCATCAGGCAGTAAGCATAAATTTTTATACCAAATGCGTCCTTCAGTTCCTGTAGATCATTGACGTAGCGCTGGTAGTCCTCCGCAGCAGCGAATACCACCTGTCGGTTGTGACCACGCTGAACGACGTGATGGGGGTAGTTGGGTAATACGACTCGTCCTATTCTTGGCATAGCAACCTCATTCCATTGAGGTTTTCAGCTTAGCAAAGCGAAAGAAAATAAATCTGTCCCCTTTTTCGTCATAAAGTTAACCTCACGACCTGCTTGTGAGCTTAACTCGCTAGCTAGGTCCTGCAATCCGAGAGCTTGCAAATCTCTTGCACTCAATGGGCCAGTGCGCGTTCCGCCACTTCTAACCCCGATGCCTAAAGATTGAGCACGCTGTAACAGCTCTGGACTTGCCAGTGCCACATCGAAATCGCTAACCCTTCCTGCATCAAATGCTTGTCCAGTTTTAAAACTTTGCCCTGTTACGGCGCTTCCTTGAAGAATGGGCTCTACATCTCCATAACCCGCACGGGATAAGCCATCCCTCATATCCGTACCAAAACGTGCAAAGTCATCTGCGCTTGAAAAACCACTAGGAATTACTGCCTCTTTTGCACCACCTAATTAGATAGAATCGTTATTCTCCAATGCTTGCGGCAAAAAAATGGCCGCCCTATTTAATATTTCGGTTAAGTCCTCAACACCTAAAACCACACTAGACTCTCTAGGGTAGACGGTGAAAGCAAGATCTCGTTCATCAGTCACTGCAATCTCCAAAAACGGTTCAACTTCACCTTGCAGGTACACACAAAGATATGGATAGGTGCTATGGACATCGCCAACTTTTTCAAAGATCAACTCACGCATCATTTTTGCACCCCTCTAAAGCCGATAAAATCACCAGAAGCGCTCCAGCTAGCAGCCCTCCCGTCTGGTAAAGAGTAGGTTACCCACCCATTAGGGTATCTACCACCAGCGCCAGTCGTTTTTATTCCATTTTCCAAAATATCTTGAACAGATTTTTCTGCCAAATCATTTAGCTGAGCATCTGAGCGATAGACCTGGCGTAACTCTTGCGTGGAATCAAATCCAAAATATTCCGGGTGCTTAGTAACTGCTCTACCCGCACTGGTAATAGCCTGCCCGTCTTTGAACGGCGATAAAGCGGATGCTAAAAGGCTATCTGTCGCCTCTTTTGCACCAACTAACTTTCGACAAAGTAAACATCAAAAGAGCATTCTAAATCCAAATCCGCCAGAGCTCTCATTTGCTCCGGCCAAAGCACAGGACCACTATGACCTAGCAAGGAAAACCACACACATTTCAACGTAATTTTAACTCCATCAATTTTTTGAACTGTTCTCAGCGATTCACGATGCGGAGAAATTTTTTCAACTATCCAGTCAATGTGCTCTCTAAGATCTTTTGACAATACATATCCTTCGGTAGACAAAAACCAACCAGAGTTTTTTACCTCTCTTGTTAGCCCACGACTATTTGTAATTTTCTCACCAGCGACATTAATTAATGTTGGCCGAACCTGCATGATATTAGTGATTTCATCGGGGTGCCTCTCCCCAGGGTAAATCATCAACCTTACGTAGCACTCAGCACATGTTTCATAGTCCGACGAAACAGGAGTAATCCTAGAGTTTTTACTCATGGCAGATAATCTCTGATATTTCCAATAACCTCGCCAGCTTTACCTACATAATCCCCATTGTCTAGTATTCTGCCATGAAAATTATTAGGAAGCTTTCCAGCGTCAGCTTTTAATGCCTCAAGTGCTCTGCCCCATTCACGCGGAGCTAAACTTTCACCAAAATGCTCATTCAGTGCGTTAGCTGTACTCTTATTGAGAGTATTACCCCCAGTTTGCAAAACATTCGGGACTCGCCCAGATGCACCTACACTGGAAGGAACAGGTAATGGAAGCCCTTCAGCATCAACCCACTTCCCATTTATTAGCTGATTGCCTTTTGCACCAACCTCAACCTTGCCAGAACCTAACCCACCACTAAAATCTCCGGCACCCTCTACAGTCTTACCATTGTAGGTCGTGGTTCCAGCAGTATATTCGCCGGACAACTTTCCGCCATACCCAGAATCGACGGCCTCAGTCCGTCCCTGCCCCGTGAGATCTGGACTATTTTTTTCTGTTTCTAAACCACCGGTTTTTTCAGCGCCTTGGCCACCAACCTTGTCGCCCTTACCCATTCGTACAGTAGAAATACCCGTCCCAAGAATGCTGCCAATGAGATTACCGCCGCCCAACAGGTACTTATCGTAAGCCTCAGTTTCATCCAGGCCTCGACCTTCCATTTGTGCAGCGATCTTTTCGCCCACATACTCCTGCATTCCTTGCAGGCGCGACATCAGCTCTTGGCCCAGCAGTGTCTGCTCAGCAGCACTCATTGCCAAAGCCTGAACGACACCCTTGGGACCTTGGGTCAGCGCCAGCACCACAGCCACCGCTTGTGCCTTGTCTTCATTCTCTTGAATGAATTCCTGGATGCTGGAAAGTGTGCGAAGGGTTAACTTCAGCTCGTTCAGCGTGACGCCTGAAGCGGGCAACTGCACGACACCTGATTTTTCTGGGAAAGCCTGGTCTATCACCACCTTGGCGGCTGCAATCTCCGGTGCTATTCCCCAGAAACTGCTCAGTTCCTTGAGCACGTTCTGCTGAAACTTCTCATCCGCCATCATCGCCATGGCTTCAGTCCGGCTCTTGCCACCACGAATCAACTGTTCAAGCGTCTCTTCGGCAAAGTCTTTGGTGGTGACGCTGCTGACGCCGGCGGCCATCTCCCGTCCAAGCACTCGCTCGATACGGTTGACGGTGGCATTCAAACCGGTACTGGCCTGCTCATAGTTATGCTGCGCCGTCTCGTGGTAGGTGAGCAGTCCAGTGACCCACTTATCAAGTGTCTCTTTGGGATTCATCACGTCATGCAACGAACTATCGGTGACGTACAGATCCGTCCGTTCCTCATGGTCCCGAGTGATCTCGTAGGCCTTGTCCAGATCCCGGTTCAGCCCTGCCGTCGAGTCCTGCCCCGTCGCGGCATCCTCGCGCACCACGATCTCGCCCTCGCCCACCGTGGCGCGGACTATCTGCTCGCGCTCTTTTTCATACTCCCAGCCGCTCACGCTCCAGCCGTTCTCACCCTTCTTGCCCTTGCCTTCCTGGCTCGGGTCCTGCTGGGTGCTGCCGCCGCCCTGCTTCCAGCTCCCGCCGACATTGAGGTAGTAGCCGTGCTCCTTGTCCGAGCCGGCGATATCGCTGTAGCCGAGCGTGTCGGTATCGAGCTTGAGATTGCCGTTGTCGGCGGCAATCAGCGCGCCGTCTATCTGGGTGTGGTCCTGGGTACGGATGTCGACCTTGCTGGCGCCGGTCACCCGGGTCTGGTTTTCCACCCACTCGGTCTTGCCAGTGGTCTGGCCGTAACCCACCGAGCCGCTGACGCCAGCACCCGGACCGATGGTCACGGTGACGCTGACGTCGAACTCTTTGCCTTTGACTTCGCCGGTATCGATCGCCGACGACACCTTCAGGTCGCCCCCCACACGGCCAACCACTTCATCGCCACGCACCTGGGCGCCGCTGATGGTGGTGTCCTTGCCGCTGGTGAACTTCAGTTGGTCGCCGGCATAGAGGTAGGCTTCTTGATGTCGCTGCGCTTCGCGCTCCAGGTGGCCCCTGCCCAGGTTGACGCTGGCATAGATGCCCACGCCTTCCGAACCGAATGCAAGGCCGACCTCTCCACCACCACTGGCGCGGTTCTGCTCGTGCTCGGAGTCGTTCTGCGCGGCGCGGATATTGATGTCCTTGCCCGCCGCTAGGTCGATGTCGCGCCCAGCCTGTACCTGACTGCCAATAACGTTGAGGTTGTTGCCGGCCTCGAGCTTGATGTCACGCCCGGCGTCGAGCTGGCTGGCAGTCGAGTTGCCTTGGTTGCCATCGGTGCTGGCGGTGCCATGGCTGCCGCCGATGCCGACCTTGAAGCCACCACTGCTGCCGCCGTGGATGCCGCCCCAGCTTTGCGATTCGCTGGTCTGCTGGCGGGTGCCGCCGTGAGCCACGTCAATATTGATATCGCGGCCCTTGACGGTGATATCGCGCCCGGCCTGGAGCTGGCTGCCCGCAACGTTGACATCGTTGCCTGCGGTGAAGGTGATGTCGTTGCCGGCATCGAGGGTGGACGCCCGGTTGCTCTGCTCGACTGTCTGCTGGCTGCTGCTTTGGGTGGTATTGCCCAGCTTGCCGTCACCAGTGGGGCCTGCGAAGAACTGGCTGACCGCATCCACTGCCTGCAGGGTACTCGAGCCCTTGCTGACGTTATTCTCCCCGTTACCGGCGTTGCTGACCGCATCCTTGGTGCGGCCCAGGTTGTGGTTGATCGAACCGCCCGCCCCTTGGCTGGCGAATTCGCGCTCATGTTCCTCGACACGGGTTTCGCCGGCGGCATCGATGTTGATATCGCGCCCGGCAGCAAGGTTGATATCGTGCCCCGCCTTCAGGTCGGAACCGCTCTGGTTGATGTCACGCCCGGCGTTGACGTTCAGGTCCTGTCCGGCTTGGATCTGACTGCCACTGGCCAGTTGTTCGAGCACACGATCCTTGGCCTTTTCCTTCTCGACCCCGGCAAAGAAGCTGACGCCATTGTCGTCGCTGTCGAAACGCAGCCCGGTGTTGGAACTGCTGGACCACTGGCGCTCGTCGCGCTGGCTTTCAGCGGCGGCCACATTGACGTCGCGGCCGGCGTTGATGCTGACGTTGCGCCCGGCACTGACGCCGCTGCCCACCAGGTTGACGTCACGCTCGGCCTTGAGCGTGGCATCCTGCTCGGCTACAACCTGGCTACCGACGCTGGTGCTGCTCTGCGCCTCCTTCCCGGCGGCCTTGGCCGATGCGATGGAGACCGACGGCGGCAGGATGAAGTCCGGCGACAGCGACAGGCCGATCTTCTTCTTGTACTCCTCGGTACGGCTGTAGGCAGTGTCATTGGCTGCCAGCAGGTCGATATCGCCGTCCTTGTCCACCAGCCCCGCACGCAACTCGACATCCTTACCGGCACTGGCCTCGCTGGCCCGCAGGCGCAGATCGCTGCCCGCTACCAGAACGATGTCGTTGCCGGCCTCCAGCTCGCTGCCGACCTGGGTCGCACTGGTCTGGAGCTGGCTCTTGCCGCTCTTGGACAAGCCGAGGAAGCCGGACTTGGTTTTCTTGCTGTACTCGCCGTGCTCTTCAATGCCGGAGAGCACCGCCACATCGCCGGTGGCACCGATCAGCAGATCGTTGCCGGCGCGGAGCTCGCTGCCGATGACCGTGACGTCGCGACCACCGTCGAGGTTAATGCCGCCGTTTTCTGCCTTGCTGGCATTGATCGTCAGGTCGTTGCCGGCGGTGACCACCGACTCGATGTTGGTGCTGTGGTAGCTCTCCTGCTGGGTGAGCTTGCTGCGCCCGAACGAGCCCTTGCTTTTCTTCTGGTAGAAGGAGGCACTTTCGTCCTGGTCGGAGGTGATCAGCAGATCGCGGGCGGCATCGAGGTCGACGTTGCCGCCACCTTCGATCCGGCTGGCACTGACCAGCAGGTCCTGGCTGGCATTCAGGGCAATGTCGCCACCGGCCTTGAGCGTGGTCGAGACCTGGGTGATACGGTCCTGGGATTGGGTCACCTTCTTGGACTGGGAGAAGAAATGCTCTTCGTTGGCCGCCGACGCCAGGGTCAGGTCGCCCGTCGTCGTGATGTCGATATCGCGCTGCGCGCTGATCTGACTGGCGATTGCGGTGAAGTCTCGTCCCGCCACGGCGCTGAAGTCCCGACCCGCCGTGGCGGTGGAACCGTTCTGGGTGACGGTCTGGGAGGTGGTGCGTCCATAGGCGGTACTGCTGATGGTTTCGGCAGAACCGAGCAGCACATCGCGGCCAGCCTGGATGCTGGTGTCGCGACCGCTTTGCAGCGCGCCACCCGCACTGATGAAGTCGCGACCGGCGTTGATGCTCATGTCGTTCGCGGCTTCGATGCGCGCGGCGCTGTCGAGGTAGTCGGTGCGCTGGCTCAGGCCGCTGGGGATATGGCTGGTGACCGAACGTTCGTTGATCACATCACCAAGCACCGTGGTCAGGCTGACGTCACGACCACTGATGATGCCGCCGGCGCGGTTGACGATGTTGTTGCCGGCGAGCAGGTCGAGGCGGTTGCCGGCCTCGATCACGCCACTGTTGACGATGTCGTTGCCGGCCATGGCCGAGAGGTTGTTGCTGGCACGCAGGGTCCCGGCGTTGAGCAGGTCCTGGCCGGCGATCAGGTTGACGTCGTTGCCAGCGATCAGCGCGCCGTTTGGCGCCAGGCGGTTGGCAGCGTCGGCCAGGTAGAGCACTGGCACCAGGACTTTCTGGCCATTTACCTCAATCTCTTCCAGCCAGACGATGTCGTGGGTAAGGGCCGCCACCTGTTGCGCGGTCAGGGTGACGCCCAGCGACAGGTTGAGCTGTTGCTTGCTGGCGATGGCGTTGTCCATCAGGTACTTGAACATCGCTTCGTCGCTGTTCAGGCCGGCGATGAAACGCTGGCCAGTACCCGCCACGATTGCCTGCTGGATCAGGCGCTGTTCGTAGAAGCCGTCGCCCAGGCGCTTGGCGCTGTCGTCCGGGTTGTAGCCGAGGCCGGACAGCAGGTAGTCGGAGCTCATGAACGACTTGAGTTCGGTGAGCAGCGGGTTGGTTTCGATCAGGTATTTGTGCGGCTGGGAAGCGGCGCTGCGGTCCGGTAGGCCCTGGACGCGGTCGATGGTCTGCGCGGTGCTTGGTTGCGCGGTGGCCGTGGCGCGGCTGTCCACCGCCGGGGTCGCCGGGCGATCGGTCGGGGCCTGCACTGTCTGAGTGTCGCGAGCAGCGGGTGCAACGGTTACCACGGTGCTGGGCGACGGAGCGGCAACGTTGACCTGCTGAGCCTGCGGAGTCAGCGCCGGAAGCGAGACACCGCCCGAGGTTGGCGCGCCAGGAGCAGTGATTGCGATCTGAGTATCGCGATCGCTTGGCGTCAGCCCCGGCAGTTGCAGCTCCGGGCGAGTGCCGCCTTGCGGGTTGCTGCTCACCGTGGTGTCACGGTTGCCAGACGCCAGGCCGGGCACATTCAGGCCTGGCTGGTTGCCGGTGGAGGCGCCCGGGGTGGTCACCGCGATCTGGGTGTCGCGCCCGCCCGGAGTCAGGCCTGGCAGTTGCAGGTCAGGACGATTGCCGCCCTGCTGGCTGCCGGCGACCGTGGTGTTGCGATCGCCCGTCGCCAGGCCCGGTACGTTCAGTTGAGGACCGTTGGCGCCCGACTGTCCGCCCGGCGTGGTGAGGGTGATGCGGGTGTCGCGGTCGGTCGGGGTCAAGCCGTCCAGGTTCACGTTCGGGCCCGAGGCGCTGAACGAATCCCCAGAGTTGCCAGCGGAGCCCTGGCTGCCGATGCCATCGCTGCGGGTGATATCGCCGCCCTTGCTACGGCCCGGTTGCCAGGTGCCGTTGTCGGTGTTGCCAATGTCGGAGGCATTGATGGAACTGCCGCTGGCGCCGATGCCGCTGGCTACGCGCGCGGCCACCGAGAGCTGGCCGGTGTTGGCGGTGAGCTGGGCGATATCGTCCAGTTGCAGGGTGCGGCCTTGGGTGGCAGGCAGGTTTTTTTCGCGTTGCGCGAGGTCGATCGTGGCGCCGCTCAAGGTCCAGCTTGCCGGGGCGCTGCTGCCTTGGCTGATCGAGCTGTCTTTGGCCGCCTGGTCGCTGAGGCGGAACAGACCGTTGGCGCCGGTGGGCAGGCTGAAGCCGGGCAAGGTCAGCGGGTTGACCTGTTGCTGGGCCAGGTTGGGCGGTAGCTGCTTGTTCAGCAGGATGATGTTGGAGACGCCGGTGCCAGTGGCGGTGGTGTCGATAGTGCGGGTGACGCCTGGCGTGCCGTTGGTGAAGGAGCGCTCCACGCCGTTGGAGATTTTGTTGGTGGCGTTGATGGAGACGGTGCCGCCGGCCTGGACTACTGAAGGCAGGAAGTCTGAGCCGGTATCCGCAATTGTTCTTTCTAAAAATGCTTCGGTGGATTTGATTACGGAGGGGGCATCAACCGCGCCGTCAGCTTTATAGTTGGCGGTGGGAATTGGAATGCCGTTCTGGGGGCTCCACTTATCAAGGTACTTCCAGATGGTTCCAAATCTTTGACTTAAACTCCAATCCGCACCATTGGCAGGTCTTTGTCCGTCAACCTTAACCGGCCTTACCAAATCATCTCCGGCCGCATTCCAGGAATGCATACCACCGTTATAATTCGGGTCATTCTCTGAGTTATACCTGAGAATCTCCGCCCAAAGCTCCCAGCTCGGGTCACGAATATCGATATATTTAAGAACTGTAAAACCACCCAGGGAAGTCCCTAAATTAGAGAAAGACTCAACTTTTACGTCTAAATTACCCACAGCAGAAATAAGCGAATTCGAATTTACAATTGCCCCTCCTTCAATGGAAAAATTCCTGGCGGAGACTAGGCTGGCTTGCTTAGATCCTTCACCAGAAACAGACGCACCGCTATAAGTCTGCGCCCATACCAGATGCGAGGGATTTTTCTTGTCCGAGTGATAATCGATAACACTGTCGCAGTAATAACACCTGACACCAATGTAACCAGACTCAAGATGCGACTCCGTCTCAAAATCTGCTCGCTTATTCGTAATAGAAGCTGACGTAATCGAGAAATCCCCACCACTCTCAATCGATCCAGAAATATTCTCCAACAACGAAGACCGCGCACCCTGCGCATCTTTCGCAATACGAATCGCACCCAAACTATAAACATCAGCGCTCTTGTTACTGAGGCTATCAACATACAGCCCCATATCAGCACCGCTATAAATCAACCCACCTTCGTTCAACAAACTTCCGGCATTCGCCGTAAATGCCCGCGAACTCCCCAGCGAACCGTAGTTGCGAATACTCTCCGCGGTCAGGCTCAGATCCGCCGCCGAAGTCAGCCGCCCCGCGTTGTTCACCAGTCCCGCGACTGTGAGCGTGCTGTTGGCAGCCGCGGCCACACTCGCGGCACTGCTCAGTTCAAGTTGGCCGAGGACGAGGTTCATCGCGCCCTGGCTGGTGGCGCGGCCGGTGCTGGTCAGGCTGCCGGTCAGGTTGAGGTCGAGGCTGCCGTCGCTGGCGATCAGGCCGGCGGTGGTCCAGTTCTGCCCGCTTCCGCTGAAGCTGCTGGTCGCCAACAACTGCCCCCTGGCGGTCTGCGTCAACTGCCCGACATTGACGGTCAAGCGCCCGGCCTGGATCACGCTGCTGTTGGTCCAGTTGTCCGCCGTCAGCGTCAGCCCGCCGCGGGTCACGGCGGTGCCGCCGCTGTTGGTGATGTTGGCGGTGGCGATATCGAAGGTGCCGACACCGGCGTGCAGCACGCTGCCGCCGAGGTTGTTCAGTGCCTGCGTATTCAACGTCAGGTCATGGCTGCTGACCTCGACTTTGCCGTCGCGGTTGTCGAAGCCGCCGACGATCTGGAACTCGGTCTTGCCCGCGTCACCCAACGCACGCAGCACGCCGCTCTGGTTGTCCAGCGACGCCGCGTTCACCTGCAGGTGGCTGTCGCTTTCGACGATGCCCGCGCGGTTACCGAGTTGACCGCCGAGCGCCAGCTCGACGCGGCTGCCAGCCACCTGCCCGCCTGCGTTATCGAAGCCCTGGCCGTCGACGCGCACCAGTCCCTTGGCGTACAGGCCGCCAGCGGTGTTGGTGAAGTTGCCGCCGCCGATCCGCGCATCGCCGGTCTGGGCGGCGATGCGGCCGCCGCTGTTGTCGACGCTGGCGCCGGACAATTTCAGGTGCTGCCCCTGGATCACACCGCCCGCGCTGTTGACCACTGCGCCGGTCGCGCTGCCATCAAGTAATCCCGCAACGCTGGCGACGGTGCCGCCGCTGTTGTCGAGGCTGCCAGCCTTGAGCAGCAGGTTGCCGCTCTGGGCGAGCAGAGTGCCGTTGCGGTTGTCCAGTGCGCCGCTGCTGTCGAGGGTCACCGCGCCCTGCCCTTGCACGGCGCCCTGCTGGTTGTTGAGGCTGGCCGCGATCACCTGGACGTCGGCGTCCTGGCTGTAGATCAGGCCGTTGGCATCATTGCGCAACAGGCCAGTCGCATTGACCAGCACCGTGCCCTTGGCGGCAAGAGTGCCCTTCTGGCTGTTGTCCATCGCGCCCGCGGCCAGGGTCATTTGCGCCTGGCTGACGATCTTGCCGTTCTGGTTGCTGATTTGCAGCGCACGCTTGAGCAGCAAGCTGCCGGCGCTCGCGAGGGTGCCGTTGTCGTTGTAGAGCGAACCCAGCAGGTCCAGGGTCATCTGGCCGTTGCCCGCCAGGGTGCCGCCGGTGTTGACGAGGTCGGTGCCGGTGAAGGTCAGTGCGTGTTGTGCATTGACGGTGCCGGCCTGGTTGGCGAGCGTGGCGGCGATCAGGTCAAGGCCGGCGCCGCTGTCGATCAAGCCGCCATTGGCGTTATTCAACTGGCCGCTGACCACCAGGCTTTGCAGCGCGCCGCTGGACAGAATCCCGCCAACGTTATCGAGGCTGCCGGCGCTGACATCCATCCGGCCTTGGCTGACCAGGGCGCCCTTGTCGCCGTTGAGCAAGGCGCCAGACAAGCGCACATCCAGCGCACCGTTGCGGCTGGACAAGGTGCCTTCATTGCGGTTGTCGAGGCTGGCGCCGATCAGGCTCAGGCCTTGCCAGCCGGACAGCAGGCCGTTCTGGTTGATCAGGTTGGAGACGTTGAGGGTCAGCACCTGGCTGGTGATCAGCCGGCCATTGCTGTTGTCCAGGCGGTTGGCGTTGACGGTGATGTTCTGTTGGCTGGAGAACTCGCCACCGTTGTTGCTGAAGGTGCCGACGCGCAGGAAGCTCAGGGCGCCCTTCGCCACGACCAGGCCGCCGCTGTTGTCGAGGTTGCCGTTGTTCAGGTCGAAACTGACGTTCTGGTCGCCGACGATGCGGCCGCTGCCCAGCAGCAGTGCGCCGAGGGTCAGGCCCAGGCTGCCCTTGGCCGAGACTTCGCCAGCGTCGGTGCTCAGGCTGCTGGCGCTGAGGGTCAGGCCGCCGCGGCTGTTGATCAGGCCGGCGCTGCGGTTATCCAGCGCCGCCGCCGTGAGGGTGACGCCACTGACACCGAACAGGCTGCCGTCGCGGTTGTCCAGGTCGCCGCTGCGCAGGGTGAGGTTGCCGGTCGCGCTGATCAGGCCTTGCTGGCGGTTGTCGAGCACGCCGTTGCTGATCAGGTCGAGGTCACCGCGGCTGCTCAAGGTGCCGCCGAGGTTGCTCACGGTAGCGGCGCGCACCACAAGGCTGGCGCCGCCGATCAGGCCTTGGGCATTGCCGAGGGTCTGGTCGATCACCAGGCTCAGGGCCTGGCTGCTCAGCAGCTTGCCGTTGCCGTTGTCCAGGCTGCCCGCCGTGAGGGTGAAGGCCTGGCTGCTGGAGAGTTCGCCGTTGCGGTTGCGCACCGCGTTGAGGTTGCTCAGCAGCAGGCTGCCGGAGGTGTTGATCAGGCCGCCGCTGTTGTCCAGCAGGCCATTGTTGAGGTTCAGGCTCAGGCCGGTGTTGCTGAACAGCGTGCCGCCCTGTTGGTCTAGGCCGCTGATGCTGGCGGTCAGCGCTTTGACGCTGGCGATCTTGCCAGCGCTATTGCTGACCTGAGTGGCGGTGAGGTTGAAGGTGTCGGCGCTGTTGAGGCGGCCCGCGAGGTTGTTCAGCGCGCCGGTGATCAGGGTGACCGCGCCTTTGGCGCTGAGGCTGCCCTCTTCGTTGCTGAGGCTGGCGCTGTTCAGCACCAAAGCGCCGTCGGTCAGCAGCTCGCCCTTGAGGTTGTTGATCTGCCCGTCTACCACCAGCGTCAGGCCGTTGCCGCTGCTGAGGGTGCCGTGGCTGTTGTCGAGGCTGCGCGCCCTGACTTCGAGGTTCGACTCGCTGCTCAGCAGGCCCTGGCTGTTGTTCAGCTCACCGCTCAGTTCCAGCAACAGCGGTAGCTGGGCAATAACGGCGCCGCCGCTGTTTACCAAGCTGCCGCCCTTGAACAGCACGCGTTGGCCGCTCAATTGGCCGCGGGTCCGGTTGATCACCTGCTGCACCGCGAGGTCGAGGGTGGCCGCGGAAAACACCAGGCCCTTGTCGCTGTTGTTCAGGCTCGCGCCGCTGATGGTGACGTCGGCGTTGCCGGTCAGCTCGCCGCCACGGTTGTCGATCTCGCTGATGTCGAGTTTCAGCGCTTTTGTGGCGCCCAGCAGGCCGCCACGGTTATCCAGCGTGGTCGCACCGACGCGCACGGTCTGGGTGCCGATCAACTGGCCCTGCTGGTTGTCGATCTGCGCGGCGTCCAGCTCGATGGCGGCCTTGCCAGCGATCTCGCCAAAGCGGTTATCCAGGCTGCCCGCAGTGACCAGCAGGTTGCCGTCGGCGACCAGGGTGCCACGTGAGTTGTTCAGCCATTCGCGGGTCACCAGGGTCAGGCCGCCGCGGCTGTTGAGCAGGCCGCTGCCGTTGTCCAGGCGCAGGCTGGCGATATCCAGGCTGGCGGCACTGATACGGCCGTTGACGTTGCCCAGCAGTTGTTCGATGCGCAAGGTCAGGCCGAGGTTGCTGACCAGCTTGCCGTTACCGTTGTCCAGGCTGCGCGCGGCCAGGGTGAAGGCGTTCTGGCTGGAAAGCTCGCCACCCTGGTTGTTGACGTTGCCGAGGTTTTTCAGCAGCAAGGTCGGGGCGTTGATCAGACCGAGGTTGGTCAGGTCGCCGTGGTTCAGGTCAAGGTTCAACTGGCTGTTGCTGAACAGCTCGCCGTTGCTCTGCACCAGCCCGGTCAGGCTGGCGTTTAACAGGCCGGCACTGGCGATACGACCGCCGTTGCTGAGCTGGCCGGCGCTCAGGTCCAGGCCGGCGCTGCTGATCAGGCGACCGCCGAGGCTGTTGTCGAAACGGCCGGTGCTGACGGTGGCGGCGCCCTGGCTTTTGATCAGGCCTTGCTGGCCGTTGTCCAGGCTGGCGCTGCTGAGGCTGAGGGCTTGCGCGCTTTCAACGGTGCCGCCCTGGTTGAGCAACCCGGCGATGCTGCGCACCTCCAGCAGTCCGGCGCTGGAAATGCTGCCAACGCGGTTGTCCAGTTGCTGCGCGCCGAGGCTCAAGGTGCCTTCGCTGCTGAGGCGGCCTTCGCTGTTGTTCAGGTGCCCGTCGAGCTGTGGCGTTGCGCTCAATTGCAGCACCAGCGAGCGCTGGCCGGCGAAAGTGCCTTGGTTATTGTCGAGGCGCGCACCGGTCAGGCGCACGTCCTGGGCGAACACCAGGCCCTGGGCCTGGTTGATGACCCGGGCGATTGTCGCCTCCAGTCGGGTCCCGGCCAGTAGCTTGCCGCCGCTGTTGTCGAGTAGTTGGCCGCTGTAGGTGACGTTTTGCTGGCTGGAGATTTCCCCGGCGCGGTTGTCGACGGACTGCACCTCCAGTTTCAGCGCTTTTGTGCTGCCCACCAGACCGCCGTTGCGGTTGTCCAGCGCGGTGCCGGTCAGGCTCAGCTCACCCCGGGCCACCAGTTCGCCGCCCTGCTGCTCCAGCGTGCCGACGGTGGCGGCGAGGTCGCTCTGGCTGGCGATGCGGCCCTTGGTGTTGTCGAGGCTGTCGGCGCTCAGCAGCAGGTTGCCGGTGGTGCTGATCAGACCGGCCTGGTTGAACAGTTGCCGGGCGTCGAGGTCCAGCGCCTGCGAGCCGCCGAGCAGGCCGTCGCGGTTGTCCAGCACGGCCAGGCGCAAGGTGACGTCCTTGCTGGCGCGAAGCACGCCGTCACGGTTGTCTGCCGAGGTGCCGCGCAGGGCCAACGTTTGCTGCCCGGAGACGCGTCCGCCACGGTTGTCGAGGGCGTCCACACGCAGGTCCATGGCGCCTTTGGCCAGCAGGTTGCCGCCGGTCTGGTTGTCGAGCAGACCGTGGACCGTCAGTGTCAGGCCACCATCGCTGACCAGGCTGCCGGCCTTGCGGTTATCCAGATTGCCCGCGGTCACTTGCAGGTTGGCGCCGGCACCGAGGGTCCCGGCCTGGTTGAACAGCAGACCACTGACCGTCAGTTCCAGGCTGTTGTCGCTCATGACCTGGCCGCTGCCATTGCCCAGGCCCGCGGCAGTGATCACCGCGCGGGTGGCGGCGGAGACTTCGCCGCTGGCGTTGAGCAGGTTGCCGGTGAGGTTCAGGGTCAGGTGGGCGGAACTGCTGAACAGGCCGTTGCGGTTGTCCAGCGACGCCGCCGAGGCGCTGAGGCCGTGGGCGGAAATCACCCCGTCGAGGTTGTTCAGCGCTTGTTCAATCACCAGCGTCAGGGCCTGGTCGCTGAGCAGTTCACCGCCACTGTTGTCGAGGCTGCGCGCGCTCAGGCTGAAGCCCTGCTCGCTGGAGATTTCGCCGCCCTGGTTGAGCACCGCGGCGAGGTTCCTGAACACCAGCGGGCCGGGGGCATTAATCAGGCCGCCGTTGTTGTTCAACTGGCCGCCGTTCATGTCGAGGGTCAGCGCGCTGTTGCTGAACAGCTCGCCGCCGCCGCGCTGGTCGAGGCCGGTGATGCTGGCGCTCAGGGCCTTGGCGCTGGCGATGCGCCCGGCCTGGCGGTTGTCCACCAGGCCCGCGCTCAGTTCGAGCCGATCGACCGTGGTCAACCGACCCTGCTGGTTGGTCAGGGCGCCGGTAGTGACCCGTAGCAGATTGTCGGCGGCAATGCGCCCGCGGCTGTTGTCGAGGCTGGCGCTGGACAGGCTGAGCGTGCCGCTGCCAAGTACTTCGCCGCCAAGGTTGCTGACGGCATCGCGCGCCGTCAGCACCAGCGCGCCGGCACTGCTGGCGCGTCCACCGTCGTTGTTCAGGCTGATGCCGTCGAAGGTCAGCCCGCCGTCGCTGCGCAGGGTGCCGAGGCGGTTGTTCAGATGGCCACTGGCGCCAGTGCCGTCGCGCAAAGTCAGGCTCAGGCCGGTCTTGCCGAACAGGCTGCCCTGGTCGCTGTTGTCGAACTGGCCGGCATTGAGGGTGACGGATTTTTGCCCGGAGATGACGCCCTTGAGCCGGTTGCTCAGGGTGGTCACGGTGAGTTGCAGGTCGCCATTGGCCAGCAGACGGCCGCCGCCGCTGTTGTCGAAGCGGCTGCCGCTGACGATCAGGTTGGCGACGCTGGCAACTTCACCGGCGCGGTTGTCCAGGCTGGCGACCCGCAGGGTCATGGCCTTGCCGGAATTGAGCAGGCCGGCCTGACGGTTGTCCAGTTCGCTGCTGTCGAGCTGCAACTGCCCCACCGCGACAACGCTGCCACCACGGTTGTCGAAACGGCCGACGTCGAGGGTCAGGTTGTCCTTGCTGGAGACGACGCCGTCGAACTGGTTGTCCAGGCTCGCGGCGCTCAGTTGCAATGCGCCGGCCGCGGCCAGCACACCGTCCTGATTGAGTACCTGGCCGCTGAGCGTCACGCCCAGCGCGCCGTCACTGGCGACACGACCGAGGCTGTTGTCGAGGCTGGCGGCGGTCAGGTTGAGGGTCTGCCCGGCCAGCAGCCGGCCATTACGGTTGCTCACCGCACCGCTTTGGGCGAGGGTCAACAGGCGGTCGCCCTGGATCAGCCCGGCATCGTTGTTCAGCGAAGCGCTGCCCAGCGTGGTGGTCGCGCCAAGGATGGCGCCCTGGCGGTTGTCCAGCGCGCCCTCGACCTGCAGCAGCAAGGCGTCGCGCGCCTCGATACGGCCCAGCAGGTTGCCGCCACTGCCGGCACTCACGTCCAGGCTCGCGGCGGACAGCAGCCCTTTGCCGTTTTCCAGCAAGCGGGCAATGCGCAGGGTCAGTGCCTGCTGGCTGAGAAGCTTGCCGTTGCGGTTGTCCAGGCTCGCCGCCGCCAGCTCGAAGGCCAGGGCGCTGGAGATTTCACCGCCCTGGTTGTCGAGCGTGCCGAGGTTGCGCAACTGCAATTGGCCCGGTGCGTTGATCAGGCCGCCCTGGTTGTTCAGGTGGCCGTGGTTGAGGTCGAGGCTGACGCCCGCGAGGCCGTAGAGCCGGCCATCGTTGTGCTGGTCCAGCGCGCTGACCGAGGCGTCGAGTTGCCCGCGACTGCTGATGCGGCCGCCGTCGCTGTTGTCCGTCTCGCCCGCGAGGAGATTCAAGGTGCCGTCGCTGTCGATACCGCCCTTGGCGTTGTTCAACGCGCCGACCACTTGCAGGGTCAGTTGCTCGGCGGCGTGCAGGCTGCCTTCGCCGCTGTTGTCCAGGCTGCCCGCGTCGATGCGGGTTTGCCTTGCGGTGATCAGGCCCTTGAGGCGGTTGTCGACGCTGCCGGCGCTCAGGCGCAGTTCGCCGGCGCTGCTGAACAGGCCGGTCTGGTTGAGCAGATGCCCGGCGATCTGGGCGCTTAGGCGGGTGTCACTGCTGAGCTGGCCGCCGCTGTTGTCGAGGCTCGCGGCAACGAGGTCGAAACCCTGCGCCGCGAACAGTGTGCCTTGGCGGTTGTCGATGCGGCCGAGGCTGGTGAGGTTCAGAGTGCTGTCGCTTTGCAGCAGGCCAAGGCGGTTGTCCAGCGAGCCGGCGCTGACCACCGAACTGCGGGCCAGAATCTGCCCGCTCTGGTTGTCCAACGCGCCGTCCACCAGCAGGCTGATCGCGCCGCTGGTGCTAAGTTTGCCCGACTGGTTGCCGAGGCTGCCGGCGCGGATATCCAGGGCCGGCGCGGAGATCAGGCCCTTGGCGTTTTCCAGCGCACGGGCGATACGCAGGGTCAGCGCCTGCTCGCTGAGCAGCTTGCCGCCGCGGTTGTCGAGCGTCCCGGCCGCAACGTTGAAGGCCAAGTTGCTGGAGATTTCACCGCCCTGGTTATCGACGCTGCCGAGGTTGGTCAGCAGCAATTGGCCCGGCGCATTGACGCGCCCGCCCTGGTTGTCCAAATGACCGTTATTGAGGTCGAGGGTCAGGCTCGACTGGCTGAGCAACTGCCCATCGCCGTGCTGGTCGAGGCCGGCGACGCTGGCGTTGAGCGGGCCGGCGCTGCTGATGCGCCCGCCGTTGCTGTTGTCCACTTGCCCGGCTTTCAGGTCCAGTTCGCGGTCACTGCGCAGCACGCCGTTGGCGTTATTCAGTGCGGCGCTCAGTTGCAGGTCGAGGTGCCGCGCGGCATAGAGGTCACCCTGACGGTTGTCGAGGCTGTTGGCGGTCAATTGCAGTGTGTCGTCAGCGGCAAGGGTGCCGTTGCGATTGTCCAGCGCACCACCGGTGATCAGCAGGTTGGCCTTGCTGCTGATGCGGCCTTGTTGCTGGTTGTCCAGGCTGCCCAGCCCGAGCACCAGGTTGTCGACCGCGCCCAGCAACCCACCCTGGTTGAGCAGTTGCCCGCTGATCTGCCCGTTAAGGACGCCGTCGCTGGTGAGGGTGCCGCGGCTGTTGTCGAGGCTGCCGCCGTTGAGCATCAAGGTCTGGCCCGTGACGATGCGTCCGTCGCGGTTGAGCAGCGCGCCTTGCTGACGCAGCGCCAGCAGCGTGTCGCCCTGAATCAGGCCGGCATCGTTATTCAGCGAAGCGCTGGTCAACACGGTAGAAGCGCCGAGCAGCGTGCCCTGCTGGTTGTCCAGTGCACCGTCGACCTGCGCCAACAGGCTGTCGCGGGCTTCGATCGTGCCCAATCGGTTGCCGAGGCTGCCGGCACTCAGGTTCAGACTTGCGGCGGACACTCGCCCCTTGCTGTTTTCCAGCTCGCGGGCAATGCGCAAGGTCAGCGCCTGCTGGCTGAGAACCTTGCCGTTGCGGTTGTCCAGGCTCGCCGCCGCCAGCTCGAAAGCCAGGGTGCTGGAGATTTCACCGCCTTGGTTATCGAGCGTGCCGAGGTTGCGCAGCAGCAACGCGCCCGGTGCGTTGATCAGGCCGCTCTGGTTGTTCAGATGGCCATGGTTGAGGTCGAGGCTGACGTTGGCCTGGCTGTAGAGGCGGCCATCATTGTGCTGGTCCAACGCGCTGACCGAGGCGTCGAGCTGCCCACTGCTGCTGATGCGGCCGCCGTCGCTGTTGTCCGTCTCGCCCGCGACGAGATTCAGGGTGCCGTCGCTGCGGAGGTTGCCCGCGGAGTTGTTCAGCGAGCCTGTGAGTTGCAGGTTCAGTTGTTCGGAAGCGAACAGGCTGCCTTTGACGCTGTTGTCGAGGCTGCCGGCGTTCAAGTGCAGTTCGCCGGCGCTGCTGAACAGGCCGGTCTGGTTGAGCAGTTGCCCGGCGATCTGGGCGCTCAGGCGAGTGTCGCTGCTGAGCTGGCCGCCGCTGTTGTCGAGGTTCGCGGCAACGAGGTCGAAACCCTGCGCGGCGAACAGTGTGCCTTGGCGGTTGTCGAGGCCGCCGAGGCTGGTGAGGTTCAGGGTGCTGTCGCTTTGCAGCAGCCCAAGGCGGTTGTCCACCGAGCCGGCGCTGACCACCGAACTGCGGGCCAGAATCTGCCCGCTCTGGTTGTCCAACGCGCCATCCACCAGCAGGCTGATCGCGCCGCTGGTGCTGAGTTTGCCCGACTGGTTGCCGAGGCTGCCCGCACGGATATCCAGGGCCGGCGCGGAGATCAGGCCCTTGGCGTTTTCCAGGGCGCGGGCGATACGCAGGGTCAGCGCCTGCTCGCTGAGCAGCTTGCCGCCGCGGTTGTCGAGGGCCCCGGCCACGAGGTTGAAGGCCAAGTTGCTGGAGATTTCACCGCCCTGGTTATCGACGCTGCCGAGGTTGTTCAGCAGCAATTGGCCCGGCGCATTGACGCGCCCGCCCTGGTTGTCCAGATGACCGTTGTTGAGGTCGAGGGTCAGGCTCGACTGGCTGAGCAACTGCCCATCGCCGTGTTGGTCGAGACCGGCGACGCTGGCGTTGAGCGGGCCGGCGCTGCTGATGCGCCCGCCGCTGCTGTTGTCCACCTGCCCGGCTTTCAGGTCCAGTTCGCGGTCACTGCGCAGCACGCCGTTGGCGTTGTTCAGTGCGGCGCTCAATTGCAGGTCGAGGTGCCGCGCGGCGTAGAGGTCGCCCTGGCGGTTGTCGAGGCTGTTGGCGGTCAGTCGCAGTGTGTCGTCAGCGGCAAGGGTGCCGTTGCGATTGTCCAGCGCACCACCGGTGATCAGCAGGTTGGCCTTGCTGCTGATGCGGCCTTGCTGCTGGTTGTCCAGGCTGCCCAGTCCTAGGTTGAGGTCCCAGGCGGCGGCCAACAGCCCGTCATGGTTGAGCAATTGCCCGGCAATGGTCGCGTCGAGGCTGGCATTGCTGGTGAGGGTGCCGTGACTGTTGTCCAGGCGGCCGGCGCCGAGGGTGAAATGGCTGCCGGCGATCAGGCGGCCGGCGCCATTGAGCACGGCGCCGCTGCTGTTGATGGCGAGCGCGCGGTCGCTCTGGATGCGTCCTTCGCGGTTGTTCAGTGTGGCGACAGTCAGGGCGGCATCCTGAGCGAGGATTTCGCCGAGGCTGTTATCGAGCGCTCCGTCTACCAGCAGGTTGAGGTCGCCGCCAATGTTGAGCGTTCCGCGGGTGTTGCCCACGCTGCCCGCGCGCGCATCCAGCCGCGCCGCCGAGATCAGCCCGCTGGTGTTTTCCAGGGCTCGAGCGATGCGCAGGGTCAAGCGTTGCTGGCTCAGCAGCTTGCCGCCACGGTTGTCCAGTGTGGCGGCCGCCAATGCAAAGGCCAGGCTGCTGGAGATTTCACCGCCTTGGTTGTCCACCGAACCAAGGTTGCTCAACAGCAACGGACCCGGCGCGTTGATCAGGCCGCCCTGGTTGTTCAAGTGGCCGTTATTGAGGTCGAGGCTGACGCCCGCGAGGCTGTAGAGCCGGCCGTCGTTGTGCTGGTCCAGTGCCGTGAGCGATGCCGTGAGCTGCCGCTCGCTGCTGATGCGGCCGCCGTCGCTGTTGTTTGCCGCGCCGCCCTTGATCAGCAAATTGGTTTTGCTGCTGATTCGGCCCTGCTGCTGGTTGTCCAGGCTGCCGAGTACAAGGCTGAGATCGCCCGCCGTCGCCAGTACCCCGGCCTGGTTGGACAGCGCCCCGGCGATGTTCGCCTCAAGGCTGCCGTTGCTGGTCAAGGTGCCCTGCTGGTTGTCCAGGCGGCCAGCCGCGAGCACAAGGCGATTACCGGCGCTCAGGCTGCCGGTGCTGTTGAGTACCGCGCCGCTGCTGTTGAGGGTGAGGGTCTGATCGCCCTGCACCTGCCCTTGCAGGTTGTTCAGCGACGTCACAGTCAGGCCGGCGTCGCGGGAAAGGATGGCGCCACGGGTGTTGTCGAGCGCGCCGTCGACGATGAGGTTCAAGTCCTGGCTGGCATTAAGCTTGCCGCCAACGTTGTCGAGCTTGCCCGCGCGTGCGTCCAGGCGCAGTGCCGACAGCAGGCCGGCACCGTTATCGAATGTCTGAGCAACGCGCAGGGTCAGTAGCTGGTCGCTGAGCAGCTTGCCGCTCCGGTTGTCCAGGCGCGTGGCCGACAACAGGAAGGCCCGGCTGCTGGAAATCTCGCCTTGACGGTTGTCGACGTCGCTCAGGTTGCGGAGCAACAACTGGCCCGGCGCATTGATCAGGCCGCCTCGGTTGTTCAGCGCGCCATGGTTGAGGTCCAGGCTGAAGTCGCCCTGGCTGTAGAAACGGCCGCCGTTTTCCTGGTCGAGGGCGGTGACACTGGCGCTGAGGTTGCGCGCGTAAACCTGCCCGGCGTTGCGGTTGTCGAGGTTGCCGGCGCGCAAGTGCAGCGTGTCGCCAGCGCTGAGTTGGCCACCCTGGTTGAACAGGTTCGCGCTGCTCAGTTGCAGTTGGCTGCCGGCGCTGACCAGGCCACTGCCATTGAGCAGGTTGCCGGCGATCACCGCGGTCAGTGCGGCGTTGCCGCTCAGTTGGCCGAAGCTGTTGTCGAGGCTGGCCGCGTTGAGCGTCAGGTTCTGAGCGCTGACGAGGGTGCCGTAGCGGTTGCCGAGGACGCCGCTGCCGATGTCCAGCAGAGTGTCGGCCTGAATCCGGCCTCCGCCGTTGTCCAGCGAACCCGCCGCCAGCGTGACGTCACGGGCGAGGATCTCGCCGCCGCGGTTGTCCAGCGCGGCGCCGACCAGCAGGTTCACGCCATCGCGTGCGGTCAGGCGCCCGGCGCTGTTGTCGAGGCTACCGGCCGCCATGAGCAAGGCAGCGCCACTGAGCAACCCGTTGCGATTGTCCAGGCCAAGAGTCGTGGCGAGGGTCAGGGTCTGCTCGCTCAGGACCTTGCCGGCGCGGTTGTCGAGGCTGTCGCTGCGCAGCGCGAAGCCATGGACGCTGGAGATTTCGCCGGCACGGTTATCGACGCTGGACAGATTGCTCAGCAGCAGCCAGCCCGGGGTGCTGATCAGGCCGCCCTGGTTATCCAGGTGGCCGCGATTGAGGTCGAGGCTGAACGCCGCCTGACCGAGCAGGCGCCCGGCGTTGTTGTTCAGACTGCCAACCGACAGCCGGCTGTCACCCTGCGCGGAGATATTGCCGCTGGCATTGACCAGCGCCCCACCCACCCGCGCGTCCAGCCCGCTGCGGCTGGACAAGACGCCCTTGGTGTTGTCGAGCAGGCTGGCGACGTCGATTTGCACGCCGTTGGCGGCGATCATCCCGGCGCCGTTGTTCAGCGCACCGGCGATGCGCAGGGTCAGCCCCTGGTCGCTCAACAGTTTGCCGGCGCCATTGTCGAGGCTGTTCGCGGCAGTGATGAAGGCGCGGTTGCTGGAGATTTCGCCCTGGCGGTTATCGACGGTGCTCAGGTTGTCGAGGGTCAACTGGCCGCTGGCGTTGATCACGCCGGTGCGGTTGTCCAGGTGGCCGCGATTGAGGTCCAGGGTCAAGTCGCCGTCGCTGTGCAGGCGCCCGCCGTCGCGCTGTTCGAGACTGCCGAGCCGTGCATTGAGGCTGCGGGCGGCGCCGATCTGGCCACCGCTGTTGTTCACCGCGCCGGTCGCGTCCAGGCTCAGGGAACGGCCCGCGGTCACCAGACCGGTGACGTTATCCAGCGTCGCCAGGCGCAGGATCACATCGCCCTGCCCCGACACTTCGCCGTTGCGGTTGACCAGTTGCCCGGCGCTGACGGTCAGCGCGTCGTTGCCGATCAGCAGGCCGCCCTGGCTGTTGACTACCTGATTGGCGTTGACCACCACGCTGCCGCCGAGCACCCGGCCACGGTTCTGGTTGTCCAGCCGCGTGGCGTCGATTTGTGCGAGGCGCTGGGCATTCAGGGTGCCGCCCTGGTTGGCCAGTTCGGCCGTGCTGATGCTGAGGTCGCGGCTGGCGACCACGGTGGTGCCGCTATTGTCGATGCGCGCCGCCGACAGGCGCACGTCGCCCTGGCCGTTACGGCTGCTGTCGGCGTTGACACCGGCCTCGATGATGCCGCGGTTGCTCAGGGTGCCGCCGCTGTCCAGGGTAATGCTGTCGCGCGCGGCAAGGCTCTGGCGGTTGTCCAGATCACCCTGACTACTGATCGCCAGGTCCTTGCCGGCGTACACCGGGCCTTGCGCATCAACACCCTGCGCCTTGACCGTCGCCGAGCCGCCCGCGGACACCTGGCCCAGGTTCAGTTTGCCGTTGGCATCGATCTGGATATCGCCGCCGGCCACCATGTTGCCCGCCAGCTTCACCCCGACCCCGGCTTCGGTGCCGACCAGGCGGATGGTGTTGACGTACATGCCGCCCAGGGCCGAGGAGTCGATCGCCAGTGTCGGCGCCGGGCTGCCGTCGGCGGCGCGGGCGGTGGCGGCGAGGGTGCGGGCATCGACATCGTTGCGGCCGGCGACGATGTCCAGTTTGTTGGCCTGGAGTTGGGCGTTGATCTGGGTGGCGCGGGTGATGATTTCGAACTGGTCGACGTTGCTGGCGTTGAGGCCGGCGCCGTCGATGGACACGTTGCCCTGATCGACCTGGTAGCGGTTGAGCTGGCCGTTTTCGATCACCGCCTTGCCGGTGCTGAGGGTGACTTTCGGGGTGTTGATGAAGCCGCAACCGTCGCAACTGATGCCGTGGGGGTTGGCCACGATGACGTGGGCGGACTTGCCCGCCACTTCGGTGTAGCCGCGCAACTGGCTGGGGCTGCCGCCGTTGACTTCGTTGAGGATGATGTCGGCGGCGCGGCCGCTGAAATTCGGGTTGCCGACGATGATGCCGCCCAGTTGGGTGTTCTGCGTGCGGTCCGTGGCGTTGTTGAGGATCAGGCCCTGGGCATCGACGTTGTAGTCCTTGAACTGGTTATGCGACAGGCCATTGGCGTTGGGTGCGGCGATGTTGATGATCGGCACGCCATTGCCCGCCTGGGCCAGGCCGGTGCCCGCCGCGCTGACCGCGATGCCGTCGGCCTGGGCCCACAGCGGCTGCCAGAACATGACGTTGGCGAGCAGGAACGCCAGGGCGCGTTTCGGCAGGCCGCAGAAGGTCTCGCGCGGCTGCACGGTCGCCGAAGGCTGGCGCAGGAGAAAAGCGAATTGACGGACATCCATGTCGTGGTCTCGATTCAGCTAAGGCGGGCGTTACAACAGCAACTCCACGCGGAAATAGATCGGCGCTTCGCGCTCGGTAATGACGTCGGGGCGTTCCAGGGAATGGGCGAAGGTCACGCTGGCGCTCAGGTGCTGGCCGCGGGCGAACAGTTCCAGCGCGTTGCTGGAAACACGTCCGTGTTGGTCGCCGTTGTAGCGGTCGCCGCGGATCACGCCTTGGTCGTAGCCGACGCTGGCGCCGTACTCGGCCACAACCGGGCGCAGCCATTCCAGCGCCACCGGGCGGGTCCAGCGCAGGTCGTTGCGCCAGTAGGCGCCGCTGTCGCCGGTCAGGGACTGGTCCTTGTAGCCGCGCACCGAGGACAACCCGCCCAGGCTCAGGCGCTGCGGGCTGTACAGCGGGTCTTCGCTGCGCTGGCCGGTGGCGAGACTGCTGAAACTGAAGGCCTCATCGCCGATCTGGAACGGCTGCAGGTAGCTGACGGTCAGGCTGTATTTGCGGTAGCGGGCGTCGGGGTCGCTGGGGCTGGCGGTGCGGTCGGCCTGGGCATCGAAAGCGCCGATGCCCTGTTGCATGCCCAGGTCCAGGTTGACGAACGCGCCGCCGATGCGGCGGCCGTGGTTGATGCCGAACTGCGCTTCGCTGAGGCGGTTGCTGCTGTTTTCCAGGCGGCTGTCTTCGATGTAGTTGTTCGAACGCAGGTAGGCCAGGCCGCTGCTCAGCGACGTCTTCGACAGGCTGTCGCGATGGATCACCCGCTCGGCGCGCAATTGGTGATTTTGGGTGTCGCCGGTCTGCTTGAAGGTGAAGGTGTTGGCTTCGGCCTGTGAGCGGTAGGCGCTCTGGCTGTAGGAATAGCTGAAGTTCCACCAGCCCCAGGGCAGGTTGTAGAAGAGCATTTCGCTGTGCGAGGTGCGTTGGTGATCGCTGACCGCGTCACGGCCGCCGCGCAGCATCAACTGATCGGCCAGGCCCAGCGGGCTGTCCCATTCCAGGCCGTAGCCCCATTGCTGTTCGCCGGTGGAACGCTGGCCGTCGTTGTTGCGCGACAGGCTGGCGCGCCAGGGCTTTTTCGGGGTGTTGCCGACCTCCACGGTGCTGCCGCCCACCGTCGTGCCAGGAACAAGTTCCATCTTGGCCTGGTTGGATGGCAGGCGGTTGAGCTGGTCGACCATCTGCTCGATATCGCGCAGGTTGAGCAGTTCGCCGACCGTACCGGGGAAGGCCATCACCAGTTCCCGCGGCGACAAGCCGCTATCGGCGCCACTCTTGATGCCTTCCAGCCGCCCTTCCACCACCTGCACTTCCAGGTGCCGGCTGCTCAGGTCCTGTTGCGGCAGGTAGGCGCGGCTGGTGACCAGGCCGATGGCGAGGTAGTGATCGGTGATGGCTTTGAGCAGCGCGTTGAGCTGCTGCACGCCGAGGCATTGGCCGATATAAGGCTGGGCCAGGCGCTCGCGATCGGCCTGGGAAAGGCGGTCGGCGCCTTTGATTTCGATGCTGTCGATGGGGAAGCAGCGGGTGTCCGGCGCGGGCTCGGGGGCAACCGGCGGGGGTTCATTGCCCGGCAGTTCGCGCAGCTCTTCGAGACGGCGTTGCTGCTCTTGCAACAGGCGGTCCTGGCGATCGCGGATGAGGTCCTGTTCGCCCGGCGTGGCCGCAAACACGGGCGCGAAAGCGTTCAGCCCCGATACCAGAAGGCAGAGCAACACGCTCGGCAGAAAGTGGTGGGTGAACAGCATCGGCATCCTTCCGATATCACTACGCCATCATTGGCGACGCGATATTAAAGAGCGGGAAATCCGGCGTCAATATCGCCAAAACACCGCAGCCAATACCCCACACATTGACTCAACCATTTACCTGACCCAAGCTTGACCCCTTTTCCGTAAGCCATTTTCCCGGATTCTGCATGTCCAGACCGCGTGTCTATCTGTTGGCCGGCCTTGTCGTGCTGTTGCTTCTCGCCTTGGCCGGGTTGTTTTTGCGCAACGATCCCCCCGCCCCCACTCCGGCGCTGCAGCAGTCCTACGCCAAGGCGCTGGCCCAGGCGCATAACGGGCTGCCGGGCGCGGCGCGGGTGCTGTATCAGCAGTTGGGGCGTGATGATCTGTCGCCGATTCGCCGCGCCAGCCTGTATGCCGAGTTGCCCAATTACCCGTCGCCGCTGGCGCTGAAGCTGGCGCGCAAGGACCTGCAACACGAAGACCCGCTGGTCCGCCGTGCGGCCGTCGAGAGCATTGCCGCGCTGGTGCCGGCGGCGCAGCGCAGCCTGGTGCTGGGGCCGATGCTGGATGACGAGGAGGAAAGCGTGCGGTTTGCCGCGGTGGACGCGCTGCTGGGGCTGACGCCGGATGAAGTGGGCCTGTACTTCGGGCCGCTGCAGGAAGTCCTCGAGCAGTACCAGCAGGACTTGTTGTTGCGCACCGAATATCCGCAGGACCAGGTGCACCTGGCGCGGCTGTATATCCACGAGCGGGATTTGCAGGCGGCCAACGCGGCGCTGGACCGCGCCCTGGCGCTGGAGCCGGACAATCTCGACGCCATCGCCGCCAAGGTCCGCCTGCTGGACAGCCAGGGTCAGGGCGACACCTCCCGCGAAGTGCTGGCGTCGGCGCTGCAACGCCACCCGGAATCGGCGTTCCTGCAACACGAACTGGGCCTTTGGTTGCTGCGTCACAGCCAGAACGAATACGCCCTGCTGGCCTTCTCCCGCGCGCTGGAGCTGGAGCCGGACAACAACGATTACCGCTACACCCTGGCCACCAGCCTGCACAGCCTCGACCAGCTCGACGCGGCGCAAAAGCAGTTGGAAACGGTGCTGTCCCGCCAGCCGGCGAACCGCAAGGCACGGGTCTTGTTGATCGAGTACTGGAAAGAGAGCGGGCAATTACAGAATGTGCAGGTGCTGCTGGCCCAACTGGAGCAGCAGAACCCCGACGATCCCCTGGTGCAGCAAGGCCTCTAGGCCGCCCCGAACCATCTGGCAACACCGGTTGAACCCCGTCGTGAACGGCGTGGTCCAGTGATAGTGCGACAGTGCCTGCGGCCTGCCGCTTGCGCGCTATCAAAGGAGATCGACCGTGAACGATTCGTCAGCCAACAGCGAGCGTGCATTGATCCTGGCTCCGCCAGCGATCAGTGGCCTGGCGCTGAGCCTGCTGGACCAGGCCGGTGTCAGTGCGTTGGCCATCGATACCCTGGAGGAACTGGGCGGCGCGCTGGACCACGGCGCCGGCATGGCCATCATCGCCCACACCTGTCTCGACCGCTTCAATCACTCGGCGCTGCAACATTACCTGGGCCACCAGCCCCAGTGGTCGGACCTGCCGGTGGTGTTGCTCGGCGACGGCGAGCGCCATGTGAGCAGCAGTCCCGAGCTGTGCCTGGGCCTGGGCAACCTGTTCGTGCTGCCGTTCCCCTTCCCCGATCAGGACCTGCTCGACCTCACGCACTCATCGCTGCGTGCCCGCCGCCGGCAGTATTACTCCTGCCAGCAGGGCATGGAGCTGGCCAGCCTGCAACAACAGACCGAGGAGCGGGTGCGCCACCTGCGCGAAGAAGAACAGCGCCTGCGCCACGACGAGAAGATGGAAGCCATCGGCCAACTGGCAGGCGGCGTTGCCCATGACTTCAACAACCTGCTCACCGGTATCGGCGGCAGCCTTGAACTGATCCGCCAACGCCTGAACCAGAAGCGCCCCGAGGACATCCCCAAGCTGGTGGATATCGGCCTGAGCGCGGTGCAGCGTGCGGCCAGCATCACCCATCGGCTGCTGGCGTTTTCCAGCCGGCAATCGCTGGACGACCGCCCGGTGCAACTCGCCGCGCTGCTGGAGCGCAAACGGCTGGGCAGCCTGCTGGGACCGGGCGTGCGCCTGCAGGTGCAGATCGACGAACAGGTGTGGCCGGCCAAGGCCGATGCCCGGCAATTGCAGGAAGCCCTCGACAACCTGTTGGTCAATGCCCGCGACGCCCTGCCCGAAGGCGGCGAAGTGCGTATCGTGGTGAGCAATCGTCACCTGCCCCGCCCGCTGCCCGAGGCGCACCCGCTGGCCGGCTCCGACTTTGTCCGGATCAGCGTCAGCGACAACGGTTGCGGCATGCCGCAAAGCACCGTCGACCGGGCCTTCGATCCCTTCTTCACGACCAAGCCGATGGGCCAGGGCACCGGCCTCGGCCTGTCGATGGTCTATGGCTTCAGCCGCCAGTCCCATGGCCATGTCAACCTGCACAGCCGTGTCGGCCAAGGCACCGAGGTCGAGCTGCTGTTGCCACGGCATCACCCGGAAAGCCCCGATCCGGTGCTCGCCGAAGCGGTCAGGGCACAGGGCAGCAACGAGCGCCGGGTGCTTATCGTCGAGTCCGACAACACCGTACGCCAACTGGTGCGCAACACCCTGTCCGAACAGGGCTATCAGTGCCAGGACGTCTCCGACGGCAACCTGGCCCTGACCCTGCTGCGCTCCGGCCGGGCCTATGACCTGTTGATCTGCAATGTCGGCCTGCCCGGCATGAGCGGTCGCCAATTGGCCGAGGTGGCGCGCAAGTTGCGCACCGGCCTGCGGGTGCTGTTTATCACCGGTTATGCCGAGCAGGCGTCGGCCCATCTGGGCCGTCTCGACCCGGGCATGCAGGTGCTGAACAAGCCCTTCAGCTTCGGCCAGTTGCAAGACAAGGTGGCGCAGATGCTGAGCAGCGAGGGCACTTCATGAGTCAGGCGCAACGCCCGGTGGACCTGACCGAGGTGGCGCCGCTGGAGGTCCTGCGGGTGCTGACGGTGAACGTGCACAAGGGCTTCAGCCCGCTGAACCGGCGCTACGTCTTGCCGGAATTGCGCGAGGCGGTACGCAGCCACCACGCCGACCTGGTGTTTCTCCAGGAAGTCTTGGGCAGCCACAGCCGCCACGGCGAGCGCTATCCCGGCTGGTCGCCGCAGCCACAATACGAATTTCTCGCCGACAGCCTGTGGCCGGTGTTTGCCTACGGGCGCAACGCGGTGTACCCGGACGGCGAGCACGGCAACGCACTGCTGTCGAAGTTTCCGATCCTTGAGCACCAGAACCTCGACGTCAGCGTCGGCGGCAGCGAGCAGCGCGGCCTGCTGCATTCGGTGTTGTCGCTGCCGGCCGGCCAGCAGCTCCATGCCATCTGCGTGCACCTGGGCCTGGACGAAAAGCAGCGCAGCCAACAACTGGCGCTGCTGTGCCGGCTGCTCGACAGCCTGCCGGCGGACGCCCCGGTGGTGGTGGCCGGCGACTTCAACGACTGGCGCCAGCGCGCCGATCAGGTGCTGGCGGCCAGCGGCCTGTTCGAAGTGTTCAGCCAGACATTTGGCGCGCCGGCGCGCAGTTTTCCGGCGCGCTGGCCACTGCTGCGCCTGGACCGCATCTACCTGCGCAACGCCCGGGCCCGCGCGCCACGGGTGATGGCGCGCAAACCCTGGTCGCACCTGTCCGATCACCTGCCACTCTGTGTAGAGGTACTGCTATGAACACCGAATGGCGCGACGAAAACCACGTGCAACTGCTGATCAACGGCGAGGAATATTACCCGGCGGCGTTCGAGGCGATCCGCCAGGCCCATGAAGAAGTGCTGCTGGAAACCTTCATCATTTACGAAGACAAGGTCGGCCTCGAACTGCAACAAGCGCTGATCGACGCTGCCCGGCGCGGCGTGCGGGTCAAGGTGCTGGTGGACGGCTACGGCACCGCGGAACTGAGCCACGCGTACCTGCAGGCGCTGTTCGATGCCGGCGTCGAGTTGCAGGCCTTCGATCCCAGCCCGATGCGCCTGGGCGTGCGCACCAACCTGTTCCGCCGGCTGCACCGCAAGATCCTGGTGATCGACGGCAGCCTGGGCTTCATCGGCGGGATCAATTATTCGGCGGACCACCTGGGCGATTTCGGCGACATGGCCAAACAGGACTACGCCGTGCAGGTGCGCGGCCCGATCGTCGATGACCTGCGCCAGGCCACCCTAAAGCTGCTCGACAGCCGCGCCCGCCTTGGCGGCCGCCACCGTGCCTGGTGGCGCCGCGCCCCGGTGCTGCAACCAGACAGCGAGCAAGCGCGAATGCGCCTGTGCATTCGCGACAACGACGAGCACCCCACCGATATCGAGCAGCATTACCTGCGGGCCATCGTCAGCGCCCATGAACGGATCATCATCGCCAACGCCTATTTCTTCCCCGGCTACCGCCTGCTGCGGGCCTTGCGCAACGCCGCCCGCCGCGGGGTCGACGTGACCCTGGTGTTGCAGGGCATGCCCGACATGCCGTGGGTGCGGCTGTGTTCGCGGCTGCTCTACAACTACCTGCTGCGCGACGGGGTGAAAATCCACGAGTACTGCGAACGCCCGCTGCACGGCAAGGTGGCGCTGGTGGACCGGCACTGGTCGACCGTGGGCTCGAGCAACCTCGACCCGCTGAGCCTGTCGCTGAACCTGGAGGCCAACCTGGTGATCCGCGACGAAGCCTTCAACCAGCGCCTGTTCGAGCACCTCGATGAACTGATGCACAAACGCTGCAAGCGGGTGACCCTGCAACGGGTGCTGCGCGGCTACTGGTGGCGGGCGCCGCTGATCTTCCTGACGTTCCACTTCACCCGCTACTTTCCCGCGCTGGTCGGCTGGCTGCCGGCGCACAAGCCACGGCTCAAGCCGCTGTACCAGGCCGACATCGGTCAGGAGCGGCTGTCATGAAAGGCCGTCATTCGCTGTGGAAACGCGCGCGGCAGGTGTTGACCGTGGCCTTTTTCATCCTCGTCCCGGTGCTGTTGTTCATGCTGCTGCGCAACCAGGACTGGGGCGAGGTCTGGCAGGCGCTGACCTCCTACCGCCCCAGCGTGCTACTGACCGCGCTGGGGTTCGTCGCCTGCAGCTTCACCCTGTTCGCCAGCTACGACCTACTGGGCCGACGCTACAGCGGACATACCCTGCCCGCGCGCCGGGTGTTGCCGCTGGCGTTCGTCTGCTACGCCTTCAACCTCAACCTGAGCGCCTGGGTCGGCGGCGTGGCGCTGCGCTATCGGCTGTATTCACGGCTGGGACTGGACACGCCGACCATCACCCGGATCCTCGGCCTTGGCCTGGTCACCAACTGGCTGGGTTATCTGCTGGTGGCCGGCAGCCTTTTCGCCATGGGATTCCCGCGCCTGCCGGCGGGGCTGGAAATCGGCAGCACCGGGCTGCGTCTGATCGGTATCGGCATGCTGCTGGTGGCGCTGGCGTACCTGCTGGCATGCCGCTTCTCCCGACGTCGAAAATGGCAGGTACGCGGGCAGGAAATCCGCCTGCCGTCCTGGCGCCTGGCGCTGCTGCAAGCACTGATGGGCGCCGGCAACTGGGCGCTGATGGGGCTGGTGGTGTACACGCTGCTGCCGGACAAGGCCGGCTATCCGACCATTCTCGCCATTCTGATGGTCAGCAGCATTGCCGGGGTTATTACTCATATCCCGGCGGGGCTGGGGGTGCTGGAGAGTGTGTTCATCACCCTGCTGCAAGGGCAATACAGCCAGGGCACGCTGCTGGCGGCGCTGATCGGCTATCGGGCGGTGTATTTCCTGCTGCCGTTGCTGGTGGCGCTGGCGGTGTATTTGGTGCTGGAGCGTCTGGCCAGCCGGGCCGGTCAGACTGAACGCACCTCCCCGTCCGCCAGCAGTGGCCGGGTCGGGTGAAGCATGGCGGTGACTTTATGCACCAGCGCGTCAAGGCCGAAGGGCTTGGTCATCAGTTCCAGGCCCGGTGCGAGCATATCGCGGGGGTCGAGGGCCTCTTCGGTGAATCCGGTGATGAACAGCACCGGCAGGTCCGGTGAACGGCTGCGCAAGCGCTGTGCTACCTGAACGCCGCTGATCCCGCCCGACAGGCCGATATCGGAAACCACCAGATCGATCGGGCCGGCGCTGTCGTACAACGCCAGGCCGCTGGTGGCATCCGCGGCGTCCAGCACCTCCAGCCCCTGATCCATCAGCGCCTCCTTGATCAACATGCGCAGGTTCGGCTCGTCATCGATCAGCAAGATGCGCTCGTTGCGCAATTGCGCCGGGCTTGCCGGCAGCACTTTAAGAGGTTGCGGCAGCGGCAGCGACGGGCCGACGTAGCGCGGCAGCAACAATTCGATGCGGGTGCCGCGGCCCTCTTCCGAGGTGATCCACACGCCGCCGCCGGACTGGCGGACGAAACCGTAGACCATCGACAAGCCCAGGCCAGTGCCCTCGCCCACGGGTTTAGTGGTGAAGAACGGATCGAAGGCGCGCTGCACAATCTCCGCGGCCATGCCGCAACCATCGTCTTCCACCCGCAGGCAGCAGTAGTCGCCGGGCGGCAGATCGCGCCCCGGGATGGCGGTCTCGCAACGCTCATTGCTGGTGCTGATCTTCAGGCTGCCACGGCGGTTCATGGCATCGCGGGCATTGGCGCAGAGGTTGATCAGGGCGTTTTCCATCTGGCTGATATCGACCAGCATCAGCCAGGGCCGCGGGTCGACCTGGAGTTGCAGGTTCACGTCCGGGCCTATCACCTGGAGAATCAGCGGCTGGATGTCATTGAGCAGGTCGTTCAGGTCGGTGGGACGCGGCGACAGCGGCTGGCGACGGGAGAAGGCGAGCAGCCGGTGGGTGAGTTGCGCGGCACGTTCGGAAGCCTGGCGGGCGGCGTGCAGGTACTTGCCGAGGTCCTGGGTCTGGCCCTTGGCGACGCGCCGTTCGAGCATTTCCAGGCTGGCGCTGATGCCCGCCAGCAGGTTGTTGAAATCGTGGGCCATGCCCCCGGTCAACTGGCCGACGGCCTCCATCTTCTGGCCATGGCGCAGCAGTTCCTCGGCCTGGCGCAAGGCCATTTCACGCTCGCGCTCCTGGGTAATGTCGCGCCCCACCAAGGTAACGCTGCCGGCACCGGGCATGACGCCGAAGCTGAACCAGCGGTAGTGCCCGTCGACATGGCGCAAGCGCCCTTCGCCGCTTTGCTGGGTGCCATCGAGCAACTGGGCGAGATTGCCGGTGTCATCCGGGTGCCCGATATCGAGCAGGGTCTGCCCGACAATCCCGTCGTCCCAGCCAAGCTGTTGCCGGCACGCCGGGTTGACGGTGCGCAGGCGCAAATCACCCTGCACCACCAGCATCAGGTCGCTGGACAGTTCCCACAGACGCTGGTGCTCGGTGGAGCGCTCCTGAACCTGTTTCTCGAACGAACAGGCCAGATCACGCCATTGGCGTTCCGATTCGACGTTGCTGGTGGTTTCCAGCACGGTATCGAGAAAACCGACCACATCGCCGTTCTCGTCCCGGACCGGGCTGTAGGAAAACGTGAAGTAAACCTGCTCCAGCACGCCGTTGCGGCTGGTCACCAGCGGCAGGTTCTCCTGGAACACCGCCTCGCCCTGCAGGGCCCGGAACGCCAAGGCGCCGACATCGTGCCAGACGTCGCTCCAGACTTCGTGGAAGCCACGCCCCAAGGGCGCCGGCTTGGTGCCGAGAATGGGCACGAAGGCATCGTTGTGGATACTGACCATGTCACGGCCCCAGACCAGGCAGCCGGGAAACTTGGACGCCAGCAACAAATCGACGGCGATACGCAGCGAGGCCGGCCAGCGATGCATCGGCCCAAGGGAGGTCTTGCTCCAGTCGAACTGACGGACCTCTTCGCTCATTCCGCCTTGCTGAAGCGGGCGGGGTTCGACATGAATGATGTGCATGTTCGAGTCGCTTCCTTACAGGTACTCAGGCTTCGGACTCCTGCCCGATGTCTTCGTTCCAGAGGGCGGGTTGCGCCTGAATGAACTGGCGCATCAGCCCGATGCAGTGCTCGTCCTGAAGCACTGTGACCTGCACTCCACGTTCCCGCAACAAGGCTTCTTCGCCGAGGAACGTGTGGTTTTCGCCAACTACCACTTCACGGATACCGTAGAGCAGGATCGCCCCGCTGCACATCGAACAGGGCGACAGCGTGGTGTACAGCGTGGCCTCGGCATAAACGCTGGCGTTCTGCCGGCCGGCGTTCTCGAACGCGTCCATCTCGCCATGTAGCACCACACTGCCCTGCTGCACCCGGCGGTTATGGCCACGGCCGATGATCCGGCCCTTGTGGACGATCACCGAACCGATGGGAATGCCACCTTCTTCCAGCCCCTTGCGCGCCTCGTCGATGGCCGCCTGCATGAAAACCTGCGATTGCTCCTGGGCATCTGCCATGTCCGGCTCTCCTGATTCAAGGCATCAAGGTTAAACGCTAGCACATCGCCATAGCGGATGGCGGGCTTTCGCCGGACGGCTATGCTGTATACGTTTTGCTGTCCACGAATTGCCGCCTGTGCAACCCCTTCAAAAGGATCACCGCAATGAGCAAGCAAGTTCTGGTGGTGCTGACCAACACAGCCAAATACCCCAACCTGAAACGCGCCACCGGCCTGTGGCTGGGCGAAGCGGTGCATTTCGCCGATGTACTGCAAAAGGCCGGCTATCACGTCGACTACGTCAGCCCCACCGGCGGCTATGTGCCGGTCGACCCGCACAGCCTGAGCATGGCCCAGGACATCGACTGGCAATGGTACGACGACAAGGCCTTCATGAACCGCCTTGGCACCACTCTGGCGCCGGGCCAGGTCAAGGCCCGGGACTACCAGGCCATTTATTACGCCGGTGGCCATGGTGTGATCTGGGACTTTCCCGACAACCATGACCTGCAAGAAATCGCCCGGCAGATTTTCGAGAACGGTGGTGTCGTCTCCTCGGTCTGCCATGGTGCGGTGGGCCTGCTGAACATCAAGCTCAGCGACAACAGCTTGCTGGTAAAGAACCGCGAAGTGACCGGTTTCTCCAATATAGAGGAACAACTGGTCGAGCTGGACAAGGTCGTGCCGTACCTGACCGAAACCGAGCTGAGCGCCCGTGGCGGTCTCTACTGCAAGGCCGAGGAGCCTTGGCAAGCCTTCGCCATTGCCGATCAGAAGGAAGGTCGGCTGATCACCGGGCAGAACCCGGCCTCCGGCGCCGCGGTGGGCCACTTGGTGGTGGCCGCCCTGGCAGGCAAAAGCGGCCGTTAGCCATCGACGACGAAGCGACCATTCACACACGCCATGTCTGGCTCTCGTACAGGAGTGGTGTATAGCGCTCACTTATGCTGATCGGCTTCGGCCCGGCGACTTTCCCCACGCCGGGCCCTGCCCTCCAACATAGGTGAACCATGCCCTCTCGTACTTTTGATTCCGGTCGTGCGCTGCTCGAACTGCTCACCACACTGTTGATCGGTCTGGCACCTGTCGCCTGCGGCCTGCTGGTGATGGCGTGGCAGGTGGACAAGAAGCTCGAAGAGTCCGTCGATGCCGCCCAGCGCGAAGCCTTGCGGCGCGTTGACGGGCTGATCGAGTCCCTGCACGGAGCCAGCAACAAGGTACTCAACCTCGCAGAGTTACCGTGCGACAAGGCCCTGCCGACGCTGTACACCGAGGTGGTGGCAAACCCCGAGCTGCGTTCGCTGACACTGGTCCGGGAGAATCGTGCTTATTGCAGCACCTTGCGCGGGGAGTCCGGGCTGCTGGTGGATCCCGGCGACTACTTCAATCACCGGCTGCGCCTGGAACCGGGCAACGACAACACCCCGGACTCGGCGATTCTCTACTACCGCTTGCAGGAATACCCCTACGGTGTACTGGCGGTGGCTGACGGCGCGATTCTTCAGCGCCTGCTGAATGGCATCCGTGAGCCGGCCAATGTGATCCTGCAATTCGGGCCGACATCGATCGGCGCCAGCGGCGAGGTGCAGGAGAACGCCGGCATCGTGGACATGGAGCAGTACGCAAGCCTGGTCTCGCCGATGTACGGCTACACCCTGCACGTCGGCTATCGGCCGGGCCATACCGCCCGGCAGTTGCTGGAAAACAGCCTGGCCGTCGCCCCGTCGCTGCTGTTGGTCGGCCTGATGACCGCCATCGGTAGCTACTGGGCGATGTACCGTCGACGCCAGCCCACCGCGCGGCGGGTGTGAAATGGGCTTAAGGATGCAAGGCGGTTGAACCTGTGGGGCCTTTCGCGAGCAAGCTCGCTCCTACAGCATCATGAGCCGCGCCGCTCGTGTAGGAGCGAGCTTGCTCGCGAAGGGCCACTGAAAACCCATAAAAAAACGCCGGCATGCCGGCGTTTTTTTTGCTTTCCGCTATCAGTCGGCGCTAAGCACGCCACGACGAACCTGGTCACGCTCGATCGACTCGAACAGCGCCTTGAAGTTGCCCTCGCCGAAACCATCGTCGCCCTTGCGCTGGATGAATTCGAAGAACACCGGGCCCATCAGGGTTTCCGAGAAGATCTGCAGCAGCAGGCGCTTATCGCCCGGGTTGGACGAGCCGTCCAGCAGGATGCCGCGGGACTGCAGTTCGGCGGTCGGCTCACCGTGAGCCGGCAGGCGACCTTCGAGCATTTCATAGTAGGTTTCCGGCGGCGCGGTCATGAAGCGCATGCCCATCTGCTTCAGGGTATCCCAGCTCTTGAGCAGGTCGTCGGTGAGGAAGGCGACGTGCTGGATCCCTTCACCGTTGAACTGCATCAGGAACTCTTCGATCTGCCCGGCGCCCTTGGACGATTCTTCGTTCAACGGGATGCGGATCATGCCGTCCGGCGCGGTCATGGCCTTGGAGGTCAGGCCGGTGTATTCGCCCTTGATGTCGAAGTAGCGGATCTCGCGGAAGTTGAACAGCTTCTCGTAGAAGCCGGCCCAGTAGGCCATGCGCCCGCGATAGACGTTGTGGGTCAGGTGATCGATGAGCTTCAGGCCGGCGCCGACCGGATTGCGGTCTACACCTTCGATGAAGTTGAAGTCGATGTCATAGATCGAGCTGCCTTCTTCGAAGCGGTCGATCAGGTACAGCGGCGCACCGCCAATACCCTTGATCGCCGGCAGGCGCAGTTCCATCGGGCCGGTTTCGATTTCCACCGGCTGCGCGCCCAGCTCCAGGGCCCGGGCGTAGGCGGCATGGGCGTTGCGCACGCGGAAGGCCATGCCGCAGACCGACGGGCCATGCTCGGCGGCGAAATACGACGCGACGCTTTTCGGCTCGTTGTTCAGGATCAGGTTGATATCGCCCTGACGGTACAGGTGTACGTCCTTGGAGCGGTGGGTGGCGACCTTGGTGAAGCCCATGATCTGGAAGATCGGCTCAAGGGTGCCCGGGGTCGGCGAGGCGAATTCAATGAATTCGAAGCCCATCAGGCCCATCGGGTTCTCGAAGATATCTGCCATGTTCGTATTCCTCATCATCAAAACGGTTCAATAACGGTTGTAGCCAGCGTTACCTGCGGTCGATGCGGAAGAATCTGGTGGCGCGCAAGAGATGCCCCTCACACTGCGGGCGAGGTAGTCACCATAAATCAGTTTGAACCCATGACACTTCATAGGGGACCATTCCCGGCGGGCTTGATTCCCCATGAGGCGGGGAACCTTATTATTGTATGCGTAACGCGATTCTACAGGGCGTAAATGAATTTGTCGCGCACCGCGTACAGGCCCCGCCCCGCCTACAACCAATAGCAGGCGCCCCGCCCCGGCGCCCGGTTATCTCTCCGCTATCATGAGCGAACACCAAACACACGGACGGACCCGGCATGCCTCTGCAGTATTCCCGTAACCGCGGCCGCCTCACGCGCCGCCTGGTGCCTTGGCTGGTGGGCGCGGTCCCGGTGGTCTGCGGCCTGGCGATCATGCACTGGCAGGCCCAACGCGAATTGCAGGCGCGGGCGCTGGGCAGCGCGCATGAAGCGGTCAGCCACCTGGAGCGGGTGCTGGACAACGTCGCCGGTGCCGCCCGCGACCTGCTGCCACTGGCCGGCCAGCCCTGCGAGCAGGTCAACCTGGCGCTGCGCGAGCAGGTCACCCGGCGCTCCTTCGTACGCTCCACCAACCTGACCTTCCACGACGAGATCTACTGCACCTCGCTGTTCGGCGACTTCCGGGAAAAGGTCAATCCGGCCGACTACACCGAGGGTAGCCTGTGGCTGATGAACGGCAACTCGGTGTCACCCGGCCATCCGCTGCTGGTGTACCGCCTCACCGAAGGCGAGAAAGGCGCCATCAGCACCCTCGACGGCGACCACCTGACCAGCGCCCTGCGTCTTATCGCACCGAACATCGACCTGCGTCTGCAGGTCGGCGGGCACTGGATCGACCAGCGCGGCAAGGTCAACGACGGCCCGGTGCCCGGCTACGCCCTGGCGGCCGAGCAGGTGCGCTCGCAGCGCTATGCCTTTTCCCTGCACAGCGGCTTCGGCCCCGGGCAGACCTGGCAACTGATACGCAGCGAATACCCGGCGTTGTTTGGCCTGCTGCTGTTTCTCGGCGTCAGCGCCGGCGCCGCCTGCTACTGGCAGTTGCGCCGCGCTTCGTCGCAGCGGGCGGAACTGCAACGGGCGCTGGATGCCGACGAATTCCTCCCCTACTTCCAGCCCGTGGTGCGCAACGGCGACTACCGTTGGTCCGGCGCCGAAGTGCTGATGCGCTGGCAGCATCCGCGCGAGGGCCTGGTGCGCCCCGACCTGTTCATTCCCTATGCCGAGCACAGCGGCCTGATCGTGCCCATGACCCGGCGCCTGATGGAGAAGGTCGGCGAGCAACTGGCGCCGCTGGCCCATACCTTCGAGGACGGTTTCCACCTGGGCATCAACATCACCGCCGCGCACTGCCAGGACCTCTCCCTGTACGACGATTGCCAGGCGCTGCTGGCGCGCTTCCCGCCAGGTCGGGTGAGGCTCACCCTGGAACTGACCGAGCGCACGCCGATCATCCCCAGCGACACCACCGACCACCTGTTCGAACGCCTGCACACGCTCGGCGTGCTGCTGGCCATCGATGATTTCGGCACCGGCCAGTCGAGCCTGAGCTATCTGCGCCAGTTCGAAGTGGATTACTTGAAGATCGACCAGAGCTTCGTCGCCATGATTGGCGTCGATGCGCTGTCGCTGCACATTCTCGACAGCATCATCGAACTGTCGGGCAAGCTCGGCCTGGGTATCGTCGCCGAAGGCGTGGAAACCACCGAGCAACGCGACTACCTGGCCCGCTACCAGGTGGATTACCAACAGGGCTACCTGTTTGGCCGGCCCATGCCCCTGAACGACTTCATCAACGCTCTGGCCGAACAACCGACCGGGGCGATGGTTGCCGAACCGGTGGCGCCCCTGAGATCATGACCGGTCAATCCTTCCCCCCGCTTTTCGTTGTATCGAGGCCCCCTTGTCCAGAGGCATTGCTTTATCGGTGATGGCATCCTGCCTGTTCGCCGTGATGTATTACTACACCTCCCTCCTCGCCCCGCTCGATGGCGAGGAAATCTTCGGCTGGCGCATGCTCCTGACCCTGCCATGCATCACCCTGTTCATGCTGATCAGCCGCGACTGGCCGCTGGTCACCGGGCTGCTGGCGCGCATCCGCCGGACCCCGGCGTTACTCCTTGGCCTGTGCGGCACGTCGGCGCTGATGGGCGTGCAATTGTGGCTGTTTCTCTGGGCGCCGCTGCACGGGCGCAGCCTGGAAGTGTCGCTGGGGTATTTCCTGCTGCCGCTGACCATGGTCCTGACCGGGCGGTTGGTGTACGGCGAACGCCTGTCGCGCCTGCAGAAAGTGGCGGTGTTTTTCGCCATCACCGGCGTTGGCCACGAACTGTTCCAGCACGGCAGTTTCGCCTGGGAAACCCTGGTGGTGGCCGGTGGTTATCCGATCTATTTCGTGCTGCGCAAACGGCTGCGCACCGACCACCTCGGCGGGCTGTGGGCGGACATGTGCCTGCTGATGCCGGCGGCGCTGTATTTCGTGATCAAGGGCCCGCTGAGCGCGGACGACCTGGCCAGCCATCCGCAACTCTATGGCCTGATCCCGCTGCTGGGGGCGATCAGCGCCCTGGCGCTGATCAGCTACGTGCTGGCAAGCCGGGTGCTGGCGTTCAGCCTGTTCGGCCTGCTCAGCTACGTCGAGCCGGTGCTGTTGGTGATGGTGGCCCTGCTCCTGGGCGAAAGCATCGCCCAGGATCAATGGCTGACGTACCTGCCGATCTGGCTGGCCGTGGTGGTGCTGGTGCTCGAAGGCGTCAGGCACCTGCTCCGTCAGCGGCGCCGGCCGGTGTAAGGCGGACCTGCCGCACCCGCCGTTCCTCGACCTCCACTACCGTCATCCGCCAGTCGTTCCAGGCCAACTGGTCGCCCACCCTCGGCAGGCGATCGAGCAGGCTCATCACCAGCCCGGCGAGGGTCTGGTAGTCGTCGGTCGGCCTGGCGGCAAAACCGATCTGCGCCTGGATCTGGCGCAGGTTCAGCGCACCGCTGACCAAGTAACCCTCCTGGTCGGCGACGATGCCAGGGCCTTCCACTTCACTGGCGTCAGGCAACTCGCCGGCGATCGACTCAAGAATGTCGGTCATGGTCAACACGCCGGTGAAATCACCGAATTCGTTGACCACGAAGGCGATGTGCGTCGACTCGGCGCGCATCTGCTCCAGCGCGTTGAGGATGCTGAAACTCTCCAGCAGGTTCAGCGGCGCCCGCATCAGTTGCTCCAGGTCGGGTTGCTCGCCCGCGAGCATGGCCTTGAGCAGCTCCTTCTTGTGCACGTAGCCCAGCGGTTCCTCGATGCGGCCGCCACGAATCAGCGGCAGGCGCGAGTACGACGAGTTGATCAGCGCGTTGCGGATCACCTCGGGCGGCTGCGCCAGGTCGATGGCATCGACTTCGGCGCGCACCGTCATCACCGTCTTGATCGGTCGCTCGGCGAGGTTCAACACACCGCTGATCATCACCCGCTCGCGGCGGTCGAACAGCACCTGTTCCTCGCCGTCGCCCACCAGGTCGGCGATTTCTTCACCGACCTCGTCGGCCTCGACCCGGCGTCCGCCCAGCAGGCGCAGCACGGCATGGGCGGTGCGCTCACGCAGCGGCCGGTGTTCCTGCAGGCTGCGTTTGCGGCGGGCCCGGGCCAACTGGTTGAACAGCTCGATGAGGATCGAGAAACCGATCGCCGCGTACAGGTAGCCCTTCGGAATGTGGAAGCCCAGGCCTTCGGCGGTGAGGCTGAAGCCGATCATCATCAGGAAGCCCAGGCACAGCATGATCACCGTCGGGTGGGCGTTGACGAAGCGGGTCAACGGCTTGCTGGCGACGATCATGATGCCGATCGAGAAAATCACCGCGATCATCATGATTGACAGGTGTTCGACCATGCCGACCGCGGTAATCACCGCGTCGAGGGAGAACACCGCGTCGAGCACCACGATCTGCGCCACGATCGGCCAGAACGCCGAATGCCGGACCGGGCCGTTGGCTTGCACCACATGGCCTTCCAGGCGCTCGTGCAATTCCATGGTGGCCTTGAACAGCAGGAACACACCGCCGAACAGCATGATCAGGTCGCGGCCGGAGAAGGATTTGTCGAACACCTCGAACAGCGGCGCGGTGAGCGTCACCATCCACGAGATCGAGGCCAGCAGGCCCAGGCGCATGATCAGCGCCAGCGACAGACCGATCACCCGCGCGCGGTCGCGCTGATGGGGCGGCAGTTTGTCGGCGAGGATGGCGATAAAGACGAGGTTGTCGATGCCCAGAACCAGTTCAAGGACGATCAGCGTGGCCAGTCCCAGCCACGCGGTGGGATCGGCTAGCCATTCCATGTTTGGGCACTCATGCAGGAAGCGTCGCAAGGACGGTGAAGAAAGGAAGGCCGGAAAGGCCTGCTACTGGGGGGCTCCGAGAACGCTGTCATATCAACCTGAGATCAAAAAAGGGACGTTGATCCTACAGTTGTAGCGGCGTTTTACTACACAGGGAAAGTATTTCAATCTGTGGCGGCAAATTCAGGGCCGCTCTGCCGCCGTTCGCGAGCAAGCTCGCTCCTACAAGTAATTATGTAGGAGCGAGCTTGCTCGCGAAGGGCCGCAAAGCAGCCCCCGGAGCCATCAATGGTTCCAGTTCGCCTCGCCGTTCTGCAGCGCCGTGGCAATCGTCTGCAGGTTGTTGTCCGGCAGGCTGTCCGGCAGCAGGTCGGTGCCGGAGCTGACGTACAACTGCGCGTAGGCATTGCGCAGCTCTGCGTAGGACAGGTCGCGCTTGAGCTGGGTCTGCAGGTTGTTCAGTTCGCCCTGGATCAGTTCCAGTTCACCGATGTTCTGCGTCTGGAAGCGGTTGCGCAGTTGTTCGGCGATCTGTCCGTCGAGGGTCGCCAGCTCTTCGCTGGTGTGGAACTGGCGCACGGCTTCGCTGTAGTTGGCGCGGGCCACGTACAACTGCGCCAGTACCGCCATCGACATCGCCTGACGACGGGCCGCGGCAACGTCTTCACCCGCTTCGGCGACCTTGATCGCCGCCGGCGCCGAGAGCACGTTGAACAGGTTCCAGGTCACCTTGACGCCGTAGTCCGCCCAGCTCTGGTTGACCAGGAAGGAGTTGCTGTCGTAATGACCGCCAACCGAGAATTCCAGGCCCGGCAGCAGGCGCAGCATGGCCTTGCGGGTTTCCGCGGCGCTGATGCGCGCCTGATAGTCCTGCTCGCGCAGTTCCGGGCGGTTGGCCAGGGCCTTCTGCTCCAACTGGGCGAAGTCAGCCTTGAACTCCGGCACCACATAGCCCTCTTCCGGCGCCAGGGCGAAGTTGGTGTTCAGCGGCAGGTTGACCAGCGCCGCCAGCTCGGTCTTGGCCAGCGACAACGCGCGGCGCTGCTCTTCCAGTTGGCGCGTTGCTTCGATCAGCGCGCGCTGGTAGCTGAGCGACTGCACCGGATCACCGACCCGCTGGGCCGCCATGTGTTGGCTGTTGGTGCGGGCTTCGTGGATACGCGCCATCAGGCCGTCGATCTGGGTCAGCAGGCGCTGGGCCGCCACCGCACGCCAGTACGCCGAACGTACGTCCTGGGTGATGGTGTGGATCACTTTGCGCCGGCGTTCTTCGAGGATCAGACGCTGATCGGCCTGCTGCTTGGCGCTGACGTAGCTGACACCGAAGTCCAGGACGTTCCAGACCATGGTCAGGTCCGCCACTTCGCGGTCACGGTCCTGGGAGGTCGACGGTTCCAGGGATTGGGTGCCGGTGCGGACGCTCTGGCTGCTGGAGGCGCTGGTGTTGTTGCGGCCTGCGTAACCGGCCGCCACGGCCATGCGCGGCAGCATGTCGAAGCGCGCCAGGTCGACCTGGCGCTTGGACAGCGCTTCTTCCATCACTTTCAGGCGCGCTTCGAGGTTGTATTTCACCGCGCGGGCCATGGCCTGGTGCAGGGTCAGCGGGCCGTTGAGCGGTTCCTGGTCCTTGAACATGGTCGCCAGGTCGGTGCGTGCACGTTCCTCGCTGGCACTGCGGTCGATTGGCTGGCTGGTGACAGCGCAACCGCTGATGGCCAGCGCCAGCAAGCTGGCACCGAACAATTTCTGGCTTTTTTTCATCCTTGGGCCGCCCCCTGGTACGGCTTTATTTCGCAAGTGTGTGCTGTACGTCATGCCCGCTTCCCGATCTGCGCCGGCTGAGCCAGGGCTATGGCCAACTCGCGCACCTGGCGCTGGTCGGTTTCATTGATGTGATGCAGTTGCTGGCCGAGGGTCGGTGCCCCGAACACCCCGCGCAGCCCCTGGTTGAGGTCGCTCTGGCGCCACTGGCTGCCATTGAATATGTTCATTTCGCTGACACCCGGCACATCGCGACCAAAGATGTTGGCGAAGGTACTGCTGCCGAACACCCCGCCATCGCCGCCGCCAAAGCCGAGGAATCCGCCCTGGCCGCCGCCGATACCGGCGTCGCTGCTGGCGAAGACCTGGGCGATGAAGCTCGGCGCGCTGCTGCCGTTGCCGAGGAAGATGGTGCCCAGCGGCTGCAGGCTACCGCCGACGGTGCGTATTTCGAACAAGGCCGGCGCCGCCAATGGCGACACCGCCTCGTTGACGACGAAGCCCGGGACTTGCGGCTGCACCACCGCTACCTGCGGCGCGACGAGGGTATCCGGTGGGTTGAGCCGGTAGTTGAGGTCGCCGACGTCCTGCGACTGGATGGTCTGCGACTGCCCTGTGAGGGACACCGCCAGTTCGTTGCCGGCCTGGTCGCGGATGCCGCTGCCGAAGGCGTTCAGGCTCAGGGCCAGGGCTCCCGCCCCGCTCATGTTGCCGACGGTGATGCGATAGGTCTTGGCGTCGATCTGCTGCACCGACTGTACCGAACCACTGGCGCTGCCAGTACCGACCACGCTGAAGTCGCCGGCATCGACGCCGCTGACCGCCTCGTCGAAGGTCAGGGTGAAGTTCAGGGTGCGGTCGGCCGGCTGGACCGGGCCGTCCACCACGATGCCGGTTGGCCGCGGGGCCTTGGCGTCGAGGAGGATGCCGCGGGTATCGGCGACGTTGTTCAGGCCAGCCTGCACGTCGTTGCCACGGGCGTCACGGATGCTGCCGCCGTTGAGGTCGATGGCCGAGCCGACATTGAAGGTGCTGTTGCCGGACATGCCGCTGGTGACATTCAGGCGGAACACCAGGGCATTGCCGTTCGAGCCGGACACGTAGTCGGCGTAGACCACGCGACCGTTGTCCAGGGTAATCGCCAGACGCGGATTGCCGTCGCCGCTGTCCACCAGCACCGCTTCGTCGGTGCGCACGGTGAAGTCCAGATGCTGGCCGGCGACGTAGGTGCCGCTGGCCGGGACATCCACGCTGCTCACCGACGGCGCGACGCGGTCGATGCTGTAGATGGCGCCCTGCAGGCCACCCGTAATCGGGTTGCCGGCGACATCGACGATGCCGGTGCCCGTGGCATTCAGGTCCAGGCGCACGTTGCCGGCGCCGGCCAGGTTGTCCACCAGGATGGTGTAGGTGCGGTCGTTGACCCGCTCCACCGAAGCGATGCGGCCACTGGCCGAACCGGTGAAGGCCAGCGAGAAGTCGGCGCTGTCGACGCCGGACACACTCTCGTCGAAGGTCACGGTGTAGCGCACCGAACCATTGTTGGTCGGGCTGAGGTCGACGCGGACGATGTCGCCGACCTGCGGTGCCACGGTGTCGATGACCACGCCGGACGCCACGCCCGGGGTGTTCAGCGCCAGGTTCAAGGCGTTGCCGGCGGCGTCGCGCACGGTCCCACCGTCGAGGTCGAGCGTACCGCCCAGGCCTATGCCGCCACTGGCGTTGTTGCTCGGCGCGACGGTGTACTCGAACACCAGCGCATTGCTGCCGCTGCCGGACACATAGGTGGCGTAGCGGGTCACGCCGCCGATGTTCAGCGCGATACGCGGAGTGCCGCTGCTGGTGTCGACATTGACCGTTTCGCTGACGTTGACGGTGAAGCGCAGCACGTCGCCGGCGTTGTAGGCGCCCGGCGCCGGCAGGCCAACGGTGGTGACGGTCGGGACCACGGCATCGACCAGCACGCCGTCGGTTGCCGAAACGCCGTTGAGGCCCAACTGCGCATCGTTGCCGACAGCGTCACGCAAGGTCGCGCCGTTGAGCTGGATGGCATTGCCCACCGTGATGCCGTTGGTATCCAACAGACCGGTGCTGACGGTGAGGCGGAACACCAGGGCGTTGGTGCCGGCGCCGGACAGGTACTCGGCGTAGGCGGTCTGGCCGTTGTCCAGCAGCACTTCCAGGCGCGGCGAGCCGTTGCTGGTATCCAGTTGTGCCGCTTCGCTCAGGTGCACGGTGAAGTCGAGGTTCTGCCCGGCGACGTAGGTGCCGTTGGCGGGCACATCGACGCCCGTCACGCTTGGCGCGACCCGGTCGATGGTGTAGTTGACGCCAACCCGCGCACCAACCACCAGGTTGCCGGCGGCGTCGGCGATATCGGTGCCTGGCTTGACGTCCAAACGCACCAGACCGGCGCCGCTGAGGTTGCCGATGGTGACGGTGTAGACCTTGCCATCAACGCTGCTGATGTTGTCGATGCTGCCGTTGGCGGTGCCGGTGAAGAACACCGCGAAGTCGCTGGCATCGACGTTGTTCACCACCTCGCTGAAGGTCACGGTGTAGCTGACCGTGGCGCTGTTGGTCGGCGTCGCATCGGCACGCACGATGTTGGCCGCGTAGGGCAGCGTGGTGTCGACCAGCACGTTGCCGGTATTGCCGACGGCGCCGAGGTTGAGGTTCAGGGCGTTGCCGGCCGGGTCGTTGATATGGCCGCCGTTGAGGTCCAGGGTGCCGTTGACGGCGATGCCGCCGCTGGCGGTGTCGCCGGACTGCACGGTGTACTGGAAGACCAGGGCGCCATTGGCCGCGCCGGAGGTGTAGGTGGCGTAGCGCGTCACGCCGCCCACGGTGAGCACCAGTCGCGGGGTGCCGCTGGTGGTGTCGACCACCACGCCTTCGCTGGTGTTGACGGTGAAGCTGAGCACGTCGCCAGCCTTGTAGCTGCCGTCAGCCGGCAGGCCGACGCTGTCGACCACTGGGACGACCGCATCCACCGTCACGCCGCTGGTGTCGCCGACGCTGTTCAGGGTGGTGACGGCATCGTTGCCGGCCCCGTCGCGCACGATCCCGCCATTAAGGTCAATGGCACTGCCGAGGGTGATGCCGTTGGTGTCCAGTTGGCCGTTGACGACGTCCAGGCGGAACACCAGGGCGTTGCTGCCGGAGCCGGACACATAGTTGGCCCAGGCGGTCTGGCCGTTGTCCAGGGTTACCTGGATGCGCGGGATGCCGTCGGTGGTGTCGACGGTGGTGTTCTCGGTCAGGTTGACGGTGAAGTCGAGGGTCTGCCCGGCGACGTAGGTGCCGTTGCCCGGCACGCTGACGCTGGTCACCGTCGGGGCGATGCGGTCGATGATGTAGGTCTGGCCGACCAGGCCGCCCGTGACTTCGTTGTTGGCCGCATCGACGATGCCGGTACCGCTGTTGTTCAGTGCCAGCGTGACCGTACCGGCACCGCTGAGGTTGCCGATCACGACACTGAAGGCGCGGCCGTTGATCCGGGTGACGCTGGCCAGGGTGCCGGTGACGGTCCCGCCGAAGATGACGTTGAAGTCGTTGATATCGACACCGCTGACGTCTTCGCTGAACGTCACGTCATAGCTGACCGAACTGCCGTTGGAGATCGCGCCGCCGGAGCGGGTGACACCGGTCACGCTCGGTACGCCGGTATCCACCAGCACCGCCGTGGTGCTGCCAACACTGTTCAGGGCCAGGGTCAGGTCATTGCCAGCAGCGTCCTTGACGCTGCCGCCGTTGAGGTCGAGGTTGCTGCCGACGCTGATACCGTCGCTATCGTTGTCACCCGCCTGCACGGTGTACTGGAAGACCAGGGTCGCCCCGCTGCTGCTACCCGGGACCAGGGTGGCGTAACGAGTGACCCCGTCGATATCCAGGGCCAGGCGCGGCGAACCGCTGGCGAACACCGCTTCGCTGGCGTTGACCGTGAAGCTCAGCACGTCACCGGCCTTGTAGCTGCCGTTGGCAGGAACGCTGACGGTGGCCACGGTCGGTACCACGCCATCAACGAGGATGCCGCTGCTGCTGGCCGGGGTGAAGGCGGTGGCGCTGTCGTTGCCGGCCAGGTCGCGCAGGCTGCCGCCGTTGAGCTGGATGCTGTTGCCGACGGTGATGCCGTTGCTGTCCTGCTGGCCGCTGGCGACCACCAGGCGGAACACTAGCGCGCTGGTACCGCTGCCGGAGACGTACTCGGCGTAGGCGGTGCCGCCGGTGTCGAGGGTCACCTCGATACGCGGGGTGCCGCCACTGGCATCGACTACCACGTTCTCGCTGAAGTTGACCGTGAAATCGAGGTTCTGGCCGAGGATGTAGGTGCCATCGGCCGGGCTGGCGACGTTGCTGATGGTCGGCACTACGCCATCGATGACGATGGCTTTCTGGCCGGCGATCGAGGCGTTGCCGTTGAGGGCAGGCAGCGTCAGCGTCGCGTTATCACTGTGGACGCTCTGGATGGTCGCGGCGTTGAGTTGCAGCGCGCTGGTGCTGTTGTAGTTGAGGTCAGCGCTGACGTCACCGGCCTGCACCGTGTAGCTGAAGCTCAGGGTGTTGCTGCCAGAACCACTGACATAGGTCGCCAGGCGGTCGATCAGCCCGGTTTCCAGCAGAAGGGTCGGTATGCCGTTGGCAACGATCACGTTCATGTCGAAGGTAACCGTGATCGTCAGTTGCTCGCCCACCTTGTAGGCGCGGTCCGGTTGCACGACGCTGACATTGGTTACGTTGGGGTTCAGCGGCGCGACGGTGATGGCGATGACATCGGTGTCGGTCTGAGCGCCACCGGTGCCGACGGAGCCATTGTCAGTGGTGTGGATTTGCAGCGCCGCGACGCCGTTGTAGCCCGCGGTCGGGGTGAACGTGAGGCCGTCGAGGGCGGCGTTGACCGCAGCCAGCGAACCGACAAACCTGACAGTGGCATCGCCCGTGCCAGTGCCGACCAGCAGACCCAGTCCACTCTGGGTCGACAGGGTGATCAGGCCATTGGTCGCGGTCAGGGTGACGTCGATCTGGTTGCCGCCCAGGTCCACGTCGCTGACCACGATGGCATTGCCGTTGCCCGTGCTGAATGTCAGCACGCTGTCCTGCGGCACGCTCTGGCTGCCCGGCACGGTGTTGACCGGCGCATCGTTCACGGCGTCCACCACCAGGCTGACGGTCTTGCTGTCGGTCTGCGCGGAACCGCCGGTGTTGCCGTTGTCGTTGATCGACACGGTCAAGGTGACGGTGCTGGTGCTGTTGAGCGCGGTCTGGAATTTGACCGCGGAGGCGGCGATGAAGGCGTTGATATCGCTCAGCGAACCCGACAGCGTCAGCGCGCCGGTGCCGGAGCCCAGCACCGTGACGCCGCTGCCGGAGGTGGCGATCAACGTACCGCTGGGCACCGAGAACGTCGCGGTGACCGAGGCGCTGCCGGCATCGACATCGCTGAAGCTGATGCCTGTCAGTGCACCCGGGACATCCTCGACCACGCCGATCGATGGCGGCACCGTCGCCACCGGTGCATCGTTCACCGGGTTGACGGTGAGGGTCATGGTGGTACTGGTGGTGCTGGCGCTGCCGGTATCGACGCTGATGGTCAGGGTCACGTTGGCGGTGGCGTTGGCCGCCGTGGTGAAGCTCAGCTTGTTGCTGGCGATGAAGCTGTTGATGTCAGTGATGGTGCCGGTCAGGGTCAGCGCGCTGGACGTACCGCCCACGGTCACGCCGCTGCCGCTGTTGGCGTTGAGCGTGCCCGAGGCGACACTCAGGGTCACGATGGCGTTGCTGGAATCGACGTCGCTGATGCTGATCAGGTTGATGACCGAGGCAATGTCCTCGACCACCTGGGTGTTCGACGGCGCCGTGATGATCGGCGAGTCGTTGACCGCGGTGAGGGTGACGCTGCGGGTCACGGCGGACGCAGCCAGACCACCGCCGTCGGTGACCTGGAACTCGATGTTACGGGTGGTGGTGGTCGGGTTTTCCGACAGGTTGGTGTAGGTCACCGAGCGCAACGCGGCCTGCCACTGCGCCAGGCTCGCCTGGTTGCCGACCGACGTCAGGGTGAGAACGCCAGTGGTGGCGTCCCAGCTTCCGATGATGTTGCCCATGGTGGCGGGGTTGTTGATGAAGCCCAGTTGGTCCTGGCCCACGTAATGGTTGGACACGATCACAGTGGCCTGGCTCAGGTCCGGACCATCCGGGTCGGCGATGGTCACGCCGGAGTCGATGACCACCGGCGTGGACGTGGTGTTGTTACCTTCGACCCAGGACACGGTGCCGGAACTGGAGGTCATGGTCGGCGCATCGTTGACCGCGGTCACGGTCACGCTGGCCGTGTCCAGGGCCGTGGAGAACGCGGTGGTGCCGCCGGCAATGGAGGCATCGGCCTTGGTGCCCTGTTGTCCGGCGCTGGCGCCGGTCTGGTCCCAGGCGCGGAAGGTGACACTGGCACTGGTGCCGTTGATGCCATCCGGCACGAAGCGCACGTGATCGCTGGCACGCAGCAGCAACGCGCTGCTCGCCGACACGGTGCCGACGTTGCTCCAGGTGGTGCCGTCGAGGCTGTACTGCCAGGTGCCGTTGCCGCTGTTCAGGCTGGTGATGGCGATGCCTTTCAGGGCGCCGGTATCGACGTCGGTGTAGTTGGCGCCATACAGCGAACCGACCAGAACGCCGCTGTTGTTGATCGAGCCGTCGGTCAGGCCTGGCAGGGTCGGCGCGGCAGGAGTGAGCACCGGCGCGTCATTGACATCGGTGACGGTGAGCGAGGCCGAGGCGGTGCCCGAGGAGAACGCGGTGCTGCCGCCGGTGACACTGGTGTCGGCGGTGCGCGGCACGGCACTGGAGGACGCCAGACCACTGGTCTGGTCCCAGGCGCGGAACGTCAGGGTCGCGGTTTCGCCGTTGGCGCCGCCTGGGACAAAGCGCACGTACGTGGTTTGCGCCAGCAGCAACGAGGCTCCGGTGGACACCGTGCCGAAGTTGGTCCAGCCGGTGACTCCATTGGTGGAGTACTGCCAAGAGCCGCTGCCGCTGACCGCGGTCACCGCGATACCTTTCTGGGCACCGGTGTCCAGGTCACCGTAGGTGAGGCCGGCCAGCATCGTGGCTATCGAGGTTCCAGTGGAGGTGGTGTCTTCGTTCGTGCCAGGCAGGACATAAGGCCCACCGGCCAGGGTCGGAGCATCGTTCACTGACACCAGGGTCACCACGCTGGCGATCGACAGCACGCCGATTTCAGTCCCGCCGTTGGCGACGCCGCCGCTGTCACGAACAGCGGTCAGGGTGGCGGTGCGTGAAACGCCCTGCGGGCTGTCGCTGTCGTTGCGGTAGGCGATGTTGTTGACGATGGTCTGCGCCAGCGCCGTGGATATCCCGGCATGGGTGACGGTCACGGTGGCGGTACTGCCGGAGACGGCAACCGACACGCTCAGGCCGTTGGTGCCCGTGGTCACCGACGTCAGGTCGGTGAGGTTGACAGTGGTGCCGTCGATGACCAGCTTTTCCAGGCTGCCATCGGCCAGGTTGCTGACCTGCATGATCAGCCCGGTGATGGTCTGCCCCGCTTCGATGGTACTGATGGTGGTGCCGCTGAAGAGGATGGCCGCCGTACCGTTCTCGGTGAAGGTCGGGTTGGCGCCGGTGGCGGTCAGGGTCGGTGCGTCGTTGACCGCGTTGATGCCTACCGTCACCAAGGCCGCAGCGCTGGTGGCGCCGGTGCCATCGCTGATGGTGACCTGCACGGTGCGCGCCGGCGTGGCAATGTCGGCATCGTTGGTGTTGCGGTAGGTCAGGTTGCGCACCAGCGCAGTGACGGCAGTGGCGTCCGCGGCGCCGTTGAGGGTGATCACCAGTGGGCTGCCCGCTGTGCCACCGGTGAAGGTGCCGATCTGGACGCCGCCATAGGAGATGTTGCTGCTAGAGACGCTGATCTGCGTGGGGCCTGTGCCCTCGTTGAAGACAAACAGGACGTCTTCACCGGACACACCGTTGCTGGTGATCGACGCGGTGACGGTGCCACCGGTGAACAGGGTGGTGTCGGCATCGGTGACGGTGGCATTGCCGCTGGCATCGAGCCGCGTGCCAGTGCTGCCTTCGGTGTAGCTGACGGAGTCGCCGTTGAGGTTGGCGATTACCGGCGCGGCGTTGGCCGCGGTGGCGAAATTCAGCGTGGTGTTGTTCTGGATACCCTTGAAGACAATGCCGTCGGCATCGACGAAGGTCTTGGCGTCGGCACGCAGGGCATAGGAAGTGCCAGCGGCCAGGGTGATCGACGGATCGATGGTCCAGGTGGTGCCGGAACCCACGATCTGCGTACTGCCGACCGGGATGGTTTCGACTATCACGTTGTCCGAGGTCCGCACGATGTAGAGGTTGCCGGTGCCCTTGGTGACCGACTCGCTGAAGGTCAGCACGATATTGGCGGTCCGGCTGACACCGGTGGCATTGTCGCTCGGGGTGGACGCCGTGACCTCGGGCGGCGAGCCGTTCTGCACATAAAAATTGCCCGAGCTGGAGTTGGTGGCCGAGAAGATATCGAGGTCACCATCGCCGTCGAAGTCGCCGACGCGGTAGTTCGCGCCGGTGTGGTCGACCAGGGTCAAGCCCGCCAGGGGCGAGTTTGCGAGGGTCAGGAGGGTGAAGGTGCCATCACCATTGCTGCGTGCATATTGGAAGGCAGTACCGTTGGCACCGGTCTGGTAGAGAATGTCGGCGTCGCCATCGCCGTCGAAGTCGCCGACCAGCAGGCGTCCGTTGGCGGCGGCCGCGGGGAAGGTTGTAGTGGAGCCGCTACTGAAGCTGCTGCCATTGTTGCGCAGGAAGGTGCCGGTGGCTCCGCTGACCGCGGCCAGGATGTCCAGGTCACCATCGCCGTCGAAATCGGCAACGTAATAGTTGTTGCCCCCATGGTCCGGAAGTGTCAGCCCGGCGAAAGGCGAAGTCGCCTGAGTCAGAATCGTGAAGTTGCCACCGCCTTCGCTGCGGGCGTAGGCCCAGGCGCTGCCAGAGCCGCCCGTCTGATAAAGGATGTCGGTATCACCATCGTTGTCGAAATCACCCACCACCATGCGGGAGCCGACAGCGGGCTGCGGAAAGCTCGCACTGGATTGGCTGCTGAAAACACCATTGTCGTTGCGCAGGAACATCCCGGTGGTGCCGTTCACCCCGACCAGCACATCGATATCACCATCGCCATCGAAATCGCCAACGAAGTAGTTGGAATTGGTATGGTCCGGCAGCGCTAACCCGGCAAACGGCGATTGCGCCAATGCCAGTTGGGTAAAGGTGCCATTGCCGTTGCTCCGCGAATAAGCCCAGACGCTGCCATTGGCGCCGGTCTGATAAAGAATGTCGGTATCGCCGTCGCCGTCGAAATCGCCAACCACCACACGACCGGCCGCGCCAATGGTCGAGGAGCCCAGCGGGGCATTCCCGGTGCTCCAGGTGGTCACCAGCAGACCGTCGTAGGCATCCACCGTCAGGGTGGCCGTTTCGATCACGCCGCTGCTGCGCTCCAGCGTCCAGTTGCCGCCCAGCGCCGCGGCCCCGGTATCGTCCGAGGAGGCCGCCACATCGGCGCCGGTGATGCTTGCCAGGTCATCGATAAACGCCTGGCCCTTGCTGCTGTCGCCGACGCGGCAGCCGTAGAGCATCAGGTCGCCGTCGGCCTTGAGCGCGGCACCGATGCTTTCCAGCGCCGCCTGATGCTGGGCCAGGTTGCTTTCCGCCAGCCAGACATTGCCCACCTGCACGGTGCCGTCCGCGCCATGGGACAACAGGTGGATCGCGTCCAGGCCTTCGCGGCCCTTGAGGTAGTCGGCCATCTGCTGCAGGCCGTCCTTGCTCGGGTCGAGCACCACGACCTCGGCGTTGGCCGGCAGGCCGGCGATCAGCCCGGCGGCGTTGCCGACCTGGCTGTCGACGAACACCACTTCGTGGCGTTGTGCATTGTCGCTGGTGCTGGCACGGGTGTCGGCGCTGGCGGCGGCCTGACTGGTGTTGTCTGCGGAGGTGCTGTCCTTGGCGGGCTCGGCGGCGGCCTGCGCGGCATCCTGGGCAACCACGGCAACGGACGCATCGAACATGATTCGCGGCTCGAGGGCCATCAGCAACGGCGCGGCACCGGGGTCGACGGAATGCGGCTGCGAAGCGGATTTACGCGAGAATCGTTCGATGAATTTCATGTTGCACCTCCTGGTGTGCCACCGCCCTGTCCGATGCGGTCAAGGCGGCAAAAAAAGTGGCGGTCCCCATGGGCACCGCCGGTTGTTGCATTAGTTGCGGCTCGGGAACTCGCCCACCAGCGCGATGATGAAGCTGACGGCGAGGAACGGGTTGCGAATGCCGAACGGCTGGGAGCCACCCGTGATGGTGCTGGGCAAGGAGCTCAGGGCGACCGGGGTACCCGCGTCGGTGGTGTACAGATTCACCGGGTTCAGGTCCTTGTCGGTGGCCGCGCCCAGGTAACCGTTGGCGATAGGCGTGGGGCTGGTGGCGTTCGCAGTGGAGACCGTCAGTCCCATCTGGTGGATGTGCGCAGGCATCTGGCTGGTCACTTGGGTGACCGACTCGGCGCCCGCCACCTCACCGAGGAGAATGTTCGTCAGGCCGGTGCCCTGACCCCAGTGGAGGGGCGAACGACCGCGGAAGTCCGGCAGGCCGAAGGTCGACTGACCGTTGCCGCCGTAGGTGGTGCCCAGAATCGCGAACAGTGCAGTGTTCTGGGTGAGTGGCAGCAATTGCCCGTTGCAAAAGGAGTAGCCGCGCGGGGCGAAATTTCCGCCAAACATCTTGATTTCGCCAATAAACGGATCGCTCATCGAACACTTCCTTAAGTTGAATAGCGTTAGGGTGAAACTCTTCAGCTCTCGGTGCTGGTCGCCAGACCCACTTCACGGTGGATCACGCCTTCCAGCACATTGCGACCGTCCGGTTCCGGCATCACTTGGGTCAGCAGCAACAGCCATTGCTGCCCCTCGGGACCGAACAGTCGATACACGTCCGATGGCAACGTCACCCCGACGGGCAACGCGAGCATCAGCGAATAGCATTCGTAGCGCGCATCCATCGGCACGCCTTCGCGGACTTCCAACAGTGAAACCCGCAGCCCCTGTTCCGGGGCGAATTGCAGAATGAAGCCCTCGGGATCCGCCGTTTCGAGTTCGGCCCGGCTGGGCATGGTGAAGAGCGGCTCTTGGCTCATGACACTTTCCTGACTGCGGTCTGGGGTTCGCGGCGCAGGCGCAGGTAAACCCCGGACTCGTTGATGACATGGAATCCGAGGCGGCCATACAGCCGCTGGGCACGGTTGTAGTTTTCGACGAACAGCTCGACCACCAGGCCTTGCTCATCGGCGCGGCGCAGCATGTCCTCGATCAACCCACTGCCAATGCCCCGCCCCTGATACTCGGCGACCAGTGCGATATCGATCAGGTTCACGGTGCTCGGCCCCCAATACCGATACAGCCGGCCGATAGCCTGCCCTTCATGCTCGATGATGAGGAACTCGGCGTCGGCGTAATGGGCTTGGTAGTAGGCGTGCTGGGTATGGAATTGCTGGCTGAGGAAGGTTGCGATCTGCTCGGCGGGCCAACCGCTATGAGACATTTCTTCCGCGCGCGTAGCGGCATAGAGGCGTTCGATGAACGCCATATCATCTGAATGCAAGGCACGGAGCGTCACAGCGTACTTCGGCATCAAAGCAAACTTCCCTGTCATGACTACTTTGTGGACTAAATAATTTTGTGACGGGCGTCACAGTTAAGGGCGTGGCAAATTGACAGCAGATTACTCCAACTGTCTTACAATCGCACTACTAAAATCCACTTTCTCTTACCCCCAAAGCGGCCAGTCGTCGCCATGCGGATCCCAATAACGACATGGCCTCTCCGTCCAGCACCACAAGGCCTCTTTGCGGGTGTGACACCTGCTGCGGCGCACCCTTTTCGAGCGTAAAACGAACGCCATATTGAGCCTCCAGCGGCTGCGCCCGCTTCTCTTCGTCGCGGCGCACGGCAATCGGTCCGTGCTGGTCCGACACCAACGCTTCCTGGTCGATGTAAGAGACGCCGTTGGCATCCACATCTTTAAGGCTCACCGGCAGCGAATCACGCAATACGTCATCGGCGACAAAATGCCCCGACGTGCCCGGCGCCACGCGCCACAGGTCAGCCTCGGCCAGGTAACCACGCAAACGCAGACCACCGCCCGCGACCTGAGCCAGCGGCAGGTCCACGCCGATCCAGCGTCCGGGCGCGAGATTCTTCGCCAGGTCACGCACCACACCGGCGTGCGGCGCACGCAGGCTCAGGCGTTCGCGCTGGGCCGCCAGGCCACGGTACTCGGCCACCGCCTCGGCCAGGCGCTGTTCAAGAATACCGCTGTCCGCCGCAGTGGCACTGCGCCCCGACTGACGGCGCAATTGCAGTTGCAGGATCTCGATCTCGCGGCGGGTGATGCTCATGCGCGAGGCGAGGTCCGGAGACTCCAGTTCCACCACTATCTGGTTTTCGGCCACTTGCTGGCCATCTTTAACCAACACTTCGCGAATCCGTGCCGGGGCCGGCGCGTGCAAGGCACTGACCCGTTCCGCTTCAAGCATCGCCGGCACCTCGACGCCGCTGCGCCATGGCACCACCAGCACCGCCAGCAACACCAACAGGCCAGCGCCGAGGAACAGCACCTTGCGCGGCTGCGCCTTTTCCCGGTGCTCCCACCAATGTCCCCACTCGCGCCAGATCGGCAGACCGATGAACCACACCAGTTCGACCATCATCAGGAAGATGCCAAGCACCTTGAAGAACAGGTGATAGACCGCCAGGGCGATCCCGAAGAACAGCGCCGCGCGCCAGATCCACGAGGCATAACCCCAGCACAGCAGGCGCTTGCGCAGCGCCGGCGACCAGCGCTCGGGCGCGGGCTCGCCATAGCCGAACAGGCGCTCGCGCAGGTGCCAGCGGCACAGGGCAAAGCCGCGGCTCTGCAGGTTGTCGACGCCCCACAGGTCGCTGAGCAGGAAGTAGCCGTCGAAGCGCATCAGCGGGTTGACGTTGATCGCCACGGTGGTGATCCAGGTGGCGCTGGCGAGCATGAACGCCGCCGTGCGCCCTGCCCCGTCCGGCAGCAACGACCAGGCGAGCAAGGCGATACACGCCAGCACCAGCTCGGCCAGCACGCCGCCCGCACCGATCAGCAGCCGGGTGCGGCGGTCTTGCACGCGCCAGGCATCGCTGACGTCGGTGTAAAGCATTGGCAGCAGCACCATGAACGCCACGCCCATGCTCGGCACCCGGCAACCGGCGCGCTTGGCCATGTAGGCGTGGCCGAATTCGTGGCAGAGCTTGGCGAAACCCAGGGCAATGGCGAAGGCCGCCGCACCGCCCAGGCTGAGCAGGTGTGGAAAGGTCGCGAGGAAGCGCTCCCAGTCGCGCATCACCAGGAAAATTCCCAGCAACAACACCGTCGGCAGACCATAGCGCAGCAGGTTCGGGCCGAACCGCTCCAGCCACGGCCAGGTGCGATTGAGGAAAGCGTCCGGGCGCCACAGCGGAATGCGGAAAAACAGGTATTTGTGCAGCAGTTGCGTCCACACGCCCTGGCGCTGGCTGGCCGCCTTGACCTCATAACCGGCGCGCTGCTCGGCGTCGCTGGCGCTGATCAGGTCATGCCCGCGGAGAAACCGCAGCAGCTCGTCCACCGCCTGCGGCCCGAGCGGCGCGCCGGGCTCGGCATTGGCCGCCTTCAGCACCCGGTTCGGATCGCCCAGCGCCCAGTGGCGCAACAGCCGCATGGCCGGCGCGCCCAGTTTGAAATACTTGCCACGCAGCGGGTCGGCCAGGGTCCATTGCGGTGAACCGTCGAGCCCCGGCGCACCCGCCGAAAGCTGCAGGTCGGCACGCAGCGCCGGCAACATCACAGGCCCACCGCCTGACGCAAGGCCGCCAGCGGCCGGCGCAACAGGTACAGCGCCAGCGGCGCACGGTCACCGAAGACCTTGGCCGTGCCACGCAAACCGATACGCGGCGGGGCGGCGTCGAAGGCCGCATCGAGCCGGTAGGCCAGTTGCCCGGCCGCCGTGCTCTGCGCCTGGTACGCGGCGCGCTCGAGCGTCGCGCTGTGGCGGTGCAGCGGGTCGCTGTCGAGGAACAGCGCCACTTCGGCGCCCTGCTCCAGGCCGATGGCATCGGCCACCGGCAATTCGATCCGCAGCTCGGCCTGGGCCGGGTCGGCGATGTCCAGCAGGCGCTCGCCCGTGCGCACCGGCTTGCCGGTCCAGCGCTGGGCATCGGCGAACACCGCGATGCCGTCGCGTTCGGCGCGCACTTCGCTGCGCGCCAGCAGGTCACGGGCGTAATCACGTTCGGCGCGTTTCTGTTCGACGCGGGCGGCCAGCAGGTCCAGCCGGGCACTGGAGTCGGTATCGGAAAAAGCCCGCTGGGTGTTGGCCTTGAGTTCGGCCTCGGCGACACCCAGGGTGCGCTCGGCAACATCGGCCTGGGCCTTGAGGCTGGTGGCGTCGAAGCGCACCAGCACCTGCCCGGCCTGCACCGGCTGGTTAGGCTTGACCAGAAACTCGGCGACCACCCCGTCCAGCGGCGCCGCAACGACCTGACCGTTGCGCGGCACCACTTCAGCCGGCGCCAGCACCGACTGGCGCACCGGCACCAGCAGCACCAGCAACAAGGCCCCGGCGAGCGCCCAACGGGTCCGCGCCGGCCAGCGCAGGCGCCACGGTTTGCCCGGTTGCAAGGCGCGCCAGGCGTGACTGTAGCAATCGCCCAACTGCGCCAGCAGCGCCTGTTCGGCCTCGCTCCAGGGATTGTCGCGGGCCAGCCACAAACCGCCGAACACCTCGCCTTCGCGGTCCTTGAGCGGCAGCCAGAACGCATGGGGCGCCGAAAGCGCTTGCCAGTCGTCGCGGCTGGCCTGGTCCAGACTCTCCGGCGGCACCGCGCCGGGCAAGGCGAAGCGATCGCTCGCCGCCAGACGCCCGGCGACCCGCTCGATAAACACTACGAATGGCGCGTTCGGTTCGACCGCGCTGATGCCGGTCAGGGCACGGACCTTGCCGGTGATCAGCAACGCCGCGTGACGAAAACCGAACAACGCCTGGCTGTCGTTGACCATGCTGAAGGACAGCACCTCCACTGAAGCGGCGGCGCGAGCCTGCCGTTCCAGCTTCAGGTAATGCGCCAGAAGCTGTTCCAGCGCGCCGGGAACAGGCGCGTTCATTGCGGCTCCGCAAAGTGCGCGGTGCCGCTCATCCCGGCCAGCAGGCCCGGGGTGTTGGCCGGCACGCTGCCGATCAGCAGCAGGGTCTGGCTGCCCTCGTCTATGCGCGCGCCGAGGCGCTTGACCACGGCATTGATCGGCGTGCCGGTTTCATCGGGGACGAAGCTGAACGTCTGCTCGGGCTTGAGCTTGCCGAGCCAGCGCGACGGCACCAGCAAATGGATTTCCAGGGAGCGGTTGTCGACGATTTCCAGCAGCGGCGAGCCACTGGCAACGCTCTCGTGCGCCTGGACCCGGCGCACCACGACCTGACCGTCGAACGGTGCCTTCACTTGGCAGCGCTGGACTTGCACCTGATAGACCTGGGATTCGGCCTGGGCCTGGGCCTGCCGGGCTTCGGCGAGGGCCACTTCGAAGCGGCCGACCGAGTTGAGGGCCGCCAACTGCTGCTTGTTGCGCAATTCTTCACGGGCGGCACGCACCGCGGCGCCGGAAGCGTTGGCCTGGGCCTGGTAGGCACTGCAGTCGAAACGCACCAGCACGTCGCCCTTGCTGAACGACTGGCCTTCGGCGAAAGGGATTTCGGTGACGCGGCCGGGCAGTTCGCTGGCCAGCACCGCCTGGAAGCGGGCGCGCAGCACACCACGAACCTCACTGGCGGTGGAAGTGGCACCCTCAAGCAATGGATCGCTCTCGGTCGCGGCCTGCGCCACGCCACTGATCAGGGCCAAAACCGCCCACCACGCTACCTGCTTCATCTCGCTACGTCCCTGTAAAGGTTTGGAATGTTTCAATTTGAGTATCGACTGAATTGCGCCGAACCTGACCACCGTTGGTCAGCGTCGGTGGTAGCTCTTCTTGCCGCCGGGGGTGAGGCAGTAGACACCGCCACGCGGTCCGGTGCAGTAGGCGCCCGAGCCACAGCCGCATTCGCTGCTGGTGTCCAGCAATGGCCGGGCCACAGCAGAGGAGCCACGTCCACCGGTAGAGGCGGCGCAGCTTTTTTTCGAGGCACTGATGGAACCGTCGTTACACAGGAAGGCATCACCATCACAGCCGGCAATTCCACCCTTGCGTCCGGAGCAAGGCGTGTTGCCAGCCCAGGCGCTGGTGGCTGCGAGTATCAGCAGCAACGTTGGGGCAATCAGACGAATCGAGAACTGCGTCACAAAAACCGCCCTCCACGAACTGGCCGGATGCTATCAACCTTTTTCTGATCGAGGAAGTGGTCTGCCGGGGGGCTTGATGAAATTTGCGGGGCGGTTGCGAGGAATCGTTCGGAAAAGCTCGCGATCAAGCGGACACGGCGTCAAACCGTGTCCGTTGCGGAGCGTGTTGCGGGGCGTATCGGTTAGCGCTTGCTGTTTCGGGTGTCCTGACCGCCGTAGCTGTTGGAGCGGCTGGTGGAGCTGGAGCCATCGCTGTTGCGAGTGTCCTGGCCGCCATAACTGTTGGAGCGGCTGTTGGACGACTCGCCGTTGCTGTAGCGGGTATCCTGGCCACCGTAGCTGTTGGCGCGGCTGCTGGAACTGCTGCCATCGCTGAAGCGGGTTTCCTGGCCACCGTAGCTGTTCGAACGGCTGGTGGAAGAACGGCCGTCGCTGTAGCGCGTGTCCTGACCACCGTAACTGTTGGAACGACTGGTCGACGTGGTGCCATCGTCGTACCGGCAGTCTTGTCCGCCGTAGCTGTTCGAACGGCAGTTGTCAGCCTGCGCGTAAGACAGCGGCAAGAGCAGCAGGAGGGAACCCAACAGGGCAGTTTTGATCTTCATGAGAGTCCTTGCGTTAAGTCGGAATTGCACGGACGGAGCTGCAGTACAACACCCACGGCGTCCGAGACGTGGCAGCTTGCCATTACAGACTGACAATATCGAAACTTGTTTCAGTAGCCGCGCAAATATTTTCCCTCAAGAGGCCGTGCGATCCTCCAGACAGAGCGCTTGCGCAGCGCAGCAGCGAAGCTGAATCTGCTTTAATACGCCCTTTTTCCAAGGCCCCACCGCACATGTCCGCATCGCCCCTGCACGTCCTGGTCATTGGTTATGCCTGGCCCGAGCCGACCTCCCCGGCCGCCGGCGGACACATGATGCAGATCCTCGAAAGTTTCCTGGCCCACGGCTGGCGCATCACCTTCAGCAGCCCCGCAGCGGCCGGCGAGCACAAGGCCGACCTCGCCAGCCTGGGCATCGGCGAGCAGGTCATTGAACTGAACGACGACAGCTTCGAGCGTTTCATCAGTGAGCTGGCACCGGACGTGGTGCTGTTCGACCGCTTCATGATGGAAGAGCAATTTGGCTGGCGCGTGGAGAAACACTGTCCGGACGCCCTGCGCGTGCTGGAGACGTCCGAGCTGCAGAGCCTGCGCGAAGCGCGTCATGTCCTGCTGCGCCGGCGCCTGACGCATGGCCTGGACCCCAACGATTTCCGCGAACTGTTCGCGACCTCCGGCCCCGACCTCTACCGGCAGATGGCGCCGACCGACCTGACCCAGCGCGAACTCGCAGCGATCTACCGCTGCGATTTGAGCCTGATGATCTCCGACGTGGAGATCAACCTGCTGGTCAACGGCTTCGGCGTGCCGCCTGACCTGTTGCACTGGTGTCCGTTGATGCTGCAGGTGCCGGGCACTGCGCCGCGACCGTTTGCCGAGCGCGCGCATTTCATCAGCATCGGCAACTTGCGCCATGCGCCGGACTGGGACGCGGTGCTGTGGATGAAGCACAACATCTGGCCGATGATCCGCCGCCGCCTGCCCGATGCGCAGTTGCACATTTACGGCGCCTACGCCCCGCCCAAGGCCACTGCGCTGCATAGCGTCGAGGACGGTTTCCTGATGTTTGAGCGCGCCGACGATGCGCTGGAGGTGATGGGCAAGGCGCGGGTGTGCCTGGCACCGCTGCGTTTCGGCGCCGGGATCAAGGGCGAGCTCACTGATGCCATGTTGGTCGGTACGCCGAGCGTGACCACGCCGATCGGCACCGAAGCCATGCATGGCGCCCTGCCCTGGCCCGGTCTGGTGTCCGGCACTGCCGAGGGCCTGGCCGAAGCTGCGGCCAGCCTGTACAACGACGAAGCACGCTGGAACCAGGCCCAACGCGATGCCCGGCAATTGCTCGGTGCCCGTTACGATTGGCGCTGGCACAGCCAGGCCCTGGTGGAGCGTATCGAACAGACCTTGCAAGACCTCCCCGCCCAGCGCCTGTACAACTTCACCGGGGCGATGCTGCGTCATCACCAGCACAAGAGCACCCAATACATGGCGCAGTGGATCGAAGCGAAAAACCGGCTTACTGACGACGCAGCAGATAAGTGTCCATGATCCAGCCCTTGCGCGCCCTCGCCTGCTCCCGGGCGGCGAGGATCTGCGCCTTGACCTCCAGAAGCGGCCCGCTGATGAGGATTTCGTCGGCACTGCCCAGATAGGCGCCCCAATAGATGTGCAGGTCCGGGTCATCCAGCTCGGCGAACGCGCACTTGCCGTCCAGCATCACCACCAGGTTGTCGATCCGTGGCACTTCGGCCAGCCGTCTGCCGGGGAGAATCTGCAGCGGCTCGCCAATGCGGTTGAGCGCAATCCGGTGACGGGCGGCCAGGGCCTGCACGCTGCTGATGCCGGGAATTACTTCGAGGCTGAAGGCCGCGCCTTCCACCAACTCCAGAATCCGCAGCGTGCTGTCGTACAAACCCGGCTCGCCCCAGAGCAGGAAGGCGCCGCATTCCCCGTCGCGCAGCTCATCGGCCAGCAACCGGCCGTAGAGCGCGGCGCGCTGCTGGTGCCAGTCGCGCACGGCGCCGACATAATCGGCCGCCTCGCCATCGCGACGCGGATCCTCGACCTGCACCAGCCGGTACGGGCGGGTCACCCACTGCTCGAGCATCTGCTTGCGCAGGTGCAGCATGTCGTCGTTGCTCTGGTGCTTGTCCAGCACGAAGAAGACATCGGCACGGTTCAGCGCGTCGATGGCTTCAAGGGTGATCTGCCGCGGATTGCCCGGGCCGATTCCGATCAACAGCAGGTGTTTCATGGGTAAAGACTCCCGAAGTGCGCCGGCTCATTGTCGGCGCAGCCGGGCGGTTTTTACCAGATCGAGACGTTGTAGCTGACGATCACCCGGGTTTCATCCATGTCGCGGGCGAACTTCTCGTAATTGCTGCGATACGTGGAGTTGCGCAAGCGCACGCTGACATCCTTGAACGTGCCGCTTTGCACCTGGTACTTGAACTCGGTGTCGCGCTCCCATTCCTTGCCCTCGGCCAGGCTGCCGGGAACCTTGACGTGATCGCCATTGATATAGCGGGTGAAGAAGGTCAGGCCATTCAGGCCCAGGGCCTTGAAGTCATAGTCGTAGCGCAGTTGCCAGGAGCGCTCTTGCGCCGCGGCGAAATCGTTGACCTGGGCATAGTTGACCAGGTACGGGTTGCTGCCATCCAGGTACGGCATGGCGCTGTCGCCATACATGCGCTGCCAGCCGGCGCTGAGCTTGTGCCCGCCCAGGCTGTAGCCGAGCATGCCGCTGAACGCCCGATGGTCGATCTCGCCCGCGCGGGCCCGGCCGATATCGTCACTCTTGATCAGGCGCAGGTCGGCGGAAAGGCTGCCGGTCGCCAACGGCTGGCTGGCGGTAAGTCCCAGGAAGTGCTGGCGGTAGATGTTCTCCAGCTTCGCCACCTGGTACTGCGCACTGACCCGCTCGTTGATCCGGTAGTCCAGGCCGGCCAGATCGAAGTGATCGGCGCTGGTGTCGCAGGCATAGCGCTTGTTCTTGCAGTGCACGCGGATGTCCTGGGCATCGGTGGAATCGCGGGCGGTGTATTTGTCCAGGCGCATCAGGCTCAAGCGCAGGTCGCTGACTTCCTCGGACGTCAGCGAGGCGCCATGGAACATCGTCGGCAACAAGCGCCCGTCGTTGTATTTGAGCAGCGGCATGTCCGGCAGCATCGCGCCATAGTTCAACAACGTTTTCGAATAACGGACTTTGCCGGTCAGGCCGAGCTTGGCGTATTGATCCTCGGACTGGCGTGGATCATGTCCACGGGAAGGCAACAGCCCACTGTTGCTGTCGGCCGGACTCGAATCCAGTTTGAAACCATACATGCCCAGCGCATCAACACCGAAGCCAAACGGCCCGTCGGTATAACCGGACTGAATATTCAGAATAAAACCTTGCGCCCATTCCTCGCGTTTCGATGCGCCTTGGGTGGAACTGCTGTGGCCGTCACGGAAGTCACGATTGAAGTAAACATTGCGTGTTTCCACACGTGCACGGCTGTCTTCGAAAAAACCGCCGGCGTGCGTCGAAAGACTGACGAACACTCCCGCCAGGCCACACAAACGGCGCCCGCAAGAGCAAGAAAGAGGGGCAAACATGAGCAACAGGAAATCCGAATAAAGGCAAGAAACGGCCCCGCGCCAAGCACCCGGGGCCCTACACCGTCGCACGGACTCGCGCGGCGGCCGCGGATTATCGGCAAGCGCTCTGGCCCGGCCCATTGGACCATGGTCGAAGGCCTTCGCCAGACACCCTCGTTACTTCATCCGGGCACCGAACATTATCAAGTTTGAAAGTTCCATGGCCGGCGCCTTAAAAGTTCACTGTTAGTCCGTGGGCAATTGGCTACACTGTTAACCATGCTGTTATTACAGCCCCGTGGTCGTTGTGTTATTTGCGGTCATCGCAGTGCCCAACACCGTTGATACAGGAGTGGTTACCGTGTCCAGACTTGCAGAGTTTCGCGCCGCCGAGAAAGCCCTTCAGGAACAGATCGCACAACTGGAGGTATTGAAAAAGGACTCCGGCCTTAAACGTGAAATCGAATTCGAACAGAAACTTGTCGCGCTGATGAAGAACTACGACAAAGGCCTGCGCGACATCATCGCAATCCTCGACCCCGCGGCCGCCACCAAATCCGTGGCGCGCACACCGAAACAACGTCGGGCGCGGGTGGTGAAAGTCTACGAGAACCCGAATACCGGTGAACTGATCGAGACCAAAGGCGGCAACCACCGTGGTCTTAAAGCCTGGAAACAACAATATGGGGCGGATACCGTTGACAAATGGTTGCGCAAGTGAAATTCGCTTCACATATTTTTCACAATCAGTGGATCAGGATGGAGGCTGCTAAAGGATTAGCGCCCCATTCGCCCGCTTCGGCGGGCTTCTAATTCCTGCGCCCCGTGAGCTTCGGCCACGGGGCGCAATTGTTTGCGCAATGGATTCAGTTCCGTATCATGGCCGCCTGACTGTTTTGCCGACGCCCCTGGCGCCGGCCTCAATTGCGGAGTGCCCATGAGCCTGCAAGACCTCGATACCCTCCCTGGCGTCACCGCGCAGCCTGATGCCGCCACCCACAACTTCGTCTTCAACCACACCATGCTGCGGGTGAAGGACGTCGCCAAATCCCTGGACTTCTATACCCGCGTGCTGGGCTTCAGCCTGGTGGAAAAACGCGACTTCCCGGAAGCCGAATTCAGCCTGTACTTCCTTGCCCTGGTGGACAAGGCGCAGATCCCGGCCGACGCGGCCAAGCGCACCGAGTGGATGAAGTCGATCCCGGGCATTCTCGAACTGACCCATAACCACGGCACCGAGAACGATTCGGCGTTCGCCTATCACAACGGCAACACCGACCCGCGTGGCTTCGGTCACATTTGCATTGCCGTGCCGGATATCCGCGCTGCCTGCGAGCGTTTCGAGCAGTTGGGTGTGAACTTCCAGAAGCGCCTGAGCGATGGCCGGATGAAGCACCTGGCGTTCATCAAGGACCCGGATGATTACTGGGTCGAGATCATCCAGCCGACCGAGTTCTGATTGGGCTGTAGCCAGGTGTTGGGGTTGTGCCAGCACACAACCCCGAAGAACCCAAAAAAATGCCGCGATCATCGCGGCATTTTTGTGTCTGCGCAGTAGCGCTTATTGAATTCGCCAGGCGGCAACCTGCACCTGTTCCCGCCCACGGGTCGCCAGGCAGTAATACAGCGGAATGGTCACCAGCAGCCCCACCAGCCACGACAGGTCCGCGCCTTCCACCAGATTGGCATACGGCCCGACATACAGCGCCGTGTTGGCAAACGGCAACTGCACCAGGATGCCGCAGGCGTAGGCGATGATCGCGTGCGGATTGCAGCGCCCGTAGATGCCCCCGTCGGCAGCGAAAATCGACGCGATGTCGTAGTTGCCGCGCTTGATCAGGTAGAAGTCGATCAGGTTGATCGACGCCCACGGCACCAGCACCAGCAGCAGCGCCAGGATCAAACCGATGAAGTGCGAGATGAAATCGGCCGTGGCACCCAGCGCCGTCAAGCAGCATCCGAACAGGATCACCCCGGAAAGCACCACACGCACCTTGATGCTGGGCGTCCAGGTGCTGGCGAACGTCTGGATCGCGGTGACGATGGAAAGCACCGCGCCATACAGGTTCAGGGCGTTGTGGCTGATGATGTTGAGCAGGAACAGCACCATCAGGATCGGCCCCATCCAGCCGGTGGCCTGTTTCACCGCGTCCATCGCCTCGGTGCCTTCCGGCACCAGCAGTACCGCAATGGCGCCGAAGCTGAAGCAGAGGATGGTGCCCAGGGTCGCGCCGAAGTACGTCGCCCAGAACGGCCGGGCAATCCCCACTTCACGCGGCAGGTAGCGTGAATAGTCGGAGGTGTACGGCGAAAAGCTGATCTGCCAGATCACCCCCAGCGACACCGTGGCGATCCAGCCGGACAGGTTGAAACTGCCACGGGTGAGGAAGTCTGCTGGCAGGTCCTGGCCGAACATCATGATGAAGCCGGCCAGCAGCGCCGAGCCCATGACCCAGGTGCCGATACGGTTGAGGGTATGAATGAAGCGGTAGCCGATGACCCCGATGGCGGTGGCGCTCAGCGCGCCGAGGATGATCGCCGCCGGCATTGGCACGGCAGGTGCAATGCCATGGATCGACTTGCCCGCCAGAACAATGTTGGAAATAAAGAAGCCAACATAGATCAGCGCCGCAAAGAACACGATCAGCAGCGCACCGTAACGCCCGAACTGGCCGCGGCTCTGGACCATCTGTGGAATCCCCATCTGCGGCCCTTGGGCCGAGGCCAGGGCGATCACGATGCCGCCGAGCAGGTGCCCGAGGACAATGGCGATCAGCCCCCAGAACAGATTGAGGTGGAAGACCTGGACCACCATGGCCCCGGTAACGATTGGCAACGGCGCGATATTGGTGCTGAACCACAGCGTGAACAAATCCCGCGCCTTCCCGTGGCGCTCTGCTGGCGGTACGTAATCGACCGTATGGTTTTCGATCAACTGGTGTTGCGAAGACGGCTGGGACATGGGCAATAAGCTCGAAAGGTTCCGTTTTTATCTTTGTAGGAAACCACTTGCGGCACGCGGCAAGCGGCGTCGAAGCTGAAGACCATATTATGGTATTCCAACATTTTGACAACACTGATTCGCTCTTTTGCCGACCAACTGATCTGCTTTTTGTCTGCTCCCCTTCCTCCCTCATTAGCAAGAAAGCCCCGTAATCATTAGGCTTTAACCAGAATCGTCGCGTTCGTCCGGGCCGGAAAATTCCCCTTGCAAAATAGGTATTACGGTATACCATCAGACACATCAACGATAAAAACGCGGACAAAACCGCTGCATTCCGAGGACCATGCCATGATCGACGCCACCGTCTACAAGAACGTTCTGGGCTCCTTCCCGTCCGGCGTTACGGTGATCACCACCCTGGACGACGACGGCCAGGTGGTCGGCCTCACCGCCAGTGCCTTCAGTTCCCTGTCCATGGACCCGCCGCTGGTGCTGTTCTGCCCCAACTACAGTTCCGATTCCTACCCCGTGCTGATCCGCAACAAGCGCTTCGCCATCCACCTGCTCTCCGGCCAGCAACAGGCCGAGGCCTATGCCTTCGCGAAAAAAGGCAAGGACAAGGCCCAGGGCATCGAGTGGACCCTGAGCGCGCTGGGCAATCCGTTGCTGGCCAACGCCACGGCGATCATCGAGTGCGAACTGTGGCGCGAATATGAAGGTGGCGACCACGCCATCATGGTGGGCGCGGTGAAGAACCTTATCGTCCCGGAGCAGGCGCCAAGCCCGCTGGTCTATTGCCGCGGCAAGATGGCCAGCCTGCCGGCCTTCGCCTGAGCCCCTATGCTTGTGACAGGCGCCGCCCTGTCCGTCCAGACACTCGCTGCCTGATCCGACAGGCGACCGATAACAAGAGCCGAGGAAACGCCTCATGAAATTTTCGTTGTTCGTACACATGGAACGCTGGGATGAACAGGTCAGCCACCGACAACTGTTCGAAGACCTGACCGAGCTGACCCTGATGGCCGAGAAAGGCGGGTTCAGCACCGTGTGGATCGGCGAACACCACGCGATGGAATACACCATCTCGCCAAGCCCCATGCCGCTGCTGGCCTACCTCGCCGCACGCACCGAAACCATCCACCTCGGCGCCGGCACCATCATCGCGCCGTTCTGGCACCCGATCCGCGTCGCCGGCGAATGCGCCCTGCTCGACGTGATCAGCAACGGGCGCATGGAAGTGGGCCTGGCCCGCGGCGCCTACCAGTTCGAATTCGACCGCATGGCCAACGGCATGCCGGCCTCCGAAGGCGGCGCGGCGTTGCGGGAAATGGTCCCGGCGGTGCGCGCCCTGTGGCAGGGCGACTACGCCCATGATGGCGACATCTGGAAATTCCCCACCTCCACCAGCGTGCCGAAGCCGATCCAGAAGCCGATGCCGCCGATGTGGATCGCCGCCCGCGACCCCGACTCGCACAATTTCGCGGTGAAAAACGGCTGCAACGTCATGGTCACGCCGCTGATGAAAGGCGACGAGGAAGTGGTCGACCTGAAGAACAAGTTCGAAGCCGCCCTGGCCAACAACCCGGACGTGCCGCGTCCGCAACTGATGGTGCTACGCCACACCCACGTCCATGCCGAATCCGATCCGGACGGCTGGAAGGTCGGCGCCCAGGCCATCAACCGTTTCTATCGCACCTTCGACGCCTGGTTCGGCAACAAGCAGACCCCGAAAGACGGTTTCCTGGCGCCGAGCCCGGAAGCGAAGTTCGCCGAACGTCCTGAGTTCGAACTGGAAAGCCTGCACAAGACCGCCATGATCGGCACGCCGCAGGAAGTCATCGAGCGCATCCGCTACTACCAGGAACTGGGCGTCGACGAGTTCAGCTTCTGGTGCGACAACAGCCTCTCGCACGAAGAGAAGCGCAAGTCGCTGGAGCTGTTCATCAACGAGGTGGTGCCGGCGTTCCGCTGACAGCCTGCCTGAGACAAGAGCGGGCTCGCCGGGCCAAAACCACGGCGAGGCCCGCTCTACCGCCTTCCCCACGAAATACGCCACCTTCATTGGGTGTCGAGGGGAAATTAAACCTTGGTGTTGATCCGGAAAATGGGAGGACTGGTGTAACCTGCCTGCAGAAACCACAAGGTTTCGAGGCGGCAAGGTTCAGTAGGGACGCAAAAATGTTTGAGATAGATCGCAACAGCAAGGTGCTGTTGGTCGACCAGATTCGCAGTGCAATCATCAGCCGCATCGAGGCCTTCCAATGGGTTCGCGGCAGTCGCCTGCCCTCGGTCAGGGCGCTGGCAAAGCAGTTGGGCGTGAGCATTTTCACGGTCAGCAGCGCGTATGAAGACCTGGTCGCGCAGCAGATCATCGAGTCCCGCCCCGGCGCCGGCTACTACATCCTCGCCTCCGGCCCCGCCGACACCAGCAAAGACCTGGAAAAGATCATCCCCCCCTCCAGCCTGCATGCCGGATTCCTCTACCGGGCGCTGGACCCTTCGCAGTACGACACCCCCGTCAGTTCCGGTTACTTGCCACCTTCCTGGCTGGCGGACGCCGTTCCCGCGTCGGTCACCGGCCGGCTGATCCGCAACACCTTGTCGTGCAGCGTTCCGGCACCCGCCGCCGGCAGCCAGGAACTGCGCTCGGTGATTGCGAAGAAGCTTCGGGAGCTGCAGATCAACGCCTCCAGCACCCAGATCGTGGTGACCATCGGCGCCACTCACGCGTTCTCGCTTATCCGCAGCGTCATGCTGCAGCCCGGCGATTACCTGCTGGTGGAAGACCCCAGCTACCTGTTGCTGCAGTTGAAGCTGATCAAGGACCGCGACTTCAACATCATCACCGTCCCGAGAACGGCCGACGGCCCGGACCTGGAAGCCATGGAAGCGATCGTCGCCGAGTACCGGCCGAAGCTGTTCCTGACCCAGACCCTCATCCACAACCCCACAGGCGGCAACACCTCGCCGGCCAAGGGTTTCAGGATTCTGTCGCTGGCGCAGAAATATGACTTCCATATCGTCGAGGACGATATCTTCGGCGCACTGTGCACCCGGCAGATGCTGCGCCTGGCCAGCCTGGACGAGTGGAACCGCACCTTCTACCTCAGTGGTTTCAGCAAGGTGCTCAGCCCGGCGCTGCGGCTCGGCTACGTGGTGGCGCCGCCGGCGTTCGTCGAACGGCTGATCGAGCAGAAGATGTACAACGTGCTGTGTGGTTCGTCCCTGGACGAGACGATCGTGGCCTACACCCTGGAGTCCGGGCGCTACCAGCACCATCTGGATGCGTTGCGCCAACGGGTGATGCAGGAACGCATCAGGGCCCGCGACTGGCTGGGCAAGGTCGGAGTAGAGTCCGACGAGGGTGTCGCGGAGGGGCTGTTTATCTGGGCGCGCTTCCCTGCGCATGTGGATCTTCGCCGCCTGGTCGAGGAGGCACACGATGCACGGATCTTCCTGGCCCCCGGCTCACTGTTCAGCAATACCCGCGAGTTCGACCAGTACATCCGCCTGAACGTCAGTCACTGCAACGACCTTCGTTTCAGGCAGTTCCTCGACGCCCATCTATGCAGCGAAACTGCCAGCGCTTGAAGTAATCCGCCAGCGTGCTCACCTCACCCAGATCCTCATAGGAATAGATGACGCCATTGAGGATCTGCACCACATCGTTGTCGCGCAAGGCGGGGATGACGGAGTCCTCGAGGATCTCCAGACCGTTGACCGCAAGGCTCAGGTCATCAATCCAGTACAGCGGCTTACCGTCCTGCCCCGACCATATCCGGGTGTCGGCATAGAAGGACTTCAGCGCCAATCCATTGGTTTTCATCGGCATATCGTTGATCCCGGTTCGACTAATGAAGGTGTGGCTACCGCTCAGGCTTTTCGGTGAGCCTTGAAACGCAGCCGTGTTGCATCCACCGTCCAGCGCCCGCTGCCATCCAGCAGGTCGCTGACCAGTTCTTCGGTGACTTCCTCAAGGAACGGTATTCGCATCTCCATCGGCACTGCCTGCAGGTAATGGCCGCAGTTATTTCTGATCCAGTCGCCGATCGACAGTTCCGCCGACATCGGTTGTTCGAACCAACTGATGTGGCTGACGTGAAAGCCGGCCCGCTCCAGCACCCGCTGGTACTCATGGGCACTGGGCAAATACCAGCGTTCCATGCCCATCAGGTTGATGGACCTGCGTTCCAGCGCGCCACTCAGCGCCCGGCGAATCAGCAAGGCGTGACCGCGGCCGGGAAATTCCCCGACAAAGCGCCCGCCCGGCTTGAGTGCCATGAAGGCACCGCTGGCCACCTGATCGGCCTGATGCATTTCGTGCAGCGCGTTGTGACTGAACACCGCATCGAATTCCTGATGAAAATACAGCTCCTCGGCATTACCCCGTTTCACCTCCAGGCCCCAGGCGCGTGCGGCCAGCACCCGCTCCGGGTTGATATCGAAACCCACCACCTCGGCGCCCTGGTTTGCCAGTTGCGCGCTGAGGTAACCATTGCCACAACCGATATCCAGCAGCCGCTCACCCGTCTTCAGGGCCAGCAGGCCCACGACATCATCGGTGCGCTGGGCAGCGCAAAGCACAGGACTCTCCTGCGATTCGGTGCTGGGGCGGAAAAAACTCGGAGCACTCATCTGATGGTTTCCGTCTGGGTATCAGGATGAAAAGTCGCGCCAGTCGCCTGGCGCGGGAAAAAGACTTCAGATGCGTTTGGACAGCCAGACCAGAACGATCACGATGGCGCACACCGCCGGGGTCAACCAGTTCCAGGCCTCACCCATCAGCCAGATCGAGAAGGCGAAGGTGAAGAACGGTTGCAGCAGTTGCAGTTGGCTGATGCGCTGGATACCGCCCAGTGCCAGGGCACGGTTCCACGAGAAGAAGCCCAGCAGCGAGTTGATCAGCGCGAGGAACAGCAGCGCCGCAACGCCCTGGCCCGGCAGGTTGGCGATGGTCTCGCTGTCGTACAGCCAGAGGCTGACCGGCAGCAGCACCGGCAGGCTGATGACCAGGGTCCAGCACATCACCTGCCAGCCCGGCAATTCCTTGGACAGCGCGCCACCCTGCGCATAGCCGAAGCCGGCGAGCAGTACCGCGCCGAGCAGCGCCAGGTCACCGATATAGATGTCCTCGACGTTCGACTTGATCACGGTGTAGGCCAGCACGACGAGGAAACCGAGGCTCGACACCGCCCAGAACAGCTTCGACGGCCGGGTACCGGTGATCAGGGTGCCGAAGATCGCGGTGGACAGCGGCAGGGCCGCGAGCACAACGCCGCCGTGACTGACCGGCACGTGCTGCATGCCCAGTGCGGTCAGGATCGGGAATCCGTAGACGATACCGGTGGAGGTCAGCAGCATGCGCTTGACCTGGGAGCGGTTGGGCAGTGTTGCCCGACCGATGATCAGGAACGGAATCGCCGCAAACGCAGCCAGTACCGAGCGGAAAAAGCCGACTTGCAAGGCGCTCAGATCACCAGCGAGCATCTTCGCCGCCGGCAGGGTCATGGCGAAGGCCGCGACCGAAATGAGGCCCAGGAAATAGGCTTGCAGGTCCTGATTCTTTGTTTCTTGAAAGCTGGCTACAGTGCTTTGCGTCATTGCAACGGTTCCTTCTGGCTTGGCCGGTAAGGCATCCGCCCGACGTGGGCGGATGCGCACGCCGGTCAGATCTGTTTGTTGTTCAGGTTCGGTTTGTCCAGCGGGCTGGTGCTCAGGAAGAACACCAGGGAGGTACGCGTACCGCTTTCAACCTTGCGCACGCCGTGAGGGATCTCGCAGCGGTTGACCAGCACGTCGGCGTAACCGGTCTTGAGCTGGCTCGACTGGCCTTCATGCTCGATGAAGAACTCGCCGCCCTCGTAGTCCTTGCCGAACTGGATCACCACCGAGTAGCGGTATTCCAGGTTGCTGTAGGTGTCGATGTGCTTGCCGATGAAGTTGCCGGACTCCAGCAGGTTGGCCTGGCAGCGACGGATAAAGCATTCGCCGCCCATGATCCCGTTGAAGAACTCGCGGCTCTTGCCCGAGGACAGAATCTCCACCACACGCTGGCCCCACGGGTCGTTGCGGTACACCGGCAACTCGCCTTTCAGGTCTTCCATGAAGCGGCCGACCGAGAGGTAGTTCTGCTCACCCACGTCGCCAATCTCGATGATGGTCTTGGGGATGACCTGGCAGGCCTCCTCCATGTACGCCAGGTCTTCCCGGGAGAACAGTTGGGAGGCGTTGAGGGCCGCGTAGGCGCTGCTGCCGAGTTGCTGGCTTGCCGCTTGAATGGTCTCTTGCATGATCAGGCTCCTTGAGAACTGGGCGTGGGGTACAGGGTGTCTTGAAGGTCGGTCGAAGCGGCTTGCAGCGGGCCGAAGGGCTCGCGGACGCCGCGGCACAGGTGGTCGCGAATCAGGTACAGGCCCGCCATGAATCCCCAGACTTCGAGGTACGGGCCGTAGGTCGACGGCTGCCGCTCGAAGCTGGCGCGGTAGTTGGCGATATGCCGGTAATGCACGTTGGGGCGACGGTGGTGGACGTCGTGGTTGGGCAAGTCTTGCGGGTAGACATACAGGCGCACCGGCACGTCCAGCAGCAGGCACTTGAGCAGCCATCCGGTCCAGGCGACGAGGCCGTGCGACGGTGGCGTGCGGCCCTGGAAACGTCCCCAGGTCAGCCGACCGTAGTGAGTCTTGTCGCCACGCTCGGCATCGCGGTGATAGAACCAGAGGTGCTCGGTGAACAACTGCAGCCACATCGAATGCTCGAACAGCACGGCACGCGGGATCACATAGATCAGGCCGAAGGCCGCCAGCATGTCGGTGGCCCACAGCAGCGCCAGCAGTACGCCCCAGAACACCAGGCGGAACCGCACTTCACCTTGTGGCGGCCCCACGAAGCAGTCGTTCAGCGTGGCGCGCCAGCGGTGCAGCAGGTACGTCGGACGAAACGGCGTGCTGAACGCCCGCCACCAGTACTCCAGCTCCGGCATGCCCGGGTAGAAACCTTGCGCCTGGATAAAGCGCTGGTCCGGGTCGATGTCGGTGCACAGCACATGGATGTTGTGGTGCTCGCGCACATGGCTCTGGTTGTAGGTGTCCCAGTCCTGGTACAGCAGCGGCGTGGTCAGGAAGAACCGGGCGTAGCGCTGGGCGCGCGCCTTGTCCTTGAGCACCGCGCCGTGGGTCAGGTAATGGAAGGTCGCCTGCATGCTGCGCAGCCGATTGACCATCAACACCCAGGCCGCGAGCACCAGCAACACCGACACCAGCGGATGGAAAACCCCGTCCAGCACCGCCTGGCCGAGCAGCACCAGGCCGATCATCGTGCCCCAGGTGAACAGCAGGTGCGCCACCAGGAACGGCTCGCCGGTCTTGTCCATTTGCGCCTTCAGGACCTCAGGCGCCAGCGCCCTGCCCTTGCCGGTCAGCCAGGTCCACAGCGGCTGGAACGGCAGGTGCGCATAGCTTTCGCGCACGTTGCCCTGCGGCCCGTATTGGCAGTAATGAGTGCCTTGATTGGCACGTTCTTGAGTGCTCATCAGTACACCCTGGTCAGGTAGAGGACAGGGATGGTGCTGTACAGCCAATAGAACGGCTGCATGCGGTTGTGGTCGGCGCCGATCACGATCGGGTTGCGCCATTGCCGGGCGAACACCTGGCCGATGGCGGCGTATTCCGCACCCTGGGCGTAGAGGATCTGCATCAGTTCTTCATTGCTGCGCTGCTGATGCCAGGCCTGATAGAGCGGCAACCGGGCATTGAAGATCGCGGCGTAATCCAGGTCGCTGTCGACGATGCAACCGTTGTCGCGATTGGCCAGGCGCTGCTCGGCGTCCGCGGTCAGCGCGCGCCATTGCGCCTCGCCGCCCGCCGCGCCGGCGATCATGATCGACTCGGTCTGCGGCCCCAGCGCATCGAGAATCTTCTGTTGGCTGATGCGCAGCTTGTGGGCGAAGCCTTCGCGGGTTTCCTTGAGGCGATCGAGGGTGGACGCGTCGAACCCTTCGAAGTCGCCGGCACCGATGGCAATCCGTGCATCGATGCCGTGCTTTCTCAGGACCGCCTGCAGGTCAGGCAGGGTCTTGACCACACGCCCGGCTACCAGCCCGATGCCTTCGCCGAGGTAGTCGAAGGTGTAGCGCAGCCGACCGTTCTTGTTCTCGTAGCCGTAGTCCGGGCACACCGGCGACACCAGGGTGATGGTCTCGCCCGCAAGGCCCTTGACCAGCGTCTCGGCGAACCGCGCCATGAAGTGCGGTGCGGAGGTGGTGAAGGACAGGCGCTCGAATGCCCGCTCCAGGTCCACCACCAGGGCGTCCGGCAATTCACGCATGGCCGGGTAACGGACCTTGAGTGCCGGCGTGGTCACCGTGTTGTCGTTGACCGCGCATAGCAACAGGCTCAGCAGCGACGGACGACTCTGGTTGATATACGGCTTGTCCAGAATAAGTGTCTTCTTGCCTTCGCTGTTTCGCACGTGCCATTGGAAGCCGGGAAACTTCGACTGAATGAAACGATAGAACGGCATATAACGTGGCAGCCCGGTACTTTCATCACCTTCCTGTTGGAAGCGGGCATACACTGCCGACAACCTGGACACTTCATCTTCAATGCAAAGAGCCTTGACCAGATCGGCCGGCGGTTGTTGCGACAGAGAGATTGGCGACAACACACGCTTGCTGATCAACTTATGAGTAAGTTTGTTTCTGACGTAATACTTCGCGAGAGTCTGGCTCATGGCATCACCGGTACGAAAGTTCCTGGTCAGCAGGCATTAGTTCGATAAGGTTGATATTCACGTGTTCCGGCTGACTTAATGCCCAGAGCACCGAGTTGGCGACATCAACCGGTTCCAGCGGGGTCAGGGTGCTGTACACCCGGTCGGCCTTTTCCTGGTCGCCGTCGCACTGCACCAGGGCGAACTCCGAACGGGTCTTGCCCGGTGCAACGCTGGTCAGCCGCACCTTGCTGCCCACCAACTCGGTGCGCAGGCAGCGCCCGAAGTGATCGACAAAGGCTTTCGAAGCGGCGTACACATGGCCGCCCTTGTAGTGCACATGGGCACCGATCGAGGTCAGGTTGACCACATGCCCGCGACCGCTTTCGATCAACTTCGGCAATACCGCACGGGTGACGTTGATCAGCCCGTGGACATTGGTATCGAGCATGGTGGTTATTTGCTCGTCCGTTATATCCAGCAACGTTCCCTGGCCTTGAAGCAAGCCGGCACCGTTGACAAGTTTGCTGAAGGCGGCGAACGCGTCGGGTAGTTGATTGATCAATTTGGTAATTGACTGGCTGTCGCGAACATCACAGCTCACCGGATAAAAACGTCCGTGGAATTCATCCGCCAGTGCATCAAGACGATCTTCCCGACGTCCGATTCCTACAACTTTACTTCCCTGCTCTATCAAAAGTCTGGCGCAAGCCAGCCCAATGCCAGACGTCACGCCAGTGACGATGACCGTTTCATCAGTTTTCAAGTGATGCTCCTTTTTATTGCACTTTTCGATGGGTAATTGCAGTTACAGAAGCGTCCGTGCCTGATGAACACGTGCAGGTTAGAAAGCGCGAGGCGGGATGTACCGGTACAGCGAGAGGGGCGCGCGCCAAACTGTCTGGTCGCGGGACCATGACAGTTCGGGAGGGCAGCGGGCAGGCGTGGCTGTTCATTTGCGGATCACGCGCGGGGGACATGCGCTGCCCAACCACTTATCCCCTCCCCGCAGAAATTTTCTGCAACCTCTTGCACATCAAATATTATGGTATACCATCAGACAACAAGACCTAATCAACACTCCGCAGGAGCCGCTCATGAGTTTCGAAATCCGCAAGATCGTCACCTACTCCGAAGAAACCCGCATCGAAGGCGGCAAGGCCACCGACAAACCGGTGACCATGGTCGGACTGGCCGTCGTGATCAAGAACCCTTGGGCGGGCCGCGGTTTCGTCGACGACCTCAAGCCTGAAATCCGCGCCAACTGCTCCGAGCTGGGCGCGCTGATGGTCGAGCGCCTGACCGCCGCCATCGGTGGTGCCGACAAGATCGAGGCCTATGGCAAAGCCGCCGTGGTCGGCGCCGACGGCGAGATCGAGCACGCCTCCGCAGTGATCCACACCCTGCGCTTCGGCAACCACTACCGCGAAGCGGTCCAGGCCAAGAGCTACCTGAGCTTCACCAACAAGCGCGGCGGCCCAGGCACCTCGATCCAGATCCCGATGATGCAGAAGGACGACGAAGGCCTGCGCTCGCACTACATCACCCTGGAAATGCAGATCGAAGACGCCCCGCGTGCCGACGAAATCGTCGTGGTCCTGGGCGCTGCCGACGGCGGTCGCCTGCACCCGCGCATCGGCAACCGCTACATCGACCTGGAAGAGCTGGCCGCGGAAAAAAACCAATAACAACAACGTCCATCGGGCCGGGGCGTGCGTTCGGTCCAGACCGCAGCACGCCCGACTCTCAAGGAGCGCCCCACCATGATTCAGCCTGTTGCTGAACGTACACCTGCCGGAACCAGTTACCTGGCCAGCGGCCAGGGCCATCCCGTGGTACTGATCCACGGCGTGGGCCTGAATAAAGAAATGTGGGGCGGACAGTTCGTCGGCCTCGCCAGCGACTACCGCGTCATCGCCTATGACATGCTCGGCCACGGCCAGAGCCCGCGTCCGGCGCCCGGCACCGACCTGCAAGGCTACGCCGCGCAATTGGCCGAACTGCTGGAGCACCTGCAGATTCCCCAGGCCACGGTGATCGGCTTTTCCATGGGCGGCCTGGTCGCCCGCGCCTTCGCCCTGCACTACCCGCACAACCTGTCGGCACTGGTGGTGCTCAACAGCGTGTTCAACCGCAGCCCCGAGCAGAGCGCCGGCGTTATCGCCCGTGCCGCCCAGGCCGCCGAACACGGCCCCGACGCCAATGCCGAAGCGGCCCTGGCGCGCTGGTTCAGCCGCGAATACCAGGCGGCCAACCCCGCGCAGGTCGCGGCCCTGCGCCAGACCCTGGCCAGCAATGACCCGCAGGGTTACCTGACCACCTACGAACTGTTCGCCACCCAGGACATGTACCGCGTCGACGACCTGGGCAGCATCCAGGTGCCGACCCTGATCGCCACCGGCGAGTTCGACCTCGGCTCGACCCCGGCCATGAGCCGCGAACTGGCCGAGCGCATTCCCGGCGCGCAAAGCGTGGTGCTGGCCGAACAGCGGCATATGATGCCAGTGGAGTCGCCGCGTCTGGTCAACCAGATGCTGCTGGACTTCCTCGGGCACGCCCGAACCCTCTCCGACTCAGCCAAGGGGATCGTTGCATGACGCTCACTCGTTTCCAGATGTGCATCGACGGCCAGTGGCTCGATGCCCACAGCGGCAAGACCTTCGACAGCCTCGACCCGTCCACCGCGCAGCCCTGGGCGCAACTGCCCGATGCCGATGAAACCGATGTCGAACGCGCCGTCCAGGCCGCCCAGAAAGCCTTCGACAGCAAAGCCTGGCGCGGCCTCACCGCCACCGCCCGAGGCAAACTGCTGCGCCGCCTTGGCGACCTGATCGCCGAAAACAAAGAGCACCTGGCGCAACTGGAAAGCCGCGACAACGGCAAGCTGATCCGCGAAACCCGTGGTCAGGTCGGCTACCTGCCAGAGTTCTTCCACTACACCGCTGGCCTGGCCGACAAGCTCGAAGGCGGCACCCTGCCGCTGGACAAGCCGGACCTGTTCGCCTACACCGTGCACGAACCGATCGGCGTGGTCGCCGGGATCATCCCCTGGAACAGCCCGCTGTACCTGACCGCGATCAAGCTGGCACCGGCCCTGGCCGCCGGCAACACCATCGTGCTCAAACCGTCCGAGCACGCCTCGGCGACCATCCTCGAACTGGCCCGCCTGGCCCTCGAAGCCGGCTTCCCGGCTGGCGTGGTCAACGTCGTCACCGGCTACGGCCCGACTACCGGCGCAGCGCTGACCCGTCATCCGCTGGTGCGCAAGATCGCCTTCACCGGCGGCGCCGCCACCGCTCGTCATGTGGTGCGCAGCAGCGCGGAAAACTTCGCCAAGCTGTCGCTGGAACTGGGCGGAAAATCGCCGAACATCATCTTCGCCGACGCCGACCTCGACAGCGCCATCAATGGCGCCGTGGCCGGCATCTATGCCGCCTCCGGGCAGAGTTGCGTGGCCGGCTCACGGCTGCTGGTGCAGGACGAAATCTTCGACGAATTCGTCGAGCGCCTGATCGAACGCGCCAAGCGCATCCGCATCGGCAACCCGCAGGACGAAGGCAGCGAAATGGGGCCGATGGCCACCGCCCAGCAACTGGCCGTGGTCGAAGGCCTGGTCGCCGCTGCCTGCGCCGAGGGCGCGCGCCTGCGCCTGGGCGGCAAGCGCGCCGAGGTCGAAGGTGACGGCTGGTACTACGAGCCGACCCTGTTCGAATGCGATAGCAACTCGATGACCATCATGCAGGAAGAAGTCTTCGGCCCGGTCGCCGCGGTGATCCGCTTCAAGACCGAAGAAGAAGCCCTGGCCATGGCCAACGACTCGCAGTTCGGCCTCGCCGCCGGCATCTGGACCCGCGACCTCGGCCGCGCCCACCGCCTGGCCCGCGACGTGCGCTCGGGGATCATCTGGGTCAACACCTACCGCGCCGTCTCGGCGATGGCGCCCATCGGTGGCTTCAAGAACAGTGGCTATGGCCGCGAAAGCGGTATCGACTCGGTGCTGGCCTACACGGAACTGAAAACGGTCTGGATCAACCTCTCGACCGCGCCCATGCCCGACCCCTTCGTCATGCGCTGACAGGTGAACTGAAATGATCGAACCCGGCATCTACAAAGACGTGATGGGCTCCTTCCCGTCCGGCGTGACCATCGTCACCACGCTGGATGCCGAGGGCGGCCTCGTCGGCATCACCGCCAGCGCCTTCAGCGCGCTGTCGATCGACCCGGCGCTGGTACTGTTCTGCCCCAACTACGCCTCCGACACCTACCCGATCCTGCGCGACGCCAAACGCTTCGCCATCCACCTGCTGGCGGCGGGACAAACCGCCGAAGCCTACGCCTTCGCCGGCAAAGGCAAGGACAAGGCCAAAGGCATCGCCTGGCACCTCAGCGAGCTGGGCAACCCGCTGCTGGACAACGCCACGGCGATCATCGAGTGCGAGTTGTGGCGCGAGTACGACGGTGGCGACCACGCCATCATCGTGGGTGAGGTGAAGAACCTGGTGCTCCCTGAGCAGCCGGCCACGCCGATGATCTATCACAAGGGCAAGCTGGGCGCGCTGCCGCCCCTGGGTTGATTTTCAGGGCCTTATCACCGGCGAGCCGGCGATAAGGCCTGCCCTTTTTCCACCTGTGGAGAAACACTCCGGCATGAACAACGAAAAATACGAAAAAGGCCTGGCCATCCGCACCCAGGTGCTGGGCGAGGACTACGTCAACCGCTCGATCCAGAACGCCGACGAATTCACCAAGCCGCTACAGGAGCTGGTCACCGAGTACTGCTGGGGCCACGTCTGGGGCCGCGACGGTTTGTCGCTCAAAGAGCGCAGCATGATCAACCTGGCGATGATTTCGGCGCTCAACCGACCGCACGAACTCAAGCTGCACATCCGTGGCGCCTTGCGTAACGGACTTAGTCGTGAGCAAATACGCGAAATCCTCCTCCAGGTCGGTATCTATTGCGGCGTACCCGCGGCCGTGGACAGCTTTCGCCTGGCCCGCGAAGCCTTCGCCGAGGCCGACTCGGAGTCAACCAGTTAAATACTGGCTGTTCGAAACCACCGCAGGGAGCACCCGGTTATCGAGTGCTCCGATGTCGCTGGCGCAACAGCCAATTGCAGAGCGCAGATGATGAAACGCCAGCCCCTCGACGACAGCTTCAAGGTCAACCGCAACCCCGTTACCCTGCGTGAAATCGTGCTCGACAAACTGCGCGGCGCGATCATGAATTTCCACCTTCTGCCCGGCGACCGTCTGGTCGAACGCGACCTCTGCGACCGCCTCGGCGTCAGCCGCACCTCCGTCCGTGAAGCCCTGCGCCACCTGGAATCCGAAGGTCTGGTGGAGTTTGCCGACGCCAAGGGCCCGCGCGTTGCCATCATCACCCTCGAAGACGCCCGCGATATCTACGAATTGCGCTGCGTGCTCGAAGGCCTGATCGTCCAGTTGTTCACCCTCAATGCCAAGGCCAAGGACATCCGCGCCCTGGAAAAGGCCCTCGAAGAAAACCGCGAGGCCCTCAAGGACGGCGAGCTGCAACAAGTGATCGACTCGGTGCAGGGCTTCTACGATGTGCTGCTGGAAGGCTCCGGCAACCATGTCGCCGCCACCCAGTTGCGCCAGTTGCAGGCACGCATCAGCTACCTGCGGGCCACCTCGGTGTCCCAGCAAAACCGCCGCGGCGCCAGCAACCAGGAAATGGAAAAGATCGTCGAGGCGATCAAGAGCGGCGATCCACTGGCCGCACACCAGGCTTCCGTGGACCACGTCCGCGCCGCCGCCAAGGTGGCCCTGGACTACCTGCGTTCGAAACAGGACGACGCCGGCAAGATCCGCGAAATCGCCACCCCCATCGCTCTGAAAGAGCCCCGCATAGGTCGCTGATCATGCCCGCCGTCCCGCGTTTCTGCCCGCAATGCTCCGCCGCGCTGCACCAGGGACGGCCGGACGGCGACACCCACGAGCGGCTGCTCTGCGCCGCCTGCGGCTACATCCACTACGTCAATCCGAAGATCATCGCCGGCTGCATCATCGAGCGCGAGGGTAAATACCTGCTGTGCCAGCGCGCGATCCCGCCGCGTCCCGGCACCTGGACGCTGCCGGCGGGCTTCATGGAAGCCGGGGAAACCACCGAGCAGGCGGCCCTGCGTGAGGTCTGGGAAGAAACCGGCGTACGCGCCGATATCGTCTCGCCCTACTCGATCTTCAGCGTGCCGAAGATCAGCGAGGTGTACATCGTCTTCCGCGCGGTGGCGGTGGAAATCACCGGCCAGTACGGCCCGGAAACCCTCGACTGCCGCTTCTTCGCGCCCGATGAAATCCCGTGGGACGCCATCTATTACCCGGCGATCCGGCAGATCCTCGAACGCTACATCGAGGAACGCCAGGCCGGGGTCTACGGCATCTATATGGGCAACGACGACAGCGGCAAGGTCCACTTCATCCGCTGACCCTCAGCCCAGGCGCTGCTTGAGAAACTCGATCAGCGCCTGCACCGGCCGCGCACTCTGTCGGTGCTGCGGGTACACCGCCGACAGTTGCAACGGCTCCGGGGCGAACGCCGCCAGCACCGGCACCAGCGAACCGTCCTCCAGCGCATCGCCGACGATGAACGTCGGCAAGTAGGTGATGCCCATCCCGGCAACCGCCGCTTCGCGCAGCAAGTCGCCGTTGTTCGCCCGCATCCGCCCGCTCACCGTCACCACCCGCGCCTTGCCCTGCTCGACGAAACGCCATTGCACCTGGCGGCCATGGCCGTAGGGCAGGCAATCGTGTTCGGCCAGATCGTCCGGCCGCGCGGGAGTGCCGCGCCGGGCCAGGTAATCCGGACTGGCGCAATAAACCCGGTCCATGGCCGCAAGTCGCCGGGCAATCAGCGTCGAGTCCTCCAGCACACCGATGCGCAGCGCCAGGTCGTAGCCCTCGCCCAACAGGTCCACCGAGCGGTCGCTGAGGTCCACCTCGACACTGACCTGCGGATAGCGCTGCAAAAACTCCGGCAACAGCGTGCCCAGATGCGCCACGGCGAACGACAACGGCGCGCTCAGGCGCACAGTACCGCGGGGCTCGCTGGTCTGCCCGGCGATGCCCTGCTCCACCTGTTCCACCTCGGCCAGCAGGCGCTGGGCCGATTCGTAGTAACTCTGGCCCAGCGGGGTCGGGTCCAGGCGCCGGGTCGAGCGGTTGAGCAGGCGCACACCCAGGCGGTCTTCCAGTGCCATCACGCGACGGCTGACGAACTGCTTGGACAGCCCCAGCTTGTCGGCCGCGGCGGTGAAGCTGCCGGACTCCATGACCTGGGAAAAAATACGCATGTCTTCGAACGGGTTCATTGTCGCTTCCTGGTGGACAGTGACAGGCCTTATAACCGCTTTTTGACGCGCCGACGAGGGTGCGATCAGGCCTTCAAGCCGGGGTGATCCAGAAGATGTCCTTGCTCTTTACCCGGATCTCCATCCGCCCGTCCTTGCGCACACGCAGCACCGAGTTCTTGTAGACCGCCTGCTCGTCCTTGAAGTACTTGTCGCTCGCCCAGTAAGCGCCGCCCTTCTCCTCGTAGGCCACGAAGTTGCCGTCCTGCTGCAACATCAACCGCCCCGCCTTGACCTTCCTGTCGCTTGCCGCCGACCAGACCACTTTCTGGTCCCGGGTTCTGACCAGCTCCAGCGCACCTTCATGCCGGAAGTACAGGCGATAGGTGCCCATGTCGGAGGTCAGGAAACAGCCCGGGATCAGGTGCTCATCGACCTCCAGGCGATCACGCTCGGCGAACGCGCTGACATAGGGATCGATGTAGAACTGTTGATCGTTATCGTGCGGGTGATCGGCGCGCTTGCCGTCCAGCCGGCAGTCCGTGACCGACTTTCCGCTCCGCGTGATCAGGCGGCTGTCGTTGAACGGGTCATCGGGCTTGCTCTTGTATTGCAGGTTGAACATCTTGGTCGAGCGGTTCCAGGTGATCTTCCACGCGAGGTTGCGGTCTTTGCCATCAACCGCGCCAGGTTTCCCGCCAAACTGCAGGACCTTGCCGGAAACCGCGTGCCTGACGCGAAAACGATGATCGATATGCGGATTGAACACCAAGGGCTCGATCGCCTCCAGCCGCCACTCCTGGATCACCGAGCACAGACGGACCTGATTGTCGCTGCCAAAACGCATCCCGAAGTCGCCCAGGCCAGAGCGAAACGACACCTGGAGACCCTGCGTATCCAGCACCAGCTCCTGGACCAGCGCCTTGACCTCGCCCGGCAGCACATGGGTCATCTCGATTTCCTGCTTGCCCAGCTCGCGCTCGAAGTTCTTCAGCTCATCTCCCAACCGGTAAGGCGTGCAAGGTCCTGGTCGACCAGGTGCAGCAGCAACATTGCCTTGACCTGCACCAGGTAAAAACGGGCGTATGTGTACTGGGTCGCAAAGAAGAACGACACGAAGTCACGCCGGCCCTGGTCTTCCTGGAACGGGGAGAGAAAATCGTATCCGTAGACATTACTCAGCAACGCCTGAAGGATCTTGAGATTTTCCCGAACCTCACTGGCAACCCGGCTACCCAACAAGCCGAGACGGCCGAGCGCGACCATCCGGTCGGCCGCGCCCTGCAGGCCACCCGCCGCGTGTTCGCGAATCGCCCTGGCCACGGTCTCGAGCAAGCCGTCGTATTCCCGATAAATGCTCTCGATGGTGGTCACGGCGGGCGCAATCGCATACTTCGAGAGGTCGAGGCGATACAGGTCGACCTGCCTGTCGACCCGAGTGATGTTCAAGCGGGCAGTGTCCAGCAGGTCGAGGTCGCGTTGCAGGCGCTGGTCGACCTCGTCGAACGGCACACTGCGGTGATCTGCGAGCAGCACGCCCCAGACGCCTTTGACCGCCTGCGGCACAAACGCAAGACCGGTCTGCTCGGCAAGCTCCCGGGCGGAAATCGATAGGCCGTACTGAAGCGGTGAGTTGATCATCGACGCCTTTCTCCCTGTGCGGCTGGACAACCCAACCGGCTGCGAGAACCGATTGTAGGAGGAAGGACCGAACGAATAAATAGCAAATAGCCATCAACCAGCAATGCCGCATGGCCTCTCACGAGGCCATCATTCAGGTGGCGTCGGAGCGCTCAGCGCAGCTCCGGCCAGGTGGTGAGCACATCGAAACCGTCGTCGGTGACCACCACCATGTGTTCCCACTGCGCCGACAGTGAATTGTCACGAGTGACCACCGTCCACTGGTCGGCCAGAGTCTGGGTCTGGCGCTTGCCGGCGTTGAGCATTGGCTCGATGGTGAAGATCATGCCCGGCTTGAGCTTCATGCCCAGGCCGCGCTGGCCGAAGTGGAGGATCTGCGGCTCGCCGTGATAGACCTGGCCGATCCCGTGGCCACAATACTCGCGCACCACGCTGAAACCGGCGCCCTCGCCCACGGACTGGATGGCGTGACCGATGTCACCGAGGGTCGCGCCCGGGCGCACGCTGCGGATACCCGCCCACATGGCGTCGAAGGTGACATCCACCAGTCGCTGCGCCTCGTCGCTGACTTCGCCGACGCAGTACATGCGGCTGGTGTCGCCGTACCAGCCGTCCTTGATCACCGCGGTGTCGATATTGACGATATCGCCGTCCCTGAGCACCCGATCCGACGGAATGCCATGGCAGACCACCTCGTTGACCGAGATGCAAAGGGTCTTGGGAAAACCGTGGTAACCAACGTTGGCCGGAATGGCCTTCTGCTCTTTGACGATGTAGTCGTTGCAGATGCGGTCGAGTTCATCAAGGGTGATGCCCGGCTGCACATGGGGCTTGATCATCGCCAGGACATCGGCGGCCAACTCGGCGGCGACGCGGGCTTGAGCGATCTGCTCGCGGGTATGAAGGGTAACGTTTCTCAATGTTGGGCTCCCATGCCGGCTGACTGCGCCGTGCTGTCCAGCGCGCAGACCCGCTTGAGGTCGAGGCCGCCCTGCTGCTCGGCCTGGATCAGCAGGCGGCAGATTTCATTGTGGTTCAGGTCGGGGTGCAACTCGGCGAGCATGCCGATGCGCATCCAGTGTTCGGCCTGCGCATTGATGGAGCGGCTGAGCGCGTTGCTCGCGACGCGAAGGCTCTCATGCATTGATTCTGAGATTTTTACGATGCCCACGGAAAGTTCCTATATGAAACGCTGACGTTTCGTATATTAGCTGAAAACTTGCGCTAGGTAACATTTCCCGCTTGATCCGCTGTACGTCGGCGCGCTGGAAAAGCACAGTTTCACGCTTACGCTTTACAGGCAGGGCCGCCGGCCCCGCCGAACCCTGTGTCGTGTCAGTCAAGGAAGTCGCCGCGTGCCCTCCATCTACCAGCTCAAACCCCGCTTCCAGGCGCTGTTGCGCCCGGGTGTCAGCCGCCTGCATCAGCGCGGCGTCACCGCCAACCAGGTGACCGTCGTCGCCGCCCTCGTCTCCGTCCTGCTCGGCCTGCTGCTGGCCTGGGGCAGTCAGCACGCCTGGCTGTTCGCCCTGTTGCCACTGTGGATGCTGCTGCGCATGGCGCTCAATGCGGTGGACGGCATGCTCGCCCGCGAATTCGGCCAGCAGTCGCGGCTGGGCGCCTACCTCAACGAACTCTGCGACCTGATCGCCGATGCCGCGCTGTACCTGCCGTTCGCCCTGCTGCCCGGTGTCTCGCCGTTGCTGGTGGTACTGGTGGTGTTCGCCGCGCTCATCAGCGAATACGCCGGGGTCATGGGCCCGCTGGCCGGGGCCTCGCGGCGCTACGACGGGCCCATGGGCAAAAGCGACCGGGCCTTCGTCTTCGGTACGCTAGGCCTGGCCGTGGCGTTCGCCATTCCGGCCGCCTGGGTCAACGGCGTGCTGCTGGTGGTCCTGCTGCTTTCCCTCTATACCCTCTACAACCGGGTGCGCCGAGGTCTCGACGAAACCCGCTGATTCTCTCGCCGGATAAGGATCTGTCCCATGCGCCAGGCGCAATCGCTGCACTTCACCACCCATGACGGCGTCGAGCTGTATTACCGCCACTGGCCGGCGCAACGCGAGCCGGGCCAGCCGAAACGCGCGCTGGTGATGTTCCACCGCGGCCACGAACACGGCGGGCGCATGGCCCATCTGGTGGATGAACTCAACCTGCCCGACCACGACTTCTTCGCCTGGGACGCCCGTGGCCACGGCCAGTCCCCCGGCACCCGCGGCGACAGCCCCGGCTTCGCCACCAGCGTGCGCGACGTGCAGACCTTCATCGAGCACATCACCCGCCAGCACGACATCGCCGAGCAGGACATGGCCGTGCTGGCGCAAAGCGTCGGCGCGGTGCTGATCGCCACCTGGGCCCACGACTATGCGCCGAAGGTACGCTGCCTGGTGCTCGCCTCGCCGGCCTTCAGCATCAAGCTCTACGTGCCCTTCGCCCGCCCCGGCCTGAAACTGCTGCGGGCCTGGCGTGGCAACTTCTTCGTCAATAGCTACGTCAAGCCGGCGCTGCTCAGCCATGACCCGGAGCGGGTGATGTCCTACACCAGCGACCCGCTGATCACCCGGCCAATCTCGGTGAACATGCTGCTCGGGCTGTATGAAGCCGCTGACCGCGTGGTGGCCGATGCCCAGGCGATCCAGATCCCGACCCAGGTGCTGATTTCCGGCGCCGACGTGGTGGTGCGGCGCAAACCGCAGGAACAGTTTTTCGACCGCCTTGGCACCTTGCACAAGGAAAAGCACATCCTCCCCGGTTTCTTCCACGACACCCTCGGCGAGCGTGATCGTGCCCATGCCCTGGCGCGGATCCGCCGTTTCGTCGGCCAGTGCTTCCAGCAGCCGGTCGAACGCCCTTCGCTGCTCGATGCCGACCGCCAGGGCGCCAGTTGCGCCGAAGCGGAAAGCCTCGCCGCGCCGCTGCCGAAATACTCACCGCGCAACCTTTACTGGCAAGCCACCCGCGCCTCGCTGCGCCTGGGCAAGCAGTTGTCCGAAGGGGTCAAGCTCGGTTTCGACACCGGCTTCGACTCCGGCAGCACCCTGGACTACGTCTACCGCAACCAGCCCACCGGCAAGGGCAAGCTCGGCCAGCTGGTGGACCGCAACTACCTCGATGCCATCGGCTGGCGCGGCATCCGCCAGCGCAAGCTGCACGCCGAGGAGCTGCTGCGCAACGCCATCGAACGCCTGCGCCAGCAGGGCCGTCCGGTGCATATCGTCGATATCGCCGCCGGCCATGGCCGCTACATCCTCGAAGCGCTGCAAGGGCTGGAACAGCGCCCCGACTCGATCCTGCTGCGCGACTACAGCGAACTCAACGTCACCCAGGGCAACGCCCTGATCAGCGAGAAAGGCCTGGGCGACATCGCCCGCTTCGTCCAGGGCGATGCCTTCGACCGCGCCTCCCTCGCCGCGCTTGATCCCAAACCCACGCTGGCGGTGGTCTCCGGGCTGTATGAACTGTTCCCCGACAACGACCTGGTGCGCACGTCGCTGGCGGGCCTTGCCGATGCGATCGAAGACGGCGGCTTGCTGGTCTACACCGGCCAGCCGTGGCATCCGCAACTGGAGATGATCGCCCGCGCGCTGACCAGCCATCGCGGCGGCGAAGCCTGGGTCATGCGCCGGCGCAGTCAGGCGGAAATGGACCAACTGGTGCAGGCCGCGGGCTTCCGCAAGCTGGAACAGCGCATCGATGAATGGGGCATCTTCAGCGTCAGCCTCGCCCAGCGGGTGCGCGAATGAGCGTACCCCGCGAGCCCGGCCTGATCCGCCGCGGCGTGCTATGGCTGTTGTTGCTCGGCCCGCTGTTTTTCATCAGCTACGGCCTGAGCAACAGTTTCACCGCCCAGCGCGACGACGTCGGCAGCCTGGTCTTCGCCTGGGAGCGGCAGGTGCCACTCTGGCCGTGGACGATCATTCCCTACTGGTCCATCGACCTGCTCTACGGCCTGTCCTTCCTGGTGCCACGCAACCGTGGCGAAATGGATCGCCACGCCCTGCGCCTGCTCAGCGCCCAACTCATCTGCATCGTCTGCTTCCTGCTCTGGCCGCTGCGTTTCACTTTCGAACGCCCGGAGCTGGAGGGCGTGTTCGGCTGGCTGTTCGATGTGCTGATGGGCTTCGACAAGCCCTACAACCAGGCGCCATCGCTGCACATCGCGCTGCTGGTGGTGATCTGGGCGATGTTCGCCCGGCACACCCGCGGCGTGCTGTTGCGCGGGTTGCTGCATGTGTGGATGGTGCTGATCGGCCTGTCGGTGCTGACAACTTGGCAACACCATTTCATCGACCTGCCCACGGGCGCGCTCGCCGGCTTCCTCTGTCTCTGGCTGTGGCCGCGCGAAGGTCCATCACCGCTGCACCTGACCCGTCTGCCCGACACACCGGAGCGCTACCGCCTGGCCTGGCGCTATGCGCTCGGCGCCGCGCTGCTGGCGGGCGCGGCATTCGTCCTCAAGGGCGGCTGGCTGTGGCTGCTGTGGCCTGGGCTCGCGGCGCTGATGGTGGCGCTGAACTACCTGCTGTTCGGCGCCGGCGGCTTTCAAAAACGCGCCGATGGCTCCCAGCCGTGCGCCGTGCGCTGGTTGCTGGCGCCGTACCTTGCGGTGGCCTGGATCAATTCGCGGCTGTGGACCCGGCGTCACCCGCAAGCCGACGAGGTCTGCGACGGGGTGTTCCTCGGGCGCCTGCCGGCGCGGGGCGAAGCCGCGGCATTCCCCGCAGTGGTCGACCTGTGCGCCGAACTGCCGATAAAGGTCCTCCCCGGTCAGCATTACCGCAGCCTGCCGAGCCTGGACCTGGTGGTGCCGGAACAGGCGCTGTGCCGTGAAGCGGCGGACGCCATCGAAGCGCTGCGCGTCCACGGCCCGCTGCTGGTCTGCTGCGCCCTGGGCTACTCGCGCAGCGCCAGCGCCGTGGCGGCGTGGCTGGTGCTCAGCGGGCGCTGCGCCGATGTCGCCGCCGCCGAAGCGATGATTCGCCGCGCCCGTCCCGGCGTGGTTTTGCACCCAGCGCACCGGCGCCTGCTGGAGCGCCTGCAACCCGGAGCCTGTCCATGAGCGACGACGCCCAGCTTGCACTGACCGCCCGCCTGCTCGCCCGCGGCCGGCAGATCGAGCGCCTGTCCGACGGCATCAGCCTGCTGGCCCTGGCCTACGGGCTGGCGCCGCTACTGATCGTCGCCAGCCACCCACGTCTGACCGGCCTGCTCTGCGCCGTGCTGGTGGTGCTCGGCATCGCACAGAAGTACTTCGCCCTGCGGGTCGCCCTCGATGCCGACCTGATCGGCCACCTTGCCAGCGACGCCGGGCGCCTGAGCAGCCGCACCCGGGCGCTGGATCAGGCCCTTCACGAACTCGGCCTGAAACCCGCCGCCGGCCGCGAACGGGACTGGACGTCGCGCTGCCGCGGCGCCTTGCGCCTGCTACGCGGTCAGGCATTGTGCCTGGGGTTGCAGGTTTTCCTCGCCGTGCTCACGCTGCTTTCCCTGCCCTGGCTTCCGGCCGCATAAGGACGTTTTCATGCTTGCTGCCTTCACCGCCTTCCTCATCACCTCCTTCGCCCGCCTGGTCACCGGCGCCCGCGCCCTGTGGCTGGGCTGCAGCCCGCTGCCGGTGCAGCGGCTGTATTTCGCCAACCACAGCAGCCACGGCGACTTCGTGCTGATCTGGGCCTCGCTGCCCGAGCCACTGCGCCAACGCACCCGCCCGGTGGCCGGCGCCGACTACTGGCTCAAGCCCGGCGTACGCAGTTTCCTGATCAGCAAGGTATTCAACGGCGTGCTGCTGGACCGCCAGCGCAGCGGGCCCGAGGCCGATCCGCTGCAACCGGTCAAGGACGCCCTGGCCCAGGGCGATTCGCTGATCTTCTTCCCCGAAGGCACCCGCAACCTCGGCGACGAACCGCTGCTGCCGTTCAAGAGCGGCCTGTTTCATCTGGCTGCCGCGCAACCGCAAGTCGAACTGGTGCCGGTGTGGATCGCCAACCTCAATCGCGTCATGCCCAAGGGCCGCACCCTGCCGCTGCCACTGTTGTGCACCCTGAGCTTCGGCGAGCCGCTGCAACTTGCACCGGACGAAAGCAAGCAGGCCTTTCTCGAACGTGCCAGTCACGCCCTGATGGCCCTCGCGCCGAAGGAGGTCTGAAATGGAACACAACACCTGGACCCTGTTCGCCGGCATCGGCGCCCTGCTGCTGCTCGCCAGCCTGATCGGCCGTCTGCTGAAATGGCGCGCCGGCCCTGGCCCGCACGCAGTGATCGACAACCTCAACGCCCGCATCGACGCCTGGTGGGTGATGGTGCTGGTCATCGGCCTGGCGTTCATCTTCGGCAAGACCGGAGTGATCGTGCTGTTCTACCTGGTGTCCTTCTACGCCCTGCGCGAGTTCATCACCCTGACCCCGACCCGCCGTGGCGACTACCCGGCACTGGTGCTCGCGTTCTACGTCGCCCTGCCCGGCCAGTACCTGCTGATCGGCTTCGACTGGTACGGGCTGTTCAGCATTTTCATCCCGGTCTACCTGTTCCTCCTGCTGCCAATCCTGGCCAGCCTCGGCGGCGACACCACGCGCTTCCTCGAACGCGCCTCGAAGGTCCAGTGGGGGTTGATGATCGCGGTCTACTGCGTGTCCTCGGTGCCGGCGTTGATGACCCTCGACATCCCCGGCTACGAAGGCCGCAACCTGCTGCTGATCGCCTGGCTGATCCTGGTGGTGCAGATCAGCGACGTGCTGCAGTACGTCTGCGGCAAGCTGTTCGGCAAGCGCAAGGTGGCGCCGCGGCTGTCGCCGTCCAAGACCCTCGAAGGCCTGCTGGGCGGCGTGTTCCTGGCGACGCTGATCGGCGCGGCGCTGTACTGGATCACCCCGTTCAACCTCTGGCAGGCGGCACTGATGGCGCTGGTGGTCAACGTCATGGGCTTCTTCGGCGGGCTGGTGATGTCGGCGATCAAGCGCGACCGCGGGGTCAAGGACTGGGGGCACATGATCGAGGGCCACGGCGGCATGCTCGACCGCATGGATTCGGTGTGCTTCGCCGCGCCGATCTTCTTTCACTTCGTCCGTTACTGGTGGGCCTGAGCGCGCCAGGCTGGCAAGCTCGATCAACTATCTGGCAGAGCCAGGCAAGCGGCGCCCTCGACAAGCGTGTTCAATGGGCAGCCAGCATTTCCCGCGCGGGAGGTGCCAGGCCTGATCGACAAGAGCCACGATGTCAGTGGCCGGTATCGCCTGCGTGCCAACATCCCAGATAATCGATGCGCCCTCGTCTGGAGGGCATCTGCCACCAGGAGTACCGTCATGGGCAAACTTGCTCTGGCTGCCAAGATCACTCACGTTCCATCCATGTACCTGTCCGAACTGCCCGGCCCGCGCCAGGGCTATCGCCAGGCCGCCATCGACGGCCACAAAGAGATTTCCCGCCGCTGCCGCGAACTCGGCGTCGACACCCTGGTGGTCTTCGACACGCACTGGCTGGTCAACGCCAACTACCACATCAACTGCGCGCCGCACTTCAAGGGCACCTACACCAGCAACGAGCTGCCGCACTTCATCGCCAACATGGACTACGAAGTGCCGGGCAACGACGTGCTGGGCCGCCTGCTGGCCGAGGAATGCAACCGCCAGGGCGTCGAGACCATGGCCCACGACGCCACCAGCCTCGGCCCGGAATACGGCACCCTGGTGCCGATGCGCTACATGAACGCCGACCAGCACTTCAAGGTGGTCTCGGTCTCGGCGCTGTGCACCTCCCACTACCTGAATGACAGCGCGCGCCTGGGCTGGGCGATGCGCAAGGCCGTTGAGGACCACTACGACGGCACCGTGGCGTTCCTCGCCAGCGGCTCGCTGTCGCACCGTTTCGCCCAGAACGGCCAGGCGCCGGAATTCGCCGACAAGGTCTGGAGCCCGTTCCTGGAAACCCTCGACCACCGGGTCGTGCAGATGTGGGAAAACGCCGAGTGGGACGCCTTCTGCACCATGCTCCCGGAATACGCGGTGAAGGGTCACGGCGAAGGCTTCATGCACGACACCGCGATGCTGCTGGGCGCGCTGGGCTGGTCGAAGTACGACGGCAAGGCTGACGTGGTCACGCCGTATTTCGGGTCGTCCGCTACCGGCCAGATCAACGCGATCTTCCCGGTGACACCGCAAGACGGCTCGGCCGTTCCTGCACCCCAGGCATCTTCGGGGCAACTGGCCGCCGTCGGCCGCCTGTAACACCGCCAGCGCGACGGTCCGCTACGCCGGACTGTCGCGAAGGGCTTTCTCCGAGCTCAACGTCACGCCCTCCTCCCCCGCCATTTCCCCGCTAAAACCTGGCAGCCTCGATCAAAACCGACAGCAGGCTCGGTCAAGAACCTATCGTTCGTTAGGCATTTAATGCAAAGTGTAACAGGCGCTCCAGACGCCCCTTGCTGCCTCAGCCAACTCCAACTATTCAGGCCGCCCCCATGATCAACATCGAAACGCCCACCTATTACACCGCGACCAAGAAGTACAACCTCAGCTTCCCGATCCTGGAAAACGATATCGAGGCCGATGTCGTGGTGATCGGCGGCGGTTTCTCCGGTATCAACACCGCCCTGGAGCTGGCCGAGAAAGGCATGACCAACACCGTGGTGCTGGAAGGACGCTACCTGGGCTTCGGCGGCACCGGGCGCAATGGCGGGCAGATCATGGCGGGCATCGGCCACGACCTGGAGAAAATCAGGAGCAGCGTCGGCGACAAGGGCCTGCAGGAAATCTTCGAGATCAGCGAACTGGGCGCCGGCATCATCAAGGACCGGATCGCCAAGTACGACATCGATGCGGACTTCTGCCACGGCTACGGCTACATGGGCTTCAACGCACGCCAGGAAAAGACCCTGCGCACCTGGGAAAAAGAATTCAAGAAGGTCAACAGCAAGGACGAAATCCGCTTTCTCGGCGGCTCCGAGGTCAAGCAGATCATCGGCTCCGACGCCTACGGCAGCGCCCTGCTGCACATGGGCGGCGGCCATGTGCACTCGCTGAACCTGCTGCTCGGTGAAGCCAAGGCCCTGGTTGGCCACGGCGTGCGCATCTTCGAACACAGCGCCGCGCTGGAAGTCACCTACGGCGAGAAAATCACCGTGCGCACCGGCCGTGGTTCGGTCAAGGCCAGCAAACTGCTGTGGGCCTGCGACAGCTTCCTCAACAAGCTGGAACCGGAGCTGCACAGCCGGACCATCAACACCTACGCCTTCCAGTTGATGACCGAGCCGCTGTCGGACGAAATGATCCAGCGCATCAGCCCGATCCGTGGCGCCTACAGCGATATCCGACCGGTGATCGATTACTACCGGGTCACCAACGAAAACCGCCTGCTGTTCGGCGCGGCCACGCCCTTCATCGAGCACATCCCCAACGACCTCAAAGCCTGGAACCGCGCGCTGATGCTGAAGATCTTCCCGTACCTGAAGGACGTGAAGATCGACCTCGCCTGGGGCGGCCCGATGGCCACCAGCGCCAACCTGTTCCCGCAGATCGGCACACTCAGCGGGCGGCCGAACGCGTTCTATGTGCAGGGCTATTCCGGGTTTGGCGTAACCCCGAGCCACATCATCTGCAAGATCCTCGCGGAGGGCATGGCCGAAGGCTCGAGCCGCTATGACCTGATCAGTTCGGTGAAGCATGCGCGGATCATCGGCAAGGACAATTTCCGGCCGCTGATTCTCAGTGCGGGGAAGACGGTGCACCAGGTGTCAGGGTTCTTCAACGGGCGGCGTTGAAGGCTTCGCTACAATCAACCGCGCACCACATCATGAATATGACTAAAGATGCGGTGAAACCAATTCAATTCCATTCATCCAGGGGCTAAGGATAGAATTATTCTCAATTGGAAAGAACATAGATACCGCTGAGTGAAAGCCTGAATACATTCAGGCTTTCACTCAGAAATAAGGACATCCGCCCCCGATGAACAACGAGTTTACTTTTACCGTCAACAGCATTTGTTTCGACGAAAATTATCGCCCCGCCGAAAACACCCGCACCACCACCAACTTTGCCAACCTCGCCAAAGGTCAGAATCGCCAGGAAAACTTGCGCAATGCGCTGACCATGATCGACAACCGCTTCAATGCGCTGGCGCACTGGGATAACCCTAAAGGCGATCGCTACACCGTCGAACTCGAAATCATTTCCGTAGAGATGAATGTTGGCGTTGAAAGCAGCGGCAGTTCCCTGCCTTTGATCGAAATCCTGAAGACAACCATCGTTGACCTGAAAACCAACGAGCGCATTGAAGGCATTGTCGGAAATAACTTCTCCTCTTACGTGCGGGACTATGACTTCAGCGTGCTGTTGCTGGAGCATAACAAAGACCAGCAGGGTTTCAGCACCCCCGACAATTTTGGCGATCTTCATGGAAAGCTGTTCAAGCACTTCGTCAATTCGAGTGCCTTCAAGGAGCATTTCACCAAACCACCGGTCATCTGCCTGAGCGTTTCGAGCAGCAAAATCTACCACCGAACTGAAAACCAGCATCCGGTATTGGGTATCGAATACCTGCAGGATGAGTACTCATTGACCGATGAGTACTTCAGTAAAATGGGTTTGAAAGTTCGCTACTTCATGCCGCCGAACAGCGTTGCGCCGTTGGCCTTCTACTTTGCCGGCGACTTGCTGGGTGATTATTCCAATCTGGAGCTGATCAGTACCATCAGCACCATGGATACCTTCCAGAAGATTTACCGACCCGAAATCTACAATGCGAATTCTGCTGCCGGCAAATCCTATCAGCCCAGCCTGCAGCACCAGGATTACTCATTGACCCGAATTGTTTACGACCGGGAAGAACGTAGCCGCCTGGCTATCGAGCAAGGAAAGTTTGCCGAGGAGCACTTCATCAAACCGCACCACGCTGCCCTTGAGCAATTTTCCGCTAATTACGCTCTTTGACCTTTCGACTACACAAGGCTATCCACCGTGAAAAAACTACTTCCCACCTCAACTGCTGGCAGCTTGCCAAAACCTTCCTGGCTGGCCCAACCGGAGACGCTTTGGTCACCGTGGAAACTGCAAGGTGAAGAACTGATCGAGGGCAAACAAGATGCCCTGCGCCTGTCGTTGCAAGAACAACAACAGGCCGGCATTTATATCGTCAGTGACGGCGAGCAAACGCGCCAACACTTCGTCACCACCTTTATCGAGCACCTCGAAGGCGTCGATTTCGAGACGCGCGAGACCGTCAGGATCCGTGACCGCTATGACGCGAGCGTGCCGACGGTCGTTGGCGCGGTAGCCCGGAAAAAACCGGTGTTTGTCGAAGACGCCAAGTTCCTCCGTCAGCAAACCGGGCAACCCATCAAGTGGGCGCTGCCAGGTCCGATGACCATGATCGACACGCTTTACGACAACCACTACAAAAGCCGCGAAAAACTGGCCTGGGAATTCGCCAAGATCCTCAACCAGGAAGCCAGGGAACTGGAAGCGGCCGGCGTCGATATCATTCAGTTTGACGAGCCCGCCTTTAATGTCTTCTTTGATGAAGTGAATGACTGGGGCGTCGCTACCCTGGAAAGAGCAATTGAAGGCCTCAAGTGCGAGACCGCCGTGCATATTTGCTATGGCTACGGCATCAAGGCCAATACCGACTGGAAAAAGACCCTGGGTTCTGAGTGGCGGCAATATGAAGAAGCCTTCCCCAAGCTGCAGAAATCCAGCATCGATATCGTCTCGCTGGAATGTCACAACTCCCATGTGCCCATGGACCTGATTGAACTCATTCGGGGCAAGAAGGTGATGGTCGGGGCTATCGACGTGGCCAACCACGCTATCGAAACCCCGGAGGAAGTGGCCAATACCCTGCGCAAGGCCCTTCAGTTCGTTGATGCCGACAAGCTCTATCCGTGCACCAACTGCGGCATGGCGCCCCTGCCCCGCCCAGTTGCAAGAGGCAAGCTGAATGCGTTGAGCGCAGGCGCGGAAATCGTCCGAAGAGAACTCGCCAGCCAGCGCTGAGTTGAACGGACTGCACTCACTATTCAGGATCAGCCATGTCGCTTTCCAGTACGGCTATCGAGCCCTTGCGCTTTCGCGAAGCGCTCGGGCACTACGCATCCGGTATCACGGTGATTACCTCCCAGGTTGAGGGCGAGCCGGTTGGTTTTACGTGCCAGTCGTTCTACAGCGTGTCGATGAGCCCGCCGCTGGTTTCATTCAGCGTGAAGTCCAGCGCGTACAGCTATCCAAAAATCCGCCAGGCAGGCCGATTCGTGGTGAATATCCTGTCGGGTGAACAGGTCAGGATTTCCAACCAGTTCGCCCGGCAAGGCACGGACAAATGGCATGGCGTCGAATGGCAGGAATCGCCGCTGGGTAATCCGATCATTGCCGGCAGCCTGCACTGGCTTGATTGCGAGATTCACGCGGAACATGTCGCCGGTGATCACCTGATCGTGATTGGAGAAGTGAAGGCGTTGAGCCTGCAAGAAACTGCGGCGACGCAGCCATTGCTGTATTTCAAAGGGCAATATTGCAACCTCGCCGCAGCTGGCGCGGAGTACGCGTAGCGCTACGCGCGGGCAAGCGGCGCTCCGCTCGCCTGTGCGCCCTCAGCTCAACATCGCCTGAATCTGCTGCGTCGCCTGCCGCGTGCTGTCCGCCAGCTTTTTCACTTCCTCGGCCACCACCGAGAAGCCCCGCCCTACTTCCCCCGCCCGCGCCGCCTCGATCGCAGCATTCAGTGCCAGCAGGTTGGTCTGTTCAGCAATGCTCTTGATCACCCCCACCACCGTGGCGATCTGCGCGTAGGTGGTCTGGTTCTGCGACAGCATCTGCTCGTGGCTGGCCTGGGCGCTGCGTTCATCGCTGATGTCACGCACTGCGCCGATCACCCGCAACAGCACGCCACGCTCGTCACGCACCGCGCAGCCGCGCTCGCGGCACCAGATGTAACCGCGTGACTTGTGGCGCATGCGGTACTCGAAGACGTACTCGCCACTGGCGCCAGGCTTGAGGATCTCGCGGTCGAACACCGCCATGATTAGCGGCAGGTCGTCCGGGTGGGTGATGCTGACCTGGGCGTTCCAGCCGTCGGGCAATTCGCTGGCGCTGTAGCCCATCAGCGCACGGAACTGATTGGAAATGCGCATGTTGCTGTCGGGGTGCTGCACGTCGCCCTGGACCACGCTGATGTCCCAGGTGCCTTCGGTGAGCGTGGATTGCAGTTGCGCCCAGATCGCCGCCTGCTGCTGGTGCGCCTGCAGTTGCTGCGCCTGTTCGCGCAGTGCGTCTTCCAGGTGCTGGCAGCGCTGCTCCAATTGCCGCGCTTCATCCCGCGCGGCCTCGTCCTGGCGGTGGGCGTGTTCGAGCTGGTCAGTCAGTTCGCTGCAACGGGCGCGGGCTTCGTCCAGCAGGCGCTGGTCCTGCTGGCGTTCGCCGGCCAGTTCGCGCAGGGCCAGGAGCAGCGCCGGGTGACGCTCCAGTTGCGCGCTGCGCGGCCCGTCCCAGTGCTGTCCCTGGCTGATCTGCGTCAGTCCTTGTTCCAGCTCCCGCACCCAATGATCGTTCCTGAAAAACATCAGCGCACACCGTTCGGCAGTGAAACCCCGAGTTGACCGGATTGCCGCGCCGGCGTCTTGCACGCAAGTGCCGGGTACTTGACCGTCCCTGCCAGAAAAAAGGCGTGTGATGGTCCTATCAGGTGTTGCATAAAGCTACAAAGATCAGGTCACTTCTCGCTTTGATGTAGGTAGTTTCCCAATCATACTTCCGCCCCTTATCAGCCGTTGCGCTCCTGGAAATCGGTACTTGGTCTTCGCCCATCGTTGCGCATCAACGATGGGCTTTGACAGGCCGGAAGACATTTCTTGAGGAGACGCTGGTCGTTATGGCGGCTGTGTGTGTGGGCGCTTTCGGGCGCGCCAGGTTTTCTCCTCATGGTCCCTGGTCTGTCAACCCGCGCACAGTGCCACCCTCCCGTTTGACAGCCGGTTTGTGGTAGCTCCTTCTGACCTGAGGAGAAAACCATGAAAAAACCGGTGCCCGATCCACCCGCCTGCGCCCCTCGCCTCACGACTGCCCACACCTTCTTCAGCGTGTTAACGACAGTCATAAACCCTTGTTTGCCGTCTGCGCCGGCGTCGATATCGAAGATGCCCTCGTGCACCTGTCCATGACCCTGAAATCGGCGTTAGAAACCAACCTGCAGGTCTGCGAACTGGACGAACGGTCAGTGGGAGACTTTGCGTGGAGCAGCTACCACTCACTGGAAATCTCCCGGGCATTGGTAGAGTCGCTGTTGAGCGGTATCGCGAGCCGGAAAGATGAAGGCGGCTCTGTACGAAAAGAGATGTCGCAAACACCGCATAGAACAAGCCAGTGAGACCATGGCGGCATAACTTTTTGCGATCGTGCTGATGGCCCTGACTCCATTTACCCTGCCTAGAGTAAATGGCCAACCAGAGGATCAGGACCATGGACTGTGGGCAACGCTAGTAGTGATGACCAAGGATCGCAATCTGCTGAAATTCACTCTGGCCAGTGTGCTATTGGCCGGCGTCTTCGGGCAGTTTCACATGTATGTTGGGCAATATTTAATTACCCATTATTCCGCTGCGCAGATGTACGAAATCATCAATGCGGTGTTCGTCACGAATGCCCTAACCTCGATTCTATTACAGTACCTGATTGGTCGACGGGTGACGGCCGAGCGCTTCAGGTTCTGGGTCAGCGCTTGCATCATATCGTTCATGATGGGTCTAGCAGGGTTCGCCTTTTCTACCAGCCTGATTACCTGGATCCTGTTTACCGCTATTTTTACTGTGGGCGAAATCATCATTCAGCCTCTGGAGTTTTTCTATATCACTCGAATTGCCCCACCGCACATGGCTGGGGCCTACTATAGTTCGCAGAATCTGACCTACCTTGGTGCTGCCTCCACTCCGGTGGTATGTGGCTTTATTCTGGCCGGATTCAATGCACTGTACTTCCTGTTGTATCTGCTTGGCTTGTTGCTGGTAGGTGGCACAATTCTCTACGTGGAGGGGGGCAGGCTGGCCAGGGAACTCGTGGTTAAACAAAATAGTCCCGCATAAGCGGGACTGGGGGCGATCAAGGCTCAGTATGACTTGGCGTAAAGAGCCCATGTACGGGTAAGCGTTCCGGTAAACAAACAGGGCGCCTCGGTCTTGGGTTGCTGCAATGGAATACAACGTACGGTTACTCCAAGCTCGGCGATGCCTTTCTCAACTTGCTCATCATCAATGAAGGGTGCCATGACAAATGCATTAAGCTTATCCTTACGCGCAAACGCCTGTTTGAACTCCTCCAACGTAGTGACCACCCTTGTATTGGCAGACATTTTTTTCCTAGAGCTTTCCAACATTTCCTTTTGAATACCACCCAGGATTTTTGATAGATTCCTTACAAAGCTACCAACTTCATCTTTCGACACCACACCGCACTCATTACGACACGAATAAGAAACCATATTTTGTTGCAGTTCCTTTATTCCAACCTCGACTCGCACAGGCACCCCACGCTTAATGTGATACCACTTTTTCTCACCGCCATTCATTTCCCTTTTATCAATGCTGACCCGCAGGCTCTGCCCCTTTAACTTCTTGCGTGAAATTTGCGTTTGCAGTTGGTCACAATAAGCATGAATGGCTTCAGCATCCTGTTCATCGCGTATGATCGGCACAATGATCACTTGCGTGGGCGCCAGCAGAGGCGGAACTCTCAGCCCGTCGTCATCTCCGTGGGCCATGATCATCGCGCCGATCATGCGAGTCGAAACACCCCACGAGGTGGTCCAGGCTAGCTCTTTGACGCCCTCCTTGTTGACGAAACGAATGCCCGAGGCTTGGGCGAAATTCTGTCCCAGAAAGTGTGAGGTCCCCGCCTGGAGGGCCTTGCCGTCTTGCATCATCGCCTCGATAGTGTAGGTACTGACAGCGCCTGGGAAGCGCTCCCAAGAACATTTGACGCCTTTGACCACCGGGATAGCCAAGTATTCGGTGCTGAAGCGTGCATAGATATCAAGCATCTGCAGCGTTTCGTCGAGTGCCTCTTGGCAACTGGCGTGAACCGTATGGCCCTCCTGCCACAGAAACTCAGAAGTACGCAGAAATACTCTAGGGCGCATTTCCCAGCGCAGCACGTTGGCCCATTGGTTGATGAGCATGGGCAAGTCACGATAACTCTGAATCCAGCGAGAGAATGAAGCACCAATTACGGTTTCACTGGTGGGCCTGATGATCAGCGGTTCTTCCAGTTCGCCAGCAGGTACAAGTGTGCCATCGGCAGTTTGTTCCAGACGATGGTGGGTGACTACCGCACATTCCTTAGCAAAGCCATCGACATGGTCTGCCTCTTTTTGCAAGAACGACAATGGAATCAGCAGCGGAAAGTACGCATTTACATGTCCGGTTTCCTTGAACTTCCGATCAAGTTCACGCTGTATGTTTTCCCAAATGGCATAGCCCCATGGACGAATCACCATACAACCTCTTACGGGGGAGTTTTCTGCCAACTCTGCCTGGCTGACGACTTGTTGATACCACTCGGCAAAATTTTCACTTCGCGTAGGACTTATTGCGTTCTTCATAAAATCTCGCTGCGTAGAAAACATACAAATTTAGTCCAACACCAAGACTATATATGGGGGGGTGCGGAGGTTTTTTTGGACTGGTTATACTGCAACCCCCAGATACTACCGGCATTCCAGGGGGCTCAGGCCACCGAGAGAGCGTTTAATTTGATGCTAGTTGTACCAGCGGATATAGATGACCTTCTGCCGACGCCGAGCACGCCGGCAACCGAAAGCAGACCCGCAAAGAATTGTTCCTGATTGAAATGGATCAAGTGGTGCCTTGGAAGGATTTGATCGCCCTGATCGAGCCGTCCACCCAAGGATTGAATGCGGTCGCCCGGCCTACCCATTGCTGGCGTTGCTGCCTATACATCTGACACCGAACTGGTTCGGCTAAAGCGATCCGGCAATGGAAGAAGCGCGGCATGCGACAACCCTCCTACGTCAGTTTTCAGATCTGAGTCAGGAAGGAATCCGCACCCTTTTCATCTCTACCAAGACCGCCTCCCGGCTGGCAGGCAAACACATGCCATCGACAGCCTCAGGCAAGACGCCCCCCGCGCAACCGGGTAGAGTCGGGCGCGGCGTTCGCTGGCGGCGGGCTCCCTTGTCCTTTTCCATGCACTGGCGTCCTCGATCGTGAAAGCTGCGCAACCTTCCGGGCCAAACCGCTGGCCCAATGTCCTGCGGGCGTTGCATCACCGCAATTTCCGTCTGTATTTCATCGGCCACGCCATCTCCACCCTCGGCACCTGGGTGCAAACGGTGGCGCTGTCGTGGCTGGTCTATCGGCTGACCGACTCGGCCGCGCTGCTCGGTATCACCACTTGCGCGACCTTGCTGCCGCAATTGTTGGTCGGGCCGATCGCCGGGGCCTGGATCGATCGCCACGACAAGCGCCGCCTGCTGATGTTTATCGAAAGCCTGCTCGCAGTGCAGGCGCTGGGGCTGGCGCTGCTGACCTGGCTGGAGCTGATCACGCCGACGCTGATCGTGACCCTCGCCGCCACCCTCGGCATTCTCAACGCCGTGGACACCCCATTGCGCCAGTCGCTGCTCAGCCGCCTGGTCGACGACCGCGACGATCTGCCCAACGCCCTGGCCCTCAACGCGATGTTGTTCACCTGCTCGCGCTTCGTCGGCCCGCCCCTGGCCGGCCTGTTGCTGGCGCTCACTGGCGAGGCGCTGTGCTTCGCGCTGAACGCGTTGTCTTACACCGGCCTGATCTTCGGTCTGCTGGCGATCCGCCTGGCACCGGGCGAAAAAGCCAGCGGCAGCATGCGCAACATGTTTCGCGAAGGCCTCGACTACACCCTGCGCTCGCCCTCGCTGCGCGCGCTGATCATCGGCGTGCTGATGGTCAACCTCACCGCCTCCACCTATGCCGTGCTGCTGCCGGTGTTCGCCCGCGACATCTTCGCCGGCGACGCCCGCACCCTCGGCTGGCTGTGGGGCGCCGCCGGACTCGGTTCGCTGCTCTCCACCGTGCTGCTGGCGGGGCGGCAGAGCGCGGCGAAACTGCGCGGGCTGATCCTGTTTTCGGCCATCGCCAGCGCCCTCGGCCTGCTGCTGTTCGCCAGCAGCCGCACCCTGCCGTTGTCGCTGCTGGCGATGATGATCCTGGGGTTCGGCGTGACCATTAATAACGTCGGTACCAATATCCTTTTGCAAAGCCAGGCGCCGGAAGCGCTGCGCGGCCGGGTGATATCGATCTACACCTCGACCCGCTTCGGCTTCGATGCCATCGGCGGCCTGCTCGCCGGGCTGCTCGCCGCCCATATCGGCGGCCCCTGGGCCATGTACATCGCCGCCGCGCTACTGTCGGTCTACTGTCTCTGGCAACTGCTTCTGCTGCGTCGGAAACGCCCTGAACATTCCATCGAGGAAACCGCCCAATGAATCCTTTGCTGCGTCAGCAACAGACCATCACCCTGCACCTGGCCATGCAGGCCCTGGATGCCGCGGTCAGCTTCGCCGAACAGGCCGGCGTGCGCGTCAGCGTGGCGATCCTCGACGCCAGCGGCCAGCCGATCAACAGCGCGCACATGGACGGCGCGCCACGCCCCTGCCAGGCCATCGCCCTGAACAAGGCCCTGACCGCTGCGGGCTTCGGCGTCTCCACCCAGGTTTGGGAAGAACGTTTGCAGAAATGCTCGACAGCGGTCCGCGAGGGCCTGCCGTTGCAGCCGAACCTGGCCTTGTTCGGCGGTGGTGAACCCTTCTTGCTGGACGGTCAGGTGATCGGCGCCATAGGCGTGTCCGGCGCCTCGGAAGCCCTGGACGCCGGCTGCGCCAAGGCCGCCGTGGACAAGGTGCGCGAACTGCTGGACAACGCCCGCTGAGAGGGATGCCACGATGAACGCTGCCCACGAACTCGGTAACTACTGCCTGCACGCCTTCAGCCAGCAGGTGCCCGCCAGCCTTGCCGCCTTCTACCGGGTCGACGAGCAGTTGCAGGCCTGCGATTTCCAGTTGCTGGGCATGCAGCCACCCATGCACCACCACTACCTCGAGCACTACCGCCATCTCGACCCGCTCAACCCGGACAACTGCCAGGCCATCGGCCTGCCGGTGGTGTCGCTGCGCCAGGGCTTGGCGCGCCACGATGCTGCCCGCGGCCGCGAGTACCTGGGGTTCCTGCGTCAGCACCGGGTGGTGGATGTGGTGGAAATCGTCGCCTGTGTCGACGAGCGTCCGGTGGCCGGCCTTTCGCTGCTGCGCGAAGGTGCGCTCGGCCCGTTCGAACCGAGCGAACTGGAGCGCCTGTTGCCGCTGCACGGGCTAATGCAAATGGCCGCCCGGCAGTTGCCGAAAACCGCCCCGGACCGCCTCGCCGGACTGACCCCGCGTGAACGGGAAATCGCCCTGCTGTTACAGAACGGCGCCTGCAACAAGACCCTGGCCCGGCAGCTGGAGTTGGGTTTGCCGACGGTGAAGACGCACCTGATCAACCTGTTTCGCAAGGTCGGGGTCAAGAACCGGACGGCGTTGATCGGGGCGTTGTTTCTGTAGTGGGCGGAGGGGTGCCGGCAGACCTGCCTTGCATCATCCGCACCAGCGGCACGTACTCGGTACGACTGACCGGGGCGATGCCGCTGGCATCCTGCGAGGCCAGAAATTCCGCCAGGCCGTCCTGGTTCTCCAGCATCGCCGCACGGATGCGCGCCTTGTATTCACCGCACAGGCTGCCACTGAAGACGTAAGGGTCGTAATAGATACGCTCCGAACGCCAGAGCACATTGAAGGTGTCGCGCTCGATGCGCCCGCTGTTGAGGTACGCATCAGCGCGCACGCTGGCGACGAACGCGGCATCCACCCGGCCCTCCAGCAGCGCATCCAGTGACTTGTCATGGGAGCCGGTAAACACCACCGAGCCGAAGAACTGCGCCAGCGGCTCGCCGACCTGGGCGGAGAACTCGACGTTGGGCACCACGCTGCCGGAGGTACTCGCCGGATCGCTCAAGGCGCCGCGCTTGCCGCGCAACGACGCTACGTCATCCGCCGTGCCGCGACGCGCCAGCAGCAGGGCCTGATAGTGATGCCCGGCCGGGGTGAAATAGCCGTTGTTGATGGTCAGGCTGGCGAACGGTTCGATGCGCGGGTCACGCTGCTGCGCCAGCACATAAGCGGCTGGCCCCAGCCAGGCGATGTCGACGCCGCCCGAAACCACGGCATCGACCACGCTCTCATAGGACGACGCTGGCACGATCGCCGCAGGGACGCCCACGGCGGCACTCAGCCGCTCCAGCAGCGGCTGATAATCCTTGATCAGCACCTCCATGCTCTTCTTCGGAATCACCGCGATACGCAGACTCGGCTGCAAGCACTGGGCCTGCGCGCTGGTCGTCAGCAATGCGCTCAACAGCAGGCAGGACAAGGTGTTCAGTGCTCGCATGCAGTCTCCGTCGCATCAATGAAAGGTGGGTATTGGTCGAGCTGCGCCGCCGTCAGCGGCCGGCTGAAATGATACCCCTGGGCAAAATCACAACCTGCCAGACGCAGGTAGACCACCTGCTCGCGGGTTTCCACGCCCTCGGCGACCACCTCCAGCCCCAGGCGCTTGGCCAGGATGATGGTGGATAGCACGATGGGGCTGTCGTCGTGGCTGTTGGAGAGCTGGGCGATCAGGGCGCGGTCGATCTTCAGGCAGTTGATCGGCAGCGCTTGAAGGTGGGAAAAGCCCGAATAACCCTGGCCGAAATCATCGAGGCTGATGCTCAGTCCGGCATCGCGCAGCACCTGCAGGTGCTTGATCGCCTGGCCTTCGTCATCCAGCACGGTGGTTTCGGTGATTTCCAGCTCCAGCCGCGCCGGTTCGACGCCATGCCGGCGCAGCACCTCCAGCAACTGCGCGCTGAAATCCGGCTGGCGCAGTTGCAGCGGCGAGACGTTCACCGCCAGGCCCGCGTGGATGCCCCGCGCCTGCCAGCGCACCAGTTCTTCACAGGCCAGCCGCACCACCTCCCAGCCCAGCGCGACAATGAAACCGCTGCGCTCGGCGAGGGAGATAAAGCGGTCCGGGTAGAGCAGGCCGAACTCGGGATGCTGCCAGCGCACCAATGCTTCGTAGCCCACCACCCGCAGGGAGTCGAAGCGCACCTGCGGCTGGAAATGCAGGACGAACTGCCGCTCCTTCAAGGCCGGGCCGAACGCCTGCTCAAGGGCGAACTCGGCGACGTTGACCACGTTCAGCGAGGGGTCGAAAAAACGGTACTGCCCGCGCCCTGCCTGCTTGGCCGAGTACATCGCGGCATCGGCATGGCGGATCAGTTCGTCCACCGCCTGGCCGTCCCGCGGGCAGATGCTGACGCCGATGCTCGGGCTGCTGTTCAGTTCATGGGCATCCAGCGAGTAAGTCGCCGACAGCTTGTTCAACAGCATGCGCACCCAGGCGTCTATCTGCTCTTCACTGCGCGAGCCCGCCAGCAGCACGACAAACTCGTCGCCGCCAAAGCGCGCCGCCTCGTCACCCGGCTCCAGCGCCCGGCTGATCCGCCCCGCCACCGCCTGCAACAACAGGTCGCCGACCTTGTGCCCGAGCGAGTCGTTGATCGACTTGAAGCGGTCCATATCGATGAACAGAATCGCCAGCAGGCGCCGCTTGCTGCGCTGCTCGGCCAGGGCCCGCGCCGCCGTCTCCATGAACTGCCGTCGATTATGCAAACCGCTGAGGTGATCGGTCGCGGCCGCATGGCTGCTGCGCCGGTGCTCTTCCTCCAGGCGCTGGATCAACTGCTGGTTGATCTTCTGCGCCTGCTCCAGGGCGCTGAAGGCTTCCTGGCGCTTGCCCAATACCCGCCAGCTCCACAGCACCCCGGCGAGAATCAGCAGGGTCATGCTCAGGTTCAGCCACAACTGGTGGGCGTAGACCTGGCGCGACGGCGCGAGAATCTCTTCCTCCTGCTGGCTCACCACGACACTGAAGCCGCGTTGCGCCACATGGCGAAAAAGACTCTGGTAATAGCCATCGACGCTGAACTGGCTGATCCGGCCCGACGCCTCGACGTCATGCGGCAGGTCGGGTTTCAGCGGCTCGCCCGCCACCACCACGCCACTGTTGCCGATGCGCAGCCGCTCCTGGCCGACGCGGTCGAGCAGGCGCATCAGGCCGCTGCTGCCCAGGTCGATGTTCTGGAACAGCACCGCCAGGTAACCGATGTCCAACTGCACCAGCAGGATGTTGCCAGTGCCGCCGCCGGCCGTGTCCGCCAGCGGCAGCAGAAACGGCAGGCGCCAATTCAGCTCGGCGGCCTGTCGGTCGAGGGCATCGAGGGGCGGCAGGAACGGCCTGACGCTGTAGCGATCGCCGTGCTCTTGCAGTTGCGCCAGCCATTGCGCGGGCAATTGCCGCGGCTCATCGGCATGGCTGGCATAAAGCACGCGACCGTCAGCGCTATACAGGCTCATGCGCTTGAGCACCGGATCCTCGGCGAGCATTCGCGCCAGGCTCCAGCGCCCTTGCGCCGGGTCGCCCATGTCGGTCTGCAATGCGCGGCCGATAGTCTGGGCGCGGTCGACCAACTGGCTGAGGTTCTCGGCCGCCATCGTCGCCAGATTGAGGTGCTCCGAAGCTTTGGCAGCCAGCGCCTCTTGCGCGGACGCCGCCTTCTGCTGGAAATACAGCACCCAGAGAAACAACAGAATGGCCGCGGACGACGAAAGCAGGAGGAACTGGAGAAAACCCAGAGAGGACACGGACCGGCGGATCACCACATTTCATTCCTGCCGTTGAGTGATGGCACATTACTACCAGCGCGTGACAATCCCGTGACTGGCACACCACGCCACCTCAACCATCCGGTTGATACCGCATCACCCGCCCGCGCGGCACCATCACGGCTCCAACAACAACCACGAGCCACCTCCCATGACCACCCATTCCGACTGGATCACCGTAGGCGCCCTGGCCGAGGGCTTTGCCCCGGAAGCCTTCATCCTGCCGCAACTGGCCGAGCTGGCCGGCCAGCGCATGACCCTGAACTTCGCCAACGGCTGGTCGATCGAACACCGCTTCGACGCCGACCAACTGCACTGGCACGCCGCTGACGGCCACTCGACCGGCAGCGCGCCGTACCGCGCCACCTCGGTGCGCCCGGGCATCGTCCTGGTCGACTTCCTCAAGACCGAGCACAGCCAGACCTGGTCGATCACCCTGGTGCTGGACACCCTGAGCCAGTCCTTCACCGCGGTCATCGGCAACATGCCCAGCGCCGAAGAAACCCGCGAAGGCATGTACTCGCGCGCCCTGTCCGGCAAGAACCTGACCGCCGTCGAGGCGCAGTTCCTCCACGGCACCCTTGATCGCCCATGGCAGGACGGCGCCTGCCCGCACGCGCCGACCCGCGAGCTGGTGGGTATCCGCAACCGCTACCGCTACAGCCCGACCGAGGAATACGAGCACATCTACCTCAACGAGCACTACTACACCTGGCAGTGCCTCAAGGGTGTCGAGAAGGGTCTGTGCGACACCGACCGCTGCCACTACTACAAGATCACCGACGAGCTGTATCTGTTCGTCTGGCGCGAGAAGATCATCCCGACCCTCGGCCTGGTGATGATCGACCTGCGCGAGCACCGCAGCGACGGCAAGATCTTCGGCTACGCCGAAGGCAGCTTCGACGCCTTCAGCAACTTCCCGGTGTCGTCCTACTGCAACCTGATCAACACCACGGACCACGGCCATGACTAAGACCGTGCTGATTACCGGTGCCGGCACCGGAATCGGCGAGGCCTGCGTCCAGCGCATGGCGGCGCTGGGGCACAACCTGGTGCTGGTGGGCCGGCGCCGCGAGGCGCTGGAGCGGGTGGCCGCCGGTCACGACGCCCTGGTGCTGGCCGGCGATGCCGCCGACAGCGCGGTGTGGGCCGGCTTCATCGCACAGATCCGCGCCCGCTTCGGCGGTCTCGATGCGCTGATCTGTTGCGCAGGCGGTCATGGTTTGGGCAACGCGCTGGAGACCAGCGATGACGCCTGGGACGCGGCGATGCGCGGCAACCTGCACAGCGCCTTCCACAGTGCCCGCGCCTGTTTGCCGCTGCTGATCGAGCGGCGCGGCAGCATCGTCCTGCTCGGCTCCATCGCCTCGCTGGCGGCGGGCCCGCAGGTGTGCGGTTACACCACCGCCAAGCACGCGCTGGTGGGGCTGAACCGCTCGCTGGCGCGGGACTTCGGGCCGCAAGGCGTGCGGGTCAACTGCGTGTGCCCGGGCTGGGTGCGCACGCCGATGGCCGATGAAGAAATGCAGCCGCTGATGGAGCACCACGGTGAAGGCCTGGATGCGGCGTATCGCCGGGTCACCGCCGATGTGCCGCTGCGCCGCCCCGCCAGTGCCGACGAGATTGCCGCGCTGTGCCAGTTCCTGGTCAGCGACGACGCCTCGATCATCACCGGCGCGGTGATCGCCGCCGATGGTGGGTCGACCGTGGTCGATGTGCCGACCCTGGCCTATACCCGACTGGAGAATCCGTCATGAATGCCACCTTCGATTACCGCGGGCAGCAGGTGTTGGTCACCGGCGGTGCCCAGGGCATTGGCCGGGCAATTGTCGAGGGCTTCGCCCGCGGCGGTGCCGAAGTGCTGATCGCCGACCTCGACCTGGCCGGCGCCCAGACGCTGGCCGACAGCCTGCGCGCCGAGGGTCTTCTGGCTCAGGCGGCGGGCATCGACCTGGCCGACCGCGAGGCGATCTTCACCTTGCTCGACGGCCTGGAACGCCTCGATGTGCTGGTGCACAACGCGGCGTATTTTCCCCTTACCCCGTTCGAGCAGATCAGCGAAGCGATGCTGCGGCGCACCCTGGATGTGAACCTGTCGGCGCTGTTCTGGCTGACCCAGGCAGCGCTGCCGCTGTTCCGCCGCCAGGGCCGCGGCAACGTGCTGGTGACCTCCTCAGTGACAGGGCCACGGGTGGCCTATCCGGGGCTCAGCCACTACGCCGCGTCCAAGGCCGGAGTCAACGGCTTCATCCGCAACGCCGCGCTGGAACTGGCGCCGCTGGGCGTGCGGGTCAACGGCGTGGAGCCGGGGATGATCCGCACGCCGGCCATGGACAACCTCGGTGACGCCGACCTCAGTGCGCGGATTGCCAGCGGCGTGCCGTTGGGGCGGCTGGGCGAGCCGGCGGATATCGCCGCGGCCATGTTGTTCCTGGCCTCGGACAATGCCGGCTATGTCACCGGGCAGACGCTGATCGTCGATGGCGGCGCGACGCTGCCCGAGTCGTAAGTCTGCGGGAGCGAGCGTGCTCGCTCCCGCAATCAAAAGCTGGCGACCCCAATCAACTCTGCTGGCAGCCACGAACAAGACGTACGCCCACCGACAGCGCCCTAATACCTCGTCACGGAGCATTCGTCGACGGGGCCGGGCCAGGGCGCGGCCATCTGCCAATAACAACTGGGGAATCACAATGGACAAACAGCATCGCCTGATGCCGATCGCGCGGGCCGTCGGCCTGAGCCTGGTCACGCTCGCCGCCGCGCAACCGGCACTGGCTTACGAACTCTACGCGGACGACGACACCCACCTGAACGCCGACATGCTCGCCGTGTTCGGCATGTTCAACAGCCGCAAGAACTACGACGGCACAGCGGGCGGCTCGACCTGGCGCGAAGGTTTCATCAAGTACGGCGTCAGCGGTGACCAGGGCCTGGGCGGCAATGGCACGTTGTACGGCACCTTCAATCTGGTCAGTTCGGCGACCTGGGGCGACGGCGACGCCGCCGGCAACACCGACGGTTCCGAGCGCACCACCAAGATCGAAGACGCCTTCCTCGGCTGGCGCTCCGGCGATCTGTTCCCGGCCCTGGGCAAGGACGGCGTGGACTTCTCCGCCGGTCGCCAGGTGGTCAAGATCGGCAGCGGCTTCCTGATCAACGACGACGGCCCGAACCTCGGCAAAGGCCCGGCCGACGGCGACCTCAACCGTGGCGGCGCCTACTACCTCGCCGCCCGCCACGCTTTCGACCGCACCGCGGTATTGAAACTGGGTGGCCAGGACGGCCTGCACGGCAGCGTGCTCTGGCTCAAATCCGACAACCGCGCCCAGGCCGAAACCGAACTGGCTGCCGGCACCCTGGACTACACCACCGACGCCGGCACCCTCGGCCTGACCTGGGTGCACGGCCTCGACGTCACCGACCAGTGGGCCAGCGACTTCCAGAAAGAACGCGAGAACATGGACGTCTACAGCGTCCGCGGCGAAGGCAGCGCCGGCATCGAAAACGCCAGCTTCGCCTTCGAATACGCCTGGCAGGACAAGGACGCCGGGCCGGAAAAAGCCTGGTACGCCGAAGCCGGCTACACCTTCGCCGACGTGGCCTGGGCGCCAAAACTGAGCTACCGCTACACCCGCTACTCGCAAGGCTGGGACTCGCTGTTCACCGGCCTGAGCACGGGTTACGGCACCTGGTTCCAGGGCGAAGTGGCGGCCAACTACTCCGGACCGTTCAACAGCAACACCGGCGTGCACCATGTCGGCCTCAAGGCCACGCCGCTGGAGAACCTCACCGTCGGCGCGCTGTACTTCGACTTCCACACCCTGCGCACCCGCGACACCCTCAACCTCGATGCCCGCGAGCTGGATTTCTATGCCGAATGGGCGGTCAACGAGCACCTGATCATCAGCCCGGTGATCGGCCTGTACCAGCCGAAGAAGGATGAAACCAACGGCGGCAATCAGGTGGGCGGCAATGGCACCAACATCTACAGCCAACTGACAGTAGCGGTGCCCTTCTAAACACCCAACCCCTGTAGGAGCGAGCTTGCTCGCGAAGGCGTGCAACCCAAGCCCCGCCAATCTCGCCCCGCAGGTTTATGAACGCGCACTACAACCGCCGCATCAACATCCCCACCAGCAGCACATTCACCCCCGCCAATCCGGCCATCACCCCGAGCACCGCGCCCGGCCCGGCGCTCTGCAACAGCCAGCCGCCGACCAACGGGGTCGCCGCCTGCCCGACCAGCGACGGCAACGACATCTTGCCCATCAGCAGCACATAGTTGCTCGGCGACATCAGCACCAGCGGCAACAGCCCGCGCACAATGGCCCGCAACCCGTTGCCGAAGCCATACAACACCAGCCCGAGCAAGGTCGCCGCCGGCACCAGCGCCACCAGCAACAAGCCGCTCGCCACCAGCACCACTGAAATCAACGTGGTCCACAGCGGATGGCGCTTGCGAGCGAAGATCTGCACGATCCGCGAACCCACCTGACAAGGCCCCAGCACCGCCGCGAAGCCGATGGCCGCCACCAGGCTGTGGCCCTGCCCTTGCAGAATCGACACCAGATGCACCGCCACCGCAGTCATCAATACCGCGCCAATGGCGAAGATCGTGGTCAACAGCCAGTAGACCTGCGGGTCGACCCGGTCCTCGGCGGCCTGTTGCGCCTTGCTGGCGATCTTGATGCCGACACCCGCCGGCAGCGCCCGCCAATACAACGGCGCCACGCTGAGCAGCAACACCACGGCGTAGGCGACGCAGGTCATGCGCCAGCCCAGATGCTCGATCAGCAGCGCCACCAACGGCCAGGTCAGGGTCGAAGCGAACCCCGAAATCAGTGTGATGCCGGTAATCGCCCCGGCCGCCTTTTCGCCGTACAGCGCACCGAGGCTGGCAAACAGCGCTTCATACAACCCCAGCGCCATGCCCACGCCGATCACACCCCACGCCAGCAGAAACCAGCCCAGCGACGGCGCCGCTGACATCAGCAGCAAGCCCACAGCAACCACCGCGCCGCTGCTGGCCAGCACCGGTCGGCCGCCGAAACGGGCGATCAACCGGCTGGTCAACGGCGCCAGCATTGCCGATACCAGCAAGCTCAAGGACAACGCGCCGTACACCCACTGGAGGGCCCAGCCGGTGTCGCGAACGATTGGCGCGGCCATCACCGCCAGCAAGAAGAACGAACCGCCCCAGACCAGAATCTGCAGCAGGCCGAGCAGGAAAATACCGGACAGGCCGGGTGTATCAGCGGGGTCTTTCACAAGGACTTCCGGGGGACAACGGGATAAACGGAATCAGGCATCGAAGGCGCCGGCCAGCCACTGCGCGAGCAGTTCGCTGGTGCGTTGGGGATGCTCCAGCGGCGGCAGGTGGCCGCACTCGCCGATCACTTCCAGGTGCGCGCCGCGGATGCCCTCGTGCATCAGGCGGGCCTCGGCCAGCGGCGTGATTTCGTCCTGTTCGCCGAACAGCACCAGGGTCGGCACGCCGATGCTCGCCAACAACGGCCGGTAGTCGGCGCGGTCGATGATTGCCTGCTGCTGGCGGATAAAGCCTTCGCGGCCAATATCGTCAGCCATCGCCATCACCACCTGCGGCACACAGGTGTCGAGCGCGCGGGCGTGCATCAGGCGCGGCAGCAGTTGCGGCGTTACCCCCTTGAACTTGCCCAACCCGGCCAGTTCCAGCAGACCGCGACGCACGCGGGCGCGTTGCGGGTCGTCGGGGCGGGCCATGGTGTCGAGCAATGCCAGACGCTCGACCCGCTCAGGCGCACGGCGCAGGATCTCGAACGCGACATAACCTCCCATCGACAGCGCCGCCAGGGCGAAACGCGGCGGCGCCTGCTCCAGCACGCGCTCGGCCATGGCGACGATGGACGCGTCCTGGCTGAGGTCGGGAATCAGCACCTGGCGGGAAGGTTCGAACGTGGCCTGGGCGTGGGCCCAGAGGCGGTGGTCGTTGAGCAGACCGGGGAGCATGACGAGCGGAAGGTTGTTGCGGGACAAGCGGAAACTCCTGGGGAATGCAAGGCCTGTGATTGGGGCGGCTCTGGCGCCCTTCGCGAGCAAGCTCGCTCCTACCGGATCGGCACCGCTTTCTTTTGTGTAGGAGCGAGCTTGCTCGCGAAGAACCCCAGCAGGCCTGACTGACTGACATCAAGATAACGGGCAGTTTATACAGAATGTGTCTATGCATGTTGTGTCGTCACGCCTCCGCGCCTTCGGCCTCCAGCACATCACCGCGCTCGCGCAGCAACTCGACAAAGGTGCTCAGGCAACGCGACATCATGCCCTTGCGCCACACCAGCCAAGTGCGCAGGTAGCGGAAGCGCTCAGACAACGGCCAGACACTGACCGTACTGCAACCCGGCATGCTGTCCAGCATGCTGCGCGGCATCAACGCCAGCCCGGCGCCGGCGCTGACGCAGGCGAGCATGCCGTGGTAGGACTCCATTTCGAGGATCTTGCCCGGCACCGCTTCGTCCTGGGCGAACCAGTTTTCGAAGTGATGGCGGTACGAGCAGTTGGCGCGGAAAGCGTAGATGGTCGAGCCGTTGACCTCGGCGGCGCGGCGGATGGGCCCGTGGTTCAGGGGTGCGATCAGGACCATTTCCTCGGTGAACACCGGCACCCCTTCCAGCGCCGGGTGCAGCACCGGGCCGTCGACGAAGGCCGCGCTCAGGCGCCCGGCCAGCACGCCATCGATCATCGCCCCGGAAGGCCCGGTGCTCAGGTCCAGTTCGACCTTGGCGTAACGCTGGTTATAGGCTGCCAGCAACGCCGGGATGCGCACCGCCGCGGTGCTTTCCAGCGAGCCGAGGGCGAAGGCGCCCTGGGGTTCGTCGCCGGCTACGGTCTGCCGCGCCTCGGCCACCAGGTCGAGAATGCGCCGCGCATAGTCGAGGAAGTTCCAGCCGGCCGGCGACAAACGCAGGCGGCTTTTCTCGCGAATGAACAGGTCCGCCCCCAGTTCCTGCTCCAGTTGTCGGATTCTTGTGGTCAGGTTCGACGGCACCCGATGAATGTGCTGAGCCGCGGCACTGATGCTGCCCTGCTCTGCCACGGCCTTGAACATCTCCAACTGCACCAGATCCATAGAGTCATTCTCTCTGCGTGAACGTTTCGCTCAGTATTATTCAGTTCAAGGGAAAGACACAACGCAGTAGGCTTCGATCCATACACCGTCCATGAGAACTCCAAAATGACCGTGATCAGCCACAAGACCCATGCCTTGTCGATCAATCCCGCCACCGGCGAGCAGATTGGCCACTATCCCTACGAAAGCGCCGCCGTGCAGGACGCCACCCTCGCTCGCGCCGCCGCCGGCTACGCCGCCTGGCGCCGCACCCCGGTCGAAGCCCGGGTCGAACGCCTGCTGGCGCTGGCCGGCGCGCTGCGCGACAACGCCGAAGCCATGGCGCGGATGATCACCGCCGAAATGGGCAAGCCGATCGCCCAGGCCCGTGGCGAAATCGAGAAATGCGCCCAGCTCTGCGAATGGTACGCCGACGCCGGCCCCGACATGATCGCCCCCGAAGCGGCGCCCGTAGCGGTGGGCAAGGCGCGCATCGAATACCGTCCGCTGGGCCCGATCCTCGCTGTGATGCCGTGGAACTTCCCGATCTGGCAAGTGCTGCGCGGCGCGGTGCCGACGCTGCTGGCCGGCAACGTCTACGTGCTCAAGCACGCGCCGAACGTAATGGGCAGCGCCTACCTGCTGCTGGACGCGATCAAGCGCGCCGGCTTCCCGGAAGGCGTGTTCGAAGTGCTCAACGTTACCCCTGACGGCGTGTCCGCCGCGATCGCCGACCCACGCATCGCCGCCGTCACCCTGACCGGCAGCGTGCGCGCCGGCATCGCCATCGGCTCACAGGCCGGTGCCGCGCTGAAGAAATGCGTGCTGGAGCTGGGCGGTTCCGACCCGTTCATCGTGCTCAACGACGCCGACCTGGACGAAGCGGTGAAAGCCGCGGTCATCGGTCGCTACCAGAACACCGGCCAGGTCTGCGCCGCGGCCAAGCGCCTGATCGTCGAGCAAGGCGTGGTGGAGGCTTTCACCGCGAAATTCGTCGAAGCCACCCGCGCCCTGGTGGTGGGTGATCCGGACAACGCCGACACCTATATCGGCCCGATGGCCCGCTTCGACCTGCGCGACGAACTCGACGGGCAAGTCCAGGCAACCCTGGCCGAAGGCGCCACCCTGCTGCTCGGTGGTGGCAAGGCCGAAGGCATTGGCAACTTCTACCAGCCGACCGTGCTGGCTGACGTGACCGACCAGATGACCTCGTTCAAACAGGAACTGTTCGGCCCGGTGGCCTCGATCATCACCGCCCGCGATGCGCGGCATGCGCTGGAACTGGCGAACGACAGCGAGTTCGGCCTGGCCTCCACCGTCTACACCGCCAACGCGGCATTGGCCGAGCAACTGGCCGATGAACTGGACACCGGTGGCGTGTTCATCAACGGCTACTGCGCGAGCGATCCGCGGGTGACGTTTGGTGGCGTGAAGAAGAGTGGTTTCGGGCGCGAACTGTCGCACTTTGGCGTGCGCGAGTTCTGCAATGCGCAGACGGTGTGGCTGGATCGGAACTGACACGCAGCCACAGGAACCTCCAGCCCCCATCGACAACGTCCGTGTCCGGCGCCCTGTCGATGGGGGCTGGCACTTTTCAGGGACCTTGATCGCTGACAGGAGTTATACAGCGGTCGTTGCGAAGATGATGCTCAATTGACATCATTCGCCGCGACTGGCCGATGCGACCCGGCCATCACGACAAGACACAAAATCAAGGATGTAGTGCATGACGCTGACTGACGTAGTGGGAATCATTGAAACCATAATGTGGGCTGGTCTGTGGTTCTGGATAGCCCGGCACCTGAAACACAAGGGACGAGGTGCTCTGCTCCGTCACATCACCGGTTTCTCGGCGGGCGGACTGCTGACCTGGGGGCTATTCACTGTACTGTTCTACACCGGCTCGCTGCCGCCGAACCCGAAAACCTTCGATCTGACCCCCGAGCAATATGCCGCGCGGCTCAATCCATTGCTCCAGGAGTGGGAGCACCAACCCCGGATGGATCCTACGCATATCATCGACGAGGGCAGATACACCATCGTCCAGACCCCTCTCGCCCCTGGAATCACCCTGGTTGTCAATGTGTCCAAGATGGATGGCAAGGTGTTCTTTATCACTGTGGAAGGGCTGTACAGAAGGGACCTTGGCAGCTTCGGCGATCTGAAGAGACTGGCGTCGGTCGCCGTGGCCGCGACCCAGGCGGGCACCGTCAGCGATGAAGTCATTGCCCCGCTGTCGAAGCTGGAAGATGGCCCGACCGTGATCCTCGCCGGAGCAAAGGTGAAACGCGAATCGAAGGATGAAGTCGGTATGAACTTCTATCTTGACCCGCTCTAGATGAATCAAGGACCACCGTCTGGGGCGGTGGTCCTTCCTGCACGTCACCCCAGGCAACGAGTCACATGCTTGACCGACTGATACGCCGACAACCCCCAAGGCCCCAGCTCGCGACCAATGCCGCTGCCCTTGGTCCCGCCCCATGAGGTTTCGACGAACACCGCCTGGATCGAGTTGATCCACACATGCCCCACTTCCAGCGCATCGGCAACCCGCTCGGCGCGCTGCAGATCTGCACTGACCACGGTCGCGACCAACCCGAAGCGGCTGTCATTGGCCAGGGCAATCGCCTCGGCCTCCGTGCTGAAACGCTGGCTGCACAGCACCGGCCCGAAGATTTCCTCGCTCCACAGACGGCTGTTCGCCGGCACATCGGCGTACAGCGTCGGGCTGACGAACCAGCCGGCGCGGTCCAGCGGCTCGCCGCCCGTCAGGCACTTCAAGCCTTCTTCCCTGGCCACGGCGAAGTACGCCGCGACTTTCAGCCATTGGCCCTGGCTGGTCAGCGGGCCCATGTCGACTTCTTCGGTCAGCGGATTGCCGACCCGCAGTTGCGCCAGCGCCACCTGCAACTTCGCCAGCAGCGCATCAGCGATGCCGTCCTGGATCAGCAGGCGCGAGGTGGCCGAGCACATCTGGCCGGCGTTCCAGCAGATACCCGCGACGATCCACTCCACCGCCTGATCCAGGTCGCAGTCATCGAACACCACGATCGCTGACTTGCCACCCAGCTCCAGGGTGACCGGGCGGCACTGTGCCGAAGCACTGCGCATCACCTGGCTGCCCACCGTGTTGCTGCCGGTGAACGACAGTTTGTCCAGGCCGTTGTGGTTGCTCAGGGCGATGCCGGTTTCGGCCTTGCCGACGACGATATTCAGCACGCCCGCCGGCAGGCCCAGGGCCTCGGCGATCTGGCCGTAGCTCTGTTCGATCAGCGGCGTGATTTCCGAGGGCTTGAGCACTACGGTGCAGCCGGCGGCCAGGGCCGGGGCGAGTTTCCAGGCGCTGGTCACCAGCGGGAAGTTCCACGGCACGATCAGGCCGACCACGCCCACCGGCTCCAGCCGGGTGCGGGCGCTGAAGCCCGGCGCGGCCAGGGCGACGTTCGGGTCTTTCTGCGCCTGTTGCTCGATCAGGTCGGCGTAGTAACCGAAGGTGGCGACGGCGTCGTCCAGGTCTACCTCGGCTTCAAAGCGCGGCTTGCCGTTGTTGCGCATCTGCAGGCTGATTAGTTCTTCGCGGCGCAGGCCCAGTTGTTCGGCGAAGCCGCGCAGGTAACCGGCGCGCTTTGCCACGTCCAGTGCTTTCCAGGCCGGCAGCGCCTTGCGCGCGGCGACCACGGCGTCATCGACCTGGGCGGCGCTGGCGGCCTGCAATTCAGCGAAAGGCTCGCCCAGGGACGGGTCGAATACCTTGATGCAGTCGGCAGTGGCGCCGTCTACCCAGCGGCCATCGATGTAATGAGTCATGTGCAGCTCCAGTCAGGCCGTTTCGGCACGGGTCAGCGGCGCCTGCGCCACTGGTTTTCGGAATACCCAGCGAGGGCCCTTGGGGCCAAACACCGCGGCGGGCTCGGGAAAGAGGTTGATCAGGGCCAGGTACAGCACGGCAGCCATGCCGAGGGTGATCGGCAGGCTGATGTCGATGCCGCCGGCCAGCTCGCCGAGGGCACCAACGAACTGCCCCGGCAGGTTGACGAAGCACAGGCCGACCAGCGCGCTGGGGATCCACGCGCCCATGCCGCGCCAGTTCCAGCCATGGGTGAACCAGTAGTGACCGCCGCGCTCGCCGCGGGTGAACACTTGCAGGTCATCGGCGTGGTAGAAGCCACGGCGGGTGATCAGGCCGAGGATCATGATGATCATCCACGGGCTGGTGCAGGTGATGATCAGCACCGCGAAGGTGGACACGCTCTGCACCAGGTTGAAGGCGAAGCGACCGATGAAGATGAAGGCGATAGCGGCGACGCCGATCAGCAAGGTCGCGCCGGCGCGGCTGAGCAGGCGCGGGAACACGCTGGACATGTCCAGGCCGGTGCCGTAGAGCGCCGTGGTGCCGGTGGACATGCCGCCGATCACCGCGATCAGGCACACCGGCAGGAAGAACCAGCTCGGCGAAATCGCCAGCAGGCCGCCGACGTAGTTGTTCGCCTCGATGTACTGCGGGGCGTGGCTGGCCACCAGGGTGGCGGTGCACAGGCCAAAGAAGAACGGAATCAGCGTGCCGATCTGCGAGGCGATTACCGCCAGCATGATCCGCGACTTCGGCGTTGCGCGCGGGATGTAGCGCGACCAGTCGCCGAGGAAGGCGCCGAACGACACCGGGTTGCTCATCGCCAGCAGCGCCGAGCCGATGAACGCCGCCCAGAAGCCCGGCTGGCCGAGGTTGACGCTACCGGCGAAGCCCGCGTCGAACGGGCCGGCGAAGGCGACGATGCCCAGCAGGAACATCAGGCTCGACGCCCACACCGCGATCTTGTTGACCCACAGCATGAAGCGGAAACCGTAGATGCACACCACCAGCACCAGCACCGCGAACAGGCCGTAGGCCAGGCCCAGGGTCAGGTCGGTTTCCGGCAATCCGGCCAGGCGCTTGGCGCCGCCGACCAGGGCGTCACCGGAGCTCCACACCGACAGCGAGAAGAACGCCACGGCGGTCAGCAGCGATAGGAACGAACCGACGATGCGCCCGTGCACGCCGAAATGCGCGCCGGACGACACCGCGTTGTTGGTGCCGTTGAGCGCGCCAAACAGGCCCATCGGTGAAAGGATCAGCGCACCGACGCCGACCCCCAGCAAAATCGCCCAGACCCCGGCCTGGAACGACAGCCCGAACAGCACCGGGAAACTGCCCAGTACCGCGGTGGCGAAGGTGTTGGCGCCGCCGAAGATCAGGCGGAACAGGTCCAGCGGGCTGGCACTGCGTTGATGATCGGGAATCTGTTCGACCCCGTTGGTTTCGATCCGCGTCGATTGGCTCATGGTGATGCTCCAGCGCCTGTCTTGATTGTTATAAGGCTGGCGCGCAGGCGCCGCCCTCTTGTCTGCCCCGCGGATCGCTCCGCGGGTGAGTGCGTTGGCAGTAGCGGCAAGGCCGCCGAAATAAAATCAAGCGTCGCTGAGGACCGACAGGTGCTCGTGACAGGCCAGCCAGCGTTCGCCGTGCTGGCGGAAGACGATGGTTTCCCGTTCCTGCAACCGGTGTTCTTCACCGCCGAGGCGGATGTGGGTGGCGACGTCATGCATGAAGATCGCCACCTCGCCTTGCAGGCTGACCTGGCCATTGCTGGACTGGCAGCCGAGCACGGCGAAGCCTTCGGCCTGCCATTGCTGCCAGACCTGTTCATAGGCGTGGCGCGAGGTCAGCGGCTGGGCAAGGGTGTGGAACAGGAAGGTCGCGTCTTCGCTGAAGCAGGCGAAGTAGCGGGCGGTGTCATTGCTGGCGAAGGCATCGACCAGGGCGGCGGCGGCCTGCAATACCTGATGTTCGCGCGAGGGAATCTGGGTCACGGAGGCGGTACTCACGATTTTTGTAGTTGTCGTGAGGGATTCTGGCGAGGGGCCTGCGCGGGAAAAATCGCTGATGACAAATAATCAGTTCAGGAATTTCTGAACCATCGTGCCGGGGATGACCCGGGAGTGCGCCCGCGAGCGCACGCCAACGGGCCGGTCAATTGACCGCTTCACGCTCCGACGCGGACGCTGACCGGCGCGGCAGGCGGCCATTGAGCACGGCATGGGCGCCGAGGCCGATAAGCAATCCCCAGAACGCGCCGCCAATCCCGAACAGGGTGATATTGGCGGCCGCGGCGAGGAAGGTGATCAACGCGGACTCGCGGCTGCGCGCATCCGCCAGGGCACTGGCCAGGCTGCCACCGATGGTGCCCAGCAGCGCCAGCCCGGCCAGGGTGGTGATAAAGCTGGCCGGAAACGCCATGAACACCGCCGCCAGGGTGACGCCGAAGATCCCGACCACGATGTAGAACAGCCCGGCGGCGATACCGGCGATCCAGCGCCTGGAGGGCAGTTCGTGGGCTTCCTTGCCGGTGCAGATTGCCGCGGTGATCGCCGCGATATTGAACGCGTGGGAACCGAACGGCGCCATCAGCAGCGAACCCAGCCCGGTCACGGTGACGATCGGATTGGCGCTGGTGCGAAAGCCGTCATTGCGCAGCACCAGCATGCCGGGCATGTACTGGCCGGTCAGGGTAATCAGGAACAACGGCATGGCCACGCTGAGCAGCGCGTTGAGGGAAAACGCCGGCGCGGTGTACACCGGGGCGGCGAACTGCAACTGCAGTCCGGAGAAATCCAGTCGTCCCTGCGCCAGCAACAAAACCATGCCCAAGGCGAGAATCGCCACCACGGCGTAGCGCGCGGTAAAGCGCTTGAACACCACATACACCGCGATCAGCACGCCCGCCAGCAGCGGATCGACGCTGACGCTGGCAAAGGCGCCAATGCCGAACGGCAGCAGAATGCCCGCCAACAAGCCCGCCGCCACCCCGGGCGGCACCAGGCGAATGACCTTCTCGAAGCAACCGGACAGGCCCAGCACCACGAAGGCCGCCGCGGAAATCAGATACGCCCCCACCGCCTCGGCATAGGGCGTGGTCGCCAACGCGACCACCAGAAAGGCCGCGGCCGGCGTCGACCAGGCGGTGATGATCGGCTCTCGCGTGGCCCAACTGAGCAGCAGCCCGGTCACCCCCACGCCGATCGACACCGACCACACCCAGGACGCCGTCAGTTCCGGGCTCAAACCCGCCACCCGTGCGGCCTGGAACACCAGGATGAAGGTGCCGCCATAGTTGACGATGACTGAAATCAGCCCGGCGATGATCGGGTGAATGAGGTCGCCCGGCCCCGGCCGGGCAATGGAAGTTTTTGCTGACATGGCATCTGGCTCCTGACAGGACGGGCTGACGGGCCCGAACGGGGAGCATTTATAGCTTCGCAATGGCCTGCCGTGCCCCTACACTTTGCAGCCAATCAGCAGACCACTTCTTCGCGCAGGGAGCGCCGATCCGATGGCCAGCACCTTCGAACTCGAAACCTTGAACATGCGCCTGGGCGCCGCCGACCTGCAGCCGCTCGACCTGCACCAGCGCATTCAGCGGGCCTTGCGCGCCTTGATTCTCGAAGGTGCCCTGGCGCCCGGACTGAAGCTGCCGGCCAGCCGCGTCCTGGCCGGGTCCCTTGGGGTTGCCCGCGACACGGTGGAAAACGCTTATGTGCACTTGCACCGCGACGGTTTCATTACCCGCCGCGAAGGCTCCGGCAGCTACGTCTCGAACACCCTCGGCCCCGAGCTGCGGGGCGGCGTCCAACGCCGTCCCGGCGCGGGCCGGCGCCGCGAGACCAGCCCGCCAACCGCGCCGGCGCTGAGCCGTCGCGGCCAGCTCATCCTCGAACAGGGCGGCGTCAGTGACCAACAGGAGATCCGCGCCTTCGCCCCCGGCCTGCCGGAAACCCGCGCCTTCCCCCTCGCCGTCTGGGAACGCCTGCACCGCCAGGTGATGAAGGACTATCGCGGCAGCGTGCTGCTGCACGGCGATCCGCAGGGCGCCGAGCCGCTGCGCAACGCCATCGCCACATACCTGAATCTGGAGCGTGGCGCCAAGTGCTCGCCCGAGCAGATTCTGGTGCTGAGCAGCACCCGCCAGGCCCTGCTGCTCTGCGCCCAATTGCTGGCCGATGCGGGCAAACCGGTGCTGATGGAAAACCCCGGCTACATTGGCGCGCGCAGGGCCTTCGAAGCCGCGGAAACCCGGGTGATCCCGATCGATGTCGACGACCACGGCCTGCGCACCGACCTGCTGCGCGCCGACACCAGCGGCGCCGCCTGCCTGTACGTGACGCCCTCGCACCAGTACCCCACCGGCGCGACCCTGCCACTGGAGCGCCGGCTGGACCTGATCAACTGGGCCGCGGAACAGCGCCGCTGGATCATCGAGGACGACTACGACAGCGAGTTCCACTACGACGGCCTGCCCACCGCCTGCGTGCAGGGGCTGGACCCGTACCGGCGGACGATCTACCTGGGCACCTTCAGCAAAACCCTGTTTCCCGGCCTGCGCATGGGCTACATGGTGCTGCCGCCGGAACTGGTCGACGCCTTTACCCGCGCCCGCAGCATCATGGACGGCCACACGCCGCAGTTGCTCCAGTTGACCGTGGCGCGGTTCATGGAAGACGGCCATTACAACGCCCACATCCGCGCCATGCGCAAGCTATACCGGGCGCGACGCACGGTGCTGCTCGACGCCGTCTCGCGCCATCTGCCGGGCATCGCCAATGCGCTGCCGCCACCGGGCGGGCTGCAGATTCCGTGCTTCCTCGCCGATGGCTGGTCGGAAGAACGCACCCTGCGCCAGGCCGCCAGCGCCGGCATTCAACTGCTGGGGCTCAGCCCGTTGTATGCGGGAACGGCGAGCCGCCCGGGTTGGCTACTTGGCTATGCCTCTCTGACGGAACATGAGATCGAAGCGGCGATGCGACGGCTGGCCAAGGTGCTGAAGCGTTAGAAAAGTGGTCTGGTGAGCGCACCCGGAATGGACGGCCGCGCTGGACCACCCTCCGCCTAGAATCGGCGGCGTATCCCCGGCACGCCACAGCGGCCGGGACCACGCCGATAAAGGAACCCCAGCGTCATGCCGAGTCGTATCGGGCTGCTGCCCCAGGTCGCCAGCGCCCACAGCATCAGCCATTTGCACATCATGGCCCTCGCCGCCCTGTTTCCACTGCTGCCCGCCTGGTTCGGCGTCGGCTATATCGAACTGGGGTTGGCGCTTAGCCTGTTCAATATCGTCAGCGCGTTGTTGCAAGCACCCATGGGCTTTGCCGTCGACCACTACGGCGCCCGCCGCGTGCTGATCGCGGGGCTGGCCCTGGGCAGTTGCAGCTTCCTGCTGATCGCCCTGTTTCCCACTTACACCTGGCTGCTGGTGGCCATGGCCCTGGCCGGTGTCGCCAACGCCGTCTACCACCCCGCCGACTATGCCCTGCTGGCCCAGGGCATCGACCCGGCGCGGATGGGCAAAGCCTTTTCCATACACACCTTCGCCGGCTTTCTCGGCGCCGCCGTCGCGCCGCTGGTGCTGCCGGCCATCGCCGCGGCCAGCGATCCGCGCCTGGCCTTCGTCGCGGTGGCGCTGGCTGGCTTTGCCGCCCTCGCCCTGCTGCTGGTGCCGGGATCGGGCATCACCCGGATCGCCCCGGCCCGCAACGCCAAGGCCACTGCCGACAAACCCGGCAGCGACCGGCGCCGGCTGTGGTCACCGATGATCCTGACCCTGACGCTGCTGTTCGTGCTGCTCAACCTCAGCACCAGCGCCATCGAGAAATTTTCCCTGCCGGCGCTGATGCAAGGCCAGGGCATCGCCCTGCCGTGGGCGAATGCGGCGCTCAGCGCCTTTCTCTTCGCCAGCGCCTTCGGCGTGCTGTCCGGCGGTGTCCTGGCCGACCGCACCCGGCGTCACGGCCTGGTGGCCGCCGCCGCCTTCGGCCTGGCCGCGCTGCTCACCGCCCTCGTCGCCACGGCAGGATTCAGCGATCAGGCACTGGTCATCGTGCTCGGCGTGATCGGCTTCCTCACCGGCGTCATCGCCCCGTCCCGCGACATGCTGGTCCGCGCCGCCTCGCCGAAAGGCGCCGAAGGACGGACCTTCGGCATTGTCTCCAGCGGCTTCAATATCGGCGGCGCACTGGGGCCGGTGGGGTTTGGCTGGCTGCTCGACCGGGGGTTGCCGGAGGGTATCTTCTGGGCGTCGGTGGTGTTTATGGGGCTTACGGTGGTGATGACGCTGGCCCAGGAGGGGTGGCGGAGTCGGTCCAGCCGGCGTATCAAACACTCCTTTTCATGAGTAGGCGCCTGCAAACAGAATCTTCGGGCACAGGTATGGATATCATCGGGAGCGCCCGGACATACCTATCAAGAAGCTGGGTGCCCCCCAATATCAGCTTGGTTTCGCTCTCCATTGCGCATATGCCAGAGCAACGTCTGCCGAGCATGAGCAACGCGAGGCTGCCTCAGGGCCGCAGGCGCCCAAAGCAGATGGTAATCACGCGTGGTGCGTCCAACCGGGCTGGGTATCTCTTGAAGCTCGCCCCGTGCGATGTGAGGTTCACAGAGATAGGCCGGCAACGTGCTCCAACCGAACCCATCCATCATGAGCGTTCGCAGCGTACGCAAATCCTGGCCGGCCATCGCCGGGACAGAAGACTCAAGCTCGATTTCATTCTTTTCAAGCCAGGCGTCCACCAACGGCAGTTCCAGGCTGTAGGCCAGCAACGCCTCTGCACCGAGCCCCTTTTCAAGGGTTTCAGCCGCAGCGATTCTCTGTGCAACCGCCGGCGCCGCTACGGCCACAATTTGCTCTGTGAACATCAGCTCATTACGCAGTCGGGGTGTATTGGGTGGAGAGGCGGATATGCCCAGGTCACATTCCCCCTCGATGAGCATCCGCGTGATCAGCTCATGGTTGCCACTGCGCATGCGCAGGCGAATGCCATCCTCAAGTAAAGGTCGAAGCTGCTTGGAAACGACCTCGGCCAGGAAGTCAGCATGTCCGATGATCTGCAGCGCCCCGGCCAGTTCCACCGACCGTGCTCTTGCGGTGGCCAAAGCGGACTCCGCCATGTCCAGCTTGTCCCCCAAGTCCGATGCCAACTCACGAGCGGCAGCTGTTGGTTCCACCCCCCGAGCCTGTCGGTCGAACAAGGTTCTGCCGATCGCTGATTCCAACCCTGCGATGTGCTGCGACACAGCTGGCTGGGTCAAGTTCAGAGACCGCGCGGCGCCGCTGATTGACCGCTGACGATAGACCTCAATGAAGGTTCTCAACCTGACCAGCGACATGACGCACCCATAATAAAATTTATATGAGCGCTAAAATACGCTGTCTACTCGCCGTCACGCCACTGCCCTACGATTGCTTCCACGATTTGAACGCACTTATCACGGGCGCAACGACAGCCCCTCGATCTGAGGAAATCCAATGACTGGCAACCAAGACACTCAAGATCTTTTCGCAATTTTGCGCAGCATGAAGCGAGCCCATATTGCGTCGGGGCCAGCCAGTGCAGAACTGCGCCGCGACAGGCTCAAACGCAGCGCCAAGCTGATCCGAGACAATCACCAGGCTATCAGCGAAGCGATCAACACTGACTTCGGCAACCGCAGCATTTATCAGTCGCTGGTTGCTGACCTCGCGACCACCCTGAAAATGCTGGAGCACTCTGCTGATCATCTGGAAACCTGGATGAAGGCAGAGAAAGTAGAAAGCCCTGGGCCTGGAATGGAGGCCTGGATCGAGCAACAGCCACTCGGTGTTGTTGGCGTAATAAGCCCTTGGAACTTCCCGATCAACCTCGCTTTTGGCCCTCTGGCAGGCATCTTCGCCGCAGGCAACACCGCGATGCTGAAGCCATCAGAGCTGACGCCGGCCACTTCGCAGCTCCTGGCGGAGTTAGTGCCCGCCTACTTCGAACCCTCCGAGCTTTCGGTAGTGCTGGGTGATGCGAGTGTAGGGGCGGCGTTCAGCTCCCTGCCCTTCGACCACCTCGTTTTCACCGGAAGCACTGGCGTCGGACGGCATGTGATGCGCGCAGCAGCTGAAAACCTGGTACCTGTCACGTTGGAGCTTGGCGGCAAGTCCCCGGTGGTGGTGGCGGAAGGTTTCGATATCGCGGTTGCCACCGCACGGACGCTGACCATCAAGACGTTCAATGCGGGTCAGATTTGCCTGTCGCCGGATTACATAATGGTGACGCCGGAGCAGCAGGAATCGTTGGTGATGTTCAGTAAGGAATTCATCGCCAACAGCTTCCCCACCCTGCTCGGCAACCCGGAATACACCTCGATCATCAGTGACCGCCATTTCGACCGGCTGGTTGGCCTTCTGGCGGACGCAGAGCAGAAGGGCGCTACGCTGATCAACCTGGCACCGGGCAGTGAGCCAGCGTTCGATGCAAAAACCCGAAAAATCGCCCCGCACCTGGTGCTCGATGTGACCGACGAGATGGCCATCATGCAGGAAGAGATCTTTGGGCCGCTGCTGCCGGTGAAAACGTACACCGATGCTTCCGAGCCTCTTCAGTACATCAACAGCCATCCGCGCCCTCTCGCTGCGTATTACTTCGGAGATGACAAGGCCCAGCAAGAGCTGTTCGCACGCCACACCACCTCAGGGGCCCTGGTGATCAACGATGTCATGACCCACGCCTCGATCGATTCACTGCCGTTTGGTGGCGTAGGCGCGTCGGGCATCGGCGCCTATCACGGCGTGCATGGTTTCCGCCGTTTCACCCATGCCAAGCCAGTGGTCGTGCAAAGCAAGGACGGCGCTTCAAACCTGAGACTGCGGGCGCCCTACAGCGACAACTTGCAAACGATTCAGGCTTTTTTTGCAGGCTGAGCCTCCAGAGACTGAGCTCCGGACAGCGTGCTCGAACGCCCGGAAACCTTTAAATCAAGAGCATGGAAATCCAGATGAAAGTATTGATGGTGTTGACTTCCCACGATCAGCTCGGCGACACCGGGCTGAAGACAGGCTTCTGGCTTGAAGAGTTCGCGGCGCCCTACTACGTGTTCAAAGATGCGGGCGCCGATGTGGTAGTAGCCTCGCCTGCAGGCGGGCGACCTCCGCTTGATCCCAAAAGCGATCTACCGGAATTTCAAACTGAGCTGACTCACCGCTTCAAAGCCGACCCTGACGCCCAGCGTGTCCTCGCATCTACCGTGAAGCTGGATGCCGTTTCCCATGAAGAGTTCGACACTGTCTTTTACCCAGGTGGACACGGCCCGCTTTGGGATCTTGCGGAGTCTCGCAAGTCGATCGATCTGATTGAAAGCTTCGAGCGAGCCAACAAGCCAATCGGATTCGTTTGCCACGCACCGGGTGTGCTGCGCCATGTAAAGACCGCTGACGGTGAGCCTCTGGTTAAAGGCCGACACGTGACGGGGTTCACCAATGGCGAAGAGGAAGATGTGCAACTGACCAACGTGGTTCCGTTCCTCATTGAGGACGAATTCAAACGTCAGGGCGCGCTGTACGAGAAGATCGAGAATTGGGCGCCTTTCGTCCTGGTCGACGGCAAGCTTGTGACTGGCCAGAACCCTGCTAGTTCGGAAGAGGCCGCCAAGGCCCTTCTCAAACTGGCTCAATGACACATTTGAAGGGGTCTACATCGCAACCATCACGGATGTCGACCCACTTTCACCTCTTCCAACCGAAGGAACACCTACATGATCACCTTGCACCACTTGAACGAATCGCGCTCCATTCGCACGCTTTGGCTGCTGGAAGAGATGGGGGTGCCTTACGAGGTCAAATTCTATACCCGTGATCGAGCGACCCATTTTGCCCCTGAGTCCCTCAAAGCCATCCATCCACTGGGCAAGTCGCCGGTGATTGAGCTCAACGGGAAGGTGGTAGCAGAGTCGGGTGCGATCACGGAGACTCTGATCGAACGCTTTGCCCCGCACTTGGCCCCGGCGAAAGAAAGCGATGAGTATGTCGAGTATTTGCAATGGCTGCATTTCTCCGAAAGCTCCGCCATGCTGCCACCGCTGCTCCAAGTCTTCATGCAGCGTGAGACTGCCGAGCTCGTTTTTCTTCCGAGCTACGCCCGAACCGAAAGCAAAAAGGTCTTCACGTACCTGAACGATCAGTTGGAAAACAAAGACTACCTGGTGGGCGGCAAGCTCAGTGGCGCCGACTTCATGATGTTCTTTGTAGCCGAAATCATTCAACGCTTCGATAGCAAAGGCCAGTATCCACACATCAAGGAATACCTGCAGAATCTCAAATCGCTTGAAAGCTGGCAGCGGGCACAAGCGATCGAGGCCCGCCACTACGCTAAGTGAAAAGGCCCGTCTCGTCGTACTTGAGCCAACTTCCCTGAAAGCCGCGAACAGGCAAACCATCGGTTTTGGCACCGCGTTCGCGCCGCCGTTGAGCTCTGAATACAAGAGTCGGTCGATGGCTCTTTCCCTGATGCTATCTATTGATAGATGGGCAAGACGGCGCTTGATGGGTAGGTCTGGGTGAGTAAAAACAGTTTCAGAATATGACTGAAAAGAGAGTGAACCAGGAAAGGAAGACGTGGGTGTAAACGTGGTTAGAAAACCTGCAGGCAGAAAAAAGCCCCTTCTTTCAGGGGCTTAGATCAGAATATGGCGGAAGCGTAGAGATTCGAACTCTAGGATAGTTGCCCATCGACGGTTTTCAAGACCGTTGCCTTAAACCACTCGGCCACGCTTCCACTTTGTCATGCGGGCGCCATCATACCGAAATGAAACAAGCTGTCAAACTCTCTGGATGGCCTGTTTCCAATGCTCTGTTATGATCTTTGCAACTCAACGTTTCAAAACCCACAGGAGTGTCGCCATGCGCGAACAGGATTACGCCGTCAACCACGGCCTGCAGGTCGAACAGCAGGAGGTCAGCCGAGTCCTGCGCAACACTTACGGCTTGCTGGCCCTGACTCTCATCTTCAGTGCTGTCATGGCCTACGTCGCACAGCAGATGCGCGTCGGTTACCCGAATATCTTCGTCGTACTGATCGGTTTCTACGGTCTGTTCTTCCTTACCGCCAAGTTGCGTGACTCGGCCTGGGGCCTGGTTTCCACCTTCGCCCTGACCGGGTTCATGGGTTTCCTGCTCGGCCCGATCCTCAACCGTTACCTGGGCATGGCCGGTGGCGCCGAAGTGGTCAGTTCGGCCTTCGCCATGACCGCACTGGTGTTCGGTGGTCTGTCGGCCTACGTGCTGATCACCCGCAAGGACATGAGCTTCCTCAGCGGCTTCATCACCGCCGGTTTCTTCGTTCTGCTGGGTGCCGTGGTCGCGAGCTTCTTCTTCCAGATCAGCGGCCTGCAACTGGCGATCAGCGCCGGCTTCGTGCTGTTCTCGTCGGTGTGCATCCTGTTCCAGACCAGCCAGATCATCCATGGCGGTGAGCGCAACTACATCATGGCGACCATCAGCCTGTATGTATCGATCTACAACCTGTTCGTCAGCCTGCTGCAACTGTTCGGCATCATGAGCTCCGACGACTGATTCACCCGCTGTTGAAAAAGCCCGCTTCGGCGGGCTTTTTTTGTCCATTACAAAAGCCAGTCCTGTCCCTCACCGCTTGATCGCCTGCAAGGTGTAGCTCAAAGGCAGACGCCATGGGTCAACTTTCAAACGCCACTCCCCATCCTCCCCGAGAACCATCTGCCCAGGCAGCACTTCCCACGGAATGCAGTCATGTTCCTCGATGGCGACAAGATTCAGCCCATGACGCAAAAGCGCCGAAATGACCTCGCCAAGGCCGTGGTTCCACTCATGGGTGATGGTTGCCTTCAGCGCAGTATCGACTTCGACATAAGTGCTGTCATCGTTCCATACCGTCGGCTCGGGGCGCTCGAAATACGGGTGGCTGATCCTCAGCTCTTCCTGGCAACCCTCATCCAGAGCCAGGAGCATCGGATGCCCTTCACGCAGAAACAGGCGGCCTCCGGGCTTGAGCAACGCAGCTACCGTTCGGGCCCACTTATCAATGCTGGGCAGCCAGTTCAATGCACCGACGCCGGTGTAGACCAGATCGAAGCCACCACTACCAAGGGCTTGCGCGGCCTCGTAAACCGGCGCTTCGACGTAGTGAATCTCAGCGCTGCAGTCGGTCGCCAGTCGCCGGGCTTGATCCAGTGAGACGGGAGAAAAGTCCAGGCCGGTCATAACCGCCCCAAGACGGGCAAGAGAAAGGGTGTCTGTGCCGATATGGCACTGTAAGTGCACCCCTCTCAGGCCGGAAATGTCACCAAGGCGAGGCTGATCGAAACGAACCACTGCCGATAAATGATCCGCAGAGGCGATAAACCTTGCAGCTTCATAGTCAGGAGACGCGGCGTGGAGTGGCGCTCGTTCATCCCAGTTCGCTCTATTGAACTCAAGATAGTCATCCATCTCTGCACTCCTTGGCTTAGGTGTATGGGACGCGGTGTGGGGGGCAGTTACCTGCCCCACACCTTGCGGCTTTTCCGAGGCCCGAGAACTACCAGAAAGTGCCACGCAACGTCAGCATATGGTTGCGCGGCTCACCGTACCAATTCTGCCGGCCGGACGAGCCTACGGTCGCGTAGTAGGTCTTGTCGAAGGCGTTGTTGAGGTTGTAGGTCAGCGCCCAGTGCTCATCGATCTGGTACTCGGCCAGCGCATTCCACACTGCGTAGCCGGCTTGACGGTAATCGAACGCGTCGTAGATCACATCGCCATCGCCATCGAGCACTGGCTTCATGGTGTTGTCGAGCCGTGCAGCAAAGCCACTGACATAGTCGGCACTCTGCAGGTTGACCCCGCCCCCCACTTTCAAGTCTTTGAGGGCACCTTGCAGTTGATAGGTCGACCACACTTTTACGCTGTGCTTGGGCGTGACGGTACTGAAGGGTGAATTGCTGGTGCGGTCCTTGTTGATGTTGTAGGTATAGGCCGCCATGAGGTCCCAACCTTCCATCACCTCACCGCTGATCTCAGCATCAAAGCCTTTGCTGACGACCTTGCCTTCGGCGACATAGCAGCAACTGCCGGCGAACAAGATGTCCGAGCCCGGATAGGCAGGGTCCAGTACCGCCCTGTTTTCCTGCTCGGTGTAGTAAACCGACAGCGCAGCATTGACGGCGCCATCCCAGAGTTCGCCTTTCAGACCCAGTTCATATGTCTTGCCCGTCATCGGTTCCAGGGGACTGCCCGGCAACGGCCCTTTGGCTTGTAGCTGCTGTGGTTTGTAGATCTCCGAATAGCTGGCATAGGTCGACCAGTCTTTGTTCAGATCAAACACCAAGCCACCATAGGGCACGACCTTGGTCGGTTCACGGCGACTGACGTCGGAAATCGGCACCCATTGGTCAGGGTCGAAACCGGCGACGTTCTTCTCGCTATTGACCTGTTCGAACGTGTAGCGCTGAGCCCTCGCACCGATGATCAGGTGCAGCGGGTCGGCCAGTTGCAGGCGCAACGTTGAGTACAGCCCATACTGCTCTTGGGTGTTGGGACTGTAGTCACGCACGTAACGGTCATCATAGGGTTCATCCCAAGGTGTTGAGCCTGGATCGAAGACATTCACGTCTCCCCCGCCCATCAAGCCGCGCGTGCCGCGCCAGCGGCTGGTGATTTTCTGGTAATCAGCCCCCATCAGCAGCTCATGCTGGCGGTCAAAGGCTTCGAACTTGCCGGCCACGTTGACATCGAACAGATGCTGTTCGCTGAGATAGCGGTTGACCGAGCCGTACCAGAACGGGCCGCTCTTATCCACCAGGTCGGCGCCGCCCATAACCGCCGAACTCTTGATCAGTCCGCTGTCACGGGTCTGGGTGTAGGTGGCGTTGGCTTTCCACTCATCATTGAAGTCGTGATCGATCTTGGCGAACACTTCATCCGAACGTCCGTCCTGATACGCCCAACGGGTGGTCAGGCTGTTGTGACGTGGCAAGCCCAGGTCATCGCCGTTGATGTAACGCGGCACACCCGTGCCGATGCCATTGTCGTGCAGGCGCTCCGAACGCCCGCCCAGGGTCAGCATGGTGGAGTCGCTGATATCGCCTTCGAGCACGCCATACAGGATCGGTTTCTCGGTGCTGCGATCATCCAGGAAATACTGACGGTCGGTGTAGGCCGCAACCAGGCGACCACGCAGGCGCGCATCAAAGCCGATAGGGCCTGTCACGTCGAGCTGGGTACGGTAGTTGTCCCAAGACCCCACGGACGTATCTACCTTCAGTTGATAGCTATCCAGAGGTCGTTTGCGCACCAGGTTGATCATGCCTCCCGGATCACCGGTACCTCCAAACAGCCCCGACGAACCGCGCAGAACCTCGACATGGTCGAACTCGACCAGGTCGTAGTTCTTGTACGAGTAGAAACTGCCCGCCGTAGTACCAAGGGCCATGGGCGCAGCACCATCGATCTGGATGTTTTCGATGATGAAACCACGGGAATAAAAGTTGGACAGGTTGGAGTTGGCGGATTTAACCGTGATGCCCGGCGCCGCCTTCATAGCCTCGGTCAGACTGGTCATACGCCGTTCCTGGATCACCTGGTCGGTGACCACCGAGACGGTTTGCGGCGTCTGCCGCAGGCTGGTTGGCGTCTTCGAGCCGACACTGGCCAACCCTGTGGTGTAGGAGCCAGAGTTTTCGGTCATCTCTCCCATCCCTTGTCCCTGGATGGTGGTAATTCCCAGTTCGAGTGCCGCTCCCGGCGTCGGGGCTTTCTCGACCAGGATCACATCGCCGCTGATCCTGGCACTCAAACCACTGCCCAACAACAGTTGATCCAGGCCCTGCTGAAGCACATGACGCCCTTGCAATCCTTCCGAATGCTGGCTGGTGATCACTTCGCTGGCCACCATCAGGCGCAATCCTGCTTGATCGGCAAAGCGGGTCAGCGCCTGGTCGAGCGGGCCTGCCTCAATATCGAAAGTGTGCTCGACGGCTTGCTGGTGATCCGCCGCCCACGCCTGATGGCTCACGCCCACGCTGCTGGCCGCCACTAGCGCAAGGCTCAAGGCGGTGTGTCTGATCAGATGCTGCATAACGCTCCCCTGCTGAAATCAGCGTAATAAAAATCAATAACGACAGGAAAGACGTCAGTCCTCTGAAAACCGACAGTGGCGAAAAATAATTATTTTTGCGCAGGCACTACTTTGAACGTGAGTCGTCACGTTCAATCACGGTCAACCATGGGAATTGCCGCACCCGCAGCGGCAGAGTCCTTTGCAATAGCTGCAATTGCGCGTCGGTGTCGTCGGTCGCGACGACGCCGGTAACCGGTAGCTGGCGCAGGTCGTTGTCGCGCACCCAGATAAGCCCGCGATGGTAGCGGCCAATCTGCTCCAGCACCTGGGCCAGCGGCTGGCGATTGAACACCAGCCGGTCACGACGCCATGCCGTTGCCGCACCGACATCGACCGGCTGGGTGCGCGACAGGCCATCGGGACCGTACTGCACGGCCTGCCCGGCCTCAACGTCTACGGTTTGCGAATCATCCTCCAGGCTCACCCGCACCGAATGCTCAGTGACAACCATGTGCACCTGCTCGCCCGCGCGCCGAACATCGAAACCAGTACCCAGCGCCCGCAGGCGCCCACGGCCAGCCAACACATCGAATGGACGCTGCGCATCGGGGGCCACCTGCACGAACAGTTCGCCGGCATAGAGGTGCACAACCCGGTGATCAGCCTCCATCTCGATATCGACGCGGGTGCGAGGCGCCAACTCAAGGCGCGAACCGTCGGCCAGGGTCAGGCTGCGGTGCTCGCCCAGACCGGTCACCTGGTCCGCCATCCAGCCTTGCTTACCGGCCTGCCAGTACAAAGCCCCGGCCAGGCTCAGTACCACGGCGAGCCCCCACTGCGGCAATCGCCGCGCCGCACTGGGCGGGCGCTCCAGCGTGATGCCCAGACTGTCCCACAGTTTTTCCGCCGCATGGGCGGCACGCTGATGATCGGACGATGTGTCGCACCATTGCAGATAGGACTCCCAGCCTGGTGCCTCAGGAAGGCCGGAATGCAAGTCGACCAGCCACTGCAACGCCTGCTCGGTCAGCGTCGGCGGTGATGTGTTCCTGGAAGCGTCGACGATACTGCGTTTCACTCAGTCATCCATCAAGTCGAGACGGCGGGCACAGTGAAGCAAGGCACTCATGATGTACTTGCTGACCATGCTGAGGGACACCCCGAGTCGCTCGGCGATGGCCGCATGACCGAGGCCATCCAGGCGGTTGAGCAACAAGGCCTGGCGAGCGTTGTCGGGCAACTCCGTCAGTGCCCGGTGCAACAGCACCAACTGCTGACGCAACTCCACCAGCGCGGCAGGCCCCGGGGACGGATCGAGCATCTCGTGCTGTACATCCTCCAGAGAGCCCACCTGCCCGCGCCGAGTACGCGTACGCCTCAGGTCGATGATCAGGTTGCGCAGCACGCGGATCAGGAAAAAACGCGGGTTGGCGATCAAATGCGTTCGCTGCTGGCGGTCCAGGTCGGCGTAGCGTACGAACGCATCCTGCGTGAGGTCTGCCGCTGTTTCCCGATCACCCAGACGATGATAGGCAATCTTCTGCAGTTCGCGGTGATACAGGCGAAACAACTGATCCAGATTATCCAATGCACGCTCCAGGAGCCCCCATGTTCCAGGCACAGGTGGCAGGGGCGCTAGAGTACAAATTATGAGAATCGTTCGCAATATCAAAAGATAGCGGCCGCCTGATCGCGCCCTAAACCGCCATCCCCCGATAAGGCACCTCATCCCCCGGGCTCCGCGAAAACTGCCTTTTGTATTCCCGACTGAACTGCGAGCTGCTCTGGTAACCCACGCGGTGCGCGACCTGGGCGACGCCCAACCCCTCGCCGATCAACATCTGTTGCGCCTTCAACAACCGCAGCCGCTTGAGGTACTGGATAGGCGACAGCAAGGTGTTGCGCTTGAAGTGTTCGTGAAACGCGGAAGCGCTCATGTTCGCGCGGCCGGCCAGTTCGTCGATGCTGAGCGGGTCGGCGTAGTGATCGCGCAGATACGCCAGCGAGGCGCCGATCCGGGCGAAGTGGCCCTGCTGCTCGACCAAGGCTCTGAGCGCGCCGGCCTGCGGGCCGTTGAGCGCCGCGAAATACACCTCGCGCACCCGCGCGGCGCCCATCACGCGGGCGTCTTCGGGTCGTTGCAGGCACTGCAACAGCCGCAGCACGGCGTCCTGCATCGGCTCATCAAGGGGCGCGGAGCTCATGGACTCCGGGGTCTGCGCGCGGACCAGGCCAGCGGGAAGCGGGTCCATCGCCTGGACCATTTCGCTCAGGACCAGTGGATCGATACCGACAGCCACGCCGTACAGCGGCTCGGCCTCGCTGGCGAAGGTCTCGCACATGAACGGCACCGACAGCGCCTGCACCAGGTACTGCCCTGCCCCGTAATCCAGCGTTCGTTCGCCCAGGCGCGCCAGCTTTCGGCCCTGCGCCAGGACCATCAGGCTGGGTTCGTAGATCTGCGGGCTGCTGGCCACATACTCCGCCCAGGAAAGCACCTGCACGTCACTGAGCAAGGTGTCGACAAAGCCGGGGCGCGTGGCCAGCGGCTTGATCAGGTCGCACAGGGCCTGGCGTACTGGAAAGTGATGAGGATCGGACATGAGGGAAGGCAAGAGTGATTGAGGCGCCCATGATCCCAGATTTCACGGCCGGGTTATCGTCAATCCACGCGGCACTGGAGGAATAGGCATGACACCCGGAGGATTACCCATCGGCATCCCCGCCCCTCGCCCGCACAATGCGCCGCCTCTTTTCGCTGTGCAGAGACACCCTTATGTACAAAGCCATTGGCTACGCCGCCCAGTCGGCCAGCGCGCCGCTCGCCCCGATGACCTTCGACCGCCGCAGCCCGCGCCCGAACGATGTCGTCATCGATATCCTCTACTGCGGCGTCTGCCATTCCGATATCCATCAGGCACGCAACGAATGGGGAATCGCCGTCTACCCGCTGATGCCCGGCCACGAAATCATTGGCCGTGTCCGCGCCACCGGTAGCGCGGCGAGCAAGTATCAGCCCGGCGATCTGGTCGGCGTCGGTTGCATGGTCGATTCCTGCCAGCACTGCGACGCCTGCCACGCCGACCTCGAGCAGTATTGCCTCGAAGGCCCGACCATGACCTACACCACGCCAGACCGCGTGGACGGCAGCTACACCCTGGGCGGTTATTCCAACTGCATCGTGGTGCGGGAAGATTTCGTGTTGCGGATCCCGGACGGCATGGACTTGCCGAGCGCGGCGCCGATCCTCTGCGCGGGCATCACCACCTACTCGCCGCTGCGCCATCACGGCGTCGGACCGGGTCACCGCGTGGGCATTCTGGGCATGGGCGGGCTCGGTCATATGGGTATCAAGCTGGCCAAGGCGCTGGGCGCCGAAGTCACGCTGTTCACCCGTTCGGCGGCGAAGGCCGAGGAAGCCCACCGTCAGGGCGCTGATCACGTCGTGGTCTCGACCGATCCGGCGCAAATGGCTGCAGTCGCCGATCACTTCGATTTCCTGCTCGACACCATCCCGGTGCAGCACGACCTCAACCCCTACCTCAAGACGCTCAAGTTCAACGGCGTGCATATTCTGGTGGGCCTGATCGAACCCATCGAGCCCGCCATCGATGCGGCCCATCTGGTGCTCAAGCGTCGGGTGATCGCCGGGTCGTTGATCGGCGGCATCGCCGAGACCCAGGAGGTGCTGGATTTCTGTGCCACGCATGACATTCGCTGCGATATCGAAATGCTCGATATCCGCGCCATCAACGAAGCCTACAGCCGCATGATCGCGGGGGACGTGAAGTACCGCTTCGTCATTGATATGGCGACGCTGCAGACCGCGGAGTAACGGCGCACTCCGCTGCCGATATCGAAGGGCCGCCCCGGCCCTTCGAACCGATCAAGCGCTTAGAACGCCAGACCGACCTTCACACCGAACTCGTCACGCTTGAGTTTGGTGTTGTCGGCCACGTCCGAGTCTTCGTCCAGCTTGTACTCGGTACGGGTGTAGTACGCGCCGACCTGCACCGGCATGCCGCCCTGCTGGTTCAGCAGCAGGCTGACTTCGGCGTACGGGTTGGTGCGGTCCTTGAGGTCCACGGTGTCGCTGCCGAAGTCGTCGACCTTGAGCTTGGCGCGGCCGTCGATGGTGTGACGGGCGCCGACTTCGACACGCAGGGTCGAGGTGTCGAACTGGTGGTTGTAGCCCAGCGCAGCCTTGGCGAACGGCGATTTTGAGGTGATTTCCACGTCGATGTCGTTGATCGCCGGCTCGAAGCGCGTCCAGCCATAGCCGCCGCCCACGGTCACGTCGATGAAATTGCGCGCATCCAGCGCCGCGCGCCAGCCGAGGTCGAGATCGGCCTGGGCTTCCTTGAGTTTGTTGTCGTCTTTTTTGCCGTACTTGGCTTCGGCACCAACTTGGTAGATGAAGCCGGATTCGGCAGTCAGCTTGTTGCCGAAGGTGGCGAACACGCCGCCCTGGCCGAGATGGTCGGAGTCGGACTCGTCACCGCCTTCAAACTTGAATTTGTCGTAGCTGCCCGTCAGGCCGAGGGTGAACAGCGGGTCGGTGCTCGGTGCGGCAACGGCCGCCAGAGGTGCGCCCAGCAGGGCCAGGATGCAGGTCGGTGCGAGCAATTTACGGGTGGGCATTCGGGAAGCCTCCATGACTGTAATGTATTAACGAACGCACCGCTTTGAAGCACCGTTCTCCGCTAAAGTTCGAAATAAATTGACGTAAATGTGAAATGTTTCTCGACTTTGAGGGCTCTATTTCGCGGCTTTGATGGATGGCTTCGAGCCATTATCCGAGGGTTCGCACACCGTCACGCGCCCGTAAACATTGGCTGGCGGCATAAACGATCGAACAAAAAAAGCGCCCCGAAGAGCGCCAGAGGCAACTTAAAAAAACAGCCCTCTCAATGGTCCGAAAGTGCCCTGGCCACCGTCGCCAGGTTGGATTGGTTTAGGCCCGCGACACACATCCGCCCACTGCGAATCAGGTACACCCCATGCTGCTCGCGAATGCGATCGACAGCGTCGGCGCTCAGCCCGGTGTAGCTGAACATGCCTTTCTGGCGCAGCAGGTAACCCACCTCCCGGCGCGCATCGATACGCCGCACTTCATCGAACAGCGCCTGGCGCATGCCCACCATCCGCGCGTGCATGGCGTCCAGTTCCTGCCGCCACAGCGCCGTCAGTTCGGCATCGCCGAAAATCGTCGCCACCAGCTCCGCGCCATGCCGTGGCGGGTTGGAGTAGTTGGTGCGCACCGTGCCCTTCAACTGGCCGGCTACGCGCCGGGCAATCTCGCCGTCCTTGCACACCACCGACAGCGAACCGACCCGCTCGCCATACAGCGAAAACACCTTGGAAAACGAGTTGCTCACCAGTCCGGTGATACCGCTGCGGGCCAGCGCGCGGATCGCGTAGGTGTCCGCGTCCAGCCCCTCCCCCAGCCCCAGGTAGGCGGCGTCGAGAAACGGGATCAGCGACCGCTCGCGGAACAGCGCGTACAAGCGCTGCCACTGCGCTGGCGTGAGGTCGACGCCGGTGGGGTTGTGACAGCAGGCGTGCAGCAACACGATGCTGTGGGCCGGCAGTTTGCCGAACACGTCCAGCATGGCCGCGAAGTCGACCGCCTGACCGCTGGCGTCCAGGTACGGGTAGCGGTTCACCGCGAAACCGGCGCCCTGGAAAATCGCCAAGTGGTTGTCCCAGGTCGGGTCGCTGACCCACACCTGCGACTGCGGGTAGTAGCGCTTGAGAAAGTCCGCGCCGACCCGCAGCGCGCCCGAACCACCGACGCTTTGCAGGGTGACGATGCGCTCGCTGTCGACGCCATCAAGGTCGCCGAACAGATAGCCCTGCACCGCTTCGCGGAATCCCGGATGGCCGTCCATGGGCAGGTACAGGTTGGCGCTTTCCGCCCGTGCGTCCAGCAACGCCTTGGCCCGGCGTACCGACGGCAGCACCGGCACTTCGCCGTACTCGTCGTAGTAGAAGCCGATGCTCAGGTTGACCTTTCCGGCCCGCGGATCGCGCTGGTAATCGTCCATCAACGACAGGATCGGGTCGCCGGGGTATATCTCGACATGTTCGAACATCAGGGGCTCCTCAGTGAGCGAACGTGGGGTGAAGGAAAGGCCACGGGCTCGCGTCGCCGCCGCGCGGCACGCTGACCTCGATCAGCACCGGACGGTCGGCGGCGAACGCCTGCTCCAACACGGGACGCAGTTGCGCCGGCGAGCCGACCCGGAACGCCTGAACGCCGAAGGATTCGGCAAATCTCACAAAGTCCGGGTTCACCAGTTCCGAGCCCAGCAGCCGACCGGCGAAGCTCTCTTGCTGGTCGCGGTAGACGTTGCCGAAGGCACTGTTGTTGAACACGATGGTCACCAGGTTGAGCCGGTACTGCACCGCCGTGGCCAGTTCCTGGGCGGCGAACATGAAGCCGCCGTCGCCGCAGATCGACACCACCGCCTTGTCCGGGTGCGCGGCCTTGACCCCGAGTGCGGTGGGAAAGCCGAAGCCGAGGGTGCCCTGGTGCCCCGAGGTAACCAAAGTACGCGGTTTGTACACCGGGAAACCGAAGATCGAGGTGAAGCCGACCTGAGAGATTTCCTCGACGAAGAAGCCGTCACGCGGCAGCACCTCGCGAATCACCCGCAGGTAGTCGAGCTGCGGTTGCACGCACTGGATCGCCTGTTCCGCCGCCGCCTTGGCTTCGGCAATCTCGGCGTCGCGGCGCTTCGGCGGACCGGCGCGGAGCACGGCTTCCGCCAGGGCGCTGGCGCCCTCCCCGGCATCGGCCAGCAGGTTGACCTCGGCCGGCATGCGCCGCACCTCGGCCGGGTCGATGTCGATGCGGATCAGCTTCAGCCCCGCCGGACGATGGCGCCAACGAATGTCCAGCAGCTCGAAGCGCGAGCCGATGACCACGGCAACATCGGTCTGCGGCCACAGTCGGGCGCCGGCGGCAACGGTAAAGCCCAGCGGGTGATCATCCGGCACCACGCCGCGACCGCCACGGAAACTCACCACCGGCGCACCCAGCACCTCCGCCAGTTGGCCGACTTCGGCGCTGGCTTCCAGCGCTCCGGAACCGACGAAGATCATTGGCGCCTTGGCCGCGCTTAGCAGTTTCGCCGCGCGCTCGACGGCATCGCTGTCCACCGGTGGTGTCGGTTGCAGCGCCAGCGGCGCCTGCATGCGCACCGCCGCGCTGCGGGTGAAGAAGTCCCAGGAGGCTTGCAGCGATACCACGCCGGGGCGCCCGGATTGCATGGCCTGGAACGCCTGGGCCACCTGCCACGGCGCATCGGCCGGCTGTTCGATATGCGCCGCCCATTTGCCGATGCCCTGGAGGATTTCCAGTTGCCGCGGCAGCTCATGCAACTGGCCACGGCCACGGTCCTTGAAGCCGCTCATCACATCACCGGTCAGCGCCAGCACCGGCGCATTGCAGCCGTGGGCGGTGAGCATGGCGGCACTGGCATTGAGAATGCCGGGCCCCGGCACCACGCTGAACACACCGGGGCGACCGCTGGAGCGGGCGTAGCCGAACGCCATGTAGGCGCTGGTCTGTTCATGTCGCGCACCCAGGGTGCGGATGCTGTCGGCATTGCGCGCCAGGGCGTCGGTCAGGCCGTAGATTTGCGCGCCGGGCAGTGCGAATACGGTATCGACGCCCTGCACTTTCAAACTCTCGACCAGGGCATCGCCGCCCGTGAGCTGCTGAACAGCGGGAAGTTCGGTTTTCATTGTTAATTACCTGTTGCGGATTATTCGAAGTTGAGCGCGGCGGGTTTGATGGATTGGTATTTACGGAAACTGGCGTAAACAACTATCAGCCACAAAGGAATTAGCCAGACCGATATACGCATCGCCGGAATGAACGCCATGATCAACATGATCGAAAAGATGAAAGCGATGCACAGATAGTTGCCAAAGGGAAACAACGGCGAACGATAGTGCGTGTGCTCGCCCGTCGCCTGTTTGGCCCGGCGAAACTTCAGGTGGGTATAACTGGTGAGCATCCAGTTCATGATGGTGGTGGCAACCACCAGTGCCATCAAGGCTTCCAGCGTGCCGTTGGGCGACAACCAGTTGAGCAGCACCGCCAGGGCTGTAATCGCCGCCGTCACGATCAGCGCGTTGACCGGCACATTGTTGCGATTGAGCTTGAGCAGTTGCCGCGGCGCATGGCCCTGCCCGGCCATGGCGTGCAACTGGCGCACGGTGCAATAGACCACGGCGTTGTAGACCGACAGCGCGGCGGTCAGCACCACCAGATTAAGGACATGGGCCGCCGCGCCGATGCCCAGCAGGTCGAGGATTTTCACGAACGGGCTGGCGCTGTACGGATCGCCGCCGGCGGACAGCGAAGCCACCAGGTCATCCCACGGCGTCAGCGCCAGCAACACCGCCAGGGCGGCGATGTAGAACAGGCCGATGCGGTGCAGCACCTTGTTGATCGCGCTGGGAATGGTCTTCGATGGATCGCGTGCTTCGCCGGCGGTAAAGCCGATGAACTCCAGCCCGCCAAAGGCGAACATGATCAGCGGCAACGCGAGAATCAGCCCGCTGATGCCGTTGGGCAGGAAACCACCGTGGCTCCACAGGTTGCTGACCGCAGCCGTCGGCGGCGGTGTCGGGCCGAACAGCAGCCAGCCGCCGAGGGCGATCATCATCAGCACCGCCGTCACCTTGATCACCGCGAACCAGAATTCCGCCTCGCCGTAGACTTTCACCGCCAGCAGATTGAGGCCGTTGATCAGCACGAAAAAGAACGCGGCGCAGGCCCAGGTGGGCACGTCCGGCCACCAGAACTGCACGTACTTGCCGACGGCGGTCAGTTCCGCCATGCCCACCAGGATGTAGCCGGCAGTGTAGTTCCAGCCGGCGAGGTAACCGACGAAGGGCGAACAGTATTTAGTCGAGAAATGGCTCAGCGAACCGGACACCGGCTCGTCCACCAGCATTTCCCCCAGTTGGCGCATGATCAGGAACGCGATCAGCCCGGCCACGGCATACCCCAGCAACAAGCCAGGGCCCGCCAGCTTCATGACCCCGGCACTGCCGAGAAACAATCCGGTGCCAATGGCACCGCCGAGTCCGATCATTTGAATATGACGATTGGACAAACCCCGCGATAACGCGTGATCCGTAGGAGTGGCTCTGCTCATCGTTTTATTATCCATATTGTTTTTCGGACACGGCACGACCCGGCGCCCGACGATAGTTCGGCAGGTGAAGTTAAAAGTTGATGTTGTGTTTTTGTGCTCGAAGTTGCTTGGTTACTTCGATGGCATTCACGTTATCAGCAATGCTGGAAATGAACATCCAGCCAGAGTGAATGGCAACTATGCGAATGCCGGATTGTTCACGCCGGATACACCGGAAGTTGTTCGCCGGGGCTGAGAAACTGCGAGCCACGGCAATGCTCATAAACGAAAGTGCGGAACCACTGCTGTTCCGCCGAGCTATGGGTGCGGCTGTGCCAGACCACCCAATAACGGAACGGATGGCGGACGAATGCCAGCGGGCGCCAGCAAACGTCGGCCTGCTCGACCCATTTGCGGGCGATATGCTCGGGCAGCATCAGCAGCATGTCGCTGCGCTGGATCACCGCCAGCGCCGCCGAGTAATACGGCACCGTGAGTTTCAGGTCGCGGTGCAGGTTGTGCTTGCGCAGGTAGGCATCGACGAAGCTGTCCTTGTCGCCGCCGGTGCTGATCTTCAAATGCGGCCAGTCCAGAAACTGCTCCAGGCTCAACTGCGTCTGCGCCGCGAGCGGATGATCGCTGCGCATGCAGCACACGGCGACGTCCTCGCCGATCACCCGGCCATGAAACTCGGCGGGGGTGTCTTCGATCATGCTGGTGGCCAGGTCGACTTTGCCGCTGGCCAGCCAGTCGAAACGGTTGGCCTCCCACGGGCGGAAATCGATGCTGACGTTCGGCGCCACCCGCGCCAGGTCGGCGAGCAGTTGCGGCAGGATGTGCTCGGCAACGTGATCGGAGCCGGCCATGGCGAAACGCCGTTCGCAAGTGGCCGGCGAGAACCGCGAGGGCGTGCCCAGCGCCTGTAACTGTTCGAGCACCTGCTTCAACGGTTCCAGCAGTTCCACCCCGCGCTCGCTGAGGATGTACTGACGCCCCTGGCGCACCAGCAGCGGATCGCCAAACGCCTCGCGAAACTGCGCCAGGTGCCGGCTCAGCGCCGACTGGCTGGCGCCCAGGCGCGTCGCCGCGTGACTGAGGTTGCGCACGTCCAGCAGGGTCGCCAGCACGCGCAACTGGGTCACGCTCAGGTTGTTGAAGGCGGGATTCATGTCGACGGGCTCAGTCGAGGCTGAGGGTCAGGGTCGGCTGTCCGGCGTGCAGCACGGCGTGGCCGACACACTCGCCACCGCAGTAGCGCGCCACCAGTTCGACCAGGTCGGCCATGGCCGAACGCACGTCCTCGGCGGTGGTCGGCGGCAGGCCGTCGATATCGAAGAACACGCAGCGGGTATCGGCCAGGGTGCGGGTATCGGCGGCCTGGCGCCAGGTCCAGCGCCGGGTCAGCACCCGCGTGCCGGCGGCCAGGACGATTTCGCCGGGCGCGATGGTTTCCGGCTCGGCGGCGGCGTCCACCAGAAAGCGGTCGGCGGCCACGGTCTTGCGCAGTTCGATCGCCTTCGATTGCGGGCCGATCGGGTGCACGCCAGCGGGCAGCACATAGCGCAGGGACAACAGGTTGCCGATATCCACCAGCGGGTTGATGTCCGGCAGGTTGTCGGGCTTGAGTACCCGGCGCGCGAGGGCTTCGATGGCGCTGCGGTGCTCCGAGGGTTTGGCGCCGAAACGGCGATAGGCCTCGCGCCAGGCGGCGATCTGCGGGTAGTCGGCGGGATTGCCAGTGACCCGCTCGCGCAGTGCTTGCTCGGTGGCGCGCAACAGCGCGGTCAGCTCGGCGTCGGGGAGGGTGTTGTCGAGGTTGCGGAAGACCACCACGCCACGGCGGTAGTCGGGGTGATCGTCAAAGACATCGGGGCTGACCGTATAGGTAAAGGTGCTCACAGGCGCTCCTCTGGAATGCGGGTTCGGGCAGCTTGGCCAAGCCGGGTGGCAGACTATAGCACCGGGCCTGAAGCTGGGAGCTCACCGATTTCTGCAAGGTTGCCATGCGGGTTGTGGATAGCTGGATGGGGGTGGCCGGGTGTTTTTCAGCGTTCTCAAGATCGAGCGCCGCCTCCGCGGCGCATCGCGAGCAAGCTCGCTCCTACAAAACGCCTGGACCACAGTGTAGGAGCGAGCTTGCTCGCGATGCGCCGCGTAAGCGGTGCTCGATCTCAAGGACGCTGAAAACTCACTCTCCTCCAACAAACGGCAACGGCAACCGCGCCGCCCGAACCCCGGCAAGCTGCCGATCAAAATCCGGCAACAGATAATCAAAACAGAACCCCGCACTTTCCAGCTTTTCCCGACGCAACGGATCATCCTCCGCCAACCCCGCCACGCAGCGGGCACTGCGCGCCCAGGCGAACGCCAGCAGGCTGGTGGCGCAGAGCTGGAGAAAATCACCGGCGGCGCGGTACGGGTATTCACTGTCTTCAGCACTAAACGCTCGAACCTCAGGCAGCAACGTTTCAAGCCGCTCGCACACCTCACCCAAAGCATCGGAAAACGCCACACCGGACGCCCGCCCCGCCGCGACCTCAGCACGCAACTCAGCCAGCAGCACGGCGAACACCTCACCGCCATCGCCCAGTACTTTGCGCAGCAGCAGATCGTTGGCCTGAATCTCGTTGCTGCCCTCGTAGATCATCGCAATGCGGCTGTCGCGCAAGGTCTGCTCAATGGGGAATTCACCCGTGTAGCCATAACCGCCAAACACCTGCAGCGCCTTGCTCGCGAGGCTGAAACCCTGTTCGGTAAAACTGGCTTTGACGATCGGCGTAAGCAACGCGGCCAGTTGCCCGGCCTTGGCGCGCTGCGCCGGGTCGGCGGATTCGCTGGCGATATCCAGCCAGTGCGCCGCCCAGTAACCAAGGGCACGCATGCCTTCGCTGCGCACCCGCAGTTCCAGCAGGATGCGGCGCATCGCCGGGTGCAGGTGGATCGGATCGGCATCCGCGGCCGGCACCTGTTCGGGACGACGCGGCGCGCGCATCTGCCGGCGCTCCAGGGCATAGTCGCGAGCGCTCTGCCAGGCTGCTTCGGCATGCCCGAGCCCTTGCAGGCCGACATGCAGCCGCGCCGAATTCATCATCACGAACATCGCCGCCAGCCCGCCGTGGGCCTCGCCCACCAGCCAGCCCTTGGCCTGATCGAAACGCAACGCGCAGGTGGCGCTGCCGCGAATGCCCAGTTTGTGTTCCAAGCCGTCGCAATAAACGCTGTTGCGCTGGCCGTCGTCGAGCCATTTAGGCACCAGCAGCAAGGACAGCCCGCGACTGCCTTGCGGTGCATCCGGCAAACGCGCCAGCACCAGATGCAGGATGTCGTGGGTCAGGTCGTGTTCGCCGCCGGAGATGAACAGCTTGTTGCCGCTGACGCTGTAGCTGCCATCGGCCAGGGGCTCGGCGCGGCTGCGCAGCAGGCCGATATCGCTGCCAGCCTGGGGCTCGGTCAGGCACATGGTCGGCAGCATTTCGCCCCTGATGATGCCCGGCAGGTAACGCTGCTGAAGCGCCGCCGAGGCGTGGGTCTTGAGGCACAGGTAAGCGCCGTGGGCGATGCCGGTGTACATGGCCCAGGCGTGGTTGCTGGCGTAGAGCATTTCCTGCAGGGCCGCATCGAGCACCTGCGGCAGGCCTTGACCGTCCAACTGCGGATCGCAGGCCAGCGCCGGCCAGCCGCCGTCGACGTAGGCACGATACGCGGCGGCGAAGCCCTCGGGCGTGTGCACTTCACCGTCGCTGAAGCGGCAGCCCTGGCGATCACCCGGCCCGTTCAACGGCGCCAGCACTTCGCCGGTAAAACGCGCGGCTTCTTCCAGCACCTGCATCGCCAGTTCCAGATCGACCTCGGCGTAGGCCGGCAGCGCCTGCCAGTCTTGCTCGACCCGCAGCCAGTGTTGCAGCACGAATTGCATATCGCCCAACGGCGCCTTGTAGGCGATGCGTGACCTCATCCTTTGAAGTGCGGGTTTTCGATCAGCAGCGCCATGCCCTGCCCGCCGCCGATACAGGCGGCAGCGATGCCATAGCGCAGGTTGTCGCGGCGCAGTTGCCGGGCCAGGGTCTGCACCAGGCGCAGGCCGGTGGCTGCCAGCGGATGGCCGAGGGCGATGGAGCCGCCGTGCACGTTCAGCCGCTGCGGGTCCAGCTCCAGCGCCTGAACCACGGCCAGCACCTGGGCGGCCTGGGCCTCGTTGATTTCGAAGCGGTCGATCTGCTCCAGGCGCAAACCGCTGCGCTCCAGCAGCAGGCGAATCGCCGGCGCCGGGCCGATGCCCATGGTGCCCGGCGCAACCCCCACCGCCGTGACCATCAGCAGCCGTGCCAGCGGTAGTGTGGAACAGGCGGAATAACGACAGACCAGCGCCGCCGCCGCGCCGTCCACCACCGCGCAACTGTTGCCGGCGGTCTGCACGCCACCGCTGTGTACTGCGCGAAGGCGAGCCAGGGCGGCGCTGTCGGTGGGCCGTGGATGGCTGTCGCGATCCACCACGCTGACACCGCGAGGCAGCTCGATGCTGCGCGGCAGGCACTCTTCGGCTTCGAAGGTTTCGCTGCGGACGCTGACGATTTCCTCGTCGAACCAGCCCGCCGCCTGGGCTTCCAGGGCGCGCTGATGGCTGCGCAGGGCCCAGGCATCCACGACGTCGCGGCTCAGGCCGTACTCGCGGGCGAGGTTTTCCGCGGTGCCGATCATGTCCACCCCGGCCGCCGGGTCGTATAGCGCTTCCCAGAGAAAATCCTTGAAGCCCACGGGCGCGCCGAGACGGAAACCGCCGCGGTGCTCGTAGGCGGCAATCGGATTGCGCGACATGGATTCGGCGCCCACGCACAGCACCTGCTCCACGCCACTGTGCAATTGCTCGCCGGCCTGGCGCAGCAGTTCCAGGCCGGTGCCGCAGATACGTTGCACGGCCAGCGCCGGTACGCTTTGCGGCACGCCGCTGTACAGGCCGATATGCCGCGGCAGCATGTAGGCGTCGAAGCTGGCCTGGGCCATGCTGCCGCCGAGCACGCTGTCCACCGTGGCCGGATCGACCCCGGCGCGGGCCAGCACTTCACGCCCGGCCTTGATGCCGAGGTCGATGGGCGACACCTGCGCCAGCGCGCCGCCAAGATCGGTCCACGGCGTGCGCACGATCTCGACAATCGCCGCGTCCTCGAAGCGGCTGCACAGCCCGCCGCCGCTCATGGCCGCACCTGGGCGCGAAGCATGCTCGCGTCCTCGCCGCGGTACAGCGCCTCGACCCGCGCCGCACGGCGCTGCAACACGGCGCGCTGGTTGATCGAGCCCTTGTCGGTGATTTCGCCGAGGTCGATCGACGGTGCTTCTTCCATCAGCGCCAGCCATTCGATGCGGCTGGCGTTGCCTTGGGCGTCGCGGTTCAGCCGCTCCAGCCAGCCGGCGAACCAGGTGCGCACCGCCGCGCTGCCGAGCACCTCGGCGTCACTCGCGCCCTCCCCCAACCCGGCCAGTTGCCGACACTCCGGCAACCGCGCAAACACCAGAATGCCCAGGCATTCACGGTCCGGCGCGGCGACCACGATGTCTTGCACATAAGGCGAGCCTTCCAGCACCGCGCGGTTGCGCAGCGGACCGACGCTGACGAAGACCCCGGAAGACAGCTTGAAGTCTTCGGCAATGCGCCCGTCGAACATCAGACCAAGCTGGCTCTGCCGTGGGTCGGCGAGCTTCAGGGCGTCGCCCGAGCAATAGAAACCTTCCTCGTCGAACACCTCGGCAGTCTGCTGCGCCGCGCGCCAGTAGCCGGGCATGATGTGCGGGCCGCGGAAACGCCCTTCCAGTTTGTCGCCCACCGGCACCAGCTTCACTTCGCAACCCGGCGCCGGCAGGCCGATGTAGCCGGCCATGGACAGCGGCCCGGTGGTGAAGGTGCAGGACGGCGAGGCTTCGGTCATGCCGAGGCCGGCCATCATGCGGATGCGTTCGCCGCAATGCGCTTCGGCGACCCGGTCGAGGCGGTCCCAGACACTTTGCGACAGGCCCGCGGCGGCGAAGAAGAACAGCTTCATGCGGGCGAAGAAACAGTCGCGCAACTCGCGGTCCTGCTCCAGCGCCTTGACCAGTTCCTCCCAGCCCTTGGGCACGGTGAGGTAGGCCGTGGGGGAAATCTCGCGCAAGTTGCGCAGGGTTTCGGCGAAGCCCTGGGGCGTCGGCTTGCCGCCGTCGAGGTAGAAGCTGCCGCCGTTGTACAGGACGATGCCGAGGTTGTGGCTGCCACCGAAGGTGTGGTTCCACGGCAGCCAGTCCACCAGCACCGGCGGCTCCTCGGCGAACACCGGGAAGGTCTGCAACAGCATCTGCTGGTTGGCGCAGAGCATGCGCTGGGTGGTGATCACCGCCTTCGGCAGTTTGGTCGAGCCGGAGGTGAAGAGGAATTTGGCGATGGTGTCGGGGCCGGTGGCGGCGAAGGCGGCATCGGCTTTGGTCAGGTCGCCGCTTTGCAGCAGGCTGGCGAAATCCACCGTACGCCGGCCTGGCACCGTGCCGCGCACGCTGATCACTGCGACGGATTCGTCCAGCACTGCGTCGATGGCGCGCTGGAACGGTTGGCTGTCGGTGACGAACACCAGGCCCGGCGTCAGCACGTCGCAGACATGCCGCAGCTTGGCGAAATCCTGGGACAGCAAGGCGTAGGCCGGCGACACCGGGCAATACGGAATGCCGGCGTACATGGCGCCGAGGGCAATCTGCAGGTGCTCGATATCGTTGCCCGAGAGAATCGCCAGCGGCCGCTCGGCGGACAAGCCGAAGTCCAGCAAGCCGGCGGCGATCGCCCGCACCTGCCCGAGCATCTCGGCGTAGCTGATCTCGCGCCAGGCGCCGTCGCCCTGGCGGGCAGCGATAAAGGTCTGTTGCGGACGCACCTCGGCCCAGTGCAGCAGGCGGTCAAGCAGGCGCGCGGGGAGCGGCGCGAGGGGTTCGATGGCACGCATGCGCAGGACGCCGTCCACCTCGCTCACCGCCACTTCGGGATGACCGATGGACACCTGCCGGTAGCGCGGCATTTCGGCACGGGCGTTCGTCCGTGGGCTGGCTTCGGAATTCACGCAGGTTGCTCCTTGTTCTTGTTGTCTGTCGTGCCGCCGCCCGGATGCGCCAGGCGGCGGGTGTTGCTCGACGTGTCAGATCGGGTAGTGCCGCGGGCCATGCTGCAAGGTGATCCAGCGCAGTTGGGTGAACTGGTCGATGGCCGTGCGGCTGCCGAAGCTGCCGTAGCCGCTGGATTTCACGCCGCCGAACGGCATCTGCGCCTCGTCGTGCACGGTCGGCCCGTTGATATGGCAGATGCCCGATTCGACGCGCTGGGCCAGGACCAGCGCCCGCGAGGTGTCGCGGCTGAAGATCGCCGCCGAGAGGCCGAATTCCGAATCATTGGCCAGGGCCAGCAGGGCTTCGTCGCCGTCGCCGCGCAGCACCACCGCCACCGGCCCGAAGGACTCTTCGCGGTACAGGCGCATGCTCGCGTCAACGTTGTCGAGCAGGGTCGGCTGCAGGATGCTGCCGTCCAGTTGGCCGCCGCAGACCAGCCGCGCGCCCTTCTGCACAGCGTCATCGATCAGCGCTTTGATCCGCTCGCCGGCGCCGCTGTCCACCAGTGAACCGAGCACCGAGGTCGGGTCTTTCGGATCACCGGCCGGCAACCCCGCGACCTTGGCCGCGAGCTTGTCGACGAAGGCGTCGGCGATACGGTTGTCCAGCACCAGGCGCTCGGTGGACATGCAGATCTGCCCCTGGTTGAAGTAGGCGCCGAAGGCCGCGGCCTCGACGGCGGCGTCCAGGTCGGCGTCGTCCAGCACCAGGAACGGTGCCTTGCCGCCCAGTTCCAGCAGCGCCGGCTTCAGGTGCCGCGCCGCCAGTTCGCCGACGATACGCCCGACATGGGTCGAGCCGGTGAAATTGACCCGGCGCACGGCGGGGTTGGCGATCAGCCGTTCGACAATCGCCGGCGCGTCAGCCGGGGCGTTGCTGATGACGTTGACCACGCCATCGCCAAGGCCGGCATCCTGCAGCACCTGGCCGATCAGCCGGTGTACGGCGGGGCTGAGTTCCGACGCCTTGAGCACCACGGTATTGCCGCAGGCCAGCGGCATGGCGATGGCGCGGGTGGCGAGAATCACCGGCGCGTTCCACGGCGCAATGCCCAGCACCACGCCACACGGGGCGCGCACGGCCATGGCGAAACTGCCGGGCACATCGGAGGGGATCACCTCGCCGGTGATCTGGGTGGTCATGGACGCGGCTTCGCGCAGCATGCCGGCGGCCAGCTTGACGTTGAAGCCGTACCAGTTGGCCATGGCCCCGGTCTCGCCGGCGGCGGTGATGAATTCGGCGGTGCGGGCCTGCAAGGCGTCGGCCGCCGCCAGCAGGCGGCTGCGCCGTTCGTTGGGCGCCAGTTGCGCCCAGGCCGGGAATGCAGCGTGGGCAGCGGCGACCGCGGCGTCGGCATCCTCGAGGGTGGCGGCAGCGACCTGCGACACCAGCTCGCCGGTTACCGGATTGCGCCGCTCGAACGTCCGTCCATCACTGGCGGGGCACGACCGCCCGCCTATCAGTAAAGGCACCTGCAACATGCTCATTCCTCTTTCTTGTCGTTATCGGGAATCATCGAAGGCTGGCAGAAACGGGCGGCGTCGCACAAACGCCGCCCATCGGCATCAACGCTTGTAGGCTTGCAGGCCCGGCTTGATGCTCTTGTCGTCGAGGAACTGCTTCATGCCCTGCTCGCGGCCGCCTTCGGTGTCCAGCAGGCGGGACTGGTCGAGCTTGGCGTACAGGTAGTCTTCGTTCTGCTCCCAGGTCAGCTCGCGGCAGCGCTTGAAGCCATGCTTGGCGGCGCGCAGGACCACCGGGTTTTTCTCCAGCAGGTTCAGCGCCAGTTCACGGGTGGTTTCGCGCAGTTGCGCCAGCGGCACGCTTTCGTTGACCAAGCCCATCTCGGCAGCTTTCGGCCCGCCGAAGGTCTTGCCGGTCATGATGTAGTACAGCGACTGGCGATGGCCCACGGTGTCGGCCATGGCCTTGCTCACCAGGTTGCCCGGCGGGATGCCCCAGTTGATTTCCGACAGGCCGAACGTGGCTTCGTCGGCGCAGATCGCCAGGTCACAGGCCACCAGCGGGCTGAAGCCGCCACCGAAGCACCAGCCGTTGACCATGGCGATGGTCGGCTTGGTGTACATGCGCAGCAGTTTCCATTGCCATTGCGAGGCTTCGCGGCGGATTTTTTCCTGGAGGATTTCCGGGCCGGCGTCCACTTCGCGGAAGTATTCCTTGAGGTCCATGCCTGCAGTCCAGGCTTCGCCAGCACCGGTCAGCACCAGCACGCCGGCTTCGGGATCCTGCTCCAGGGTTTCCAGCACGTCGACCATCTCGCGGTTGAGGGTCGGGCTCATGGCGTTGCGCTTTTCCGGGCGGTTCAGGGTGACCCAGGCGATACCGGATTCCAGTTCGACTTTGACGGTGGTCCAGCGGCCTTCGTAGTTGCTCATGTGTTTGCACTCTTGTTGTTCGTGGGCGATGTTCAGCAAGCTAATGGAGCAAATTAGTTATGTCAATTAACTATTATGAAAATTATCTTTCTTGCCGCCACCTCGGGCTCGCCCCTCGACAAATCCTGGCTAGCCAGATGCGGCTCATGCAGGCAGACTAGGTAATTTTCTTATCCATGGTTCAAGGAGTCTGCTTCCCGATGGCAAGGTCCGCCCGCAAAACCGACACCCTCCCCGAGTCCGATGCCCCCGCTGCGGCGCTGGATGCGTCCCTCGAAGACCTGATCGGTTATGCCCTGCGCCGAGCCCAGTTGAAGCTGTTCCAGAACCTGATCAGCCGCCTGGCGGTGCATGATTTGCGCCCGGCGCAGTTTTCCGCGCTGGCGATCATCGAACAGAATCCCGGGCTGATGCAGGCCGACCTGGCCCGCGCCCTGGCCATCGAACCGCCGCAGGTGGTGCCGCTGCTGAACAAGCTGGAAGAACGCGCGCTGGCGGTGCGCATCCGCTGCAAACCGGACAAGCGCTCCTACGGCATCTTCCTGAGCAAGAGCGGCGAGACGCTGCTCAAGGACCTCAAGCAGATCGCCTCCGACAGCGACCACGACGCCACCGCGGCGCTCGACGATGCCGAGCGCGCGGAGCTGTTGCGGTTGTTGAAGAAGGTTTATCAGTAGCAGGAATCCGCTGACTGGCGAGGACTGTGCAGGAGCGGCTTCAGCCGCGATCGACGCCCCCTTACCAGATCGGCAGCGTGTAGGTGACCAGGAAGCGGGTCTGGTTCTCATCGCGGAACGCCGCACCCGTGGGGAAGTCGTTGCGGTAGATCGACTTGCGCGCCAGCAGCCCAACGTTCTTCAACGGCCCGCTCTGGATCACATAACCCAGTTCCATCTGAAACTCGCGCTCCTTGCGATCGTCGGCGTTGAGCGACGCCAGTTCGATATGGTCCCCGCGCACATAGCGCAGCCGCCCCTTCAGCCCCGGCACGCCAACCGCGACAAAGTCGTAGTCGTAGATCGCCTGCCAGGTGCGTTCCTTGGCATTGAGAAAGTCCGAGCTCATGGTCAGCTCGCTCATGCCCATCAACTCGGTGCCCGAGACATAAGGCGTGGCGGTGTCGCCCGTTGAGTGCATGTAACCAATCCCCAGTTTGTGCCCACCCAGGCGGTAACTGAGCAGCGCCGAGAGGTTGCGGTTGTCCACCGCGCCGGCCCGCGCCTGGCCGTCTTCGCGGCTGAAGAAGCTGCGCAGGTCGGCGCTGAACGTGCCGTCGCCAATGCCCTGCTCGTAGAGCGCGGCCAGGGTGTCCTGCTGGTACAGGTCTTCGAGTTCAGCGTGATAAAGGCGCACGCCCAACGCCTTGTTGAGCTGGTAGTCGGCGCCGGCATAGGCCATGTGCGATGAGGTTTGCGCCCCCTTGAAACGGCCATTGGGCGAGGCGATAGCCATGCGCTCGTAGCTGGTGGAGTCGCGCTTGTTGATCCGGTCGAGGTAACCGGCGTTGACCGTCAGGCCGTCGATCTCCTTCGACACCAGGGTGGTGCCGCGGAAGGTCTGCGGCAGCAGGCGCGAGGGACTGGCGAAGGCGAACGGCAGGAAGATCAGGATGTCGCCGCTCTTCACCGTGGTCTGGCTCAAACGCAGCTTGGCGGTCAGCGCCAGCCGCGAATAGTCGTCGGCGGCCACGCCGTCGCTTTTCGAGACCGGCAACAGTTCGGTGCCACTGCGCGATGGCGCCGAGTCCAGTTTCACCCCCAGCAGGCCACGGGCATCCAGGCCGAAGCCCAGCGGCCCTTCGGTAAAGCCCGACTCGATATTCAGGTTGAAACCCTGCGCCCACTCGCGGGCCGCGCTCTTCGCGCCGCCGTCCTTGTAGTCGCGGTCGAGGTAGTAGTTTTTCAGGCCGAGGGTGGCGTGGCTGTCTTCAAAAAAGCCGGCGGCCATGGTGTGGCCGCTGGCCAGGGCGACAGCCAGGGCGAGGCTGCCGGACGCACGGAAGCCGGGCGTAGCGCGGGTGTCACGAACGCATTCATGCATGTTGGGTTGTCCACTCTTGTTGTTGTTTTTTTGGCATCGAGACAGCGTGTCAGGCGCCGTCTCGCAGCGGAGAATGGAAAGCCCTTGAGGCCTCGTCAACGGCCAATGACCGATAATCGAACATTAATTTTATTAACTATCTCGTACAGAGCAGGCTGCTTTCCCCTACCCGGCGCGTCTAGCACAGCGCTTTCAGATGCTAAAAGGCCAGCGAAAAAAAGCGCTGTAAATTTAGTTATATTTGTTAATCTTATTTTCGCGTTGGACATCACCGACGCAGCAAAACAACAACAAGAAATGAGGCCATGCCATGGACACTTCATCGCGTCGTCCGACGCTGACAATCGCTTTGTGTTTCATCGTCGCGCTGATCGAAGGTTTCGATCTGCAATCGGCCGGCACCGCAGCCGCCGGTCTGCGCCAGAGTTTCGAACTCGATCCGAAGATGCTCGGCTGGGTGTTCAGCGCGAGCATCATCGGCCTGTTGCCGGGCGCCTTCTTCGGCGGCTGGCTGGCCGACCGTATCGGGCGCAAGAAAGTGCTGGTGGCCGCGGTCATCCTGTTCGGCGTGTTTTCCCTGTGGACGGCCTATGTCGGCGACTACAGCCAGTTGCTGTTGGCGCGCCTGATGACCGGCCTGGGCCTCGGCGCCGCCCTGCCCAACCTCATCGCCCTGTGCGCCGAGGCGGTGGGTGAAAAACGCCGCAGCACCGCCATCAGCATCATGTATTCCGGTGTCCCCCTGGGCGGCGCCCTGGCCGCAGTGGTGGCAATGTTCGCCCACGACCACTGGCAAATGACGTTCATTATTGGCGGCCTGGCGCCCTTGCTGGCCGTGCCGCTGATGCTGGTGTTGCTGCCGGAATCGAGTGCGTTCCAGCGTGCCGCCGGCCCGGTGGAACGGCCGTCCACCTCGACCGCGCTGTTCGGCGACGGCCGCGGCAGCGCCACGCTGATGTTGTGGCTGAGTTACTTCTTCACCCTGACCGTGATGTACATGCTGCTCAACTGGCTGCCGTCACTGCTGATCGGCCAGGGCTTCAGCAAGCCTGAAGCCGGGCTGGTGCAGATGCTCTTCAACATCGGCGGAGCGGTCGGCTCGCTGCTGGGCGGCGTGCTGCTGGACCGCGGCAACCCGGTGCGGGTCACACTGTGCATCTACGCTGGACTGCTGGCGGCACTGGCCGGCCTGGGCCTGGCGGTGGGCGTGACCGCCATGGCCATCGCCGGCTTCGCCGCCGGGCTGTTCGTGCTGGCGGCGCAACTGGTGCTTTACGCCCTGGCGCCGCCGCTTTACCCGACCGCCGTGCGCGCCACCGGTGTTGGCGCGGCGGTCGCCATCGGTCGCCTGGGTTCAGTCAGCGGGCCGTTGGCGGCCGGGCAGATCCTGGCGGCGGGCGCCGGAACTGCCGGCGTGTTGCTGGCCGCATCGCCGGGCCTGGTGGTCGCGGCGCTGGCGGTGCTGCATGTGCTGCGGCGCTCGGGAGAGGGCGCCGGGTCGGCGGTGCCGGTGCAGAACGCTGGGTCCTGAGACCGCTTCGACGCTGATCGCGAGCAAGCTCGCTCCTACAACATCTCCGTAGGAGCGAGCTTGCTCGCGATTGCCGGGGTGTTGCTGGCGGCCTCGCCGGGCCTGGTGGTCGCGGCGCTGGCGGTGCTGCATGTGCTGCGGCGCTCGGGAGACGGCGCCGGGTCGGCGGTGACGGTGCAGAACGCTGGGTCCTGAGACCGCTTCGGCGCTGATCGCGAGCAAGCTCGCTCCTACAACATCCCCGTAGGAGCGAGCTTGCTCGCGATCCGGCCGCACCTAACCGCCGCCCACCACCTTCATCGCCAACCGCTGCCGCGCGCTGTGCAGCATGTGCAAGGTGATCTTGCGCACTTCCGCCTTGCTCACTTCGATGTGCGCGCGCAGCAACTGGCAAGCCTGTTCGCCGCGACGCTGGAGGATCGCGTCGAGGATGTCGCCATGCTCCTCGTAGGTGGCGGACACCCGCGGCGACTGGGTGAAATCCAGACGCCGGATGATGCGGATCTGCTCGGTCACTTCGCGGTGCACCCGGGCCATTTCCCGGTTGCCGGTGGCGGCCACCAGCGCGCAGTGGAATTCCTCGTCCAGGCGTGACACCGCGCGGCCATCCTGCAAACGCTGGCCCTCTTCGACCAGCCAGATGTTCACCAGATGCTCCAGGTGCCCGGCCAGTTCGACCTCCAGCCCGCACAGATGGCGAACCGAGGCCAGTTCCAGAACGATGCGCAAGTCATACAGTTCCTCAAACCGCGCGAAGTCGAACGGCCGGACCTGCCAGCCGCTGCGAAAATGCACCTCCAGATAACCCTCGCGTTCCAGGTGGTAGAGCGCCTGACGCACCGGCGTGCGGCTGACGGCCAGGCGCTTGGCAACATCGCCTTCGCTGAAGCGATCGCCCGGCAGCAGGCGGAATTCGAAAATGTCCTCCTTGAGCTGCTGGTAGATGCCTTCGGCGAGGTTTTCCGGCCGCTCACGGGCGGCCTTTTTTTCAGGGATGGGTAACATGATCAGACGTCCTCAAGCCACGGGATCCAGCAACAGCAATGCGTCGCCGGGCAGTACCGCCTTGCCCGGCTGGCAGCGGACGGCGCGTACCGTTCCGCTGACCGGCGCGAACACCGACAGCTCCATTTTCATCGCCTCCACGACCATCAACGGCGCCCCCGCCTCCACGGTCTGACCCGGCTGCACAAGGATTTTCCAGACGCTGCCGCACATGTCGGCGCTGACCACATGGGCATCGCCGTAGTCATCGGCGTCGTGCGGTGGGCGGATCGCGGCGGTGGCCTCTTCATCATCCTGCTCATGCCACCGGGCGATTTCCGCATTGAACGCCTGTTTCTGCCGCGCCTGGAAGTCGGTGATAGCCGCTTCATTGGCCTGGAGGAAACGCTGGTACTCAGCGAAGTCGAACACCGCGTCCTCGATGCGGATCTGCGCACGGCCTTCGCGGAAGGCGTCGCGGAAGATGTCCAGTTCAGCCTCGCTGACCGGATAGAAGCGCACCTGGTCGAAGAAGTGCAGCAGCCACGGCTGGCCGTCCTTGAACTGGGCGTTGCGCGAAAAGCGGTTCCAGATCGGCAGGGTCCGTCCCACCAGTTGATAGCCGCCGGGGGAATCCATGCCGTAGATGCACATGTACATGCCGCCGATACCGACGGTGCCCTCGGCGGTGAAGGTCCGCGCCGGGCTGTATTTGGAACTGAGCAGGCGATGGCGCGGGTCGAGCGGCACCGCGCACGGGGCGTCCAGATAAACATCGCCCAGGCCGAGGATCAGGTAACTGGCGTCGAAGAGGATGTCGCGCACCTCCTCGCGGGTCGCCAGGCCGTTGGCGCGCTGGATGAAGTCGACATTGTTCGGCAGCCAGGGCGCTTCGCTGCGCACGGTTTCGCTGTAGCGCTGCACGGCGCCGAGGGTGGCGCTGTCCTCAAAGGCCATCGGCAGGTGGAGGATGCGCGTGGGGATTTTCACCTCGTCGACGTCCGCCAGCCCGGCCTCCAGCTCCAGCAAATGCGCAATCAACGCCGACTGGTGCAGTTGCCGGCTGTTGTAGCGCAGTTGCAGCGAGCGCACCCCCGGCGCCAGCTCTTCCAGACCGCGCAACGGTTTGGCCTTGAGCGCTTCCATCAACAGGTGGATACGCAGGCGCAGGGCCAGGTCGAGCACGTTGTCGCCGTATTCCACCAGCACGTAGGCGTCGCCCGCCTGGCGATAGGTGACGTGCGGGCGCTTGCCGCTGGCGGGCAGCTCGGCGAGCACCGTGGCGGACACCGTGGTGGCCGGTTGCAGGCTGGGCGCCGGCAGGGTCACCGCGGCAATTGCCGCCAGCGCCGCGATGCTGCCCAGTTGCGCCTGCTCCAGGCTCTGCGCCTGCTTGAAGCTGATCGGGTGGAAGCGCACGGTGTCGCCGGGCTTGACCTGGCCGACCTTCCACAGCTCGGCCTTGGCGATGGTCACCGGGCAGACGAAACCGCCCAGGCTCGGGCCATCCTTGGTCAGGATCACCGGGAAGTCGCCGGTGAAGTTGATGGCGCCGATGGCGTATTCGCAATCGTGCACGTTCGACGGGTGCAGCCCCGCCTCGCCACCGTCGGCCCGCGCCCAGCCCGGCTTGGGCCCGGAAAGGCGCACGCCGAGGCGATTGGAGTTGTAGTGCACTTCCCATTCGGCGGCGAAGAATGCCTCGATGGATGCTTCGGTGAAAAAGTCCGGCGCGCCGTGCGGGCCGTAGAGCACGCCGATCTGCCAGGTGCGGCCGTAGGCGGGAATCAGGCTGGCGTCCAGCGCCTGCGGCGGGCTCACCGGCGCCGGCGTGGTGCAGGCGGCCAGCTCGGGACGGGACACGCTGAGGATATCGCCGGGGCGCAGGGTGCGCCCGGCATGACCGCCGAACTGGCCGAGGGCGAAGGTCGAGCGGCTGCCGAGATAGACCGGCACATCGAGGCCGTTGCGCACCGCCAGATAGGTGCGGCAGCCACTGGCGGCGCGACCCAGCCTGAGCACTTGTCCGGCCTTGACCGCGATCGGCGCCCAATAGGCGATGCCCTCGCCGTCCAGGGTCGCCGGGCAATCGGCGCCGGTCAGGGCGATCAGGCAGTCGTAGTGGAAACGCAGGGTCGGCCCCTGCAAGGTGAATTCCAGGCCCGCGGCGCTCTCGTGGTTGCCGACGATGCGGTTGGCCAGGCGAAAGGCAAAATCATCCATCGGCCCGGACGGCGGCACGCCGATGTCCCAGTAGCCGAGCCGGCCGGGAAAGTCCTGCACGCTGGAATAGGTGCCCGGCTCCAGCACTTCGATGGCCTGGGGCTGATAGTCGAAGCTGTCGAGCAGGCGGGTCCAGACGTCGCCGCTGTGGAAACGCGGCGCGGCCACCACCTGGCGCAGGTAGTCGAGGTTGGTGGCGATGCCGTGCAGGCGGGTCGCGGCCAGCGCCGCGGTCATCGCGGCGATCGCCTGCTCGCGGGTATCGGCGTGAACGATCAGCTTGGCGATCATCGGGTCATAGAAGGCCGAGACCTCACTGCCGGTGCTGACCCAGGTATCGATCCGCACGTCCGCCGGAAAATGCACGTCGGTCAACACACCCGGGCTCGGCTGGAAGTTCTTCAGCGGATCTTCGGCGTACAGGCGCACCTCGATCGCCGCGCCTTGCGGTTGCCGCTGCAGCGCCGGCCAGTCCAGCGCCTCGCCGGCGGCGACCTGGAGCATGCATTCGATCAGGTCCAGGCCGGTGACCATTTCGGTCACCGGGTGCTCGACCTGCAGGCGCGTATTGACCTCCAGGAAGTAGAAATCGTCGCGGGCGGCGTCATAAATGAACTCGACCGTGCCGGCGCTGCGGTAGGCCACCGACTCGCCGAGCTTCACCGCGGCGGCATGCAGGCGCTCGCGGGTCGCCTGTGGCAGGTTCGGCGCCGGGGTTTCTTCCACCACTTTCTGATTGCGCCGCTGCAACGAGCAGTCGCGCTCGCCGAGGGCCACCACGCGGCCCTGGCCGTCGCCGAAAATCTGCACCTCGACATGCCGCGCCTGATCGACAAAGCACTCCAGAAACACCCCGGCATCACTGAAGAACTGCTCGCCCATGCGCTTGACGCTGTCGTAGGCGCTGGCCAGCGCGGCGGCGTCGGCGCAACGGGTCAGGCCGATGCCGCCTCCGCCAGCGGTGGTTTTCAGCATCACCGGGTAACCGATGCGCTGCGCGGCCTGCAAAGCGTCGTCGAGGCTGTCGAGCAACCCAGTGCCGGGCGCCATCGGTACGCCGGCCAGCGCCGCCAGTTCACGGGCACGGTGCTTGAGGCCGAACTCGCGAATCTGCAACGCGGTCGGGCCGATAAAGGCGATGCCCTCGGCCTCGCAGGCCTCGGCGAACTCGGCGCTTTCCGAAAGAAAGCCATAGCCCGGATAGATGGCCTGGGCGCCGCTTTCACGGGCGGCTTCAAGAATGCGTTCGGCACGCAGGTAACTGTCGGCGGCTTTCTCGCCGCCCAGGGCGATGGCGAGGTCGGCATCGCGGACATGCTGGGCGTTGCGGTCGGCCTCGGAATACACCGCGACACTGCGCACCCCGAGTTTTTTCAAGGTGCGAATGGCACGGACGGCGATTTCGCCACGGTTGGCGATCAGGACGGTATGGAACATTGCGCTCTCTCCTTAAGCGGGTTTGCGGCTGGCGACAAAAGCGCGCCATCCGGCAAAGGCAGTGATGTCCTCGGCGCTTTCCAGCGCCCAGGCCTCGCAGATGAATCCTTTCACCCAGCGACCGTCGTTCAGTTGCACATTGCCGATGCCCAAGGGTAGTGGAATCTCCGCGACGAACTCACCGAAGCGCGCCAGCGGGATATCCCAGACCTCGACGATGATCGGGCTGCCGCTGCCGTCGGCGCTGCGCGCCAGGCCCGGCTTGGGCGGCACGGTGCCGGGCAGCGCGTACAGGCGGTAGTCGGCGCTGGTCAGGGTTTGCTCCACCAGCACCGCGTCGCGGGTCAGCAACTGGAAGTTCAGCGGCATGCCGGTGAGGTGCGCGCCCACTACCGCGAGACGCACGCAACCCGGCGCCTGCACGGCCGGCGCGGCAGGCGGCAGGGCGCGGCCGGTGGCGCCGAGCGGCAGCGCCAACGCCTGTTGCCAGCGCTTGCCCAACGAAGCCAGGGCGTGGTCGTGCCAGGCCGGCGCGATCAAGGTGATGCCCGCGGGCAAGCCGTCGTCGCGCAGGCCGGCGGGCAGCGCCAGGGCGCTGAGGTCGGCGAGGTTGGTGAAATTGGTGTAGGTGCCGAACTGGCTGTTGAACAGCACCGGCTCGGCCTGCATCTCGTCCAGCGTGCGCAGGGTCGGCGAGGTCGGCACCACCAGCGCATCGAAGCCGTCCAGGGCCAGTTCGATGGCGCGGCTCAGCTCGGCCCGCGCGTACTCGGCACGGAAGGCATCACAGGCGCTGAAGCCGAGGCCACTCTCGACGATGCCGCGCACCACCGGGTTGATCGCCTCGGGCGCCGCTGCCAGCATCGCCGACACCGCCACCGTGCGTTCCGCGACCCAAGGGCCTTGGTAAAGCTGGCTGGCCAGTTCACGGAACGGCGCGAAATCGACGGTCACCAGTTCCGCACCGAGTTCGCGCAGGCGCTCCAGCGACTGCTGGTAGACCGCCTCGTTGCCGTGGTCGCCAAAGAATTCCAGGCTATCCGGCACCGCCAGACGTGGCGTCGCGCCGATCGCCACGGGCGCCGTGCCGGGGTTGCGCCGGGAGTAGGCGTCACCCGCGTCAAAGCCGCCGGCGACGGTCAGCACCCGCTCGGCATCCGCCACGGTCAGGGCGAAGATCGAGATGCAGTCCAGGGTGCGGCAGGCCGGCACCAGTCCCTTGTTCGACAGCAGGCCCTTGGTCGGCTTCAGTCCGACGATATTGTTGAACCCCGCCGGCACCCGGCCCGAGCCCGCGGTGTCGGTGCCCAGCGAAAACGCCACCAGCCCGCGCGCCACCACCGACGCCGAGCCGGAACTGGACCCGCCGCTGACATAGGCCGGATCGAAGCTGTTGGGCACGGCGCCGTAGGGCGAGCGGGTGCCCACCAGGCCGGTGGCGAACTGGTCCAGGTTGGTCTTGCCCAGCAACACCGCGCCGGCCGCCTGCAGACGGGCGACCACCGTGGCGTCTTCGCCGGCGACATAAGCGAATTCCGGGCACGCGGCGGTGGTCGGCCAACCGGCGGCATCGATGTTGTCCTTGACCGCAAACGGCACCCCGTACAGCGGCAGCTTCGCCAGGTCGCCGTCCACCGCCGCCCGTTGCGCGGCCAGGCCCGCGAGGCGCGCGTTCAACTGTTCCGGCGACACCCGGGTGATCCACGCCGGGTCGCTGTCGGGGAACTGTTGCAGCAGTTCGAAAAGATAGTCCGGGGTCAGGTCGCCGCTTGCGTAGGCGTGCTGCCAATCACCGAGAGTCCAGCCGAGGGTTCGCAGAGGAAGGGATTGCATGGGGGTACTCCATCTTGTATCCAAGTTTGGATTCGGCTGGAGCAAAGGTCGGGCCAAGTGAAGGAATAGCTTGCAGATCAAGAGGTTATCGGAGCACTGGCTGTAGGAAAGATCACCACCCTGCTGCAGGGTGGTGCGGGGTGCTTGGTTGTGGTGCTGACAGGACCGCCGCGCGGTCCTTGCCGACGGTTCGGTGCGAAGAGCCGCAAAACGGTGCCGAACCCGCACTACCCCAAACCGCCCCGCCCCCGTAGAATGCGCTCCTTTTTTTCCTGGGGCAGAACGTCCATGAGCTCAATCGAACAAGGTCCCGGCGCACCGGCGCAGGCCAATGAACTGGTGCTTGGCCTGGAAGACCGGCCCCGCCTGTTGATCGGCCTGCTGGCCGCGTTGCAGCACCTGCTGGCGATCATCGTGCCGATCGTCACCCCGGGGCTGCTGATCTGCCAGGCGCTGGGCGTGTCGGCCCGCGATACCAACCTGATCGTGTCCATGTCGCTGGTCATCTCCGGCATCGCCACCTTCGTCCAGTGCCGCCGCTTCGGGCCGTTCGGCGCCGGGCTGCTGATCGTCCAGGGCACCAGCTTCAACTTCGTCGGCCCGCTGATCGCCGGCGGCGCACTGATGGTCAAGCAAGGCACGCCGGTGGAAGCGGTGATGGCGGCGATCTTCGGCGTGGTCATCGCCGGTTCGTTCGTGGAAATGGGCATCTCGCGCATCCTGCCGTTCGTCAAACGCCTGATCACCCCGCTGGTCACCGGCATCGTCGTGCTGATGATCGGCCTGACCCTGATCAAGGTCGGCCTGATCAGCATGGGCGGCGGTTTCGCCGCGATGGGCAACGGCACCTTCGCCAACGGCGAGAACCTGCTGCTGTCCGGCGTGGTGCTGGCGATCATCGTCGTACTCAACCGCATTCCGCTGGTGTGGATGCGCAGTTGCGCCATCGTCATCGCCCTGGCCGTCGGCTATGCCCTGGCCGGCTACATGGGCCGCCTGGACTTCACCGGCATGCACGAAGCGGCGCTGTTCCAGGTGCCGGTCCCGCTGCATTTCGGCCTCGGCTTCTCCTGGGCGCTGTTCATCCCGATGCTGGTGATCTACCTGGTCACGTCGCTGGAAGCCATCGGTGACGTCACCGCCACCAGCAAGGTCTCGCGCCAACCGGTGGAAGGCCCGTTGTGGATGCAGCGGATCAAGGGCGGCGTGCTGGTCAACGGCGCCAACTCGCTGCTGGCGGGCGTGTTCAACACCTTCCCCAGCTCGATCTTCGCGCAGAACAACGGCGTGATTCAGCTCACCGGCATCGCCAGCCGCCATATCGGCGTGTGGATTGCCCTGATGCTGGTGGTGCTGGGCCTGTTCCCGGCAGTCGCCGGGGTGATCCAGGCCGTGCCGGAACCCGTGCTCGGCGGCGCCGCCATGGTGATGTTCGGCGCGGTCGCGGCCTCGGGGATCAATATCCTCGCCAGCACCAGCCTCGACCGCCGCGCCCTGCTGATCATCGCCGTGTCCCTGGCGCTGGGCCTGGGCGTGGCGCAGGTGCCGGAGTTCCTCGCGCACATGCCGTCGGCGCTGCGCAACGTGCTGGAATCCGGCGTCGCCACCGGCGGTATCTGCGCGCTGGTGCTGAACTGGTTCCTCCCGGAAGCCCGTCGCGAAGACTGAAGCACGCGTCCGCGACGCCAAAGCCCGCAGCCTGCTGCGGGCTTTTTGTTTTATCATTCCCGCAGTTTTTTCCCACAGAGCCTGCCATGAAGTTCGCCATCGCAGTTTTTTCCCCAGGCCACGCGCCCTCCTCGCGCCGGGCCCTGCTCTTCGCCCAGGCGGCCCTGGCCGGCGGGCACGAGATTGTCCGGTTGTTCTTCTACCAGGACGGCGTGCACAGCGCCTCGGCCAACGTGGTCACGCCGCAGGACGAAGCCGATATCCCCGCGCAGTGGCGCGCCTTCGTCAGCGACCACCAACTCGACGCCGTGGTCTGCATCGCCGCCGCCCTGCGCCGTGGCGTGCTGAATGAAGAAGAAGCCACGCGCTACCAGCGCCCGGCGGTGAACCTGCCAGCGCCGTGGGAACTGTCCGGCCTCGGCCAGTTGCACGAAGCCGCGCAAACCGCCGACCGTCTGGTCTGCTTCGGAGGTGATTGAAATGGCCAAGTCCCTGTTGATCATCAGCCGCCAGGCGCCGTGGAGTGGCCCATCGGCCCGCGAAGCGCTGGATATCGCCCTGGCCGGCGGCGCCTTCGACCTGCCGCTGGGCATGCTGTTTCTCGATGACGGCGTGTTCCAGCTCGCCGCCGCTCAACAACCGGCGTTGCTGCAACAGAAGAACCTCGCGGCCAACCTCCAGGCGCTGCCGATGTTCGGCGTCGAAGAACTGTTCGCCGCCGCCAGCAGCCTGCGCGAGCGCGGCCTGGCCGCCGAGGGCCTGAGCCTGCCGGTGGAGGTGCTGGATGACATGGCCCTCGCCGCGCTGATCGACCGTTTTGACCAGGTGGTAACCCTCTGATGAGCACCCTGCACGTCATTTCCCATTCGCCCTTCAGCGACAACCGTCTCTACAGTTGCCTGCGCCTGCTGGGCCCCCACGATGGCCTGCTGCTGTGCGGCGACGCGGTCTACGCCCTGCAACCCGGCAGCGCGCCCCTCGCCGGGTTGCGCACCCTCGGCCCGCGCCTCTACGCCCTCGAAGAAGACCTGCAGGCCCGCGCCATCACCGAGAGTCCGGCCACCGCCGTCGACTACCCGGGTTTTGTGGCGCTGTCCTTGAACTACGACAAGGTCAATAGCTGGTTATGAGCACCCTTACCGTCAACGGCCGCGACATCGCCCTGGACAAGGACGGCTACCTGGTCGAGCTGAGCGACTGGTCCGAAGACGTCGCCCGGGCCCTGGCCGCCCGCGAGTCGCTGGAACTGAGCGCCGATCACTGGGAAGTGCTGACGCTGCTGCGCCAGTTCTACCAGGAGTTCGAGCTGTCGCCAGCGACCCGCCCGCTGATCAAGTACACCGCCCTCAAGCTCGGCGTGGAAAAAGGCAACAGCCTGCACCTCAACCGCCTCTTCAACGGCACTCCCGCCAAACTCGCCGCCAAGCTGGCGGGCCTGCCCAAGCCGACCAATTGCATATGAATTCACCACTCCCGCTCGTTACCGAAACCCCGGAAGAACACCCCTTCGCCCAGTTCGTGCGCATCCTCGGCAAGGGCAAGCGCGGCGCCCGCGGCCTGACCCGCGAGGAAGCCCGCGAGGCCATGGGCCTGCTGCTCGACGGCAAGGTCGAGGACACCCAGCTCGGCGCCTTCCTGATGCTGCTGCGGCACAAGGAAGAAAGCCCGGAAGAACTCGCCGGCTTCACCGAAGCCCTGCGCCAGCGCCTGAATGCCCCGACCATCGCCGTCGATATCGACTGGCCAAGCTACGCCGGCAAGAAGCGTCACCTGCCCTGGTACCTGCTGGCAGCGCGCTGCCTGGCGATCAATGACGTGCGCATCCTGATGCACGGCGGCGGCGCACATACCGCCGGGCGCCTGTATACCGAGCAGGTGCTGGATCTGGTCGGTATTCCGTTGTGCCGCAACTGGCGCGAAGTCGAGACGGCCCTTGAACAGCACAACCTTGCCTTCTTCCCGTTGCAGGACTGGGCGCCGGGCCTGCAACGCATGATCGACCTGCGCAACACCCTCGGCCTGCGCTCGCCGATCCACTCTCTGGCGCGGGTGCTCAATCCGCTGGGTGCGCGCTGCGGCCTGCAGAGCATCTTCCATCCCGGTTACCAGGCGGTGCACCGCGAAGCCAGTCGCTTGCTCGGTGACCGCGCCATAGTGGTCAAGGGCGACGGCGGCGAGATCGAGATCAACCCGGATGCCACCAGCCATCTCTACGGCACTGCCGACAGCTTGGACTGGGACGAGGAATGGCCGCAGATGTCGGAGCAGCGCCATGTGAAGCCGGCCAGCCTGGAGCCGGATCATTTGCTTCGGGTCTGGTGTGGTGAGGCCAGCGACAGTTATGGCGAGATGGCGGTGGTCGCGACCATGGCCCTGGCCCTGCGTGGCCTGGGCCACAGCCGGGACGACGCCTTCGCCAAAGCCCGTGAATACTGGGCAACGCGCCTGGCCTGATAACAACCCATCGAATCCATCGATCAAAAACCCGGGATCTTTGCGCTATTTGTTCGAACTGAAGTCCGTAGACTGGGCTCCAACTTCTATACGAATTGCCAAGGAGCCCCCTCATGGGCCTGTTGATCGACGGACGCTGGCACGACCAGTGGTACAAAAGCAGCAAGGACGGTGCCTTCGAACGGGAAAACGCCCAACGCCGCAACGCCCTGCCCGCCGCCGAGGCCGGGCGTTATCACCTCTATGTTTCGCTGGCCTGTCCGTGGGCGCATGGCACCCTGATCCTGCGCAAGCTCAAGGGCCTGGAAAGCCTGATCGACGTCTCGGTGGTCAGTTGGCTGATGGGCGAACAGGGCTGGACCTTCGACCAGAGCCAGGGCTCCACCGGCGACAAACTCGACGGCCTCGACTTCCTGCACCAGCGTTACACCCGCGACGACCCGAACTACACCGGCCGCGTCACCGTGCCGGTGCTGTGGGACAAGCAGGAGCAGCGCATCGTCAACAACGAGTCGTCGCAGATCATCCGCATCTTCAACAGCGACTTCGATGAACTCACCGGCAATCGCCTGGACCTCTACCCCGAACCGCTGCGGGCGAAGATCGACGCGCTCAACGAGCGGATTTACCCGGCGGTCAACAACGGCGTCTACCGCGCAGGCTTCGCCACCTCGCAGGCGGCCTACGAAGAAGCGTTCGATGCCTTGTTCGCGGAGCTGGATGCGTTGGAGCAGCTACTGGACGGGCAGCGTTACCTGGCCGGGGAATACCTGACCGAGGCTGATGTGCGCCTTTTCACCACCATCGTCCGCTTCGACGCGGTGTACCACGGCCACTTCAAATGCAACCTGCGGCGCATCGAGGATTATCCGAACCTGAGCAACTGGCTGCGAGAGCTGTATCAATGGCCGGGCGTGGCCGAGACGGTGGACATGGAGCATATCCAGCGCCACTACTACATGAGCCACAAGACGATTAACCCAAACGGCATCGTGCCCAAGGGGCCGCTGCAAGACTTTGGGCGGGCGCATGATCGGGAAAGGCTGGTTGGGCGGGGGATCTGGAGGAAGACCGGCGTCTGAATGATATTTGGGTCGCTGTGCGGCCTTCGCGAGCAAGCTCGCTCCTACACGGTCGGCGTAGGAGCGAGCTTGCTCGCGATGGCCCAAAAACGACTAGCCCTGAGCCCCTTCGAACCACTTCAGCTTGTCCCGCAACTGCACCACCTCCCCAACGATCACCAGCGTCGGCGCATGAACCTCATGCTCCGCCACCAGTTGCGGCAGGTCAGCCAGGGTGCCGGTGAAGACCCGCTGGTTCTTGGTGGTGCCCTGCTGGACCAGCGCCGCCGGCGTATCCGCCGCGCGACCGTGACGAATCAGCTCGGCGCAAATGGTCGGCAAGCCGACCAGCCCCATGTAGAACACCAGGGTCTGGGCCGGCGCGACCAGATCATCCCAAGGCAGATTGCTGGTGCCGTCCTTGAGGTGGCCGGTCACGAAACGCACCGATTGGGCATAGTCGCGATGGGTCAGCGGAATCCCGGCATACGCCGAGCAACCACTGGCCGCCGTGATCCCGGGCACCACCTGGAACGGAATGCCCTGCTCCGCCAACTCCTCGATTTCCTCGCCTCCGCGACCGAAGATGAACGGGTCGCCGCCTTTCAAGCGCAGCACCCGCTTGCCCTGACGGGCCAGGTCCACCAGTTGCTGGTTGATCTGGTCCTGCGGTACGGAGTGATCGGCGCGGCGCTTGCCGACATAGATACGCTCGGCATCACGCCGGCACATCTCGATGATCGCCGGAGCGACCAGGCGGTCGTAAAGCACCACGTCGGCCTGCTGCATCAGGCGCAGCGCGCGGAAGGTCAGCAGGTCCGGATCACCGGGACCGGCGCCGACCAGATAGACCTCGCCAGCATTCTGCTGGGTAGCGCCATCCACCTTGGCCTGCAACAGGCGTTCGGCTTCGGCGCCCTGCCCGGCCAGTTGCCGCTCGGCGATCGGGCCCTGGAACACTTCTTCCCAGAAACCGCGACGCTGATTGACGTCCAGGTAGAGCCCCTTGACCCGCTCGCGAAAACGCGCGGCCAGACCGGCAAGCTCACCATAGGCGGCAGGAATCCAGGTCTCCAGACGGGCGCGGATCAACCGCGCCAGCACCGGGGCGTCGCCGCCACTGGACACCGCGACCACCAGCGGCGAACGGTCGACGATAGCCGGGAAAATCACCGAGCACAGCGCCGGCGCGTCCACCACGTTGACCGGTACGCAACGACGCCGCGCATCCGCTGAAACCTGGGCGTTGAGCGCCGGGTCGTCGGTGGCGGCGATGATCAGTTGGCAGTCATCCAGATCGCTTTCCTGATAGCCGCGGTCCAGGGTCTGGCCTCCACTGTGCCGAGCCAGCTCGGCCAGTTGCCCTTCGATCTCGGGCGCGACCACGCGCAGCTTGGCCCCGGCATCGGCCAGCAGGCGAGATTTGCGCAAGGCAATCTCGCCGCCACCCACCACCAGCACCTGACTGCCACGCAAATTGTGGAACAGCGGCAAAAACTCCATTTAGCCGATGACCTCGAGGCCACCCATGTACGGCTTGAGGACTTCTGGCACACGGATGGTGCCGTCGGCCTGCTGGTAATTCTCCAGCACCGCGACCAGGGTACGGCCAACCGCCAGGCCCGAGCCGTTGAGGGTGTGCACCAGCTCCGGCTTGCCGGTTTCCGGGTTGCGCCAGCGGGCCTGCATACGGCGCGCCTGGAAGTCGCCACAGTTGGAGCACGAGGAAATCTCGCGGTACTTGTCCTGGCTCGGCACCCAGACTTCCAGGTCGTAGGTCTTCACCGCACTGAAGCCCATGTCGCCGGTGCACAGCGCCAGCACGCGGTACGGCAGCTCCAGCGCCTGCAGCACGCGCTCGGCATTGCGGGTCAGGCCTTCCAGGGCTTCCATCGACGTGCTCGGCTCGACGATCTGGACCATCTCGACCTTGTCGAACTGGTGCTGGCGGATCATGCCGCGGGTGTCACGGCCCGATGCACCGGCTTCGCTGCGGAAGCACGGGGTGTGGGCGACGAACTTGATCGGCAGTTGCTTGGCGTCGACGATTTCACCAGCGACGATGTTGGTCAGCGACACTTCAGCGGTCGGGATCAGGTAGAAATCGGCCTCGCCTTCACGGCTGATCTTGAACAGGTCTTCCTCGAACTTCGGCAACTGGCCGGTGCCTTGCAGCGCCGGCGCCTGGACCAGGTACGGGGTGTAGGCCTCTTCGTAACCGTGCTCGTTGATGTGCAGGTTGATCATGAACTGCGCGAGGGCGCGGTGCAGGCGGGCAATCGGGCCACGCAGCAGGGCGAAGCGCGCGCCGGACAGCTTGGCGGCGGTCTCGAAGTCCAGGTAGCCGTCGCGCTCGCCGAGGGCAACGTGGTCCTGGATCGGGAAGTCGAACGCGCGCGGAGTACCCCAGCGGCGCACTTCGACGTTGCCGTCTTCATCCGCGCCCACCGGGACGCTGGCGTCCGGCAGGTTGGGCAGGGTCAGCAGGATCTGGTCCAGCTCGGACTGGATCGCGTCCAGCTCGACCTTGCCGGCGGCCAGTTCGCCCGCCATGCGCTCGACGTCCGCCATCAGCGGCGCGATGTCCTCGCCCTTGGCCTTGGCCTGGCCGATGGACTTGGAACGGGCGTTACGCTCGGCCTGCAGTTGTTCGGTCCGGGTCTGCACCGTCTTGCGGCGCTCTTCCAGGGACTCGATGCGCGCGACATCCAGGCTGAAGCCACGGGAGGCCAGGCGGTCCGCCACTTCCTGAAGTTGGCCGCGTAACAGTTTGGAATCGAGCATATCGTTCTCTCGTTATGTAGGTGTGGTTCAGATTCGGGTCAATGCCAGGCCGGCCCATGTCGCGAGCAGGCCGCCCAGCACGCTGGCCGCGGCATAGCCGAAGGCCAACGGCGCCTGCCCGCTTTCGAGCAGGCGCACGGTATCCAGTGAAAAAGATGAAAACGTGGTCAGGCCGCCGAGGAACCCGACGATCAGGCCGGCACGCAGCTCGACCGGCACGAACGGGCGGTGCAGGAAAAGCCCGTAGAGCAGGCCGATCAGCAGACAGCCGATCAGATTGACCGCCAGCGTACCGAGATAAAAGTGGCGAGGCCAGTGGGCGTTGACCCAGTTGGCAGCGGCAAAACGCAGCAGTGTACCGGCAATCCCCCCGGCGCTGACGGCGGCAACGAGTGCAATCACGGTTTTCTCCGCTGCCGGGGACTGGTCCGGTCAAGCTCGGCCAGGTGCTTGAGCTTCTCGCCGATCTTCAGTTCCAGGCCCCGCGGCACCGGCTGGTAATACTGGCGCGGCTCGAGTTCGTCGGGGAAATAGTCTTCGCCGGCGGCATAAGCGTCCGGCTCGTCATGGGCGTAGCGGTACTCCTCGCCGTAGCCCAGTTGTTTCATCAGCTTGGTCGGGGCGTTGCGCAGGTGCAGCGGCACTTCCAGCGAACCGTGCTCGGCGGCTTCGCGCAGCGCAGTCTTGAAGCCCATGTACACGGCGTTGCTCTTCGGCGCGCAGGCGAGGTAGGTGATGGCCTGGGCCACCGCCAGCTCGCCTTCCGGGCTGCCGAGCCGCTCCTGCACGTCCCAGGCCGACAGGCACAGGCTCAGGGCACGCGGGTCGGCGTTGCCGATGTCTTCGCTGGCCATGCGCACCACGCGCCGGGCCAGGTACAGCGGGTCGCAGCCGCCGTCGAGCATCCGCGCAAACCAGTACAACGCCGCATCCGGGTTGGAGCCGCGGATGGATTTGTGCAAGGCCGAGATCTGGTCGTAGAACGCTTCGCCGCCCTTGTCGAAACGCCGACGGCTGTCACCCAGCAGGCTTTGCAGCAGATCGACGCCAATCTCGCCGCCGTCTTCGGCCAGGTCCGAGGCGTTTTCGAGGAAGTTGAGCAGGCGCCGGCCATCACCATCGGCGGCGGCAAGCAGCATCTTGAACGCCTCATCGCCGAGGCTCAGGTTGCGCTTGCCCAGTCCGCGCTCCTCGGTCAACGCACGCTGCGCCAGACGGCGCAGGGCTTCTTCATCGAGGCTTTTGAGCACATACACCCGTGCCCGCGACAGCAGCGCGTTGTTCAGCTCGAAAGAGGGGTTTTCGGTGGTCGCGCCGATGAAAATCAGCGTGCCATCTTCGACATAGGGCAGGAACGCATCCTGCTGGGACTTGTTGAAACGGTGCACTTCATCGACGAAGAGGATGGTCCGTCGCCCGTACTGGGCCGCCTGCTGCTTGGCGATTTCCACCGCATGGCGGATTTCCTTGACCCCGGCGAGGACCGCCGACACCGTTTCGAAATGCGCATCGCAGAACTGCGCCAGCAACCGCGCCAGGGTCGTCTTGCCGACGCCGGGCGGGCCCCAGAAAATCATCGAATGCAGCGCGCCCTGCTCCAGTGCCTCGCGCAGCGGCTTGCCGCGCGCCAGCAGGTGCTGCTGACCGACGTATTCATCCAGATTGAGCGCGCGCATGCGCGCGGCCAAGGGCTGGGATACCGGTTCACTGCGAAACAGGTCCATGGACGGCTGTACGACCTCTTACTCTTTGATCACATCCGCGCCAGCGGGGATGTCGAACTTGAACTTGCTGGCCGGTACCGGCTCGTTGGCCTTGACGCCGTTGAACAGGATATTGGTGCGCGAGCCGGTGGTGTCGACCAGTTGCATGTCATTCACCAGGCCGCGACGGAAGGACAGGCGCAGGGAATCGAACAGGCTGTCCTTGGTTTTCGGCTTGAGGGTGAAATCCATGACGTCGCCCTGCTCCTTCGAGGTGATATCGAAGCTCTGGCTGATCTTGGAAATATCACCGGAAAGCAACAGGGCCGGGGTCTGGGTCAGGCGTTCGTCGAGCTTCTTGACGGTGGCCTGCTCCAGGTCCGGGTCCCACAGGGTAACGTTCTTGCCATCGGACACCACCACCTGCTCCTGCGGCGCGTCGGTGTGCCAGTAGAACAGGCCCGGACGCTGGACCACCATCTGCCCGGCGGTTTCCTGCAACTGGGTGCCGCCGGCATCGAGGGTCAGCTGGGAGAAACGAGCTTCGATGGTCTTCGAGTTGTTCAACAACTGGCTCAGGCGAGCCACATCCGCCTCGGCGGCAAAGGCCGAAACGCTGGACAGGCTCAAAGCGGAAACCAACATCATGCGAATCAGGCGCATGGCAATCCTCGTTGCAGAATGAATGAACCGGCGGGCATCGCTGCCCGCCGGCTGAATGGGGTATCAGTCCCGCGAAGGTCCCGGTGCGAGGACTTCACGTGAGCCGTTGGTGTTCATGGCGGTGACCACACCGGCCATTTCCATCGCCTCGATCATCCGCGCGGCGCGGTTGTAGCCGATCTTCAGCTTGCGCTGTACTGCGGAAATCGACGCGCGGCGGCTCTCCAGAACGAACTGCACGGCTTCGTCGTAGAGCGCATCGGTCTCGGCGTCGTCGCCGCCATCGCCACCGCCGCCGCCATCGAAGCCGCTGCCGGCCTCCTCGACGCCGCTGAGAATGTCTTCGTTGTAGTCCGGCGCGCCACGCAGTTTCCAGGCTTCAACCACGCGATGCACCTCGTCGTCGGAGACGAAGGCGCCGTGCACGCGAATCGGCAGGCTGGTGCCGGGGGGCATGTAGAGCATGTCACCGTGACCGAGCAGTTGCTCGGCGCCACCCTGGTCGATGATGGTCCGCGAGTCGATCTTGCTGGAGACCTGGAACGCCATGCGGGTCGGGATGTTGGCCTTGATCAGACCGGTGATGACGTCCACCGACGGCCGCTGGGTCGCGAGAATCAGGTGGATACCCGCAGCACGCGCCTTCTGTGCGATCCGGGCGATCAGCTCTTCGACCTTCTTGCCGACGATCATCATCATGTCGGCGAACTCGTCCACCACCACCACGATGGTCGGCAGCGTCTTCAGCAGCGGCGGCACGTCGTCCATGCTCTCGCGGCGGAACATCGGGTCGTAGATCGGCTCGCCGGCTTCCTCGGCGTCCTTCACCTTGCGGTTGAAGCCCGCGAGGTTACGCACGCCCATGGCCGCCATCAGCTTGTAGCGCCGTTCCATCTCGGCAACGCTCCAGCGCAGGGCGTTGGCGGCGTCCTTCATGTCGGTGACCACCGGGCACAGCAGGTGCGGAATGCCTTCGTAGATCGACAGTTCGAGCATCTTCGGGTCGATCATGATCAGCTTGGCGTCTTCCGGGCCCGACTTGAACAAGATCGACAGGATCATCGCGTTCACACCGACCGACTTACCGGAACCGGTGGTACCGGCTACCAGCAGGTGCGGCATCTTCGCCAGGTCAGTGATCACCGGCTTGCCGCCGATGTCGTGCCCCAGGGCCATGGTGACCGGCGACTTGGCCTCGTCGTACTGCGGCGACGACAGCACTTCGGAGAAGCGCACGATCTGCCGGTCTTCGTTGGGGATTTCGATACCGACGGTGGTCTTGCCGGGAATCACCTCGACCACCCGCACACTGGTTACCGCCAGCGAGCGCGCAAGGTCCTTGGCGAGGTTAGCGATACGGCTGACCTTGACCCCGGCCGCCGGCTGGATTTCGTAACGGGTGATCACCGGCCCCGGATGAATCGAGTCCACCGAGACTTCCACACCGAATTCCTTCAGCTTGATTTCCAGCAGATGACCGACGGCCGCCAGGGATTCGGGCGAGCGGTTGACCTGCTTCTTCTCGGCGGGATCGAGAATGGAGATCGGCGGCAGCGTACCTTCCACGGCGCTGTCGACGAACAACGGCGCCTGCTTCTCTTTCTGCACGCGCTTGCTCGGTTCCGGCGCCGGAGCTGCGGCCGGCATGATGATTGGCGGGGCTTTCTGCTCGCGCTCGGCCACATGTTTGGTAAGGGCCTGATCGCGCTCAATGATGCGTTCGCGGGCTTTTACCTGCTCGCGGCGATCGGGGACGGAGGGGGCAACCACGTCATGGACCTGCTCGTCGACCTCGCGCAGTTGCGCAACCAGTTGCTTGCGTTCGTTGCGGGCGGTCCACCAGCGATTGGCGGCGCCCTGGATCAACTCGAAGAGATCGAGGGTGATCTTGCCGGTGATGTCCATCACCTTGAACCACGACAGGTCGGTGAACACCGTCAGGCCAAACAGGAACAGGGCGATGAACATCAGGGTGCTGCCCTGCACGTTCAGCGCGTTCTTGGCCAGGTCACCGAGGCTTTCGCCCAGCGCACCGCCCGCCGAGGCCGGCAGGCTGGGTGCGGAATGGAAATGAATGTGCGCCAGCGCGGCGCCGGACAGCACCAGGAACACCAGGCCGATCAGCCGCCAGGAGAACAGCCAGCCGCTCCACTGCCAGGGCTGGTGGCGCTCGCGGAAGATCTGCCAGGTCTTGATCGCCAGCAGCAGCGGGAAGATGTAGGCGAAATAACCCAGCACCATGAACAGGACGTCGGCAAAGAAGGCGCCTGCACGGCCAGCGGCGTTCTGCACCTGATCGACGTTGCTGGTATGGCTGAAGCCCGGGTCGGCCTGGTCGTAGGTCAGCAAAGCCATCCACAGGTAAAGGCACAAGGCGCCCATGGCAATCAGGGCACCTTCCTTGAGCCTGTAATGCAACTGCTGGCGCCAGAGCGGCTCGGGATTGGGTGTTGCTGTGGGTTTCTTCAAAACTGGTCTATTCCTGCGCTTTTTGCGCGTCCAACCGTGATTGACCAACGGGCGCGGTCAACAAATCACTACTTTTAACATTACTGCCGACCTATCGCTATCGCGGCTCGGCGGATCGAACAGTCAGGCGGGTCAATTTCCCATGCAACAATTTGAGCACGCATTTTCTTTTGTGACAAAGGCTTATGCGGGGTTTTTGCGTAGTTGGGACAACTGCCCCCTGGTTAAGTTGCGCAAGAAGCAATTCGCCATCAGTTGCGCCGGACAAAAGCCTCTGCCGCGCGGATTCCGCCAAGCGCCGGCAGGCTTGTCCCGCGGGGCTTTTTCGGGTCATGCTGGGCGCCCTCCCCTTCCCTCGGCGGCGTGACCGAATAACGATGCTGACCTGGCTCAACCGCAACACCCTGGACTTTCCACCTCTGGAAAAAGCCCTGCGGGAACCCAACGGCCTGCTCGCCGCCGGCGGCGACCTGCGCCCCGAACGCCTGGTGCAAGCCTATCGCCACGGCTGCTTTCCCTGGTATCAGGATGGCCAGCCGATCCTCTGGTGGTCGCCGGACCCTCGCACCGTGCTGTTTCCCGACGAGTTGCACGTGTCCCGCTCGCTGCGCAAGTTCATGCGCCAGGCGCGCTATGAGGTCAGTTTCGATCAGGACTTCAGCGCAGTAATCCAGGCCTGCGCCGCGCCGCGCAGCTACGCCGACGGCACCTGGATCACCGACAACATGCAGGCGGCTTATGTCGAGTTGCATCGCCAGGGCCTCGCGCACTCCGTGGAGGTGCGCCAGGACAGCGAACTGGTGGGCGGCCTCTATGGCCTGGCGATGGGCCGGTTGTTCTTCGGCGAATCCATGTTCAGTCGGGCCGATAACGCTTCCAAGGTCGGCTTCGTGACACTGGTCGAGCACTTGCGCGAGGCGGGGTTCGTTCTCATCGACTGCCAGATGCCGACCGAGCACCTGCACAGCCTCGGCGCCCGCGCTATCGCCCGCGCCACCTTCGCCGACTACCTGCGCCAATACCTGGACCAGCCCAATCGCGCCACCTGGATCTGCCAGCGAGCCGTTTGCTAGGCGAGTTTTCAGAGCTGGCTTACACTTAGAAAAAACACCTGCCGAGGGGTTGATCATGACTGAGTTGGCGCGGTTGAAGTTCTATGCCACTCAACCCCATGCCTGCAGCTACCTGCCTGACGAGCAAGCCACCACGCTGTTTCTCGATCCGAGCCAGCCGATGGACGCCAACGTCTACGCGGACCTGTCGGAAATGGGCTTTCGCCGCAGCGGCGACCACCTGTACCGGCCCCATTGCCAGAATTGCAATGCCTGCGTACCGGCACGCATCCCGGCTGCGCGCTTTACCCCCAATCGCCAGCAGAAACGCATCATCAAGCGCAACGCCGACCTGATGGTGAGCCCCGCCCGCCCTTCGTTCAACGAAGAGTACTTCGACCTCTACCGACGCTACATCGAGCAGCGCCATGCTGACGGTGACATGTACCCTCCCAGTCGCGACCAGTTCTCGACCTTTCTGGTCCGGGACCTGCCATTCTCCCGTTTCTACGAGTTCCGCCTGGACGGCAAACTGGTCGCTATCGCGGTGACCGACCTGCTGCCCAACGGACTTTCGGCGGTCTACACCTTCTACGAACCTACAGAAGAACGCCGCAGCCTCGGCCGTTATGCCATCCTGTGGCAGATCGGCGAAACCCTGCGCCTTGGTCTCGATGCCGTTTACCTTGGCTACTGGATCAAGAACTGCAAAAAAATGAACTACAAGACCCAATACCGCCCTATTGAACTGCTGATCAACCAGCGCTGGGTCACCCTGAACTGAAAACCTTGGCTTGACCTCCATTTTTCGGGCACAATGCACGCCACTTTTTGTAGCTGGGTACTTCTGTGCCGGGCCATAACTGAACACCGAGGGCTTTACTGCATGTCGAAAGAAGACAGCTTCGAAATGGAAGGCACTGTCGTCGACACCCTGCCCAACACCATGTTCCGCGTGGAGTTGGAAAACGGGCACGTCGTAACCGCGCACATCTCCGGAAAGATGCGCAAGAACTACATTCGTATCCTTACTGGTGACAAGGTCCGCGTCGAGCTGACGCCTTACGACCTCAGCAAAGGCCGCATCACCTACCGCGCCCGCTAAAGTCGATACGAAAAAAGCCCGGCAATCGCCGGGCTTTTTTTCGTGTCGAACAAAGCAGTGAACCTGCTGCGGGGGCGACCCCCCCGCGAGCAAGCCATCAGGCCATTTCGGCCGTGGTCTCGAAATCGAAGACCAGTTCGCCGTCGCGGATGTCGATGTGCACCACACCGCCATGGTCGGCCAGTTCCCCGAACAGGATTTCCTCGGCCAGTGGCCGCTTGATCTTGTCCTGGATAAGCCGCGCCATTGGACGAGCCCCCATCTGCGCATCGTAGCCGCCAACCGCCAGCCAGTTGCGTGCTGCATCGGACACTTCCAGCAGGACACGCTTGTCCTCCAGTTGCGCCTGCAGCTCGGTGAGGAACTTGTCCACCACGCTCTTGATCGTCTCGTGAGTCAGGCGACCAAACTGGATGATGGTGTCCAGACGGTTGCGGAACTCCGGCGTGAAGCTCTTCTTGATCACTTCCATCGCATCGGACGAGTGGTCCTGATGCGTGAAACCGATGGAAGCACGCGCCGCAGTTTCGGCGCCGGCGTTGGTGGTCATGATGACGATCACGTTGCGGAAGTCCGCCTTGCGCCCGTTGTTGTCCGTCAAGGTGCCGTGGTCCATGACCTGCAGCAGCAGGTTGAAGACTTCCGGATGCGCCTTTTCGATCTCGTCGAGCAACAGCACGCAATGCGGCTGCTTGGTGATGGCTTCGGTCAGCAGACCACCCTGGTCGAAGCCGACATAGCCCGGAGGCGCACCGATCAGGCGCGACACGGTATGCCGTTCCATGTACTCCGACATGTCGAAGCGAACCAGCTCGACACCCAGCGCCTTGGCCAGTTGCCGTGCCACCTCGGTCTTGCCCACCCCGGTCGGACCGGAGAACAGGAAGGAACCGACAGGCTTGTCAGGCGCTTTCAGACCCGCACGAGAGAGCTTGATAGCAGTGGCCAGCGAATCGATCGCCGCATCCTGACCGAACACGGTCAGTTTCAGGTCGCGCTCCAGGTTGCGCAGCAGTTCCTTGTCGGAGCTGCTGACATGCTTCGGCGGAATACGGGCGATCTTCGCCACGATGTCTTCGACCTGCTGCACCTCGATGCGCTTGACCCGAGCCTCGACCGGCTGCAGACGCTGATAGGCACCCGCCTCGTCGATCACATCAATGGCTTTGTCCGGCATGTGCCGGTCATTGATGTAGCGCGCTGCCAACTCGGCCGCTGCACGCAGGGCCTCGTCGCTGTACTCGATGCTGTGGTGGGACTCGAAACGCCCCTTCAGCCCGCGCAGGATGCCCACGGTGTCTTCGACCGACGGCTCGCTGACATCGACCTTCTGGAAGCGCCGCGCCAAGGCACGGTCCTTCTCGAAGATGCCACGGAACTCCTGGAAGGTCGTGGAACCGATGCAGCGGATGTCGCCAGAGGACAACAGCGGCTTGAGCAGGTTGGAGGCATCCATGACACCGCCGGATGCCGCGCCGGCACCGATGATGGTGTGGATTTCATCGATGAACAAAATTGCCTGCGGACGTTTGCGCAGTTCACCCAGGAGCGCCTTGAAGCGCTTCTCGAAGTCGCCGCGGTACTTGGTGCCGGCCAGCAAAGCGCCGAGGTCTAGCGAATAGACCACGCTCTGGGACAGCAGATCAGGCACTTGGCCGTCGACGATGCGCTTGGCCAGGCCTTCGGCGATCGCCGTCTTGCCGACACCGGCCTCGCCCACCAGCAGCGGGTTGTTCTTGCGCCGACGCGCGAGAATCTGTGCCACGCGCTCGACTTCGCTCTCACGCCCGACCAGCGGATCGATACGGCCCTGACGAGCGAGTTCGTTGAGGTTGCTGGCGTAGGCATCCAGGGGATTACTCGACGACGAGGTTTCGCCGCCGTCTTCGTCCTGCATTTCCTGCTCGCCTTCGGGGTGTTCGCCGTGGCCGGGCACTTTGGAAATGCCGTGCGCGATGTAGTTGACTACATCGATGCGAGCCACGCTTTGTTGCTTGAGAAGGAATACCGCCTGGCTTTCCTGCTCACTGAAAATGGCCACCAGTACGTTGGCGCCGGTCACTTCACGCTTGCCCGAGCTCTGTACATGGAAGACGGCACGCTGCAGCACACGCTGGAAGCCCAGGGTTGGCTGGGTTTCACGGTCCTCGTCATGGACGGGGATCAGTGGCGTGGTGGAGTCGATGAACTCCTGCAGATCGTGTTTGAGTTTGTCGAGATTCGCACCGCACGCGCGCAAAACAGTCGCGGCGGCCTCGTTATCCAGCAATGCCAGCAGAAGGTGTTCAACCGTCATGAACTCATGACGCTTGGAACGGGCCTCCTTGAAGGCCAGATTGAGGGTGACTTCGAGCTCGCGGTTTAACATAGCTTCACCTCATACCCAAGTGGTCGGCGATTAACCGTCCTTCTCGATTTCACAGAGTAGCGGATGCTGGCTTTCCCTTGCGTATTGGTTGACCTGCATGGCCTTGGTCTCGGCGATGTCACGGGTAAACAATCCGCACACTGCCCGTCCCTCGGTGTGGACGGCCAGCATGACCTTGGTCGCCAGCTCGCGGTTCAGGTTAAAAAACACCTCGAGCACTTCGACGACGAAATCCATCGGCGTGTAGTCATCGTTGAACAAAACCACCTTGTACATCGGTGGCGCCTGCAGCGCCGGCTTGGCTTCCTGTACGGCCAGGCCAGCACCATCGTCCTCATGCGATTGCGGGCGATCCTGATTGAATGTTAGTCGAATCTGGCTATGTGCATGCATGGAAAGAATTTCATCATTTCGACAGGTTAGGGTTGAGGGTTGACCGCTTGAACCGACGCCAGGCAACGGCCGTCGCCTGACCTTGACTATCAGCAAAACGGTGTTACAACCAATAAGAACCCACCGTGGTCAATAAAGGTCCGCGCAGTCAACCAGAATTTTCGCAGGTTATATGCGGATGGAGTGGATGATACTCCAGTGATGGAGTCCTTTGCAGAGGGATATGAGGATGGCAAGCGGTAAAGTCAAGTGGTTCAACAATGCCAAGGGCTATGGCTTCATCAATGAAGAAGGCAAGACCGAGGATCTGTTCGCTCACTATTCGGCAATCAAGATGGACGGTTATAAAACACTGAAAGCCGGACAAGCCGTGACTTTCGACATCATCCAGGGCCCCAAGGGACTTCATGCCGTGAACATCGGTGACAGCACCAGCACGACAGAGGTCAAGACCACAAACCCGATCACCGCCGACGCCTGACCTTCAACGCGGCGAAAAAAAACCGGCCAACCTCGTCATACGGGGCTGGCCGGTTTTTCATGCCGCTTACATGTGCTTGATCAGCGCTTCACCGAAGCCCGACGACGAAACCAGGGTCGCGCCTTCCATCAGACGTTCGAAGTCATAAGTCACCGTCTTGGCCCGGATGGCGCCGTTGGTGCCCTTGATGATCAGGTCGGCCGCTTCGGTCCAGCCGAGGTGGCGCAGCATCATTTCAGCGGAGAGGATCACCGAACCCGGGTTCACCTGGTCCTTGCCCGCGTATTTCGGCGCGGTGCCGTGGGTGGCTTCGAACATCGCCACGGTGTCGGACAGGTTGGCACCCGGCGCAATGCCGATACCACCGACCTCGGCCGCCAGGGCGTCGGACAGGTAGTCACCGTTGAGGTTGAGGGTCGCGATCACGTCGTACTCGGCCGGGCGCAGCAGGATCTGCTGCAGCATGGCGTCGGCAATGGCGTCCTTGACGATCACTTCACGGCCGGTGTTCGGGTTCTTGAACTTCATCCACGGGCCGCCATCGAGCAGCTCGGCGCCGAATTCGTTCTTCGCCACCTCGTAGCCCCAATCCTTGAAGGCACCTTCGGTGAACTTCATGATGTTGCCTTTATGGACGATGGTCAGCGACTTGCGGTCGTTGTCCACGACGTATTGCAGGGCTTTGCGCACCAGGCGCTGGGTGCCTTCCTTGGAGACCGGCTTGATGCCGATGCCGCAATCCTGGTCGAAACGGATCTTGGTGACACCCATTTCTTCCTTGAGGAATTTGATGACCTTGTTGGCCTCAGGCGAACCGGCTTTCCATTCGATACCGGCGTAGATGTCTTCAGAGTTCTCGCGGAAGATCACCATGTCGACGTCGCCCGGCTTCTTCACAGGGCTCGGGACACCGTCGAACCAGACGACAGGACGCAGACAGACATACAGGTCAAGTTGCTGGCGCAGCGCTACGTTCAGCGAGCGGATGCCGCCACCGACCGGCGTGGTCAGCGGGCCCTTGATGGAAACCACGTAATCCTTCACCGCGTCGAGGGTTTCCTGGGGCAGCCAGGTGTCCTGGTCATAGACCTGGGTGGCCTTTTCGCCGGCGTAGACTTCCATCCAGGAAATCTTGCGCTTGCCGCCGTAAGCCTTCTCGACCGCAGCGTCGACCACCTTGATCATGACCGGGGAAACGTCTACCCCGATACCGTCGCCTTCAATGAACGGGATGATCGGATTGTCTGGAACATTGAGAGAATGGTCTGCGTTGACGGTGATTTTGTCGCCGACTGCCGGAACCTCGATTTTCTGGTATCCCATGCTGCACTCCGCTTTTTTTGGTTTGTAGTCTTCATGCAATCCCCAGAGCCTAACCCAGTTGACGGCGAACGGAAACCTTGCCCACAAAACCGTCACAAAGCCGAAAAAAGCTCTACATCTTTCGTCTATAAATGGTCATCCGACATCTTCGTCTTGATGATTAGGACCAAGGAATTGGTATACTGCGCCGGTGACTCAAGGGTCACTTGGGGGCGAGATGTCCGCTACAGGTCCCGCTGCCCCGACAAGACTGAGCTGTTACCGCGGTTCAGCCGTTTGACACTCGACTGATGCAATCCACCATCACAGCCCTGGATCCTCGACTTTCCGCTCATGGATGTGTCTGAGCGAAGCGCTTACCCTGCGCGCCCTACCGAGATCCCGAGCACGCTCAGCAAAACAGAGAGTTAACCCGAATATGTCCACCCGATCCAAGATCATCTACACCTTCACCGACGAAGCCCCGGCACTCGCCACCTACTCGCTGCTCCCCATCGTCGAAGCCTTCACCGCTACTGCCGACATCGCAGTAGAAACCCGGGACATCTCTCTCGCTGCCCGCCTCCTCTCCGCCTTCCCAGAACAACTCGGCGCCGAAAAGCAAGTGGCCGACCATCTGGCGGAACTGGGACAACTGGCGACGACCCCGGAAGCCAACATCATCAAGCTGCCGAACATCAGCGCCTCGGTTCCACAACTGAAGGCCGCGATCAAGGAGCTGCAAGCCAAGGGCTTCAACATTCCGGACTACCCGGAAGCACCGGCCAACGACGCTGAGAAAGAAGCCAAGGCACGCTACGACCGCATCAAGGGCAGCGCCGTGAACCCGGTTCTGCGCGAGGGCAACTCTGACCGCCGCGCACCACTGTCGGTCAAGAACTACGCCCGCAAACACCCGCACAAGATGGGTGCCTGGGCCGCTGACTCGAAGTCCCATGTCGCTCACATGAGCAACGGCGACTTCTACGGCAGCGAAAAAGCCGCCCTCATCGAAGCCGATGACAGCCTGCGTATCGAATTGCTGAGCAAAGACGGTTCCACCACCGTCCTGAAAGAAAAAACCTCGGTCAAGGCCGGCGAAATCATCGATTGCGCCGTACTGAGCACCAAGGCCCTGCGCGCCTTCATCGCCGCTGAAATCGAAGACGCCAAGGCTCAGGGCGTGCTGCTGTCGGTTCACCTGAAAGCCACCATGATGAAAGTCTCCGACCCAATCATGTTCGGCCAGATCGTTGCCGAGTACTACGCGGACGCGCTGAACAAGAACGCCGCCATCCTTGAGCAGATCGGTTTCAACCTGAACAACGGCATCGGCGACCTGTACGCCCGCATCAAGAACCTGCCAGCCGAGCAGCAGGCGCAGATCGAAGCCGACATCCAGGCTGTCTATGCCATCCGCCCTGCGCTGGCCATGGTCAACTCCGACAAGGGCATCACCAACCTGCACGTGCCGAGCGACGTTATCGTCGACGCCTCGATGCCGGCGATGATCCGTGACTCGGGCAAGATGTGGAACACCGAAGGCCAGCTGCAAGATACCAAGGCTGTCATTCCTGACCGCTGCTACGCGACCATCTACCAGGCCGTGATCGAAGACTGCAAGAAACACGGCGCCTTCGACCCGACCACCATGGGCAGCGTACCGAACGTCGGCCTGATGGCGCAGAAAGCCGAAGAGTACGGTTCTCACGACAAGACCTTCCAGGCCAAGGCCGATGGCGTCATCCGCGTACTGGACGGCCAGGGCAACCTGCTGCTGCAACAGGACGTCGAAGCCGGCGACATCTTCCGCATGTGCCAGACCAAGGACGCGCCGATCCAGGATTGGGTCAAGCTCGCCGTCAACCGCGCTCGCGCCAGCAACACCCCGGCGCTGTTCTGGCTCGACCCGCAACGCGCCCACGACGGCGTGCTGATCGAGAAAGTCCAGAAGTACCTGAAAGACCACGACACCGCTGGCCTGGACATCCGCGTCCTGTCGCCGGTCGAGGCAATGAAGGTCTCGCTGCAGCGTATCCGCGCCGGCCAGGACACCATCTCGGTGACCGGTAACGTGCTGCGCGACTACCTGACCGACCTGTTCCCGATCATGGAACTGGGCACCAGCGCCAAGATGCTGTCGATCGTTCCGCTGATGAACAACGGCGGCCTATTCGAAACCGGCGCCGGTGGTTCGGCTCCGAAACACGTACAGCAACTGGTCGAAGAGAACTTCCTGCGCTGGGACTCGCTGGGCGAATTCCTGGCACTGGCTGCTTCCCTGGAACACCTGGGCAACACCTACGCCAACCCGAAAGCCAAGGTACTGGCTGCCACCCTGGACCAGGCCACCGGCCAGTTCCTGGACAGCAACAAGTCCCCTGCGCGCAAGGTCGGCAGCATCGACAACCGCGGCAGCCACTTCTACCTGACCCTGTACTGGGCCCAGGCACTGGCTGCACAGACTGAAGATGCCGCACTGCAGGCACGCTTCGCCCCGCTGGCCAAAGCCCTGGCTGAGAACGAAGCGACCATCGTCGCCGAGCTCAACGCCGTTCAAGGCAAGCCCGTCGAAATCGGTGGCTACTACTTCCCCGACGCCGAGCTGACCAGCAAGGTGATGCGCCCAAGCCAGACCCTGAACAGCGCGATTGCCGCACTCTAAGGTTCGCTTGACGTAACATCGGAAGCCCCGGCCACGCACCGGGGCTTCTGCTTTCTGCGCTCGCCACACAGGAACCTTTCATGACCTGGCAACCCCATATCACCGTCGCCACCATCGTCGAAGACCAGGGCCGCTTCCTGCTGGTCGAAGAATTCAAGGCCGGCAAGCACGTGTTCAACCAGCCCGCCGGCCACCTCGAAGCCAACGAAACCCTGCTTGAAGCCGCCCTGCGCGAAACCCTCGAAGAGACCGCCTGGGACGTCGAGCTGACCGGACTGGTCGGCATCTACCTCTATACCGCCCCCAGCAACGGCGTGACCTACCAGCGAATCTGCTTCGCCGCCCGCCCTGTCAAGCACCATGCCGATCGCGCCCTGGACAGCGATATCGTCCGCGCAGTGTGGATGACCCCGGAAGAACTGGCCGCGGACCCCGAGCGCTGGCGCAGCGAGCTGGTCCCGCGCTGCATCGAGGACTACCTGGCGGGGCCTTTGCACAGCCTTGAGCTGATCCGCAACTGAGCAGGTTTTCGCCTTGAAGGACGCAGCCTGATAGAATCGTCGTCTTTTTCCAGATACGCACCCATACCTATGTCCGAACCAGCTCTCCAAAAGGCACGCGTCATCGTCGGCATGTCCGGCGGCGTGGACTCTTCCGTTTCCGCCCTCCTGCTGATGGAGCAGGGCTACCAGGTGGAAGGCCTGTTCATGAAGAACTGGGAAGAGGACGATGGCACCGAGTACTGCACCGCCCGCGAAGACCTGGCCGACGCCCAGGCCGTGTGCGACCGCATCGGCATCAAGCTGCACACCGCCAACTTCGCCGCAGAGTACTGGGACAACGTCTTCGAGCACTTCCTTGAGGAATACAAGGCCGGCCGCACGCCGAACCCGGACATACTCTGCAACCGCGAAATCAAGTTCAAAGCCTTTCTGGACTACGCCCTGGCCCTCGGCGCCGACCTGATCGCCACCGGCCACTACGTGCGCCGCCGCGATATCGACGGACGCACCGAACTGCTCAAGGGCCTGGACCCGAACAAGGACCAGAGCTACTTCCTCCACGCCGTCGGCGGCGAGCAGATCGCCCGCACCCTGTTCCCGGTCGGCGAACTGGAAAAACCCGAAGTCCGTGCAATTGCCGAAAAACACGGCCTGGCCACGGCCAAGAAGAAAGATTCCACCGGTATCTGCTTCATCGGCGAACGTCGCTTCAGCGATTTTCTCAAGCAATACCTGCCGGCCCAGCCCGGCGAGATCCAGACCACCGACGGCGAAGTCATCGGCCAGCACCACGGCCTGATGTACCACACCATCGGCCAGCGCCAGGGTCTCGGCATCGGCGGCCTGAAAGACGCCGGCGACGAGCCTTGGTACGTGCTGGAAAAAGACCTCGGCCGCAACGTGCTGGTGGTCGGCCAAGGCAATGAACACCCATGGCTGTTCTCCCGCGCCCTGCTCGCCTCGGAAATCTTCTGGGTCAATCCGATCGATCTGTCCGCGCCACGCCGCCTGACCGCCAAGGTCCGTTACCGCCAGAGCGATCAGGACTGCACCCTGGAGCGCACCGAGAACGGCTACCGCGCCGTGTTCGACGAACCTCAGCGCGCCGTGACGCCCGGCCAGTCCGTGGTGTTCTACGACGGCGAAATCTGCCTCGGCGGCGGCGTGATCGAAACCGCCGAGCCGTGGAGCGCCCGCGGATGAGCCCGACCCAGGAGCAACTGATCGCCCTTGGCGGAGTTTTCCAGGCCGCAGTGCTGGTTGACCGCATCGCCCGCACCGGTTCGGCCAGCGAGGCCAATATCGGCTGCATGCTCGGCAGCCTGCTGGTGCGCGACCCGAAGGACACCCTGGAGGTGTTCGGCGGCGATGACATCAATCTGCGCGATGGCTACCGCGCCCTCGCCAGCGCCCTGGAACGCGATCCCGGCAGCCTGCAGCGCGAACCGCTGCGCTATGCCCTGTCGATGCTCGGCCTGGAGCGGCAACTGGCCAAGCGCGGCGACATGCTGGAAACCATCGGCAACCGCTTGCCGCAGATCCAGTCCCAGGCCGAGCATTTCGGCCTGGTTCACGAAAACGTCATCGCCTCCAGCGGCGCGCTGTATCAGGATACGTTGAGTACCCTGCGCCAACGCATCCAGGTGCATGGCGACATGCGCCACCTGCAACAACCGAACAATGCGTCGAAAATTCGCGCCCTGCTGCTCGCCGGCATTCGCGCCGCGCGCCTCTGGCGTCAGCTTGGCGGCCATCGCTGGCAGCTGGTTTTCAGCCGGCGCAAGCTGCTCAGCGAGCTGTACCCGATGCTGCGCGGCTAAGACGTAAAAGGTCGGCGCGAAGCCCGCGCCGACCCAGCGAAATACACGATCCGGCCGGCAATACCTTTTGTCAGCCACCCGACCCGGGGGCATTTTTCATGTATGATATGCGCCCTTTTCAAAGCCTGACTGTCCGAGAACACCCCATGCAGCTCTCCTCGCTCACTGCGGTTTCCCCTGTAGACGGCCGCTACGCCGGCAAAACCCAGGCCCTGCGCCCCATTTTCAGCGAATACGGCCTGGTCCGTTTCCGCGCCCTGGTCGAAGTTCGCTGGTTGCAGCGCCTGGCCGCCCACCCGCAAATCGCCGAGGTTCCAGCGTTCTCCGCCGAAGCCAACGCCGTACTCAATGGCCTGGCCGATGAGTTCGCCCTTGAGCACGCCGAGCGCGTCAAAGAGATCGAGCGCACCACCAACCACGACGTCAAGGCCATCGAATACCTGCTCAAAGAGCAGGCGGCCAAGCTGCCGGAACTGGCCAAGGTCAGCGAGTTCATCCACTTCGCCTGCACCAGCGAGGACATCAACAACCTGTCCCACGCCCTGATGCTGCGCGAAGGCCGCGATACCGTGCTGCTGCCGCTGATGCGCCAGATCGCCGAATCCCTGCGTGAACTGGCCCACCGCTTCGCCGACGTGCCGATGCTGTCGCGCACCCACGGCCAACCGGCCTCGCCGACCACCCTGGGCAAAGAGCTGGCCAACGTCGTCTACCGCCTCGAGCGGCAGATCGCGCAAGTTGCCGCCGTCCCGCTGATGGGCAAGATCAACGGCGCCGTGGGCAACTACAACGCCCACCTGTCGGCCTACCCGCAGATCGACTGGGAAGCCAACGCCCGCGCCTTCATCGAAGACGAGCTGGGCCTGGTGTTCAACCCTTACACCACCCAGATCGAGCCGCACGACTACATCGCCGAGCTGTTCGACGCCATCGCGCGCTTCAACACCATCCTGATCGACTTCGACCGTGACATCTGGGGCTACATCTCGCTGGGCTACTTCAAACAGAAGACCATCGCAGGTGAAATCGGCTCCTCGACCATGCCGCACAAGGTCAACCCAATCGACTTCGAGAACTCCGAAGGCAACCTGGGCATCGCCAACGCGCTGTTCCAGCACCTGGCCAGCAAACTGCCAATTTCCCGCTGGCAGCGCGACCTGACCGACTCCACCGTACTGCGCAACCTCGGTGTCGGCTTTGCCCACAGCGTGATCGCCTACGAAGCCAGTCTCAAAGGCATCAGCAAGCTGGAGATCAACACCGCGCGCATCGCCGAAGACCTGGACGCCTGCTGGGAAGTCCTGGCCGAGCCAATCCAGACCGTGATGCGCCGCTACAACATCGAGAACCCCTACGAGAAGCTCAAAGAGCTGACCCGTGGCAAAGGCATCAGCCCAGAGGCGCTGCTGACCTTCATCGATGGCCTGGACATGCCAGCCGAAGCTCGCGAAGAGCTGAAGAAGCTGACCCCTGCCAACTACATCGGCAACGCTGCGGCGCAAGCCAAACGCATCTGATCCATTTCCCGCGTTTTAACGCCCGGCCGAGCCGGGCGTTTTTATTGCTGAAAGAAATTTACTTTTTTTCAATAGGTTAACCATGAATTCTGATACTCCACTGCAACTGTTGGGCGGCTTGACTGCTCGCGAATTCATGCGCGATTACTGGCAGAAGAAACCGCTGCTGGTGCGCCAGGCGTTCACCGACTTCGAAAGCCCGATCGACGCTGACGAACTGGCCGGCCTCGCACTGGAAGAAGAAGTCGAATCGCGCATTGTCATCGAGCATGGCGAGACCCCGTGGGAACTGCGCCGCGGCCCGTTTACCGAAGAAACCTTCGGCACCCTGCCCGAGCGCGACTGGACCCTGCTCGTGCAATCCGTCGACCAGTTCGTCCCGGAAGTCGCCGAGCTGCTGGAGCACTTCCGCTTCCTGCCGAGCTGGCGCATCGACGATGTGATGATCAGCTTCGCCACGCCTGGCGGCAGCGTCGGCCCGCACTTCGACAACTACGATGTGTTCCTGCTGCAAGGGCACGGCAAGCGCAACTGGAAAGTCGGCCAGATGTGCAACAGCGACAGCCCGCTGCTGGAACACCCCGACCTGCGCATCCTCGCCGACTTCGAGCAAAGCGACGAATGGAGCCTTGAGCCGGGCGACATGCTTTACCTGCCGCCGCGCCTGGCCCACTACGGCGTCGCCGAAGACAACTGCCTGACGTACTCGGTAGGCTTCCGCGCCCCGAGCGCCGCTGAAGTGCTGACTCACTTCACCGACTTCCTCAGCCAGTTCCTGACCGACGAAGAACGCTACAGCGACGCCGATGCCCAGCCAGTCAGCGACCCGCATCAGATCCAGCACGACGCACTCGGTCGCCTGAAGAGCCTGCTCAACGAGCACATGGGCGACGAGCGCCTGCTGCTGACCTGGTTCGGCCAGTTCATGACCGAACCGCGCTACCCGGAAATGGTCGCCGGCGAAGCGCTGAGCGAAGAAGAACTGATCGACAGCCTGGAACAGGGCGCGATCATTATCCGCAACCCAAGCGCACGCATGGCCTGGTCGGAAGTCGACGACAACCTGCTGCTGTTCGCCAGCGGCCAGAGCCGCCTGCTGCCGGGCGAATTGCGCGAGCTGCTGAAGCTGATCTGCTCGGCCGACGCCCTGCACGCCGAGAACCTGGCGCAATGGCTCGGTGACGAAGCCAGCCTGGAACTGATCTGCGAGCTGATCAAGCAAGGAAGCCTGGGGTTTGCCAATGAATAAGATCAAGGTGCGGCTTGCCGACTGGAACAAGGACAACGCTGATATCCGCAGGATTCGCGAAGCCGTGTTCATTGCCGAGCAGAACGTTCCGCCAGAGCTGGAATGGGATTCGGACGACAACGATGCCATCCATTTCCTCGCCGTCGAAGACGACTACGCCATCGGCACCGCCCGCCTGCTGCTGGACGGGCAGATCGGTCGCGTGTCGGTGCTCAAGGACTGGCGCGGACTGAAAGTCGGCGACGCGCTGATGCAAGCCGCCATCGTCGAAGCGCAGGACCGCGACCTGAGCCAGCAGATGCTGACCGCCCAGGTCCATGCCACGGCGTTCTATGAGCGCCTGGGTTTCCGCGTGGTCAGTGAAGAGTTCCTGGAAGCGGGAATTCCTCACGTTGACATGGTTCGCGATTCGAAAGCGGTGTAACTCACGGGTCCATCGCGACAGTTCGGCGCGATGGACCCGCACACAACCCCCGGAAACTTTGCCATCATGTCCACTCCACCCGCGGAGATCATGGACATGCCGCTACGCCCCCTGCTCGCCTCCCTGCTTCTGTCGCTCAGCCTGAATGCGCTGGCTGCCACCGAAGTCCTGCCCCTGAACCACCGCACCAGCGCGGAAATGCTGCCCGCCGCGCAAGCCTTTCTCGGCAAGGACGGCACCGTCAGCAGTTTCGAGAACAAGCTGATCGTCAAAGCCGAACCCGGCAAGATCGACGAACTTCGCACCCTTCTTCGCGATCTGGACACCGCGCCGAAACGCCTGCTGATCAGCGTCGACAACAACGACAGCAATTTCCAGGACAACCGCGGCAATGCGCGGATCATCCGCTATGGCACCGCCAACCGCGAAGGCGGACTGCAGCAGATCCAGGCCAGCGAAGGCACCCCCGCACTGATCCAGGTCGGCCAGAGCATCCCCATCACCAGCACGCAGACCGACAATTACGGTCGCGTACAAAGCCAGACCGAGTACCGCAACGTCACGCAAGGCTTCTACGTCACCGCCAGCGTCTCCGGCGACACCGTTCACCTGAACATCAGCACCAACAATGACCGGATGAGCCAGGAACGCCCGGATGTAGTGAAAGTACAAAGTACCGACACGAAGGTCACCGGCAAGCTGGGTGAGTGGATCACGTTGGCGGGTGTGAATGCTCAAAGTCAGGCCGACCGCTCTGCCTCGACCCTGAGCTACTCGACTCAACGGGGTGAAAACATGACTTTGCGGGTAAAAGTCGACGCATTGGACTGAAGCCACGGAAATCAAGGCCTCGACCAACGGCCTTGAAACTGACTGATGAGTCGTATTAGACCAAAGATGTAGTGGAGTGAAAAAACCACTACAAAACATTTGACGACCTCAAATCGCAGAGGCATGATGGCCCCGCTCCCGCTAATCAGGGGCCCTGGCAAGGGCCTTCGGATCGCGCTCTAACCTACCCACCTGAGCCGAGTCCGTGTCTGTACAGCCCACAAGGCGGTTTGACGAGATTGCGACTGGAACGAAGTTGTCCCGAGGGACGGAAGCGCATCAACGGTACATGGCAAAACCTGATCGACGTAGCACGGCAACCACGAGCCAACCTGCCCGACAGTCCGCCAGCACCTGCTCACTTCCCCTTTTCGAGCACCATCGTTCAACGTCGTAACTTCGCCAGACTAGACTGAGTCGCCAGCGTCCTCTGACCAGCGAGCATTCGGTGCTGCCCCTGTATCAACAGCGCAGCCGACAGAGCGAACATTTTTCACAAGACCTATGCGACGAGGCTTATTTCCATGGCACTGACACGCGAACAGCAAATTGCAGCCCTCGAAAAAGACTGGGCCGAGAACCCGCGCTGGAAAGGCGTGACCCGTACCTACACCGCTGCCGATGTCGTCCGTCTGCGTGGTTCCGTTCAGCCAGAGCACACCCTGGCCCGCATGGGTGCGGAAAAACTGTGGAACCTGGTCACCAAGGGCGCCCACCCGTCCTTCCGCCCTGAAAAAGATTTCGTCAACTGCATGGGCGCCCTGACCGGCGGCCAGGCTGTTCAACAGGTCAAGGCCGGCATCCAGGCTATCTACCTGTCCGGCTGGCAAGTGGCTGCCGATAACAACTCGGCCGAGTCCATGTACCCAGACCAGTCGCTGTACCCGGTGGATTCGGTTCCAACTGTGGTCAAGCGCATCAACAACTCGTTCCGTCGCGCCGACCAGATCCAGTGGAAAGCCGGCAAGAACCCAGGCGATGACGGCTACATCGATTACTTCGCACCAATCGTGGCTGACGCTGAAGCCGGTTTCGGCGGCGTACTGAACGCCTACGAACTGATGAAGAACATGATCGAAGCAGGCGCTGCCGGCGTTCACTTCGAAGACCAACTGGCTTCCGTGAAGAAATGCGGCCACATGGGCGGCAAGGTTCTGGTTCCGACCCAGGAAGCCGTTCAAAAGCTGAGCGCTGCCCGTCTGGCGGCCGACGTTGCCGGCGTACCGACCATCATCCTGGCCCGTACCGACGCCAACGCCGCTGACCTGCTGACCAGCGACTGCGACCCGTACGACCAACCGTTCGTGATCGGCGAGCGTACCCAGGAAGGCTTCTACAAAGTACGTGCCGGCCTGGACCAAGCCATCGCTCGCGGCCTGGCCTATGCGCCTTACGCCGACCTGATCTGGTGCGAAACCGCCAAGCCAGACCTGGACGAGGCTCGTCGCTTCGCCGAAGCGATCAAGAAGGAATACCCGGACCAGATCCTGTCCTACAACTGCTCGCCTTCCTTCAACTGGAAGAAGAACCTGGACGACGCAACCATCGCCAAGTTCCAGCGCGAACTGTCGGCAATGGGCTACAAGCACCAGTTCATCACCCTGGCCGGCATCCACAACATGTGGCACGGCATGTTCAACCTGGCGCACGACTACGCCCGCAACGACATGACCGCCTACGTGAAGCTGCAAGAGCAGGAATTCGCTGACGCATCGAAAGGCTACACCTTCGTTGCGCACCAGCAGGAAGTGGGCACCGGCTACTTCGACGACATGACCACTGTGATCCAGGGTGGCAAGTCTTCGGTTACCGCGCTGACCGGTTCCACCGAAGAAGAGCAGTTCCACTGATCTGATCGGCTGTTGATGTTCGGGTGACACGCAAGGCCCGGGACCTGTGATGGGGTTCCGGGCCTTGTTCTTTGCGTATCCGGCAACCGGATGCCCAGCGATCCTTCGACTATGCTTGGACGCACGCCAACAACAAGGACCGGCCATGCCCCGCTCCGTGACCCTTTGCGCCCTCGCGCTGCTCAGCGGCGCCTTCTATTTATATGCAGTGTCCAGCGCCGACCTCTGGCTCGCCCTGGCGGCCAAGCCGATTCCGGTACTGATACTGCTGCTCTGGTTGACCACCGCGCCAGCCACACCCTATCGCCAGCGAATCATGCTCGGCCTGGGCTTCTCGATCATCGGCGACATAGCCCTGGCGTGGCCGGGCGATCTGTTCGTTGCAGGCCTGGCGGCGTTTCTCTGCGCGCACCTGGCCTACCTCTGGGCCTATCTCCACAGAACCCGCGCGCCGGCCTTCGGCGCCCTGCTGCTGGCGGCCCTCTGCGGCGCAGGTTTGTTCGGCCTGCTGGCCTATCACGGCCTGGGCGCGCTGCTCATCCCGGTGGCGCTCTACGCCCTGACCATCAGCGCCATGCTTTGGCGGGCGCTGGCCTGTGGCGGCGTCGCAGCGTTTGGCGCCATGAGCTTCGTGCTGTCGGACAGCCTGATCGGCATCGATCGCTTCGTCAGCGCCTTCGCCGCCGCGCCGTACCTGATCATCCTGTTCTACTGGCTTGGCCAGTGGGCCATTGCACTGTCGGCGCAACACGCGCAATCGGCACAATCTAGTGAAGCGTTGACCCAAGCCCCGACCCCGGTCGGAAAAAGCGTCTAGAACAAGGGATACCAATAACTTGCAGGCAAACAGTCGATGAACTTTGTAGTTGACTTGAACAGTAGGAATAACAACAGACCTTCAAATGATATTAATTATCATTACGAAACTTGCAATTCATTACGCCGTGAAAGAAACATAATTAACGAAACAAGGGACAATCCCCGTATTACGGGGCCTGCAGCGAGTCGGGAAAGATTTTTGTTCTTAATGCTACGAATAAATTTGCAGCAGAAATTTTACTTGCACCAGGTTTACCCATAAAATCAGCGCGATAGATTTCGCTGCGACATATCGTCACTGCTCTACTTCTTTTCAAGCTCAGAGACTACGTGCTCTGTTAAGGATTTTCAGCATGCCCGATTCGACTGGACTCATCGCCCACAACTGGGGCTTTGCCATTTTCCTTTTGGGTGTCGTCGGCCTCTGCGCCTTCATGCTCGGTCTGTCCAGCCTGCTCGGTAGCAAGGCATGGGGCCGTAGCAAGAACGAACCCTTCGAGTCCGGCATGCTGCCCACTGGCGGTGCCCGCCTGCGCCTTTCGGCAAAATTCTATCTGGTCGCGATGCTGTTCGTGATCTTCGATATCGAAGCCCTCTTTCTCTTTGCATGGTCTGTGTCGATTCGCGAAAGCGGCTGGACCGGATTCGTCGAAGCTCTCGTTTTCATAGCAATTCTGTTGGCAGGTCTTGTCTACCTTTGGCGGGTCGGGGCGCTCGATTGGGCTCCCGTGGGTCGTCGCAAGCGGCAAGCGAAGCTGAAACAATGAGGCTTTGGCAATGCAATACAATCTCACCAGAATCGATCCGGATGCGCCCAACGAGCAGTATCCAATCGGAGACCGGGAAACCGTCTCCGATTCGCTGCTAGAGGACCAGGTCCACAAGAACATCTTCATGGGCAAGCTCGAAGATGTACTCAGTGGTGCGGTCAACTGGGGTCGCAAGAACTCCCTGTGGCCCTACAACTTCGGCCTGTCCTGCTGCTACGTGGAGATGACCACGGCGTTTACCGCGCCGCACGACATCGCCCGTTTCGGCGCTGAAGTTATCCGGGCATCACCGCGCCAGGCCGACTTCATGGTCATCGCTGGCACCTGCTTCATCAAGATGGCACCCATCATCCAGCGTCTTTACGAGCAGATGCTCGAGCCGAAATGGGTCATTTCCATGGGTTCGTGTGCCAACTCCGGTGGCATGTACGACATTTACTCGGTCGTTCAGGGGGTCGACAAGTTCCTCCCCGTGGATGTCTACGTGCCTGGCTGCCCGCCTCGCCCTGAAGCATTCCTGCAAGGCTTGATGCTGTTGCAGGAATCGATTGGCAAGGAGCGTCGCCCTCTTTCCTGGGTCGTTGGCGACCAAGGCGTGTATCGCGCCGAAATGCCAGCGCAGAAAGAGCTGCGTCGTGAACAGCGCATGCAGGTCACCAACCTGCGCAGCCCCGACGAAGTCTGATCCAGCGAACCGCTGCCTGTTCACAAGACCAGGCGGCCTGGCTTCATTCTCTACGTTGACCGAAAGCGACCGAGACCATGACCGCGGACACCGCTATTTATATTCCGCCTTACAAGGCTGACGACCAGGATGTGGTCGTCGAACTGAACAATCGTTTTGGCCCCGAGGCGTTCACCGCCCAGGAGACCCGTACCGGCATGCCGGTGCTGTGGGTTGCCCGCGCCAAACTGATCGAAGTACTCACCTTCCTGCGCAACGTGCCCAAGCCGTACAGCATGCTGTATGACCTGCACGGCGTGGACGAGCGCCTGCGCACCCAGCGTCGCGGCCTGCCTGGCGCCGACTTCAGCGTTTTCTACCACTTGCTCTCGGTAGAACGAAACAGCGACGTGATGATCAAGGTCGCGCTGAACGAAAATGACCTGAACCTTCCGACCGTGACCGGCATCTGGCCAAACGCCAACTGGTACGAGCGTGAAGTCTGGGACATGTTCGGCATCGACTTCGCCGGCCACCCGCACCTGACCCGCATCATGATGCCGCCGACCTGGGAAGGTCACCCGCTGCGCAAGGACTTCCCGGCGCGCGCCACCGAGTTCGACCCGTTCACCCTGAACCTCGCCAAGCAACAGCTCGAGGAAGAAGCCGCGCGCTTCAACCCGGAAGCCTGGGGCATGAAACGTCAGGGCGCGAACGAGGACTACATGTTCCTCAACCTCGGCCCCAACCACCCGTCCGCCCACGGTGCGTTCCGTATCGTCCTGCAACTGGACGGTGAAGAGATCGTCGACTGCGTCCCGGACATCGGCTACCACCACCGTGGTGCCGAGAAGATGGCCGAGCGCCAGTCCTGGCACAGCTTCATTCCCTACACCGACCGTATCGACTACCTCGGCGGGGTGATGAACAACCTGCCGTACGTACTGGCCGTCGAGAAGCTGGCGGGCATCCAGGTGCCGCAAAAGGTCGACACCATCCGCATCATGCTGGCCGAGTTCTTCCGGATCACCAGCCACCTGCTGTTCCTGGGTACCTATATCCAGGACGTCGGCGCCATGACCCCGGTGTTCTTCACCTTCACCGACCGCCAGCGCGCCTACACCGTGATCGAAGCCATCACCGGTTTCCGTCTGCACCCGGCCTGGTACCGCATCGGTGGCGTCGCCCATGACCTGCCGCGCGGCTGGGACAAACTGGTGAAAGACTTCGTCGAATGGCTGCCAAAGCGCCTCGACGAGTACACCAAGGCTGCCCTGCAGAACAGTATCCTCAAAGGCCGTACCATCGGTGTTGCCCAGTACAACACCAAGGAAGCGCTGGAATGGGGCGTCACCGGCGCCGGCCTGCGTTCCACCGGCCTGGACTTCGACCTGCGCAAGGCCCGTCCTTACTCCGGCTACGAGAACTTCGAGTTCGAAGTACCGCTGGCCCACAACGGCGATGCCTACGATCGCTGCATGGTCCGTGTCGAAGAGATGCGCCAGAGTATCCGCATCATCGACCAGTGCATGCGCAACATGCCGGAAGGCCCGTACAAGGCGGATCACCCGCTGACCACGCCGCCGCCGAAAGAGCGCACCCTGCAGCACATCGAAACCCTGATCACCCACTTCCTGCAGGTTTCGTGGGGCCCGGTCATGCCGGCCAACGAGTCCTTCCAGATGATCGAGGCGACCAAGGGCATCAACAGTTATTACCTGACGAGCGATGGCGGCACCATGAGCTACCGCACCCGGATTCGTACCCCGAGCTATCCGCACCTGCAGCAGATCCCGTCGGTGATCCGCGGCAGCATGGTCGCGGACCTGATCGCGTACCTGGGCAGTATCGACTTCGTTATGGCTGACGTGGACCGCTAAGCATGAACAGCACGCTTATCCAGACTGACCGTTTCGCCCTGAGCGAAACCGAGCGCTCGGCCATCGAGCACGAAATGCATCACTACGAGGACCCGCGCGCGGCGTCCATCGAAGCCCTGAAGATCGTCCAGAAACAACGTGGCTGGGTGCCGGACGGCGCCATCTATGCCATCGGCGAAATCCTCGGCATCCCGGCCAGCGACGTCGAAGGCGTGGCCACCTTCTACAGCCAGATCTTCCGCCAACCTGTTGGGCGCCACATCATCCGCGTCTGCGACAGCATGGTCTGCTACATCGGTGGCCACGAGTCCGTGGTCGGCCAGATTCAGAGCGAACTAGGCATCGGCCTCGGCCAGACTACCCCGGACGGTCGTTTCACCCTGCTGCCGGTGTGCTGCCTGGGCAACTGCGACAAGGCCCCGGCCCTGATGATCGATGACGACACCTTCGGCGACGTTCAGCCGACCGGTGTAGCCAAACTGCTGGAGGGTTACGCATGACCATCACTTCCTTCGGCCCGGCCAACCGCATCGCGCGCAGCGCCGAGACCCACCCACTGACCTGGCGCCTGCGTGACGACGGCGAACCGGTCTGGCTTGACGAGTACCAGGCCAAGAACGGCTATGCCGCTGCCCGCAAGGCACTGGCGCAGATGTCCCAGGACGATATCGTCCAGACCGTGAAGGACTCCGGCCTCAAGGGCCGTGGCGGTGCGGGCTTCCCCACCGGCGTCAAATGGGGCCTGATGCCCAAAGACGAATCCATGAACATCCGCTACCTGCTGTGCAACGCGGATGAAATGGAGCCGAACACCTGGAAGGACCGCATGCTGATGGAGCAGCAGCCCCATCTGCTGGTCGAGGGCATGCTGATCAGCGCCCGCGCCCTCAAGGCCTACCGTGGCTACATCTTCCTGCGCGGCGAATACACCACCGCCGCACGCAACCTGAACCGCGCCATCGATGAAGCCAAGGCCGCTGGCCTGCTGGGCAAGAACATCCTCGGCAGCGGCTTCGATTTCGAGCTGTTCGTCCACACCGGCGCCGGTCGCTACATCTGTGGCGAAGAGACCGCGCTGATCAACTCGCTGGAAGGCCGTCGCGCCAACCCGCGCTCCAAGCCGCCCTTCCCTGCCGCCGTTGGCGTCTGGGGCAAGCCGACTTGCGTGAACAACGTCGAGACCCTGTGCAACGTGCCGGCCATCGTTGGCAACGGCGTTGACTGGTACAAGGCGCTGGCACGCGAAGGCAGCGAAGACCACGGCACCAAGCTGATGGGCTTCTCCGGCAAGGTGAAGAACCCGGGTCTGTGGGAACTGCCATTCGGCGTCACCGCCCGCGAGCTGTTCGAAGACTACGCCGGTGGCATGCGCGATGGCTTCAAGCTCAAGTGCTGGCAGCCAGGCGGCGCAGGTACCGGCTTCCTGCTTCCCGAGCACCTGGATGCGCAGATGTATGCCGGCGGCATCGCCAAGGTGGGCACCCGGATGGGTACTGGCCTGGCCATGGCGGTGGACGACAGCGTCAACATGGTTTCGCTGCTGCGCAACATGGAAGAGTTCTTCGCCCGCGAATCCTGCGGCTGGTGCACTCCGTGCCGCGACGGCCTGCCATGGAGCGTGAAGATGCTGCGCGCCCTCGAGAAGGGCCAGGGCCAGCAGAGCGATATCGAGACCCTGCTGGGCCTGGTCAACTTCCTCGGCCCTGGCCGCACCTTCTGCGCCCACGCACCGGGCGCCGTCGAGCCGCTGGGCAGTGCCATCAAATACTTCCGCCACGAGTTCGAGGCCGGTGTCGCCGCCCCTGGCAGCGCCGCCCTGAGCCCGAACCTGGCCAAGCCAATCCCGGCCCCGATCGTGGTTGGCGCATAACAAGATGAAACGCGGATGGTCCGTGCCATCCGCCAGCCTCGCAGGCTCGCCCGGCAATTGTCGCGCGAGCCGCGGGCACACCGATTTCCATTAGCCACGCCCGCACACGCGGGCCAACGAAGAACTTTGAACCATGGCCACTATCCACGTAGACGGCAAAGCGCTCGAAGTCAACGGTGCGGACAACCTGTTACAGGCTTGTCTGTCGCTCGGCCTCGACATCCCTTATTTCTGCTGGCACCCGGCGCTCGGCAGCGTCGGCGCCTGCCGGCAGTGTGCGGTCAAGCAGTACAACGACGAGAACGACACCCGTGGTCGTATCGTCATGTCCTGCATGACCCCCGCCTCCGACGGCACCTGGATTTCCATCGAAGACGATGAGTCCAAGGCGTTCCGCGCCAGCGTCGTCGAATGGCTGATGACCAACCACCCGCACGACTGCCCGGTCTGCGAGGAAGGCGGTCACTGCCACCTGCAAGACATGACGGTCATGACCGGCCACAACGAGCGCCGCTACCGTTTCACCAAGCGTACCCACCAGAACCAGGAACTCGGCCCGTTCATCGCTCACGAGATGAACCGCTGCATCGCCTGCTATCGCTGCGTGCGTTACTACAAGGACTACGCCGGCGGCACCGATCTGGGCGTCTATGGCGCGCACGACAACGTGTACTTCGGCCGTGTCGAAGACGGTACCCTGGAGAGCGAATTCTCCGGCAACCTGACCGAGGTCTGCCCTACCGGTGTATTCACCGACAAGACCCACTCCGAGCGCTACAACCGCAAATGGGACATGCAGTTCGCCCCGAGCATCTGCCATGGCTGCTCCAGCGGTTGCAACATCAGCCCGGGTGAGCGCTACGGCGAACTGCGCCGGATCGAGAACCGCTTCAACGGTTCGGTCAACCAGTATTTCCTCTGCGACCGCGGCCGCTTCGGCTACGGCTATGTCAACCGTACCGATCGCCCACGCCAGCCACTGCTGGCCGACGGCTCCAAGCTGAGCGTGGACGCTGCCCTCGACCAGGCCGCCGATCTGTTGCGCGGCCGCACCATCGTCGGTATCGGCTCGCCACGCGCCAGCCTGGAAAGCAACTACGGCCTGCGCGAGCTGGTCGGTGCCGAGTACTTCTATTCGGGTATGGAAGCCGCTGAACTGGAGCGCGTGCGCCTGGTTCTGCAAGTGCTCAACGACAGCCCGCTGCCAGTGCCGACCCTGCGCGAGATCGAAGATCACGACGCCGTGTTCGTGCTTGGCGAAGACCTGACCCAGACCGCTGCCCGCGTCGCCCTGTCCGTGCGTCAGGCTACCAAGGGCAAGGCCGAGGCCATGGCCGAGTCGATGAAAGTCCAGCCATGGCTCGACGCCGCGGTGAAGAACATCGGCCAGCACGCCCTGTACCCGCTGTTCATCGCCAGCCTGGCCGAAACCAAGCTGGATGACGTCGCCGAAGAATGCGTTCACGCAGCGCCCGCCGACCTGGCGCGCCTCGGCTTCGCCGTGGCCCACGCCATCGATCCAAGCGCCCCGGCCGTCGAAGGCCTGGACGCCGACGCACTGGAACTGGCCAAGCGCATCGCCGATGCCCTGGTCGCCGCCAAGCGTCCGCTGATCGTTTCCGGTGGTTCGCTGGGTTCCAAGGCGCTGATCGAAGCTGCCGCCAACATCGCCAAGGCCCTCAAGCTGCGCGACAAGGCCGGCTCCCTGAGCCTGGTGGTGCCGGAAGCCAACAGCATCGGCATGGCCATGTTCGGTGGTGACTCGGTGGATGCCGCGCTGGACGCGGTGATCTCGGGCAAGGCCGACGCCATCGTCGTGCTGGAAAACGACCTGTACAGCCGCGTCCCGGCCGCCAAGGTCGACGCCGCGTTCGCCGCTGCCAAAGTGATCATCGTTGCCGATCACTCCAAGACCCCGACCACCGACCGCGCCCACCTGGTGCTGCCAGCCGCCTCCTTCGCCGAAGGCGACGGTACTCTGGTCAGCCAGGAAGGCCGTGCCCAGCGCTTCTTCCAGGTCTTCGATCCGACTTACCTGGACAGCAGCATCCTGGTTCACGAAGGCTGGCGCTGGATGCACGCCCTGCGTGCGACCCTGCTGAACCAGCCGGTGGACTGGACCCAACTGGACCACGTCACCAGCGCCTGCGCCAGTGTCACCCCGCAACTGGCCGGCATCGTCAACGCCGCACCGTCCGCCGCGTTCCGCATCAAGGGCATGAAACTCGCCCGCGAACCGCTGCGCTACTCCGGTCGTACCGCCATGCGCGCCAACATCAGCGTGCACGAACCGCGTACCCCGCAGGACAAGGACACCGCCTTCGCCTTCTCCATGGAAGGTTACTCGGGCTCCGCCGAACCGCGTTCGCAAGTGCCGTTCGCCTGGTCGCCGGGCTGGAACTCGCCGCAAGCCTGGAACAAGTTCCAGGACGAGGTCGGTGGCCACCTGCGCGCCGGTGACCCGGGCACTCGCCTGATCGAGTCCCAGGGTGATCGCCTGAACTGGTTCGCCAGCGTTCCGGGCGCCTTCGCCCCGGCCCGCGGCACCTGGCAGGTCGTGCCGTTCTACCACCTGTTCGGCAGCGAGGAGAGTTCGTCCCGTGCAGCACCGGTGCAAGAGCGCATCCCGCAAGCCTACGTCGCACTGGCCAAGGCCGAAGCCGACCGCCTGGGTGTCAACGAAGGCGCCCTGCTCAGCCTGAACGTCGCGGGTCAGACCCTGCGTCTGCCGCTGCGCATCAATGAAGAACTGGGCGTTGGCCTGGTTGCGCTGCCGAAAGGCCTGGCCGGTATCCCGCCAGCCATCTTCGGTGCATCCGTCGAAGGCCTGCAGGAGGCAGCACAATGACCTGGTTCACCCCCGAAGTGATCGATGTGATCATTACCGTCGTCAAGGCCGTCGTGGTCTTGCTGGCGGTGGTGGTCTGCGGTGCGCTGCTCAGCTTCGTCGAGCGGCGCCTGCTGGGCTGGTGGCAGGACCGCTACGGTCCGAACCGCGTCGGCCCGTTCGGCATGTTCCAGATCGCTGCCGACATGCTGAAGATGTTCTTCAAGGAAGACTGGAATCCGCCCTTCGTCGACAAGATGATCTTCACCCTGGCGCCGGTCGTGGCCATGAGCGCGCTGCTGATTGCCTTCGCGATCATCCCGATCACCCCGACCTGGGGTGTCGCGGACCTGAACATCGGCCTGCTGTTCTTCTTCGCCATGGCCGGTCTGTCGGTGTACGCCGTACTGTTCGCCGGCTGGTCGTCGAACAACAAGTACGCCTTGCTCGGCAGCCTGCGCGCCTCGGCCCAGACCGTGTCCTATGAAGTGTTCATGGGCCTGGCGCTGATGGGCATCGTGGCCCAGGTCGGCTCGTTCAACATGCGCGACATCGTCGACTACCAGGCGCAGAACCTGTGGTTCATCATTCCGCAGTTCTTCGGCTTCTGTACCTTCTTCATCGCTGGCGTCGCCGTGACTCACCGTCACCCGTTCGACCAGCCGGAAGCGGAACAGGAACTGGCCGACGGTTACCACATTGAATACGCCGGCATGAAATGGGGCATGTTCTTCGTGGGCGAGTACATCGGCATCATCCTGATCTCGGCGCTGCTGGTAACCCTGTTCTTCGGTGGCTGGCACGGTCCGTTCGGCATCCTGCCGCAGATCCCGTTCATCTGGTTCGCCCTGAAAACCGGCTTCTTCATCATGCTGTTCATCCTGCTGCGCGCCTCCATCCCGCGCCCACGCTATGACCAGGTGATGGACTTCAGCTGGAAGTTCTGCCTGCCGCTGACCTTGATCAATTTGCTGGTGACCGCTGCGCTCGTGTTGCTCAACACGCCAGCTGTTGCGGCCCAGTGAGGATTTGACCCATGTTCAAATATATTGGCGACATCGTTAAGGGCACCGGCACCCAGCTGCGCAGCCTGGTAATGGTGTTCTCCCACGGGTTCCGCAAACGCGACACCCTGCAATACCCGGAAGAAGCGGTCTACCTGCCGCCACGCTACCGTGGCCGTATCGTGCTGACCCGCGACCCCGATGGCGAAGAGCGCTGCGTAGCGTGCAACCTGTGTGCCGTGGCCTGCCCGGTCGGTTGCATCTCGCTGCAGAAAGCCGAAACGGAAGACGGACGCTGGTATCCGGAGTTCTTCCGCATCAACTTCTCGCGCTGCATTTTCTGCGGCCTCTGCGAGGAAGCCTGCCCGACCACCGCGATCCAGCTCACGCCGGATTTCGAAATGGCCGAGTTCAAACGTCAGGACCTGGTGTACGAGAAGGAAGATCTGCTGATCGCCGGACCAGGCAAGAACCCTGATTACAACTTCTACCGTGTTGCAGGTATGGCGGTTGCCGGCAAGCCGAAAGGCTCCGCGCAGAACGAAGCCGAGCCGATCAACGTGAAGAGCTTGCTCCCTTAAGGAAGAAAGATGGAATTCGCTTTCTATTTCGCATCCGGTGTCGCTGTGGTGTCCACCCTTCGGGTGATCACCAACACCAACCCCGTGCACGCCCTGCTCTACCTGATCATTTCGCTGATCTCCGTGGCGATGACCTTCTTCGCCCTCGGCGCTCCGTTTGCCGGCGCGCTGGAAGTGATCGCCTACGCTGGCGCCATTATGGTGCTGTTCGTCTTCGTGGTGATGATGCTCAACCTGGGTCCGGCTTCGGTCGCCCAGGAACGCGGCTGGCTCAAGCCCGGCATCTGGACCGGCCCCGTGGTCCTCGGCACGCTGCTGTTGCTCGAACTGCTGTATGTGCTGTTCAGCCACCAGAGCGGTGCTGCCATCGGTCATACCACCGTCGACGCCAAGGCGGTCGGCATCAGCCTGTTTGGTCCTTACCTGCTGGTAGTGGAACTGGCCTCCATGCTGCTGCTCGCCGCGGCGGTAACGGCTTTCCATCTCGGCCGCAACGAGGCGAAGGAGTAATCACATGCCTGCTATCCCACTCGAACACGGCCTGGCCGTCGCCGGCATCTTGTTCTGCCTCGGTCTGGTCGGCCTGATGGTCCGCCGCAACATTCTCTTCGTGCTGATGAGTCTGGAAATCATGATGAACGCCTCGGCACTGGCCTTCATCGTCGCTGGCGCCCGCTGGGCGCAGCCGGATGGACAGATCATGTTCATCCTGGTGATCAGCCTGGCAGCCGCCGAGGCCAGTATCGGCCTGGCGATCCTGCTGCAGCTGTATCGCCGCTTCCACACTCTCGATATCGATGCAGCCAGTGAGATGCGCGGATGAATCTTCTCTTTCTGACTTTCGTATTCCCCCTGATCGGCTTCCTGCTGCTGTCGTTCTCCCGTGGTCGTTTCTCGGAGAACCTGTCGGCGCTGATCGGTGTCGGCTCGGTCGGTCTGTCGGCGATCGTCGCAGCCTGGGTGATCTGGCAATTCAACGTCGCGCCACCGGAAGGCGGCGTGTACAGCCAACTGCTATGGCAGTGGATGTCGGTTGACGGCTTCGCACCTACCTTCACCCTGCACCTGGATGGCCTGTCGGTCACCATGCTGGGCGTGGTGGTCGGCGTCGGCTTCCTGATCCACCTGTTCGCGTCCTGGTACATGCGCGGTGAAGCCGGTTACTCGCGCTTCTTCTCCTACACCAACCTGTTCATTGCCAGCATGTTGTTCCTGATCCTGGGCGACAACCTGCTGTTCATCTACTTCGGTTGGGAAGGCGTGGGCCTGTGCTCGTACCTGTTGATCGGTTTCTACTACAGCAACCGCAACAACGGTAACGCGGCACTCAAGGCGTTCATCGTCACCCGTATCGGCGACGTGTTCATGGCCATCGGCCTGTTCATCCTGTTCCAGCAGCTCGGCACCCTGAACGTGCAGGAACTGCTGGTGCTCGCGCCGCAGAAGTTCCAGGCGGGCGACACCTGGATGGTCCTGGCGACCCTGATGCTGCTCGGTGGTGCCGTCGGTAAATCCGCGCAACTGCCGCTGCAGACCTGGCTGGCGGACGCGATGGCCGGTCCTACCCCGGTTTCGGCACTGATCCACGCCGCGACCATGGTGACCGCAGGCGTCTACCTGATCGCCCGTACCCACGGCCTGTTCGCCCTGGCGCCGGATGTACTGCACCTGGTTGGCGTGGTCGGCGGTGTGACCCTGGTCCTGGCCGGTTTCGCCGCGCTGGTCCAGACCGACATCAAACGTATCCTCGCCTACTCCACCATGAGCCAGATCGGCTACATGTTCCTGGCCCTGGGCGTCGGTGCCTGGGACGCGGCGATCTTCCACCTGATGACCCACGCCTTCTTCAAGGCCCTGCTGTTCCTCGCCTCCGGTGCGGTGATCGTTGCCTGCCACCACGAGCAGAACATCTTCAAGATGGGCGGCCTGTGGAAGAAACTACCTCTGGCCTACACCAGCTTCGTGGTCGGTGGCGCTGCGCTGGCTGCCTTGCCGCTGATCACCGTTGGCTTCTACTCCAAGGACGAGATCCTCTGGGAAGCCTTCGCCAGCGGTAACACCGGTCTGCTGTACGCTGGCCTGGTGGGTGCGTTCATGACCTCGCTGTACACCTTCCGCCTGATCTTCATCGCCTTCCACGGCGAAGCCAAGACCGAAGCCCATGCCGGCCACGGCATTTCGCACTGGCTGCCACTGAGCGTGCTGATCGTCCTGTCGACCTTCGTCGGTGCCTGGATCCATCCACCACTGGCCGGCGTTCTGCCGGAAAGCGCTGGCCATGCCGGCGGCGAAGCCAAGCACAGCCTGGAAATCGCCTCGGGCGCCATCGCCATCGCGGGTATCCTGCTGGCCGCGGTGCTGTTCCTGGGCAAGCGTCGCCTGGTCACCGCCATCGCCAACAGCGGCATCGGCCGCGTCCTCTCGGCCTGGTGGTTCGCCGCCTGGGGCTTCGACTGGATCTACGACAAGCTGTTCGTCAAACCTTACCTGTTGATCAGCCACATCCTGCGCAAGGATCCGGTTGACCGCGGCATTGGCCTGATTCCGCGTATGGCTCGGGGCGGTCACGCCGCCATGAGCAAAACCGAAACCGGTCAGCTGCGCTGGTACACCGCTTCGATCGCCGTGGGTGCCGTCCTTGTACTCGGCGCCGTTTTGATGGCTGCGGTCTGATATGAACCTTGCGACTTTGCGAAAGGAATTGATCCCGTCATGATTTTGCCTTGGCTGATCCTGATCCCCTTTATCGGCGGCCTGCTGTGCTGGCTGGGTGAGCGCTTCGGCGCCACCCTGCCGCGCTGGATCGCGCTGCTGACCATGTCCCTCCTGCTTGGTATCGGCCTCTGGCTGTGGGCCAACGGGGACTACACCCTCGCCCCCGCTCCCGGCGCCGCGCCGCAGTGGGCGGTTGAATTCAAAGTGCTGTGGATCGAGCGCTTCGGCATCAGCCTGCACCTGGCCCTCGACGGCCTGTCGCTGCTGATGATCCTGCTCACCGGCCTGCTCGGTGTGCTTTCGGTGCTCTGCTCGTGGAAAGAGATCCAGCGCCACGTCGGCTTCTTCCACCTCAACCTGATGTGGATCCTCGGCGGCGTGGTCGGGGTGTTCCTGGCCCTGGACCTGTTCCTGTTCTTCTTCTTCTGGGAAATGATGCTGGTGCCGATGTATTTCCTCATCGCGCTCTGGGGTCACAGCTCCTCCGACGGCAAGAAGACCCGGATCTACGCAGCAACCAAGTTCTTCATCTTCACCCAGGCCAGCGGCCTGATCATGCTGGTGGCGATCCTTGGCCTGGTACTGGTCAACTTCAACAACACCGGGGTGATCACCTTCGATTACACCCAGTTGCTGAAAGCCGACCTGCCGGCCGGCACCGAATACCTGCTGATGCTCGGCTTCTTCATCGCCTTCGCGGTCAAGCTGCCGGTGGTGCCGTTCCACTCCTGGCTGCCTGACGCTCACGCTCAGGCACCGACCGCCGGTTCCGTGGACCTCGCCGGTATCCTGCTGAAGACTGCGGCCTACGGCCTGCTGCGTTTCGCCCTGCCGCTGTTCCCGAACGCCTCGGCCGAGTTCGCGCCGATCGCCATGACCCTGGGTCTGATCGGGATCTTCTACGGTGCGTTCCTGGCGTTCGCCCAGACTGACATCAAGCGTCTGATCGCCTTCTCCAGCGTTTCGCACATGGGCTTCGTGCTGATCGGTATCTACTCCGGCAGCCAGCAAGCCCTGCAAGGCGCGGTGATCCAGATGCTGGCCCACGGTGTTTCGGCTGCCGCACTGTTTATCCTCAGCGGTCAACTCTACGAGCGCCTGCACACCCGTGACATGCGTCAGATGGGTGGCCTGTGGCACCGCATCGCCTACCTGCCGGCCATCAGCCTGTTCTTCGCGGCCGCGTCGCTGGGTCTGCCGGGCACCGGTAACTTCGTCGGTGAGTTCCTGATCCTGATCGGCAGCTTCGTCAGTGCCCCGTGGGTCACCGTCATCGCCACCTCCGGCCTGGTGTTCGGCTCGGTCTACTCGCTGATCATGATCCACCGCGCCTACTTCGGCCCGTCGAAATCCGACGAGGTCCTGGCCGGCATGGACAACCGCGAACTGATCATGGTGCTGGGCCTGGCTGGCCTGCTGATCCTGCTGGGCGTGTACCCGCAACCGTTCCTCGACACTTCTGCCGCCACCATGAGCGGTGTGCAGCAGTGGCTCGGTACCGCTTTCACTCAACTCGCTTCGGCCCGGTAAGAGCGCTATGGACCTGACGATTCAACACTTTATCGCGCTTGCGCCGCTGCTGATTACCACCATCACCGTTGTCGTGGTGATGCTGGCAATCGCCTGGCGCCGCAATCACTCGCAAACCTTCCTGCTGTCGACCGTGGGCCTTAACCTGGCCCTGCTGTCGATCCTGCCGGTCCTGAAGATCGTTCCTCTGGCGGTCACCCCGCTGCTGACCATCGACAAGTTCGCCTGCCTGTACATGGCGCTGATCCTGATCGCCACCCTGGCCTGCGTCACCCTCGCCCACGCTTATCTGGGTGATGGCGGCAAAGGCTACCCGGGCAACCGCGAAGAACTGTACCTGCTGATCCTCATGGCAGCGCTCGGCGGTCTGGTTCTGGTCAGCGCGCAACACCTGGCGGGCCTGTTCATCGGCCTGGAACTGCTGTCGGTGCCGGTCTACGGCCTGGTCGCCTATGCCTTCTTCAACAAGCGCTCGCTGGAAGCCGGCATCAAGTACATGGTGCTCTCGGCCGCAGGCTCCGCGTTCCTGTTGTTCGGTATGGCGCTGCTGTACAGCGATGCCGGCAGCCTGAGCTTCGACGGCATCGGCAAGGCGCTGGCCGCCACCAACATGCCTAGCCTGCTCGCGCAACTGGGCCTGGGCATGATGCTGGTCGGTCTGGCATTCAAGCTGTCGCTGGTGCCGTTCCACCTGTGGACCCCGGACGTCTACGAAGGGGCTCCGGCACCAGTCGCGGCCTTCCTGGCCACCGCGTCGAAGGTTGCCGTGTTCGCTGTCGTGGTGCGTCTGTTCATGCTCTCCCCTGCTGCCAGCAGCGGCGTGCTGACCACCGTACTGTCGGTGATCGCGGTCGCCTCGATTCTGGTCGGTAACCTGCTGGCCCTGACCCAGAGCAACCTCAAGCGTCTGCTCGGTTACTCGTCGATCGCCCACTTCGGTTACCTGCTGATCGCCCTGGTGGCCAGCAAGGGCCTGGCGGTGGAAGCCATCGGCGTCTACCTGGTCACCTACGTGATCACCAGCCTCGGCGCCTTCGGCGTGATCACCCTGATGTCCTCGCCGTACAACGGCCGTGACGCGGACGCCCTGTACGAGTACCGCGGCCTGTTCTGGCGCCGTCCGTACCTGACCGCAGTGCTGACCGTGATGATGCTGTCGCTGGCCGGTATCCCGCTGACCGCAGGCTTCATCGGCAAGTTCTACATCATCGCTACCGGCGTCGAGTCGCAACTGTGGTGGCTGGTCGGTGCCCTGGTAATCGGTAGCGCCATCGGCGTGTTCTATTACCTGCGCGTCATGGTCACCCTGTTCCTGATCGAGCCGAACCTGCGTCGTCACGATGCACCGCTGAACTGGGAACAGCGCACCGGCGGCGTCATGCTGCTGGCCATCGCGATCCTGGCCTTCGTCCTCGGCGTCTATCCGCAGCCGCTGCTGGACCTGGTGCAACACGCCGGCCTGCAACTGGTCGGCTGATAGCCCCGGAAAGACAAACACCCCGCTTCGGCGGGGTGTTTTTTTTCCACGACATTACGATTGCCTCCTTCCCTGGCAACGTCACGCCAGATCCTGCTTCAGCCAAACACCGGCTGACAGGGACCGCGTGCCCCTTCGACGAAGATCCCTTCCCCGTCAATCGACCTGCATCACAGGCTCATGCCCTCCTGGCCCGTCCCTTCCGGCATGGGTGCAGGGAAAGCCGCGCGTCGCAACTCACTGTCGGCACGCGGCAGATGCACCTCCGGGTTGGGCATGCCGCTGGGGGACAGCTCGTGGGTCATTTCGAATTCGGCCCGTACCGACCAGCCGCAGGCTTCCGTGGTGCACTGCAAGTAGGCTACGCGCAAGAAAATGTGCCGGCCCTCGCTGGTGCGGATACGCATGCGGCTTTTGCAATGCGGGCATACGAGCTTGTAAGTACTCACAGCAGCCCCCTCGATGTGAGGCAGCACACTCCGCTGTTCTGACGGTAATTCATTCCTATTCCAATCTCCTGTAAGCTCAAAACGCCCAAGCAGAGAAATTTCCTATTCTCATGATGGAAACTTCCGACATTTAATTTCCCCAAACGAGTAGTGCTCGATGTTGCAAAGAGAGAGAATGCGATTTGCATATTTTTTTGCCGAACATTATATCAGCACCCCACAGGATTACTCGTTATGAGTATTAATGGATTTGCTGCGGTTCTTGCCAGAATGAAGCTCGTGACCCAGTCAACCACCGATTCAGGCCTGTCATCCGCACTTGGCGTAAGCCCGCAAACCGTCAGCAGCTGGAAAGGCCGCGACAGCATCCCTTACGCGATATGCGTAGACCTTGCCGAAAAACATGGCGTTTGCCTCGATTGGCTGTTGGTCGGCGAAGGTCCGAAATTTCGTACCGCTGCCCAATACGCGATAAACACCTCGATCGACCCGGAGTGGGAGACCCAGCTGATCGCCCAGTTGCGCCTGCTCGAACCGAGCGACCTGCACGCCATCACCCTGGCCATTCAAGAGAAGCAGCGCCTGCGCGAGCTGGAACGGCAGGTCGAGGAGATCGCCGGCCTGCTACCGCAACGCAACAGCTAGCCACCGCGCTCAACTCCCACCCCGCAAGCGCTGGATAATCTCGCGGAGGTCCGCGCCGTCGATCCAGATCATCACTTTGATGACAATCGGAATCACCACCACCGCACCGATGAACGCGGCCTCACCGCCAGAGAGAAACGGGGCGATCGAACGCATCAGCGGGGTGAAGAGATAGCCAACCCCCGCCGACAGAAACAAAGACCCCATACGCTGCCAGGCCTTCAGAAGGCCACGGGTGCTGGCAACCAGCCAGGCGCCAAGCAGCGCGCCAAACACCACGTCACCGTCCACCGTCGGCAGGGCCGAGGCCAGCCCGAGCCCAACGAAAAGACTGGAAAGATTGGCCGAGGTCGGATCACTCATCGCGCGCCCCTTTTGCAGCCTTGAGGCGGCGACGCGGGCATTCGACGACCGTAACCTGCTTGCCCAGCTCGAACCGGGTCGCTTCCGCCACCGCACGCCAGTAAAGCTGCGCCAGGGTGGGCCGCTTGCCATCACCCGGTAGGTCGAGCAGCGTCCTGTAGCCGCGTCCGCGCAGGGCCTGGCGCCACGACAGAAACTCCTTCACCACGCTCGACGCAGCCACCCGCGCCGCCACTTCGAGGCGGGCGTGGCCGATCTCTGCGGGCAGTTGCAACTGCTCGCGGATCAAGCGCAGATCGATGGTTGGCCAGAACGGATCGCTGGCCACCAGATAACGATGATTGTCCGCGTGGGCCGCGAGACAGGAATCATTGGATTGCATTTCCACTCCCTGGCTCACGAAAGGTCCGACTGATGATTGAGGATGCCGTAGCGCAGCGCCTTGATCACTGCCGCCACCCTCGAATGCACGGACAGCTTGCGCAGCACGTTGCCGACATGAAAGTTCACGGTCGATTCCTTGCATTCAAGAATTTTGGAAATTTCCCACGAGGTTTTTCCGTAGGAACACCAGAACAGCACTTCCCCTTCTCGCTTGGTCAACGACGGTGGATCGGCGGCCGCCAGGGCCGGGGTTACAGGGTCGGATGGCATGTCTCTCTCCGTGCACGTGGCCCTGATCTCGCGGGCCGATTGACGATGCCCGAACGATACGAAGGTGACGCCGTGTCGGACCAGTCGCACAACCTGTAGCCAACGCGACTACATATCAGCGAGGGAAAGTCCTGCCTCGAAAGCGGAAGATTGTGGTGATTTCACAGGGCTTTCGTTCGTCTGATCTCACATTGCCTGCCAGACCAAATCCGTTGGAGCTGTAAGATGCCTTCCCCCTTGTCCCTGCATTCCTCCCTGTACCTGCTTGGCCTGAGCCTCGCTGGCGGCACCGCCGTCCAGGCCGCTGATACCGTCGAACTGGGCCAGGTGGTGATCCAGGAAAAACAACAGGACGAGTTGCACGCCGCGCAAGAGCGCCTGCGGGAAGTGCCGGGCGGGACCAACCTGGTGGACATGAGCCGGGTCGAACAAGGCCGGGTCGCCAGCAACCAGGATGTGCTGGCCTACCAGCCCGGGGTGTTCGCCCAGTCCGCCGGCAACGACGGCATCAAGCTGTCGATCCGCGGCTCAGGGATCAACCGCGCACCGGGCGCCCACGGCTCCGGCACTTACGTGATGTTCGACGGCCTGCCACTGACCGGCCCGGGCGGCACGCCCTACGAGTTGTTCGAACCGCTCTGGCTGAGCCGCGCCGAAGTGTTGCGCGGGGCCAACGGTTTCGACCATGGCGCCCTGGCCCTGGGTGGCGCGATCAACTACGTGACCCACACCGGCCATGATGCCGCGCCACTGCAACTGCGTTACGAAGCTGGCAGCCGCGGCTACATGAAGCGCCAGATCAGTTCCGGCCAGGTGCTGGGCGACCTCGATTACTACGTCGCCCTCACCGACTCGGAGTACGACGGCTATCAGGACCACAGCAGCGGCAGCAGCAAAGGCATCGCCGCGAACGTCGGTTATCGCTTCAACCCCAATTTGGAAACGCGCTTTTACCTGCGCTACCGGGAAACCGATAACGAGCTGGCCGGACGCGTGACCCAGGACCAGATCAAGCACCACCCCCGTGCCGCCAACCCGGCGTACCTGACCCGCGACGACAGCCGTCCGCAGCCGGGCAGTACCTGGCTGGGCAACAAGACCACCTTCTATCTCGATGACGATTCGCAACTGGAAGCAGGCCTTGTCTATCACGACTATCCGATGGATCTGCGTGAAGGTCCGATGCGTCTGAAGGTCGCCTACACCGACGTCAGCGGCACCCTGAATTATCAGCGCCGCCATACCCTGTTCGGACATGAGAGCAAAACCACGATTGGCTGGCGCACCACCAAGCACCTGCCCAATAGCGGCGCGTCGCAATACTCGCGAGTGAACGGCGTATTCGGTGCGAAAACCCGCGATTTCACCTACCAGGGTTCGGACACCGTCCTGCATGTGGGCAACGAACTGGAGCTGATCCCCGACCTGTGGCTGACCAGCGGTCTGGCGGCGATCTACACCCGCCGCGAGAGCGACGTTACCTTCCCGGTTTCCGGCGGCAAGGTCAGCCAACATGACTGGGACTACGCGCCGCGTCTCGGCCTGCGCTACAACCTGAGCCCGGCGCTGCAGGTCTACGGCAACCTCAGCCGCTCGGTAGAACCGCCGCACCCGTGGTCGCTGATCTGGAGCGCCCCGACCCAGACCCAGCCGATCGAGATGCAGAACCAGACCGCTACCACGCTGGAACTGGGTGCCCGTGGCGACTCGGATCTCGGGCGCTGGGACCTGGCGTGGTACTACGCCAAGGTGCGTCACGAATTGCTGGCCGTGGAAACCCAGGCGGCAACCCAGACAACCGCGGCAATCGTCGGCGAATTCAACGCCAGCCCGACCACCCACCAAGGCGTCGAGGCCTCCCTCGACAGCCCGCTCTGGGAACGCGCCGCGGTCGGCAAACTCTCGCTGCGCCAGGCCTACACCTTCAGCGACTTCCACTACCGCGACGACAAGGTCTTCGGCGACAACCGTCTGCCCGGTATCCCGATGCATTACTACCAGGCCGAGCTGCGCTTCGACCTGCCGAGCGGGTTCTATGCCGGGCTGAATACCCAGATGGCATCGAAGGTCCAGGTCGACTACGCCAACAGCTACAACGCCGACGCCTACGCCCTGCTCGGCGCCACCGTCGGTTACAACGCGCCGAAACAGGACTGGCAGACCTGGCTGGACCTGCGCAACCTGACCAACAAGCGTTACGCGGCCATCGTTGTTCCGGGCTACAACGACAGAGGCGCCGATGTGGCGCGCTCGGTGCCGGGCGAAGGATTCGGCGTCTACGCGGGTATCTCCTACAGTTTCCGCTGAAAAATCCGGCTCACGGCCTCAAGGCGGCAACTGCACCTGAGGCCGGGTCTCGCTGTAAATACCCCAACTGGACACAAACAGCGCCGCAATCAACGGCCCGATCACAAACCCGTTGAGACCAAACACCGCCAGGCCGCCGAGCGTCGATACCAGCACCAGATAGTCAGGCATCCGCGTGTCCTTGCCCACCAGCAACGGGCGCAGCAGATTGTCCACCAACCCGATCACCCCGACGCCAAACACCGTCAGCACCACCCCTTGCCAGACCGCGCCGCTGAGCAGGAAATACACCGCCACCGGCGCCCAGACGATCCCCGCCCCCACTGCCGGCAACAGCGACAGAAACGCCATCAGCACCGCCCAGAGCAACGGACTCGGCACATCCAGCACCCAGAAAATCAGGCCACCCAGCGCTCCTTGGGCTATGGCCACCAGCAGGTTGCCCTTGACCGTCGCCCGCACCACCCGGTTGAACTTCAGTTGCAGACGGCGCTTCTGCTGCTCGGCCAACGGGATGGCCTGGCGAATCTTGCGCACCAGCTCGGCACCATCACGCAGGAAGAAAAACAGCAGGTAGAGCATCACTCCGAGGCTCACCATCAGTTCGAAAGTGCTCTGACCAAAACTGTAAGCCTGGCTGGCGAAGAACTGACTGCCCTGCAGCGCGCCCTTGGCGGTCTTGTCCCGCAGCCCTTCCAGGTCGCCCATGCCCATGCGTTCCAGCGTGCGCTGGGCGACATGCGGCAGCATGTCCTTGAACCGCTCGACATTCGCGGCGATATCCAGCTCACCGCTTTCGATGCGCTTGTACAGCGACGAGCCTTCCTGCACCAGCAGGCCACTGACGATGATCATCGGCAACACCGCGATCAGCAGGCAGGTCAACAAGGTCAGCGCCGCCGCCACATTGCGCCGCTGATTGAAGCGCAGCAGCAGCCGGCGCTGCATCGGCGCGAAGAGAATGCCGAGGATCACCGCCCAAAACACCGCGCCGTAATACGGCAGGAGAATCCAGATAAAGGCCAGGGTCACCAGCACCAGTAACCCGATAAGGGTTTTTCGTTGTACGGCCGTTTCGTTCATGTCCACTCCTTTAGCACTCTGAGCATTAGTGCGCGGCGCCAAGGAGAAAGTGCCGTTGCTCCAGATCAATAAATCCGAAGAGGCGTTGGGGTAGCATCCGCGCCTTTTGCCCCGACCTGATCATGACCAACCTGACCAAACCCGAACTGCTCGCCCCCGCCGGCACCCTGAAGAACATGCGCTACGCCTTTGCCTATGGTGCCGATGCGGTCTATGCCGGCCAGCCGCGCTACAGCCTGCGGGTGCGCAACAACGAGTTCGACCATGCGAACCTCGCCCTCGGCATCAAGGAAGCCCAGGCCCAGGGCAAGCAGTTCTACGTGGTGGTCAACATCGCCCCGCACAACGCCAAGCTGAAGACCTTCCTCAAGGACCTGGAGCCGGTGATCGCCATGGCCCCGGACGCGCTGATCATGTCCGATCCCGGGCTGATCATGCTGGTCCGCGAGCACTTCCCGCAGATGCCGATTCACCTCTCGGTGCAAGCCAACACGGTGAACTGGGCCAGCGTGAGGTTCTGGAAAAGCATGGGTCTGACCCGGGTGATCCTGTCGCGGGAACTGTCTCTGGAAGAGATCGGGGAAATCCGTCAGCACGTGCCGGAAATGGAGCTGGAAGTGTTCGTCCACGGCGCTCTGTGCATGGCCTACTCCGGCCGTTGCCTGCTGTCGGGCTACATGAACCGCCGCGACGCCAACCAGGGCAGTTGCACCAACGCCTGCCGCTGGAAATACACCGCCACGCAGGCCACCGAGAACGAAACCGGGGACATCGTCCGCGAAGTCGATCCGACCCTGGGCATCGGCGCGCCCACCGAGCAGGTGTTCGTCCTGCAGGAGAGCAACCGCCCGGACGAAGACATGCCGGCGTTCGAAGACGAACACGGCACCTACATCATGAACGCCAAGGACTTGCGCGCGGTGCAGCACGTCGAGCGTCTGACCCGTATGGGCGTGCATTCGCTGAAGATCGAGGGCCGGACCAAGTCGCACTTCTACTGCGCCCGCACCACCCAGGTGTATCGCCAGGCCATCGACGACGCGGTGGCCGGCCGCGAATTCGACCGCTCGCTGATGCTGGATCTGGAATCACTGGCCCAGCGCGGCTACACCGAAGGTTTCCTGCGCCGCCACGTGCATGACGAGTACCAGAATTACCAGCGCGGCAACTCGGTGTCGGACCGCCAGCAGTTCGTCGGCGAACTGACCGGCGAGCGGGTCAACGGTCTGGCGGAGGTCCAGGTGAAGAACCGCTTCGCCCTTGGCGATCACCTGGAGTTGATGACGCCGGGCGGCAACTTCCACTTCGACCTGGCCGACCTGCGTGACCGCCAGGGCAAGCCGATCGAGGTCGCGCCCGGTGACGGCCACACGGTCTACCTGCCCGTGCCGGAGCAGGCAGACCTGGCCTACGCCCTGCTGATGCGCGACGTCAGCAACTGACCGCGCTTTGCGGTTAGCGCTGGGCCGCCATGTCGGCGCTGTCCGTAGCGCGGATCACCAGGGAGCGGTACTGCGGATCGGCCTTGATCTGCGCTTCGGTGAACGGCGTCGGGTACCACTGCTTGGCCGAAAACGCGCGGGTCTGGTCACTGCCATGGGGCGAAGCGGCCTCGCTGGACTGGGAGAACACCAGCAAGCCCTGGGCTTTCGGGCCCTTGTCGTCGAAAGTCACCAGTTGCAGGTAGCTGGTGCCGCTGACCACCAGGCGTTTGCCCGGCGCCACTTCGACACTCTGGATCGCGTTGTACACGCCGAGGTTGGCCGGGCCGCCATGGATCGGTGTGCCGTCGGCGGCCTGCTGAATCTGCCCCCATTGACGTTCGTCAGCGAGCCCGGCCTGGGCCACTTGCTGCGCCGAGGCGCGTAGTGCGTCTCGCAGTTTCGCCGCGACATCGGCACGCTCGTAAGCCAGGCCACGCGGGGTGTACCAAGGATCGGCCGGGTTGAACGGCACGCGCCAGAACCCGCCCTGTTTCTGCAATGCCTGCATGATCGACTGGAAATGCACCAGGCCCAGCCCGCTCTCCAGATTGGCGCGCCGGTCCCAACCCGCCAGGCTGTCGCAGACGGCTTTCAACGAAGCGTCATCGCGCTCGCCGGCACACCACTTCAGCAAATCAGGCAACAGCACGTCGGCCAGATAGACCTGGTCGTCCATGACCATCTGCTTGAGGTCTTGCGCGTCGAGCTTGCCGGGCTGCTCCAGACGGGTCAGGGCGAAACGGCTGCGCGGCCCGAGCGGCAGGCTGTCGCGGCTGATCAGCGGCGAGAAGCCGGTCAGCGGCTCAGCCGGGTTGGCCAGCCAGGCGGTGTCGTTGGAGTGCTGGACGAAGTCCGCGCGGCTCAGGTGCGGTTGCATCTGCGCCGGGAAAATCCCCGGCTGCGCCGCGCGCGCATCGACCTTCCAGTTGCACGCGCTGCGCGAACCATCGAGGACGATCATTTCCAGCCCGGCCGCCGGATCGCTGCAGCGGCCCAGCAATTCGGTATCGACGTAGGGCACAACCGAGAAATTCATGTACAGGGTCTGCCCGGCCGCATCGGTGGCCAGCGTGTTGACCCACGGAATACCCTGCAAACGCTGCACCGAGTCCTGCAACGCGGCCAGGCTGTCCGCCTGGTTGATCGCGTGCCATTGCTGCAGCACGCGGGTGTTATCGAGGTTGGCATCCCGCAGGCTGAAGGCAACCTGCGAGGTCCAGTCCAGGCGGCCGGGCCACTGGACCACGGGGCCGAAACGGCTGCTGAACAATTCGCGGGTCACCGTGCTCAACTGGCCATCCGCGCCTTTGACGGTGACGCTCAGTTGCTGCCGGTCCAGCGGCAACGATTGCCCATCCAGCAGGTAACGAGTCGGGTCTTTCGGGTCCAGTTGCAGGCGGTGCAGGGTGAAGTGGCGCGAGGCATCGACGGTGTGGGTCCAGGCCAGGTGCTGGTTGAAACCGATATTGATGACCGGCAGCCCCGGCAGCGCGGCGCCCATCACATCGAGCTGGCCGGGCACGGTCAGGTGCATCTGGTAGAAACGCATGCCGCCGCCCCAAGGGAAATGCGGGTTGGCCAGCAGCATGCCGCGCCCCGTGGCCGAACGCTCACGGCCAACGGCCACGGCGTTGCTGCCGCGCTCAAGGGCAAAGCGCTGCTGACGTTCCATGGCCAGGTGGAATTCGTGGGTGCCACGCTGCGCCGCAACCGTCGGCGGCTTCGCCCCCACCACCGCTTCCGCGAACTGGCCGACCCCACCTTCCACCAGCAAGCGCCGGGTCAGCTTGACCAGATCGAAGGCCGTGATCGGCCGCAACCATTGCGCCTGCCGGCATTCCTCCGGCAGGCCCTGGGCGGTGCGCTCGGCGAGCGCGCGGTTGAAGCCCTTGGCGTAACCCTCCAGCAACGCCTGGATCGGCGCCGGCTGCGCCTGCCAGAACGCCGACACGGAGGTCGGCGTGTTGAGCCAGGTGAAAAACAGGTCGCTGGTGAGGTTTTCCCGCTGTTCGAGGGTGCGCTGTTGCGGCCCGAAGTAGCGCGAGCGCTGGCCATTGACCGTCAGCACTTCATTGGCCAGCAGGCAGAGGTTGTCCTGCCCGTAGGCGTAGCCGATGCCGTAGCCCAGGCTGCGGTCGTCGCTGGCGAGAATGTGCGGCACACCGAAGGTGGTGCGACGGATTTCCGCGTGGATGTCGTCCGGGACATCCCGGGCCTGGGCCGAAAGACCGAGGCCGACGAGCAGTGTGGCCAGGCAAAGTTTGGGGAGGGATGCAAAGGTGATCACGCGAACTCCAGCCGGATCAGGATCAAGGGGCATCCTGAATGAACGAAGCTCACATGAAAAATTTACGGTAAAGGGGGCTTTGCTTCGTTACAGGTAGGAACGCGGAATTTTTTTTCCGAAAAGTTGCAGATTTGCCGCGCTCATTCGTCTTATAGGGTGAGAGCGTCATTTTTGAACGCAGGACAGACAGGCTCTGGAAAGGGAGTTTTTTCGAATGTACAACCAACAACAACCGGTTCAACCGCTGCGTTACAGACGCAAGGTCAACGCCCCGCTACAGGTCAAGAGCGAAGCCCCGGAAACCGAGGAACGCGCTGGCAACGAGCAGATCCGCGAACTGCTGCGGGTCTTCGGCCTGCGCACCAGCCTGATCCGGCTCAAGGTCATCGACGCCTTGCACATGGCTGACCGTGACGGTCGCAGCATCGGCGTGCGCGGCATCCACAGCCAACTGGAGAAGCTGGATATTCCGCTGTCCTTCCTCAGTGTGCGCGAGGTGCTCAAGCGCCTGTGCGTCGAAGGCGTGATCAACATGGGCAGCGACAAGTGCTACAGCCTCAACCCCCAGGCCCGCGCCGTCCTGGAACAAAACCGCTGAGCGACCGGCCGGCGCAAGCCGGCCGCCCTGCTCGACTTCCGTCAGGGTTTGACCTTGCGGCGCATGATGCCGTTGATGACCACGAAGATCACCGCCAGGCCCATGGCCAGGTACTGGAACAACTGCTCGGTGATCACGCCTTGCTTCTGCAGCCAGGACATCCCCAGCATGGCGCCCAGCAGGATCAGGGTCATCAGGATCGAGTATTTGAGGCGTTGCCGTTGAGTCATTGGTAAATCCTTGCGACAAACTGTGGTGACGGCCCGGAACTGGCCGGGCGCCATGATACAACGCCGCTTTCGCCCCGAGGATGTTTTCCCGGTTTTTTACACCCCCCGTACCTGAAAGCATGCGTGGCTCCGGGCACTGCGCCCTCTCCAGCGAGCCGACCCTCCCATGTCCATCCGCCTTCTGCTTGGCAGCCTCACGCTGGCCACCAGCCTCGGCGCCCACGCGCTGAACACTGAAAAACTCCCCGAATCCGCCTTGCTGTCCCTCGGTGCCACCCTGGCCCATGGCGCCGGCAGCAGCCAGTGGCAGCAACTCTGGCAACGCACCCGCGCCGCCGGCCACCTGAGCCCGGGCGAGATGGCCCACTTCACCCTCCCCCAACCGCAGGTCGCCGAGCTGGTGAAGACCACCCTGCGCCAGGCCGACAGCGCCGACGCCGCAAAATCCACCCAGGTGCGCTATCGCCGCGACTTCCAGCCGCAAGTGGTGGGCATGCTCAGCGGCACCCCGCTCAGCGCCATCTGCCTGTGGGTCGACTGGCGCACCCTGCCGGAGCGCCATGAGGCCTCCATGGCGCCGCATATGGGTCAGGTCAGCCTGCTTGTCAGCCAACCTTGTCCCTGAGTGAGCTTTGCCAACACATGTGGCGTGTTGCGCGGCGGTGACGCCGAACCACAACGGCTGGAATCGCGAAGCAGAGGTTCTGCCTACCACCGGCGATCATGAAACTTACAGTTCTTTGACTCGTTGGCTACCGTCGCTGACCTGCTTGATACCTAGCGACCCCGGTTCGGCTGATCGAGAATCGACCTCACGCCACCTGCCCAGTCCAGTGCTCGATCGCTCTTCGCTTGGCACGGATATTCAAGCCCTGCATGGCCCGACACGGTGGCCCTTTGCTCACCACGCCAACAACAAGGAAGTCATCATGCAATCCTGTGAACTGAAGCGAATCGACATCGGGCAACTTCCGCAATCACTGCAAATGCTCATTGACTGTATCGGCATCGAACATGCTTACCGCCTCACCAGCATTTACGGCGGGCGCCCCAAGTACATTCCCAAGCACCTCGAACGCACCTCGCTGGCGGAAATTCTCCCGGTCGACGCCCTTGAAGCGCTGATCAAGCGCTACGGCGGCATGGCCCTGGAAATTCCCAAGTGCGATCACTTCAACCGCCAGCTGCGCAACCAGCAGATACAGGAGGAAAGCTCCAACGGCCTGTCCCGCAGCGTGCTGGCGAACAAGTACGGCCTGAGCCTGCGTCAGATCGGCAACATCCGCCGACAGGACGCACACCAGCGCTGATCCACAACCTGCAGGCAGGTTGCCGGCAACCCGCGCAATCCCGCGCACTTCGAGAAAAGGAACTCTTGAATGGCAACTCTCGACAGCGGCCTCATCGGCTCTGTAATGAACGCACTCCCCCTCGACCGCATGATCTCCGGCCCGCTGCAAGCCATGATCCAGGCCCAGGTCACCGCCAGCAAATCCTACGCGGACTTCCTCATGGGGGTCTGCATCAAGGACGGCAAGGCCGTCGCCATCCAGTTCGACTACGACGAAGCCCTCACTGATGAGCAAGGCGTCTACAAAGGCACCGTGTCGCGCAAGATGCAGATCCCGCTGCTGGCCGCCGTCGCCCACCCGAACATCGTGGTGGAAGAAGGCACCATCGACTTCGAACTGACCGTCAGCCAGCAAGCGGAAAACACCAGTGAAACCGCCGGCTCTGCCGAGTTTGGCGCCTCACTGGGTTGGGGGCCGTTCAAGGTGGACGTACGCGGCCAGGTCAGCCACAAGTCCACGCAGACCCGCAAGACCGACACCCGCGCCCGCTACGCCGTCAGCACCAAAGTCCGGCGCCAGGACCCGCCGGAGGCCCTGATGCGGGTCATCGACTTCCTCACCGACGCCGCCACCAAACCCATCACCCTGCCCAACACCGAAGCCCGCAGCCCCGAGGCGCTGCCCGACGACAACAAACTGCCGGCGCCGGACCAGCAGACGGCCTGAACACCTCGCCCCGACCGCCCCGCCCTCACCGGCGGGGCATCCTTTCATCCCGCTGAGGAATGCTGCCCGTGGATCAAACGCCCCCCAAGGAACCGATCGCGTCGAGTGACCTGTGCGACATCACGCGCGGCCTGCAAGAAGCCGCGTCCGCCACCACCAGCCTGATCGCCCAGCAATACATCAGGCTGTTCGACCAGTTTTTCGACTACGACCCCGAAGCCCTGGGCACACCGATGAAGGCGAAGATGGTGGAAGTGGCGGTGGACGACCAGCACAGCCTGAAGATCCCGTTGATCGCCCTGGTCGCGCCGCGCGGGCTGGCGCTGGAGCGGATGCAGGTCGACCTGTCAGTGAAGATCCAGAACACCCGGCCGGCCGCGGACCAGTGCCCGGAAGCCCGCCATCAGCGTTTTTTCGTCAAGGTCGGGCAACAGACCAAACGCCAGGGCGAGGCCCGCGACCCCGACGAGGTGCAGATCCGCATGCAGTTCCACGCCTGTGAGCCACCGGAGGCACTGAACCGGCTGATCGAGGAATACACCCACCTCATCTCGCCCTCGCGCCGGGCCGCCCTGCCCGACGACCGCCCGCCTTCCAGCAACGAGTTCATCGACGCCGCCACCGTGCGTTGACCCGCCGCCTCAGAAGTCCCGCTTGTAGAACAGATCCAGGGAGCTGGCCACGCCGCTGGCCGCTTCCAGGTACAAACGCTTGCTGAGCATGTAGCGCAAGGCGATGGTGTTGGCCGGTTCGAACACCCCCACGCCGTAGCGCAAGCTCAGTTTCTCGGTCAGGTTGCCGCTGGCCACCACGCTGGTGGCGTTGCCGCTGCCTTCGGTGTCGAGCTGGAAGTCATCGATGCCCAGGCTCGACGCCAGACTGCCGGTGATCCCCGCACTCCCCGCCAGGCCCAGTCCCAATGCCGCTTGCGCCAGCATGTTGTTGTCTTCGCCGGTGGTACTCAGCGGACGCCCCAACACCAAATACGACAAGGCCTGTTCCTGGCTCATGGCCGGCTCGGAGAACACTTGGGTGGTGGGTTGTTCGGCGCTGCCGCTGAGGCGGATCCCGGCAATCACGTCATCGGTCTTGCGGATCGCTTCGATATCCAGATACGGCTGGTCGATCGGCCCCGCGAACAGCAGACGCGCGCGGCGGATGGTCAGGCGTTGGCCATAGGCGCGGTAGCGGCCATCGGACAGGCTCAGTTCGCCACGGGTATCGAGGTTGTCGCCGATATGCACATGACCGAGCAGATTGGCGGTCAGGCCGAAGCCGCTGAACGAGAGTTTTTCCTGGCCCACCTGGACATCGATGTCCATCGCCACGGCCATCGGCGCTTTACCTTCCTCGGTCTGATGACCAACGATCACCGTGTCCTCGGAGACCTTGACGGTGGACGGCGGCAGATCGCGCACCGTGATCTTGCCCTTGGGCACCAGCACCTTGCCGCTGATCGCCAGCCGCTCGCCCTGCAGGCTGATCTTGAGGTCAGGCGCCACTTCGAGGGCGGCGTAAGGTTCGACGTTGACCGGCAGACGCTGCCCTTGCAGCGCCAGGTCCACCGCCAGGGCCCGGCCCCAGCCGATCTCGCCACTCAGCCGGCCTTGCCCGGCTTCGCCACTGCGCCAGTCGCCCGTGAGTTGAACCTGCTCGCCCGCGATCAACGCCCGCACCGTCAGCTCGCGCAGGCTGATCGGCAATTCCGCCCCGCCGACCTCGCCCCCCGACAACACCAGGTTACCGTTGACCAGCGGCGCCAGCAGCGTGCCGGAAATCTGCCCGCTGCCATTCAGTTGCCCGGCGAGCCGCTCGACCATCGGCACGAACGGCCGCGCCACCGCCAGATCCAGACCGCTCAAACGGAACTCGCCGCTCAGCGGCTTGTTGCGCGCCAGCGGATCGATGCGCGCCGACAGGCTCAACTCACCCAGGCGTCCACCGCGAAAATCCAGGCGGGTATCGACCCGACGTGGGCCCAACGTGCTGTCCAGACGCAGGCTCTGGTACGGGAAATCAACCCACTGCCCCTTCTCGCGAATACGCAGGGTGCCGCCACTGGCATCCACCTGCACCGTGCCTTTCGGCCCGCTGGCCGGCAGGTCGAGATTGATATCGGCGTTGAGCTGGCCCTGCCAGGCGAAGTCCTTGGGCAGCCATTGCGCCAGGCTGTCGAGGGGGAATTGCTTGAGGTGGTAGCGAATCCGCGGCTCCGGCGCCAGGCGCTGCTCGTCGCCACACAGGCTGGCCTGCCCGGACCGCCAGCAATGGGTGCCGAAATCGATCTGCCCATTCGCCAGCCGTTGCAGTTTCGCCGGCGCTTGCAGACGCCAGTCCTGACCACCGGCGCGAATCTCGCCAGAGGCCAGGCGACCGCGCCAGTTGCCCTTGTCCAGTTGGCCCTCCAGGCCCAGGTCGAGCTTGAGCTGCGGCCCGTCCAGCGCCAGTTGCAACTGCTGTTGACGGATATCGCCCTGGCCCTTGGCGGTCAACGTGCCGAGCGCCGTCTCGCCGGCGCGAATGCCGCTGGCGCTAAGGTCGATCAGGGCTTTCTGGTTGCTGTCGAGGCGGGCGTCGAGACTCAAGGTCTGCAGGCGATTTTCTGCCTGGGCCAGTTGCTGCCCTTGCAGCTTCAACTGACCTTGCGGCGCCTTGAGGGTGCCCGCCACATCGACGCGGCCCTTGATCTGTCCCTGCAGTTGCGGCCAGAGCTGGCCGAGACGCGGCAGGTTGAGGTCGATCTGCCCGGCGAGGCGCTGTTGCAGGCTGCCACTGCCAATGACCTGGTTGTCACCCAGGCGTAATTGCAGGGTTCCCAAGGTCCACTGCTCGCCCGCGCCTTCGGCCTTGAGCTGCAACACCGCCGGTTGGCCACGCAGTCGGCCCTTGAGGTCGAGGTCGGCATTGAGGCTGAGTTTTTCGTTCTTCAACTCGCCTTTGCTACGCAGCGGTCCGCCCAGGGTGCCGGGCATCTCCGCCAGCCAATACGCAGGGTTCAGGTCCGAGAGATCCAGCGCCGCATCCCACGCCACGCCATCGGCGAACGCGACGCTGACACTGCCGGCCGCCTTGCCCTGGCCTGCTTCCAGTGCGAGCTGCGGCAGGCTGATCTTGCCGAGGTCGCCCTTGAACGGACTGCTGACTTTGAACGCGCCAGCCGGGCCGTCGAGGTCGCCGTTGAAATCACCTTCGTAGTTGCCATCGCGGTACTGCACCTGGGCCTTGAGCCGGTGCAACTGCACTTGCGGAGGCTGCTCCAACGGATAGAGGCGCAGCCATGGAAAGTCCTGCCAGTCGAGGGTGGCGCTGGCCGTCAGGGCTTGCTCCCAGTTGGCGCTGGCGGTCAGACCCAGGCGTTGCGCCGGGGTGGCGGTCAGGTCGAGGGCCGCCAATTCGGCGCCCTTGGCATCGACCCGGCCGCGCAGGGCCAGGTTGATCGGCCCCTGCTCCGCCGCCAGGTTGCCCGCACCGATCAGTTGATAGCCGGCCTTGAGGTCGCCGTGGGCGGTGAGTTCCAACTGCTCGAAACGCAGGGTGTCCGGCAGGCTGCCCAGCGCCTTGAAGCCGGTGGCGCTCAGGCGCACTTGCGCCGGCAGGTTGTCGGCCAGCGGCTGCAACTGGCCGCTGAGGCGACCTTGCAGATAGCCGCTGCTATCGGCTTGCAGGTCCAGGCTCTTCTGCAGTTCGCCCTTGACCTGCAACGCCAGGTTCCAGGCCTGGCCGTCCACTGCCGGCAATTGCAACTGCCCTTCGGCCTGCAACGGCCAGTCGCCGCCGGGTTGCAGCAGACCCTGAAGGGTCAGGTGCAGGTCTTCGCGCTTGAGGTCGAGGCTGTCGATCTTCAGCCCTTCACGGGTCCAGTGCGCCGCCAGGGTCAGGCCGCTCAACTGTTCGGCGCCGTCCAGACGCAGGGTGCCGACCTGCACTTCGCCCAGTTCAATGGCCAGCGGCAGGTCGAGTTCGGGAAGTTTCAGCGGCCCGCTGTCAGGGTCAGTTTCGGTGGGCGCGAAGGTCAGTTCGACCTGCGCCGCGTGCAGTTTGTCCACGCACAGGGTGCGCCGCAGCAAGCAACCGGGCGTCCACTCCAGCAGCGGCGCGACCAGTTCGACCCGGTCGCCACCCGACTGCCAGACCAGCTTCTCCGCCTGCCACTGCCGGGCGAGGGTGCCCTGAAAACCGTCCACCTCAAGCCCGGGCACCAGGCCCAGTGCCCAACGGCTGCCGGCCTGGGTGCCGAGTACCAGCCCCAGCGCCAGAAGCAGCAAGACCAGCAGCGCGAACAGGCTGATCGCGATCCATTTCGATACCTGCTTCACAGCTCCGGCCCCATCGAGAAGTGCAAACGAATACCGCCGTCGTCATCCAGCGCCTTGGCCAGGTCCAGGCGCAGTGGGCCCACCGGCGAAACCCAGCGCACGCCGAAGCCGACGCCGGTCTTGAGGCTGGGGAAGTCGAGATTGTTGAAGGAGTTGCCCTGGTCGACGAAGGTCGCCAGCCGCCATTTGTCGGCGATCTGGTACTGGTACTCGGCGCTGCCGGCAACCATGTAGCGGCCACCGATGCGGTCGCCGTCGCCATTCTCCGGTGACAGGGTCTGGTAGTCGTAGCCGCGCACGCTCTGGTCGCCACCGGCGAAGAAGCGCAGCGATGGCGGCACCGATTTGTAGCCGTTGGTAGCGCTGCCGCCGAACTGCACGCGGCCGAGGAAACGGTGGTTCTGCGCCAGCGTGGTCAGGCCCTTGACCAGCACGGTGCCGTTGACCAGGTTGGTGTCCGAGAGCAACCCTTCCTTGGCCACCCGCACATCGAATTGCAGGCGATAGCCATTGTGCGGATCGATACGGTTGTCGCTGCGCAGGTAGCTGTAGCTGACGCCGGGCATCAACAGGGTGCTGAGGCCGGAGTCGTCGCCGAGGCGATATTCTTCGCGCTGCCATTTCAACGAAATCACCCGCTGCCAGCCGCTGGGCAACTTGCTGTGCCATTCCGGGCCGACGGTCAGCAGCTTGCTGAGGGTGTCGGTGCCGGCGATCTCTTCATATTGATAACCGCCGGCATAGCGCAGCTTGTCGGTGAGCGGCGGGTCGAGGGGCACGTCGTACCACAGGCCGACGTTCTGCCGCGGCGCCGACAATTCGGTTTCGATGCCGTAGCTGTGGCCTTGCGGGTTGACCCAGTGGCGCGTCCAGCCGGCCTTGCCACGCGGACCGACGTCGGTCGAGAAGCCGAGGCCCAGGCTCATGGTCCGCGGTTTGCGGGTCTGCACCTGGACATCCACCGGAATGCTCTGGCCCACTGCTGCGGTCGGCGCGGCATCGACCCGCACGCCTTCGAAGTAGCCGCTCGATTGCAGCGCGTTGTTCAGTTCAGCGATCAACTCGGAGTCGTAGGGCGTGCCTTCCTTGAACGGCACCATGCGTTGCAGCAGCTCTTCGTCGAACGGTGAATCGCCGTCGAACTGCACCCGGCCCAGGCTGTAGCGCGGGCCGCTGTCGTAGACCAGTTCGATATCCGCGACCCCGGCAGCCGGGTCCACCGCCAGGCGGTTGCGCACGAAGTGGCCCTTGAAGAAACCGTAGCGCGACGCCTGGTTCTGGATCAGCCGCTTGGCGTCTTCGTAGTGACCGTGATTGAGCACTTCGCCGCTGCGCAAGGCACGGCTGTCGGGGACCCGGAAGGATTTGAGCTGGCTGGCCGGGCCTTCGATGCGCACGCTGACATCGCGCAGGCGGATCGGCTCGCCCGGCTCGATGGTCAGGCGCAAGCGCGGGCCTTTGTCATCGTCGCGCGGTGGCAGCACCTCGCTTTCGATCTGTGCCTGGTAGTAGCCCAGTGCCTGGGCGGCCTTGCGGGCCTGTTCCTCGGCCCCGCGACTGAAGCGCAGCAGCGCCTCTTCATCGCGCTCGCCGAGGCTACCGATATAGCCCTCGACATTGGCCTTGAGGTCGTTATTGGCGGGTTTGATGCGGATAACCAGCTCACTCTGTGCCGCCGCCGCGAAGCTGCTGGCCAGGCACAGGATCAAACCGCAGGTGAAGCGTCCTGAATACGTCATAGGCGCGGATGCTACCAGAGCCTGGCGAATGGCTGGAACCCGAAAGGCGTCTGGATCGGGCCTGCGTCAGGCACTTTCCTGTGCGACCCGCTGTGGTCCCGGGTGAAAAAACACATGCTCGCGGATCGGTCCCACAGCGATTTCGCCAATCTCCTGGTAGCCCTGGCGCTGGTAGAACGCCAGGTAATGCTCGTTGCCGGTATCCAGCACCACGCCGTGGGAATTTTCATCCTCGGCGCACCAGTCGTGGACCGCCGTCAGCAATTGCTCGCCGTAGTGCTTGCCCTGGAACTGCGGATGAATGCCCAGCAGCGGCAGCACATGCACGGCGTCGCCGGGCAGGCAGGCCATGAGCGCGGCGCGATAATCGAGGTAGCGGCGGGTGCAACGGAAGCCGGCGCTCAACACCATGCGCATGCGCCAGGCCCAACTGTCGGTGACGCCCAGGCGGCGTACCGGCGGCGAGATCAGGGCGATGCCAATCAAGCGGTCGTCCACCAGCAGGCCAATTGCCGGCAACTCCTGATAGAAGTGCTGACGCACCCGCTCGCGGACCAGCGCCCGCACGCGCTGGTCGAAGCCGGCGCGTTCGGCTTCAAACAGGTAACCGTAGGTGGGTTCGTGGCGGTAGGCGTGGTAGAGCAGCGAACGTGCCTCGCGGCTGTAGCCACTGTCGAGTAGACGGACTTCGGCCGGCGCGGGGGTCGATTCAGGCATGGTCACGGTTCTCCTGATGGCAGTTGGGCATGGCTCTTTGAGATGCGGGCGACGCCAACGTTCCTTCTTGGTTGGGCTGGAGTATAGACAGCCGCTTCAACGGCATCATCGCTGGCCGGCCAGGCCGATGTCGGCTAGCATCCAGCCTTTTACCCAGGACCCTGTTTCCATGAAGATCGTCTCGTTCAACATCAACGGCCTGCGCGCCCGGCCCCATCAATTGGCGGCGTTGATCGACAAGCACCAGCCCGATGTCATCGGCCTGCAGGAAACCAAGGTGTCGGACGAACAGTTCCCACTGGCGGACGTCCAGGCCCTCGGCTACCACGTTCATTTCCATGGACAGAAAGGCCATTACGGCGTCGCCCTGCTCTCGCGCAAGCCGCCACTGAGCCTGTTCAAGGGCTTCTCGACCGACGAAGAAGACGCCCAGCGCCGTTTCATCTGGGGCACGTTCGCCGACGACAATGGCAACCCGATCACCATCATGAACGGCTACTTCCCACAAGGTGAAAGCCGCGATCACCCCACCAAGTTCCCGGCCAAGCAGCGCTTCTACAGCGACCTACAGGCACTGCTGGAAACCCAGTTCAAGAACGACCAGCCGGTAGTGGTGATGGGCGACGTGAACATCTCGCCGGAAGACTGCGACATCGGCATCGGCGCCGACAACGCCAAGCGCTGGCTGAAGACCGGCAAGTGCAGCTTCCTGCCCGAAGAGCGCGAGTGGATGGCCCGCCTGAAGAACTGGGGCCTGACCGACAGCTTCCGCCACCTGCACCCGGAAGTGGTGGACCAGTTCAGTTGGTTCGACTACCGCAGCCGCGGCTTCGAAGACCAGCCCAAGCGCGGCCTGCGCATCGACCTGATCCTGACCTCCCATGCGCTGTTGCCGCGGGTCAAGGCGGCAGGTGTGGATTATGAGTTGCGCGGGATGGAAAAGCCTTCCGACCACGCGCCGATCTGGCTTGAATTGAACTGATCGATCCGGGGACCGCCTGGCGGTCCCCCACAAGGGCCATCTGCTCGCGATCAGCCTCCGCCGCACCTGTCATCTTTCGGTCACCTGCCTGTCTTAATCTGCCGAAACCTTCGTTTCCAGAGTCTCCGCCGGCAATGATCCGCCCCTGTGCCCTTCTCCTTATTCTGCTCGCGCCCCTTGCCGCCGCCGACACCCTGCGCATCCAGGGATCCAACACCATCGGCGCGGTGCTGGCGCCTGCGCTGGTGCGTGGCCTGCTGGAAGAACGTGGCCTGCGCAATGTCGAGATCCTGCCGTCGGACGTCGCCAATGAAGTGCGCGTGCAGGGCCGCGACGACAACGGCCAGGTGCAGCGGGTGGAAATCGCCGCCCACGGCAGCAGCACCGGTTTTATCGCACTGAAAAACGGCAGCGCCGACCTCGCCGCCGCCTCACGCCCGATCAAGGACAGCGAACAGGCGGAACTCCAAGCCCTGGGCAACCTGACCGGCGCCGACGCCGAGCAGGTCATCGCCCTGGACGGCGTGGCGGTGCTGGTCCATCCGGACAATCCGCTGCCGCAACTGACCACCGAGCAACTGGCCGGGGTCTTCTCCGGGCGCATCGCCACCTGGGAAGAACTCGGCGTCGGCGGCGGGCCGATCCAGTTGTATGCCCGCGACGACCGCTCCGGCACTTGGGAAACTTTCAAGAATCTGGTGCTCGACCCGCATCACCAGCGCCTCGCCAGCAGCGCCCGGCGCTTCGAGTCCGGCGAACAGTTGGCCGAAGCGGTGCGCCACGACCGCCAAGCCATCGGTTTCAGCAGCCTGACCACCGTCCACGGCGCGCGGGTGCTGGCGGTTGCCGACGGGGCCTCGCGGGCCATGCTGCCGAGCGCCGAGCAGATCGCCAGCGAGGACTATCCGTTGTCGCGGCGGTTGTATTTCTACCTGCCGCCGACGCAACGCAATCCCCTGGCCAAGGCGCTGCTGGACTTCACCCAAAGCCCGCGCGGCCAGGCCATCGTCGCCAGCAACGGCTTCGTCGCCCAGCAGGTCCGCCCGCTCAGCGAACCACCCCAGGCCGACCTGCCGCCGCGCTATCGCCACCTGCTCAGCGAGGCGCGGCGGCTGTCGGTCAATTTCCGTTTCCAGGAAGGCAGCGCGACCCTGGACAACAAGGCCCTGCGGGATATCGAGCGGCTGGCGGACTACCTGCGACAGAACCGCAAGCTCGACGGCAAAGTGGTGCTGGTGGGTTTCGGCGACGCCAAGGACGACGCCCGCCGCGCCGACCTGTTGTCGCGCCTGCGGGCAATGGCGGTGCGCCGCGAACTGGCCAGGCACGAGGTCACCCTGCGCGACGTCATCGGCCTCGGCGCCGAATTGCCGGTCGCGGCGAACACCGATACCCAGGGCCGCATCCGCAATCGCCGGGTTGAAGCCTGGGTGTATTGAAAGAACGGTGCGCTGAAGGAAATTTCTTAAAGTCTTGTAAGACCTTGTAACGCTCTCGCCCGCCCCGCCCCGTGTCCGGCAACTAGGCTAGAGCATGTGACGCCGGGCCCCTCTGACGGTCGCCAACCGCCATGTCGGAGTCACAGTTGCTTGCCAACTACGACATCGGGAGGGGCTCATGACAGCTCTGCAAGATTTTTTCAGCGCCGAATTCCTCGGCACCAGCAGCCTGCTCTGGCTGGCCTTTATCGTGATCGTCATCGCCCTGCTGGTCTTCGACCTCGGGGTGCTGCACCGCGACCAGCATGAAATCGAAATGCGCGAAAGCCTGCTGCTGTATGCCGGCTATTTCAGCGTGGGCGTGATGTTCGGCGGCTGGATCTGGTACGAATTGGGCGCCCAGAGTGCCCTGGAGTTCTACACCGGATTGCTGGTGGAACAGTCGCTGTCGATGGACAACGTGTTCGTCATGGCAATGATCTTCGGCTTTTTCGGCATCCCCCGGCGTTACCAGCACCGCGTGCTGTTCTGGGGCATTCTCGGCGTGGTGGTGTTGCGGGCGATCATGATCGGCGTCGGTAGCGCGCTGGTGAAGGAGTTCGACTGGATCCTCTATATTTTCGGCGCGTTCCTGCTGATCACCGGGGTGAAGATGCTGTTCAGCCGCCAGGAGTCGCACCCGGACCTGGCCAACAATCCATTAATCAAATTCATCCGCAGGCATGTGCGGGTCACCGACCAGTTGCACGGTGCGCGCTTCTTCGTGCGCCTGGTGCCGGCGGGGCAATCGAAGGCGATCCGCTACGCCACGCCGCTGTTTCTTGCCCTGGTGCTGATCGAACTGGCCGACCTGGTGTTCGCCGTAGATAGCGTGCCGGCGATCTTCTCCATCACCCAGGACCCGTTCATCGTCTACACCTCGAACATCTTCGCGATCCTCGGGCTGCGCGCGTTGTATTTCGCCCTGGCGGCGTTGATGCACCGGTTTGTCTACCTGAAGTACGCGTTGGCGCTGGTGCTGATCTTCATTGGCGGCAAGATTTTCCTGCACGGGTTCATCGGCAAGATTCCGGCGTTGTTGTCGCTGGGGGTGACGTTCGGGCTGCTGGCGGGCGGGGTGGTGCTGTCGCTGTTCAAGACGCGGGATGAGAAGGAGCCGCAGAAAGAGCATTGAACATATGGCCTCATCGCTGGCAAGCCAGCGCCCACAGGCTTTGGACTGTGTGGAAGCTGGCTTGCCAGCGATAAGGCCAACAGAGCGACAAGTACTTGCTGAACGTATCAGTGACTGCCGCGCAGCATTTCCTTCGGCACATACTTGCCGATCTCGTACTTGCCGATCGCCGCCCGGTGTACTTCATCCGGGCCGTCGGCCAGGCGCAGGGTGCGCTGCATGGCGTACATGTAGGCCAGCGGGAAGTCGGCGGAAACCCCGGCACCACCGTGAATCTGGATCGCCCGGTCGATGACCCTCAACGCCACGTTCGGCGCCACCACCTTGATCTGGGCGATTTCGCTACGGGCCACCTTGTTGCCCGCGTGGTCCATCATGTACGCCGCTTTCAGGGTCAGCAGGCGGGCCATGTCGATCTCCATCCGCGAGTCGGCGATCTTGTCGACGTTGCCGCCCAACCGCGCCAGTGGCCGGCCGAAAGCGGTGCGCTCCACCGAGCGCTTGCACATCAATTCCAGTGCCCGCTCGGCCATGCCGATCGAACGCATGCAGTGGTGGATACGGCCCGGGCCAAGGCGGCCCTGGGCGATTTCGAAACCACGGCCCTCGCCGAGGATCACGTTGTCATACGGTACGCGCACGTTCTCGAACAGCACTTCGGCGTGACCATGCGGCGCGTCGTCGTAACCGAACACCGGCAGCGGACGGACGATCGTCACGCCGGGCGCGTCGGTCGGCACGAGAATCATCGAGTGCTGCTGGTGACGCGGGTTTTCCGGATTGCTCAGGCCCATGAAGATCATCACTTTGCAGCGCGGGTCGCAGGCGCCGGAGGTCCACCACTTGCGGCCATTGATGACCCACTCGTCGCCATCGCGCACAGCGCGGGCGGCCATGTTGGTGGCGTCGGACGACGCGACGTCCGGCTCGGTCATGGCGAAGGCCGAGCGAATATCACCGCGCAGCAGCGGCTCCAGCCACTGGCGTTTCTGCTCGGCGCTGCCGTAACGCACCAGCACTTCCATGTTGCCGGTGTCCGGCGCCGAGCAGTTGAACGGCTCCGGCCCCAGCAACGAACGGCCCATGATTTCCGCCAGCGGCGCGTACTCCAGGTTGGTCAACCCGGCGCCCAGTTCCGACTCGGGCAGGAACAGGTTCCACAAACCTTCGGCCTTGGCCTTGTTCTTCAGTTCTTCCATGATCGCGGTCGGTTGCCAGCGATCGCCCTCGGCGACCTGTTGCTCGAACACCGGTTCAGCGGGATAGACATAGGCGTCCATAAACGCGGTGACACGTTCGCGCAGGGCCTGGACCTTGGGTGAGTAGGCGAAATCCATGAGTAGTACCTTCTTCGTGAAAGGAATCTGGAATCGATGCTAGATCACCGGGCAAAATCCACCTAGTCTATTTTCGGCGTGTATAAACATTCATAACCGATATATGATCGAGCCATAACGCCAACAAGAGCAGTGCCATGAACTTGAGCAAGGTCGACCTCAATCTGTTCATCGTTTTCGATGCCATCTACACCGAAGCCAACCTGACCCGCGCCGGGCAGATCGTCGGCATCACCCAGCCGGCGGTGTCCAACGCCCTCGCCCGCCTGCGCGAAACCTTCAATGACCCGCTGTTCGTGCGCACTGCCCAGGGCATGGTGCCGACGCCCATGGCGCAGAACATCATCGGTCCGGTGCGCAACGCGCTGTCGCTGCTGCGGGTGTCGGTTCAGGAAAGCCGCATCTTCAATCCGCTGCAGGCCAACAAGACCTTCCGCATCAGCATGACCGACCTCACCGAGGCGGTGGTTCTGCCGCCGCTGTTCCAGCGCTTGCGGCGCCTGGCGCCGGCGGTGGTGATCGAGAGTTTCCTGTGCAAACGCCGCGAAACCACCAAGGAACTGGCCGCTGGCCGCCTGGATTTCGCCGTCGATGCGCCGCTCAACACCGACCCGCAGGTGCGCCACGTCAAGTTGATCCAGGACCAATACGTGTGCGCCATGCGCCAGGGCCACCCGATGGCCAAGGACAAGATCAGCCTCGACGAGTACATGAGCCTGACCCACATCCACATTTCCAGCCGCCGCAACGGCCTGGGTTATGTCGACCTGGCGCTGGGCAAGATGGGCCTGCAACGGCGGATCGCGCTGCGTTCGCAGCATTACCTGATGGCGTCGCAGGTCTTGCAGCAGACCGACATGGTCATGACCGTGCCCGAGCGCTTCGCCCGTCGGCACAACCTCAACTACGCGAGTCTGCCGGTGAATGACGTGCCGCCGCTGGAAACCCATTTGTACTGGCACGAAAGCACCGACCAGGACCCGGCCAACCGCTGGATGCGCGAGCAGATGATCGAGTTGTGCCAGGCGGTGGTGGCGCAGGATGAGCGGGATGTGAAGGCGTAGAAAAACAATCGCGGGGTCGGTTCGGGGCAAGGAGTGCGTGGTTCCTTGTCCCGGGCCAGCCCCGCGAGTGCATTTACAACCCGGTGTGTATTCGCTGGCTTTGGGCCTCATCGCTGGCAAGCCAGCTCCCACGGGCATCGCAGATCGTCAGAACAGCGCTGTAGTTGTGGAAGCTGGCTTGCCAGCGATGAGGCCCGAAAGCCCCTACAAAATCAGAAGGTCATTTCCTTCACATCATCCGCCACGATCAGCTTGCCCGCGGTCTTCTCGATGATTTCCTCGACACTCACCCCCGGCGCCGTCTCGCGCAGGATGAACGTGCCGTTCTCGATCTCCAGGTAAGCCAGGTCGGTCAGCACCTTGCGGATGCAGCCGGCACCGGTCAGCGGCAGGCTGCAACGCGGCAGCAGCTTGGACTCGCCGTCCTTGGAAGCGTGGGTCATGGTGACGATGATGTTGTCGGCGCCAGCCACCAGGTCCATCGCCCCGCCCATGCCCTTGACCAGCTTGCCGGGGATCATCCACGAGGCGATGTTGCCTTCCACATCCACCTCGAACGCGCCCAGCACGGTCAGGTCGACATGGCCGCCACGGATCATGGCGAAGGACTCGGCGGAGTTGAAGATCGACGCGCCACGCCGGGCGGTCACGGTCTGCTTGCCGGCGTTGATCATGTCGGCATCGAGCTGGCTTTCGGTAGGGAATTCGCCCATGCCCAACAGGCCGTTTTCCGACTGCAGCATCACGTCGATATCAGCCGGGACATAGTTGGCCACCAGGGTCGGGATGCCGATGCCGAGGTTGACGTAGTAGCCGTCCTTGAGTTCGCGGGCGACGCGCTGGGCCATTTGTTCGCGGGTAAGTGCCATGGTCAGGATCTCTTTGTTGTTCTGTGCAAGGACGGGTCAGGCTTTGACCGTGCGTTTTTCGATGCGCTTTTCGAACGTGCCGACAATGACCCGGTCGACGTAGATGCCCGGGGTATGGATCTCGCTCGGCAGCAGCACGCCCGGCTCGACGATTTCCTCGACCTCGACCACGGTGATCTTGCCGGCGGTGGCCGCCAGCGGATTGAAGTTCTGTGCGGTGTTGCGATAGACCACGTTGCCGTAGTGGTCGGCTTTCCAGCCTTTGACGATGGCGAAATCACCGGTGATGGCTTCTTCGAGGATGTAGTTGCGTCCGTTGAACTGGCGCACTTCCTTGCCGTCGGCAACCGGCGTACCGTAGCCGGTGGCGGTGTAGAAGGCCGGAATACCGGCGCCGCCAGCGCGCATTTTCTCGGCCAGGGTGCCTTGCGGGGTGAGTTCCACCTCCAGCTCGCCGCTGAGCAACTGGCGCTCGAACTCGGCGTTTTCGCCAACGTAGGAGGCGATCATCTTGCGGATCTGCCGGTCTTCCAGCAGCACGCCCAGACCGAAACCATCAACGCCGCAGTTGTTCGAAACCACGGTCAGGCCGCTGACGCCGCGGCGCTTGATTTCAGCGATGAGGTTTTCCGGGATGCCACACAGGCCGAAACCACCAGCCAGTACCGTCATGTTGTCGGTCAGGCCTTCGAGGGCCTGTTCATAGGTTGCTACGCGCTTGTCCAGTCCGGCCATGCTGATCCGCCTTTTGTCGTTGTAAGAGCCCGACAGCGTGTCGGGAAGCGTCTGTCGGCATCTTCTCCCCTGGCGACTGATTTGTTAATTTTGTTTTTCTCATCGATTGATTTGGTTTTTAAAACAATCCCATGAACGTCAAGCAATTGCGTGCCTTCGTCGCCGTCGCCACTTACCAGAGCTTTGCCCAGGCCGGCGAGCACCTGCACCTGTCGCAGCCAGCCCTGAGCCTGACCATCAAGAGCCTGGAAGAACACCTGGGCGGCACCCTGCTCAGCCGCACCACGCGCAGCGTCAGCCTGACCCCGGAGGGCGAAGTCCTGCTGCCGTTGGCCCGGCAACTGCTGGCCGACTGGGACAACACCGAAGAGCTGCTGCGCCAGCGCTTCACCCTGCAACTGGGGCGGGTGTCCATCGCCGCCATGCCGGCCTTCGCCGGTAACCTGCTACCACCAGTCTTGAAGGTGTTTCGCGAGCGTTACCCGCGGGTCAACGTCACCGTGCATGACGTGATCAACGAACAAGTGCTGGAACTGGTGCGCCATCGGCGGGTCGAGTTGGGTATCGGCTTCGAGCCGGAAACCAGCGAACCGCTGCTGTTCAAGCCGCTCTATCTGGACCGCTTCGTCGCGGTGGTGCCAACCGACTCACCCTTGGCACAGCAGCCACAGGTGCGCTGGCAAGAGCTGCTCAAGGAAGATTTCATCACCCTGCAACGTCCTTCGGCGGTGCGCCTGCTGCTGGAACGGCATGTGGCGGCGGACCACGGCAAGCTGGCGGTGGCGTTCGAGAGCCATCAGTTGTCCACGATTGGCCGGATGGTCGCCAATGGGTTGGGGGTCAGCGCGGTGCCAGCCTTGTGCATCGGCCAGATGCGCGAGCTGGGGGCGCAATGCGTGCCGCTGGTGGCACCAAGTATCGAGCGGCGGATCGGGGTGATCCTGCTGGCGGACCACAAGCTGTCGGCGGCGGCGCAGGCGGTGCTGGACGTATTGATGGAACAGATCAAGGAGCCCGCGCTGGTGTGATGTGCGGCCCCACTACACTCAAGAAGGAGATGTTCAACCATGCGCAACACAACGCTCGGCGACAAACAGGTGCCCATCATCGGCCAAGGCACCTGGTACATGGGCGAGGACCCTGGCCAGCGCCCGCGTGAAGTCGCAGCCCTGCAACAGGGCATCGACCTCGGCCTGACGCTGATCGACACCGCGGAGATGTACGCCGAAGGCGGCGCGGAAAAGGTGGTCGGCCAGGCGCTGGCTGGCCGTCGCGACAAGGTCTTCCTGGTCAGCAAGGTCTACCCGCACAACGCCAGCCGCAAAGGCGCCATCGCCGCCTGCGAACGCAGCCTGCAGCGCCTCGGCACCGAGCACATCGACCTTTATCTGCTGCACTGGCGCGGTCAGTACCCGCTGGAAGAAACCGTCGAAGCCTTCGAACAACTGCGCGACGCCGGCAAGATCGGGCGCTGGGGCGTGTCCAACTTCGACACTGACGACATGCGTGAACTCGATCAGCCGACCTGCGCCACCAATCAGGTGCTGTACAACCCCGAGCAACGTGGCATCGAGTTCGACCTGCTGCCGTGGTGCCGCGAGCAGCAGGTGCCAGTCATGGCCTACTGCCCGCTGGCCCAGGCAGGCCGCCTGCTGCGCCACCCGGTGCTGACGCAGATCGCCGAAGCCCATGGCGTCACGCCGGCGCAGGTGTGCCTGGCCTGGGTCACCCGCCAGGACGGGGTGATCGCCATTCCCAAGGCGGTGGAGCCGCGCCATGTCCAGCTCAATGCCGCCGCGGCCAACCTGACCTTGCGCGCCGAAGACCTGCTCGCCATCGACCAGGCGTTTCCGGCACCGACGCGCAAGCAGCGCCTGGCGATGGTCTGAGGCTCAGTGAAAGTCCCGGCTGCGCACATCCAGCCCGTGTAACAGCGGGCTGAGATCTTCCAGGCGGCGGGCGATCAGATGGCGCACGCCGTCGGCAAACTCCAGCTTGCCCATCACCCGCATCAATTGCGCCCCCACCAGCACCCGCCGCTGACGCTCGGCCAGGTCGCGCCAGACCACCACATTGAGCATGCCGAACTCATCTTCCAGGGTGACGAAGGTCACGCCGCTGGCGGTCTGCGGTCGCTGCCGGCCCACCACCAGACCCGCCACGCTGATCACATCACCATGGGCCACGCCCTCCAGCCCCTGCGAACTGCGACAACCCAGCCCCGTCAGGCGTCGACGCAACAACGACAGCGGGTGTGGGCCAAAGGTGGTGCCCACGCTCTGGTAATCGGCGAACAGGTCTTCGCCGATGCTCGGCGCAGGTAACTCGACGGGCGCTTCGGCGGTGGGCTCGATGCCGGCGAACAGCGGCAATTGCGCCTGCACCGCCGCCACCTCCCAGCGCGCCTGATAGCGGTGCCCGGCCAGCGCCGCGAGGGCACCGGCATCGGCCAGCAGGTCACGGGCGCGACCGTCGAGGCTGGCGCGCAGGCACAGGTCGGCGACATCGCGAAAACCCCGTTCTTCCCGCACCCGCACCAGACGCAGGGCATCGTCCTGGCGAAACCCGCGTACCTGGCGCAAGCCCAGGCGCAGCGCCAACTGACCGTCTTCACCCGGTTCCAGGGTGCAATCCCAATCGCTGTGATGCACATCCACCGGACGGGTCTCGATCCGGTGGCGGCGCGCGTCCTGCAGAATCTGGTCGGGGCTGTAGAACCCCATCGGCCAACTGTTGATCAGCGCACAAGCGAAGATCGCCGGCTCATGGCACTTCAGCCAGCAACTGGCGTAGGTCAGCAAGGCAAAGCTGGCGGCGTGGGACTCGGGAAAACCGTAGCTGCCGAAGCCCTTGATCTGCTCGAAGATGCGCTCGGCGAACGCCAGGTCGTAGCCGTTTCTCAGCATGCCGTCGGTCAGCCGCTGGCGGTGGGGTTCCAGACCGCCGTGGCGCTTCCAGGCGGCCATGGAGCGGCGCAGTTCGTCGGCTTCGCCGGGGGTGTAGTCGGCGGCGACGATGGCCAGGGACATGACCTGCTCCTGGAACAGCGGCACGCCCAAGGTGCGCTCGAATACCGCCTTGAGCTTGAGGGACGGATACGTCACTTCCTCCTTGTCGTTACGTCGCCGCAGAAAGGGATGAACCATATCGCCCTGGATCGGCCCCGGCCGGACGATCGCCACCTGGATCACCAGGTCGTAGAACTGCCTGGGCTTCAATCGCGGCAACATGGCCATCTGCGCCCGCGACTCGATCTGGAACACGCCGATGGTGTCGGCGCGGCTGATCATGTCGTAGGTCGGCGTGTCATCGGCGGGAATGCTGGCAATGGTCAGGCGCTGGCCGCGATGCAAGGCGTACAGGTCGAAACAACGGCGCAAGGCGCTGAGCATGCCGAGGGCCAGCACATCGACCTTGAGCAGACCGACGGCATCGAGGTCGTCCTTGTCCCACTGGATCACCGTGCGCCCTTCCATCGCTGCGTTTTCCACCGGCACCAGGGTGTCCAACGGCTGCTCGCTGATGACGAAACCACCAGGGTGCTGGGACAGGTGCCGAGGGAAACCCATCAGCTCGCCGGTGAGAGTCAGCACCCGGTGCAGCAGCGGGCTGTCCGGGTCGAAACCGGCTTCGACCAGGCGTTCGGCGGACGGCACACGATCGCTCCAGCGCCCGCAGCAATCGGCCAGGGCGCCGAGCTGGTCGGGCGGCAGGCCCAGCACCCGGCCGATGTCCCGCACCGCGCCCGCGGCGTGGTAGCTACTGACCACCGCAGTCAACGCCGCCCGATGGCGACCATAGCGGTTGAACACGTATTGCAGGACTTCCTCGCGGCGTTCGTGCTCGAAGTCCACGTCGATATCCGGCGGCTCGTTGCGCTCGCGGGACAGGAAACGCTCGAACAGCAGATTGCTCCGGCTCGGGTCGAGCTCGGTGATACCCAGCACGAAACACACCACCGAGTTGGCCGCAGAACCCCGACCCTGGCAGAGGATGCCTCGCTCGCGGGCGAACTGGACAATGTCGTGGACCGTCAGGAAATAGGACGCGTAGTTGAGGTCGGTGATCAGTTCCAGCTCGTGCTCCAGCGCCTCGCGGTCCTTGGCACCGATGCCCTGCGGCCAGCGCCGGGGGATGCCCCGCTCGCACAGCGCGCGCAACCAGGCGCTGGCGCTGTAGCCGGCGGGCACGACTTCGTGGGGGTAGTGGTATTTCAGGTCACGCTTGAGGTCGAAGTGGCAGCGCTCGGCGATCCGCGTGCTTTCTTCCAGCAACGCAAACGGGTACAGCGCCGCCAGTTGCGGCAGGCTGCGCAGGTGCCGCTCGCCATTGGCGAACAGGCGGTGCCCGGCTTCCGCGACGGTGGTGTGATGGCGAATGGCGGTCATGCAGTCCTGCAAGGCGCGGCGACCGCGGGCGTGCATGTGCACATCACCGCTGGCCACCGCCGGAATGCGCAGGCTCGTGGCCAGCGCCAGCAAGCGCTCTAGGCGTTGGCGATCATCGTGGCCGTGATGCAGTTGCACCGTCAGCCACAGGCGCTCGGCGAACACGTCGCGCAGCCAGTGCCCTGGCGCCGGGTCGCCGAGGTCATCCGGAACCCACAACGCCAGCAGGCCTTCCGGAGGATTGTCGAAATCCTCGCGCAGCAACCGATAGCTGCCCTTCTCCGCCCGCCGCCGGGCCCGGGTGATCAGGCCGCACAGGTGCTGGTAACCCCGCAGGTTCTCCACCAGCAGCACCAGCTTCGGGCCATTCTCGATGCGCATTTCGCTGCCGACGATCAGCGGCAGCCCCACCTCATGCGCCGCCTGCCAGGCGCGGACGATACCGGCGAGGGTGCACTCGTCGGTGATCGCCAGGGCCTGATAACCCTGTTGCCGGGCGCGGCCACACAACTCCTGGGCGCTGGACGCGCCGCGCTGGAAACTGAAGTTCGACAGGCAGTGCAACTCGGCATACCCCATGCTCATGCGAACCAGCCCTGCAGCCACAGCACATCGCGCTCGCCGCTGTGAAAGTAGGCCCAGCCGCGCAGGCCGCTATCGGTTTCGACCCGGTAGTAATCGCGCCGCACATCGCCGCCGTCCCACCAGCCGGACTCGATTCGCTCCGGCCCGGCCAGCAGGCGCACGCTCGCCGGCGCCACGGCGCGAGGCTCGGCCAGCAGCCAGCCGGGGCGCGGGGCCTGGTTGCCGCTGGCCGGCGACAAGGCCGGGCCATCGCTGCGCCAGGCGCATTCGGGGCGGTGGTCGGCCACCAGCCCGACGCCGCGCACGGCTTCGTCACCGAGCCGCGCACGCAGGCGTTCGCGCAACTGCTCCCAACTGTGCTGCTGTTGAGGGCGGGCCGAAAACAGTTCGCTGGCCTGGGGCACGAACGCCGGCAGCTCTTCGGCGGTCAGCCGAAGGGTGCGGACCGGGGCTCTCAGGGTCAGTTGCTCAAGACGGCCGCGCGCCAGTTCCAGCAAACGCCCGGCATCGCGTTCGGCGGCGAGCAGGCCGACCTGCAACAAGGTGTCCGGGCCTTCGGCGTGTTGCAGAAACAGGTTGAAGCGCTGCACGCCAGCATCGCGCCCGGCGAGAAAGGCCGCCAGATCGCCGACCAGACGACGCAGCGGAAACAGCAGCGCCTGGCTGGATTCCACATCGAAATTCAGCTCCAGGCGGGCCTCGAAACGGTCGGGCGGCAGGTAACAGTCAAGGGCCATGGCGCGCTGCCCCAGCAGCCGGTCAAGGTGCAACTGCACGGCTGCGGCGAAACGCCGGGCCAGGGTTTCGCGGGGCAGCGCCAGCACCTGGTCGAGCTGGCGCAGGCCCATGCGGCCGAACGCCGTGGCCGCCTCCGCGGGCAGGCCGAGGCGGTCAATGGGCATGGCAGCCAGGGCGGCGCGGGTCGTCTCGGCATCGGTCGCGGCCAGACCGTCGTAGGCATTGGCCAACATGCGCGCCGCCACCGGGTTGCTGGCCAGCACGATCCGGTGACGAAAGCCCAGCGCCGTCAGCTCCGCCCGCAAGCGCGCCTCGAATTGCGGCCAGGGGCCGAACAGGCCGAGGCTGGATTCGACCTCCAGCAACACGGCCCGCGGGTAATGCAGGCTGACCTGGGAACTGAAGCGGTAGGCCCAGGCGGCGAGCAGTTGTTGCTGCTGCTCGGTGGCCGCCGCGTCGTGCTCGACCATGTTGAAGCCCTGGGCCAGGGCCTGCGCGGCAGTCAGGCTCTGGCCTGCACGCAGGCCAAGGGCGCGGGCGGCCGGGTTGACCGCCTGCAGAACCCGGCGCGTGGCCGGGCCGCTGAGCAGCACCAGCGGCTGCTCGGCGTCGTCACGTCCGCGCAGCACGCAGTCGAGCGCCAGTTGTGGCAAGAGAATGCAGGCCCAGAGCATGGCACGTCAGCCCACACGGCCGGGTGCGGCAATCGGGGTATTCGGCGCCAGCCCGCCACGGCACTTGAGCACCCGCCAGCGCGCCGGACTGGCATCGATGGCGATCCGCAAGGCAGCGGGCGACGGGTTGAGCGCCGCCGACTGATCGCGACAGGCGAACGCCAGCGCCTGGCCGGTTTCCGCCGCCACCTGCAACCGCCGCAGCGCACGGTCGTCAGCACGCCGGGGCCAGCACAGCACGGCGCCACAACTGCCGGAGCGCAGGCATTGCTCCGCGGCCCAAAGACTTTCCGCGGTGCTCGCCTCAACCACCGACAGCCAACGCAGATCGACACCCGCCGCCTGCCAGGCCGGTGGATAGGGAATGAAGGGCGGCGCCACCAGGACGATACGCTCGCCCGCCGAACTCAACCGCGCAAGGCTGGGCCAGAGCAGGTGCAGTTCGCCCGCGCCCTCTTCACTCAGCAGCAATTCGCTGAGCGCCGCCGGTGGCCAGCCGCCGCCCGGCAACAGCGCATCCAGGGCGGCATGCCCGGTGGGCTGCAGGCCGTGGGACTCGGCGAGCGGCCGGCCCTTCCAGACCCGCCGCGTGTCGAGCAGCCCGTCGAGGCTGACCACCGCGCCCATCAGTCGCGCCTCACCAGGCCGCAGAACACGCCTTCGATGACGAAGTCGCGATCCGGGCCGACCTCGATCGGCGCATAGGCCGGGTTGCGAGGCAGCAATCGGTAGTGACCGCCCGCCTTTTCGAAGCGCTTGATGGTCACCTCGCCATCGAGTCGGGCGACGACGATCTGGCCGTCACGGGGGTCGGTCTGCCGGTAGATACCAACCAGGTCGCCGTCGAGGATGCCGTCGTCGATCATCGAGTCGCCGCGAACCTTGAGCAGGTAATCCGGGGTGCGGCTGAACAGGTGGGCGTCGAGCATCAGTTGTTCGTGGATGCCCACGTCCGGGCCGATCGGCCGCCCCGCCGCCACCTGGCCCAGCACCGGGATTTCCAGCACTTCGGGACGGCGCAGCCGGCCGACGAGGCGGATGCTGCGGGCCTGGTTGGGGGTGATCTCGATAAGGCCGGCCTCGCACAGCGCCTGGATATGCTTGCGCGCCACGCTGCGCGAGGCGAAACCGAAGGCCTGGGCGATGTCCGCGAGGCTGGGGGGCTGCCCTTTATCGGCGATGCGGTCGCGGATGAAGGTGAGGATGGCAGCGCGTTTTGGAGATAGAGTCGTCATGGAGCACATTTGTACTCTTTTCGTTTCCGGCTGACCAGCCCCGCTGATCGGCGTGCCGTTGCGGTTATCATGGCCGACCACTGATTCACGGATGTTCTCCATGCTCGATGCCCTGCTGTTCGACCTCGATGGCACCCTCGCCGATACCGACAAGCTCCACCTGCTGGCCATGCAGCAACTGCTGCGCGAAGAAGGCCGCACCCTCACCGAGGAAGACTTCGACGCCCATGTCAGTGGTCGGGCCAATGCGGATTTGTGCCGCTACCTGTTTCCTGATCGCCCGCTGAGCGAGCATCTGGATTTCGCCGACCGCAAGGAAGCGCGCTTTCGCTCGCTGTCGCCGACCCTACAGCCCACCCCCGGGCTATTGGCCTTGCTGGCGCATGCACAGAAAAACGCGATCGGCATGGCGGTGGTCACCAACGCACCGCGGGCCAATGCCGAGCACATGTTGAGTGCCCTGGGCCTGGCCGGGCGTTTCGAACATGTGCTGGTGGCCGAGGAACTGCCCCGGGCCAAGCCCGATCCCCTGCCCTACCTCACCGGCCTGCACAGGCTGGAGGCTCGGGCCGCGCATTCGCTGGCGTTCGAAGACTCTGTGCCGGGGGTGAAGGCGGCGAGCGGCGCGGGGATCTTTACCGTGGGCTTGTCCACCAGCCAGCGGCCTGAAGCGCTGCTGGAAGCCGGGGCGCAATTGGTGGTGGCGGACTTCGAAGATCAGCGGTTGTGGCAGGTGATTGCGCGGATGCAGGGGTAACGGCCATTCGCGAGCAAGCTCGCTCCTACGCCGACCTTGACGTAAACGTAAACCTGCCTATAGGTTAGGCCCATTGCCTTCATCATCGAGCCCCGCGCAATGAGCAGCCAGACCTACAGCATCTCCGACCTGTCCCGCGAGCTGGACATCACCACCCGGGCGATCCGTTTCTACGAGGAACAGGGGCTGCTCAGCCCCGAGCGCCGCGGTCTGGAGCGTATCTATTCGGCCCGCGACAAAGTCAGCCTCAAGCTCATCCTGCGCGGCAAGCGCATCGGTTTCTCCCTCGCCGAATGCCGCGAGCTGATCGAGCTCTACGATCCCTCCGGCGGCAACACCAAGCAGCTCAACAGCATGCTGGCCAAGATCGCCGAGCGCCGCGCCCAACTTGAACAGCAACTGCTCGACATCCAGCAGATGCAACTGGAACTCGACACCGCCGAAGAGCGCTGCATGCTGGCGCTGACCAACACCCTGAACAATCAGAAGAACGGCCACTGAGCCCACACAGGAAACCCGAAGCCATGCCATTGCCCGCCACAGTTCGTCTGGTCGAAGTCGGTCCTCGCGACGGTCTGCAGAATGAAGCCCAACCCATCAGCGTCGCGGACAAGGTCCGGCTGGTCGACGACCTGACCGCCGCTGGCCTGTCCTACGTCGAAGTCGGCAGTTTCGTCTCGCCGAAATGGGTGCCGCAGATGGCCGGGTCGGCCGAGGTCTTCGCCGGAATCCAGTACAAGCCCGGTGTCACCTATGCGGCCCTGGCACCGAACCTGCGCGGTTTCGAGGACGCCCTCGCCGCCGGGGTCAAGGAAGTGGCGGTGTTTGCCGCAGCGTCGGAGGCGTTCTCCCAGCGCAATATCAACTGCTCCATCAGCGAGAGCCTGCAACGTTTCGCGCCGATCATGGAGGGTGCGCGCCAGCACGGTGTGCGCGTGCGCGGCTATGTTTCCTGTGTGCTGGGCTGTCCTTATGAAGGCCAGGTGGACGCCAGCCAGGTCGCCGCGGTCGCCCGCGAGTTGTACGAGATGGGCTGCTACGAAGTCTCGCTCGGTGACACCATCGGCACCGGCACGCCCGGCGCGACCCGTCACCTGTTCAACGTGGTCGGCGCCCAGGTGCCGCGCCCGCAACTGGCCGGGCACTTCCACGACACCTATGGCCAGGCCCTGGCCAATGTCTATGCCAGCCTGCTGGAAGGGATCAACGTATTCGACAGCTCGGTCGCGGGCCTCGGTGGCTGCCCCTACGCCAAGGGCGCCAGCGGCAACGTCGCCAGCGAAGACGTGCTGTACATGCTCCAGGGCCTGGGCATCGAGACCGGCATCGACCTGGAAAAACTCATCAATGCCGGCCAGCGCATCAGCGCGGTGCTGGGCCGCGCCAATGGCTCCCGTGTGGCGCGCGCCCGTAACGCCGGCTGAGGCCCGGCGGTAACACCTCCCTCACTGACACAAAGTGTTACCGCCTTCACACTTCACAGGGAAATTCCGGGTAACACGGAAACAAATCAGCAGAATTCCCCGTGCCAGCTTTTCCCCTGAAATCACTAAACCATTGATTTTATTAGGTTTTAAAAAGTTGGCACGGCACCTGCTATATCTTCCGTACAACAACAATAAGAAATGCGGCAAACCCAATAAAAATAAGACGTAACGGCTCTCGAACAACAAGAACAAAACGGTAGAGGCGAAGCTAACTGATTTTTTTGGAGAGGATGGCTTTTCGGGGGCGTGCCCCGCAACCAGACAGAGAACAATAAAACTACCTCAAGGTAGCGCCCGTCACGGTTGGATCAGCAATGATGAAGGTCTATCAGCGCTCAAAAAAATACGTTTGCTCTTGATCCCGAATGGGGATCGCACATGCACCAAAGAGGCAACGGCTGCCAAAAACAACAATAGGCCGCCCTCCAATAACAAAAAAAGAGCACGCAACAATCTTTGAGGGGAGCTTCGGCTCCCCTCAGTGCATTCCGGCCTTTCAGTTTTTCTCCTCGCGTTCCTCGTCCTTGCCTTCCAGGCGATTCACCACCAGCGGCATCACTCCCAGTACCGCCAGCGCCAGCAGCGTGCTGACCAGCGCCGTGGCTTCGCGTCCCATACCGGCGGCCACGCCGATCGCGGCGGTCATCCACAGGCCGGCTGCAGTCGTCAGGCCCTTCACATGGCTGGCGTCCTGATCGTGGCCTTTGAGAATGGTCCCAGCACCGAGAAAGCCGATCCCCGCAACGATGCCCTGCACCACCCGGCTCAACGCCGCATCGTCGGCCCCGGCCATGCGCGGCACCAGCACGAACAGCGCCGCGCCGATCGCCACCAGCATGTGGGTGCGCACCCCGGCGGCCTTGCCCTTCATCTCTCGCTCGAAACCCAGCACCGCGCCCAGCAGCGCCGCCATCACCAGGCGCACCGAAACCTGCGTCAGTTGCTTGGCATCAGTAATGTCGGCGAATTCCGCCACCAGCGTCACCCACACCTCATGCCACCAAGCGTCCATGGCCGTGTCCATCGTCAGGGAAGTTATGGGATGGACAACGGCGGGCTCGGCAAAGTGCGATATGACCGCTGATCGGTCGGGGCCAGTAACCGGACACTGGGCGGGGTCACTACAGTAAGGGCCGTTGCAGCCCGTTCGCGAGCACGCTCGCGCCTACCGAGGACACCGTCATGCCTGTAGAAATCAACGAACAGACCCAACGCTGCACCCTGATCGGCGAAGACCTGAATATCGAAGGCGCCGCCAGCGAAGTACAGGTCACCACCGATGAAGACCTGCGCATGTCGGTCGCCGAACTGGCCGGCAAGCGTGTGCCCATCACCGAAGCCGAGGCCGATGCGCTGACTGTAGCGGGTGCGGTGGATGGTCGCAGGCATCTGAAAAGTAGCGTTCCGGGCTCGATAATCTAAGGCCCGGAGCCGTTTCGAGGACGATCTGATACGGTTTTTATAGAAATACCTGAGCCTGTTATGCAAACAGATGGGTCGCCATAGTGCTCTGGCCTGATCGAGGCCTGATGAGCGACGAACCATGAGCGAACATATTCCCGTCCAGATCGTTGAAATTGCCGAGCCGACCCACAAGAAGAAGGCCGCCAACAGCAGCGACGGACACATCTACACCCGCAGCTTCACCGGTCTGTACCGCAACCTGCGCCTGGGTGGCGCGGGTTTCCTTTTCCTGCTGTTCTTCGCCACCGCCTGGCTGACCTGGGACGGCCGCCAGGCCGTGCTCTGGGACCTGGCGGATAGCAAGTTCCATATCTTCGGTGCGACCTTCTGGCCGCAGGATTTCATCCTGCTCTCGGCCCTGCTGATCATCTGCGCCTTCGGCCTGTTTGCCATCACCGTGTTCGCCGGCCGCGTCTGGTGCGGTTACACCTGCCCGCAGAGCACCTGGACCTGGCTGTTCATGTGGTGCGAGAAGGTCACCGAAGGCGACCGCAACCAGCGCATGAAGCTGGACAAGGCGCCGTGGGGCGTCAACAAGCTGGCCCGGCGCGCCACCAAGCACACCCTGTGGATCGCCATCAGCGTACTGACCGGCCTGACCTTCGTCGGTTACTTCACGCCGATCCGCCCCCTGGCCGAAGAGCTGTTCACCCTGCAGGCGGGTGGCGTCAGCCTGTTCTGGATTCTGTTCTTCACCGGCGCCACCTACATCAACGCCGGCTGGATGCGCGAAGCCGTGTGCATGCACATGTGCCCGTACGCCCGGTTCCAGAGCGTGATGTTCGACAAGGACACCCTGGCCGTGGCCTACGACCCGCGCCGCGGCGAGTCCCGCGGACCGCGTAAAAAGGACGTGGACCACAAGGCCAGTGGCCTCGGTGACTGCATCGACTGCACCATGTGCGTCCAGGTCTGCCCGACCGGCATCGACATCCGCGACGGCCTGCAAATGGAATGCATCGGCTGCGCAGCGTGCATCGACGCCTGCGACAGCATCATGGACAAGATGAACTACCCCCGCGGACTGATCGGCTACAAGTCCGAGCACAGCCTGCAAGGTGGCCACACCCATTGGCTGCGCCCGCGCCTGCTGGGTTATGTCACGGTGCTGGTGGTGATGATCGGCGCGCTGGCGATCGCCCTGCACGAGCGGCCGATGGTGTCGATGGACGTGATCAAGGACCGTGGCCTGTTCCGCGAGAACGTCCTTGGCCAGATCGAGAACATCTACATCCTCAAGGTCATCAACAAGACCCTGCAACCGCAGAACTACGACCTGCGCCTGCTCAACGCCGAGGGCTTCGAGCTGCACGGCAAGACCCACTTCAGCATCCCCGCCGGGGAAATGGCCGAGCTGCCGGTGTCGGTGGCGATGCTGAGCGACCGTCCCGCGAGCAGTTCGCTGGAGCTGGACTTCGAACTGGTGGACAGCGACGAGCCGAACATCCGCAGCGTTGCCCGCAGCCGTTTCGTCGCGCCGCTGAACCGCTGATCACATACACTGCGTTGCAGTCCGACCGTGCAGAGCCATGATGAAACGCTACGAGAAATTCGCCGACGACATTGCTGAACTGATCTACTCCGGGGTCCTCGGCCCCGGGCAGCGGGTGCCGTCGGTGCGCTACGCCAGCCAGACCCACGGGGTCAGCCCGTCCACGGTGTTCCAGGCCTATTACCTGCTGGAGCGGCGCGGGCTGATCCGCGCCCGGCCGCGCTCGGGCTACTTCGTCAACGCCCATGCCCCGCGGCCGTTCAGCGAGCCGCAGATCAGCGAGTCGGCCAACGAGTCCACCGAGGTCGATGTCAGCGAACTGGTGTTTTCCATTCTCGAATCGATCAAGGACCCGCACACCGTGCCGTTCGGCTCGGCCTTCCCCAGCCCGGCGCTGTTCCCGCTGCCGCGCCTGGCCCGCTCGCTGGCCAGCGCGAGTCGCGACATGGACCCCCGCATGGTGGTCACCGACCTGTCGCCGGGCAACCCGCACCTGCGCCGGCAAATTGCCCTGCGCTACATGGTCGGCGGGCTGATGTTGCCGATGGAAGAACTGTTGATCACCAACGGCGCGCTGGAAGCCCTGAACCTGTGTTTGCAGGCCGTCACCGAGCCAGGCGATCTGGTGGCCATCGAGGCGCCGGCCTTCTATGCCTGCCTGCAGGTGCTGGAACGGCTCAAGCTCAAGGCCGTGGAAATTCCCGTGCACCCGCGTGACGGCATCGACCTCGGGGTGCTGGCACAGACACTGGAGCGCCACCCGGTAAAAGCGGTCTGGTGCATGACCAACTTCCAGAATCCGGTCGGCGCGAGCATGCCGGAAGACAACAAACAGGCGCTGGTGGAGCTGCTGCGCCAGCATCAGGTGCCGCTGATCGAGGACGACGTCTACGCCGAGCTGTATTACGCCCAGCAAGCGCCCAAGCCGGCGAAGGCGTTCGACACGGAAGGGCTGGTGATGCACTGCAGTTCCTTCTCCAAGAGTCTGGCGCCCGGTTACCGCATCGGCTGGGTCGCGGCCGGACGCTTCGCACAGAAAATCGAGCGTCTGAAACTGATGACCTCGCTGTGCGCCTCGATGCCGGCCCAGGCTGCCATCGCCGACTACCTCCAGCATGGCGGCTACGACCGTCACCTGCGGCGCCTGCGCTATGCGCTGGAAGAACAGAAAAACGCCATGCTCGCCGCCATCGCCCGGCACTTTCCGGCGCAAGTGCGGGTCAGCCAGCCATCGGGCGGCTACTTCCTCTGGCTGGAGTTGCCCGAGCGCATGGACTCGCTGAAGCTGTTCCAGATGGCCCTGGCCCAGGGCATCAGCATCGCACCCGGGCCGATCTTTTCGCCGACCCGGCGCTTTCGCAACTGCATCCGCCTCAACTACGGCAGTCCGTGGAGCGATCAATCGGAAAAAGCCATGGAAACACTCGGACGGATCGTGCGCTCGTTCTAGCCGCCGCCCCGCCCGTCAGGCTAAAGTTCCGCCATGGTTCACCTCCGGAAGACTTCATGCCCGCCAGCGAATTGAACGCCCTGCGCCAGCAACTGCGCGAACTCCAGGAACGCAATGCCGTGCTGGAGCAGCAACGGGTGCAGCAGCAACCGCTGAACGAGGCGTTCTATCGCTTTCTGTTCGACACCATGGACGACGGGTTCTGTGTCATCGAATTCTTCGACGGCCCACATGGCCCGCTCAGTGACTACGTCCATGTCTCGGCCAACGCGGCCTACGCCCGGCACACCGGAATTCCCGACGTGGTCGGTCAGAAACTGCGGGAAATGGTGCCCGACGAAGCCGACGAGTGGGTCGCCCGCTACGGGGAAGTGTTGCGCACCGGTCGACCGCTGCAGTTCGAGCAGGAACTGGTAGCCACCGGCCGTATTCTCTCGGTCAGCACCTTTCGTATCGAGCCGGCCGAGCGCCGTCAGGTCGCCGTGCTGTTCAAGGACGTGACGGCACGACGCCACGCCGAACAGGCCCTGGTGCACCTCAACGAAGAACTGGAGCAGCGCATTCTCGGCGCCGTGGCCGAGCGCGAGCTGTTCGCCATGCTGGTGGACAACAGCGTGGCCTGTGTCCAGGTGGTGGACAACGACCTGCGCTGGCTGGCGATCAATCACCAGTCGCTGAAAGACTTTCACTTTCTCTACGACCATGTGCCCAACGTCGGCGATACCGTCGAGCAGACATTGGGTCGCTATCCCGCCGACTGCGAGCTGGGCCTGTCGCTGTGGCGCCGCGCCCTGGCCGGGGAAGTCTTTATCGAGAACGCGGCCTTCGGTGTCGGCGAGCGGCGCCGCCACTATGAACTGCGCTTCAACACCCTGTATGACAGCGAAGGCCTGCAACAGGGCGCGTACCTGTTTGCCTACGACATCAGCGCGCGCATCGAAGAACAGCAACGCCTGCTCAGCGCCGAGGAAGCCCTGCGCCAGGCGCAGAAGATGGAGGCGGTCGGCCAGCTCACGGGCGGCATCGCCCATGACTTCAACAACCTGCTGGGCGGCATCCTCGGCGCCCAGGAATTGCTGCGCCAACGCCTCCACCAGCAACGTTACGAAGACCTCACGCCGCTGCTGGATGCGGTCAGCAGCTCGGCGCAGCGTGCCGCGTCGCTGGTGCACCGCCTGCTGGCGTTCTCTCGCCGGCAGACCCTGCAACCGCAGGCGACCGATGTCGGCGGGCTGGTCAGCGGCATGCAAGACCTGATCGGTCGCAGCGTCGGGCCGTCCATCGACGTCCGCTGCCACTTCGCCGCCCACCTGTGGCCGACCCTGATCGACCCGCCGCAACTGGAAAGCGCCCTGCTCAACCTCTGCATCAACGCCCGCGACGCCCTGCCCGCCGGCGGCAGCATCGATATCGGCAGCGACAACCTGAGCCTCGACGACGAACAGGCCCGCGCCCTGGACCTCGCCCCCGGCGATTACCTGTGCCTGAGCGTCGAAGACAACGGCCAGGGCATGCAGCCGGAAGTGGTCGAGCGCGCGATCGATCCGTTCTTCACCACCAAACCGCTGGGCCAGGGCACCGGGTTGGGACTGTCGATGGCCTACGGTTTCGTGCGCCAGTCCGGCGGCCAGTTGCGAATCTCCTCGACACCCGGCTCCGGCACCCGGGTCGAACTGTTCCTGCCTCGCCATCACCAGGCGCCAGCGCCCGGCGTTGCCGAAGCCGATGAAACACTCAGCGAGCGCGACAGCGGTCGGCGGATCGTCCTGGTGGAAGACCAGACCGCGCTAAGCATGGTGATCGCTGAAATCCTCGAAGACTCCGGTTACCGGGTCGAGTCGTTCGAAACCGCCGTCGCCGCCCTGCCCGCCCTCGAACACGGCCCGCGGCCGGACCTGCTGCTCAGCGATATCGGCCTGCCCGGCGGCCTCAATGGCCGTCAACTGGCCGAAAAAGCACGCCTTCTGCACCCGGACCTGCCGGTGCTGTTCATCACCGGCTACGACGAGAGCGCCGCCCTCAGCGACGGCCCGCTGGGCGCGGGGATGAGCGTGATGATCAAGCCGTTCAGCCTGGAGATGCTGGTGGAGCGGGTGGGTCAGATGCTGGGTGACGAGCGCGCTTAGCGCCCGCCCCCAAGATCAATGAAGCTCCCCGTCGAATAGGACGCCTTGTCCGACAGCAGCCACAGGATCGCTTCGGCCACTTCCTCGGCCTGGCCGCCGCGGCCCATGGGAATGCCGGGTTCCAGCTTGCTGACGCGGTCCGGGTCGCCGCTCAGGGCGTGGAAGTCGGTGAAGATGTAGCCCGGACGCACGGCGTTGACCCGCACGCCCTCGCCCGCCACTTCCTTGGCCAGGCCAAGGGTGAAGGTGTCCAGCGCGCCCTTCGAGGCGGCGTAGTCGACGTATTCGTTGGGCGAGCCCAGCCGCGCGGCCACCGAGGAGACGTTGACGATGCTGCCACCGCTGCCGCCGTGGCGGGTCGACATGCGCGCCAGCGCATGTTTGGCGCAGAGCATCGGCCCGACCACGTTGGTCTTCATCAGCTTCAGCAGACGGAACTCGGACATTTCCTCGACCCGGCTCTTCTGGCCGATGGTGCCGGCGTTGTTGACCAGCGCGGTGACCCGCCCAAGCTCATGGTCGACCCGCTGAAACAGGTGGATCACTTCGTCCTCGACGCTGGCGTCGGCACGCACGGCAATCGCCTCGGCGCCCAGTTCGCGTACCTGGGCCAGCACGCGGTGCGCCGCTTCATCGTCGGCGAGGTAGTTGATGCAGATCCGATAACCCTGACGCGCCGCCAGCAGCGCGGTGGCGGCGCCGATGCCACGACTGGCACCGGTGATGATGATGACTTTGTCCATTGCTACTCCTGGTACAACCGACCATTCAAATCCTGTGGCGCAAAAAACCCGCGCATGAAGCCCGCTATTTTCTCGCTGACAAATCTGTAATTCAAACCTCAGTTTTCTGACAGCACCCTGCGACTAAGGTCAGCCCATCTTTGCTGATGGACAGACGACCCCATGCCCCACCTTCCGACCCGACGCACCTTCGTCAAGGGCCTGGCCGCAGCCGGCGCCGTTGGCGGCCTCGGCCTCTGGCGCCCGCACGCCTGGGCCAGCGAGCGCAACAGCGGCGAACTGGCCGGCCAGCACTTCGAGCTGTTCATCGGCCAGACGGCCGTGAACTTCACCGGCAAGCCGCGCACTGCGCTGACCATCAACGACAGCCTGCCCGGCCCGGTGCTGCGCTGGCGCGAGGGCGACACCGTGACCCTGCGGGTGCGCAACCGCCTCGCCGAACCCACGTCGCTGCACTGGCACGGCATCATCCTGCCCGCCAACATGGACGGCGTGCCCGGCCTGAGTTTCGCCGGTATCGAACCCGGTGGCGATTACCTCTACCGCTTCACCCTGGAGCAGCACGGCACCTACTGGTACCACAGCCATTCGGGGCTGCAGGAGCAGGCCGGCGTCTATGGCGCCATCGTCATCGAGCCGAAAACACCCGAGCCGCATGTCTATCAGCGCGACTGCGTGCTGCTGCTCAGCGACTGGAGTGACCAGCCACCCGCCGAGCTGCTGACGACCTTGAAGAAGCAGTCCGACTACTTCAACCGACAGCAGCGCACCCTGGGCGACTTCGTTGACGATGTTGCCCGCGACGGCTGGCGCGCGACCCTGGCCGAACGCACGGAATGGGCGCAGATGCACATGACCCCGACCGATATCGCCGACATCAGCGCCGCCACCTACACCTACCTGCTCAACGGACAGCCGCCCGAGGGCAATTTCACCTGCCTGTTCCAGCCCGGCGAAACCCTGCGCCTGCGCTTGATCAACGGCTCGGCGATGACCTATTTCGACTTCCGCATCCCCGGACTGAAGCTCACCGTGATCGCCGCCGACGGCCAGCCGGTGCGACCGGTAACCGTAGACGAACTGCGCCTGGCGGTGGCGGAAACCTATGACGTGCTGGTCAGCGTCGGCGATCAGCCGGCCTACACCCTGTTCGCCCAGAGCATGGACCGCAGCGGCTACGCCCGCGGCACCCTGGCCCGAGCGCCGGGGCTACAGGCCGAGGTTCCAGCGACCGATCCGCGCCCGCGACTACGCATGGCCGACATGGGCATGGACCACGGTGCCATGGCGGGCATGGGCGGCATGGACCACAGCCAGATGAGCGGCATGGACCACGGCAACATGCCCGGCATGCAGCAGCACCCGGCGTCGGAAACCAACAACCCGCTGGTGGACATGCAAACCATGACACCGCAGGCCAACCTCGCCGATCCCGGCCTCGGCCTGCGCAACAATGGCCGCCGGGTGCTGAGCTACGCCGACCTGCGGAGCACCTTCGCCGACCCCGATGGTCGCGAGCCGGGCCGGGAAATAGAACTGCACCTGACCGGACACATGGAGCGCTTCGCCTGGTCGTTCGACGGCGTGCGTTTCTCCGACGCCGAGCCTTTGCGCCTGAAATACGGCGAGCGCCTGCGCATCACCCTGGTCAACGACACCATGATGGCCCACCCGATTCACCTGCACGGCCTGTGGAGCGATCTGGAGGACGAACACGGCCGGTTCCAGGTGCGCAAGCACACCATCGACATGCCGCCGGGCAGCCGCCGCAGCTACCGGGTCAGCGCCGATGCCCTGGGCCGCTGGGCCTACCACTGCCACCTGCTCTATCACATGGAGACCGGCATGTTCCGCGAGGTGCGCGTCGATGAATGAACGACTCAACCGGCCGCTGCTCGGCGGCATGGCCCTGGTGTTGCTGCTGGGCAGTGAAGAACTGCGGGCAGCGGCGATGAACCACGCGGGCATGGATCACGGCAGCATGAATCATGGCGCGATGAATCACGGCGGCATGGACCACGGCAGCCCGCCGTCCAACGTCGATCAGCCGCGCACGCCACTGAAGCCCATCACCGACGCCGATCGCCAGGCCGCCTTCCCGCCACTGCCGGGCCATCAGGTGCATGACCGGCAGATCAACTGGGCGGTGACCGTCGAGCAACTCGAATATCAGGACGTCGAGAACAGCAACGCGCTGAACTGGAATGCCAACGCCTGGGTCGGCGGCGATATCGACCGGCTCTGGCTGCGCACGGAAGGCGAGCGCGAACAGGGCAAGACCCACAAGGCCGAACTGCAGGCGCTGTGGGGCCATGCGGTCAGCCCGTGGTGGGAAGTGGTCGCTGGCCTGCGCCAGGACTTCAAGCCGGGCAGCGGGCAAACCTGGGCCGCCCTCGGCATCCAGGGCACGCCGCTCTACGGCATGGAGCTGGAAGCCACGCTGTACGCGGGCGAGCGACATCAAACCGCGCTGCGCCTGGAGGCCGCGTACGCTATTCTCCTGACCCAACGCTGGCGGCTTGAGCCGAACGTGGAAGTCAACCTTCACGGCCGCGATGACCCGGGCCGCACCCAGGGTTCCGGGCTGTCGGACAGCGAGGTCGGGCTGCGCCTGCGCTACGAAATCACACCGTGGTTTGCGCCCTATGTCGGGGTGTCGTTCAACCGGGTGTATGGCGACACGGCCGAGATGACCCGGGATGAAGACGGGGATGTCGGACAGACACGCTGGCTGGCTGGGGTGAGGTTCAGGTTTTAGCCCCCGCCGCCCGCAAGCACACAGAATTCCAAGGAGACAACCCATGCTGAAAAACAACCTCGCCGCCCTCGGCCTGCTGGCCCTGAGCACCCTGGCCCAAGCCGGCCAGACCATCGATGTCTACCGCGATCCCAACTGCGGCTGCTGCAAGGAATGGATCACCCACCTGCGCGACAACGGCTACACCGTCAACGACCATGTCGAGCCGAACATGAGCGCGGTCAAGCAGCGCCTCGGCGTGGCGCCGCGCCTGGCTTCGTGCCACACCGGCGTGATCGACGGCAAGTTCGTCGAAGGCCATGTGCCGGCGGAGCAGATTTCGGTCCTGGCCAAGCGCCCTGACCTGCGCGGCCTGGCCGTGCCGGGCATGCCGATGGGCTCGCCCGGCATGGAAATGGGCGACCACAAGGACGCCTACCAGGTGATCGGCCTGACCACCGACGGCAAGGACGAAGTGGTCGCGCAGTACAAGTAAGCCACAAGCCGCTTACTGTCCCTCTCAGGTGGACGATCTGTCGCCATTCAGACAGATTGTCCGACCCTGAGCCCGACGCCAAAATGCAGGCTCTTTTTAAACGCTGCCTCATGCAGCTCATGGAGTCCGAGCGATGCCACACGAAGGCAGCCTGCTGCAAACCGCAGTGATTTTTCTCGTCGCCGCAGTCATCACCGTCCCCCTGGCCAAGCGCCTGCAACTCGGCGCCGTGCTCGGCTACCTGCTGGCCGGCGTGGTCATTGGCCCGCAGGCGCTGGGGCTGATTCGCGACACGCAAAGCGTCGCGCACATTTCCGAGCTGGGCGTGGTCCTGCTCCTGTTCATCATTGGCCTGGAGCTGTCGCCGCGTCGGCTGTGGCTGATGCGCAAGTCGGTGTTCGGCGTCGGCCTGGCGCAAGTGCTGCTGACCGGCGCGGTGATCGGCGCCATCGCCCTGTTCGGCTTTGCCCAGTCGCTACCGGCCGCGCTGGTGCTTGGCCTGGGCCTGGCGCTGTCGTCCACCGCCTTCGGTCTGCAAAGCCTGGCCGAAAGCAAACAGCTCAACGCGCCTCATGGCCGGTTGGCGTTTGCCATCCTGTTGTTCCAGGACATCGCCGCGATTCCGCTGATCGCCCTGGTGCCATTGCTGGCCGCCAGCGGCCCGGACACCAGCCACGGCGACAGCCTCGAACACGGTTTGAAAGTGTTCGGCAGTATCGCGATTGTCATCGTCGGCGGTCGTTACCTGCTGCGCCCGCTGTTCCGCACCGTGGCGCGCACCGGCTTGCCGGAAGTGTCCACCGCCACCGCGCTGCTGGTGGTCATCGGCACCGCCTGGCTGATGGAGGAAGCCGGAATTTCCATGGCGCTCGGCGCGTTTCTCGCCGGGCTGTTGCTCGCCGATTCGGAATACCGGCATGAGCTGGAATCGCAGATCGAACCGTTCAAGGGCCTGCTGCTGGGGCTGTTCTTCATCAGCGTCGGCATGGGCGCCAACCTCAGCCTGCTGGTGCAGATGCCGCTGGTAGTGCTTGGCCTGACCCTGTTGCTGGTGGGGGTGAAGTTGCCGTTGTTGATGCTGGTCGGGCGCCTTGCCGGTGGGCTCAGCAACGTCAGCGCCCTGCGCCTCGGCGTGGTGCTGGCGGCGGGCGGCGAGTTCGCCTTCGTGGTGTTCAAGCTGGGCCGCGACCAGGGCCTGTTCGACGCCCAGACCTTCGACCTGCTGCTGATGACCATCACCTTGTCCATGGCCATCACCCCGCTGTTGCTGCTGGGCTGCGCCCGCCTCGGCAAACGCCCGCAGGCGCCCCGCGAAGTGCCGGAGCAGTACAAGGACATCGCCACCGATGCACCACGGGTAGTGATTGTCGGCATGGGCCGCATGGGCCAGATCATCGCGCGCATCTTGCGCGCACAGAAGATTCCCTTCGTTGCCCTGGAAACGTCGGTGGATGCCATCGAAATGACGCGCATGTTCGAACAGGCGCCGGTGTTCTACGGCGACCCGCAGCGCCCCGAAGTGCTGCATGCGGCCAAGGTCGGCGAGGCCGAATACTTCGTCATCACCACCGACGACCCGGAGATCACCACCCGAACCGCCGCACGGGTCAAGCAGTTGTATCCGCACCTCAAGGTCATCGCCCGGGCGCGTAACCGCCAGCATGTGCACAAGCTGGTGGACGTGGGCGCCGAACCGATCCGCGAGACGTTCCACTCCAGCCTGGAAATGAGCCGGCTGACGCTGGTGGGGCTGGGTTTGAGCGAGGCGCAGGCGGCTGATCGCATCCAGCGCTTTACCCGGCATGACGAGGAAGTGCTCAGCGTCCAGGGGCGGGTCCGCGACGACAAGGCCAAGGTGATGCAGACCGCCCAGGAGGCGCGGCTGGAGCTGGAGCGGCTGTTCGAGGCGGATGTGGATTGAACCGGGCCTGAAAGATCACCTTTGCTGAGATAGACTCCCCGGTTTTCCACTAGCGTTCCAGCCGGAGAACGATCCTTGGAAGACCTCAACTCCCTCTATTACTTCACCCAAGTGGTCGAACACGGCGGCTTCGCCCCGGCCGGGCGGGCGCTGGACATGCCCAAGTCGAAACTCAGCCGGCGCATCGCCGACCTTGAAGAGCGGCTGGGCGTTCGCCTTTTGCACCGCACCAGCCGCCATTGCTCACTGACCGAAATCGGCCAGGAGTATTACCGCCGTTGCACGGCCATGCGGGTCGAGGCCGAAGGCGCGGCGGAAGTCATCGCGCGCAACCTCAGCGAACCCCGCGGCCTGGTGCGAATCAGTTGCCCCACCACCCTGCTCAACTCCTGGGTCGGCCCGATGCTGACCCGCTACATGCTCAAGTACCCACGGGTGGAACTGTTCATCGAGAGCACCAACCGCCGCGTCGACCTGCTTCACGAAGGCGTCGACGTAGCGCTGCGGGTGCGCTTCCCGCCGCTGGAAAACACCGACATGGTGATGAAGGTGCTGAGCAACAGCACCCAATGCCTGGTCGGCCAGCCCGCGCTGCTCGAACGTTTGCCGAAGGGTTTCGATCCGCAGATGCTCAGCCAGTTGCCCAGCGTTCACTGGGGCAGTGCCCAGCGCGAATACCAGTGGGAGTTGTTCCAGGGCGAGGACATGAGCACCAGCCTGGTGATTCCGCACAAACCACGGATGGTCACCGACGACTTGTTCGCCTTGCGCCACTTCGTGGTTGCGGGGGTGGGCATCGCGCATTTGCCGCGGGTCGCAGTGCGTGAAGACCTGGCCGAGGGGCGGCTGGTGGAGTTGTTGCCGGAGTGGCAACCACGTTGCGGGATTGTCCACGCCATCTTCCCGTCGCGACGTGGGCTGCTGCCGTCGGTGCGCTCGCTGATTGACCATTTGGCGGAGGAGTTTGCGCAGAGCGATATGGCGTGAGTGGGGGGATGCCTGAGAATTTTCGGTATTGATGGGATCGAGCGCCGACTGAGCGACGCATCGCTGCATGAGTATCTACACATCTCGCAGACAATACAGAGCGTCAGGTCACCGCGAATGTGGATGAATCCACTCCCACAGGGTAGTGATGGCGCTCAATCTGAAGGGCGCCAAAACGATCGAGGCGAGGACCGGGCAGCCCTCGCCCGATCCTCGCCTCGAAGTATTTTGGCCTTGTAGCCGTAAACCCGACTTACCGCGACAAAAACGCCAGCAAATCGTCATTCAACTGCTGCGCATGGGTCACCGCGAACCCGTGCGGCGCACCGCTGTACACCGTCAGTTCCGCCCCGCGAATCATCTCCGCAGCCTTCTTGCCGGTGGTTTCGAACGGCACGATCTGGTCGTCGTCACCGTGGATCACCAGGGTCGGTACGTCGATCTTCGCCATGTCGGGGCGGAAGTCGGTTTCCGAGAATGCCGTCACGCAATCCAGCGTGCTCTTGAGCGACGCCATCAACGCGATGTTCAGCGTCTGGGCCTGCACGCCCTGGGACACCTGCTGCCCATGGTTGATGCCATAGAACGGCGTGGCGAAGTCGGCAATGAACTGGGCGCGGTCGGCGCGCAGGCCGGCCTTGATGCCGTCGAACACCGATTTGTCGACGCCATCGGGGTTGTCGACGGTCTTGATGAACAGCGGGGTCACCGCACCCAGCAGCACCAGGCCGGCGACCCGCTCGCTGCCATGCCGGGCGATGTAGCGGGTGACATCGCCGCCGCCCATGGAGAAGCCCACCAGGGTGACGTCGCGCAGGTCGAGGTGCTCGATCAATTGGGCGATATCGTCAGCGAAGGTGTCGTAGTCGTAACCGTTCCACGGCTGGCTGGAGCGGCCGAAACCACGGCGGTCGAAAGCGATGGCGCGGTAGCCGCGGCTGGCCAGGAACTCCATCTGTACATCCCACATGTCAGCATCCAGCGGCCAGCCGTGGCTGAACAGCACGGGCTTGCCGCTGCCCCAGTCTTTGTAATAAATCGCGGTGCCATCACGGGTAACGAGGGTGCTCATAGGGGTATCTCCGGGAAACAGGGTGGTCAGAGTCTTGAGTACGGGGTGTGGGAAACGTTCAGGCGCGCAGCCAGGCGGCGGTGCGGCGGGTCAGCCAGGGCATGATGAAAAAGACCACCGGCAAAATGACGAACAGGTTGCCAATCATGTTGCCGATGATCCGCCCACCGAGCAGCGGGAACTGCGCGAACAGCGGCGCCAGCAGCGCCGGGATCAGAAAGGTCATCGGGCAGATCACCAGGTAGGTCAGCAAGGCCTGTTTCCAGCGCGGCGGTTGTGGTGCGCCGGCGCTGGGCGGGGTGAACCAGAATTCGGGGTCGTCATGGACCTGGGTGTTGTCGCCATCTTCCAGCAGCGGCATGACCTCATCGATCATCGCCTGGCGCTCGGCGGAGTTGACCCACGCCTGCAACTGGCTCGCCTGGGCAAAGCGCACGACCGTGGTGAAGTGGCGCCCATCGGCGTCGGGACGGATCACATTGACGTCCAGGTGACCCGGCTGCTGGCGGGCGACGCTGACCGCGCGCTTGAGCCAGGCTTCGTACTGGGCGAGCGCGTCGGCGCGGGCCTTGTGCTGGATCACCAGTGTTACCACGCTGCGGTTGTCTTGATCGGCGCTGTTCATATGCAACATTCCCTGACGATTAGTAGGCCCGTGCCCCGATACTGAGGCCGCTCGGCTGCGTTTGCGTTGATGGGAGAAGATTAAATTCAGAACCTTATTGGCACTAGATAGCGAAAATTCGCTTTAGCGTTCTATTTTATGAACGATCATGTCAGCAAAGATTTCCTCGCTGGCCGCGGCGATATCCGGGAAATATCCTACGAGGCCTGTCGAACGATGATTGTGGCCATGCCGTGTTGAGTTACTGGGGTCTGTTTCTGGCGGCGTTTGGCGCCGCCACCTTGCTGCCGTTGCAGTCCGAGGCGGTGCTGGTCGGGTTGCTGCTCCACGACCCGGCCGCCGTGGCGAGCCTGTGGCTGGTGGCGACGGTGGGCAATGTGCTGGGTTCGATCGTCAATTGGCTGCTGGGGCGGGCCATCGAGCGCTGGCGCGACAAACGCTGGTTCCCCTTCTCTGCCGCGCAACTGGAAAAGGCCCAGCAGCGTTACCGTCGCCATGGGCAGTGGTCGCTGCTGTTGAGCTGGATGCCGGTGATCGGCGACCCACTGACCTTGATCGCCGGCATCATGCGCGAGCCGTTCTGGCGCTTCGTATTGCTGGTGACCCTGGCAAAAGGCGGGCGCTATCTGGTGCTGGTGGTCATCACCCTTGGCTGGCAGAGCCTGTGACAGGCCCTGCGCAAATCCTCAGCAGAAGCGCTGCAGTTGCATTTCCTGCAACCGGCTGAGGGTCCGGCGGAACGGGAACTCCAGATACCCTTGCGTGTAGAGAACTTCCAGCGGGACGTCGGCTTCGAGATACAGGGCCACGCGCTGGTCGTAACACTCATCGACCAGCGCGATGAAACGCCGGGCGCCGTCGTCCTGCACCGACAGTTGCGGCAGTTCGCGGTCCCCTGCCACGACCCGTTCGGCGGCGTCCTCGGTGCCCCGGGCGATCTTGCCCGGCCGCGTCGGCGCGCCAAGGGCCGGCACGCCGCCCAGCAGGATGGCGTCGAAACGCTCGCACAGGGCCATGAACTCCATGGCCGCCAACGGTTGCTCGCAGAGTTGCGGGTAATCGCACCACAGCACCTTGTCACTGCGGCGCACCACCTGCAGGGTGCGATAACCGACTTCCAGGTCTTCGCTGGTCGCCGGTGCGTCACCGCTCAATTGCGCGAACACATTGGCCAGCGCCGCCGGATCGCGAACCCAATAACGCTGATGCAGCGCGCCGGGGTGCAGGCGGTGGTCCTGCTCGCCGTGAACCGGCACCACGGTCATGCAGCGCTCGATCGCCTCGATCGCCGGCAGGAAACGCTCGCGGTTGAAGCCATCGGCATAAAGCTGCCGTGGCGGCTGGTTGGAGGTGGCGACCACCACCACACCGGCCTCGAACAGCACCTGGAACAGGCGGCCAAGGATGATTGCGTCGCCGATATCGTTGACGAACAGCTCATCGAAACACAGCACGCGGATTTCTTCGGCCAGGGAAAAGGCCAGGGCCTGCAACGGGTCAGCGGTGCCGTTGAGCTGGAACAGACGCTGGTGAACCCAACGCATGAAATGGTGGAAGTGCTGGCGCCGGGCGGGAATGGTCAGGCAGCGATGGAACTGGTCCATCAGCCAGGTCTTGCCGCGCCCGACCGGGCCCCAGAGGTAGACGCCATTGGCCGGCTCACCGCGTTCGACCGCCTCGAAGCAGGCCTGCAGGGCTGCGGCGGCCTGTTGCTGGGCGGGGTCGGCGACGAAACCTTGGGCAGTGATGGCCTGCTGGTAAAGGGCCAATGGGGTGTTGACGCTGGACATGCAGGCCCTCGGTGGGAAAAAGGGCACAGGGTACATCAGGGATGACGCGGATTGTGTAGGGATTTTCAGGGGCCTCATCACCGGCATAGTCGGCGATGAGGCCCGCACAAACGGCCGCGAATTACTCGGCCAGCCCGACCTTCAACAACTGCCCGTCTTCCTCGTCTGTCAGCACATACAGAAACCCGTCCGGTCCGACCCGCACATCGCGGACCCGGGCATTCAACTGTCCGAGCATCCGTTCTTCGTGAACGATCTTGTCGCCGTTCAGTTGCAGGCGAATCACCTCCTGCGCCGCCAGCGCGCCGATGAACAGGCTGTGGTCCCAGGCCTTGAAGCGCTCGTTGTCATAGAAGGCCATGCCGCTGATGGCCGGGGATTTCTCCCAGACGTGGTGCGGCGGAACGGTCCCCTCCACTTCCTTGCCCTTGGCCTCGGGAATCGGCAGCAGCGAGTAGTTGATGCCATGGGTCGCCAGCGGCCAGCCGTAGTTCTTGCCGGGCTTGGGGATGTTGATTTCGTCGCCGCCACGCGGGCCGTGTTCGTGGGTCCAGAGCTGCCCGGTCCAGGGGTTGAGCGCCGCGCCCTGCTGGTTGCGATGGCCATAGGACCAGATCGCCGGCTGCACGTTTTTCTGTCCGACGAAGGGGTTGTCCTTGGGAATCTCGCCATCGGGCAGGATGCGCACCACCTTGCCCTGTAGTTTGTCGAGGTCTTGCGATGTGGCTCGCTGATTGTTCTCGCCCAAGGCGATGAACAGGTAGCCATTGCGGTCGAACACCAGCCGCGAGCCGAAATGGTTGCCGGTCGAGAGCTTCGGCTCCTGGCGGAAGATCACGTTGAAATCCTCGATCCGGGCGAGGTCGCTGGACAGCCGTCCGCGGCCTACCGCAGTGCCTGCCGTGCCGCCCTCGCCACCGCCTTCGGCATAGGACAGATAAACCAGCCGGTCCTTGTCGAAGGTGGGTGACAGCACCACATCGAGCAAGCCGCCCTGCCCTTGCGCCCAGACCTCCGGCACACCGCTCAGCGGCGGGCCGACCCGCCCTTCCGCGCCGATCACGCGCAGGTTGCCCTGGCGTTCGGTGACCAGGATGCCCTGGGTTCCCGGCAGGAAGGCCAGGGCCCACGGATGCTTGAGGCCTTCGGCCAGGGTGTTGACCTTGAGGGTGCCGTCTTCGCTGGGGAAGGTGCGTTCGGGCGCGGCCTGGGCGCCGAGCGGCAAGAGAACGGAGGCACCCAGGGCGAGCAGCCAGGAACGTGAGGTCATGCGGGATTCCTTTCGAGGGGCGATCACGGCGCGCGCTGTGAATCGCGGGGCGGACGGGAGGGTTCGAGACGCGGCGTCTGTTGTTCGCGCCGCAGGTTGTCGCCGTTGCCGATGCCACGGTTTTCGAGGGTCGGCGGACGAGGATTGGGTGCGGTGGAAGGTCCAGGCATGGGCGGCGTGGTCGGCACCGTGCCTTGGCGGCTGTTGGGGTTGGCCCGGTGAATCGGGCTGTTCTGCGGGTTGTCAGCAGTGGCGGCCAGCAGCGGGCCGCTGATCGAGAAGATCAGCGCGGTACCGATCAGGATGGAATGGGCGCGTTCGAACACAATCACCTCCGCACGTGGGCATCACCAAGCGTTGGATAGCCTACGGCCCGAGAGGTTCGCGACAAAGCCGCAAACCTCACGGAGGTAATTCATATTGTTACAGGGGGAACGATTGCCCTGATGGCACCCGGCGCGTTCACCGGGTGCCATGGCCGGATCAGTAGGCGAGCGACCAAGTCAGGGTGTAGGTCCGACCGCGTCCCTGGTAGTCGTAGAGGTAGGCCGGGCCGTAAACCGGCGAATAGAACAGCGTCGCGCGCTGGCCCCAGACGGTGCTGTACTGCTTGTCCAGCAGGTTCTGGATGCCGGCGCTGAAGGTGCCGAAGCCGGTGTCCTGGCTGCCCAGCAGGTCGAGGGTGGTGTAACCGCTGATCGTGTGGTCGGCGTCGTCCTTGAGGGTGAAGGCTTTGTTCGCTTGCAGGCGCGCGCTGCGACCATCGCCCTTCCAGCCGACGAAGGCGGTGGACTTGGACAGCGAGGCATAGCGGGCATCGCGCTTGATCCAGTCGCCGCTGGCGTCTTCTTCTTCCGAGCGCACCAGGTGCAGGGTGGTGCCGGCCTCCCAGCCGCTTTCGAAGTGACGGGTCAGCGCGCCTTCGAGGCCGAAGTCGCGGCTCTTCTTCTCATCGACGTTGATGGTCAGGGTCTTCGAGTCGACGTTGATGATCTTGTCCGACCAGATGTAATACACCGCCGCCTGGGCATCCCAGTCGAGGTCGGCATAGCGCCAGCCCATTTCCACCTGCCGGCTCTTGATCCCCGCCAGCGGGTTGTCCTCGACGCTCATGCCGGCCTTGCCGTAGTACTTGGCCGGGTCCGGCAGGTCGAAGCCTTCGCCGTAGTTGGTCCAGACCTGATGACCGTTCTTGAAGTCGTAGATGGCGCCGAGGTTATACAGGCTGACCTGGTAATCGTTGCTGCCGCCGGGAACACCCTTGAAGTCGCTGACATCCACGTCCATCTGCTGGCGCCGGGCACCACCGGACAGGGTCAGGTTATCGGTGAGGTGCCAGTCCAGTTGCGCGTAGGCGGAAATGCCGTCGACGCGGTAGCTGGGATAACGCGCCGCCTTGCTCGCCTCGTTCAGGTCCAGGCCGCCGCTGTTCGATGAAGCGCGCGCGTCGAAGGTGGTTTGCTCGGCGTTGAAACGCTCGCGGTCGAGGTCCACGCCGTAGGTCAGCTTGAGGCTGTCCCATTGCTTGGCAAACAGCGCCTTCAGGCTGCTGACCTCGAAGTTCTGTTGCGAAGCGGCGAAGTACACGCCGCGGGAACCGGCTGGCGTGCCCGGATTGTAGTAGGGAAACGGGTAGAAGTTGTCGTCTTCCTTGCGGTACGACGCCTGCAGGTAGAAGTCCTGGCCGAGCACGTCGGCGTGGTGGTAGTTGGCGTTGAGCAGCAGGCGCTTGGTGCGCGGCTCCAGGTCGGTGGAGTAGCCGCTGCGCAGCTCGGCGTTTTCCAGGTCCGACGGGGCGTTGTAGTTCAGGTGGGGAAAGAAGATTCCGGTGCTGCCGTGGTTGCCCGAATCGTAGTACTGGGCGAGCAGGTCGAGGCTCTGCTGCTCGTTGAACTGCAGGCCAAGGCTGCCCATCACGTCGATGGTGCGGTTGTATTGCAGGTCGGTCTGGGTGTTGTCGATGAAGATCTGGTTGCCGGCACCGTCGTAGAAGGCTTCGTTCTGCTCGGCGGAAACGCCCAGGCGGCCGTTGATGCGCTCGTTGCCGCCGCTGATGGACTGGGCGACGCGGGTGGACAGGTCATCGCTGTTGTTGAAGCCGCTACTGGCGCCGACCTGGGTTTCGAAGCGCGCCGGCCCCGGCTCACCTTTCTTGGTGACGATGTTGATGATGCCGCCGGTGGCGCCGCCGCCATAAATGGCGCTGGCGCCAGACAGCACTTCGACGCGCTGGACGTTGAACGGCGAGATGCTGTCGAACTGCCGCGACAGGCCGCGGGAGCTGTTCTGGCTGACGCCGTCGATCATCACCAGCACGTTGCGACCGCGCATGTTCTGGCCGTAGTTGGTCCGCCCTTCCGGCGCCAGGTCGAGGCCCGGCACCAGCTTGCCGATGGCTTCCTTGAGGCTCACGCCGCTGCTGATCTGTTCTTTCAGTTGCTCCTGGTCGACCACCCAGACAGTGCCAGGGATTTCACTGATGGAAGTGCTGGTACGCGAGGCGACGCTGACTTCGATCGGCTTGAGGCTGACGCTGGCCTGCGGTTCGCCCTTGCGCAGGATCACCGTGCGCGCGTCGCTGAATTGCCAGCTCATGCCGCTGCCGGCCAGCAGCCGCTGCAACGCGTCTTCGATGCTGAAGGTGCCGCGCAGCCCGGAGCTGGACAGCCCGGCGACATCACTGGTGGTGAACAGCAGGTGCAAATCGGCCTGGTCGGCGAAGCGGGTCAGGGTCTGGTCGAGGCTTTGCGCTGGCAGGTCGAGGCTGACCTGGCGGGCCTGCGAAGCGGCGGCCTGTACCGGGGCGACGGCTTCGGCGGCCTGCACGGCAACGGCGCCGAGCAACGCGGCGGCAACGGAGGATGCCAGCACGGCATGCTTGAAATAGTCGGTGGAACGCGCGGCGGAGTTGAACGGACCTTTCACTGTTTTCTTCCAGACAGGTAAACGTAAATGAGAACGGATTGCTGATCAGTCCCACTACGACGATCTGGCGTCGAAGAACTTGCAGTGACTTTCCGAAATTATTTTCGCCCGGAAAAAATCAGTAGAGCACGGCCAACCACGGCAGGTAGGTGACCTTCAGCGCATAGCGCTGTTCGAGGGTGCGCAGCAGCGCATGGGGATCATTGAGGTCGAACACGCCGCTGACCTGCAGCGCGCCCACCTGGCTGTCGGAGATCAGGATGCGCCCGTGCTGGTAGCGCTCAAGTTCAGCGATCACTTCGCGCAGCGGCCGGCCATTGAAGATCAGCTTGCCGCGTTGCCAGGCGGTCTGGGCCTGGGCGTCAGGACTGACCGCCACGCGCAGCTCGCCAACCTGCGCTTCGCCACGGGTGACCACCACGCTGTTGCCGCTACCCTGCCGCCGCACGCTGAACACCGCGTCGCTGCCCTGCACCGCCTCGGCGCCGCTGTCTACCACGAAGGGGCGCGGGTCCGCGGCCGGTTCGAACAACGCCTCGCCCGCCTTGAGCGACACCGTGCGGCGCTCGCCGCTGAAATTCACCGACAGCGCACTGGCGCTGTTGAGGGTGACCTTCGAGCCATCTTCCAGGGTGATGGTGCGGCGCTCGCCGGTGCTGGTGTGGTAATCGGCCAGCAGCGCCGGGGCCTGCTGCCAGCCACCGTAGCCGAGCATGGCCGCCAGCAGCGAGGCGGCGATGGCCGACCCCCAGTGGCGACGACGGGGGGCCTTTGGCAGTTGCGCCGCGGCCTGGGTGTGACCGAGATCGCCCCACAGCGCTTCGGCCTCTTCGGCGGCGGCCAGATGCTCGGCGCTGAGCCCGCGCCAGCGCTGGTAGCGGTCGCGATCGGCCTGAGTGGCGTTGCCCGAATGCAACAGGACCTGCCAGTCGATGGCATCGTCGGAAAGGTCGGTCACTGGCTGCGGTTCGGACATGGAGGCTTCAGTCATGGTTGTGCTTGAGCCAGTCCCGGCAATGGCGCAGGGCCTGGCCGATGTATTTTGCCACCATGCTCTCGGAAACGCCCAGTCGTTGTGCAATCTGCGCCTGGGTCAGGCCCTCGACGCGATTGAGCAACAGCGCCTGGCGGGCGTTTTCCGACAGTTGCAACAAGGCTTCATCAAGGATTTCCAGACGCTCCCGGGCCAGCAGCGCCGCCTCCGGTGCGGGCGCCGGACAAGCCATCTGCGCTGCGGCGTCGCTGTCGCCGAGGTTGCTCTCCTGGCGTTGTTCGCGACGCAAGGTGTCGATCGCCAGATTGCCGGCGACGCGGAAAATGAAACTGCGCGCATGCAGCACCGGCAGCGCCTGCTGCTCGATCTTCACCAACTTGAGGTAGGTTTCCTGGGCGACATCGGCCGCGCGCTGGCGGTCGTTCATGCGCCGGGTCAGGAACTGCAGCAGCTCATCGTAGTGTTCCTGGAAACTGGCCAGCAGCCCGGACACGGGAGACGTCAGCATGGGAAAAAGGATCGCCGGTGGGAGGAATTATCGGACGTTAATGAGAAACAGTATCTTTCATAATGTGTCCGAATTTCAATCCTGAGCGAGGCGGTCTGGCTTTTTTGTCGGATGTCAGGAGGGGTGTCGAGACCGATCTGTAAGCGCGCGCCGGATTTGGCACCGCTGAACGACGGGTTTGGCACCACTGGTTAGCTCGCCGGCTGGTCGATTAGCCAAGTAGGCGGCTGCGGCCTGTGTTCAATGCTTGGAAACGCCTCGACTGCCGGCCAGTCGCGAAGGGCCTTGCGGTAAGCCATCAGCTCCGCGAACTGCTCAAGGTCGACGGACGTACCGTAGTCCATCTCAACCTCGTCGCGATGCCGGGTCACGACCCACTCATAGCGATTCAGTTCAGCATCGCGCCAAGACCGCTCAACATCGCGCAGTACCTCGGCGCTCGGCGGCGCTGGCTCCGCAATTTCGGGCACTCCCTTCCTGCCTGGTCGAATTACCTTGCCGCCTGAGCCTGCATCAAGAAGCGCCAAATGCCGCTCCTTGGTAATCTCAACTCCGCCGTTATCAGTAAGGGAATACAAGAAACGGCCATCAGCCTCAACCCACGTTGCCCAAATGCTCATACTTACCCTCTCTTAATAACCAACTGCAATCCAGCGGATATAAGCTGTCGCGCTGAATGCAGATGCTGTTCCAATGTCTTCCCGGCGAGACTGAAAACCCGATGCACTCAAGCCGCGAGCCTGAGAAACAACACTTGACTGAGCGAGAACACCGTCGTGGGTGAGCATACTTACGCACGCTGGGATAATGTTGAACCCCAGCGGGAAAGTGACGGCAGTTTCCGCATCAGAGGTATTAGCAACGTGGACCCCCCACTGGATCATCAAGCCGCCAAGCCAAGCAGGAAATACTACTGCGTTATTTGCACCCCCGCCGCCTTTGATCATGTTGAAGCCAAACCGTAGTTTGGAAACCGTTACCACATTATCGGCTCCGCCTCCGTCGCCGCCGACTTCACCTTGGGTAGCTCTTGCGCCAGTGAGCAGCGCAATACCATTCCATTTCAACACACCAAGGGCGTCCATAATTAACCGGCCAGTAGTACGCCCAAGCCAATGGAATCCGATGGCCGGCGCATACTCATCACTTGACTGCGCAGCACCAACAACTTTTGCCTCACGTATGTGCATTGCAGCATCTGTGTACCCTAGACCGACTGTACCTGCCGCAACTACAGGTACTTGCTGACTTACACCACCGACCGAAAGTTTATTGGAAAGTGCTGCATCTACTTCCGTCTTTGTATAAGCATCACCTATTCCGTAACCGGCCAGCGTAATTGCCAAATACGCCCTCTTTGCGAATTCAGCGTCTATATAAGACTTGGTATAAGCATCCGCAATCCCATAACCGACCAAGCTGGTTGCCTTTGTTGCTTTTGCAGCCAACAGATCATTTGTTTCCGACCGAGTGAATGCGTCGTTGATGCCATATCCGGCGAGCGTCGTTGCTTTCGCAGCGTAGTAAGTGGGGTTAAAGTTGCCACTATGCCAAAGCACGCGCACATTGCCCCAAGCACCAGAAGACTTTGCCGCACGCACACGAACAATGGGCTCATCACCGGAGTATGCAAAAGCAAGTTGCGCGGCATAGTCTGCCGTTGAGTAAGGGATATTCAGTACGGATACATACTGTCCCAGCGCACTACCTCCCTGCGCATAGGAATAAAAGCCGCCCTCAAGCCCGATATCGTCCACCAAACCAGCCGGCGCGGTTTTACCACCCAGCCCTCGGTAGCCTTTTTTAAGGCCGTCCCCAATGCCATAACCTTCCAACGTAGTAGGCTTGTTCAACAACTTGTCGAAATCGGCAGCAGTTCCTGCCAGCGCCTTCACAGCTTTCAATACTTGGGCATCGTCACTGGCACTTAGTGAAATACCGGCCCCGAGAACAAGCCCCACTAACTCTCGCTGGATGGTATTAAACCATTGCGCCTTTAACAGCGTTGCCTCAACGCCTGCCGCTGGACTGCCCTCAGTAAACTCGCCAGACGCATTAGCGGTGTTGGTGATGTCTCCAATTTTTTGCATTAGTTGCCTCCGTACCCGAACAGCAAAATAGATTCGGCTGGCTTCATTTGACTAAGCCGGCATTCAAGGGCCCTGTTGCCCCAAATCGTTAGCGGATCGCCTGCACCGGTTGCACCGGCACGGGCATGCGTGACGGTGACGGCAGGCGCATTCACTCGCCAGGTGAACGACCAGTCGCCACCGTTGATGGGATCGCCGGCTCTTGCGAGGCCCGCCCGAGCAGGTTGAAACGTGGTGATCGTGATGTCATAGCCCATGGCCTTTGCCAGAGCGATGAAGAACCCTTTGCTCTGTCCTGCACGCCCTTGCAGCTTGCTGACGACCGCCTGCACCCGCTGACCCACAGTCCGAGCGATGCCCGCTACGCACGGGTCAGGAAGGGCAAGGACACGCTCCCAGTCGGCCAGCCCCTCGCCGGAGTCCGGGAAAATTGCGCTATAGACTCTGCTTGCCTGAGCGTCAGCAAGATTCATCGCATTCGCTTCCGCCTCAATGGTGGCGGATAAGTAAGGCGCGTTGCCGCTGTAGGAAACCGGCGGCAATAGCAACCGCAACTGATCAGCGAGCGTCGTCATTCCAGAAGCCCCAAGGTGAGAGCGCCTGGCCTAATCCAGCCGATCAACGCGGGATCATCGGATGCGGCAATGTTGCCCGCTGGAGCCGTAACAGAACGGTCAACGACGCCGGCCAGGTTGCTGATCAACCCTTCGATCTGCGAGCGCTTGAGCCCTTCACGCGGCTTCAAAGCCTTCAATAGCGCGTCATATGCCCGCTGGGCCGCTGCCTGAACATCAGCAAGGGTGTAGCCATCTGCCAACTCGACATTGGCTGCCGCGCTCACCGTGCGGATTGTTGGGGCGTATACCCAGACATCCGCGATAACCGAACACTGGCCCTGTATGTGCGACAGACAGGCCGCAATAACTGCCTCGGAAGGGATGCCTTCGCTGGCCGTGATGACTACATCGATGGTCCCGCCGCCCCGACGCCGAGGGATAACCAGGGCACCCGTTACCCCCTCGACCTCCAGCGCCCAACGGCGGAAGTCATACTCTGCGCCGCCGGCAGGTGGCGACTGAAGAATGTCCAGGAAACGCGCCAACAAAGATTCGACCGTCTCCTGATCTTCACCACCCGCTGTTTCACCCTCAAATGCGGCGTTTGCGTCCATGCCTAGCGGCGGGCTGGTGACGGTCAACGCACCTGTGAGGTCGTTCATCGACAGGCCGACGGTCTCGGCCTCTACGACAACTGACGCGGTGCCATCCACGCCAAGTTTTGTGTTCGCTTTCGCCGTGAACACCGCACCCGTCGCAACATGCCGCAACGATGCGCCCAGCAGCAGCCCGACCCCCGGCGCCCCTTTCAGTATCGCCGTGCCGGCCGCCGCAACTGGATCCTTACGCACGACGCCACGCAAGGCCGCAGCGTGAACTAGCTCTTCCTCATCAGCCGTATCTGGGAATATCTGGCGGTACAGCCAAGCCAGCTTTTGATACAGCCCCTCAATGGCCGATGCGACAGCGGCTGATCGAACGTAGTTATCACTGTCCGGGCCGATATCGGCTTCGGCTTGAAGGTTGCGAATGTCCCGCAGGATGTTCCGCAAAATCGCGTCAAGACCTGGAGCGGCAAAAGCCATGTCAGTTCACCCTTACAGGTTGGCGAAAAACCTGCGGATTGCCGGTAACGTCGACAACCTCAATCAGCAGGTTGAGCCAGCCGTTGTGCGGCTGCTCGTAGGTGACGGAGATCGCTTGGGCCCGCCCGTCATCGAGCAACGGTTGAAGTGCTTGCTCGGCGTATTGGGCGGCGAGCTTGCCAACTCGGGGCAGGTCTTTTGAGCGCTTGAGTTCGTGCAGCCGTGAACCCACGGTGGGGTCTTTCCACCAGGAGCCGAGGGGAGTTGTGAGACGGATGTAAACGGCGTTGCCAAGCGTATTGATACGTTGACCCGTCAAGTCGCCAGTGGTTGGGTTTATGCCTGCGTCCATAGCTCGGCATACTGTCGCGCACGCCTGATCGGGCGAGTATCAGCAAGGTTTAAGGTTTACTGAGCTGGAGCTGGCGGCGGTCCATTAGGGTGACCGTGCGCGTTGTAAAGGTCGCGATCCAACTGCATGCTTCGCGTGTGGTCTTCGATTTCACCGTCTGCCTTGAGGTCTTTGCTCAGTTCGACCAGGGGCGTCTCAAACCGCACCTTTGTCTTAGCCCGAACCAGCAACGTTTCGGTCTCGACCTCGATCAAGCGACCGCGCTTCATGTGGATGAAGTCGCCCTCATCCGTGTACAGCGATACTTCGCCATCCTTGAGCACAACGCGATAGCGCCCGTCCTCACTTGCCACAACAACCGCATGCTTACTGTTGCCACCCACAGGGACGGTGATGAACTCGGCCCCCGGCAATGGCGCCGAGGTGAACCCATAGTGCTGCATCAACTCACCGGAAACCGACTCACCGGCAAGCCCTTCCATTTCGACCCCAATCAACTTGCCATGGTTGTTCCTCGCCGCTGTTCCCCGGAAAGCCTGCCGGACATTCGACATTGCTCGGTTAACTTGCTCGCGTACCAGCTTCGCCATGATGCTCATTAAACCCCCTTGATCATCTCGATGAATGCCGCATCTGCATTGCCCTTCTTGCCTTTGCGTTTCTTGGCGGGGTTGCTGTCGAGCACCCACATCTTGTCCTCTCGCAACCGCAGCTCGGTGATGGGACCTTCGCCCCGCGTCAGGCGCAGTGTGCGCGCCATCATGAAAAACGTTGCATCAAGCCCATGCGGCTCGCTGCGGACGATGACACGCTGACCTGGCGTCCACACTTGACCGTTGCCAGCACGATGCCCAGCGACGATGGCGCGGATTTCAAAGCCCTCCAGACGACTATCGGCAAGCAGCTTGCGTGCGCGGGTTGTCGCCATGTCCTGGTTCTCACTGGAGCTATCAATGACGACTTTGGGCCGGAAGATTCCGCGCCGGGTCAGTGCCTCGTCCTGAACAACCGAGCGCAGATGGGCGCGCTTTGTATCCAGCCCGTCGTTGTCGTACTGCCCGTGCTGCCCGAGTACCGTGATCTGGCTGTAGCGGTTCGCAATGGAGCGGCGCACGCTCAAGCGCTGCACGTTGTTGCCGACGCCATCTTCGCGAAGAATCAGCACCCCTACGGGCGGCGCCGTGTAGTCAGGACCACCGACAACCAGACGCCCATCCGGCTCGACCCAAGGCCAGAGACCGTTTGCCTCGGCCACCTGCAACAGCGCCTCCCACGCTGATTGACCTGGCTCGATCTGAATCCTCCGCCGGGTCTTGGGTTTCGCTGCACGGACCTCGATTTGGGTTACGCCCAGCGGCCTGACAACCTGCTCCAGGATCTGCTCAAGACTGGCCTCACGCATCGATACAAACGGCGCAGAGCAGTCGACCAGAGGCGCCGCACGATCCCTACCGTTGATGCGCATGAATACGCCTTGACGGGAAATGTCGTGCTCAAACTCATCTATCTGGCCCGTCAACACGCGGTCCTTGCCCAACGTCAAAGAGCAAGGCGCACCCTCAGCCAAGACTGCTGGCAAGCGCGTCGCATCCTTCGTGTACAGCTCAAGCTCAAAACCGTCTGCCGCCGTAAGCAGATCGGACTCAACTGACCAGCCATCCCACTGTTCGTGGGTCAGACCGCCGATAGACAGACGGATGGATTCGTCCGGCACACTATTTGGCATAAGCACGAAGCACCTCCCCGGCCTCAATGTTGTGCGGAGTCTTCAGCCCCGGGTTGAGTCGGATCAGCTCGACTGCGCGTGTGTGGTCTCCGTACCAATGATGAGCAAGTAGCCGCAGGCTGGTCGGAGACTCAACCACACGCTCCATCATCGGCGGGCTTTGCAGAATGACCTGACGAGCGCGGGCCTGTATCAAGGCGGCGACGTTGCGCAATGCCTCAATGACTGGGCGGGAGGATTCAACATCAAACAGGTGGCGCTGCAAGAGGATGGACGACTGCACCAAAGACCGGACAAGGTTGACCAAACCCTCAAGTTCGAACGGGCTCAAGGTCGGCGTTTCGGCCTCGTCTTCTATGATGACGGCAACGGCTTGTGCATGAGCCAGTGCCAATTCGGTGATGACCAGGACCACCAGCGCGAAGCCATTCGCAGCCACAGGATCGTCCGGCATGCCATCCGGCAGCAGCACCAGGCCACCGCCACTCGAAACCCCGTCAACCAGTTTGCCGACTACGGGCAGCACGCCCTGCCGCGCAGCAAGAAGAAAACCAGCGCCGGCTCGGGCCGCATCGGCGGCAAGGCTAGCATTGCCTGGCACCACCGCTGGTACACCTGACTTCGCCAGTAGCGCTGTCGACGTAACCGGCGTGCTGCCCTGGATTGCACCGCGAACTTCGGACGGTGTTCTCATCAGATCCGTCAGCGGATCGAATGCCGCCGAGGGGCGCTTGAGCATGCCGGCGATACCGCTAACAATGCCGAGGATCTGTGAGCGTAACTGCTGTAGACGCAGGCCAATACCTGGGAGACCGAGCGCCTTTTCGATCAGCCCAACCCACCCGCCGCCGATCCACGATTGAATCTCAGCGACTAATGAATCGATCCGACCGAACAGGTCAAAGATCCCGTCCTGCCAGGTGTACTCGTCTTCCTGCTCCAGTACGCCTATATCCACGAACTCAAACTGACGCTCGAAGAACGGCGCATCCGGCGTGTCTTCGACAAAGACGACGCTGAGTTCGGCATAGTCTGGGCGTTCAGCGTGATGCTTGACCTCGCCCGTGCTGCTGACGACGTTCATGCTGCCGTAGATCGGGTGAATCAGTTCGCCCGGACCAGGCGTGTTCAGTGTGCGGAGGATGCTCTGTAGTTCGATCTCATAATTGACGCCGAATACCACCACCTGCATCGGAATGCGCCGGGCGCCACGGCCCAAATCTTTAACACGGTCGCCGTCCTTGAACGGCGTCCCATGCTCTGATAGTGCACGCTGCCATTGCAGGCTTTCGCTTTCGACATTGAGCCGCACGCCACGGAAAGAAGCATCAAGTAGCGTTTCTGACCAGCTCATCCGCCGCGCCTCATCATAATGTCGGTTCTTCGCTCTAGCTCAGCTTGAATCAAGCCCGAGTCCGTTCGGACTTCAATGACGAGCGGTTTGGATAGCAACGAGTTCAGCCGTGCTTCCAGAGCTTGCGAGGCTGGGCTTTGTGCAGAAGCTCCACCCTCGGTGCCCCCAGAGGGGTAGTTGACGTCGGCTCCATAGCCCGGCAGCCCCAAGTTGGGGCCATTGAGGCGATCCGCTTGCACCTTGAACCACTCGGGAGCTTGCGGCGATTGGGCGGCAGGCTTTGCGGGAAAGCTCATAGCCGCTGCCGTTAGGCGGTCAGAAAGATCCTTGCTCCAGGCTTGCGCCTTGGCGACGGGGATGCCAGAAGCGGTCAAGCCTGTTTGGACATGTGCCAACCGATAGGATTCTGCTGACAGCCAATCTGAGGACTGCTCGGGATTGCTCTTCGCCAACTCCATTCGATTGCGGTAGAACGCCTCTTGGAACCGCTTCTGATCAGCCTCCAGGAGCTTGCTGTTTTCGACGTTACGCAGCCGGCCTTCGTCCGTCGAGGCGCTCGCACCTCCGACCTGAGCAGCAGTTAAGGCCAACGCGGCCAATCCAAGACCCTCCATGTTTTTGCCTTCTTTGTCCTCATCACCACCGCCACCCATTTTTTCCGGCCAGTTCGTAACAAAGACCGACTCAACACCTGTTGCGTCTTCCAGGACTTTGCCGACCGCGATGTTTCGCAGAGTCTCAGGCCCACCAAGGTACTTTTTCAGCAACGAGCCTGCCCCGGCTTGCAAGCCGCGTCCCGCGTAATATCCGCCCAGGCCAAGTGCAGCGCCACCGACCAACATCTGCTCGCCCGACAGATTCATGTCGTCGAGCAGGTAGCTCCCGAAGTCGGCAAAGCTCTTGTTGAGTGGTGTTGCCATCCTGTCGACGGCTTCGGCAAGAGTTGCCTTCATGCGTGCCGCCGTGCCACTGGAACTATTGGTGTTTTCTTTCAGATCCTTGCTGAAAATCGGCTCGGCATCACCCAAGGTCTTGGCACCGGACTTCAAATCATCCAAGCGCTCGCCCGTCAGCATGCTGCGCCACCCGCGTATCGTGTCCTGGTCCATGCCTTTGAACACCACGCCCATGAACTTGGCACGCTGCTCATCTGTTTTCATGGCTTCATACTTACGCTTCAGGTCGGCAAATACTTGTTCGGGGTTACGAGAGCTTTTGTCCTTGTTGAAAAACTGGATACCCGTGGTCTTGGTGATCTGGTCCCGATACTCCTTGTTGCTGAAAACACGCAAGGTTGACTCTGCCAACGTACCAAGCCTGTCTGGCTGCAACTCGACCTTAGAAAGCGACTCGGTAAAGGCTAACGCCTGTTCAATTGACATACCGGCGGCGGCTGCCGCACCGCCAATCTTCGGGAACAAGTCCGACAAGTTCTCAAGCTCCGCGTTACCGAGCCTGCCGGCGACGGTCATTTTTTGCAGCAACTCAAGCGCTGCGCCTTCCTTGTTCAAATCAATATTGAACGCACTTGCCGCCGCCACAACAGCTTTGCCTAGCACCGCCGGATTGGCACCGGTAATGGCGTTAGCCTGACCGATTGCATCAGCGGTCTTCTTCGATGCGTCATAGTTGACCCCGGATGCGATCAAGGTGTTAAAACCCGTGTCGACATCCGCCCGAGTCGCACCGTAGGTCTTGGCAATCCGCCATCCGTCCTTGCGCCACTCGTCCGTCTGCTCCCCCGTCATGCCTGCCGTTTGCTTAGTACGGATCAATACGCGCTCAAGCTCAGCGTTTGCTTTCAGCCCAGCAACCACCCCGACGCCGAGGCCCAGCCCCGCCAGTTGGCCGGTCATGGTGCCGCCGAAGTTCTTGAGCCGCTCAAACTCTTGTCGCACTCCCGTTGCAATCTTCTTCAGCGCCGTAAGGCCGCGACCACTGCTCTGTGCCATGCGCCGGAAGGAAGATTCGGCACGCTCCACGCTCTGCCTCAACGGCGCAACGCCCTGCCGGTCAGTATTCGCCAACTCAGTCTTTGCATCGCGCGCGGCCTTACGAGACGCCGCAGCCATCTCCTTTAATTCGGCAGTGGTCTTACTGACTTCGATGCGTGTGCCCGACCCCGCCTGCGCGGTTTGGCGCATAGCGCCTCGGATGACCTTGTAGCTATTCGCGCCGACTTGGCCGACTTTGCCGATGGCCGAGGATGCCTTCCAGCTTTCGTCGGCCAGCGATCTGGCGCCCTCTTTACCGGCCTTGCGTAGGTCACGGTTGATTTGCTCGATTTCCCTGCGGCTTTCGCCGGCATGGGCTTGCACACGAAGCGCAACGCGCAGATCAGTCATGGAGTAGCCTCAGGAGATGTCTTACGGATACAAGAAAGGCCCATCACTGAGCCTTCCGGGACGGCTTGGGCAACGCTATGCGCTGCCGCTTGCTGACAAAGCGAGTGCCTTTGGACTTGCCGACGATCATGTCAATCCGAGAATCGATCTCCGCCCTTGTCATGTGCCGAATTTCGTCTAAACGGTATCCGAGGCGGACAAGGGCGTGCTCGACTCGACGCCAATCGACGTTGCCGCGCTCGGCGGCGCGAGCTTTTTTTCCAGCTCAGCGTCGGCGTCGGCGATGATCGCCAAATCGCTTTCCGCCAACTCCTCTCGCAGCAGGTCAGTAGTCAATACGTCGAGCGGGATGTCACCGAGCGCCAGCAACTGGCGGCGGTATACCTCCAAGGTGACCAACTGAAGCGGCGCACCGGGATGCTCCTCCTGGGCCCCTATCAGGTCGCCAGCAACTGGCACACGAATGATGAAAGTTTTATGGCGTTGTCCCGCATACCAGACGCCCATCCGCAGTTCGCCGGAGATACTGAGCCCTTCCCAGCGCTTGATTGCTTGTTCGGTCATGACATCACTCCAAGTAGAAGTTAAGGGCGCTGATGGTCAGGTCGCGGGTTGCCTCACCCTCTACCTGGTACTTGCTGCCCATTTCACTCAGTGAGCAGCCCGTCCAGGTCTGGCGACCGCTACCGCCGTCTTGCGGGTAGATGGTCAACTTGGCGTCCACCATCGCTCGCCAATCCGGCTCACCTTTTTTCGGGATAGGCACGGAGATTTTCAGGTCGTGCTCTTCGATGCCTTTCGCCGTGCCTGTCGGTCGCCCAGATCGATTCATGGTCTTAACGACCTTGCGCCCGGTCTTAAGGCTCGGTTCGACGCTGGTCACTTCATAGTCGGAGCCGTTGATCTCCAGGACGATCTGCCCTACATAGTTGTCTGCCATCTTCAAATTTCCTTACAGAAGCAAGTCAATACGGCCTGCGAACACATGCAGACCATTGACGACATCGGCGGGGATCGCCGCATTGAGTCGGTTCACGTCCTGACCGGACCGCTCCACCACCAGCCCAGGGGCGTTGGCTTCGACCTCTTCCACGATTTCCAGCTCTTCGCACTTCTTCAGCACGTCCAGCAGCTCTCCGCGCACAGCCGCAGGGGTCTTACTGCTGAGTTTCGAACGAGGGAAACGCAGGCGGATACGATCCCGACATGCCTGGCGGACGTAGTACAGGGACCGGATGGTGGTCAGATCGAGCAGAGACACATCGGTCGCGCCGGCTGCTGACTTCGTGTAAGTGCTGATTGCACGAACGATCTGGATAACATCGCCAGCAGCGACCTCAAGCGGGGTAATGCCGTTCGCAAGGCAGGTTTCCTGCTCAACTCGACCGAGCTTGCTCGCAATAGGCGGCACGGTAATCCCGGTCAGAGCCAGGGTGTTCAGCGGACGGGCCGGGTCTTCTTCAGAGGCGATGACAGCGGCGTACGCTGCCGCGACCTGGCGTGGCGTCGACGACGTGCCAGGCAGCAACGCAACCGTGATCGCTCCAGCATTGAGACTTGTAGCAAGAGCGGTGGCAGCGGACAAGGTGCTGGTGACAGCGCCGACGCCGAGGATCGACTGCTGCTCAATCGAGCTGGTCCACGTCGCGATGTGAGTGCGGAGGGCCGTCATAGCTACCTGGCTGAACCAGGCGGGAACGATGATCGTGAAGCCGCCCAGTGCGGTCGATGCCAGAGCCTCAGCAATGTCCGGTTCGGCATTGCTGGTGACGGTCACACCGACGCAAGAGATAGCGACGTAGCGATAGGCTGCAATTGCCGCTGCAACCATTTCACCCGCGACAGCACCGAACGATGCTTTGGCCTCAGCGGCGCTGTATACCTGCTGGGGAACGTTGACGAGGGCGGTAGCCTCGGCATCGAGCGGAACAATCAAGCAGATATGCTGCGCGTTCGTCGGCAGGTTGCGTACAGCGAGGCTGGTATTGAACTCGATGTAAACACCGGGCTTGCGGATGCTGGCCGGAATAGTATCGAAAGAGATAGTCATGCTTTGGCCTCATCTTTTTTAGCGGCCTGTTTGGCACCGCTCTTGGTGCTCACCCGTTCCAGTTCGCCAGCAGTGATGCGGCGCAGGTAGTAAGCGTTTTCTTCCACGTCCACCGGCTCAGCGGGTGCGGGCCTGATGAACTCTTCACCATCCTTTGCGGCGCCCGACATCACTGGCACAGGGTGTTGCGTTGCGATCACAAGCATTTACTGTTCTCCAAGATCAACTGAATCGGTCACGGTGGCCTCCGGGTTGCCTGCCGGTACGTGATAAGCAATGTCGACGCCTTCCAGCCACGGCAACTCGCCCTCAGGGACGTCCCAGTCCAGCTCGACGGCGAACGATTGACCGAGCACCGACAGGTGGCCGCTCTGAAACTTCCCGTTGATCAGGTTGGCGAACTCGGTCGGCCTCATCTGCGCACCGTCCGGCGTGTGCTGCCAGTTCGTCAGCAGCCTCATGCAGCTTTCCCAGATCCAGTAGCTGCCGGGATCGCTCGCGGGAGAGCCGGAGCCGCGTCGAGTCTCACGCTCGCCGCGCACGGACGTGCTTGATATCACCAGGCGGAACACAACCGAGGCCGTGTAGCGGCGGTGAGACCTTGGCTTGAACACCACTTTCGGGGTGGTGATCAGCACGCTCGGCGTGTTCTTCAGCAAGTCGACAAGATGGTCATCGTCGCTGAGTTCACCGCCGTAGCTGTCGATGTGCAGCCGGCGCAGTTGGCTCTTCAGCTCGCCGAGGCGCGCTTGAATAGCATCCTCAAGTTCGCCAAGCATCACAGCCCCCGCATGGTGGTGCGGCTGAACAGGCGCTGGTTGTGGCTGATCTGCAAACCGGACTGGCCCGACTCCGCCGCACCACGTCGCTCGTCTTCGGCGGCCAGGTTCTCCAGCCGCTTGATGATGTCGCGGTAGCGCAAGCGCACGGCGGATTCAGCGTTGGCTTTCTCGCCGTACAGATGGAAGCGGGTCAACTCCGGCAGGTCATCAGCCACCCAGTCCGGGGCGTCCTGCCCCGGTTGGCGGTAGCGAAGGTAGAACTGAATCTCGCTGCGAGCGCGGGTTGCCGCATCAGCGATGCGAGCCAGTGCAGCGACGGCAGACGCAACATCCTCGGCATCCCATCCGTCCAGCTCAGCACCCTTCGCGGCAGCCTCCAGTAGCTCGCCTTCAATGGTCCGATTGATCTCTGGAACCGCGAGGTCTGCCATTTCCTTGGCACCAAACCGGGTGATCAGAGCGAGCGCGCTTGGCAGCGAGAGGTTCATTCACCGGTCCCTTTCTTGTCTGCGGCACCACGCTTGTTGGCTGGTTTCTCCGGCTTCACGGTTGCGTCAGTACCAGTTGCCGTAGGAACTGTCGTAACCGGCGCCGGCTCCGGCGGCGTGTCAGGACCGCCGGGATTGTCGAGCGTCGATTGGCTTGCATCGCTACGGGTCTCCTTCAGGTATTGACCGATGATCTCTGCCAGCACTTCTTCCTTGATGCTGATGACGCCTTCGCCCGGCGCGGCAGGTTCCAGTAATCGAGCGGCATCGAGCACCTGGCTTGGCACCTTCGCCTGATTGTCCAGGACGGCAGTCAGTGTCGACACGGCGCTACTCAAGCCTGCGCGCTCTCTGCCCAGGTCATGTTCAAGTTGAGCGATGGTGCCGCCCAACTCCTGGATCAACTGGTCGTCCTGGCCAGAAGGCAGGTCATTCACCGCCACTTCGGTAACGAGCAGATTCGGCTCCTGCCGGAACTGCTCCAACTGGTCCTCAGTGAAATAGCCAGTCGGGTAGTAGGTGCCTTTGGCTGAGTGCGCGATGCCTCCACGACGGAAGCCATCCACCACGGCTTTAATATGGACGCCCATGCTTTAGGCCCCCGTGCCGGTCGAGCCGTAGGCCAGTTGCCAGAACCCATAACCGCCAGCCGCCCGCGCCTCGGCGCCGAACTTGTACTTCTTGCGGTTGAAGACGTCGTCGGCTTCGGGATCGGTCTGCTGCACGAACACAGGCGCCTTGCGTTCCTGGTAGATGAACGGAAGTACAGGTTTGGTGGTGTCCAGCAGGAACCAGGCAGTTCGGGAAGTGAGACGAGGCTCGACCACCACTTCTGCGGCACCCTTGTAGGGGTTCGCTTGGCCGTCCTCCAGCTTCTCCGAGTTCATCATTCGGCGGGCCGTGTCTCGCAACGCAGGCGGCACCAGGAGCACGTTCGGCATGACGCTGATCGGGCGGCCATCCTCGTCTTTGAACTCCTGCATGATTGTGCAGGCGGCACCGAAACTTTCTTCAGCGTGAGCCAGCGTCGCAACGGACAAAGGCTTGGTGCCCATGTTGCTGACACTTCGACCAGCGACTGGGTGGTCTGTATCGAAGAAATACTGACCGTCATAGCAGCGACTGGTGAAGGCGCCGTTCACCAGTTCATAAACGATCTCGTCGGGCAGTTGCTTCGCGGAGTGGCCCGCCATCTTGGCCTGCGGCTCGTAGATGCCCAACTGATCGTCTTCAATGTGGTTGCGGTCCACCTCGACAGTTGCTTCGAAGTCTTCGTTTACCACGGTGTAGGTGTAGGCCTGGAGGTTCTTGACGTGCTTGTCACCGATCCAGCGGCGCATCCGGGGAAATGCCGACAACCAGGCATACAGGTTACTGCCGGTGCTAGATGGCACCTTCATGGCGACTTTCTGCCAAGTGCTTGGCGCCGCTGTAAAGGCGTTGTTGAACAGGGTTTTCATGGCGACGAAAGCCGCCTGGATGGAACTCTTATTGACCAGCATGCGCAGTGCGCTCCTTTGTAGAGAAGTTACTCGACCCAGACACCGTCGGAGTCGATGGCGACGACCAGCCCGGACGCAGAGCGAGTGCCGCCCCCATCGGTCGCGCTGACCGTGGCGTCGTCGACGACGTATGCGCGCTTGAGCAAGTGGGTTTGATTGATGCTCCCGTCGTTGTCCCACTTGAACGCGGCGCCCCGACTGATCTCGACGGTTGCGGCCCCATCGCTGCCAGCGGTGTTGTCCACCGACTCTTCGGCGCGACCTGCGTAGGTGAGGCCCGTGGCGGTCTTTCCGGGGATTGCCAGCCCGGCTGCCGAAAGAACCACTTGGGAGCCGGCATGGATACGAACACCAGCCCCCACGCGGAGAACCAGAGTTTTCGCTTCCCGCTTCGGGGTATTGCGATCAGAGATCAAGGCCACGATCAGCCCTCGCTTTTCAGGGTTTTGGCGAAGTCCGCCGGGTCGAGGCCGAACTGAGCGCATACGGCTTGTTGCTCAGCATTCAGCGCGGTAGATGTGCCTTCAGGTTGGCGCTGACCCAGGCTGGAGGCATCGGCGACGACCGGAGCGGCTTTCACGAAGTCACGGAAGCGGTCGAGGCCGGCTTGCTCAGAACAGCTAGCGCGGTGGTAGTCGACGGTGGCCGGGGTGATCTTGCCGGCCTTCAACGCCGCATCGATTTCGCTGTCCACGACCGACTTGTGCTCTTCAGCTTTGCGGGTAGCCAACGCCTGTTCGGCATTGGTGGCCCGCAAAACAACTTGCTCGTAGTCACCGCGTGGCACGAACTTGTCCAGGCTCGGCTGTTCATTGTTGCGAGCCGTGGCGGTGGCTTTCAGTTGAGTGACGGCGGCGACGGCCTGGTCATCGGTGGCGGTTGCGTCCAGGCCGAGCAATGCCGCGAGTGCGGGTGAGATAGCCACGTTGTGAGTCTCCTGCTGTTCATGATTGAGTGCGGTTAAAACGAGATTCGGCTTGTTGGTCAGGCCAGCGCTGACCATGCGAAGGATTCGGCGGTACTCGTCGTCGTAGTCGAATACGGGAGAGACAAAGCGATACTCGCGGGCGGCAACCTGCTCACCAGCGCGAGGCGTCCAGGACACATGGCCCCACAGCGCGTCGGCGCGGATCTCCAGCTTGTCGATCCAGGCAGCAGCCGGAGCCGGCATGCCTTGAGGGGCAACAACCTCGGTGGCGTGTTCCCAGTCGATGACCATGTCAATGGCGCGGGCCGTGAACGCGGCCAGGACCAGTTGTTGAGCCAGTTCGTCAAACAGCCAGGTGCGCCCATCCCGACCAGTGACAGCCGGGCCGGCGGGAATCAGTTCGATCCATTCGGGCGCCTGGCCGTCGGTCGATGGCAGCGCAGAGAGGTCGGTGTTCAGTGCGAGAAGTGTTTTCATGCCGCCATCTTGGGCGGCACGTTGAGGGGAGTGTTTTTAAGCTCGACGCAAGAAGTGGTCGATTGAGGAAGGGACTATTTGAGGACTGGGAATGCTACCGGGAATCGAGAGCCGATCCGCGCAAATTAATCAGCTTTCCCGACTTTCTTAGAAATTGACCCGCAGCCAGGAGACGCTTAGGGGTCAGGAACAAAATCTAACGCAGGTCTAACGCCATTCCTCGCCGACTTTGAGCCGGATGTACCTCCCTACCGCGACGACACGCTTAAAACGGCTCTCTGCTAACGCTCGATTTTTACCCCTTCAGGTAGCTCGCCACGATCTCCAGCACCTCAGTTTCGTCCTCAGCGGACAATCCGAGGTAGGGACGAGCTGGCATCTGGGTAGACCTGGCTCCGTGCGTGACCCACTGCGCGAAGTTCGACTGTCTCTTTTTAACGAAGCGGTTGCCCACCACGCCCCCTTTCTCTTTGAAGTAGACCTTCTGAGAACGAGCTGCGTGCTCGATCTTGCCGCCGAACTGGTGGATGGCACCGTAAGGCCGGTCAGTACCGAACTGGAGTTCGTCGCCTGCAATCTGGTGGCGAAGCGTGTCGAGCAGCGCACCAGACTCGCGCAAGGTCTTGTTGCCTCTCTTGCGCGCCAACGTGCGCGGCGACAGTGGCGCCCAGGGCGAACCATCCGGCCCCACCTGGCGGCGAGCACGGCTATCGGTGGACTGGTGCAGGTACTCCGCGATGTCGTTGAGGGGGACACGCATTGAGCCCAGGCGCTCGGCCAATTCCTCCAGCGCCTTGCCGACCGTTGACACGTCGACGGTTACATCAAGCATTGCTCCGGCCACTGATGCCTCCTACTATCTATATACGTTCATTGGCTGAGCAGTCCCCGCCGGGACCTCCAAGCCTACAGCCAGGATGCAAACCCGTGCGGCGGCGCGGGTTTTTTATTGCCCGTTATCCGGGCGGCGGTACAGGCGGACGCCAAGGCGAAGCTGCTCCAGGTACTCGGGGTTGTCAGCGTCCGGGGCAAAGGTGGTGATGCCGTCCCAGCCATCTGGTCCGACTTCGAACACTGCCAGCGCCGCCACCGGTTCACCCTCGACCTGAAGCCGGCTTATATAGCGGCGACGCACCACGGCCTTGTTCTGCGCGTACTGCCATTCAAGCCTTACCCAAACTTCGTCCGGCTCTTTCAGCGCATCCGCGAGCAACAGCAGCTCGCGTGCGTGGCCGCGCTTGCTCACTTTCAGAGCGCCGGTTTTGGCATTGGTGAATAGCTCGCGACCGATCACCACCCCGTCGCCGACCTTGTCGCGGAACACAACGGGCTTGGCCTCGGTCGCTCCGAACTCGCCCAGGAACCGCCCGACATACTCGTCATCAGGCAGCCCAGCCGGCAGCAGGCGGTCAGCCGCAGCAGGTCGAGGCGCAGGCAGCGGACCTGGTGGGCGCCTGTTTGGTAGCCCTGCGCCCTGTACCGCTGTACGGTTGCCCGGCTCCGGCAGTGGGTCGTATGCACGCAGTGGCGGAACCGCCGACGTCAGTCGCGATTGACCTGGTGCGTACTCAAAACCGGGATCGATACCCACTGGCACGCGCACGGTGCGAGGACCGTTGGGGCTGTTCACGCCGATGGTACGGTCTTCGTACTCGACTGCCGGCGCTGGGCCGACCTTGAGCCCCTGACGCTCGACGTCACGGTCACTGAGCATGAACTTCTTGCACTTGCACCCCCAGCCGTTCTGGGGCGTGTGCGTCGACCACCACGGATCATCATGCGGCAGCACCGTCCCGTCCCACGCCTTGTGCTGGGGGCGAGGGTTGGCACTGTCACCGTGGCGGTACATCGCATAGGGGCGAGCCTTGCGTAGCTCGGGGTCAGCCATCTGAGCCTCACGGCCAGCGTTGTAGGACTGCCGGAGGTTGGTTTCGAAGATGGTCCGGGTTCGCCAACCGCGCCCGCCGTTGTACTCCCAACCGTGCTGGCTGACGATCTTGTCGAAGTCAGTACGGAACTGCTCCAGCGTCAGGCCCTTCGTGATCGCCTTTTCGACCGCGCCGCGCATGTCAGCCAGCAGCTCGCGCTTGGTAGTGCCTGCGACGACGAACGCCCAGTCGTGCTCAGCAGCATAGATGTCCGTCCAGGCGCGGGTCGGCAGGTTGGTTTTGCCCTTGAAGTAGTCAATCTGTTCCTGGAAGGAAAGCGAGCCGTGAGAGACAGCCATTGTTTATTCCACGAGGTCTGTTGCGTTAGAATCAAGGAGTGACGGAGGAGGTGTGAATATGTGGCGGCCCCAAAATACTTTACGACCGATCTAGTCTTGACTTACCCAGTCTTGGCTGTAGGCCTAGTGGAGCTTCGGCTTCCGTTACGGTAAAGAGCCGCTGCGCTGTCAGTTACATTTCATTGGCAGCACCATCACCTCCTTCGTCACTCCCCCTGCATGATGCCTACTGCATTCAAACACCCCGCCTGATGAATTCAGCAACCTCAGTCGCTTCCGCGCGACTCAGCTCGACATCCATAGGCCCGTCCTCTGTTTGAATCGTAAAATCAACTTTTCCGCTTGATGCCTGATGGCAGGTGACAATCAGGGCATATCCATCAGTGCTGTAGAAGGTCAGGGTCTTCTTTTTCGTAGTTGAGTCCTCGGTCGCCCCTCTCATCACAGCCCCCTCAGCACGTCGAACCTGCCGGCCAAGCTCGCCGCCGCCATGCCATCAGCCATGACGTTGGCGAGCTGATCGGCGCTCAGATCCGGGTAGCCATCTATGAGCCGATCCCGGAACTCTTCAAGACTCGACACCGAATCCAACAACTCACGAATGACATTGACCATGTCATCCATCGGCGCAGCCGCTGCGCCTGCCAGCGTTTTCACCTGAACATCCACGATGTCCAGCGGCCCTGCTGTAGTCAGTGGCTGCTCGCGGTTGGTCGCAGTGGCCACGCCTGACGGCGCCGGCTCCGCAGGCTTGCCAAGGATTTCGGCACCCTCCGCAGGCTCGGGCAGTCCGAACTTGTCACGGATAACAGACTGCTCAACGCGCAGACCCAGCGGCACGAACACTTCCATTGCCTTGATGATTAGCTCAAGGTTCTCAGGCTGCGGCACGTCGATAATCAGACGCGGGTAGCGCCGACCTGGTGCGAAATTCAGATCACAGAAAGGCCGGACAAACATGCGGTTCAGCGTATTGGACTCAGCCTTTGCATCCGCCTCCAGCAGATCCAGGCGCACTTCGTTATGCACCTTGGCCTGCGCCATGCTGGAGCCGTCGTCGGCGCTCATGGTCTGCCCGACGATGGCTTTGGACATTTGCTTGTCCCACCACTCTGCCAGCCCTTTGAAGAACTCCCCGGCACCGGCAACGTTCGCCGCCTGTGTGAAGTCGATACGCATCGAGTCAGGGATAACGGCGGCGGCATCGCTGCCCAGGTTGGCCACTGCGGACATCAGAATGCCGATGTCTTCCTTGGAGGCGCTCGGCCCGTAGCGCCCGACACGCATCGGGATACCGTAGATATCCGCGAAGCCCATCCAGTCCTTCCACGCCCACGCCTTGCACATGTAGCCGACCGCTGCCAGGCGTGCCAAGCCGCCACGGATCGGCAGGCCGCAGCGCAGGCGCGGACGATGGACAATGAACTTGTAGGGTGAGAGTGGCAGCCCATTGACGATGCCGGCCTCATCGAGCAAGCGAAGCTCTTGCCCGGTTTCACGGTCGAACATGAAGAAGCGCGGGTCGCGCCATTCGAAGCGCTCCGGCACCCATGTTTTGCCGCTACGATCCCAAATGATCTCTGCGACCGAGTAGCCCTTGCCCAGCGCGTCGGTCAGGTCAGTTTGCAACTCGCCGAACTCGGGGGATTCGACCACCTCGCGCAGAGCATCAGCCCGGCGAACGTCTTCGGCTTCGTCGGTGGCAGCCTCTACGCGGATGTTCAGCCCCGCTAATGCCAGCTTGCGGGTGCCGAGCACCGAGGCGTAATGCAAATCCCGCTCTTCCATTTCCTCTGCGAGTGTCAGGTAGTCACGGGCGTCACCCTCCGCAGCGGCCTGGAGCAGTGCCGAGAGCCGACCCGGCGTCAAGCCACCCGCCACCGATGGGTGCCAAACTTGGCGCACACCAGCCATGCGTGGAGCAGCGACCTCTTCAGTGAGCTGGTCATATTCAATGGGGCGACCGTAATGGTCGACAATAGGGGAGCGAGCCATTACCAAATTCCTTTCCCAGAGCGCCAACCGGCACCCAGCTTGACCTGACGATCATGCTGGGCTGACGGTTGGACGCGGTGATATTCGAAGATCTCAACGTCTTGCCGACTGGCGAAGTCGGCAAGGGCGAGCGCAACCCCGGCGTCACCGTGGCGCTTGTCTCCGCCTTTCTCGGAGGTCCGCGTTTCGGGGATACGGGCTACACCTTTCACGACCCGGAAAGCCCGGATATCCCCGGTAACGTCCTTGTCTGCGGGAATGCCATTGAGCGTATCGTCTTCCAACGCAGCCTTGAGCTTCGGCATGTTGTCCCGATACCAGCCCTCGGTAAGCATCACCTGGTCAATGCGGTTGAACCCGAACTCGACGGCGGCGGCTTCGGCAATCTGCTGGCCGTTGCCTCTTGCGTCATGCGCCCCCTTTAGGAAGTTCGGCAGACGCCGGACGATGTAAAACAGGATGAACTCCTGCTGCTTGAATGGAACGTTGCGTAGCTCCAGCACGAAGGGGGCACGCTTGCGCAGATCCTGCTCTTTGAGCAGCGGCCAGATGACTGAGAGGTCGCCCGAACGAGCGAAGTCCATCCCGTAAAATGATTGAGCCCCAGCGGGAAGCTCCTTCAGCAGCGGAAGCAGCTCGCTGTCGCACCACTCCTTGGTTTCGGCAAGACGCAGGCGCTCTTCTGCTGTTTCGTACCCCTGCGGGTATTTGAGCCGAACGACCGGCACCTCTCGACTGGTACGGCCTTCTACCAAGGCCAGCGAGAAGTAGGCGCCGCCGCCCTGGCTCGGAATACAGTCCAGCTCTTCGCTGGCTGCATCGCCATAGACGTCGTACACACCCTGTACCCAGGCGCCTCGCTCGGATTCAACAAATGGTATCCCCTTGCGCAGGCACACACGGTGATAGAGCCCGTCCTCGACAGCCTCGTTGAAGGTGCGGCGGAACAGCTCACCCTTGCGCTTACCAGACCGGATCTCTTCGACCAGCTCATTGAAAGGGTTCTCCGTACCGTCATGAGTGCTGATGACGTGCACCTCGCCGCCCCAGATCAGCAGTGCTAGTGCGGCTTTCAGCAGCTCTTTCAGATCCTGGTGGAACGCGGCCTCATCGATCACTACCACGCCCTGACGGCCACGGAGGTTACTCGGGCGACTGGTCAAGGCCACGATTCGGTGCCCACTGGGAAACACGATTGTGAACGTCTTGATGTGCTTGTCCGGGTCTTCGTCCGGCCAGATGCCTTCCTCAATCTCGTCCGCCGCGTAGTTGAACGCCCGAGCCCACATGGCGCATGCCTGGATGTACTCAACCGTCATGTCCTGGTTGTAGCCCAAGTAGTAAACGGTCTGGCCACCTGCCTTCTTTTCGGAAGCGGCAACCAGCACGTTGTCCGCTGCCTCCGCCCAGGTCAGGCCGATCCGGCGAGACTTCTCCCCGACCTTCAGCGGGGCTCGGATGCCAACCCATTCCTTTTGGTAGCCGAGCAGAACCGATGGCACGTCGATGGGCAGATCCTCACCCATAGCCTCAGCGAGCGGCGAGAGCTGCCCAGGTTGTATGGTCATGCCGCCTCCAGCAGGGCTTCGATGTATCGTTGTGCCGCAAGCGGAGGCATTGCGTTGCCCGCCATATGGACTGTGAGTCGATGGCTTGTCGGGCGCATAACATCAGCAGGGAATGTCATGGCTCGCAGATTTTCGTTGGCGGTGAGCATGCGCATTCTGTCGCCGTTAACCAGAGCCCAGCGGTCACGGGTGGTGATCGTACCGATTGGTCGGTTAATGTCCCGCCCAGTAAGGCCAGAGCCCTTGCCGTAATAGGGCATGATGAATTGATCGCCGAAGCGCATGCGCCCATTGCGAACTCGGTCGAGCGTCGCTTGGGCTCGTCCTGGCTTGTCGATCTGCGACCAGTTCCCAGAGTTGAAGTCGAGGAAGCTGCTAGCCGGGACATGATGCTCTTTCGGAAGTCGCAGAATCAGCGGCGCCTTGCTGCGGGTCAGTACCAAGACCAGACGCACGCGATTCTGGGGAACCCCGAGGTCCGCACAGTCGACAACGTGAGGGCTGACCTGATAGCCCAGCGACTGCACTGCTTGCAGCCACGCGGGATACAGCGACCAGTCGGTGAACTCTGGGACGTTCTCGACAAGGGCCGCCTCTGGCCGGTGAAACTCCAGAGCGGACACTACCGCCCAGGCAGTCGACCGCGAGGCATCATGCTGCGGATTGCCGGACGACTTGCCGCGAGCCTTCGAATGGCCCTGACAGCATGGAGAGGCCAGTAATAGATCATGCTTTGGCACTTGCTCCCATTTCGCCTGGTGCAGATCCTGACAAGCATGCTCGGTATGCGGATGGTTAGCAGCATGCCATTTAACAGCTTCCGGCCAGTGATTCGCTGCCCACAGAACCTCAACGCCTGCCTGCCGCGCGCCGGTACTCCACCCGCCCAACCCGGCGAACAGATCAATTGCGGTGGTTTTCATGAAGCGACTCCCAAAATTTCACGACGGATCTCGGCCACGGTCTCGGCGTTGAGCCCACCTTTCTTGGCGATCTTCTCGATTTGATTTGCTGCGGCTTCCGCCTTCGCCCGGACTTCGGACTTCCATTTCGCCTGCACGACAGAAGCCCGGCCCAGCTCGGCCACGGCCTTGGCGACCTTCGGCAGATCCATCTTCCCGTCAGCGGCCATCAGCAGCTTGAACAGATGTTCCTGGACGAGGCGCATGAGTGCTTCGTTGACCGCGCCTTCATCGTCCGGCGCGGCCTGGACGACTGCCTTGGCCTGCTCGCTGGACATTTTGAGAGCGGCCAGCTTGTCTTCGAACTCGCTGCCGTAGCGATGCAAGGCGCTCTTGCCGATTGAGTACCCGCGTGATTCCAGCTCAGCAGAAAGCACTTCGTATCCACTGAAATTGGATTCGACCAGGTATTGGTCCAGCCAGGCTTTCACCTCGGGCGGCAGCGCCGCGACTTTGCTACGTGGCGGCATGGCTCAGGACCAATATTTTTCAGGGCGCGCAATGCCGGGATTACACGCAATGGTGTACTCCGCGATGTCTACGCCGTAGTGAGTCAGCCCGCAGATCCAGACACCAGAAGGCTGTTTGATGAGCGTCACCAGGGAGCGGTCAGCGAGATAGTCCAGCTCGCGGCGCAGCTCCATCGCTGTAGCGTCTGGGTAGATGCCCTGGATAGTGGACAGCACCACGGCTTCGTGCGGGTCCACGGGGCGACTTGTGTTGAGGGTGAGCAGGATGTACCAGCGCAGGGACTCGCGCCGGGTTTTGGCTGGGTCGATCATTGACGCGCTCCTTTGAGCTGTACGTTTTCAAGCTTGAGGGCCAGCGCATCGAGCTTGGCCTCGATCACTGTCTGGTTACGGACGAAGTCTTCTCGGCGCACGTAGTGAAGCGGCATCTCACCGCGCAGGCGCTCCAGGCCGAGTTCGACTTGGCGCAGGCGGTCCGAGTCCTTAGCAAGCTCTTCAAAGCGGCTGTCCATCGTCTCGAAGCGCTGGTCCAAGCGGCGCTCAATGGCCGCCACGACCAGCTTGAGCAAGCCAAAAAATGCGCCAAGGAGCCCAGCGCCTGCGGTAATCAATTGCCACACCGGCAGCTCGATAGTGGTCATCGGCCACCCATTCGCTCGACGTGCTGCTTGCACGGCACGCAAAGCACCACCCCAGGTACGGCCACTCGGCGCGCTTCAGGAATCGCTTCGCCGCAGTATTCGCAATGTGTTGCTGAAACCTCAGTACAAGTGCCGTGTGCGGCCAACTGGGCAGCAAGCGCCTGCTCCAGAAACATTTCCTCCGCTTCGGAGGCAATGTCAGTTATGTCCATTTTTCGAATTCCATTTGATCAGGTCGTTGAGCTGCGCCCGGCAGACGGCGTATTGCTCGCTATTGCGGTTGTGGTTGGTGAGCAGGTCAGCGCGGGTGATGCCGACAATCAGATCGTCAGCGGCTCCGGCTCCGGGGCCGGACGCATCAGCTCCGCTGGTGGTTGTGCTGGAGGCAGGCACTGCGGCGGCTGCGGTGGTGCCAAAGAGGGCGCTGTTCCACACGCGGACAAAGCCAGCAGTGAAGTCAGCAGGAGGCAGCGGCTCCAGTTGCGCGTCCAGGGCGCGGCGGTAAAGGGTCGTGACACGGTTAACCTCTCTAGAGAGTTTGTCGGTGACTGCGCGCAGCCTGTCTTTGGTGTCGCCAAGCTCAGTCGCCAGTTGGGCCCCGTAGGCATGCGAGGCGACCAGCTTGTCCGCTTCGACCTGGAGGGCTTTGTTCGCCAGCTCTGCGGCTTGGCGCTTTTCTGCTTCATTGGCCAGCGCCTGCTTGGCCAGGGCCTCTTCGCCCTCAGCTTTCGCAGCGGCGAAACCGGCGTCATAGCCAGCGCTGTGATTGATTGCGAGCCCTGCGACGGCCAGGCCAACGGCAAGCATCCATGCGAGAAACGGTTTCAGCGCTGCACTCATGAGCAGACCCCCAAGCCCCAACCAGCGGCGATGTAGTCGGCTTCCCACCGCCTCAGGATCAGGCGGGGGTAGCCCCGGTTTTCAGCGAACGCGGCAGCCGAGCGGCCAGCGTTGAACCGCTCGATGGATCCGAACCAGGCCTGCGGATCGGCGCCCTTTGCCGAAGCCAGCTTGCGGTCGCGGATCAGCCAGCCCAAACCGCCGTTGTAGGAGGACAGAACCATTGCGACCTGCTCGCAGGTGTTGCGTGCTTTGATACGGTCGGCCAGCCAGCGGTCATAGCTGACCAGCGCCATCAGGGACCAGCTCGGGTTGTACGGCTCGACCTTGCCCAAGGTCTTGGGAAACAGTTGGGCAAGCCAGGTCGCGGTCGTGGGCATCACTTGGCCCAAGCCTTCCGCCCCAACTGGGGATCTCGCGTTTAACCTCCAGCGCGACTCCTGGTGAACCTGCGCTGCGAAGGTTGCGACCGGGGCATCCAGGCCCCATTCGGCGTGTGCGATGCGGGTAAGCTCGCGGCGGTACTGCTCAGCCTCGGCAGGTACGGCAGCCCATGCGCCTTTCGGGCCGAAGCAAACCGCGAGTAACGGGAGAGCGATCAGTACCCAACGCGTCAGAAAGGTGACTTTCCTCATGGTCAGAGCCCCAGCGTCAGACCAAGAACGCAGGCCAAGACGATGATTGCCCGGCGCAAACCGGCCCACGGCTGATGGGCTGCGCGGGTCTGGTCTGGTCGTGCGTATGGGAACAGGGCCCGGTCGATCCAGTAGCCCAGGACCGCACCACCCGTAACCAATGCGGCCTTGTACAAAACCACGGCAATCTTGGTTGGAGCGATCAGGTACAGGACGACCAGGAGCAGAACGGTGACCAGCGCCCAGAAAGTCAGGCGCGGTGCTTTGGGCCGGCGATTGCGCAGGCGAGCACGAAAGTTGTTCATGGGTGAACTTCCTTGGTTGGTTTCAGAGTTGCGCGGATATCGGCAAGAGAGCGGGCGGCAACTGCGGGATTGCCCCGTACCGGGAGTGCCGCTTGTTGCTTTTGCCGTGGGTGGTTGGGTCGGGAGGAAAAGTCGCGGGCGACCTGGCGCTGGTGTGCAGCAAGCCGCGAGATAACGTAGGTGCGCCACTCATTCGGGCAATCGTCGACCAACCTTTTACGAGCAACGGCGCAACGCTCGTCGATGACGCGCTGTGCGTATTCCGCTGATTTGGGCTCGTACTCAAACATGGTCGAATCTGCCAGAAGGTTGGACCTGGCTAGATTCGCTCGCTGTCGAAGGGCGCTGTCATTCTTGCGCGCGCAAGAAAAACCCCGCTCAAGGCGGGGTCAGGAGAGGTAGCTAGTGCAGCCGGGGCGGCAGGCCTTCGAATCCAAAAAGGTCGGGCTCTGCTCGGCGGTGCAACTCGCGCTGGCGAGCGATGATGTCATAAACCGTCTGGCTGGCAAGGTCGAATTTGCGGGCCAGCTCGTCCGGGCGCGTACTCTGCTCTCGCCACTCTCTGAAAATCTCGGCATTACGCATTGCTTTGCGCAGCGCCTCGCCGCGAGGGATGTAGACGACCGATCCCCCCATGGTTTCGCAGATGGCGAACACAACAGCCCGGGCAATCTGCGGAACCTGATCCAGGTGGTTAGGTAGCAACTCCCGCAGTTTGATCTCCGCCAAACTCGACATCTCGATCAGTGTGCCTTCCCAGCGTTTCAGAACTACTGGGTCGTTCATGTGGGCGAGCACCTTGCTCGCGTCCAGCTTGTCTATCTCTCCGCTATCGAACAGCTCTCCATTATTCATGCTGCCTCCCGTGTCGTTTCGCGTCGTATGCCAGAGCAGCGACGACGCCGCGCAACTGCTCGGGGTTAAGCCACTCGACCTTTTCCACCTTGTACAACCGCTTGGCGATGCCGTCCCCGTACTCCCAAGGGCGACCAGCCGCAGCCAACTGCGCCTCGATCTTGCCGACCAGCTTTACGCGGTCCGTCGCCGGATTTGGCTTGGCGCGACCACGCTTCGCTTGCCAGCCCAGGCGCTCCAGCTCTCGCAGGACGTTGGCGACCTGGAGCGGGCTCAGATCCTTTGCCGACGACTTCCCGGCAACCCGCATCAACATGGCCCGGTAGGTGTCGTCGTCCAGGCCAAGGTCTTTCTTGGCGATATGGATCTTGCTCAGTTGCTGGTTGCGCCTGTTCATGTCGCCCCCAAGGCCAGTGGGGCCGAGCTGGTCATGCCGTGGTTGAGGCGTACCTCTGATGCGGCAAGCAGGCCATGCATCGAGTCACTAAGCGCACGAATGCCGGCCCGGCGACGGGTTGTCGCATTTCGGTCGCGAGGGGCTTGCTTCACCAACTCAGGGTAGTGATGGGTAAGGTACAGCTCCACGGCTGGTGACAGGTCGGCATTGGCAAAGGTCATCACCTGGTCATAGACAGCGCGCACCCATGCATCACAGAACACGTCGGCGCGCCTGACCTTCGTTGCCAACTTGCAGTTCTTCAGCTTGGTCAGCGTGAAGTCTCGGCGAGCCTGCCGCACCTGGCGCAGCAGCACGGTCATCGTGTAGCTCCCGACCTCCGCCATTTCGCCGATGAAATTCCAGCGGCCTACGCCCATCGCGAACAGCACCTTGCAGGCATAAGCCTTGGCCACGGTGCTCGCCAGTTGGCTTTCCCACTTCGCAGGCGTGTGTTTGGCACCGGCAATGGCGGTGCTTTCCTCAATGCCTGCCATATCGATGTCGGCCTGGCCGACGCCGTACTCACGCATCAGCGCTTGAGCCTGACGCATCGCCGCTGCCGCCTCATGCGGGTTGTCGCTCAGAGACAACCGCAGGCATTTCTTGATCTTGTCCAGGGCCTTCTTACGGTCCATGATTTCCCCTATCCGTTGCGTCAGCGCGGCTCAGTGAAGGCGCTCAATCTTGGTGTTGTTGGCCTGAAGGTGCTTCTTCAGAGCGTTGAAGTTGGACCAATCCCAGTTGAGGCTGGTGATCACCTTCGTAGCCAACTCGTCCGCTCGTTTCTTGCCATAGAGCTTGCGATGAAGCGCGATCTCGGCAGCGGAGTACAACTTCTTGTTTGACCGGCGATAGAACCGGCGCGCCTCTTCGTGAACTGGTTCCCCCCCATGGTCCATGCTCAACCAAACCCCTTTAATGGAGTCGTTGACGTAGATGTTTGTGCACCAGCTCCGCTTCCGGGGCTCGGTGTACTGGACCAGATCCACGCGGAAGCCGTCACACATCAAAGCCATCTGCCCGTAGGGCTGGTCCATCTGCTCCCGCAAGTCATCCCAATCAGACTGCTGCATGTTTCTATCCTCGGCTGCTCGTCAGTACCCGGCCACCATGGCGGGCAGACCGCCCCGGTTTCCCGAGGCGGTTTCGCTTAGTGGATGGTTGGCTTGGTCTGATACAGCTCGCGGGTCGCCTTGCAGATGTCGCAGTCGCAGCCAGGCATTGCGGCATTGATCGGGACGGGGATACGTCCGAGCAGGCGCGCACCATTCATCATGGCGTCAACCACACGCCCAGCCGGGCTGCTGTGCAGCTCGCTCTGGTTATCGATGCTGATGGAAACGGTGTCGCCGTTGTCGTCTACGGTGATTTGGAACTTGGCCATTGGTACTTCTCTCGATTCGGGAATTGGTGGTGTCAGGAGGATCAGTGCAGGGTCGACGGCGCCTTGTCGGCGACGAAGATGCTCGCGATATCCAGAGGAATCGGAGCGTACTGATCTGATGTACCAATGCGTTCGTACACACGGATGTAGCTCTTGGAGCCCACCACTTGAACCGCATCACCAATGGCTTGCATTGCGCGTTGCCAGCGCTCGTCCTGGATCTCCAGGCGGCGCAGCCCGAGGACACGACCGGTGCTGATTTCGCCGGCCTTGTCAGTACGGAATGCCTCATTCACCAGCACGCGCACTTCACTGCGGGCGTCCTGGGTCCACTCCGCTGCGCACTCGTCGATCAGGGCGCGAGCGGCTTGCAGGCGTTCGTCGAATTTGATTGAGTCCTGTACGGCGTGGATGATTTTGTACTGGCCATCAAACGACAGGAGGGTCACGTTCCCTTTCTTGCCGCCGATGGTGGCCTTGTACTGCTCAGCCGACATGTCGACGAAAGCCTTGATGTCACCGAACGCGGCGACCTTGAAGCCCGCGAGCGCAGCGGATACAGCTTTTGCACGACCAACCAGCTCGTTGACCAGCTCGTCGCGAGCCAGATCAATCGGCTTAATCAGATCCTCCGGCACCAGGTGCCCTTTTGCGTCCTGGCGAAAACCTTGTGGGATATTGTTCATCAACTCTGTTCCATGTTTGTTTGTTGGGTGGCCTGGCCTTGCACCTGCGCAACTGCCTTCATGGCCTGCTTTCTTGAGTCTTCGATTTGCTCGTCCGATTTCAGCGCTGCATCTGGATTCGCTCGGCGCTTCATCGTCGCCATGAGCTGATCTAGTGCGGCGTTCCCTGTCTGAACCTGCGCGTCGGTTCTTTTTTGCTTCGTGATCTGTAGTGGCTGTTCAAGCACTGGCATTGCGCGGATCAACGCAGCCGGTGCCGGCCAGCGCTCACAGGTCGAGAACAGCGTTTGGAACCCCTTGCGGATGCGAGGTGTATCAACGTGTTCCTCTCGCTTGCTGCCCTTGCTTAGTGCGACAAGCCAGACGTCGAGCGTCATGGTGATCGCGTCAGCCGCTGGAGCGCCGTCCAGGCGCAACGCGACCAAGCCCATCAGGCCGCTAGCGAGTTCGCGCTCTAGCCACTTCTCAACCACGAATCCTTGCCTCCAGCGCGCTCATGGCTGATACGGTCTGGCTTTCCTTCCGTGGCGATACCGACACGCTGCGTCCTTCTGGTGCCAAAGCCAGCGCGCTACTGCTCGCGCCAGGCTGGTATTGCGTCATGACCTGGTACAGCCAGCCATGCCCCTTCAGCGGCGTGACCAACTTCCCGTTTTCACGGGCCGTAAGGGTCTGCTCGATAGCCCACAACCAGCACTCGGGCGGGGCCTCATAGACCTGGCGGTCGCGCTTGATGCGCTGGGCCTGGACATCGGGCAGCAGTTCACCGAGCAGCTTTGCAACGCGGTCCATCGTCAGCTCGCGGGTCTCAGGCCGGAACAGCCCGAGGTAACGCACCAGCGCATTACCGAGCGGGCCCGACATTTTGAAAGCGATCCCCAGCGCCTCACGGGCGCCGTCGTGAGCGATCAGCGCATCGAGCGAAAGAGTGGTCCCGCAGTTCGGGCAACGGGTACGCATCAGTGAACCCCTACTTGGCGGACATGGAGCCGACCACCGCAGGCCGATGCAATCGGCGCGGGATGGTTGCGGAACCAGTCGATCTGAGCGGCGGACCATTCCCCGTGCTCGCCACCTGGGGGCAAGAGCCGGTCATAAGCCTGAATGGCGCCGCGATACCATTCGGCAGCCTCTTGCGATGGAAATGTACGCAGGGGGGTGCTGTCGTCGGTCTCCACGACCCACTTTTGTTTTGTGACGCCCGCCACACTGCCTACAGACATTTCCGGCATCACGGAACCGAACGAAACGCCCGTAGTCGTATCGGATGCCCAAATGCGCTCGCGATTCCGAATCGCGAAAAGAAGGCTTTCCAGTTGAGCAGCCTGATGGCCCGCAGAGCGGTACGTCATCGCGAACCCAACGCACTGGCCAGCGAAGTGGAGCTGGATCATCGCCGAGCCCCTTACATGGATCTGAATTGCTGGCTTAGTGAACTGCTGCATTTCCATTGCCTCCACAGTTGGGGTTAAGCGGGCATTGCTGACATGCCCGCCAGTGCTGCATTGCCATAGGATTGTGGGTAGGTGCCGAGCGCTGATAGAAGCCTTGGCACTGCTCGACCGTCAGGGTTTCCCCAACGGCCACGCACTCGATACGGCCCAGCACCTCCATCACGCGGCGCTCAACGCTGGCGGTGCTCGGGCTTGAGTACTTGTTCGCAAGGATCAGACTGACCGTCGTGCGGCTCATACCGATGCGCTTGCTGGCACGGGTTCGGTCTGTCGCCACCGCCTCAGCGGCGAGCAGGCGGACGAACAAGGGCGGCTCAGCGCCCCACGCAGAGATATCCACTCGGGTCATTGCAGACCTCCAGACTCTCCCGGCTCAGCCAGCTCAAGGCGCGTCCGCTCAACCAGATCGGCGGGGAGCTTCGCTTTCCTTGCAGCAACATCCAGCCACTCAGCCAGAAGGTCGCGGCTGCGGATCAGCGCAATCCCAGGCTCCACCAAACTCCGGTCGGCATCGATAGAACCGGTCGTTTTTACGTGGACCAGTTTGCTCAAGTTCGGGTCGTACACCTGAAGGGACTCAAGTTGGCGAATCTCCGGAGGGCGCGGACCGGTATTTTTTTCGCTAAGCAAACGGTAGGTATCGGCGACTTGGCCACCTCCCTCTTTCTTCTCCAAGTAACCGGCTTCAGTAAGGGCAGTCAGGTACTGGCGCACCTTGATGGGTGTCAGGGCAACGTTACCCACCGATGCAGTGAGCACCACATCCGGTACAGTCAGATCCCCACCCAAAATCCGCAGGGTCCGCCAGATGTTTTCAGTAGCCAGATGCTCGTATGTGCGCTGCCCCTTGCTGTTCACTCGCGGGTGGTCCGCACCCTCATCGCGGAGAAGAGCAAACACTCGACTGGCCTTTCCGCCAGGTGCCTCAATCAGCTCAATAATCCCAGCCGTGGTCAGGGCTTTGAGATAGACGCTGATGTCGTAGGGCCGCTGACCGGTGCGCCTGGCAATATCGTTAATTGAGAATCCCGGTGCGAGTACCCGGATTGACTCCCAGATACGCTGCCGTGGGTCTTTTTTCCCCTGCACAACCAAATGATGTTTACGACCCGACATTAGTAAGCCCTCCGGCTTGGAGCCTCACCGGTAAACCAGCCACGCTTACCCCAGGTTGCGAGGTCGATTCGGTCCATCATGTTCGCTGTTGCCTCACTTTGAACACGATGCAGATTCACAGCAGCACGGCGCAAACAGCCGCGAGTCGCCTGCGCCAAGTCCTCCAACAGGTCGTCCGTAATATTCAAATGCGGATAGTTAGCTTCGGCGAGCTTTCGCAGATCCGACAACGTAGCCGGTTGCGCGGGAACCCACTCCAATACTCGGTTATGCAAGCGCTCCAGCTTGACCAAGGAACCTGGCACTCGCTCTTCGCCGATAAGAACAATGGTTCCTTGACTCGCGTTGTAAAGATCCGTCAAGACGTTAGCGATGGACTTGTCCAACATGTACTGGACATCGTCGACGATCAGCGGACGCATTGAGCGCGACAGTTGCTCCGCGATTTGATCGAGCATGTCACTGAGCGTTCGCCCAGGGATAATGGCCATGTCTTTCAGAACGGCCAGCAGAAACGCTTTCTTAGACCATGTGTCCCGGCATTCCACGTAATAGGCCCGGTGCAGATTCGCTGCGTATGACGCTGCGACACTTTTTCCGAGGCCACTCGGACCGTACATTACGACCAGTCCGGGAAGCCCGACTGGACGAGCCTGCGCACGTTGCATAGCTCCGCCGAGTAGGCCAACGTTGGTAAGGGCGACGACTTTGGTTACACTCACTGTGTTTACTCCTGTAAACGGCGTGCGCCAACACGCCGACTGCTACAAATGCGGGCTGGCAATCAGCCCGCGTGCTTTTCAAATCCTTCCATCAGCTCACGCTGGAAAATCAAATCCGGATGGGTCGCGTAGACTTTCCACCAGCGCGATTGATCGGCGCTTAACGTTTCTCCAGCCGCTTGGCGCTGATCCAACTCTTTCCATAGCTCGTACCGAGCAACGTCATTTCCCGGAATATCAAATACATCCTGCCGGGCCTGCATGTTCTCTGCATATTCCAAGGCGGCGGCAAGTTCGCTAGGTTGCAAGTTCGCTGATGGCGCCGTAGTAGGCGCGATCATTTCAACCTGGTGGCCGGTGAGAGTTTCCAGCTTGTCCACTGCCCGCTTGAATTGCCCTTGTTGCCTCTTGTCACGCGCCATTTCCAGCATCGTTTGAGGCATGTAGTCGGTGCTATTTCCATCGAGCTTGGCCGCGCCGACCAACTCACCATCCGACGTATAAGCCCAGACCTGACTAGCATCTCTAACGTCGTATGCAATACGTATTTCTTGGCCATGAAAGGCCGTTAGATCCGCCATAAAATAGGTATTACCTGCCCATGCAATCTCACCACGCCTAGTAGTTCTGGTGACTTGCGGACGTATGAGCGAATCCACCAGCGCAGTTGAAGCGCACATTGGCTCCCAACCCTCGGCAATAGCTGCTTGCCATGCCTCGTTAGGCGTCATATGTCGAAGGAGACCACTTTCTGTGTCGCGAACCTTCGTTAACCCTCGATGCGGTGTGTTGTTGTAGTCGGCGATTTCCTGCTCTACGCCAGCCATGAACAAACCGAATTCAGGAATAAGTTGAGACTTACCGGTCTGACGCAACTGCCTGCGACCGATACGATGCACTTTTGTGCCCGCATGCTTGTCCATGTCGGCGCCGATATAGGAAGTGAGCTTTTTGGCAGCACGCACCCATATAGTCTGGTGTCCCCGCTCCGATAGTCCGCGAGCTTGGCTGTTATATGGCAATGAGTGGGTCATCGTTCCCCCCAACCGATCTACAACCTCGCGAACTGTGTCGTTGGCGAAACCCGACCCGTTATCGACGTAGAAAATCGAAAACATACACTCACGAATTGCATCACGCAGGGCATCTAGAACACCGATAGCCGACTCGGCTTCGCCTACTGAAACCCCAACCACCCGTCGTGTTGCAACATCAAGAACAGTAGTTATCTCAGGGCGGTAAGGTTTGCCAGTAAGAGGGTTGATAACCTCTGCATCAAACTTGTGACCATCTGCGGTATATACGTCACCCGGGTACAAGTTCTTTGTGGAGCGACGGCGAAACGGTTTAAGCGCCTTTAGCTCTTGTGAACTCATACGTCCTACGTTCAATGCTTCAGGCGACAGCTTCTTCAGAAAGCGCTGGACTGCATGAATACTCGGTAAATCTCCCTGCCACTTGGTCGAGAACTCAGCATAGCTGGCAGCAACACTTGGCTTCGTGGGCCGCTGGTAACAGCGCAAGAACGATCCAGCCCAATCGGGAACATCTAAGTTTGCCCGCTGACGCAATGGGGCTAGAGCCAGTTCGTTTCGGTTAGCTGAGCGCCAAGTTGAAAGCCAGCGCTTGAGGGTGCGTTCCGATAAACCACGTCCTTCGGTTTTACGGTCGTTTGCAAGCTCTACCCGCTGTTGGAGATAGGGAGATAGCTGACCGTCCTGGGCATGCTTAACCAGTGTGTCTATTGCCGCATTCTGCGAAACAACCCCCATCAGGCGTTCGACTTCACGACAGAACGCCAATCGAGCGAGCATGACCGAGCGCTGTTTTTCATTCAGGCGCGAGGACGGGCCGGTACATTTCTCGTCTTGGCACGGGCCACTTATAGCCAGCGACTGAGAGTCGCCGTCCGATTCAGCGACAGACTTTGACAAGATTGCAGCCTGAGTCTCCGGCGGCAAATCGACGAGGCAATACTCGGTCGCCTTGGATCCTGCCCGCTTCCGGCCTTGCCAGTCAGCCTTAGCTCTGATCTGGATGGCTCTTTCGGTGCCGGGCATGCCTGGCAATCCCGCAAGTTCGCGGGCGGTAAACCAGCCAAGTTGATTGTTCATCTATCCGAACCTGTTATGTGTTCTTGGTAATAAGCGTTAGACTTCTAGCCGTTTTCCGAAGGCGTCTAGTTACGCGGGCTTCGTTGGCGGCTTGGGTTGCCATCGCTGTTCCAACGGTCAGGCCAAATCTGTTCCGGCTTGAGGCCGATGGCTTTGGCGATTGCCGCCTCCATCCTTGGATAAGGACCGCGCTTCACGTTGTGAAGGGCGTTGCGTTCGACGCCCAGTTGTCTCGCGAGTGCAGACAAAGAGGTGCCGTGAGCGCGGAGCTGGAACTTGATCCACTCCCACCGCATAGCCGGGTCCTTCGGAATTCCGTTAGCTGGTTTCATTTTCTGTTTCCGTGGCCACTGAAAAAGGTGGTTTTTTTGGGGGTTCTAACGTTCCCTTGTGAATAAGCTAGCCGTTTTCGGAAAGCCATACAACAAAAAACAGAAGATTCGTTTACGGTTTTTGGCATTGCCTTACCAGAAAACGACGCAAACCCCTGATCCTTCAACAGTTTTTCGGAAAGCGAAATTTCGGATTGCCCGACAAACGGCATTTCGCTTTCCCACCACTGGAAAACGAAATGTCCGAGACAGATACCCAGGCATTCGCCAAGGCATTGGGAGAGCGCATCAGGACGTGTGCCGGCATAGCGGGGAGCGGCGAAGAGCTGTCCCGCAGAACAGGCATACCCAGGAGCACGCTGGAGTCTTACCTGAACGGCGAGAGCGAACCTAAGGTTTCGCGTCTTTTGTCTATTGCGCACGCCGTAGAGGCTGACATCGAGTGGCTTGTTACGGGCCAGGCCCGGCAGGTAGCAGCCGACGCACCTGCCGAAGACGAGGTCTACGCATACATACCTCTCTATGACGCCTGCATCAGCCAAGGGCACGGCGCATGGACTGAGGGAGCGAGAGTGCTAACGAAGCTAGCCTTTACGCGGTACAGCCTGCGTAAGAAGGGGCTGGTACCAGAAATGCTGGCGGCGGTACGAGTGGATGGAGACTCTAACGAACCGATCCTCGGTGACGGGGATACGGTGATGGTCGACTTGAGCCGAAACGTGCTCCAGGGCGAAGCGTTTTACGTGATTCGTCTGGACGACCTGCTATACGCCAAGCGCCTACAGCGCCTCTTCGACGGGGGCGTCAAGATCATCAGCGCTAACCCCGCGTATGACCCAATGATCGTTCCACCAGACCGGTTGAACACCTTACATATCATTGGCCGGGTCGTATGGGCTGGCGGCTGGATGATCTAACCGCCAGATGCCAAAGAGCCCGCTAAATGCGGGCTCTTTTTGCTTTTCTGATCTGAAACGCTTTCGCGAGCGATTTGGCACTAAATGGGCACCTCAACTGACGCCTCGGTATCGGGACATCCCAAATCAATATAGCCAATCTGCTCCAGCCTCTTGAGTATACGATGCTCCCTGATTCTCAGGGTGCCAAGCTCGACAAGGAGGTCGATTGCTTGCCTATCGGTGAGGCTGTCTCTCATATCCCGAGCAACCAGAACCGAAGCTCTGTCTTTAGCCTTAAGATCCTGCGAATAGCGGCCCAGGGCGGATTTCGAGATCTTTACTCCATGGGCTGCTGATAACCAGTTGGCCAGCGATATCAGTTCCCCATAGGCTGTAGCCCTGAGTTTCTGATCCACCTCCAGCTTAATCTGGTCACTCAACGACTCGACTATTCCTCTTGGGGGCATTCGGGCATTCCTTAATGGGATTTACCGGGATCATATTGGGAACATCCCATTTCGACAAGTTCCGCTTTGCCCCGCTTCTTCCCACTTTCACTCACCCCCTTGGTGCCAAACACAACACCTCCTCACACGATCGCAGGGCGCGCCCGGTCTCAAGAGTGCTGAATAGCCTGAGGCATGTGGCCTGGATCAGGACTTCCCGGCGCTGGCCGCGGCCATCAGCTTGTTGATCTCGCTGCGCACCATGTTGGCGAATTCCGGCGGCGTCATGCTGTCCAGCTCCGCGCGCACCCACTCGGCCCACTTGCCCTTGCGCCGCGGCTTCTCGCCAATCATGCGGGCCGCTTCGCCCTTGGCCTTGGCCAGGTTGGTCTGCCACAGCTCGAACAGCCGCGCTTTCTCATCCTCGATCTCCGCCCGCTCGGCGAAGCTCTTGTTGGCCAGATTGAAACTCATGGGGGTAATTCCTGCCGCGTGAAAATGGCCGCTATCTTACACTGTAGCCGCCGACGCCCGGCAAACCACTGCAACTTTCCGTACAGACGGACACTCCATTCAGTAGGTCCATCACTTACCCGAGGAAGTATTCATGGCGAGGAAAAGCACCCTGCACAGCGAAAGCGAGCAAATCAAGGATCAAGCGTTCAGTGACTTGCAGGCACTGATCGAAGAGTCGGAAAAGCTGCTCAACGAGAGCGCTGCGCTGGTCGGCGAAGAAGCCGAGACCCTGCGCGCGCAATTGCAGCTCAAACTCAAGCAGGCAAGTAACGCGGTAGGCAGCGTGCGCGACCAGGTCAAGCCGGTGGTGGACGCCACCGAGACCTACATTGGCGGCCATCCGTGGCAGACCGTGGCGATTTCGGCGGGCTTCGGGCTGGTGGTGGGGTTGCTGCTGGGTCGCCGGCCTTGAGCTGAAGATCGTTTCTGACTATTCGGGCCTTATCGCGGCAAAACCGCGATGAGGCCCTGATGTCTCACCGCAACTGCAACGGATCCACCAGCGAACAGGCAATCGCCATCCCCACCAGATCGGGCAGATGCTCGGCCTGCATTCGCTTCATCACCCGCGACCGGTACAAATCCACGGTTTTCACGCTGACCTCGAGTTGCTCGGCAATCTCGCGGTTGGTGTAGCCCTGCACCAGCGGCAGGAACACGTCCCGCTCGCGCGGGGTGAGGCTGTCGATCCGCGCCTGCACCGTGTCACGCTGGCGGCTTCCCACCTGGACTTTCGATGACCGGCCCAAGGCTTCCTGGACGCTGTCCAGCAGCAACTGGTCGTTGTAGGGCTTTTCGATGAAATCGCAGGCGCCGGCCTTGAATGCCCGCACCACGATGGGCACGTCGGCGTGGCCACTGACGAAGATCACCGGCAGGTCAACGCCACGCGCGCGCAGCGCTTCCTGAACACTCAACCCGCCCATGCCGGGCATGCGCACATCGAGCAGCACGCAGGCCGGCAAGTCGCCCTCGCAGGCATCGAGAAACGCCTGGCCACTGGTGAAGGGCAGCGCCTTGAGGCCGACGGATTCGAGCAGCCAGACCGTGGAGTCGAGCATGCCCTGGTCGTCGTCGACCACATAGACCTTCGGATCCTGCATGAAAATCCCCTTGTTCAAACACTTGCCGCCGGCGCCAGCCGACAGCTCAAAATCAATCCGCCGCCGTCGCTCGGGCCGGCCTGCAAGGTGCCGCCAAAGCCTTCGACGATGCTGCGGCTCATGCTCAGGCCGAGGCCCAGCCCTTCGGGCTTGCTGGTGGTGAACGGGGTGAAGATCCCGTCCAGTCGGTCCTGCGCCACGCCCGGGCCCTGGTCGATCACCTCGATCAGCAGCCAACCGCCCTCCTGCTTACCGCTGAGCACGATCCGCGACGGCTGGCCCGGCTGTTTCTCGCGGTTGGCGTCGATGGCGTTGCGCAGCAGATTGAGCAGCACCTGCTCCAGCAGCACCCGGTCGGCGTAGACCGGCGGCAGATTGTCCGTCATTCGCTGCTCGATCGTCACCTGCGCGTGATTGGCTTCCCAGGCACACAGGCGCACCGCCTCGCGCGCCACCTGGGCGACCGACAGCGCCTGCAGGCGCCGCGGCTCCTTGCGCAGGAAGGCGCGCAGGCGCTTGATCACTTCGGCGGCGTGGGTTGCCTGTTCGCTGATGCGCTGCAAACCCTGGGCAACCCGGCCCGCCGCCTGTGGATCACGGTCCAACGCATGCAGGTAGCGCTGGCTGGCGGCGGCGTAGTTGAGCACCGACGCCAGCGGCTGGTTGATCTCGTGGGCGATACCGGAGGCCAGTTCGCCGAGGGTCACCAGCCGCGCGGTGTGGGCCAGTTCGTCCTGGTGGCGACGTTGCTGGGTTTCGCGCAGCTCGCGCTCGGTCATGTCGCGGGCGACCAGCGAGTAATAGCGCTCGCCACCGGCGGCGCTGTGCGCCAGCAACACCAGCGACACCGGAAACGCCGCGCCACCGTCGTATGGCGCCAGCCGCGCCTCGCACTGCCAGACACCGTCGCGCTCGGCGCACAGCCAGCCTTCGTCATCCAGGCGCTGCTGGGCGTCTTCATCGAGCAGTTGGCGCAGCGGCGGCACCGCGTCCACGTCCATCAAGCCGAGGGCGCGGCGCGCGGAACGATTGAGGTAGGTCAGGCGCCCGTCCGGGTCGGTGAACAGCACCAGGTCGGTGTTGGCCTCGACAACTTCAGCCAGCCGCCTGCGGTTTTCCTGCGCCTCGATGCGCACGCTGATGTCCCGCGAGACGCTGACGATTTCCACCACCGCGCCGGTGTAGGTTTCGCGGATCGCCCGGCTGGCGATCTCGAACCACAGGTCGCGGCCATCGCGGTGGCGTACCCGGCAGGTCATGGTCTGGTAGCCGTCTTTCTCCAGCGCTTGCGCCGCCTGTTGCAGGAATTGCTGGCGGTCCTGGGGATGGAACAGCGACTGCACCGCGACCCCCCGCAACTCTTCCGGCCAGTAGCCGAGCAGGCGATAAGACGCCGGCGACGCATCGAGAAAGCAGCCGTCGGGCGTGTGCCGGGAAATCAGGTCAGTGGTGTTCTCGGTGATCAGCCGGTACAGGCGGCGGGCCTGGCTGGCCTCGCGTTCGGCACGGCGTTCGACGGTGGCGTCGCGGCACCGGACAATAACCAGATCGTCGCTGGCGGGGATAAAGGTCCAGAGGAGAATGCGCTCGCCGGCCTGGCTCTCGACATCGCTGATCGCCCGCTGCTGACTGAGGCAGGCACTGACCAGCGCGGCATGATTAGCCGGCAGCAACACGGCCAGGCTCTGCGGTGGCCAGCCGTTGAGCTGTTCGAGCATGGCGGGGTTGGCCGCGCGCAGGGTGGCACCGGCATCGAGCAGCAAACTGGGCTGCGGGTCCTTGTCGAGCAAGGCCGAGGGGATGGCGATCAAAGCGTCTGCTCCGGGATTTTTATAGTATTTGTACCATATTGCTATAGTCTATCTTCCAGGTAACATGGCGAACAGCGTAAAAATGCACCACCGGAGCAGTCCCCGTGAATCTGCTCCATGAAACCTGATCAGAGCTAACAATCAGCCATCGGAGGTTTCAGCATGCGTCCCGACGCGGCTGCCTCCTGCACAGGACCATGCTTTCCATGTCGATCTTCTCTCAGGGCCTGCAGCCCGCCCCCGTCAACCACGTCGCCCTCACCCCCCTGAGCTTCATCGAACGCACCGCCGCGGTCTACGGCCAGTACCCCGCCGTGATCCACGGTTCGATCCGCCGCAACTGGCAGGAAACCTACCAGCGCAGCCGGCGCCTGGCCAGTGCCCTGGCGGGCCGCGGCATCGGTCAGGGCGATACGGTGGCGGTCATGCTGCCGAACATCCCGGCCATGCTCGAAGCGCACTTCGGCGTGCCGATGATCGGCGCGGTGCTCAACGCCCTCAACGTTCGCCTCGACGCCGAGGCCATCGCCTTCATGCTCGAACACGGCGAAGCCAAGGTGCTGATCACCGACCGCGAATTCCACAAGGTCATCAGCGCCGCGCTGAAACTCATGGCTCATCCGCCGTTGGTGATCGATGTCGATGACCCGGAATACGGCGAAGGCAGCGCCGTCAGCGAACTGGACTACGAGGCGTTTCTCGCCGAGGGCGACCCGGCGTTCGCCTGGCACTGGCCCGAGGACGAGTGGCAGGCGATCTCGCTGAACTACACCTCCGGCACCACCGGCAACCCCAAGGGCGTGGTCTATCACCACCGCGGCGCCTACCTCAACTCGCTGGGCAACCAGATGACCTGGGCGATGGGCAACCATCCGGTCTACCTGTGGACCCTGCCGATGTTCCACTGCAATGGCTGGTGCTACCCGTGGACCGTCACCGCGCTGGCCGGCACGCATGTGTTCCTGCGTCGGGTCGATCCGCAGAAGATTCTTACGCTGATCCGCGAACACCAGGTCACTCACCTGTGCGGCGCGCCGATCGTTCTCAATGCGCTGATCAACATGCCTGATTCGGCCAAGGCGGCGATCGATCATCCGGTCAACGCCATGGTCGCCGGCGCCGCGCCGCCGGCCAAGGTGATTGGCGCCGTGGAAGAAATGGGTATCAAGGTCACCCACGTCTATGGCCTGACCGAGGTGTATGGCCCGGTGACCGTCTGCGCCTGGCATGCCGAATGGGATGAAAAGCCGCTGCAGGAACGGGCGCGGATCAAGTCACGCCAGGGCGTGCGCTACGCCACCCTCGAAGGCCTGATGGTCGCCGATCCGCAAACCCTCGAACCGGTGGCCCGCGACGGCAACACCCTGGGCGAGATCTTCATGCGCGGCAACACGGTGATGAAGGGCTACCTGAAGAACCCCGAAGCCACCGCCGAAGCCTTCCGCGGCGGCTGGTTCCACACCGGCGACCTCGCCGTCTGCCACCCGGACGGCTACGTCGAGATCAAGGACCGGCTCAAGGACATCATCATTTCCGGCGGCGAGAACATCTCCACCATCGAAGTCGAAGACGTCCTCTACCGTCATCCCGCGGTGCTGGAAGCCGCGGTAGTAGCGCGGCCGGACGAAAAATGGGGCGAGACGCCGTGCGCCTACATCACCCTCAAGGCCGGCTGCGAAGACACCCGCGAGGCCGAGATCATCGCCTTCTGCCGCGAACACCTGGCCGGTTTCAAGCTGCCCAAGACGGTGGTGTTCCGCGAGCTGCCGAAGACCTCCACCGGCAAGATCCAGAAGTACCTGTTGCGCGACTGGGCCAAGGCGCTCTGATCCCTCTTACTCATTCCAACGAGAACCACGATGCCTGAATTCAATGCCCCGCTGCGCGACATGCGCTTCGTCCTCCACGAGGTGTTCCAGGGCCCGGCCCAATGGGCACGGCTGCCCGCGCTGGCGGCCAGTGTCGATGGCGAGACCGCCGACGCGATCCTTGAAGAGGCGGCGAAAATCACCGGCCAACTGATCGCCCCGCTCAACCGCAGCGGCGACGAACAGGGGGTCGGCTTCGAGGCGGGCCAGGTCACCACGCCCGAAGGTTTCAAGCAGGCCTGGCAGACCTACCGCGAAGGCGGCTGGGTCGGCCTCGCCGGCAACCCGGAGCACGGCGGCATGGGCATGCCGAAGATGCTCGCGGTGCAGTTCGAAGAAATGCTCTACGCCGCCAACTGCAGCTTCAGCCTCTATTCGGCGCTGAGCGCCGGCTGCTGCCTGGCGATCGACGCTCATGCCAGCGACAACCTGCGCGCCCTGTACCTGCCGCGGCTGTACAGCGGCGAGTGGGCCGGCACCATGTGCCTGACCGAACCCCACGCCGGCACCGACCTGGGGATCATCCGCAGCAAGGCGGAGCCGCTGATCGACGGCAGCTACGCCATCAGCGGCACCAAGATCTTCATCACCGGCGGCGACCAGGACCTCACCGACAACATCATCCACCTGGTGCTGGCCAAGCTGCCGGATGCCCCCGCCGGACCGAAGGGCATCTCATTGTTCCTGGTGCCCAAGCGCATCGTCGCCGACGACGGCAGCCTGGGCGTGGACAACGCGGTCAGTTGCGGCTCGGTCGAGCACAAGATGGGCATCAAGGCATCGGCCACCTGCGTGATGAACTTCGACGGCGCCGTCGGCTACCTGGTCGGCGAGCCGAACCGTGGCCTGGCGGCGATGTTCACCATGATGAATTACGAGCGTCTGTCCATCGGCATCCAGGGCATCGGCTGCGCCGAGGCCTCGTACCAGAATGCCGCGCGCTATGCCCGCGATCGCCTGCAAAGCCGCGCCGCCACCGGCCCGCAGGCGAAGGACAAGATCGCCGACCCGATCATCGTCCACCCCGACGTGCGGCGCATGCTGCTGAGCATGCGCGCCCTGACCGAAGGTGGCCGCGCCTTCGCCACGTACGTCGGCCAGCAACTGGACACCGCCAAGTACACCGAAGACGCCGCCGAGCGCGAGGCGGCGCAACGCCTCGTCGCACTGCTGACGCCAGTGGCCAAGGCGTTCTTCACCGACACCGGTCTTGAGAGCTGCGTGCTCGGCCAGCAGGTCTTCGGCGGCCACGGCTACATCCGCGAATGGGGCCAGGAGCAACTGGTGCGGGATGTGCGTATCGCGCAGATCTACGAAGGCACCAACGGCATCCAGGCGCTGGACCTGCTGGGGCGCAAGGTGGTGGCCGACGGCGGCCAGTCGCTGGCGTTGCTGGCGGCAGAAATCCGTACCTTCTGCGAAAGCGAACCGCCGTTCGCCGCGCAGGTGCTGGGCGCCCTGGAGCGGCTGGAAAGCACCAGCCAGTGGGTGCGCGAACAGGCCAGCCAGGATGCCAATGCCGTGGGTGCGGCGTCGATGGAGTACCTGCATTTGTTCGGTTACGTCGCCTACGCCTACATGTGGTCGCGCATGGCCGCTACCGCCCGCGCGCATCACGCCGACGAGCCGGACTTCTATGGCGCCAAGCTGGCCACGGCGACGTTCTACTTCGAGCGTTTGCTGCCACGGGTTCTGTCGTTGCAGGCGAGCATTCAGGCGGGTAGCGACAGCCTGCTCCAACTGGCCGCCGAACAGTTCTGAACTGCACGCACTACGGCAAGTGGCGGCTTGCCGTAGCCTTGCGACCGTTGGTCGGTTTGTGCGGAGAAAATCGTTTTTGTAGGTGATTTCCTGCGAATAAATCTCACAACTGATAGTGATTCGCCATGATCTCGGTTCTCCCCGCCTACCCGGCGGGGTTAGAATTGCGCAAAACCGGGAGTATCAATGAATCAGGTCAGCCCCAGCGACGCCGAATTGAATGCCATCACCGATGCCGCCGCGCATTGGTGCATGCGCTTGCACGCTGAGGACTGCACCGCGCAAGAACTCGCCGAATTCGAACAATGGCTGGCCGCCAACCCGCTTCACCTGCAGGAATACGAAGCCATGCAGGAGATCTGGGTCACTGCCGATCACCTGCCGCGAGCCACCCCCGCACAGATTCTGCACCTGCCGATCAAGCCCAGACCACAGCCCCAGCGCATGCGTCACTACGCGTCGGCAGCAGTGATCACCCTGCTGGCGCTGCCGGTCGGCGCCTGGATCGGCTGGGAACAAGGCTGGTTGCCCAACGACTACCAGTCGGAAAAAACCACCGACGCCCGCAGGACCGTCACCCTGGGCGACGGCAGTGAAGTCGAGCTGAACCTCGGCACCTCGCTGCGCTACACCCATTACAAGGACGAGCGCCGGGTGACCCTGGTCAAGGGCGAGGCGTTCTTCAAGGTCCATCACGACACCGGCCACCCGTTCATCGTCCGCGCCGGCAACGGCCAGACGCAGGTGACCGGCACCCAGTTCAACGTCTGGAAATACCGTGACCAGGTCAAGGTGACACTGGTGGAAGGTTCGGTGCTGGTCAGTAGCGAGAGCTTCAAGCCCGGCAGCGGCTACCGCCTCGGCCCGGGCATGCAGGCCAGCTATACCACCGGCGATCTCGAACCGAGCCTGAACCAGACCTACGCCAACGACTCCAGCCTGTCGTGGCGCAGCGGCAAGCTGGTGATCGACAACCTCACCCTCGACCAGGCCCTGCCGCTGATCAACCGCTACCTGGAAAGCCCGCTGCGCCTGGCCGATGCCAGCACCGGCAACGTGCGCATCAGCGGCATCTACAACACCAACGACGTCAACCGTCTGGTCCGCAGCCTGCCCAAGGTACTGCCGGTCTACCTGACCCAGGACAAGGACGGCAACACCGTCCTCAACCGCATCTCCCCGCCGCCGAAAAAGGGCTGAGCCTCGCGCCCCGCCCTGTTCCACTTCCTGCTTACAAGACCATCGCCGCCACCCATCCCGCCGCCAGCAATGGCAGGTTGTAATGGATGAAGGTCGGTACCACCGTGTCCCAGATGTGATGGTGCTGGCCGTCGACGTTCAGCCCCGAGGTCGGGCCGAGGGTCGAGTCGGACGCGGGCGAGCCGGCATCACCCAAGGCGCCAGCGGTGCCGACGATGCACACGGTGGCGATCGGGTCGAAGCCCAGTTGCACGCACAGCGGCACGAAGATCGCCGCGAGAATCGGCACTGTGGAGAACGACGAACCGATGCCCATGGTCACCAGCAGGCCCACCAGCAACATCAATAAAGCGCCGACGCCCTTGCTGTGATCGATCCACGCCGCGGACGCCTCCACCAGCGTCTTCACCTCGCCGGTCGCCTTCATCACCTCGGCGAAACCGGACGCGGCAATCATGATGAAGCCGATCATCGCCATCATCTTCATGCCTTCGGTGAACAGGTCGTCGGTGTCCTTCCAGCGCACGATGCCGGAGGCCGAGAAAATCAGGAAGCCAGCCATGGCGCCGATGATCATCGAGTCCAGCCACAACTGAATGATGAACGCCGCGGCGATGGCGCAGCCGGCTACCAGCAGGGTCAGCGGGTTGTAGCTGACCGCCACCTGCTCCACCTGCTCGATCTTTTCCAGGTCGTAGACGCGCTTCTTGCGGTAGCTGAAAAACACTGCGATCAGCAGGCCAGCGAGCATGCCCGCCGCCGGAATCGCCATGGCATGGGTGACATTGACGCCACTGACGTCCACGCCGCTGCGGGCCACATTGGCCAGCAGGATTTCGTTGAGGAAGATATTGCCGAAGCCCACCGGCAGGAACATGTACGGCGTGATCAGGCCGAAGGTGATGACACAGGCCACCAGCCGGCGATCGATCTGCAGGCGCGTCAGCACATAGAGCAGCGGCGGCACCAGCAACGGAATAAAGGCGATGTGGATTGGCAGAACGTTCTGCGAGGAAATCGCCACCACCAGCATCAGGCCGACCAGTAGCCACTTCACCCGCGCGCCATTGCCTTCGCTCTGTCCGTGGAACATTGCCAGGGCGCGATCGGCCAGGGCGTGGGCCAGGCCGGATTTGGCGATAGCCACGGCGAAAGCGCCGAGCAAGGCGTAGGACAGCGCCACGGTAGCGCCGCCGCCAAGGCCACCGTTGAAGGCCTTGAGCGTGGCCTCGATACCCAGCCCGCCCACCAGGCCGCCGACCAGCGCGCCGACGATCAGGGCAATGACCACATGCACGCGGGACAGACTCAGTATCAGCATGATGCCGACCGCGGCAATGACTGCATTCATTCTGTGAACCTCTTGAAACGGACAAAAAGCGGGTACGTCGGCGACAGTTTTGCCCTCAGGCACTGGCCGAATGACGGTATGTTTTTGGAAGGCGCACACTCTGACGGAGGCCCCCCCGGATGTCAAAGCGCGGCGCCTCATCCTGGTGCGAGGGTCGCCTGAATGAACGAAAACGGCGCATTTCAATTGAACGTTTGAATAAAGAAAGTTCACACATTGCCGTTACAGTCGGCAGTGTCTATCTCTTTTGGTCCAAAGGATTTCGCCGATGTTGTTCAGACAACTTTCCATTCAATGGAAGATCACCTCGCTGGCCGGATTGTGCCTCGCGGGCATCGTCACACTGCTGGTGGGTCTTTCGTTGTACCGCATGGAACACACAACGGAGCTGGTCAAGGCCAGCAGCATGCACATGCTCACCGAGGCGGCCCAGGGCCGTATCGAGTCCCAGGGCGAAGTCCAGGCACTGAACATCCGCCGCCAGTTCATGGACGCCTATCAATATGGCGCCGGCTTCTCGCGCCAGGTGCTGTTCCTGCGCGAACAGGCGGAAAAGCGCTTCCTCGACGCCTTCGACCTGCGCGAAGACATGACCCGCCAGGTGCGCTCGGCGCTGCAGGCCAACCCCGACCTGCTCGGCCTGTCGCTGGTGTTCGAGCCCAACGCGCTGGATGGCAAAGATGAACTGTTCGCCGGCCAGGAGGCCATCGGCGGCAACGAAACTGGCCGCTTCGCCCTGTACTGGTCGCAACCGACCCCGGGCAAGCTGACCTCCATGGCGCTGCCCGAGCGTGACATGGCCGACACCACCATCGGCCCGAGCGGCGAGCCGGCCAACACCTGGTCGGTGTGCCCGCGCACCACCCGCAAGACCTGCGTGACCGAACCGTATTTCTACGAAATCGACGGCCAGCAGGTGCTGATGACCAGCATCGTGTTCCCGCTGATCGTCGCCGAGAAGGTGATCGCCACCCTCTCCATCGACATCAACCTGAACAGCCTGCAAGCCATGAGCAAACAGGCCAGCGCCAACCTCTACGGCGGCCAGACCCAGATCGGCATCCTCAGCCCCGCGGGCCTGCTGGCCGGCTACAGCCCGGACGCCAGCAAACTGGCCCAGCGCTACGAACAGATCGACAGCCGCAACGGCGCCGAACTGGTACGCCTGATGGCCGACGGCACGGTGCTGCACAGCATTCAGAACGACGGCCGCTTGAAAATCCTCGCCTCCTTCGCCCCAACCCCGGGCGCCAAGCCCTGGGGCGTGCTGCTGGACGTGCCGGAAAGCGCACTGATCGGCCCCGCCGAAACCCTCAAGCAGGAACTCGACCAGCGCAACACCAACGGCACGCTGATCGAACTGGCGCTTGGCGTGCTGGCCGCGGTGGTCGGCCTGCTGTTGATCTGGCTGATGGCCCGTGGCGTGACCCGGCCGATTCTCCACGTCGCCCACCGCCTGCGCGAAATCGCCAGCGGCGACGGCGACCTGGCCAGCCGCCTGGCCTACAACAAGCAAGACGAACTGGGCGAACTCGCCGGCTGGTTCAACCGCTTCCTGGACAAGCTGCAACCGACCATCGCTGAAGTGAAACGCTCGGTGCACGCCGCGCGCAGCACCGCCGACCAATCTTCGGCAATCGCCAGCCAGACCAGCGCTGGCATGGAACAGCAATACCGCCAGGTCGATCAGGTGGCCACCGCCTCCCACGAAATGAGCGCCACCGCCCATGACGTGGCCCGCAGCGCCGCGCAGGCCGCGCAAGCCGCCCGCGACGTCGATCAGGCCACCCGCCAGGGCCTGGCGGTGATCAACCAGACCACCAGCAGCATCGACGCCCTGGCCGCCAACATGAGTACCGCGATGAATCAGGTCGAAGGCCTGGCGGAAAACAGCGAGAAGATCGGTTCGGTACTGGAAGTGATCCGCTCGATCGCCGAACAGACCAACCTCCTCGCGCTCAACGCCGCCATCGAGGCGGCCCGCGCCGGCGAGGCCGGGCGCGGCTTCGCGGTGGTCGCCGACGAGGTCCGCAACCTCGCGCAGCGCACTCAGGAATCGGTGGAAGAAACCCGCCATGTGATCGAGCAGTTGCAGGCCGGTACCCGCGAAGTGGTCGGTGCGATGGACAGCAGCCATCGCCAGGCCCAGGGAAGTGTCGAGCAGGTCGGTCAGGCGGTGAGCGCGCTTCGGCAGATTGGCGAAGCGGTGACGGTCATCACCGACATGAACCTGCAGATCGCCAGTGCCGCTGAAGAACAGAGCGCGGTGGCCGAGGAGATCAGCAGCAACGTCGCGACCATCCGTGACGTCACCGAGTCGCTGTCTCATCAGGCCGATGAATCGGCCCGGGTCAGCCAGTCACTGAACAGCCTGGCCAACCAGCAGCAAAGCCTGATGGACCACTTCCAGGTTTGATCTGTATGCCGCGCCGGCAGGGCCTCAGCGCCCGGCCCGGCGCGGCAGCTCGATACGCACCCGCAACCCGCCAAGCGCACTCCCCTCCAGGTCCATCCGGCCATGCCAGGCTTCGACGATGTCGCGCACGATGCCCAGGCCGAGGCCGTGGCCATCGATCTGCTCATCCAGCCGCGCACCGCGCTCCAGCACGCCCTGCCGAGCGTCCTCGGGAATACCCGGGCCGTCGTCATCGATACACAGCCGGTAGTGATCCGGCGTCTGGCTGATGCTCAGGCAGACTTCGCTGTCCGCCCATTTGCAGGCGTTGTCCAGCAGGTTGCCGAGCAGCTCCAGCAGGTCTTCACGGTCCCACGGCAACGACAGGCCGGCTGGCACATCCTGCCGGATCGACAGCCCGTCGCCATGGATCATTCCCAGCGTGGACAGCAGGCCGGGCAGTTCCGCATCGCAATCGAAATGCGCGCCCGGCAACGCATCACCGGCCAGCCGGGCGCGGTTCAGTTCGCGGCTCAAACGCTGCTGGATCTGCTCCAGTTGCTCGCGCATCTGCGCGCACAACCCCGGCACTTCCCGCAGACGCTCACTGGCAGCGAGGCTGAGCAACACGGCGAGCGGCGTCTTCAAGGCGTGCCCGAGATTGCCCAGCGCGTTGCGGGAACGGCGCAGGCTGTCTTCGGTATGGGCCAGCAGGTGGTTGACCTGCGCCACTAGCGGCTCGAGTTCGCTTGGCACCTCGGTGTCCAGTTGCGAACGCTTGCCCTGCTGCAACTGCGCGATCTGCTCGCGGGCACGCTCAAGCGGATTCAGCGAGCGCTTGACGATGACACGCTGCAACACCAGCACCAGCACCAGGGCCAACAAGCCGAGGCCGAGGCCGATCTGCTGCAGACGCCGGAAGCTGTCGCGCATCGGGGTGTAATCCTGGGCGACGCTGATGGACATCGCCTGACCTTGACGCCGGTAGTCAGCCCGCAACACCAGCAACTGCTGGCCTCGCGGGCCGAGTTCGAAGCCGTCGTGCAGCCCGGGTGTCTCCGGTTTGGGCATCTCCATATCCCACAGCGAGCGGGAGCGCCAGGTCTTGCCGTCGAAATCGATGCGGAAGTAATAGCCGGAGAATTGCCGGTTGTAGGCGGCGGAAATCCGCTGTTGATCCAGCTCGACCCCGTCGTGACCGTGGACCAGGGCGACCAGCAGGTTCTCGCTTTCCTTACGCAGCCCGGCCTCGAGATAACGCTGCAAGCCCACCTCGAACAGCCAGAGGCTGACCTGGGCCAGGACCAAGCCCACGACGATCAGCACCCCGGCCAGGCCGAGGCTGAGGCGCGACTGAATGGACCTCACGCCACCCCACCGAAGCGGTAGCCCTGGCCCCGGTGGGTTTCGATCACGCCGCGGCCCAGCTTGCGACGCAAGTGGTTGACGTGAACTTCGAGGACATTGGAATCACGTTCGGTCTCGCCGTTGTACAGGTGTTCGGCCAAATGGCTTTTCGAAAGGATCTGCTGCGGGTGCAGCATAAAGTAGCGCAACAGGCGAAATTCAGCGGCGGTCAGTTGCACGTCCTCGCCTTCACGGGTCACACACTGGCGCCCTTCGTCCAGATGCAGGCCGGAGGCTTCCAGGGTCGGCTGATTGGCCAGGCCTCGCGCTCGGCGCAGCAACGACTGGATACGCAATTGCAGCTCTTCGGGGTGGAATGGCTTGCTCAGGTAGTCATCGGCGCCGGCCTTGAGCCCTTCGATGCGGTCGGCCCACGAGCCGCGCGCGGTGAGGATCAGCACCGGTATCACCAGGCCACCGGCGCGCCATTGCTTCAGCACTTCAAGACCGGGGATGCCGGGCAGGCCGAGGTCGAGCACGATCAGGTCATAGGGCTCACTGCTGCCCTGATACACCGCGTCACGGCCATCGGCCAGCCAGTCCACCGCATAGCCTTGGCGTTGCAGGCTGTCGGTCAGTTCGTCAGCCAGCGAGACGTTGTCCTCGACCAGTAGCAAACGCATCAATCATCTTCCTCATCTTTGAGCAGGACACCGCTGGCGGCATGCAACTTGATTTCCCGCACCACGCCTTCGACAGTCAGCAACTCGACCTCGTAGACGTATTCATCGTCGTCCTCTTCCAGCTCCGCCTCCAGCAAACGCGCCCCAGGATAGCGTCCCAGGGCCGATTGCAGCAGTTGCTCGAGCGGGAGGATCACCCCTTCTCGACGCAACTGCAGGGCTTCATCCTGGTCAAGGTCGCGGGCCATGGCCAGCGAGCAGCAGGCCAGTAGCGCAAGCAGTGTCCAGCGTGCCGTTTGCGAAAGCCGGATCATCAGCGGTCCTGGACATCCTTGAGCACTTCACCGGTCTTGGCGTCCAGATCCACATCCCACTCGACGTTCTGCGCATCACGCAGTTCGACCTTGTAGACGTAACGGCCGTAGACATCTTCCAGCTCGGTGTCTTTGATCGTGGCGCCGGGGTGCTTGGCGAGCGCTTTCTGGTTGAGTTCGTCCAGCGACTGGATCTGCTTGGTCTGGACCAGTTTCACCACTTCGTCGGTGCGCACATCCTTGGCCATCGCGACGTTGGCGCTCAGGGCCAGGGCAGCGGTTGCGAACAGGGCAGTCAGGGTCTTCATCGTGTTTCTCCATTGAGGTTCGGTTGGGTACGTGGGAAATGTTACCCAGTCGAACTTAATTGAACCTGAAAATAGCTGGCGACATGATAGCGCCGCTTGGACGCACCGTCTTGGCGCGCAAGGTCGCAGCGATTCTCTATACTCGCACCCTCGACACAGAGAGACCCGCATGACCGCCATCCAGATCAAATACCCCGCGCTGACCCTGAAGGCCGGTAAACGTGCCCTTGCCCGCATCCGTCAACGCGGCCTGGCGCCCGCTGACGTCGGTGTGCTGCCCGGCGCTGCTGGCGGGCCAAAGGCGCTGGGCATACAGGGGCTGGATCTGGCGTTGTTCGGTCAGTGGCTGCCAAGTGCGCCACGCGAGCGCGCGCTGATTGGCGCCTCGATCGGTTCCTGGCGCTTCGCCAGCGCCTGTCTGCCCGACCCGGCCCAGGCCCTCCGCCGACTCGGCGACCTCTATACGGCCCAGGACTTCGCCAAGGGCGTGACTCAAGGCGAAGTCAGCCTGAGCTGCCAGCGCATGCTCGACGACCTGCTGGAGGGCCGTGATGCCAGCATCCTCGATAACCCGCTTTACCGGCTCAATATCGTTGTGGTGAAGAGCCACGGCTTACTTGCCGATGACCATCGCGGGCGGCTGGGCATCGGCCTGTCCTCGGTGATCGCCGACAACCTGATCGGCCGACCACGGCTGGCGCGACACTTCGAACGCATCATCCTGCACGACGCCCGCAGCGCGCCGCCGTTGCAGCCGCTGATAGATTTCCCGTCGCGTTATCTGCCGCTGGCCAGCAGCAACCTGCGCCATGCATTACTGGCGTCGGGCTCGATCCCGATGGTCATGGAAGGTGTACGGGACATCCCGGGCGCAGGGCCAGGAACCTATCGCGACGGCGGCCTGCTCGACTATCACCTCGACCTGCCCTACAGCGGCGAAGACATCGTTCTGTACCCGCACTTCACCGACAAGGTGATCCCGGGCTGGTTCGACAAGGCATTGCCATGGCGACGCGGCGACGCTGACCGACTACAAGACGTCCTGCTGCTCGCTCCATCAGCGCAATACCTGGCGCGCCTGCCATACGGCAAGCTGCCAGACCGCAGCGACTTCAAACGTTTCATGGGCGATGCGTCCAGTCGCCAGCGTTACTGGCACACAGCAATGAGCGAGAGCCAACGGCTGGGTGACGCGTTTCTCGAACTGGTGGAGACCGGCAGGTTGGGCGACCATCTGCAACCACTGAAGTGACCTTGCTGGTAAACTGCGCTCCAGCATTGGTTCTCAGAGTTATAGATACCTTGGAAATCTTCAAAGAGTTTACGTTTGAATCGGCACACCGCCTGCCGAACGTCCCCGCCGGTCACAAATGCGGTCGTCTGCATGGCCACTCCTTCAAGGTCGCCCTGCACCTCACCGGCCCGCTGGATCCTCATACCGGCTGGATTCGCGACTTCTCCGAAATCAAAGCCATCTTCAAGCCGCTTTATGAGCAGCTGGATCACAACTACCTCAACGACATTCCTGGCCTGGAAAACCCGACCAGTGAAGTGATCGCCAAATGGATCTGGGAACAGGTCAAACCGCTGCTGCCGGAGCTGAGCAAGGTTCGTATCCACGAGACCTGTACCAGCGGCTGTGAGTACACCGGCGACTGATTACTTCGCGCCATACGAAAAGGGCTTGCCTCGATACGAGACAAGCCCTTTTTATTTGACCTGTTTTTTCGGCCATATAAAGACAAAACCCCTACCTGCATACGCAGATAGGGGTTTCGGAATTTAATCTTGACGATGACCTACTCTCACATGGAGAAGCTCCACACTACCATCGGCGATGCATCGTTTCACTGCTGAGTTCGGG
>NZ_FYDX01000005.1:384716-469668 GCF_900187455.1 Pseudomonas sp. Irchel 3E13 | reverse complement strand
GGAGAACCGGTCGAAAAAGCTCTCCGTACATGATTTTTCGGTCACTTTTCGTCCAATAACGCTGTAGGTGCCTGGAAAATTGCAACTTGCCGCGGCTGCACGACAAGTTGATCGGAGCATCCTTAACGGTGGGCAAGGCGTGTATCTGGACATACGACAGCGGCCAGGGTTTTCCAGTATTCAGGCCCAGCATTCCGGCGAAGTGCGAAAGAATAGCAGCGTGGGGCTGGTGCAAGTCTATTTGGTTCGTGATGGCCTGGACGATTTGAAAAACCCTGAATGGTTTTATAAAAAGCACTCCTATCTAACGGGGAAGGGATATAGCTACACAACATTTAAATAAATTTGCTTTTAATTATACAAAAGCTACGATAGTGAAAAAGGCATATACAATGAAACAAATTATTATAGCAGTATTGGCTGTGAGCGCTTTCGCCACCTCGGGAGCATTTGCTGAAAGTAATGGGAGCGGAAACCCCAACAATGCAGGTGGTAGCGATGTAAAAATAACCAAGCCTCCTTATTTTGTTTGGAAAGACGGGAGGTTGGTCAAAAACCCACAAGCTCAGAATTAACAAATCTCGATAAGAATTTTAGTTTAAAAGCGCCTCCTTCATAGATAGAGGCGCTTTTCTATTTGCGTGATACAATTTAATTATACGCAAATACTCTAATTATGAAAAATTCCAAGCTGCTTTATCCACTATCTCTGCTGATCCTTATAACTCAGGCTCACGCAGATGGCGGGAGTGGGTCAAACTCATCTGCAACCTGTTCTGGTGTAGTTGCTTGCCCAGCCGGTCAAACTGGCGAAATATCGTTCACGTATCGACTGGCATACTATGACAGAATAAACTGCCCAAGCATAACCAGTGAGGTTCAGAGCAGGCTCCGAAGTGGGCAGACTGACGAGGATGTTAGGTATTATCTTCATAAGCAGACTGGTTATTATGGCGAGAACATAACTATATCAAGAGGTTGTGTTGAGTCTGGTCCAACTTATCAATCGACGAACACAGAAACTCAAAACCTAAACTGTCCATTGACCCACCCAAGTGGCGTTTGGACTCAAAGTCGCACCTACCAATTATGGTCGGATGGTAGCCATAGAGATGTTTCGAACTGGAGTGACTTAACAAATACGTGCACCATAATTTCCGTTGGTAGGGAGGCTGAAACACAAAGCCTAACCTGCCCAGCATCACTGCCTAATGGCATCTGGACTCAGACAAGAACCTTCGACTTATGGTCAGACGGCACAAAGACAAACTTCACACCTTGGAGCGACACAGCAAACACCTGTGCAGCAGCTCTACAGAGCATGCAAAGTGAATATAGGATTGTTAGCTGCGCAATTGGTGAAATAGGGTCAGTTCGAGAGAAGCAAACATATGAAGCCTGGACTGATGGTTCAATGAGGAACTATTCCGGCTGGGTGGAGGTTTCCAGCACTTGTAAGCCTGTCCCTACTCAAACAACTGAAACCAAAGATGGCGTTCAAGAAGAAACGTGCGACTCGTATAATGGAACTACCCAAGGAACCTATTCAGGAACGGTCTATAAATACGGCACCTACACGACAACATACAGCGCCACTGCAAAAATAACAGATACTAAATTTGAGATCACATCCATAGACTTCACGTCCTGCGTTGCACAGATTACCGATATTATGCAAGAGATTGATGAGGTAGCATGTCCAGTTGGACAAATCGGAACAATTCAGCGCTATAGAGTGAAAGCACAAAATTCGTTGGGGCAAGCCAGTTATCCATACGGGGCAGAGTGGATGGTTAGCAATAATAACTGTGCTTCAACCCAAGCGGACACTCAGCCTGCTGCTAATGCGGACGCTATACCTGATGGACTATTAAGCAATATCTCTGTTACATCATCCAGCTTGCAAAATGGAGAAGAATTCTCGAAATATCTCAATAGCCTTTCTGCGACGAACTGGGCGACAAGTGAGCGCCACAAATTGATAGTAAATGTAGATGACCTGAGCAGCGGTAAGTATAGCGCCAGCAAAATTGGATCAGCTATTTCTAAATTTCAGTCTGTGGTTGGCGCTGGGAATTCTTATATTGAAATAGCCCTGCCCAAGACGATTGATAGGTATGTCGGTCATGGCGGCATAACTGCTAAGGCGGTAGAAGAAAAAACAGTAATATTGAAGGGTGTATCTTTTGATGGAGGGAATGCAACATTGAGGTATGTGGAGCTTGGCAACAAAATAATAGAAAAGCCTCAGCCAAAAGAAATTGTGATAAATGTAATTCCGAAGAGCCTTGGCTTAAATGGCGTTTTTTCCAATTGATATGCTATCCTGATATTGTCATATTTGACTTTAATTATTTATCGCCACCTCCGGGTGGCTTTTTATGGCCTGATAATTTTGCGTCTTATTTCCTTTGCTGGCGGTATGTCAAGAAGCTCATTATCATACAACTCCAACTCAGCGAGTTGAGTATCCACCTGTGCCTCTGCCTTCTTGGTAAAGCGACTATCCTCGGACTTATCATTCTCACGAACTCTCTCATAAGCCTTTCTTGCACGCTCCAAGCATTTCTCTTGAATGTCCTTGCGTCGAGCGGCGAAAGTCTCTTCAAGCCAGTTGGTAATCCCATCAATCAACTCTGACATATTGCTTCTGAATAATTTCAATTCAGCTTTTATCTTGGAGTGATCTGCTTCTGCTTTGGCTTGGTCAGCACGCATCTTTGAAATAGCCCCTTCATAATTTTCAGCTTTTCTTCGATACGCCTCTGCAAACTCTCTTTCTTCTGCTGTGGCTTGTTCTGCCAGCCTATGACGCTCTATAGCGTTCTCTGCTGCTGCTTCGGCCTTGATACGGTTTTGCTGTGCAAGCTGGGCCTTCTGCTCGGCTATCGCCTTTCGCTCCTGGGCGAGCGTGTAAAGGTTGAAGGCACGTTCGGATTTTGGCTTTTTTGCTTCTGCGTTGATATATCGAAGCATCTTCATGTGCCCCTCTGTTTTTTCGTGTTTCTTGGCTCGATATGGTGTTTCCTTCAACAGCGTATTGTTGGTGTAGGCGTAAAACATGTCTTGCAAATACCCGAACAGTAACTGTGACTCCAGAAAATCAGGTTTTTCGTCAATAGGATTTGTTCCTGGACGATACTTTGTCAAATAAGCATTAACCCTCTTTATCTGTGTGTCTCGCAAATCATAGAGCCCAGTCTTACTGTTTTTAGTGGATATAAAAATATGCGGATGGTCGCTATGCTCCGTCAGGTCGGCATCTTCATCACCATGCAATACAACGAAATGAATCGGATATTCCGGGAAAATATTCTTGTAGAAATTCTTTATTAGATCAATGCGTTTTTCTGGATCTAAATTTCTCACCTCATTCATGGCCGGAAATTTAAAAAATGCCTCTTGAATAACGGCCTGATTTTTCTTGATTAGCGGTTTTGGGCCACGCTCTATCTCGTTGTGGCATTCGAGAAACTGCCTTGCTGTATCGAGCTTCTGACTTTTGCGCTTTATGTCGAACTGATCAAGGTCGGATAAGAGCTGTTCAGTATCTGCGATGCCTTGAATATTAAGGATGTTTTGAAAAGCTAAAATACTGCCCTCGGCGGTTTCGTTTTTACTGGCATTTTTGACTTTGTTTTTGAGCTTTGTGCGTGCTTCCAATAATTCGGTTCTGTCGTTTTTAGCCAGTGTTGGCGCTTCCGCTTCATTGGTTATTTTCGCAAGAAGAGATTCCCTTTGCTCTTTCGGATAGTCGTTTAATTTTATCGTGCCAGTATCTGGCAACCAGATTAGATTTAAATGGGATTGTTCATCGAACCATTCCAGCTTCTTGGGCTGGCTTGCGGGAATGCGCAGAGAGTGGCGCAGGCTCTTGAACAACTGACGGCGACCGCCATGTCCATTTGTTGATTTTTTCTTGATTTCATTCGTGTAGTTCAAGGTTTTGAAAATCATCGAAGTTATTTTTCTATCATTCATTTTATCCTCATATTGAATATTATATTGGTGCGGCTTTGCTTTTGCTTCTGCCATTCCGGCGAGGAACCCGTGCTTACTACCGCAAGCGAAGCGTCTTAACGAAGTTAAGTGTGGTGGTAAGCCCAACGGGTTAAAAGGAGCCACACTTCAATATTAGCATTTGGATCAATGCTTTTGCTCTTAGCCGGATTTGTCCGGCTGGCCCTGACTTGTCAGGGCTGCTTTGGGCGCTGGATTTGTCCAGCGCCGCCACGCATAGCGTGATGGCGGAAAAATGCTTGTAGCGGCGCTATGCAACCCCACACAGATGTGGCATAAGACGGAAATAGGGATTCACTGGTGATGCGCATGAAAAAGCTTGAAAAAAGTATTCTGTGCTATTTGACTGGATGCATGACGATTGGGGTGCTGTTTTCGTTTGGCGTATCGCAGTTTCTATGGTTGGTTAGTGCGGATAATAGAATAGATTCCTATGCTAACGTTGTCCTCAACCATGCCGAGATGGTCGCAGGAAACCTGACGACTGCACTTGATGAGCTAAACACTACACCTCACGAGTCTTGCGGGCCGTCTGACCTGGATGCTTTAAAGAGAGTTACTTATGAATATCGTTTTGTAAAAGATGCTGGGCGGATAGAAAATAAAGCTATTAACTGCTCTGCTATGTGGGGGGTAATTCCAGATTTTCGATTGACTGGAGAAAGTAGAGTCACCCAAAACAATGTTCAACTTTGGGGAGGCGTTTCAAGCTATTTTCCCAGCGCTGTAAAAATTGACATTTCGGCAAAAGGTAATTCATTCGTTGTTACATCACCCACCGCATTTGCACCGTTTGAATCGCCACCAGTAGAGTTAAGTTCATCTGTTGTGTCTCGTGACGGCAAAACCATCATGCGCACATTCGGCGAATTTCATCAAGGCAATATGCTAACCAGCGCATTCGCAAAATTGTGTTCTGAAAAATATGACATATGTGTTGTTTCGAATATTGATGCGAATATTTTTACGACTAATAAGCCTGGCCTTCTCTTATTCATCGCTCTGATTGGTTGTTCTTTGGGTCTATTAGCTTTTTATGCTGCCCACCAATACCGTAGGGTCAGAGACTCACTTTCCCATCGTTTGAAATACGCCATTAAAAACGGGACAATATCAACTGCATATCAACCGATTGTTCATGGCATGACTGGTAAGGTCTCGGGTTTCGAGGTTTTGGCCCGTTGGCATGATAAAAAATTCGGATCAGTCCCCCCAAACGTCTTCATTGAAAAAGCAGAGGATCTTGGCCTGCAAGAAAAGCTGAATAAGCTCATTGTTAACAAAGCGCTGGAAGAGTGTTCGAAAGGCTTGGCCTGCAACCCCGAAGTATATTTGAGCTTTAACATTGAAACCAAAGATCTTCTGGGAGGCGGTCTTGTTCGGCACATATCAGATACAGCAAGAAAACACGGAATTTTAGCAGGTCAGATTGCAATCGAGATGCTCGAAGGTGCAACGGCTGACATTAGCAAAATTGAAGGGCGGATTGAATCTCTTAGAGCGTATGGCCATAAAGTATTGATTGATGATTTTGGCTCAGGCTACTCAAGTCTATCTTATCTGGCCAGGCTAAATGTTGACGTTATAAAAATTGACAAGTCATTCTCGCAAGCTGCTGGGACAGGCTCTCCGGCGGAAATAGTGCTGCAAAAGATCTATGAAATAGCAAAAGCAATGAATGCGCAGATAGTCTTTGAGGGCGTGGAGACGGAAGCACAAAAAATAGCAATTCTTGAATTTTGCCCTGATGCACTTATTCAAGGGTGGTTGTTTAGTAAGGCATTACCAATCACTGAGCTTATTGAGAGGGTCAAATCACAGACTGCTCGGGGCAAGGCAATGAATTTTGCCCACGACTGATGTTCATCATATAGCCCTAAAAGGTGCCCAATCTCTGATTGGGTGCGTTTTAGGGCTGATGGCGATTTAGAGTCGGACCTTATTTTCGGCGGTGTATCCGTCCGGTGTAACATTGATACGGTCAATGTGATTCCCTGAAAGATAAATATCTATAATAAAAAATTTCTTCTTTAATGGCGTTATGGAAAGTCTAACCGCTTGACTGGCGAGAAAATTGTTAATTTTAATTCGTCCGCTTTCAGTCAGCAGCAGCTTGTAAATATCCATCACGCTAATTGCTGACTTGGTTGCAAGGTGCATTGAACTGATTCTAAGGCCGACTTCATGCTGTTTAGCTTTGAGCTGGTCTAACTCCTCACTGACTTCCTCAATCCTACTCAAAACGTATTTTTGGGCCGTTTCTGAGGCTTTTTCAAGAATGGCAAAACTACTTGCCAACGCTTGTTCTTTTTGAATGAGAAGCCCCGTCAATTCTTCATGCTCTTTTTCGAGAGCTTTAATGTCGCTGGACTTGGCAATTATCTGATGGAATGGGATCAGGTTCTGATAGGCAAGAAATATCTCCTCAATCCTGGCATAACGGTATCGAACACCTTTTCCCGGCTCGGCATAGGAACAACGCCCAGCCAATGAGGCTGAACACACTAAATCAACATACTGACTTTTTTGTGCGTGATAACGGAATCCTGAACCACAAGCGCAAAAGACCAAGCCCCGAAGGATATTTTTAAATTCAGCAGCCTTCCGCCCTGCAAGTTTTGGATCTTGACGCTGACTTAGCTTTGCACCAATCCTATGGAAGTCTGATTCACTGATTACAGCGGGATAGTAATTCTTAATCTCTTTTTTAATCTGAACTGGCTTTCCTAAATCATCCCATTCCATGGCGATGAATGAGCCATAAATTGCAGGTTGGCGAAGAACCTTGCCTATAATGCTTTCGGTGTATTTTTTTGAAAAATTTAGCTTGTTAAGTTCTTGGGCGGTAGTTCTCGCACCCATTTCAAAACAAAGCTCTGTCGCTCGCTTGACGGCCTCTGCGTGCTCGTTCAACACAAACTCACCATCAACATAACTAATCCAGAACGGGCATCGTTTCGTGATAATTTGGCCGTTTTCACCCTTCAATAAATTTCTTTCCTTGGCATCGGAGACACGATCTGATTTTGAACGACTCTCATCATTAGCCCGTTCAAGGATGTTTTGGATCAGACTTATATCGGCGCTGCTATCGGTTTTGCGTCGAGAGTAAAGACGATTATCGAAAAGTGTGTAAATGGCGCAGTCGGCCTGGATGATGGATATGATGAGTTCAAGGGCATCATATCCGCCCATCCGGCTGATTCGGTCGAAGGATTCGACCAGTAGCAGAGCGTTGGGCTGGATCTCCTTGGCCTTGATCCTCTCTACGAACCGGGCCAACTGGCCGGATTTCAGGTTTTTGCCCTTAAAGGCGGAGACACCAAGGTCTTCATACCGCTCAACCTGTCGAGCCTGTGGGTATTGCTCGAAAAAGCGATTGAGCTGATCGATCTGCCTCATCTCACTGAATCCAAGTTTTTGGGCCTTGGATGAAAAGCGGATGTAGCTGTAAACGTTGATCCTGTCGTCGCCTTGGAAGACCTCTGAAAAGGCCCGAGGTAAAGGGGTTACGGTGGTCATGTGTGCGTTGATCCTTAGCCGATGAGGAATGGTAGCATTTTCTACTAAAACCTCTGATGATTGCCCTGATCGGCATGCTCGAACTGGCGCTCAAGCGCCCCGACGGGCAGCCCATGGATCGCCCGGCCATCGAAGTCGCCTACCATTCGGCGCGGGACCTGCTGTCGCTGATCGGCGATATCCTCGACATCGCCCGCATCGAATCCGGGCACCTGAACCTCAGCCCCGAACGGGCCGACCCGGCGGAGCTGGTGCAGTCCACCACCCAGGTCTTCGAAGGGATGGCGCGGCAGAAAGGCCTGGAACTGACCCTCGCCATCTCCCGCACCGCGCACCGCGACGTACTGCTCGACCCCATGCGCTTCAGGCAGATCCTCTCGAACCTGGTCAGCAACGCCATCAAGTTCACCACCTGGGGCCAGGTCAAGATCGACTTGGCCATCTCCAACCTGCCCACCACGGGCGACGCCAACCGCGACGACCTGCAACTGGAACTGTCGGTCTGCGACACCGGTGTCGGCATCGCCCTGGACGACCAGCAGCGGCTGTTCCAGCCGTTCGCCCAGATAGAACCCGACAGCTCGCAAGCACGGAGCGGCAGCGGCCTGGGCCTGGTCATCAGCCGCAGCCTGTGCGAGATGATGGGCGGCAAGCTGAGCCTGTTCAGCAAGCCCGGCGAAGGCACGGAAATCCGCGTCAGCCTGCCGCTGCGCAGCCTGCCGGAATGCCGCGAGCCCAAGCCCCAGGAGCTGGCGCCGCCGATGCCCGCTGCCGGCCTCAACGTGCTGGTGATCGACGACCACCCGGCCAACCTGCTGCTGGTGGCACAGCAACTGGAATTCCTAGGCGTGCAATACACCTGCGTCGACAACGGCGCTCAGGGCCTGGCAATGTGCGAGTCGGCTCACTACGACGTATTCATCGTCGACTGCAACATGCCACATATGGACGGCTACCAGTTCACCCGCGCGGTACGTGCGCAGGAACAGCAACAAGGCAGGACGCCCTCGACGATTCTCGGCTACACCGCCAACGCCCAGCCGGAAGTCCGCGAGCGCTGCGAACAGGCCGGGATGAGCGACTGCCTGCTCAAACCCATCGGCTTGCACACCCTTGGCCAGCGCCTCGCCAGCGTGTCAACGCAGCCAGCAGCCACCAGCCCTCCCGCGTTGTTTGATCTCAAGGGCCTCGAACCGATCATCGGCGACTGTCCCGCAGAACTGCGCCGTCTCTTGGAAACGCTGCTGCGCAGCAGCCCGGAAGACCAGCAACGGCTGCAGGAAATCGACACCCATGGCGACCCGCTACCGTTGCAGAATATCGCCCACCAGATTCTCGGGGTGGCACGCATCGTCCAGGCCGAAGCGCTGATGCTGGCCTGTGAAAAGCTTGAGGAAGTCTGTGAGCGGTTCGCACCGGAGCCGGTGCTGAGGCGCCGCAAGCGGCAAGTGCTGTATCAGATGAGACGGGTCGACGAGACCCTGCGGCAAACTCTGGCGAGCCTGCCAGAATCGACGGACGTCGATCAGGAAGGAAAAGACTGAAACGAACGCGGCAGCCACCAGGGCTGCCGCATTTGCTTGTCAGGCGACCGGGTGGACCGGTTTTTCCGGGTACCAGGCGTCCAGCAGCGGGCTGATTTCGATCTTGGTCAGCTCGCCACGGCCTTTCAGCCAGGCTTCAACGGTAGCGCGCTGCTCTTCGGTAGCCGAGCCACGCTTGGCCGAGCAGACCAGACCGAAGTCATCACCGCCGACATAGTCCAGACCGTTGGCATCCATAGCCTCTGTCAGGAAGGCGTCGAGGAAGGCGTCGATGGCTTCATCGCTCAGGTCTTCCTTGAATTCCAGGTTCAGTTCGAAACCCAGCTCCTGGAATTCATCCACACAGAGTTTTTTGCGCAGACGGCGGGAACGGTTGGTAGCCATGAAACAATCCTCTTGAGTATTAACGCGCGGCACTTTAACAGCTTCGCCCGTGCACTGCCCGATAAAACCCGACAATCCGCCACACGGACGCGCATTCGCGGCGCACGCGGCCGCAGGCTTGGGGCATAATGCGCGCTATCATTTTTTCATGCCGGGGCCATCATCCTGTTCAGCCCCGTTTTTTTCACCCCTCGCCCGCAGGGTTTCAGTGCTTATGACCCCATCCCTTCGCTCGCTGTTGTTCGCCGGTCTGCTCCTGCCACTCGCGCTGCCGGCCCATGCCGTCCCCGTCAGTAACACGCTGCCGCCCAAGGTCCAGCAAGCCCTCAAGAGCAACAAACTCCAGGATTCAGCCCTCTCGCTGGTGATGCTGCCGCTCAACGGCCCGGGCACCCCGACCATTTTCAACGCCGACGTCTCGGTCAACCCGGCCTCCACCATGAAGCTGGTGACCACCTACGCCGCCCTGGAAATGCTCGGCCCCACCTACCAGTGGAAAACCGAGTTCTACAGCGACGGCCCGCTGAGCAACGGTGTGCTCAACGGCAACCTGTACCTCAAGGGCGGTGGCGACCCCAAGCTGAACATGGAAAAGCTCTGGCTGCTGATGCGTGACCTGCGCGCCAATGGCGTGCAGACCATCACCGGCGACCTGGTGCTGGACCGCAGCCACTTCATCCAGCCGCAACTGCCGCAGTTCAACGACGATGGCGGCGATGAGAACAAGCCGTTCCTGGTCAAGCCCGACTCGCTGCTGGTCAATCTCAAGGCCTTGCGCTTCGTCGCCCGCAATGACGGTGGCCGAGTACTGGTCTCGGTCGAGCCGCCGATTGCCAGCATCCGCATCGACAACCAGGTCAAGGCCCTGCCGAGCAAGCAGTGCACCGGCGAAGTCCGCTACAACCCGGTGGTCCAGGCCGACGGCGTGACGGTAACGGTCACCGGCCAGCTGGGCGAAGGCTGCAACTCGCAGACCTACCTCTCGCTGCTCGATCACCCGACCTACGCCGCCGGCGCCGTACGGGCGATCTGGAACGAACTGGGCGGCACCATCCAGGGCCGCGACCGCGTCGAGGACGTGCCGAAAAGCGCACGCCTGCTGGCCCGCGCTTTCTCCCCTGATCTGGTGGAGATCATTCGCGACATCAACAAGTACAGCAACAACACCATGGCCCAGCAGTTGTTCCTGAGCCTTGGCGCGCGCTTCCGTACCGATGCCGACGGCGACGACGCCCGCGCCGCGCAGCGAGTCGTGCGCCAGTGGCTGGCGAAGAAAGGCATCACCGCTTCGCACCTGGTAATGGAGAACGGCTCCGGCCTGTCCCGTGCCGAACGGGTCAGCGCGCGGGAAATGGCCACGCTGCTGCAAGCCGCCTGGAAAAGTCCGTACGCCGCCGAGTTCATCAGCTCGTTGCCGCTGACCGGCATGGACGGCACCATGCGCAAGCGCCTCAAGCGCACCGCCATGGCTGGCGAAGCACACATCAAGACCGGCACCCTGAACACCGTGCGTGCCATCTCCGGCTTCAGCCGCGACAGCAACGGCACCACCTGGGCAGTCACGGCGATCCTCAACGATCCACGTCCGTGGGGCGCTTCAGCGGTGCTCGACCAGATCCTGCTGGACCTTTACAAGCAGCCGAAAGTGGCCGGCACCGAGTAAATACGCCGGGGTCAGAACTGTTCGGCTTCGACCCTGTCGCGGCCGCCCTGCTTGGCCAGGTAGACCCCGGAATCGGCACGCAGCAACAAGGCATCGGCGCCCTCACCGGGGCGCCAGCCCGCCACACCGAAGCTGGCGGTGACCCGGCCGACGCCGTCCACCGGCACGCTGCGCAGCCCCTGCCACAACTCCAGCGCCAGTGAGTGCGCCTGGGCGGCATTGCTGCCCGGGCAGAGCACCATGAACTCCTCCCCTCCCAGCCGACAGAACACGTCGGTACGCCGCAAACGGTGGCTGATGCGCTGACACAGGTTTTGCAGCACGTGATCGCCGATGGCATGGCCGTACTGGTCGTTGATGTGCTTGAAGTTGTCGATATCCAGCATGATCACCGCCAGGTCCTGGCCACCGCGCTGGGCCCGCTCCAGCTCGGTCTTCAGGCGTTCCTGGAAGTAGCGGCGGTTGTGGATGCCGGTCAGCGAGTCGGTGACCGACAACGCGCGCAGTTCTTCCTCGACCCGCTTCAGGTCGGAGATATCCGTGAGGTAGCCGTGCCACAAGGTGCCACCATCCGGCAGCGACTCCGGCGTCGCCTCACCGCGAACCCAGCGCAGTCCGGCCTTGGGCAACTGCACCCGGTACTCCTCGCGCCAAGGCGTCAGTTGCTCGGCGGATTCGCGAATGGAATCACGGACCCTGCCCAGGTCATCCGGGTGGACGCGCTCGAACACCGCAGTGGCGTCCTGACGCAGCAGCATCAGGTCGACTTCATAGATATCGCGCAAGCCTTCGCTGGCGTAACTGAAGCAGGAGCTGCCATCAGGATCGAGACGGAACTGGTAGATCCCGCCGGGAACCTGCGCGGTGAGGTTTTCCAGCAACTTGTCCCGAGCCTCGAGGGCTTCGTGCACGCGCTTGCGCTCGGTGATATCGATGCAGATCGCAAGATGGCCAACCCACAACCCGTATTCGTCCAGCACTGCGGTCACCAGCATGTTCGCCGACAAGTGCGTGCCGTCCTTGCGTCGCAACGTCCACTCGCCGGGTTCTTCGTCGATGTCCGGGACACTGTCCACCAGCATCGCCTGGCTGCTGCTGATCTCGCGTCCGAAGCGCAGGCTCATCAACCGCGCGCGCTCCTGCACCTCCTGCGGCAACAGCAGGTGTTCCAGGGTCAGTTTGCCCACCGCCTCTTCGCTGCTGTAGCCAAGCATGCGCTCGGCGCCGGCATTGAAGGTGCTGATCTGTCCATGCAGGTCAGTGGCGATGATCGCCACCTGGGTCGCGGCCTCCAGCACGCTGCGCAACTGGTTGTGGGTATTGCGCAGGCTCTCTTCGCTGATACGCAGTTCTGCGGTGCGCTGCTCCACCAGGGTCAGGGCGCGCTGGCGCTGACTGAACAGGCTGAACAACAGGGCGCTGAGCAACAGGCTCAACAAACCGCCGAGAAACGCCACCGCCGTGGCCGACGAGCGATCGCCGTCGAGGAACACCTTGCTGGGAAACATGTTGAGTTGGTAGGAACGGTCGCCCAGGTGCAGCACCTGGCGCATCTCCAGCGGCGAGTCGCCCACGGTATTGCCCGACTGGAACAACGCCTCGGGCTCACCCTCGGCGGAGAGGTCGAGGATCCGCACCACCAGGTTGTCGTCCTCGGCGCTGGGCAAGCCGTCGGCCATCAACTGGCGCATGCTCAGCACCGCCATTACATAACCCTTTGGCGCGGGGTCGGGCTGTTGCGGTGCGAACACCGGCGCCACCATGAGCATGCCGCGGGCGTAGGCCGGATCGACGCCAATCAGGTCGTACGGCGCCGACACCGCGATCGATCCGGGCGTCGAGGCGCGGATCAAGGCGTCGCGACGCACCGACTGCGACAGCAGGTCGAAACCCAAGGGCGGCGGCAGTTGGCTGAGGGTCTGACTGAACAGCACCGGGTAATACACCGGACGCACCTGAGAGGGTTGCAGCACGCCGCCCTCACCGAGTTCGCGGATGCTGAAATCGCGGCCGAGCAGCTCCCGGGTCTGCCGCTCGAAATCGGCGCGCTGCGCCTGGCTGACCCGCGGTGCCCAGGAATAGGCCTGGGAGCGGTGCAGCAAAGGCCTCACGTAACCGTCGAATTCGTCGCGGGTGATTTCCTGGGCGTAGACGAAGAAACGCCGCAGGCTGTCGAGGCGTTGCGTCTGGTCTTGCAGGCGCTCTTCGATGCGGCTGAAGCGTTCATTGGCGAGGAGTTCGAAGCGTTGCGCCAGTTGCTGCTGGTAGAGCTGCCAGGCGGCCAGCGCGAGCATGGCGGTCAACAGGCCGCCGACCACCAGCGCCACCACGGCGACCAGCCACGCGGACACCTCTTCGCTGATGAAGCCGAGCATCTTCGGGCGCAGGGTTGGGATCGACATGGTCATGACTCACAACATCGGCCCACGACGGCACTCAGGGCTCTCTTCAATAATAGCCAGTAGCCACGATCTTGAGAGTCCCGAATGCGTCATTTACTTCACCGTGCCTGGATGCGCCAGGCGCGGTGGATCTTGGTGTTGCGGGCGAAGTCTGGATCGATGGTCTGGGCGCTGATTTCCTCGATCGCGTAGCGCTCCTGCAGGTGCTCATCGAGCTGGAACTTGCGGAAGTTGTTCGAGAAGTACAGCACGCCGCCCGGCGCCAGGCGGGCTACCGCCAGGTCGAGCAGTTCGACGTGGTCACGCTGCACGTCGAACACTCCTTCCATGCGCTTGGAGTTGGAGAAGGTCGGCGGGTCGATGAAGATCAGGTCGTATTGCTCACGGTTGGCTTGCAGCCAGGCCATGACATCGCCCTGCTCCAGACGGTTCTTGTCCGAGTAGCCATTGAGCGACAGGTTGCGCCGTGCCCAGTCCAGGTAGGTTTTCGACAGGTCGACGCTGGTGGTGCTGCGCGCGCCGCCCTTGGCCGCGTGCACGCTGGCAGTAGCGGTGTAGCAGAACAGGTTGAGGAAGCGCTTGCCCGCAGCTTCGCGCTGGATACGCATGCGCATCGGACGGTGGTCGAGGAACAGACCGGTGTCCAGGTAGTCGGTGAGGTTCACCAGCAGTTTGACGCCGCCTTCACTGACCTCGGTGAACTGACCCTGGGTGTTCTGCCGTTCGTACTGGCGGGTGCCGCTCTGACGCTCGCGGCGCTTGAGGATCACCTTGCTCTGGTCAACGCCGAGGGTCTGCGGGATTGCCGCCAGCGCGTCGAACAGACGGGCCTGGGCCTTTTCCGGATCGACCGAACGCGGCGCGGCGTATTCCTGCACGTGGACCCAGCCCTGGTACAGGTCGACCGCCAGCGAGTACTCGGGCATGTCGGCGTCGTAGACGCGGTAGCAGGTGATGTGTTCGCGACGCGCCCACTTGCCCAGTTGCTTGAGGTTCTTCTGCAGGCGGTTGGCGAACATCTGCCCGCCTTCGCTCAGGCGTGCGGTCTCATTCGCCGGAGCCACCGCCGGACGCTCTTCATCCGGGTTGCGCTCGGCCGAACGGCGCTCGCCGGTCACGAACTGGTCGGGCTCGACCTTGATCAGCAGCAGCTTGCACGGCAAGGCGCCGTTCCAGAAGGCGTATTGCTTGTGGCTGCGGATGCCCATGCGCTTGCCCAGGTCCGGCGCGCCGGTGAACACCGCCGCTTCCCAGCCAAGGCAAGCCTGGCGCAGACGCTCGCCGAGGTTCTGGTAGAGGTAGAGCAGGCTGGCTTCGTCGCCCAGGCGTTCGCCGTAAGGCGGGTTGCTGATCACCAGGCCTTTCTGGTTCTGGTCCGGGCGCGGCTCGAAGGTGCCGACTTCGCCCTGGTAGATCTTCACCCAGTCGCTCAGGCCGGCGCGCTCGACGTTGTTGCGGCCCGGCTGGATCAGGCGCGGGTCGGCTTCGTAGCCGCGAATCCACAGCGGTGGACGGGCCAGACCGGCTTCGGCGCGGGCCTTGGCTTCGTCATGCACCTTGCGCCACAGCGCCGGGACGTGACCGAGCCAGGAGGTGAAGCCCCAGCGCTCGCGCTTGAGGTTGGGGGCGATATCCGCGGCGATCATCGCCGCTTCCACCAGGAACGTACCGACACCGCACATCGGGTCAGCCAGCGCGCCGCCTTCGGCAGCGATCCGCGGCCAGCCGGCGCGGATCAGTACCGCGGCGGCGAGGTTTTCCTTGAGCGGCGCGGCACCCTGCTGCAGGCGGTAACCGCGCTGGTGCAGGCTGTGGCCGGACAGGTCGAGGGAGAGGATCGCTTCACCGCGCTCAAGGCGCAGGTGGACGCGCAGATCGGGGTTGAGCTTGTCGATCGACGGCCGCTCGCCCTGGGCGTTGCGCAGTTTGTCGACGATGGCGTCCTTGACCTTCAAGGCGCCGAAGTGGGTGTTGTCGATGCCCGAGCCATGACCGCTGAACTCCACGGCCAGGGTGCCGGCGGCGTCCAGGTGCTCTTGCCAGTCCACTTCGTTGACACCGTCGTACAGGTCGTCGGCGTTCTTCATGTTGAAGCGCTTGAGCACCAGCAGGACGCGGTTGGCCAGGCGCGACCAGACGCACAGGCGGTAGGCGGTTTCCATGTCGGCCGAGCCGCGCAGCGCCGAGGTGTGCTCGCGCACATCTTCAAGGCCCAGGCCGCGTGCTTCATCGGCGAGCAGGCCTTCAAGGCCTTTGGGACAGGTAAGGTAAAGTTCGAAACGGTCCGACATGAGTCATCCAGCCTTGGGCATAGTGAAGGAGCGAGCGCATCGCCCTTCGAAGTTTGATCGGGCGCCTTCGGCAAGCACCCGAGTGGCACGCGTTGACGTACCGGGCCACCCGGCGAGCCCTTCTTGCGGAAGGCAAAAAGGCTTTGATCGCCGGGCAGAATGAAAAATTCGATGGCAAAAGGTTACAAAAGTGACCCTTCGTCGTTTTTACCCACCGGTGACGAGAATGGTTCCCGACGGTGGCAATTTGATCTACAGGTCAGGCAAACCCTGATGATAGCTGGCTTTGCCCCAACTCCCGCCTTGAATCAATTTTTTACTTATCCTCTCACCCATGGAAAAGTTACGTGCTTATGACAAATTGTTCGTTCACACGTCCATCCCCATTGGTTAGAACTCAACTCAGGTTGTCACCGCAACGGGACAACACTTCAAGCTCGCCACGCCGGCAGCGAGCGCAAAACCGGCAGAAAGAATCTGCCCGACCTCACACGAGGTCGACGGGACATTACAGTCAACAAATGAGGGCAGTACCCTATGAGAAGACTTAAGCGTGATCCGTTGGAAAGAGCATTTTCACGTGGCTACCAATACGGGGTCACCGGCAAATCCCGCGAGCTTTGCCCCTTTACCCTACCGTCCGTACGCCAGGCATGGATCAATGGCTGGCGTGAGGGACGAGGTGACAACTGGGATGGCATGACCGGCACCGCAGGTATCCATAGACTCAACGAACTTCACGCCGTTGGCTGAACGAGGAGCTGAACCGAGTTACCATGCGCGCCCCATCCGGGCGGCGGGCTGAGGCCCAGGGGCCCCTTGACGGGGCCCTTTTTTATGCCCGCTTCAGCGCCCCGGCATCGCGGCGATGGCGTCCACGGCCTCGCGAATCAGCGCCGGTCCCTTGTAGATGAAACCCGAATAGATCTGCACCAGGCTCGCACCCGCCGCGATCTTCTCCGCGGCATGACGGCCTTCGGTAATCCCACCCGCAGCAATGATCGGCATCTTGCCCGCCAGTTCACCGGCCAGCACCTGGACCGTGTGGGTGCTCTTGTCCCGCACCGGCGCGCCCGACAGGCCGCCCGCCTCGTCCGCATGCTGCAGACCTTCGACGCCTTCACGGCTGAGGGTGGTGTTGGTCGCGATTACCGCGTCCATGCCCGACTCCAGCAGGGCCGACGCCACCAGTGCGGTTTCTTCGTCAGTCATGTCCGGGGCGATCTTGATCGCCAGCGGCACACGCTTGCCATGGGTCAAGGCCAATTCTTCACGGCGCACAGCCAAAGCATCCAGCAACTGCTTGAGCGAATCGCCGAACTGCAGACTGCGCAGACCCGGGGTGTTGGGCGAGCTGACATTGACGGTGACGTAGCTGGAATGGTTGTAGACCTTGTCCAGGCAGATCAGGTAGTCGTCTACCGCGCGCTCGACCGGGGTGTCGAAGTTCTTGCCGATATTGATGCCGAGCACGCCGCGGTAATTGGACGCACGCACGCGGTTGAGCAGGTTGTCCACGCCGAGGTTGTTGAAGCCCATGCGGTTGATGATCGCCTCGGCCTCGGGCAGGCGGAACAGCCGTGGTTTCGGGTTGCCCGGTTGCGGACGCGGGGTCACGGTACCGATCTCGACGAAACCGAAGCCCAGTTGACCGAAGCCGTCGATGGCCGCGCCGTTCTTGTCCAGCCCCGCCGCCAGACCCACCGGGTTGGCGAACTCCAGGCCCAGGACCTTTACCGGCAAGCGCGCCGGCGCCTTGGTCAACAGCCCGTTGAGGCCCAGACGGCCACCGGCACCGATCAGGTCCAGCGACAGGTCGTGGGAGGTTTCCGGGGACAGTTTGAACAACAGCTGGCGGGCCAGGTTATACATGGGCGGGCTTGGCTCAAGGTGTGGAGAGGCGGCGATTATAGCCAGCCCCGGGTTGCGGCGACAGGGCCTTGGCATATGCGTTGCTTGACTCCACCCACAGGGCCGCCGCGCAACCCGCGCCGGCCGCCGCTTTATCTGCCGGGCGATCCCACCGCGATGAATGACATTCCCTCCTCCCCCCTGGCCTGGCTGCATGGCAGCGACGCCCCGGAAAAGACCAGCCTGAATATCGGCTTCATGGCCCTGAGCGACTGCGCTTCGCTGGTGGTCGCCGCGACCCAGGGCTTCGCCCAGCCCCACGGCCTGACCTTGAACCTCAAACGCCAAAGTTCCTGGGCCGGCCTGCGCGACGGCCTGCTCAGTGGCGAACTGGATGCCGCGCACTGCCTGTATGGCCTGACCTACGCCGTGCACCTGGGCATTGGCGGTGTCGGCGCCACACCGATGGCGGTGCTGATGGGCCTGAACCACAACGGCCAGAGCATCAACCTGTCGCCCGCCCTGCAAGCGCAAGGCGTGGGCAATCCCGAGGCACTCGAACGCCGCGTGCACCAAAGTCAGGCAAAACTCACCTTCGCGCAGACGTTTCCCACCGGCACGCACGCCATGTGGCTGTATTACTGGCTCGCCAGCCAGGGCATTCATCCATTGCATGACGTCAACAGCGTGGTAGTCCCGCCGGCGCAAATGCTCACCCACCTGCGCGCCGGGCGCATCGACGGTTTCTGCGTCGGCGAGCCGTGGTCGGCCAATGCGGTGAACCAGGGCATGGGCTTCACCCTGGCGACCAGCCAGTCGATCTGGCCCGATCACCCGGAAAAAGTCCTCGGCACCACCCGCGCGTTCGTCGAGCAGTACCCCAACACCGCGCGGGCGCTGGTGTCGTCGATCCTCGCGGCGAGCCGCTTTATCGAAGAAAGCCCGGAAAACCGCCACGCCACCGCGCAATTACTGAGCGCCGACAACTACCTCGACACCCCGCTGAGCGATATCGAACCGCGCATGCAGGGCGACTACGCGGACGGCCTCGGCAACAATTGGCACGACGCCCACGGCCTGAGCCTGCACAACAATGGCCTGGCCAACTTCCCGTACCTGTCCGACGCCATGTGGTTCATGACCCAGTTCCGCCGCTGGGGCCTGCTGCGCGAAGACCCGGACTACCTCGGCGTCGCCAGCCAAGTGCAGCAACTGAGCCTGTACCGTGATGCCGCCGCCAGCATGGGTGTCGAGTGTCCGTCGGCGTCGATGCGCAGCAGCCAGTTGATCGATGGAACGGTCTGGGACGGCTCCGACCCACGGGGCTATGCCCACGGATTCCGCCTGCACGCCCTGGCCGACCAGCCAGCGGCGCAGGCCGGTCGCTGAGAGGGCCGCCCAGATGCTGCGAATCCTGTTGATCGATGACACCGAAAAGAAAGTCGGCCGGCTCAAGGCCGCCCTTGTCGAAGCCGGCTTCGAGGTCATCGAAGAATCCGGCCTGACCATTGACCTGCCGGCACGCGTCGAAACGGTGCGGCCGGACGTGATCCTGATCGATACCGAGTCACCGGGGCGTGACGTCATGGACCAGGTGGTGCTGGTCAGCCGCGACCTGCCGCGGCCGATCGTGATGTTCACCGACGAGCACGACCCGAGCGTGATGCGCCAGGCGATCCAGGCTGGGGTCAGCGCCTACATCGTCGAAGGCATCCACGCCCGCCGCCTGCAGCCGATTCTCGACGTGGCCATGGCCCGCTTCGAGAGCGACCAGGCGCTCAAGGCCCAGCTTCACGCCCGCGACCAGCAACTGGCCGAGCGCAAACGCATCGAGCTGGCCAAAGGGCTGCTGATGAAAATGAAGGACTGCAACGAGGAAGAGGCCTACACCCTGATGCGGCGCCAAGCCATGAGCAAACAGCAGAAGCTGATTCAGGTGGCGGAGCAGATCATTGCGATGAATGACTTGCTGGGTTGACCTGTGGGCCTTGGGGTCCGCAGATCAACCCAAGCAGAAGAAACTGGCCCACCTCTTGCTTTGATCCACCCCGGTAGCCAACGGCGGTTGCCCCCAAACATTCGACAAAGACGTCGCTCTCCCCCTCGCCCCCAACGCGAGCCGGGAAGCGGCGTTTTTTTGTTTCAGCCCCGTGAGGTGTCCCATGAATACAAGCTTCTGGAAATCCGGGCATGTCCCGACCCTGTTTGCCGCGTTCCTGTATTTCGACCTGAGCTTCATGGTCTGGTACCTGCTCGGACCGCTGGCGGTGCAGATTGCCGCCGACCTGCAATTGACCACGCAACAGCGCGGGCTGATGGTCGCCACGCCGATTCTCGCCGGTGCAGTGTTGCGCTTCGTCATGGGCGTGCTGGTGGATCGCCTGTCGCCGAAGACCGCCGGGCTGATCGGCCAGGTGATCGTCATCGTCGCGCTGTTCTGCGCCTGGAAGCTGGGCATCCACAGCTACGGCGACGCCCTGCTGCTCGGGGTGTTCCTCGGGGTTGCCGGGGCCTCTTTCGCGGTGTCGCTGCCGCTGGCTTCGCAGTGGTATCCGCCACAGCACCAGGGCAAGGCCATGGGCATTGCCGGCGCGGGCAACTCCGGCACCGTGTTCGCCGCACTGCTGGCGCCGGTGCTGGCCGCCAGCTTCGGCTGGAACAACGTGTTCGGCTTCGCCGTGTTGCCACTGCTGTTGACCCTGGTGCTGTTCGCCCTGCTGGCGCGCAACGCTCCGCAACGGCCCAAGCCCAAGGCCGTGGCCGATTACCTCAAGGCCCTCGGCGACCGCGACAGCTGGTGGTTCATGTTCTTCTACAGCGTGACCTTCGGCGGCTTCATCGGCCTGGCCAGCGCCCTGCCCGGCTATTTCAACGACCAGTACGGGCTCGACCCGGTCAAGGCCGGTTACTACACCGCTGCCTGCGTCTTCGCCGGCAGCCTGATGCGCCCGCTGGGCGGCGCGCTGGCCGACCGTTTCGGCGGCATTCGCACCCTGCTGGCGATGTACAGCGTGGCGGCTGTCTGCATCGCGGCGGTGGGTTTCAACCTGCCCAGCTCGGTGGCGGCGCTGGCGTTGTTCGTTTCCGCCATGCTCGGTCTCGGTGCCGGCAACGGCGCGGTGTTCCAACTGGTGCCGCAGCGCTTCCGCCAGGAAATCGGCGTGATGACCGGGCTGATCGGCATGGCCGGCGGCATCGGCGGCTTCCTGCTGGCGGCGGGCCTGGGGACCATCAAGCAGTACAGCGGTGACTATCAGTTGGGCCTGTGGCTGTTCGCCAGCCTCGGCGTACTGGCGTGGTTCGGCCTGCATGGCGTGAAACGCCGCTGGCGCACCACCTGGGGCTCGGCCGCCGTCACCGCGGCGCGGGTCTGAGCCGAGGCCATGGCCCTGCAACTGAGCATCGCCCAGGCCAGCGCCAGCGGTCCGCGAGAGGAAAACCAGGACGCCACGCGACTGGTCACCCCCGCGGCAGAGCTGGCCGCCAGCAAGGGCTACCTGTTCGCCCTCGCCGACGGTGTCAGCCAGTGCGCCGACGGCGGGCTGGCGGCCCGGGCCAGCCTGCAATCGCTGGCGCTGGACTACTACGCCACGCCGCCCACCTGGGGCGTGGCACAAGCGCTGGACCGCCTGCTGCTGGCGCAGAACCGCTGGCTGCGCGCCAACGGTGGCGGCCAGCCACTGCTGACCACCCTGAGTGCGCTGGTGCTGCGCGGCCAGCGTTTCACCCTCGCCCATGTCGGCGACTGCCGGGTCTACCGCTGGCACGCCGACCACTTGCAGCGCATCAGCCAGGACCATGTCTGGGACCAGCCAGGCATGCAGCACGTGCTCAAGCGCGCGCTGGGACTGGATGAGCACCTGCTGGTGGACTACCTGGAAGGCGAACTGCGCTGCCACGAAAGTTTCGTGATGCTGAGCGACGGAGTCTGGAGCACGCTCAACGAACAGCAGATCGGCGCAGTGCTGCGTGAAGCAACTGACCTGGAGGAAGCCTGCAACACGCTGGTGCGCATGGCCCACCTGGCCGGCAGCCAGGACAACGCCAGCGCTGTGCTGGTGCGAGTTGAACAACTCGGCGCAAACAGCCTCGGCGACACCCTGGCGCAGTTGCAGCAATGGCCGCTGCCGCCCGCTTTACGCCCTGGCCAGACATTCGAAGGCTGGCAGGTGGAATGTGTGCTCGGCCGAAGCCGGCAGTCGCTGCTGTATAGGGTTCGCGACCGCCAGCAGCAACCCTGGCTACTCAAGACCCTGCCCGCCAACCGCGACCAGGATGTCGCGGCCCAGCAAGGCTTGTTGATGGAGGAATGGTTTCTGCGCCGGGTCGCCGGGCGCAGCTTTCCCGAGGTACACCCCGGCAGCCAGCGCCAGCACCTGTATTACCTGATGCGCGAATACCCCGGCCTGACTCTGGCGCAGCACGTCGAACAACAGGGGTTACTGGCCCTGCCGCAGTGGCTGGACATCGCCCGGCAAACCCTGCGCGCGGTGGGCATGCTGCACCGGCGCAATATTCTTCACCGCGACATCAAGCCGGAGAACCTGCACCTGGGCAATGACGGCCAGGTGCGCCTGCTGGATTTCGGTCTCGCATACTGCCCGGGGCTCTCCGAAGACGGTGCCCACGACCTGCCCGGAACCCCTTCATTCATAGCCCCGGAAGCTTTTCAGGGACACGGCCCCACCGTGCAGCAGGATCTCTATGCGGTAGGCGTGACCCTGTTTTACCTGCTCACCGGCCACTATCCCTACGGCGAGATCGAAGCCTTCCAGCACCCGCGTTTCGGCACACCGGCCAGCGCCGCACGGCTGCGCCCGGACCTGCCGGACTGGCTGGAGCGCAGCCTGGCGCAGGCGCTGAACAGCGACCCTCGGCAACGCTTCGAAACCGCCGAGCAATGGCTATTGCTGCTCGAACAAGGCGAACACCAACCCCAGGCCCTGCGCCCACGTCCGTTGCTGGAGCGCGAGCCGCTGAAAGTCTGGCGCGGCCTGGCGCTGCTGTCGTTGCTGCTCAACCTGATACTGCTGATCAGCCTGCTAAAGGCCTGACAACCCCTGACCTGACGAGGAACTGCTCATGAACGCAAAAATCTGGCTGGTGGGTGCCGGCCCCGGCGACCCGGAGTTGCTGACCCTCAAGGCCGTGCGTGCGCTGCGCGAGGCCGAGGTGGTCATGCTCGATGATCTGGTCAACCCGACAATCCTCGAGCACTGCCCGCAGGCGCGGGTGATCCGGGTCGGCAAACGCGGCGGCTGCCGCTCCACGCCGCAAGCGTTCATCCAGCGCCTGATGCTGCGTCACGCCCGCCAAGGGCGCTGCGTGGTCAGGCTCAAGGGTGGCGATCCCTGCGTCTTCGGTCGGGGCGGCGAAGAAGCCGCATGGCTGCAGGCCCGCGGTGTCGAGGTGGAACTGGTGAATGGCATTACCGCCGGTCTGGCTGGCGCAACCCACTGCGGTATTCCGCTGACCCTGCGCGGGGTCAGTCGCGGCGTTACGCTGGTGACCGCCCACACTCAGGACGACAGCAGCCTGAACTGGCAGGCACTGGCGCAAAGCGGCATGACCCTGGTGGTGTACATGGGCGTGGCCCGGCTGATCGATATCCAGCAAGGGCTGTTGGCGGGTGGTATGAGCAAGGAGACGCCGGTGGCGATGATCGAAAACGCTTCGCTACCGCAGCAACGGGAATGCCGCAGCCAGCTTCAGTGCATGGCAGTAGATGCCGCGGCCTTCGAGCTCAAGAGCCCGGCGATACTGGTCATCGGCGAGGTCGTGAGTGGCGCGATCGCCAGCCTGGAACTGGAGCGCGAGGCGGGCTGAGGGGGTAAATCGCAGGCAAAGAAAAGCCCGGCCTGAGCCGGGCTTTTCAGTAGTGCGTCAGACCAATTACTTGGCTTGAGCTTCTACTTGAGCTTCAACGCGACGGTTGACAGCGCGACCAGCTTCGGTGGCGTTGTCAGCTACCGGACGGGACTCACCGTAGCCAACCGATTGAACGCGGCTCGACTCAACACCGTACTGACCGGTCAGAACCTGCTTGACGGCGCTAGCGCGACGCTCGGACAGTTTCTGGTTGTAAGCGTCAGGACCGACGGAGTCAGTGTGACCTTCAACAGTGGTGGTGGTCGACGGGTACTGCTTCATGAAGTCAGCCAGGTTCTTGATGTCGCCGTAGCTGTTTGGCTTGACGACCGACTTGTCGAAGTCGAACTTGACGTCCAGCTCAACGCGAACGACTTCGGCAACAGCCGGGCAGCCATCAGCGTCAACGGTAACGTTGGCTGGGGTGTCAGGGCACTTGTCGACGTTGTCGCAAACGCCGTCGTTGTCGCTGTCGGAGCAGACGTCAGCAACTGGAGCAGGTGCTGGAGCAGCGGCTGGCTTGGAGCCGCCACCGAAGTTCAGGCCGATACCAACGCTTGGCGCCCACTCGGTGTCGCCTTGGTCGATGTTGTACTGAGCTTCAACACCAGCACGGGCGTAGAAGTTGTCGGTGAAGTACAGCTTGGCACCAGCGCCCAGGTTGGCGAAGGTGGAGCCGTTACGGCCACCGCGACCGGTCTGGCCGATGCTCTGGTCAGAGAAACCAGCGGATACGTATGGACGCACCAGGTCGCCTGGGTTGTTGAAGTGGTACAGAGCATCCAGGGCGGTGTTCGAACCCTTGATGTTCTTGCCATCTTCGCCACGGGCGTTATGAACTTCGTCATAGCCCAGACGCAGTTCAACGTCGTCGGTCAGGAAGTAACCGATCGAACCACCGAACAGGTTGCCGTCGTTTTTGAAGTCGCGCTGGCTGTCGAAGTATTCTTTCTTGTAGAAGCCTTCGACCTCGACCGCGCCTTGGCCTTGTGCCAGAGCGCCGAGCGAAGTTGCGGCAACAAGAGAACCAATGGCCAAGCCCAAGGTGTTTTTCAATTTCATCCGTTAAATCCCCATCTGGTGATAGTTAAGCAGTCCCACAACTCAGGGGGACAACTCGTCGGCAAGTCTAGCAGAACTCGCCAAACCGTTAGAGAATTTTCCGACAGACTAAGTTTCAACCTGCCCGGAAAATTTCTCTCGTAGCTTGTCCAGCGCACGCTTGTAGCGCATTTTCGTCGCGCTCAAGCCCATATGCATGATGTCGGCAATTTCCTGAAATTCGAGTTCTGCGACAAATCGTAGCACCAGAATTTCACGGTCAATGGGATTCACGTGAATCAACCATCTGTCCAGTCCGCCCTTCTCTTCTGGCTTCGGAGACTTCTCTTCAGAGGCCTCTTCAACCGGATCCAGACTCAAGGCATCCATCAACCGACGCTTACGCCGCTCCTTGCGATACTGGGTAATGCACTCGTTATAGGTAATGCTGTAGAGCCAGGTCTTGAACTTCGATTTACCTTCGAAGTTCTTCAAACCGTAGAGCACCTTCAGCATCACCTCCTGACAGACATCGTCGGCATCGCGATCGTTCCCGAGATAACGTGCACAGACGTTAAAAAGGGTTCGCTGATAGCGCCGCATGAGCTCTTCATAGGCGCGGGTAACATGAAATAGTTCCTCATGCGAACGCGCCACAAGCTCCTCATCGGTGAGCTCGCGGGGGTCGTAACGCATGGGCAACGAGTGGACTTTATTCAAAAAAAATCAGGCCGACAGTCAGGTATTCGTCGCCGCCAGCCCGGACGGGGCCATTTTGCGGCGGCATACAGTAGCAGGATTTGCCCGGTCAGCGGCTATTGACCCGCTGTTCCAGCAGCGTGCGGTTGGACAGCGAAACCAGCTCGCCGTCATCCGTCAGCACGACTGTCTTGACCGTCCCGATCTCTTCGATCTGCCCTTCGACGTCTCCAATCTGCACCTGCTGGCCCACCTGATAGAGCTCGCGCACGTAGATGCCGGCAAGAATCTGCCCGGCAATTTCACGGCTGCCCAGGCCCATTGCCAGCGCAACGGCCAGACCAACGGTAATCAGACCGATGACGATCACGTGGTTGAGCAGGTCGGTTTTCACTTCGAGCTGGCTGATGGCCACCGAAATGCTGATGACGATCACCAGGCCCTGGGCGATGCGCCCAACGCCCGTGGCGTACTCCAGGCCGATGCCTTCGGCGGCGCCACGCACCAGACCGTTGACCACCTGAGCCAGCAGTACGCCGACCAGCAGCACCAGCGCCCCGCCAAAGACTTTTGGCAGGTACAGGGCAAGCATGTCCAGGGTCGCCGAGACGCGCTCAAGGCCCAGGGACTCGGCAGCCGAGACCAGGAACACCAGCAGGATGAACCAATAGACGATCTTGCCGATCAGGGTCGAAATCGGCACCTGGATACCGACCCGGCTGAGCATCTTGGTCAGGCCGGTGCCGCCCATCAGGCGATCGAGGCCAATTTTGGCAAGCAGTTTGGACAGCAGGGTGTCGAGCAGCTTGGCGACAACGAAGCCAAGCAGAACGACAACCAGCGCGCCAAACAGATTCGGGATGAAGTTCGCGACTTTGGTCCACAACGCGGTCATCGCGGTGACCAGGCTCTGGGTCCAGAGATCAAGTTCCATATTCAATCGGCCTTATCAGCTTTACGGACGGAAGCGGTGCGGCGAACCGGCGCAACGTGCGCCGAGCCATTATTGATGGCGATCATCAGCGCCTGGCTCCAGCGGCCAAGCAGGCTGAACAGATCGCCGGCGCCGACCTGACGGTTGGCGGTTTTCAGGACACGCCCGAGGCAGGCATCGTCATCGCGGTCCTGACCGGACGGCGACGCGTTGAGCATGTCTCGCAGGGATTGTTCAAACGGATCGTGCATGGGCACCTCGCGCAATGTCAGTCAAAGACGAGACGCTCGTCCCATGGGTCACATGAACAATTCGTACAGAGGTCAGGGAGGAAATCGACACGTCAGCGCTCTCAGACCCAACGCAGGCGGCGGAACAGCCACCATTGGCCCAAGGCCAGCCCCAGCACCAGAAAACTGGCGAACAGGAAGCCATAGGGGCTCTCGGAGCCGGGAATGCCGCCAACGTTGATGCCCAGCAGCCCGGTGACGAAGCTCATGGGCAGGAAGATGCAGGTAATGATGCCGAAACGGTACATGGTGCGGTTCATCCGCTCGCTCAAGCGCCGGTCCTCGCTCTCCAGCACCAGCGCCACCCGCTCGCGGGTCAGCTCCAGCTCTTCCAGATAGCGGGTCAGGCTGTTGTTGAGCTCGTTCCAGTAGTCGGCGTCGTCTTCGACGAACCACGGCCACTTGTTGCGCGCCAGTTGCGCGTAGATTTCCCGCTGCGGCGCGAGGAACCGGCGCAAGCCTGCGGCGCGGCGGCGCATCTGCTGCAGGTCGCCATGTTCCGGGGCATAGCGGTCGTCGGCCTCGAGCTTTTCTTCCTCGATATCGACCTGTTCGGAAAGGTCGGACACCACCGCCTGCACCTTGTCGGTGAGCAACTGGGCAAGGGTCAGCAGCAACTCGGAGGCGGTCTTCGGACCGAGCCCTTCATCCAGTTGTTGCAGCAGTTCGTCGGTAGCCCGCAACGGCCGCAAACGCAGGGAAATCACCCGCTGGGCCTGGGCAAAGATACGCACCGAGACCATGTCTTCAGGCTCGGCGCCGGGATTGAGGTTGATACCGCGCAGGAACAACAGCATTTGCGCGTCGGGCAGCGGCAACAGCCGCGGTCGGGTGTTTTCTTCCAGCAGCAGGTCGCAGGCGAACTGATTCAGGCCGCTGTCCTGGCGCAGCCAGGTCTGGGTTTGCGGATGACCGCGGTCCCAGTGCAGCCAGAGACTCTGCTCCGGCTGCAGGACCAGATCGTCCAGTTCAGTCCGAGCGATGGAACGCGCACCGCCCCTGCCATCGAGAACCAGGGCATGAACCAGCCCCCACTGCGCGTTTTCTTCCTCGAACATCCTTACTCCATCGACCTGTTTTAAGTGGTTACTCGGGCATCTTCAGCGGACTTGGCGAAACGATCACGCCGTTGTTGTCGGCATAGATGTACTCGCCCGGGCGGAAGGTGACGCCGGCGAAGGTCACCGCGACGTTCAGGTCGCCGATGCCACGCTTGTCGGTCTTCATCGGGTGGCTGGCCAGCGCCTGCACGCCCACATCGGTCTGCGCCAGGACATCCACGTCACGCACGCAGCCGTAGATCACCAGCCCTTCCCAACCATTTTTGGCGGCCTTTTCGGCAAGCATGTCGCCCAACAGCGCGCGGCGCAGCGAACCGCCGCCGTCGACCACCAGGACCTTGCCCTTGCCGTCGAGATCGACCTGCTCCTTGACCAGCGAGTTGTCCTCGAAGCACTTGATGGTGACGATCTCACCGCCGAACGAATCGCGGCCGCCGAAGTTGCTGAACATCGGCTCCAGCACCTGGACCAGCTCAGGGTAGGCGTCGCACAAATCGGGCGTTACGTAATGCATGAGAAACTCCTGTCATTGATCAAGAAATGGATGTCGGAACTCACACGATCATTGAAACAGACGAAGCCTGGCAATACGGCTTTAGGCTCTGTATGAAAAGCCTTGAGACGAAGGTCAGGCAAGGCTGTTTTCAACGCAGCATCACCGAGTATCAAGGTTTTTCATACAGAGCCTAGACCCAGGCTACACGTCGATTCCAACGCGGTCACCCTCATACGCCAATGTGAACATGTTCAACCCCGGACACCCCGGCTGCACCGCTCGCCCCGAAGACAGGCTGAACGCCAGACCGTGACGCGGGCAGCGCAGTTGGTCGCCTTCCAGCGTCGCGGCACTGAGCGGCGCGCCCTGATGCGGGCAACGGTCCTCGATCAGCACCGGCCGATTGTCCACGACCAACAGCAGGAGCGTCTGGCCGTTGACCCTGAACGTCCTGCGATAACCTTCTTCGAGATTGATCAAACGCTCGAGCGGAACGAACATGGAAAACGCCCAGAAAACATAAAGTGACCAGAAATCCGACAAGCGTCACATCTTAGCCGCTAACCGGCTCCGGAGAAACGCCTGCTTCTTGCCCCGTCATCGCCAGCGGATCGCTCAACCAGCGCTCCACCAGCGGCCAGACTTGCGTCTGCGCGGGCTTGCTAACCAGCATATCCACATGTCCGAAGTTGTCGAACCCGTCTTCCTGGCCCAGCCGCAGAAAACGTTTGTGCTCGCTGCCGATCTGCTCGAACAGCTTGCGGCACGCCCACACCGGATCCTGATGATCACCCGCGCCTGCCACTGCCAGTACCGGCACCTGAACCTCGGCCAGACCAGCCCACCAGTTCCGCTCCTTGTCGCCGAAACGACCGAAAAGACCGAACCAGCGCATGCTTTCGATGGCCAGGCCGATCGGCTCGTCTTCCGGACCACGCTTGAGGCGCGAACCGGACAGATGGGCAAAGCGCTTGAGCAGCACGCGGCCGCCCCACTCCACCGGCGGAATCTTCAGCGGCCAATAGGTACGGCTGACCTGGGTGCCGAAAAACGCCGCGCTGGCGATCAGTTCTTCATTCAAATAGCGCCCACCGAGCGCCGCCGCCAGGGTCGTGCCGCCCAATGAGTGGCCGAGCCAGTGTGCGGGCCGGCCGGTTTGCTCGTTAACGAACGCGGCAATGGCCGGAAGGTCGTAGCTGGCGTAGTCGGCAACACGGTTGTAGCGGTAATCGCGGTTGCGTGGCGACAGGCCATGGCCGCGCATTTCCGGAATCCACACATCGAAACCCGCCCGCGCCAGATGAGCGCCCAGGCCGATGCCTTTGGGCGAAAACCAGAAACGCCGGTTGGAAAAACTGCCATGCAGAAGGATGACGGGCGCGCCGCGCACATCGTTCTGATCGGCCATGCCAAGGCGGGTCAACGCCAGCTCGACACTCCGGTCAGGGCTGTTGCCGGCCTTCAGGCGGTACACGTCCTCGCTCAGGTCGCCGCAACGTTCGGCCCTGAGCAAGGCCACGGGAAAAAGACTACTGCTGCTTTGCATAGGGGTTCTTGCACAAAAAAGGGCGCGTCCGTCAATGGACCCGCCCTGGATGAAACCGTTGAAGCGGTCGCTGCCGGACTTGCGCAGACGACCGCTCCAGTACCCGCGATCAGTTCGCGTTCTGACCTTCAGCCAGGAAGAACCAGGTTTCCAGTACCGAGTCCGGGTTCAGCGAGACGCTTTCGATGCCCTGCTCCATCAGCCATTTGGCCAGGTCAGGGTGGTCCGAAGGGCCCTGACCGCAGATGCCGATGTACTTGCCGGCCTTGTTACAGGCCTGGATGGCATTGGACAGCAGCTTCTTGACCGCCGGATTACGCTCGTCGAACAGGTGCGCGATGATGCCCGAGTCACGGTCCAGGCCCAGGGTGAGCTGGGTCAGGTCGTTGGAACCGATGGAGAAACCATCGAAGTACTCGAGGAATTCCTCGGCCAGGATGGCGTTGGACGGCAGTTCGCACATCATGATCACGCGCAGACCGTTGACACCACGGCCCAGGCCTTTCTCGGCGAGCAGGTCGACGACCTGGCTGGCTTCGCCCAGGGTACGCACGAACGGCACCATGATCTCGACGTTGGTCAGGCCCATGACATCGCGAACACGCTTGAGCGCACGGCATTCCAGGTCGAAGCAGTCACGGAACGACTCGCTGATGTAACGCGAGGCACCGCGGAAGCCCAGCATCGGGTTCTCTTCTTCCGGCTCGTACAGCTTGCCGCCGATCAGGTTGGCGTATTCGTTGGACTTGAAGTCGGACAGGCGAACGATGACCTTCTTCGGCCAGAACGCTGCGGCCAGGGTGCTGATGCCCTCGACCAGCTTCTCGACGTAGAACTCGACCGGGTCGTTGTAGCCGGCGATGCGCTTGTCGACGCTCTCTTTCAGCTCTTGCGGCAGGCCCGCGTAGTTCAGCAGCGCCTTGGGGTGCACGCCGATCATGCGGTTGATGATGAACTCCAGACGCGCCAGGCCGACACCGGCGTTGGGCAACTGGGCGAAGTCGAAGGCGCGGTCCGGGTTACCGACGTTCATCATGATCTTGAACGGCAGATCAGGCATGGCGTCGACCGAGTTCTGACGGATGTCGAAGCCCAGTTCACCTTCGAAGATGAAACCGGTATCGCCTTCGGCGCAGGAAACGGTGACGCCCTGGCCGTCTTTAAGAACCTGGGTGGCGTTGCCGCAACCGACCACGGCCGGGATACCCAGCTCACGGGCGATGATCGCCGCGTGGCAGGTACGACCACCGCGGTTGGTGACGATGGCGCTGGCGCGCTTCATGACCGGTTCCCAGTCCGGGTCGGTCATGTCGGAAACCAGCACGTCGCCCGGCTGGACCTTGTCCATCTCGGAAACGTCGTGGATCACGCGAACTTTGCCGGCGCCGATGCGCTGGCCAATGGCACGGCCTTCAACCAGAACGGTGCCCTTTTCCTTCAGCAGGTAGCGTTCCATGACGTTGGCGCTGGAGCGGCTCTTCACGGTTTCAGGACGGGCCTGAACGATGTACAGCTTGCCGTCGTCGCCGTCTTTGGCCCACTCGATGTCCATCGGACGCTGGTAGTGCTTCTCGATGATCATCGCCTGCTTGGCCAGTTCGGCCACTTCGGCGTCGCTCAGGCAGAAACGGGCGCGGTCGGCGCGGTCCACGTCGACCACCTTGACCGAACGACCGGCCTTGGCTTCGTCGCCGTAGATCATCTTGATCGCCTTGCTGCCCAGGTTGCGACGCAGGATGGCCGGGCGACCGGCTTCGAGGGTGTTCTTGTGAACGTAGAACTCGTCCGGGTTGACCGCGCCCTGGACCACGGTTTCACCCAGGCCGTAGGCGCCGGTGATGAAGACCACGTCACGGAAGCCCGATTCGGTGTCGAGGGTGAACATCACACCCGCCGTTCCGGTTTCCGAACGGACCATGCGCTGCACGCCGGCGGACAGGGCGACCAGTTTGTGATCGAAGCCCTGGTGCACGCGGTAGGAAATGGCACGGTCATTGAATAGGGAAGCGAACACTTCCTTGGCCGCGCGGATCACGTTGTCCACGCCGCGGATGTTCAGGAAGGTTTCTTGCTGGCCGGCGAAGGAAGCGTCCGGCAGGTCTTCGGCGGTGGCGGACGAACGCACGGCGACGGCCATGTTGTCGTTGCCCTGGGCCATTTCGGCGAAGGCGGTGCGGATTTCCGCATCGAGCCGCGCCGGGAACTCGGCATCCATGACCCACTGACGAATCTGCGCACCGGTCTTGGCCAGGGCGTTGACGTCATCCACGTCCAGCGCGTCGAGCGCGGCGTGGATCTGATCGTTCAAACCGCTCTGTTCGAGGAAATCACGGTACGCCTGAGACGTAGTGGCAAAGCCGCCAGGGACCGATACACCGGCGCCCGCGAGGTTACTGATCATCTCGCCGAGGGATGCGTTCTTGCCCCCCACGTGCTCCACATCATGGACGCCGAGCTTATCGAGGGAAACTACGTACTCTACCAAGGTGATCTCTCCACTAACTGTGTTGGAAAAGCTCAGGACGCCGGCGTACCCCTGTGGGATCGACCGGGCGCTTGTGGCCTGGACCTGGAAAATAAGTGAGAATGCCGACGATCTCGTTCGGCAAACCGAACCTATCATATCCAAGATTCGTCACCAGCTTAAGGCCCATGGCGCAAATGAAACGATCTGCTTTCTTCATTTCCGACGGCACCGGCATCACGGCGGAGACCCTCGGGCAAAGTCTTCTGGCTCAGTTCGAGAACATTCCGTTCAATAAATTCACGCGACCCTACATCGATAGCGTGGAAAAAGCGCGCGTCATGGTACAGCAAATCAACGCCGCCGCTGAGCGTGACGGCATGCGCCCGATCATCTTCGACACCATCGTCAACCAGGACATCCGCGAGATCCTGGCCACCTCGAACGGCTTCATGATCGACATCTTCTCGACCTTCCTGGCCCCGCTGGAGCAGGAGTTGACCGCCCATTCGTCGTACTCGGTAGGCAAATCCCACTCGATCGGCGGCAACTCCAACTACATGGAGCGCATCGAAGCGGTCAACTTCGCCCTCGACAACGACGACGGCGCTCGCACCCACTACTACGACAAGGCCGACCTGATCCTGGTTGGCGTGTCCCGCTGCGGCAAAACCCCGACTTGTCTGTACATGGCCATGCAATTCGGTATTCGCGCCGCGAACTATCCGCTGACCGAAGATGATATGGAGCGCCTGCAACTGCCGACGGCCTTGAAAAATCATCAGCACAAGCTGTTCGGCCTGACCATCGACCCGGACCGCCTGACCGCCATTCGTCACGAGCGCAAGCCCAACAGCCGCTACGCCAGCTTCGCCCAGTGCGAGTTCGAAGTGCGCGAAGTGGAGAATCTGTTCCGCCGGGAGAATATTCCGAATATCAATTCCACGCATTTCTCGGTGGAAGAGATTTCGGCGAAGATTCTGGTGGAGAAAGGGGTGGAGCGGCGGTTCAAGTAAAACGCTGATTTTGTTGGGATCTCAAGGTTGTCATCGCTGGCAAGCCAGCTTGCTCCCACAAGGTCCGGTGTATGCATTGCCAGCGAGACGGCCCACAAAAAAGCCCCGGCATCACTGCCGGGGCTTTTTCATTTCAGCTCACACCTCAGGAAGGCAATACCGTCGCCTGCCCGCTCAACGCCAGGTCCACCAACTCGCGGTTGGCGACCGCGTACATGGCGTAATCGGTGCCGGTCGCGGCGCGCAGGTCGTCGAGCATGGCGCGCCAGCGCTCGACCATCACCCGGTGCTGCTCCATCCACAGCGCCACGCGGGCGTCCATGTCGTCCGGGGCATCGGCCATTTGCAGCACGGAAATAGTGATCGCGCGCTGTTGCAGGTCGATATCGTCGCGGAACGCTTCGCGGGCCAGGGCCTGCCAGTTGTTTTCCACCGGCAGGTTGCTGATTTCCTGCAGGTACCAGGTCAGCTCCAACGCACTGCCCACGGCGAAGAACGCCTTGGCCACCTGTGCCGGGTCGTGGCCGGTGACGTCGGACGCCTCGATGATCGGCAGCAAGGTGTACAGGTGCGTGGTGCCTGCGACCATGCGGGCCAGCAATTCCGGCACGCCGGCTTCGACAAAGCTCTGGTAGCGGGTCTGCCAGCGGTCGCGGGTCGGGCCTTCGAGCAGTTCGTCGAGTTTCAGGCCCAGCGCGGCGATCTGTGGACCGAAGTGCGCGACGTCACGCCCGGCGTCCTGCTCGTTGCGGCGGCTGCGCAGGAACCAGCGGGTCGCGCGGCGGCCCAGGCGCATCAGTTCGTCCATCAGGGTCAGCTGGACTTCCGCCGGCACCTGGTAATCCAGCGCTTCGATCTGACGGAACCAGTGCGGCAGGTGGAAGATGTCACGCACGATCACATATGCCCCAGCCACGTTCGCCGGGCTCATGCCGGTGGACTCTTTCAGGCGCTGGACGAAGGTGATGCCCATGTTGTTGACCAGGTCGTTGGCGATCTGGGTGCTGACGATCTCGCGCTTCAGGCGGTGGCGGCGCATGGCGTCGGCGAACTTGTGCACCAGCGACGGCGGGAATGCGGTCTCCATGTCGCGGGTCAGGTAGTCGTCATCCGGCACCAGCGACTTGAGCAGGGCTTCCTTGAGGTCGATCTTGCTGTAGGAGATCAGCACCGACAGTTCGGCACGGCTCAGGCCCTGGTTGGCCGCCAGGCGTTCGGCCAGTTGCTCTTCCGACGGCAGGAACTCGATCGCCCGGTCCAGCTTGCCGCGGCTTTCCAGGTCGGCCATCAGGCGTTTGTACTCGGCAATGCGCTCTCTTGCCCGGCGCGCGGCCAGGGACAGGGCCTGGGTCTGTTTGTAGTTGTTGCCCAGCACCAGCGCGGCCACTTCGTCGGTCATGCTGCCGAGCAACTGGTTGCGCTGTTTCTCGGTCATGTCGCCGGCCTGCACCACTTCGTTGAGCAGGATCTTGATGTTGACCTCGTGGTCGGAGCAGTCCACGCCACCGGCGTTGTCGATGAAGTCGGTGTTGGTGGCGCCGCCATTCAGGCCGAACTCGACCCGGCCAAGCTGGGTCATGCCCAGGTTGCCGCCCTCGCCCACTACCTTGCAGCGCAGCTCGTTACCGTTGACCCGCAGCGCGTCGTTGGCCTTGTCGCCGACATCGGCGTGGCTTTCGCTGCTGGACTTGACGTAAGTGCCGATACCGCCGTTCCACAGCAGGTCCACCGGCGCTTTGAGCAGTGCGTTGAGCAGCTCGGTCGGGGTCAGCTTGTCGGCTTCGATGGCGAAGCGTTCCTTCATCTGCGGGGTGATGGCGATGCTCTTCGCGCTGCGCGTGAAGATGCCGCCACCCTCGGACATGATGCTGGTGTCGTAGTCGCTCCAGGCCGAACGCGGCAGGTCGAACAGGCGCTTGCGCTCGGCGAAGCTGGTGGCCGGGTCCGGATTAGGGTCGATAAAGATGTGCAGGTGGTTGAAGGCCGCCACCAGTTGCAGGGTCTCGGACATCAGCAAGCCGTTGCCGAACACGTCGCCGGCCATGTCGCCGACGCCGACCACGGTGATGCTGTCTTTTTGCACGTTGATGCCGCGTTCGCGGAAGTGGCGCTGCACGCCGACCCAGGCGCCACGGGCGGTGATGCCCATTTTCTTGTGGTCGTAGCCGGCCGAGCCGCCCGAGGCGAAGGCGTCGCCGAGCCAGAAGCCGTAGTCGATGGCGATGCCGTTGGCGATGTCGGAGAAGGTCGCGGTGCCTTTGTCGGCAGCCACCACCAGGTACGGATCGTCTTCGTCATGCCGCACCACGTTGGCCGGTGGCACCACGCCGCCGTCCTTGAGGTTGTCGGTGATGTCCAGCAGACCGGAGATGAAGATGCGGTAGCAGGCGATACCTTCGGCGGCGATGTCATCACGGCTGCCGCCCAGCGGCAGGCGACGCGGCAGGAAGCCGCCCTTGGCGCCCACCGGCACGATCACCGAGTTCTTCACCTGCTGGGCTTTTACCAGGCCCAGCACTTCGGTGCGGTAGTCTTCCTCGCGGTCCGACCAGCGCAGGCCGCCCCGCGCCACGTTGCCGAAGCGCAGGTGCACGCCTTCAACCCGCGGCGAGTAGACGAAGATCTCGAAGCGCGGCACCGGTTTTGGCAGTTCGGGGATGAGCTTGGGGTTGAACTTGAAGCTGAAGTAGGACTTGTTCTGACCGTTGGCATCCGGCTGATAGAAGTTGGTGCGCAGGGTCGCCTTGATCAGGTCCAGGTAGCGCCGCAGGATGCGGTCTTCGTTGAGCACCTGGACGTCGTCCAGTGCCGTGAGAATCGCCTGTTCCAGACGCTGCTGCTTGTCATCGAGGTCTTCGCTGGTGAGCTTGCGCGCCAGGTAGAAGCGGGTCTTGAACAGGCGGGTCAGCTCGCGGGCGATGTCGGTGTGGTTGTTCAGGGTGCTGGCGATGTAGCCGAGGTCGAAGCCCAGACGGATCTGCTTGAGGTAGCGGGCGTAGGCGCGCAGCAGCGCCACGTCGCGCCACGGCAGGCCGGCGGTCAGCACCAGGCGGTTGAAGGCGTCGTTTTCCGCATCGCCGTTGACGATGTGGACGAAGGCGTCCTGCAGGGTGTCGTTGAGTTGCTGGATATCCAGCTCGACGCCCTCGGCGGTGGTGAAGGCGAAGTCATGAATCCAGAACTCGCGGCCATTGCTGTGGCGCAGGCGATACGGGAACTCGCCCAGCACGCGCAGGCCGAGGTTTTCCAGGATCGGCAGCACGTCCGACAGGGCCAGCGGGGTATCGGCGTGGTACAGCTTGCAGTGCAGCAGCTGTTTACCGGTCTGGGTCAGCGGCTGGTAGAAGCTCATCACCAGCGGCTTGCCCTCGGACAGGTTGAGCAGGTGCTGCATGTCCACCACCGCCGAGTGCGCGGCGAAACGCTCGCGGTAGCCGGCCGGGAAGCCTTTCGGGAAGTCCGCCAGGACGTTGGTGCCCTGGGCTTCGCCGAAGTTCTCGACGGTCAGCGCGGCGTAGTCGTCCTGCCACGAACGGCAGGCCTGGATCACTTCGTTTTCCAGTTGTTTGGCGTCGATATCGATGCGGTTCTTCGGATCGACCCGCAGGATCAGTTGCACCCGCGCCAGCACCGATTCGGAGAAGAAGGTCCAGAACTCGCAGTCGCTGGCCTTCAGGCGCTCCATCAGGACCTGCTGGATCTTCTGCCGCACTTCGGTGGAGTAGATGTCACGCGGAACGTAGGCCAGGCAGTAGCAGAAGCGACCGTACGGGTCTTTGCGCAGGAACACGCGGATCTTGTTGCGCTCCTGGATCTGCACGATGGACATGACGGTGCTGAACAGCTCGTCCACCGGGGTCTGGAACAGGTCGTCGCGCGGCAGCACTTCGAGGACCTGGGCCAGTTCCTTGCCCAGGTGCGCCTTGGCGTCGAAGCCCGAACGGCGCTCGACTTCGGCGACCTTGCCGCGAATGTACGGGATCTGGTGCACGCTCTCGCCGTACACCGACGAGGTGTACAGACCCATGAAGCGGCATTCCTTGATGACCTTGCCGTCGGCGTCGAGCTGGCGGATCGACACGTAATCCGGGTAAGCCGGACGGTGCACGCGGCTCGGGTGAGCGGCCTTGGCGAAGGACAGCAGCAGCGGTTCGTTCAGGTAGTTGACCGCGTAGTCTTCGATACGCAGGTCTTCGGTGGTCAGGCCGGCGCGCAGCAGGCGGGTCAGGCCGAGGAACGACTGCTCGTCGTAGACCAGCTGGCCGCCCTGGGCATCGCCGTTGACCACGAATTCTTCATAGCCGAGGAAGGTGAAGTGGTTGCCCACCAGCCATTCCAGGAAGCTCTGGATCTCGGATTTCTCGGTTTGCGCCGGGGCATACGGGGTCTGCTCCACCAGCGCCAGCAAGTCGCGGACCTTGGCCTTCATCGGCTCGAAGTCGGCCACGGCGACGCGCACTTCGGCCAGCACCTGGGTCAACTCATGGGTCAGCACGCCGAGTTCGGTGTTGTTGGCGCAGCGGTCGATCTCCAGGTACATCAGCGACTCTTGCAGCACGTCCTCGCCGTGGGTGCCCTTGGGCAGGATTTCCAGCAGTTCGCCCTTGACCCCGCGACGCGTGCTCAGCACCGTAGTCTGCAGGGTGTGGATGCTGTAGCCGCGACGATTCAGCTCGGTACGCACCGAGTCGACCAGGAACGGCAGGTCATGGTGCAGAACTTCCACGGCGGTGTGGGTCGACTGCCAGCCATGACGCTCGTAATCGGGGTTGTAGACGTTGACCTGAGGTTGGCTGTGATCGAAGCGCTCGATCATGCGCCAGGCAGAGAGGGTGCAACCGACCAGGTCGGACAGGCGCCGCTGGGTCAGTTCGTCCAGAGAGATGATGCCGAAGAACTGCTCGGCGAACAGCGCCACTTGTGGCAGTGCCTGCTCGCTGATGTGCTGGGCCAGGGCCGCTTTCAGTTGATGCTGGAAGTCGGCTTTGCTGGCTGCGGTGAAGAACGCCATCTGTGGTACTCCGCTTGGGCTTTGTTATTGGGTGAAGCGTCGCGCGTGTCCGCTTTATCCCGCATCAACCATAGCCAATGACGGGCAAAGCGCAGAGGAAATCCGAAAGAGCGGGTGCCGGGATGACCGACTGGTCACACCGGGATGGACATCTGCAAAAACCACTGCCACTGAAGCCGGCTGCGTCTTTACGGGTGTCCATCGACAACGCAGCTTAACGACAGCCCACCCGGCCCTGCTTGCGGCGCTGCGACATATTCGGACAACGAGGAGCAACGGAAGATTTATCCCGTGGGCGAACACTGGCACACTCGCGTTTCAATTCCTTTATCGAGCCGCCCATGCAACTGACCGCCCAACTGGCCTTCGCCAACCCTTGCGATGATGAAGAAGACAACCTGGCCACCGTCGGCTGCCAAAGCGACAAGAACCAGTTGTTCATCATCAGCCGCTACCCGCACGAAGACAGAGTGGACCTCATGCTCGACGAAGAAGGCGCCACCGTCCGCGACCTGAAGGTGACACTCAGCGACACCCGCCTGCTGGTCGAGCTGGCGGCCGGGTCTACCGACCTGTTCGAAGACGATGTGCTGGAAATCCGCCTGGAGAGCGCCAGCATCGACGCGGATGAAATCGAACAGGCCCTGCGCGTGATCCTCGACGGCACCGGCACCTTCGTCAGCGAGCGCTGAGTGCAACAGGGCCGGGCAGCGCGCCCGGCCCCTTGCCGCGATCTGCCCCCGAAGAATTTCCCCCGGCACCGTTAGTCGGCGACCCCACGGATGGATTAAAGTATCAACCCCTGCCCGGGGCCGTTCGCCGGCCCCGCGCGTCATTCCAGGAACCGTCGACGATGGAACACCGTGAAGCGCTGGTCGCGCTGCGCACCTTTCTTTCAACCCAGATCCTTGGCCAGGAAAAACTGGTTGAACGCCTGCTGATCGTGCTCCTGGCCGACGGCCACATGCTGGTCGAAGGCGCACCGGGCCTTGCCAAGACCAAGGCCATCAAGCAACTGGCCGACGGGATCGAGGCGCAGTTCCATCGCATCCAGTTCACCCCCGACCTGCTCCCCGCCGACATCACCGGCACCGAAATCTATCGGCCGGAGACCGGCAGCTTCGTGTTCCAGCAGGGGCCGATCTTCCACAACCTGGTGCTCGCCGACGAAATCAACCGGGCCCCGGCCAAGGTGCAATCGGCGCTGCTCGAAGCCATGGCCGAGCGCCAGGTCAGCGTCGGCCGCAGCACCTACGAGCTGTCGCCGCTGTTCCTGGTGATGGCTACGCAAAACCCGATCGAGCAGGAAGGCACCTACCCGCTGCCCGAAGCCCAGCTCGACCGTTTCCTGATGCACGTGAAGATCGGCTTCCCGGACGCCTCGGTGGAGCGACGCATTCTGTCGCAAGCCCGCGGCGAAGCCCTCAACGGCGAAACCAAGCCGGAACGCCGGGTCACCCAGCAGGCGATCTTCGCCGCCCGCAAGGAAATCCTCGGCCTGTACATGGCCGACGCGGTGGAGGAGTACCTGGTGCAACTGGTCATGGCCACCCGCAACGGCGCCAAGTACGACGCCGAGCTGGGTGACTGGATCGCCTACGGCGCCAGCCCGCGCGGCTCGATCGCCCTTGACCGCTGCGCCCGGGCCCACGCCTGGCTGGCCGGGCGCGACTTCGTCAGCCCGGAAGATATCCAGGCGGTGCTGTTCGACGTGCTGCGTCACCGCGTCATTCTTTCTTTCGAAGCCGAGGCCGCCGGTATCGACCAGGACCGGGTGATCCAGCGCGTCCTCGACGTCGTCGCTGTCGCCTGACCCCATGCCCAGCCAACTGTTGAACGCGCCCGGCATCCGCATCAGCCTCGCCGAGCTGATCGAGATGCGTCACCGGGTGCGTGAAGTGCGCCTGTTCTCCGCCCCCGGCCAGCGCAGTCCGCTGGTCGGCCTGCACCACTCGCGCCTGCGCGGGCGCGGTGTGGACTTCGACCAGGTGCGGGTCTACCAGGCCGGCGACGACGTGCGCAACATCGACTGGCGCGTCACCGCCCGCACCCAGGAGCCGCACACCAAGCTGTTCCACGAAGAGCGCGAGCGGCCGATCTTCATCCTCGTCGAACAAAGCCGGCGGCTGTTCTTCAGCTCGGGCCTGATGTTCAAGTCGGTGCTCGCCGCCCAGGCTGCGGCGCTGTTCGGCTGGGCCGCGCTGGGCCACAACGACCGGATCGGCGGCCTGGTGTTCGGCGACAACGAGCACTACGAAATCAAACCGCGACGCAGCAAGCAGAGCCTGCTGCAACTGCTCAACCGCCTGGCCCGGGTCAATCAGTCGCTGCACACCGAAGCCGTGACCCAGGGCGACAACCTCGGCACCGCGCTGCGCCGCGCCCGCGAGGTGCTGCGTCCCGGCAGCCTGGCCATCATCATTTGCGACGAGCGGGCGCTGAACCCCAGCGTCGAACAGCAACTGGGCCTGCTGTCGCGGCATTGCGACCTGCTCCTGCTGCCGCTCTCCGACCCGCTCGACCACGCCCTGCCCGCCGCCGGCCTGCTGCGCTTCGCCCAGCGCGGCGCGCAACTGGAGTTGGACACCCTCGATGCCAACCTGCGCCAGAGCTACCGTCAACTGAGCGAAGCGCGGATCGCGCGCTGGGAACTGCTCGCGCAGAAACTGCGGGTGGTGTTGATGCCCTTGAGCACCCAGAGCGAAATGATCGAGCAATTGCGCGAATACCTCGACCCCCAACGCGCCGGCAAGCCGCGATGAACCCTCTGGCGCAACTGCAACCGCTGATCGCCCCCGAGCCGATCAGCGCCTGGCCCCCCGCCCCCGGCTGGTGGGCGCTGCTGCTGATCCTGCCGTTGCTGGGCTGGGGCCTCTGGCGGCTGCGCCACTGGCGACCGCGCAAAGCGCCGTTGCCACGCGCCGAGCAACCGCTGGACCCGATCCGCGTCGCCGCCCTGGCCGAACTGGCGCAGCTGCCCAAACCCTACGACGGCGCGCCGGCCGGCGCCTGGCTGCAGCAGATCAACGCGCTGCTCAAGCGCCTGTGCCGCAACCACTACCCGGAAAGCCACAGCCACACCCTCAATGGCCGGCAGTGGCTGGCATTTCTCGACAACCGTTGCCCGGCCGCCGGGCTGACGCGCTGGATGGTGCTGGTGGAAGGCGCCTACAAGCCCGAATGCCGGCTGGACGACAAAGCCATCGCCGGACTCAACCAGTCCGTCGAAACCTGGATTCGCAAGCATGTTTGAACTGGCCTGGCCCTGGGTCTTCGCCCTGCTCCCGCTGCCCTGGCTGGCACGCCTGGTGCTGCCGGCCGCGGACAGCGGCGAGCCGGTGCTCAAAGTCAGCTTCCTCGACGAGCTGGAAGGCCTGGCCGGTCGCCGCGCGCGGCTGAACCTGCCGACCTGGCGTCAGCAGGCGCCGTTCGTGCTGATCTGGCTGCTGCTGTTGCTGGCCGCCGCCCGCCCGCAATGGCTGGGCGAACCGCTGCCGGTGGCCGCCAGCGGGCGCGATTTGCTGGTGGCGGTGGATGTCTCTGGCTCCATGGACTTCCCCGACATGAGCTGGGAAGGCGAAGACGTCAGCCGCCTGGTGCTGGTCAAACAACTGCTCGGTGACTTTCTCGAACACCGCGAAGGCGACCGCGTCGGGCTGATCCTGTTCGGCAGCCAGGCCTACCTGCAGGCGCCGCTGACGTTCGACCGACGTACCGTGCGCAGCTTCCTCGACGAGGCGCAGATCGGCATCGCCGGCAAGAACACCGCCCTCGGCGACGCCATCGGCCTGGCCGTGAAACGCCTGCGGATGCGCCCGACCGACAGCCGCGTGCTGATCCTGGTCACCGACGGCGCCAACAACGGCGGGCAGATCCACCCGCTGACCGCGGCGCGGCTGGCGGCCCAGGAAAGCATCCGCATCTACACCATCGGCATCGGCGCCAGCGCCGAAGAAAACGGCACCGCTGGCCAACTGGGGCTCAACCCTAGCCTGGACCTGGACGAAGCCTCGCTGCGGGAAATCGCCCAGATCACCCATGGCGAATACTTCCGCGCCCGCGATGGCGCCGAACTCAAGACCATCGGCGAAACCCTCGACCTGCTGGAACCGGTGGAACAACAACCAACCCAGGCGCGGACCGCCGAAGCGCTGTATGCCTGGCCACTGGCGGCGGCGTTGCTGCTCAGCCTGGCGTTGGTGCTGCGCGAACGCTGGCCCGACCATCTGGTGCAAAAGCTGCTGCAACGCCTGTTACGTCGTCCGGACTTTCTCCAGCCGCACCCGGAATGGCGCGAACGGCTGAAACGCCTGCGCCTGCGGAGGCGCCGATGATCGACCTCTGGCCCTACTGGCTACGCCCACTCTGGCTGCTGTTATTGCCCGTGCTCGGCTGGCTGCTGTGGAAACTCTGGCACCGGCAGAAACGCGCCGGCCGCTGGCAGATGATCCTGCCGCCGGCCTTCCACGGCGTACTGCTCGGCGGCGGCAGCGGCCACGACAGCAAACTGCCGTGGATCGCCCTCGGCCTGGCCTGGTTGCTGGGCGTGCTGGCCCTGCTCGGGCCGAGTTGGCAGCGCCTGGAAGAAACCCGCCAGCGCCCCGCCGACCCGCTGGTGATCCTGCTGGAACTGACCCCGTCGATGCTCGCCGAAGACAGCCCACCCTCACGCCTTGAACAGGCGCGGCGGAAAGTCCTCGACCTGCTGAAACACCGCAGCGACAGCCAGACCGCCATCGTCGTCTATGCCGGTAGCGCGCACACGCTGGTGCCGCTGTCGGATGACCTGGGCACCAGCCGCAACCTGCTCGAAGCGCTGGAACCGGGCATCATGCCGCAACCCGGACAACGCGCCGACCTGGCGCTGCGCAAGGGCCTGGCACTGCTGGCCCAGGGCGCCCTCGGCCAGGGCCGGGTGCTGCTGATCGCCTCGTCCCTCAGTGAAGAAGAACGCCAGGGCATCGCCCAGGCGCTCGGGCGCAACGGCCCGGCCCTGCTGATGCTGGGCGTAGGCAGCGCCGAAGGCGCACCGGTGAAACAGGCCAGCGGCGAATTCATCAAGGACGCCGACGGTGCGATCCTCCTGCCGCGACTGGACAGCGCCAGCCTCAAGCCCTTCATCAACGACCTCGGTGGTCGCTACCGGCATGCGCGAATCGATGACCTCGACCTGCGCGGCCTGGGCCTGTTCGACAAGCCACGGGCCCTGAGCAGCAATGGCCAGACGGTGCAGCTCGACAACTGGGCGGATCAGGGTTACTGGCTATTGCTGCCGCTGTTGCTGCTGGCCGCCTGCGCCGGGCGGCGCGGCTGGCTGTTCTGCCTGCCGCTGTTGCTCTGCCTGCCGCAACCGGCCCACGCCTTCGAATTCAGTGAGCTGTGGCGCCGCCCCGATCAGCAGGGCCAGTACCTGCTGGAAAAAAAGCGCCCGGCCGAGGCCGCGAAGCACTTCAAAGACCCGCAATGGAAAGGCTGGGCCCTCTACGAAGCCGGTGACTACGCCGGCGCCGCCCGCCAGTTCGCCCTCGACGACAGCGCCAGCGGCCACTACAACCGTGGCAACGCCCTGGCCCGCGGCGGCGAGCTGGAAGCCGCGGTGGATGCCTACGAAGAAGCGCTGGAGCGTCAGCCCGATCTGCAACCGGCGCTGACCAACAAGGCCCTGGTGGAACAACTGCTGCAACAACGCCAGCAGGAACAGCCACCGGAGCAAAAGGAACCCGAGCCGGAAGACACGCAACAGTCCGGCCAGCAGATGCCCGGCGACAGCAACGAGAACAGCCAGCAAAACAGCAACCAGAGCGAAACCGGACAACCCGGCGACGAACCGGAAGAACACCAGGAGCCCGGCGAAAGCCAGACTCAGCAGAACAGCAGCGGCGATGACGACGAATCCGTGACCCAGCCGCCGCAGCGCCCCACCGGCAGCAACCTCGACGTCGAACAGCGCCAGGCGCTGGAACAATGGCTGCGGCAGATCCCGGACAACCCGGCGCAACTGCTGCGGCGCAAATTCTGGTACGAACAGCAACAACATCAGGAAACCCATCGATGAGCCGCGTCTGCGCCTTCGTGTTCTGCCTTCTTTTCGGCCCGCTGGTTCAGGCCGCGGAGCTCCATGCCAGCGTCGACCGCGCCCGGCTGAGCACCGCCGAGACCCTGGAACTGACCCTGGAAATCCAGGACGTGACCCAATTCGGCAAGCCGGACCTGACGCCCCTGCAGGCCGACTTCGAAGTCCGCGGCACCCGCCAGCTCAACAGCCTCAACACCCTCGACGGGCAGAACGAGGCCACCACCCGCTGGGTGGTCACGCTGATGCCACGGCGGGCCGGCACCCTGCAAATCCCGCCGCTGCACCTGGGCGAGTTGCACAGCGAAGCCATCGAATTGCAGGTCGAGGCCGCGCAGGACAGCCCGGCGACGATCCTCGCCCCGGTGTTCATCGAAGCCAGCCTCGACCAGAACGACATCTACGTGCAGGCCCAGGCGGTACTGACCCTGCGCATCTACCACTCGGTGTCGCTGTACGACGACAGCAGCCTCAGCCCGTTGCAGATCGACGGGGTGAAGATCGAACCGCTGGGCGAGTCGCGCACCTACGAAAAACTGATCAACGGTATCCGCCATGGCGTGATCGAGATGCGCTATGCGCTCTACCCGCAGCGCAGCGGCGAAGTCACGGTGCCGACCCTGACCTTCAGCGCCACCAGTGCCGGCAGCGACAGCGACAACCCGGGCAACCCCGGCAACAGCCAGGTGCGGGTCAGCTCGCGCGAGTTGCCGTTGCAGGTGCGCCCGATCCCCGCCGACTACCCGGCGGGCCTGGCCTGGTTGCCGGCGCGCAGCCTGACCCTGGAAGAACACTGGAGCCCGGACCCGAGCCAGGGGCCGACGCAGATTGGTGATTCGCTGACCCGAACCATCACGATCAAGGCCGAAGGGCTCTCCAGCACCCAATTGACGCCCCTGCCCGGCACCGAAGTGCCGGGGCTGCGGCGCTACCCGGACCAGCCACAACTGCGCAACCAGATCGACGAACGCGGCCTGATCGGCAGCCGCGAAGAACGCGAGGCCCTGGTGCCGACCCACAGCGGCGCACTGGAGTTGCCCAGCCTGGAACTGGTCTGGTGGAACACCCGCGAAAACCATCTGGAGCGCAGCAGCCTGCCCGCGCGCAGCCTCAACGTGCAGGACAACCCGGCGCTGAGCGCGGAAACCCCGAGCGCGACACCGGCAAGCGACGGCCAGCCGCTGTGGCCGTGGCAACTGAGCACGTTGGTGTTGGCGCTGACCACGTTGGCCGGTTTCGCCCTGTGGTGGCGCGCCCGTTCGCAGCCGGCGGTGCTGCGTGCTGCGCAGACCGGGCCGAGCCCGCGCACCCTGCTCGACGACCTCAAGCGCGCCTGCCAGGCCAACGACTCCCACGCCACCCGCCAGGCCCTCGACGCCTGGGCCCGGCAACAACCGCAGACCCTGGCGGACATGGCGGCGCGCTTCGTGCCGCTGTCCGATGCCCTCGACGGGCTGAACAGTGCGCTTTATAGCGAGGCAGGGCAGTACTGGCAGGGCGATGAACTGTGGCGCGCGATCAGCACCATCCCCACGGCGGAACAGGCGCAGCCGGCGCAGGGTGAGAATGGCGGGTTGCCGCCGTTGTATCCGAAGTAGGGAATCTGCAGCGCTCTCCAGATCGAGCGCCGCCTATGCGGCGATGAGGCCCTTCAAACATCACCCAAAACCCTGACCCAATCACCGGACCCATCCCACATTCGGGTACCATATCCGGCTTTTAGCCGGCTCCCGTCACAGGATTACCAATGCGTCTGTTTCACACCTCCGACTGGCATCTGGGACAAACCCTGCACGGCCAGGAGCGCGATTTCGAACATGCCTGCTTTCTCGACTGGCTGCTGGGCCAACTGAAGCTGCGCGAGCCCGATGCCCTGCTGATCGCCGGCGATGTCTTCGACACCGTCAACCCGCCGGTCAAGGCGCAGGAACGGCTCTACGACTTCATCGTCAAGGCCCACGAGCAACAGCCGGGGCTGACCATCGTGATGATCGCCGGTAACCACGACTCCGGCTCGCGCATCGAACTCCCCGCAGCCCTGATGCGCCGCCTGCGCACCCACGCGGTAGGCCGGGTGCAGTGGCTGGACGAAGGCCAACTCGACAGCGACCGTCTGCTGGTGCCGCTGACCAACGCCAAGGGCAAGGTCCTGGCCTGGTGCCTGGCGCTGCCGTTCCTGCGACCAGCAGAAGTCACCGGCCCGCACCTGGGCGAGGACTACCTGCGCGGCATCGGCCAGGTCCATGAAAAACTCATCGCCGCCGCCCTCGAACGCCGCGACCCGAAGCAGCCGCTGATCGCCATCAGCCACGCGCACATGGCCGGCGGATCGATTTCGGAAGACTCCGAGCGCAGCCTGATCATCGGCAACGCCGAAGCCCTGCCGGCCAGTCTGTTCGGCGCCGAGATCGGCTACGTCGCCCTCGGCCACCTGCACAAGCCGCAAAAGGTCAACGGCGAGGACCGCATCCGCTACTGCGGGTCGCCGCTGCCGCTGTCGTTCTCGGAAATCAAATACCCGCACCAGATCCTCGAAATCGAGTTCAAGGGCAACAAGTTGCTCAGCGTCGAAAGCCGTCACGTGCCCCGCGCAGTGGCCTTGCAGCGGCTCGGTCCGGCGCCGCTGGCGGAGCTTCTGACGCAACTGAACGAACTGCCGACAGTCGATCTGCTGGACGACCCGCAACGCCAGCCCTGGCTGGAAGTGCGGGTGCAACTGGACGAGCCGCAAGCGGACCTGCGCCAGCAGATCGAAACCGCTCTGCAAGGCAAGGCCGTGCGCTTGATCCGCATCGCCGCCGAATATGCCGGTCGCGCCGGAGCCGACGGCGACGACGACACCCGTCTGGTGGAACTGGGCCAGCTCAAGCCCGAAGACCTGTTCGCCCGCGCCTGGGAACAGGCCTATGGCAACGCCGCCGATGAACAGACCCTGGCCGACTTCGCCCTGCTTTTGCAGGACGTTCAGCAAGAGGAGGAGCAGCCATGAAGATTCTTGCCATTCGCCTGAAAAACCTCGCCTCGCTGGCCGGTCCGTTCGAAATCGACTTCACCGCCGACCCCCTGGCCAGCGCCGGCCTGTTCGCCATCACAGGGCCCACCGGCGCCGGCAAGAGCACCCTGCTCGACGCCCTGTGCCTGGCGCTGTTCGGCTCGGTGCCGCGGCTGGACAACATCGGCCGGGAAACCAAGGTCCCAGACGTCGACGGCGAAATCCTCACCAACGACCCGCGCACCCTGCTGCGCCGCGGCACCGGCAGCGGTTTCGCCGAGGTGGACTTCGTCGGCATCGACGGCCGCCGCTACCGTGCCCGCTGGGAAACCAACCGTGCCCGTGACAAGGCCACCGGCAAACTGCAAGGCAGCCGCCAGAGCCTGCACGACCTGGACAGCCAGCAACTGCTGAGCAACCAGAGCAAGCGCGAGTACGAACAACTGATCGAGTCCCGCCTGGGGCTCAACTTCGCCCAGTTCACCCGTGCGGTGATGCTGGCGCAGAGCGAGTTCAGTGCCTTCCTCAAGGCCGACGACAAGGAGCGCAGCGAGCTGCTGGAAAAGCTCACCAACACGGCGATCTACAGCCAGTTGGGGCGGCGCGCCTTTATCAAGGCCAAGGACGCGGCCGACAGCTATAAAGCCCTGGAACTCGAAGCCAGCGGCGTACTGCCGATGAACGCAGAAGAGCGCGCGGCTCTCGATGAACGCCTCGGCGAAGCACAACAGCAACTCAAGGCCGAACAGGCGCAACTGCGCCAGCTCGAACAGCAACGCACCTGGCTCAACGAGTTGCACGCCTTGCAGGCGCAGCAGGGCGCCGCGGCTGCCGACTTGAGCAACGCCCGCCAGGCGTGGGAACAACTGGCCGGCGAACGGCTGAACCTGAGGCGCCTTGAACAGCTCGCGCCGCAGCGTCATCAGTTCGCCCGACGCCAGGAGTTGCTCAACCAGCTCACGCCGTTGGCCAGCGCGCTGGAACAGCAGCGCCGGCAACAGGCCGAACTGGGCAATCGCCAGCAGCAACTGGAACAGGACCTGAACGGCGCCCGCGAAGCCCTCACCCGCGCCCTCGGCGAACAGACCGACAGCGCACCGCGCCTGCGCCAGGCCTTCGACACCCAGCACAACCTCGCCCGCCTGGAGCAGGAGCTGACCCGCGACCGCGCCCTGACGCTGCAAGCGCAGCAAGCGTGCGAAGAAGGCCGCAGCCAACTGGCGAGCCTGATCGAACACCAGCAACGCCACGAGCAGACCCTCGCCAGCATTGCCGGTCAGCTTGAACAAAGCGCCGCGCTGGCAAGCCTGGGCAGCGCCTGGAACGCCTACCGCAGCCAGTTGCAACAGGTGATGCTCACCGCCAACCGCCTGGGCAAGGGCCGCGAAGAACTGCCGACCCTGCGCCAGACCGCCGAAACCCGCGCCCGTCAGTGCGAGGAATTGCGCGCCGAACTGGCCGTGCTGTTCCAGGAAGCCGGCGCCGAACCACAGGCCCTGGCCGAACAGATCGGCCTGCTCGGCACCCTGCTGCAGGACAACCGCAAGCTGCAACGCGGCTTCGAGGAACTGGCGCGGCTGTGGGGTCGTCAGCAGGACGTCGAGCAGCGCCTGCTGGCCCTGCGCGAACGCCAGTCCGGCGCCCAGCAAGAGCGCGCGCAACTGATCGCCGCCGGCTTGCAGGGCAAGCAGGAACTGGAAGCCGCGCAGCAAGCGCTGACCCTCACCCGCCAGTTGCTGGAGCGCCAGCGCCTGGCTCGCAACGCCAGCGTTGAAGAACTGCGCACGCAGTTGCAGGACGAGCAACCCTGCCCGGTCTGCGGCAGCCTGGAACACCCCTACCATCAGCCGGAAGCGCTGCTGGAAAACCTCGCCCGCCACGACGAAAGCGAAGAGGCCAACGCCCAGAAGGCGGTCACCGAACTCACCCAGAAGCTGGACGAATTGCGCTCCCAGCTCGGCGGCGTCAACGGCCAGCTCAAGGAGTACCTGCACCAGCAGGAGCAACTGAACACCCAGCTCCAGGCCCTGGCCCCGGAACTCGAAGCCCAGCCGCTCTACCCGCAACTGGCGGAACAGAACAGCGCCTCCCGCAGCCAGTGGCTCGACCTGCAACTGCGCCGACTGAACGACGACATCGCCCGCGACGAACAGCGCCAGAGCGCCCTGCTGACCCTGCAACAGGACGCCGCCCGCCTGCAGCAACAGCTTCAGGCCGCCAACGACGCCAGTCAGCAGGCCACCCAGCAACTGAACCAGCAACAAGACGCCCTGCACGCCGACGAACAGCGCCTGCAACAGGAACTGGCCCACTTCGAACCGCTGCTGCCGGCGGATATCTTCGCCGCGCTGCGGGACAAGCCAGCGGAAACCTTCCTGACCCTCGACCAGCAACTGAACACCCGCCAGCAACTGCTCGACCAACAGAAAGACGAACAGCAGGAACTGAACGAGCGCCTCAAGCAGCGCGAAGCCCTTGAACTCAAGCAACAGGCCCGTCAGCAGGAACAGGACAAGCTGCAACAGCAGCTCGTCGCCAGCGAGGCCCAGCAACAACAGGCCCGCGAAGCCCTGACCGCGCTGATCGGCGAACATGCCGACGCCGAGGGCTGGCAGCGTCATCTGGAACAGGCCGTGGAACAGGCGCGCAACGCCGAAGCCGCAGCCAACCAGCAGTTGCAGGAAGCCCGCACCCAGGCCGCGGCCATCGCCAGCGAACTCAAGGCCCGCGAAGAGCAGCACGCTCACCTGGAGCAGGAGAAACAGCAACTCGATGCCGCCATCGCGCAATGGCGCCAAGCGCACCCGGAGCTGGACGAACAGGGCCTGGACGCCCTGCTCGGCATGGACGACGAACAGGTCGCCAGCCTGCGCCAGCGCCTGCAAACTGCGGAAAAAGCCATCGAACAGGCCGGCGTGCGGGTGCAGGAGCGTGACGCGCGCCTGCAACAGCATCAGGCGCTGAACCTGACCGAACAGCAGCCGGAAGAACTGGAACTGGCGCTGCAGGCCAGCCAGCAGCAACTGCACCAGCACGAACACCACTGCGCCGAACTTCGCGCGCAGCAGGCCGAAGACCAGCGCCGCCAGCAGGCCAGCCAGGCGCTTGCCGAGCGCATCGCCCAGGCCCGCGGGGAATGGCAGCGCTGGGCGCGGCTGAGCGAACTGATCGGCTCGGCCAGCGGCGACACCTTCCGCAAGATCGCCCAGGGCTACAACCTCGACCTGCTGGTGCACCACGCCAACCAGCAATTGCGCCAACTGGTCCGGCGCTACCGCCTCAAACGCGGCGGCAGCCAGCTCGGCCTGCTGGTGCAAGACACCGAAATGGGCGACGAGCTGCGCTCGGTGCATTCGCTGTCCGGCGGCGAGACCTTCCTGGTTTCGCTGGCCCTGGCGCTGGGCCTGGCGTCCATGGCCTCCAGCACCTTGCGCATCGAATCGCTGTTCATCGACGAAGGCTTCGGCAGCCTCGACCCGGAATCCCTGCAACTGGCCATGGACGCCCTCGACGGCTTGCAGGCCCAGGGCCGCAAGGTCGGGGTGATTTCCCATGTGCAGGAAATGCATGAGCGGATCGGCGTGCAGATCCAGGTCCGCCGCCAGGGCAACGGCCTGAGCACCCTGGAGGTGGACGGATGATCCTTTACTCGTTCCGCCGCTGCCCCTACGCCATGCGCGCGCGACTGGCGCTGCGCTACGCCGGGGTGGCGGTGCGCGTCGAGGAAGTCAGCCTGAAAGCCAAGCCCGCCGAAATGCTGGCGCTGTCGCCCAAAGGCACCGTGCCGGTGCTCAGCGTCGACGGGCGGGTACTGGAAGAAAGCCTCGACATCATGCGCTGGGCCTTGGCGCAGAACGATCCGCAGGACTGGCTGCTCAAGGACGGTCCCTCAGCGGCGATCGAACAGTTGATCGTCCGCAATGACAGCGAATTCAAGGTTCACCTGAACCACTACAAATACGCCGAGCGCTACCCGGAGCAATCCCGGGAGCACTATCGGCGGCAGGCGGAAGTGATTCTTGCGGATCTGGAACAGCGCTTGAGCGAGCGCGCTTACCTGCTGGCAAGCCACCCGAGCCTGGCGGATGCCGCCTTGCTGCCGTTTATCCGCCAGTTCGCCGGGGTCGAACCGCAGTGGTTCGCCGAGGCGCCCTACCCGCGCTTGCGCGCGTGGTTGCAGGGCTGGCTGGAATCGGAGCTGTTCAAGGCGGTCATGGCGCGGTGATGTTCAGGGCCTCATCGTTGCATGGGTATCTACGCATCTACACATCGCGCAAGCAATCGCAAAGCGTCGGTCACCTCAATCTGTGGGAGCGGATTCATCCGCTCCCACACTTACCTGCGAGATGAGGCCCTCAAGACCACCACAAACCTCAATGACTGACCTTGTGATCCAACGCCGCATAGAAATTGGCACTCTGACGCAGGTAGTCGGCGGTGTAGCTGGGCGTCGCTGATTGGCGCTGGTTGATTTCGACATGGGCCTGGGCAGCCTGGACGACGGACGCGGAAATAGCTGAAGCGGCAATCACAGGGAAAAGATTGAAATTCATGGCAAGGCTCTCGAAGTCGGTAGTGTGAAGAGGCCGTCTGGGGCCGTGGTTCAAAACTACGCCGCTACCGCCGCGAGAAAAAATTCATTGCGCCAGTAACCGATATCGATGCCATTGATAGTCAGTCGATGAACTTCAGGTCCGACGGCGCCGCCTGTTTGAACCGCTGCACCACCTCCCCCAGCAGTCCACTGACCGTATCGCGGCGGATCACCACGATGGTGTCGCTCTTCTGGTTGGCCACCAGTACAAAGCGCTGCCCCGGGTCGAGGCTGAACTCCCGCGGATGATCGCCTTCCACCGAACGCCGTTGCAGCAAGGTCAGCCGCCCACCATCGGGATCGATGGCAAACACCAGCAGTTCATTGACGCTGCCGCGGTTGCTGACATAGAGAAAACGCCCATCCGCCGAACCGTGCAGCGCGCCGCCGGCCTTTGCCGCGGGGTCATCGCTGTCGGTCAGCGCTGCGGTGTCGATCAGCCTGAGATGGCCGTCGTGATACTCGAACGTCGCCACCTGCGCGCTCATTTCCAGGGTCAGCCAGGCGTGCTTGCCATCTGCACTGAACAGCAGATGCCGCGGCCCGCTGCCGGGCGGCAGCGCCACCGAATCGAACGCGCTCAGCGGCTGCGCGGCATTGCCGTCATAGCGGTAGCTGAAGACCCGGTCCGCGCCGAGGTCGCTGGCGAACAGGTAGCGGCCGTCCGGCGATGACACCAGCGAATGAACATGGGGCGCAGCCTGGCGTTCGGGATTGACCTGGCTGGCGGCGTGACGCAGTCGCTGCACCGCCGCGCCCAGCCGGCCGTCCGCCTTGACCGGCAGGACACTCAGGCTGCCGCCTTCCGGGGTCGAGCCGCCGTAGTTGGCGACGAACAGAAAACGCCCGTCGTGACTGAGGCTGGAATGGGTCGGCTCACCGCCCTGGCTACCGACCTGATTGAGCGGCGCAAGGTGATGGGCCGAATCGAGGCTGAACGCCGACACCTTGCCCGTCGCCTGCTCGTTGACCGCAAACAGGTGGTGGCGGTCGGCGGACAGCGTCAGCCATGACGGGTTGCTCGCCGGCTGCACCTGCAGCGGCGTCGCGTCGAGCTGGCCGCTGGCGCCGTCGAAACGGTAGCGGTAGATACCTTCGCTGGCGCCGTCGGTGTAGCTGCCCACCAGCACTTCATGCCCGTGGGCCGTCGCGGTCAGCAACATGGCACTAGCGATCAGCCGGTTCAGCAGTGCTTTCATCGTCGCCCTCATCGGCTTCGTCGCCCTCGTCATCTTCCGAGGCCCGCAGCGCGCTCAGGCACACCAGGCGGTGCTCGCCGCTGTCACCGATGATCAGCCAGTCCTCGCCCTCGGCACGGGCGGCGGCGATCTGCTCGGGGGTGAAGGTCCAGCGCTTGAGTGCGCGGCCGTCCATGCACTCGATGCGCAGGCTGCTGTCGTCGTAGGTGAAGTCAAAGGCATGCAGGCCGTCGATCAGCAACATGTCGCAGGCTTGCAGGGCTTGGGAAAGGGTGGTCATTACGCAACTGCCATGAATGGGGAAAGGCGCAATGATAGCCCAAATGCACCGCGGGCCAGACGTTGTGGCGTCTGGCCCGCGGTTTCACTCAGGCGTGGATCAGTGAGCGAAGATCGATTTGCTCTGCTGTCCGGCCATTTTCTCCGGCTTGATCAGGAACCGCGCCAGCGCCGGCAGCAGCCACAGTGCGCCGAACATGTTCCACAGCAGCATGAAGGTCAGCATCAGGCCCATGTCGGCCTGGAACTTGATGGCCGAGAAGATCCAGGTGCACACGCCGATCGCCAGGCACAGGCCGGTGAACAGCACGGCCTTGCCGGTGGAACGCAGGGTCTGGTAGTACGCCTCCTGCAATGGCAGGCCCGCCCGCAGGAAACTTTCCAGGCGGCTGTAGATGTAGATCCCGTAGTCCACGCCGATACCCACGCCCAGCGCCACCACCGGCAGGGTGGCGACCTTGACGCCGATGCCCATGAAGGCCATCAGTGCGTTGCCCAGCACCGAGGTCAGCACCAGCGGCAGGACGATGCACAAGGTGGCGGCGAAGGAGCGGAAGGTGATCATGCACATCACCGCAACGCAGATGTACACCAGGATCAGGATGGTCAGTTCGGCGGACTTGATCACCTCGTTGGTGGCCGCTTCGATACCGGCGTTACCCGCCGCCAGGAGGAACTCCAGGCCTTCCTGGTTATGCGTGTCGGCGAAGGCCTTGACCGCCGCGACCACGCCATCAAGGGTTTCCGCCTTGTGGTCGTTGAGGAATACCAGCACCGGCGCCAGCGAGCAGTCGCCGTTGTACAGGCCATCGGCGCGGGATACCGAGGTGTTCAGCACTTCCGGGTTACGCGACAGGCTTTCCCATTTCAGGTTGCCCTCGTTCATGCCCTTGATCATCTGCTTGGACACGGTCACCAGGGAGATCGCCGACTGCACGCCCGGGGTGTTTTCCATGGTCCACATCAGCTCGTCGATCGGCGCCATGGTCTTGTACACCGAGCACTGCTCCGTCGGCGTCTTGACCATCACCACCAGCACGTCGGAGCTGGTCGAGTAGTTGTCGATGATGAAGGCGTTGTCTTTGTTGTAGCGCGAGTCCGGACGCAGTTCCGGCGCGCCCTGGTCGAGGTCGCCGATCTTCAGGTTCTGGCTGTACCAGAGGCCGCCGCCGAAGGCGACCAGCGCCAGGAGCACCGACACCCGCGCCACTTTCGGGCTGGCGAAGTTGGACAGCAGGCGCCAGAACGGGTGCTCGCAGGTCGCATCGCGCTTGCTGCGCTCGATGGCCTTCTTGCTGATGCCGACATAGGAAATCGCCACCGGCAGCAGGATCAGGTTGGTGAAGACGATCACCGCCACGCCGATGGACGCGCCGATGGCCAGCTCGCGGATCACCCCGATATCGATGATCAGCAGGGTGATGAAGCCCACGGCGTCGGCCAAAATGGCGATCATCCCCGGCAGGAACAGTTGCCGGAACGTGCGTCGCGCCGCGGTCAGGGCGTTGTCGGCGTCACTGGATTGCAGGGCGATGCCGTTGATCTTCTGCACCCCATGGGAGATACCGATGGCGAAGATCAGGAACGGCACCAGCATCGAATACGGATCGAGCCCGAAACCCACCACGTGCATCAATCCGAGCTGCCAGACCACCGCCACCAGGGTGGTGGTGAGCACGGCGATGGTGCTGCGGATACACCAGGTGAACCAGTACAGCAGGACCCAGGTGATGCCCAACGCGATGGCGAAGAACGCCGCGACCATCATCAGGCCATCGATCAGGTCGCCAACTTTCTTGGCGAAACCGACGATGTGAATCTTCACATTCGGGTTCTGCGCTTCGTACTTGTCGCGGATCTTCTCTTCCAGTTCGTGGGAGAACTTCTGGTAGTCCAGCTTGATCTGCCGCCCCTGGTCCTGCGGGTCGGGATAGGACTCTTGCAGCGGAATATCGACGATGCTGGATTTGAAGTTGTTCGCCACCAGACGGCCGATCTGGCCGGACTTGAGCACGTTGTTGCGCAGGGCGTCGAGGCTTTCCGGCGAGCCGTTGTAGGTGTTGGGGATCACTTCGCCGCCGGAGAAGCCTTCTTCGGTCACCTCGGTCCAGCGCACCGCGGGGCTCCACAGCGACTTCAGCGCCGAGCGGTCAACGCCGGGGATGTAGAAGACTTCGTCATGGATTTGCCGCAGCGTCTCCATGTAGTCCTTGTCGAAGATATCGCCGTTGACCGCCTCCACCGAGATACGCACGGTGTTGCCGAGGTTGGCCAGGTCATTGCGGTGCTCGAGCATGTTCTGGATGAACGGGTGCTCCAGCGGAATCATTTTTTCGAAGCTGGTGGACGGGCGGATCAGCGTGGCCTGCCAGAACAGGAAGATGCTGACCAGCAGGCAGATACCAATCACCACCGGACGGTTGTTGAAGATCAGGCGCTCGAGCAAGGTCGGCTTGTCCTGATGGTGTTGGCTCATGGTGAACGACTCCCGACTGGTCATGGTTGCGCCCTCTCGGCACCGGTGGCGGCGGCGAAGTGTGCGCCGCCCTGCCCCACCAGGATCAGATTGCCGTCAGGCAGGCCGCTGGCTCCTGCCAGCGCGAGGCGGTCGGCGCGGTTGAAGACGCTGAAGGTGACGCCATCGTCGCTGCTGCGCAGGACCGTCCCCCCATTGCCCACAAGTACCAGACTGCCATCATCGAGAAGCGTAGCGCTTGAGAGGCCGAATTCGAGCGTCCCGCGTGTGGCTTTCAAGCTGATCTGCTGCCAGGTGTCACCAAAATCGCTGGAGCGGTAAAGGTTTCCGCGCAAACCATAGGCCAGCAGGGTCTGCGGCTGAGCGGTGCCGATCACACCGAAGAACGAGCCCTCGTAGGGGCTTTCGACTTTCTGCCAGGTCTGCCCGACGTCGCCGGAGCGGAACATGGTGCCCTGCTCGCCGACGATGAACAGGCCGGCGTCCTTGATCTGGGCGATGCCGTTCAGGTGCAGGCCGTCGGGGTTGTCGAGGCGCTCGCTGATGTCCTGCCAGTGCTGGCCGCCGTCGGTGGTTTCGAGAATCGCGCCGTAGGCGCCAATGGCCACGCCGTGCTGGGTGTCCTGGAACCAGACGTCCAGCAGCGGGGCTTCGCGGGAAAGGTCTTCGAACTGCTTGGTCCAGGTCGCGCCGCCATCGGTGCTGGCGAGGATCTGCGCGTCATGGCCGACCGCCCAGCCGTGCTTGTCATCGACAAAGGTGACGGCGGTGAGCAATTGACGGGAAGGCACCTTGGCCTGGGTCCAGGTCGTGCCCTGGTCGTCGGAGAACAGAATGTGGCCGCGGTCGCCGACCATCACCAGCCGTGAACCGGCCTTGGCCACGTCCAGCAGCAGACTCTTGTCAGCCTTGGCCGAAACCGTGGACCAGACCTCAGCCTCTGGCGTTGCCGCCTCGACGCTGTTGGTCCACATGCCCACTGCCAGCAGCAATGCCGCACTGGCGGCCAGTGCCCATGGGCGCGCGCGGAGCGCGTTGCCAGTACCCGTCATCACAGGCTCTGTCATAGATCTGTCCCCCGATTATTGTTATTTGGGTCAATCCATTTGCAGGTACTGCGAAAAACCGTGTTCCAGAGCCCTGCAATAGCTGATGGCCATCCTATCGGGGATTGCGAAGGGCTGACAACGAACGGGACGTTATCTTTTGTTAAGCGCCTTATCGCGAGCAAGCTCGCTCCTACAGGGATTGACGCTGTCCTTGTAGGAGCGAGCTCGTCGGGACGCCGAACCGTCGCGATGGGTCGGATCAGGCCAGGCTCTTGCTCACCACTTCAAACACATCGCTGGACAACTGCCCGGAATCACGGATGCGCTCCAGCTCGCCCTTCATCAGCGCCTGACGCGCCGCGTCGTATTTGCGCCAGCGGGTCAGCGGCGCCAGTTGCCGCGAGGCGATCTGCGGGTTGAGGGCGTTGAGTTCGATGACGATGTCGGCCAGGAAGCGATAGCCGGAACCGTCCGCCGCATGGAAGTTCACCAGGTTCTGTCCGGCGAAGGCGCCGATCAGGGCGCGGACCTTGTTCGGGTTCTTCAGGGTGAACGCCGGGTGTTCCATCAGCGCACGCACCCGCGCCAGACCGCCGGGCAACATGCTGCCGGCCTGGACGCTGAACCACTGGTCCATGACCAGCGGATTGTCCTTGAAGTGCTCGGCGAAGGACGCCAGCGCCTTGGCCCGCTCGGCCTCGAACGGCGAGTTGACCAGCACCGCCAGCGCGGTCAGGCGCTCGGTCATGTTGTCGCAGGCGTCGAACTGTTCCAGGGTCGCTTCCAGCACCTGCGGCTTGCCGCTGAGCATCAGGTACGACAGGACGATGTTCTGCAGGCTGCGGCGGGCGAAGTGCTCGGCTTCGGCAACATACGGCGTCTCGCGGGAGACAGCGCGGTTGGCCTGGTAGCGCGACCACAGCGCCTCGAACAGGTGTTCGGCCAGTTGCTGACGAGCGAAATCGCGGGCGGCGTGGATTGCATCGACGTCGGCGACTTCGCTGATTTCGGTGAGGTAGGCCTCGCTCGGCAGCGAGAGCATCTCGGCGACCATGGCCTGGTCGAGCTGGTCATTGCCCAGCACGCTGCCCAGCGCGGTGACCAGACGCTGGTCGAGCACCAGCGCGGCGCCTTGCTGGTGCTGCGCGATCAGTTCCTGCAGGACTTGCACCGACAGTTGCTGGCCCGCTTCCCAGCGGTTGAAGCCGTCGCTGTCGTGCTGCATGAGGAACATCAACTGGTCGCGGTCGTAAGGGAAGCTCAGCTTGACCGGCGCGCTGAAACCGCGCAGCAGCGACGGCAGCGGCTTGGCCGCGATATCGACGAAGGTGAAGGTCTGCTCGGCGTCGGTCACCGACAACACGCGGGACGTGCCGACAGCGGCCGCCTCGCCGCTCAGGCGCAGCGGCAGGTCGTTGCCCTCGGCGTCGAGCAGGCCCAGTTCCACCGGGATCACGAACGGCTTTTTCTCGACCTTGTCCGGGGTTTCCGGGCAGCTCTGGCGGAAGGTCAGGCTGTAGGTCCGCGCGGCGGCGTCATACGATTCGCTGACTGCCAGGCGTGGCGTGCCGGCCTGGCTGTACCAGCGCTTGAACTGGGTCAGGTCGACGCCGTTGGCATCTTCCATGGCCTTGATGAAGTCGTCGCAGGTCACGGCCTGGCCGTCGTGGCGCTCGAAATACAGGTCGCTGCCCTTGCGGAAGCCCTCGGTGCCCAGCAGGGTGCGGACCATGCGCACCACTTCCGAACCCTTCTCGTAGACGGTCAGGGTGTAGAAGTTGGAAATCTCGATAAAGCTGTCCGGGCGCACGGCGTGGGCCATCGGGCCGGCGTCTTCGGCGAACTGGTGGGTACGCAGGTAGGCCACGTCTTCAATGCGCTTGACCGTGCGCGAGTTGACGTCGGCGCTGAACTCGGCGTCGCGGAATACCGTGAAGCCTTCCTTGAGCGAGAGCTGGAACCAGTCGCGGCAGGTCACGCGGTTGCCCGACCAGTTATGGAAGTATTCGTGGGCGACCACTGCTTCGACACGCTGGTGCGCGGCGTCGGTGGCGGTTTCGGCGCGCGCCAGCACGCAACTGGAGTTGAAGATGTTCAGGCCCTTGTTTTCCATGGCGCCCATGTTGAAGTCGTTGACCGCGACGATCATGAAGATATCCAGGTCGTACTCGCGACCGTACACCTCTTCATCCCAGCGCATGGACTTCTTCAGGCTGGTCATGGCGTGCTGGCACTTGTCGATGTTTTCCGGCTCGACATAAATGCGCAGGGTCACGTCACGCCCGGACTGGCGGGTGAACTTGTCTTCGACACACCACAAATCGCCCGCCACCAGGGCGAACAGGTACGCGGGTTTCTTGAACGGGTCTTCCCAGGTCGCCCAGTGCCGGCCGTCTTCCTGCGGGCCGCTGCCCACCGGGTTACCGTTGGACAGCAGGACCGGATAGCGGTGCTGCTCGGCGATCACCGTGGTGGTGAACACGCTCATCACATCCGGGCGGTCGAGGTAGTAGGTGATCTTGCGGAAGCCTTCGGCCTCGCACTGGGTGCAGAACATGCCGCTGGACTTGTACAGGCCTTCCAGCGCGGTGTTGCTTTCCGGGTGGATGCGCACGCTGGTGTCGAGGGTGAACTGTTCGGCGCCCGGTTGCAGGGTCAGGTGGCTGTCGCTGAGCTCATAGTCGGCGGCGGTCAGTTCGCGGTCATCGAGAACCACGCTCAGCAGCTCCAGTTGCTGGCCGTCCAGCACCAGCGGCGGCAGGCCCGCGCCACGCGCCGGGTTGCGGCGCATGACCAACTGCGCATGGACCAGCGTGTGGTCCTCGAACAGCTCGAAGGTCAGGTGGGTTTCGTCGATCAGGTACTCGGGCGCCTGATAGTCCTTGAGGTAGATCACTTGCGGCTGTTCGGTACGCATGTGGCGGTCCTTTTTACTGATGCACGGCCAGTTGATAGGCCGTGTACTTGCGAATGTTGATCACGCCGGTGTCAAAAATCAGGTACTGGCCCTTGATGCCCAGCAGCGTGCCTTCGGCCACCGGGTTCTTGTCCAGGTTGAAGCTGACGATCTTGCTCGGGTAGGCCTCGACCGGATAACGGATTTCCAGGGGCTGGCCGTCGTGCAGCGGCTGGATGGCGTGCAGGCCGAAGCGCTCCTGCAAGGCCTTGAGGCCGTCGGCGCAACTGGCGAAAATCTGCTCGCGCACGGCCACCAGGTCCACCGCCTCGGCGTCACCCTTGAGCAGCGCGCGCCAGTTGGTGCGGTCGGCCACCTGGCTGCGCAGCAGGTCTTCCACCAGGCCGGACTGCTGGCGCGTGGCGACCCGCAGGATCGGCAGCGCCTGGCTGGCGCCCTGGTCGAGCCAGCGGGTCGGCAGTTGGGTGGCGCGGGTGATACCGACCTTAATGCCCGACGAGTTGGCCAGGTACACCACGTGGTCGGTCATGCAGAACTGCTCGCCCCAGGACGGCTCGCGGCAGGTGCCGGCGTCGTAGTGGCAGCGCTCCGGGCTCATGATGCAGACGTCGCACTGCGCCAGTTTGGTCATGCATGGGTAGCAATAGCCCTGGCTGAAGCTGGTCTTGGTCTTGCGCCCGCAATGGCTGCAGTGGATGGCGCCCAGGTATTCGAGGCGCACGGTCTGGCCGAGCATGGGGTTGACCGGAACTTCCACGTCATCGAGGCGGAAAGCGTATTGCACGACCGGCGTCTCGAGACGCGCGGTCATTTTGCGAATGGAACCACGGCCGACTTCGATCAATGGATCGCATCCGACTTGAACAGGATGTTCGGCACGGTGATGGACTTCGACGCGCATTCCTGCGGGCCCATGTAGCCGGTGCGCTGCTCTTCGGGCAGGTTCTGGATTTCCCAGGCGATGACCGCCTGCAACGACAGCTCGCGCTGCTCGGCGGTGAGCTTGCGGCCATCGGACCATTTGCCGATTTCCACGGCCAGCTTCAGGCTCTCGTAGATTTCCGGGGTGATGTTTTCGATCATTTGCGCAAAAGTGGACATAGCGTCTCCCAAATCAAGCGGTCAGTTTACGCCGGGCCAGCGCCCCGCCCAAGAGCCCGCTCAGGCATCCGACCAACAACCCACCCACGTGGGCGGCGTTGGCGATCTGGCCGAAACCGAGCAGGGTAATGAATCCGGTAAGGCACAGCAGCAACCAGATCAGCATCATTGCCACCGTGCCCCGCGGCAGGCGGAACGTCGCGTCGGGGGCCAGCCACTGATACAGCCAGACATGCCCGAGCAAGCCATACAGCACGCCCGACAACCCGCCGAACAGGCTCGCGCCTTCGAACAGGTATTGCGCCGCGTTGGACACCAGGCCGAACAACAGGGTGAGGCCCAGCAAGACCCAACGCCCTTGTCGCTGCTCGACGCGCCGCCCCAGTTCCAGATACCAGAGACCGTTCATCGCCAGGTGGAGAATGCTGAAATGCACCAGCATCGGGGTAATCAGGCGCCACCACTGGCCGGCCTGAAGGCTGACGTCCAGCGGGGTGAAGTAGATGAAGTCGCCATTGACATGGAAGTCGAGGAAGGTCAGCCAGCGCAGGCTCGCGAGGTTGTCACCCAGCCCGGTGACGACCGCCACCACCACGCTCAGCAGCAACACGGCGGCGGTGGCCTTGCTGTTGCGCAGTTGTTCGACGAAGCCAGGGCGTGACGGCCTCGCGGGCGCGGGCGCCGGCGGCAACGGCTCGGCGCGCTGCACTTCGCCGTTGGGGTCGCCTTCGGGGTAGTGCTGGTACAGCGTGCGGATCTGCTCGGCCATGGGCTCCGCGACCCACAACACCTGCTCGTCGCCTTCGACGGAAACCCGGTGCCACACCTGAAGACGCTGCAGCATCTCGACGAAACCGCTCAGGTCGATGTTCAACGGCAGACGCAGCACCTGAACCACATTCATTGGCTGGCCTCCGGCCGTTCCACGTCGACCCAGACGAACTTGCGCGGGTCGATCCGGATTTCATCGTCCAGCCGGTACGCCACCAGCTTTCCGTACAACACGGCACTGTAGTCCAGGCAGGCCAGGTTGGCGCGGATCGGCGCCGGCTTGCCGCTGCGCCAGTAATGCCCGACGAACAGCATCGGCTCGTCCTCGGCATAGCGCAGCAGGGCGTTTTTCTGGCTGCGACTGAGCGGCGCGCTGGCCACCGCTTCCGGCAGCGCATCGGGCTGGAACACGATATCGCCGTAGGTTTGCGGGTCTTCTTCCCAGAACTTGGTGCGGAAGAACGCCCGCGTCAGGCCATCGCCACCGGTCAGGGTCAGGCCGTCCGGCAGGCGCATGTCGGTGCCGCGCAGCAGGCGGTTGCACACCAGGTGGGCGAAGCTGTCGGGCTCCGCCGAGGCCTGGACGAAGGCCTGGTCGATCACGCCCGCCGGGTGTTGCTGGCGCAGGGCGTCGATCAGGCGAGCGTCCCAGCACGCATGCACAAGGCGGAAACGCCCGGCATCGATGAACAGCGGCAACTGGTAGAACCAGCCGAGGAAGTCGTGCCAGTCACCGGGATGGTGGTCGAACTGCGTCAGGGTTTCATCGATCAGCCGGGCATGGCGCGGCGTGTGTTCGCGCACCCAGGTTTTGCCGGTGCCGGGCGCCGCCGGGGTGGTCCAGCCGAGGGCGTTGTATTCATGGTTGCCCATGATGCAATGGGCCTGCCCGGCCTCGACCATGTCGTGAACGATGTGCAGGGCTTCGCGGATTCGCGGGCCGCGGTCGATGATGTCGCCGAGAAACAGTGCCTGACGCTGAGCATGCCGCCACACGCCGCCCACCCGCTTGTAGCCAAGCGCGTCGAGCAAACGTTCGAGGGTGTGGGCACATCCGTGTACATCGCCGATCAGGTCGAAACTGCGCGCTGGATCGAGCATCAGTCGCCTCCACCACCCAGACGGCTGCCCCAGCCGAGCTTGGTCCGGCAGACCTCGTAATAATTGTGGTCCAGCGGATGGATCAGGCGCAGTTTCTGCGGTTTCTTGTTCACCGTGATGGTGTCGCCGGGGGCACAGGTGAAGTGGTTCTGGCCGTCACAGGAGACTTGCGGGTAGATCTGCAGGTCCTGGGAGACGACGATTTTCAGCTCGCTGTTGCCATCCACCACGATCGGCCGCCCGGACAGGGTGTGCGGGTACATCGGCACGATGACGATGGCGTCGAGCTTGGGGTGCATGATCGGCCCGCCCGCCGACAGCGCGTAGGCGGTAGAACCGGTGGGGGTGGCGACGATCAGGCCGTCGGCCTTCTGGCTGCAGACGAACTGGCCGTCGATGTAGATCTCGAATTCGATCATCCGGGTCGATTTACCCGGGTGCAGGACCACGTCGTTGAGCGCATCGCCCTGGCCGATGGCCTCGCCGTGACGGCGCACTTCGGCCTGGAGCAGGAAGCGGTTCTCGACCAGGTAATGACCGTCGAGGACTTCGGCGACCTTCACTTCCAGCTCATCGGGCCGGATATCGGTGAGGAAGCCCAGGCTGCCGCGGTTGATCCCCAGCACCGGAATATTGTGTCGCGCCAGAGCACGCGCGGCGCCGAGCAGGCTGCCGTCGCCGCCGACGACGATGACCAGGTCACAGACCTCGCCCAACAGCTTGCGCGAGGACGTCTGCAGGCCGTGGCCCGGCAGGACTTCGGCGATGGTGTCCTCGAGAATGACGTGCAGGTGCCGGTTCAGCAGGAATTTTTTCAGGCGGCGAATGGTATCGAGCACCTGGGAGCTGCCGAGGCGACCGATGATACCGATATTGCGAAATTGCTCCATGGGGCTCCTGCAAGGCTCTGCGGCGGTAAAAGGGCACGGCGGCCAAAGGCACGATTATGGGCGAAAGCGCCGGCCAGCGGCAAACGGGGCTATGCTCGCTGGATGAATCCGTTCGCCGCCCTGCACGACCTGCCCCGCCACCTGCGCCAGCCTGCGGTCCGCGACCTGGCCTGGGCGCTGCTGTCGCCGCCGCTGCTGGAAACCGCGCCCTGGCCGCAGCGCCATCCCCTCAGCGGCAGCGACTGGCGCGAAGACCCGGACGGCCTGCGCGACTGGCTGCTGCGCCTCGACCTCGATCCAGCGCCGCTGCTGGCCTGGCTGGCGCGCTCGGTCAGCCGGCGGCTGGGGCTGTATTACGAGCGGCTCTGGCAGTTCGCCCTGACCCAGGCGCCCGGCGTGGAGTTGCTGGCCGCCAACCTGCCGATCCGCCAGGGTGTGCACACCCTCGGTGAACTGGACATCCTGCTGCGCGACCGCGAAGGCGTGCATCACCTTGAACTGGCGATCAAGTTCTACCTCGGCCCCGGCAACGGCGACGGCGTCGACCCGGCGCACTGGCTCGGCCCCGGCAGCCACGACCGACTGGACCGCAAACTGAGCCATCTGGCCGAACACCAACTGCCGATCTCGGCCCGCGCGGAAAGCCGCGACGCCCTGGCGAGCCTTGGCCTGGATCAGGTGCAGGCGCGCTTGTGGCTGGGCGGTTACTTGCTCTATCCCTGGCCCGCCCACGCCGACTCTCCCCACGGCGCGCACCCGCAGCACCTGCGCGGACGCTGGCTGCATCAGCGTGACTGGCCGGCATTTCACGCCAGCCACGCCGACGGGCGCTGGCAACTGCTGCCCCGCCAGGCATGGCTGGGGCCGGCCCGGGTTGCGGCGGAAGAACTGTGGAGCGAGGAGCGCCTCCAGCTCTGGCTCGCGGCCCTTGACCCATTGGCCCAAGCCCAGTTGCTGGTGCGCCTGGAGCCGGGGGACGACGGTGACTGGCAGGAAGCCGAGCGTTTGTTCCTGGTTGCGGATCGCTGGCCCGACCTGCCCGAAACCTTGACCCAGACGCCTTGACCACGGCTTTATTTGCCGACTTCGCCTACCGCAATGCCGCGCAGCGATTAGAGTTGAAGATCAGCGCCAGCAAGAGCGCACTCCCTGACCTGACGAGGAATCCCCATGACCCTGACCAATACGCGAGAGCGCTACGGCAGCCTGTCCATCGCCCTGCACTGGCTGATGCTGGTGCTGCTGGCCGCGGTGTACGCCTGCATCGAATTACGCGGCCTGTTCCCCAAGGACAGCGCAGAGCGGGAACTGATGAAAACCCTGCACTTCATGCTCGGCCTGACCGTGTTCGTGCTGGTCTGGTTGCGGCTGGCCCTGCGGCTGATCCGCCCGACACCGCGCATCATCCCCGCCCCGCCCGCCTGGCAGACCGGCCTGGCGCACCTGCTGCACTGGGTGCTGTACGCGCTGATGATCGGCTTGCCGCTGGCCGGCTGGACCATCCTCAGCGCCGCCGACAAGCCGATCCCCTTCTATGGCCTCGACCTGCCCGCGCTGGTGGCGCCGGACAAGGACCTGGCGCGCTTCGTCAAAGGCTGGCATGAGTGGTTTGGCGCGCTGGGCTACTGGCTGGTGGGGCTGCACGCGGTGGCCGGGCTGTATCACCACTATGTGCGCAAGGACAATACGTTGCAGCGGATGCTGCCGGCCAAGGACTAGGCGAAACCGCGTCGGCCCTGCAACCCGCCAGTGTGGACAACGATCAACCGGGTGCCCGCGTCAAAGGCCCCGGTTTCCACCCGCTGCTTCAGCGCCAGCAGCGCTTTTCCGGTGTATACCGGCTCCAGCGGCACGCCAGACTCGGCCTCGCTTTGATCGATGAAGGCCAATAATTCATCGTCAACCTTGGCGAAGCCGCCGCGGCTGGCGTCGTGCAGGTGATAGCCGGCGAGGCTGCCGGTCAATGCCGGCACGCCCTCCTCCACGCCATATCCCGCTGGTACGGCCAGAGCGCCATGCACCGGATGAGCACCCTCTTCCGCCAGCACCAACCCGGCCAGGGTGGTGCCGGTACCGACCGCCAGCCACCAGGCGTCGTAGTCGCTCCAGCCGAGTGCCGGCAATTGCGCCCGTGCCTGCTCCACAATCAGCGCGCAGCCACTGGCGCCCACTACACCGCCGCCGCCCTCCGGCACACAATGCCAGCCGGGGTAGCGCGCTTGCCAGGGCTGCCAGAAGTCCGGTTCGTTGCGGGCGCGATAGCCGCCATAACCGAGCCAATGCAACTGCATGCCGAATGCTTCGAGGTCACGGGTGGTGGGGGTGTCTTGCGGGTGACCGCGCAGCAGACCGGCAGTGGCGAAGCCGAAACGCTGACCGGCTGCGGCCAGGGCGTGAAGGTGATTGGAGTGATTGCCGCCGAGGCTGATGATCCCCGGCGCGCCGCTGCTGCGGGCGATTCGCAGGTGTTCGAGCAGCTTGAACCACTTGTTGCCGCTGATCATGGGGTCGATCAGGTCGAGGCGCAGGACGGCGGCCTGGATACCGGCTGTGGTTATCCAGGGCAGAGAAAGAAGTTGTAGAGGAGCTTGGGGGAGATTGAGCATGCCGCCGATTCTACAGGCGGCATCTGCCGCGAGGGAGCAACTGTCTTGCTCGAAATCTGAACGTTTGCTCGCGCCCCTGTGGGAGTGGCTTCAGCCGCGAACGGCGGCGAAGCCGTCGTAAAACCTGAATCCCCGGGCAGGCTGATACACCTCGGATAGCGGTTTTGTGGCCGCTGCGCGGCCAATCGCGGCTCAAGCCGCTCCTACAAGGTCTTGTGTCAGGCAATAAGCCCGTGCATGACTGCGGATGGGAGCGGCACCCGGCCAACTCCCACAGGGCAAGCTACCCGTCAGAGCTCAGCGGCCAACCGCGAACCCTGGTTGATCGCGCGTTTGGCATCCAGCTCCGCCGCCACGTCCGCGCCGCCGATCAGGTGCACCGACTGCCCCGCTGCCACCAGGCCGTCATGCAGTTCCCGCAGCGGATCCTGCCCAGCGCAGATAACCACGTTATCCACCGGCAGCACCTGCGGCTCACCTTCGCCAATGCGGATGTGCAGGCCGGCATCATCGATCCCCAGATAATCAACGCTGTTGAGCATCTGCACCTGCTTGTTCTTCAACCCGGTACGGTGAATCCAGCCGGTGGTCTTGCCGAGGCCGTCGCCGACCTTGGTTTTCTTGCGTTGCAGCAGGTACACCTGGCGCGCCGGCGCATGCGGCGCGGGCTTGATTCCGGCGACACCGCCGCGGGCTTCCAGGCCGGTATCGATGCCCCATTCCTTCCAGAACGCTTCGCGGTCCTGGCTGGTGGCAACGCCCTCGTGAACGAGGAATTCGGAGACGTCGAAACCGATGCCGCCTGCGCCGATCACCGCTACGCGCTGCCCCACCGGTTTGCGCTCCAGCAGCACGTCGAGGTAGTTCATCACCTTGGGATGGTCAACGCCGGGAATGGCCGGCAGACGCGGGACGATGCCGGTGGCGAGGATGATTTCGTCGTAGCCGCCGGCCGCCAGTTGCGCCGCGTCGACCCGGGTGTTCAGGCACAGCTCGACGCCGGTGGTCTGCAACTTGCGACCGAAGTAGCGCAGGGTCTCGTAGAACTCTTCCTTGCCCGGCACGCGCTTGGCGACGTTGAACTGGCCGCCGATCTGGCCCGCGGCATCGAACAGCACCACCTGGTGGCCGCGCTCGGCCGCCACGGTCGCCGCCGCCAGGCCCGCCGGGCCGGCGCCGACCACGGCAATGCGCTTGACCTGGGTTACCTGCAGGTAGTTGAGCTCGGTTTCATGGCAGGCCCGCGGGTTGACCAGGCAACTGGTCAGCTTGCCGCCGAAGGTGTGGTCCAGGCAGGCCTGGTTGCAGCCGATGCAGGTGTTGATTTCATCGCCGCGGCCCGCCGCCGCCTTGTTGACGAACTCCGGGTCGGCCAGGAACGGCCGGGCCATCGAGACCATGTCGGCATCGCCCTCGGCCAGCACTTGCTCGGCAACTTCCGGGGTGTTGATGCGGTTGGTGGTGATCAGCGGAATCTTCACCGCGCCACGCAGCTTGGCGGTGACCTTGCTGAAGGCCGCGCGCGGCACCTTGGTGGCGATGGTCGGAATGCGTGCTTCGTGCCAGCCGATACCGGTGTTGATGATCGTGGCGCCGGCCTTTTCGACGGCCTGGGCCAGTTGCACGATTTCTTCCCAGTTGCTGCCGCCTTCCACCAGGTCGAGCATCGACAGGCGGAAGATGATGATGAAGTTCGGGCCTACCGCCTCGCGCACACGGCGGACAATCTCCACCGCCAGGCGCATGCGGTTCTCGTAGCTGCCACCCCAGCGGTCGGTGCGGTGGTTGGTGTGGGCGGCGAGGAACTGGTTGATGAAGTAGCCTTCCGATCCCATGATCTCGACGCCGTCGTAGCCGGCGCTCTGCGCCAGTTGCGCGCAGTTGACGAAGTCAGCGATCTGCTTCTCGATGCCCTCTTCATCCAGTTCCTTGGGCTTGAACGGGTTGATCGGCGCCTGGATGGCGCTCGGCGCGACCTGCTTGGGGCTGTAGGCGTAGCGGCCGGCGTGGAGGATCTGCAGGCAGATCTTGCCGCCCGCCTCGTGCACCGCCTCGGTGACGATGCGGTGCTTCTCGGCTTCTTCCGGGGTGCTCAGCTTGGCCGCACCGGAATACACGCCGCCTTCCACGTTAGGACCGATGCCGCCGGTCACCATCAGGCCGACGCCGCCACGGGCGCGCTCGGCGAAATAGGCGGCCATGCGCTCGAAACCATCGGGCTTTTCTTCAAGGCCGGTGTGCATCGAGCCCATCAGGGTGCGGTTACGCAGGGTGGTGAAGCCAAGGTCCAGAGGAGCGAGCAGGTGCGGGTAGTGAGCGGCGGTCATGGTGGTCTCCACAAGCGAATCACGGAATGCAGGGCCTCGTCGTGCGAACCGCGGGCCCTGTCGGTTTGTATGGAGCCGACATTAAAGGGCACCCCGTCGGCGCTCAATGACCGAAAGTGACAAGTTATTGATCCAACTGCACCGGGGCGACTAACCTAGTGTCCGAATTCTTACCCGGCCTTGTCCGCCACATGCGAAAACTTCTGTCAGGCGCCCTGGCGCTTGTTCTCCTCGCCGCCCTTGGCGGTTATCTGATCTGGGCCGAGCAGCGCCCGGAGGGTCATTACCTGTCCGATCTGCGGATCGAGCTGGCGCTGAGCGAAGGCATCCCCAGCGGCCAGGGCAACCTGCTCGGCATCGAGCCGCTGCTCTACCCCGGTGATTACCAGAACCTCACCCGCCTGCACCGCAAGCTCGCCGCCTACCTGGAGCAAGCGCGGGTCCAGGGCCTGGTCAATGAGCGCACCGTGGTGATCCTGCCCGAGCACATCGGCACCTGGCTCTGGGCCCGTGGCGAGAAAAAAGAGATGTACCAGGTCACCCACCTGCGCGAGGCGCGCCAGTGGCTGGAACTGAGCAACCCGCTGCGCTACGGCCTGGCAATGGTCGCGGCGCAAGGCGACGACCGCCGCGCCGACGCCCACCTGCGGATGAAGGCCGGGCAGATGGCCGCCGATTACCAGCAACTGTTCGGCGGGTTGGCCAAGGAATTCGGCGTGACACTGGTAGCCGGTTCCATCGTGCTACCCGAACCGTACCTGGACCACGGCATCCTGCGTGCCGGTTCCGGCGCCCTGTACAACAGCAGCCTGGTGTTTGCCGGCGACGGTTCCGTACTCGGCCAGCCGCAACGCCAGCAGTACCCGGACAGCAGTACCCGGCGCTTTATCCGGCCGGGCACCGCGTACCCACCGCAAGTCCTGGACACCCCGGCCGGGCGCCTCGGCGTACTGGTCGGCAGCGATGCCTGGTACCCATCCAACTACCAGCAACTGGCGGGCCAGCACGCGCAGATCATCGCCAACCCGGCGTTCGTCGATGGCAGGGGCGTTTGGGCCGGACCCTGGCGCGGCAACCGCCATCAACCGCTGGCCGCTGACCTGAGCCTCAAGCCGGGCGAAGTCAGCGAGGATCAGGCCTGGTATCGCCTGAGTTCCGACGGCGTACCGGCCGGAGTCGCCAGCCTGAGCGTGTTCCTCCGTGGCCAGTTCTGGGAAGTCCGTGGCGAAGGCCTGGGCTTCGCCAACCTCAATGGCCTTCACCACGCCAGCGCCAGCCATGGCGCGCGGCTGCTGAACCTGTGGCTGTAGGTCCGTGAGCCGGCCACGGGTACGTCTGGGTGACCTTTCGGTCGGCTTTATCCAGAACCTGGAACAGGCCCTGGCCGAACGCGGCCAGGACCCTGCGCCGTTGCTGGAGCGCTATGGCCTGACCCCGCAACGTCTGGCCGAACCCGGCGCACGGCTGTCGATTCCGCGCTACATGCACCTCGGCCACGCCGCCATCGAACAATCCCGCGAGCCGGCGCTGGGTCTGCACATGGGACGCCTGAGCCGGCTGGGCCAGGCGGGCCTGGCCGGCGTGACTGCGGCCCAGGCGCCCAACGTGGGCGAAGCGGCGCGCACATTGCTGCGCTTCGAACCGCTGTACGCGGCCAACTACCGCGGTCAGTCGAGTTTCGAGGAAGACCGTCATGGCGCCTGGCTGCGCTTCTATTCCATCAGCCCGTACAACGCCTACAACCGCTTTGTGGTGGATTCGCTGCTGTCCGGCTGGCTGGCGCAACTTTCGGGCCTGGCCGGCCAGCCGCTGCAGGCCGAGCGGATCGAAATCGAGTTTGATGCCCCGGCCTACGCCGAGAGCTATCAAGCACTCAGCCTGGCGCCGGTGCAGTTTGGCGCGCAGACCAACCAGTTGCGGTTGAGCCGCGCGGTTCTGGACCTGCGCAACCCCGCGCATTGCCCCAGCACCTGGCAGCACCTGCTGCAACTCTGCGAGCAGGAACTGCTGGAACGCACCCGCATCCGCAGCCTCGGCGAGCGCATCGCCCATTTGCTCGGGCCGCTGCTCAACGGCGGGCGGGAGCCGGACCTGGAAGAAGTGGCGCGGCGCCTGCAACTGCCAACCTGGACACTACGGCGCAAACTCGCCGAAGAAGGCACCCAGTTTCGCGCCATTCTCAACGACACCCGCCGTGACCTGGCCATGAGCTATATCCGTGACACCGAACTGGCGTTTGGCGAGATTGCTTATCTGCTGGGGTTTGCTTCGGCGGAGGCGTTTCAGCGGGCGTTCAAGCGCTGGAGCGGGGTGACACCGGGGGAGTTTCGGCGGAGTCAGCGGCGGTCGGAAAAGATCAGCGTCTGACGGTTTGGTTTGTGGACTTATCAGATCGAGCGCCGCCCGCGCGGCGCATCGCGACGGTTCGGCGCCCCGACAAGCTCGCTCCTACATCGGCTGCAACGCACCATGGCCTGTGGGATTGGCGTTGCCGCCCTTGGTGCATCGCTGGAAAGCGCGGGGGGCTAAGGCGTCAGCCTCGAAATCGAGCCGAACCACCAAGGCGGTCACCATGGCCTGACAGACATAGGCACGTTGCAACCTATTGTAGGAGCGAGCTTGTCGGGGCGCCGAACCGTCGCGATGCGCCGCGCGGGCGGCGCTCGATCTTGAGAGCGCTGAAAAACTGTCGACATGCGCCTGGTCGCCATTACTCGGCTTCCTGACTGGCGCTTCATGGTCTTCATACAGCCACAAGATATGTAGATACCGATACAGCGATGGTGGTGGTGAAATCGCCGACGTTATCGCTACGGTTCGCCCTCCCCCCGACAAGCTAACTCCCACAAGGCCCGCAGCCTCGCCCCATCGAATGGATCAGCTTGCTGTTCCCACCCCCAAGGCTCGCTCCACTACTCCGCGACACAAATAAAAAAAGGCCAGTGCAAAAACACTGGCCCTTTCATTTCAATCCCCGCGTCATACAACTCAGGACGCTGTTCAAAGCTCGGTAGCATCATCGGCTGGCTCTGGTGGATCCAGCTCCAATGCTTGGTATTCGAGAAGTTCTTCCTGGTAATCGTCCATTTTCACCTGCTCCGTTTCGGTCTGTTCATCTCTGATTCAAGGTTCACCCTAAAGTGCACCGGTGAAGGAAAAATGACAACATCGTGTAGGAAAATAAACGTAGCAGGTGTTACAGGATTTATCCCGCAGACTAGAGCGCCGCGGGCGTTTCGCCGCTGGTCGGGGTTTGTGGCGTTTCCGAGGTCGGTACGCTGCTGGCCGGCGCCGCAGGTTCGGTCACTGCTGGAGTGGCAACCGGCTCGGCGCTGATCGGCGCGGCTTCGGCGGGCGGTGCGATGGGCTGGGAGCCTTTGCTGTCATCGACCAGCGGCGCGGCCTGGGTTTCCACCACCGGCGCGGCGACCGGTACGGGCGCGGCTTCCGGCGTGGCGCTCACGGCGGCGGCCTGGGCGGCAGGCGCGGTAGCGGGCATTTCCGGCACGCCCAGCTCAACGGCCGGCTTGGTCGGGACAGCGGCTTCAGGCGCGACAGCTTCAGGCACCACGGCCTTCTTCTTCGTCGGCTTGGGCAGGAAGCTTTCCACCAGGGCGAAATAACGGTCGTAGAACTGGGTCGAGGTCACCGTCTCGCTGGCCACCTTGACCATGGAGTCGTCGGACGAGCCGATCGGCATCGATACCGAGCCGAGCACACCGACACCCAGGCTCGCCGAGGTGTTGGATTTCTTCAGCGCGTAGCGGTCCTGCAGGGCGTTGGCGAACATGGTCGAGCGCTGCGCGCCGCTCATGTCGTTGGCGCAGACCACGTTGAAGGTGATCTGCAGGTGGCTGTCGCCAGTCTGCTGGAAACTCTTGTTGCCGTTGACCTGGCCTTTGTCGCTGGAGGTGATGATGTAGCCCTGGCTCAGCAGCGCGCGACGGGCGGCTTCGCAGGAGCCGGACTCGCTGACCGGGAAGCTGCGGGAGAAAGTCCCGGAGTCATCGAAATTCTCGTGCTCATAGACAGCGGCTTTCTTCGAGGAACAGCCGGCGACACCCGCCAGCACAAGGGCCAGCCCGAGCGCACCGAGGACGGTTGACTTTGACATTGCAAATCCTGGAGGGGAGAAACGGCGCCTATTGTGCAACACATGGCGAGTCACTGAAACCGCCCGTCGGTGAATCAGCGACAGAATTCATCTGTCCGACAGATGGCAGGGCTTCCCGGCCCTTTAAATTTCCCCTGTTGCACCTCGTCCTCTCCCTGACGGCAAAAACCCTCAGCGACCCGAGAGACCACCGCATGACGCTCAAAACCGAAAACCTGACCGGGGAAACCCTGCGCATCCTCAAGCCGTACTGGTGGCTGGTGGTGCTCTCCACCGTGCTGGGGATCGTCAGCGGCCTGAGCGTCACCGGTCTGCTGGCCACCCTCAACAACGCCATGACCCAGGACGGCGGGCCGAACGTCAATTCAGCGCTGATGTTTGCCGGTCTGCTGGTGCTCACCCTCGCCTGCTCCACCCTGTCGAGCCTGTTGAGCAACAAGGTCGGCCAGCGGGTCGTGGCCAACCTGCGCCGCGAGCTGGCGGCCAAGGTGCTGGTGGCGCCGATCGAGCAACTGGAGCGCTATCGCTCGCACCGGCTGATTCCGGTGCTGCTCAATGACGTCACCACCCTGAGCAACTTCGCCCTGTCGGTGGCGCCGATGGTGATCGCCTTTACCGTGACCCTCGGCTGCCTGAGTTACCTGGCATTCCTCTCGTGGCAGATCCTGTTACTGACCCTGGTCACCGTGGCGATCGGCAGCGGCGCGCAGTACCTGGCGCACAAGGCCGGCATGCGCAGCATTGTCGCGGCCCGTGACGGCGAAGACGAGTTGCAGAAGCACTACCAGGCACTGTCGGCCGGCGCCAAGGAACTGCGTATCCAGCGCCGTCGCCGCCAGCACATGCTGGATGAAAAGATCTTCGCTACCACCGAACGCATCTGCACCTCGAACATCCGCGCGGCCAATATCTTCGTCAGTGCCGAAACCTTCGGTTCGATGCTGTTCTTCGCGGTCATCGGTATGGCTGTCGCCTTCCAGGCCCTGTGGCCGGCAGCGGAAAAAACCGTGCTGGGCGGTTTCGTGCTGGTGATGCTCTACATGAAAGGTCCGCTGGAGCGACTGGTCACCGCCATGCCGATCATCTCCCGGGCCAAAATCGCCTTGGGCCGGATCGCGGAACTGTCGTGGAAGTTCTCCTCGCCGGAGCCTCATCTGCTAGTCAGCGACCGTCCTTCTGCCCTGCCGAACATGCAGACCCTGGAACTGCGCCAGGTGCGCTACGACTACCCGCCGGTGGAAGGCGGCGAGTCGTTCCACCTCGGCCCGATCAACCTGAGCATCAAGCAGGGCGACATCGTGTTCATCGTCGGCGAGAACGGCGGCGGCAAGACCACCCTGATCAAGCTGCTGCTCGGCCTGTACACCCCGCAACAGGGCGAAATCCTGCTCAACGGCGAGGTGCTGCAACCGGAGGAACTGGACGACTACCGCCAGTTGTTCACCACTATCTTCGCCGACTACTACCTGTTCGACGATCCGCTGCCGGGAGATGCACCACTGACCGGCGATGCCGCGAAATACCTGGAGCGCCTGGATATCGCCCACAAAGTCAGCATCCGCGACGGCGCGTTCACCACCACCGACCTGTCCACCGGCCAGCGCAAGCGCCTGGCGCTGATCAGCGCCTGGCTCGACGAACGCCAGTTGCTGGTGTTCGACGAATGGGCCGCCGACCAGGACCCGGCCTTCCGCCGAGTGTTCTACACCGAGTTGCTGCCGGAACTGAAACAGCAGGGCAAAACCATCATCGTCATCTCCCACGATGACCGGTATTTCCCGGTTGCCGATCAACTGGTGCGGATGGAGGGCGGACGGATCAGGGTCGAGCAGGTGCAAGAGCAGGCAATGCCAGCCTGACAACTGCTGCTAACCTGCCGCACGCGCCTTTCAGACCGGTTGCCGGAGGGGGTGGTGGTAGGCAAGTGCCATCACATGCCAGAATGTGATACTCCACACAAATGGATATCATTTTCTTTGGCATCCCGACCCTCTTCATCCTCTTCCGCGTTACTGCTGAAGCTTGTCCTGCGGGTAAGGAAACCCGCCCTGACAGCCGCCGTTGCGCTCCTTGCCCTGTCGCAGAACAGTCAGGTTCGCGCTGCGGAAAAGGACTTCAACATTCCCGCGCAACCCTTGTGGAGTGCCCTGCAGGAGTGGGGCCGGCAAAGTGACCTACAAGTGCTGGTCAACCCGGAGCAGATCCAGGGTGACGTCAGCCCGGCGGTGCGCGGTCGCTATTCACCCGAACAGGCCGCCCGCCTGCTGCTGAAAAACAGCAACCTCGACTACAGCCTGCAGGGTGACACCCTGACCTTGGGCACGGTCGCAAGCCCCGCGGTGCTGGACATGGCGCCCACGTCAATCAGCGCCGAGCCGCTGGATGCCACCAGCGAATTCTCCGGGTCATATGCCGCCTCCGCGGTGACCATTGGCAAATCGACACAGACCCTGCGGGAAACCCCTCAGTCGGTGACCGTCATGACCCGCCAACTGATGGACGACCGCCACCTCACCAGCCTCGACCAAGTGCTGGCGCAGACACCGGGAATGACCTTCGGGCAGCGTAATTTCGGCTCTCACCTCTACCAATCACGCGGGTTCGTACTGGGGGACGAGAGTTACCTGATGGACGGGATTTCCGGCCAGGCCTACAACATCACCGCCTGGCTGCCGGTTGACATGGCCATCTATGACCGGGTGGAAGTGCTACGCGGCGCCTCGGGACTGCTTATCGGCCCCGGCAACCCGGGCGGCGCGGTGAACCTGGTGCGCAAGCGCCCCACCGCCGAACCACGGCTCACGGTCATGGCCCACGCCGGCTCATGGGATGACTACCGGCTCGACCTGGATGGCAGCGGCAAGCTCAACGAAGAAGGCACCCTGCGCGGGCGCTTCATCACCGCCTACGAGGACAAGGGCTCCTACATCGATGAGAAGAAATCCACGCAGCCGCTGCTGTACGGCATCGTTGACGCCGACCTGGACGACGACACCGTCCTGACCGGCAGCCTTCGCTACCAGTCCGGCCAATTCAAGGGCTACTCGATCTACGGACTGCCGCGCTACAAGGACGGCAGTTCCCTGGACATCTCCCGCTCCACCGCGCTGGTTCAGGACTGGAACGAGCATGAAGCCGAGGTCACCGAGGCCTTCACCGAACTCACCCATCGCTTCAACGACGACTGGAGCGCCACGACCTCGGTGATCCACTCCAAGGGCAGCTTCAACCTGGCAGTGGCATATGCCCGCGGTGCGGTGGACCCGGTCACGCAAAGCGGAACCGCGTTCAGGGGCGTTGAATTCCGCCACACCGACATCGACAGCACCGGCGTGGACAGCCATGTGGAAGGTCACTTCGAGTGGTTCGACCTGCCGCAGCAAATCACCCTCGGCGCCAACTGGTCCAGACAGGACGTGCTGGAAAAACGCGTACCGGTGGCCGTGAACGTTCCTGTGGATATCTTCGACGTCGATCACCAGGCCTTCGCCAGGCCGGCGCGCCCCGCCTGGACCTCGATCAACCAGTCGGTTGACCAGCGCAGCGGTGTCTACACCAACGCCCGCCTGCACCTCGCCGAACCCCTGACCCTGGTGCTGGGCGCGCGGCTCAGTTGGTACAAGTACGACTTCAACTACAAGCTTGCCAGCGGCGATTTCACCGCGCGCCAGGACCACCGGCTGACGCCCTTCGCGGGCCTGATCTACGACATTGACGAGCAGTGGTCCTGGTACGCCAGCTACGCCGACATCTACCAGCCGCAAAGCGTCTACCGCACCTCCAGCGGCTCGACCCTCGACCCGGCAGTGGGCACCAACTATGAAACCGGGATCAAGGGCGAACTGCTGGACAAGCGGCTGAACCTCTCCCTGGCGCTGTTCTATATCCACCAGGACGACGTGGCCGCCCTCGACACGACCAGCCTCGACAAGTGCCTGACCAACGACCCCACGGGCACCTGCTACGTCAATGGCACCACCCAACGCAGCCGCGGCGTCGACTTCGAAGTCAGCGGTGAAGTCCTGCCGGGGCTGCAGGTGCTGGCGGGCTACACGTTCAACACGACCCGCAGCAGTGCCGGCGGAGCGGTCTCCAACGAAACCCCGAAACACCTGGCACGGCTGACCACCCGCTACACCCTGCCCGGCGATTGGAACCGGCTGACCGTGGGTGCCGGCGTCTCGGCCCAGTCCGGTTACTCCTGGAACAACAGCCCGGGCCAGAACTACGGCTCACCAGGGCGGGCGATCTGGGATGCGCGGGTGTCATGGAAACTGGACGAGCACTGGACCATCGGCCTGAGCGGGGAAAACCTGCTGGACCGCAAGTACTACTACTCGGCCAATGCCCTCGACCGCGGCAATCTGTTCGGCGACCCACGCAGCTACATGGCCACCCTGCGCGGCGATTTCTGAGCCGCGCGACACCGCCCTCCCCCCGCTTCCAGACCTGTTGGCGCCCGCACACGGGCGCTTCCGCGCGCCAGTAAAAAAGCGCCATAAAAACGGCGAATCTCCGTAAACGCGCAGATTTGCCGCGATTTTTCGCGATCTGCGAGAAAGTGAAAATTCCGTTAAATCCGCGCAGGTGCAACTCGTTCTCTTCAACGACGAAACGCGCTCGACCTCTAGAAAAGTGCCAAGGCCTCGGCCTGCCTGCAGAGCACTTCCTGCCAACGAGCCGCTGCCGCGACGGCCGTCGCCCATCCCGACACACAACCATTAGAACGAGTTTTCCTTCCATGCACACACCGCCTCGACTTACGCCACTGAGCAAAGCCCTGCTGCTGAGCCGTGCCTTGCGCGCCAAGCCTTCGTTCGCCGCAATCGGCATGGCACTCACCCTGCCGATCGCCGCCCAGGTACAGGCTCAGGAAGTGGAGTTCAACATCCCTGCACAGCCATTGGCGGGTGCCTTGAGTGAGTTGGGGCGTCAAGCCAATCTGCAGGTGCTGTTCAGCCCTGAAGACGTGCGTGGCAAGACCGGCAGCGCGGTGCATGGCCGCCTGACCCCGCAACAGGCCGCCGGCAAACTGCTCGGTGGCTCGGGGCTGTCCTACAGCGTGCAGGGCGACACCCTGACCCTGGCCGCCAGTGATTCGTCGGCGTCGGTCAACCTGGCCCCGACCTCGATCAACTCCCACGCCCTGGGCACTACCACCGAGAACACCGGTTCCTACACCACCGGCGCCGTGACCATTGGCAAAGGCGCGCACTCGCTGCGGGAAACCCCGCAGTCGGTGTCGATCATCACCCGCAAACTGATGGACGACAAAAACCTCAACACCCTGGACCAGGTGCTCGCGAAGACCCCGGGCCTGTCGTTCACCCAGCGCAACTTCGGCTCGCACCAGTACCAGTCCCGCGGCTTCGTGCTGGGCGAAGAAGCCTTCATGATGGACGGCATTCCCGGCCAGACCTACAACCTGACCGGCTGGATGCCGCTGGACATGGCTTTCTACGACCGCGTCGAAGTCCTGCGCGGCGCCTCCGGCCTGCTGGTCGGCGCTGGCAGCCCGGGCGGTGCGATCAACCTGGTGCGCAAGCGTCCGACCTCGGAACCGCAGTTCTCCATCACCACCCGTGCCGGTTCCTGGGACAACTACCGCATGGACCTGGACGGCAGCGGCCGCCTCAACGACGAAGGCACCCTGCGCGGTCGCGTGGTCGCCGCCTACGAGGACCGCGGCACTTACCTGGATGGCCAGGAAACCCAGACGCCGCTGTTCTACGGCATCGTCGAAGGCGACCTGTCGGAAGACACCACCGTGGCGCTGAGCGTGCGTCGTCAGAAAAGCAATATGAACGGCTACTCCATCTACGACCTGCCGCGCTACAACAACGGCAACTCGCTGGACATCTCCCGCTCCACCACCCTCAGCCAGAACTGGGCCTACAAGGACAGCGAAACCGACGAAGCCTTCGCCGAACTCACCCACCGCTTCAACGACAACTGGACCAGCAAGACCACGCTGATCCATACCGAAGGTGATTTCGCCTCGGTCGTCCCTTATGCCCAGGCCTTGGGCTCACCGATCGGCATCAACCCGATCACCAATGCCGGCGCCACCTGGCGGGGCGTGGAATTCCGCGACGTCAGCATGAAGGGCAATGGCGTCGACAGCTTCGTGGAAGGCAACTTCGATGCCTTCGGCCTGACGCACCAGGTCACGGTGGGCGCCAGTTGGTCGAAGCAGACCGTCGGCACCAAACGCGGTGTGGTCACCGCTGGCATCGTCAACACCCCGGTCAACGTGTTTGACGTGAACCATAATGCGTTGATCAAACCGGCACGCCCGGCCTGGTCGCAAATCAACGAATCCACCGAAGAACGCAAAGGCATCTTCGCCAACACCCGCATCCACCTGAGCGAGCCGTTGAGCCTGATCCTGGGTACCCGTCTGAGCTGGTACAACTACGACTACAACGACAAGATCGGTACCGGTGACTACGAGAACAAACAGACCCGTGAGTTCACCCCGTTCGCCGGCCTGATCTATGACATCAACGAAAACTGGTCCTGGTATGCCAGCTACGCCGATATCTTCAAGCCCCAGGCCAACTACCGCAGCGTGAGTGGCTCGCCACTGGATCCGGCCGTCGGTACCAACTATGAAACCGGGATCAAGGGCGAACTGTTCGACAAGCAACTGAACGTGTCGATGGCGCTGTTCTACATCAAGCAGGAAGACGTGCTCGGCGAAGACGTCGCCAACCGCGGCCGCTGCCCGTCCAACGACGCGGCCGGTACCTGCTACTTCAACGTCACCACCCAGCGCAGCAAGGGCGTCGACCTTGAAGCCAGCGGTGAAGTCCTGCCGGGCCTGCAAGTCATGGGTGGCTACACCTACAACATGACCAGCAGCAGCTCCGCATCGCCGCTGACCACCGATACCCCCAAACACATCGCGCGCGTGAGCACGATGTACACCCTGCCCGCCGAGTGGAACCGCGTGTCCGCGGGTGTTGGCGTTTCCGCCCAGTCGGGCTTCAGCAACAAGACCAACGGCGTGGAATTCGGAGACGGTGGCCGGGCCATCTGGGACGCACGCGTCGCCTACAAGCTGGACGAGCACTGGAGCGTCGCGGTCAACGGCGAAAACCTGTTCGACCGCCGCTACTACATCTCCGCCCCGGCACTGGACCGCGGGAATATCTTCGGCGCACCGCGCAGCTACATGCTGACCCTGCGCGGAGATTTCTGATCGGTTACTGACTGACGCGTGACAAAGGAAAGGCCAGTCGGGTTACCGACTGGCCTTTTTTGGTTCTTCACGGAATACAGGGGAGCTTTGGGCTTGGGTGCTCTGAGCTTATCCGTTCGATGCGGCGAGGCCGCCGGCCCCTTTCGCCTTTACGGCGAGTCCATTTTGTCTTGGCAAAATAGACGAAAACCGCTGGCTCCTGCATCCGGCCCTACGCTGCGCTCCGGGTTCCCTCCCTCCGGTGCCTTTCGGGGGCCACGCGGCCTTCTGACGTCGCAATCTGTGGCGTCTGAACTTGCGTGCATCAACAGCAACAGCAAAAGCAAATCAGTGGCCCACAAAAACGGCTAGCACCGCGCCCCCTGTGGGAGCCGGCTTGCCGGCGATGCGCCGCATGGGCGGCGCTCGATCTTGAGAGCAGCGAAAAACTGTCGGCTGGTGCCTCACACCACTCACTCAACCCCCTCCAACCGCCGCATCAAGCTCTCCAGCAATGCCGGACTCAAGATCACGTCATCATGCTTCTGCCCCTGCAGCGTCTCGGACCACAGTCCACTCACCGCACAACCGCCACGCAACAAAGCCTCGTCGGCCTCGACCTGCCCGGCATTCCTGCTCGCCCCTGCCCACCAGCACTGCGGCACGACCTTCAGCGGCTTCAAGGCGAATGAGCGGGCCAGGGCCATGTTCACGCCGAGCAGTTGATAGCCACCGGCAATCTCGGCCTGTACGGCGATATCCCGGTGCACGGCGCGCAGCGCCTCGGGGGCCGCGCCGCTCTGTTCGGCGACCCGGTCAATCACCCAGTCGGCAGCCTCCGGCGAGTCGGAAAAACGCGCCGTCGCTTCGTCGATCAAGCCCAGCACCGTCTGTTCGCCAATGCCTGGAGCAAAGGCCAACAGGCTCTTCACCAGGCCATCCCACGGACCTTCAGGCTTCGCCTCGACCGGCGCTTCAACCTGCGCAACGGCTTCGCTCGCCTCCGTCGGCAGGAAACTATCGATCAGCCCGAGGAAGCCGACCGTCTCCCCCGCCGACTCCAGCGCGTGCGCCACATCCATCGCCAGCGCACCACCCAGAGACCACCCCAGCAAGTGATAAGGACCGCTGGGCCGGGCTTGCCTGATCTGCTCGACGTAGTACGCCACCATCCCGTCCCAGGAGGTTTCGAACCAGCCCGGCACCACATGGCTCTTGTTGACCACCCCCAGCACGCTGCGCTGACCGCTCAAATGCCCGGCCAGCGGGTAGTAGGCGTAGGTGCCGCCACCGCCCGGCGGCAGGCAGAACAGCGGGGCCTTGTCGCTGCCAGCGCTGTTCATGCTGATCACCGGCTTGCTCACCCGGCGCTCCCCCGCGTTGACGAAGTCCGCCAGTTCTTCGAAGGTTTCCAGCAGAAGAAAATCATGCAGGCTGATGCTGAGGGAGAACGCTTCGCGGATCCTGCCGACGACGCTGATCACCAACAACGAATGCCCGCCCAGGGCAAAGAAGTTGTCCTTGAGGCCGACCCGCTCGACCTTCAGCACATCAGTCCAGATCTGCGCCAGACGCCGCTCGCGCTCGGTGCGCGGCGCTTCATAAACGGCCTGGGCCTGACTGGCATCGGGTTTCGGCAGGGCCTTGCGGTCCAGCTTGCCGTTGGGGGTCTGCGGCATCTTGTCCAGCCACACCAGGTGGCTCGGCACCATGTAGTCCGGCAGGCTGGCCTTGAGATGGGCCTTGAGTTCGGCGCGCAACGCGTCGGTGCTGGCACTGCTGTCACTGGCGACCAGCCAGGCCGCCAGTTGCTTGATGCCGTCCACGTCGATATCGATCACCACCGCTTCGTGCACCGCCGGGTGCTCCAGCAGCCGCGCCTCGATCTCGCCCAGTTCGATACGGAAACCGCGAATCTTCACTTGATGGTCGAGACGCCCGGCGTACTCGATCACGCCATCGGCGTGGTAACGCGCCAGGTCGCCGGTGCGGTACAGGCGGCCGCCATTGCTGGAGAACGGATCAGGGATAAAGCGCTCCGCGGTCAGCGATGGGCGCTGGTGATAACCCCGGGCCAGGCCGTCGCCGCCGATCAGCAACTCGCCACGGGCACCCACCGGCAGCACGTCGATATCGTCGCTGATGATATGCAGCGTGGTGTTGGCCAGTGGTTTGCCCAACCACACGTCGTCACTTTCGGTGAGGTAATGGCGGGCCGACCAGATGGTGGTTTCGGTCGGACCGTAGACGTTCCATACATGCCCGGCCTGCTCGATCAGGCGCTGGGCCAGTTCCGCACTCAGCGCTTCGCCGCCGCAAAGGAGGGTCTTGCCGGCCAGTGCGCCAGTCGGTGCCACGTCGAGGATCATCCGCCAGCTCGATGGCGTGGCCTGGATCACCGTCACGTTCTGCCTGGCGATCACGTTCAGCAGCGCTTGTGGGTCCTTGTTCTGGTGCGTGCTCAGCAGCACCACCGCGGCGCCGCGAATCAGCGGCAGGTAGAGTTCCAGACCGGCGATATCGAAGGACAGCGAGGTCAGTTGCAGGACCCGATCTTCGCCCGTCATACCCGGTTGCCCGGCCATGCTGCACAGGAAGTTGACCAACGCCTGATGCTGGATGGTCACGCCTTTGGGCAGACCGGTGGAGCCGGAGGTGTAGATCGCGTAGGCCAGATTGTCCGGGCCAGCGAGCACCGGCAGGTTGTCCTGGCCGTAGCCATCCAGCCAGTCGCCGTCCTGGTCCAGGCACAGGTTGGCGATGCCGGCCGGGACCGGCAGTTGCGCCAGCAGCGCGGACTGGGTCAGCAGCAGTTTCAGGCCGCTGTCTTCCATCATGTAGGCCAGGCGATCCCGCGGGAAATCCGGGTCCAGCGGCACATAGGCGCCGCCCGCCTTGAGGATCGCCAGCAGGCCGACCACCATCTCCAGCGAACGCTCCAGCGCCACGCCCACCAGCACGTCCGGGCCCACGCCCAGTTCGCGCAGCTTGTGGGCCAGTTGATTGGCGCGGGTGTTCAGTTGTGCATACGTCAGCGATGCGTCACCGAGCACCAGCGCGGTAGCGTCCGGCGTCGCCAGCACCTGGGCTTCGAACAGCGCCGGCAGGCACTGCTCACGGGGATACTCGGCCTCGCTGCGGTTCCACTCGACGAGAATCTGCTGACGCTCGGCGGCATCCAGCAGCGGCAAGGCCGCGACCCGCTGACCGGCATCGACGCAGATGCCTTGCAGCAGATTGCGCCAGTGGCGGGCGAAGCGTTCGATGGTCGCGGCGTCGAACAGCGCGGTGGCATAAGTGATCGCCGCGCCGACACCGTTCTCGTGCTCCAGCGTCTCCAGGGTCAGGTCGAACTGCGCGGTCTGCGACGACGACGCCAGCTTCTCGACGCTCAACCCCGGCAAGGTGCGACCCTGTCCGGAATTGCGCGTCTGGTGGTTGAACATCACCTGGAACAGCGGGCTGCGGCCCAGGTCGCGCTCCGGCTGCAACGCCTGCACCAGTTGCTCGAACGGCAGGTCTTGATGAGCCTGGGCCTGCACGGCGGTGTGCTTCACCTGTTGCAGCAACTGATTGAAGGTGGTGTCGAAAGCGAACTCGGCCTTGAGCACCTGGGTGTTGACGAAGAGGCCGAGCAGCCCTTCGGTTTCCGCACGATTGCGGTTGGCAGTGGGCACGCCCACACGCACGTCCGCCTGGCCGCTGTAGCGATGCAGCAAGGTCTGGAACGACGCCAGCAACAGCATGAACAGCGTCACCCCGTGTTGCCGCGCCACCTCCTTCAAGGCCTGCGCCAGATCAGGCGCCAGCTCGATATCGAAGCGCGCACCGGCATGGCGCTGTACCAGCGGCCGCGGCCGGTCCGTCGGCAACTCCAGCACCGGCTGCTCGCCGCCCAGTTGCGCGGTCCAGTAGCCCAACTGGCGCTCCTGCTCGCCGGCTTCCATCCAGTTGCGTTGCCAGATCGCGTAGTCGGCGTACTGGATCGGCAACCCCGGCAAGTGCACGGGTTCGCCGCGGCTGTGACCGGCATACAGGCGCACCAGCTCATCGACCATGATCGGCATCGACCAGCCATCGGACACGATATGGTGCTGCACCAGGGTCAGGACATGCTCCTCCTCGCCGAGGCGCAGCAACCTGACCCGCAGCAATGGGCCTTGTTCGAGATCGAAAGGTCGGCGCAGTTCCTCGGTGACCCGTGCCTCCAGGTCGGTGGCGGCCAGCGGCTCCACCGCCAACAGGAAAGGCGACGCTGGATGCACGATCTGCACCGCGGTGTCGCAGTCCTGCCGGAAGCAGGTGCGCAGGGTTTCATGGCGGGCAATCAGGGCGCCGAACGCGGCTTCCAGCGCCTGGATATCCAGGTGCCCCTTGAGTCGCAGCGCCACCGGAATGTTGTAGGCGGCGCTGTGCGGCTCCAGTTGCCAGAGAAACCACTGACGCTGTTGAGCGTAGGAAAGTGCCGAGCTGGCTTCGACCTCCCGTTTGAAAATCGGGGTGACGCCATACAAATTCACCCCTTGCCGCTTGAGCAGCACCGCCAACGCTTTGCGTTCCCGGGCAGACAGCGATTTCACAGAGTCGAGCAGCTCTTGCACGTTGGGTCTCCTGCTAAGCGATCAAGTTATCGATTTCCTCTGCACTAAGACGTTTGAGTGCCTCCAGGGATTTAGTCAGTTCGTCCTGGGCGCTGCCCGCCTGGCCCTGTTTCTGTTCAACCACCTCGCAAAGATCGGCCAGGGTGCTCTTCTCGAACAGCTCGCGCAGGGCGATTTCGCACTGCAACTGATCGCGGATACGCGCCAGCACCTGAACCGCCAGCAACGAATGGCCACCAAGGTCGAAGAAGTCGTCGCTCATGCCGACCTTCTCGACTTTCAGCACGTCGGCCCAGATCGCCGCCAGTTGCCGCTCCCGTTCGGTGACCGGTGCGACATGCGCGGTCTGCGCCTGAGTGCTATCCGGCTGTGGCAGGGCCTTGCGGTCGAGCTTGCCGTTCGGGGTCAGCGGTAATTGATCGAGGAACAGCCACTGCGCCGGCACCATGAAGGCCGGTAGATCCTGCGCCAGCAGCGCCTTGAGATCGGCCACGGCAGGCTGATCCTGATCGGCGACGAGGTACGCCACCAACTGCGTACCGGTGCCATTTTCCTTCGCCAGCACCACCGCCTCGC
>NZ_FYDX01000005.1:348914-384621 GCF_900187455.1 Pseudomonas sp. Irchel 3E13 | reverse complement strand
ACCATAAGGCCGGTAGATCCTGCGCCAGCAGCGCCTTGAGATCGGCCACGGCAGGCTGATCCTGATCGGCGACGAGGTACGCCACCAACTGCGTACCGGTGCCATTTTCCTTCGCCAGCACCACCGCCTCGCGGACGGCGGCATGCCGGAGGATCTGCGCTTCGATTTCGCCCAGTTCGATACGCAAGCCGCGAATCTTTACCTGATGGTCGATGCGGCCGAGGTAGTCGATCACGCCGTCGGCGCGGTAGCGCACCAGGTCGCCGGTGCGGTACAGACGGGCGCCCGGCGTGAACGGATCCGGCACGAAGCGCTCGGCGGTCAGGTCGGGACGCTGGTGATAACCACGGGCCAACGAATCACCGCCGACGTACAGCTCGCCAGCGCTGCCCACCGGGCAGACTTGCAAGTTGGCATCCAGCACATAAGTGCGCACGTTGCTGATCGGTCGGCCGATGGCGGCGATCGCGGTATCAACTGGACCTTCGATCAGCAGGCTGCTGGTGTCGATGGTCGCTTCGGTCGGGCCGTACAGGTTGTAGACCTGGCCGTTCCATTGCTGACGCAGTTGCTCCACCAGCGCCGCGCTCAGCCCCTCGCCACCGAAGGCCAGGGTGCGCAGCGAATCCAGTTGGCCGCCCTTCACGTCCGGCAGCAACGCCTGAAGTACCGACGGCGCCAATTGCAGGATGCTGATCTGGTGATCGGCCACTTCGCTCCAGAGCAACGACAGGTCATCGCTCAGCGCCGGGCTGGCGAGCACCAGTTGCGCGCCGTTGAGCAGCGGCAGCCAGAATTCCCAAACCGAAGCGTCGAAGCTAAACGCGGTCTTCTGCAGCACGCGGTCATGCGGCGCCAGTTTCAGCTCGTTCTGCATCCACAGCATGTGGTTGGTCAACGCGCCATGGCGGATTTCCACGCCTTTTGGCCGGCCAGTGGAGCCGGACGTGTAGATCACGTAGGCGAGGTTGTCCGCTTGAAGGCGAACCTGCGGCGGCGCGATATCGGTACTGTCTTGCCAGTCGATCAGCAGGTCCAGTTCCAGACTGCGCACCTGCTCGCTCACCGGCAGTTGCGCCAGCAGCGACGACTGGGTCAGCAATAGACGAATGCCACTGTCGCGCAGCATGTAATCCAGACGCTCACGCGGGTATGCCGGGTCCAGCGGCACATAGGCGCCGCCGGCCTTGAGGATCGCCAGCAGGCCGACGACCATTTCCAGGCTGCGCTCTAGCGAGATTCCCACCAGCACATCAGGACCCACGCCCAGTTCACGCAGATGATGCGCCAGGCGGTTGGCCTGACGGTCCAGTTCGGCGTAGCTCAGTTGCCGTTCGCCAAGGATCAGCGCCACGGCGTCCGGTGTGGCGTGCACCTGGGCTTCGATCAGGTCCTGAATCGGTGCGTCGGCAAAGGCCACTGCCGTGTCATTCCAGTCATGCAGCAGGTGCTGACGCTCGGCGGCGTCCAGCAACGACAGCTCACCCAGCGGGGCCTGGGCATCGCCAGCCAGGGCACGCAGCACCTGATCGAAATGCCCGACCAGCCGCACCATGCCGTCCTCGCTGAAGCGCTGGCGATCGAAGTTGAAGCGCACTGCCAGCGTCTCGTTGGCCTGAACCACCAGGGTCAGCGGATAGTGGGTCTGCTCCTGATTGATCACGCTGCCGAACGCCAGCCCTTCCGGCGCCGCCTGCTGCAGCACCTCCGAAACCGGGTAGTTCTCGAACACCAGGATCGAATCGAACAACGCTTCGCCACCGTGACCGGCCCAGCGCTGGATATCGTAGAGCGGCGTGTGCTCATGTTCGCGCAGGGCCAGGTTGAGGGCCTGCAACTCGCCCACCCAATCCGCCACCGACTGCTCGGCGCGCGGGCTACCCACCACCGGCAGGGTGTTGATGAACAGGCCAAGCTGCTCCTCGATCCCCGGCAACTCCGCCGGACGTCCGGCGACGATGGCGCCGAACGTCACGCTGGCCTGGCCGGTATAGCGTTGCAGCAGCAACAGCCAGGCAGCCTGCACCAGCGTATTCAGGGTCACCCGCTGCTCACGGGCAAAGGCGTTGAGTCGCAGCGTCTGCTCGCGGTCGAGTGCGTAATGCCGGTCGATATAACCGTCCAGCGCGGCCTGCGGCTTCAGCACGTCGGCAAGCCGGGTCGGCGTTTCCAGCGCGGCGAGTTGCACGCTCCAGAAGGCTTCGCTGGCCACGGCATCCTGACGTTGCAGCCATTCGATGTAATCCCGGTAGCGGGCCGCCGACTGCGCGGGCACCTGGCCGTGATAACGCTGCAGCACCTCGCCCAGCAGGCGCGAGCTGCTCCAGCCGTCCATCAGGATGTGATGGCTGGTGTAGATCAGGTGATGGCTGTCGTCGCCGGTGCGCAGCAGGGTCAGGCGCAGCAGCGCTTCCTGCTCCAGGTCGAAACCGCGCTGACGGTCGGCGTCGGCCCAGGCTTCGAGCGCCGCGGCGCCATGTTCCACCGTGCGCCAGTCCTGCTCGGTCAGCGCCACGACCACCTGCTTGCGGATCACTTGCAGCGGTTTGCGCAGGTCACTGACGAAGCTGGCCCGCAGCACGTCGTGCTGGTCGATCACCGCCTGCCAGGCCGCCTTGAAGCGCGCGACATTCAGACCGCGCACATCCACCCGCATCTGGTTGATGTAGTTGGCCGCTTCTTTCTCGTACAGGCTGTGGAACAGCATGCCCTGTTGCATCGGCGACAGCGGGTAGATATCGGCGATCTCCGCCGGGGCGATACGCAGGCCGTCGATGTCCTGCTGGTCGAGGTTGGCCAGCGGGAAGTCCGAAGGCGTCGCCGCGGCGCTCTCGGCGTGCACGCAGTGTTCGATCACCTGGCGCAACGCGGCGCCGTACTGATCGGCCAGCCCCTGCAACAGTTCGTGCTCGAACACCGCGGTGCTGAAGCGCCATTTCAGTTCGAGCTGGCCGCCATAGACCTGGCCGCTGACGCTGATCAGGCTGTCCAGCGGCGCATCGAGGCTGTGCATGTCGCCGCTGCTCTCGCCAGACGGCCGCAACAGGCCGTCCTCCTCGGCGAAGCTGCCGTCGAACTGGCCCAGATAGTTGAAGACGATCGCACCCTGGGCCAGACCGGCCAGCGCTTCACGGGCGGCGCTGCTGCCCAGGTGGCGCAGCACGCCGTAGCCGATGCCCTTGTTGGGGATCGCCCGCAGTTGTTCCTTGATGGTCTTGATCGAGTCGGACAGGGCCGGCCGCGGGCTGAGCCTGACCGGGTAGACCGTGGTGAACCAGCCGACAGTGCGGGTGATGTCCAGCGCTTCGAACAGGTCTTCGCGGCCATGCCCTTCCAGCTTGATCAGCACCGACGGTTGCCGGGTCCAGGCACAGATCACCCGGGCCAGTGCCGTCAGCAGCAGGTCGTTGATCTGTGTACGGTAGGCCGCCGGGGCATCCTGCAGCAGTTGCCGGGTCAGCTCGCGGTCCAGCCGGGTGGTGACGCTGGCGACATTCCGGCTGCTCGCCTCGGCACCTGCCTTGCGGTCCGGCAGTTCATCGCTGACATCGGACAGTTGCGCCTGCCAGTAGCCCAGCTCCTGCTCCAGTTCGGCGCTGCGGGCATAGTCACTCAGGTGCTCGGCCCAGCGCTTGAACGAACTGGTCTTGGCCGGCAGTGCCACCGGCTTGCCCTCGGAAAGCGCGGCATAAGCGTTCTGCAGGTCTTCCAGCAGGATGCGCCAGGACACGCCGTCCACCACCAGGTGATGGATCACCAGCAGCAGGCGTTGCGAGCCATCGGGCAGTTCCGCGAGCACCGCACGCAGCAGGTGACCGCGCTCCAGGTCGAGGCTGCGCTGGGCTTGCTGAGCCAACGGCTCCAGCTCATCGGCATGCTTCAACTGGCGTTGCCAGAGCAGCCCACTGTCGTTGCGCTGGCCGTGGACAGCGTTCCAGGCACCGTTTTCCAGGGAGAAGCCAAGGCGCAAGGCATCGTGTTGCACCAGCAACGCCTGCAAGGTTTTTTCCACCAAGGCCGCTTGCAGCACTCGGGACGGTTTGAGCATCACCGCCTGGTTCCAGTGGTGGCGCTGCGGGATGTCGCTTTCGAAGAACCCGTGCTGGATTGGCGTCAGCGGCGCCGCACCGTCCACGGCGGCCTGATCGATGACCGTGGCTTCGGCCAGACGCGCCACCGCGGCCAGGCTCTGCACGGTCTGGCGCTGGAACAGGTCCTTGGGCGTGAAGAAGATCCCGGCCTGACGGGCACGGCTGACCACTTGAATGGAGATGATCGAGTCGCCGCCCAGCTCGAAGAAGTTGTCGGTCAGACCGACCTTCTCCAGCTTGAGCACATCGCACCAGATCGCCGCCAGTTGCTGTTCCAGCTCGCTGCGTGGCGCGACATAGGTCGCCTGGGCCTGAGCAACGTCCGGCTGTGGCAGGGCCTTGCGGTCGAGCTTGCCGTTCGGGGTCAGCGGTAATTGATCGAGGAACAGCCACTGCGCCGGCACCATAAAGGCCGGTAGATCCTGCGCCAGCAGCGCCTTGAGATCGGCCACGGCAGGCTGATCCTGATCGGCGACGAGGTACGCCACCAACTGCGTGCCGGTGCCATTTTCCTTCGCCAGCACCACCGCCTCGCGGACGGCGGCATGCCGGAGGATCTGCGCTTCGATTTCGCCCAGTTCGATACGCAAGCCGCGAATCTTTACCTGATGGTCGATACGGCCGAGGTAGTCGATCACGCCGTCGGCGCGGTAGCGCACCAGGTCGCCGGTGCGGTACAGACGGGCGCCCGGCGTGAACGGATCCGGCACGAAGCGCTCGGCGGTCAGGTCGGGACGCTGGTGATAACCACGGGCCAGCGAGTCGCCGCCGACATACAGTTCGCCAGCGCTACCCACCGGGCAGACTTGCAAATTGGCGTCCAGCACATAGGTGCGCACGTTGCTGATCGGTCGGCCAATGGCGGCGATCGCAGTGTCCACCGGACCTTCGATCAGCAGGCTGCTGGTATCGATGGTCGCTTCGGTCGGGCCGTACAGGTTGTAGACCTGACCATTCCATTGTTGACGCAACTGCTCCACCAGCGCCGCGCTCAGCCCCTCGCCACCGAAGGCCAGGGTGCGCAGCGAATCCAGTTGGCCACCCTTCACTTCCGGCAACAGCGCCTGAAGTACCGACGGCGCCAGTTGCAGGGTGCTGACTTGGTGATCGGCCACTTCGCTCCAGAGCAACGACAAATCATCGCTCAGCGCCGGGCTGGCGAGTACCAGTTGCGCGCCGTTGAGCAGCGGCAGCCAGAACTCCCAAACCGAGGCGTCGAAACTGAAGGCGGTCTTTTGCAAGACACGGTCATGCGGTGCCAGTTTCAGCTCGTTCTGCATCCACAGCATGTGGTTGGTCAGCGCACCATGGCGGATTTCCACGCCTTTTGGCCGGCCAGTGGAGCCGGAGGTGTAGATCACGTAGGCGAGGTTGTCCGGGTGCAGGTGAACCTGCGGCGGCGCGATGTCAGTGCTGTCCTGCCAGTCGATCAGCAGGTCCAGTTCCAGGCTGCGCACCTGCTCGCTCACCGGCAATTGCGCCAGCAGCGAAGACTGGGTCAGCAACAGGCGAATGCCGCTGTCGCGCAGCATGTAGTCCAGACGCTCACGCGGGTACGCCGGGTCCAGCGGCACATAGGCGCCGCCGGCCTTGAGGATCGCCAACAGACCGACGACCATTTCCAGGCTGCGCTCCAGCGAGATTCCCACCAGCACGTCCGGGCCCACGCCCAGTTCACGCAGACGGTGCGCCAGACGATTGGCCTGACGATCCAGCGCGGCGTAGCTCAGTTGCTGCTCGCCAAGGATCAGCGCCACGGCGTCCGGTGTGGCCTGCACCTGCGCTTCGATCAGGTCATGAATCGGGGCGTCGGCAAAGGCCACTGCCGTGTCATTCCAGTCATGCAGCAGGTGCTGACGCTCGGCGGCGTCCAGCAACGGCAGTTCGCCCAGCGGGGCCTGGGCATCGCGGATCAGCGCCTGCAACAGGTGATCGAGATGCCGCGCCAATTGCGCCACCACCTCATCGCTGAATTGCCGGCGGTCGTGGCTCAGGCGCATCGACAGCGCGGCGCCGACATTGACCACCAGCGCCAGCGGATAGTGCGCCTGCTCCTGGTTGATCAACCTGCCGAAGACCAGGCCTTGCGGCGCGGTCTGCTCCAGTGCCTCGGACACCGGGTAGTTCTCGAACACCAGGATCGAATCGAACAGCGCCTCACCACCCCGCCCGGCCCAGCGCTGGATGTCGTTGAGCGGCGTGTGCTCGTGCTCGCGCAGGGCCAGGTTCTGCTCCTGCACCTGCGCCAGCCACTCGGCCACGGTCTGTTCCGGGCGCGGGCTGCCCAGCACCGGCAAGGTGTTGATAAACAGCCCAAGCTGCTCCTCGATCCCCGGCAGTTCGGTCGGGCGACCGGCCACAGTGGCACCGAAGGCTACGCTGGCCTGGCCGGTGTAGCGCTGCAACAACAACAGCCAGGCGGCCTGCACCAGGGTGTTGAGGGTGACCCGCTGTTCGCGGGCGAAATCGCTCAGGCGTTGGGTCTGCTGCGGGTCCAGGCCATGGACCTGTTCGCCATAACCGTCGCTGCCAACCGGCGCGCTGAGCGCCCGGGCCAGACGGGTCGGCTGTTCCAGCCCCTCCAGATGGCGAGTCCAGAAGTCCCGGCTGGCCGCGCCGTCCTGACGCTGCAACCACTCGATATAGTCGCGGTAGCGTCCGCTGTGAGACGCCATGCTGTGACCGCTGTAGCGTTGGAGCACCTCGCCGAGCATCCGCGAGGTGCTCCAACCGTCCATGAGAATGTGGTGGCAGGTGTAGACCAGTTGATGGCTGCGCTCGCCAGTGCGCAGTACCGCCAGACGCAGCAGCGGGCCCTGTTCCAGCACGAAGCCACGCGCGCGCTCCGCCACCGCCCACTGCTCGATCCACGCGCCCTGCTCCGCCTGCCCCCGTACATCGAGTTCGACGAAAGGCACCTCGACCTGGCGCAACACCGCTTGCACGGGCTGCCGCAGGTCGCTGAGGAATACGCTGCGCAGCACGTCATGCTGATCCAGCAACGCCTGCCAGGCCGCGCGGAAACGCGGCACGTCGAGGCCCTCGACCTCCACCCGCAACTGGTTGATGTAGTTACCCGCCTCCTCCTCGTACAAGGTGTGGAACAGCATGCCCTGCTGCATCGGCGACAGCGGGTAGATGTCCTGTACATCGCCAGCGGCCACCGGCAAGTGGTCAAGCTCGGCCTGGGTCAGGCTCACCAGCGGGAAGTCCGACGGGGTCATCCCCGCCACGCCAGCAGCGGTGCAATGCTCGATCAACTGGCGCAGTTCGGCGGCGTACTCATCCGCCAGTCGCTGGATGGTCGCGCGCTCGAACACCTGGCTGCTGAAGCTCCAGCTCAGGTCCAGCTCGCCGCCATACACCTGGCCGTTGATGCTGATCGGTGCGGACAGCGGCGCGGCGGCGTCCTGGCTGTCGCCAGAGGCTTCGCCGGACGGCGCGAACAGCGCATCGCCGGCATCGAAACTGCCATCGAACTGGCCGAGGTAGTTGAAGACGATGCTGCCCTGGGCCAGTTGCGCCAGGGACGCACGCACCGGCTCAGTGCCCAGGTAACGCAGCACGCCGTAGCCAATGCCCTTGTCGGGAATCGCCCGCAGTTGTTCCTTGATCGCCTTGATCGACCCGTCCAACGACGCCCCCGGCGTCAGGCGCACCGGGTACAGGTTGCTGAACCAGCCGACGGTGCGGCTCAGGTCGATATCGTCGAACAGGTCTTCGCGGCCGTGACCTTCCAGGCGGATCACGGCATCGGCACGAGCGGTCCAGCGGCTGATGACCCGCGCCAGCGCGGTCAGCAGCAGGTCGTTGATCTGCGTGCGGTAGGCGGCGGGCGCGTCCTGCAGCAGTTTGCGGGTCAGCGCGGCATCCAGGTGGGTGCTCACCGAGATTGCGTGCTGGCGTTGCTGGCTGCCTTCGGCGTGATCCCACGGCAGGCTGTCGCTGGCGCCGTGCAACTGCGCCTGCCACCAGCCCAGTTCTTGTTCCAGGGCGGCATTCCCGGCGTAGCCGTGGAGTTTTTCCGCCCAGGCCTTGAGCGAACTGCTCTTGGCCGGCAGCACCACCGTCTTGCCCGCCGCCAGCGCGGCATAGGCCTGTTGCAGGTCTTCCAGCAGCACCCGCCAGGACACCCCGTCCACCACCAGGTGATGGATCACCAGCAGCAGGCGCTGCTCGCCCTGCGCCAGGTTCACCAGCACCCCGCGCAGCAGCGGGCCGTTGCTCAGGTCGAGGCTGCGCTGGGCTTCGTTGGCCAGCGCGTTCAGGTCGGCAGCCGCTTCCAGTTCGCGCACCCACAGCAGGTCTGGGCTGTTGAGCGCGGCGAAACTCGCCTGCCAGCCCGCCGCTTGCGCCACGAAACTCAGGCGCAGGGCGTCATGCTGTTCGACCAGCGCATGCAGGGCGAGTTGCAGGTGCACGGCGTCCAGTGCGCGGGTCGGCTTGAGCATCACCGCCTGGTTCCAGTGCTGGCGCTGGGGAATGTCGGTGTCGAAGAAGCGCGCCTGGATCGGCAGCAGCGGCAGGTTGCCGCTCAGTTGCTCGACCACGGGGGCGGCGGCTTTCTTCTCGATCAGCTTGGCCACCGCGGCCAGTTGGCCGATGGTCTGTTTTTCGAACAGTTGCTTGGGGCTGAGCTTGATGCCCTGGCGCTTGGCCCGGGCAATGATTTGCAGGCTGAGGATCGAGTCGCCGCCCAGTTCGAAGAAGTTGTCGGTGGTGCCGACCCGCTCCAGCTTGAGCACATCGGCCCAGACCGCGGCGAGTTTTTCCTCGATCTCACCCACCGGCGCGGTGTACGCCTGTTTGATTGCCCCCGGCTTGGGCAGCGCGCGCTTGTCCAGCTTGCCGTTGGCGGTCAGCGGCAGGCGCTCCAGCAGCAGGATCTGCGCGGGCACCAGGTATTCCGGCAGGTTGGCCGCCAGTTGCTGGCGCAACGCTTCGGCCTGCAGGGTCACGCCGCTGGCGGCGGCGCAGTAGCCCACCAGTTGCAGACGCGATTCGTCACCGTCCTGCGGCAGCGCAAGCACCACGGCTTCGGCGACGCCGTCCAGGCCGCGCAGGACATGGCCGACCTCGCCCGGCTCGACGCGGTAGCCGCGAATTTTCACCTGATCGTCGGCACGGCCCAGGTATTCCAGCCCACCCGGCACATGCCGTGCGCGGTCGCCGGAGCGGTACAGGCGCTGGCCATCGGCGTCCGGCACGAAGCGCTCGGCGGTCAACGCCGGCTGGCCCAGATAACCCTGGGCCAGACCGGCGCCACCCAGGTACAGCTCGCCCGCGACCCGCTCGGCCACCGGATTCAGCCAGGCGTCCAGCACCCGCGCCCGGGCGCCCGCCAGCGGCTGGCCGACCGGAACGCTGCGGCAGCCGTCAATAACGGCACCCACTTTGTGGGTGAGGATGCCCACCGTGGTTTCGGTCGGGCCGTAGTGGTTGAGAATCCGGCAGCCGGGTTTCAGCGCGCGGACCTGTTCGACCAGGTTCCAGCTACTGGCTTCGCCACCGAGGATCAGCAACTGCGCCGGCAGCACATCCGCCGGCTTCGCCGCCTGCAACAGGCCTTGCAGATGGCTCGGCACGATCTTCAGCACCTCGATCCGGTGCTCGGCCATATAGGCGGCGAAGCTGTCCGGGTCGAAGGCATGTTCATGGGACAGCAGGTGCAGCGTGCGGCCCGACGCCAGGGCGCCGAACAACAGGGTGTGACCGAGGTCGGCGGCAATGGTCGAAACCATCGCCATGCTGCCCTCGCCGCTCAGCTCCAGGCGCTCCAGCACGCCCTGCACGTAATTGCTCAAGGCGCCGTGGCTGATCACCACGCCCTTGGGCTGACCGGTGGAACCGGAGGTGTAGATGATGTAGGCCGGCTGGCTCGCACTGATGGTGACCTCAGGCGCGCTGCTCGGGTTGGCGGCCCACAGGTTGACGTCCCAGGCCAGGGTCGGGCAGTGGTCGAAGGACGAAGCGTCGTATCCGGCGGCATGGATCAGCAGCGCGGCGCGGCTGTCCCGCGTCAGTTGTTGCAGGCGCTCCAGCGGCTGGCGGGTATCCAGCGGCAAGTACACCGCGCCCAGCTTGAGCACGGCCAGCAGGCTGGTCACCCACTCGATACCGCGTTCCTGGCACAGCGCCACGGTCATGCCGGCGCCAATGCCTTGTGCTCGCAGGTAATGCGCAAGCTGGTTGGATTGCGCGTCCAGTTGCGCGTAGCTCAAAACCTGCTCGCCCGAACGCAGGGCCGGCTTGTCCTGGCCCGCCAGCAAACCTTGCTGCCAGAGCGAAAGGAAGCCATTGGCGCTGACCGTCGCTGCCGGCGGTGTCGCCAACAGCGGGGCGGGCTCGGCGTGCGCCAGCAGCGTGTCGCCGGTGTGCGCGACGAGGTTTTCCAGCACGCCGCGCAGCGAGGCGACGATCCGCTCGATGGTCGCCGCCTCGAACAGGTCGGTGGCGTAGGTGAAGTAACCGCGCAGGCCCTGAGGCGTATCGATGAAGTCGTAAGCCAGGTCGAAGCGCGCATCGGTGGCGCCGAAGGCGTATTTGTCCACGCTCAGGCCATCGACGCCGCGCTCGGCATCGTCGCCCTCGTCCGCGCTGAAGACCTGCTGGTTGATCTTGAACTGGAACAGCGGGTTGTGGCCCAGGTTACGCTCGGGCGCCAGGGCATCCACCAGGTGCTCGAAGGGCAATTCCTGGTGCGATTGCGCACCGGTCACCACCTGTTTCACCTGCTCCAGCAACTCGGCGAACGTCTGCCGCTCATCGACCTGCACCCGCAGCACCTGGGTGTTGATGAAGAAGCCAATCAGCCCTTCCAGCTCGCCGCGGGTGCGGCCGGCGTTGGGCGCGCCGATGCGGATATCGGCCTGGCCGCTGTAGCGCGACAGCACCACCGACAGCGCGGCCAGGGTCAGCATGAACACCGTCACGCCCTGGCTGCGCGCCACGCGCTTGAGCTGGTCGGACAGCGCCGCCGACAGGTCGGCGCGCACCACCGCGCCACGGTAGCTGGGTTGCTGCGGACGGTCGTGGTCCAGCGGCAGCGCCAGCACCGGCTGTTCGTCGCCCAATTGCTGTTTCCAGTACTGCAACTGCCGCTCGCCCTCCCCGGCCTCCAGCCAGGCGCGCTGCCAGATGGCGTAGTCGGCGTACTGCACGGGCAAGGCCGGCAGCGCCGCGACGATGGCGCTGATCCGCGCCTGATAGAGCTGGACGAATTCGCGCACCAGCAACTGGCTCGACCAGCCATCGGACACCACATGGTGCATGCACAGGGTCAGCACATGTTCGGCGGTGCCGAGGCGGAACAATTTGACCCGCAGCAAGGTGCCGCTGAGCAGGTCGAACGGCGCCTGCATCTCGGCTTCGACCAACGCTTTCAGGGTGGTTTCCGCGTCCTCGGTGACCCCGGTGGAAACCTCCACCACCTCCAGGGTCACCGGCGCCTGTTCAAGAATTTCCTGATGGAACTCACCGTCCACCGAGACAAAGCGGGTGCGCAGGGTTTCATGCCGCTGGACCAGTTGCTCCAGGGCGCCGGCCAGTGCCGCTGCGTCCAGTGCACCGCTCAGGCGCACCGCCATCGGCACGTTGTAGGCGCTGTTGTCCGGCTCCATCTGCCAGAGGAACAGCATGCGTTGCTGCGCGTAAGACAGCGGGATGCGCTGCACGTCAGTGCGGGTCACGGCAATCGGCAACAGGCGGAAGCTCTGCCCGGTCTCGCGCATCTTGTCGAGAATCTGCCGACGCTGCTCCAGCGGCAGGCTGACGAAACGTTTGGCAATGCGCTCTGCGGTCGTCTTGTCCATCTCAGGCTCCTGCCATTTCGTTCATCATTTTTTCGATATCGGACAAGCCGTCTTCGGTCAGCGACAGACCGGTGCTCTCGAATGCCTGGATAAAATCGTTCAATTGCGGTTTCTCGAAAATGAGGCGCAGCGGTACATCGATACCGAGGCCGAAATGGATTCTTGAAATTAGCTGCGCCGCCAGCAACGAATGCCCGCCCAGCTCGAAGAAGTCGTCGGTCAGCCCCACGCGCTCGACGTTCAGCACCTCGGCCCAGAGCGCGGCCAGTTGCTGTTCCAGTTCGCTGACCGGCGCCACGTAGACGTTGTGCAGCGGGCTGGCATCGGGCTTGGGCAGGGCCTTGCGGTCCAGCTTGCCGTTGGGGGTCTGCGGCATTTTTTCCAGCCACACCAAGTGGCTCGGCACCATGTAGTCCGGCAGGCCCGCCTTGAGATGGGTCTTGAGTTCGCTGCGCAGCGCGGTGCTGTCTTCGTCACCGATCAGGTAGGCCGCCAACTGCTTGTGGCCGCTGACCTCGATATCGATCACCACCGCTTCGTGTACGGCTGGGTGCTCCAGCAGCCGTGCCTCGATCTCGCCCAGTTCGATACGGAAACCGCGAATCTTCACTTGATGATCGAGACGCCCGGCGTACTCGATCACGCCATTGGCGTGGTAACGCGCCAGGTCGCCGGTGCGGTACAGGCGGCCGCCATTGCTGGAGAACGGATCAGGAATAAAGCGCTCCGCGGTCAACGATGGGCGCTGGTGATAACCCCGGGCCAGGCCGTCGCCGCCGATCAGCAACTCGCCACGGGCGCCTATCGGCAGCACGTCGAGATCGTCGCTGATGATATGCAGCGTGGTGTTGGCCAGTGGCTTGCCCAGCCACACGTCGTCGCTTTCGGTGAGGTAATGGCGCGCCGACCAGATAGTGGTTTCGGTCGGGCCGTAGACGTTCCATACATGCCCGGCCTGATCGATCAGGCGCTGGGCCAGTTCGGCACTTAGCGCTTCGCCGCCGCAAAGGAGGGTCTTGCCGGCCAGTGCGCCAGTCGGTGCCACGTCGAGGATCATCCGCCAGCTCGATGGCGTGGCCTGGATCACCGTCACGTTCTGCCTGGCGATCACGTTCAGCAGCGCTTGTGGGTCCTTGTTCTGGTGCGTGCTCAGCAGCACCACCGCGGCGCCGCGAATCAGCGGCAGGTAGAGTTCCAAACCGGCGATATCGAAGGACAGCGAGGTCAGTTGCAGGACCCGATCTTCGCCCGTGATGCCCGGCTGATCGGCCATGCTGCTGAGGAAGTTGACCAGCGCCTGATGGTGAATGGTCACGCCTTTGGGCAAACCGGTGGAACCGGAGGTGTAGATGGCGTAGGCCAGATTGTCCGGGCCAGCGAGCACCGCCAGGTTGTCCTGGCCGTAGCCATCCAGCCAGTCGCCGTCCTGGTCCAGGCACAGGTTGGCGATGCCGGCCGGAACCGGCAGTTGCGCCAGCAGCGAGGACTGGGTCAGCAGCAGTTTCAGGCCGCTGTCTTCCATCATGTAAGCCAGGCGATCCGGCGGGAAATCCGGGTCCAGCGGCACATAGGCGCCGCCGGCCTTGAGGATCGCCAGCAGGCCAACCACCATTTCCAGCGAACGCTCCAGCGCGACACCTACCAGCACGTCCGGGCCCACGCCCAGTTCGCGCAGCTTGTGGGCCAGTTGATTAGCGCGGGAGTTCAGTTGTGCATAACTCAGCGACGCATCACCGAGCACCAACGCCTTGGCATCCGGCGTCGCCAGCACCTGAACCTCGAACAGCGCCGGCAGGCACTGTTCACGCGGGTAATCGGCCTCGCTGCGGTTCCACTCGACGAGAATCTGCTGGCGCTCGGCGGCGTCCAGCAGCGGCAAGGCCGCGACCCGCTGACCGGCATCGACGCAGATGCCTTGCAGCAGGTTGCGCCAGTGTCCGGCCAGACGCTCGATGGTCGCGGCGTCGAACAGCGCGGTGGCGTAACTCAGTTCGGCAAACAGGCCACGGGCATGCTCGGAGGTGTTCAGGGTCAGGTCGAACTGTGCGGCGTGGCTGTCCGACTCCAGCCCTTCGACGGTCAGGCCAGGCAGCTCGCGGCCCGCGCCCTTGACCTCGGTCTGGTGGTTGAACATCACCTGGAACAGCGGGCTGTGGCTGAGGCTGCGCTGCGGCTGCAACGCTTCCACCAACTGCTCGAACGGCAACTCCTGATGGGCCTGGGCCTGCAACGCGGTCTGTTTGACCTGTTGCAGCAGTTGCGTGAAGGTCTCGCCCGCGGCGAATTCGGCCTTGAGCACTTGGGTGTTGACGAAGAAGCCGATCAGCCCCTCGGTCTCGGCCCGGGTGCGGTTGGCAATCGGCACGCCGACGCGGATATCGGCCTGGCCGCTGTGACGGTGCAACAGGGTCTGGAACGACGCCAGCAACAGCATGAACAGCGTCACGCCCTGCTGCCGCGCCACCTGCTTGAGGTTCTCTACCAATGCGCCGTCCAGCGCGATGGCGCAGCGCGCACCCGCCAGTTGCTGGATCGCCGGACGTGGGCGGTCCATCGGCAATTCCAGCACCGGCTGCTCGCCGCCCAATTGCGCGGTCCAGTAGTCCAGTTGCCGGGCTTTCTCGCCGGCTTCCATCCAGGTGCGTTGCCACAGGGCATAGTCGGCGTACTGGATCGGCAAGGCGCCGAGCGGGGTTTCCCGACCCTGGCTGAAGCCTTCGTACAGGCGCACCAGTTCATCGACCATGATCGGCATCGACCAGCCATCGGAGACGATGTGGTGCTGGGTCAGCACCAGCACATGCTCGTGCTCGCCCAGGTGCAGCAACTTGACCCGCAGCAGCGGCCCCTGTTGCAGATCGAACGGCCGCTGCACTTCCTGCTCGACACAGACCCGCAGGGTTTCGCCCGGCGCCAGTTGCTCCACCGCCAGCACGAACGGCGCTGCCGGATGCACCACCTGCACCGCCTGCTCGCCGTCCTGGCGGAAGGTGGTGCGCAGGGTTTCGTGGCGGGCGATCAGGGCGGCGAAGCTCGACTCCAGCGCTTCGATATCCAGCGAGCCCTTCAGGCGCAAGGCGACGGGAATGTTGTAGGCGGCGCTGTCCGGCTCCAGTTGCCAGAGGAACCACTGGCGTTGCTGGGCGTAAGACAACAGCAGCGGCTGGTGGCGATCAGCGTGGGTAAACGCGGGGGCACTGTTGGCGGCGCCCTGCCCGGCTGCCGCAGCGAACGCGGCCAGATCCTCGGCCTCGAACAGGTTGCGCAACGACAGTTCCAACCCCAGTTGCTGGCGCACACGCGACACCACCTGGGTCGCCAGCAGCGAGTGGCCGCCCAGCGCGAAGAAGTTGTCAGTCAGGCCGACCTGTTCGACTTTCAGCACCTCGGCCCAGATGGCCGCCAGTTGCTGCTCCAGTTCGCTGACCGGTGCCACATACTCGCCTTGCAGTTGCGCCGCATCGGGCTTGGGCAGGGCCTTGCGGTCCAGCTTGCCGTTGGCGGTCAGTGGCATGGCGTCGAGCACGATCAGGTGCGTCGGCACCATGTAGTCCGGCAGGTTGGCTTTCAGGTGCGCCTTCAGGGTTTCGCGCAGTTCGTGCTGATCCTGTTCCAGCGCGCTTGGCACCAGATACGCCGCCAGTTGCTGCCCGCTCGGGCCCTCCACCGCCAGCACGATCACCTCGCGCACCGCCGCATGTTCTTGCAGGCGCGCTTCGATTTCGCCCAGCTCGATACGGAACCCGCGAATCTTCACTTGATGGTCGATGCGCCCGGCGTATTCGATCACGTCCTCGGCGCGGTAACGCGCCAGGTCGCCGGTGCGGTACAGGCGGCTGCCGTCCTTGGCGAACGGGTTCGGCACGAAGCGCTCGGCGGTCAGCGCCGCGCGGTTGTGGTAACCACGGGCCAGGCCGGCGTGGCCGACGTGCAACTCACCGCTGACGCCCAAGGCCACCGGGTTGAAATCAGTGTCCAGCACATGCCACGACAGGTCCGGGATGGCCACGCCAATTGGGCTGACATCGGCCTGCAACAGGTCGGTTTTGCTGATCGGACGATAGGTCACGTGCACCGTGGTTTCGGTGATGCCGTACATGTTGATCAGTTGCGGTTTCTGGTCGCCGAAACGCTCGAACCAGGGCTGCAAGCTGCCGATATCCAGCGCTTCGCCGCCAAATACCACATAACGCAGCGCCAGTTCGGCGGACGACTCACAGGCCACCCGCGCCAATTGCTTGAACGCCGATGGCGTCTGGTTCAGCACGGTGACGTTTTCGGAAACCAGCAACTGGTGGAAGTCTTCCGGCGAACGGGTCACTTCACGCGGCACCACCACCAGACGGCCGCCGTACATCAGCGCGCCGAAAATCTCCCAGACCGAGAAGTCGAAGGCGTAGGAGTGGAACAGAGTCCAGACATCGTTTCCGTCGAAGTTGAACCACTCATCCGTGGCCTTGAACAGGCGCAGCACGTTGTGATGCGGCAGCAGCGTGCCCTTTGGTTTACCCGTGGAACCCGAGGTGTAGATCACATAGGCCAAGTTGTCCGGCGAGGTCAGGTGGACCGGGTTTTCAATGCTGTAGCCGTCCAGCGACTCGTCCAATTTGAGACTTTGCACGCCCTCTGGAACCGGCAAGTTCGACAGCAGATGAGACTGGGCCAACAGCAGCTTGATGCCGCTGTCCTCCATCATGTAGCTCAGCCGGTCCTGCGGATAATCCGGGTCCAGCGGCACATAGGCGCCACCCGCCTTGAGGATCGCCAGCACGCCGACCAGCATCTCGAACCCGCGCTCGACCGACAGCCCGACCAGCACATCCGGCCCCACGCCTTGCTCGCGCAGTTTATGCGCAAGCTGGTTGGCCCGGGCATTGAGCGCCGCGTAGGTCAGGTGCTCGCCGCTAAAGCTCAGCGCCACGGCGTCCGGCACGCGGGCCGCCTGGGCTTCGATCATCTGATGAACGCACTGCTCGCTCGGATAACGCGCCACATCCTGCTGCCAGCCACTTGGCAGGGCCAGTTCGCCCAGCGGCGCGGCGGCATCGACGATCAACGCGCCCAGCAGATGATTGAAATGCGCCGCCAGTTGCGCCACCGCCTGCTCGCCGAAGTGGCGTCGGTCGTGGCTGATGCGCAGCGACAGGCGTTCGCCGGTGTTGACCACCAGGGTCAGCGGGTAATGGGTCTGCTCCTGGCTGTGCACATCGCCGAACACCAGCCCGTCTGGCGCGGCCTGTTGCAGCGCCTCGGACACCGGGTAGTTCTCGAACACCAGGATCGAGTCGAACAGCGCTTCGCCCGCCCAGCCGGCCCAGCGCTGCACGTCGTACAGCGGCGTGTGCTCGAACTCGCGCAGGGCGAGGTTCTGGCCCTGCACCTGTTGCACCCAGTCGGCGACGCGCTGCTCGGAACGCGGGCTGCCCACCACCGGCAAGGTGTTGATGAACAGGCCAAGCTGCTCTTCCACACCCGCCAGCTCGGCCGGACGCCCGGCCACGGTGGCGCCGAAGGTCACGCTGGACTGACCGGTGTAGCGTTGCAGCAGCAGCAACCACGCGGCCTGCACCAGAGTGTTCAGCGTGACCCGCTGATCGCGGGCGAACTCGCCGAGGCGACCGGACAAGTCCGCGTCGAGGTCTTCCAGGTACTCGCCGTAGCCCTCGCCATCGGCGGCGCCCTTGAAGGCCTGGGCCAGCCGCGTCGGCTCGTTCAGGTCAGCCAGTTGCTCCCGCCAGAAACGCTGGCCGGCCGCGGCATCCTGGCCTTGCAGCCAGCGAATGTAGTCGCGGTAGCGGCTGCCCTGACGCGAAATCGGCGCGCCGGCATAGCGTTGCAGCACTTCGCCGAGCATCCGCGAACTGCTCCAGCCATCCATCAGGATGTGGTGGCTGGTGTAGATCAGTTGATGACGGTTATCCCCGGTACGGACCAGCGCCAGCCGCAGCAGCGGGCCTTCGGCCAGTTCGAAGCCGTGGTCGCGCTCGGCGCGGGCCCAGTCGTCGATCCAGGTGTCGCGGTCGGCCTGTTCGCGGGCGTCGATTTCGACGAACGCCAGCTCCACCTCGCGCTGCACCACTTGCAAGGGCTGGTCGCCCTCGGTGACGAAAACACTGCGCAGCACTTCGTGGTTATCCAGCAGCGCCTGCCAGGCCGCGCGCAGACGTGCGGCATCCAGGCCCTCGACGTCCACCCGCAACTGGTTGATGTAGTTGCCGGCCTCTTTCGCGTAGAGGCTGTGGAACAGCATGCCCTGCTGCATTGGCGACAGCGGGTAGATGTCCTCGATACCGGCGGCGGGCACCGGCAGGCGATCAAGTTGCGCCTGGCTCAGGGTCGCCAGCGGGAAGTCCGAGGGCGTGACGCCCTGGTGGCCGGCCACGCAATGTTCGATCAGCGCGGTCAGGGTCCGCTCGTAGTCGCGGGCCAGGGCTTCGATGGTGGCGGGCTGGAACATTTCGCGGCTGAACGCCCATTCCAGGCGCAACTGGCCGTCATAGACCTGGCCATTGATGCTCAGCCAGTTGCCCAGCGGGCCCTCCGGGCACAGCGGCTGGCCGCCGTTTTCGCTGGCCGGCACGAACAGCGCGCCGTGCTGGCGATCGAAGCTGGCGTCGAACTGGCCCAGGTAGTTGAAGGTCACCCGCGCTTGCGGCAGGGCCGCCAGTTCATGGGCGAAATCGACATCACCGAGGTAACGCAGCAGGCCGAAGCCGATGCCCTTGGCCGGCACGCCGCGCAGTTGTTCCTTGATCGCGCAGATCGAAGCAGCGGCGGTGGCCGCGGGCGTCAGGCGGACCGGGAACAGGCTGCTGAACCAACCCACGGTGCGGCTCAGGTCGACGTCCTCGAAGAGGTCTTCGCGGCCATGGCCTTCCAACTGGATCAGCACCGACGGCTGCTGGCTCCACTGGCACAGCACCTGGGCCAGGGCGGTCAGCAGCAGGTCGTTGACCTGGGTGCGGTAGGCCGCCGGGGCAACCTTGAGCAGTTGCGCGGTCAGTTCCGCGCTCAGGTGCGACGCGGCATGGGCGGCGTCGGCAATCCGCGGCTTGGCCTGGGCGTTGTCACGCGGCAGCGCGTCTTCGGCGCCGGCCAGGGTGGCGCGCCAGTAATCACGCTCGGCTTCCAGCGTCGGGCTGGCGGCATAGCCATGCAGTTTTTCCGCCCAGGCCTTGAGCGACGTGCTCTTGGCCGGCAGGCCCGGCGCGCGGCCGGCGGCGATGGCGCCGTAGGCCTGTTGCAGGTCTTCCAGCAACACGCGCCAGGACACCCCGTCCACCACCAGGTGATGGATCACCAGCAGCAGGCGCTGTTCGCCGGCCGGCAGCTTGACCAGCAAAGCCCGCAGCAACGGGCCGTTTTTCAGGTCGAGGCTGCGCTGGGCTTCATCGGCCAGCGCCTCGAGGCCGGAGGCATCGTCGAGGTCGCGGGTCCACAGCAGTTCGGCGCTGTTGAGCGGCGCGAACACCGCCTGCCAGCCGGCGTACTGCCGGGCGAAATTCAGGCGCAGCGCATCGTGCTGTTCGACCAGCGCCAACAGCGCCGCCAGCAGGTGCGCGGCGTCGAGCGGCTGGGTCGGGGTGAGCAGCACCGACTGGTTCCAGTGCTGGCGCGCGGGAATGTCCAGTTCGAAGAAGCGCGCCTGGATCGGCAGCAGCGGCAGGTTGCCGCTGATCTGCTCGACCACCGCGGCGACCGCCTTTTTCTCGATCAGCTTGGCCACCGAGGCCAGTTGGCCGATGGTCTGTTTTTCGAACAGTTGCTTGGGGCTGAGCTTGAGGCCCTGGCGCTTGGCCCGGGCGATGATTTGCAGGCTGAGAATCGAGTCACCGCCCAGCTCGAAGAAGTTGTCGGTGCTGCCGACCTGTTCCAGCTTGAGCACGTCGCACCAGATGGCCGCGAGCTTTTCCTCGATCTCGCCTTGCGGGGCGACATAGCGCTGCTTGACCGCGCCCGGCTTGGGCAGGGCCTTGCGGTCGAGCTTGCCGTTGGCGGTCAGCGGCAATTGCTCCAGCAGGACGATCTGCGCCGGCACCATATACTCCGGCAGGCGCTCGGCCAGTTGCTCGCGCAGGGCCTCGGCCTGTACGCCGCTGACCACGCACCAGGCCAGCAGTTGCAGGCGCGACTCGTCGCCGTCCTGCGGCTCGGCCAGCACCACCGCCTGAGCCACCGCCGGCAAGGCTTGCAGGACGCGCGCAACTTCCGCCGGCTCGACGCGGTAACCGCGAATCTTCACCTGATCGTCGGCACGGCCAATGAATTCCAGTTGCCCCTGGTGGTTGAACCGGACCCGGTCGCCGCTGCGGTACAGCCGCGCGCCCGCCGGGCCATGGGGATCGGGAATGAAGCGTTCGGCGGTCAGCGCCGGCTGGCCGAGGTAACCCAGGGCCACGCTGTCGCCACCGATATACAACTCGCCCGGCACCCGCGGCGCCACGCCGTTGAGCACGTCGTCCAGGACCCGCACGCAGGCGCCCGGCAGCGGCGTGCCGACCGGCACCACCTGGGGCAGCGGATCTTCCGCGCCGACTTCGTGGGTCAGTACGCCGACCGTGGTTTCGCTGGGGCCGTAGTGGTTGATGAAACGGCACTGCGGACGCAGGCGTCGAACCTGTTCCACCAGCCCCGTCGGGCAGGCTTCGCCGCCGACGATCAGGGCATGACGCGGCAGCACGTCGGCGGCACGGGATGCCTGCAACAGCGCGGCGAGGTGGCCGGGGACAATCTTCAGCACGCCCACCTGGTGGGTCGCCATGTAGTCGGCGAACGCATCCGGGTCGAAGCCCAGCGCTTCCGGCAGCACATGCAGGGTGCGACCGGCGCACAACGCGCCGAACAGCACGGTGTGGCCGAGGTCGGCGGCGATGGTGGAGGCCAGCGCCATGCTCGCTTCCGGCGCCAGTTCCAGGCGCGTGAGCAGGCCGCGCACATAGCTGGCCAAGGCACCGTGGCTGACCAGCACGCCCTTGGGCAGGCCGGTGGAGCCGGAGGTGTGGATCACGTAGGCCGGGGTCTCGGCGTCGACGTTCAGTGCCGGCGCGGTGGCCGGCTGCGCCTGCCAGGTCAGCGGGTCGTAGGCCAGCGCGGCGCAACCGTCGACCTTCAGCGAGGTCAGCCGCGCATCGCCCGCGGCGCACAGCAGCACCCGCGCACGGGCGCGTTCGAGCATCTGTTGCAGGCGCGCCTCCGGTGCCTTGGCGTCCAGCGGCATGTACACCGCGCCGACCTTGAGGGTCGCCAGCAACGCGGTCAGCCATTCCAGCGAGCGCTCCATCAGCAGCGCCACCGGTTGGCCCGGACTGACGCCCAGCGCCAACAAGTGCTGGGCCAGACGGTTGGCGGCTTCGTCCAGTTCGCGGTAGCTCAGGCTTTCACTCAGGCAGCGCGCGGCCAGGGCATCGGGCCGCTGCGCGACATGACGGTTCCACTGTTCCAGCACCAGCGGCGCGTCGGCCAGCGGTGCCTGCGCTTGCGACTGCGGCAGGGCGCCGAGGCTGAGCAGCGGCGCCCGTGGCGCTTCCAGCAGTTCATCGAACAGCGCCAGCAGCGACGGGATGAACGCTTCCACGGTGCTGCGCTGGTAGAGGTCGCTGGCGTAGGTCAGGTCGCCGTGGATCAGCGTGCCGTCGTCGGTGATGTCCAGCGCCAGGTCGAAGTGCGCGCCCTCGCGGTGCAGCGGGTACTCGCTGACCTCCAGGCCCGGCAACTTCAGCGACAGCTCCTGCTTGAGCACCACGTTCTGGTTGAACTTGGCCTGGAACAGCGGGTTGTGGCCGAGGCTGCGCTCCGGCGCCAGGCGGTCCACCAATTGCTCGAACGGCACGTCCTGATGCGCCTGGGCATCGAACGAGGTTTCGCGAATCTGACCGAGCAGATCGAGGTAGCTCAGGCGCTCGTCGATCTGGCAACGCAGCACCTGGGTGTTGATGAAGAAGCCGATCAGGCCCTCGGTCTCCGCGCGGCCACGGTTGGCGTTGGGCACGCCGATACGGATATCGCGCTGCCCGGACTGACGGGAAAGGAACAGCGAAAAGCCCGCCAGCACCAGCATGAACAGGCTCATGCCCTGGCCACGGGCGAAGGCGTTCAGGCGCTGCGAACGCTCCACGCCGAAATCGAAGGCGAGGCGCTCGCCACGGAAGCTCTGGCTTGGAGGCCGCGGGAAATCCTGGGCGGCCTCCAGCAGCGGTTGCTCGTCACCCAACTGACGCTGCCAGTAATCCAGTTGCCGCTCGCCCTCCCCAGCCTCCAGCCAACTGCGTTGCCAGATGGCGTAGTCGGCGTATTGCAGCGGCAGCGCCGGCAGGTTGGGCTCGCTGCCCTGGCTGTACGCCTGATAGCTCTGGGCGAACTCCTTGACCATCACGTCCATCGACCAGCCGTCGGAAACGATGTGGTGCATGCTCACCACCAGCACGAAATCCTCGGCGCCGAGCTGGAACAGGTTGGCGCGCAGCAGCGGCCCGTTGATCAGGTCGAAGGGCCGCGCGGTGGCCGCGCCGACCTGGCGGACCAGTTCGGCATCGCGCTGGTCAGCGGCGACGGCGCGCAGGTCGCTGCGTTCCACAGTCATCGACAACGACGGCAGGATCACCTGGCACGGCTGCTCGCCATCGCTGCGGAACACCGTGCGCAGCACTTCGTGGCGCTGCAGCAGCAGGTCGAAAGCGCGTTGCAGGGCACGGTCATCGAGTTGCCCGCGCAAGCGCAGGCCGGTGGTCATCTTGTAGGCGTCGCTGGACGGGTCGAGCTGCCAGAGGAACAGCAGGCGCTGCTGGGCGTAGGACAGCGGGATCAGCGCGACGTCATGGCGGCTTTCCGCGATGGGCAGCAGGCTGAAATCCTTGCCGTCCTGGCGAAGCTTGGCGAGGAACTGGCGGCGCTGGTCGAGGGACATACCGACAAAACGTTTGGCGATACGTGCAGTTGTGGTCCCGCTCATGCTCCTACTTCCTCCAGAGAATCCATGAACTGGTCCATGTCGTCCCAGTCATCGTCAGTCGTGGTCGTCGTCAGCGCCGCCACTTCGGCGGCCAGCTCGCTCAGCAGCGGCTTTTCGAACAGAGTGCGCAGCGGCAGGCTGACGCTCAGGTGTTTCTTGATCCGCGCGATCATCTGCGCGGCCAGCAGCGAATGGCCGCCCAGCTCGAAGAAGCTGTCATTCAGGCCAACGCGCTCGATCTTCAGCACCTCGGCCCAGATCGCCGCCAGTTGTTGCTCAAGCTCAGTGACCGGCGCGACATAGGCGGTTTGCGACTGGGTGGTGTCCGGTTTCGGCAGCGCCTTGCGGTCGAGCTTGCCGTTCGGGGTCAACGGCATGGCGGCCAGCAGCACGAAGTGGGTTGGCACCATGTAGTCCGGCAGGCTCGCCTTCAGTGCGGCTTTCAGATCCTCGCGCAGCGCCTCGGCATCGACCTCACCACGGGCGACCAGATACGCCGCAAGCTGCTTGCCCTGTGGACCGTCGATATCCAGCACCACCGCTTCGCGGATCGCCGGATGCTCTTGCAGGCGGGTTTCGATTTCGCCCAGCTCGATGCGGTAGCCGCGGATTTTCACCTGATGGTCGGCGCGGCCGACGTATTCGAGAACACCATCGGCGCGGCGGCGTGCCAGGTCGCCGGTGCGGTAGAGCCGCTCGCCCGGCGCGCCGAACGGGTTCGGCACGAACACCGGTGTGGTGCGACGCGGGTCGGCGACATAGCCGCGACCGACGCCTGTACCCGCCACGCACAACTCGCCGACGGCACCCAGCGGCACCAGCTCCAGCGCGTCGTCCAGCAGGTAGATCAGGTTGTTGTCGGTCGGCGTGCCGATCGGCAGGTAGGTGCTTTGCGTGGAATCCAGATCGACGCGGAAGAACGCCACGTCGTCCGAGCATTCGGCCGGGCCATAGGCGTTTACCAGACCGATCTGTGGATAACGTTGCAGCCACTGGCGAGCCAGTTCAGGCGGCATGGCTTCGCCGGTCGGCAGCATCCAGCGCAGGCCGTCGAGGCTGACGCGCTCTTCGGCCAGCAGGCCCTGGATCAACGACGGCACGCTTTCCAGCACGCTGATGCCTTGCGCTTGAACGTGAGCCAGCAGCGCCTGCGGATCGCGGGCGATTTCGTTCGGCACGATATCCACGCGGGCACCGAACAGCGGCGCGGCGAGGAACTGCCAGACGGAAATATCGAAGCTCTGCGAGGCGGTTTGCGCGATTACATCGGAGTCGCTCAAATCCAGATACGGCACCTTGCTCAACTGGTTGTTGAGCATGCCGCGCTGCTCGACCGTCACGCCTTTCGGCAGGCCGGTGGAACCAGAGGTGAAGATCACGTAGGCGAGGTTGTCCGGGGCGCTGTAGCGGCCAGGGTTATCCACAGACACCCCGCTCTGCTGGACCTGTTCCCAGACCAGCAGGTGCACCGGGCTTTCCAGCGCGGCCAACAGTTCGCGGGCCTGCGCCTCGCACTCGGCGCTGCACACCAGCACCGGCGCACCGCTCTGCGCGATCACACCGCTCAGGCGCTGGTTCGGCAAGGCCGGGTCCAGCGGCAGGTAGCCGGCGCCGGCCTTGAAGCTGCCGACGATCATGCCCAGCAGGTCCGGGCCACGCTCGGCCAGCAAAGCAATCGGTTGATCGAAGCCAGCGCCCGCCGCAATCAGCGCATGGCCGAGGCGGTTGGCGGCGGCGTTGAGTTCGGCGTAGGTGTCCTGACGCTCAAGGCACGAGACGGCGATGCGCTCGGGATGCGCGGCGACCTGCTCTTCGAACAGCGCCACATAACTGCGCTCCAGCGGGTATTCATGGGCGCTCTGATTACAGCCCTCGACCAGAAAGGCGCGTTCTTCCGCGCCCAGCATGGGCAACGCCCCCAACCGGGCATTGGCGTCGGCACACAGGGCGCGCAGCAGATTGCGCCAGTGGCCGGCCATGCGCTCGATGGTCGGGCGCTCGAACAGGTCGGTGGCGTAGGTGAACGACGCCGTCAGGTGCTCGCCTTCACCCGTGGTTTCCAGCATCAGGTCACAGGCGATGGCGTGGTCGCGGTTGTCTTCCGCCAGTTGCTCCGCGTCCAGCCCTTCGACCCGCAGGCCGCAGGCCAGTTGATTGCCGCCGATGTCATTGGCCTGTGGCCGGTGGTTGTACATGGCCTGGAACAGTGGGTTGCGGCTCTGCCCGCGGGCCACTTGCAGACCGTCGGCCAGTGCATCGAACGGCAGCTCCTGATGGGCCTGAGCGCCCAGCGCAGCCTGGCGCACGGTCTGCAGAAGATCGGCGAAACGGCTGTCGCCGCGCACTTCGCTGCGCAGCACCTGGGTGTTGACGAAGAAGCCGATCAGGCCCTCGGTTTCGCTGCGGGTACGGTTGGCGATCAGGCCGCCGACACGAATATCGGTCTGGCCGCTGTAGCGGTGCAGCAGCACCTTGAACGACGCCAGCAACACCACGAACAGGGTGACGCCCTGGCGCTGGGCCAGGGCTTGCAGGTTTTTCAGCAGGTCGCCGTCGAGGGCGATATCCAGGTGCCGGCCCTTCTGGCTAGGCACGGCGGGATGAGGACGGTCAGCGGGCATTTCCAGCACGGGGTGCTCGTCGCCCAGGTGACCGCGCCAGTACTCCAGTTGCCGCGCCTGCTCGCCGGCTTCCAGCCAGGCCCGCTGCCACAGGGCGTAATCGCGGTACTGCACGGCGAGCGGCTGGATCTGCGGGGTGAGGCCTTGCGCCAGCGCATCGTAGTAGCCCATGCACTCGTCCAGCAGCACGCCCATGGACCAGCCGTCGGTGATGATGTGGTGCAGGGTCAGCAGCAAAATAAAGCGGTCGGCGGCGAGTCGGAGCAACTGCACGCGGAACAGCGGGCCCTGCTCCAGATCGAAGGGCCGATTCGCCTCCTCGGCCATCGCCTCGCGGACCTGGAGCGAGCCCGCGACATCGCGGACCTCGATACGCACCGGCGCGGCAGCGGCGACACGCTGCGTGGCCTGTTCGTCATCCTGGAAGAAGGTGGTGCGCAGGCTTTCGTGGCGCTCTACCAGCAAACCGAAGGCGCGCTCGAGCGCGGGGATATCGAGGGCGCCGTTGAGGCAGACGGAAATCGGCAGGTTGAAGCCGGCGGACAGGGGGTCGAGCTGCCAGAGAAACCACATGCGCTGCTGGGCATAAGACAACCCGTCACGCCCGGCCACGCCTTCACAGGAAGGGATGGGAAACAGGGCGAAGTCCACCTCTTCGCGGCGCAGCGCATCGAGGAACAGGCTGCGTTTTTCGGCAGGCAACTCGACAAAGCGACGGGCGAGTTTCTGGGCGTGTTCGGCATTCATGGGGTGTGTCCTTGCTGATCGGCGTGACCATGGGTGGGTCGTATCAACAAGAACGAATAGGAATGGAAATATTTAGCAAGGAATGAAGGTGTGGGGACCAAGGGAGCCCTTCGCGAGCAAGCTCGCTCCTACCAGGACCAAACCCCTTAGGAGCGAGCTTGCTCGCGAAGCGCCCACACACCCTGAAAACCGTAAATCAGCGCTCGGAATGCCCCTGCGCCATCGCCACCACCACCTTGCGCTTGCCGGTGAACGGCGAGCGCGCATGGGCCGCGAGCATGTTGTCGAGCATCATCACGTCGTTCTCCAGCCACGGGAACTTGATGGTGCACTCGTCCAGCACGCCGCGCACTTCGTCGAGCAGATCGACCTCGATCGGCGAGCCGTCGCCGTAATAGACGTTACGCGGCAGGTCTTCCTCGTCCACCACGTCCAGCAGGCTTTCCCGCACTTCCGCCTGCAAATTGGAGATGTGGAACAGGTGCGCCTGGTTGAACCAGACCCTGTCCTGGGTGACCGGGTGGCGCGCCACCGACTGGCAGATCTGCCGGGTGCGCAGCTCGCCGTCGTCCTTCCACTCGCACTGGATCGAATGCGCGCGGCAATAGGCCTCGACCACGCTTTCGTCCTCGGTGTTGAACACCTGGCTCCAATCCACGTCGAGGCCGTTGCCGTAGTTGCGCACGTACATCAGCTTCTTCTCGATGAAGCGATCGCGGATCCGCGCCGGGATCTTGCGGTAGACCTCGCGGCTGTCGGCAATCGGCGTCTCGCCGCCGGTCTCGGCGGCGATCATGCTGTAGAACCAGATGCGCATCGGCCAATCGAGGGTGTAGGCCTGCTCGTTGTGCAACGGGATGCTCTGGTGCGCCGGGTACTCGGTGGAGGTGTAGACGCCCTTGGTCACGTTGCTGCGCGGCGTGGAGCCGAACTCGTAGCTGAGCAGCGGGTCACCGAAACCCGCGGCGAACTCGCGAAAGCGCTCGGCACCGCCCACCTCGAAACCACGGAACAGGATGCCGCCGGCGGTGTACAGGTGCTGCGCCACCAGCGGCTTGAACTCGCCCAGCGCTTCCATCAGATCCAGGCCGGGTTCAGGCGCCTCGATCAACATGGGCAAGGTGCCCGCCCCGGCCAGCAAGGGTCGGATGTCCAAACTCAACGCATGACTCATGAAATTTCTCCCTGAAGGGTGCAATCGCCCGAGCCCCAGCGGTCAGGCGCGACACCGGTGTCCTGATGGAACGTACGGCCTTGGCGGAAAATTAAGTCCGCCGGTCTTACCTCCGTGAAACATCTGCTTGCATCTCTGTTACATCTTTTCCTTAAAGCCAGCCCGCCGTTACTCGTTCAGGTAAGGATGCAGCGGCCGCGGCGGCCGCTTTCACCGACACCGAAAGCCCGGGGCGCGCCCCTGGAGCTTGCAGCGAGAGCGTTACCCCATGTCGAAGAAGTCCCGTTCGAAAATCTGGTTCCTGGTGCACAGTTGGCTGGCGCTGCCGATCTGGTTTTTCGTGCTGATCGTCTGCGTGACGGGCACCCTGGCGGTGGTCAGCAAGGAAATCATGTGGCTGGCCAACCCCGAAATGCGCGCCAACCCGCCCTCGGATGACGCCGAGCGCCTGAGCTTCGAGCAGGTCAGGAACAACCTTGCCACGACCCACCCGGAAGCCATCGTCGGCACCTTCTTCCAGCCGGACGGTGACTACTTCGCCCTGAACGTCTCCGTGACCTTCCCTGACGGCCGCGCCACCATCGCCTACGTCAACCCTTACACCGGCGACATCCAGGGCTACGTCCCCAACTTCGACTTCCGCCGCTTCACCCGAGCCCTGCATGGCTGGTGGCTGGTGCCGATGACCAGCGGCTATTCCTGGGGCTGGTACCTGGTTTCCATCCTCGGCTTGCCGATGCTGGCCTCGCTGATTACCGGGCTAGTGGTCTACAAGCGGTTCTGGAAGGGATTCTTCAAACCGGTCCTGCGTTTCAGCCACGGTGCACGGATCTTCTGGGGCGACTTCCACCGCCTGAGCGGAATCTGGTCGATCTGGTTCATCGCGGTCATCTCCATCACCGGCACCTGGTTCCTGATCCAGGCGATCCTGGGCGACAACCAGATCAGTATTTCCAGCTACTCCCCGGTGTCCTCGGTGATCGCCCACGACAGCGTTCCACTGAGCACCGATGGCACGCCACCGCCAATGATCAGCCTCGATCGGGCCCTGAGCATCGCCCAGGAAAAAGTACCGGGCCTGGACGGCAGCAACGTGCTGTTGCCGAGCAACACCTACGGCACCCTGGTGGCTGCCGGGCGCAGTTGGTATCCGTTGATGTACCAGATGGTGGAAATCCACCCCTATACCGGCGAAATCACCTCTTCGCGCCTGCTCTCGGACCGCACACCGCTGGAGTTCGTCACCGAATCGATGCGCCCGCTGCACACCGGCGATTTCGGCGGCATCTGGATCAAGCTGATCTGGGCGTTCTTCGGCCTGCTGTTGTCGATGATGGTCCTCAGCGGCCTGCTGATCTGGAGCAAGCGCACCGCACTGGCAACAGCGGCGGCGTTGAAACGCACGACCAAGGAAGAACGCAAGCGCATGAAGGCGGACTCACTGGTTTAAGCGAGACCGCCCCGGAAACAAAAACGCCCCGGCCAAAAACCGGGGCGTTTTCACAAGCCGCGCTCACTCACTGCGCGGCCTGCGCCTCCATCTTCTGCCGCAGGCTCAGCGGACGCATGTCGGTCCACACCTCTTCGATGTAGGCCAGGCAGTCCTTCTTCAGCCCGCTCTTGCCCACGGTGCGCCAGCCGCTCGGTACTTCCTTGTACTCCGGCCAGATGGAATATTGCTCCTCGTGGTTGACCACTACCTGGAACACGATGTCGTCGCGGTCAAATACTGAAGTCATTGTTGCTCTCCGTCGTTATCAAGCCAGGCCGCGCCACCCGCGCGGCCCTCTTGTGGAATGAACGTATCGCTACGCCAGAAAATTACAGGCTGGCCACCGCGGCAGCCAGGGCACGGCCGAAAATGGCCGAGACTTCATCGATCTGCTCGGCGGTGATCACCAGCGGCGGCAGGAAGCGCACCACGCTGCCATGCCGGCCACCCAGCTCGAGAATCAGCCCGCGCTTGAGGCATTCGCGCTGCACCAGCGGCGCCAGGCGCGGGAAGTACGGCGCGTGACCGCGGGCATCCGGCTCGCCGCTCGGGTCCACCAGTTCGACGCCCAGCATCAACCCGCGTCCACGGATATCACCCAGTTGCGGATAATCCTGTTGCAGGTCGTGCAGGTGTGCGCTCAGGCGCTCGCCCATGGCGGCGGCGTGCTCGCAGACGTTGTGCTCCTTGAGGTAGCGAATCACCGCCGAACCCGCGGCCATCGCCATCTGATTGCCACGGAAGGTGCCGGCATGGGCGCCCGGCGACCACGTGTCCAGCCACTCCCGATAGACCATTACCGCCAGCGGCAGGCTGCCGCCGATGGCCTTGGACATGACCACCACGTCCGGGATGATGCCGGCGTGTTCGAAGGCGAACATCTTGCCGGTACGGGCAAAGCCGCTCTGGATTTCATCGACGATCAGCGCCACGCCGGCTTTCTCGGTGATGGCGCGCACACCGCGCAGCCAGTCGAGGTCCGCCGGAATCACGCCGCCCTCGCCCTGCACCACCTCGACGATCACCGCCGCCGGCAGTTGCACGCCGGCTTCCGGGTCGCTCAGCAGGTTCTGCAGGTAATTCAGGTTGGCCTTGACCCCGGCCGCGCCGCCGAGCCCGAACGGGCAACGGTAGTCGTAGGGATAGGGCATGAATTGCACGCCGCTGGTGAGCAGCGCGCCCAGTGGACGTTTCGGCCCCAGGCTGCCCATCAGGCTCAGCGCGCCCTGGCTCATGCCGTGATAACCGCCCTGGAACGACAGCACGGTGCTGCGCCCGGTGGCGGTGCGCACCAGTTTCAGCGCGGCTTCCACCGCGTCGGTGCCGGTCGGGCCGCAGAACTGGATCTTCGCTTCCGCCGCCAGCGCCGGCGGCAGGATGCTGAACAGGTCCTGGACGAACTGGTCCTTCACCGGCGTGGTGAGGTCCAGAGTGTGCAGCGGCAGTTCATCCGCCAGCACTTGTTGAATGGCCTCGATCACCACCGGGTGGTTGTGGCCCAGCGCCAGGGTGCCGGCACCGGCCAGGCAGTCGATGAAACGGCGACCTTCGACGTCCTCGACGTGCAGGCCCTTGGCGCGTTTCAGCGCCAGCGGGATGCGTCGCGGATAGCTGCGCGCGTTGGATTCCTGGCGGCTTTGCCGGGCCAGCAGCGGCGACTCGTCGAACTCGTAGAGCGTCTCGTCGGCGTCCTGACCTTCGGTAAACCTGATAGCGACTGACATCTGTGCAACCCTCAAAAAGAGTGGATGAGGCGAACCGTTAGCCGCCTGTTTCACCCGGCGTTGATGCGGGTGAAACAGGCATTCATTCCTTCCTTGAAAAACGCGTCAGGGCGTCGCGGATTTACAGCGTGCGACAGCTTTTTTCCGCAACGCCCGCCCGCGGCTTAAAGCGCCTCCAGTTCCGCCATCAGGTCCGACAGGCGGTCGACCTTGGCCTCGTCGATGCGCGTGTCTTGCTGGCCGTCGATGTACTGCGCCAACGCCTGCAAGGTGTTGAGTTCGAACATCGCCCGCAGCGGCACGTGATGCCCCAGTTCCTTCTGCACCCGGCTGACGATTTGCGTCGCCAGCAACGAGTGCCCGCCCAGTTCGAAGAAGTCGTCGCTCATGCCGACCTTCTCGACTTTCAGGACGTCGGCCCAGATCGCCGCCAGTTGTCGCTCCAGCTCGGTGGCCGGTGCGACATAGGCCGCGTGCGCATGGCCAATGTCCGGTTGCGGCAGGGCCTTGCGATCGAGCTTGCCGTTCGGCGTCAGCGGCAACTGTTCAAGGAACAGCCACTGCGTCGGCACCATGAAGCCCGGCAGGTCCTGGCCCAGCAGCGCCTTGAGCTCGGCGACCAGTTCGTCGCCCTGACCACCCACGACCCAGGCCACCAGTTGCGTGCCATTCGCGGTTTCCTTCGCCAGCACCACCGCCTCGCGGACGGCGGCATGCCGGAGGATCTGCGCTTCGATCTCTCCCAGTTCGATACGCAAACCGCGAATCTTCACCTGATGGTCGATACGACCGAGGTAGTCGATCACGCCGTCGGCGCGGTAGCGCACCAGGTCGCCGGTGCGGTACAGACGGGCGCCCGGGGTGAACGGATCCGGCACGAAACGCTCGGCCGTCAGGTCTGGACGCTGGTGATAACCACGGGCCAGCGAGTCGCCGCCGACGTACAGCTCGCCGGCGCTACCCACCGGGCAGACCTGCAAGTTGGCGTCCAGCACATAGGTGCGCACGTTGCTGATCGGCCGGCCGATGGCAGCGATCGCCGTGTCCACCGGCCCCTCGATCAGCAGGCTGCTGGTGTCGATGGTCGCTTCGGTCGGGCCGTACAGGTTGTAGACCTGACCGTTCCACTGCTGACGCAGTTGCTCCACCAGCGCCGCGCTCAGCCCCTCGCCACCGAAGGCCAGGGTGCGCAGCGAATCCAGTTGGCCGCCCTTCACGTCCGGCAACAACGCCTGAAGTACCGACGGCGCCAATTGCAGGATGCTGATCTGGTGCTCGGCCACTTCGCTCCAGAGCAACGACAAATCATCGCTCAGCGCCGGGCTGGCGAGGACCAGTTGCGCGCCGTTCAGCAGCGGCAGCCAGAATTCCCAAACCGAGGCGTCGAAGCTGAACGCGGTCTTCTGCAGCACGCGGTCATGCGGTGCCAGTTTCAGCTCGTTCTGCATCCACAGCATGTGGTTGGTCAGCGCGCCATGGCGGATTTCCACGCCTTTTGGCCGGCCAGTGGAGCCGGAGGTGTAGATCACGTAGGCGAGGTTATCCGGGTGCAGGTGAACCTGCGGCGGCGCGATGTCAGTGCTGTCCTGCCAGTCGATCAGCAGGTCCAGTTCCAGGCTGCGCACCTGCTCGCTCACCGGCAATTGCGCCAGCAGCGACGACTGGGTCAGCAACAGGCGAATGCCACTGTCGCGCAGCATGTAATCCAGACGCTCACGCGGGTACGCCGGGTCCAGAGGCACATAAGCGCCGCCGGCCTTGAGGATCGCCAGCAAGCCGACCACCATTTCCAGGCTGCGCTCCAGCGAGATCCCCACCAGCACGTCCGGGCCCACGCCCAGTTCACGCAGACGGTGCGCCAGACGATTGGCCTGACGGTCCAGTTCGGCGTAGCTCAGTTGCCGTTCGCCAAGGATCAGCGCCACGGCGTCCGGTGTGGCTTGCACCTGCGCCTCGATCAGGTCATGAATCGGTGCGTCGGCAAAGGCCACTGCCGTGTCATTCCAGTCCTGAAGCAAGTGCTGGCGCTCGGCGTCGTCCAGCAGCGGCAGTTCGCCCAGCAATGCCCGGGCGTCGCTGGCCAACGCCTGCAACAGGTGTTCGAAATGCCTGGCCAGTTGCGTGATGGCCGGCGCATCGAAATGACCGCGGTCATAACTCATCGACAGCACCAGTCGCTCGCCCGCCTCCACAGCCAGGGTCAGCGGATAGTGGGTCTGCTCCTGCGCGATCACGTTGTCGAACACCAGCGACTGCGGCGATGCCTGTTGCAGCGCCTCGGCGATCGGGTAGTTCTCGAAGACCATGATCGAGTCGAACAGCGACTCGCCACCCCAGCCCGCCCAGCGCTGGACTTCGTACAGCGGCGAATGTTCGTGCTCGCGCAGGGCCAGGTTGAGGGCCTGCACTTGCTGCACCCATTCGCCCACGGTCTGCTCGGCACGCGGGCTGCCCGCCACCGGCAGGGTGTTGATGAACAGACCAAGCTGCTCTTCGACACCCGGCAGGTCCGCCGGACGCCCGGCCACAGTGGCGCCGAAGGTGACGCTGGCCTGGCCGGTGTAGCGTTGCAGCAGCAACATCCACGCTGCTTGCAGCAAGGTGTTGAGGGTCACGCGCTGATCCCGGGCGAACTCGCCCAGACGCGTATTCGCGGCCTCGGCGAAGACATGGCGGTGCTCGCCATGTCCCCGTCCCTGCTCCGCCGCGTGGAAGCACGGCACCAGACGGGTCGGCTCATCCAGCTCAGCCAGTTGTTCGCTCCAGAAGCGTTCACTGGCCTGGGCATCCTGGCCGTGCAGCCACTGGATGTAATCCTGGTAGCGACCGCGTGGCGCCGGCACCGCTTCGCCGCGGTAGTGCATCAGCACCTCGCCCAGCAGGCGCGAACTGCTCCAGCCGTCGAGCAGGATATGGTGGCTGGTGTACACCAGATGCCAACTGTTCTCACCGGTGCGCAACAGGGTCAGGCGCAACAGGGCCTCGCGCTCCAGATCGAAACCACGCTGCTTGTCGGCCTCGGCGTAGGCGGCAAGCGCCGCCGGCAGGTCGACGCGGCCGCGCCAGTCCTGAACCTCGAACGGCACTGCCAGTTGTTTGCGGATCACCTGCAACGGCTGGCCGAAACTGCTGACGAAATTCGCCCGCAGCACGTCATGGCTGTCCACCACCGCCTGCCACGCCGCCTGGAAGCGCGGCACATCGAGGCCGCGCACGTCGGCGCGCATCTGGTTGATGTAGCTGGCGCCTTCTTGCTCGAACAGGCTGTGGAACAGCATGCCCTGCTGCATCGGCGACAGTGGATACAGGTCGGCGATCTCGCCGGCCGCCAGCGGGAACTGGTCCAGTTGCAGTTGGCTCAGGCCGGCCAGCGGGAAGTCCGACGGCGTCACGCCGCCCACGCCAGCGCTGACACAGTGCGCGATCAATCGGGCCAGTTCGTCGGCGTAGTCGTCCGCCAGACGCTGGATGGTCGCCGGGTCGAACACCTCGCCACTGAAGGTCCAGGCCAGCGACAGTTCGCCGCCGGCGACCTGGCCGTCGATGCTCAGCAGGCTGCCCAGCGGCGCCAGCGGGCTGACGCCCTGGCCACAGCTTTCGCTGGCCGGAACCAACAGGCCGTCACTGACACCGGCATCGAACTGGCCGAGGTAGTTGAAGACGATGTTGCCTTGCGCCAGCGCGCCGAGGGTGCGCCGCGCCTGGTCGTCACCCAGATGACGCAGCACGCCGTAACCGATGCCCTTGTCCGGCACCGCGCGCAGTTGCTCCTTGATCGCCTTGATCGAGTCGGCCAGTTCCAGCGCCGGGGTCAGCTTCACCGGATACAGGCTGGTGAACCAGCCGACGGTGCGGGTGATGTCCAGGTCGTCGAACAGCTCTTCGCGGCCATGGCCTTCCAGGCGCACCAAGGTTTCGGCGCGGCCGGTCCAGCGCGCGATGACTCGCGCCAGCGCGGTCAACAGCAGGTCGTTGATCTGCGTGCGGTAGGCCGCGGGAGCGTCCTGCAGCAATTGGCGAGTCAGCTCGCGGTCGAGTCGCGTCGCGACCGACAGCGCATGCCGCTGCTGCTGGCTGCCGTCGACGCGGTCGCACGGCAGCTCATCGCTGACGCCTTGCAACTGCGCCTGCCACCAGCCCAGTTGCGCCGCCAGCGCCGGGCTGCCGGCATGGCGTTGCAACTGCTCGGCCCAGTGCTTGAACGAGCTGGTCTTGCGTGGCAAGGCCAGCGCGGCGCCGGTCGCCAGGGCGGCATAGGCGTTCTGCAAGTCTTCCAGCAGGATCCGCCAGGACACGCCGTCCACCACCAGGTGATGGATCACCAGCAGCAGGCGCTGCTCGTCCTCGGGCAGGTTGACCAACAGCGCGCGCAGCAGCGGACCGTTTTGCAGATCTAGGCTGCGTTGGGCGTCATCGGCCAGTGCGGTCAACTGATCGCGGCTGGACAGTTCGCGCACCCACAACGACTCGGTGGCCTGCGCCTGGAAATACGCGCCGTCCCGGCTGAAGCGCGCCCGCAGGACATCATGCTGAGCCAGCACGGCCTGCAACGCCGCCGCCAGCACATCAGCCTGCAACGCTTCACGCGGCGCCAGCATCAGCGCCTGGTTCCACTGGTGCGGTTGCGGAATCTCGCTGTCGAAGAACCAGCGCTGGATCGGCGTCAACGGCGCCTCACCGACAACCGGCCCCTGCTCGGCCTGCACCGCCGAAGCACGGCTCGCCACCTGGGCGATGCCCTGCACGGTCTGGCGCTGGAACAGGTCTTTGGGGCTGAACACGATGCCCGCCTGACGCGCACGGCTGACCACCTGAATGGAGATGATCGAGTCGCCGCCCAGCTCGAAGAAGTTGTCGGTAACGCCGACTTTCTCCAGCTTGAGGACGTCGGCCCAGATCGCGGCCAGTTGGGTTTCCAGCGCATTCGCCGGCGCGACATAGGCGGCTTGTGACTGGCTGATATCCGGCTTCGGCAGCGCACGGCGGTCCAGCTTGCCGTTGGCGCTCAGCGGCATTTTCTCCAGCAGTACGAAGTGGCTGGGGACCATGAACTCGGGCAGATGGGCCTTCAGATGCGCCTTGAGCGCGTCTTTCAACTC
>NZ_FYDX01000005.1:0-348816 GCF_900187455.1 Pseudomonas sp. Irchel 3E13 | reverse complement strand
CGGCAGCGCACGGCGGTCCAGCTTGCCGTTGGCGCTCAGCGGCATTTTCTCCAGCAGTACGAAGTGGCTGGGGACCATGAACTCGGGCAGATGGGCCTTCAGATGCGCCTTGAGCGCGTCTTTCAACTCGCCGCTGTCCTGAGCCACCAGATAGGCCGCCAGTTGCTTGCCGCTCGGGCCATCGATATCGATCACGCTGGCTTCGCGGACTGCCGGGTATTCCAGCAGGCGCGCTTCGATTTCACCCAGCTCGATCCGCAAGCCGCGAATCTTCACTTGATGGTCGATACGGCCGGCGTACTCGATCACGCCCTCGTCGCGGTAACGCGCCAGGTCGCCGGTGCGGTAGAGGCGGCCGCCCTCGGTGGAGAACGGATCCGGCACAAAGCGTTCGGCGGTCAGCGAAGGACGGTTGTGGTAACCGCGGGCCAGACCGACGCCGCCCAAATACAGCTCGGCGGCGGTGCCCGGTGCAGCGGGCAGCAGGCCGTCTTCGAGGATGTGGGTTTTCAGGTTGTCGATCGGCTGACCAATTGGAACGCTCAGGTGATCGTTGACGGTGCAGGTCCAGTGAGTGACGTCGATCGCCGCCTCGGTCGGACCGTACAGGTTGTACAGCCCGCTGTGTGGCAGGCGTTTCAACACTTGGGCGGCCAGCTCGGCCGGCAGTGCTTCACCGCTGCAAACGACGCGCTTGAGGCTGGCACAGCTTTCAACGTGCTCGCTGGTCATGAATGCCTGAAGCATCGACGGCACGAAGTGCAGCGTGCTGACGCCGTACTCGTTGATGGTCGCCACCAGACGCTCCGGATCGCGGTGATCGCCCGGCAGCGCTACCGCCAGACGGGCACCGGTCAGCAGCGGCCAGAAGAACTCCCACACCGACACGTCGAAGCTGAACGGGGTCTTTTGCAGCACGGTATCCGTGCCGTCCAGACCGTAGGCCTTCTGCATCCAGTGCAGACGGTTGACCAAGGCGCGATGGCTGTTGCCGGCGCCTTTCGGTTTACCAGTGGAGCCCGAGGTATAGATCACGTAGGCGAGGTTTTCCGGCACGCTGTGCAGCGACGGGTTGGCGTCGCTGTAACCGTTCAGATCCAGTTGATCCAGGCAAAGCGACTGGATACCCGTTGGAATCGGCAGACGATCAACCAGTGCCTTTTGGGTCAGCAGCAGTTGCACACCACTGTCCTCGATCATGTACGCCAGACGGTCCTGTGGATAATCGGGGTCCAGCGGCACATAAGCACCGCCGGCCTTGATGATCGCCACCAGGCCAATCACCATTTCCAGGCTGCGCTCGACCGAAATGCCCACCAGCGCATCCGGGCCAACGCCCAGCTCGCGCAGTTTGTGAGCGAGTTGGTTGGCGCGGCGGTTGACCTCGGCGTAGCTCAGTTCTTCACCCGCGAAGACCAGCGCCGGAGCGTCCGGCGTCGCGGCAACCTGCGCCTCGATCAGGCTCTGAATGCACGCCTCGCTTGGGAACTCGGCGGCGGTAGCGTTCCAGTCGCCGAGGATGTGTTGTTGCTCGACCGCGGACAGCATCGACAACTCACCCAGCGCCGCCTGCGGATTGGCCACCAGCGCCAGCAGCAGGTGCTCGAAATGCGCCGCCAGTTGCGCGACGGTATCGCCGGCCAGTTGCTGACGGTCGTAGCTCATGCGCACGGCCAACTCGTCGCCCGCCTCGATCACCAGGGTCAGCGGATAGTGGGTCTGCTCCTGGCTGACCACCTTGTCGAACACCAGTGCATCCGGCGCCGCGCCATGCAGCGCATCGGCGATCGGGTAGTTCTCGAAGACCATGATCGAGTCGAACAGCGCTTCGCCATTCCAGCCCGCCCAGCGCTGGATGTCATACAGCGGCGTGTGCTCGTGTTCGCGCAGGGCCAGGTTCTGCGCCTGGACCTGTTGCACCCACTCGGCCACGGTCTGCTCGACCCGCGGACGGCCCACCACCGGCAAGGTGTTGATGAACAGGCCAAGCTGTTCTTCGACACCCGACAGGTCGGCCGGACGCCCGGCGACGGTGGCGCCGAAGGTCACGCCCGACTGCCCGGTGTAGCGTTGCAACACCAGCATCCAGGCCGCTTGCAACAAGGTGTTGGCGGTGACGCGCTGGTCGCGGGCGAAGTCGTTGAGGCGACGAGTGCGTGTGCTGTCCAGGGTCAACAACAGGTCGGCGAAGCCCTCGCCTTCCACCGGTGCCTTGAACACCGGCACCAGGCGGGTCGGCTCGTCCAGCTCGGCCAGTTGGCCCAGCCAGAAGTCCTGGCCGACCTTGGCGTCCTGGCGTTGCAGCCATTCGATGTAGTCGCGGTAGCGCTTGCCCGTCGGCGGCACATGACCGCTGTAGCGTTGCAGCACCTCGCCGAGCATGCGCGAGTTGCTCCAGCCGTCGAGCAGGATGTGGTGGCTGGTGAACACCAGGTAGTGGCTGTCCTCGGCGGTACGCAGCAAGGTCAGGCGCAGCAGCGGATCGCGTTGCAGATCGAAGCCGCGCTGTTTGTCCGCCTCGGCCCAGGCCGCCAGGGCCTCGTCCGATAGGGTCTGACCACGCACGTCCAGTTCGGCGAAGGACACCGCCACCTGCCGGCGAATCACCTGCAACGGCTGGGCGAAGCCGCTGATGAAATTCGCCCGCAGCACATCGTGGTTATCCACCACCGCCTGCCACGCCGCGCGGAAGCGCTGGACATCGAGGCCGCGCACCTGCGCGAGCATCTGGTTGATGTAGCTGCCGCCCTCCTGCTCGTACAGGCTATGGAACAGCATGCCCTGCTGCATCGGCGACAGCGGATAGATGTCGGCGATCTGCGCCGCGGCCAGCGGCAGGCTGTCCAGTTGCGGCTGGTCGAGGCCGGCCAGCGGGAAGTCCGATGGCGTCACCCCGGCAACACCGGCGGCCACGCAGTGCTCGATCAGGTGTTGCAGTTCCTGGCCGTAGGCATCGGCCAGGGCTTGCACGGTCTGGACGTCGAACACTTCGTTGCTGAAACTCCACGCCAGTTCCAGCGCGCCATTGAGCACCTGGCCGTTGATCGCCAGCAGGCTGCCCAGCGGCGCCTCGGGGCTCTGGCCTTCGCCACTGCCTTCGCCAGACGGCGCGAACAGCGCGTCTTCGGCGGCGAAGCTGGCATCCAGTTGGCCGAGGTAGTTGAAGACGATCTCGCCCTGCGGCAGCGCCGCGAGGCTGGCTTGCGCCGCGTCGCTGCCCAGGTAGCGCAGCACGCCGTAGCCGAGGCCTTTGTTCGGCACGGCGCGCAGTTGTTCCTTGACCGCCTTGATCGACGCGCCCAGCTCCAGCGCCGGGGTCAGCTTCACCGGGTACAGGCTGGTGAACCAGCCGACGGTGCGGGTGGTGTCGAGGCCCTCGAAGAGGTCTTCGCGGCCGTGGCCTTCCAGGCGCACCAGCGTCTCGGCGTTGCCGCTCCAGCGACTGATGACGCGGGCCAGCGCGGTGAGCAGCAGGTCGTTGATCTGGGTGCGGTAGGCCGCCGGGGCGTCCTGCAGCAACTGGCGGGTCAACGCGCTGTTCAAGTTCGTGCGAACGGTCGCTTCGTGCTTGTGCTGGCGGCCGCCGTCGGCACGGTCCAGCGGCAGTGCGTCGCTGACGCCCTGCAACTGCGCCTGCCACCAGCCCAGTTCCTGCTCCAGCGCCGGGCTGCCGGCGAAGGTGCGCAGGTGCTCAGCCCAGACCTTGACCGAATGGGTCTTGGCCGGCAGCGCGGCACCGTTATAGGCCGCTTGCAGGTCCTCCAGCAAAATCCGCCAGGACACACCGTCCACTGCCAGGTGATGAATCACCAGCAGCAGGCGCTGTTCGCCCTGCGGCAGGTTGACCAGCAGGGCGCGCAACAGCGGGCCGTTCTGCAAGTCGAGGCTGCGTTGTGCCTGGTTGGTCAGTTCAGCCAATTGATCGCGGCTGGACAGCTCGCGCACCCACAGCAACTCGCCAGCCGCCGCGTCACGGAAGCGTGCGCGCCCCTCGACGAAGCTCAGGCGCAGCGCATCGTGATGCACCAGCAGTGCCTGCAAGGCCGCTTCCAGCGGCGCTGCCTCCAGGTGCACGGTCGGCTTGAGCAGCACCGACTGGTTCCAGTGATGACGCTCAGGAATCGGGCTGTCGAAGAACCAATGCTGAATCGGCATCAACGGGGTTTCGCCGGTCACTGGACCCTGCTCGATACGCACCACCGCGGCGCGGCTCGCCACCTGGGCGATGCCCTGCACGGTCTGGCGCTGGAACAGGTCTTTCGGGCTGAACACGATGCCCGCCTGACGCGCACGGCTGACCACCTGAATGGAGATGATCGAGTCGCCGCCCAGCTCGAAGAAGTTGTCGGTCACGCCGACCTTCTCCAGCTTGAGGACGTCGGCCCAGATCGCCGCCAGTTGGGTTTCCAGCGCATTCGCCGGCGCGACATAGGCGGCCTGCGACTGGCTGATATCGGGCTTGGGCAGCGCACGGCGGTCCAGCTTGCCGTTGGCGCTCAGCGGCATTTTCTCCAGCAGTACGAAGTGGCTGGGGACCATGAACTCGGGCAGATGGGCCTTCAGATGCGCCTTGAGCGCGTCTTTCAACTCGCCGCTGTCCTGCGCCACCAGATACGCCGCCAGTTGCTTGCCGCTTGGGCCGTCGATATCGATCACGCTGGCTTCGCGGACGGCCGGGTATTCCAGCAGACGCGCTTCGATTTCACCCAGTTCGATGCGCAGACCGCGAATCTTCACCTGATGGTCGATACGGCCGGCGTATTCGATCACGCCCTCGTCGCGGTAACGCGCCAGGTCGCCGGTGCGGTAGAGGCGGCCGCCCTCGGTGGAGAACGGATCCGGTACAAAGCGTTCGGCAGTCAGCGAAGGACGGTTGTGGTAACCGCGAGCCAGACCGACGCCGCCCAAATACAGCTCGGCGGCGGTGCCCGGCGCGGCGGGCAGCAGGCCGTCTTCGAGGATGTGGGTTTTCAGGTTGTCGATTGGCTGACCGATCGGAACGCTCAGGTGATCGTTGACGGTGCAGGTCCAGTGGGTGACGTCGATCGCCGCCTCGGTCGGGCCGTACAGGTTGTACAGGCCGGTGTGTGGCAGGCGTTTCAACACTTGAGCCGCCAGCTCGGCCGGCAATGCTTCACCGCTGCAAACGACGCGTTTCAGCGAGGCGCACGACTCGACCAGCTCGCTGGTCATGAATGCCTGGAGCATCGACGGCACGAAGTGCAGCGTGCTGACGCCGTACTCGTTGATGGTCGCCACCAGACGCTCCGGGTCACGGTGATCGCCCGGCAATGCAACCGCCAGACGAGCGCCGGTCAGCAGCGGCCAGAAGAACTCCCACACCGACACGTCGAAGCTGAACGGGGTCTTTTGCAGCACGGTATCCGTGCCGTCCAGACCGTAAGCCTTCTGCATCCAGTGCAAGCGGTTGACCAAGGCGCGATGGCTGTTGCCCGCCCCTTTCGGCTTGCCGGTGGAGCCCGAGGTGTAGATCACGTAGGCGAGGTTTTCCGGCACGCTGTGCCGCGACGGGTTGGCGTCGCTGTAACCGTTCAGATCCAGTTGATCCAGGCAAAGCGACTGGATATCCGCTGGAATCGGCAGACGATCAACCAGCGCCTTTTGGGTCAGCAGCAATTGCACGCCACTGTCCTCGATCATGTACGCCAGACGGTCCTGTGGATAATCCGGGTCCAGCGGCACATAAGCACCGCCGGCCTTGATGATCGCCACCAGGCCAATGACCATTTCCAGGCTGCGCTCGACCGAAATACCCACCAGCGCATCCGGGCCAACGCCCAGTTCGCGCAGTTTGTGAGCGAGTTGGTTGGCGCTGCGGTTGACCTCGGCGTAGCTCAGCTCTTCACCGGCAAACACCAGCGCCGGAGCGTCCGGCGTCGCGGCGACCTGCGCCTCGATCAGGCTCTGGATGCACGCCTCGCTTGGGAACCCGGCGGCGGTGGCGTTCCAGTCGCGCAGGATGTGCTGCTGCTCGGCATCGCCCAGCAGCGGCAGCTCACCGATACGCTGCTGCGCATCGGCAACCATGCCCCGCAGCAGGTTCTGCCAATGCTCGGCCATGCGCGCGATGGTGTCCGCTTCGAACAGCGCGGTGGCGTAGGTCAGCGACGCGCTGAGGCCGTTGTCCTGCTCGACGGTGTTGAGCATCAGGTCGAACTGCGCGGTGTGCTTCTCCGAGGCCACCCCTTGCAGGGTCAGCCCGGCCAGTTCGCGCACCAGTTGCGGCGCCTCGTTCTGGTGGTTGTACATCACCTGGAACAGCGGGCTGCGGCTCAAGTCGCGCTGGGGTTGCAGCGCTTCCACCAGTTGCTCGAACGGCAGGTCCTGATGGGCCTGGGCCTGCAAGGCATGACGCTTGACCTGTTGCAGCAACGCGGCAACGGTGGTCTGCGAATCCACCTCGGCCTTGAGCACCTGGGTGTTGACGAAGAAGCCGATCAGGCCTTCGGTTTCGGCGCGGTTGCGGTTGGCGATCGGCACGCCGACACGCACATCGCCCAGGCCCGAATAGCGGTGCAGCAAGGTCTGCAACGAGGCCAGCAGGAGCATGAACAGGGTCACGCCCTGCGCCTGCGCCAGCCCTTTCAGGCGCGCGGCCAGTTCGGCGTCCAGCTCTAGGTGCAGTTGCGCACCCTCGGTGCTCTGCACCGGCGGACGCGGATGGTCGGTCGGCAGTTCCAGCACCGGTTGTTCGCCGCCCAGTTGCGCGGTCCAGTAGGCCAGTTGCCGGTCCTTCTCGCCCGCGTCCATCCAGGTGCGCTGCCACAAGGCGTAGTCGGCGTACTGGATCGGCAGCGGCGCCAACGCGACGTCCTCGCCCTGGCTGTAGCCGGCGTACAGGCGCATCAGCTCATCGACCATGATCGGCATCGACCAGCCGTCGGTGACGATATGGTGCTGAACCAGCACCAGCACATGCTCGTTCTCGCCCAGATGCAGCAGGCGCACCCGCAGCAGTGGGCCCTGTTCCAGGTCGAACGGCCGCAGGGTTTCGTCCTCGATAAACAGGCGCACCTGTTCGTCTCGCGGCAGTGGCGAGTCCGGCAGTTGCTCCAGCGCCAGCACGAACGGCGCCACCCCGTGGATGACCTGCACGGCCTGGCTGCCGTCCTGGCGGAAGGTGGTGCGCAGGGTTTCGTGGCGGCCGATCAGGATTTCGAAGGCCAGTTCCAGCGCGGCGATATCCAGCGCGCCCTTCAGGCGCAGCGCCGCCGGCATGTTGTACGCCGCGCTCTGCGGCTCCAGTTGCCAGAGGAACCACTGCCGTTGCTGGGCGTACGAAAGCGCCAGCGGCTGACCGCGGTCGGCCTTGCCGATGGCCTGCAACTTGCTGCTTTCGCCGTGCTCGACCTGGCGGGCAAAGCCGCGCAGGTCCTTGGCTTCGAACAGGCTGCGCAACGACAGCTCGATCTTCAGGGCCTGGCGCACGCGGGAGATGACCTGGGTCGCCAGCAGCGAATGGCCGCCCAGTTCGAAGAAGCTGTCATCGAGACCGACGCGCTCGATCTTCAGCACCTCGGCCCAGATGGCGGCCAGTTGTTGCTCCAGCTCGGAGACCGGGGCGACGTAGGCGGTTTGCGACAGGGTGGTGTCCGGCTGCGGCAGCGCCTTGCGGTCGAGCTTGCCGTTCGGCGTCAAAGGCATCGCCGCCAGCAGCACGAAGTGGGTCGGCACCATGTAGTCCGGCAGGCTGGCCTTCAGTGCGGTTTTCAGTTCTTCACGCAGGGCCTCGGCATCGCTCGCCACTTTCGTAGTCACGTAGGCCGCAAGCTGCTTGCCCTGCGGGCCGTCGATATCCAGCACCACCGCTTCGCGGATCGCCGGATGCTCTTGCAGCCGGGTTTCGATTTCGCCCAGCTCGATGCGGTAGCCGCGGATCTTCACTTGATGGTCGGCGCGGCCGACGTATTCGAGAACACCATCGGCGCGGCGGCGTGCCAGGTCACCGGTGCGGTACAGGCGCTCGCCCGGTGCGCCGAACGGGTTCGGCACGTACACCGGCGTGGTGCGGCGCGGGTCGGCGACATAGCCGCGACCGACGCCTGTACCCGCCACGCACAACTCGCCGACGGCACCCAGCGGCACCAGTTCCAGCGCGTCGTCCAACAGGTAGATCAGGTTGTTGTCGGTCGGCGTGCCGATCGGCAGGTAAGTGCTTTGGGTGGAATCCAGATCGACGCGGAAGAACGCCACGTCATCCGAGCATTCGGCCGGACCGTAGGCGTTGACCAGGCCAATCTGTGGATAACGCAGCAGCCATTGCTTCGCCAGTTCTGGCGGCATGGCTTCGCCGGTCGGCAGCATCCAGCGCAGGCCGTCGAGGGAAACCCGCTCTTCCGCCAACAGGCCCTGAATCAACGACGGCACGCTTTCCAGCACGCTGATGCCTTGCGCTTGAACGTGGGCCAGCAGCGCCTGCGGATCGCGGGCGATGTCGTTCGGCACGATATCCACGCGGGCCCCGAACAGCGGCGCGGCGAGGAACTGCCAGACGGAAATATCGAAGCTCTGCGAGGCGGTCTGCGCGATTACATCGGCGTCGCTCAGATCGAGGTAAGGCACCTTGCTCAACTGGTTGTTGAGCATGCCGCGCTGCTCGACCATCACGCCTTTCGGCAGGCCGGTGGAACCAGAGGTGAAGATCACGTAGGCGAGGTTGTCCGGGGCGCTGTAGCGGCCCGGGTTATCCACAGCGGCGGTGTTTTGCTGGACTTGTTCCCAGACCAGCAATTGCACCGGGCTGTCCAGACCGGCCAACAGTTCACGCGCCTGCGCCTCGCACGCGGCGCTGCACACCAGCACTGGCGCGCCGCTCTGGGCGATCACACCGCTCAGGCGCTGGTTCGGCAATGCCGGGTCCAGCGGCAGGTAGCCGGCGCCAGCCTTGAAGCTGCCGACGATCATGCCCAGCAGGTCCGAGCCACGCTCGGCCAGCAAAGCAATCGGTTGATCGAAGCCAGCGCCCGCCACGATCAGCGCATGACCGAGGCGGTTGGCGGCGGCGTTCAGTTCGGCGTAAGTGTCCTGACGCTCCAGGCACGACACGGCAATGCGCTCGGGATGCGCGGCGACCTGTTCTTCGAACAGCGCCACATAGCTGCGCTCCAGCGGGTAGTCGTGGGCGCTCTGGTTGCAGCCGTTGACCAGGAATTCGCGCTCAGCCTCGCCCAGCAACGGCAGCTCGGCCATATCGCCATGGAAACCTTCCACCAGCGCCAGCAGCAGGCGCTTGAACTCGGCGAGCATGCCGTTGACGGTGGACTCGTCGAAGTAACGCTGGTCGTAGGACAGGTGCAGGCCGAGGTCATCGCCCGGGTAGCAGACGGCGGTCAGCGGGTAGTTGGTGTGGGTCCGGCCCGAGTCCGAGGTGGCATTGAGGCTTTGCGCACGGTCCAGCACCGAGACTTCCACCGGGGCGTTCTCGAACACGAACAGGCTGTCGAACAGCGGCATGCCCTTGGGCAGTTCGCTGTTTTCCTGGATGTTCACCAGCGGCAGGTATTCGTACTCGCGCAGTTCCATGTTGCTGTCCAGCAAGCCGCTCAGCCACTGGCGCACGCTCTGCCGCTGGCCGTCGCGCGGCAGGCCGACGCGCAGGGCAATGGTGTTGATGAACAGGCCGACGGTGCGCTGCATCTGCGGCATGTCCACCGGACGCCCGGCCACGGTGACGCCGAACAGCACGTCACGGTCGCCGCTCATGCGCCGCAGGGTCAGGGCCCACGCTGCCTGGGCGAAGGTGTTGACGGTCAGTTGATGTTGCTGGGCCAGTTCGCGCAGGCGGGCGCCGTCCTTCACCTCGAGGCGGGTGTAGACGTCGCCGACGATCATGCCGCCGTGCTCGCTGGCGTGCTCGCGCAGGTACGGCCGGTCGCTCGGGATCGGCGTCGGCCGCTCGAAGCCGCGCAGGTTGTCGCGCCACCAGGTGCGCGCCTGTTCCAGGCCGCGCTGCTGCAGCCAGCCGATGTAGTCGCGATAGCGCGGCGGCGGCGACAGTTGCGCGTCGCGGCCCTCGCCGAGGGCCATATAGATATCGAAGAAGTCGTTCATCAGCAGCGAACGGCACCAGGCATCGATCAGGATGTGGTGGTTGCTCATCATGAACCAGTAGTTCGCCTCGCCGACGCGGATCAGGCGCAGGTGGAACGGCGCCTGCCGCAGCAGATCGAAACCGGCCTCGCGCTCGCGCTTGTGCAGCGCTTGCAGGCGCGGCTCCTGTTCATCCGCCGGCACCTCGCGCCAGTCGAGGTATTCGACGGCGGTGTCGCCCGGCTTGTGGATAACCTGCAGCATGGTCTGCCCGACGTCCCAGCAGAACGATGCGCGCAACGCTTCATGACGGGCCACCACGGCCTGCCAGGCGTGGGCGAAACGCTCGGGGTCGAGGTCGCTGTTGATGCGGTAGCGGTCCTGCATGTAGTACAGGCCGGTGCCCGGTTCCAGCAGGGTGTGCAGGAGCATGCCCTCCTGCATCGGGGTCAGCGGGTAGACGTCCTCGATCCGCGCCGCCGGCACCGGCAGCGCGTCGAGTTGTGCCTGGGTCAGGCTGGCCAGCGGGAAGTCCGACGGCGTCAGACCGCCATTGCCCTCGGTGACGCAGTGTTCGACCAGCGCCTGCAACTGCGCCAGGTAGGCAGTGGCCAGGTTGTCGATGGTCGCGACCTGATGGCGCTCGCCACTGAAGGTCCAGCGCAGCACCAGTTCGCCGGCGTAGACCTGGGCATCGATGCTCAGTTCGTTGGGCAATGGCGCGTGCGGGTCATGGGCGGTGCCGGCGGATTCTTCCAGCGGACGGAACAGCGCGTCGCTGGCAAAGCTCTGGTCGAACTGGCCGAGGTAGTTGAAGGTGACCGGCGCCAGCGGCAGCGCCTGCATCGCGGCGCGACTGACGTCGTCGCCGAGGTAGCGCAGCACGCCGTAGCCGAGGCCCTTGTGCGGCACCTGCCGCAGTTGTTCCTTGATCGCCTTGATCGACGCGGCGGCGTCGTTCGCCACCGGGGTCAGGCGCAGCGGATAGGCGCTGGTGAACCAGCCGACGCTGCGGGTCAGGTCGATCTCGTCGAACAGGGTTTCACGGCCATGGCCTTCGAGCTGGACCAGCGCCGACGCCTGCCCGGTCCACTGGCACAGCACACGGGCCAGGGCGGTCAGCAGCAGGTCGTTGATCTGCGTGCGATACGCCGCCGGCGCGTCTTGCAGCAACTGGCGGGTGCGCTGGGCATCCAGGCGCACGCTGACGGTGCTGGCGTGCAGGTTCTGCTGGCCGCCGTCGAGGTTAGTGTCCGGCAGTGGCATGGCCCCGCCAGCCAGTTGCCCTTGCCACCAGTCGCGTTCCTCGCGCAGCGATTCGCTTGCCGCATAGGTGTGCAGGCGCGCCGCCCAGTCGCGCATCGCGCTGGTCTTGGCCGGCAGTTGCACGGCCTCGCCGACTTGCAACTGGCGATAGGCGGTTTGCAGGTCTTCCAGCAGCACGCGCCAGGAAACGCCGTCCACCACCAGGTGATGGATCGCCAGCAGCAGGCGTTGCTGCCCTTGCGGGCCGTCCACCAGCAAGGCGCGCAGCAGCGGGCCGTGCGCGAGGTCGAGGCTGCGCTGGGCGTCATCGAAAAGGTCGGCGCACTGCGCCATGTCGGTGACCTGCGCCACCCGCAACAGGCTATCGCCCGCGTTCTCGCTGAACTGCGCCTGCCACTGTCCGTCACGCTCGCTGAAGCGCAGGCGCAGGGCGTCGTGCTGGTGCTGCACGGCGTTCAGTGCCTGTTCCAGCAGCGCGGCGTGCAGGGTGAGGGTCGGTTCCAGCAGTACCGCCTGGTTCCAGTGCTGACGGTTGGCGATCGGGGTCTCGAAGAACCAGTGCTGGATCGGCGTCAGGCCCGAAGTGCCGCTGAGCAGGCCCTGTTCGGCGCTGACCAGTTCTTGCGTGGTGGCCACCGCAGCGAGGCTCTGCACGGTCTGGTGCTGGAACAGGTCGCGAGGACTGAAGTGAATCCCGGCCGCACGGGCACGGCTGACCACCTGGATCGACAGGATCGAGTCGCCGCCCAGTTCGAAGAAGTTGTCGTTGAGGCCGACCTGGGCGACGTTGAGGACTTCGCCCCAGATCCGCGCCAGGGTCAGTTCCAGCTCGCTGCTCGGCGCCACGTAATGCTGACGGTTCAGCTCCGGGTCCGGCGCAGGCAGGGCGCGGCGGTCGAGCTTGCCGTTGGCGGTCAGCGGCATGGCGTCCAGCAGGATCAGGTGGGTCGGCACCATGTAGTCCGGCAGTTGCGCCTTGAGGGCGGTTTTCAGCGCCTCGCGCAGGTGCGCCTGTTGCGCCTCGTCCTGATGGGCGACGTCGCTGACCAGATAACCGGCCAGTTGCTTGCCCGCCGGCGTTTCCAGCGCCAGCACCACCGCTTCGCGGATGGCCGGGTGGTCCAGCAGGCGGGTTTCGATTTCGCCCAGTTCGATACGGAAACCGCGGATCTTCACCTGATGGTCGACCCGGCCGATGTATTCCACCTGACCATCGGCGCGCTGGCGCACCAGGTCACCGGTGCGGTACAGGCGACCGCCATCGGTGGCGAACGGATCGGCGACAAAGCGCTCGGCGGTCAGCCCCGCCCGTTCGTGATAGCCGACCGCGAGGCCGGCGCCGCCGACATACAGCTCACCGGTGGCGCCTTGCGGCACCAGCGCCAGGTCAGTGTCGAGGATATACGCCACCCGCGCGCCCACCACGCTGCCGATCGGCACGCTGGCCTGGCCCTCGTCCAGCTCGGCCGGTGACAGGCAGGCCAGCGGCATGACCACGGTTTCGGTCGGGCCGTAGGCGTTGAAGAACAATGCCGGGGCGAAGGCCGCGCGAATCCGTTGCAGGTGCTCGCCGGTCAGCGCTTCGCCACCAGTGATGCACATGCGTACCGGCAAGCGTTGCTGCTGGGTCGCCAGCCACTGTGCCAACTGGCCGCCGTAGCTCGGCGTGAAGCCGAGAATGGTCACGCCCTGCTCGCGGATCAGCGTGCAGATTTCCTCGGCATCCCATTGGCCCTGGGCGCGCAGCACCAACCGCGAACCGGTCAGCAATGGCACCAGCAGGCGCTCGGTGGCGGCGTCGAAGTTGATCGAATAGAAATGCAGCTCGCAGTCGTCCGGGCGCATGTCGAAGCGCTTGATCACCGCCTGGCAGTGCATGGCGATTTCGCCATGGCTGACCACCACGCCTTTCGGCAGGCCGGTGGAGCCGGAGGTGTAGATCAGGTACGCCTGATGCTGCGGCAGGCTGATGAACGGCGGCTCGCTGTCCGGGTAGCCGGCCAGTTTCGCCAGGTCCTCTTCCAGGCTCCAGCGCGCCACGCCTTCGGGCAGCTCGCCCAAGGCGTCGAGCAAGGTGGCGTCGCTGAGCAGCAGGCGCACGCCGCTGTCTTTGATCATGTATTGCAGGCGTTCCAGCGGGTATTCCGGGTCCAGCGGCACGTAGGCGCCGCCGGCCTTGAGGATCGCCAGCAGGCCGATGACCATTTCCAGCGAACGCTCCAGTGCCAGGCCAACCCGCACCTGCGGGCCGACGCCACGCTCGCGCAGCATCCAGGCCAGGCGGTTGACCTGGGCATCCAGCTCGCCGTAGCTCAGGGTCTGGCCACGGAAGGTCAGCGCGCCGGCCTCGGGGTTGGCGCGCACGCGCTGGCTGAACAGGCTGTGAATGCACTGGTCGAGGCGCTGCTCGCCCGGCTCGGCGCCGAGGCTGTCGAGCAAGCCCTGGCGTTCGCTGTCATCCAGCAGCGGCAACTCGCCGAGGCGTTGTTGCGGGTTATCCAGCAGCGCTTGCAGCAGGTTGCGCCAGTGCCCGGCCATGCGCGCGATGCGCGGCTCATCGAAGAGGTCGGTGCTGTAGGTCAGGCAGCAACCCAGGCGGTGATCCAGCTCGGTGACTTCCAGGTTGAGGTCGAACTTGGTCGCCCGGGCGTCGTTGACCAGGTATTCCACGGTCATGCCCGCCAGCTCGCGGCTCTGCTGGAATTCCCAGCGCTGCACGTTGCACATCACCTGGAACAGCGGGTTCCAGGCGGCGCTGCGCGGCGGTTGCAGGGCTTCCACCAGATGGTCGAATGGCAGGTCCTGGTGCGACTGGCCTTCGATCACGGTGTGGCGAACCTGTTCGAACAGCTCGCCGACGCTCATCTGCCCGTCGAGCTGCACGCGCAGCACCTGGGTGTTGAGGAAGGCGCCGATCAGCCCTTCGCTTTCCGGGCGGATACGGTTGGCCACCGGCGCGCCGATGCGCAGGTCGGTCTGGCCGCTGTAGCGGTAGAGCAGCACCGCCAGGGCGGCGGTCATGGTCATGAACAGGGTCAGGCCATTCTTCGCGTTGAAGGCGCGCACGCGGCCGGCCAGGTCATCGGCGAGGTCGAAGCGGAACAGCTCGCCCTGGTGGCTCTGCACCGCGGGACGCGGACGGTCGCCGGGCAATTCCAGCAGCGGATGTTCCTTGCCCAGTTGCGCGGTCCAGTAGTCCAGTTGGCGCTGGCGCTCGCCGGATTCCAGCCACTGGCGCTGCCACACGCTGTAGTCGAGGTACTGTACCGCCAGTGGTTCCAGCGGCGACGGCTTGCCGTCGAGGAAGGCTTCGTAGAGCAGGCCCAACTCGCGGGCAAAGATGTCCATCGCCCAGCCTTCGGTGACGATGTGGTGCAGGGTCAGGACGAAGTAGTGCTCCTGCTCGCCGGCCTTGACCAGGCAGGCGCGCAGCAGCGGGCCGGTCTCCAGGTCGAACGGCGTGTGCGCTTCGCTGTCGGCGAAAGCGTGCAGGCGCACCTCGCGTTCAGCGGCCGGCAGCGCCGAGAGATCCAGCCATTGCATGGCGACGCCGGTCTCTTCCGAGACCTTCTGGCAGGCCACGCCGTTGACGCTCGGGAAGGTGGTGCGCAGGGTTTCGTGGCGCAGGATCAGCGCCTGCAACGCGGCCTCGAAGCAGCCGATATCGAACGCGCCGCTCAGGCGCGCCATGCCGCCGACGTTGTACGCCGGGCTGTCCGGCTCCATCTGCCAGAGGAACCACATGCGTTGCTGCGAATAGGACAGCGGCACCGCCTGGCGACGATCGACCTGGCCGATCGGCTGCTGGCTGTTGCGCTCGCCGGCGGCATGCAGCGCCGCGACACGGGCGGCGAAATCGCCCAGCTCGCGGTGCTCGAACAGCACCCGCAACGGCAGCTCGACGTCGCAGCTCTGCCGCACGCGGGAAATGATCTGGGTCGCCAGCAGCGAGTGGCCGCCGAGTTCGAAGAAGTCATCGGCAAGACCGATGCGCGGCACGCCCAACACGTCGCGCCAGATCGCGGCGATGCGCTGTTCCAGCTCGGTTTGCGGCTCGATGTGCTCGCGGGATTGCCATTGCGGTTCAGGCAGGGCGCGGCGGTCGAGTTTGCCGCTCGGGCCGAGGGGCATGACGTCGAGGCGCATCAGTTGCGCCGGCACCATGTATTCCGGCAGTTCCAGCGCCAGCTCGGCCTTGAGCCGCGCCACTTGCGCGGCCTCGCCCTCCTCGCTCGCCTCGGCGGTGAAGTAGCCCACCAGTTGCGGGCCGGCGACGGTCTCGCGGACCAGCACCGCGGCCTGGCCAACGCCCGCCAGCGCCAGCAAGCGGGCTTCGATTTCCTGCGGTTCGACGCGGAAACCACGCAGCTTCACCTGATGGTCGAGACGGCCGAAATACTCCAGCGCGCCATCGGCGGCCCAGCGCACACGGTCGCCGGTGCGGTAAAGACGAGCGCCCGGCTCGCCGGCAGCGTCCGGCACGAAGCGCTCGGCGGTCAGCCCGGCGCGACCCAGATAGCCACGAGCCAGACCGATGCCGCCGATGCACAGCTCACCGGCCACGCCATCCGGCTGGGCATTCAGCTCGCCATCCAGCACGCGGCAGATCACGTTGCCCAGCGGGCGGCCAATCGGCGAACGCGCGCCATCGTGGGTCTGGCAGTGCCAGTGGGTGACGTTGATCGCAGTTTCGGTCGGGCCGTAGCGGTTGTGCAATTGCGCGTTGGGCAGCTGCGCCAGCACGCGGTTGCGCAACTCGGCGGGCAGCGCCTCGCCACCGGAGAACACCCGGCGCAGGCTGTCGCAGCCAGCGGTCAGCGGCTCGTCGATGAACAGTTGCAGCAGCGGCGGCACGAAGTGCAGCGTGGTCACGCCGTGCTCGCGCACCAACTGCGCGATGCGGTGCGGATCGCGGTGCTCGCCGGGGCCGGCGATGACCAGTTTGCAACCGGTGATCAGCGGCCAGAAGCATTCCCACACCGACACGTCAAAGCTGATCGGCGCCTTCTGCATCAGCACGTCGGTTTCGTTCAACTGATACGTGGCCTGCATCCATTGCAGGCGCTCGGCCAGGGCCGCGTGCGTATTGCCCACCCCTTTCGGTTGGCCGGTGGAGCCGGAGGTGTAAATCACGTAGGCGAGGTTGTCGCCGTGCACATGCAGGCCCGGCGCGTGGCTCGGCCAGTTGTCCAGCTTGAGGGTGTCCAGGGCGATAGCGCTGACGCCCTCGGCGCTCGGCAGGTCGCCGAGCAGGTGGCTCTGGGTCAGCAGCAACGACACGCCGCTGTCGGCCAGCATGTAGGCCAGGCGCTCGCTCGGGTAATCCGGGTCCAGCGGCACATAGGCGCCACCGGCCTTGATGATCGCCAGCAGGCCGACCAGCAGTTGCGGCGAGCGCTCCACGGCGATCGCCACTTTCACATCCGGACCGACGCCCTTGTCGCGCAGGTAGTTGGCCAGGCGGTTGGCCTGGACGTGCAGACCGGCAAAGTCGAGGCTGCCGCCATCCCACACTAGCGCGGTGCGCTCGGGGCTGCGCAGGGCCTGTTCATTCAGCAGTTCCGGCAGCCAGCGGCTGGCCGGGGCGCAGGGGGCGACGCTCCAGTCTTGCTGACGGGCCACTTCGGCGGCGTCCAGCAGTTGCAGGTCACCGAGGGCGATGTCGGCGTCGGTGCTGACCTGGGTCAGCAGGCGCACGTAATGCGCGGCGAGGCGGACGATGGTCGCGCGCTCGAACAGTTCGTCGGCGTAGTCGAACGACAGGCTGATGCGCCCGTTGCGGTCCTCTTCGCTGTGCAGTTGCAGGTCGAACTTGGCTTCGCGGCTGTGCCACGGCAACTCGTCGGCCAGCAGCCCCGGCAGGCGACGCAGCGCGCTCAGGTCGCGCTGCTGGTGGTTGAACATGACCTGGAACAGACCCTGTTCGCGGGCCTGCGGGAAGGCTTCGACCAGTTGGTCGAACGGCAGGTCCTGATTGGCCTGGGCCTCCAGCGCGGTCTGGCGGGTGCGGGCCAGCAGTTGCGCGAATGGCAGGCGGACTTCCAGTTCCGCGCGCAGCACCAGGGTGTTGATGAAGAAGCCGATCAGGCCCTGGGTTTCCAGGCGCGGACGGTTGGCGCCGGGGACGCCGACGCGGATATCGGTCTGCCCGCTGTAGCGGTGCAGCAGGCTCTGGAAGCCGGCCAGCAACAGCATGAACGGCGTCGATTGATTGTGTTGCGCCGCCGCTTTCACCGCGCTGCTCAGCTCGGCGCTCAGGCGCAGGCTGTAGCGCGCGGCGCTGTGTTGCTGACGGGCGGAACGCGGATGGTCAGTGGCGAGGTTCAGGCTCGGTTGCTCATCGCCCAGTTGCGCTTTCCAGTAATCCAGTTGGCGCTGGGCTTCACCCCGGGCCAGCCATTCGCGCTGCCACTGGCCGTAGTCGGCGTAACGCACCGGCAGCGGTTCCAGCGCCAGCGGCTGGTCCTGCACGGTGGCGGCATAGAGGCGCGAGAACTCGTCGATCAGCACGTTCAGCGACCAGCCGTCGGCGATGATGTGGTGCAGGGTCACCAGCAGTTGGTGCTCCTGCTCGTCCAGGCACACGAGTTGCACCCGGAGCAGCGGGCCGTTTTCCAGGTCGAACGGGAGACGCGCCTGCTCCTCGCGGATCGCCAGGGCACGGGCACGGCGTTCATCGTCATCAAGCTCGCTGAGGTCGATACGCGAGATTGCCAGCGGACTGGCGGCGTCGATCCGCTGCAAGGCCACGCCGTCTTCTTCGTAGAAGCGCGTGCGCAGCGATTCATGGCGTTCCACCAGGCGCTGGAAGGCCGTGCGCAGTGCGTCTTCGTCCAGTTCGCCGCGCAGGTTCAGGCCCGCAGGAATGTTGTAGGCGCTGCTGTGCGGATCGAGTTGCCAGGTGAACCACAGGCGGTTTTGCGCCAGGGATTGCGGCAGCCCTTCGTCGCCGGCCAGGCGGACGATGCCGTCCTGGACCTGGGCGCCGGACTGCACGCCTTCGATGGCGGCAACGAAGCCTTCCAGGGTCGGCGCCTCGAACAGCAGGCGCAGGTTCAGCTCGATGCCCAGCGCTTCGCGCAGGCTGGCGACCACTTGCGTCGCGACGATGGAGTTGCCGCCCAGCAGGAAGAAGTGATCGGCGGCGGCGACGTCCTCGATTTGCAGGTGCTCGCGCCAGGTACGGGCCACCAGTTCCTGCAGGTTGGACGGCGCCAGCAGCGCGTCACTGGCCTTGGCCGCGCCCGCCTGCTGCGGGAACACCGCGTAGCTGTCGAGGCTGCCATCGGCCAGGCGGGTGCGGCAGGCGGAACGTTGCAGCTTGCCGCTGGAGGTCTTCGGCAAGGCGCCGGGATTGAGCAGCACCACCACGCTCGGGGCCTGCTGGAAAGCGTCGGCCACGGCATGACGCAGGCGCTTGATCAATTCGTCGGCGGGCACGCTTTTCTGCACGCTGCGACCGATCTCGGCGGCGATGCCAATACCCTCGACACCGTCCTGGGTGACCGCGAACGCAGCGATGCGGCTCTTGCGCACCACGTCCACTTCACGCTCGATGGTCTGCTCGATGTCCTGTGGATAAATATTCTGGCCGCGGACGATCAGCATGTCTTTCAGGCGGCCGGTGATGTACAGCTCGCCATCGCGGATGAAGCCCAGGTCACCGGTGCGCAGCCAGGTCTGGCCAGCATGCTGGACGAAGGTCTTGGCCGTGGCCTCGGGGTTGCGCCAGTAGCCATGGGCGATGCTCGGGCCACAGGCCCAGACTTCGCCGACCTGGTTTTCGCCCAGTTCCGCCAGGCTTTGCGGATCGGCGATCAGCACGCCGTGCTCCGGTTGGCTGGTGCCGCAGCTCATCACCGGGCTGCCCTGCCCCGGCTCGGCGGTATTGCGCGCCAGCGCCTGCTCGTCCAGACGCAGGTGCGGAATGCCCTGGCCACGCTTGCCGCCCGCGACGAACAGGGTCGCCTCGGCCAGGCCATAGGAAGCGAAGAAGCTGCTGGCGTCGAAACCGCAACCGGCGAATTTCTCGGCGAAGGCGTCCAGGCTGTCCAGGCGGATCGGCTCGGAGCCGGAATACGCCACGCGCCAGCCGCTCAGGTCGAGCCGGGCCAGCGCCGAATCGCTGACCCGCGCGGCGCAGAGCTGGTAGGCGAAGTCCGGGCCACCGCTGATGGTGCCCTTGTAGTCGCTGATCGCTTCCAGCCAGCGCAGTGGCCGGCTGAGGAAGTAGGCCGGGGCCATCAGCACGCACGGCACACCGCTGAAGATCGGTTGCAGCAGGCCGCCGATCAGGCCCATGTCGTGGTACAGCGGCAGCCAGCTGACGATCACGTCGTCCGGGTTGAGGTCGATGCCGAAGCCGTGGCGGATCAGTTTTTCGTTGGCCACCAGGTTGCCGTGGCTGACCTGCACGCCCTTGGGCAGCGCGGTGGAACCCGAGGTGTATTGCAGGAACGCGATATGTTCGCCGGTCAGTTCCGGTGCTTGCCAGGCGTCGGCGCGGGCACTGTCCAGGGTGTCGACGCACAGCAGCGCCGGGGCGCCATCGGCCGCCAGTTCCGCCACTTCCAACAGGCTCTCGCGCAGGGCCGAGGCGGTCAGCACCAGGCTCGGCTCGGCGTCGGCGATGATCGACAGCAGGCGCTCCTGATGGTGACGGCGATTGGACTCCGGCGGATAGGCCGGCACCGCGATCACACCGGCATACAGGCAGCCGAAGAACGCCGCGACATAGTCCGGGCCACTGGGAAACAGCAGGATCGCCCGGTCACCCAGCGCAGCCTGGGACTGCAGGGCGGCCGCGATGGTTCGCGCGCGCAGGTCCAGGTCACGGTAGGTCAGCACGAGGCCCTGGTCCTTTTCGTCGGAAAGAAACCGCAGCGCCAGTTTGTCCGGCGTCTGTGCGGCGCGACGTTGGAGGGACTGGGCCAGGGTGGCTGGAAGTTCAAACGCATCCATGATGGGTTCCTGCTAGATTCGGCTTGGCAAAAAAAGGGTCGGGGTATCGAAAAGAAAACGCGCCCGCAGCGGCCGGCGCGTGTGCAGCAGTGCTGCTCAACCGGCCGCGCGGGCGGGTTGCAGGGCCTTGCGGTTGCGCCAGCGCGCCAGATGCTGGTCGGCGTAGCGGCGCAACTGGCGCAGCAGTTGGGTCTGCTCATCGATCAGGTAGAAGTGGTGGCCTTCGAACATGTCGAGGGAGAAACCGGTGCTGGTCTCCTCCTGCCAGTCGAGCAGTTCCTCGACCTTGACCGTGTCGCGCTTGCCGCCAAACACATGGATCGGCACCGCCAGCGGCTCGCGCCGGCCATAGGTGAAGCTGCCGCAGAGAAGGAAATCGGCGCGCAGGATCGGCAGGATCAGTTCGAGCAGTTCTTCGTTGGCGATCACGCTTTCACTGGTGCCACCCAACTCGCGCAGGCGAGCGATCAGTTCGGCGTCGCTTTTCTCGATGGCGTATTCACTGACATCGCGCCGGGCCGGACCTGCCGTGGCCGAGGCGAACAGCGCCAACGGCGCCGGCAGGCCGCGTTGGCGCAAGACATGGGCCAGCTCGAAGGCCAGCAGGCCGCCGAGGCTGTGGCCGAACAGCGCGTAGGGACGGTCCAGCTCGACGGCGATTTCGTCGGCCAGGTGATTGGCGAGCGCCACCATGTCGGTCTGCAGCGGCTCGTCCATGCGCATGCCACGCCCGGGCAGCTCCAGCGGGCGCACCCGCAGCCAGGCCGGCAGCTTCTGCCGCCAGGGGCTGTAGCACATGGCGCTGGCGCCGGAATAAGGCAGGCAGAACAGGGTCAGGCCGGGTGCTTCGCGATCGATGCCCATTTATCGTTTTCCTGTGGATGCACGCCCCGGCCATGACAACGGCCGGGCTTGTCTCCAAAAAGAACGGATGGGGGGTGGAAATAATTAGTCGCAACTGTGAGGGGTAGATTGGGAGGTGCGCGTGGTTTGCGTTGCCTGCCAGGGATGACCCATTCCACGACCAACGGAAAGCCATGAGCGCACTCCTCGTCGCCACGAAGCCAACCCATACATATCTACGGCTGGATCCGCAGTTGAGCCTGTTTGAATGGAAGCTCAAACACTCATGAGGAAAGGCAAATGGCTATTCGTTATACCCCCTTTCAATCAAGCGGCTCTCCAGTATTGCCGCCCAATCAAACAATGTCGCCGGGGCAACACCTGATATCCCCAAGCGGGCAATTTCGCCTGGTACTGCAGGCGGATGGTAATTTGGTAATTACAGATAACGGTGCAGTAGTGTGGGTTGCAGATGAAAATCAGATTTACAGCAGAACACTGCATCAAAAAAAGATGCGTGAACCTTTGCAATTCGTCATCAGCAATAGCGGCTTTCTTTACGACCCCTCAAGAAAGCGGTTATGGATCGCTTCAAGCACCCACAGCACCGACAAATCGCTTTGGTACAACGCCTGCATGGTTATTCAAGATGACGGCAACCTGGTTATTTATGACCAGCGCACGGGAAGCCTATGCTGGGCTCGCTCTGGATTCGTGCCCGGTCGGATTCCAAAGCCAAAACAAAGGTGGATGAAATCCCTACCGAACGGCATAAAGATTCATGAGTGGAAATTTGACTAGGCACTCTTCACAGCAGTCAATCTCTCTTGCCGCTAAGGTCCGTTGAAGATAGGTGGTGGTTGCAAGCAATCAGGGGCATATGGATTTATCTCGCACTGATAGGCAAGTTCCTGGCGGTAGCCTTTAGGAAATAGCTCTCCGCCCCTACAGCCAGCAAGCGTCATCAACATCAATATCGCGGTTAGTGCTCTCATGTACCCTCCCTGTTTTCAGAAGAGAATACAGTTGAGATTCACACGCCACACACCATTAAGTTCCGATGGGTTCGTGGGAAACATCCTGTACATCACTGAGGCTTACTGAACCAACATCACAAATCATGCGGTGCGCTGAGAGCGCTGGCGTTACGAAGGAAGGCGTCGCGGCACTCACTTTCATCAGCCGGCATTCGCGCCACAGAAAATGAAACGACAGAAACAAAAAAAGCGACCCTAAGGTCGCTTTCTTCGTTGCTTCGAGGAGTTCAAGGGCCTCGAGGCGAGTATGGCGCAGCGGACGGGACTCGAACCCGCGACCCCCGGCGTGACAGGCCGGTATTCTAACCGACTGAACTACCGCTGCGTATCTCACAGACTTTCGTCCGTTTGAAACTGGGATCTGGCCTGAAGGCTTCGATACCTTCGGACCTCAAACCGGTCGTTAAACCGATCTGGAGAAAAATGGCGCAGCGGACGGGACTCGAACCCGCGACCCCCGGCGTGACAGGCCGGTATTCTAACCGACTGAACTACCGCTGCGCAGTGTGGACTTGCGTCCTGTTCCTCTCTGGTAGATCGCTTCTTTCGAGTCGACCCGGGCCAGGAACATCTCAGGAAGTGGTGGGTGATGACGGGATCGAACCGCCGACCCTCTGCTTGTAAGGCAGATGCTCTCCCGGCTGAGCTAATCACCCAATTCGTAACCTGTGTTGCTTTGTTACGTTTGCTTCGCTGAGGCCGCGAAATTTACGCAGGTGCCGAACCTAAGTCAATACCCCCATTGAAGTTTTTTTTCAAAAAGGGCAAAAAACCTGTTCCCCGCTTCACACCCAAACCTGCGGTGCTAGCACACACCTCAACGTCCGCAACATGAAAACAGCCGGCGTTCGCTGACTGTTATTGGTAGATCATTTTCTTGGTCATGCCGCCGTCGACGACGAACTCCTGACCGGTGATGAATCCCGCGTTCTTCGACAACAGCCACGAGACCATCGACGCCACATCTTCCACGGTCCCTACCCGGCCCGCCGGATGCTGCGCATGGTCGGCCTCGCTCAACGGTTCGGCACGGCGCACGGAAGGATCACGGGCATCGATCCAGCCAGGGCTGACGGCGTTGACGCGAATCTCCGGGCCCAGGCTCATGGCCAGCGCATGGGTAAGGGCCAGCAGCCCACCCTTGCTCGCGGCATAGGCCTCGGTATCGGGTTCGGACTGGCCCGCGCGGGTCGACACCAGGTTGACGATGGCCCCGCAATGAGCGCGCAGATACGGCGCACAGTGCTTGGCCAGCAACATCGGGCCGCCCAGGTTGACCGCCAGGACGCGATTCCAGTGATGGAGGCTGAGGCTTTCCAGGGTGGTGTTGTGCGGATCGGCGATCGCCGCGTTGCACACCAGTGCATCGAGGCGGCCGAACTGACCGAGCACTTCGGCAACGCCGACGGTGACCTGGTTTTCGTCGGCGACATCCATGCCGACGAACCAGGCATTGTCGCCCAGCACCTTGGCGACCTTGGCCCCGCGCACGCGGTCAAGGTCGGTCAGGACGACCTGCCAGCCTTCGGCGATCAACCACGCGGCGATGCCCAGGCCGATGCCGCGAGCGGCACCGGTAACCAGCGCCACGCGGCCATTATGGCTGCTCTCGGCAACCGACCAGTCGATCACAGTGCAGCCAGTCCACGGGCGAGGTCGGCCTTGAGGTCGGCCACGTCTTCCAGACCCACGGCGACGCGGATCAGGCTGTCGCGGATACCGGCGGCCTCACGTTCCTGCGGCGACAGACGGCCGTGGGAGGTGGTGCCCGGGTGGGTGATGGTGGTCTTGCTGTCACCGAGGTTGGCGGTGATCGAGATCAACCGGGTAGCGTCGATGAAGCGCCATGCGCCCGCCTTGCCATCCTTGACCTCGAAGCTCACTACCGCACCGAAGCCGGTCATCTGGCGCTTGGCCAGTTCGTGCTGCGGATGGCTTTCCAGCCCGGCGTAATGAACCTTCTCGATGCCGTCCTGCTGCTCCAGCCACTCGGCCAGAGCCTGTGCGTTGGCGCAGTGGGCGCGCATGCGCAGGCTCAGGGTTTCGAGACCCTTGAGGAAGATCCAGGCGTTGAACGGGCTCAGCGACGGACCCGCGGTGCGCAGGAAGCCCACCACTTCTTTCATCTGCTCGCTGCGACCGGCAACCACGCCGCCCATGCAACGGCCCTGGCCGTCGATGAACTTGGTCGCCGAGTGCACGACGATGTCCGCGCCCAGCTTCAACGGCTGTTGCAGCGCCGGGGTGCTGAAGCAGTTGTCCACCACCAGCATGGCACCCTTGGCGTGGGCAACCTCGGCCAGCGCGGCGATATCCACCAGTTCGGCCAGCGGGTTGGACGGCGACTCGACGAACAGCAACTTGGTGTTCGCCTTGATCGCCTGTTCCCAGGCAGACAGGTCCGCCAGCGGCACGTAATCGACCTGCACGCCGAAGCGCTTGAAGTACTTCTCGAACAGGCTGATGGTCGAACCGAACACGCTCTGCGAGACCAGCACATGGTCGCCGGCGCTGCACAGCGCCATTACCGTGGACAGGATCGCGGCCATGCCGGTGGAGGTGGCGACCGCCTGCTCGGCGCTTTCCAGGGCGGCGATGCGCTCCTCGAAGGCCCGGACGGTCGGGTTGGTGTAGCGCGAATAGACGTTGCCTGGAACTTCGCCGGCGAACCGCGCCGCGGCGTCGGCCGCGGTACGGAACACGTAGCTGGAGGTGAAGAACAGCGGATCGCTGTGCTCACCTTCCGGCGTGCGATGCTGGCCGGCGCGTACCGCCAGCGTATCGAAAGCGACCCCTTCGAGGTCGCTGTCCAGGCGCCCGGCATCCCATTCCTGTGTCATGCCGTTGCTCCCTATATCAGTTGTTGTAGAGGTCGATGATCGCGCTGACCGCCTGGGTCTTGACCTTGGCCAGGTCGTTGCGGGCCTGCTCAATCTTGTCCAGGTAGGCCTGGTCGACGTCGCCGGTGACGTACTGGCCGTCGAATACCGCGCAGTCGAAGTGCTCGATCTTGATCTTGCCGCCGCCAACCGCTTCGATCAGGTCAGGCAGGTCCTGGTAGACCAGCCAGTCGGCGCCGATCAGGTCGGCGACATCCTGGGTGCTGCGGTTGTGAGCGATCAGTTCGTGGGCGCTCGGCATGTCGATGCCGTAGACGTTGGGGAAACGCACGGCCGGGGCAGCGGAACAGAAGTACACGTTCTTCGCGCCGGCTTCGCGGGCCATCTGGATGATCTGCTTGCAGGTGGTGCCGCGCACGATGGAGTCGTCCACCAGCATCACGTTCTTGCCACGGAACTCGAGTTCGATGGCGTTGAGCTTCTGGCGCACGGATTTTTTCCGCGCAGCCTGGCCCGGCATGATGAAGGTACGGCCGATGTAGCGGTTCTTGACGAAGCCTTCGCGGAACTTGACGCCCAGGTGGTTCGCCAGCTCGAGGGCGGCGGTACGGCTGGTGTCGGGAATCGGGATGACCACGTCGATGTCGTGATCCGGACGCTCGCGCTGGATCTTCTCGGCCAGCTTCTCGCCCATGCGCAGACGCGCCTTGTACACCGACACACCGTCGATGATCGAGTCAGGACGGGCCAGGTAGACGTGTTCGAAGATGCACGGGGAGAGCTTTGGATTGGTCGCGCACTGACGGGTGTGCAGCTTGCCGTCTTCGGTGATGTACACCGCTTCGCCTGGCGCCAGGTCGCGGATCAAGGTGAAGCCGAGCACGTCCAGGGAGACGCTCTCGGAAGCGATCATGTACTCGACGCCTTCGTCGGTGTGACGCTGGCCGAAGACGATCGGGCGGATGCCGTTCGGGTCGCGGAAGCCGACGATGCCGTAACCGGTGATCATCGCCACCACGGCGTAACCGCCGACGCAACGATTGTGCACGTCGGTGACCGCGGCGAACACGTCTTCTTCGGTCGGCTGCAGCTTGCCACGCACCGCCAGTTCATGGGCGAAGACGTTGAGCAGGACTTCCGAATCGGAGTTGGTGTTGACGTGACGCAGGTCCGACTCGTAGATCTCCTTGGCCAACTGTTCAACGTTGGTCAGGTTGCCGTTGTGCGCCAGGGTGATGCCGTATGGCGAGTTGACGTAGAACGGCTGGGCCTCGGCCGAGGTCGAGCTGCCTGCGGTTGGATAGCGCACATGGCCGATGCCCATGTGACCGACCAGGCGCTGCATATGGCGCTGCTGGAAGACGTCACGGACAAGACCGTTGTCCTTGCGCAGGAATAACCGGCCATCATGGCTGGTAACAATACCGGCAGCGTCCTGGCCGCGGTGCTGGAGGACCGTTAGCGCGTCATACAGCGCCTGATTGACGTTCGACTTACCGACGATACCGACGATGCCACACATGCGACGCAACCCCTACTTAATGAAACTGGACTGAACAGCACTCAAGGCGTTTTAGGGCCGAGGAGCTGCTCCTTGAACGGGAGATCAGCCGGTGCGCTGATCCCGCTGGCTAGCCACTGGCTGGTCAACCCCAGAATGAGGTTCTTCGACCAGTCAGCCACCAATAGAAATTGGGGCAAGAGCCGGGACTCTTGCCACCACGAATCCTGTTGTACCGGTCCCAGGCTCAGCAGCCCGACCGCTACCACCACCAGCAAGGCTCCCCGCGCGGCGCCAAAGGCCATGCCGAGGAAGCGATCGGTCCCGGACAACCCGGTGACGCGAATCAGTTCGCCGATGAGAAAGTTGATCATTGCCCCCACCAGCAGGGTGGCGACGAAAATAATGGCGCACCCGGCAATCACACGGGCGGAGGGCGTCTGGATATAGCTTTCGAGGTACTGCGACGCGGCGCCCCCGAACATCCAGGCGACGGCGCCGGCGATGATCCAGGTGAGCAGTGACAAGGCTTCCTTGACGAAGCCGCGCTTGAGACTGATCAGCGAAGAAATGGCGACGATCGCGAGAATCGCCCAGTCGACCCAGGTAAATGCCACGGTGCGGCCTGCAAACAGTTGAGGCGGCGCATTTTACCAGAGCGGCGGGCCGGGGGTAAGCGGTGATTTGCCGTCCGGACAGGGCCGGACGGCGGAGTTCAGCTTCGTTCTGGCTGGAAGCGCACCACGAAACCCTTGAGTTTCTGCTGGCGACTGATGACATCACGCAGGCGCTCGGCTTCGGCACGCTCGATCACCGGCCCGACGAAGACCCGGTTCATCCCGTCGGACGAGCGGATATAAGCGTTATAGCCCTGGCTACGCAGGGTTTTCTGCAGGCTGTCGGCGCCGGCGCGGTTGGACAGGCTGGCCAGTTGCACCGACCAGCTGACCGGCAAGCCATTGCCGTCGACCTTGTTGGTCGATGCCGGCGCCTGGGCGGCCGGCTTGGCAGGAGCTGGCGCCGTGGCGACGGTTGGCGCGGGCGTTGCCGCCGGTTTGCTGACCGGAGCAGGCGCCGCTGGTTTGGCCGGGGCTTCCGGCGTGGGGGCCGTGACCGTCACTGTCGAAGGCGCTGGCGCGATCGGCGTGGCCGGTGGCGTCTGCGGCTGGGCCGCGACGCTGCTGTCCGGGATCACCTGGGGTTCCGGGACCTGCACCGGCTCCACCTGAACCTGCGGCAAGGCCGGGACCGCCGGGGCTTCCGGCGCTTCGACACGGACCTGACGCAACTCGTCTTCCTTGGTGAACAGCATCGGCAGGAAAATCACCGCCAGTGCCACCAGTACCAGCGCACCGACCATCCGCTGCTTGATGACTTTATCCAGCCCCGCCATTGGCCCCTTCCCCCTGGGTCTGCCGGCTCAGCCACTGCAGGGCCTCGCCAACACAGAAAAATGATCCGAACAGCAGGATTTCATCATCCGCCGTCGCCTGCTCGCACTGCCCTTCCAGAGCCTGTGCAACGCTGGAGTAAGACTGCACCGAAGCGCCAAGGTTCTCCAGTGCAGCCTGCAACTGCGCCGCCGAACGGCTGCGCGGTGTATCCAGGGCGGTTACCGCCCAGTGCGCGACCTGGCGGGACAGCGGCTGGATCACACCCGGCAGGTCCTTGTCGGCCAGCAGGCCGAACACCGCCAGGCGCTTGCCCGCCACCGGCCGCGAGGCCAGGCGTTCGGCCAGGTATTGCGCGGCATGCGGGTTGTGCCCGACATCCAGCAGGATATTCAACGGCTTGCCCTGCCAGACGAACTGGCGACGGTCGAGACGGCCGACGATACGCGCATCGACCAGCGCCTGGGCGATCTGCCCGGCATCCCACGGCAGGTCGAGCAGCAGGTAAGCCTGAAGGGCCAGCGCGGCGTTTTCCATCGGCAAATCAAGCAACGGCAGATCGCGCAGCTCGACCACCTCGCCACGGGCGTCAACGCCCCGCCACTGCCAGTTCTGGTCGGTGTTGGCCAGATCGAAGTCACGGCCGCGCAGGAAGAACGGGCAACTCAGCTCGCGAACCTTGTCCAGCAACGGCTGCGGCGGATTGAGATCGCCGCACAGCGCGGGCTTGCCCTGGCGGAAGATCCCGGCTTTCTCGAAGGCCACTGATTCGCGGGTGTCGCCCAGCCAGTCGGCATGATCGACGCCGATGCTGGTGACCACGGCGAGGTCGGCGTCGATCAGGTTGACCGCATCCAGCCGCCCGCCCAGGCCAACTTCCAGGACCACCGCATCCAGCGCCGAACGGCTGAACAGCCAGAACGCCGCCAGGGTGCCCATTTCGAAGTAGGTCAGGGAGATTTCGCCGCGAGCGGCTTGCACCGCGGCGAAGGCTTCGCAGAGTTGCTCGTCGCTGGCTTCAAGGCCATCGATCTGCACCCGCTCGTTGTAGCGCAGCAGGTGCGGCGAGCTATAGACGCCGACCTTCAGCCCCTGCGCCTTGAGCAGCGCAGCGATGAAGGCGCAGGTGGAACCCTTGCCATTGGTGCCGGTAACGGTCACCACCCGAGGCGCCGGTTTGCCCAGCCCGAGCCGTGCTGCAACCTGCTGGGAACGTTCAAGGCCCATGTCGATGGCCGACGGGTGCAATTGCTCGAGATAGGCGAGCCAGTCGCCAAGGGTACGTTGGGTCATACGGTGGCAGGCGCCGGTGGCACGACAACCGCGTCCATGGCCGAAGGCACGAATTTCGGCGTCGGCAGGCCCATCATCTGCGCCAGCAGGTTACCCAGGCGCGCACGCAGTTCCTGACGGTGAACGATCATGTCGATGGCGCCGTGCTCCAGCAGGAACTCGCTGCGCTGGAAGCCTTCCGGCAGTTTTTCGCGCACGGTCTGCTCGATGACGCGCGGGCCGGCAAAGCCGATCAGGGCTTTCGGCTCACCGACGATAACGTCGCCGAGCATCGCCAGGCTGGCAGAAACGCCGCCGTAGACCGGGTCGGTCAGGACGGAGATGAACGGGATGCCTTCTTCACGCAGGCGCGCCAGGGCGGCGGAGGTCTTGGCCATCTGCATCAGGGAGATCAGCGCTTCCTGCATGCGCGCACCGCCGGAAGCGGAGAAGCAGACCATCGGGCAGCGGTTTTCCAGCGCGTAGTTGGCGGCGCGAACAAAGCGCTCACCGACGATGGCACCCATCGAGCCGCCCATGAAGGAGAACTCGAAGGCGCTGACCACGATCGGCATGCCCAACAGGGTACCGCTCATGGAAATCAGGGCGTCTTTTTCGCCGGTCTGCTTCTGTGCAGCGACCAGGCGGTCCTTGTACTTCTTGCCGTCGCGGAATTTCAGGCGGTCGACTGGTTCCAGGTCGGCGCCCAGCTCGTTACGACCTTCCGGATCGAGGAAGATGTTCAGGCGCGCACGGGCGCCGATACGCATGTGGTGGTTGCACTTGGGGCAGACGTCCAGGGTCTTTTCCAGTTCCGGGCGATACAGCACGGCTTCGCAGGACGGGCACTTGTGCCACAGGCCTTCAGGAACCGAACTCTTCTTCACCTCGGAACGCATGATCGATGGGATCAGTTTGTCTACTAACCAGTTGCTCATGCTTTATTTCTCCAGTAGCGGCGGCCGGCAGGCAATGGGTGCCGGGTCGCGCGTATGCCCTTGAGCTTCAATTCGTGTATGTCGCGAAGATCAGCCGCATCCGGTGGCGCGCATTCAGCGCAAGCCCTCAGGAAGTGCGACTCATCGTCAACCTGTATGGGCGATGCCTACGGCACCGACCGACAATTTCGACCGGCCCGCGGGCCTGGCCAGGCAGCAATAGGCTGCGAAAGCTATGGACGATGCGGCACCGATAGCCGTCACATCGAAGCGCCTCAACCGCGGCGCACCGCGTTGATGAACGCTTCGATGCGCGCCGCATCCTTGATGCCCTTGGACTGCTCTACCCCACCACTGACGTCCACCGCATACGGCCGGACCTGAGCGATGGCCGCAGCGACGTTGTCCGGGGACAGCCCGCCAGCGAGGATGATCGGCTTGCTCAGGCGATCCGGCACCAGCGACCAGTCGAAGGCTTCGCCCGTCCCGCCGGGCACGCCGGCCACGTAGGTGTCGAGGAGAATGCCGCTGGCCTTGGCGTACAGCTTGCAGCTCGCTTCCAGATCATCGCCGGGGCGGACCCGCAGCGCCTTGATCCAGGGACGGTTGTAACCGTCGCAATCGGCCGGGGTTTCATCGCCGTGGAATTGCAGCAGGTCCAGCGGCACGGCTTCGAGGATTTCGCTCAGTTCGCAGCGGCTGGCGTTGACGAACAGGCCCACCGTGGTCACGAACGGCGGCAAGGCGGCAATGATTTCCCGCGCCTGCTGCACGCTCACCGCGCGCGGGCTCTTGGCGTAGAACACCAGGCCAATGGCGTCAGCCCCCGCTTCAGCCGCGGCCAGCGCGTCTTCCACGCGAGTAATACCGCAGATCTTGCTGCGAACGGCAGACATAGCCAGCGAACCTCGACTGAACCCGAAAGTCCCGGATGTTAGCAAATGACCGCCGGGTCGTCAGCCGCCAGTGACTCGAAACCGGTGAGGAAATGCGGACCGATGAAACGCGCGGGCAAGGCGAACTCTTCCGGGTACTCGACCTGCACCAGATACAGGCCGAACGGATGCGCGGTGACGCCGCCAGCACGACGGTCGAGGCTGGTCAGCACCTGCCCTGCCCACTCCGGCGAGCGCTCGCCGGCACCGATGGCCATCAGTACGCCAGCGATGTTGCGCACCATGTGATGGAGAAACGCGCTGGCACGCAGATCCAGCACGATCATCTTGCCGTGGCGAGTAACGCGCAGGTGGTGAAGGGTCTTGATCGGCGACTTGGCCTGGCATTGGCCGGCACGGAAGGCACTGAAATCGTGGGTGCCGACCAATTGAGCGGCGGCTTCGGCCATACGCTCGACATCCAGCGGCCGGTGGTTCCAGGTGACCTGATCACCCAGGTGCGCCGGGCGAATATCGTCGTTGTAGATGACGTAGCGATAGCGCCGCGCACACGCCTTGTAGCGGGCATGGAAATGCGCCGGCATCTCCTTCGCCCAGGAGACGCTGACGTCATGGGGCAGATTGATATTGGCGCCCATGGTCCAGGCTCTGGAACTGCGCACCGCGCGGGTATCGAAATGCACCACCTGACCGCAGGCATGCACGCCGGCATCGGTGCGCCCGGCGCAATGCAGCGCCACCGGCGAATCGGCCACCCTCGACAGCGCTTCTTCAAGGGTCTGCTGCACACTCACAGCATTGCTTTGGCGCTGCCAGCCACGATAGCGGGAGCCTTTGTATTCCACGCCCAGGGCGATTCTGAAAAAGCCTTCGGCCGCCATTTCGGCGGCCGAGTTGTCGATGATTTCCAAGAGGATAAAGCCTGTCGATTTACACAATGGCGGGAATTATAACGACAACGGCAGCCACCCGGGCTGCCGTTGGACTTGCGGGGCGGACGGTCAGGCCAGTTTCGAACGCAGCTCGTTGGCTTCGCGGCGCTGGGCCTGGTCACCCTCCTTGTTGACCTCGTCGAGGATGTCGCGGGCGCCGTCATGGTCACCCATGTCGATGTAGGCACGGGCGAGATCAAGCTTGGTCGCCACTTCGTCGGCACCGGACAGGTAGTCGAACTCCGCATCATCCGGCAACGCCGCTGCATCTTCAGCGGTGAAGTGCGGCTCGAGTGGCGGCTGCTCCAGGCTCTGCGACAGCCTGTCGAGCTCGGCGTTGACGTCATCCAGTTCCGCGGCAAAGTTCTTCGCCGCCGCATCCGACTCGCCCGGCAGGGACAGGTCGAAGTCCTCCGGCAAATCGAGATCCGGCAGGTCGGCTTCCAGGCCCAGGTCGTTGTCGAATGCCGCCAGCTCCGCCTCGATATCCAGCGGTGGCCTGGCTTCAGGCGCAGTCACCGGGGCATCGTCGGTAACGTCAAGATCGAAGTCGGCCAGATCGTCCGGCTGGGCCGCCAGTGCCTTGTCGGCGTCTTCGAACAGGGCATCGAAGTCCATGTCGTCGAGTGCAGCGGAGGTTACCGGCTCGGCTTGTGGTTCGGGTTGCGGCTCAGGTTCGGGTTGCGGCTCTGGCTCTGGCTGCGCCTGCGCTGCAGTGTGCTCCTGCAGCAGGCTGTCGAAGTCCAGGTCATCCAGCGCCGGGGCAGGCTCCGGCTCGACTTGCGCTTCAGGCTGCGCCTGGGCGGCGGTGTGTTCTTGCAGCAGGCTGTCGAAATCCAGATCGTCCAGCGCTGGAGGCTCAGGCTCGACTTCCACTTCAGGCTGCGCCTGGGCTGCGGTGTGCTCCTGCAGCAGGCTGTCGAAATCCAGGTCATCCAACGCCGGAGCGACTTCAGGCTCTGGTTCCGGCTCTGGAGCCGCCTGCGCTGCGGTCTGTTCTTGCAGCAGCGTGTCGAAATCCAGGTCGTCCAGATCAGCAACAGGCTCGGGGGCATCTTGTGGTGCGGGTGCCGGCTGAGCTTCGGGGTTGTCTTGCAGCAGGCTATCGAAATCCAGATCGTCGAGGGACGGCTCCGGCGCAGCAGCTTCGCTGGCCTTGACCGCGGCGATATCCGCCGGCGTTTCCAGCTCCAGCCCGTCCAGGTCGTCCAGGCTCAGGTCAAAAGCGCTGTCCAGCTCGTCATCGCCGGGCAGGTCGGCTTCCGGTTTTGGTTCTTCGGACAGCAGCCCCTGAACGAATTCTTCGTCCAGCGCCGTTGCCGCGACCGCACCGGCAGCGGCCAGTGTGACCATGGCCGGATATTGGCTCTTGAGGCCGTCGACGGCGGCGAGGTTCTGCGGATTGGCCTGCAACTGCCGCTCCTGGCCGACAAACGCGTCGCGGTCACCCTGGCGGGCATAGACATCCATCAGTTTCAGGCGCAGATCGCTACGCTGTGGCGCCTTCTCCACTGCGGGTTCCAGCAGGTTGGCGGCGTGGTTCAGGCGGCCGTTGGCGATGCTCTCATCGACTTCTGCCAGCAGTGGATCGACCGCTGGCTCGGCGACCGGCGCCACACGCGGCTCGCTGACTTGCTCGGCGGCAGTCGCCGCGGCGGCGGAGGCTGCGACCACGGCGGGGGCCAGCTTGACGGTCGGCGGCGCCATGTCCAGGCCTTCGAAGCTGCTCGATGGCAGTTCCAGGTCTGGACCGAGTTCGGTTTCCTCGGCCAGCGCGCGCGCCATGCGCAGGTGTTTTTCCGCTTCCTGCTGGGCCTTGCGCTTGCGCGCCAACAGCAACAGGAGCAGCAGCAACGCCAGGAGTGCAGAACCGGCAATCAGCGCCAGCAGCAGCGGATTGCCGAGAATGCTGTCCAGGCCGCTATCGTTGTTTTCCGGCGCGACTTCGCTGGCGGCCGGGTCAGCCGGCGCGGTATCGACCGCAGCGGGTGCCGGTGCGACCACAGGTTCAGCCGGGGCCGGCTGCAACTGGGCGTCGATAACCGGCGCGGTCGCCACCGCCGCTTCTGCCGGAGCAGGAGCCGGAGCTGGCACAGGAATGCCACTCTGGGCTTCGAGGCGGGCCAGTTGGTCGTTTTTCAGTTCGATCAGCCGCTGCAGTTTGTCCAGTTGGCTCTGCAGATCGGTCATGCGACTTTTCAGTTCGTCGCCTTCGCGGCGGCTGGCGTCGAGGTTTTCCTGGGTCGTCGCCAGTTTGTCGCTCAACGCCTTGTCACCGGCAGCACCCTTGCCTGCGGGAGCGACCAGCTTGAGGTTGTCCTGCTCGGCAACACGCGCCGGCGCGGGCTGCGCCGTGTTGCGCCGGGTGGCATCCAGTTGCCGCGCCTGCGGCCCAAGACGACGGCCCTGACGCCAGGCGGCGTACTGCTCGTTGACTTCTTTTACCGCCTGGCCCTGCGGAATGTTCTGGATCTGTTGCTGGTCCGGCATGCGCAGGACCTGGCCAGTCTTGAGCTGGTTGATGTTGCCGTTGATGAAGGCATCCGGGTTGAGCGCCTGGATCGCCAGCATGGTCTGGTGCACCGAGCCGCCCTGACGCGCGCGCGAGGCAATTTCCCACAAGGTGTCGCGGCGCATGGTGGTGTAGTTGCCCGGCGCGCTGACCGCAGGGGTCACGCCGGCGGCCTTGGCGGCTTCAGGGGAAAACTTGGATGGGTCGATCAGTACGCTGTAGTCGCGCAGCAGACGGCCTTGGGGCCACAGCACCTGGACCAGGAATTTGACCATCGGCTCTGGCAGCGGCTGGCTGGAGGTCACTTTCAGGACACTCTTGCCCGCCGGGTTGATCACCGGGGTGAAGGTCAGGTCATTGAGGAAGGTCTGGCGTGCGACGCCGGCCTTGCTGAATTCTTCTGCCGGCGCCAGGCTCGGCTTGACCTCGGCGGCAGTGAGGTCACGTACATCGAGCAGTTCGATCTCGGCGTCCAACGGCTGGTTCTGCGCCGACTTGAGGGTCAATTCGCCCAACCCGAGGGCATGCGCCATACCGGAAGACAGCGCCGACGCTGCGGCTATTGCTAACACCAGTTTGCGAATTCGAAGCATGACCTCATCCTTTGTTTGAAACTTCCCCGGGCACCGAGAAGAAGTGAAGAACCGCCTTGAGGCTTGGTACCGACATGACCACTGCCATGTTCGAACTGTTGATAAATGCCGGAGCAAAGTTATTTCCGGCATTTAACGCTCAGTGTGCAAAGTGTCGCCAAGTATCTTTTACACAAGGTCTTTTATCAACAATTCAGCCACCTGTACGGCGTTCAAACCCGCGCCTTTGCGCACGTTATCGGTTGTCAGCCAGAGATTGAGTTGTTGCGCCTCGTCGATACCACTGCGAACGCGGCCCACATACACCACATCCTGGCCTACTGCATCACCCACCGGCGTCGGATAATCCCCCGCCTCCACCAGTTCGATACTTTCAGCCGCTTCCAGCGCCGCATTCACGGCAGGCAGATCCACCGCCTCGCGCGTGTTCAAGGTCACAGTGTAGCTATCGCCGAAAAACACCGGGACTTGAATGCAGGTCACTGAAATGCTGAGTAAAGGCAGGTCCAGTAATTCGCGCAACTCGCGCACCAGACGACGCTCCAGCAGGCCATGACCTTGCTCGTCGCTGGCACCGACCTGAGGCAGCAGATTGAAGGCTACTTGCCGGTCGAAGAAGCGCGGTTCCAGCGGACGGGCATTGAGCAGTTCGGCGGTTTGCCGGGCCAGTTCGCTGACGGCTTCGCGGCCCTGGGCGGAGATGGCCTGGCAGGCGGTGACGTGCACACGCTCCAGGCTGATCAGGTTTTTCAACGGCGCCAGCACCACGGCCAGGGCTACCGCGGCGGAACTCGGGCTGTGCAATTGCAGCGGTGCTTTCAGGTTGTCCAGCACCTGCGGGTTGGCTTCCGGCACCACGGCAGGGGCTTGATCGGCAGGCAGCGCGCCGGTGAGGTCGATCACCGCGCAACCGGCGGCTTGCGCACGCGGCGCGAAGCTCAGGGTGACGGCCGGGCCGGCAGCGAAGAAGGCCAGGCGGACCTTGCCGAAGTCGAAATCATCGACATCGCGGGTACGCAGGTTCTTGCCGCGAAAGGCCACGGAACTGCCAGCCGATTCGTTGCTCGCCAACAGGTACAGGGTGCCCACCGGGAAGTCGCGTTCTTCGAGGATCTGCACAAGGGTTTCACCAACGGTGCCGGTGGCGCCGATGACGGCGATATCGATGGGCTGGGTCATTTGGGGTCTCTCTGGCCGGTTGGGTTGCTGGGCAGCTCATCGCGAGCAAGCTCGCTCCTACAGGGATGTCGCTAAAACCGTAGGAGCGAGCTTGCTCGCGATGAACTGCGAAAGCAGTCCCGGATTATGCGGGAGCGGCACTTTACTTGGATTCGATCCCACAAAAAACAAAAAACCCGCGCTGTCTCCAGCGCGGGTTTCGACTTTACCGCGAAGCGATCAACGCTCCAGCAGGATCCGCAGCATGCGGCGCAGCGGCTCGGCCGCGCCCCACAGCAGCTGGTCGCCTACGGTGAAGGCGCCCAGGTACTGCGAACCCATGTTCAGCTTGCGCAGACGACCCACCGGGATGTTCAGGGTGCCGGTCACGTTGGTCGGGGTCAGCTCCTGCATGCTGATCTCGCGCTGGTTCGGTACCAGTTTCACCCAAGGGTTGTGCTGGCTGATCATGCCTTCGATGTCGGCGAGCGGCACATCCTTGTTCAGCTTGATGGTCAGCGCCTGGCTGTGGCAGCGCATGGCGCCGATGCGCACGCAGATGCCATCAACCGGGATCGGGCTCTTGAAGCGACCGAGGATCTTGTTGGTCTCGGCCTGGGCCTTCCACTCTTCGCGGCTCTGGCCGTTCGGCAGTTCCTTGTCGATCCACGGGATCAGGCTGCCGGCCAGCGGTACGCCGAAGTTCTCGGTCGGGTAGCTGTCGCTGCGCATGGCTTCGGCGACCTTGCGGTCGATGTCGAGGATGGCGCTGGCCGGGTTGGCCAGTTCATCGGCAACGGCCGCGTTGGTAGCGCCCATCTGGCGGATCAGCTCGCGCATGTTTTGCGCGCCGGCGCCGGAAGCCGCTTGATAGGTCATGGCGCTCATCCACTCGACCAGGCCGGCTTCGAACAAGCCGCCCAGGCCCATCAGCATCAGGCTGACGGTGCAGTTGCCACCGATGTAATTCTTGGTGCCGGCGTCCAGTTGCTGGTCGATGACCTTGCGGTTGACCGGATCCAGAACGATGACCGCGTCATCCTGCATGCGCAGGGACGAAGCGGCGTCGATCCAGTAACCCTGCCAGCCAGCTTCACGCAGCTTCGGGAAAACCTCGTTGGTGTAGTCGCCACCCTGACAGGTCAGGATCACATCCAGGGTCTTGAGCTCGTCGATGCTGTAGGCATCCTTCAGCGGAGCAATGTCCTTGCCCACTGCCGGGCCTTGGCCACCGACGTTGGAAGTGGTGAAGAACACCGGTTCGATAAGATCGAAATCCTGCTCTTCGAGCATCCGCTGCATGAGCACGGAACCGACCATTCCACGCCAACCGATCAGACCTACACGTTTCATCGCAACTACACCTTCGCTAAAAGTGGGCCGCTGTCTTGGTTGTGATTTCGACAGCGGGCCAGAGAGATTACAGATTCCGCAGCGCTGCGACTACTGCGTCGCCCATTTCCTGCGTTCCCACCTTGCTGCAACCGTCCGACCAGATGTCGCCGGTACGCAGCCCCTGGTCCAGCACGAGGCTGACGGCCTTCTCGATCGCCTCGGCGGCGGCCTGCTGGTTGAAGCTGTAACGCAGCATCATCGACACCGAAAGGATGGTCGCCAACGGGTTGGCGATGCCTTGGCCGGCGATGTCCGGCGCCGAACCGTGGCACGGCTCGTACATGCCCTTGTTGTCGGCATCCAGCGACGCCGACGGCAGCATGCCGATGGAGCCGGTGAGCATGGACGCTTCATCCGACAGGATGTCGCCGAACATGTTGTCGGTGACCATCACGTCGAATTGCTTCGGCGCGCGCACCAGTTGCATCGCGGCGTTGTCGACGTACATGTGGCTCAGTTCGACGTCCGGGTAGTCCTTGGCGACTTCCTCGACCACTTCGCGCCACAGTTGGCTGGACGCCAGTACGTTGGCCTTGTCCACCGAGCAGAGTTTCTTGCCACGCACGCGAGCCATGTCGAAACCGACACGGGCGATGCGGCGGATTTCACTCTCACTGTACGGCAGGGTGTCGTAGGACTGGCGCTCGCCGCCTTCCAGCTCGCGGGTGCCGCGCGGTGCACCGAAATAGATGCCGCCGGTCAGTTCGCGGACGATCAGGATGTCCAGGCCGGAGACGATTTCACGCTTCAGCGAGGAGGCGTCGGCCAGTTGCGGGTAGAGGATCGCCGGACGCAGGTTGGCGAACAGGCCCAGTTGCGAACGGATCTTCAGCAGGCCGCGCTCAGGACGGATGTCACGCTCGATCTTGTCCCATTTCGGACCGCCCACGGCGCCCAGCAGAACAGCGTCAGCCTTGCGCGCACGCTCCAGGGTTTCGTCGGCCAGCGGCACGCCGTGCTTGTCGATGGCGGCGCCGCCGATCACGTCGTGCTCGAGGCTGAAGCCGAGCTGGAACTTGTCGTTGGCCAGTTCCAGCACCTTGACGGCTTCGGCCATGATTTCCGGACCAATGCCATCACCCGGGAGAATCAGAATCTGCTTGCTCATGCTTTCCTCTATTCAATTCAAGCGGCGCGCCCACGTGGCACGCCGGAAAATTCAGTGTGATTTCAGCGCTCGGCCCACAGCACCAGGACATCGGTGCTGAAGGAGCCATCGGCTTCGATCCGGTAATACTGCCGCACTTCTTCGCCCATGGCCTGCTGCAATTGGAGGATGGCGGCGCGCATCGGCTCGGGCGTGCGCATCCGCTCGACCCACGAGGTCCACTCCAGACGCAGGCTCTGGCGGGTGTGGCTGCGGACGAACAGGCCCGCCTCGCTGACCTGGCGCAGCCATTCGGCGGCGGAATAATCGCGCACATGGCTGGTATCGCGCAGCACTTCGACGCTTTGCAGGTAGGTGTCCAGCAGCGGGCTGCCCGGCGACATCACATCGATGAAAGCCGCTACGCCGCCCGGTTTGAGCACCCGGCGAACCTCGCGCAGGGCCAGGCCCAGGTCGCTCCAGTGGTGCGCCGAGTAGCGGCTGAAGACGAAATCGAACGAAGCATCGGCGAACGGCAGGCGTTCGGCGGCACCGCGTTCGGTGACGATATTGCCGAAGCCGCGCTCGGCGGCACTGGCCGCGACCACATCGAGCATCTGCTGCGACAGGTCGTAGGCCACCACTTCGGCGACCAGCGGTGCCACATGGAAACTCACATGACCGGCGCCGCAACCCAGGTCGAGAACACGGGCGTTTTCATGCCCGCCTAGCTCGGCCTGGAGCAAGGCAAATTCGGTGCCCTGGGCATGTACGGCACTGCTCAGGTAGGCGCTGGCCTGTTCGCCGAACTGGCGCTGGACAACGTCCTTGTGGCTGCTGCTGGTCATCTTCTGTCTCCGGAGGCCGCTATCGCTGGCAAGCCAGCGATAGGGTCAACACATTATTTGGCGTCGCGGAACAACCACGGCTGGCTGGCACGATGTTTGGTTTCAAAGGCCGCAATGGCATCGGCGTCCTGCAGGGTCAGGCCGATATCGTCCAGGCCGTTGAGCAGGCAGTGCTTGCGGAACGCATCGATTTCGAAGCCGAGCACTTTGCCATCCGGACGGGTGACGGTCTGTGCCTGCAGATCGATGCTCAGTTGATAACCCGGATCGGCTTCCACTTGCTTGAACAGCTCATCGACTTCTTCGTCGCTGAGGATGATCGGCAGCAGGCCGTTCTTGAAGCTGTTGTTGAAGAAGATGTCGGCGTAGCTCGGCGCGATGATGCTGCGGAAACCGTATTCTTCCAGCGCCCACGGGGCGTGCTCGCGGCTCGAACCGCAACCGAAGTTTTCGCGGGCCAGCAACACGCTGGCGCCTTGATAGCGGTCGTGGTTGAGGACGAAGTCGCGGTTGACCGGACGCTTGCTGTTGTCCTGGTACGGCTGGCCGACATCCAGATAACGCCATTCGTCGAACAGGTTCGGACCGAAACCGGTGCGTTTGATCGACTTCAGGAATTGCTTGGGAATGATCTGGTCGGTGTCGACGTTGGCACGGTCGAGCGGAGCGACAAGGCCGGTGTGTTGGGTAAAGGCTTTCATGCTGCGCTCCCTTGGATCAACTCGCGTACATCGATGAAACGGCCGGTGACGGCGGCGGCGGCGGCCATGGCCGGGCTCACAAGATGGGTACGACCACCGGCGCCCTGACGGCCTTCGAAGTTCCGATTGGAGGTGGACGCGCAATGCTCGCCGCTCTCCAGGCGGTCCGGGTTCATCGCCAGACACATCGAGCAGCCCGGTTCACGCCATTCGAAGCCGGCTTCGAGGAAGATCTTGTCCAGGCCTTCGCGCTCGGCCTGCGCTTTCACCAGGCCAGAGCCCGGCACCACGATGGCTTGCTTGATGGTCGCGGCGACCTTGCGGCCCTTGGCGATTTCCGCGGCGGCGCGCAGGTCTTCGATGCGCGAGTTGGTGCAGGAACCGATAAAGACGCGGTCGAGCTGGATGTCGGTGATCGCCTGGTTGGCGTTCAAGCCCATGTACTTCAAGGCGCGCTCGATGGAGCCACGCTTGACCAGATCGCTCTCGGCAGCCGGATCCGGCACGCGTTGATCGACGGCCAGCACCATTTCCGGCGAGGTGCCCCAGCTGACCTGTGGCTTGATTTCGGCGGCGTCCAGTTCAACCACGGTGTCGAATACGGCGTCGGCGTCGGAGACCAGGTCTTTCCAGGTTTCCACCGCCAGATCCCACTGCTGGCCTTTCGGCGCGTAAGGGCGGCCCTTGACGTAGTCGACGGTCTTGGCGTCGGTGGCCACCAGGCCAACACGGGCGCCGGCTTCGATGGACATGTTGCAGATGGTCATGCGGCCTTCGACGGACAGGTCGCGGATCGCGCTGCCGGCGAATTCCATGGCATGGCCGTTGCCGCCGGCGGTGCCGATCTTGCCGATCACGGCGAGAACGATGTCCTTGGCGGTCACGCCGAACTGCAACTGGCCTTCGACGCGCACCAGCATGTTCTTCATTTTCTTGGCGACCAGGCACTGGGTGGCCAGCACGTGCTCCACTTCGGAGGTACCGATACCGTGGGCCAGCGCGCCGAACGCGCCGTGGGTCGAGGTGTGCGAGTCACCGCAGACCACGGTCATGCCCGGCAAGGTGGCGCCCTGCTCCGGGCTGATGACGTGGACGATGCCCTGACGCACATCATTCATCTTGAATTCGGTGATGCCATACTCGTCACAGTTTTCATCGAGGGTCTGCACCTGCAGACGCGACACCTGGTCAGCGATGGCCTCGATCCCGCCCTTGCGCTCAGGCGTGGTCGGTACGTTGTGGTCCGGGGTGGCGATGTTGGCATCGATACGCCAAGGTTTGCGATCTGCCAGACGCAGGCCTTCGAAGGCTTGCGGCGAGGTCACTTCATGGATGATGTGACGGTCGATGTAGATCAGCGCCGAACCATCGTCGCGCTGTTTGACCAAATGCGAATCCCAGAGCTTGTCGTAGAGCGTTTTGCCGGCCATCAGGCTTTCCTCATCAGCGTCTTTCTATGCCAATAACCACTTGGCTTGTACGGCTGATGCTATGGCGTTAGATTGAATAACTCAAATTCATAATTTTTATGCTTTGGATAACCAAAGGGAATCTGAAAACGTGGATCTGGCAAACCTCAATGCTTTTATCGCCATCGCCGAGACTGGCAGCTTCTCCGGGGCCGGAGAACGACTGCACCTCACCCAGCCCGCCATCAGCAAACGCATCGCCGGCCTCGAACAACAACTCGACGTACGGTTGTTTGACCGCCTCGGTCGCGAAGTCAGCCTGACCGAGGCCGGACGCGCCTTGCTGCCGCGCGCTTATCAGATTCTCAATGTGCTGGACGACACCCGCCGCGCCCTGACCAACCTCACCGGCGAAGTCAGCGGCCGGCTGACTCTGGCCACCAGCCATCACATCGGCCTGCACCGCCTGCCGCCCTTGTTGCGGACGTTCACCCGGCAATATCCGGCCGTCGCCCTGGACATCCAGTTCCTCGATTCGGAAGTAGCCTACGAAGAAATCCTCCATGGTCGCGCTGAAATCGCCGTCATTACCCTGGCGCCAGAACCTCACAGTCTGGTCCGCGCCGTGTCGGTATGGGATGACCCGCTGGATTTCGTGGTGGCGCCGGAGCATCCGCTGGCCTGCAAAGACGCGGTCAACCTCGCCGATATCGCCCACCACCCGGCGGTTTTTCCCGGCGGAAACACGTTTACACACCATATCGTTCAGCGCTTGTTCGAAGCGCAAGGCCTGGTGCCGAACATCGCGATGAGCACCAACTATCTGGAAACCATAAAGATGATGGTTTCCATCGGGCTCGCCTGGAGCGTATTGCCGCGAACAATGCTCGACGACCAGGTCGTTCCCGTCACTCTTCCGGGCATTCAGCTGTCGCGCCAGCTAGGCTACATTCTGCACACGGAACGAACGTTATCGAACGCAGCCAGAGCCTTTATGGCACTGCTCGACAGCCAAGCGAGACAACCCTGAGGCCGCCGGTATCCCTGGAAGGCCTGTACCAAGGAAGCGTATCCGCCAAAGGTCTGGTATCGATGTCCAAATCACACCGTTTTCCACGGCTGCCGCGTATCCACGCGGCGGATCCCCAGGAGTCCGAGCAGACCTGGGAAAATGCGCCGCAATTGCTGGCCGCCCTCAACGGTGCCCGCCTGGGCGCCTGGTTCTGGGATGTCGAGACCGGCAGGATCAGTTGGTCCCGGGGCACCCAGGCGCTGTTCGGCTACGATCCGGACGTGCCGCTGCCCAAGGACCTGGACTACCTCGACCTGCTGCCGGCCGAAGACCGCGACCGCACCCTGCAGGCGTTTCACTCGGTGCTGGCCGGCGAGCCGCTGGAGCAGGCGATGCGCCACCGCATCCGCTGGCCCGACGGCAGCCTGCACTGGCTGGAAATCAACGGCAGCCTGACCAAGGACAAGCACGGCCGTCCGCAGATGATCGGTGTCATTCGCGAAATCACCCGCCAGCGCGAGCGCGAGGCGGCGCTGATCAACTCGGAAAAGCGTTTTGCCACGCTGTTCCAGCTCAGCCCCAACGTGGTGCTGCTGAGCCGTCGGTCCGACGGGCTGATTCACGAGGTCAACCAGCACTTCGAGAAAACCCTGGGCTGGCCGGCGCAGGAGGTCATCGGCAAGACCACCATCGAGCTCGGCCTGTGGGCCCATGCCCCGCAGCGTTACCAGGTGCTGGAGGCAACCCGCGACAACAATGGCCCGGTGATTCTCGAAGTGCAGTTCTGCTCCAGCAGCGGGCAGATTCATGACGGCATCCTCTGTACCCAGACCATCGAACTGGAGGGCGTGGCCTACCTGCTCAGCACCTTTATCGATACCAGCGAGCGCAAACGCGCCGAGCAAGCCCTCAAGGACAGCCAGGAACGCCTGGACCTGGCCCTCGACTCGGCGCAACTGGGCACCTGGGACTGGCATATCCCCAGCGGCATGCTCTATGGCTCGGCCCGCGCCGCGCAGTTGCACGGGCTGGGCCCGGTGCCGTTCCATGAGTCCTTCGACGCATTTTTCGAAGGCGTGCCGGAATCCGACCGCAGCAGCATGCGTCAGGCCTACCGCAGCCTGCGCGAAGGGCCGGCGGGCAATTATCAGATCACCTACCGCATCCAGCTGGAAAATGGCAGCTCGCGCTTCCTCGAAAGCCGGGCCCGCCTGTACCGCGACGAGCATGGCAACCCGCTGCGCATGGCCGGCACCTTGCTGGACATCACTGATCAGGTTGAGCGCGAGCAGCGCCTGATCAGCTCGGAAGAGAAATTCGCCGGCCTGTTCCAGGTCAGCCCCGACCCGATTTGCGTCACCCGCCAGGACAGCGGCCAGTTCATCGAGGTCAACCCGGCTTTCACCCAGACCTTCGGCTGGACCGCCGAACAGGTGCTGGGGCGCAATGCTGCGGAAATCGGCCTGTGGGCCGAGTCGGCCGAGCGCGCCAAACGCATCGAACAGGTGATTCGCGACCAGGCGCTGAACAATGTCGCCGTGGTGGTCAACCACAAGGACGGCCATCCGCTGACCTGCGTGATCTCCAGCCGCCTGATCAAGGTCGAGGAGCAGACCTGCAGCGTCACCACCCTGCGCGACATCACCCAGCAACAGCGCGCCGAAGCGGCGCTCAAGGCCAGCGAAGAGAAATTCGCCAAGGCCTTTCACTCCAGCCCCGACGCCATCACCATCAGCGAGCGCGACAGCGGGCGCTATGTCGAAGTCAACGACGGTTTCTGCCGGCTGACCGGCTACAGCGCGGGCGAAGTACTCGGGCGCAGCGCCCACGAAGTGGGTGTCTGGGCCGATGACAAACAGCACGCGATGCTGGTGGCCGAGGTGCAGGAACGCGGCCGGGTCAACCATCGCGAGATGCTCGGGCGCAGCAAACGCGGCGAACTGTTGACCCTGGAAGTCTCGGTCGAGCCGATCACGCTTAATGAAACCGACTGCTTGCTGCTGACCGCCCGCGACGTCAGCCAGTTGAAGAACGCCCAGGCGCAGATTCGCCACCTGGCCTATCACGACCCGCTCACCAACCTGCCCAACCGCGCGCTGCTGATGGACCGTCTGAGCCAGCAGATCGCCTTGCTCAAGCGCCACAACCTGCGCGGCGCCCTGCTGTTCCTCGACCTCGACCACTTCAAGCACATCAACGACTCCCTCGGCCACCCGGTGGGCGACACGGTGCTGAAGATCATCACCGCGCGCCTCGAAGCCAGCGTGCGCATGGAAGACACCGTGGCGCGCCTTGGCGGCGACGAATTCGTGGTGCTGCTCAGTGGCCTGGAAGGCACCCGCGAGGAAGTTACGGACAAGGTTCGCGAACTGGCCGATACCCTGCGCGAGCTGCTCGCCGAACCGATGTCACTGGACGGCCAGCGCCTGCAGGTGACCCCGAGCATCGGCGTAGCGCTGATTCCCGACCATGGTTCGACCCCGGCCGACCTGCTCAAACGTGCCGACATTGCGCTGTACCGTGCCAAAGACTCTGGCCGCAACACCACGCAACTGTTCCACACCACCATGCAGAAGGCGGCCAGCGAGCGCCTGCGCATGGAAAGCGACCTGCGCATGGCGCTGACCCGCGGCGAGCTGGCGCTGCATTTCCAGCCCCAGGTGGATGCCCGCGACAACCGCATCGTCGGCGCCGAAGTGCTACTGCGCTGGCACCATCCGCTGCTCGGCCAACAACAGCCCAGCCAGTTCATTCAGGTGCTGGAAGAAAGCGGCATGATCCTCGAAGTCGGCAACTGGATCCTCGATGAAGCCTGCGACGCCTGCTCACGCATGCTCCAGGACCGCCTGATCGACGCCGAGGATTTCAGCCTGTGCGTGAACATCAGCCCGCGGCAGTTCCGTCAGAACGACTTCGTCGAGCGGGTCCGCCGCAGCCTTGACGACTATCGCCTGCCCTACCACATGCTCAAGCTGGAGATCACCGAAGGCATCGTCATCCAGAACCTGGAAGACACCATCAGCAAAATGCGCGAACTGAAAGCGCTGGGGGTGAGCTTCGCCATGGACGACTTCGGCACCGGCTATTCCTCGCTGACGTACCTCAAGCGCCTGCCGGTGGACACGCTGAAGATCGATCAGTCGTTTGTGCGCGACGCACCGGTGGACTCCAATGATGCGGAAATCGTCCGCGCGATTGTCGCCATGGCCCGCAGCCTGGAGCTGACGGTGATCGCCGAAGGGGTGGAATTGTCCGAGCAACTGGACTTTCTGCTGCGCCAGGGCTGCTTCCTATATCAGGGCTACCTGCACAGCCGGCCGCTGCCGCTCAGCGCGTTTCGCGCGATGCTGCTGGAAACGCCGGCGGACTACTGATTTTCCGGTTTTCTCGCAGCCACAAAAAAGGGCGCCATTACGGCGCCCTTTTTCACAGCTCACCCACTTAGTTCAGAGCAGGCTTGTCCCCGTTGATCGGGATACGTTTGGCCTTGGCTTCTTCCGGCACGACCCGCAGCAGGTCGACGCTGAGCAGCCCGTTGGCCAGTGCCGCCGACTTGACCTCGATATGGTCAGCCAGACGGAACGACAGCTTGAACGCACGTTGGGCAATGCCCTGGTGCAGGTAGGTGACGCTTTCGTTGCTGCTGTCGCGTTTGCCGCCCGTGACGGTCAGCACGCCTTTCTCCACTTGCAGGTCAAGGTCCTGCTCCTGGAAGCCAGCTGCGGCAACAACGATTCGATAGTGGTCATCGCCATGTTTTTCAACGTTGTAGGGTGGGTAGCTGCTACCCGACTCATTACGCGCCGCGGATTCGAACAGGTCGTTGAAACGGTCGAAACCAACGGAATGACGGAACAGTGGAGCCAGAGAAAAAGCGGTGGTCATGGTACATCTCCTGAAATATCAGCGAGTTGAGATTGACGCGACCCGACTTCGGCATCGCGTACTCCCTAGATATGGACCACCAGAATTATTTCAAGCGCTGTCGAGAAAATTTTCCTACGCCGCAGCGACGGGCGGTGGCACATCGATCAGCAGGCCGACCCGATCACAGTCGGTCTCGCGACGCAGTTCATTGAACAGTGCGACGGCTTCGGGATAGGTCCGGGTCAGCATCGCCACCCACTGCTTGAGACGGCCCGGCGCCTGGCGAGGAGTCATCTCTTCGCGAACCCGCAGCCAGAACACCTGGATCAGCGGCAACAACGACTGCCAGTCCAGCGGCTGGAAATCCACGCCATCGCGCACCGCGGCGATCTGTCGGGCCAGGTCCGGTCGTGACACCAGGCCACGGCCGAGCATGATGTCCTTCACGCCACTGATCTCGCGGCAGCGCCGCCAGTCGTCCAGGGTCCAGACCTCGCCGTTGGCGAACACCGGCACCTTGACCACGTCCTGCACCTTGGCCACCCATTCCCAATGGGCCGGCGGCTTGTAGCCCTCGACCTTGGTCCGCGCGTGCACCACCAGATGCGCCGAGCCACCGTCGGCCAGGGCCCGGCCGCAGTCCAGCGCGCCGTCAGGGCTCTCGAAGCCCAGGCGCATCTTCGAGGTCACCGGAATATGCGCCGGCACCGCCTTGCGCACCTCGCTGACGATGCGGAACAGCAATTCCGGCTCTTTGAGCAGCACCGCCCCACCGCGAGACTTGTTCACCGTCTTGGCCGGGCAGCCGAAGTTCAGGTCAATCACCGGCGCGCCCAGCTCGCAGGCCAGCGCGGCGTTGTCCGCCAGGCAAACCGGATCGGAGCCGAGCAATTGCACACGCATCGGTACCCCTGCGGCCGTCCGCGCGCCCTGCTCCAGCTCCGGTGCCATTTTGTGGAACGTGGCAGCGGGCAGCACCCGGTCGCAGACGCGAATGAACTCGGTGACACACCAGTCGATACCGCCGACCCGGGTCAGAACGTCGCGCAGGATGTTGTCGACCAGCCCCTCCATCGGGGCCAGGGCAATTTGCATGGGGGAAGACCTCGGAAAAATTGCGCACATAGTAAACGGGGATTGGGCAAATGGAAGGGCCGCGGGTCTCGGGTAGACACTTGGTCGAAAAGGGCTGGGTCTTACAGGCTTCGAGGAAAGGGCCTGCGTGACGTCAGCGCTTTCTTGTTTGAGAGTTTCAGCTGCCCGAATCAGCGGGCAATCCTTCCCTATTCGGAGATATCACAAATGTTCACGTTCTTTGAGCCGCTTGCTTGCCGCAACCCTCGACGCGCCGCACAACAAGGAACGGGACATGCACATCAAAAAGAGCAATTACGACATTCTCAACTTCGACCATGAGCGGCGAAGGACGGAAACAGTGAAGGAGCAACCCGTTTCTTCGCTCGCCAGCGACGTGCACGGCCCGCTTGAAGGCAATCGAAACACGCTTGAACGCCCTGGCTTTTTCCGGCGAATACGGTCAGCGCTTTCACGTTGGCTCAAACCAGCCGCTTCTCCATGAACACCCGATTGAAGCCGTGCTCGGCGCCCCGGTGAGTCTCGCGATAGCCCAACCGCTCGTACAGCGCCACATTCGCCTGCATCGCGGCGTTGGTGTAGAGCCGAATCAGGGAAAAACCGGCGTCCAGGGCGCGAGCCTCGGCGAAGTCGATCAGCCGGCGGCCATGACCCTGGCCCTGGAAGGCGGGATTGACCGCGACGTTGGAGAGCAGCATCGCTTCCGCCTCATGGCACAGCACAAGAATGGCGCACACATCGCTCCCCTGTTCCACCAGCCAGACCTGCTGCTGGCGGATCAGGTCGTCGTAATCGTCATCCAGCGGACCAGGGCGCACGCCGATGCTGGCGACGTAAGGCAGATAGGCAGCCTCCACGACGCCGCGAACCGCAACGCCGTCCGCAGCCTCAGCCAGGCGAATCACGTCGGGTTGCTCAGCAGCGCCTGGCCGTAGCCTTCGAGGAATTCAGGTGGCATGCGTTTGGGTCGCCCTGTGGACAACTCGATGCAGACAAAGGTGGTTTGCGCGCGAAGCAGCGTGACGCCGTCGCTGGGGCGAACCAGCTGGAAGCGCCGGGTCATTTTCAGGCGCTGATCCCAGTCGACGATCCAGGTTGCCAACTGCAATTCGTCGTCTTCGTAGGCGCTGGCCAGGTAGTCGATTTCGTGACGAACCACCGCCATGGCCCGGTCCAGCCGACGGTACTCCGTCAAGTCCAGGCCGAGGCGCTGCGAATGACGCCAGGCGCAGCGCTCCAGCCAGGAAACGTAGACGGCATTATTGGCATGCCCCAGTCCGTCGATATCCTCGGCACCGACGCGAAGGTCGATGACGAATGGCGTTGCCAGATCCCAGCTCATGCCCGCTCCCGTATGTGATGAACGGGCAGAGTGTAACGGATGCTTACGCCGATTGGCGCAGCGGCATGTCACTTCGCTTGAGCAGGTCGAGAACGCCGGAAACCACTCGCGGATCGGCCAATACGCGCTGATGCCCCCCTTGCTCCAGCATCAGCAGGCGACTGTCGAACCAGGCGTCGTGGATCACCTGGGCTTCGCTGGCCGGGACCAGCCTGTCGTCCTCGGCGTGCACGATCAGGCCCGGCACTTCCAGTTGGTAACCACTGACATCCAGCTTCGCCACCGGCAAACCGACATCCCGTTCCACCTTGCGAATGAAGGCTGCCCGCGCCCGAGGCGGCAGGTTCAGGTGCCGGGCAAAACCGCGCAATACGCCCAGCAACCGCGCCGGCGCGGCGATGCTGACCACCGCTTCGGCACGCAGGCCCAGTTGCATCGCCAAGAGCACACTGGCGGCGCCCATGGAGTGGCCGATCACCGCCTTGAGCGGCGGCAATTCCGCCGCGGCCTCCAGCACGGCGCGGGCAAAGAGGCCAACGTGCGCCTCGTCACCCGGCGAGCGGCCATGGGCCGGGCCGTCCAGCGCGACCGCGGTGTAACCGGCGTCCACCAGGGTTTCGATGATCTTGGCGAATTGGGTCGGACGCCCTTCCCAGCCGTGCATCAACAGGACAGTCGGCCCTTGGCCCCAGCGCAATGCGGACAGACCGAAACGCAGAGTGATGCGCTCAGCCCGCTCCAGCACGGGCAACTCCCAGTCCCGCGGTGGGCGGGTGTAGGGCGTCAAAAAAGCGCGGTGCATCTTGCTGGCGATATGCCCAGGGACCAGACGCCCCAAGGTGCCGTTCACGCCGCGAATCCAGCTCAAGGTATTCATCGCTTTGCTCCAGAGGGGTCGCTCAAATCACCGCCGTTTTGGCGGCACGCAGGATGCGATCGGACAGATCGCTGGTGCCCAGGGCTCGCGCCAGGGCCAGGCCGCCGACCATCAGCGCAAGGTCGGCGAGGAATTTGTCAGCCTCATCGGGGCTGTCGACCAATTGCGCGGTCATCATCTCGATGTGTTCGGCGAGCACGTCGCGGAAGGCATCGGGCAGTCGGGTCATTTCACTCAGGGACGTAGGCAGCGGACAGGCATCCCCGGTGGAGTCACGGTGCTTGCGCGATAGATAGAACGCGGCAACCAGCGCCCGCCGCGACTGGCCATCCAACGCCGGATCAACCTGGGACAACAAGGCACGACGCTCGCCGAGCAACTGACTGAACGCTTCGAGCATCAAGGCTTCCTTGCTGTCGAAATGGGCGTAGAAACCACCAACAGTCAGGCCGGCAGCACCCATTACCTGATTGACGCTGGGATCGGCGGGCCCTTGCTGGATCAGCGCGTGACGCGCGGCATCGAGGATGCGTTCGCGGGTTCTGGCTTTTTTGTCGTTCATGGCTCGCCTCCAAAATATTATGGTTGAAATATTATGCTCATAATATTTAAAAGCAAGCTTTTTGCCCCGCCGCTTGTCGCGCACGGGGCAAAAACTTTTTTCGAGGGAAAAAACAAAAGGCTCATTCAATAAGCGAATGAGCCTTGAAATCCCGCAAAGCGGGTAAAATGGCGTCCCCTAGGGGACTCGAACCCCTGTTACCGCCGTGAAAGGGCGGTGTCCTAGGCCACTAGACGAAGGGGACTTTAAACCTTCGTAAAGATCCGTTTTCACGAATCCTGGCGGAATTGGTGGAGCTAAGCGGGATCGAACCGCTGACCTCCTGCATGCCATGCAGGCGCTCTCCCAGCTGAGCTATAGCCCCAGATTTCTAGCCTCGCGGCCCAGCGACCTCTTTCGACATCGCTTGTGTAAAACTGGCGTCCCCTAGGGGACTCGAACCCCTGTTACCGCCGTGAAAGGGCGGTGTCCTAGGCCACTAGACGAAGGGGACGCAACCCTTCTACCATCGACCGGTTCTTCGAACCGATCATGCCGGCAGTCGCTGGAATTGACTGCCAAGCTGGAAATTGGTGGAGCTAAGCGGGATCGAACCGCTGACCTCCTGCATGCCATGCAGGCGCTCTCCCAGCTGAGCTATAGCCCCACAATGTCGCTTTGAACTGAATCGCTTGGCTGGGTGCTTCGCGTTTCGTTTTCGTTCATCGCTGTGGACGGGGCGCATATTAAGTTCGGATCAAAGACCTGTCAAATATATTTTCAATAAAATTCAAAAACTTTTTCCTAGATAACAATCACTTACCTTCCTTGAGCGGAAAAAGTCCCGTGTTTTCGGGGGAATGGCGCTTCGCACCAGGGCGCAAAGCATCGCGGGGCGAACCCGCTTCCCCGGCAATACACCGGTGAAAGCAGGTTCGCCCCGCGAAAAAAGGATGCGGCAGCGGTCAGGCGATAGTGCCCAGCAGCTTCTCCCATTCCTTGTTTTCTTTCTTCGAAACGCCGCCCAGCAGTTCCAGCGCCTGGCGCAGGCGATAGCGCGTCAGGTCAGGGCCGAGGATTTCCATGGCGTCGAGCACCGAAACCGAACTGGCCTGGCCGGTGATCGCGGCAAACATCAGTGGCATCGCGTCGCGCAGTTTAAGTTCCAGGGCTTCGACTACCGCCTGGATGCAGCCGGTGATGCGGTCTTTTTCCCACTGACGCAGGCTTTCCAGCTTCCACAGGATCAGTTGCAGCACCTGGCGCACCTGGTCCGGAGACAGCTTCTTGTGCTCGAACAGCTTTGCATCGAGACGCAGCGCGCCTTCGAAGAAAAAGCCACCCAGCGGTGCGACCTGACTGAACGTCTCCACCCTGCCCTGCACGTGCGGCGCGATCTTCATCATGTAGTCGCTGTTGAACGCCCACTTCTGCACCCGCGCGGCGAACTCTTCCACCGGCAGGTCGCGCAGCCACTGGCCGTTGAGCCAGGACAGCTTCTCGATGTCGAAGATCGGCCCGCCCAGCGATACCCGCGACAGGTCGAAGTGCTCGACCATTTCGCTCAGGGAGAACTTCTCGCGCTCGTCGGGCATCGACCAGCCCATGCGGCCCAGGTAGTTGAGCATGGCTTCCGGCATGAAGCCCATGCGCTCGTAGAAGGTGACCGACGTCGGGTTCTTGCGCTTGGACAGCTTGCTCTTGTCCGGGTTACGCAGCAGCGGCATGTAGCAAAGCTTGGGCTGTTCCCAACCGAAGTACTCGTACAGCTTGATCAGTTTGGGCGCCGACGGCAGCCACTCTTCGCCGCGCAGGACGTGGGTGATGCCCATCAGATGGTCGTCGACCACGTTCGCCAGGAAGTAGGTCGGCAGACCGTCGGTCTTCATCAGCACTTGCATGTCCATGCGATCCCACGGGATCTCGACGTCGCCACGGAGCATGTCCGGCACCACGCAGACGCCTTCACTCGGCACCTTCATGCGGATCACGTGTGGCTCGCCCGCCGCCAGGCGGCGCTGGACTTCTTCCTGGGACAGCAGCAGCGCGCGACCGTCGTAGCGCGGGGTCTCGCCGCGGGCCGTCTGCTCGGCGCGCATCTGGTCCAGCTCTTCAGCGGTGCAGAAGCACGGGAACGCGTGCCCCAGGTCGACCAGTTGCTGGGCGTACTGCTTGTAGATATCGCCCCGCTCGCTCTGCCGGTACGGGCCATGCGGGCCACCGACGTCCGGGCCTTCGCTCCACTCGATGCCCAACCAGCGCAGCGCGTCGAAAATCTGTTGTTCGGATTCGCGGGTCGAACGCAGTTGGTCGGTATCTTCGATACGCAGGATGAACTCGCCGCCGTGCTGCTTGGCAAAGCAGTAGTTGAACAGGGCGATGTAAGCGGTGCCGACGTGGGGATCGCCAGTCGGCGAAGGCGCGATGCGCGTGCGAACGGTGGTCATGAGAGTCTCGAACAAGAGATGAAACAAAGCCGCGATGTTAACAGGGAGCAGGCGCCGGGCTCCAGTAATGGGCGTGATCGCCACTTGTGCGGCTGGATCCAAAACTTGTTAAATTTGCTTACATTTTCGGAACGATCGTCCCCATGCCAGCCCAACTCAAGCGCCGCCTGCTGATTTTTCTTCTTCTGGTCCTGCTGATTTCCCTCGCGTTCTTCGCCCAGTGGTATTTCAAAGGCCGCTTCTACGAAAGCACTGACAACGCCTATGTCCAGGGCGAGATCACCCGGGTCTCCAGCCAGCTCGGCGCCCGTATCGACGCCGTCCTGGTACAGGACAACCAGCACGTGAACAAGGGCGACCTGCTGGTTCGCCTGGAAGGCGACGATTTCCAGTTTGCCGTCGAACGCGCCCGCGCCACCCTCGCGACCCGCGAGGCCGAACGCTTGCAGGCCGACAGCCGGCTGACCCAGCAATCCAGCCTGATTGCCGCCGGCCGGGCCCAGGTCTCCGCCAACCAGGCCACCCTGGGCCGCACGCAACTAGACTTGAATCGCGCCCAGGCGCTGCGCAAGCCGGGCTTCGTTTCCGAGGAACGGGTGACCACCCTTTCCGCCGAAAGCAACGTCGCCCGCTCTCAGGTGAGCAAGGCCCAGGCCGATTTGCAGGGCCAGCGCCAGCAGGTCAGCGCACTGGAAGCCGAACTCAAGCGCCTCGATGCGCAGATCGCCACCGCCCGCACCGACCTGGCCCAAGCCGAGCTGAACCTGACCCGCAGCGAAATCCACGCGCCCATCAGCGGCATGGTCGGCCAGCGTTCCGCGCGCGACGGCCAGTACGTGCAGGCCGGCGCCTACCTGCTGTCGATCGTTCCCGACGAAGACATCTGGGTCCAGGCCAACTTCAAGGAAACCCAGATCGGCAGGATGCAGCCCGGCCTTCGCGCCGAACTGGTGTTTGACAGCTACCCGGACACGCCGATCGAAGGCCGCGTGGACAGTCTGTTCGCCGCTTCCGGCGCGCAGTTCAGCCTGCTGCCGCCAGACAACGCCACCGGTAACTTCACCAAGGTCGTACAGCGTATTCCGGTAAAACTGACCTTCGCCGCCGATAACCCGCTGCATGGCCGTATCCGCCCGGGCATGTCGGTCACCGCCACCGTCGATCTGCGTAGCGATGGCCGGTGATCAACTGATCCGTCCCGTCGGCGAGCCGAGCCGACGCGACTGGATCGCGGTGATGAGCGTGATGCTCGGTGCCTTCATGGCGGTGCTGGACATCCAGATCACCAACTCGTCGCTCAAGGACATTCAAGGCGCGCTGTCAGCGACGCTGGAAGAAGGCTCGTGGATTTCGACCTCGTACCTTGTAGCCGAAATCATCATGATTCCGCTCACCGCCTGGCTGGTGCAGTTACTCTCGGCCCGGCGACTGGCGGTGTGGGTGTCCCTCGGCTTCCTGGCTTCCTCGTTGTTGTGCTCGATGGCCTGGAACCTGGAGAGCATGATCATCTTCCGCGCCATGCAGGGCTTTACCGGCGGGGCATTGATCCCGCTGGCCTTCACCCTGACCCTGATCAAGCTGCCCGAGCACCATCGCGCCAAGGGCATGGCGATGTTTGCCATGACCGCGACCTTCGCGCCCTCGATCGGTCCGACACTGGGAGGTTGGCTGACAGAAAACTGGGGCTGGGAGTACATCTTCTACATCAACATCCCACCCGGCCTGATCATGATCGCCGGCTTGCTTTATGGCCTGGAGAAGAAGGAAGCTCACTGGGAGTTGCTGAAAAGCACCGATTACGCCGGCATCGTCACCCTCGGCGTGGGCCTGGGTTGCCTGCAGGTGTTTCTTGAAGAAGGGCATCGCAAGGACTGGCTGGAATCGAGCCTGATTGTCGGCCTGGGCAGTATCGCCGTGGTCAGCCTGATCACCTTCGTGATCCTGCAGTTGTCCAAGCCGAACCCGCTGATCAACCTGCGCATCCTCAAGAACCGTAATTTCGGCCTGTCGAGCATTGCCAGCCTGGGGATGGGCGTAGGGCTGTATGGCTCGATCTATCTGCTGCCGCTGTATCTGGCGCAGATCCAGAACTACAACGCGCTGCAGATCGGCGAAGTGATCATGTGGATGGGCATCCCGCAGTTATTCCTGATTCCGCTGGTGCCGCAATTGATGAAGGTGATTTCGCCGAAGATCCTCTGCGCCCTGGGCTTTGGTCTCTTTGGCCTGGCCAGCTTCAGCTCCGGGGTGCTCAATCCGGATTTCGCCGGCAGCCAGTTCAACCATATCCAGATCATCCGCGCCCTTGGCCAGCCGATGATCATGGTGACCATCTCGCTGATTGCCACGGCGTACATCCAGCCGCAGGACGCCGGCTCGGCGTCGAGCCTGTTCAACATCCTGCGCAACCTGGGCGGCGCCATCGGCATCGCCCTGCTGGCAACCCTGCTGGACGCTCGGGCCAAGACCTATTTCGACTATTTGCGGGAATCGGTGGTGCCGACCAACCCGCAAGTCGCGGAACGGCTGGCATTGCTGACGGAGAAGCTGGGCAGCGAGGCTGCTGCGCTGGGCAAGCTGAGCGAAATCGTCCATCAGCAGGCGCTGATCATGGCCTACAACGATGCCTTCCATTTCGTTGGGATCGGCCTGGCGATCAGCATGGTGGCGGTCGTATTGACCCGGAAATTGCCGCAGGGCTTGAAAGCCGGAGAAGCGCACTGACCTGATCGCTGGCAAGCAGAGCACCGCTTGCCAGCGACTTGGCCGTCATGAGCGACAGAAACGTCACACGGTAAGCAAGCGCTCACGCAACTGGGTGATCTCATCACGCATCTGCGCCGCCGCCTCGAACTCCAAGTCCCGTGCCAACTGGTACATCTTCTCTTCAAGCTGCTTGATTCGCTTGGCGATCTCGCCCGGCGAACGCAGCTCGGCTTCGTAGCGAGCGCTCTCCTCCGCGGCCTTGGCCATGCCTTTGCGCTTCTTGCTGCGCGAGCCCGGCACATTGGCGCCTTCAAGGATGTCTGTGATGTCCTTGACCACGCCTTTGGGCACGATGCCGTTGGCCAGGTTGAAGGCGACCTGCTTCTCGCGGCGGCGCTCCGTCTCATCGATCGCGCGCTGCATCGAGCCGGTCATGCGGTCGGCGTACAGGATCGCCCGGCCATTGAGGTTACGCGCCGCCCGGCCGATGGTCTGGATCAGCGAGCGCTCGGACCGCAGGAAGCCCTCTTTGTCGGCATCAAGGATCGCCACCAGCGACACCTCCGGCATGTCCAGGCCCTCACGCAGCAGGTTGATCCCCACCAGCACGTCGAAGGTGCCCAGGCGCAGGTCGCGGATGATTTCGACGCGCTCCACCGTATCGATATCCGAGTGCAGGTAGCGCACCCGCACATCGTGGTCGGCCAGGTAGTCGGTCAAGTCCTCGGCCATGCGTTTGGTCAGGGTGGTGACCAGCACCCGCTCTTCCACGGCTACCCGCTTGCGGATTTCCGACAGCAGATCGTCGACCTGGGTCAGCGCCGGGCGAATTTCCACTTGCGGGTCGACCAGGCCGGTCGGCCGCACCACCTGCTCCACCACTCGGCCGGCATGCTCGGCCTCGTAAACCCCGGGCGTGGCGGAAACAAAGATGGTCTGTGGGCTGACGCTCTCCCACTCGTCGAAGCGCATGGGCCGGTTGTCCAGCGCCGACGGCAGGCGGAATCCGTACTCAACCAGAGTTTCCTTGCGCGAGCGGTCGCCTTTGTACATCGCCCCGACCTGCGGAACGCTGACGTGGGACTCGTCGATCACCAGCAGCGCATCGGGCGGCAGGTAGTCGTAGAGGGTTGGCGGCGGCGCCCCGGCCGGACGCCCGGAGAGGTAGCGCGAGTAGTTTTCGATGCCGTTGCAGTAGCCCAGTTCGAGGATCATCTCCAGGTCGAAACGGGTCCGCTGCTCCAGGCGCTGGGCTTCCACCAGCTTGTTGGCCTTGTGCAGGTATTCCAGGCGGTCCTTGAGTTCTTCCTTGATCCCCTCCACCGCGCCGAGCAGGGTTTCCCGCGGGGTGACGTAGTGGCTTTTCGGGTAGAAGGTGAATCGCGCCAGCTTGCGGATCACCTCGCCGGTCAACGGATCGAAGGCGGAGAGGCTTTCCACTTCATCGTCGAACAGCTCGATGCGGATCGCCTCCAGATCGGATTCGGCGGGGTACACATCGATCACATCGCCGCGCACCCGGAAGGTCGCACGGGCAAAATCCATCTCGTTGCGGGTGTATTGCAGGTCGGCCAGACGGCGCAACAGGGCGCGCTGGTCGAGTTTGTCGCCACGGTCCACGTGCAGGACCATCTTCAGGTAGGTTTCCGGGCTGCCCAGACCGTAAATGCAGGAAACGGTGGTGACGATGATCGCATCGCGCCGCTCCAGCAACGCCTTGGTCGCTGACAGTCGCATCTGCTCGATGTGATCGTTGATCGAGGCGTCCTTCTCGATGAAGGTGTCGGACGACGGTACGTAGGCTTCCGGCTGGTAGTAGTCGTAGTAGGAAACGAAATACTCGACCGAGTTGTTCGGGAAGAACGCCTTGAACTCGCCGTAGAGCTGCGCTGCCAGGGTCTTGTTCGGCGCCAGCACCAGGGTCGGGCGCTGCACCTGAGCGATCACGTTGGCGATGCTGAAGGTCTTGCCCGAACCGGTCACACCCAGCAGGGTCTGGTGCGCCAGCCCGGCTTCGATGCCCTCGACCATCAGGCGGATGGCTTCCGGCTGGTCGCCGGCCGGCTGGAAACGGGTGACGAGCTGAAACTCGGACATGACGAACCCCTGGTTAAGTGCGAATACAGGTAACTGTATTTTTAGACAGTACTTATACCCAATTGAAGGCGCCCTACGCCAGTTTCAACCCAGCGCGCAGTGCATTTCCTACTGTTGACTGAAGGATTCGACTAACGGTCGAAAAATATTCCCACAAACAGCAGGAAAAGCTGCGGCAGACTGTCGCCGTGACCGGTCGGTATCACTATACTGACTCCCCGTTTGTGCACCGCTCTAGTGCATTCGGCTGGAGCGTGCAAACCCTACTCACCCTCCAATTCAGAGCCAAGGTAATAATGAGCCTGTTTTCCGCTGTCGAGCTGGCACCACGCGATCCCATTCTGGGCCTCAACGAAGCATTCAACGCCGATCCACGTACCAACAAGGTCAACCTGGGCGTAGGCGTCTACTGCAACGAAGAAGGACGCATCCCACTGCTGCGTGCGGTCATCGAAGCCGAAACCCAACGTGCTGCACAGCACGCTTCCCGCGGTTACCTGCCAATCGACGGTATCGCTGCCTACGACCAGGCTGTTCAGAAACTGCTGTTCGGTACCGAGTCTCCACTGCTGGCCGAAGGCCGTGTGGTGACCGTTCAAGCCGTCGGCGGTACTGGCGCACTGAAAATTGGTGCCGACTTCCTCAAGCAACTGTCGCCGAACGCCGTCGTCGCCATCAGCGACCCGAGCTGGGAAAACCACCGCGCCCTGTTCGAAACCGCCGGTTTCCCGGTGCAGAACTATCGCTACTACGACGCGCCGAGCAACGACGTCAACCGCTCCGGCATGCTGGAAGACCTGAACGAGCTGCCAGCCGGTTCGATCATCGTCCTGCACGCTTGCTGCCATAACCCGACCGGTGTGGACCTGAGCCTGGCGGACTGGAAAAACGTCCTGGAAGTCATCAAGGCCAAGGGTCACGTTCCATTCCTGGACATGGCTTACCAGGGCTTTGGCGACGGCATTGCCGAAGACGCCTTCGCGGTACGCCTGTTCGCCGAGTCGGGCCTGGACTTCTTCGTTTCCAGCTCGTTCTCCAAGTCGTTCTCGCTGTATGGCGAGCGTGTCGGTGCCCTGTCGATCGTCACCAGCGCCAAGGAAGAAAGCACTCGCGTGCTGTCCCAGGTCAAACGCGTGATCCGCACCACCTACTCCAACCCGCCAACCCACGGTGCCAGCATCGTCGCCGCGGTACTGAACAGCGCCGAGCTGCGTCAGATGTGGGAAACCGAGCTGGGTGAAATGCGCGGCCGCATCCACGGCATGCGCAAGCAGATGGTCGAACTGCTGGCTGAATACGGCGCCAAGCGTGACTTCAGCTTCGTCGGTCGCCAACGCGGCATGTTCTCCTACTCCGGCCTGAGCGTTGAGCAGGTTACCCGTCTGAAGGACGAGTACGGCATCTACGCGCTGGACACTGGCCGCATCTGCGTTGCCACGCTGAACCAGAGCAATATTCACGTCGTCACCAAGGCGATTGTCGAAGTTCTGTAAAAATCACTGATTGCCAAAGGGAGGCTTGACTTCCCTTTAGCAATCAGTAAGATACGCCACAGATTCCGCGATAGCTCAGTTGGTAGAGCAAATGACTGTTAATCATTGGGTCCCTGGTTCGAGTCCAGGTCGTGGAGCCAAATACTGAAAACCTCCAGATGCGCAAGCACTGGAGGTTTTTTCATTTCCGGCCGAAAAGTTTTATTGGCAGGCCTGGCGCCCGCCACCGCGGACGCCCACCTCAGGTTCACTCCTTGCCGATGGGGTAGAACACCCCTGAACTCCACACACCCAGCCACGCCTCGCCGTCGATCTCCCGGGTGACCGCCAGATCCACCAACTGATAAAACACATTGCGATGGATCAGCGCTTCGAGATTGGCGCGCATGTGCACGTAGGGCGAAGGCTCCTGAGTTACAGGATCGATGACGAAGCGCAACGGATGCTCGGGGCCGGCCTCGACCCGGTCCTCGACATTGCTGGTGAAACACAGCACCTGCTGCTCCCCGCGGCCTTGCACCTCGAGACTTACCGCGACGAACGGCGCGTCATCCACCGTGATGCCCACCTTTTCCACCGGCGTCACCAGGAAATAATCATCACCGTCCCGGCGAATGATGGTGGAAAACAGCCGCACCATGGGTTTGCGACCAATCGGCGTACCCAGATAGAACCAGGTGCCGTCACGGGCGATGCGCATGTCGATATCGCCGCAGAAGTCCGGATTCCACAGGTGGACGGGCGGCAAGCCCTTTTCCGCCTTGGGAATCTGCGCCAACAGGTCGTTGGCCTTACCCGTTTCAGCCATTGTTCGTAGTCCTCAGCGACCCAGACCCAGGAGCGAGCGAGCGTAGTTCTCGAGCGGCGGGCCGAGCAAATCTTCCGGCTTGTTGTCGTGGAACGTCAGCAATCCGCCACGACTGCGAATTCTCGCGGTATCGATCAGGTAGCGGGTGCTGGTCTCGATAAGCATCATCTGCACAACACCGGTATCGACACCGAGGCGGTCGACCGCCTGCTCGTCATACCATTCGTCGCCGTTGCCGATACGGTTGTCTGCCTTGGCGAAGCGGGTGTAGAGCAGATAATGCGCTCCCACCGCACGCGCCTCTGTCAGCGCCTGTTCGAGGCCGATCGGCCCCTGGGCACGACGCACCAGCGGGAAGTATTCGATGAAGCCCTTGAAGGCCTCCTCCGCCACCACGTTTGGCCGCGGATAGGCACCACCCGGCGGGACGAATGCGCCCTGGGCGATGAAAATGAACGAGTCAGGCTGCAAACGCAGCGACATCGAACGCTGGGTATCGCTGTGATCAAGCAGACCGGCGTCGCTCATGTGGTAACGGGCGCCCTCACCCATGTCGCTGACATTCATGCAGCCACCCAGCGCCATCAGCGCTATCAGCAGAACCAGGCTACGCATCTTTCCTCCAGGAGCCGGCGACGGAAAACCGGCGAACAGCCCGCTGATGCAGATTTTGCGCCAGCTTGCCGAGCTAGCCGCCGATGATTTTCATCACTGTGGCGCCACCGGAGAAGGCAACGCTCTGCTTGTCGCCCAGCGCCTTGACCAACAGCCCTTGCAACGCCGGCAGGGCCTGATGGCGCGGCTGGTCGAGCAGGTCGCCAATGAAATGTCGATTGCTCGACGACAGGCAACCATGAAGCCAGCCGGTGGAGGACAGACGCAGCCGTGAGCAGGTCCGGCAGAAAGGCACGCTTTCATTGGCGATCACACCGAAGACGCCCCGCCCCGGAACCCGATAACGCAGCGCGGTGGCATCGATCGGCGCCTCGGCCTGGGCGTACTCGTAGCGCTCGCCGATGATTTGCAGCAGTTGCTCAAGGCCGACGAACTGCTGCAGGAACATATTGTTGTCCTTGGCCAGGTGGCCCATTCGCATCAGCTCGATGAAGCGCAACTCGTAGCCATGCTCCAGGCAGAAATCCAGCAGCGGCAAGACCTGATCGAGGTTCTGTCCGCGCAGCGGCACCATGTTGACCTTGATCTTCATGCCTGTCGCCGCCGCTTGGGCCATGCCATCCAGCACACTGGCCAGGTCGCCACCACGGGAGATGCTCCGGAAGGCGCTAGCGTCGAGGGTATCGAGGGAGACATTGAGTCGGCGGATGCCGGTTTCGCAAAGCAGGGGAAGCTTGCGCGCCAGGAGTTGGCCGTTTGTGGTGAGGCTGATGTCGTCCAGGCCGAATCCGGCGACCGTCTTGAGGAAGGCTTCCAGCTTGGGGCTGACCAGTGGCTCGCCACCGGTTACCCGCAGACGCTCGATGCCAGCGGCCTCGATCAGGTAAGCCACGCCGCGAGCCAAGGCCTCGGCAGACAGCTCGTCCTGGGCGGCGACCAGTCGTTTCCCATCAGGCACGCAATAAGTGCACGCGTAATTGCAGGCGGCGGTAAGGCTGACACGCAAATTGCGAAAACGCCTGCCTTGACGGTCGACGATCATGGAAAACTCCGGCATGGATGAATCGGGCTCGCGAAACCTGACTCATAAATCAGGTTTTTGCAAGCCTCACACCCAAAGTATATTCCCGCCCTGTCGCGCCCAGTAGCGTTGTGTCGCAAACGGCTATCAGCTAGCAGAAGGCTCCGGATCGCGTTTGCGCTTGTTGCCCATGCGCACGCCGATATCCATGAGGAACTGGAAGAAACCTTCCTGATCTTCCAGGACGTTGCTCCAGAACGGCGAGTGGTAGAGCGCCACGGCACCGTGCACCAGCGCCCAGGCGGCGCAGTAGTGGAAGTACGGCGGTACATCTTCCAGCTTGCCTTCGCTGATGCGCCCCTTGATCAGCAGGGTCAGGCGATCGAAGTTCGAGGCACGGATCTTGTGCAACTCCTCGACCATGTCCGGAACCTGATGCCCCTTGACCACCTTTTCTTCAAGGCGATCGAACAACCGGTAGCGCTGTGGATCACGCATGCGGAATTCGAAATAGGCACGCGACAAGGCTTCCTTGTCACGGTCGACGTCGGCGGAGTGCAGCAATTGGTTCAAATCGCGCTCATAGTCGAGCATCAGGCGCAGGTAGATCTCCGCCTTGGATTTGAAGTGCTTGTAGATCGTGCCTTTGCCGATACCCACTGCATCAGCGATCATCTCGACGGTGACGCTGTCTTCACCCTGTTCGAGAAACAGCTTGAGTGCGGTATCGAGAATTTCTTGCTCACGGCGACGAAACTCACGGACCTTACGAGGTTCTTTCTGCATAAGAAGGACTGGATCAAAATCGAAGCCAAGTATTATGCCTAACTTGCGCCAAAATGCACGGATCATCCAACCATGTCTACGTTTCCTGAAGAGTTCGAACAGGCCCCGGGCCTGCGTTACCTGAATCACGCGGCCGTCGCACCCTGGCCGAAACGCGCCAGCGAGGCGGTCAGCCGCTTCGCCCGGGAAAACGTTTGGCTGGGCGCCCGCGACTACCCGGAGTGGATGCTCATGGAGCAGCGTCTGCGCGAGCGCCTGCAGCGCCTGATCAATGCCCCCTCCACCGACGACATCGCACTGGTCAAGAACACGTCCGAGGCGTTGTCCTTCGTGGCCTTTGGACTGGATTGGCAGTCAGGCGACCAGATCGTCATCAGCAACGAAGAATTCCCGTCCAACCGCATCGTCTGGGAGGCCTTGGCGAGCCAAGGCGTCGAAGTGGTCCAGGCCGATCTCAAGGGTGACGATCCGGAAGCCGCACTGCTGGCCGCCTGCGGACCACGAACCCGACTGATGTCGATCAGCTCGGTGCAGTTCGCCAGCGGTCTGCGCATGGACCTGGTGCGCCTCGGCCAGGGCTGCCGCGAGCGCGGCGTGCTGTTTTGTGTCGACGCCATCCAGCAGATCGGCGCCCTGCCCTTCGATGCGCAGGCCTGCCAGTGCGACTTCGCCATGGCCGATGGCCACAAATGGATGCTCGGCCCGGAAGGCCTGGGGATGTTCTACTGCCGTGCCGAGGTTCGCCCGCAACTGAAGCTCAGCGAATATGGCTGGCACATGCTGGAACACATGGGCGACTACAACCGCACCACCTGGGAACCCGCTCAAAGCGCCCGGCGTTTCGAATGCGGCAGTCCGAACATGCTCGGCGCCGCAGCGCTCGAAGCCAGCCTATCATTGCTTGAAGAAGTGGGGATGGAACAGGTCGCTGCCGCTATCGCAGAACGCGTGCGCTGGCTGCACGACGGACTCGGCGCTATCCCCGGCGTGCGCTTGCACAGCCCACAGGATCCGGCTCGCCGCGCCGGCATCGTGTCTTTCAGCATCGATGGCGTGGACAACGCGGAGGTTCATCGGCAATTGAAGGAAAATCAGGTGGTATGTATCCCGCGCGGCATGGGGGTGCGTTTTTCCCCACATTTCTACACCGAACGCCGCGTAATCGACGAAACATTGGCAATAGTTCGAGAAATTGCAGAGCGATGAGTGCTCAGCAGCGACGGGCGTATTCCAAATCTGTTTAAAAAACGAGCAGTTGCTGCTGGAAGCCTATCAATCCTGATTAATACTTGAAATGTCGGTGTGGCACATCCCCCCAAGTGTCGCACCGATAAAGGTGATCATGGAGTGTTCGCCTTTGTTTACTCCTAATGGTCTTAACCCGGATTCCCCCCCCAGAACCCGGGTTTTTTTTGCCCGCGCGCCGGGCTCAGCCCTGCCGCACCCGGGCCAGCGGGAACAGCCGACGGAAATTCTCGGTGGTCTGGGCGGCCAATTGCTCATAACGCTCACCGCGAACCAGGGCGATAAACTCGGCAACATCCCGGACGTATTCCGGCAGATTTGGCTTGCCGCGATGCGGAATGGGCGCCAGGTAGGGCGAGTCGGTTTCCACCAGCAGGCGATCGGCAGGAACCTGGCGAGCAACATCCCGCAAGGCGTCGGCATTACGGAACGTGACAATCCCCGACAACGAGATGTAATAGCCCAGGTCCAGCGCCGCACGCGCCATCTCCCAATCCTCGGTGAAACAGTGCAGCACTCCGGCCTGTGGCAGTGCCGCCTCGCGCAGCAGTGCCAGGGTGTCCGCCCGCGCTGCACGGGTGTGGATAACTACAGGTTTGCCGGTGATGCGTGCGGCGTCCAGATGCAGTCGGAACGACGCTTGCTGCAACTCTGCCGCCTCCGGCTCGTAGTGATAATCCAGCCCGGTCTCGCCAATCGCGACGACATTGGGATGGTTCAGCTCCTGCAACAGCCAGTCCAGTGCCGGCGCCTCCCCCGGCGCCAGGTCCAGCGGATGGATACCCACCGAACAATCGACATCTTCGTAGCGCTCTGCCAGCGCCTTGACCTGGGCCGCGTTGTCGGCACTCACCCCGATGCAGAGAAAATGCCCCACCCCACGGGCCCGCGCGGCGGCCAGCGCGGCATCCAGGGAGCCGTCATGGGCGGAAAGGTCAAGGCGATCGAGGTGACAATGGGAATCTACGAGCATGGCGAAATGACAACACTGAAAGGGATTGGAAACGCGGCTGATCAGCGCTGACCCGGCAGCATGGCCCAGGAGGCCAGCAGCGCTTCGAGCAACAGCACGCGATTGAGGTTGGCTTTGGACAGGACTTTCTGCCGTTGGGCAAGAATCCAGTCCTGAATGTCCAGCACCTTGGCCTGCGAGCTCTTCTGCGCCATGTACTGCACCACTTTGCGCATATCGGCCAAGCCAAGGCCGTCTTCATCCTGGGTCAACTGATAGCGCAGGATCAGGTTCGACCAGTCGCAGAACCAGTCAAAAAGATGCAACAGGGAAATGGCATTCCAGGATTCGGCAAGCTGGGTCGGGGATTGCTGTTGCTTGAGCAGCTTCTTCACCCCTTCGACCACCTGCGCCCGATGCTCACGCACACCCTGCGCCTGCAGGCTGACGGCCATCAACGGGGAGCCCGCGGCCAGGCTCAACAGCTCGGCGCGCTCCTGCTCATCACTATCCGGTAGCGCCGAGGCCAGCCATGCGAGGCTCTGCGCTTCGCCCGGCTGGGGGCAGGCCACTTGCTGGCAGCGACTCTTGATCGTAGGCAGCAGGCGGCTTGGCTGATGAGTGACCAGCAACAGCACGGTATTGCCCGAAGGTTCTTCGAGGCTCTTGAGCAAGGCATTGGCGGCATTCACGTTCATCGCTTCGACCGGCTCGATCAGCACCAGTTTGCGTCCGCCCAATTGGGCGGTCTGGGTGACGAAGCCGACCAGGTCACGAACCTGATCCACCTTGATAGGCTTGTCCGCTTCTTCCGGCTCCAGCACGTAGTTGTCCGGATGGCTACCCGCGGCCAGCAACATGCAAGACTTGCACTGCCCACAGGCTTGCAACGCCTCCGGCCGCTGGCACAACAGCAGCGCCATCAGACGCTCGGCCAGCGCGCGCTTGCCGATACCCTGCGGGCCATGCAGCAGATAGGCATGGGCATGACGGCTGCGTCCGGCAAGTTGCTGCCAGAGCGTCGCCTGCCACGGATAGGCCTCAGCCACGGCAACGCTCCACGATCTGCCCGACCAGGCCATCCAGCGACTGCTGAACCTGAACCAGCGGCTGCGCCGCGTCGATCAGGCGATAACGCTGAGGATCCGCCTTGGCGCGATCGAGATAGGCCTGACGCACTGCCTGGAAAAAGTCCTGCCCTTCCTGCTCGAAACGGTCCAGACGCCCCCGCGCGGCAGCGCGGGACAGACCCACTTCCACCGGCAGGTCGAACAACAGGGTCAGGTCCGGCTGCAAGCCACCCTGGACAAACTGTTCCAGCATCGCGATGCGCTCGACGCTCAGACCGCGGCCACCGCCCTGATAGGCATAGGTGGCATCGGTAAAGCGATCGCACAGAACAACGGCGCCACGCGCCAACGCCGGGCGAATCACCTCGGCCAGATGCTGGGCCCGGGCCGCAAACACCAGCAACAGCTCGGTATCGGCGTTCATTTTCTCGTCGCTGGGGGCCAGCAACAGCTCGCGAATCCGCTCGGCCAGTGGCGTGCCGCCAGGCTCACGGGTCAGCACCACATCCAGACCCTGGTCGCGCAGGTGCCCGGCCAGATAGTCACGGTTGGTGCTCTTGCCCGCGCCTTCCGGACCTTCCAGGGTAATAAACAAACCGCTCACAAGCCGTCCTCGTTAGTGTTCATTGCGAAGGAGATTCGCCAGTGGCAGGCGCCTCGACCGGTGCCGCCGGGGCATCCGCCGGCTCGGCAGGCGCGTCCTGTTGTTCAGTGGGCGCCGACTGCTCGTTGCCATTTGCCGGCTGAGGTGCCGGGCTGGAGCGATAGTCCGCGCGACGCTTGAGCTGATACTCGCGGACCGCCGAATTGTGCGCATCCAGATCATCGGAGAACACATGACTGCCATCGCCACGGGCAACAAAGTACAGGCTACTTCCCGACGCGGGGTTGAGTGCCGCATGAATCGCCTCGCGGCCGACCATGGCGATCGGCGTCGGCGGCAGCCCGGGAATCACATAGGTGTTGTAGGGCGTGGACTCACGCAGGTCGGCACGAGTGATCTTGCCGTTATAGCGCTCACCCATGCCGTAGATGACTGTCGGATCGGTCTGCAGCAGCATGCCGATGCGCATCCGCCGGACAAACACACCGGCAATCTGCCCGCGCTCCTGCGCAACGCCGGTTTCCTTCTCAACCAGCGATGCCATGATCAGCGCCTGATAAGGATCGCGATAAGGCAGATCAGCGGGACGCTCGGCCCACTCCTTCGCCAGGACTTCTTCCAGACGGGCGTAAGCCTGCTGCAGCAGTTCTTCGTCCGTCATGCCGCGAACGAATTTGTAGGTATCCGGGAAGAACCGGCCTTCAGGGAAAACAGCGGGATGCCCCAGGCGATCCATCACTTCGCTGTCACTCAGGCCGTCGAGGGTGTGCTTGATCTTGTCATGCTTTGCCAGCGCGGAGCGCACCTGACGGAAGGTCCAGCCCTCGACCAGGGTCAGGTTGTATTGCACGACGTCGCCACGCCGCCAATCTTCGAAGAGGTCGCTGACAGTCATGCCGGGTGTCATCCGGTATTCACCGGTGTGCAGCGGCACGCCCGCCATGTTGAAGCGCCAGTAGAGGCGCAACCAGAACGCGTCATCGATCAGGCCGCTGTTTTCCATGCGATAGAACATGCGATTGGGGTTGGTGCCGGTGGGGACATCCAGCAACTGCTCGCCGGACAGGTGCAGCGGCTGCTTCACCGCTGAACTGACTTTCCAGGCGGAATACCCAAGCACCAGGCCGGCCAGGATCAGACCGATCTCCAGCAACAGCAACAATTTACGTCTCACGAATCAGGCATCCAGTAGCGTACGGGCAATGGCCTGCAGTTTACGGGTGAGAGGCCCCGGCGACCAGTTCAGCGATGCAAATGAACGCACCGGCCAGATGCCGTAGACACTGTTGCAGACGAACACTTCATCGGCCTGCTCGAGGTCTGCCATCGACAGGTCGGTGACGCTCACCGCGACGCCCTCCCCGGCCGCAGCCTCCAGCAAGGCCGCACGCATCACCCCGGCGACACCGCAGCGACTCAGGTCAGCGGTCAGCAGGGCATTGTTGCGCACCAGGAACAGGTTGCTGTAGACCCCTTCGATCACCCGACCCGACACATCCAGCATCAATCCTTCTGCATACTCAGCGCCCTGCCATTCAGCGCGCGCCAGTACCTGTTCCAGGCGATTGAGATGCTTGAGACCCGCCAACAAAGGCTGCTCGGCCAATCGGGTACGACAGGCAAAGAGGCGGACCCCCTGCTCGGCATGCTCGATGGGATATGCGGGGGCAGGATTGCCCTGGAGGATACGTCGCGGAATCGCACCTGCGGCGGCGGCGTAGCCTCGCTGGCTATCACCCCGGGTGAGAATGAGCTTGAGCACGCCATTGCCAAGCAAGGCGGCGTATCGACACAGCTCATCACGAATCAGCGCGTGATCAGCCTCGATCGCCAGGCGCTGGCAACCCAGCGCCAGGCGGTCGAGGTGATACTCGAGCAGGGACGGTCGCCCTGCGATGACAGCGATGGTCTCGAACAGACCATCGCCGTAAGCCAGGCCGCGGTTGTGCAGCGCCAGGGAATCGGCACTGTGACCATCGACCCAGGCTTGCATCAGTCCGCGAACCGGCGGAACACCAGCGAACCGTTGGTACCGCCAAAGCCGAACGAGTTGGACAGCACCACATCGATGGGCATGTTGCGCGCCTCATGCGGAACGAAATCCAGGTCACAACCCACATCGGGCTCGTCCAGGTTGATGGTCGGTGGCGCCACCTGCCCATTGATCGCCAGGACACTGAAGATCGCCTCGACAGCACCCGCAGCACCCAGCAAGTGACCGGTCATCGACTTGGTCGAGCTGACTGCCAGCTTGTAAGCGTGCTCGCCGAACACCGACTTGACCGCAGCAACTTCCGCCAGGTCACCCGCCGGCGTCGACGTGCCGTGGGCGTTGATGTAATTGACCTGGGCCGGGTCGACACGTGCATCACGCAGGGCGTTGGCCATGCAGCGAGCCGCGCCGGCGCCGTCTTCGGGCGGCGAAGTCATATGGTAGGCGTCACCGCTCATGCCGAAACCGACCAGCTCGGCGTAGATGGTTGCGCCTCGAGCCTTGGCGTGCTCCAGCTCTTCCAACACCAGGGCGCCGGCACCGTCGGACAGTACGAAACCGTCGCGGCCTTTGTCCCAAGGACGACTGGCGCGAGTCGGCTCGTCATTGCGGGTCGACAGTGCGCGCGAAGCACCAAAGCCGCCCATGCCGAGCCCGCAGGCAGCCATCTCGGCACCGCCGGCAATCATGACATCAGCTTCGCCGAAAGCGATGTTGCGCGCCGCCATGCCAATACAATGAGTACCCGTGGTACAAGCCGTGGCAATGGCGTAGTTAGGCCCCTGCACACCCAGGTGGATGGACAGGAAACCGGAAATCATGTTGATGATCGAACCAGGCACGAAGAACGGCGAAATACGCCGCGGGCCCTGATCATGCAAGGTACGGCTGGTTTCTTCGATATTGGTCAGGCCACCGATGCCTGAACCCATGGCCACGCCGATACGCTCACGGTTTGCATCGGTAACTTCCAGGCCGGCGTTACGAACCGCCTGAAAACCGGCAGCCAGACCGTACTGAATGAACAAATCGAGCTTGCGAGCTTCCTTGAGCGACAGATACTGCTCAACCTCGAAGCCCTTTACCGAGCCGCCAAAACGGGTGGAGTAGGCAGAAAGGTCTGTATGCTCGATCAGACCAATGCCACTGCGGCCAGCCAGAATGCCCTGCCAACTGCTCGGTACATCGGTACCCAATGGCGACAGCATACCCATACCGGTGACCACGACGCGTCTACGCGACACAGCACTCTCCTTATTCTGGATGTCTACATTTCTCGCAAAGAAAAAACCGCACGCCAGCAAAGGCAGTGCGGTTTTTCCCTGACAAGAAGCAACGACTACAAAGTCTTAAGCCTGGTGGCTGTTGACGTAGTCGATAGCAGCTTGAACAGTAGTGATCTTTTCAGCTTCTTCGTCAGGAATCTCGGTCTCGAATTCCTCTTCCAGAGCCATCACCAGCTCAACGGTATCAAGGGAATCGGCACCCAGATCTTCTACGAAAGAAGATTCGTTTTTCACTTCTTCTTCTTTAACGCCCAGTTGCTCGGCGACGATTTTCTTGACGCGTTCTTCGATGGTGCTCATACCTTGTTTTCACTCCTAATGGACATATGTCAGGCAGCTGGCCGGTGTGTAAGTTTATAGAAAGACGCCTGCTTTTCAAGCGTAAAGCGCCCTTCGAACATGACACCTGCCGGCTGCCTAGAATTTGATTGCAGCTTTATAACGGATTTTAGTCAGCTCGTATGACATTTTTTTAAAGCAATCCGTCACATTTGACTACATGTACATCCCGCCGTTGACTGGAATGGTTGCGCCAGTCACGTATGCCGCGCCGTCGGATGCCAGGAACGAAACCACTTTCGCGATTTCATCAGCCTGCCCCAGACGACCCAGCGGAATTTGCGTCTGCAGCGCTTCGCGCTGAGCTTCCGGCAACTCACGGGTCATGTCGGTATCGATAAAGCCGGGAGCCACCGAGTTGACGGTGACGGCGCGGGAACCGACTTCGCGAGCCAGCGCACGGCTGAAGCCTTCCAGGCCGGCCTTGGCCGCAGCATAGTTCACCTGGCCAGCATTACCCATGGCACCTACCACCGAGCCGATGCTGATGATACGACCCCAACGTGCCTTGGTCATGCCACGCAGAACGCCCTTGGACAAACGGTAGAGGCTGTTGAGGTTGGTGTCGATGACATCGAACCACTCGTCGTCCTTCATCCGCATCATCAGGTTGTCGCGGGTGATACCGGCGTTGTTCACCAGGATGGTCGGTGCACCGAACTGCGCCTGAATGGCAGCCAGAACCGAGCTGACAGATTCATCGCTGGTGACATTCAGCTCCAGCCCGGTACCCGTGATGCCGTGCTCCTTCAGGGTGGCAGCAATGCGCTCTGCACCCGAAGCGGAAGTGGCGGTACCGATGACGGTTGCGCCCTGGCGCCCCAGCTCCAGCGCGATGGCTTGACCAATACCACGGCTGGCGCCGGTGACCAATGCAACTTTACCTTGCAGACTCATGCAAGCTCTCCTAATTCAGGCCAGCGCCGCACGGGCGGCGGCGACGGCATCCGGGGTATTGAGGTTGTAAGTGGTTACGCCATCGGCGCACCGCTTGTTCAGGCCGGCCAGAACCTTGCCCGGGCCACACTCGACCAATTGCACCGCGCCCTTGCCGGCCAGCGCCTGTACGCACTCGACCCAGCGGACCGGTTTGTAGAGTTGTTCCAGCAGATCACGCTTGAGGGTATCCAGGTCGGTCGCCACGCCAGCACTGACGTTCTGGACAACCGGAATCTCGGGAGCTTTCCACTCGATGGCGTTGACCGATTCGGCAAAGCGCTCGGCAGCCGGACGCATCAGTTCACAGTGCGATGGAACGCTGACCGGAAGCGGCAGCGCACGCTTGGCACCGCGAGCCTTGCAGCCCTCGATGGCACGCTCGACCGCAGCCTTTGCACCGGCGATGACAACCTGGCCTGGCGAGTTGAAATTGACTGCGCTGACCACTTCGCCCTGGGCCGCTTCGGCACAAATGGCGACAACATCAGCATCGTCCAGACCAAGAATCGCCGCCATGGCGCCTTGCCCGGCCGGAACGGCCTCCTGCATCAGTTGACCGCGACGCTCGACCAGCCTGACCGCGTCAGCCAAAGTCAGGCTGCCGGCGGCGACCAGGGCACTGTATTCACCCAGGCTGTGGCCCGCGACAAAAGCAGGACGCGCACCACCTTCAGCCAGCCACAGACGCCACAGGGCGATAGAGGCGGTCAGGATGGCGGGCTGGGTTTTGTCGGTTTGATTGAGTTGCTCTTCCGGGCCGTTCTGGATCAAAGCCCAGAGATCGTAGCCCAGAGCCTCGGAGGCCTCACGGAAGGTGTCGATGACCAGCGGGTGCTGGGCGCCCAGCTCGGCAAGCATGCCGAGCGACTGCGAACCTTGACCAGGAAAGACGAATGCGAGGGATGCAGACATTGAACAAGCCCCTAGTGATCTTGTCGTCGAAAATTAAGTGTCCAGCCGTAGCTGGACACAAGAAACTGAACGTTGGATGGTAACGAGAACCAAGCGGTCACATTTAACCACTTCCTTGCGAATGCCTAAAGCAACAGATCCTCGAGACGCCCGTGCAAGCGTTGCGGCAGGTTCTCCTGGATTTCGATCAGCGCGCGCTGGATCGCACTTTGAAAGCCCTGGACGCCGGCCGAACCGTGGCTCTTGATGACGATACCCTGCAGCCCGAGAAAACTTGCGCCATTATGCCGCGCCGGAGCGAGGTCGGCCTGCAGGCGCTTGAGCAGTGGCATGGCCATCGCCCCCACCAACCGCGTGGCGATCCCGCCGCGAAACAAGGCCTCGATACGCGCGGCGATCATGGTCGCCAACCCTTCGCTGGACTTGAGCAGAATATTGCCCACAAAACCGTCACACACCACCACATCCGCCTCACCACGATACAGGCCGTCACCTTCGACAAAACCGATGTAGTTGAGACCGCGCGCCTGCTGCAAAAGGCTCGCCGCAAGCTTGACCTGCTGGTTGCCCTTGATGTCTTCCGTACCGATATTGAGCAACGCCACGCGCGGCCGGCTGATACCCAACGCCTGAGCCGCCACCGAACCCATTACCGCGAACTGATAAAGATGCTCGGCACTGCAGTCGACATTGGCCCCCAGATCGAGCAACTGGCAATAACCAGTCTGGGTCGGGATCGCCGCCACCATCGCCGGGCGATCAATACCTGGCAACGTTTTAAGCACGTACCGTGAAAGCGCCATCAGCGCACCGGTATTCCCGGCACTGACACAGGCCTGCACCTTGCCATCGCGCAATAATTCGAGGGCCACGCGCATTGATGAGTCGGGCTTGCCACGCAATGCCTGCGAGGGACGCTCGTCCATGCCGATCACTTCGCTTGCCGCAACGATTTGCAGACGCGCGCGATCCGCAGCCGGTTGGCCAACGATCAGGTCTTCAAGAAGGGAGGGTTGACCGACGAGGGTCAGGTGAAGCGAGGGTGTAGCAGAAAGGCAAGCAAGACTCGCCTGAACAATGCTGCGGGGACCGAAGTCCCCGCCCATTGCATCAACCGCAATGATCTGAGCGGACAAGGATTACTCGTCAGCGCCCTTGTCGATCACTTTACGACCACGGTATACGCCTTCTGGCGAAACGTGGTGGCGCAGGTGAACTTCACCGGTGGTTTTTTCTACGGACAGTGCGCTGGCCTCGAGGGCGTCGTGCGAACGGCGCATGTCACGGGCAGAGCGGGATTTTTTGTTCTGCTGAACAGCCATAATTGATTAACTCCTAAACGTTTGGGTCACGCTTTAACTGCGCCAATACACTGAACGGGTTGGACCGCGTTACCTCGTCCTCGCTCGATTCGGGCTCATCGGCGCCCGCCGGCTGCTGGCATTCTTCCGGATGATGAGCAGGCACAATGGGCAAGGCGAGCAGAAGCTCTTCCTCGATCAATGCCTGCAGATCCAAAGGATCCTCGCCCAGTTCCAGCACGTCATAACCTTTCGGCAACGACTGGGTATTCGCACCCTCCTTCACCACAACGTAAGTACATTCGCTGTGGATCGGCAGGGTGACCAGCTCAAGACAACGCTGGCAAACCATCTTGACCTCGACGTTCAAGTCGGTGTGTACAACCACCGAGTTCTGCTCGTCTCGTTCAAAATCGAATTTGGCCTGCACCGTACCGACATTGTCGGAAAGCGGGTCGCAGAGTCTCTCCAAACTGGCAAGCGTTACGTTTCCTTGGATGGAAACGCCACGATCGGCCAATTTGCGCGGGTCAACGTGAGGTGGAATCGGGTCATTCAACATAGGCGCAGCATTCTAGGGATGCCCCCCGCCCCTGTCAAAGGAAATTCAGCCCAGTTCAACATGTTAGGATCTGTACGAAATGCATTCGAGCGAAGGCCAGGCCTGTTTTCAACGCAGCATGGGGCGAGTTCGGATGCATTTCGTACAGAGCCCTGAATCGGCCAATCTGCACTGGAGTAACTCATGCTGCCCTTGATACTGGCTTCCAGCTCCCCTTATAGGCGCGAATTGCTGGCGCGCCTGCAACTGCCCTTCGACTGGGCCTCGCCAGACATCGACGAGCGCCGCCTGGACGAAGAGCCTGCCGTTGAGCTGGTCAAGCGCCTCGCCCGGGAAAAGGCACACGCCCTGGCCCAGCGCTATCCCACACACCTGATCATCGGCTCCGATCAAGTGGCGGTCCTCGGCGAACAGATCCTCGGCAAGCCGCACACCTTCGACAAAGCCTGCGAACAACTGCTTGCTGCCAGCGGAAACCATGTCACCTTCCTGACTGGCGTCGCTCTACTCAACAGCGATAGCGGGGAATGCCAGGTCGACTGCGTGCCCTTCACCGTGCACATGCGCGAGCTTGACCTGGCACGCATCGAGCGCTACCTGCACATCGAGACGCCCTACGATTGCGCAGGAAGCTTCAAGTGCGAAGGCCTGGGCGTGAGCCTGTTCCAGAGCACCCACGGCAGCGACGCCACCAGCCTGATCGGCCTGCCACTGATCCGCCTGGTGGACATGCTTATAAAAGAAGGCGTCAGCATCCCTTGACCCAATAAAAAGCCGGCCCCTCAGGACCGGCTTTTTCATCGCACCAACAATCAGCGCAGCGTCGGACCCTGGAAGCCCATCCACATGGCCAGGTGCTCAGCAACGCTGGCACCCAGACGCTTGGAAAAGCGATCAAACGGCGACTCCTTGACAGTAAAGTCCACCAGATCCTTTTCGCCCACGACATCCCGCGCCACATAGCCCGCACTACCCAAGGCATCTACCAGGCCCAGGCCTACGGCCTGCTCGCCAGACCAGATCAACCCGCTGAACAGCTCAGGGTGCTCCTTGTCTTTCAGGCGCTCGCCACGGCCCTGCTTCACGCTGGCGATGAACTGCTTGTGAGTGGTTTCCAGCACACTCTGCCAGAACGCCGTCTCTTCGGGCTTCTGCGGTTGGAACGGGTCAAGGAACGCCTTGTGCTCCCCTGCCGTGTAAGTCCGCCGCTCGACACCGAGCTTTTCCATGGTCCCGACAAATCCGTAACCGGCAGCCGTCACACCGATCGAACCGACGAGACTGGCCTTGTCGGCATAGATCTGATCAGCCGCGCTGGCGATGTAGTAAGCACCGGAGGCGCCCAGGTCGGTGATGACCGCATAAAGCTTGATATCGGGATACTCGCCGCGCAGGCGACGAATCTCGTCGTAGACGTAACCGGACTGTACCGGGCTACCACCAGGACTGTTGATACGCATGACCACAGCTTTGGTCTTGGGATCCTTGAAGGCCGCGCGCAGGCTGGCAATGAGGTTGTCAGCACTGGCTTCTTCCTGATCGGCAATCACACCACGCAATTCCACCAGCGCGGTATGCCCGGAACCACCAACCGCCCCCTTCTCCATATCCATCAACGGCGTCAGCAGGAACAGGAGGCCGAACAGGTAGAGAAAGGTCAGCAGCTTGAAAAATATCCCCCAACGCCGCGCTCGGCGCTGCTCCTGCACACCGGCCAGCAGGGTTTTCTCCAGCAACTTCCAGCTTTTGCCATCTTCGCTCTGCTCTTCGCGAGGCGCCTTCCACTCATCGACCATGCTTACCTACCCTGGAGTTCCGGTGCAGCAACCCGACCAAGCCAGGCCTGCAACTGTGAGAAGTGTTCGATAGACAACTGCGGTTCATAAACGCTCAGCGCTTCCAGCGACATTGCCCCATAACCCACCGCCACCGAGTGCATCCCGGCGTTTTGCGCCATGAGCAGGTCGAACGAAGAGTCCCCGACCATCAAGGCACGGGACGCGGGGACTCGGCAATGATCGAGAATTTCCTGCAGCATCAACGGATCAGGCTTGCCCCGACTCTCATCGGCAGCGCGGGTGATATCGAAGAAATCCTCCCAGCCATTGGCCCGCAGCACTCGATCCAGCCCCCGCCGGGCCTTGCCGGTAGCCACTGCCAGACGGTAGCCCTCGGCGCGAAAAGCGTCCAGCGCCTCGATAACACCGGGAAACAGCGGCGAAGGCTGGTCATCCAGAGCCATGTAGATATCGGCGTAGTGCTGACGGAATGCCATGACTTCGGCCTCCACCAACTCGGGGTACAGCGTGCTGATCGCCTCAGGCAGCGCCAGGCCAATGATGCCCTTGACCGCGTCGCCCTCGCACAATGGATAGCCCGCACGCTGCGCGGCAGCGTGCATCGCCTCGACAATGCGACCGATCGAGTCGGCCAGCGTGCCGTCCCAATCGAAAATCAGCAGATCGTAATCACGCTGCACTCAGTCGCTCCACGGTCTGGGACCACATTTCATCCACCGGCGCCTCAAGCTTCAGCTCACCACCATCCGGCAGCGGCACGGTCAGGGCATAAGCATGCAGGAACAGACGCTTGCCACCCAGCTCGCGGATTTCCCGCGTGAAGTCTTCGTCGCCGTATTTGCTGTCGCCAGCGATGCAGTGCCCGGCGTGCAAGGCATGCACGCGGATCTGGTGGGTCCGACCCGTGATGGGGCGAGCCTCGACCATGGTTGCGAAATCACCGAAACGGCGCAGGACACGGAAGATCGTCAGCGCCTCCTTGCCTTCTTCATTGACCTCGACCATCCGCTCCCCGGAGCGCAGGTTGCTCTTGAGCAACGGAGCATTGACCTGCTTCTTGGCGGTCGCCCAGTGTCCGCGAACCAGAGCCATATACCGTTTGTCGATGCCGTCGCCGCGCAACGCAGTATGCAGATGGCGCAACATGCTGCGCTTCTTGGCGATCATCAACAGCCCGGAGGTGTCACGGTCCAGGCGATGGACCAACTCCAGCTCCTTGGTGTCAGGACGCAACTGCCGGAATGCTTCGATCACGCCAAAGTTCAGGCCGCTACCACCATGCACGGCGATGCCGGCCGGCTTGTTGAGCACGATCAGCGCCTTGTCTTCGTAGACAATGGCGGCTTCCAGTCGCTGCAACAGGCCCTGGGCTACCGGAACCGGTGCGTCGCGCTCAGGCAGACGAACGGGCGGGACACGGACAACATCGCCGGCCTGCAGCTTGTATTCAGGCTTGATCCGACCTTTGTTAACCCGCACTTCGCCTTTACGCACAATGCGGTAAATCAAGGTCTTGGGAACGCCCTTGAGGACGTTGATGAGGAAATTATCGATGCGCTGGCCGGCAAGTTCCGGCGCGACTTCAATCAGTTGAACACTGGAAGCCGGGGGGGTATTGGTCGTCATTTGCGGGATCATAACAATTTTTTATGGATTTGAAGCACTTAATGATTGCTGCTATAGTCGCGAACGCCGCCAAAAGCGGCTGGCCAGCGGACCAATGGCTTCAAGCCTGCCCTGACCTACGCAATTCTTGAGGACGCGAGGCCGTCCGACGGGGCTTTCGCCAGTTTACAGAAATGCCTGGAATCGCCACCAGCACCGATGAGAGAAGACCGATAAAAAACAATAAGAGCGGTATTTGACCCTCCCACCCCGTTTTTTTTCGATGCCACTCCTTCAGTGCCAACGCTTCCACGCAGTCATGGCGAATACTTCGGAAATACCAGCCTTAGCCATGAAAATGCGCGGGCTCCCGAATTGAGCCGGCGATAAATGCAACCCGTTGCGGATTCAGCGCGCGGCAGCACCCGACTTTCAGGGATACGTGTAGGGTGGAGATGCACAACCGTCGGACCGTGTAGTACCGCGTCCAACCCGCGGGCCCCTGGCTCCGCGACAGGACCTGGTCTTGATCGAGATGCCCCCGGGCGTCCATGGCCGAAGGCTGATTCCTCCTCCTGACTGAGTGCATGACACCACAGCAAGCAGGAAGCGTCGTCGCGGTTTCGTGAGCACTGGATATCAGTCGACCGAATACCGCTGGACACGGGATGGTTCGCCACCCCTGACGCACCTGACACCGACCGTGAAGAAGTCGTGTGTGCCGAACGCCGTTTCCGGCAGCCCGGAAACCGACGGTATTACATGAAAAGAATGCTGATTAACGCGACTCAACCCGAAGAGTTGCGCGTTGCTCTGGTAGACGGCCAACGCCTCTACGACCTGGACATCGAGTCCGGTGCCCGCGAGCAGAAGAAGGCCAACATCTACAAAGGCCGGATTACCCGTATCGAACCCAGCCTCGAAGCCGCTTTCGTCGACTTCGGTTCCGAGCGTCATGGTTTCCTGCCCCTGAAAGAAATTTCCCGCGAGTACTTCAAGAAGTCGCCCGAAGGCCGGGTGAACATCAAGGAAGTGCTGAGCGAAGGCCAGGAAGTCATCGTCCAGGTCGAGAAAGAAGAGCGTGGCAACAAGGGCGCCGCCCTGACCACCTTCATCAGCCTCGCTGGCCGCTATCTGGTCCTGATGCCGAACAACCCGCGTGCCGGCGGTATCTCCCGCCGCATCGAAGGCGAAGAGCGCAATGAACTGCGCGAGGCCCTCAACGGCCTGGTAGCCCCTGCCGACATGGGCCTGATCGTTCGCACCGCCGGCCTTGGCCGCAGCAGCGAAGAGATGCAATGGGACTTGGATTACCTGCTGCAACTCTGGACCGCGATCAAGGAAGCTTCGCAAGACCGCTCCGCGCCATTCCTGATCTACCAGGAAAGCAACGTCATCATCCGCGCCATCCGCGACTACCTGCGCCAGGACATCGGCGAAGTGCTGATCGACAGCATCGATGCCCAGGAAGAAGCCCTGACCTTCATCCGCCAGGTCATGCCGCAGTACGCCAGCAAGATCAAGCTGTACGAAGACAGCGTTCCGCTGTTCAACCGCTTCCAGATCGAAAGCCAGATCGAAACCGCCTTCCAGCGCGTAGTCGACCTGCCGTCCGGTGGCTCGATCGTGATCGACCCGACCGAAGCCCTGGTTTCCATCGACATCAACTCGGCGCGCGCCACCAAGGGCAGCGACATCGAGGAAACCGCGCTGCAGACCAACCTGGAGGCGGCCGAGGAAATCGCCCGCCAACTGCGTCTGCGTGACATCGGCGGCCTGATCGTCATCGACTTCATCGACATGACGCCGGCCAAGAACCAGCGTGCCGTCGAAGAAAAAGTCCGCGAATGCCTCGAAGCCGACCGCGCTCGCGTTCAGGTCGGTCGCATCTCGCGCTTCGGCCTGCTGGAAATGTCCCGTCAGCGCCTGCGCCCTTCACTCGGCGAGAGCAGCGGCATCGTTTGCCCACGTTGCAGTGGCACCGGCATCATCCGTGACGTCGAGTCCCTGTCGCTGGCCATCCTGCGCCTGATCGAAGAAGAAGCCCTGAAGGACCGCACCGCCGAAGTCCGCGCCCAGGTCCCGATTCCGGTCGCCGCCTTCCTGCTCAACGAAAAACGCAACTCGATCACCAAGATCGAACTGCGTACTCGCGCCCGCATCATCATCCTGCCGAACGATCACCTCGAGACGCCGCACTTCGAAGTCCAGCGTCTGCGCGATGACAACCCGGAAGCCCTGACCGGCCAGTCCAGCTACGAAATCGCCGCTGCCGAGGTTGAAGAAGTTCAACCCGCCGCCGCGACCCGCACCCTGGTTCGCCAGGAAGCTGCGGTCAAGACTGCCCCGGCCCGCGCCAACGCCCCGGTACCGGCCGCTGACGAGCAACCTGCTCCGGCCCCTGTGCATGTCGCACCGGAACCAAGCCTGTTCAAGGGCCTGGTGAAATCGCTGGTCAGCCTGTTCGCCGGCAAGGATGAGCCTGTCAGCGCACCTGCTGCTGCCGAGAAGCCTGCCGCCGAGCGCCCGCAGCGCAACGAAGAGCGTCGCAACGGTCGCCAGCAGAGCCGCAACCGCAACGGTCGTCGCGACGAAGATCGCAAGCCACGCGAAGAGCGAGCGGAACGCGCCCCACGTGAAGAGCGTCAGCCTCGCGAGGAAGTGCAGAACCGCGAAGAGCGCGCACCTCGTGCCCCACGCGAAGAACGCCAGCCGCGTCCACCGCGTGAAGAGCGTCGTCCTCGCGAAGACCGTCCGGTCCGCGAACTGCGCGAGCCACTGGATGCCACCCCTGCCGTTCGTGAAGAACGTCCTGAGCGTGCGCCACGCGAAGAGCGCCAGCCGCGTGAAGAACGTGCACCACGCGAAGAGCGCGCACCGCGCGAAGAACGTGCACCTCGTGAGGAACGCGCTCCACGTGAAGAGCGTGCACCTCGTGAAGAACGCGCCCCCCGCGAAGAACGTGCACCCCGCGAGGAGCGCCAGCCGCGTCCACCGCGTGAAGAGCGTCAGCCACGCCCTGCCGAGCAGGTAGAAGAGGCTGCTGAAGAGCAACTGCCAAACGAAGAACTGCTGCAGGACGATAACCAGGAAGGCGCCGAAGGCGAACGTCCACGTCGCCGCTCCCGCGGTCAGCGTCGTCGCAGCAATCGTCGTGAGCGCCAGCGCGATGCCAATGGCAACGTCGTGGAAGGCAGCGAAGATGGCACCGACGAAGACCTGGAGCCTACCGGCGCCGAACTGGCTGCCGGCCTGGCCGTAACGGCCGCGGTAGCGACCAGCAACATCAGCGCCAACGCCGAGGCGCAAGCCAACGAGCAGGCCGAGCGCGCTACTGCTGTAGTTGAAGAAGCGGTCAAGCCAGTCGAAGCAACCTCCCTGCAAACTGAAATCGCAGAAGTTGCCGAAGCGGTCCAGCCTGCTGCCGAAGCGGTCGAAACCAGCATCGCGCCGGTCGTCGAGCAACCCGTCGCCGTAGTCGAAGTTGTCGAGCCGACTGCCGCTCCGGTTGTTGAGGTCGTCGAAGCTGCACCACAGCCAGTCGAAGCCCCTGTCGAGGTGCCTGCACCTGTCGAGGCCGAGCCAGTCGCCGCTGTGCAACCTGAAGTTCAGGAGCCAGTAGTGGTGGTCGAGCCGGTTGCTGCTGAACCCGCTCCGGTAGAAGCCCCAGCTCCGGCGGCGCCAGCCGTTGTTGCCGAGGAAGCGCCGGCAGAACAGCCAGCCGAAACCGAAGCACCGGTAGCAACCCTGGCGAATGGCCGTGCACCTAACGACCCTCGTGAAGTGCGTCGCCGCAAGCGTGAAGCCGAAGCAGCCGCTGCTGCTGCAGCCAGCGCAGCGGTCACTGCCGAGGTAGTTGTTGCCGAAGCCGGGCCAGTTGTCGAGGCTCCGGTCCAGCAGGAAGAAACGCCTGCCGACGCGGTTGAAGCGCCAGCTCCGAAGACCCTGGAAACCACGGAAGAACAGAAGCCACTGTTCTAACGCCAAGGCAATAAAAAGCCCCGCCAGTGAAAGCTGGCGGGGCTTTTTTATTCAGCCTTGAAAAAAGCGCGGAGCACCAAGCCCTCCGCGCCCAAAAACCTCAGTACAGATTCGGCTCCATCTCCAGCTCGACACCAAAGCGCTTGAAGATATCAGCCTGGATCTTCCGGGCCAGCTCATGCAACTGCGAGCCGCTGGCTTGACCATGATTGACCAACACCAGCGCCTGCAACTGGTGCACACCAGCATCGCCATCGCGATACCCCTTCCAGCCCGCCGTTTCGATCAACCAGCCCGCAGCCAGCTTCACCTGGCCATCAGCCTGTGGATAAGCCACCAGGCTCGGTTGATCCAGACGAATACGCGCCGCCAGTTCAGCACTGATCACCGGGTTCTTGAAAAAGCTCCCGGCGTTGCCCAACTGCGCCGGATCCGGCAGTTTCTCCCGGCGAATGCTGCAGATGGCGTCGCTGACCTGCTGCGCGCTCGGCTGTTCGATGCCGTGCTCGCTGAGACGCTGACGTACAGGCCCGTAATCCAGATGCAGCGGCGCGTTGCGGCCCAGCGCGAAGCGCACCCGCAAAATCACCCAACGCCCCGGGTTACGCTTGAAGTAGCTGTCGCGATAAGCGAAGTCGCACTCTTCCAGGCTAAAGTCGCGCAACTCGCCGGTCTGGCGGTCCAGCGCGGTCAGGCCGGCGAAGACATCCTTGATTTCGACGCCATAGGCGCCAATGTTCTGCATCGGCGCCGCACCCACGGTCCCCGGAATCAGGCTCAAATTCTCCAGCCCGACCAGACCATGCGCCAGCGTCCACTGCACGAACGGATGCCAGGGCTCGCCCGCTTCCGCCTCAACCACCACCCGCCCGGCATCGTCGGACAGCAGCCGGATACCGGAACTGTCCATCCGCACCACCAGCGCCGGAATGTCCTGAGTCAGCAGCAGGTTACTGCCACCGCCAATCACCATCACGGGCAATTGGTGCTCGCCGGCATAGGCCAGCAAACCACGAACGTCGTCATCGCTGCGGGCTTGGGCAAAGTAACGCGCCTTCACCTCGATACCGAAGCTGTTGAACGGTTTGAGGGAGACCTGAGATTGCACGGCCGCGCTCATAGACGCCCCTTCAATTCGACAACCAGCCCGCGGCACGCCGCCTCGATCAGGTCGAGCACCTGCTCGAAGCCCTGTTCGCCGCCGTAGTAAGGATCCGGAACTTCATCGATAGCGCCGTCGTAACGACGCAGGAACAGGTCCAGTTCAGCGGTCGCGTGCCCAGGCCGCAGGCTCTGCAGGTTGGCAAGATTGCTCTTGTCCATGGCCAGGATCAGGTCGTACTCGTTGAAGTGCTCGACGCGGACCTGCTGCGCACGCTGGCTGGACAGATCGTAACCGCGCAGTTGCGCGGCACGGCGGGTGCGGCTGTCGGGCTGCTTGCCGACATGCCAGTCACCGGTCCCGGCCGAGGCAACTTCGATCACATCGGCAAGCCCGGCTTCCGTCAATTGATGACGCAGTACACCTTCGGCGGTCGGCGAGCGGCAGATATTGCCGAGGCAAACGAACAGAACGCGCATCAAGCCTCCAGCAAGCGCCGCACGCGCTCCAGGTCTTCCGGGGTATCAACGCCAACAGGCGGCGCTTCCAGGGCATCGGCCACATGAATCCGCACGCCATGCCAAAGCGCTCGCAGTTGTTCCAGTGCCTCGGCCTTCTCCAGCCAGCACGGGCCCCAACCCACGAAGTCCTGCAAGAAACCCGCGCGGTAGGCGTACATGCCGATGTGGCGACGATAAGGCACGCCTTCAGGCAAGCGGTCACGGCTCTTGGCGAAGGCATCGCGAGCCCAGGGCAACGGCGCCCGACTGAAAGTCAGGGCCAGGCCGTTGCAGTCGGCGACCACCTTGACCACGTTGGGGTTGAACAGCGACTCGACGTCTTCGATAGGCTCGCCGAGGGTGGCGATGCCTGCCTCCGGATGCTCGGCCAGGTTGGCCGCCACCTGGTCGATGATCGAGGGCGGGATCAGCGGCTCGTCACCCTGAACGTTGACCAGGATGGCATCGGCCGGCAGGCCCAGGGCGGCGGCCACTTCGGCCAGGCGGTCGGTGCCGGATTCATGGTCTTCACGGGTCAGCAGCACCTCGGCACCGAAGGCCTTGCAGGCCTCGACAATGCCGGGATCGTCGGTGGCGATGACCACCCGGGCGGCACTGCTTTTACGCGCCTGCTCCCAGACATGCTGGACCATCGGCTTGCCGGCGATGGGCAGCAACGGCTTGCCTGGCAGGCGTGTCGAGCGCAGGCGGGCCGGGATCACGACAGTGAAGGCAACGCTCATTTGTCCAGGCGCTCGTCATCAGTAAGGGTACGGGCTTCGCTTTCCAGCATCACCGGAATGCCGTCCCGAACCGGATAGGCCAGGCCGGCGCCCTTGCTGATCAGCTCGGTCTTGTCGGCGCTGAGCTTGAGGGGGCCTTTGGTGATCGGGCAAGCGAGGATATCGAGCAGTTTGGTGTCCATGGAAAGTCCTCAGGCGTGTGGCCGGAAACAGAAAAGAATCAGGGCTGCCGGGCCGGCAGCAGGCGCGTCAGTTGCTCATCGAGCCAACGCACGAAAGCCGGCGACGGCTGTGCGTCGACGGCAAGGTACCACCAGTCCGGCGCGGCGAAACTGCGGCATTTCACAGCATCCTTCTCGGTCATCACCACCGGCAGCGTCGGACTGAAGCTCAGGGCTTCCGGGCTGAAGGCGGCGTGATCGGCGAAGGGATGCGGCACAGGCTGCCAGTTTAGTCCCTGCAAGGTATTGAAGAAACGTTGCGGGTTACCGATGCCAGCCACGGCATGCAACGCCTGGCCAGCGGGGAAGTGATCCAGCGGGCGGCGCTCGCCGCTGCTCAGGTTGACCAGCGCGGTGGGCTGGAGAGTGAACGCGAAACCGTCTTCGCGATCTGCCGCAGCCCCGTTGTAGAGCAGCGCATCGACCTCTTGCAGACGCTCGACCGGTTCACGCAATGGTCCCGCAGGCAGACAACGGCGATTACCGAGACCGCGGGCAGCATCGATCAGCACCAGTTCCAGGTCGCGAGCCAGGCGATAGTGCTGCAGGCCGTCGTCGCAGAGAATCAGGTCCAGCGGCTCGGCCTCAAGCAGCGCACGCACCGCTTGCGAACGGTCCGGGTCGATCATCAGCGGTACACCGCTGCGCTGGACGATCAACAGCGGCTCGTCACCGGCCTGACTGGCCGGCTGGTCGGCGCGTACCCGCCAGGGCAACTGTGGCGGCGTGGCGCCGTAGCCACGGCTGACGACGCCAACGCGCAGGCCGCGCTGGCGACAATGCTCGATCAGAAAGAGAATCAGCGGGGTCTTGCCGGTGCCGCCTACGGTGATGTTGCCCACCACCAGCACCGGCACGGGCGCGCGGTAGATATCACCCTGCCCCGCCAGAAAACGCTCGCGCTTGCCGCGCACCACCTTGCGGTATAGCGCTTCCAGCGGGGACAACAGCGCAAGCAGTGGATGGCCTTTATACCAGGCCTCCAGCAGGCGATCGGCGAAAGCCATCAGGGCGTCCCCGGCGCAGCCTCGACCGTGGTCATGCGCAGGTGGCTGAAGCCGAGCTTGCCGGCCGCGTCCATTGCAGTCACCACGGCCTGGTGCGGTGTCTTGCCATCGGCGCTGATCGCCAGCGGCAACTTGGTGTCACCACCCGCTTCTTTTTGCAGCGCTTCGGTCAGGGTTGCCAGGTCGCTCTTGGGCAGCAGGTGGTTGTTCACCGAATAAACGCCTTCGGCGCTGATGGTGATTTCCACCAGCTTCTGCTCGGAGTCCGGCACCGGCGCACCGCTCGCGGCCTCTGGCAGCTCCACGCGCAACTGGGTTTCGCGGGTGAAGGTGGTAGTCACGACGAAGAACAGCAACAGGATGAAGACCACATCGATCAACGAAGCCAGGTTGATATCAACGTTCTCGCGTTGCTTGCGCCGAAATTTCACGCCTTGCTCCCGGCAGCCAGATCAACGTCACGGTCGCCCTGCACCACCTCGACCAGCTTGATCGCTTCCTGCTCCATCCCGACCACCAGTTCATCGATCCGGCGCTGCAGGAAACGGTGGAAGAACACCGCAGGAATACCGACCATCAGGCCCGCAGCCGTGGTGATCAGTGCCTTGGAGATACCGCCAGCGAGAACTGCGGCATTGGTGGTCATGCCGGAGCCCATGAACGAACTGAAGATATCGATCATGCCCAGCACGGTGCCGAGCAGACCCAGCAACGGCGCCATCGCGGCGATGGTGCCGAGGGCGTTGATGTAGCGCTCCAGCTCATGGATGACCCGGGCAGCAGCCTCCTCAATGCACTCTTTCATGATCTCGCGACCATGACGGGAGTTGGCCAGGCCTGCGGCGAGGATCTCGCCCAACGGCGAATCGGCACGCAGCGCCTTGAGCTTTTCAGTGTTGAGCTGCTTGTCCTTGATCCAGCGCCAGACCTGCCCCAGCAGGTGTGGCGGCGTGACGCGACTGGCGCGCAGGGTCCACAGGCGTTCGGCAACGATAGCCATGGCAGCGATGGAACTCAGAATGATCGGCAGCATCATCCAACCACCAGACTTGACCAATTCCCACACTTTAAGGACCCCCTCGGAAAAAGTTCTGCACTCTACCATAGGGGGCCGTGGCTGCCGAAGACTGTCACGTCGGTTCGCGCCAGAAACGGCGCTGCTCGCGCAGGCCATGGGGCGCGCCGAAACTGCCCAGGCGCAGGCGTACCGCACCCAGCAGCGCGCTGTCGTAGGTAGCGATGCCCAAGGCCGCGTACCGAGCCATGACCAGCGGCGCGGGATGACCGAAACCGTTGTGACGTCCGCGAGAGATCAGCACGCCGCGAGGCGCCAGGGTTCTGAGGAAGCGCGAGCTGGAAGAACTCTTGCTGCCGTGATGTGGCGACTGCAGCCAGTCCACCGGGCCGGCCTGAAATCCCTCCAGCCACGCCTGCTCGGCATGACGGTCAATATCGCCGGCCAACAGCAAACTTTCACCGCTGGCCTCAACGCGAAGGGTGCAGGAATGCTGGTTGCTGTCAGTGGCCTGCGTCCACTGCCAAAGTGAAAACCGCACGCCATCCCACTCCCATTGCTCTGCGCTGCTGCACGGTTCGGCCTGCAGCGCTTCGGCCATCTCGTCCGGTTCGCCACCGAGCACCCTGCGCACCGGCAAGCCACGCTGCACCGCGAGCGCGCCACCGGCGTGGTCAGCATGGGCGTGACTGAGCACGATCAGGTCCAGGTCCTTCACTCCCAGCTTGTGCAGGGTCGGCAGCACCACCAATTCGCCAAGGTCCACCTCGGCCCGCGTCGGGCCTGCATCAAAGAGCATTGCGTGCTGACGGGTGCGCAAGACGTAAGCTTGCCCCTGTCCGACATCCAGTTGCCAGACCTCCACCTGCCCTTCGGGAATCCCCTCACGTGGAGTGAAACCGGCCAGCAAGAGCAACGGCCAACCAAGCACACGCATCGGCAGCCCGCTGGGCAGCAGCAACAAAAACGCCCCGACAGCCACCAGGAGCCAGCTCCACAGCGGTAATTGCGGGGCGATCCAGGCCGGTTGCCAGGCGGCCAGCCAAGCGAGCAGATCGAACAGGATGTTGAGCAGTGCACCGGCCAGCCAGAGCAGGCTTTCGCCAATGATTGGCAGCGGCAGAAACAGCGTACCCAGCAGTGCCAGCGGCAACACCAGGATACTGAGCCACGGCACCGCGAACAGATTGGCCAGCGGCGCGCTGAGGCTGACCGGCAGCCCAAGCGCAAGCAACACCGGCAGCAATCCAATCGCGATAAACCACTGCGCCCGCCCCCAGGCCAGCCACGCCGACCAGGCACCGAGGCGGCCGCTGAAAATCAGCAACAGCACCGCCACCGCCGCGAACGACAACCAGAAACCGGGCAACAAACTGGCGAGGGGTTCGAACAACAGCACGCCATTGAGGGCAATCAGCAACGGCCAGGCGATGCCAAGGTGCCGGTAGCGCAAGCGCCACGCCAGCACCACCGCGAGCATGATGCAGGCCCGCTGCACGGGCACCTGGAAACCGGCCAGCAAGCCATAGCCGAGCGCAGCGGCGAAGGCCAGCCCGCAGGCCCACGGCAACCACGGCAGGCGCCGCGGCCACCAGCCCAGTCGCGCCAAACCACTGACCAGCGCGTAGACCAGCCCCGCGAGCAAGCCGATATGCTGCCCGGAAATCACCAACAGATGGACCGTGCCGGTGGCCTGCAAGGTCTTCCAGTCCTCCCGCTCAAGCCCTGCGCCGTCACCGAGCACCAACGCAATCAGTGCGCGTTCGCGGCCATCGGCATCAACCGCCAGCAGGCGCTGGCGAATGCCATCACGCCACGCCGCACTGGCAAGCCCCAGCCGCTCGCCGGCCTTGACCGTCCCCAGCGCGCCGATGCGTCTGGCCAGCAACACCGCCTGCGGATCGGTCGCATGAGGATTGAGCAAACCGTGTGGGCTTTTGAGACTCACCGCCAGGCGCCAGCGCTCACCACTCCTGACCGGCGGCCCCTCCGGCCAGCTCAAACGCAGCAGATGCGGTAGCTCGGCGCGGCGGGATTGCGCCTCGGCCAACTCGAAACGGACACCACGCTCGCCCTGCTCCGGCAGCCCGACCACCTGCCCTTCGAGCCATAGCGTGCGGCCATCCAGATCTCGCGACAGACGATCATTCAGCGCGCTCTGGGCGCACAGACAAGCCCAACACAGGCCAAGCAGGAAAAACGCCAACGGGAAGGTGCGCCGCCAGAGGCAAACCAGCCCCAGCAACGCGAAGATGGCCAGCCAACCGACGGACGGCAGCTCCGGCATGAATCTCAGGCACAACAGCCCGAGCGCGAGCGACAACATCCCTGTGCGCGTCATTTGCACTCCGATTGAACAAAACCCCTCCGCAGGCTTAGATCAACACGGACCAACGCTCACTTATTAATTGTCACAAAGTCTGAATAGTCACTACTTGTAATACGTGCATACTTGCCCACTTCCGACCGCCGAGACCCCACATGCCGCGTCGACTTTTCAAACGCTACATGCCCGATCCGACGAGCATCCGGGAACACAAGTCCTTACGATTCCTCGGTCGGCTGCTGCATGACGCCAACCTCTGGCACCTCAATCGTCATTCGGTGGCCCGGGCCATGGCAGTTGGTATTTTCGCCGCCTTCATTCCGATTCCGATGCAGATGTTGCTGGCTGCCAGCCTGTCGATCCTGGTGCGCGGCAACATGCCGATCGCCGTCAGCCTGGTCTGGCTGACCAATCCGATCACCATGCCGCCGGTGTTCTATTGCACCTATCAGATGGGCGCCTGGTTGATGCAGATTCCGGCCCGCACGCTGCCGGAAGAAATCACCTTCGAATGGATCACCGACCAGTTATCCACATTGTGGCAACCCTTCCTTCTCGGTTCGGTAGTGTGCGGCGTGCTGCTCGGCGCCCTGGCCTACTGCCTGACCATGCTCTACTGGCGCTGGTGGGTAGGCCGGCAGTGGCGCCGGCGCAAGGCGAAATCAGCTGCGCATTCCACGTCCGCTGATCAGTAGGCGAACACACCCGAAATACAGCACCGCGGTGGCGACCAGCATGAAGGTGATGGCAACGCCGATACGGATATCGGACACGCCGAGAATGCCGTAGCGGAACGAGTTGACCATGTGCAGCACCGGGTTGGCCATCGACACGGTCTGCCAGAACGGCGGCAGCAGGTTGATCGAATAGAACACCCCGCCAAGGTAGGTCAGGGGCGTCAGGACGAATGTCGGAATAATCGAGATATCGTCGAAGTTGCGCGCAAAGACCGCGTTGATGAAGCCCAGCAGCGAGAAGATCGTCGCGGTCAACAACACCACCAGCACCGTCACCCCCAGGTGATGCACCTGCAGATGGGTGAAGAACAGCGACAGCAAGGTCACGATCACCCCCACCGCCAGCCCGCGCAGCACGCCGCCAAGGGTGTAGCCGATCAGAATGGTGTGCGGAGAGACCGGCGAAACCATCAGCTCTTCGATGGAGCGCTGGAACTTGCTGCCGAAGAAGCTCGACACCACGTTGCCGTAGGAGTTGGTGATCACCGACATCATGATCAGCCCCGGCACGATGTACTCCATGTAGGTGAAGCCACCCATGTCACCGATCTGCCGGCCGATAAGGTTACCGAAGATGACGAAGTACAGAACCATGGTGATCGCCGGCGGCAGCAGGGTCTGCGGCCAGATCCGGGTGAACCGACGTACTTCGCGGTAAACGATGGTGTTGAGGGCGACCAGATTGGCGCGCAGTTCCGAGCTCATATCGCCACCTTGGAGAGATTCTTTTCAACCAGGGACACGAACAACTCCTCGAGACGATTGGTCTTGTTGCGCAGGCTGATCACTTCGATGTTCTGCAAGGCCAGTTGGCCGAACAGCGCGGTGATGCCCACTTCCTTGTCGACCTGGACTTCCAGGGTGTGCGGATTGATCAGGCGGCAGGGATAACCGGCCAATTGTGGCGTCTGCGCCAGGTCATGCTTCAGGTCGAGCACGAAGGTTTCGACATGCAGCTTGCCCAGCAGCTGGCGCATGCTGGTGTTTTCGACAATGGTGCCGTGATCGATGATGCCGATGTTGCGACACAACTGTTCAGCCTCTTCCAGGTAGTGCGTGGTCAGGATGATGGTGATGCCCTGCTGGTTCAGTTCGGTGAGGAAGCCCCACATCGAACGGCGCAGCTCGATATCCACACCCGCAGTCGGCTCGTCGAGGATCAGCAGACGAGGCTGATGGATCAGCGCGCGGGCGATCATCAACCGGCGCTTCATGCCACCCGACAGCGAGCGCGACGGCACATCGCGCTTGTCCCACAGCCCCAGTTGCGTCAGATATTGCTCGGCGCGCTCGTTGGCCACCTTCGGCGGAATACCGTAGTAGCCGGCCTGGGTGACGACGATGTCGAAGGTCTTTTCGAACTGGTTGAAGTTGAACTCCTGGGGCACCACGCCGATGCTGCGCTTGAGCGCGGCGGGCTGGCGGTCCAGGTCGTGACCGAAGACACTGACGCTGCCGCTGGTCTTGTTCACCAGGGTCGAGAGAATGCCGATGGTTGTGGATTTGCCGGCGCCGTTGGGGCCGAGCAACGCGAAGAAGTCACCTTCGGCGACGTCCAGATCAATGCCCTTGAGGGCCTGGAAGCCGTTGCCGTAGGTCTTGGTTAGCTGCCGAATGGACAGAGCAGAACTCATAGCGGTTTTTTGCACCGTTGGAATTGTTCGTGAGTCAGGCGGCGAACGGGCGCACCCGTCGCATTAATGCGGGCCATGGTGCAAGCCCCGGCCACACAAGTACAGTCAAGCCTATCGATAATAACTATCGCATTGAGCGAAGCTTTCAGGTCAGCGCGGTCATGACCGCCGCCTGGTAGGCCGGACGCTCGCGCAGGCGCTCGTACCAGGCGCGCAGGTGACGCATCTCCGGCCGCTCGATGGGCATCTCGAACCAGGCGTAGGCGAAGCAGCCCAGGGGGATATCCCCCATGCCCGGCTCTTGGCCGGAAAGGAAGGGTTGCGACGCCAATGTCTCGTCGGCAATCGACAGCAGTTGCGCGCAGGTCTTGTGCGCGGCATTGATCGCCACCCAGTCACGCTGGTCTTCCGGCGTACGCAGGATGCCCCAGAACAATGGGCGAAATGGCGTCGCCAGCGACGACGTGGTCCAGTCCATCCACTTGTCGGCCTTGGCGCGCTCGACCGGATCCTCCGGATACCAGGCGGTGCCCGGTGCATGTTTCGCACCCAGATACCGCACGATGGCATTGGACTCCCAGAGCACCAGGCCATCATCTTCGATCATCGGCACCAGACCATTGGGGTTGAGTGCGCGATAGTGCGGTTCATTGACCTGCCCGAACGCACCACCGGCGTCCACAGACTGGAAATCCAGCCCCAGTTCCTGTGCGCACCACAATACTTTCCTGACGTTGCTGGAATTCTTCCGGCCCCAGATCTTGAGCATGACGACATCCTGATATCTGCAAGGGACGCCCAGTCTACTCCAGCGTGACGCCCAGGCAATCGCCGAGCAGTCCCGGCGAACTCCACCGCCAACAACCTGTCACTGTTCAGACAATGCCGTTCGGCAGAGGCCGGCTACGCTCTGTGGGACGTACTGACACGTGCAAGGTTTCCAGGAGGAAAGACTATGTTGCTGTTGTGGTTAGTGGTGCTCGTGCTGGGCTCGGCCTGGCTGGCGCACCGACGGACACCGGCGTTGCCGGCCCTGGCGCTCATCGCGGCCTACGTGCTGGCGATGGGTATCTTTTCGCGGGCGCCTGGCTGGCTGACCGTCCTGCTCCTGCTGGTGGTGGCCGCTATCGCCGCGCCTCTGCTGCTCCCGGACCTGCGCCGCAAGCTGTTTACCGCGCCGATGTTCAACTGGTTCCAGCGCACCCTGCCGCCCATGTCGACCACCGAGCGCGAAGCGATCGACGCCGGCACCGTGTGGTGGGACGGCGAACTGTTCAGCGGTCGCCCGGACTGGAACACGCTGCTGAGTTATCCAAAGGCCGAACTGAGCGCCGAGGAACAGGCATTCATCGACGGCCCCACCGAAGAACTCTGCGCCATGGTCAGCGACTGGCAGATCGGCCAGGACATGGACCTGCCCGCTGAAGCCTGGGCGCATATCAAGGCACATGGCTTCTTCGCCCTGATCATTCCCAAGGAGTACGGTGGGAAGGGCTTTTCCGCCTACGCCCACTCGCAGGTAGCAATGAAACTGGCCACCCGCAGCGGCGACCTCGCCTCCACCGTGATGGTGCCCAACTCCCTCGGCCCCGCAGAATTGCTGCTGCACTACGGCACCGATGAGCAACGTAACCACTACCTGCCCCGCCTCGCCCGTGGCGAGGAAATCCCCTGCTTCGCCCTCACGGGTCCCCTCGCCGGGTCCGATGCCGGTGCCATGCCCGACACCGGCATCATTTGCAAAGGACAGTGGCAAGGGCAGGAAGTCCTGGGTCTGCGCCTGAACTGGGAAAAGCGCTACATCACCCTCGGACCGGTCGCAACTCTGCTGGGCCTCGCCTTCAAGGCTTATGACCCTGACCATCTGTTGAGTGACAAGGAAGAGCTGGGAATCAGCCTGGCGCTGATTCCGACCGACACGCCCGGTGTCGACATCGGCAAGCGTCACCACCCGCTGGGCGCGGCATTCATGAACGGCCCCAACGCCGGCAAGGACGTGTTCGTGCCGCTGGACTTCCTGATTGGCGGCCAGGACATGCTCGGCAAAGGCTGGATGATGCTGATGAACTGCCTGTCGGTGGGACGCTCGATTTCCCTGCCGGCGGTAGGCACCGGTGCAGCCAAATTCACCAGCCTGGTCAGCGGCCAATACGCGCAGATTCGTGAACAGTTCAACGTGCCGCTGGCAGCCTTCGAAGGCATCCAGGAATCCCTCGCACGTATCGGCGGCAATGCCTGGCTGATGGACAGCGCGCGAATTCTGACCGCCAAGGCCGTGGACCTTGGCGAGAAACCGTCGGTACTCTCGGCGATCCTCAAGTACCACCTGACCGAGCGCGGTCGCGAATGCATCCAGCACGCCATGGATATCCATGGCGGCAAGGGCATCATCATGGGCCCGAACAATTACCTGGGGCGCAGTTGGCAAGGCGCGCCGATCTTCATCACGGTCGAAGGCGCGAACATTCTCTCGCGCAACCTGATGATCTTCGGCCAGGGTGCAATTCGCTGCCATCCGTTCGTTCTCAAGGAAATGGCGCTGGCGGGACGGGAAGACCATGAGCAGGCGCTCAAGGAATTCGACACCTTGCTGCTGCGGCATATCGGTTTCGCCGTGGGCAATGCTGCCAGCACGCTGGTGCTCGGGCTTGGGCTGGGGCATTTTGAAAAAGCGCCGGGTGACGCTCTGAGCCAGGGCTATTTCCGCGCACTCAATCGCCAGGCCGCGGCCTTCGCCCTGCTGGCGGATCTGTGCATGATGCTGCTGGGCGGCGAGCTGAAGCGGCGTGAACGGTTGTCCGCACGACTGGGCGATGTCCTCAGTCATCTGTACCTGAGTTCGGCGGCGCTCAAGCGTTATCACGACCTGAATTCACCGGAACACCTGCAACCGCTGCTGCGCTGGGCCATGGAAGAAAGCCTCGGCCAGGCGGAGAAAGCTCTGGACCGCCTGCTTGATAACTTCCCGAGTCGCCTGCTCGGCGGCGCCTTGCGGCTGATCGTGTTCCCCTTCGGCCGGCGCCATACCGGCCCCAGCGATGAACTGGACGCGGAAATCGCCGCACTGATCGGCCGCGCCGCCGGCGATCCGGCCCTGGAAGCCTTGCTCGCCGGCTGTTATCGCCCGACCGATGCGCAGGATCCGGTCGGTGCCCTGCAGCACGCCAGCCAACTGCTTGCCGACAGCGCCGCATTGCACAAACAGTTACGCCACGCCCTGAAAAATGGCGAACTGACCGTGGAGGCCGGCGAACCGTTGATCGACGCGGCCGTGCGAGCGGGCGTCATTGATGCCGAACAAGCCAGTCAGTTGCACGCCGCCGAAACCGCACGCAGACGCGTCATCGACGTCGATGCCTTCACCAAGGAGGAATTGTTGCCTGTCGAAGGCAAGGTGCGCTGAGCACAATCCGACCGGGACATCGGGCGTCGGGAGCCGTATACTCCCGCGCCCGTTTTTGCTTTAGAGGATCGCCAGCATGGCCAATGCACACCTGGACTACCATCTCGCCCTGCTCAACCACCTGCGCAGCATCCTCGTCGCCCTGGGCGAAGCCGAACAAGTGCCGGAGGAAAGTCACGGCCTGTTCCTCGAACGCTTCGACGATCTGCTGGAGCAACTGCCCCACGATCCGCTGGAAAGCCAGTACCTGGGCCAGGACCTGATGTGCCAGGTCATTCAACGTTATCCACAGATCGCCCACCTGGTACCGCGCGACCTGTTGTGGTTCTTTGGCGGTGATTGCCTGCATTTCATGCCGGACGACGAACTGGACCTGTACCAGGCCCTGGAAGAACGCCGCTACGATGCCGAACAGAATGAAGAGCCGTTTGACTGGAACCAGGAAAAACAACTGCTGAGCATGTCGCTCAACGACAGCAAGCACTGATAAAGACGCCGCTCATTGAAGCGGCGTTTTTTTTGCCTGAATGTTTGATGGCGCACAACGACGAAGCCCGCTTTCGGGCCCGCTAGACGTGAATGGATTTTTCCGCAGAAACGAAAAAAGGACCCGAAGGTCCTTTTTTCTTGGCTACAGGACTCGATTGAATCCTGTAGCACCATATTTGGAGCGGGAAACGAGACTCGAACTCGCGACCCCGACCTTGGCAAGGTCGTGCTCTACCAACTGAGCTATTCCCGCATATTGGCGTCCCCTAGGGGACTCGAACCCCTGTTACCGCCGTGAAAGGGCGGTGTCCTAGGCCACTAGACGAAGGGGACTCTGCCCAAAACATGCATCGCATGTTTCAGTGACCAGAGTTTAATCCTGAAGATTGAACCCTGGATTTCTTTACAAGCCCTGCCGTTAAGCAACGCCTTTGTAAACTGGAGCGGGAAACGAGACTCGAACTCGCGACCCCGACCTTGGCAAGGTCGTGCTCTACCAACTGAGCTATTCCCGCATTGGCGTCCCCTAGGGGACTCGAACCCCTGTTACCGCCGTGAAAGGGCGGTGTCCTAGGCCACTAGACGAAGGGGACACGCTACAACTTCACTCCCTGCCGCGTTTCGCTGTGTGCTTTACGCTGCAAGTGGCGCGCATTCTAGGGATGCTTTGAAAGGTCGTCAACCCCCAATTAGAAATTTATTTAAATCAATGACTTCGCCGTGTTTAGGACCGCCCGGGCAAGCCGCCCGCCCTATTCTTCCAGCCGTCCCTGCCGATAGAGGAAAGGACGGTAAAACAATTGCCCAAGTGTGACACAGGGCAAATTGCCATCAATCCTCCTCCAGCTTCCGCCAAACTGCTCTATCCGGGCAATAGGGAAGCCACTACACTCAATCGGTAACCCTGACTGACGAGGCGTGAACGGTGACACCACTATTGATTACCCTGCTTATCGTGGCGGGTATCGCCTTACTCATCGTGATCGGCTATCTGAATAACGTAGTCGAGAACAACAAGCTGGAGCGGGCGCGACTGAAAGTCGAGCTGGCCGAACGCTTGCGGCGTTGTGGCGAGATCACCGAAACGTTCCCGGGCCAGTTGATGACGCCGGCGCTCAAGCTGCTGCTGACTCGCCTTGAACTCAACCTCAACCAGCGCCAACTGTCGCTGGACAAGCACAACAGCAATATCCAGAGCCGTATCGCCGAGCTGGAAGCCCTGATCGCCCAGGGCGAATCGCTGCCGGTCAGCAACCCGCCCGGCCCGATCCAGACCGAAGCCCGCGCCAAGGATATCCGCTTCCTTCTGGAAGCTCTGCACAGCCAGGTCGTCCGTGCCTGCCAGGAAGGCTTCCTGGCCACCAACGAAGCCAAGTACTGGGTCAAGGAAATCCGCCACATCCTGGTCAAGCTGCATATCGAGTTCTTCAATAACCTGGGTCAGGCCGCCTTGCAGCAAAACCAGCCCGGGCACGCCCGCCTCGCTTTCGAACGCGGCGTGCAATACCTGCGCAAGCAGCCGGAGCCCGCGCAGTACCGCGAACAACTGGAATACATGGAAAAGCTTCTGGCCCGCGCCAATGCCATGGTGCTGGACACCATCGAGCCGACCGAGAGCGACGTCAACGCACTGACCGAAGGCCTGAAGACGGACGAAGAAGAAAACTGGAAGAAGAAAGTCATCTACGACTGAGAACATCAGATACAAAGAAAGAGGGGCCGCAATGGCCCCTCTTCTGTCTCCGCCAATCGCCAATCAGCAATCGGTCGCCTGCAGGAAAATCCCCGCCAGATGCTCCAGCCCCGCCTGATCCTCGACGGTAAAGCGTGCGAGCTTCGGACTGTCCAGATCCAGCACGCCAATCAGGCGTCCGTCCTTGACCAGAGGAATCACCAACTCACTGTTCGAGGCACTGTCGCAAGCGATGTGCCCAGGAAACGCATGGACATCCTCGACCCGTTGGGTCTGCAGACTGGCAGCGGCGGCGCCGCACACACCCCGGCCGAAAGCGATTCGCACACAGGCGACCTGACCCTGGAAAGGCCCCAGCACCAGTTCGCCATCGCGATTGAGGTAGAAGCCCGCCCAGTTCAGGTCATCGACCTGGTTATAGAGGAAGGCGGAAAACTGTGCGGCATTGGCGATGAAGTCACGCTCGCCCGAGAGCAAGGCTTCCAGTTGCGCCGCCAGCAGCGCGTAGCCGCCAAGCCCCGCTCCCGCCGCATTCAAGTCGATCATTTGTGTTGCTCCAGCAGTTTGAGTCCGACCCAGTAGCGGGCGAACTGGTAGGCACAGCGGCCATTTCGATTACCGCGACCGGTTGCCCAGCGAATTGCGGCCTTTTCCAGGTCCTCGTCGCGCGCCCAGACCAGACCCGGCCCCTTGGCCAGTTCGCGGATCCAGTGCTCGACCACATTGAGGAAATGCTCCTGGGTAAACGGATAGAACGACAACCACAGGCCGAAACGGTCAGACAAGGCGATCTTGTCTTCTACCGCCTCGCTGGGGTGCAGTTCGCCATCCACCATCTTCCAGTTTTCGTTGTCGCTCTGTTTCTCCGGCACCAGGTGCCGGCGGTTGGAGGTGGCGTACAGCACCACATTATCCGGGGCCTGTTCGAGCGAGCCGTCCAGCACGCTCTTGAGCACCCGGTAATCGCCCTCGCCGGCCTCGAACGACAGGTCGTCGCAGAACAGCACGAAACGCTGCGGCAACGTGTGCAATTGCTCCACCACCCGCGGCAGGTCCGCGAGGTGATCACGCTCGATCTCGATCAGACGCAAACCGGCGTCGGCGTGCTCGGCCAGCAGCGCACGGACCAACGAGGATTTACCGGTGCCGCGCGAGCCCCACAGCAGCGCGTGGTTGGCGGGCACGCCATCGAGAAACTGGCGGGTGTTGCGCCCGAGCTGGTCGCGCTGCTGATCGACCCCGATCAGGTCAGACAACCGAATGTCCAGGCTCACTTCCAGCGGCGACAGGTAACCGCTGCGCCCATCGCGCTGCCAACGCGCCGCCAGGCAGCGGCTCCAGTCGATTTCCGGGCGCAGCGCCGGCAACAGCGGTTCGAGGCGGGCCAGGACACTTTCGGCACGTTCGAGAAATGCGGTCAAACGAGGGTCCACGAGAATTCCTCAAGTCATATTCAGGCGAAAAGGAGCAAGCTGAATGTGCGACAGTACATGCCAGCAGCCGGGGTTGATCGGCTATGCTTGCGCAGCGCATGGAATGTGGAACTGGCTCGGGACCATGGATATCAAGTTCACCAATCGCCTGTCGTACAAGCAAGCCCGGTTGACAGTCCTCGTCGGCTTCATCCTGGGGACATTGCTCAGTTTCATCCAGATCGGGATCGATTATGCCAGCGAAGACGCCTCCATCAACCGCGAGATGCAGGCATTGCTGGATATCAGCCACAACACCGCTTCGCGCATCGCCTACAACATCGACGCCGAGCTGGCCCAGGAGCTGACCCTCGGCCTGCTGCAATCGCCCGCCATCATCCGCGCCCAACTGGTCGACAACAACGACACGGTCCTCGCCGACATGCAGCGCCCTCGCCAGGAAAGCGCTTACCGCGTTTTCAGCGACTTCCTGTTTGGCAACAACCGCCAGTTCAAGAATCGCCTGTATCTCAGCCACATGCCGGACGAATACCTCGGCACGCTGTACCTGGATGTCGACACCTTCGCCTTCGGCAGCCGCTTCCTCAAACGGGCCGAAGTGACGCTGCTCAACGGCTTCGTGCGCAGCCTGGTGCTGACCGGCATTCTCCTCGCGCTCTTCTATATGATGCTGACCAAACCCTTGGTGCGGGTGATCAGTTCCCTGAGCAGCAGTGACCCGCACGACCCCAACCAGGGCAAGCTGCCCTTCCCCGTCGGCCATGAGCATGATGAGATCGGCGTGCTGGTCAAGGTCGCCAACCAGCAGTTCGTCACCATGGCCACCGAGATCAAGCAGCGGCGCAATGCCGAGAACCGCCTGACCGAATACCTCAATGAGCTGGAAAACATTGTTTCCGCCCGCACCGACGAACTGAAGGCCAGCAACACGCGCCTGAGCCAGTCCAATGAGGAACTGGAAGACGCGCGACGACGCGCGCTGGACATGGCCCAGGCCCGCGCCGCCTTCCTGGCCAATATGAGCCATGAAATCCGCACACCGCTGAACGGCCTGCTCGGCATGATCGCGCTGTCGCTGGACAGCCCGCTCAACGCCGAACAACGTCAACAACTGGCCATCGCCCATGATTCGGGCAAGGTGCTGGTGGAGTTGCTCAACGATATTCTTGATCTGTCCAAGTTCGACGCCGGCCAGCTTGAACTGGAGCGAATCCCCTTCGACCTCGGCGCCCTGGTGGAAGACACCGCTAACCTGCTGTCGCAAAACACCGCGCCCAACGTCGAACTGACGTGCCTGATCGACCCGACATTCCCCGCCATGGTGCTCGGCGACCCGACCCGGGTCAGGCAGATCGTCAGCAACCTGCTGTCCAACGCCCTCAAGTTCACCCGCTTCGGACGGGTGGATGTGCGCCTGAGCACCTACAATGGCGGCGTGCGCATCGATGTCTGTGACACCGGCATCGGCATCGCCCCGGAAGCCCAGACCAGGATTTTCCAGCCCTTCATCCAGGCCGCCGCCGGAATTACCCGCCAATACGGCGGCACAGGCCTGGGCCTGACCCTGACCAACAACCTCTGCGAAGCCATGCAGGGACGCCTGAGCATCAGTTCCGAAAGCGGTTTCGGCAGCCAGTTCAGCGCCGAACTGCCACTGCCGAGCCATACCGGCGCCGTCACCTACGAGCGCCTCCACGGCAACGTGATCGCCCTCAGCAGCGCCAACAGCGGGCTGGCCGAGTTGCTGCAAACCCTGCTGCCGCGCTGGGGCGTGAATTATCAGCGGCACGATCGTATCGACGAGCTTGGCGACAGCAACCCGGACCTGCTGATTACCGACGATCTGGACAGCCTGATGAGCCTGCGCCCGGCCCTCAAGGCGCCAATCCTGCTGATCACTGCCTACGGCAATTTCCTGCCCGGCGACCAGGCCACCAGCCTCGCCCCGCTACAGCAACAGGCCCGTCCCCTGGCCCGGAGCGCGTTGTATCAGGCACTGCGCCGGGTGCTTTCGCGCGTCGATGAAGGCGCCCCCACCAAACAAGCCGAAAAACCTGCCAGCGTGCGCCGGGCACGGATCCTGCTGGTCGAGGACAACCCGGTCAACCAACTGGTGGCCAAGGGCATGCTGGGCAAGCTCGGCTGCGAAGTGAGCGTCGCCGCACACGGCGCCGACGCCCTGGAGCAATTGGAAAACGGGAGTTTTGATCTGGTACTGATGGACTGCAACATGCCGGTGATGGATGGCTACGAAGCCAGCCGACGCATCCGCCAGAGCGGACGCTGGCCGAACCTGCCGATCGTGGCCCTCACAGCCAACGCCATGCCCGAAGAGCGCGAGCGCTGCCGGGCGGCGGGGATGAACGACTATCTGGCGAAGCCGTTCCGCCGCGAGGAACTGCTGGCCGTGATCGACCATTGGGTGCCGCCGGTCATTATTTGAGCAGCGCCTCGATATCGGCGCTCAGGGCATCAGGCTTGGTGGTGGGCGAATAACGGGAGACGGTGCCGGTTCGCGGATCGAGGAGGAACTTGGTGAAGTTCCACTTGATCCCCTTCGAACCCAACAGGCCAGGCGCGCGCTTTTTCAACTCGACGAACAGCGGATGGGCATCGGCGCCATTGACGTCGACCTTCCTGAACAGCGGGAAGCTGACCCCGAAGTTCAGCTCGCAGAACTGCGAAATGGCCGTCTCGTCACCCGGCTCCTGCTTGCCGAACTGATTGCAAGGGAAACCCAGCACCACCAGGCCCTGCTCGCGATAGTGTTGCCAAAGCGCTTCGAGCCCCTTGTACTGGGGTGTGAAACCGCATTGGCTGGCGGTATTGACGACCAACACCGCCTTGGCGGGAAAGTCCGCCAGGGTCTTCTGCTCACCCTTGATGGTGGTGCAGGGGATATTCAGCAATTCACCAGCCATTCACATCGCTCCTTAATTGAATGAACGCGTTTTCAGCGCGGTACCAGGTCCAGGCACACCGAGTTGATGCAGTAACGCAGTCCGGTGGGTGGCGGTCCGTCGGGGAATACATGACCCAAATGGGCATCACACTGGGCACAGGTGACTTCGGTACGGATCATCCCGTGGGAGGTATCACGTATCTCGATCATCGCGCTGTCTTCGATCGGCTCGTAGAAGCTCGGCCAGCCACAGCCGGAGTCGAATTTTGCCTTGGAATCGAACAGTGGGGCCTGGCAGCAGATGCAATGGTAGACGCCATCGGTCCGGGTCGCGTTGTACTTGCCGCTGAACGGGCGCTCGGTACCTTTCAGGCGACAAACCTGATACTGATCGGGGTCGAGCATCGCACGCCATTCTTCAAGGGTTTTCTCTAACTTTTGCATGTGCAGGCCTCGGCAAATCAAAAAGCCCGTGCAGCTTCTTTTCGTCTGTACGGGTGGCACGTATTATTGCGCCTCAATTCAGGCGTCAGTCTGGCACCCGCGTTACTCGCATTTCAAACCTTTTCAAAGCGCAGTGCGCGGCGATCTTTTCCAAACGGGATCACATCATGCAGGTCAGCAAATCGAACAAGCTCGCCAACGTCTGCTATGACATTCGCGGCCCGGTGCTCAAGCACGCCAAGCGACTGGAAGAGGAAGGCCATCGCATCCTCAAGCTGAATATCGGCAACCCCGCGCCCTTTGGCTTCGAGGCGCCAGAAGAAATTCTCCAGGATGTGATCCGCAATCTGCCGACCGCCCAGGGCTACAGCGACTCCAAAGGCCTGTTCAGCGCCCGCAAGGCGGTCATGCAGTACTGCCAGCAGAAGCAGATCGACGGTGTCGGCATCGAGGACATCTACCTCGGCAACGGCGTTTCCGAACTGATCGTGATGTCGATGCAGGCCCTGCTCAACAATGGCGACGAAGTGCTGATCCCGGCCCCGGACTACCCGCTGTGGACCGCTGCGGTCAGCCTGGCCGGCGGCCGGCCGGTGCATTACCTGTGCGACGAGCAGGCCGACTGGTTCCCTGACCTGGAAGACATCAAGGCCAAGATCACCCCCAACACCAAGGCCATGGTGATCATCAACCCGAACAACCCCACCGGCTCCGTGTACTCTCGCGAAGTGCTGCTGGGCATGCTTGAACTGGCGCGCCAGCACAACCTGGTGGTGTTCTCCGACGAGATCTACGACAAGATCCTCTACGACGAAGCCATACACATCAGCAGCGCATCCCTGGCGCCTGACCTGCTCTGCCTGACCTTCAACGGCCTGTCCAAGTCCTATCGCGTGGCCGGTTTCCGCTCCGGCTGGCTGATCATCTCCGGGCCCAAGCAACACGCCCAGAGCTACATCGAAGGCCTCGACATCCTGGCCAACATGCGTTTGTGCGCCAACGTGCCGTCCCAGCACGCCATCCAGACCGCCCTTGGCGGTTACCAGAGCATCAACGACCTGGTCCTGCCGCAAGGCCGCCTGCTGGAACAGCGCAACCGTACCTGGGAACTGCTCAACGACATCCCGGGCGTCAGTTGCGTCAAGCCGATGGGTGCGCTTTATGCGTTCCCGCGGATCGACCCGAAAGTCTGTCCGATCCTGAACGACGAGAAATTCGCCCTCGACCTGCTGCTCTCGGAAAAACTGTTGATCGTCCAGGGCACCGCCTTCAACTGGCCGTGGCCGGATCACTTCCGCGTGGTGACCTTGCCGCGCGTCGACGATCTTGAGCAGGCCATCGGTCGCATCGGAAATTTCCTGAAGACTTATCAGCAGTAGCCTACAGTCATACCTGTGTCTGAAAAGGCGCAGGTACTTTCCCCTATTACTTCCCCCTTTCCTACCTGCGGCTCTGGACCGCGGGTTGGATTGGTGTGTCCGTCTCCCTGACATGTACACAGTTTGAAATAGTCGCTCGGTTGAATCCCAAAGGCGCGCACCTTATATACCCGCATACGCTACATATCTATCCGTCAGGAGAACGTAACAACCATGATGCGCATTTTGCTGTTTGTGGCCACTAACCTTGCGGTCGTGTTGGTCGCCAGCATCACCCTGAGCCTGTTCGGCTTCAATGGGTTCATGGCGGCAAACGGGGTTGACCTCAAGCTCGATCAACTGCTGGTGTTCTGTGCGGTGTTCGGCTTCGCCGGCTCGCTGATCTCGCTGCTCATCTCGAAGTGGATGGCGAAGATGAGCACTGGCACCCAGATCATCACCCAGCCGCGCACCGGTCATGAGCAATGGCTGCTGCAGACCGTCGAGGAGCTGTCGCGCAATGCCGGTATCAAGATGCCGGAGGTGGGTGTCTTCCCGGCCTACGAGGCCAACGCCTTCGCTACCGGCTGGAACCGCAACGACGCGCTGGTCGCGGTCAGCCAGGGCTTGCTGGAGCGCTTCTCGCGCGACGAAGTCCGTGCAGTGCTGGCCCACGAGATCGGCCACGTCGCCAATGGCGACATGGTGACCATGGCGCTGGTGCAGGGCGTGGTGAACACCTTCGTGATGTTCTTCGCGCGGATCATCGGCAACTTCGTCGACAAGGTTATCTTCAAGAACGAAGAAGGCCAGGGCATTGCCTACTATGTCGCGACCATCGTTGCCGAACTGATCCTGGGCATCCTCGCCAGCATCATCGTCATGTGGTTCTCGCGCAAACGCGAATACCGCGCCGACGACGCAGGTGCCCGCCTCGCCGGTACTGGCGCGATGATCAGCGCACTGCAGCGCCTGCGCTCGGAACAGGGCATACCGGTGCAGATGCCGAGCACCTTGAATGCCTTCGGCATCAACGGCGGCCTGAAGCAGGGCCTGGCTGGCCTGCTGATGAGCCACCCGCCGCTGGAAGAACGCATCGAAGCACTGCGCCGTCGCGGCTAAGCGACACTGAAACGAAAAAGGGCGACCCGCAATGGTCGCCCTTTTTTCATCCCGCCTCAGCCTCGCAGGACGTAGACCCGCTCCAGCAACCGGCTGACGCCCGCCTGGAGAAACTTCCAGCTCTGGCCGAGAATGTCCTGCTCGTCCTCGGCGAGGATCTGCCAACGCGGCGTGAACAGTCGCCGCACCTCGTCATCGGTGACGGCGAACGGAGGCCCGTCCAGTTGTGACTGATCGTAATCCATGGTCACCAGCACAGCCCCACAGCCTGTAGGCAGGATCGCATTCAGATGCGCTGCGTAACGCTCGCGCATCTCCGATGGCAGGGCGATCAGCGCGGCGCGGTCGTACAGGCCGACGCAATCAGCCACATCGGCGGCGCTCAACTGGAAAAAGTCTCCGCACCAGAGCTCGATGCCTTCACTGCGATAGCAAGTGAAGGCGCCATGCTCGAAGCACTCGGGCTCCAGTTGCTGCTCGGCAAAAAAGTCCTCCACGGCACGCTGCGACAACTCCACCCCCAGCACCCGCAGCCCCTGCCCCGCCAGCCAGGCCAGATCCAGGCTTTTGCCACACAGCGGCACCAGCACCCGCCCACCGGCGTTGATACCCAGTGACGACCAGTACTGCGCCAGATAGGAATTGACCTGCTCCTGATGGAAACCGATCTGGTTGCGCTCCCAGCGCTTGTGCCAAAAATCCGCGTGCATGCCGACCTCGAATAATTCGATCAAATACTGCGAAAACTTATATTAGATTTAGATCAATGATCTGCCTGAAGATGGTGGCCATCATAACCCTCAGGACTTCCGAGATGCTCCCCAGCCTGTTCATTTCCCACGGATCTCCCATGCTGGCCCTGGAACCGGGCGAAAGCGGCCCGGCCTTGGCCCGACTGGCTGCCGAACTACCTCAGCCAACAGCCATCGTGGTGGTGTCGGCACACTGGGAAAGCCACGACCTCTGGGTGACCAGCGCCCCAAATCCCGCCACCTGGCATGACTTCGGTGGTTTTCCACAAGCGCTGTACGCCGTGCAGTACCCGGCGCCCGGCGAGCCCGTACTGGCTGAGCGCCTGGTCGCGATGCTTGCAGACGCCGGCCTGCCCACCGGCCTCGATCCAAAGCGCCCGTTCGACCACGGTGCCTGGGTCCCGCTGTCGCTGATGTACCCGGCGGCCGATATTCCGGTGGTGCAGGTTTCCCTGCCCAGCCTGCTCGGCCCGGTCTTCCAGGAGCGCGTGGGTCGTGCCCTGGCCCCGCTGCGGAAAGAAGGCGTGTTGTTGATCGGCTCCGGCAGCATCACTCACAACCTGGGCGAGCTGGACTGGCGCGCCAGGGATAACGGCGCCGCGCCCTGGGCCCTGGCGTTTCGTGACTGGATGGTGGAAAAACTGACAGCCAATGATAGCGCCGCTCTGCTCGACTATCGGCGCCAGGCGCCCTTCGCCGTTCGCAACCATCCAAGCGATGAGCACCTGCTGCCGTTGTACTTCGCCCGGGCCGCGGGTGAACGATTCGGCATCGAACACCAGGGCTTTACGCTAGGTGCGCTGGGAATGGACATCTACCGCTTCGATTGACCTTGCCCAACCTTCCGTCATCTCACAGGCAAAAAAAATCCCCGAACCAGTCGGGGATTTTTTATTTACTCGCGGATCAGTCTTCGCGATAACGGCGCAGTTTCAACTGCTTACCGGCAACGCGGGTGTCCTTGAGCTTGGTCAGCAGACGCTCCAGACCATCTTCCGGCAGTTCAACCAGGCTGAAGCTGTCGCGCACCTGGATGCGACCGATAGCTTCACGGGCCAAGCCGCCTTCGTTGAGGATCGCGCCCAGCAGGTTTTTCGCGGCGATACCATCGCGAGCACCCAGAGCGGTACGGCAACGCGCACGGCCTTCACCCAGCGGGATCGGCGCACGACGCTCACGCTCGCCACGCTCCGAACGCTCACCGGTACGCTCGCGCGGAGCGGAGGTCGGAACCAGCGGCTGCTCTTTCTCTACAGCTTCCAGGGTCAGGGCCTGACCGTTGGTGGCCTTGCGCAGCAGCGCAGCGGCCAGGGCACGTGGGCTGCAACCGATATCGGCGGTCAGGCGATCCAGCAGATCACCATGGGTCGATTCTGCGTCAGCAACCAGCGGCGCCAGGCTGTTGGTCAGTTTCTTGATGCGGGCATCGAGAACTGCCTGGCCGTTCGGCAGGCGAACTTCGGCAACTTTCTGACCGGTAACACGCTCGATCACCTGCAGCATGCGGCGCTCACGTGGAGTGACCAGCAGCAGGGCACGGCCTTCGCGACCGGCACGGCCAGTACGGCCGATACGGTGAACGTAGGATTCCGGGTCGTACGGCATGTCAACGTTGAACACGTGAGTGATGCGCGGTACGTCCAGACCACGGGCAGCGACGTCGGTAGCGACGACGATGTCCAGGCGACCATCCTTGAGCGAGTCGATAACGCGCTCACGCTGGTTCTGGGCGATGTCACCGTTCAGTGCAGCAGCCTTGTAGCCTTTGGCTTCAAGAGCGCTCGCCAGATCCAGGGTGGCCTGCTTGGTGCGCACGAAAGCGATCAGCGCGTCGAATTCCTCGACTTCCAGCAGACGCAGGACGGCGGAAACCTTCTGGTCGGCGTGGACCATCAGGTGAGCCTGCTCGATGGCAGTTACGGTCTGGGTCTTGGTCTGGATCTTGACGTGCTTCGGCTCGCGCAGGTGGCGCTCGGCGATGGCACGGATCGAGGCAGGCAGGGTGGCCGAGAACAGAACAGTCTGACGGCTTTCCGGCATGGCCTTGAAGATGACTTCCAGGTCATCCATGAAGCCCAGTTTCAGCATTTCGTCGGCTTCGTCGAGAACCAGGTGGTTCACGGTAGCCAGGACTTTCTCGTCGCGACGCAGGTGGTCGCACAGACGGCCAGGGGTAGCGACGACGATTTGCGCGCCGTTGCGGATTGCTTTGAGTTGTGGGCCCATCGGGGCACCACCATATACAGCCACCACGGTAACGCCCGGCATCTGCTTGGCGTAGGTTTCAAAAGCGGTGGCTACTTGCAGCGCCAACTCACGGGTTGGCGCCAGGATCAGGGCTTGCGGCTCGCGCTTGCTCGGGTCGATACGATTCAGGATGGGCAGAGCGAAAGCGGCGGTTTTGCCGGTACCGGTCTGCGCCTGGCCGATCATGTCATGACCGGCGAGAATGATCGGGATGGATTGTTGCTGAATGGCCGAAGGCTCTTCGTAGCCAGTAGCGATTACGGCGGCAACAATACTTGGGTGAAGATTGAGAGCGGCGAAGCCGCCGATTTCCTGGGTCATGGGTCTGCCTCTAAGTGCATCCGCAAAGACCCATGCTCCAAAGCTGCACATGCCTTGTAAGACCCGAAGGTCACCCTGGCAGCTTTGTCGGCGGGGATTTGCGAAAACGATTGAAGATAAAAGAACGTCCAAGAAGAGTCCGCGATGCGGACGCGCAGCCGAAGCTGACTTCGGGAATTGCACGACTTGAACGAGGTCCGTTGAAAGACCGGCGCGCACTATACCCGATTTTGTCGCCTCCGTGAGACCTTTTTTCGGAAAACGACGAGCGCAAGCCTTGGAACGACAAGCCTTGCCGAACTCCAAGGCCCCAGGAGTGCCTGACACTGGGGCTGATAGCTGAAACGTTTTATTCAGGATGCCGGACGAATCACCTCGATCAACGGTTGCAGCGAGTAGCCCAGGCGCGGCGCCAGGGCCTCGGCGCGGGCCCGCAGGCCGGCCTGGTCAAGGGTCTGGTCGAGGTCGGCCGGCACCAGCAGGATCACATTGCCCTCCTTCACCGGCAGCTCCCAGTAATGACGATGGTAGAGCCCGCGCAGGAGTGCCGCGCCGAGTGGCTTGCCGTCATCGCCGGCCCACTGGTTGATCACCAGCCAGCCGCCCGGATTCAGATGTTTCTGACAGTTTTCCAGGAAGCTCCAGGCCAGATGCGCAACGCCCGGGCCGTGGTCGGTGTAGAGGTCGACGAAAATCAGGTCAGCCATTTCCGCAGTTGGCAGCAGTTCCATCGCATCACCGACGCGGATATACAGACGCGGGTCGTCATCCAGACCGAGGTATTCGATGGCGAGGCGCGGCACGTCGGGGCGCAGTTCGATGGCCTCGACGTCCTCCAGCGGCAGGAACTTCAGGCAGGCCTGGGTCAGCGTGCCGGCACCGAGGCCGAGAAACAGCGCGCTTTCCGGCAGCTCATGGCAGAGCGCACCAATGAACATGGCGCGGGTGTAGTCGTATTCCAGCCAGCTCGGGTCAGCGGTAAAGACGCAGCTTTGCTCGATCGCTTCGCCGAATTCGAGAAAGCGGTAGTCCTCGACCTCGAACACACTGATGGTGCCGAATTGATCGTGGACCTGCGCCAGCAGCCGCTCTTCCCGGTCTGTCATGCTGTCTCCCGGCAACCTGCGTGCCCAAGCAAAAGGCGGCATTGTCCGCCAATGTGTCCAGTGCAACAAGGCGTGTGCCTGGTGATAGCATGGCGGCAGACCTTTCCGCTTCTTTGCGATAACAAGACAGAGCCTGTGATGAGCCAACCCTGGAGTCCCGATAGCTGGCGCGCCTTGCCGATCCAGCAACAACCGACCTACCCCGACGCCGCGCGCCTGCTCAAGGTCGAACAGACCCTGGCCAGCTACCCGCCGCTGGTCTTCGCCGGGGAAGCCCGCGAGCTGCGCCGGCAGTTCGCCGAAGTCACCCAGGGCCGGGCCTTCCTGCTGCAAGGCGGTGACTGCGCGGAGAGTTTTGCCGAGTTTTCGGCGGCGAAAATCCGCGACACCTTCAAGGTGCTGCTGCAGATGGCGATCGTCATGACCTTCGCCGCCGGCTGCCCGGTGGTGAAAGTCGGGCGCATGGCCGGACAGTTCGCCAAGCCGCGCTCGGCCAATGACGAAACCATCAACGGCATCACCCTGCCCGCCTACCGCGGCGACATCGTCAACGGCATCGCCTTCGACGAGCCGAGCCGGGTGCCTGATCCCGAACGTCTGTTGCAGGCCTACCACCAGGCCACCGCCACCCTCAACCTGCTGCGCGCCTTCGCCCAGGGCGGTTTCGCCGACCTGCACCAGGTGCACAAGTGGAACCTGGACTTCATCGCCAACTCGGCCCTGGCCGAGAAATACAGCCAACTGGCCGACCGCATCGACGAAACGCTGGCCTTCATGCGCGCCTGCGGCATGGACAGCTCGCCGCAACTGCGCGAAACCAGTTTCTTCACCGCCCACGAAGCGCTGCTGCTGAATTACGAAGAGGCCTTCGTGCGCCAGGACAGCCTCACCGGCGACTGGTTCGACTGTTCGGCGCACATGCTCTGGATCGGCGACCGCACACGCCAGCTGGACGGCGCCCATGTCGAATTCCTGCGCGGGGTGAACAACCCGATCGGGGTCAAGGTCGGCCCGAGCATGAATACCGAAGACCTGATCCGCCTGATCGACATCCTCAACCCCAGCAACGACCCGGGCCGGCTGAACCTGATCGTGCGCATGGGCGCGGAGAAGGTCGGCGATCACCTGCCGGGGCTGATCCGCAGCGTCGAGCGCGAAGGTCGCCAGGTGCTGTGGAGCTCGGACCCGATGCACGGCAACACGATCAAGGCCAGCAGCGGCTACAAGACCCGCGACTTCGCGCAGATTCTCAGCGAGGTGAAGCAGTTCTTCCAGGTGCACCAGGCCGAGGGCACCCATGCAGGCGGCATCCATATCGAGATGACCGGGCAGAACGTCACCGAATGCATCGGCGGCGCCCGGCCGATCACCGAAGATGCCCTGTCCGACCGCTACCACACCCATTGCGACCCGCGGATGAACGCCGATCAGTCGCTGGAGCTGGCATTCCTCATCGCCGAAACCCTCAAGCAGGTTCGCCGCTGAGTTCGACCCGGGCCAGCGCTGCGCGCAAACGCGCGGTGCCGGCCCGGGCACAATTGATCTGCACCCGCTCCAGGCCCAGCCAGCCTGCCAGTCGCCAGAGACTGACGGCCAGGGCCTCTATCCCCTGCTCATCCAGCCCCTGTTGTTCCTCGTGCAACGCGTACACAGCCAGACGCTGGTGCGCACGTTCGGCGCGCAAATCGACCCGCGCGGCAATCCGTTCGTGGTGCAGGAACGGCAACACGTAATAGCCGTAAACGCGCTTGTGCGCCGGGGTGTAGATTTCCAGCCGGTAGCGGAAATCGAATAGCCGTTCGGTGCGGTCACGCTCCCACACCAACGAGTCGAAAGGCGACAGCAAGGCACTGGTTTCGACCTTGCGCGGTATGCGCGGGCGATCGAGGCAGTAAGCCGACTGGGACCAGCCCTGAACCTGGCAACGCTGCAAGCGACCGTCCTCGACCAATTCGTGCAGACGCTGACGGCTGTCGGCGGGCGAAAGGCGGAAGTAGTCACGCAGGTCTTTCTCGGTCGCCACGCCCAGCGCCTGTGCCGCGTGCAACAGCAAACCGCGCTGGGCCTCGGCTTCATCGGGAACCGGCTGCGCGAGCAACGACGCCGGCAGCACCCGTTCCGGCAGATCGTAAAGCCGCTCGAAGCCGCGACGGCCGGCGACGGTGACCTCGCCAGCGGCGAACAACCATTCCAGCGCGAGCTTTTCAGCGCTCCAGTCCCACCACGGCCCGGCGCGCTCCTGGCGAGTCGAGAGGCTGCCGGCGCCCAGCGCGCCCTGCTCGGTTACCGCGGCGAGCACCCGAGCAATAGTCGCCTGCTGTTCGAGACCGAATTCCGCCAGTTGCCGATAGATGCCCTGGCCCTGCCGCGAGCGCTGCATGCGCCAGCGCAGCAGCGGATACAGTTCCAGCGGCAGCAACGACGCTTCATGCCCCCAATACTCGAACAGCTTGCGCTGACGGCCACGGCCCCAGGCCAATTGATCGAAGGTTTCAGAGGAATAATCGCCCAGACGGGAAAACAGCGGCAGGTAGTGGGAGCGCACCAGCGCGTTGACCGAATCGATCTGCACCACGCCCAAACGCCGCAGCATGCGCGCCAGTTGCGCGGTGCCCGGCGGTTGGCCGAGCGGCGGGCGGGAGAATCCCTGGGCGGTGAGTGCCAGGCGTCGCGCCTGGCTCAGCGAAAAGGACTGCGCGGTGGGCATGCCTGACTCCTTGTGAACAGGCCCACTACAGTAGCCGCGGAACACCGGGGCGGCGACTCATTTTCTTGCAGCAGCAGCGATCAGATCTTGAACCCCAGCATCAACGCGCAGACCACCAGGAAGCCGCAAAACAGCGAGCGCAGAACTTTTTCCGGCATGGCGTGGGCCAGTTTCACGCCCCAACTGATGCTGAGCAGGCCGCCGGCTGCCAGCGGAATGCCCATGGCCCAGTCGACATGCTGGTGCACGCCGTAGGTGAACAGGGTCACGGCGGTACTGGGCAGTGCCAGCGCCAGCGACAGGCCTTGAGCGACCACCTGAGTAGTGCCGAAAACGCTGGTCAGCACCGGAGTCGCCACCACTGCGCCACCCACGCCGAACAGACCGCCCATCACCCCGGAAAAACTGCCGAGCACGCCCAGCCATGGCCACGGATGGCGCAGTTCACTGGACGCTGGCTTGCTGCGCAGGAACATCCGCAACAGATTCCAGGCTGCCAGCGCGACCAGAAACGCCACGAAACCAATGCGCATCGCCCTCGCGTCCAGCCCCACCGCCCAGATAGACCCGAGCCAGGCGAAGACAAAACCGGCGGCGGCCAGCGGCAACGCATGGCGCAACTCGATGCGGTTGCGCTGGTGATAGCGCCACAGCGCCAGCATCACATTGGGCACCACCATCACCAACGCCGTGCCTTGGGCGAGTTGCTGATCCAGGCCGAACAACACGCCCAACGCCGGAATCGCGATCAGACCACCACCAATGCCGAACAACCCTCCCACCGTGCCCAGGGCTGCGCCCAGGACGATATACATCAACCACTCGATCATGCCGGCCTCGATTCAATAACCAATCGCGGCATGCTACCGGGACCGGTCTAGCGGGGAAACGCACAGCAACGCACAATGGCTTTGCCGATTTCGCATAAGCGAGCCCACTGATGAATCCCGATGCCCTGACCGAACAGCTCAATCTGTTCCTCGATGTACTGGAAACCAGCAGCTTTTCCGCCGCCTCCCGCCGCCATCCATTGACGCCCTCAGCGGTGGCGCGGCGCATCGACAACCTGGAAAACGCAGTAGGCAGCCGCCTGTTCGTGCGCAGCACCCACGCGGTACGCCCGACCCCGGCCGGCGTCGCCTTCGCCGAGCGGGCCCGGCGCATCGTCGAGGAACTGCGCCTGGCCCGGGCCGAAGCGGTGTCGCTCAGCAATGCGCCGGAAGGCCTGATCCGCATGGATGCGCCGGCAGCCTTCGGGCGCCGGCACCTGGCGCCGGCGATCGCCGATTTCCTGGTCGCCTACCCGGGTCTGGACGTGCAGTTGCGCCTGATCGACAGCTTCGTCGACATGCACGGCTCCCACTTGGGCGAGGTGGATCTGGTGTTGCGCGCCGGCCCGCTGGCCGACACCCGGCTGGTGGCCACGCCATTGGCGTACATGGTGCGCATCGCCTGCGCCAGTCCGGCCTACCTGCGTCAACGCGGCGTGCCGGCCAGCCCGGTCGAACTGGTACAACACGACGGCCTGGACTGGGACGGCCTGGCCCCGCCGTTTGCCTGGCGCTTCGAGGTGGACGGCCAGATGCGGGTATTCCGCCCCTCGCGCATGCGCATGACCGCCAACAACGCGGAAACCCTGTTGTTCGGCGCCCTCGCCGGCCTCGGCATCGCCCACTTGCCCACCTGGCTGGTCAGCGAGTACCTGCTGCGCGGCGAATTGCTGCCGCTGTTCTGCGAAAACGGCCTGCCGCAAGCCGAAACCAGTGGCATCTACGCACTGCGCCTGGAACATGAAACGAACTCTCGGAGCCGTTTGCTGCTCGAATTCCTCAAGAGCCGCTTCAGCCCGGTTCCGCCCTGGGATCTGGCCCTACAGAGCGAACTGAGCTGGCGATCGCACTAAAATCTTGCGTGCTAACATCCAAGGGTCCACCGAAGAAAAGGATTTGCATGAACGCTGACACCAAAGCCTCCGACAACTGCGACGAGTTGCTGCTCGACAATCAGGTGTGCTTCGCCCTGCACTCCACCTCCTTGTTGATGACCAAGGTCTACAAGCCACTGCTGAACGAGCTGGGACTGACTTATCCACAGTACCTGGCCATGTTGGTGCTGTGGGAACAGGACGCGTTGACCGTCGGCGAGATCAGCCATCGCCTGCTCACCGATCCCGGCTCCCTCACCCCGCTGCTCAAGCGCCTGGAAGCCGAGGGCCTGCTCAAGCGCACCCGCAGCCGCGAAGACGAGCGCGTGGTGATCGTCGAACTCACCGATGCCGGGCGCGCCTTGCAGGAACAGGCCCGCCGCGTGCCGCATTGCATTCTCGGCGCCAGCGGCCAGTCGGTTGAACGCCTCAAGGCCCTGCAGGCGCAATTGCTGGAGCTGCGCGACAACCTGCAAAAAAGTCTCTGACCGCTCTGCGAAGGGGTTTCTGGCCTGATGACCAGCCCCGTCGCAACGACCGTTGGGAAAAATTCGGAAATTTATCTTGCGCACTAAATATTTGTGAACTAACTTTATCTCCGTACCCAGACGGCGCCACACACGACGCCACACACGATCAACGTTAGAGGACACCTCCATGAAATCGCTCTACATCGCACACGTAACCTCCACCGGTGGCCGCGACGGCCGTGCCGTTTCCAACGACGGTATCCTCGACGTGAAACTGGCTACGCCCAAGGAACTCGGCGGTGCCGGCGGCGCAGCAACCAACCCCGAGCAACTGTTTGCCGCCGGTTATTCGGCCTGCTTCATCGGCGCGCTGAAGTTCGTTGCAGCACAAGGCAAACGCCAACTGCCAGCAGATGCTGCGATCACTGCAGAAGTAGGCATCGGCCAGATCGAAGGCGGGTTCGGTCTCGACATCGACCTGCGTATCAGCCTGCCCGGCCTGGAACACGCTGACGCCCAGGCTCTGGTGGACGCCGCACACAAGGTGTGCCCGTACTCCAACGCCACTCGCGGCAACGTCGATGTGCGCTTGCACGTCAGTGTCTGAAGCGTTTTCCAGGCATAAAAAAACCCGGCCAAGGCCGGGTTTTTTGCGAAGCCGCCAGTCTTACTTGGCGCGGCCCTTGTAGGAACCACCTTCGCGGGTGTCGATCTCGATCAGGTCGCCGATTTCGATGAAATCAGCAACGCTCAATTCGGTACCGTTCTTCAGCTTGGCAGGTTTCATGACCTTGCCGGAGGTGTCGCCACGGGCGGAACCTTCGGTGTAGTCAACCTGGCGAACGATAGTGGTCGGCAGTTCAACCGAAACCAGACGGTCTTCGAAGAACACGGCTTCGCAGACGTCGGTCATGCCTTCTTCGATGAACGGCAGAACGGCCTCGATGTCTTCGGCGTTCAGCTCGTACATGGTGTAGTCGGTGGTGTCCATGAAGGTGTAGGTGTCACCGCTGATGAACGACAGGGTCGCTTCTTTGCGATCCAGGATCACGTCGTCCAGCTTGTCATCGGCAGAGTAGACGGTTTCAGTCTTGTAGCCGGTCAGCAGGTTCTTCAGCTTGGTCTTCATGATCGCGCTGTTACGACCCGATTTGGTGAACTCAGCTTTTTGCACCAGCCACGGGTCGTTGTCGATCCGCAGTACGGTACCGGGTTTCAGCTCTTTACCAGTTTTCATTACGAAGTATCCGAATTTGGATGGATTTATAAAAATCGAGGCCGCGTATCATATCCAATTTCGGTAAAACTGTACCAGCGTCGTGGCAAGGTCCGGTCCAGCGGCCTGTTCCGAGCACCATTTACGGGCATGAGCGGCCAGTTCGTCCCAGTGTTGCAACAGCGCTTTCCACGCCTCGCCCATATCGCGATCCATGTTCCAGGCGCGCCACAACTCGACCAGCGCCACCGCCGCGGGGGCCGACAAACCCGGCGTGTAGAGATCGAGAAATGCTTCGAGCTTCTCCCAATGCGCGTACTCCTCCTGCACATAGATATGCCAGAGCAGCGGCCGCCCCGCCCATTGCGCGCGGACGAAGGAGTCCTCGCCCCGCACCGCGTTGAAGTCGCAGCTCCAGAGCAGCCGGTCGTAGTCGTCCTGGCGGACGAACGGCAGGATCTGCACCGTCAGCGCCCCGCGCCGATGCACCTCGCCAACCCCCAGTTCGTCCAGCCCCAGCCAGTTGCGCACATCGCCTAGCACCCGCCCCTCCGGCACCAGCACATGGTTGGGCCGGCTGTCTTCGGACAACACCTGCAGCCAACTCGCCAGCCCCGGATTTTCATAAGCGAACAGCGACAGCAAGCGAGCTCCCGGTTCAGGTGCGATATCCAGCCGCTGCAAAAATGCCTCGCGCTCGTCCTGCTCGAACGCCTCGCGCCGCTCCAGCAAACCGGCTTCACGCAGCAGACCACCAGTGCGCGGGGTGAAACCGGGGAAGAAGAACACCTTGCGCAGGCCATTCGGCTGAGGCGACGGCAGACCATGACAGCCTTCGACCCAGTCCTCGGCACTGAGGTAATCGAGGTTCAACCACAATGCAGGCTTGTCCCGCTGGACCATCGCATCGATATAAGGCTGCGGAATCTGACAGGCGAACGCCCCGATCACCACATCGGCCACCGCCACCGGCTGCCATTCGGCATCCCAGCGACAAACCTCCACGCCCTCCCAATACTGCCGCTCCGCCTGCGGATCGGCTTCAGGACACAGGCGAGCGAACGCGTTCAACTCATCGACCCACAGCCGCACATTCAGCCCATGCTCGGCCACCAGTTGTCGGGCCAGGCGCCAGGTGACGCCGATGTCACCATAGTTGTCGACGACGCAGCAGAAGATATCCCAGCTCGGCTTCATATCAGGCACCTCTTGCACCGCAAACGAATAATCGCCGATTGTCCTGATATTCGAGCGCAGACAAAAGTGTTGCCGGCAACGGAAACCAGCTTCTGTCGTGCGACAATCCCGTCCCTGTCCTGGCCAGGAGGCTGCAATGTCCTACCGAGCGCGTCGTCGCGAACTGAAGATTTCCCACAAGATCCTGCCGCTTGCCCTCGGCGTGGCACTGGGCCTGTGGCTCGGCGTTGTCGCTATCGGCCTGACGTTGTGGGCCGCCTGGCAATTTGTGCCGTCCCTGCATGAGCCGCTGGCCGCAGTGATCAGCCAGCCCGCAACACCACCACCCGCCGCGCCAGCCCGCTTGCCTGCACCGGCCCGCCTGCCGGGTGCGCAGGAACAATCGCCGGAACAGAACCAGATGTTCGACCAGTACCAGCAGGCCCTGCGCACCCAGCAGATCGATGATGCGCAGAGGCATGCCGAGGAAAACCCGCGCAACCTGTCCAACCCCAGGTGCCAGTTCTGGCTGCAACAGGACCGCACCGCTCCTAACGAGAAAAGCCGGGCCAATGTCCTTGAGTTCTGCCGCTGAAATGAACAAGACCGATTTGCTGAAAGCCATCATCGAGCGCCTGGAGATTGACCTGGACATGATCCAGCGCGCTGCCCAGACCGCCTATGAAACGGCCACGGCGGAAGAAAACATCGCCGAGAACAAGTACGACACCCTGAGCCTGGAAGCCTCCTACCTTGCCACCGGCCAGGCCCGACGCATGGAAGAGATTCGTCAGGCGTGCAAGGCGTATCAGCAACTGACGATGCGTGATTACGACCCCGAGCGTGGCATCCAGATCAGCAATCTGGTGCAACTGGAAGACGCCCAGGGCAATCAGCAGTTGCTGTTTCTCGGGCCGGAAGCGGCCGGTCTGCAGATCGGCACGGGGCCATCGAAAGTCACCGTGATCACCCCGCGCTCGCCACTGGGCCAGCAACTGCTGGGCAAATTCGAAGGTGATGAAATCACCCTGGTGCTGGGCAATGGCCGGCAGGTTCAGGAAGTCGTCAGCGCCTGGTAACACTCAGGCCAACGCGTCGAACCGCCGCGCCAGCCCCTGTTCGGAAAACTGCTCCAGGATGAAATCGACAAACGCCCGGGTCTTGCCCGGCAGCAGTTTGTGCTGGGCGTAATACAGCGAAATATTGCCGTCATCCACGTACCAGTCGGGCAGCACCCGCAGCAGGCTGCCGCGCTGCAGATAGGGCACGGCGAACGGCATGCTCACCAAGGCGATACCCAACCCCTGCTCGGCCGCAGCGCAGGCCGCTTCGGAGTCGGTCATGGTCATGCGCGGGCGCAGGGTCAGCGGCGAGTGATCCTGCTCGCGACTGGTCAGCGGCCAGGAACGCACGCGGCCGGTCTGCGGCGAGCGGATCAGGATGCCGTCCGCCTTGTTGAGATCATCCGGCTCGCGAACGGCCCCGCACTTGTCCAGATAATCGGCGGACGCCACCAGCACCCGGTGCGCGGGTGCCAGCTTGCGGGCCACCACGCCCGGCGGCAGGTCGAAGCCGCCGCCGATGGCCGCATCGAAGCCCTGGGCGATCAGATCGATCTGACGATTATCAAAGTGCCAATCCGGCGTGATTGCCGGAAATCGCCGGAGGAATTCTCCCAGCAGCGGCAAGATGTACAAACGCCCGAACACCGTGCCCATGCTGACTTTCAAGGTGCCCGCCGGCTGCCCCTCGGCACTGGCCAGGTTGGCCACGGCGTGCTGGATGGTCTGGAAGCTGTCGCGTACCTCGGCAAGAAAACGCTGGCCGGACTCGGTCAGGGCCAGGCTGCGGGTGCTGCGCTGAAACAGACGAACCCCGAGCCGGGCCTCCAGGCCGGCGACGTTCTTGCCCACCGCGGCAGGCGTCAGGCTCAGGCGGCGGGCGGCTTCGGCGAAGCTGCCGACCTCGGCGCTGCGAATGAAGCATTCAATACTGGTGAAGGTTTCCATGGCGCACTCTAAACCCGTGGTTTATTCAGACTATAGCGATTAGTGGATTATCAGAGGGTAATCCAGCGCCGATACTGAGCCCATCAACAAGGCACTCGGCCTTGTCCTTTCGGGAGCATCACCATGTCGAATCAATCCAGCCTCAGCGGCAAAGTAGCACTGGTCCAGGGCGGCTCACGCGGTATCGGCGCAGCCATCGTCAAGCGCCTGGCCGAACAGGGCGCCGCAGTCGCCTTCACCTACGTCAGTTCGCAGGCAGTGGCCGACGACCTGCAACAGCAGATCCGCAACAACGGCGGCCAGGCCCTGGCGCTCAAGGCCGACAGCGCCGACGCGGCGGCGGTGCAACAGGCCGTCGCGCTGACCGTCGAGCAGTTCGGACGCATCGATATCCTGGTCAACAATGCCGGCGTGCTGGCGGTCGGCCCGCTGGACGACTTCAGCCTGGAAGACTTCGATCGCACCCTCGCCGTGAACGTGCGCAGCGTGTTCGTCGCCACCCAGGCTGCGGCCCGGCACATGGGTGAAGGTGGCCGGATCATCAATATCGGCAGCACCAACGCCGAGCGCATGCCTTTCGCCGGCGGCGGCCCCTACGCCATGAGCAAGGCGGCGCTGGTCGGCCTGACCCGCGGCCTCGCCCGTGACCTGGGGCCGCGCGGCATCACCATCAACAACGTCCAGCCGGGCCCGGTGGACACCGACATGAACCCCGCCGAAGGCGAGTTCGCCGAGAGCCTGATGGGCCTGATGGCGGTGGGCCGTTATGGCCGGGTGGAGGAAATCGCCAGCTTCGTCGCCTATCTCGCCGGCCCGGAAGCGGCCTACATCACCGGTGCCAGCTTGACCATCGACGGTGGCTTTGCCGCCTGATACCTCAGTCGGCAGCCCTGGCGGCCAGGGTTTGTTCCAGCAACTGGATGAACGCACTGGCGGCCGGGGTCGGCGACTTCGACCAGATGGCATACAGATGACGAATCGGCGCATCGCTGACCGGCAAGGCCACGACGGCCTGAAAGCCGGCAGCGATCCGCGCGGGCACCAGGCCAACGGCCAGCCCGCGCTGGACGAAGCGCTCAATCAGGCTGGTGGTACCCACCTCGAACTGCACCCGATGACGCAGGCCGGCAGCGGCAAACGCCTCGTCGGTTTGCCGGCGGGCCCCGGTTCCGGCCTGGAAGTCGGCCAGCGGCTGGTCTTCCAGTTGCGCCAGGGACAAGCGTTCGTCAGCTGCCAGCGGATGATCGGGCGGCAGCACCGCCACCAGCTCTTCCTTCGCCAGCAGGCGCCACTCTACCCCCTCCAGCGATTCCCCCGGCCACACCCCGATAAACGCCACATCCAGGCGACGCTCGCGGACATCGGCAATCATCAATTCGCTCTTGCCCATCAGCCAGCGGATATCCACCCGCGGGTACTGGTGGTGGAAGCCGGCGAGCAGGTCCACCAGGTCCAGTTCGGTCAGCGAACTGATCTCGCCGATGGACAAGCGCCCGCGCACTTCGCCGCAGGCGGCAGCCACCTCGTCGCCAATCCGCCGCGCCGCCTCCAGCGCGGTGCGGGCACTCGGCACGAACGCCTCGCCGGCCGGCGTCAGGCGCACCCAGCGCGAGGTCCGCTCGAACAGTTGCGCACCCAGTTGTTCTTCCAGCCGGGCAATCTGATGGCTCAACGCCGACTGCACCACGTGACAGCGTTCGGCCGCGCGGGTGAAGCTGCCGGTGTCGGCTACCGCCAAGGCGTATTCGATCTGTTTAAGGTTCATGCTCATCTATCTGATTTCAAGATTGATCGAATGAAAACGATACATTGGCGTCATGCTAGCGCATTTTCGATACTGCTCACCTTCACCTACGGATAGCGAGACGGTCCATGACCTCCACAGCCCCACTCAGTCGTGCACTGATCCTGCTGATGGCGACCGCCACCGGCCTGGCGGTCGCCAGCAACTATTACGCGCAGCCGCTGCTGCACAGCATTGCCGAGCATTTCGGTCTGAGCACCGCCAGTGCTGGCGGCATCGTCATTGCCGCGCAACTGAGCTATGGCGCCGGCTTGCTGCTGTTGGCACCGCTCGGCGACCTGTTCGAACAGCGGCGACTGATCGTCAGCATGATCGCCATCAGCACCCTCGGCCTGTTGATAAGTGCCTTTTCCCCCAGTCTGCCGTGGCTGTTGGTGGGTACCACGCTGACCGGCCTGTTCTCGGTGGTGGCGCAAGTGCTGGTGCCGATGGCCGCCGGCCTGAGCGAGCCGGGTGAACGCGGTCGGGTGGTGGGCACGCTGATGGGCGGCCTGCTGCTGGGCATCCTGCTGGCGCGTACCGCCGCCGGGTTCATGGCCACCCTCGGTGACTGGCGCACCATTTACCTGCTCGCCGCCGGCTTGATGGCCGTCAGCGCCATCGCCCTCGCCCGCGCATTACCGCAGCGCCGGCAACATGCCGGGCTCGCCTACCCGGCGCTTATCGCCTCGGTATTCCGCCTGTTCGCCGACGAGCCGGTGCTGCGCCTTCGCTCGTTGCTCGGCGCCTTTTCCTTCTGCCTGTTCGCCTTGTTCTGGACGCCGCTGGCGTTTCTGCTGAAGGCCGAGCCTTATCAGTATTCCGATGGCGTCATCGGACTTTTCGGCCTGGCAGGCGCTGCCGGCGCGCTTGCCGCCAACCTGGGCGGACGCCTGGCCGACAAGGGCAAGGGCGCGCAAGGCACGACCTTCGGCCTGCTTGTCCAGTTGCTGTCATGGGTGCCACTGGCGTTTGCGCCGACTTCGCTGGCGGCGCTGCTGGCCGGTGTCCTGCTGCTCGACCTGGCGGTGCAACTGGTCCACGTCAGCAACCAGAACGCGGTAATCGCCCTGCGTCCCGAAGCACGCAACCGGTTGAACGCCGGCTACATCACCTGCTACTTCATTGGCGGGGCCATCGGCTCGCTGCTTGGCACCCAATTGTTCCAGGCCTACGGCTGGAACGGCATCGTCACCGCCGGGCTGGGCATTGGTGGGCTGGCACTGCTGGTATGGGGTATTGCGGGACGTCGGGTGATGCACGTCAGTACTGTCTGACAGATGCATTACCCTCCGTCGCCTGACGATTGACTTGGCGGTAGCCGGGGCGCTCAGTAGGGATTGGTCAATAGCCCTCTCAACCTGGATACCCCTATGACAAGACTCACGGTTCAGTCCGGCGATTTCTTGCAAGGTGAAGGCGAGTACCGCAATGGATCGCTCACACTCAAGACCGCCAAAAGCCCCTCACCGGGCGAAAAAATCGCACTCTCGCGCATCAAGGACATGCAAGTCGCCAATCAGGAGTCCAGCCGCAATATCGGCAGCGCCATTGGCTGGGGCATGGCCGGTGCACTGGTGGCTGGCCCCTTCGGTCTGCTCGCCGGGCTCTGGCTTGGCGGCAAGGATGAGGAGGTGACCTTCCTGGCCACCTTCAAGGATGGGCGCAAGCTGTTGGCCGTTACCGACAGCAAGACCTGGTCGAAACTGGACGGGACCTGGCGCCGCCAGCACACGCAACCGCCCGCCCGTCACTGAATAAATCCCTTCTCCATTCGTTTCCCGCAGTAGAAGACTCACGGCAATTCGGGGCACCGCAACGCGGTCGCCCCTGCTAAGATTGCGCCCGCGCTCCGGCGCCCACTGGCGCAACGCCAGTAGCCTTTCGCACTTGCGCGCCCTTTTTGCGCCTTCCTGTCGCCGTACCGGGCTTTCAGTCTTCGGTAGTCGCCGAGTCATAACGGCGCGCCCGCTGCCGGCCCTCAAGGAGTTTTGCCGCATGTCCCTGCAACGCCCCCGCCTGCCCCTCAGCCTGCTGAGCCTCAGCCTGGCCCTGAGCACCTCGACTGCCCTCGCCCAAGACAATGTGACCCTCGCCCCAGTGAACATTTCCGACACCCAGAACGATGGTTACCAGCCACGCCAGGCCCAGGTCGCCGGCTTCTCGTCGGCGCCGCTGCTGGACACCCCGGCCTCGGTGTCGGTGTTCACCGAGCAACTGTTGAAGGACCGCCAAGTGCGCCTGCTCAGCGAAGTGCTGCAAAGCGACGCCTCGGTAGGCGAAAGCTATGCGCCGATCGGCTACTACGAAAACTTCAACGTGCGCGGCTTCAGCCTGGACGCGGCGCACAGCTACACGATCAACGGCCAGACCATCGCCGGCGAACAGAACGTGGCGCTGGAGAACAAGCAGCAGGTCGAACTGCTCAAGGGGCTGTCGGGCCTGCAAAGCGGCGTGTCCGAACCCGGCGGCGTGATCAACTACGTGACCAAGCGGCCCGAGGACGTGCGCTCGGTGACGGTGTCGAGCAACGAGCAAGGCGAACGCTATATCGCCACCGACCTTGGTGGCTGGTTCGGCAGCGAGCGGCAGTTCGGCCTGCGCGCCAACCTGGCCCATGAAGATATCCGCAGCTACGTCGACCATGCCGACGGCAAGCGCGACTTCGCCTCCCTGGCCTTCGACTGGCAGATGAACCCCGATGCGCTGCTGCAACTGGACGTCGAATATCAGACCCGCGAGCAATACTCGGTGCCGGGTTACCAGTTGCTGGGCAACACCAGTCTGCCTCACGGCATCGACCCGAAAGACCGCCTGGCCTGGCAGGACTGGGCCAAGCCGGTGAAGAGCGATTCGCTGAACCTCGGCGGGCGCTTTGAATACCGCTTCAACGAGGCCTGGACCGGAGCGCTCAGCGCATCGCACAGCCGGGTGGTGATCGATGACTACAGTTCGTTTGCCTGGGGTTGCTACGGTTCGGCCAGTTGCGGCGCCGACGCCGTGCCCAACTATTTCAGCGCGGAAGGCGACTACGACATCTATGACTTCCGCAGCCCTGACGACACCCGCCGCACCGATGAAGCGCAGGCAACGTTGAGCGGTCGCTTCGCCGCGCTCGGCGTTGACCATGAACTGACCGTCGGCAGCAGCGCGCAAAGGCGCACCGTCGATCAGCGTCCGACCTTCAACGAGTGGGTCGGCACCGGCAACATCTATCAGGACACCCCCGCCGTCGATCCAGCGCCAGGCACCCCGGGCCACAGCGAACGCCGGCTCGACAGCCGCCAGTACGGCGTGTTCTTCAGCGACCGGATCACCTTCGACGAACACTGGCAGACCGTACTCGGCTCCCGCGTAGTGCGCCTGGACGAAAAAGCCTTCGGCGAAGACGGCGAGCTGCGCCGGCAAACCCGCCAGTACGAACTGCTGCCCAACGCGGCGCTGATCTACAAGCCACGCCCCGATGTCTCGCTGTACGCCAGCTACAGCAAGGGCCTGTCGTCCGGCGGCGTGGCGCCATGGTTTGCGCTCAACAACCAGGACATCCTCGCCCCGACCACCTCGCACCAGATCGAACTCGGCATCAAGCGCGACTGGCACCGAATGAGCTTCGGCGCCGCGCTGTTCCAGTTGCGCCAGGCCTACCAGTACGCGAAACCGGACGGCGGCGATTTCGTCTACGTGCAACAGGGCCAGCAAAAGAACATCGGCCTGGAACTGTCCGCCAGCGGCTGGCTGACCTCCGACCTGCAGATCAACGCCAGCGCCGCGGCGATCCGCGCCCGGGTCAAGGGCAGTGGCACCGAGGCCTACGACGATCACCAGGCGCTCAATGTGCCGCGGCTGCGCGCCTCGCTGCAGGCCGACTACAGCCTGCCGGTTCCCGGCCTGGCCCTGCTCGGCGGCATGCGCTACAGCGCCAGCAAGTACGCCAACTACGCGGGCACGGTGGAAGCCGGGGGTTATACGGTGTTCGATGTGGGGACGCGCTACCGCACGCGAATCGCTGGCTACGACACCACGCTGCGACTGACGGTGGATAACCTGTTCGACCGCCGCTACTGGCGGGATGTCGGCGAGTACCTGGGGGACAACTACCTGTTCCAGGGCGCGCCGCGGACGGCGCGGGTCTCGGCGTCGGTGAACTTCTGATCGCGCCGATCGCGGGCCGGAGGCGGCCCGCGATCGACTGCCGGGGCAGTTATCGCGAACCCAGGTAGAACAAGCCGCCGATGAAAATAACGAAATACAGCGGCCCACGGAAGGCGACCGGGATTTTCCAGACCCCCAGGCCCCACAACCCCCAACTGCCCACCAGCAGCAGGAGCATCTGGAAGGCCATGAACATCCTGTCCTGGGAGAGCGCCTTGGGAATGCCAATGAATATCCCCATCGAGAGAATCAGCAGCCCGAGGACGATGAAAATGTCGGCACGGCACAGATTGCCTTCGTTGAGTTTTTCCTCCTCCCGCACATAGGAGGAGTTAGCGTTCTGGGCATTCTGCTCACTGTTGTGCAACTTGCCACGCTGGTCTCGATACTTGTTGTCGAACACGCGAAGTACTCCTGTAAGTTCATGCCGCCGGTCCCATCCGTTTGAATGTAGCCGATTATGGCAATACGCCATAATTTTAACGAAGGCATACAAAGACTGCGCTTTTGGAGCTGAGTTCAGGCTGACCAGAAAAAATCGACGCCACGCTGACCAGGACGGTCGAGAGATAAAACGCAGGCAATAAAAAACGGCGATTTGCAGGGTTAACCTACAAATCGCCGTTCTTTGCGCCCGGCAAGTCAATGACTTGCGAGGCGTTTGAAAGTGGCGGTGAAGAAGGGATTCGAACCCTTGATACAGTTTCCTGTATACACACTTTCCAGGCGTGCTCCTTCAGCCACTCGGACACTTCACCGGATCTCTTCAAGCAGTTCAGCCTGTCGAGGCGCGCTAATGTAGTCGAAAGGTTTATCGATGGCAAAGGTTTTTTTCAGATTTTTCATGCGTTTAAGCCAATCCGCGAAAAATGGCGGGTGGCAATGGCAATTTGGCCAATCTGTGGTGTGCTTTGCCAGTCCTGGTCAGGCGAGCCCCGTCGAGCAAGGACGGCAGGCGATACGGTGACCCACCGGTCAGTCATCGTGCTTTACCTGACTGCGGCGGCTGGGTAACGTCTTTGCCACTTCTTATAAAGGAACACCGCCATGAGTGAGCTGATTACCTACCAACTGGACGACGGTATCGCGACCCTGACCCTGAACAACGGCAAGGTCAACGCCATTTCGCCCGATGTGATCGCCGCCTTCAATCAGGCGCTGGACCGCGCTACCCAGGACCGGGCGGTGGTAATCGTCACCGGCCAGCCGGGCATTCTCTCCGGCGGCTACGACCTCAAGGTAATGACCGCCAGCCCACAGGCCGCTGTGTCCCTGGTCACCGCCGGCTCGACCCTGGCCCGGCGCATGCTCTCCCACCCCTTCCCGATCATCGTCGCCTGCCCCGGCCATGCCGTGGCCAAGGGCGCGTTCCTGCTGCTGTCGGCCGACTACCGCATCGGCGTCGAAGGGCCGTTCAGCATCGGCCTGAATGAAGTCCAGATCGGCATGACCATGCACCACGCCGGTATCGAGCTGGCCCGCGATCGCCTGCGCCGTGCGGCGTTCCACCGTTCGGTAATCAACGCCGAGATGTTCGACCCGGTCAGCGCCGTGGACGCCGGCTTCCTCGACAAGGTGGTGCCTGCCGAGCAACTGACCGCGGCGGCCCTGGCCGCGGCGCAACAGTTGAAGAAGATCAACATGAACGCCCACAAGCACACCAAGCTCAAGGTGCGCAAAGCACTGCTGGATCTGCTCGACGACGCAATCATCCGCGATCAGGAACACCTCGGCTGAATCCAGCCACCGGGCCAGGCGCAGCCGCGTCTGGCCCTTATCCATTTGCCCGGTAACACAGGACGTTTGCCGCCATCAGTGCACGACCGTACACTGGCCCGTGTTTTATCGAGTGAGTCGTACGATGCTTTTCCTTCCTCGCATGCTCCTGCTGGGTGTCCATTTCATCCTGGCGGGCGTGATCGGCGTGATCATTGGCCTGTGCCGTCCCTTCAATCCCGATAACAGCCGACTTTATGCCCGCGTGTACGCCTGGCCTTCGAGCTGGCTGCTGCGGCTGAAGATCGAGGCGGAAGTCGGGCCGCTGTTCGACCAGCCACCCGGCTGCGTGATCATTGCCAACCACCAGTCCAACTTCGACCTGTTCGTGCTCGGCAACGTAGTGCCGCCACGCACCGTGTGCATCGGCAAGAAGAGCCTGGGCTGGATCCCGCTGTTCGGTCAGTTGTTCTGGCTCGGCGGCAACGTTCTGGTCGATCGCGGCAATGCCTTCCAGGCCCGCCGCGCCATCCAGACCACCACCCGCACCCTGCGGGAAAACCACACCTCGATCTGGGTGTTCCCGGAAGGCACGCGTAACCCGGACGATCAGTTGCGCCCCTTCAAGAAAGGCGCCTTCCACATGGCCATCGACGCCGGCGTGCCCATCGTTCCGGTGTGTGTCAGCCGCTATGCGCGGCGCTTGAGCATCAATGGCTGGCGCCGCCAGCGGGTCATCATCCGCTCGCTGCCGCCGATTGCCACCGCCGGCCTGAGCCAGCAGGACGTCGCGGCCCTGGTGGAGCAATGCCGTACGCAGATGCAAAACTGCATCGATCTGATGGAGCGCGAGGTCGGACGCGGCTGAGCATTTGCCGATTCGCCAGGGTCAGACCAAGCTGTCAGTCACGTTAACGCAGAGAAATGGACAACCATGGGTCGAGTCGTTGCAGCGGCGGTGTACAGCGCCGGCAGGAAAGTTACCAATATCAGCCTCGACGAAGGCGCGGAGTGGGCGAAGAAGCCCGGGCACTTCGTCTGGATCGGCCTGGAAGAGCCCAACGCCCAAGAGCTGGCCAACCTGCAACGGCAGTTCAACCTGCACGAGTTGGCCATCGAGGACGCACTGGAAAAACACAGCCGACCCAAGCTGGAAACCTTCGGCGACGCGCTGTTCATCGTCACTTACTCGCCGGTGCGCCAGGAAGGCAAGCTGGAGTTCATCGAAACCCACATCTTCGCCGGCAATGGCTACATCATCACCTGTCGCAACGGTCACTCGAAGTCCTACGCCCTGGTCCGTCAGCGCTGCGAGGCGCGGCCGCTGCTGCTGGAACACGGTGAAGACTTCGTGCTGTACGCCCTGCTCGACTTCGTCACCGAAAACTACCAGCCGGTCAGCGAAGCCATTCATGGCGAGATCGAAGAGCTGGAACAGAGCGTGCTCAGTGGCTCGCTGAACGAACAAGACATCCGCCGCATTCACGGTCTGCGCCGCGACATCCTGCGCCTGCGCCGCTATGTGGCGCCGATGGTCGAAGTCAGCGAGGAATTGCAGCGCCTGGCCTTCCCCTTCATCGACAAGAACATGCGCCCGTACTTCCGCGACGTGCAGATCCACGTCACGCGGCAGATGGAGGACCTCGCCGGCATCCGCGACATCGCCAGCCAGACCATCGAGATCGGCATGCTGCTGGAGTCGTCACGGCAGAGCATCGTGCAACGCAAGTTCGCCGCCTGGGCGGCGATCCTGGCGTTTCCTACAGCGGTGGCGGGCATCTACGGCATGAACTTTCAGAACATGCCGGAGCTGAGCTGGCACTACGGCTACTTCGCCGTACTGGGGGTGATCGTGGTGGGTTGCACCGCGCTTTATGGCAGTTTCAAGCGTTCGGGCTGGCTTTAGGCTGCGCCACGAAACGCATCATCCATTCCGCGACAGTCTGGCCCTGGTGATCCACGCCCAGGCTGTCGACGCCCTTGCGATACACCTCCTGCCCCAGATGCTCCTGACGTAGCTCCAGCAGCGCGCGGGAATAGTCGTGGATAAATTCCGGGTGGCCCTGGAAACACAGCACCTGGTCGCCGATGTGATACGCCGCGTAAGGGCAGAAGTCACTGGAGGCAATCACGGTGGCGTTTTCCGGTAGCGCGGTGACCTGATCCTGGTGGCTGATCAGCAAGGTCAGCTCTTCAACCTGCGGACTCATCCATGGCGCCTTGGCGGCCATCACATAGCGGTGGGTGCCGACGCCCCAGCCCTGGCTGGCGCGCTCGCTCTTGCCGCCCAGCAGCAGCGCCAGCAACTGATGGCCAAAGCACACGCCCAGCAGCTTGTCACCGCGGCGGTAGCGCTCCAGCAGGAAGGTCTTGAGCGTCTGGATCCACGGATCGTCGCCGAAGGAGTCGGCCTTGCTGCCCGTCACGAGGTAGGCATCAAAGACCTCGTCATCAGGCGGGTACTCACCGTTCATCACGTTGTAGACCGTGAATTCGGCGGCGATCGGCTGGCGGGTAAACAGTTGCTCGAACATCCGTCCATAGCCCTGATACTGCTCGACCAGCTCAGGTCGCAGGACGTCGGTTTCCAGGATGCAGATGCGTAACGACATAGACTTGGCCCTGAACGACAGTGGTGAAAAAAGACCGGTAGAGCCTGCCGCGAATATGGGCTACAGGCAAGCGTTGCCTCGGACGAACGGTCATTTCATTGCAAGGCGTGTGTGTATCCCGCGCACGCGTCTAGTCGGGCACGTCTTACGCATATGGCATAAAGCCTCATAAGAAAAAACGTTAACAACACTAAAGTCGAGACGAAACCGATCTAAAACAGCGGTAACGTTGCCCCTAAGGTTGGTTGTATACCGATATCCAGCAGGTTTGTAGCCGGTACGGGAAATCCCGTGCATTTCGTGGCCAGCGGACCCTGGAAAAGGATGTCTCTCGCTCTCAGGAATAACAACAAGAAGGCAGTCAGCCATGTTCAAACAACACAAAGTACGTCAGGCCGGACTCATTCTGTTCGCCACCACACTGCTGCTGATCCTGCCGAACCTCACGCGCCTGTTCGGCTGATCGCGCCCGGTATTCTCAGCGTTCCTGCGCTCTGGTATATGCTGCCGACCCTCACTGGTTGGAGACCGTCCATGCGCCTTCGCTTCGCCCTCCTGCTCAGCGTGCTGAGCCTGCCGTTGCACGCGGCGCAATTGACCCTCCAACTGGGCGACAGCGACAAGCAATGGCAAACCGCGGAGTTGCTCCAGCACCCGCAGGCCCGGGACATCCGTATCGAGCAGGATGTGTCGTACAAGAAGCCCATGACGTATCGCGCGGTGCCTTTGGCGGTCCTGCTGGAAGGGATCAAGCCGGATGACCATCTGCAGGCCGTGGCCCTCGATGGCTTCGCTGCCGAAATGCCCGCCGCCGCGTTGCTCAAGCAAGGACCGGCACAAGCCTGGCTGGCGGTGGAAGACCCGGCTCACCCGTGGCCGCCACTGGCCAAGGACAAACCTGGCGCCGGTCCCTTCTATCTGGTCTGGACGCACCCCGAGGCCGGCAATATCAGCCCCGAGCAATGGCCCTTCCAGGTGGCCAGCATCCGTCGCCTGTCGCCGGTGGCCGAGCGTTTTCCCGCCCTGCTCCCGGCCCCCGGCCTGGCCGCGAATGACCCGGTGAACCGCGGCTTCGCCCTGTTCCAGAAGAACTGCCTGGCCTGCCACCGCCTCAACGGCGCCGGCGATGCCCAGTTCGGTCCGGACCTGAACCTGCCCTACAACCCCACCGAATACTTCCGTCCCGAGTTTCTTCGTCGCTATATCCGCGACCCGCAGAGTCTGCGCCAGTGGCCGCAAGCGCGGATGCCCGGCTTCAGCACAAGCATACTGCCGGACGCCGACCTCGACGCCCTGCTCGCCTACCTCGGCCATATGGCCAAACGCAAACCCTGACGCTTACTGCTGCGCCGAGAGCCCGGATGTCACCAGCACGTTGGCGTGCATCTGCTCGTACCCGCCGCCGCGGCGCATGCCGCGCACCGGACACGCATCAAGGTAATCCAGGCCCACCGCCAGCTTCAGATGGCGCTCGGGCACCGCGAGCTGGTTGGTCACATCGAAGCTGTACCAGGCGCCGTCCAGCCAGGCCTCGGCCCAGGCGTGGCTGGCCATGTGCTGGCTGTCGTTGTCGAACAGGTAGCCGGACACATAACGCGCCGGCACCAGCAGGCTGCGGGCGCAGGCGATAAAGGCGTGGGCGTGGTCCTGGCAGACGCCCGCACCGCCGGCGAAGGCCTGGGCGGCGCTGGTGTCTACCGCGGTGGCACCAGGGCGATAGGCCATACGCTCGTGCAGCGCCCCCATCATCTCGATCAGCGCGCTGCGATCACGGCGTTGCCCGCACTGCTGGCCGGCAAACCCACGCAGCGCCTCGTCGGCCTCGGTCAGGCGGGTGAAGCGCAGGAACGGCAAGGGTGACTGCGATTCGTGTTCGGCTTCGCGAGTCGGATCGATCTCGACTTCACCGCGCGCGGCGATCAGCAGGTCGGCATGCGGTTCTTCCAGGCTGAGCACATGCAGGATGTTGCCGAACGGATCGCGCCGGGCCTGCGCGGGACGCGGCAGGTCCAGTTCCCATTGCAGCACCTGCTGGCGCTCGTTGTCCGGGGGCGTCAGGCGCAGGTACTGGATGCTGGTTCGCACCTGGTCTTCGTAGTGGTAGGCGGTTTCGTGGCTAATGGTCAGTCTCATACGACCTCCAGGTAAGCGCTGTGAATGGCGTTGCCCAACTCACGCACTAGCGGAATGTAGTGGTTCAACCAGGGATGCAGCCCTTGCGAGAGGATTTCGTCGATGCCGGTATAGCGCAGACGGGCATCCACTTCCGCCGCCAGGCGCTGGGCCGGACGGCCGTTGGCGCCGGGCAGGCTGGCGAGGATCTGGTCGATTTCTTCCGTGCAGGCACGCAGGGAACGGGGGACATCGGCACGCAGGAGCAAGAGTTCGGCAACATGGCGCCCCGTGGGAGCGTCGCGGTAGATCTCGGTATAGGCCTCGAACGAGGACAGCGCGCGGAGCAAGGCGCTCCACTGGTAATAACCGCGGGCAGAGCTGTCGCTGACGGTTTCGGCGTCCTCACCGAACATCTCGTAACGGGCGTCGAGCAGGCGCAGGGTGTTGTCGGCCCGCTCGATGAAGGTGCCCAGGCGAATGAAGCGGAAAGCGTCGTTGCGCATGATGGTGCCGTAGGTGGCACCGCGGAACAGGTGCGAGCGCTCCTTGATCCACTCGCAGAAACGGCTCATGCCATAGCGCCCCAGGCCTTGCTCGGCGATGCCGCGAATCTCCAGCCAGGTGGCGTTGATGTTTTCCCACATGTCTGCGGTAATCCGCCCACGCACCGCATGGGCGCTGGCCCGCGCGGCGCCCAGGCAACTGTAGATGCTGGCCGGGTTTTCCGGGTCGAGGGCAAAAAAGTGCAACAGACGCTCGGCGTGCAGTTGCCCATGCCGGCCCAGGTAGTCATCCAGGGTGCCGGTGATGCGCAGCGCCAGCGCCATTTCGTCCAGGCCATCGCCGCGACCGTCCTGCGGCATCAGCGACAGCGAATAACTGACATCGAGCATCCGTGCGAGGTTTTCCGCCCGCTCCAGATAACGCGACATCCAATACAGGTCCGAAGCCGTTCTACTGAGCATGATTCAATCCTCGACCACCCAGGTGTCCTTGGTACCGCCCCCCTGGGACGAGTTCACCACCAGCGAGCCCTCGCGCAGCGCCACCCGCGTCAGGCCGCCGGGCACCACGCGGGTCTCCCGGCCGGCCAGGACGAACGGGCGCAGGTCGATGTGCCGCGGCGCAATGCCGTTCTCGACGAAGGTCGGGCAGGTCGACAGCGACAGGGTCGGCTGGGCGATATAGGCCGCCGGGCGGGCCTTGATGCGTTCGGCGAAAGCGGCGATTTCCGCCTTGGTCGACGCCGGCCCCACCAGCATGCCGTAGCCGCCGGAGCCCTGGGTTTCCTTGACCACCAGGTCCGGCAGGTTGGCCAGCACGTGGGAAAGCTCTTCCGGCTTGCGGCATTGCCAGGTAGGCACGTTCTTCAGGATCGGTTCTTCGTCCAGGTAGAAACGGATCATCTCGGTGACGTAGGGATAGACCGACTTGTCGTCGGCCACCCCGGTGCCGATGGCGTTGGCCAGCACCACGTTGCCGCAGCGATAGGCCGACAGCAGGCCGGGCACGCCGAGCATGGAGTCGGGGTTGAATGCCAGCGGATCGAGGAAGGCGTCGTCCAGCCGGCGATAGATCACGTCGACCGGCTTGGGGCCGTCGGTGGTGCGCATGAATACCCGCTCGTCGCGAACGAACAGGTCCGCCCCTTCCACCAGTTCCACACCCATCTCGCGAGCGAGAAAGGCGTGTTCGAAGAACGCGCTGTTGAACCGCCCCGGGGTCAGCACCACAACGCTGGGGTTATCCAGCGGACTGGAGCTTTTCAGGGTGTCGAGCAACAGGTTCGGGTAGTGGTCGATCGGCGCGATGCGCTGGGCGGCGAACAGCTCGGGGAACAACCGCATCATCATCTTGCGGTCTTCGAGCATGTAGCTGACACCGCTGGGCGTGCGCAGGTTGTCTTCGAGCACGTAATAGCTGCCGTCGCTGTCGCGAACCAGGTCGACCCCGGAAATGTGCGCGTAGATGTCGCGGTGCAGGTTCAGGCCCTGCATCGCCAGTTGGTATTGATCGTTGGCCAGGACCTGCTCGGCGGGAATGATCCCCGCGCGGAGGATGCGCTGGTCATGGTAGAGGTCGGCGAGAAACATGTTCAGCGCCTTCACGCGCTGGATACAGCCGCGCTCTACCACCCGCCATTCGCTGGCCGGGATGGCCCGCGGAATGGTGTCGAAGGGGATCAGGCGCTCAGTGCCCTGCTCGTCCCCGTACAGCGTGAAGGTGATGCCGGCGCGGTGGAACAGCAGGTCCGCCTCGCGGCGGCGCTGCGCCACTTGCTCAGGCGGCGTCTGCGCCAGCCAGCGGGCGAATTCCCGATAATGCGGACGGAGCTGACCGTCGGCGGCGTACATCTCATCATAGAACGTGCGAATCATGCCGAACTCCTTGTCACCCGTGCACAGGCACTGTCGCAAAGCCCGTGCCAGCGGAATTAATCCTTTTCAATCAACGGGTTGGGAAGTTCAGGAAAAGACGCCGCACCAGACTTGTGCAGCCAGCCCCACGCGAATGGGGCACGCGCTTCATTGCGAAGCGTGTGGGTTCCCGGGACGGCCAGGCCGCCCCGGGGTGCATTTCAGGTTACCGCGCGCTCCTGCTTCACTCCCCAGCCCTGGGCTTCACCGCCCAGTGGCACGACCACGGCTTCGAAATCCTGTTCGAATTCGCCGATGCCACCATAGGTGGCGTACATGATCTTGCTCAGTTCCAGTTGCCAGCCGTCGTCACTTTCATGCACCTGGGCACACAACGACTCACCCCGGAACTTTCCTGCAGCCCTGCGCGCCCGTTCCTCGTCCGGGAATACCGCATAGAACTCGATTGGATGGATTTGTGCGAAGTTGAAACCGCCTTCTTTCATGCGGCGCAATACCGTGCTGCTGATGTCCTCGTACAAGTTGCTCATGAATCGTCCTCCTCAATCACGATGGATAGACTTTCAGTGCTTGCGCACTTACCCCTGGCGCGGGACGCGGGTGGGGTTCTCGAGCGAATGCAGCAATGTTGCGGTAATGAATGTAGCGGTAATGGAAGACCAAGGCCGTCGCCATAACCGACGGCCCTGCATGCAGCGTAGCGGCTGGTGAGGCACAACGCCAGCCAGCCTGTGGATTCAGGTCCGTTCAGTGATGTCGGTGATCTCCACCCCGTTCTGTTCCTTCAGCCACTTCGCGGTCGGACAGTCGGCACGGTCCTGGAAATCATTGAGGTCGAGTTCATCCATGACCGGGAACAGGTGGCCCCTGATCCGCCGCGCTGCGTCTTCAATGCTCGGGCGGTCCGCGGCGGCAAGCAACAACGAAGTGCGTTCGCCCTTCTGGTCCACAAAAGTGATTTCCCACTCTTTCATCTGGCGTGTCCTCGATGGCAGGTACAGGAGTGTTTCCAGCCTGTCTTCCGTTGACCCTCGCCTGCGGACATTGTTCAAGTCGGTTGGCCCGGCGGCGCACCCATAAAAAACCCCGGCCAGGCCGGGGTCTTGTGCAACGAACGGATTACGCCAGGGCGATCAATCCGGGATGCCGTGGACAACACCGGCGGTATTGTCCAGCAGGCTCTTGGTTGCGGTCTGGATGAAGGACTCGAGTTTCTTGAGCATGGCGTCCTGCTCCGGATGCTCGATCAACTCGGCCTTGAACTCGCTGCCCAACTGATAACGGTACAGGCGCGGCGACATGTCCTTGGACTCGATCAACACGCGATCACCCTGGATCAGGCCGACGATCTGCTCGCTGCCCGAAGGCTTGATCATGCCGATGCCCTGGTCGCCTTCCGGCAGGTTCAGCAAGTCACGCCCCCAGCACTGGTGACGGGTTTCGCCACCCAGGCGGCCCATGACGGTCGGCACGATGTCGATCTGGGTGCCAACGGTGTGGTTGCGCTTGCCGAACTTTTCCTGGATGCCCGGAGCGATCAGCAACAGCGGCACGTTGAAACGGCCCAGGTCCAGCTCAGTGACCTGCTGGTTATTGCCGAAGCCATGGTCACCGACGATGACGAACAGGGTTTCCTTGAAGTACGGCTCCTTGCGCGCCTTCTCGAAGAACTGGCCCAGGGCCCAGTCGGAATAACGCATGGCGGTCAGGTGTTCGTCCAGGCGACCATGACCGGTCACCGGCTCAACCGGCAGGTCTTTCGGCAGGGCATACGGGGTGTGGTTGGACAGGGTCTGGAGCAAGGCATAGAACGGCTTCTTGCCATAGTTGTTCGCCAACTCCTGGTTACCGCGGTCGAACATGTCCTGGTCGGACACGCCCCAGGTCGGGTCGGAAAACACCGGATTGACGAAGTCATTACGACCGATGAAGGTGGTCATGCCCTGGTTGCCGAAGAAACCGGACTGGTTGTCCCAGGCGAAATCACCGTTGTAGACGTAGACGTCGTCGTAGTCCCGGGCGCTGAGCAGCGCGGGCAGGCCCGACAGTTTGTGGCCGCCTTCCGGGGTCTGCATCAGGTATTCGAAGCCCGGCAGGTTGGGGAAGCAGGCCATGGTGGCGAACATGCCCTGGTGGGTATGGGTGCCGTTGGAGAAGAAGCGGTCGAACAGCAGGCCTTCCTCGGCCAGTTTGTCGAAGTACGGGGTGATGTTGCCCGAAGCCCCCAGCGCGCCGACGGAATGGCCGGCGAAACTCTCCATCAGGATGACCACGACGTTCTTGATCGGCAGGGTGTTCTCGGCCGGCGGCGTGAAGTCACGGCGAATCGCGGCGCTGTCGGCGTCGACCAGCTTGTCGCTCGGCGTCAGCAGCATCTGGCGCACCGTGTCCTGGGCGACCTTCTGATCGAGGGTGGACTTCCAGATGTTGTCGCGGTCCTCGGACATGCGGCTCTTGGCCGCGTCGATCAAGGTCAGGGTGCCGTTGAGGCCCAACTGGTTGACGAAGTTCGAGTCGGTGGTGAAGGCATCACCCCAGCGCATGGGCGGGCCTTGGCGCAAGGTGCCACGGGCGGCAATCACGGCCACCAGCAGGATCATGAAAAACACCACGCCGCGCACGTACCACGGCGCCACGCTGCGAGCACCGGCGAGGTTGCTCTGGTACTCGCCACGGGGCCGGGTCAGGCGGTCGATGCCTTTGAACGCCAGGCTCATCACGATCGTGCCGCCGACCCACGCCAGCAGGTAGCGCACCACCGGGAAGCCGTACCACAGCATGCTGCCGACGGTCTTCGGATCTTCCTTGATGTACTGGAATACCAGGCCGTTGAGGCGCTGGTGGAACTCGCGGTAGAAGTCCATCTCCACCAGGCCGAGGAACAGCACGATGCTGGAGGTCAGGGTCAGCCACAGGCGGAAGAAACCGCGCGCCGCCATCACCCGCGCACTGAGGATCGCCAGCAGCAGCGGAATGCTCAGGTACACCACCACCCGCAGGTCGAAACGCAGGCCGTTGAGGAAACCTTCCACGACAGTGGACGACGGCGTATCGCCAACCATGTCGCTGTTGTAGGCCAGCAACGCGAGCCGCACCAGGCTGAGCATCGCCATGATCGCCAGGCCGCACAGCAGGGTGTAGAGCAGGTGTGATTTGACCGTTGGTTGCAACAGGCGCGAAGCAGCCCGCTGTTGACTCAAGGCGTCCGTATTAGCCATGAATTGGAAGATCCCTGGGATTCGGTTGTGGAAGGCATTGACGCGAAGCGGCGGCAGCGGCTCGGGTTATACCCGAAAAGTGCCGAACCATTAGGCGAATGGATAATTGCGCGCGCGGATTGTCTGCAATCGATTGTGAAAATTTCGTTGAGAACACCGGGGCCGCGGATCAGGCTATCTTTATTGCCCTCTCAAGCAAAGAGCCCGCCCACATGCACTATCGCTATCACCCCAGCCCCATTGGCCAGTTACTGCTGGCGGGCGACGAACAAGGCCTGCACCTGTTGCACATGGACAGCGCCCATCCCTGGGAACTGGATGCCACCTGGCGCCAGGCCGACAGCCAGCTCGACGACGTGGCGCGGCAGCTGGACGAGTATTTCGCCCACAAGCGCGAGCGCTTCGAACTGCGCCTGGCTGCCCGCGGGACGCCGTTTCAACAGGACGTCTGGCGAGCACTGGTGAACATCCCCTACGGCACCACCACCAGCTACGCCCAACTGGCCCGCACCATCGACCGGCCCAAGGCGATCCGGGCCGTCGGCACGGCCAATGGCGCCAACCCCATCGCGGTGATCGTGCCCTGCCACCGGGTGATCGGCAGCGATGGCAGCCTCACCGGATTTGCCGGCGGCCTTGAGCGCAAGCAACTGCTGCTGCAACTGGAAGGCGCGTGGCTGATCTGAAGCGCCCTACAGCCGCACATCGCCTCGCGGTCCGGCGATGGCCCAGATGATCAGACCGAGCACCGGCAACAGCAGGATCAGCAAGATCCACAGCACCTTGGCGCCAACCCCGGCGCTGCTCTTGATCACGTTGATGATCGCCCAGATATCCAGGGCAAGGATGATCAGGCCAACCAGCCCGTTGAACGCGGAACCCATGATGAAGCTCCCATGTATGAGTGAGCCTTCAGGATAGCTGGCTATTGGCCTGATAGACGCGTTTGCTTCGGCTCCGCCCTGCCGCTGTGCTTACACTCGCGCCATTGCCTTTCGGAGAAATGCGTTATGCCCTCGACGTCCAGCCACAGCCACTCCGCCCCCGTGCCGCTCTACACCGCGTGGCTGCAACAGGCGCAATCCTCGCCCTGGATGAGTGCCGGCCTGGGTCTGAGCCTGCTGGCGGTGCTCTGGCTGATGGGCGCCAGCGCCTGGAACGCCATTCACGGTGACCACCAGGAAAACCTGCACATGGCCCTGCTCGGCGGGCTGGCCGGTTTCTCCGCCACCGCCCTGGGCGCATTGCTGGCCATCGTGCTGCGCGATGTCAGCAGCCGGATGCAGGACGTGATGCTCGGCTTCGCCGCCGGGATGATGCTCGCCGCCAGCTCGTTTTCATTGATTCTGCCGGGCCTCGACGCCGCCCGGGAGATTACCGGCAGCGGCCCCTACGCGGCCCTGACGGTGGTGGTCGGCATGGGCCTGGGCGTGTTGCTGATGCTTGGCCTCGACCGCTTCACCCCGCACGAACACGAAAGTACCGGCCCTTGCGGCCCGCAGGCCGAGCGGATCAATCGGGTCTGGCTGTTCGTGCTGGCGATCACCTTGCACAACCTCCCCGAAGGCATGGCCATCGGCGTGAGCTTTACCACGGGTGACCTGAGTGTCGGCCTGCCGCTGACCAGCGCCATCGCCATTCAGGACATCCCCGAAGGCCTGGCGGTGGCCCTGGCGCTGCGCGCCACGGGGCTGTCGACGTTGAAGGCGGCGCTGGTGGCGGTCGGCTCGGGCCTGATGGAGCCGATTGGCGCGGTGATCGGCCTGGGAATTTCCAGCGGCTTCGCCATCGCCTACCCGGTGAGCATGGGCCTGGCGGCGGGCGCGATGATCTTCGTGGTGTCCCATGAAGTCATCCCGGAAACCCACCGCAATGGCCATCAGACCTCGGCGACCCTCGGCCTGATGGGCGGCTTCGCGGTGATGATGTTCCTCGATACCGCGCTGGGTTAAACGTGCAGCGCCACCCGCAGCGCTTCCAGGGCGGGCGCTGCGGTGATGTTCAGTTCGGCGCACAGTTCCAGCACCCGCGGCAGGTCATTGCCGCACACCAGCACCATCTGCAACTCGTCGTCCAGCAACTGGCTGAAGTTCATCAGCACATAGCCGCCGGCTTCCTTGTTCATGCTGCCCATCTGGATCTGGATGCGGTTGAGCGCGGTCAGCGCCTCGACCTTGGCCAGTTGCTTGGGTTTGATATTGAACGGGACGCTCTGGTCAAACGAATCGGTGATCTGCGCGAGCAGGTCCTGGTAGCTGTCGGCCTGGAACAGCACGGTGTCCGGCAGGCTGCCCACCACCACCCATTCACCCAGCGGGATCGGGAAGGTGTCGTCGTAGTTGATATCGGGGTTGGCGGCGAGGAAGCCCGCAGGATCGGCATAGGCCTGCACCGCTTCGTCGGCGATCCGCTCGATGTCCTGCTCGGTCATGCAGCCGGAGCTGATTTTGCCAAGGAGTTCGACCAGTTGGTTTTTCATGAGAGGCCCTGCGACGCTGGAAAAAAGTCGCCAAGGATAGCCGCAAAAGCCTCCCGCCGGTTAGGCCAGCGCTTGCAACTGCTGCGTGGTGTCAGCAGCGCCCATGGCCTGGGCGGCGCCGAGGGCATCGATGCCACGGGCGTCGCGGCGCTTGGGGTCGGCGCCGTGCGCCAGCAGGTAGTCGACGATCGCTGTGCGGTTGAACATCGCCGCCATCATCAGCGCCGTGCGCCCGTCGCCTGCGGCCGCATCCGGCTCGGCGCCCTGCTCCACCAGCAACCGGACCATTTCCAGGTTTCCCTTGAACGCCGCGCCCGCCAACGGCTGTTGGTTATTGTCGTTGGCGATGGACGGATCGGCGCCATGCTGCAACAACACCCGCGCCGCCTCCAGATGACCGTGATAGCTGGCGAGCATCAGCAAGGTGTCGCCCTTCTGGTTGCGCAAATTGGCTGGCAGACCGTTCTCCAGCAGGCGGGCGAGCATCGGCGCATCGCCCTGTCGGGCCCGGTCGAAGACTTGCGCGGCAAAGGCGGCGGCTTCATCGGCGTCCATGGTGACGGGCTGACGTTGATCGGACATACGGAACCTCCTGACGGGGATAAAGCCCAAGTCTTGTGAGGATTGGTCCCGAAATGGCTGTGGATAATTCCATGGCGTCGGCAGAAAAAACGCGAGGGCGGACGACCCTTGCAAAATGCACTGTGCAAAATGCACGACCTTGCACAATGCACGGCGGCCTTATTGCCAAAAAACAATAAGACACTGATTTATAAAGTATTTTTAATTACCGGAAAGCTGGCACAGTCGCTGCACCCATCACTCCATGTCTGCCACCCACAGCCAGGAGCTGATATGGACCTCATTCAGGAAAAATTCGCCTCGGTATTCTCCGCCTACCAAGTGGCCACTCAAGCCCGCCCTGATGGCGGCATCCTGCTGACGCTGCGTGCTGCCGACGGCACACAGGTCAAACGCTCGATTTCCTACGCTCAACTGCACAGCGCCGAACAACTGTCGTGGGCCATCAGTGCCATTCGCCGTGACCTGGCCGAGCAAGCCAGCGAGTTGCCGGTGATTTCGATGTTGCAGAGCCAGCAGCGCTTTGCTTTGCCGACTTATCGCTGAGCGCTGACACTATCGCGAGCAAGCTCGCTCCTACAGGGTGTAGGAGCGAGCTTGCTCGCGATGCGGAACCGGAAAAATCTCAGAACGTGTCATCCAGCCCCGGATACAACCGGGCGCTCTCATCACCCGTCAGGTGCACCGCCCGTCCTTCCTCGCTTTGGAACAACCGCACCAGCACCAGGTTCGGCTGCTCGCCGATATCGAACCAGTGCGCAGTCCCCGCCGGAACGCTGACCAGAGCGCCCCGCTCCGCCACCAGCGCATACACGTAATCGCCGATTCGCAGATTCAGCAAGCCGCGCCCGCTAATGACAAAGTGCGCGCCCTTTGCCGAATGACGACGCTCGTCGATCCAGCCAGCGCGCAGTTCATCCTTCTGAGGATGCTCGGGATTGACGCTGAACACCTCCACCACCGCGCCACACTCGGTTTTCAGCGCCTGGAGCTGTTGATCCAGCAGCGCGATCACCTCCTCTGCGGCAGTCCCGGGACGAATCCGCTCGGCCACTTCCCGCTGTTCGAAGTGCACGCCCTGTTCGGCCAGTGTCGCGCCGATATCGTCATCGTGGGTCAGGACTTTGTTGGGGGTATCCGGGGTGGACTGGTGATAAACGCTGAGGATGCTCAAGGGCAACTCCTGTTCTTTCAAGACGTGATGCGGACGCTAGATAGCGTCCTCTTTCAACCGGGTCGCAATGATAACGGCTGCGGCCAGCGCCGCGACGGCGGCAATACTAAAGGTGATACCCGGGCCCAGGGCCTTCCAGCTATAACCCGCATATAGGGCGCCCAAGGCGCCGCCGGTGCCGGACAACGCAGCGTAGAACGCCTGGCCCTGGCCCTGCTGGCGCGCGCCGAAACTGCGCTGGACGAAGGCGATGCAGGTGGCGTGGAAACTGCCGAAGGTCGCCGCATGCAGCAGCTGGGCGAACAACAGCACCAGCAAGTGCTCGGCAAAGCTGCCCAGCAACAGCCAGCGCAGCGCCGCCAACAGGAAACTCGCCAGCAGCACCCGGCGCAATGACACTCGCGCCAGGATCCGGCTCATCACCATGAACAGCAGCACCTCGGCCAGCACTCCCAGCGCCCACAGCATGCCGATGGTGCCGCGGCTGTAGCCGAGGCTTTCCAGGTGCAGGGTCAGGAAGGTGTAGTACGGGCCGTGGCTGAGTTGCATCAGCGCCACGCAGGTGTAGAAAGCCAGCACGCCGGGGCGGGTCAGTTGCTTGAGGAAGCCGCCACCGGACGGCCGCTCGGCCTGCTCCACCGGCTGGGCGTTGGGCACCCAAAGGCTGGCAAGGACGATACCGGCCATGATGCACACCAGCGCCACCGGGTAGATATCCAGGCTCAACCACTCGAACAGTCGGCCCAGGCCGACCACGGTGAGGATAAAACCGATCGATCCCCACAGCCGCACCTGGCTGTAGCGGCCGGTCTGGCCTTGCAGGTGCGCGAGGGTAATGACTTCGAACTGCGGCAGCACCGCGTGCCAGAAGAACGCATGCAAGGCCATGACCAGCGCCAGCCAGGCGTAGCTCTTGTCGACGAAGATCAGCGCGAAACTGGCCAGGGTGCACAGCACGCCGAGGCGCACGATCAACAGGCGCTGGCCGCTGCGGTCGCCCAGCCAGCCCCACAGGTTCGGCGCCACGCAACGCATCAGCATGGGAATGGCCACCAGCTCGCCGATGCGTGCGCTGGAAAACCCGAGGTGATCGAAATACAGCGCCAGGAACGGCGCGGTAGACCCGAGCAGGGCGAAATAGAAGAGGTAGAAACTGGACAGGCGCCAGTAAGGCAACGCCACGGCTAAAAAGCCGTGGCGCGATGGGCAGTGCGGGGCATCAGAGCTGGCCCAGTACCGGGGTGCTCACACGTACGTCAGCGTTCTGCCCGCGGTGGCGCAGCAGGTGGTCCATCAACACGATCGCCATCATCGCTTCGGCGATCGGCGTGGCGCGGATCCCGACGCATGGGTCATGGCGGCCCTTGGTGATGACTTCAACCGGGTTGCCATCCTTGTCGATGGAACGGCCCGGCGTGGTGATGCTGGAGGTCGGCTTGAGCGCCAGGTGAGCGACGATCGGCTGACCCGAGGAAATGCCGCCGAGGATGCCGCCAGCGTTATTGCTGAGGAAGCCTTCGGGCGTCATCTCGTCGCGGTGCTCAGTGCCGCGCTGGGCAACCGAGGCGAAACCGGCGCCGATCTCCACGCCCTTGACCGCGTTGATGCTCATCAGCGCATGGGCCAGTTCGGCGTCCAGACGGTCGAAGATCGGCTCGCCGAGGCCCGGCATCACACCCTCGGCGACCACGGTGATCTTCGCGCCGACCGAGTCCTGGTCACGGCGCAACTGATCCATGTACGCCTCCAGTTCCGGGACCTTGTCCGGGTCCGGGCTGAAGAAGGCGTTCTGCTCCACCGAGTCCCAGGTCTTGAACGGGATTTCGATCGGGCCGAGCTGGCTCATGTAGCCGCGAATGCGAATGCCCTGGCTGGCCAGGTATTTCTTGGCAATGGCACCGGCCGCCACGCGCATGGCGGTTTCGCGTGCCGAGCTGCGGCCACCGCCGCGGTAGTCGCGCTCGCCGTATTTGTGGTGATAGGTGTAGTCGGCGTGGGCCGGGCGGAACAGGTCCTTGATGGACGAGTAGTCCTTGGACTTCTGGTCGGTGTTGCGGATCAGCAGACCGATGGAGCAGCCGGTGGTGCGGCCCTCGAAGACGCCGGAAAGAATCTCGACCTCGTCGGCTTCCTGGCGCTGGGTGGTGTGGCGGCTGGTGCCGGGCTTGCGCCGGTCCAGATCGCGCTGCAGGTCTTCCAGAGAAATCTCCAGACCCGGCGGGCAGCCATCGACAATGGCGACCAACGCCGGACCATGGCTTTCGCCAGCGGTGGTGACAGTGAACAGCTTGCCGTAGGTATTGCCGGACATGCAGGACGCTCCGCGAATCAGCCTGATTTGAACAAGGCCGCCAGTATACGCAGGCTAACCATTCAGTTCATCCCTGCTGGCGAACCTTCTGCACGGGGTCAGGTCCAACCGGCATCCCCCCGCATGTAGCCCGATGATGTCGCGCCTCGCCGTCCTGCTCCTCCTGATCGTTTCCGGCCTCGCCCAGGCCGCCGCCCCCGCCGTGTTCCAGCGCCCGGTCAGCCTCGACACCGGCCAGGGCATTCTTCATGGCAGCCTGCTGCTGCCGCGCGGCGAAGCCCCGCCGCCGGTGGTGCTGATCATCGCTGGCTCCGGCCCCACCGACCGCGACGGCAACAACCCTGCAGTCGGGCGCATCGACATTCTCAAGCGTCTGGCCCTGCAACTGGCTGCCCAGGGCATCGCCAGCGTTCGCTATGACAAGCGCGGCGTTGCCGAGAGCCTGGCGGCGACCCCGGACGAGCGCCAGTTGAGCGTCGAGCGCTATGTCGCCGACGCCGTGGCCTGGAGCCACAAGATCAAGGCCGACCCACGCTTCGGCCCGCTGATCCTGCTCGGCCACAGCGAAGGCGCGCTGATCGCCAGCCTGGCCGCGGAACCGGGCGGCGCCAGCGCGGTGATCGCCCTGGCCGGCAGCGGCCGGCCGGTAGACCAGGTGCTGCGCGAACAACTGGCCGAACGCCTGCCACCGGCCCAACTCAAGCAAGCGCAACAGGTGATCGATCAACTCAAGGCCGGCCAGCCGAGCAGCGATGTGCCGCCGGCACTCGCCAATACCCTGCGCCCCAGCGTGCAGCCTTATCTGATTTCGTTGTTCCGCCAAGACCCGGCGGCGGCCTTCGCACGCTTGCAGATTCCGGCGCTGATCATTCAAGGCCGCAACGACATCCAGGTCAGCCCGGCCGACGCCAAGGCCCTGCAGGCGGCCAAGCCCGATGCGCAGCTTGCGCTGATCGATGGCATGAACCACATGCTGCGCATCAGTCCGCCAGGCATGGGCCAGCAGCGCGACAGCTACACCAATCCGGCACTGCCCCTGGCCAGCGCACTGGGCGAGCGGATCGTGGTTTTTGTGCGGCAGTTGACATCCGCCTGAGCAAATCGGGCTCCAGTCCTCGGCGAATCGGCCGATAAATCCGATGCAGGCGCTGTCACCGTAGACGGCCTGTTGCGCACACGAGGACCCTGTGATGACTGATGCACCCACCCAGGACGCTACCGCAGCGGCCGACGAACCGGTTGTTCCGGAAGCCGCCCCGCTGCCCTGGGCGGACCTGGCACCCGAACACTTCCAGTTGCTGCGCCTGGCGCCGCTGCCGACCGACCGCAACAGCGGCGCGCGTCCGTTGCGTTTCGTCGAGTTCGGCCATGCCGAGCGCCACAGCAAGGAACACAGCCTGCTGCGCATGGAAATCCGTCTGCCCGGGCAAAAAGTGCGCAAAGAACAGAACGTGCTGGATATCCGTGTCGACCACGACAAGCGCCTGGTGACCATCGGCCCCGACAGCGGCTTGCAGATCGAACCACTGAACCGCGGAATAGGCCGCTTCATGCTGGCCCAGGCCGTGCAGTGGGCACAGCGCAAGTGGTCGCACTACCGGCTCGAGGGCGGCGCCCTGGCGAACAAGGACGCACTCAACGAAGACACCCGCCTGCGCCGCGACCATGTGCTGCGTAGCCACGGCGTGGAAGTCGAATACGCCGACGCCCAGCACCTCAAGGGGCGCTACGTCGAAACCCAGGTGGGCGAGCTGAAAGGCGGCTGGAATACCGACAAGCTGCAGCGGGTCGAGATCATCGAAGCGGCCAACATGTTGCAGCAGGCCGATCAGAAGTTGCAGGAGAAGGAATCGCAACTGCGCGAGCGCGACGAGCGGGTTTCCAAGTACCGGCGCGAAGACAGCGGCCTGCGGTTCACCATCACCTGCCTGGTGGCGTTCGCAGTGTTCCAGGCCGGCTTGCTGATCTGGATCGCCACCCACCGCTGAGGGCGAAACGCGGGACTGGCTGACAAGCCGTCCCGCGCAACACCATCAGACCCGCGAAGCGAACAGCGCCTGGTGCTGGCGGCATTGCTCGGCAGTGAGCATGAACACGCCGTGACCGCCGCGCTCGAACTCCAGCCAGGCGAAATCCACTTCCGGGTACAACTGCTCGACATGCACCTGGCTGTTGCCGACCTCGACGATCAGCAAGCCCTTCTCGGTGAGGTGGTCCGCCGCCTCGGCCAGCATGCGCCGCACCAGATCCAGACCATCATTGCCACAGGCCAGGCCCAGCTCCGGTTCGTGCTGATACTCGGCCGGCATGTCGGCGAAGTCCTCGGCATCGACATACGGCGGGTTGGACAGGATCAGGTCGAAACGCTGCGCCGGAAGGCCGGCGAAACCGTCACCCTGGACGGTGTAGACGCGCTGGTCCAGGCCATGTCGCTCAATGTTCTGGTTGGCCACTTCAAGCGCTTCGAAGGACAGGTCGGCCAGCACCACTTCGGCGTCGGGGAAGACTTCGGCGCTGACGATACCGATGCAACCCGAACCGGTGCACAAGTCAAGGATGCGCGCGGGCTCGTCGGCCAGCCACGGCTCGAAGCGCTTCTCGATCAGTTCGCCGATCGGCGAACGCGGCACCAGCACCCGCTCATCGACGATGAACGACATCCCGCAGAACCACGCCTCGCCCAGCAGGTAAGCGGTCGGCACGCGGTCTTCGATACGGCGCTTGAGCAGGCGTTGCAGCTTCACCAGTTCGTCGTCTTCCAGGCGGCAATCCAGATAGCTGTCAGCCACTTCCCAAGGCAGGTGAACCGCTCCCAGCACCAGCAACCGAGCCTCGTCCCACGCGTTGTCGGCACCATGACCGAAGAACAACTCATGCTCGTGGAAGCGGCTGACGGCCCAGCGAATGTGGTCGCGCAGTGTGCGCAGGCGGGAAGTGATCACGGCAGACTCCTTGGAAGACGACCGGCGATTCTACCAGCCTCGCGCAACAAGTGGCCGCAATTGCATCGACGGGCGATTGGCTGACATGGCTGAGAGCCACTAACCACGCCACTTGTACGCTAAGCGATTCACATAAGTGTCCAAGCAGGGGAGAATAGGTAAAAAGCCCTACCCGAAGGAGCCCCTGATGTCTGTTCCAATGACGATGTTCCACCTCAGCGGACGTGGCTATCCGCCCGCCAAACTGAGCAACGCCAGCCTGATCATTATCGATGCGCAGAAAGAGTACCTGAGCGGTCCCCTGGCGCTGTCGGGCATGGACGAGGCAGTGGCGAACATCGGCAAACTGCTCGACGCGGCGCGCAAGGCCGGTCGTCCGGTGATTCACGTGCGTCACCTGGGCACCGTCGGCGGTCTGTTCGATCCTCAGGGTGCGCGCGGCGAATTCATCCCCGGCCTGGAGCCACAGGGCGATGAAGTCATCATCGAGAAGCGCATGCCCAACGCCTTCAAGAACACCAGCCTGCATGAAACCCTGCAGAACCTCGGCCACCTGGATCTGATCGTCTGCGGCTTCATGAGCCACTCCAGCGTCAGCACCACCGTGCGCCGCGCCAAAGACTACGGCTACCGCTGCACCCTGGTCGAAGACGCCTGCGCCACCCGCGACCTGCCGTTCAAGGATGGCGTGATCGCCGCCGCGCAGATCCAGCAGACTGAAATGGCGATCATGGCCGACAACTTCGCCTGCGTGACCCCTACCAACAGTCTGATCTGACCCTTGGCGCGCGGAACCACCTCCACGACTTTCGGTCCAAAACCGGATATTCACTGAGGAAATCGGAATGAAAATATCCGACGGTTTCGACGCCAAACGCCTGCGTCCGCGCCAGCCGGGCAATTGGCGTTCGCGCCTGGCCGCGGCGTTTTCGGCCCTGCTGGCCAGCGTCGGCGTGCTGCTGGCCATGGCTGGAGCCGCCAGCCTGCTGGGCCACCCCGCCGCACTGGGCGAGCTCAATGCCAACCCCGCCGCCGCCAGCCTGGTGCTCGGCGGCGGTTTGCTGGTGCTGTACCTGGGCGTGTGGCTCTGGCGCCGACGTCGCCTGCGTCTGCGCCGCGGCCGCGAACTGAACCTGTCGCCCCACCTGATGAAAAAACACGATTGACTGCAACGGCGTGTGGACTCGCGTAAACTGCGCCGCTCGCGGCGGAGACCTACATGCAAGACGACGATTTTTCCCTGTTCAAGAGCGAGGTGCGCGGCGTCAAGCCGATCAAGCATGATCGCGCCGACACCGGCAAACCCAAGACTGATCGCAAGCAACTGAACAACCTGCGGCAGAATGCGACGGTGCGCAGCGACCAGACCATCGTCGACGGCCTGTCCGACCAGTTCGTCATCGACGTGGGCCCGGAAGACGATCTGCACTGGAGCCGCGACGGCGTCCAGGAAAGCCAGATGCGCAAGCTCAAGCTCGGCCAGATCGGCTTTGAAGGCAGCCTCGACCTGCACGGCATGACCGTCGAGAAAGCGCGCGAAACCCTTTGGGCCTTCCTTGCCGAGGCCACCCGCTTCGAAATCCGTTGCGTGCGCGTCACCCACGGCAAGGCCGTGCGCCTGGATGGCAAACGCCCCATGATCAAAAGCCACGTCAATACCTGGCTGCGCCAGCACGCTCAAGTGCTGGGCTTTACCTCGTGCCAGGCCAGACACGGCGGCACCGGCGCGGTGTATGTGATGCTGCGCCGGACCATGCTCGAAGGTCGCGACGAGTAACGCCGGACTTGCGGCGCCGCCACAGCCGCCGTACCCTTCGCGTTTGCGAAATACACCACAGGTAGATCCATGTCCCTGGAACAGAACTACACCGCAATCCTCGGCCAGCTCGGCGAGGATGTCTCCCGCGAAGGCCTGCTCGACACGCCGAAACGGGCCGCGAAGGCCATGCAGTACCTTTGCCGCGGTTACACCCAAACCCTGGAAGAAGTGACCAACGGCGCCCTGTTCAGCTCCGACAACAGCGAGATGGTCCTGGTCAAGGACATCGAGCTTTACTCGCTGTGCGAACACCACCTGCTGCCTTTCATCGGCAAGGCGCACGTCGCCTACATCCCGAGCGGCAAGGTGCTGGGCCTGTCCAAGGTGGCACGGATTGTCGACATGTATGCCCGTCGCCTGCAGATCCAGGAAAACCTGAGCCGCGAAATCGCCGAGGCGGTGCAGACGGTTACCGGCGCCCTGGGCGTCGCCGTCGTCATCGAAGCCAAGCACATGTGCATGATGATGCGCGGCGTCGAGAAGCAGAACTCGTCGATGATCACTTCGGTGATGCTCGGCGAATTCCGCGATAACGCCGCGACCCGCAGCGAGTTTCTCAGCCTGATCAAGTGATCGGGAGCGTTACGCGAGCCGACCTGTCCAGGTCGGCTTTTTCATTTTGAGGAGTTGCCATGATCGTCAAAGCACTGCGGGTCGGCCTCGGCCAGGTGATCGTCTTTCTCGACTGGATCAGCCGCCCGGCCAAACGCAAGCGTGACCCCGCCGCCCAGGCGCGGGTCGAGCAGGAAGCCCGCGGGTTGAGCCTGTACCAGTTCCACGCCTGCCCGTTCTGCGTGAAGACCCGCCGCACCCTGCACCGCCTCAACGTGCCGATCACCCTGCGCGACGCGAAGAACAACGAACAGGATCGTCAGACCCTGCTCACCGAAGGCGGCAAGATCAAAGTGCCGTGCCTGCGCATCGAAGAAGACGGCAAGACCACCTGGATGTACGAGTCCAAGGCGATCATCGCGTATCTGGACCAGCGTTTTTCGGCTGCCTGATCCTTTCGGGGCCTGCTGTGCAGGCCTTCGCGACGGTTCGGCGCCCCGACGAGCTCGCTCCTACAAGAACGTCAGCCTTCCATCGCTACATGCCGCGGATGCTCTGCCACCCGCGCCAGCCACTCCCGCACTTTCGGATAAGCGCTCAGGTCGAAGCCGCCCTCATGCGCGACATGGGTGTAGGCATACAACGCCACGTCGGCGATCGAATAGCGGTCGCCCACCAGATACGGCGTCACTTCCAGTTGCCGCTCCATCACCTTGAGCGCCTTGTGCCCGCCCTTGTGCAGCTTGCGGTATTCCTCCAGGCGCTCGTCTGGCAGTCCCAGATAGAACTGGATGAAACGCGCCACCGCGATATAGGGCTCGTGGCTGTACTGCTCGAAGAACTGCCATTGCAGCACCTGGGTGCGCAACCGCGGCTCAGAGGGCAGGAACTCGCTGCCGTCGGCGAGGAAATTGAGAATCGCGTTGGACTCCCACAGGCAGGTGCCATCTTCCAGTTGCAGCACCGGAACCTTGCCATTGGGGTTCATCGCCAGGAATTCCGGCGTCTGTGTCTCACCCTTGAGAATATCCACCGGCTGCCAGGTGTAGGGCAGATCGAGCAGGTGCAGCATCAGCTTGATCTTGTAACAGTTGCCCGACTGGTAATCCCCATAGACCTTGTACATCTTGCCCCTCCCCCTTTTCTGCAAAAGCGAACCGACCTTCATGGTTGGCGACTGTACGGCTAAATGCAACGGTTGCTGTATTGCAATCGACACCCTGTCGCACGGTAGTCTGAAAAATCTGCTGACACCCGTATAAGGATTTCGCCATGCCCGACGCCACCTCCGCACAATTGCGGCCGCTGGCCGACTCGTCACCCTCCGCAGTGGTCGCCGGTTTCATCGCCATGCTCACCGGCTACACCAGCTCATTAGTGCTGATGTTCCAGGCCGGCCAGGCCGCAGGGCTGACCAGCGCACAGATTTCCTCGTGGATCTGGGCGCTGTCCATCGGCATGGCGGTGTGCAGCATCGGCCTGTCGCTGCGTTACCGCACGCCGGTGACCGTTGCCTGGTCGACGCCGGGCGCAGCATTGCTGATCACCAGCCTCGGCGGCGTGACGTACGGCGAGGCCATTGGCGCCTACATCACCTGCGCCGTGCTGGTGGTGATCTGCGGCCTGACCGGCAGTTTCGAACGCCTGGTCAAACGCATTCCCGCGTCGCTGGCCTCGGCGCTACTGGCCGGGATCCTGTTCAAGATCGGCAGTGAAATATTCGTCGCCGCCCAGCACCGCACCACCCTGGTACTGGGGATGTTCTTCAGTTACCTGCTGATCAAGCGGGTGTCGCCGCGCTACTCGGTGCTCGCCGCGCTGGTGGTGGGTACGGCGCTGTCCGGCGCGCTTGGCCTGCTGGACTTCAGCGGTTTCAAGCTGGAAGTGGCGACACCGGTGTGGACCACGCCGAGCTTCTCCCTCGCAGCGACCATCAGCATCGGCATTCCGTTGTTCGTGGTGGCGATGACTTCGCAGAACATGCCCGGCGTCGCCGTGCTCCGCGCCGATGGCTATCAAGTGCCCGCCTCGCCGCTGATTTCGGTTACCGGCCTGGCCTCGCTGGTGCTGGCACCGTTCGGCGCCCACGGGGTCAACCTGGCGGCGATCAGCGCGGCAATCTGCACCGGGCCGCATGCCCATGAAGACCCCAAGAAGCGCTACACCGCAGCGGTCTGGTGCGGGATTTTCTACGGCATCGCCGGGACCTTCGGCGCCACCCTGGCGGCGCTGTTCGCCGCCCTGCCCAAGGAGCTGGTGCTGTCGATTGCCGCCCTGGCGCTGTTCGGCTCAATCATGAATGGCCTCAGCGTGGCGATGAACGAAGCCAAGGAACGCGAAGCGGCGCTGATCACCTTCATGGTCACCGCCTCGGGCTTCACGCTGTTCTCCATCGGCTCGGCCTTCTGGGGCATCGTCGCTGGCGTGTTGACGCTGCTGATCCTCAACTGGCGTAAAAGCGCCTGACAGGCATTTCCGGACTCAGATCCGGAAATGCCCGACCATCCCTTTCAACTCCGCACCCAACTGCGCCAGCTCGATACTCGAGCTGGCGTTGCCTTGCATGGCCATCGCCGACTGATCGGCGCTGCTGCGAATCTGGGTCACGCTGCGGCTGATCTCCTCGGCCACCGAACTCTGCTGTTCCGCGGCCGCGGCAATCTGCTGGTTCATCTGCTGGATCAGCGACACTGCCGCAGCGATGCTGCCTAGCGCACTTTCAGTTTGCAGCGCATCAGCCACCGCCAGTTTGACCAGTTCGCCACTGTTCTGGATCTGCGTCACCGATGACTGGGCATTGGCCCGCAGACTGCTGACCAGGCGCTCGATTTCTTCGGTGGACTGTTGGGTGCGCTTGGCCAAGGCCCGCACTTCATCCGCCACCACGGCAAAACCGCGACCCTGCTCACCCGCGCGGGCAGCTTCGATGGCGGCGTTGAGCGCCAGCAGGTTGGTCTGCTCGGCGACGCTCTTGATCACTTCCAGCACCGAGCCGATGTGCTGAATCTCGGCACTGAGGGTCTCGATGCTGTGGCTGGCCGAATCGGCGGCACTGGCCAGTCGCTCGATGCGCTGCATGCTCTGGCGCACCACCTGCTGGCCGTTTTCCACCTTGCCGTCCGCCGATTGCGCGGCTTGCGCAGCCTCCTCGGCATCACGGGCAACGCTGTGCACGGTGGCCGTCATCTCCTGCATGGCGGTGGCAACCTGATCCGTTTCTTCTTTCTGGCTGCTGACTTCGCGGTTGGTCTGCTCGGTCACCGCCGACAAGGTGTGGGCGTTGCTGGCCAACTTGTCGATCCCGGACTGCAAACCACTGACGATGCCGCTCAGGCCGCTGCCCATCTGCTGCATGGCCAGCAGCAACTGCCCCACCTCATCACGGCGATCGACGTTGATTTCGCCGCGCAAATCCCCTGCGGCAATTTCCTGGGCACGGCTGATCACCCGGCGCAGCGGCAGCACGATGGCCCGGGTAATGAGGACCGCCGCGACAATGCCCACCAGCAGTGCCAGCAATGACGACAGCAGAATCAGCAAGGCATTGCGCTTCAATTCGGCCTGCATTCCGGCATCGATGGCCGCGTTGATCTGCTCGACCCGCGCCGTGACCTGTTCGGCGCGCGCCTGCAACTGCTGGCGTAGTTGCTCCTCGCGGGCCAGCAGGTCCGTGTATTCACCAAGCTTCTCGCCAAAGCTGGCGATGTGGGTGGTCACCTCGCCGAGTACGCTCTGATAACCGGGGTCTTCGATACTGCCCTTGAGTTGCGCGGCCAGTTCCGCCGCCTGGTCAGCCTGCTCGATGCGCCCCTGACGCACATCATCGGCGCCCTTGCGGCTCTGCTCCAGGCGCACCCGCGCCTCATCCATCGCCTGCAGCATCAGCCGCGCCACCTGACCGACCTGGCCGGCCTGCTCGACGAACTCGGCGCCCCTCTGGCCTTGGGAGTCCTTCAGCGTCCAGGTGCCATCGTCCGCCAGCCCGGACTGCAACACGTCCAGGTTGTTGGCAACGCTCGACACCGACCAACTGGCCATGTCCAGCGCCAGCTCCTTGGCCTGGGTCAACTCGACGAATTGGTCGAAGGCCTGGCGGTAGGCATTCAGCTCGGCGCCGACATCGCTGCTGGCAAGTTCCGGCAACTGCCCGGCCTGGGCACTCAAGGCCTCCACGCCCTTGCGCAGTGCTTCGGCGGCCTTGGGATCAGAACGCTGGGCGAAGCGCTGTTCGTCCAGGCGCAGGGCCAGCACCCCGTTGTTGAACGCGGTCATCTGCTTGAGCCCATCGACGCGTTGGCCGAGGCCATACAGCGCGGCAATACCGATCGCGGCCACGACCGCCGTCAATAACAGCACCAGGGTGAATCCCAGCCCCAGCTTGCGGGCCATGCCCAGGTTGGCGAAACCACCATTTGCGCCCGATTTCATTGCTCGCTGCCCCCTTCTGCCCCTGGAAAACTCGCCGCATCGCCAAGGGTGCAGAGTGGCAACGGCGCCCGTGGCAGCACAAGACACCGGCGCCGGAATAATGGCAAAAAGCTACGGAGCCGTCGTTTTCAGGAAACTGAAGGTCGTCGCGACGATAGTTGGCCAACCGTCTGAAAAAACGCTTGAGCACGCACATCCTGGGTGTAGGCAACATTGATCCGCAGCCAGTCACTGTCGGCGCCCTCCGGATCGAATGCCGAACCCGGCGAGAGCACGACGCCTTCGCGCTGGGCGATCTGTTGCAGCGCGCTGGAGTCGACACCCGGGCAGCGGGCCCAGACGAACATGCCGCCGTAAGGCTCGGCAAAAACCTCCCAGCCGGTGGCCTCGAGCAGGCGCAACGCAGTGGCCATATGCTGGGCCAGACGCACGCGCAAGCGCTGCACGCTCTTGCGGTAAACCCCGCTGGCCAGCAGTTGCGCCAGCACCTGCTCGGCAAACCGCGACGTGCCAATCCCGGTGATCATCTTCACCTCGGCGAGGCGTGCGATCAGCCCCGCATCGGCGACGAGGTAACCGACCCGCAGCGAACTGCTTTGGGTCTTTGAAAAACTCGCGAGGTAAATCACCCGCTGCTGACTGTCGAGGGTCGTCAGGCGGGTAGCCTGGCTGTCCTGAAAGTCGGCATAGATATCGTCCTCGATGATCCGCACGTCGAATTCGCCGGCCAGTTCCAGCAAACGCTGGGCGGTGCGCGGGCTCAGGCTGGTGCCGGTGGGATTGTGGTAGAGGCTGTTGATGAACAGATAACCCGGGGCGTGCTCGCGCAGCAGATCAGCCATCACCTCAAGATCGGGGCCGTCCACCGTGCGCGGCACCGGCAGCATGCGCACACCGTGCAGGCGCAGCAGGTTGTAGAGGTTGTAATAGCCGGGCGTTTCCACCAGCACGGTATCGCCCGGCTTGAGCAAAGTGCGCACCAGCAGGTCGAGGGCCTGGCTGGCACCCTGGGTGGTGAGAATCTGCTCGGGCTGCACCTGAATACCCAACAATCCGAGGCGCTTGCGCACCTGCTGGCGCAAGACCGTGAGCCCCAACGGCGGCCCATAGCCGAACAGATCCTGCTCCGCACCGCGACTGACCTGACGAATTGCCAGGGCAATTTCCTCGCTTTGCCGCCAGTTGTCCGGCAGCCAGCCACAGCCAAGCCTGAGCAACGCGTCACGGTCGTCGCTGAACAACCGCCAGCGCCCGTCGATGCCTTCTTCCCAGTGCGGTTCTTCGGCGAAAGGCGCCTGGCCCTTGCGCTCGGCGACGAAAAACCCGACACCGTGACGCGCCTCCAGCCAGCCTTGCGATACCAACCGGTCGTAGGCCTCGATGGCACAGGACTGGCTGACGCCCTGCTCTTTCGCCAAATGACGAATCGACGGCAGACGGCTGCCAGGACGTAGCCGCTGGGCGGCAATCCAGCCCTGCAGGCCATCCGCCAACTGCTGTACCAGCGTGGCCGTCAATTGCCGATCAAGGTTCAGTTTCATGGTTCAGGTGTTTGGTTATTTTGGCCGAACAGTTAATCACAAAAGACCCGGAGGTGTGCCTTTCCCCCTGCCAACGGTCACCCGAAAATCGCCTTGTCACTACAAGGAGTCCCCCATGATTACCCGCCATGCGTCCGCCATACTGGCTTTCGCCCTGTGCCTGGTCACCTTTGCCGTCAATCTCCAGGCCCCGCTGTACACCGCCTACGCGGCGCTTTCCGGCCAGGGAGCGGCGGCGACAGCGGTCGCTTTTTCCGGTTATGTCGTCGGCGTCCTGCCGGTACTGCTGTTGCTCGGCGGACTGGCGGACCGGGTCGGCCACAAGCCGCTGATCATTGCGGCGCTCTGCCTGTCGATGCTGGCCACGGTGCTGACGATGCTCGCGCCCGGCCTGACCACCCTGGCCTTCGCCCGCACCCTGCTGGGCGTCGGGACTGCGCTGGCGTCGGCCACCGGCACCGCGTACATGGGCGAATTGATGCGCAACGGCGACAACCGCGCCGCAGCCAATCGGGTCACTGCCAGCACCTCGCTGGGCTTTGGCCTCGGCGCGGCGGTCACCAGCCTGTTCCTGCTACAAGGTCCCACACTCGTACCCGGCAGCTTTGCGCTGCACCTGGGTCTGGCGTTGGTTGCGCTGCTGGCGGTACTGGGGTTGCCGGATCCTGGCGTCCGTCGCCAAACCGCGCTGCTGCGCCTGCCGTTCTACCCGACGGGAAGCCTTCCCTACGGCCTGGCGATCCTGCTGGCCTGGGGCTGTGTCGGCCTGGTCATCGCTCTGATGCCGTCGATCCTGGCACGCCATCAACTGGCCAACTGGTCGGGGATGTCGACGTTCTGTGTCATCAGTTGCGGCCTGCTGTTCCAGCCACTGGCACGACGCATGACACCCGCCCGCTCGACCGGACTGGGCTTGCTGGTGCTGCCATGCAGTTACGCACTGCTGGCGTGGGGCGCGCATAGCGGCACATTGCCGGCTGTGTTGCTGGGAGCAATCGGGGCCAGCAGTGCCTGCTACGGGTTTATCTATCTGGGCGGGCTGTCGGCGGTCAATGCGCTGGCGAGAACAGAAAAAACCCGCGCCAGCGCCGGATTCTTCCTGCTCGCCTATCTGGGCTTCAGCCTGCCGGTGATCTTCACCGGCCTGTTGGCTGACCGCTTCGGTGCCGGCACCGCCTTGACCTTGTTCGGCGCGTTGTTGCTGGTGGGTTGCCTGGTGGTCGCCGGCGCCCTGCTGCGCTCCAGCAGAAACGCCGCGGTCCAGGCCATGCTGGCCGTCAAATAGCCGTGGCACCACCGTCCACCGCCAGGGCCTGGCCGGTGGTGAAGGCTGCGCCGTCGCTGCACAGGTAGAGCACGGCACTGGCGATTTCCTCGACCTTGCCGATGCGGCCAACCGGGTGCATGGCTGCGGCAAACTCCGCCTTGCGCGGGTCGGCTTCGTAGGCACGGCGGAACATATCGGTATCGATTACCGCCGGGCAGACGGCGTTGACCCGGATCTGCTTCTTGGCGTATTCGATCGCAGCGGACTTGGTCAGGCCAATCACCGCGTGCTTGGAGGCGCTGTAGATACTCATCTTCGGCGCCGCACCAAGGCCGGCAACCGAAGCGGTATTGACGATCGCACCACCGCCTTGAGCAAGCATCAGCGGCAACTGGTACTTCATGCACAGCCACACGCCTTTGACGTTGACGCCCATGATCGCGTCGAACTCCGCCTCGCTGCCTTCGGACAGGCGGCCCTGCTCAATCTCGATACCGGCGTTGTTGAAGGCGTAGTCCAGGCGACCATAGGCTTCGACGGTCCGCGCCAGCAACTGCTGCACCTCGGCATCCTTGGTCACGTTGCAGGCGACGAAGATTGCCTCGCCACCTTCTGCGCGGATCAGCGCCACCGTGGCCTCGCCACCCGCTACGTCCAGATCGGCCACCACCACCTTCAGCCCTTGCCGGGCAAACGCCTGCGCCGTGGCACGGCCGATACCTGCGGCGGCACCGGTGACCAGAGCGACCTGGCCGGAAAACGTCATACTCATCGAAAGCTCCTGCAACAAGGTGAGGAAAGTGGCGTGAGTCTAGTCAGCCGATAGAGCGGATGGGCAGCATCATCAGGGTTCCGGTTGATGCACTATGAGAACAGGTGATTATCAACGCGGCGCTTCATCACCTTGCTCGATAGTCAGGTATTCGCCGCGAACACCGAACTTGCCGAGCGCGCCGCGAAGGTCTATCACAAAGCTTTTGCCCAACCCTTGCGAGGCTCCCATGACTGCCCAGACCAACCGCCGCTTCCTGCTCGCCAAACGCCCAGTGGGCGCCGTGAGCCGGGAGGATTTCAGCTACGAGCAGGTGCCGGTAGGCGAACCCGCCGACGGCCAGGTGCTGGTGAAGAACCTTTATCTGTCCCTCGACCCGGCCATGCGCGGCTGGATGAACGAAGGCAAGTCCTACATCCCGCCGGTCGGCCTCGGCCAGGTCATGCGTGCACTGGGTGTCGGTGAAGTAATCGCCTCGCGTAACCCGAAGTTTGCCGTGGGCGATCACGTGAACGGTGCACTGGGCGTACAGGACTATTTCCTCGGCGAGCCGCAGGGCTTCTACAAGGTTGATCCAAAACTGGTGCCGTTGCCCCGCTACCTCTCGGCGCTGGGCATGACCGGCATGACCGCGTACTTCGCCCTGCTCGACGTCGGCGCGCCCAAGGAAGGCGAGACCGTGGTCATTTCCGGTGCCGCCGGCGCAGTGGGCAGCATCGCTGGGCAAATCGCCAGGATCAAAGGCTGCCGCGTGGTGGGCATCGCCGGTGGTGCGCAGAAATGCGCTTACTTGAAAGAAGAACTGGGCTTTGACGGGGTGATCGACTACAAGGCCGAAGACGTGCTGGAAGGCCTGAAACGCGAGTGCCCGAAAGGGGTGGACGTGTATTTCGACAACGTCGGCGGCGACATCCTCGACGCCGTTCTCAGCCGCCTGAACTTCAAGGCCCGGGTAGTGATCTGCGGTGCCATCAGCCAGTACAACAACAAACAGGCGGTGAAAGGCCCGGCCAACTACCTGTCGCTGCTGGTCAACCGCGCCCGTATGGAAGGCTTCGTGGTGATGGACCATGTCGCGCAGTATGGCGCGGCCGGCCAGGAAATCGCCGGATGGCTGGCAAGCGGCAAGCTCAAGAGCAAGGAAGACATTGTGGAGGGGCTGGAAACCTTCCCCGAGACGCTGTTGAAGCTATTCAGCGGTGAGAACTTCGGCAAACTGGTGCTGAAGGTCTGAAACGAAAACGGGGCTCCCTTGGGAGCCCCGCCTTGTCTGGTCTGGCCTTAGCCGCGGATTTCCGCAACCACCGCCGCCAGCGCCTTGGCCGGATCGGCCGCCTGGCTGATCGGACGGCCAATTACCAGATAGTCGGAACCGGCGTCCAAAGCCTGACGCGGAGTCAGGATGCGGCGCTGATCATCCTGGGCGCTACCGGCAGGGCGAATGCCTGGAGTCACCAGTTGCAGCGCCGGATGCGCGGCCTTCAGCGCCGGAGCCTCAAGGGCTGAGCAGACCAGACCGTCCATCCCCGCTTTCTCAGCCAGTGCAGCCAGGCGCAATACCTGCTCCTGCGGCTCGATATCCAGGCCGATACCGGCGAGGTCTTCACGCTCCATGCTGGTCAGTACAGTCACGCCAATCAACAGCGGCTGCGGACCACTGCGCTTGGCCAACTCTTCACGACAGGCCGACATCATGCGCAGGCCGCCGGAGCAGTGCACGTTGACCATCCATACACCCATTTCCGCTGCGGCCTTGACTGCCATTGCCGTGGTGTTGGGGATATCGTGGAATTTCAGGTCCAGGAAGACTTCGAAGCCCTTGCTGCACAGGGTCTCGACGATACCGGAAGCGCTGCTGGTGAACAGCTCCTTGCCGACCTTCACCCGGCACAGCGCAGGATCCAGCTGATCCGCCAGCTTCAGGGCAGCGTCACGAGTGGGGAAATCCAGGGCGACAATCAGGGGCGTCTGGCAGACGGACATGGGCAGGGTCTCTTGGCAAGTCGAAAACGGCGCGCATTGTAAACGATGCAGCGGCGCAACGGGGGCCGGCGATCGCGAATTCCCCGCGGCGTTCCCGCCCTATAATTGAACCAACACAGAGAAGTTTTACTCGAAATTACAGATACGGCCATATTCGCCGTGCAAAGGAGAGTGCCATGCCCTGGTATGCCTGGTTGATTCTGGTGGTGGCGATCGGCTCGATCGTCGGTGGCCTCATGATGCTAAGGGACACAGCGAAAAAGTTGCCCCTGACGGAAGAGCAGTTGAAGCGGGTTCATGAAAGGAATGCGGAGATGGATGCCAAGGAGGCGCAGGACCGATAACTCTGGCCACAGAGACAAGGGGCGAGTGGTCACACTCGCCCCTGAGGCTTAGTTGACGGTTATTTTGTCGCGATTGCGGTCGACCAGCGCCTTACCGATGCCCTCGACCTCCAGCAACTCGTCCACTGAGGCGAAATCACCATTGCGGTCGCGGTAGTTGATGATGGCTTGCGCTTTCGTCTTGCCTATACCCGAAAGTTCGCGCTGTAGCGTTGGAGCATCAGCGCTGTTCAGATTCAACTTTTCCGCGACTGGTAGCTCCACGACCATGGCTTCGGATAGAGAGGTGCCAGCGGGCGACGTGGGAGTGCCGCTTGCCACCAGCGAGAACGTCATAGCAACAGCCGCCAGAATGGAGGTGATGTAGTGCTGAGTCATAGGTGTTGCTCCTTGATGTCTTGAGTTCCCAAGGCAGCTTTTCCGTAGCTGCGGCTGAACCTTAGACCCGCGCAAATCCACTGGCAAACGTCTGGGCCGAAAGAGTATTTTCAAAACTATTCAGCGGCCCGTCATAACGCATGGGTAGCAGCTTTCTATGGCACTTTGATACTGATAAGCTGCCCGGCCAGCCTTCGCATGCCGTCCCGAGCCTACCTTGCAGCCACAGCCCGGCCCTTCCCTTTTCCTTTCTTTCTCGGCGAATAATCGAGGGCGGGACTTCGTCGTCGGCGATGTTCACGGACAATTCGATATGCTTGAGGCGCTGCTGAGCCAGATCGAGTTCGATGAAGCCGATGACCGTCTGTTCATGACTGGTGACCTGATTGATCGCGGGCCGTATTCTCATCAGGTGCTGGACTGGCTGGATAAACCTTGGCTGCATGCCGTCAGAGGCAACCACGAGCAGATGGCGCTCGACTGCGTTGCGGGAACAGGCGATCCACCGCGACACACACGCAATGGCGGCCGGTGGTTCCACGAACGCCCTTGTTCGGAACAACAGCAGATTGCCGAGCGCCTGGCATTGCTTCCGGTCGCTATATCCGTCCAATTGAGGAGCGGCGATCGCGCCGGGATCATCCATGCGGAGCCCCCTGGCTGGGAGCACAGTCTCGACTGGCCGCAAGCAATAGCACTGCTCGACAGCGCGGAGCCGCAACAACAGCACCATGCCCTGACCCAGGCGCTTTACGCCAGAACCCGGATCACAACACAGGACTGCCGACCTTTCAGTGGGGTCGACAAGCTGTACGTCGGGCATTCGACGGTCCCCGAGATACTGCATCTGGGTAACGTGGTCTATGTCGATACAGGCTGTTCATTCGCGGACGGCAAATTGACCCTGATTGACATGCTGAACGGAGAAGCATTCTCCGTGCGTCCACAACAACACATGCTCTGCCTCTGACAGAGCCCTTTTACGTGGGTGAGGAGTGCCCGAAACAATGAGACCCTTGAGCGAAAAGTGCATTACATTTTTCGACTTCCTGAGATTCAGCCTGGCCCAGGTCGTATTGATAGGACATGGTATCGGCATTTTCTACGGATACTGGGGCGGCTTCTTTCCCGAGCGCGTTCCCTACCCCCAGCAAATCGCCGTCGTTGGCTTCTTCTTTGTTTCGGGCTTCCTGATTTCCCGCAGCGTGATGGCCAACTTCAAGTACAAAGGCGCGGATGCCAGTCGATATTTCGTCGACCGCTTTGCCCGTATCTATACCACCCTGATTCCCGCGTTGATCTTCGTCTATCTGGTCGACACTCTGTTCGCGCGCTTCTTCCCGCAAGCGGAGCTGCTGGTTTATGTCAACCTGCAGACGTTCTTCTACAACCTGCTGCTGATCCCCTCCGTGCCTCTGGGTACCATGCGCCCGATCTGGAGCCTGATGTTCGAGTGGTGGATCTATATCCTGTTCGGCGGCCTGGTGTTTTTCCGCAAGCGCTGGATCCTCTGCCTGATCTGTATCTGGTTCGGGGCCAAATATACCTTCAAGGTCAACTCCCAGGGCGAAGCAGGACATCTGGAGCTCATCTGGCTCGCCGGCGCCATTGGCGCTTTCTGGTTCGACCGGCTGACCCGTTTTGCCAGCACCACCCGGGTTGCACTGATTGCCTTCGTCGCCGCTGGCGCCATCTACCTTTACACCAAGAACAGCTACCACCTCGTGGCAGGCCTGATTCTCTCGGCCGGGCTGGTGGCACTGGCCGCTCGGCTCAACGCCGATGAAAGCCCCGTGAGCGCGGCGAAGAAAAGTCGATATGCCACCTTGGCTGGCTTTAGCTTTACCTTGTTCCTGACCCACTACACCGTGCTCTTCTGGATTCAGAAGGTGCTCGGAAGCAACACGCTCGGTTTCATGCTCTCCATGTTCCTGTCCAATGTCTTGGCGTTCCTGATCGCATGGTGCACGGAGCGGCATCACAAGGCCGTTTCGGAATATCTTCTGGGATTGCTGCGCCAGGGGAAATTACGCTTGGCGAAATTCTCGCGCTGATCAAGGGTCAAGAAACCGGCTTTGTCCTATCCGATATGGATAACTTGCTGGGCAGCGCCCCCCGTGAGGGGGAACCAACAAAGTCGGGCTCGCTGCATTCAGTGCTGAATGTAGTGAGCCTGTGGCGCGTCTATCGAGGAAAGAGCACCGCCGCCTTGTCGCAAGCTACTGCAAACTCACGAAAGCGATGAAACGATAGACACATCGCGGCCAGTTTGCTCGGTGTTTAGAACAGAACCGTTTGTTTAAGAAACATAAAAAATCCGATGCGTGTTTCCATGCATCGGATTTTTTGTCTTCGTATCAACGGTTCAACGAGTCAGCACCAGACGTTGCGATTGGCATTTTTTGTCACGGGTCGAGACGTCGCTGCTGATAGATCCAGTCGACAATCTCTCCATCAGGCGCATAGCCGCTGACAGTTTCCCGCAGCAATTGCCTGACCCGATTGTAGTCATCCACTTCGATCGCCCTGAGCAGTTCGCTCAGGCGCTCCTTGAGCACATCCCAGGACAGGTAGTCCTCGTTGGCGGTCATGATCATTGGGTGTCGGGTGGCGGCAACGTTGTCGCCGATCAGCAATTCTTCGTAGAGCTTTTCTCCGGGACGCAAGCCGGTGAACTCGATAGCAATATCACCGTGAGGGTTGCGGTCGGAGCGTACGCTCAGGCCGGAAAGGTGAATCATCTTTTCCGCCAGCTCGGTGATGCGTACCGGCTCGCCCATGTCCAGGACGAAGACATCGCCGCCCTGCCCCATGGAGCCCGCCTGGATCACTAACTGGGCTGCTTCGGGGATGGTCATGAAATACCGGGTGATGTTCGGGTGCGTCACGGTGAGAGGCCCACCTGACTTGATCTGCTTGTGGAACAGCGGAATTACCGAACCGGACGACCCCAGTACATTGCCGAAACGGACCATGGTGAACCGGGTCTTGTTAACCTGGGACACATTGCCCTTGTCACCGAACAGGACCGGCGCCAGCTCGCGGCTGAGCGCCTGCAGGGTCATTTCGGCAAGACGCTTGGTGCTGCCCATGACATTGGTCGGACGCACCGCCTTGTCAGTGGAAATCAGGACGAAGTTGGCAATGCCGGCCTGCAGCGCAGCCTGTGCAGTATTCAGGGTGCCGATGACATTGTTCAGCACACCTTCGGCAATGTTGTGCTCGACCATGGGCACATGCTTGTAGGCCGCCGCGTGATAAACGGTATCGACGCGCCAGGTCTTCATAATGTCGAGCATCTGTCCCTGATTGCGCACGGACCCAAGGATCGGCAGGATCTTGGTCGGCAGCGACTCGCGACGGACCCGCTGTTCCAGTTCGGACAGGATGCTGTAGAGATTGAACTCGCTGTGTTCGAACAACAGCAGTATCCGCGGGTGCAGACCGAGAATCTGCCGGCACAGTTCGGAACCGATCGAGCCACCCGCCCCCGTCACCATCACCGACTGATCGGATATGCAGCGTTCGAGCAGGTCTTCCTGCGCGGGAACCGCGTCACGCCCAAGCAGGTCGGCGATATCCACTTCCTGAATGTCGTCGACCTTGACCCGGCCACTGGCCAGGTCCATGAACCCGGGAACGCTTCGAACGTGCAAGGGAAACTCTTCAAGGAAACCGAGAATCTCCCGGCGTCGCACACGGGTCACCGAAGGAATGGCCAGAAGTATTTCTTGCGCCCCCGTTCGATCTATCATCTTTTGCAAATGACGGGGCTTGTACACCTGCAAGCCGGAAATAACACGATCGGCGATGCTGCTGTCATCATCGATGAAGGCGACCGGGCGCATCATCTTGCCCAGACGCAGAGCGGCAACCAGTTGATTACCGGCGGAACCGGCACCATAGATCGCGACCTTGGGCAATCCATCGTCCCGATTGGTGAACGGCACATGTTGCGCAGCGGTGAACCAGTCGCCGAGGAAATACTGGCGCATGGCCAGACGCAAGCCACCCACCAGAATCAGGCTCAACCACCAGTAGTTGAAGATGATCGAACGGGGTACGACATTCTGGTGGTTGCTGTACCAGTAAACCGCCACACCCAGGATCAGGGCTGAGAGACTGACCGCCTTGATGATGGCGATGAGTGCATCGTTGCCAAAATAGCGCATTACCGCCCGGTACATACCAAAGCGAATGAAGAGGGGAATAGCGATTATCTGCGCGCTGATAAAGAGCCAGAGATGGTCGCGGATGGGGTTCGCCATATCGTCGATGCCCAGGCGCACGACGAACGCCAGCCATAACGCAGCCCAGACCAATACGACATCGGCCAATACCTGCAACAGGCGCTTTTGACGGCGGGGCAGCCCAAGCAGCACCGCCCGCAATCTATCCATAACCCCTTCAAACACCTTTACTGCTCCCATAGTGAATCCGTACCTGAAAACACGTGCCTCTGCGCATGCCCGCCAGAGAATCAATCCAGGTTATTCAAGCGCACCGGCACGGTAACGCACGGCCAGTATGACCAGCGGTACATAAGCGATGATCACACCCAGCACCCCGTCCAGGCCCAGCAGCATGACGCACAAGGCAACGGGTAACAACCAGAACAGGTTGAGCGCGCCAACCGCGACGGTCACAGGCAAATGCTTGCCGTAAAGGCGCGACGCGAACTGGTAGGCATGGCTGCGATGAGCCTCATAGACTTTATCGCCCCTGGACAGACGGCGAATCAGGGTATAGGTGGCATCAACGATGAACACCCCAAGCAGGATCAGCCAACACCAGAACAATTGCGAGGATACCCAGGCAGCTTGCAATGACAGCACGCCCAGGGCGATACCAAGAAAACCACTACCTGCATCGCCCATGAAAATGCGTGCTGGCGGGAAGTTCCAGTAAAGGAAACCAGCGACGGCCATTGCCAGCAAAAGCGGCAGCATCAACAGTTGCTCAAACCCTCCGAGCCAGTACAACAGGCAGGCCCCAAGACAGGCGCAGATCGCCTCGACGCTGGCAATTCCGTCGATGCCGTCCATGAAATTGTAGAGATTAAGCAGCCAGACCAGATAGAACGCCGCGATAATCGCGCCGAGCCAGCCAAGATCCAGCGTCGCGCCAAAGACCTCCAACGCAGGCAGTCCGCCCAGCCAGAACAGCGCCCATGCAGCGGCGAGGAAATGCCCCAGGAGACGCCAGCGCGCAGCGATATGACCGTGATCGTCCATGAAGCCGATGATCGCGATCAAGGCTCCCGCGCCCCCCAAGGCAATGATCCCGTGCAGCCCGGGGCCACTGTCCGTAACCAGTAATGCCAGAGCGAGGAGAAAGGCGAGCACGATTGCCACGCCACCACCTCGCGGTGTTGGCACCGCATGGGAGCTGCGCGCATTGGGGATATCCATGATGCTCCTGGCCAGCGCGTAGCGCCGAAGCACGGCGGTCAATATCAGGGACAGCCCCCCTACCAATGGAATCAGCCAGGCTTGAGTCATTTTCTTGTTTTTTCCTGATAGTCCCGGGCCGCCAGCCGAAGCGCGTCGTCAACGCTGATCGGTGGATTCCAGCCCAGCAAAGAACGCGTTTTTTCAATATCGACTTGCAAGGAGCCACACAACCGCTGCGACAAGGAGCGCTTGCCCAGCAGGCCTGCGCCCAGCTCCAGCAGGCTGCTGGGAACCGGCAACAGCCTCGCCGGCTTGTCCAAGGCCCGGGCCATGCGGCGCAGCAAGCCGCTAGTGGACAAATCTTCGCCATCGCTGACGAGGAAGGTCTGGTTGGCCGCCGCCGGGTGGGCGACGCAAGTGACCACGAGATCCGCCAGATTGCCCAGGGCTACCAGGCTGCGACGGTTATCGATGGCGCCGAATGGTAGCGGCACGCCCTTGTCCAGCCAGCGCATCATGGCCAGGAAATTGGCTTTCACCCCGGGGCCGTAAACCAACACCGGTCGCACGATAACCACCTCGAGCCCGGTCTCCTTGGCCAGCGAACGCAGCGCCTGTTCGGCTTCCATCTTCGACACACCATAGGGATCGGCCGGGGCCGGCATATCGTCGGCACCATAAGGGCGCCCCTTCGCTGTGCCCTCGCCGTTGACCTTGATCGAGCTGATGAACACGAAGCGACTGGCACCGGCCTGCACGGCCTGGCGCGCCAGGTTCAGGGTCCCATCGACGTTGACCTTGCGGAACGCTGCCAGCGGGTCCGTTTCGGTGTCGTTCATGACATGTACGCGCGCAGCGGAATGAATGACGGTACGCACCCCGACAAGAGCGGCCGCCCAGTCCATCGAGCCGTCCAGCGCCTCGAAACGGCTGACGGCCACGCGAGGGTCCAGATCGGCGGGCACACTGCGTAACGCCGCAACCACCGAATAGTCCCGCGCCAGAAGCCCTTCAAGGACAGCCTTACCTACAAAACCGGAAGCACCGGTCAACAACACGGTATGTGACATCACTTGCCTGCCTTGCGTAGGGTGGCTTCACGAAATAACGACTCCAGGCGAGCCATGAGCTTGGGCTTGGAATAATGTTCGAGGTAGTACTGACGCCCGGCCTCACCCATCGCGTTACGTTGCGCCAAGGCGGTATCCGCGAGGGTACTGGTGATTGCGGCAAGGCCTCGGGCGTCACTGGAGTCACAGGCAAACCCGGCACCGGACTCGCGGATGACTCGAGCTGCCTCGCCGTTGATCATGCCCAGCAAAGGACGCCCGGACGCCAAGTAAGCTTGCACCTTGCCGGGAATCGTCCTCTGGAAGACATCGTTGGTTTTCAGGGTCACCAGCAACGCGTCAGCCTGGGCGAACAGGCCGGGCATCGCCTCCAGCGGGTGACGACCAAGCAGGTGCACGTTGTGCAACTGGCGCGCTTGTACCTGCTCCGCCAGCCAGGCGCTCATTCGGCCATCGCCAACGATGACCCAGCGAATCGCCGCGGTATCACGCAGCGCCTGCGCCGCGTCGAGAACCGCCGGGAAATCCTGAGCCTCGCCAAGGTTGCCGGCGAAGACCACGGTGAACACCGAGGGATCCGCCGCTATCAAAGCACTCGTCGTCGAACCTGAGGAGGAAAAATCATCTTCCGCCCAACTGGGGAAATATACCAACCGCTCATCGGCGATCCGCCGTGTGCAATATTGCCTGACGTTGTCCAGGAAACCGTGGGACTGCAGCAGCAGGTAGTCGGTGCGGTTGTAGATCCACGACACCATCTTGCCTACCAGTGCCAGCAGACGCGGGTTGCGTATCACCCCAACGGCGCGCAGCGTTTCCGGCCAGAGGTCCAGCACCCAGACAAAAACCGGTGCTTTTTTCAAACGCCCGATGACGAGCGCCGGTATCGCCGCCATGATCGGCGATACCGCGTAAACGAACAGCACGTCGTACTGGCGGCCACGTAATTTGAAAGCACCAACCGTCGAGGCACTGAGAAAGAACGATGCGTAGTTGAGCATCAGTTGGATACTGCGCTTACCTCGCGGCAGCATCGGTACCCTGACCACATCGGCACCATGATAGGCCGCAAAATTCCCGGGAGAAGTGCGGTAGCTTTCGAACACTTCACCCTCGGGATAGTTGGGCAGCCCCGTGAGGACGGTAACCTCGTGGCCCTTTTCCTTCAGGTCGCGGACCAGATCATTGATCCGCATGTTTTCAGGCCAAAAATACTGCGTGACGACAAGCACTCTCAGCTTTTTATCAGACATGCATACCACTCGGTTCAGTAACGCTTCCATACGGTCCGATTCACATAGTCGGTATAACTATGAAGAATGCGGACAACCTTATCCGAGACGTTCGGCATACTGTAATCAGCCACCAGGCGCAGGCTACGCTCATCGCCTCGAGCCTGGCTGTCGAGAATGCTCAAACCTTGCAGAACACGGTCGACCTCCAGTCCGACCATCATCGCGGCGGCTTCCTCCATACCTTCAGGACGCTCATGGGCCTCGCGGATATTGAGCGCGGGGAAGTTCAGAATCGACGCTTCCTCACTGATCGTGCCGCTGTCGGAAAGAACGGCTTTGGCCTCAACCTGGAGCTTGTTGTAGTCCTTGAAGCCCAGCGGCTTCAATAAACGGACATTCTCGTGAAAGTTCACGCCCATGGCGTCGACGCGTTTCTGGGTACGCGGGTGCGTCGATACGATGACCGGCAGATCGAATTGGGCGGCGACGGTGTTGAGCACGTCCACCAGCTTGAGGAAGTTCTTGTCCGAATCGATGTTCTCTTCGCGGTGAGCGCTGACGACAAAGAAGCGGCCCTTTTCCAGGCCGAGCCGTGACAGCACGTCCGAGGCATCGATACCGTCACGGTAGTGATTCAGTACCTCGAACATCGGGCTGCCAGTCTTGATCACGCGATCCGGTGGCAGGCCTTCGCGCAACAGGTAGTCACGGGCGATGGTGCTGTAAGTCAGATTGATATCGGCGGTGTGATCAACGATCCGGCGATTGATTTCCTCCGGCACACGCATGTCGAAGCAACGGTTACCTGCTTCCATGTGGAAGGTCGGGATCTTGCGGCGCTTGGCAGGGATCACCGCCATGCAACTGTTGGTATCGCCGAGCACCAACAACGCCTCAGGTTGCACTTCGGCGAGCACACGATCGACCGCGATGATCACGTTGCCAATGGTTTCTGCACCGCTGGCACCAGCGGCGCTGAGAAAATGGTCCGGTTTGCGAATACCCAGATCCTTGAAGAAGATCTCGTTCAGTTCGTAATCGTAGTTCTGTCCGGTGTGCACCAGCACATGATCGCAATGCTCATCGAGCGCGCTCATCACGCGGGACAAGCGAATGATTTCGGGACGAGTCCCTACGACGGTAACGACCTTCAGCTTTTTCATACAAATCTCTCTTCTGAATCCGGCAGACTTACGGGCACACAGGCAGCGCGTAGGTGTCCGGTCGTTCACGGTCAAAAATTTCGTTAGCCCAAAGCATCACGATCATCTCGTCTTCACCGACGTTCGTGATGTCATGGGTCCAACCTGGCACCGTCTCGACGATGACCGGCTTCTCGCCCGAGGTCTGCAATTCATAGAACTCGCCGGAAAGGATGTGGCGGAAGCGGAAATTGGCGTGCCCCTTGATGACCAGGAACTTCTCGGTTTTCGAGTGATGGTAGTGACCACCCCGAGTGACGCCCGGATGTGCAGTGAAATACGAGAACTGCCCAGCATCCGGGGTTTTCAGCATTTCCACGAATGTGCCGCGCGGATCGCTATAGCCAGGCACCTCATAGGTAAAGGAGTCCGGAGGCAGGTAGCTGAGATAGGTCGAGTACAAGGCTCGCACCAAGCCTGTACCCACCCGCTCACTGATCAGGCTCTGACGGCTGTCGCGAAATGCCCGCAGCAGGTCAGCCACTGCACCGACGGTAGTGCTGTAGACCGGCTCGACCTGAACCGCGGGATCGGTGATTGTGCCATCGAGAATGGAGATGCAATGGCTGACTACATCGTCGATGTAGACCAGTTGCAAAGGCGCCTGCTCGTCATGGATCTGAATCGGCAGGTCACGAGCGATGTTGTGGCAGAAGGTCGCGACTGCCGAGTTGTAATTCGCGCGCGCCCATTTGCCGAACACGTTCGGCAGGCGAAGAATATGCAAGTCGATGACCTGTTGGCCGGCGAGCGCGCGCAAGGACTCTTCGGCCTCGCGCTTGCTATTGCCATAGGCATTGTCGCGATCTGCCTGGATAGAAGAGCTGTAGACAACCGGAATCCGCTTTCCGCCGGCAAGCAAAGCCTCACACAGGACCTGAGTGAAGTCGCGGTTGCCGGATGCAAACTCGGCAGGATCCTCGGGACGGTTCACGCCCGCCAGATGGAAGATGCAATCGGCTTCTGCGACCCGAGCCCTGAGACCATCCAGGTCATCCCGCGCACACCGCAAGATCTCTACATCATCGCGCTCGCGCAGATGACTCTCCAGGTTCTTGCCGATGAACCCATTGATGCCGGTAATCAGGACCTTCATCGATCACTCCTCCGGCGTCGCGTGCTCACCACGCTGGATCGCGTTGATGAAATCAAGCTTCAACAACAACTTCTGCATACCCGCAACATCTAGGCGCTCGGTATTGTGCGAGTTGTAATCTTCGGTATGGGAGATCTTCTCCTCGCCCTGCTCTACGAACTTGCTGTAGTTCAGATCACGCAGATCAGGAGGTACTCGGAAGTAATCCCCCATATCCTCGGAGCACGCCATCTCTTCGCGACTCAGTAGCGCTTCGTATAGTTTTTCGCCGTGGCGGGTGCCGATGATCTGGATCGGATGCTCCGGCTTCCCCATCAACCCGGAAAGCGCCTTGGCCAATACTTCGACGGTCGCCGCCGGAGCCTTCTGCACGAACAGATCACCGTTGTTGCCATGTTCGAAGGCATAAAGCACGAGGTCCACGGCATCCGCCAGCGTCATCATGAAGCGGGTCATGTTCGGATCGGTAATGGACAGCGCCTTGCCCTGACGAATCTGGTCCACAAACAACGGAATAACCGAACCGCGGGACGCCATGACGTTGCCGTAGCGGGTTCCGCAGATAACGGTTTTGGTTTCGTCAAGGTTGCGCGACTTGGCAACCATGACCTTCTCCATCATGGCTTTGGAGATGCCCATGGCGTTGATCGGGTACACCGCCTTGTCGGTACTAAGGCAAACCACCCGACGAACTCCGTTCTGAATGGCTGCTTCCAGAAGGTTTTCAGTACCGATAACGTTGGTCTTGACCGCTTCCATGGGATGGAATTCGCAAGACGGTACTTGCTTCAACGCCGCAGCATGGAAGATATAGTCCACACCTCGTGTCGCGTTGAGCACACTCTGGTAGTCACGCACATCACCGATATAGAACTTCAGCTTGCTACTCGCGTAGCGCTTGCGCATGTCGTCCTGCTTCTTCTCATCACGGCTGAACACGCGGATTTCAGCGATATCCGTATCGAGGAAGCGTTTGAGCACGGCATTGCCGAAGGAGCCAGTACCGCCGGAGATGAGAAGTTTCTTTCCGCTAAACATAAATAATCCTGAATATGATGCAGACGGTCCCGACTACCGGGAGTGCAAGGCCGAGAACACCAACTCGTCCTTCTGCTGGGCCGTGGGATAACTGATCAGTACGGCCCGATAAGGTCCTTTGAACACGAAAAAACTACCCGCAGCAACGCCCACGACACCACAAGCGGCAACAACCTTGGCCATGTCATCGAGCGAACCACCGCCGCCGAGAATTGTAACAGGGATGCTTACTGCCTCACGCAGCCGGGTAGCCAGGGCAACGTCGTAGCCCTTCATGCGACCGTCGTTGTCGATCGAGTTGATGACGATCTCGCCGGCACCGGCAGTCTCCATCTCCCTCGCAACGTCCAGAACGTTGCGCTTGGTATTGCGAGTGCCATTATGGGTCCAGACATCGTGCTGCTTACTGAGCATCCGTGGTTTGTGGTCCAGCACGACGACGACCGACTGCCGGCCGATTTCGTCGGCGATCCGCGTCACCAGCGAAGGGTCCTCCAGCGCCGCGGCACTGATGGCAACTTTCTCGACCCCAAGGGAAATGATCTTTCTTGCTTGCTCCGGTGTGCGGATGCCACCACCGTAGCAAAGTGGCATACGGCATTCGGCTGCCAGGTTGGCGATTCTGTTGTAGTCCGGTTCAACGCCGTTAACTGTGGCGTCGATATCGACGACGATGAGTTCGTCGGCCTCTTTTTCGTTGAAAATCTTCACCGCGTTGATCGGATCACCAACGTATTTGCCGTCCTTGAAACGCACTGTCTTGACCAGACCGCCGTCTTGAATCAGCAAGCAGGGAATAATTCGAGGTCTTAGCATTTCAGAGTTCCGCGAAGTTTTTCAGGAGACCCACACCAAAGTGATGGCTCTTCTCGGGATGGAACTGAACGCCAAAGACGTTTTCGGCCGCTACGGCACAACTGAAATCCAGGCCATAGTTCGATGCCGCGGCGCCGTGTTCAGCCTGCTTGCATTCAAAGTAGAAGGAATGAAGAAAGTAAAAACGTGCTTCATCCTCAAACCCCTTGAACAGCGGGTTTCCATTGACCGGCATAACATCGTTCCAGCCCATGTGCGGCATCGCAATGTTCTCCAGCCCATTCACCGAGCGGAACGAACGAACCCGCCCAGGCACCCAGCCCAAACCGGCCAACTGCCCTTCGTCACTGGTGTCGGCCAGCATCTGCATGCCCACGCAGATACCGAGTACGGGGATCTTCTCCTCCTTGACCATACGATCGACCGTGTCCCGCATGCCGGAATTATCAAGGCGCTGCATGGCGTGATCGAACGCGCCAACACCGGGAAGGATGAGCTTCTCGGCACCGGCCAGGTCTTCTACGGAACGAGCGACCCGCACAGGAATATGCAGGCGCTTGTACACGTTCACGAAGGCCTGAATGTTGCCCAGGCCATAGTCGATAATGGTGATCATCTAAAGAGCCTTCTCTCCAGACCCAGCGCGCTCATGACCCGCGCACCGATGCCGATCATAAACCGCTTACTCTTGTAATCGTGGAACGTTTGATTTTTGCCGTCGAAAATGGCTTGCAACTCAGCGACCGTCAGATCGAGCTTGTTGGCGACGTATTCGAACTCCGACTTGAGGAATTGCTCGTCAAGCTCCGGCTTGGCGATACGCTCCAGCGCCGCTTCGCGGGTCATCTGACCGGTCATGATCAAACTGGAGAAGTGAGCACGGCGTTTCTCGTAGCCGAATTTGCGAGGCATCCAGTAATCCTCGTAAAAACGAGTGAAACGCGACTCATGGTGCTTGTGCTGAAATTTCTTCCAGCCATACAGGCGACCGAGGGTTTCCTCGGCTTCATGCTTGACGTACGGCAACAGATTCAACGGCCTGACCACCTGCATACCCAGGACGTAACGGTAATAGAGTTTGTAGACCATCACATCAACGACAGGAAAGCTCTTGAGCTTGCGTGATCCAAAGCGATCATGGATGTCATTGATGAGGGTCTTGTCGATACCGGGGTAAGCGCCCCACTCTTCAGGCTCGCGACAGCATTCGGTGGAATAGTTCCCACCGGTCAGCACGTACTTAATCTTGTGTGCCTTGGCAAACTTGTAGAGCCCCGAGAAGAAAGCGGTGTCCTGTGGAATGTCCTGATCCGGAACCTGAGCTTTGAGGAAGGCGACCTGCAAGCTCTTCATCTCTTCCCAGTTAATCACCTCGGTGTAGAGATCAAGGCCCAGGCCATCCACCAGCTTCTCGATGTTGCCTACCGCCTGATCGGTGTTCCAACCAGCATCAACATGGAAAAGCAAAGGCCGCAGCCCCATTTTTTCCTTGGCTACATAGGCCAAGTAGGAGCTGTCCAGACCACCGCTCAGACCAATGATGCAATCGAAATCGCGACCCTTGCCGTCAGCCTTGATGCGTTCGGCGATCTTCGCCAACTCCGCTTCGCCGCGGGCATCGGTATGCCAGTTCGGCTGGATGTTGCTGCTGAAGTTCGCACAATACTCACAGCTACCATTGACATCGAAGCGAATATTGGGATCCGACGTGTCCATTATGCAGGTCTTGCAAATTTGGTATTCCATAGAGCCTCGTTGAAACCTCAAATACTGGATCTAAGGACACTCCATAAATTGCTCTACGGAGTCCTCATCCTTAAGAAAAACAACCTTCTTTCCCAGCGCCTTGTACTCATACCCGAGGAATGAGTCATAAGAAACCATGTACGCGCATTCCGGGAAGCACGCCGCGTCGAGCACCTTGTCGGCCAAGCCCGTCAACTGCGTGGCGGATGCCTCGTAGACATGCCTAGGGTGAAGCTTGACCACGATGAAAAAGTCCAGATTATTCTTGACGCGCTGAAGAAAATCAATCTCAAACTGAACATAAGGTGCGGAAGATGCGAGGAAAAGCACCGGCCGTCCTTCGCCCACCGACTGAAGATTGAATTTGGGACGAATGATCGCTGAGCGACGAAACTCGTAATACCGGGAAAATACTGCTTCAAACTCCTGATCGAATACGTAAAGACAATCCACCGCACCGAATGAGTAGGTGAACTCAAGATCACCATGAATATACGCATGTTGAATGATCGAGCATCGGCGACTCAGATGCGTAGCAATATAATCCCAACGCTGCAAGTTGCAGTCGGTAATGAGTGCTTTCTCTGCTCGCGACATGTTTGCGACGAACAAGGAAAACCAGGTCAAGGGCAGTATATCCACCGCATGAAATATCAAATCACGACGACGAACACCTCGATGGGCACGGTGAAGCAAAATGGTTGCCAGTACACGCCATACAATGAAAACTGCGCGAACATAATCCAACGCCGACAGATACGGCAGCATCGACCAGGGGCGCTTGCAGCGAAAGCTGATTCGCTGGGCGAAGTCATCGAAAAGATAGTTGAACAATTTCACGTGACTGGAATTGGGCAAGCAGATCAACTCAGGCAGATCAGCCACCGCCTTGCTCTTCGATGAGAACAGAGCCCGGACTGCCAAAAAAAGATTGCATAGTGCGGCAACGGCCAAGAGCGGCAACAACGCTATGCGTATTGCCCACAAAACCAGAAGAAACGTGTTCCCATAACGCTTCCACAAAGAGAATAGCGGCATGATTTTGTACTGAGGCAACGCATCCGCCACCTTCTCGTCGCCGAGAAACTTTTGTTTCAAGGCTTGATCGAGGCAAACCTCATTTACATACGATTCGTAGATGACTCGAGCCAGTGATGAGGTTTTATCAGCGGACATCAACATTCTCTTTGACAAAAAGCAGACGACTTCCACCCCAGAGCATCAGGTAGAATATGATATTGAACAGGGCGATCCATTGCAGCATGCTGCCGCGGAAAACGCTGAGGAAGAACAACAGTTCGCAGGTAAAGATAAAAAGAAACACGGGACCAAGACGATAGCGCAGCGAGTACAAAGTACAGATGTATAGCGAATACATGAAGACCGGAACGGCCCAGAATATATAATTCCCATAGTTCAAATAAAGCTCGGTTTCGATCGGCCACTGCTGGGTGGCGGATCCTTGGAACCACTGCTTGGGGAAATAGATGGACGTCAGCCAGCGACTGATGTCATGCATGTAGTCTTCCGAAGGTATGCCGACGAACGTCAGCCACTTGTTCATCGGGTAACCCATGGTCAGAAGAAAGTCAGGCTGCATATCCCGAAGAATCATGTCATGCAGGAAAATGGTATTGAAATAGCTGAGGAAATATTCGAGAAGCATTTCCGGCGTACTGTAGAAACCATTAGAGCGGAAATACATCGCAAAGCTGAAAGCCAAGGTGAAGAAGACAAAAATGACTGCCCCCTTCAGCAAGGTCAGACGGGCTACCGTGAGCCAAGGAATGCTGAAGAAAATCGTGAAGTAGAAGATCCGGCTCTTCACCCCTTGGATGTAAGCGCAGAAGACCAGTGCGACAAGCACGAACAAGACCAGAAAGTAGCTTTTGCTACGCGCGGTTTTCCAGTAGAACCCCAAGGCAAAGGCCAGGAAGTTTGAACTCATGATAAGCAGGAAGTTCAGCAGACCATAGCCTTTCTTGTTCTCCAAGTAGGTATCGCTATAGTTGCCGAACCAGGCTTCGATACCGCCTGTCACTTGGAAGAAGTAAAGCCCACCGACCAATACCAGACTCGTGAACACGAAGAGCATGAAGGTATTGACCCGATACTGCTCCAGCACCGTGGAAGCGGACGTTCGTGCCAGCAGCACTTCAAAGAGACGGGTAAACAGGAAGAACAAGGTGAATACATAGGCATAGGACAGAATTGCCTCATCTGAGAGCTTCGACCAATCATTGGTCTTCCCCCACGGCAATACATATACCCAATCAACCCATTCGAGAATATAAAAAAGGGTGCTGGGAAAAATGAAATAAAGAAAGTAGCTACCAAACACCACATTGGAGGGACACAGCAGTTCCTTGTTCCGAAACAAAAGGAAGACCGTCAGCATGAACATTACAATCAGAAATAACATACGCCACGCGCCTCCTAGCTCTTGGCTTCAAGGGCGTCGAGTGCCGTCTTCACGGATTCAAAAACCAAACCATTGCCCGCGACATTCAGATGATGGTTATCGCTCAGAAATATCTCTCCAACGACACCCGCTGGATAACACTTGTTCATGAAGCCGGCTGGGAACTGCTCCTTCAGCAGCTCGTTGTATTCCTCCACCGATTGTGCGATCAGTGGATTGCGGGCCTGATAAGCCAAAGAGGGCGGCGCAATCGGAACGATCAGTATCTTCGCTCCGGCGAAAACCTCCGACAACGCCAACAGATTTGCCCGGAAGGAAGCGGGAGGCACGTAGCGGATGCTACGGGAAACAATCAAACGGGCGTAAAAACGCTTGACCAGACGATGGACAGGGCGACTGATAAACGTGGGCAAGCGCAAAAGAATGGAAAGCTCCGCCTTTTTGATGGCTCGCGGATAGCAATCGACGATCCCTACCTGCACCACGACGATATCGGGCTTCAACGCAGCATAGTAGTCACGGGACAAGGACAACAACTGGCTGCTGTCCATGCCCGGAACACTCACGGTCCGCATCCTGAAACGCCCCGCGCAGTCATCGGCAAGGCGGTAAGTCCAGCACTCGTCATCAGTGATGAGCGCCGGACTTACTCGGGGTAACCCAAGGGAGTCAGTTAATACAAGTACTTTGTTCATGATCGCCTTGAGTACGGATTTTTTTGAAAAGAATCAACACCAATGCCCCAACCAGCACCGCATTGAGCAACGGCAGAAAAACGATGTGCGGCGTTCCCGTGTACAAATAACCGAAGGTGAACGACAGCCCAAGACCGACGACCATCAAACTCAAGTAAGCGACCGCCAACACCCGCTCAAGGCGTTGGGCGAGATAAAAATTGCAAACGAATCCCAGACAAATGAGCATCGTTTTGAGCAACAGCATCGATATCAAAATCTCGAAAAGCGGCCATTCAAAACGACCGATGACCAGCAAGAATAAGCTGATCGCAACGACGAAGAACGACACGACCGCAGACAGCCAAGCCCCACACTTGATCATCATGACCTTGAAGACACCGTGCTCCGCGTCATCGCCACTGAACCGCTTTAACAACCCGGGCGTGAAATAATAAAGTACCGAAGTCATCCCCAGGAAATAGATATTGGTGAGTACATCGACATACTGGAAGTCGGCCCTGACTTTCTCGGCAGCCCCCAACGTATTGAGAACCACGCGATCCAGCGTAAGCACCACGACCAGGCCACTCGCCATCAGAAACATGTACCGGGAGGCACTGAGAATCTTCCAGAACAACCTGAGGTTTTCAGAACGGTCGCTGATGGAAGCTCTCAGTTTGCCTCGGCAATAGACAAAGAACGCAACGACCACCGCAAAGGCCGCGAAAGCCCAAGCACCGAAGAATCTGTGCTCCAGCGTACTGTCGGAAAACAACAGAAATGCCAGGCCGAAGCTGACGAAGAATGCGCTCGCCCAGGAAACGTTCAGCACATTCAGGTGAAGGTCCATGCCCAGGAGACGGAACACCGTCTGGCAGGCCGTCTTCAGATGGTTGATTCCACCGATGAACAATCCCGCCATGAGGAAAAAGCGCTCATGACAAACTGCGGCTGCGAGCACCAGCAGCACGGCGATGAATGCCGAGAACTGGATTTCCAATCGTAAAATGCGCTGTTTCTCTTCCACCGAACCGCTGATGGCTCCATCGCGGATCGCACCATTGTGAAAACCCAGCGCAAGAAACGTGCTATAGGAGATCACGATGAATGCAATGCTGGAATCCGCGAGAGCCTGTTGACTCGCCATATTGGTGAAGTACAGCGTCAACAACGCGACCAGCGAAAACTCGCTGTAGGTTGCCAACACGTATTTAATCGCACCAACCATGCCCTCACGCCTCATCGAGCGGCGACTCCCGAACGGACCAGCACAAAATCACGCATAACCAGCGATACGTGCATATAGTCGACTGTTCTCAAGGTGCTCCGCCAGAGAACAGAGCCCGTCTTGATCACCGTTCAGGAACTTGTCGACCTGGAGGTAAAGCCCCGGTTTGTAGCGGGCATCAAGACTGTCATCAATTTCCACTGGAGAGACGGCAACACTGTTGATCAGTTGCACCTGAAGCTTCTCCAACGGTTTGAAAATGAATCGACGCTTCTTCGTCAACACTTCCACTGCCCAGCGCCCAGGCGCCTCCCAGTCGCCCGTATAGGCAAACAGCGCACCCTCGGCGGTTACGCCGGCACCGGCGAAACGCGCCGCACGCTCATGCCATGACAGCGAACCGGCGTTGAACGTACTCAACTGGCTCGGGCGACCGCCCAGGTAGAAGGCCAGGTCGGTGACGTGGGTCGTGTTTGCAAAGAACCAGTTTTCCTTGACCCCCTCAGCCTTGTGGATAGCCTTGATGGTGTCTGACCACTCGGTGATTTCAAAGTTGAAGCTGGTGACCCCACCATCTTCAGCGATCAGTTCACGCGCCTTGAGGACAGAGGCAAGGAAACGACGGTTGTAGGCGATGTACACAGACGCACCGTAGTGGTCTGCTTTCTGCGTCAGACGCTCGATAGACTCAAGAGTCAAGCCGCCTGGCTTCTCGATCAACAACTGCTTTACGCCTTGCTCCAGCAAGTAAGCGCTGGTGTATTCCAGTTGCTCGACGCTGACCGCAACAATGGCGAATTCAACTGCGGGATGTTCGCCATCGAAATAAGCTTCAACACCACCCGGTACAGGTTTCACACCTACCGTTTGGTGAAAGGTCTCGGCAGATTGCGCGCTGCGCCCAACCACCTGGAATGGCGTTTCCATGCCTTTCAGAACGTTGGCATATTGAACGGCCATAGGGCCGGCACCGACTAATAGCATCATGGGTTATCCGTTCTTGATCAGGTAATGGGGCAAAGCGTGTAAGCGCCGCCGTCGTGCGTGTTGAAGAACGCCAGCACCGTTCGCAGGAACGGCGCATGCAAAGCTGCCGACTCATCGAAGGGGGTCAGTTGGCATGGACTGCCACGATAAATGGACTCCGCGACACGGTGTGTCAGTTGGCTTTGGTACAGAACAGTAAACGGCAAGGCTTCAACAGCCCCGCTTGCCTTGTCCTGAAGTTCGCACAACCCAGCCCCCTCATTGAGCGTCACCCGATAGTCTTCGGTCTCGATCTCGATCCGCAATGGCTGTGAAGCGACCTCGGCATGACAGGTCAAGGAGAAACGGCTGTCCTGCCAATTGCCAGCAAGCGTTCCAATAAGTTCCTTGTAGCCGGGACGCTTGCTCTCGACAACCACTGGATCCAGTCCGGAAACATCGGCGACATACGAGCTCGCGCCGGAAAGAAATGCCCAGATATCGATGAAGTGGATGGCGTTGCAAGCCAGTCCCCATTGCTCGCCAACGACGCGCAGGTCGAACGCCCGCTGCCCACTCAGACGCTCACGCAGGACTTCATAACCCGAGAACATGCGGCGCGGGCAGTTGACCCAGACGTTGCACCCCACATGGGCAAAAAGCTGTGCCGCAGCGTTCAGTTGTGCCTCCGACTGGAACAGTACTTTTTCCAGCAGTAGGTTCCTGACCGTCAAGCGAGCAAGCATGTCTTCCAGCAATTGCAGGCGGCAGTCAGCGTTGGTGGCGACCACACAGAAATCAATGCTGCCTTTGACCTGAGCGATGTCGGTCAGAAAGTCGATACTGCGAATCGAAGACGAACGCTCGACCTGCTCCCAGCGCTCCTTGGCCCTTTCCAGCGACGCCGCGAACGGATCTACAACCTGAATGGTGATGTCGGCGAAATCAGCGAGAGCCAAGGCCTGCAGATGGCGGCTGCCAAGCTGCCCAGCCCCTACGAGAAGAATGTTGAACATGGTTGATCACTTTTATCCGGGAGGAAGACTACAAGCTAAAGCCATCATCGACGACGATGTTCTGACCATTGACATAGCTGGCATGGTCGGAAAGCAGGAACATGACGGATCCCACGACATCCTTGATATCCAGCATGCCCTTGCCCAGTGTGTGCTGCTTGTAGGCGGCGAGGAAACGCTCGGGCTGATGATCGAAGATTCCGCCAGGACTCACGCAGTTGGAGCGGAAGTCACTGCTGGCCACATAACTGGCCAGGTATTTGCTGAGATGAATCAGCGCGGACTTGATCGCGGCGTACTCCACCGGCATCGTCATTGGCGTGTCGTCATACACTTCGAATTTTGGCGCAACCACGCCATAGATCGACGAGATATTGACCAGCGAGAAAGGCCGACGGCTGCGCTCGAAATATTTCGCGCACTGCTGCATGAACAAGAACGATGACCCCAGATGCAGAGAAACGTTCTCGTTGAAATCGGCAAGGGTCACGTTCTCGAACTTGGCACCGTATCGCTTGTTGCGTGGATAGGTACAGTTCACGGCACCGTCCAGATCGTCCAGCGATGCAAACAAGTTATCGACGGACGCCGTATCATTCAGGTCCAAGGATACGCGGATCACGTCTGGATGATTCTCGGCAACTCCTTGTTGCAGTAGACGCTCGTTCATCAAGGAGAGATTGATGTCGGCCACTAGAACCCGCGCACCTTCGCCAAGCAAGGCCGCCGTGAGCTTACTGCCGAGCAGGCCTCCCGCACCAGCCACAAGAACTTTCTTACCCTTCAGCATGCCCTTTCTCTCTATCCGCATATAACATTTCGGCCATTTTGAAATCGTAGATATCATCGATATCCACAGCGCGTTGCCGCGGCACGACTACAGATTTAACCCGTCCGGAAAAGATCCGCTCCTGCTCCAATACGAACGCTGGACGGGTCACGTACGCCACGGTAGTCATGTCGAACACTGCCGGCGCATCCTGACGACGGTGCACCGCATTCCCCGAGCAGACCAACTGGCTGTTACCCGCATCATCCCGGACGACCATATTGAAGTAGGGGCTGCGCGATGCTGGCGTAACAGTCACCACCACGTCCGTATCCTGGTCAAGACTGGCCAGACAACTACGGACATCTTCACTGTTTCTCAGGGGACTGGTGGCAGGCAGGCTGATGAAAGTGTCGAACGATTCGCCACGCTCCTGGAGGTAACCGATTGCATGTCGCCAGGCCAACCATTCGGCTGCAGTATCGGTGGCCAGTTCTTCCGGCCTAACGATGACTTCTGCGGAATAGGCACGGGCCACTTCGGCAATTGCAGACGAGTCTGTTGATACGAATACCTTGCTGATCCCTTCAACCTGTTGCGCGACCAGAATCGAGTGCGCGATTAGCGGGATTCCCCCCAAGGGTCTGATGTTCTTGCCTGGCAGCCCTTTCGAATTGCCGCGAGCAAAGATAAAGGCGTAAACACTCATGCTTGAATGCCTCCAATGGCGACAACCTGACCGGCTGCGGCCGAACGCTTCATGGCCTCAATGAGATGCAGCGTTTCCAATGCATCGGCAATACCCACAGCAGGCCGCGCAACGCCCATTGCTACCTTGGCGAAATGCCGCAACTGATCCATGTACATGTTGTTCCGATCATAATTGGGGTCATCGAACAGCACGCTCTGCTGATCCTTTGCGCTATGCAGGGAAATACGATTGTTCAGGATGTCCCAGACCAGCGTCCCGGACTGTCCGACCACTTTGCAGGTCCGCACCGGAGCACGCTGCAGGAAATCCATGTGCACATTGGCGACCAACCCGTCGTTACGCACCAACAGGGCATCCACGGTGTCTTCAACATCGACTTCCAATGCTCCTGAATTGCGCGCCACGCAATAGGCGGTCTCGAACCGACCGAACAACCAGCCGATATAATCCAGCTCGTGACTGAGCTCGAGCAGAACGCCTCCCCCCAGAGCCCGGCGGGCCGAAACATTCTTGCGGTAATCGCTGGCAGGACGCCAATCGGGCAGGTACTGACCAACGTCGACGCTGACACTGCGAACCGCACCAACCCGGCCTTCGTCGAGAAGCGCCTTGAAAGCTACGGCCGACCCCATGTAACGAAGGTTGTAAGCGACGTCGATGATGGATTCTCGATCGATAAGCAGGTCGCGCAAGCCACTCAGACGCTCGAGACTGTCGGCGATCGGTTTTTCGATGAGTACAGGGATGCCCTGCGCCACCAACAAGGAAGCATGCTCGATGTGCCAGGGAGCGGGAGAGGCAATGACGGCGAAGTCGGGTTTAGTCGCCAAGGCTTCCTGAATCGAAGCGAAACGCAGTACATCCGCCCCCACATCCTCGACCTGCAATTCCCGGCCCGATGCGGAGACGCAAGCGACTTGGGCTGGCGCGAACAACTGTCGCAGATTGGCGATATGACGTTTGGCGATGCTGCCACTACCAATGACAAGAAAACGGGAGAACTGGCTCATAGGCCGCCGAACTCGTGCTGGGCTCGTTGAAAGTCCTCCATCCGCCCGATGTCCAGCCAATACTCATGTATCGGGAACATATTGACGTCGCGGCCGGCAGAAATTTCATGTTCCAGCAAGGTTGGCATGTCGACACGGGTACCTGCCGATACGCTCTTCACCAGCTCGGGCGAAAGCAGGTAGATACCGGCGTTGATGAAGAAGCGCTGCACCGGTTTTTCCACCATGGAGCGAATTCGGTGTCCGTCGCTCTGGATAACGCCATAAGGCACGCAGTATTCGTACTCACGCACACACATCGTGGCGGAACCGCTATGGGCCTGATGAAAATCCAGTACGTTTTCGAAATCCAGCGTGGTCAGCAAGTCACCATTCATCATGAACATCGGCAGATCGATTTCATCATGAGGCAACAGTCCTAGCGCTCCACCGGTACCCAGTGGCGACTCTTCGTGGATATAACGAATGCTCACCCCCCAACGACTGCCATCACCGAAGTGTTCGCGGATCATTTCCGGCATGTAATGAGTGGAAATGAAGAAACGGTGGAAACCAGAGTTGATGAAGCGTTCCAGAATCAGTTCCAGAATGGGCTTGTCGCCTACCTTCAGCAGCGGCTTCGGGCAATTGTGGGTCAGCGGGCGCAAACGCGTACCGAACCCGCCTGCCATCAGGAAGACCGGATTGTTTCTGCGCGGTTTATTGAGCAGGTCGTGCAAGGTTTCCAGGCCGATCACCACACCATTGGCGTCCAGCACCGGCAACTGCAGCAACTGGTAGCGCTCCATCACCGCCAGAATGCGTTCTTTGCTCCAATCCCGCTCAGCGGTCCTTGGAGTAGAACACATGACCTCGCTGACCGGCGTGGTCAAGGGCCGCTGCTTCAACAAAGCACGGCGGACGTCGCCATCCGTCAGGGTTCCCAGCAGTCGCCGTTCATGATCCACAATCATGACGATTCTCACCGCGACCTTATCCAGCGTCGCAATGGCTTTTTCCATAGAGCACTCAGGATCGACGAGTGTTAGTTCCCACTGCTTCATTGCATACCTTCTCTAATATTCACGAGTCCGGCACAGACCTTGTCCGGGCCGACGGACCGATCAGAACGCCTCGGGCGGGCACGTCGCGCACGACAACGGTACCAGCCCCCACCAAGGCGTCCTCTCCAATCACGACGCCTTGGATTACAGTGGAACCACTTCCTATAAATGCGCCTTCGGCAACGGTCACGCCGCCGCACAGGGTTACGCCCGGGGCAACATGTACGTGGGCAGCTACACGGGAGTCATGGTCGATGCTGGCGCTGGTATTGACGATACTCGCACAGCCAATGCGTACATCCGCTTGCAAGATCGCACCCGCCATCACCTGGACACCCTCCTCCAGAACGACCGTATCATCGAGCCAGGCAGCCGGGTGCACCAAGGGAGGGAAGCGAAACCCCTTGGCACTTGCGCTCTCATGCACTACACGACGCAAGTTTCCGCCGACAACCTGACCGATCCCGTTTATGAGCTCGATGTCACTGGGAGCGTATTGATCCAGCACATCGTCAGCGCCCAGCACCGCAATACCTCGCCAATGGCTGATGCCCTGCCTGACCAAGCCGGGATCACATACCCCGACAACGTCGTAACCACACGCCCTGACCAAGGAAAGTAACACTTTAGCGTGACCACCCGCACCCATCAGGATCAATGGCAAAGGACGCACATCGGACTGGTTCATTTCTCGATGATCTCACCCACCCCAAAGGCGCGGCGACTTGTGCTGCCTACCAGCTCCCACAAGGCTGTCGGAGGCAATCCAGAACCGCTGCGCGCGGTAGTCAGGTCATCCCGGGCAATGATCGCACCGGCAGCAATGTCACGTGCTGCGACTACCTGCTGGCGCGCGGCCTTGCGGGTATCCCATTCGCTGGGTTGCGGTACTTTGCACGGATCTCCGAGCGCAAGCTGTAGAGCCCGGATCTGGCTAACCATCGACTTGAGTTCGTCCGGCTCGAGCGATGCCTTGTGGTCCGGCCCCGGCATCGAACGATCCAACGTGAAGTGTTTTTCAATCACGCTAGCGCCACGGGCAACTGCAGCGACGGGGATGAGACAGCCCTCGGTATGATCGGAATAACCAACAGGTAGCCCGAACGCCCTCAGGGTGTCCATCGCCAGCAGATTGACCTCATGGGCCGGTGTCGGGTACTGAGAGGTGCAGTGCAACAAAGTCACGTGCCCCTGCAGACGTTGCCGGCTCACCGGGTCGCTCCAGCACTTCCAGACCTCATCCATGTTTCCGGGCTCGGCTGTCGAGGCCAGGGCATGGGCGATGATGGCCAGGCCCTGCTCCACTTCACTCATGGTGGCCATGCCAGTGGAAAGAACCAGCGGCTTGCCAGTGCGAGCAAATTGCCAAAGCAACGGCCCGTTCGTCAGTTCTCCAGACGGAATCTTGAAAAACGGCAGATCCATCTCGCATAGAAACTGCAGGCTGCCACTGTCGAACGCAGTGGAAAGGAACTCGATACCCTTGCTACGGGCATACGCCTGAAGCTCGAAATGCCACGCCTTGGGCAACTCCAGCTTCTTGAGCATCGCCAATTGGCTTTCCGATGCATCGGTGCTCTGTTTCTGATAGCTCGCCTTGGGCGCAGCCTTGGACGCCAGTCGCTCAGCATCAAAAGTCTGAAACTTGACGGCATCAACGCCGGCATCGGCTGCGGCATCGACAAGGGCATAAGCGAGGTCGCGCTCACCGTTATGGTTAACACCTGCCTCTGCAATGATATACACCGCGCTTGCATCGGATAACTTCATGGCTTAGACCAGATCTTGAAAAGACTTGTTAGGATTCATATCGAAGCGTTCAAGGACGCTTGCGATACTGTGCGAAGCGTTGCCCGCGCCGTACGGGTTTACCGCTCTTTTGCAAACCTCGGCAAACTCTTCGGAGAGCGCCTCGCGCAACGTGCCCTCGATAGCATCTGCCTGCGCCTTGCAGTGCAAGATTGATTCCGCCGCCAGACGCCCGTCCTGTCTTGCGCCGATATTCACCGTAGGCACAGCGAACGCCGGCACTTCGATGATCCCGCTTGAGGAGTTTCCAACCACAGCGTCGGCCAAAGCCACCGCAGACAAATAGCGCTTGAACCCAAGAGAAGGAATCGCCTTAACCCTTTCAGGCGTCTGCTGGGCATAGGCTTCAAGCAGAGGAATAATGGCACGCCCGCCATTGTCGGCATTCGGATACGTGATGATTACCTTGTACTCCGGGAAACGATCCAGGGCACACAGCAACGCCTCGAAACTCGCCACAGGATCTTCCTCAGCGAGGGTTACCGGATGATAGGTAACAAGGAGGAAAGGCGAGTCGAGAACGAAGTCCAGACTTTCGGACAACTCGGCACGACTCATGCGCTCGCTGCGCAGCAGATGATCCAGACCAACAGCGCCAACATTGAATACGCGCTCTGGAGATTCACCCATCTGGATGACCCTCTGACGGTAGGCATCGGCGGCGACAAAATGCAGATACGACATTTTGGTTATGGCATGACGAATTGCATCGTCATAAGCGCCTTCGGTGATTTCCCCGCCATGCAGGTGGGCCACGGGAATCTTCATGACCAAAGCCGACTGGACAATCGCCAATGCTTCGAAGCGATCCCCCAAAACCACCAGAACGTCAGGGCGCAAACGATCAAGCGCATCGGCGAAACCGAGAATACCCAACCCCATGGACTTCACCACACCAACATCACTGTCGGAAGACAGAAGCATTTCGACTTTGGCATCGATGCCAAAGCCATCACTGTCTATGACTTTCCAGGTTTCGCCGAACTCCGGCGAAAGGTGCATGCCACTGACGATGACCTGCAACTCCAACACCTGGCTGGCCTGGATATCCTTCATCAACCAGTACAGCAAACCATACTCAGCCCGGGTACCAGTGAAGACAGCGACCTTGCGCTTCAATCCACCGACCCCGGACGAATGCTGCTGGGCAGGTTGACCACACGATCTTCCAGCCAGAGGGCATTTTCAAGATTGCCACGCAATGAACGGGAAAACGCAGGTAGATGGGTCATCAGCTTCCAGATTGGACGGGTCATCACCCCTGCCTGATTACTCTCCTGCAACAGTGCATCGCGTTGTGCCAGATCCTCACAAACCACTGCGTTCAGCCAGTAATTGGAACGGCAACCCTCAGGCTCGCGGAAAAACTGCAGAGACTGCCCCTCGAAGAACTGCTCGTAGTTCGCAGCCAGTTCACGTTTACTGGTGATGAAATCCTCCAGGCGCTCCAACTGCGCACAACCTAAGGCAGCATTCAGATTGGGAAGGCGGTAGTTGTAACCGACTTCGTCATGAACGTACTCATAGGGATGAGCCTGCTTGGCGGTGGTGGTGATGTGCTTGGCGCGTGCCCCCAAGGCATCTCCCGCGAGGATCATGCCCCCCCCACCCGTTGTGATGATCTTGTTACCGTTGAAGCTCAATGTCCCGACACAACCGAAAGTACCGGTATGGCGCCCGTGGTAAAGACTGCCTAGAGACTCTGCCGCGTCCTCCACGATAGCCAGGCTCCAGCGGGCACAAACGCTGAGCAGACCATCGATATCCACTGGATGGCCGAAAGTGTGCATAGGCAGACAGGCCCTCAGGACTCGCCCATCTTCTTTCGTCCGGCAAAGACCATCACTGCCCAAAACAGCGTTATCTTCCAGCCACACCTCTAAAGCGCTTGGGGAAAGACCCATGGTGTGCCGGTCCACATCAATGAACACTGGCTCGGCACCGCAATAGGCGATCGCATTGCAAGTTGCGACAAATGTCAGCGGCTGAGTCAGAACCAGGTCACCGGGCTTTACCCCGGCCAGCAGCAACGCAACGTGTAACGCCGCCGTTCCGTTCACCGTCGCCACCGCTCGCGGTGATCCGGTATAGGCCGCCATGTCACTTTCAAAGCGGTCCACGAACGCCCCAACACTGGAAACGAAAGTCGAATCGACCGTTTCAAGTACATACTGTTTTTCATTCCCTTGGAACACGGGTGCGTGCAACGGGATGAACTCGTCTGTACGGTACTGCTCGCGAATGAAACCGATTAGCGCTTTGAACATGGCAGGCACTCAGACGTTGTAGAGGTCGGCTTTGTATTTGGCCAGATTTTCTGCGCGGGAGAACCAGTTGATCGTTTCCTGCAACCCTTGGCGAATCGAGTATTCAGGTTTGAACCCGGTCAGACCATTGATCTTGGCGTTGTCGCACCACAGACGGAAGACTTCCGACTTCTCGGGGCGCAAGCGCTGATCATCAGTGAGAAATTCGACGTCGCTTCCCATCAGCTCACGAATCAACTCGAGGGTATCACCAACGGAAATCTCGTAGTTGGAGCCGATATTCACGGTTTCGCCAATGGCCTTCTCACAACGAGCAAGCTCCAAGAAACCTCGGCATGTATCAGCCACATAATTGAAATCGCGAGTAGGCGAAACGTCGCCCAGCTTGATCTGCTTCTTGCCGCTGGCGATCTGGGTAATGATCGTTGGGATGACCGCACGCGCGGACTGGCGTGGACCATACGTGTTGAATGGACGAGCGATGGTCAGAGGCAAGTCGAAGGCGTTGTAGAAGCTCATTGCCATGGCGTCAGCACCGATTTTCGAAGCGCTATAAGGCGACTGTGCCTGCAGTGGGTGCTTCTCATCAATCGGTACATACTGCGCGGTGCCATACACTTCGCTTGTCGAGGTATGAATAACGCGCTGGACACCGTTATCCAGAGCTGCCTGACAAATATTCAGCGTACCTTTGACATTGGTATCGACGTAACTGTCAGGAGCAACATAGGAATAAGGAATAGCAATCAGCGCCGCGAGGTGAAAAACGGCATCCACGCCCTTGGTAATATGCTTGCAGTAATGCGGGTCACGAACATCGCCATTCAACACCTCAATGTCTTTGAGGCAAGAGATATCCTCAAGCCATCCCCAGTAGTTGAAAGAATTATACTGGGACAGCGCCTTGACTTCATAACCTTCACGGACAAGCAATTCTGTCAGGTGCGAACCAATGAACCCGTCAGCGCCAGTTACCAAAATTTTTTTCATTACGTAGCACCTTCATCCCATCTGTAGGCAGACAATCAACGAATGCCCACTAAATAATTACGGCCTCATACAGAAATACCACTTCAAAGAGCGGCATTCGCCATTCCCGCCAATCTATATTTTTTGAAACGCCAACACCATCCCCGCCAGACTAAAGCAAGGAATGGTGATCAGAATACAATTTTATAAGACTTTAAAACGACCAACGGTCATTTGGATCGTAGCTATCAATGAATAGCCATGGCGCTACGACGCAGGGTCATATATCGCGCCAAAACCACGAACACCGCTCCCAACAGAGCACCCAGAAGAGCCCCCAGGACAACGAGAAGTGATTTCATAGGCTTGATCGGCGCCGGAGACTGCAGAGCGGAGCGATCGACGAGAACCATTTTCAGTTCCTGCATATCGGTGTTCAGGCCTTTCAGGCGAACCATTTCTTTCTCCATAGGTTCGATACCCAGCAGGAAAAGCTCATCATTCTGCCGACGCTTGAGGATTTCGACCTGACGATTGGCCTGAAGAAGCTGCAATTCTTTCTGAATCTCAGCAACACGATTCGTGGAGAAATCATCAGAAGTGCGCTTCTGCAAAACGGCGCGTTCTGCCTCCAACGCATCACTACCCATGAAATACAATGGAATAGTCTGATTGCTGACTTCGGTACGCACCACACTTCCGGATGAAGATTGAGCAGAGTCTCCGAGCATCGAGGGCGTAGTGGGCCGCTTGATACCCAGGGAGCGAGCGATGGAGATCGCTTCGGATAGCTCACTGATGCGATTGGATCGCTGAACCTTCAACTGCTGGCGAAGAGCATTGAGTTCGTCTTCCAGAAGGGAGCGCTTGAGGTTGTGCTGCTCAAGCAACCTGGCGATTTGCGACTTCTTGTCTCCGTCATAGACAGCCCTTTGCGCATCGATCTGAGCAGCGACTTCGTTAAGTCGATTCTTGAGAATCACATCGAAATCAGCCTGAACCAGGTTGCGCTCTGCTGCAATCGCAAAAGACACGAAACCATTGAGGATAGCCACGCCATCCACTCCAGCTGGGTAGGACATGTCGATGGTGACACGCATTCCGGCCACCCCGGAATCAGGGGCTGGCATGGTGACCTTGAGCGAACTGCGGTTGAACTCTTCAAACGCTTGTTCCACGCTCATGCCCGCGCGCAGATATGGCTTGAACAACGCCTCATTCGCTCGAAAATAACTGAGCCGAGCCTCGTAAGAGTCCAGGGCAGTCCCCACTCTCAACAAAGCGGCCTCAGGAGACAGCGAATAGAGAGCGGAACGATTCAACGCATCCATGTCGTTCAATGCGACCGGGCGCAGAACGCTTGTGACCTGATACACGGGCGTCGCAATAAAAAATGCGTAAATAGCGAAAAGCAGGCCTACCAGGGCAGCAGCCGCACCGATCAATCCTTTTTGCCGCCATACGACTTGAGATATCGTAAACAAGTCAAACTCGACACGCGTAGAAGGTGGGAAGTTGGCTGCACTAGTCACAATAAACCTGCCTTGGTAGAAATCTCAGCGCTCCGGAGACGAAACCATCACCGGAAAGACACCAGCAGGCCAGAAGATTTTCTGCCAAACCAGCATCATTTCAAAAGCAGGGAGTCTACCAGCGTTCTGATCGATTACAAGACTTGTCCCGAGTCACCCCCGCCGTGCCGACGCCTCTTTCCATGATTTCCATTATCTGGTGACAAGAAAGCAACACTTATCAGGTACCACATCAAAACAGACGCCACGCCCACCACCACGCCTAGCAAGCTCCCCACGACAACTACAAGGACGCCGCTAGGCAAAATGGACCGATCAGGAACCCCAATAGCACCATCCTGACGATAAACAGCAATGGTCGACGGTAAGATTTTCAGCGCACTGTAAAACTCAAGCTCTACTTGGCGCTCACGCAAACCGTCAATGAACGGATCATCAGAGGCCCTCGCCTCAAGACTTTCAATCTCCGCCCCCAGCGCATCACTACCCCGCATGTAACTCAAAACTCCTACCCGCCCCGGTGATAGTTCCGCCGCCACCTCCCCGGAAAGAGCCAGAGGCCTATGCAGACCTATCGACCTAGCTACCGCAAGCGCCTCACGCAAACGAGCCTCACGATCTTCACGCTTCCTCTTGGCTGTCTCGCGCTCCGCAGTGATCTCCCGCCGCAGATTTTCTGCCCTGGTGGACGCATCACTTCTTACGTTCTCCAAAACCTCAGCCTTGGCAGCGACTTCCGCCATTTCGATGTATTGCTTGACCCACAAAGCGGCCTGCTCAGGATCGGGCAGTTTCACCGACACAGAATAACGGGCAGGCGACTTACTTAGCTGAACGACCTGTAGTAGCCGCGCAAAGCCTCTATAAAGATCCTCCACAGCCCCCCTGCGTTGCACCTCGGACAATTGCGGCAGGTATACTGACTCAAAGAATTTCCGACGCTGCGACTCGGACAACAGGTGATGAACATAGATTTCATAAACATCACCAGTCGTCAGAAGGGGCAACCCCGACTCCCCTCCCCGCCCATAGTTAAGCTGGGAAATATTCTCTTGAGCGGGCGCCTCGACAATGGCTTTTGCTTCATACACAGGCACTCTAACAACAATATAAAACAAAGAGAGAGCCACAGCTAAAAATACTATTACAAACACAACAGCCCGTTGCTTCCACAGCAATTCAAGCATAGCCAGCAAATCAATTTCATGATCTTTATCACGACACTCACGGTCATTGCGCATTTACTGTAATTCCCCTTGAGCCCGCCTAACAATCATCAACAACCGTCCATTACACACCTATCAAACACCAACCCTTGACCTCCTGTCCGACAACCGTTCTAACAGAAACAAAACATAGCACAGGGCCAGTCACACCCATCACGTTCTATATCCACAAGAATAATCTGATCATCCAAAAGCAAATATAGAGTGGCGTACTGAAAGAGAAGTTCCTGCCCTCTCTTCCAAGCGCAGTCCACCACCAATCATTCAGAAACTGGGTAGCAGGCTCCAAATGCTCCCGACGCTTATCCCAACCCCTCTTTCGCAATTGAACTGCGCACCTTTTGGTGCCATGCTCAACACTTTATAGACCACCTGGGACCTCGATCCTCGCGACCCCCTCTTGCCCCGCCCTACGTCGCCTCAACGCAGCAGCCAACGCCTGCTTCGCCGAAGCCTCACCATGAACCAAAACGATCCTGTCCGGCCATCGAGGTATGCCCGCCACAAACTCCACCAACCCAGCCTGATCGGCATGAGCCGAGTATCCACCGACCGTGGTGACCTTGGCCTTGATTTCGCGCATCTCCCCATCAAGGTCAACCATCACAAAGCCCTCAGCCCCCTCGCTTGCCTGAATGACCGCACCAGGCGTGCCCCGTGCCTGATAACCAGTGAACACAACCTCATGCCTTGAGTCGCCAAGCATGGCCTTCAGGTAATTGACGATTCGACCACTCGTGCACATGCCATTACCCGCAATCACGATCGCCGGCCGGCCGGTACTGCCAAGGTAGTTGACCACCTGCTGATGCTGTTGATGGCTGTCTATGCTGCTCAACTGACGGAAACTAAAGGGGCAACGCCCTTGTGCCAGACGCTGGCGAGCGTCTTCATTCCAGTACAAACCCAGATCGCGATAAATCTGAGTAAGCCGGCCGGCCAATGGCGAGTCGAGGATCACCGGCAACTGTGGCCAGTCGATCAATTGAGTGGAGGATGCCGTCTGCCCGGCTCCGGCATCCGGTATCAGAAGAGCCTTGTCGTGCAGGATGCCCTCAAGCTCGAAGAGCAACTCCTGCGTGCGCCCGATACTGAATGAAGGGATCAACACCGTACCGCGGTCAACAAGTGCACGCTCTATAACCTGTTCCAGACGCCGCCGACGGGTGCCACTTCCTGCATGCAAGCGATCACCGTAGGTACTTTCGAGCACCAGGATATCTGCACGCTCCGGCGAATGGGGTTGACGCAACAAAGCACTGTTTCCCGCACCCAGGTCACCCGAAAACACCACGCGACAATCCGATTCCAGCTGCGCCCCCTGGATATCGAACTCAACATAGGCTGAACCCAGCAAGTGCCCCGCACGCTGCAGCCGCACCCGACAACTCGACAACGAAACGCCAGCAACGTCGTGCCATTCATCGAAAGCCAAAGGGGTAGTGGCAACACTCAGGAGGCGCAGGCAGCGCTCGATAGCATCCGGCGACCAACGTCCGGAAACCTTCATAGCATCTTCAAGCACGACAGGAAGCAGTTTCGCAGAGGGCACGCTGCAGAGAATCGGCCCGCGATAGCCTGCGGCCAATAGGTCAGGGATGCGTCCCACGTGATCCAGATGGACGTGGGTCACCACCAGGGCCTTCAAACGTTCAACAGGGAAATCAATCACCGGGTACGGCTGTGTAGATGCTTCCACACCCTGAAACAGCCCACAGTCAATCAGCACGCTGCATTGCGCATCAAGATGAAGCTGATGACACGAGCCTGTGACACCCCGCGTGGCCCCGTGATGGGTAATGATGGGGAAAACCATGCTGCCTGCACTCCTTGGACCAGGAGCAGCATTACCCCACATCTAACTCGGAGCCATCAGCAGGAAAATTCCGTAGAGGCTGTAGGAGTCGTCTGGATTACAAGGTTTTTGTAAACCCTGAAGTCCAATGAAGGCTCAGCTCAGACCACGCCTGGCCTTGAGAACGATAAGGCCACCCAACAACGGGCCAACGGCCAGACCGGCAACAAGCGCAGCCAACACAAGTGCCGCGACAGGAACAGCTGGTGCAGTCCAACCAAAAAATACCAAAACTACAGACTGCTGGTTTTCCAGGACAAAGAATAAAGCCAGCGCCGCCAGCGAGATCACAAATAGCACCAACAAAAGGCGCCTGATATTGCGCATGATCACATCCTCTTGCACAGATCAGTCTTCAGGAAGCTCATCTTCTTCATTGACTCTATCGCGCAGCTCCTTGCCAGGCTTGAAATGCGGCACGAATTTTCCGTCAAGGCTGACAGATTGCCCAGTCTTGGGATTGCGCCCCACGCGAGGAGCGCGATAGTGCAGCGAGAAGCTACCAAAGCCCCGGATCTCAATACGGTCGCCAGTAGCGAGGCACTGGGACATCTGCTCAAGCATGGTCTTGATGGCCAGCTCAACATCCTTCGATGAGAGCAGCCCCTGATGGGTGACAATACGTTCGATAAGCTCCGACTTCGTCATCTTTTTCCCTTCTGTATCAAGCAGCTAGGTCATTGCCTCCATTGGTTTTAGCATGGGCTGATGAATTTGAACAGTCCGGTTATTGACTTAAGAAAAAAATCCAGAATTGGATGATACCGCTTCACGCTGAAAGCCCCATATCTACAGGGTGTCGCGACTAAACAGCTGAAATAGCAGGCATAAAAAAAGGCGACCGAAGTCGCCTTTTTTTGATCAAGCAGAACTTAGTTCTGTTTGGCCATTTCCGCGCGCAGCAGGTCACCCAGGGTAGCGCCAGCGGCTTCTGGAGCCTTGGCGATTTGCTGGATAGCCTCTTTCTCTTCTTCAACGTCTTTCGACTTGATGGAGAGGTTGATTACGCGGCTCTTGCGGTCAACGCTGATGATCTTGGCTTCGATCTCTTCGCCTTCCTTCAGGACGTTACGCGCGTCTTCAACGCGGTCACGGCTGATTTCGGAAGCTTTCAGAGTAGCTTCGATATCGTCGGCCAGAGTGATGATGGCGCCTTTGGCGTCAACTTCTTTCACAGTGCCCTTGACGATAGCGCCCTTGTCGTTGACAGCAACGTAGTTGGAGAACGGATCGTCCTCCAGCTGCTTGATGCCCAGGGAGATGCGCTCGCGCTCTGGGTCAACCGACAGAATGACGGTTTCCAGCTCGTCGCCCTTCTTGAAGCGACGTACGGCTTCTTCGCCGACTTCGTTCCAGGAGATGTCCGACAGGTGAACCAGACCGTCGATGCCGCCGTCCAGACCAATGAAGATACCGAAATCGGTGATCGACTTGATGGTGCCGGAGATCTTGTCGCCCTTGTTGAACTGGCCAGAGAAGTCTTCCCATGGGTTCGACTTGCACTGTTTGATGCCCAGGGAGATACGACGACGCTCTTCGTCGATGTCCAGAACCATGACTTCCACTTCGTCGCCAACTTGAACGACTTTCGACGGGTGGATGTTCTTGTTGGTCCAGTCCATTTCGGAAACGTGTACCAGGCCTTCAACGCCTTCTTCCAGCTCAGCGAAGCAGCCGTAATCGGTCAGGTTGGTAACGCGCGCCATAACGCGGGTGCTCTCTGGGTAACGTGCCTTGATAGCAACCCATGGGTCTTCGCCCAGTTGCTTCAGGCCCAGGGATACGCGGTTACGCTCGCGATCGTATTTCAGAACCTTGACATCGATCTCGTCGCCAACGTTGACGATTTCCGACGGATGCTTGATACGCTTCCAGGCCATGTCGGTGATGTGCAGCAGGCCATCGACGCCGCCCAGATCCACGAATGCACCGTAGTCGGTGAGGTTCTTGACGATACCTTTGACTTGCTGGCCTTCCTGCAGCGATTCCAGCAGAGCTTCGCGCTCGGCGCTGTTTTCGGCTTCCAGGACACTGCGACGGGAAACGACAACGTTGTTGCGCTTCTGGTCCAGCTTGATGACCTTGAATTCCAGCTCTTTGCCTTCGAGGTGGGTGGTGTCGCGCACTGGGCGGACATCAACCAGGGAGCCCGGCAGGAACGCACGGATACCGTTAACGTCGACAGTGAAGCCGCCTTTAACCTTACCGTTGATAACGCCCTTGACCACTTCTTCGGCGGCGAAAGCTGCTTCCAGAACAATCCAGCACTCGGCGCGCTTGGCTTTTTCACGGGACAGTTTGGTTTCGCCAAAGCCGTCTTCCACCGCGTCCAGCGCAACGTGAACTTCGTCACCGACCTTGATGGTCAGCTCGCCAGCTTCGTTGTAGAACTGCTCGAGCGGGATGACGCCCTCGGACTTCAGACCAGCGTGGACAGTAACCCAGTCACCGTCGATATCGACAACGATACCGGTGATGATCGCACCTGGTTGAAGGTTGAGGGTTTTCAGGCTTTCTTCAAAGAGTTCTGCAAAGCTTTCGCTCATTTTAATTCCTGTAGATTCGGGCGATAAATCCGCCCATCAGCCACATTCCAGACAATGTGGGTTTCGTTCATAGTAAGGGTCGTCTGCAGGACGTTGACTGGGTAATCCTGCAGCCTCCCTGGTCATCCGGTGATGTCGCGCAGCGCGACTTCACTCAAGATGCGTTCCAGCACCTGCTCGATGGACAATTCAGTGGAATCCAGCTGAATTGCGTCGGCGGCGGGCTTGAGCGGAGCCACCGAACGCTGGGTGTCGCGCTCATCGCGCGCACGTATCTCATCTAGCAGACTCGACAGACTAACATCATCGCCTTTTGCCTTCAACTGGAGGTAACGGCGACGAGCCCGCTCTTCGGCGCTGGCTGTCAGAAAAATCTTAAGCGGTGCATCCGCAAAAACGACCGTACCCATATCCCGACCATCGGCAATCAGGCCCGGCATTTCACGGAAGGCTCGCTGCCGCTGCAGCAGCGCCTCACGCACCGCCGGCAGCGCGGCAACCTGCGACGCCCCGGCGCCGATCTGCTCGTTGCGGATGTCATTGGTGACGTCGTCGCCTTCGAGAATGATCCGCTGCAACTGACCCTCTTCCGCAGCCAGGAACTGCACATCCAGATGAGCGGCGAGCGCCTTCAGCAGTTCCTCATTGGTCAGGTCAACACCATGATTTCTCGCGGCGAAGGCCAACAAGCGATACAAGGCGCCGGAATCGAGCAGATTCCAGCCCAGGCGCCGGGCCAGCAGGCCAGCTATCGTGCCTTTGCCCGAGCCGCTCGGTCCGTCAATGGTGATGACTGGTGCGTGCGTGCTCACGACTTGCCCTCTTCAGCAACGCGAATACCCACTTGCGCACAAAGTGCGAGGAAGTTAGGGAAAGAAGTAGCGACGTTGGCACAATCGTGGATACGAATCGGCGCATTGGCACGCAACGAAGCCACGCTGAAGGCCATGGAAATACGGTGGTCGCCGTGCCCATGCACTTCACCGCCACCAATCTGGCCGCCGTCGATGATAATGCCGTCCGCAGTCGGCTCACATTTCACGCCCAGGGCCAACAGGCCGTCGGCCATGACCTGGATCCGGTCGGACTCCTTGACCCGCAGTTCTTCAGCACCGCGCAGCACGGTACGCCCTTCGGCACAGGCGGCAGCGACGAACAGCACCGGGAATTCATCGATGGCCAACGGCACCAGATCCTCAGGGATATCGATACCCTTGAGTTTCGCACCGCGAACACGCAAGTCAGCAACCGGTTCGCCACCCACTTCACGCTGGTTCTCGAGGGTGATGTCGCCCCCCATCAGACGCAGGATGTCGATTACACCGGTACGGGTCGGGTTGATGCCGACATGCTCCAGCACCAGCTCCGAGCCCTCGGCGATCGACGCCGCTACCAGGAAGAAGGCCGCCGAGGAGATGTCCGCCGGCACTTCGATATGCGTGGCGGTCAATTTTCCGCCAGACACCAGCGACGCAGTCGGCCCATCAACATTCACGTCATAACCGAAGCCGCGCAGCATGCGTTCGGTGTGATCGCGGGTCGGCGCAGGCTCGGTAACGGTGGTCTTGCCTTCGGCATACAGGCCGGCCAGCAGCAGACAGGATTTCACCTGGGCACTGGCCATCGGCAGGGTGTAGGTCAGCGCCTTGAGCGTGTGACCGCCACGAATGGTCATCGGCGGACGGCCTTCAGCCGCGGTCTCGATCACCGCGCCCATTTCCCGCAGTGGGTTGGCCACACGGTTCATCGGACGCTTGGACAGCGAGGCATCGCCGGTCAGCACGGTGTCGAACTTCTGCGCGGCCAACAGACCCGACAGCAAACGCATCGAGGTGCCAGAGTTACCCAGGTAGATCGGGCCAGGCGGCGGCTTGAGGCCATTGAGGCCCACACCGTGAATCGTGACGCGACCGTGGTGCGGACCTTCGATCACCACACCCATGTCACGGAAGGCCTGCAGGGTCGCCAGAGCATCTTCGCCTTCGAGGAAGCCCTCCACCTCGGTGGTGCCCTCCGCCAGGGAGCCGAGCATGATCGAGCGATGGGAAATCGATTTGTCGCCTGGGACGCGAATGCGCCCGGACAGGCGGCCGCCAGGTTGTGCCAGGAAAATCAGGTCGTTGGAATTCATAGCGTCCACATAGGCCCGACGGGCCAGGATTTTACTGAAATGCTCGCGGGCAACCCGGGCGCGCGTGAATACGCCCAACAACTGGTGCCCATCCCCTGCATCGACCGCGTCGCGCAAGGCGTCGAGATCGCTGCGAAATGTATCCAGTGTGCGCAGAACAGCCTCGCGATTGGCGAGGAATATGTCGTGCCACATGACCGGGTCGCTTCCCGCGATTCTCGTGAAATCGCGAAAACCACCGGCAGCGTAACGGAAGATATCCAGGTTTTCATTGCGCTTGGCCAAGGAATCGACCAGACCGAAGGCCAGCAGATGCGGCAAGTGACTAGTGGCGGCAAGCACTTCGTCGTGCCGCTCGACCTGCATGTGCTCGACATCGGCCTCCAGTGCGCGCCACAGCCGGTCAACCACGGCAAGTGCGAGCGGATCGGTTTCCGCCAGCGGCGTGAGAATGACCTTGTGACGGCGGAACAGCGTGGAATTGGAAGCTTCCACCCCGCTCTGCTCGGACCCGGCAATCGGGTGGCCCGGCACGAACCGCGACAAACGACCGGCCATCGCCTCGCGCGCCGCGCGCACGACATTGCCCTTGGCGCTGCCCACATCGGTCAGTACGGCCGACCCAAGATCCATCCCAGCCAAACGTGCCAGGAGCTTTTCCATGGCAAGGATCGGGACCGCCAACTGGATGACGTCGGCACCGACGCAGGCAGCCTCGAGGTCTTCCTCGCAACGGTCAACCACGCCCAGCTCAACCGCCAGCTTGCGCGATTGCGGATCCAGGTCGACACCGACCACCTCGCGGCACAGACCGCTTTCGCGCAGGCCCTTGGCGAAAGATCCGCCAATCAGCCCCAGGCCCACCACCACCAGGCGGCCGACGAGTGGCCCGCCCTGTTGCGTTTCAACTTCAATCACGGCGCAGGACCCTGTTCAAAACATCATGCATTAACGCGCCTCAGAGTACTGCTTTCGGGTACGAGCCCAGCACTTTCAGGGCCACCGCCTCCTGACTGATCTTCTCCAGCACGGCCTTGATCAGCGGATCGCGATGATGGCCAACGAAATCAATGAAGAAGACGTAGGTCCATTTACCGCTGCGGGACGGACGCGTCTCGATGCGCGTCAGGTCGATACCGTTTTCATGGAACGGCACCAGCAGTTCGTGCAGGGCACCCGGCTTGTTGCTCATGGAAACGATGATCGAGGTCTTGTCGTCGCCAGTCGGCGGCACTTCCTGGCTGCCAATCATCAGGAACCGGGTGGAGTTGTCCGGACGGTCCTCGATTTTCTCGGCCAGGCGCGTCAGACCATACAGGCCTGCGGCCATGTCACCGGCGATGGCGGCAGAGTTCCACTCACCCTTGACCCGCTTGGCAGCCTCGGCATTGCTCGATACCGCGACGCGCTCGACGTTCGGGTAGTGAGCGTCGAGCCACTTGCGGCACTGGGCCAGCGACTGAGCGTGGGAATAGATGCGGCTGATGCTGTCGGTCTTGGTGTTCTCGCCCACCAGCAGGTGGTGGTGAATACGCAATTCGACTTCGCCACAGATAACCATGTCGTGCTCGAGGAAGCTGTCGAGGGTGTGGTTGACCGCACCTTCGGTGGAATTTTCCACCGGCACCACGCCGAAGTTCACCGCGCCGGCGGCAACTTCACGGAACACTTCGTCGATCGCCGCCATTGGCTTGCTGATCACCGCGTGACCGAAATGCTTCATCGCAGCGGCCTGGGTGAACGTACCCTCAGGGCCGAGATAAGCGACTTTCAGCGGCTGCTCCAGCGCCAGGCAGGAGGACATGATTTCGCGGAACAGGCGGGCCATTTCTTCATTGCCCAACGGCCCCGGGTTGCGATCCATGACGCGCTTGAGCACCTGCGCCTCGCGCTCGGGCCGGTAGAATACCGGCACCTCGCCTTCAGCCAGGGAACCCATCTTGACCCGTGCGACTTCTTGCGCACAACGGGCACGATCACTGATCAGTTCGAGGATTTTCTCGTCGAGACTGTCAATGCGCACCCGCAGCGCCTTGAGTTCCTGTTCCGACATCAGGAATGTTCCTTCTCGAATTCAGCCATGTAGGCAACCAACGCTTCTACCGCTTCCAGCCCCAGGGCGTTGTAGATCGAAGCGCGCATGCCGCCCACGGAGCGGTGACCCTTGAGGTTGAGCAGGCCGCGCTCGTCGGCACCGGCAAGGAACGCCTTGTCCAGGCGCTCGTCCGCCAGGCGGAACGGCACGTTCATCCACGAGCGGGCGTTCAGGCTGATCGGGTTGGTATAGAAATCGCTCTTGTCGATGAAGCCGTACAGGCGATCTTTCTTCGCCCGGTTGCGTTGCTCCATCGCCGCGACACCGCCCTGCTCTTTCAGCCACTCGAAGACCAGGCCTGAGAGATACCAGGAGTAGGTTGCAGGCGTGTTGTACATCGAGCCGTTGTCGGCTGCGACTTTGTAATCGAGCATGGTCGGGCAGGCGCTGCGCGCGCGACCCAGCAGGTCTTCACGCACGATCACGACTACCAGGCCGCTCGGACCGATGTTCTTCTGCGCACCGGCGTAGATCATGCCGAACTGCGAAACATCGATGCCACGGGAAAGGATGTCCGAAGACATGTCGACCACCAGTGGAACGTCACCGGTTTGCGGAACCCAGTCGAACTGCAGGCCACCGATGGTTTCATTGGAGGCGTAGTGCAGGTACGCAGCGCCTGGGGTCAGCGTCCACTCGTTCTGGCCTGGGATGTTCAGGTAGTCGTAGGGCTTGGCCGAGGCGGCGACATTGACGTTGCCGAAGCGACGCGCTTCCTCGATGGCCTTTTTCGACCAGATACCGGTTTCCACGTAGTCGGCGGTGCCGTTCTCGGGCAACAGGTTCAGCGGAATCTCGGCGAACTGCTGGCTGGCACCGCCCTGGAGGAACAGCACCTTGTAGTTGGAGGGGATGGACAGCAGGTCACGCAGGTCCTGCTCGGCCTTTTCGGCGATGGCCACGTAGTCGTCGCTACGATGGCTCATTTCCATCACGGACAGGCCTTTGCCGTTCCAGTCCAGCATTTCGGCCTGGGCGCGCTGCAGAACAGCATCAGGGAGCGCAGCGGGGCCTGCGCAGAAGTTAAAGGCTCGTTTGCTCACATCCACTCTCGCTCTGCTCAAGATAACGAGGAAGCGGGGCCTTGCCCCGCTTCCTTAAGGTTACGCGTCTACAACTCAGTCCTGTGGCGCCTCTTCGTCAGCGGCGGCATCCGGCTGCTGCCCGTCGGGAGCGTCGATATCCGCCTCGCCATCAACATCCGCTTCGGCGTCGATTGCCAGCTCATCGTCGTCCTCGGACGGCTCCTGAACCCGCTCCAGACCTACCAGGGTCTCGTCGCTGGCCAGCTTGATGAGCGTCACGCCCTGGGTGTTACGACCCAGGCTCGACACTTCACCTACCCGCGTACGTACCAGGGTGCCCTGGTCGGAAATCAGCATGATTTCCTCGCCTTCCTGCACCTGCACCGCGCCGACCAGACGGCCGTTACGCTCGTTGCTGACCATGGCGATCACGCCCTGGCCGCCACGCTTGTACTCGGGGAACTCGCCGATCGCGGTGCGCTTGCCAAAGCCGCGCTCGGAGGCGGTCAGGATCTGGCTGCCCTCTTCCGGAATGATCATCGAGATCAGTTTCTGGCCTTCGTTCAGGCGCATGCCGCGAACACCGCGGGCGGTACGGCCCATGGCTCGGACATCGGATTCCTTGAAGCGGGTCACCTTGCCGGCGTCGGAGAACAGCATGACCTCACGCTCGCCATCGGTGATCGCGGCGGAAATCAGGATGTCGCCTTCGTCCAGTTCCAGAGCGATCAGACCGACGCTGCGCTGACGGCTGAACTGCTCCAGCGGGGTCTTCTTCACGGTGCCGTTGGCGGTAGCCATGAAGATGTAGTGACCCTCGGTGTATTCCTCCACCGGCAGCATGGTGGTGATGTGCTCGCCCTCGCCCAGCGGCAGCAGGTTCACCAGCGGCCGGCCGCGAGCGGCGCGGGATGCTTCCGGAATCTCGTAGGTCTTGAGCCAGTACACCTTGCCCTTGCTGGAGAACAGCAGCAGCGTGGTGTGGCTGTTGGCGACCAGCAGGTGGGAAATGTAGTCCTCGTCCTTGACGCCGGTAGCCGACTTGCCTTTACCGCCACGACGCTGCGCCTGATAGGCAGCCAGCGGCTGAGTCTTGGCATAGCCGCTGTGGGAGATGGTCACCACGCGCTCTTCTTCCGGGATCATGTCGCCGAGGGTCAGGTCCAGGCGGGCATCGAGGATTTCGGTGCGGCGCACATCGCCATATTCGGCCCGGATCAGTTCCAGTTCTTCGCGGATCACTTCCATCAGGCGCTCGGCGCTGCTGAGGATGCGGATCAGTTCGCCGATCTGGTTGAGGATTTCCTGGTACTCGGCCAGCAGCTTCTCGTGCTCCAGACCGGTGAGGCGGTGCAGGCGCAGGTCGAGAATGGCCTGAGCCTGTTCTGGCGACAGGAAGTACTTGCCGTCGCGCAGACCGAACTGCGCATCGAGGGTCTCGGGACGGCAGGAGTCGGCGCCAGCGCGCTCGACCATGACCTGCACGGCACTGGATTCCCACGGCGTGCTGATCAGCGCTTCCTTGGCCTCGGAAGGCGTAGGCGAAGCCTTGATCAGGGCGATGACCGGGTCGATGTTGGACAGCGCAACCGCCTGGCCTTCGAGGATGTGCCCGCGCTCACGCGCCTTGCGCAGCTCGAACACGGTACGACGGGTCACCACTTCGCGGCGGTGACGGACGAAAGCTTCGAGCAGGTCCTTGAGGTTGAGCAGGCGCGGACGGCCGTCGATCAGGGCGACGATGTTGATGCCGAATACGCTTTGCAGCTGGGTCTGGGCGTAGAGGTTGTTGAGGATGACCTCCGGAACCTCGCCACGACGCAGCTCGATCACGATGCGCATACCGTCCTTGTCGGACTCGTCGCGCAGTTCGGTGATGCCTTCGAGTTTCTTTTCCTTGACCAGTTCGGCGATCTTTTCGATCAGACGCGCCTTGTTCAACTGGTAAGGCAGCTCGGTAACCACGATCTGCTGGCGGCCACCGACCTTGTCGATATCTTCGATGGTGGAGCGGGCGCGCATGTAGATGCGGCCGCGACCGGTACGGTAGGCCTCGATGATGCCCTGGCGACCGTTGATGATGGCGGCGGTCGGGAAGTCTGGCCCCGGGATGAACTGCATCAGCTCATCGATGGTGATTTCCGGGTTGTCGATCAGCGCCAGGCAGCCATCGATGACCTCACCGAGGTGGTGCGGCGGGATGTTGGTGGCCATGCCCACGGCGATACCGCTGGAACCGTTGACCAGCAGGTTGGGAATCCGGGTCGGCATGACCGCCGGAATCAGCTCGGTGCCGTCGTAGTTCGGCACCCAGTCCACGGTTTCCTTGTGCAGGTCGGCCAGCAGCTCGTGGGCCAGCTTGGTCATGCGCACTTCGGTGTAACGCATCGCTGCGGCGTTGTCGCCATCGACCGAACCGAAGTTGCCCTGGCCATCGACCAGCAGGTAACGCAGGGAGAAAGGCTGAGCCATGCGCACGATGGTGTCGTACACGGCCGTATCACCGTGCGGGTGATACTTACCGATGACATCACCGACCACACGGGCGGATTTCTTGTACGGTTTGTTCCAGTCGTTACCCAGTTCACTCATCGCAAACAGAACGCGACGATGCACGGGCTTCAAGCCATCACGCGCATCGGGCAGTGCACGCCCGACAATGACGCTCATCGCGTAGTCGAGGTAGGACTGTCTCAGTTCGTCTTCGATATTGACCGGGAGGATTTCTTTGGCCAGTTCGCCCATGAGAAGCCTGATTCCTTTTTCTGGTGAAACTTCGTCACATCCATATGGGGAGAAACGAAGCTCGCCGCCACGGAGGAGTTCCTCCGCAACGACTTACGACAAATCAACGAGTTAAAGCATGGATCTGCGTAGTAAAGACGGCCCCTGTGGGCGGTCTTGGAAACCGCCGGATGTTATCACAGTCGCCGGGGGCATGGGAGTATGGCAAAGCGCCGCCCGGCTTGAAGGAAAACGTCCCGACCACCACCCGCACAGGGAGGATCAGTGCAGGCGTTTGCGACACATCAACTGGGCCAGCTTGGCGGTATCGGGACGCTCGACGATGCCCTTCTCGGTCACGATCACGTCGATCAGGTCCGCAGGGGTCACATCGAACACCGGGTTGAAGGCGTCGACATCCGGCCCGATCCGATGACCGGCAACTTCCAGCAACTCGGCGCCGTCGCGTTCTTCCAGCGGTATCTCGTCACCGCTGGCCAGCGCGAGGTCGATGGTCGAACTCGGTGCCACCACCATGAACCGCACGCCGTGGTGCATGGCGTTGACCGCCAGCTGGTAGGTGCCGATCTTGTTCGCCACGTCGCCATTGGCGGCGATCCGGTCAGCGCCGACGATCACCCAGGTAATGCCCTTGATCTTCATCAAATGCGCCGCCGCCGAGTCGGCATTGATGGTGACCGGGATGCCTTCGTTGGCCAGCTCCCAGGCCGTCAGCCGGGTGCCTTGCAGCCAGGGCCGGGTTTCACCGACGTAGACGTGTTCGATCATGCCGTCGAGCCAGGCGCCGCGAATCACCCCGAGCGCGGTACCGAAACCGCCGGTCGCCAGTGCGCCGGTGTTGCAGTGGGTCAGCACGGCCTGCTCGCTACCCTGGTACTTGCGGATCAGCTCCATGCCCAACTGGGCCATGTTCAGGTTGGCTTCACGGTCGCTTTCATGAATGGCCAGCGCCTCGGCTTCCAGCACCTGCGACGGATCGTCGCCGTCCTTGAGGCGTTGCAGCCGATCACGCATGCGGCTCAGCGCCCAGGCCAGGTTGCCGCCAGTAGGTCGCGATTCACCCAACACGGTGAAATCCGCCTCCAGCGCGGCACGCCAATCGCCGCCGGCAGCCAGGCGCTGACGCAGCCCCAGCAGCAGCCCATAAGCGGCGCTGATGCCGATGGCCGGGGCTCCGCGCACCACCATGGAGCGAATCGCTTCAGCCACGCCAGCCGCATCGGTGTAACTCAACCAGGTTTCCTCGAACGGCAGCGCGCGCTGGTCGAGCAAGTGCAAGGCGCCATCCCGCCAATCGATGGCCCTTACTTTCTCTGCAGCCAGAAGTCGATCGCGCATGCTCACCCCGTCATTCGGACATCAAAAACCGGCGATTATAACGAGCCCCAAGCGCGGACGCTCGGGTATACTTCGCCACCACCCCAGAACCCAGGGAAACCCGCCCCATGCCCAAGCCCCCCGCCCCTCTCGACCTGCTGCTCCTGCCAACCTGGCTGGTGCCCGTCGAACCGGCCGGAGTGGTGTTCAAGGAGTATGCGCTGGGTATCCGCGACGGCCAGATCGCCTTCATCGGCCCGCGTACCGAGCTTGGGCGCTTCAAGGCCGAAGAAGTCCGCGAATTGCCGGGCTGCCTGCTGGCTCCCGGTCTGATCAACGCCCACGGCCACGCGGCGATGACGCTGTTCCGCGGCATGGCCGACGACCTGCCCCTGATGACCTGGCTGCAGGACCATATCTGGCCCGCCGAGGGCCGTTGGGTCGATGAGGCCTTCGTCCGCGACGGCACCGACCTGGCCATCGCCGAACAGCTCAAAGGCGGCATCACCTGCTTCAGCGATATGTACTTTTACCCGAAGATCGCCAGCGAATGCGTGCACGAGAGCGGCATTCGTGCGCAGATCGCCATTCCGCTGCTGGATTTCCCGATCCCCGGCGCGCGCAGTTTCGACGAAGGCCTGAACCTGGGCGTCGAGCTGTTCGGCGACCTGCGCCACCACCCGCGCATCAGCATCGCCTTCGGCCCTCACGCGCCCTACACGGTGAATGACGACAATCTGGAAAAGGTCCGGGTGGTCGCCGAGGAGCTGGATGCGCCAATCCAGATGCACATCCACGAGACCGCCGGCGAAGTCCAGCAATCGCTGGAACAGCGCGGCGAGCGGCCGCTGACACGGCTGGCCCGCCTTGGCCTGCTCGGCCCAAGCCTGCAGGCGGTGCACATGACCCAGGTCAGCGATGAAGACCTGGCTTTGCTGGTAGAAAGCAACACCAGCGTCGTGCACTGCCCGGAATCCAATCTCAAGCTGGCCAGCGGCTTCTGCCCGGTCGAACGGCTGTGGCAGGCGGGGGTAAACGTCGCCATCGGCACCGACGGCGCCGCCAGCAACAACGACCTTGATCTGCTTGGCGAGACGCGCACCGCCGCCCTGCTGGCCAAGGCCGTGGCCGGTTCGGCGAGCGCGCTGGATGTCCACCGCGCCCTGCGCATGGCGACCCTCAATGGCGCCCGCGCCCTTGGCCTGGACACCGTCACCGGCTCCCTGGAAATCGGCAAGGCTGCCGACCTGGTGGCCTTCGACCTTTCCGGCCTGGCGCAACAACCGATTTACGACCCGGTATCGCAACTGATCTATGCCAGCGGCCGCGACTGCGTGAAGCACGTCTGGGTCGCCGGCAAGGCGCTGCTGGAAGACGGCCGACTGACCCGGATGGACGAGCAGGCCCTGCATGCCACCGCCGTCGCCTGGGGCCAGCGGATTGCCGGCCACACCGAATGATTGCCGGCAGCCAGGCTGCCGCACCGAATTTTCACAGCTTCAGAGGACTGTTCCATGAGCAACGTCGACCACGCCGAAATCGCCAAGTTCGAGGCCCTGGCCCATCGCTGGTGGGACCGCGAGAGCGAGTTCAAACCGCTGCACGACATCAACCCGCTGCGGGTCAACTGGATCGATGAGCGGGTCAAGCTCGCCGGCAAGAAAGTGCTGGATGTCGGTTGCGGCGGCGGCATCCTCAGCGAGGCCATGGCCCTGCGCGGCGCCACGGTGACCGGCATCGACATGGGTGAAGCGCCGCTGGCAGTGGCGCAACTGCATCAACTGGAGTCCGGGGTGAACGTCGAGTACCGGCAGTCCACCGCCGAGGCTCTGGCCGAAGAGCTGCCCGAGCAGTTCGACGTAGTCACCTGCCTGGAAATGCTCGAGCACGTGCCGGACCCGTCCTCGGTGATCCGCGCCTGCTTCAAGATGGTCAAGCCCGGCGGCCAGGTGTTCTTCTCCACCATCAACCGCAACCCGAAGGCGTATCTGTTCGCCATCATCGGCGCCGAATACATCATGAAGCTGCTGCCCCGCGGCACCCATGACTTCAAGAAATTCATCCGCCCTTCCGAGCTGGGTGCCTGGAGCCGCGCCGCGGGCCTGAGCGTCAAGGACATCATCGGCCTGACCTACAACCCGCTGACCAAGCACTACAAGCTGGCCGCCGACGTCGACGTCAACTACATGATCCAGACCCTTCGCGAGGAATGAGCATGCGTTTGCGAGCAGTACTTTTCGACATGGACGGCACCCTGCTCGACACGGCGCCGGATTTCATCGCCATCTGCCAGGCGATGCTCGCCGAGCGCGGCCTGCCGGCGATCGACGACAAGCGGATCCGCGACGTGATTTCCGGCGGTGCCCGGGCAATGGTCGCGGCGACGTTCGACATGGACCCCGAGGCGGCTGAATTCGAAGCCCTGCGCCTGGAGTTCCTCGAGCGTTACCAGCGCGACTGCGCGGTGCACAGCAAACTGTTCGACGGCATGGCCGAGCTGCTCGCCGACATCGAGCGCGGCAATCTGCTGTGGGGCGTGGTCACCAACAAACCGGTGCGCTTCGCCGAACCGATCATGCAGCGCCTGGGCCTGGCCGAACGCTCGTCCCTGCTGATCTGCCCGGATCACGTGAAGAACAGCAAGCCCGACCCAGAGCCGCTGATCCTCGCCTGCAAGACCCTCGACCTGGACCCGGCCAGCGTGCTGTTCGTCGGCGACGACCTGCGCGACATCGAGTCCGGCCGGGATGCCGGCACCCGTACCGCCGCAGTGCGCTACGGCTATATTCATCCAGAGGACAACCCCAACAACTGGGGCGCGGATGTGGTGGTCGACCATCCCCTGGAACTGCGCAAGGTGCTCGACAGCGCCCTTTGCAGCTGCTGATCCCCGCACCCATCCGCCAGGCAGGCCGGCCGCGACGCCGGCCTGTTGGCGATTGAAGCCATTCTTTCGAGGCATTCCTCATGTTCGACTATTCCGCTCGCCCTGACCTGCTCAACGGCCGGGTCATCATGGTCACCGGCGCCGGTCGCGGGATCGGCGCGGCTGCAGCCAAGGCCTTTGCTGCCCATGGCGCCACCGTGCTGTTGCTGGGCAAGACCGAAGCCAACCTGAGCGCGGTCTACGACGAAATCGAAGCCGCCGGCCATCCACAACCGGTGGTTATCCCGTTCAACCTGGAAACTGCCCTGCCGCATCAGTACGACGAGCTGGCGGTGATGGTCGAGAACGCTTTCGGCCGTATCGACGGGCTGCTGCACAACGCGTCGATCATTGGCCCGCGTACGCCGCTGGAGCAGTTGTCCGGCGATAACTTCATGCGCGTCATGCACATCAACGTCAACGCGATGTTCATGCTGACCCAGACCCTGCTGCCGCTGCTGAAGCTGTCGGAAGATGCGTCGGTGGTGTTCACCTCCAGCAGCGTCGGCCGCAAGGGCCGCGCCTACTGGGGCGCTTATGGCGTATCGAAGTTCGCCACCGAGGGCCTGATGCAGACCCTGGCGGACGAACTGGAGGGCGTTGCCCCGGTGCGGTCCAACAGCGTGAACCCGGGCGCCACCCGTACCAGCATGCGCGCCCAGGCGTACCCGGCCGAAAACCCGCAGGACAATCCGCTGCCCGAGGCCATCATGCCGGTCTACCTCTACCTGATGGGCCCGGACAGCACCGGGGTCAACGGTCAGGCGTTCAACGCCCAGTAAGCCTCAACCCTGCCCCAGGGCGCTGCGCAAGCGCACGCCCTGGCGCGACTCGGCCTGTTCCAGTTGCATGCAACGCTCCAGGAACAGGTACATATAGTCGTAGCTCTTGCAGATCGCCCGCTTCAGCTCGACCTGCAACGCCTTGCCCGGACTGTTACCCGCCAGGGTACAGATGATTTCCAGCGCTTCCCACGGATGGGCATCGTCGTACTGGGCATGCATCTTCAGCCATTTCATGGCGCGCTTGCGGCCTTCCTCGGGGAAACCCTCGGCATAGGCTCCGGTGGCACAGACCACCGCCGACCACTCGCCCACCGCCCCTTCGATCGCATAGTTGGTTGCCGCCATGGCCACCACCAGCGAATCCGCGGTGCAGGTGTGCCAGCACCAATCGCTGAGCGCCTGCAACTCTGCCGGCACATCCTGCGCCTGCAAGTCGTCAAGGCTTACGCCATGGGCTTCGCACCAGTGCACCCAGTAATCGGCATGGTTGAGTTCGACGCGGATGTTGCGCATCAGCCAGCGCCGCGCCATGTCTTCGCCAGGATGACGGGCGTAGCGGGTCTTGGTGAGGTTGTGGGCCATGTACACGGAGAATTGCTCGACCACTGGCCAACCCCCGATCAGGTATTGGTGCATGGTCGCGCTGCCCAGGCGGCCGTCGCGCATGCGCTGGTAGAGCTCGTGCTCCACCACCCTGCGCTTGCTGGCGCTGCATTCCTGGATCAGGCGCTGGGCCCAGAGGGGATAACTTGCGGCGTCCATCAATGGACCTGTCCGAATAAACGCATCAGTCACTGTCAGCTCCTTGTCCTTGTGATCTGGAAAGTGAGCGTCAGCGAAGCGTCCCCGGCGACCCGAACAGCAAGGGCCTGGCGGCGTCACGCTGACGCTGCAGGCTGGCACAGGAAAAGACCTGGGGTCGCTCGATCAGGAAGCCCTGGGCGTAGTCGACACCGATCTCCTGCAAGGCCTGCTGGATCAACGGTGTCTCGACAAACTCGGCGACGGTGCGTTTGCCCATGACGTGGCCGATGTGGTTGATCACCTCGACCATCGCCCGGTTGACCGGATCTTCGAGCATATCCTTGACGAAACTACCGTCGATCTTCAGGAAGTCTACAGGCAAATGTTTCAAATACGCGAACGACGACATTCCGGCGCAAAAATCGTCCAGCGAGAATTTGCAGCCCAGTCCTTTCAATTCGTTGATAAAACGAATCGCGCTGCCAAGATTGGCAATCGCACTGGTTTCGGTTATTTCGAAACAGATCAATTCAGGCGGAATGCCGTAGTCACTGAACTGCCGATGCAGGTATTCGAGAAACTTGTCGTCGCCGATGCTGTTGCCGGAAAGGTTGATCGAACACATGGCCAACGGACCTTCACGCCCTTCGTCCAGGCACTCGCGAATGATCGTGAAGACGCTGCGCACTACCCAGCGGTCCAGCGCGGTGATCAGGCCGAAGCGCTCGGCCGCCGGGATGAAGCTGTCGGGCTGAATGATCAGCCCGCTTTCGTCATGCAGGCGCAGAAGAATCTCAAGGTGCCCACCGCCATGGTCTCCAGGAGCGAGCGCGGCAATTTCCTGGGCGTACAGACAGAAGCGGTTTTCCTCCAGCGCGATGTGCAGGCGCTGGATCCAGGCCATCTCGCCGAAGCGCACCGACAACTCGGTGTCGTCCGCATGGTAGAGCTGGACCCGGTTGCGGCCTTTTTCCTTGGCCATGTAGCAGGCCATGTCGGCAGCCCGCAGCGCTGCTTCCAGTGAGTCCGGCGCCTGGTTCAAGTGCACCAGGCCGACGCTCACGGTATTCATGAACGGCCGCCCTTTCCACACGAAGTGCAGACTCTGCACCGCCTGGCGCAGGTTCTCGGCAATCCGCTCGGCCTGCTCGGGCGGGTAGTTCTGCAGCAGCACCCCGAACTCGTCGCCGCCCAGCCGCGCCAGCACATCACCCTCGCGCAACACCGATTGCAGCACCGCGCAGATATGCCGCAGCAACTCATCGCCAGCGGCATGACCGCTGGTGTCGTTGACCACCTTGAACTGGTCGAGGTCGAGGAACATCAGCGAATGCCGCCCAGCCTGACGGGCCAGATCGGTCAACGCCTGCTCCAGGCGATATTCGAACTCACGGCGGTTGGCCAGCCCGGTCAAGGCGTCGTGGGTCGCCTGCCAGGACAGGTTGGCGATGTACTGCCGCTCCTGGGTCATGTCATGCAGCACCAGCACGATACCGCTGACCCGCCCTTCGCTCATGATCGGCGCCCCGACCAGCGCCACCGAAACCGTGCTGCCATCCAGACGCTGGATCAGACGGATATGCTCGCTGCCCCCACGCAGGGCGCCGCTGAGGATGTGCTCGGTGAGGGTCAGGTTGTCCTTTTCGGCGTTGTCGTCGAGCACGCTGAACAACGCCGCGAGCGGCAGGCCATGGGCATGGCTGGCATCCCAGTGGGTCAGGTGCTCGGCGGCGGCGTTCATGTAGACGATGCAGCCTTCGACATCGGTGGTAATCACCCCGTCGCCAATCGAGGCCAGGGTGATCTGCGCCCGCTCCTTCTCGACCTGCAGGGCGCTGGCGAAGGCCTGGCGCTGGGCCAGCAACTTGCTCGAGCGCAACCAGGCCAGGGCGATCAGGAACAGCGCGGTGGCCAGGTTGGTCACCAGCAACAAGCGCAGCAACATCCGCGAACCTTCGCCCAGCGCGTCGCTGAAGGCGCGGGCCGCGGGCGTCACGGCTTCGTTGATCAGCACGATACGACGTTTCCAGTCCGCCAGGTCGCGGGGCGTGGCCCGGCTGTTGGCGATGCCCTGATGGATTTCACCGGCCAGGGTATCGAGTTCCTCCAGGAAACCGTCGCCCACCTGCCATAGGCCGATGGCCTGGTCCATGTAACTGACATGACGGAAGTTGAGGTAGAACCAGATGATGCTCGGCACGTCGTCCGGGTGATTGCCGCCGGCGAGAATGCCCTGACGCGCGGCCTCCAGGTCAGGAGGCTGAAGATCAAGCGCCAGGCGCAGGCGATGGCTGCCCTGGGGAATGGCCAGGGCTTGTTGGTATTTGCGGAAGTTTTCTTCGTCGCGGCTGTCGACGTACAGGCTCAGGTAGTAGATCGCGTCTTTCTGGCCCTTGGACCAGAGGCTTTCACCGCCGACGTACGCGCGCATGGCCGACATCGCATAAAGGCTGATACCGCCCAGCAATGCCTGGAACAGCACGACGGCTACAAATGGCCAGATGAGCCCCAGCAAACTGGGTGCTCCGAGCGTCCGTTTTCCCTTCATGAAGTCCCTTGCGGCATAGCCGGTGACGTGACTCACCCCGTTGTTTTCACAGACTAGGCCATTTGCCTTCATGGCAATAAGAGATTTCTGACACCGCACTACATGATGTCGCTATCAGCTTTGCTGCAAATGCCCATAGAGCTTGGCGTACAGGCCGCCCTCGGCGATCAGCTGCTGATGGCCACCATCCTCGGCCACATGACCACCGTCGAACACCAGCACGCGATCGGCCTGTTTCACCGCCGACAAGCGGTGGGCAATGATCAGCGTGGTGCGGGCACTGAGGAAGCGCGTCAAGGCGACATGCAGGTTGTATTCAGTCGCCGCGTCGAGGGCCGAAGTGGCCTCGTCGAGAATCACCACCTTGGGCTCGGCCAGGACCATCCGCGCAATCGCCAGACGCTGGCGCTGGCCACCGGACAAGCGCACGCCCGAACGGCCGACCACGCTGTCCAGCCCTTGGGGCAAGGCGCCAATGGTTTCGTCCAGTTGGGCGATGGCCAACGCCTGCCAGCAGGCGTCATCGGAACAATCGCGGCCCATGGTGAGGTTGGCGCGTACCGTGTCGTTGAACAGCGACGGGTGCTGCAGCACCACCGCGACATTCTCGCGCAGGGTTTCCAGACCGATCTCCTGCAGGGTCGCGCCGCCGAAACGGATGCTGCCGGCCTGAGCGCTGTACAAGCCCAGCAACAGCTGCACCAGGGTACTTTTGCCGCCGCCGCTGGCGCCGACGATCGCAACCTTCTCGCCGGGGGCGATGGACAGGTTCAACTGGTCCAGCACCGGCTCCTCGCCGTAGCCGAAGCGCAACCCGCGCACCTCGATGCCCACGGTGGTCTGGCCCTGGAAGGGATCGGTGCCGCCGGGGAACTGCGGCTCGTCGGCCCGTGCGAGCAGCTCGTTGATCCGGCTCAGCGCGCCGCCCGCCGCGTAGTAGGCGTATTGCAGGTTCAGCAACTGCTCAACCGGGCCGATCATGAACCACAGGTAACTGAACACCGCGAGCATCTGGCCGATGCTGAGGTCGGAGAACAGCACGGTAAGCATCGCCGCCGCGCGGAAGATATCGATACCGAACTGGAACAGCAGGCCACTGGCGCGGCTGCTCGCATCGCTCTTCCACTGCGAGGCCACCGCGTAGTTGCGTACGTCCTGGGCGCGCAGACCGAGGCGGCCGAGGAAATAGCCCTGGCGGTTGCCGGCGCGGATTTCCTGGATCGCATCGAGGGTTTCGGTCAGCGCCTGGGTGAACCGCGCGGTGCTGTCGTTTTCCAGTTTCTTCAGGTGCTTGACCCGCTTGCCCAACTGCACCGTGGCGAAGATCACCAACGGATTGAACAGCAGGATCAGCAGCGCCAGTTGCCAGTGCATCCAGATCAGGATCGCCGCAGTGCCGGTCAGGGTCAGCACCGCCACCAGGAAGCGGCTGAGGGTTTCGCCGACGAATTTGTCCACGGTGTCCAGGTCGGTCACCAGGTGCGTGGTGACCGTGCCGCTGCCGAGGCTTTCGTATTCGCTCAGGGAAATCCGCTTCAAGCGCTCGATCAGGCGGATACGCAAGCGGTAGACGATGTCCTTGGCCAGCCCGGCGAACAGCTTGGCCTGGACCACGTTGAAGGCCAGGGCGGAGCAGCGCAGGGTCAGGGTGAACGCCAACATCAGGCCGATATAGCCGGCCGCCACCTGCCAGTTGGCCGGCAGCAACTGGTTCATCCACTTCAGCGCTGCATCGCCGTGACCCAGCAGCACTTCGTCCACCAGCAATGGCAGCAACAGCGGAATCGGCACGCTGCACAGCGCCGCCAGTACGGCAACACCGTTGGCGGTCCACAAGGCTTTTTTGTGATGAAGGGCCAGGCGGCGGATTTCCGCCCAGCTCAAGCGATCGGCGGGCGCCGCCGCAGGCCCGGGGACCGGGTCGGGCGAGCCTGGCAGATCAAGCATAAGCGGCCCGCTCCAGCCAGCGACCCAGCAACGGTTCGAGGGCTTCCAGCGGCTGGTAGCCGTTGGTCAGCAAGGCAAGCTGGCCGTTGCGCTCGGCCAGCAGGGTGGGGAATCCGGCGATGCCCAGGTCCTGGACCCAGGTGATATCGGCGGCAGTGGCACTGCGCTGCTCGGGACTGGTGAAGGCTGCGGAGAAACGCGCGCGGTCGAACCCGGCCTGTTCGGCCAGTTCCACCAGCTTCGGCGCCAGGGTGACGTCTTCGCCATGCTGGTAGAACGCCTGCTGGATCAGCCCGAGCAGCGGCCAGACCGCTTGCGGATCAAGGCTGCGAGCGGTGACCAGCGCGCGGCAGGCCGGCTCGGTGTCGTAGACGAAGCCTTCCGGCATCGCGCCCTCGAGCTGGAACGGCTGGCCGGTGGCCTCGTTGACCGCCTGCCAGTGTTCGAGGATATAGCGCCGCGTCGAAGCATCCAGCGGCGAACTGCCGTTGCGCAGGCCGCCAGCCACCAGATGGGTTTCAACCCCCGCCTGCCCGGCCTGGGCGATCAAGGCGCTGGCCACCGGGGCGAATCCCCAGCACCAGGAGCACATCGGGTCCATGACGTAGAGCAGGCGAGCGGTCATGAATCACACCTCGGCTTTGCGGTAGTTGAACCCGATCGGGTGCGGCTGGTTGCGGGCCTTGGCCAGTTCGATCTGTTTCTGCCGGTCGATGGCGCTGCGGCGCGTCTTCTCGCTCAGGCTGTCCCAGCAATGCGGGCAACTGATACCTGGCGAATAGTGCTCCGAGGCCCGCTCGTCGGCGTTGATCGGGTGGCGGCAGGCGTGGCACTGGTCGTAGTCGCCTTCACTGAGGTCGTGACGCACGGTGACCCGGTTGTCGAAGACGAAGCAGTCGCCCTGCCACTTGCTCTGCTCCTGAGGCACCTCTTCAAGGTATTTCAGGATCCCGCCTTTAAGATGATAGACCTCTTCGAAACCCTCACCGAGCATATAGCTGGAGGCCTTTTCGCAACGGATGCCACCGGTGCAGAACATGGCGACCTTCTTGTGCCGCGACGGGTCGAAGTTGGCCTTGATGTAGTCGGGGAACTCGCGGAAGGACGTGGTCTTCGGATCGATCGCACCTTCGAAGGTGCCGATGGCCACTTCGTAATCGTTGCGGGTATCGATCAGCAGGACTTCCGGGTCGCTGATGATGGCGTTCCAGTCCTGGGGCTCGATGTAGGTGCCGACCGCCTTGTTCGGGTCCACACCTGGCACGCCCAGGGTGACGATCTCTTTCTTCAGCTTGACCTTGGTGCGGTAGAACGGCTGTTCGTCGCAGTACGACTCTTTATGGTCGACATCCACCAGGCGCGGGTCATTGCGCAGCCACGTCAACAGGCCATCTATGCCTTCGCGGGTGGCGGAAACCGTGCCGTTGATGCCTTCTTCGGCCAGCAGCAGGGTGCCTTTGACACCGTTGGCTTCCATGCAGGCCAGCAGCGGCTCGCGCAGCTCGACGTAGTCTTCGAGGGTGACGAACTTGTACAGCGCCGCCACGACAATGGATTGGGTCATGCTTGCAACTCTCCAGTGGTCACCCTCGTAAAGGGCGGACCGGGTCAAAAAATACAAATAAAAACGCGCCGACAAGCGGCGCGGGTGCGGATTCTAGCAAAACCTGAATTTGAAATCAGTGCTTGCTGCCTCCGGCGCAGGTGGGCGACGCCGGCGCGCTGCCGACTTTTTCCCATTCCTGCGGGGTGTAGGTGTGCAACGCCAGCGCATGGAACTGGCCCATCAGGTCGCCGAGGGTGGCGTAGACCTTCTGGTGCCGCTTGACGCTGTTCAGGCCTTCGAATTGCTCACTGACCAGCACCGCCTTGTAGTGGGTGTCCACGCCACGGCTGTGCATGTGGCTCTCGTCCAGCACCTGCAGGTGCTGGGGGGCCAGTGCTTGAAGGCTCTGTTCGATTTTCTGCTGCATCGACATGAACGGCCCCGCTTACGGCTTCTTGGCTGGAGCGGCGGCTTTGCCGGCGTTCGGGTCGAGTTCCTTGGTCATGTCATCCAGCAGCTTGTTGACCACCGGCACCGCGCTTTCCAGCTTCTGCTGGGTCAGTTGGGCCGATTGCTGGGTCACACGAGGCATGGTTTCCAGGACTTTCTTGCCCAGTGGCGACTGGTAGAAGGCCACCAGGTCTTTCAGTTCGCTCTCGGTGAAGTTGCTGGTGTACAGCTTGATCATGTCTGGCTTGAGCTTGTTCCAGCCGATGGCGTTATCCAGCGCAGCGTTGGCCTTGGCCTGGTAGCTGTCGAGCACGGATTTCTTCGAAGCAGGAGCTTTGGTCTGCTCGAAGCGCTGACCGAACATCTGCTGAACCTGCATGTAGACCGGGGTTCCGAGCTTGTCGGCGTGCGCCAGCACGAGGAATTTCTCGGCATTGGCAGCGTGGCTGGCGGCATCGGCGAAAACCTGGCCGCTGGCGCAAACCAGCGCGACAGCCGTGCAGAGGGCGCGAAGACGGGTCATCGAAATTCCTTAAAGAGTAAGTGAGTGTTTCCAGCGTAGAGCATTCTGCGCCGACGGGAGCATCTGCTCAATAGTACGAGAGACTATGGAACCGGCCCGCGTCATCAGGGCCTAAACTGCTTTGTCAGACCTTGCATCTTGCATAAGGAGTGGGTAGCGCATGAGCCGTATCGAAACTGACAGCCTCGGACCGGTCGAAGTTCCGGACCACGTTTACTGGGGCGCCCAGACGCAACGTTCCCTGATCAACTTCGCCATCGGCAAGGAACGCATGCCGCTGGCGGTGCTGCACGCCCTGGCGCTGGTTAAAAAAGCGGCTGCGCGGGTCAACGACCGCAACGGCGACCTGCCCGCAGCGATCGCCCGACTGATCGAACAGGCCGCCGACGAAGTGCTCGACGGCCAGCACGATGACCAGTTCCCGCTCGTCGTCTGGCAGACCGGCAGCGGCACCCAGAGCAACATGAACGTCAACGAAGTGATCGCCGGCCGCGCCAACGAACTGGCCGGCAAGGGCCGCGGCGGCAAGGATCCGGTGCACCCCAACGACCACGTCAACCGCTCGCAGAGCTCCAACGACTGCTTCCCCACCGCCATGCACATCGCCGCCGCCCAGGCGGTGCACGCCAATCTGTTGCCGGCGATCGCCGAACTGTCCGCGGGCCTGGCGGAGCTGTCGGCGCGGCACATGCACCTGGTCAAGACCGGGCGCACCCACATGATGGACGCCACGCCGATCACCTTCGGCCAGGAAGTCTCGGCCTGGGTCGCCCAGCTCGACTACGCCCAGCGGGCCATCCGCTCGGCATTGCCGGCGGTCTGCGAACTGGCCCAGGGCGGCACGGCGGTGGGCACCGGCCTCAATGCGCCACACGGTTTCGCCGAGGCCATCGCGGCGGAACTGGCGGCGCTGTCGGGGCTACCGTTCGTCACCGCACCGAACAAGTTCGCCGCGCTGGCCGGGCATGAACCGCTGACCAGCCTCGCCGGCGGCCTGAAAACCCTGGCCGTGGCGCTGATGAAGATCGCCAACGACCTGCGCCTGCTCAGTTCCGGCCCCCGCGCCGGCTTTCAGGAGGTGCGCTTGCCGGCCAACGAACCGGGCAGCTCGATCATGCCCGGCAAGGTCAACCCGACCCAGTGCGAGGCGCTGTCGATGCTGGCCTGCCAAGTGCTCGGCAACGACACCGCGATCAGCTTCGCGGCGAGCCAGGGCCATTTGCAGTTGAACGTGTTCAAGCCGGTGATCATTCATAACCTGCTGCAATCCATCGAGCTGCTGGCTGACGGCTGCCGCAACTTCCAGCAGCACTGCGTCGCCGGCATCGAGCCGGACCCGCAACAGATGGCCGCGCACCTGGAACGCGGGCTGATGCTGGTCACCGCGCTGAACCCGCACATCGGCTACGACAAGGCGGCGGAAATCGCCAAGAAGGCCTACAGCGAAGGCACCACCCTGCGCGAAGCGGCACTCTCGCTGGGTTACCTGACCGACGCCCAGTTCGATGAGTGGGTCCGCCCCGAGCAGATGCTCGAGGCGGGTGGCAAGGGCTGAGTCAACGGGCCAGGCGTGCGCGCCTGGCTCGCCAGCCGGCGCTGATCGACGGTCCCAGGGCGGTCAGCGCCGACCCCAGCACCACCACCAACGCACCGGCATACCCGAGGCCGTTGATCTGCTCGGCGGTTACATAATCCGGCCACAACCACGCGGCCAGCGCCACGGCGACGAACGTCACCAACGGCGTGAGCGCCAGGGTCGCGCTGACCCGCGAAGCCTCCCAGTGCGCCAGCGCCTCGGCGAACGCGCCGTAGGCAACCAGGGTGTTCAGGCAGCAGGCCAGCAGCAGCCAGCCTTGCAGCGCCGTCAGTTGCAGCACCTCCAGCGGATGCGCCCAAGGCGTCAGCAACAGCGCGCAGCACAGGTAGATCACCATCATCACCTGCATGGAATTCCACACCGTCAGCAGTTGCTTCTGGCCGAGGGCGTAGAACACCCAGATCGTCGACGCCAGCAGAATCACCAGCACGCCGGTGGTGTAGGCGCTGAGTGAGGTCAGCAATTCCTCCAGCCGCTGGTTGAAGAACAGCCCGAAACCCGCCAGCAACAGGGCCAGACCGACACCCTGCCCGGCACTGAAATGCTCCTTGAACAGAAACACGCTGCCGATCAGCAACAACACCGGCCCCACCTGCACCACCAATTGCGCGGTGCCGGCGCTGACCAACTTCAGGCCGATGAGATAAAGCACGTAATTGCCCACCAGGCCGAAGGTGCAGACCGCCACCAACAGCTTGCCGCGTCGCCCCAGCGGCGCGAACGACGGCAGCCGGCGGGTTGCCGCCAGCCACGCGAACAAGAGCCCGCCGGAGACCAGCAGGCGATACCAGGTGACGGTGATCGGGTCCATGACCAGCAGGACCTGCTTGAGCTTGACCGGAAGAATGCCCCACAGCAGGGCCGTCAACAGCGCCAGGAACAGACCATAGCCCCAGCGTCCGGAAGAGATATGCATTGATGGCCTCGATAACCCGGGGTGGTGGTTGGGTGTATGGCAACACACTGACAGCTGGACCCGGTGCGGTGCTGGTCCAGAAAGGACATCGCGCCCCTTCAAAAGGCCGGGGCTTCTCGCGGGAGCTGGCCAACCAGCTCCCCCAAGCCGCTATCTATTTCTTGTGTTTGCGAAACGCCGCTTCCAGCGCGTCGTTGATGGTGCGCAGTACTTTCACCCGGGCCCAGCGCTTGTCGTTGGCTTCCACCAGGGTCCAGGCGGCGATTTCGGTGCTGGTGCGGTCGACCATATCGCCCACCGCGTTGGCATACAGGTCCCATTTGTCGCGGTTGCGCCAGTCTTCCTCGGTGATCTTGAAGCGCTTGAACGGGATCTGCTCGCGCTCCTGGAAGCGCTCCAGTTGGGTCTGCTGGTCGATGGACAGCCAGAACTTCACCACCACCACGCCGGCATTGCTCAACTGCTCTTCGAAATCGTTGATCTCGCCGTAGGCGCGCATCCAGTCGGCCGGCGTGCAGAAGCCCTCGACCCGCTCCACCAGCACCCGCCCGTACCAGGAACGGTCGAAGATGGTGAACTTGCCGCGTGCCGGAATGTGCCGCCAGAAGCGCCACAGATACGGCTGCGCGCGTTCTTCCTCGGTCGGTGCGGCGATGGGAATGATGCGGTACTGACGCGGGTCCAGCGCCGCGGCCACCCGGCGGATCGCCCCGCCCTTGCCCGCCGCGTCATTGCCTTCGAACACCGCCACCAGCGAATGGTGCTTCATGCGCTTGTCGCGCAGCAGCCCGGCCAGGCGTGCCTGCTCGCTGAGCAGTTGGTCCTGGTAGTCGTTCTTGTCCAGCCGCACGCTCAGGTCGAGGCTGTCCAACAGGCTGAGCTGGTCGATGCTCTCGCCCAGCGGGGCAATGTGGGTGGGCTGCTTGATCGTGCCTTCGGTCTTGAGGGCGTTTTGCAGACCCTCCAGCAGAATCCGCCCGACCGCCAGGCTGCGGTAATGCGGGTCCGAGCCTTCGATCACATGCCATGGCGCATAGTCGCGGCTGGTGCGACGCAGCACCCGCTCTCCGAAGCGCACGAAGCGGTCGTAGGTTTCCGACTGCTGCCAGTCCAGCGGGCTGATCATCCAGCGGCTGTGCGGGTCAGCCTTGAGCGCCTTGAGCCGCCCCTTCATCTGTTTCTTGGACAGGTGGAACCAGAACTTGAAGATCAGCGCGCCTTCATCGCAGAGCATCTGCTCCAGGCGCTCGGCGCCGCTGATGGCCTGGTCCAGCACCGCGTCCTTGAACTGGCCATGAACCCGCCCCTGCAGCATCTGGCTGTACCAGTTGCCGAAGAACACGCCCATCCGCCCCTTGGCCGGCAGTGCCCGCCAGTAGCGCCAGGCCGGTGGCCGGGCCAGTTCTTCATCGCTCTGCTGGTCGAAGGTGCGCACCTCGATCAGCCGTGGGTCCATCCATTCGTTGAGCAGCTTGACCGTCTCGCCCTTGCCAGCGCCCTCGATGCCGTTGATCAGCACGATGACCGGGAAACGTGCCTGCTGCTTGAGTTCGAACTGCGCTTCGAGCAGCGCCTCGCGCAGGGCGGGCACTTCGGCGTCGTAGGTTTCTTTGTCGATCGCGTGACCGATTTCAGCGGATTCAAACATACCAGGCTCCCTTCTTGGATAAGCAAGACTAGCGGATCGCCATCGATTTTGTCGCTGCCGTGCGCGAGCTTGCGCCAGGTCAAACGGCCGCCGGGCGATCAGCTAGAATGCGCCATCCGCTGTAGCCGAGCCCGCCATGACCGACACCCCCGCCCCACGCCACGCCCAGATCGACTGGGACGAACAAGGCCGACCGCATTCGCGGCAGTACGACGACATCTATTTCTCCAAGGACCAGAGCCTGGCGGAAACCGAGCACGTGTTCATCGAGCAGAACGACCTGCGCGAGCGCCTCAAGGCCCTGGCGCCGGGAAGCGGCCTGACCATCGGCGAAACCGGCTTCGGCACCGGCCTGAATTTTTTCTGCGCCTGGCAGTTGTTCGAGCAACACGCGCCCGCCGATAGCCGCCTGCATTTCATCAGCGCCGAGAAGTTTCCCCTCAGCCGCGACGACCTGCGCCGCGCCCTGGCGCTGTGGCCGGAACTGACAACCTTCAGTGAGCCGCTACTGCAGCAATACGTCGCGGTGCACGAGGGTTACCAGCACTTCCTCTTCGATAACGGCCGGGTCAGCCTGACCCTGATGATCGGTGACGCCAGCGAGCAGTTCGGCAAACTGGACGGTCAGGTCGACGCCTGGTTCCTCGATGGCTTCGCCCCGGCGAAAAACCCCGACATGTGGACCCCGGAGCTGTTCGCCCAGGTCGGCCGGCTTTCCGTGCCCGGCACCACGCTGGGCACCTTCACCAGCACCGGCTGGGTGCGCCGGGCGCTGATCGCGGTGGGCTTCAAGATGAAGCGCATTCCCGGCATCGGCAAGAAGTGGGAAGTGCTGCGCGGACGCTTCGAAGGCTGGCCGGAGGATCAGCCCGCCCCGGCTCCCGTGGCGCCCTGGTATCGCCGACCGCCGGCGCTGTCCGGCCCGCAACAGGCGCTGGTGATCGGTGCCGGGCTGGCCGGTTGCGCCAGTGCCGCGAGCCTCGCCGCGCGCGGCTGGCAGGTCGAGCTGCTGGAACGTCACGCCGGCCCGGCGCAGGAAGCCTCGGGCAATCCGCAGGGCGTGCTGTACCTGAAACTGTCGGCCCACGGCACCCTGCTCTCGCAACTGATCGTCAGCGGCTTCGGCCATACCCGGCGTCTGCTGGAGCGCTTGCAGCGCGGCACCGACTGGGACGATTGCGGCGTGCTGCAACTGGCCTTCGACGACAAGGAAGACCAGCGCCAGGCCGTCCTGGCCGGCGCCTTCGACGATGAGCTGCTGCAACGCCTGGACCGCCAGCAGGCCGAGGCCGTGGCCGGCGTGGCCCTGGCCAGCGGCGGGCTGTTCTACCCGGAAGGCGGCTGGGTACATCCGCCGGCACTCTGCCGCTGGCAGTCCGCGCAGCCCAATATCCGCCTGCTCACCCACCATGACGTGCTGCAACTGCGCAAGGTCGATGGCCTCTGGCAAGCCTGGGACGGCGAGCGGCTGCTGGCCTCGGCGCCGGTGGTGGTGCTGGCCGGTGCCGCCGATATCCAGCGCTTCGAAGGCTGCGCCGGCTTGCCGCTCAAGCGCATACGCGGGCAGATCACCCGCCTGCCGGTCACCGCCGCCAGCCAGGCGCTGAACACCGTGGTCTGCGCCGACGGCTATGTCGCGCCGTCGCGGCATGGCGAACATACCCTCGGCGCCAGCTTCGATTTCCACAGCACCGACCTGACCCCGACCGCCGAGGAACATCACAGCAACCTGGAGCTGCTGCGGGAGATCTCCGCCGATCTGGCCGAGCGGCTGGATATCGAACACCAGGACCCGCAGCGACTGGAAGGCCGCGCAGCGTTTCGCTGTACCACCCCGGATTACCTGCCGCTGGTGGGGCCGGTGGCGGATGCGCCGAGGTTCGCCGCGACCTATGCGGCCCTGGCGAAGAACGCCCGGCAGGTTCCCGAGGCGGACTGCCCGTGGCTGGAGGGGCTTTATGTGAACAGCGGACACGGTTCTCGCGGGCTGATTACCGCGCCGTTGTGCGGGGAATTGGTGGCGGCGTGGATCAACGGCGATGCACTGCCGGTGCCGCGGGAACTGGCGGAGGCCTGTCATCCGAATCGGTTCATGTTGCGGGAATTGAAGCGCGGTAGCGGGAGGTAAACGAGCTTCGCGAGCAAGCTCGCGCCTACCGGGGGCGAGGTCGGGCGCAGGCGGAGTTGTCTCGGTCCGGCATTTCCACTTATTCCATATCGATCTAAAACTCCCAGGATTCGCACCGGTCAGTTTCTGAGTGCCCACCTTTCGGGCACCTTCCCCAACGGCAAAACCGGTAAGGACTTATGTGCGGATTAGCTGGAGAGTTTCGTTTCACCCCTGTAGCCACCCCTTCGCGCCCGGCGGACCTCGCCGCGGTTGAACGGATAACCCATCACCTGGCACCTCGCGGCCCCGACGCCTGGGGCTTCCACAGCCAGGGGCCGATCGCCCTGGGCCATCGTCGCCTGAAAATCATGGACCTGTCCGATGGCTCGGCCCAGCCCATGGTCGATGCGCAACTGGGCTTGTCGCTGGCCTTCAACGGTGCCATCTACAACTTCCCGGAACTGCGCAGCGAGCTGGAAAGCCTCGGCTACGTCTTTTATTCCGGCGGCGACACCGAAGTGCTGCTCAAGGGCTATCACGCCTGGGGCGAACAGCTTCTGCCACGGCTGAACGGCATGTTCGCCCTGGCGATCTGGGAGCGCGACCGCCAGCAACTGTTCCTCGCCCGCGACCGCCTCGGCGTCAAGCCGCTGTACCTGTCGCGGACCAACGAACGCCTGCGTTTCGCCTCGACCTTGCCGGCCCTGTTGAAAGGCGGCGATATCGACCCGGTGCTGGACCCGGTAGCGCTCAATCACTACCTGAACTTCCATGCCGTGGTGCCAGCACCCCGCACCCTGCTGGCGAATATCGAGAAACTGCCGCCAGCCACCTGGATGCGTATCGACGCCCAGGGCCGCAGCCAGCAGCAACAGTGGTGGAGCCTGCATTACGGGCCCCACACCGATGAACAGGACCTGGGCCTGGAAGACTGGCGCGACCGCGTTCTGGACAGCACCCGCGAGGCGGTGGCGATCCGTCAGCGCGCGGCCGTCGATGTTGGCGTGCTGCTCTCGGGCGGCGTCGATTCCAGTCTGCTCGTGGGCTTGTTGCGCGAGGCCGGGGTCGAGGACCTGTCGACCTTCTCCATCGGCTTCGAGGACGCCGGCGGCGAACGCGGCGACGAATTCCAATACTCCGACCTGATCGCCAAACACTACGGCACCCGTCACCACCAGTTGCGCATCGACGAACGCGAGATCATCACCCAGTTGCCCGCGGCCTTCCGGGCCATGAGCGAGCCGATGGTCAGCCACGACTGCATCGCCTTCTACCTGCTGTCGCGGGAAGTGGCCAAGCACTGCAAGGTGGTGCAGAGCGGCCAGGGCGCCGACGAGCTGTTCGCCGGTTATCACTGGTATCCGCAGGTGGATGGCGCGCAGGACCCGCTGGCGGCTTACCGCGCCGCGTTCTTCGACCGCAGCCACGACGAATACCGCGACACCGTGCAACTGCCCTGGCTGCTGGAGCACGACGCCGCCGGTGATTTCGTCCGCGAGCACTTCGCCCAGCCCGGCGCCCGCGAGGCGGTGGACAAGGCGCTGCGCCTGGACAGCACGGTGATGCTGGTGGATGACCCGGTCAAGCGGGTCGACAACATGACCATGGCCTGGGGCCTGGAAGCGCGCACGCCGTTCCTCGATTACCGCCTGGTCGAGCTGTCGGCGCGGATTCCGGCGCGCTTCAAGCTGCCCGACGGCGGCAAGCAAGTGCTCAAGGAAGCTGCGCGGCTGGTCATCCCAAGCGAAGTGATCGACCGCAAGAAAGGCTATTTCCCGGTGCCCGGCCTCAAGCATCTGCAAGGCGCGACCCTGGACTGGGTGCGCGAATTGCTGCTCGACCCTAGCCAGGATCGCGGCCTGTTCAACCCGGCGATGCTCGACCGCCTGCTGAGCGACCCGCATGGCCAGCTCACACCATTGCGCGGTTCGAAACTGTGGCAACTGGCGGCCCTCAACCTGTGGCTCAGCGAACAAGGAATCTGACCGATGAAGCCTCACACTTCCGCCTACGGCCAACGCTTGCTGCGCGGCCAGGTGCCGTCCTATGAACGGCTGCAGGCGCGCCTGGCCGGTGACGGCAACGAACCCAGCGACGAGCCCCGCGCCCTGCATTGCGGCTGGGGCCGGTTGCTGGTCGGCCACACCTATTCCGAGCCGGCCCTGCTGGCCGCCGCGCTGCTCGAAGAACAACCCGGCGAGCGCGATATCGCGCTCTATGTCGCCGCCCCGCAACAAGTGCTGGCCCAGGCGCCGCAGCAACTGTTCCTCGATCCGTCCGACACCCTGCGCCTGTGGTTCAGCGACTACCGCCCGGCGCAGCGGGTGTTCCGTGGTTTCCGCATCCGCCGCGCGCAGAGCGACGAGGACTGGCAAGCGATCAACACGCTGTACCTGACCCGCGGCATGCTGCCGGTGAACACCGCCCTGCTGACCCCGCGTCATCTCGGCGGGCCGGTGTACTGGCTGGCCGAGGACGAAGACAGCGGCGCGGTGATCGGCAGCGTCATGGGCCTGAACCACCACAAGGCCTTCGACGACCCGGAGCTGGGCAGCAGCCTCTGGTGCCTGGCGGTGGACCCGAACACCACCCGGCCAGGTGTCGGCGAGGTGCTGGTGCGCCACCTGATCGAGCACTTCATGAGCCGCGGGCTCAGCCACCTCGACCTCTCGGTGCTGCACGACAACCGCCAGGCCAAGCGCCTTTACGCCAAGCTCGGCTTCCGCAACCTGCCGACCTTCGCGGTCAAGCGCAAGAACGGCATCAACCAGCCGCTGTTCCTCGGGCCCGGTCCCGAAGCCGGACTCAATCCCTACGCGCGGATCATCGTCGAGGAAGCTTATCGCCGCGGCATCGATGTGCAGGTGGATGATGCCGATGCCGGGCTGTTCACCCTGATCCATGGTGGGCGCCGGGTGCGTTGCCGCGAGTCGCTGAGCGACCTGACCAGCGCCGTCAGCATGACCCTCTGTCAGGACAAACACCTGACCCACAAGACCCTCGCAGCCGCCGGCCTGAAGCTGCCGGCCCAGCAACTGGCGGGCAGCGCCGATGACAACCTGGCCTTCCTCGAAGACCACGGCGCGGTGGTGGTCAAGCCGGTGGATGGCGAACAGGGCAACGGCGTTGCCGTCAACCTGAGCAGTCTCGACGAACTCAACCACGCCATCGAACAGGCCCGTCGCTTCGACAGCCGGGTGCTGCTGGAAAGTTTCCACGAAGGACTCGATCTGCGCATCGTGGTGATCGGTTTCGAAGTGGTGGCTGCGGCGATCCGCCACCCGGCCGAGGTGATCGGCGATGGCCTGCACAGCATCGGCGCGTTGATCGAAGCCCAGAGCCGTCGACGCCAGGCCGCAACCGCTGGCGAAAGCCGCATCCCGCTGGACGACGAAACCGCGCGCACCCTGCACGCCGCCGGCCTCGACTACCACAGCGTGCTGCCCGCCGGGCAGCGCCTGGCGGTCCGCCGCACCGCCAACCTGCACACCGGCGGCTGCCTTGAAGACGTCACCGTGCAATTGCACCCGACCCTGGTCGACGCCGCGATCCAGGCCGCCCGCGCCCTCGATATCCCGGTGGTCGGGCTGGACCTGATGGTCCGCGCCGCCGATCAGCCGGAGTACGTGTTCATCGAAGCCAATGAACGCGTTGGCCTCGCCAACCACGAACCTCAACCCACTGCCGAACGTTTCGTCGACCTGCTGTTTCCCCACAGCCGGCCCACGCCATGAACCAAGGAGTGCGTATGCCCGCCCCACTACCCGAACCGGACCTGAACTACCTGCAGAAAGTCCTGCTGGAAATGCTCGCGATCCCCAGCCCCACCGGCTTTACCGACACCATCGTGCGCTATGTCGCCGAGCGCCTTGAAGAACTGGGCATCCCTTTCGAACTGACCCGCCGCGGCACCATCCGCGCCACCCTCAAGGGCCGCAAGAACTCCCCGGACCGCGCCGTCTCCGCGCACCTGGACACCATCGGCGCCAGCGTACGCAACCTGCAAGACAACGGCCGCCTGGGCCTGGCGGCGGTGGGTTGCTGGTCGAGCCGTTTCGCCGAAGGCAGCCGGGTCAGCGTGTTCACCGACAACGGCGTGTTGCGCGGCAGTGTGCTGCCGCTGATGGCCAGCGGACATGCCTTCAACACCGCCATCGACCAGATGCCGGTGAGCTGGGAGCACATCGAAGTGCGCCTGGACGCCTACTGCGCGACCCGCGCCGACTGCGAGTCGCTGGGGATCAACATCGGTGATTTCGTCGCCTTCGATCCCTTGCCCGAGTTCACCGAAAGCGGCCATATCAGCGCCCGGCACCTGGATGACAAAGCCGGCGTCGCGGCATTGCTGGCGGCGCTCAAGGCCATTGTCGAAAGCGGCCAGCAGCCGCAGATCGACTGCCATCCGCTGTTCACCATCACCGAAGAAACCGGCTCCGGTGCAGCGGGCGCCCTGCCCTGGGATGTCAGTGAATTCGTCGGCATCGACATCGCCCCGGTCGCGCCCGGCCAGCACTCCAGCGAACACGCCGTGAGCGTGGCGATGCAGGATTCTTCCGGGCCTTACGACTACCACCTGTCGCGGCACCTGCTGCACCTGGCCCATGAACACAACCTGCCGGTGCGGCGCGACCTGTTCCGCTACTACTTCAGCGACGCCCACTCGGCGATCACCGCTGGGCACGATATCCGCACCGCGCTGCTGGCCTTCGGTTGCGACGCGACTCACGGTTATGAACGCACCCATATCGACAGCCTCGCGGCGCTGAGCCGATTGCTGGGCGCGTACCTGCTGAGCCCACCGGTGTTCGCCGCCGACTCGCAGCCGGCGGGGAGTTCACTGGAGCGGTTCAGTCATCAGCTTGAGCATGACGCGCAGATGGAGAGTGATACGCGGGTGCCGGCGGTCGAGGAGGTGCTGGGCAGGCGGGATCAGTGAGTTGAATTGAGGGCCTCATCGCTGCGGTTCGGCGGCCCGACACTTCAGCGATGAGGCCCGAAAGAACAAACACAGGTAGCATGTGCCATCCCCCTCCCCCAAGGCCTGCTCCAGATGCTGATCCCCTACGACCAACTCGAAGCCGAGACCCTGACCCGCCTGATCGAGGATTTCGTCACCCGCGAAGGCACCGACAACGGCGACGACACCCCGCTGGAAACCCGCGTACTGCGGGTTCGCCAGGCGCTGGCCAAGGGTCAGGCATTCATCCTCTTCGACCTCGAAAGCCAGCAGTGCCAGTTGCTGGCCAAGCACGATGTGCCCAAGGAACTGCTCGACTGACCCGACGGCTCAACTGGCCGCCTCCTTCTCCAGTTGCTCGGCCAGGCGCTTGTAGATCTCCGCGCGATGAATCTCGACATCACGCGGCGCGCTGATACCGAAACGCACGGTCCCGCCATCCACGGCCAGAACCTTGAGCTTGATGTCGTCGCCGATGTTGATGACCTCGCCTATTTCACGTCCTATAACCAACATTCCCGAATCCTCCATTTCAAGGTGAATTCGGAGACTGGCTGTCGGGGTAGTCCGCTTCAATGGTCTGATCTTGAAAGAGAGACGACCTACGCGACTAACGGAAATGCCCTACACATTCTTCCCACAAGATCAGCCCGCGCTGTGGAACCTCGGCCCCAGCAGGATGACCGTCGCACCCGCCACACAGAGCAACCCGCCGATCCAGTCGCTGCCCAGCGGCCGGCCGCGCTCCACCAGCGCCAGCCAGAGCAATGAAGTGACGATATAGATTCCGCCATAGGCGGCATAGGCACGCCCGGCGTAAGCCGACTCGACACGGGTCAGCAGCAGGGCGAAGAGGGTCAGGCTGAGCAGCGCCGGGGCGATCCACCAGGCGCTCTTGCCCAGGCGCAGCCACATGTAGAAGGCGTAGCAACCGGCGATCTCGAACACCGCCGCGAGGAAGAACAACAGGTAATTGACCACAGGTATCCCCAAGGCTGGCAAAGCGCCGAGGATACCCGATGCCGCCGCTCAGGATTGTGGCTGACGGCCTTTGGCGCGCATTTTCTCCGCCATGCTCGCCATTTCGTCGTAGAGCGCCTGCGGATTGTGCTGCTTGAGTTGCCAGGCCATCCGGCCCTGCTCGTGCGGCAGGATCATGAACTGGCCGCGAGCGACCTGCTGGTAGATGTACTCGGCGATATCGGTGGCGCTGATCGGCGAGCTTTCCAGCAACTTGCCGACCTGGGCCTTCATCGCCGGCGTCGGGCCGCGGAAAGAGTCCAGCAGGTTGGTCTGGAAGAACGACGGGCAGACCACATGCACCGCCACGTCGAGTTGCCGCAGTTCCACCAGCAGACTCTCGGACAACGCCACCACGCCGGCCTTGGCGACGTTGTAGTTGCTCATCGCCGGGCCCTGCATCAGCGCGGCCATGGACGCGATATTGATGATCCGCCCCTTGCTGCGCTCCAGCAGCGGCAAGAACGCCTTGCAGCCCTTGACCACGCCCATGAGGTTGATCGCGATCTGCCAGTCCCAGTCCTCCAGCGACAGCTCGGCGAAGAACCCGCCCGAAGCCACGCCGGCGTTGTTGACGATCACATCGATGCCGTCGAAGTGTTCTTCGCAGGCCTGGGCCAGGGCGATCAACTGGCTGTAGTCGCGGACATCGCAGCGCTGGATAAAGCCGCTGCCGCCGGCCTCGCGGACCAGCGCCAGGGTCTGTTTGAGGCCTTCCTCGCTGACATCGCTCAATGCCAGACGCCAGCCCTCACGGGCCCAGCGCAGGGCAATTTCACGACCCAGTCCGGATCCCGCGCCAGTGATCATCATGCGGTTCTGCATAGCCAGCTGCCTTGTGTGCTTGACGGTGAAGGCCAGTGTAGCGAAGGCTCTGCGCCGGCCCACGCGGTATCAGGTTGCTGAATGGCACGGGCAAAAAAAGGCGTGAATTGCGGGGCTCTCCAAGAGGCAAAACGTGAGGTTAATTAAACTTTTCCCTCACGGCAGGAGTCGCAATTACAAGCGGGCCTGAAAGCCAGGTCTGCCCATCCGACCGAAACCAGAGGAATCGTCATGGGCACAATTCTAATCATCATCCTGATCCTGCTGCTGATCGGTGGCCTTCCGGTATTCCCGCACTCCAGAAGCTGGGGCTACGGACCATCGGGCATCATCGGTACCGTGCTGATCGTCCTGTTGATATTGCTCTTGCTCGGCTACATATGACCCGCGTCTGAACCGCCTCCCGCAGGCAAAAAAAAGACAGCCCGAGGGCTGTCTTTTTTATTGCCGGGTCGATCAGTGCGAAACCGCACCGCTGGCGCCCAGGCCGGTCTGCGAACGGACGAACTGCGGGAAGAACAGTGCGCGTTCTTCGTCGGCCGCCTTGGACTTGTCGGTGATCGAGAAGAACCAGATACCGACGAAAGCAATCAGCATGGAGAACAGTGCCGGGTACTCGTACGGGTAGATCGGTTTCTCGTGGTGCAGGATCTGTACCCAGATGGTCGGGCCGAGGACCATCAGGGCCACGGCGCTGATCAGGCCCATCCAGCCGCCGATCATGGCGCCACGGGTGGTCAGCTTCTTCCAGTACATCGAGAGCAGCAGTACCGGGAAGTTGCAGCTCGCGGCGATGGAGAACGCCAGGCCCACCATGAACGCGATGTTCTGGCTTTCGAAGAGGATACCCAGGCCGATGGCCAGCACCGCCAGGGCGATGGTGGTGATCTTCGAAACGCGGATCTCATCCTTATCGTTGACTTTGCCCTTGCGCCATACGCTGGCGTACAGGTCGTGGGATACCGCCGAAGCGCCTGCCAGGGTCAGGCCGGCAACCACCGCCAGGATGGTGGCGAAGGCCACTGCCGAGATGAAGCCGAGGAAGATGCTGCCGCCCACGGCGTTGGCCAGGTGCACCGCCGCCATGTTGTTACCGCCCAGCAAGGCACCTGCAGCGTCCTTGAAGGCCGGGTTGGTGCTGACCAGCAGGATCGCGCCGAAGCCGATGATGAAGGTCAGGATGTAGAAGTAGCCGATGAAGCCAGTGGCGTAGAACACCGATTTGCGAGCTTCTTTGGCGTCGCTCACGGTGAAGAAGCGCATCAGGATGTGTGGCAGGCCAGCAGTACCGAACATCAGCGCCAGACCCAGCGAGAACGCCGAGATCGGATCTTTCACCAGACCGCCAGGGCTCATGATCGCTTCACCTTTAGGGTGAACGGCGATGGCCTGGGAGAACAGTTCGCTGAAGTTGAAGTTGACGTGCTTCATCACCATCAGCGCCATGAAGCTGGCACCGGAGAGCAGCAGCACTGCCTTGATGATCTGTACCCAGGTGGTCGCCAGCATGCCGCCGAACAGCACGTACAGGCACATCAGGATACCGACCAGGATGACCGCAACGTGGTAGTCCAGACCGAACAGCAGCTGGATCAGCTTGCCGGCACCGACCATTTGCGCGATCAGGTAGAACGCCACCACCACCAGCGAGCCGGAGGCCGACAGGGTGCGGATTTCTTTCTGGCCGAGGCGATAGGACGCCACGTCAGCAAAGGTGTATTTACCCAGGTTGCGCAGGCGTTCGGCGATCAGGAAGAGGATGATCGGCCAGCCGACCAGGAAGCCGATCGAGTAGATCAGGCCGTCGTAGCCGGAAGTGAACACCAGGGCGGAAATACCCAGGAAGGACGCCGCGGACATGTAGTCACCGGCAATCGCCAGACCGTTCTGGAAACCGGTGATCTTGCCGCCGGCCGCGTAGTAGTCGGACGCCGAGTTGTTCTTTTTCGAAGCCCAGTAGGTGATGCACAGGGTGGCGCCAACGAAGGCGACGAACATGAGGATCGCCGCAACGTTCAGCGGTTGTTTCTGTACCGCGCCGGTCAGGGCGTCGGCGGCCCAGACGGCGGGTGCGAACGCGCCGATGGCCAGGGTTGCCAGTAGACGCCGGATCATTGCTGAGCCTCCTTGAGGATTGCGTTGTTCAGCTCATCGAATTCACCGTTGGCGCGACGCACATAGATACCGGTGAGGATGAAGGCTGACAGGATCAGTCCCACGCCCAGGGGAATACCCCAGGTAATCGAAGAGTCAGGGCTGATCTTGGTTCCCAGCAGTTGGGGACCGTAGGCAATCAGAAGGATGAAAGCAGAATAGAGACCGAGCATGATTGCCGAGAGAATCCAGGCGAATCGTTCACGTTTTGAAACCAGCTCCTTGAACCGCGGGCTGTTTTGTATCGATAGGTAAATGCTGTCGTTCATTGTTTTTGTCCTCGCAGCACAGATTAGATAGAACGACTCCACTTTATGCTGCCTATGAACGCACTCCAGACGACCTTAGTCTTAGATGTAAAAGTCTTTTGCAAACTCGGTAAAGGTCCGTAAACAGAAGGGCCGCCCACCGGATAAACCGGGGGCGGCCCTGGAAGGCTCAGGATAGAGGCATCAAGCCATTATTTGCCGACCCACTCGGCAACGCGTTCGGGGTGTTTGGCGACCCAATCCTTCGCGGCGGCATCGGGCTTGGCGCCCTCTTGAATGGCCAACATGACCTCGCCGATTTCGTCTTTCGACTGCCAGGAGAACTTCTTCAGGAACTCCGCCACTTCCGGCGCCTTGGTCGCCAGTTCCTTGCTGCCGATGCTGTTGACGGTTTCCGCGGCGCCGTACACGCCCTTGGGGTCTTCGAGGAAGCGCAGTTTCCACTTGGCGAACATCCAGTGCGGTACCCAGCCGGTGACGGCGATGGACTGCTGCTTGGCATAGGCACGGCCCAGTTCAGCGGTCATCGCCGCGCCGGAACTGGCCTGCAGTTTGTAGCCGGTGAGGTCGTAGTCCTTGATCGCCTGTTCGCTCTTGATCATCACGCCGGAACCGGCGTCGATGCCGACGATTTTCTTCTTGAAGCTGTCATCGGTCTTGAGGTCGGCGACTGACTGCGCCTTGACGTATTCCGGCACGATCAGGCCGATCTTGGCGTCCTTGAAGTTGGGGCCGTAGTCGACGACGTTGTCCTTGTTCTTGGTCCAGTATTCCCCGTGAGTGACGGGCAGCCAGGCCGAGAGCATGGCGTCGAGTTTGCCGGTGGCGACGCCCTGCCACATGATCCCGGTCGCCACGGGCATGAGTTTCACGTCATAGCCCAGCTTCTGTTTGATGACCTCCGCGGCCACATGGGTGGTTGCCACACTGTCGGACCAGCCATCGACATAGCCGATGCTCACTTCCTTGGCCATCGCCGTCACGGCGCTCATTGCCAATACCAGGGCGGTGCCCGCCCCCAGGAGTCGTCGCATTTTCATCAAAGCTTCCCCTTGTCACGTCACGGATAGTCATGCGCCCGACGCCGGTCGGACCACGTCTTGTTCTGGTGCACGGCGCCCCCATCACGCCTCGTTGCCTGGACCGAGAGAGCATCAGCGGAGTACTGATGCGCCCATCATCAACCCCGGCTCGTGGTGGACCTGCTCTGTCAGCGACCTCGAAACATCGAGAAACGACACCAGTTTGCCAGCACCGCCCGCAATCCCGGGGCCCTGCGCAAAGCCCGCCCGAACTTTGCATGCCAAAGGCAAAACCGCCGGTGTTTACGGGTAGTATTGGCGGCTTTGTTGCCTCACCGGATCGTTCCATGTCCTCGACCGCCCGCTTTGCGCTCCCCCCTTATCTGTTCGCCTGCCTGCTCGGCCTGTTCGCCCTCGCGGGCCTCTGGTACGGGCTCGGCAAGCCGGTGGTGCTGCCGGATGCCGCCAGCGCCACGCACAAATTGCAGTGCGCCTCCTACACCCCGTTCGACAAGGACCAGTCGCCCTTCGACCAGCCCTTCACCCTGCGCCCGGAACGCATCGACGCCGACCTCGCGCTGCTGTCGAAACGCTTCGAATGCATCCGCACCTATTCCATGACCGGCCTTGAAGGCATCCCCGATATCGCCCGCAAGTACGGGCTGAAAGTGATGCTCGGAGCCTGGGTCAACGGCAACCCGGTGGATACCGACAAGGAAATCAAGGCACTGATCGCCTCGGCCAACGCCAACCAGGATGTGGTCCGCGCAGTGATCGTCGGCAACGAAACGCTGCTGCGCAAAGAGATCACCGGCGACCGCCTTGCCGAATTGATCGGCCGGGTGAAAAGCCAGGTCCAGGTGCCCGTGACCTACGCCGATGTCTGGGAGTTCTGGCTGCAGCACCCGCAAATCGCCCCGGCGGTGGACTTCCTCACGATTCACCTGCTGCCCTACTGGGAAGATGATCCACGCGGCATCGACGACGCGCTGGCCCATGTCGGCGAGATCCGCCAGGTGTTCGGCAACCAGTTCGCGCCCAAGGACATCCTGATCGGTGAAACCGGCTGGCCCAGCGAGGGCCGCCAGCGCGAAACCGCGGTGCCAAGCCGGGTCAACGAAGCGCGCTTTATCCGTGGTTTCGTCGCCATGGCGGAAAAGAACGGCTGGCACTACAACCTGATCGAAGCCTTCGACCAACCGTGGAAACGCGCCAGCGAAGGCGCGGTAGGCGGTTACTGGGGCCTGTACGACGCCGATCGCCACGACAAGGGCGTACTCGAAGGCCCGGTGAGCAACCTGGCGTTGTGGCCGCAGTGGCTGGCCGCCAGCGTCGCGCTGTTCCTCGCCACCCTGGTGCTGGCGGGCCCGGTCCGCAGCACCCGCAACGCCCTGGCCCTGCCGCTGCTGGCAGCGATAGGTGCCGCCAGCATCGGCCTGTGGGGCGAACTGGCGCGGACCAACAGCCGCTTCTTCGGCGAATGGTTGTGGGTGGTGCTGCTGGTGGGGCTCAACCTGATCGTGCTGGCCCATGGCACGCTCGCCCTGGCATCGCGCAGTGGCTGGCGTGAGCGAACCTTCGCCTGGCTGGAAGCCCGTGCGGGCTGGTGGGTACTGGCGGCGGGCTTTGCCGCGGCGGTGAGCATGCTGGCGCTGGTGTTCGATCCGCGCTATCGCAGTTTCCCGAGTGCCGCGTTCGTATTGCCGGCACTGGTTTACCTGCTGCGTCCAGTGAAGGTGGCGCGGGCTGAAGTAGCGCTGTTGACCTTGATCGTCGGTGCCGGGATCGGACCGCAGTTGTATCGCGAAGGATTGGAAAGCCTGCAGGCCTGGGGCTGGGCGGTGGTCAGTGTGTTGATGGTCGCTGCGTTGTGGCGCTGCCTGAAAACCCGATAGTCCTTTCGGTCCTCATCGCTGCGGTTCGGCAGCGATGAGGCCCTCAAATGCCCTGTCAAAGGGCGCGGCTCATCTGGCCCGACGAACCAAACGCAACCCCGCCAGCACCACCGCAAACACCGCGATACTCGCGGTGTACAACACCAGCGCCGGAATCCCCGCCACCAGCGCCAGCACCGCCAGCCAGCGCCCGGCCCGGTGCGCCACGACCGTCCCCAGCAGCGCCAGTCCCAACGCCAGCCACGCCAGAATCCGGAAGTGAATGGTCAGGCCCAGCGTCGAACGCACCGAGCATTCCCATACCTGCACCTGCGCCGAGCAGACCCCCACCCACTGCGGATCCTCCATGAACCCGTAGCGAACCCCATAACTGGCGGCCAGCCACAACGGCACGAACAGCAACAAGGCGATAAGTGGCAAACGCTGAGACATGGTGACTCCAAAATCAGAAAAATCGGCGCCCAGCATAATCCTCCAGGCGGTCTGCGCAAGGCGAAAGCGCCAGCCTCGACTACTTTTAACGCCAGGATAAATGGAACCAATTGTTGCAGAGTCCAAGCCCGTCACGGCAACATCCGGGACGACAAATACCGTGGCACCCGGCAACTTTGCCGGTAACACAGATGTCCTAGGCTGGACTACGCACCACGCTTTCGTGCCTTTTTCTGGGGATCCGTCATGTTTCGACCACTGCGCCTCGCTGCCCTGTTGGGCGGCCTTCTGTTGTGTGCGGCCGCGTCGGCGGCGGACATCGATGCCGCCACCTACGGCTATCCGCTGACCAACCCCTTCGAGGCGACTATCGCCACCACGCCGCCGGACATGCGCCCGGAACTGCCCACCGACGATGACATCACGCAGTCCGACTACGACCTGAACGTGCGCCCGGAACGCGCCTTCACCCTGCCGGACAATTTCTGGCCGGTGAAAAAACTGCGCTACCGCCTGGCCCGCCAGGACCACGAAGCACCGCTGATCTTCCTCATCGCCGGCACCGGCGCACGCTACAACGCCAGCATCAACGAATACCTCAAGCGCCTTTATTACAAGGCCGGCTACCACGTGGTGCAGTTGTCCTCGCCGACCAGCTTCGACTTCATCAGCGCCGCGTCGCGCTTCGCCACTCCCGGCGTCAGCACCGAAGACGCCGAAGACCTCTACCGGGTGATGCAGGGCGTGCGCGCCCAACACCCGCGGCTGCCAATCAAGGAGTTCTACCTCAGCGGCTACAGCCTCGGCGCGCTGGACGCGGCATTCGTCAGCCACCTGGACGAGACCCGGCGCAGCTTCAACTTCAAGCGCGTGCTGCTGCTCAACCCGCCGGTGAACCTCTACACCTCCATCAGCAACCTCGACCGCCTGGTGCAGACCGAGGTCAAGGGCGTGACCAGCCACACCACCTTCTATGAACTGGTGCTCAACAAGCTGACCCGCTACTTCCAGCAGAAAGGCTACATCGACCTCAACGACGCCCTGCTCTACGACTTCCAGCAATCGCGCCAGCACCTGAGCAACGAGCAGATGGCCATGCTGATCGGCACGTCGTTCCGCTTCTCTGCGGCCGATATCGCCTTCACCTCGGACCTGATCAACCGCCGCGGCCTGATCATCCCACCGAAATTCCCGATCACCGAAGGCAGCAGCCTGACCCCGTTCTTCAAGCGTGCGCTGCAATGCGATTTCGACTGCTACCTGACCGAGCAGGTGATCCCCATGTGGCGCGCCCGCACCGACGGCGGCAGCCTGTTGCAATTGATCGACCAGGTGAGCCTCTACGCCCTGCAGGACTACCTGAGCAAGACGCCGAAGATCGCCGTGATGCACAACGCCGACGACCTGATCCTCGGCCCCGGCGATATCGGTTTCCTGCGCAAGACCTTCGGCGACCGACTCACCCTGTACCCCCATGGCGGCCATTGCGGCAACCTCAACTACCGCGTCAACAGCGACGCCATGCTGGAGTTCTTCCGTGGTTAAACGCCTGCTGATCACCGCCCTGCTGCTGTCCGCCGGCCCGGCGTTCGCCGACGAACCCGCGCCCGCGGCCAGCGTCATCGACACCGACGGCTTCACCGAGCCGCTCAAGGAGCTGAAATTCAACCCCGGCCTGGACCAGCGCGAATTCGAACGTTCGACGCTCAACGCCCTCGCCGTCTACGACCCGCTGGAGTCCTGGAACCGCCGGGTCTATCACTTCAACTACCGCTTCGACGAGTGGGTGTTCCTGCCGGTGGTCAATGGCTACCGCTACGTCACCCCGCAGTTCGTGCGCAGCGGCGTGAGCAACTTCTTCAGCAACATCGGCGACGTGCCGAACCTGCTCAACAGCCTGTTGCAGTTCAAGGGCAAGCGCTCGCTGGACATCACCGCACGGCTGCTGGTCAACACCACCATCGGTGTTTTCGGCCTGTGGGACCCGGCAACCATGATGGGCGTGCCGAAACAGAACGAGGACTTCGGCCAGACCCTGGGCTTCTATGGCGTGCCGGACGGCCCGTACCTGATGCTGCCGATCCTCGGCCCGTCGAACCTGCGCGACACCGGCGGGCTGGTGGTGGACTACAGCGCCGAGAACCAGATCAACTTCCTCAACGTCGCCGAAGTCAGCAGCAACCACCCCGAACTGTGGGTGCTGCGCGCCATCGACCGGCGCTACACCACCGCGTTCCGCTATGGCCAGATGAATTCGCCGTTCGAGTACGAGAAGGTGCGCTACGTCTACACCGAGGCGCGGCACCTGCAGATCGCCGAGTGAGGGTTCAGGCGCGGACGGTTGGCAAGCCAAGGAAGGCGCATAGCTGATCGCGCTTGGCCAGGGCATCACGCCGGCCGAGTTCGATCAGTTCGCTGCAATAGCCAGCTTCGAACAGCAAATAGCTGAGCACCCCGGCCCCGCTGGTCTTGGTCGCGCCCGGGCCGCGCAAGAACAGGCGCAGGGCCGCCGGCAGTTCGCGACGATGGCGCGCGGCGATCTCGTCCAGTGGCTGACTCGGCGCCACCACCAGCACCTCCACCGGCTCCAATCCGAGTCGGCGCGGATAAGCCTGCTCCGGCACCAAGTGACTCAGGTGATTGAGGCGCTGCAACAATTCCAGATCGTCTTCCAGGCTGTCGATAAAGGTGCTGTTGAGCAGATGCCCGCCGATCTGCGCCAGGCTGGGCGGCTGGCCGCTGTAAATACGCTGGACCGGCTCGCTGACCGAGGGCCCGCGCGGGTTACCGCTGACCCCGACCACCAGGATGCGACTCGCCCCCAGGTGCAGCGCCGGGCTGATCGGTGCCGACTGGCGCACCGCGCCGTCGCCGTAATACTCGTGACCCAGCTTGACCGGCGCGAACAGCAGCGGGATCGCCGAACTGGCCAGCAGGTGCTCGACGCTCAAGCGGGTCGGCACGCCGATACGCCGATGGCGCAACCAGGGATCGATCGCGCCGCGGCCCTGATAAAAGGTCACCGCCTGCCCCGACTCATAGCCAAACGCGGTCACCGCCACCGCGCGCAGACAGTGCTGCTCGATGGCGTGACCGATGCCTCGCAGGTCGAGGTGTTCGTTGAGCAGGCCGCGCAACGGCGAGCTGTCGAGCAGCGCCACCGGCACTTGCCGGCCGAGGCCGAGCAGGCTGTGGCCGACGAAACGGCTGGCCTGGCGCATCACGCCGGGCCAATCGCTGCGCAGCACCTGATGGCTGCGAAAGCCCTGCCAGAAGCTGGTCAGACGCCGGATCGCCTCGGCGAAATGCAGGGCGCCGCTGGCCAGCGTCACCGCATTGATGGCGCCCGCGGAGGTGCCGACGATTACCGGGAAGGGATTGGATGCGCCCTGCGGCAGCAGATCGGCGATCCCTGCCAGAACCCCGACCTGATAGGCGGCACGGGCGCCACCACCGGAAAGGATCAGGCCGGTGACCGGTTCTGCTGCTGCCATGCTCGTGCTCCCTGAGATAAATGTGCGCCGCGCTTAACGCCGATACAGCTTCGGCTCTCCTGGCGGGCGCGACTTGAAGCGCCGATGCGCCCACAGGTACTGCTCCGGGCAGGCCCGCAGCGCCTGCTCGATCCACTGGTTGATGCGCAGGCAGTCGGCTTCTTCGGTTTCTCCGGGGAAGTCCGCAAGCGGCGGGTGAATCACCAGCCGGTAACCACTGCCGTCGGCCAGCCGCTCCTGAGTGAACGGAATCACTCGGGCCCGGCCCAGGCGGGCGAACTTGGTGGTGGCGGTCACGGTTGCCGCCTGGATGCCGAACAGCGGCACGAACAGGCTCTGCTTGGCGCCGTAATCCTGGTCCGGCGCGTACCAGATCGCCCGGCCGGCACGCAGCAGCTTGAGCATGCCGCGCACATCCTCACGCTCCACCGCCAGCGAATCGAGGTTATGACGCTCGCGGCCGCGGCGCTGGATCAGGTCGAACAGCGGGTTCTTGTGCTCGCGGTACATGCCGTCGATGGTGTGGACCTGGCCCAGCAGCGCCGCGCCAATCTCCAGGGTGGTGAAATGCAGGGCCATGAGGATGGCGCCCTGGCCATCACGCTGCGCGGCCTGCAAATGCTCCAGCCCCTCGATATGCGCCAGGCGCGCCAGCCGGGCCTTTGGCCACCACCAGCTCATGGCCATTTCGAAGAAGGCGATGCCGGTGGACGCGAAGTTTTCCTTTAACAGGCGCTTGCGTTCGACGGACGGCAGTTCCGGGAAACACAGTTCCAGGTTGCGCGCCGCAATCGCCCGACGAGCACCGGCCACGCGGTACATCAACGCACCGAGGACACGACCGATGCCCAGCAAAACCGGGTACGGAAGCTGGACGATCAGCCAGAGCAGCCCGAGCCCCAGCCACAGCGGCCAGAAACGCGGGTGCAGGAAATAAGGACGAAAACGCGGGCGATCCATTCAAGATTCCGGAAAGAAAAAGGCCGGGCATTCTACAACGGTTCGGCGCGGGTTGCGGCTAACCGGCGTTCTCGTTATAAGTCTGGGCACTTTTTTCGCAACAAGGCGCCTCGACGCAGACATGAGCCAGACCCCGACGCCCGACCAAGCCCCCGTGTTCCAGCTCAAGGGCAGCATGCTCGCCATCACGGTGCTGGAGCTTGCCCGGAACAACCTCGAAGGACTCGACCGGCAACTGGCGGCCAAGGTGGCCCAGGCGCCGAACTTCTTCAGCAACACCCCGCTGGTGCTGGCGCTGGACAAGCTGCCGCCCGGCGAAGGCGCGGTGGACCTGCCGGGGCTGATGCGGGTCTGCCGCCAGCACGGGCTGCGCACGCTGGCGATCCGCGCCAGCCGCATCGAGGACATCGCCGCCGCCATCGCCATCGACCTGCCGGTGCTGCCACCGTCCGGCGCCCGCGAGCGGCCGGTGGAGCCGGAAGTCGAGGTGGTGAAGAAGCCCGAACCGGCCCCGGCGCCGCCTCCACCGCCCGAACCGACCGTCCGCCCGACCAAGATCATCACCTCGCCTGTACGCGGCGGCCAACAGATCTATGCTCAAGGTGGCGATCTGGTAGTGATATCGGCGGTCAGCCCCGGCGCGGAACTTCTCGCCGATGGCAACATCCATGTGTACGGGCCAATGCGGGGGCGTGCACTGGCAGGTATCAAGGGCAATACCAAGGCGCGGATTTTCTGCCAGCAGATGACCGCCGAACTGGTCTCCATCGCCGGGCAATACAAGGTCTCCGAAGACCTGCGCCGTGACCCTCTGTGGGGTGCCGGCGTGCAGGTCAGCCTGTCCGGTGACGTGTTGAACATCACCCGCCTTTAACGGATACTGCCGCCATTTTCCGCGCAACTTAGTCAGATGTTGCCGTTTTTGTATTTTGGGACCGATCGTCCTTTTTCATCATTTTTAGGGGTGATACACCTTGGCCAAGATTCTCGTGGTTACTTCCGGCAAGGGTGGTGTGGGCAAAACCACCACCAGTGCCGCCATCGGTACCGGTCTCGCGCTGCGCGGCCACAAGACAGTGATCGTCGACTTCGACGTCGGCCTGCGTAACCTCGACCTGATCATGGGCTGCGAACGCCGCGTGGTGTACGACTTCGTCAACGTGGTCAACGGCGAAGCCAACCTGCAGCAAGCCCTGATCAAGGACAAGCGCCTGGAAAACCTGTACGTGCTGGCCGCCAGCCAGACCCGTGACAAGGACGCGCTGACCGTCGAAGGCGTCGAAAAGGTCCTGATGGAACTGAAGGAAAACTTCGAATACGTGGTCTGCGACTCCCCGGCCGGTATCGAGAAGGGCGCGCACCTGGCGATGTACTTCGCTGACGAAGCCATCGTCGTGACCAACCCTGAAGTGTCCTCGGTACGTGACTCGGACCGCATGCTGGGCCTCTTGGCCAGCAAATCGCGCCGCGCCGAGCGCAACGAAGACCCGATCAAGGAACACCTGCTGATCACCCGTTACCACCCCGAGCGCGTCAGCAAGGGCGAGATGCTTGGCGTCGAAGACGTCAAGGAGATCCTCTCGGTCGCCCTGCTCGGTGTCATTCCCGAATCCCAGGCCGTGCTCAAGGCCTCCAACCAAGGCGTCCCGGTCATCCTCGACGACCAGAGCGATGCCGGCCAGGCGTACAGCGACACTGTCGACCGCCTGTTGGGCAAAACCGTGGAACACCGGTTCCTCGATGTACAGAAGAAGGGATTCTTCGAGCGCCTGTTTGGAGGCAACTGAACCATGAACCTTTTTGACTTCTTTCGTGCCAACAAAAAGCAGAGCTCCGCGTCGGTTGCGAAAGAGCGTCTACAGATCATCGTGGCGCACGAGCGCGGTCAGCGCAGTACCCCGGACTACCTGCCAGCCCTGCAAAAGGAACTGGTCGAAGTGATCCGCAAGTACGTCAACATCGGCAACGATGATGTGCAGGTCGCTCTGGAGAACCAGGGCAGCTGCTCGATCCTGGAACTGAACATCACCCTGCCCGAGCGCTGATAGCGTCTGCGGGTAACCTGCCACGGCGACGGCCGGGCCCGGGCTGCGCAAGCCCGGGTTCGACCGTCGCCGTTGGCGTTTGCAGAGAACACGCAATGCCGCTGTCCAACGTTCACATCCTGCACGAGGATGACGCCATCCTGGTGATCAACAAACCGACCCTGTTGCTCTCGGTGCCCGGCCGGGCCGACGACAACAAGGACTGCCTGATCACCCGCCTGCAGGAAAACGGCTATCCCGACGCCCTGATCGTCCACCGCCTGGACTGGGAAACCTCGGGGATCATCCTCCTCGCCCGCGACGCCGACAGCCACCGCGAGCTGTCGCGGCAGTTCCACGACCGCGAAACCGAGAAGGCCTACACCGCACTGTGCTGGGGCCAGCCGGAGCGTGACAGCGGCAGCATCGACCTGCCGTTGCGCTACGACCCGCCGACCAAGCCGCGCCACGTGGTCGATCACGAGCAAGGCAAACATGCCTTGACCTTCTGGCGCATCGTCGAACGCTGCGGCGACCACTGCCGGGTCGAGCTGACGCCGATTACCGGGCGTTCGCATCAACTGCGCGTGCACATGCTGTCGATCGGGCATCCGCTTCTGGGTGACCGCCTGTACGCCAACCCCGAAGCCCTGGCCGCCCACGAACGGCTGTGCCTGCACGCCAGCATGCTGAGCTTCACCCACCCGGTGACGGGTAAGCGCCTGAAGTTCGAGTGTCCGGCGCCGTTCTGACAATTCAGGCCTACTTTGAAGGCCATCGCGAGCAAGCTCGCTCCTACAGGCCATGCCGTGATCCTTCGTAGGAGCGAGCTTGCTCGCGAAGCCCCGCCCCGCCTGCCACGCACCCCCTTCGCCCCCACAAAAACCCGCGTCAGCCCTCGACCATCTGCGTTAAACTCGCGCCCACTGCTGTCTGGAGTGACTTATGCGCGACGCCCTGAACCAAGGCCTGATTGATTTCCTCAAAGCCTCCCCCACGCCCTTCCACGCCACCGCCAGCCTGGCCCAGCGCCTCGACGCCGCCGGCTACCAGCGCCTGGACGAGCGCGACAGTTGGGCCACGGTGCCCGGCGGTCGCTACTACCTGACCCGCAACGACTCTTCGATCATCGCCTTCAAGCTCGGCCGCCATTCGCCGCTGCTCGACGGCATCCGCCTGGTCGGCGCCCACACCGACAGCCCGTGCCTGCGGGTCAAGCCACAGCCGGAACTGCAACGCCACGGTTTCTGGCAACTGGGCGTGGAAGTCTACGGCGGCGCGCTGCTCGCGCCCTGGTTCGACCGCGACCTGTCGCTGGCCGGCCGCGTCACCTTCCGCCGCGACGGCAAGGTGGAAAGCCAACTGGTGGACTTCAAGCTGCCGATCGCCGTGATCCCCAACCTGGCGATCCACCTCAACCGCACCGCCAACGAAGGCTGGGCGATCAATCCGCAACTGGAACTGCCGCCGATCCTGGCGCAGGTCGCCGGTGACGAACGCGTCGACTTCCGCGCCCTGCTCACCGAGCAACTGGCCCGCGAACACGGTCTCAACGCCGACGTGGTGCTGGATTACGAACTGAGCTTCTACGACACCCAGGACGCCGCATTGATCGGCCTGCACGGCGAGTTCATCGCCGGCGCGCGGCTGGACAACCTGCTCTCCTGCTACGCCGGCCTGCAAGCGCTGCTCAATGCCGACAGCGACGAAACCTGCGTGCTGGTCTGCACCGACCACGAAGAAGTCGGTTCGTGCTCGGCCTGCGGTGCCGACGGCCCGATGCTGGAGCAGACCCTGCGCCGCCTGCTGCCGGATGGCGACGAGTTCGTGCGCAGCATCCAGCGCTCGCTGCTGGTCTCGGCCGACAACGCCCACGGCGTGCACCCCAACTACGCCGACAAGCACGACGGCAACCACGGCCCGAAACTCAACGCCGGCCCGGTGATCAAGGTCAACAACAACCAGCGCTACGCCACCAACAGCGAAACCGCCGGTTTCTTCCGCCACCTGTGCATGGCCGAGGAAGTCCCGGTGCAGAGCTTCGTGGTCCGTAGCGATATGGGCTGCGGCTCGACCATCGGCCCGATCATCGCCAGCAACCTGGGCGTGCGCACCGTCGATATCGGCCTGCCGACCTTCGCCATGCACTCGATCCGCGAGCTGTGCGGCAGCCAGGACCTGGCGCATCTGGTCAAGGTGCTGACCGCCTTCTACCGCAGCCGCGAGCTGCCCTGAAGTCGACGCGGGGCACTCTGCCCCGCCGTTTTCCAAACCGCGCGGGCGCCCCGTTTGCGCGGACTGTGACACCGGTCAAACCGCTCCCGCCGCTTTGCGCCTATGCTGATGCCTGACATTTCCCAGGAAAAAGAAGGATCTTGCGCATGTCCGCGTTTCAATCGATGTTCCTCCCGGTGCTCGCCGGCCTGATCCTGCTGACCATCGGCTTCAGCAAGCGTGAAAGCAATTACGGGGTACTGATGATGTGGCTGGGCATGCTGTCGATACTCGGCATCATGGTCTGGAAGATCCTCGAGAAACTCGCCTGACAAATGCTCTACACTGCGCCGATCACGTGTTTGAGGTTGATCGTCCGGTGCCTGCCTTCCTGCGTTGTCTCGCCCTTTTCCTGTTGTTGTTCGGTGCCCTTGGACCGGTGCATGCGGCCGGCCTGCCCAGCCTGCTCGGCGGTGGCGGCACAGCGCAGCCGCAAGCCAGCGAACCGCTGGGCAAGTCCCTCGATGAAGTCATCACCACCCTGGAAAACGACCAGCAACGCACTCGCCTGCTCAACGACCTGAAGAAGCTTCGTGACAGCACCCGCAAAGCCCAGCCCGAGCCGGAACAGGGTGTGCTGGGATTGATCGGCAGCACCTTCGCCGAGCTGGAAAAGCAGTTCAGCGGCGAGGCCAGCCCGTTCAAGCGCTGGGCCGCGGAAATGGAGCTGGCGCAGATCGAACTGGTCGCATTGAAAGTCCCGGTGCAGCAATGGCCCGCGATGTTCTTCGGTTTCATCGCCATCATCGCCTTGTGGAGCCTGCTGGCCTACGCGCTGAACTGGGTCAGCCACCAGGTGCGCCTGCGCTTCGGCCTGACCGAAGAACTGCCACAACACCCGCGCACCTGGGACCTGGTGCGCTTCGCCCTGCGCAAGCTCGGACCCTGGCTGGTCGCGCTGGTGATCACCGTCTACCTGAGCTTCGCCCTGCCCTCGTCGCTGGGCAAATCACTGGCCATGGTGCTGGCCTATGCACTGGTGGTGGGCACTTGCTTCTCGGCCATCTGTGTAATCGCCTTCTCCCTGCTGGACGGCCCTCATCGCCACCGCGCCCTGCATATCCTGCGGCACCAGGCTTTCCGCCCACTGTGGCTGATCGGTAGCTTCGCCGCCTTTGGCGAGGCAATGAACGATCCGCGCCTTTCCCTCGCCCTCGGCGGTCACCTGGCCCATGCCCTGGCAACCCTGGCCAATGTGCTCGCGGCCTTGTCGACGGCGCTGTTCATCCTGCGCTTCCGGCGTCCCATCGCGCACCTGATCCGCAACCAGCCGCTGGCCCAGCGCATCAAGCGCAAGGCACTGAGTGACACCATCGAGATCCTCGGCACGTTCTGGTTCCTGCCGGCGCTGGTGCTGGTGGGGATTTCCCTGTTCGCCACCTTCGTTTCCGCCGGCGACACCAGCACGGCGTTGCGCCAGTCGCTGATGTGCACCGTGCTGGTCATCCTGTGCATGGTGATCAATGGCCTGGTTCGCCGCCACGCCCTCAAGCCGCGCCGCGCCAACCGGCGCCAGGCGGTGTATACCGAGCGCCTGCGCAGCTTCGGCTACACCCTGTTGCACATGACCATCTGGCTGCTGTTCATCGAACTCGGCCTGCGGGTCTGGGGCTTTTCGCTGATCGCTTTCGCCGAAGGCGACGGCCATGAAGTCGCCATGCGCCTGGTCGGACTCGCTGGCACCCTGGTTGCCGCGTGGCTGGTCTGGATCCTCGCCGACACCGCCGTGCACCACGCGCTCACCCGCTCGCGCAAGGGCCTGGCCAATGCTCGCGCGCAAACCATGATGCCGCTGATCCGCAACGTGTTGTTCGTGGCGATTTTCATCATCGCGCTGATCGTCGCCCTGGCGAACATGGGCATGAACGTCACCCCGCTGCTCGCCGGTGCCGGTGTCATCGGCCTGGCGATCGGCTTCGGCGCACAGTCGCTGGTGGCCGACCTGATCACCGGGCTGTTCATCATCATCGAAGACTCCCTGGCCATCGACGACTACGTCGATGTCGGCGGCCACCTCGGCACCGTCGAAGGCCTGACCATCCGCACCGTGCGCCTGCGCGACATCGACGGCATCGTCCACACCATCCCGTTCAGCGAGATCAAGAGCATCAAGAACTACTCGCGTGAGTTCGGCTACGCGATCTTCCGCATCGCCATCCCCCACAGCATGAACATCGACCAGGCCATTACCCTGATCCGCGATGTCGGGCAGAAGATGCGCAACGACCCGCTGCAACGCCGCAACATCTGGTCGCCGCTGGAGCTGCAGGGCGTGGAAAGCTTCGAGTCCGGCTCGGCGATTCTGCGGGCACGGTTCAAGACCGCGCCGATCAAGCAGTGGGAAGTCTCGCGGGCCTTCAACCTGGCGCTCAAGCGCCGCCTCGACGAAGCCGGGCTGGACCTCGCAACCCCGCGCCTGTCGGTGCAGGTCCTCACCACACCCGGCAGCACGCCGGCCACCGGCACTGAAAACGCTTAGCCGGCGTCGGCACGAATGCGGATCGCGTCGTGCCGCCAGTACTCCAGGTCACAGTCGATCAGTCGTCCCGCCTGGTCGCTGTTGACCCGGGTGATGTGCAGGCCGGCACTTCCCGGCGTCACCTTCAGCGCCGAAGCCGCCGCCGCTGGCAAGGCTGTTGGCAATATCTCGAAACGCACCCGCCCGTAATGGATGTCGTAGTGCTGGGCATAGATTTCGGTCAGTGACTGACCGAGGTCGTGCTCAAGGATGCCCGGAAAGTAATCCGGGTTCAGGTAGTGCTCGGCATACAGCACCGCCCGCCCATCGATGCGCCGCAAACGGCAGATCTGGATAACGCTCGACAACGGCGGACGCTGTAGCCGCGCGCAGATTGCCGCCGCGGCCGGCAGCAAGCGCGCCGACAGCAGCTCGGTGGCCGGGGTGCGACCCTGGTCGCGGACCATGGCGTGGAAGTGGCTGCGCTCGATCAAGTCGTAGGTCAGCCGCTGCGGCGCGACAAACCAGCCACGCCGCTCTTCGCGGTAAATCAGGCCCTGCGCCTCCAATTGCACCAGCGCCTCACGCAGGGTGATGCGGGTAGTGTCGAACACTTCACTGAGCTTGCGTTCGGCCGGCAGCTTGCAGCCCGAGGCGAGCAAGCCGTGTTCGATCTGCTCCTGCAGGGCATGGCAGATCGCTGTTACTGCGCGTGGCGGCAGTGCGTGCATCAACGGGTTCCTTTCTGGACTAGTCCAGCCTGTGCACAGCCCCATGACGGAGCAGCGACGCAATGCCGGACAACCTCTCAAGCCTAGGCAAAACAAATGAACAGTAGATGACAAGGCCGCCTGATGCTGGCCTGCGAACCCCGCAGAAAGCCTTGTCGGGCGCGGTTTTTCATCTGGTCTACGCTGTAACCCCAAGGTCAGTTGGCGGGCCTCGGGCTAGCGCCTCGACATCAAACTGTCATGCGAACTCCCTACCTTGGCTCAGGTATTGCTGACCTAGACCAACCGAACCGCAACGACGTCTTACCCCTTACACGTTTTGCAAGGCACCCCATTAAGGAGCTTCGGATGAAACAGCTTTTCCTGGCCTCTCTGTTAGGCGCGAGCATTGCCCTGTCCCACTCGGCCGTCGCCGCCGACACTGATCTCAAAGCCCTCGAAGATGCTGCCCGCAAGGAAGGCACCGTGAACAGCGTCGGCATGCCCGACGCCTGGGCCAACTGGAAAGGGACCTGGGCCGATCTGGCCAGCAAGTACGGTCTCAAGCACATGGACACCGACATGAGTTCGGCCCAGGAAGTGGCCAAGTTCGACGCCGAGAAAGACAACGCCAGCGCCGATATCGGTGACGTCGGCGCAGCCTTCGGGCCGATCGCCGTGACCAAGGGCGTGACCCAGCCCTACAAGCCGAGCACCTGGGACCAGGTGCCTGACTGGGCCAAGGATCAGGACGGCCATTGGGCGCTGGCCTATACCGGCACCATCGCCTTCATCGTCAACAAGCAACTGGTGAAGGAAGAAGACATCCCGAAAACCTGGCATGACCTGGAAAAGGGCAAGTACAAGGTCGCCATCGGTGACGTCGGCACCGCCGCCCAGGCCGCCAACGGCGTACTGGCCGCAGCCATCGCCTACAAGGGTGACGAGAAGAACATCGAGCCGGGCCTGCAACTGTTCACCAAGCTGGCCCAGCAGAAGCGCCTGTCGCTGGCCAACCCGACCATCCAGACGCTGGAGAAGGGTGAGATCGAAGTGGGCGTGGTCTGGGACTTCAACGGCCTGAGCTACCGCGAGCAGATCGATCCGAAGCGCTTCGAAGTGCTGATCCCCTCCGATGGCTCGGTGATCTCCGGCTACACCACCATCATCAACAAATACGCCAAGCACCCGAACGCTGCCAAGCTGACCCGCGAATACATCTTCAGCGATGCCGGCCAGACCAACCTGGCCATCGGTCACGCCCGGCCGATCCGCGCCGACCACCTGAAGCTGCCGGCCGAGGTTCAGGCCAAGCTGCTGCCGAACGAGCAATACCAGGCCGCGCAACCGATCAAGGATGCCGCAGCGTGGGAAGCCACCTCGAAGGCCCTGCCGCAGAAGTGGCAGGAGCAGGTCATCATCGAGATGGAGTGAGGCCCTATCGCGAGCAAGCTCGCTCCTACAGACGATCGCGTCGTTCGTGTAGGAGCGAGCTTGCTCGCGATTGACCGCACCGCCGCTTTCGGAGCTTCCAATGAACCACAACGTCATCCTGGTCCTGCTCGACGGTCTCAATCACCAGGTCGCGCACCATGCCATGGGCCACCTGCACGCCTACGTCGAAGCTGACCGCGCCGCGCTGTACCGCCTCGAATGCGAGCTTCCGGCGCTGTCCCGCCCGCTCTACGAATGCATCCTCACCGGCGTGCCACCGATCGACAGCGGCATCGTGCACAACCAGGTGTCCCGCCTGTCCAGCGAACGCAGCATCTTCCACTACGCCCGCGATGCTGGCGTGGGGACCGCCGCGGCGGCCTATCACTGGGTCAGCGAGCTGTACAACCGCACGCCGTTCGACCCGGTGCGCGATCGCCACACGAACGCGCCCAAGCTGCCGATCCAGCACGGCCTGTTCTATTACGCCGACCACTACCCGGACTCGCACCTGTTCGCCGATGCCGAATACCTGCGGCGCAAGTACCGGCCCGGCTTTCTCCTGGTGCACCCGATGAACATCGACGACGCCGGCCACCGCCATGGCCTCGACAGCAGCCAGTACCGCAACAGCGCGCGCAGCGCCGACATTCTCCTGGCCGACTACCTCGGCACCTGGCTCGCCGAGGGCTATCAGGTGCTGGTGACCGCCGACCACGGCATGAACAACGACCGCTCGCACAACGGCCTGCTGCCGGAAGAACGTGACGTGCCGCTGTTCGTGTTTGGCGACGGCTTCAGCCTTGACCCCAACGCCAAGCCCCTGCAAACCGAGCTGTGCGGAACCATCTGCGAACTGCTCGGTGTGGCCCACGACAAACCGTTCTGCCGGGAGTTGCTTTCGTGAATCCGCTGACCCGCGGCAAGTGGCTGGCGCTGCTATGCCTGCTACCCTTCGCAGTGTTCTTCATCATTTTCCAGATCGCCCCGCTGGCCTGGGTGGCGATCCACAGTCTGCAAGCCGAAAGCGGCTGGGGCCTGGACAACTTCAGCAAGATCTTCGCCTCGAAGTTCTACCGCCAGGCGATCCAGCACAGCCTGGAAATCAGCTTCTGGTCGAGCCTGTTCGGGATCGTCATCGCGGTGCTCGGCGCCTATTCGCTGCAGCGGGTGGACTCGCGCCTGCGGGATTTCGTCAACGCCTTCGCCAACATGACCAGCAACTTCTCCGGGGTGCCGCTGGCCTTCGCCTTCATCATCCTGCTCGGCTTCAACGGCGCCCTGACCCTGGCACTCAAGCAGGCCGGGCTGATCGAGGACTTCAACCTCTATTCCAAGACCGGGCTGATCATCCTCTATACCTACTTCCAGATTCCGCTCGGCGTGCTGCTGCTCTACCCGGCCTTCGATGCCCTGCGCGAAGACTGGCGCGAGTCGGCCGCGCTGCTCGGCGCCAACGCCTGGCAGTACTGGCGGCATATCGGCCTGCCGGTGCTGACCCCGGCGCTGCTGGGCACCTTCGTCATCCTCCTGGCCAACGCCCTCGGCGCCTACGCCACGGTGTACGCGCTGACCACCGGCAACTTCAACGTGCTGCCGATCCGCATCGCCGCGCTGGTGGCCGGTGATATTTCCCTCGACCCGAACCTGGCCAGTGCCCTGGCGATCATCCTCGTCGGGCTGATGAGCCTGGTGACCCTGGTCCATCAATGGCTGCTGAAGAGGAGCTACCATGTTGCGCGCTGAACCGGGGGCCAGCCGCCTCTACCACCGGCTGGTGGTCTGGGTGCTGTTCCTGATCCTGTTGCTGCCGCTCGCCGGCACCCTGCTCTATTCGTTGTCCACCAGTTGGTCGGCGAGCCTGCTGCCCAGCGGCCTGACCTTCAAATGGTACGTGGCGCTGTGGAGCGACCCGCGCTTTCTCACCGCCTTCGCCCAGTCGCTGCTGGTCTGCGTTGGCGCGCTGCTGCTGTCGGTGTTGCTGATCCTGCCGCTGCTGTTCGTGGTGCACTACCACTTCCCGCGGCTCGACGCGCTGATGAACATCCTTATCCTGCTGCCCTTCGCCGTGCCGCCGGTGGTGTCCTCGGTGGGCCTGCTGCAACTCTACGGCTCGGGGCCGATGGCCATGGTCGGTACGCCGTGGATTCTGATCGGCTGCTACTTCACCGTGGCCCTGCCGTTCATGTACCGGGCGATCACCAACAACCTCCAGGCGATCAACCTGCGTGACCTGATGGACGCCGCCCAACTACTCGGCGCCAGCACCTGGCAGGCGGCGTTCCTGGTGGTCCTGCCGAACCTGCGCAAGGGCCTGATGGTGGCGCTGCTACTGTCGTTCTCGTTCCTGTTCGGCGAGTTCGTCTTCGCCAACCTGCTGGTGGGCACCCGCTACGAGACCCTGCAGGTCTACCTCAACAACATGCGCAACAGCAGCGGCCACTTCAACAGTGCCCTGGTGATTTCCTACTTCCTCTTCGTACTGGTGCTGACCTGGGCAGCCAACCGCCTGAACAAGGACAAGACCTGATATGAGCTTCGTCAGCATCCAGAACCTGGAAAAGACCTACGCCGGCAGCCCGGTGTTCAAGGACATCAACTTCGAGATCCAGCGCGGCGAGTTCATCACCCTGCTCGGCCCGTCCGGCTGTGGCAAATCCACCCTGCTGCGCTGCATCGCCGGGCTGACCCCGGTGGACAGCGGCAAGATCCTTCTCGACGGCCACGACCTGGTCCCGCAGAGCCCGCAGAAACGCGGGATCGGCATGGTGTTCCAGAGCTACGCACTGTTCCCCAACATGACCGTGGCGCAGAACGTCGCCTTCGGCCTGCGCATGCAGAAGGTCAAGGGCGACGACAGCAAGACCCGCGTGCAGGAAGCCCTGCGCATGGTCGAGCTACAGGACTTCGCCGGACGCTACCCGCACCAGCTTTCCGGCGGGCAATGCCAGCGCGTGGCGTTGGCGCGCTCGCTGGTGACCCGGCCGCGCCTGCTGTTGCTGGACGAGCCGCTGTCGGCCCTCGACGCGCGGATTCGCAAGCACCTGCGCGAACAGATCCGCCAGATCCAGCGTGAACTGGGACTGACCACGGTGTTCGTCACCCACGACCAAGAAGAAGCCCTGACCCTGTCCGACCGCATCTTCCTGATGAACCAGGGCAAGATTGTCCAGAGCGGCGACGCCGAAACTCTCTATACCGCGCCGGTGGACGCCTTTGCCGCGGGCTTCATCGGCAACTACAACCTGCTCGACGCCGACAGCGCCAGCCGCCTGCTGCAGCGTCCGGTGAACGCCCGCCTGGCGATCCGCCCGGAAGCCATCGCGCTGAGCCTCGACGGCGAGCTGGACGGCCAGGTCCGCAGCCACAGCCTGCTGGGCAACATCATCCGCTACCGGGTCGAAGCCCGCGGCGTCGAGTTGCTGGTGGACGTGCTGAACCGCTCATCCGCAGATCTCTATCCGGACGGACAACGGGTATCCTTGTCGATCGATCCAACTGCCCTGCGCGAAGTCGCGTAGGGGATGCACGGGAGTTTTCTTGAATGGCTTTAGCGATCTTCGATCTCGACGAAACCCTGATCCACGGCGACTGCGCCTCGCTGTGGAGCGAGCAGATGGTCCGACTGGGCTGGGTCGACGGCCCGTCTTTCCTGCGCCGCGACCATGAATTGATGGAAGCCTACGGCAAGGGCCACCTGGCCATGGAAGACTACATGGCGTTCAGCCTGGAGCCCGTGGCCGGCCGCACGCCCGAGGAAGTCGAGCACCTGGTGGAACCCTGGGTCGAGGACGTCATCGAGCCGATCATCTTCAGCGACGCCTGCCGCTGCATCGCCGAGCACCGGCGCAAGGGCGACCGGATCCTGGTGATCTCCGCCTCGGGCACGCACCTGGTCGGGCCGATCGCGGCGCGGCTGGGCATCGACGAGTTTCTTGCGATCGAGTTGGAAGTGGTCAACGGCGTGTACAGCGGCAAGACCAGCGGTGTGCTCACCTATCGCGAAGGCAAGATCACCCGGTTGCTGGAGTGGCTGGATCAGGAAGAAGAGAACCTGGAAGGGGCGAGTTTCTATTCGGACTCGCGCAATGACCTGCCGCTGTTGCTGAAGGTGGATCACCCGCATGTGGTCAACCCGGACCCGGTGTTGCGCGAGCATGCAGAGAAGAATGGCTGGCCGGTGCTGGCCTGGAGCTGATTCGCGGCCAATGAGGGCCTCATCGCGGCGATGAGGCCCTGACCATCACACCAGTTCTGGATCGATCACCAACACCAGCTTCCCGGACACCTGGTTCCCCTCCAGTTCCGCAAAGGCTGCTTCGGCGTCCTTCACCGGATAGCTGCGCACCAGTTGCGGCTTCAGCCGGCCTTCAGCGAACAACGGCCACACCTGCTGCTGCAGGTCACTGAGCAGGTCCGCCTTGAACTGATCGTCGCGGTTGCGCAGGGTCGAGCCGGTCACCTGGATGCGCTTGCCCAGCAGCAGGGCGAGGTCCAGATCGGCCTTGCGCCCGCCCATCAGGCCGATGATGACCCAGCGTCCATCGCGGCCCAGCAGCTTCAGGTTCAGCGCCGCATAGCTGGCGCCCACCGGATCGAGGACTACGTCGAACGGCGCGAAATCATTCAGCGCCTCCAGATCATCGCCACGCACCACGCCACCGCTGGCGCCCAGGCTTTCGCAATACGCCAGGCGCTCGGCGGAACCGACACTGACCCAGCACGGGCTGCCAAAGGCCTTGCACAACTGGATCGCTGCCGAGCCCACGCCACTGGCGCCGGCGTGCAGCAACACCTTCTCACCGGGCCTCAGGCCGCCAAGCTGGAACAGATTGAGCCAGGCGGTGGCGTACACCTCAGGCACCGCGGCCGCTTCGTGCAAGCTCAGACTGTCTGGCACGGCCATCACATGACGGGCATCAGCCACCACTTCCTCGGCCATGCCACCGCCCGCCAGCAACGCGCAGACCCGGTCACCGACCTGCCACGACGAACCGGCACCCACCTCGGTAATCACCCCGGAGCATTCCAGGCCAAGGTATTCACTGGCGCCAGGCGGCGGCGGGTAGAGACCGGCACGCTGTAGCAGGTCGGCGCGATTCAGACCAGCAGCGGCAACACGAATTCGTACTTGACCTACATCGCAGGTTGGACTTGTCGTATCAACCCACTCCACATGTCCTTCAACGCCTTGCAATGCCTTCACAGTGCCTCCATAGTTGAGTCAAGACTGAGCCTGGGTGCTGTGGCCCCGGGCTTTTTGCATTATGCGACCGGCTCCATGGAGCCGGCGAATTCAAAGACGGCCCACTATGCGTTATCAATTGCCCCTGCGTCGAATCAGCATGAAGCACTTTCTTCCCAGCACCGCCCTCGCCCTGCTGATCGGCCTTGGCAGCCTGCCCCTCGCGGGCAATGCACTGGCCGCCAACAGTTGGGAATCGCTGCACCCGGACCGCGACCAGGTGGTCGCCAGCCTGAACGTGGTCGAGTTGCTCAAGCGCCACCACTACAGCAAGCCGCCCCTCAACGACGCCCGCTCGGTCATCATCTACGACAGCTACATCAAGCTGCTGGACCCGGCGCGCATCTACTTCACCGCGGGTGATATCGCCGAGTTCGACAAGTGGAAGGCCCAGTTCGACGACTTCCTCAAGAGCGGCAACCTGGAGCCCGGCTTCGATATCTACAAGCGCTACCTGGACCGCGTGAAGTCGCGTCTCGACTTCACCCTGGCCGAGCTGAACAAAGGCATCGACAAGATCGACTTCACGGTCAGCGAAACCCTGCTGGTGGACCGCAAGGACGCCCCGTGGATGAAGACCGACGCCGAGCTGGATGACCTGTGGCGCAAACGTCTGAAAGACGAAGTGCTGCGCCTGAAGATCGCCGGCAAGGAACCCAAGGCCATCCAGGAACTGCTGACCAAGCGCTACAAGAACCAACTGTCGCGCCTTGACCAGACCCGTTCGGAAGACATCTTCCAGGCCTACATCAATACCTTCGCCCAGTCCTACGACCCGCACACCAACTACCTGTCGCCGGACAACGCGGAAAACTTCGACATCAACATGAGCCTGTCGCTGGAAGGTATCGGCGCAGTGCTGCAGAGCGACAACGACCAGGTCAAGATCGTGCGCCTGGTACCGGCCGGCCCTGCCGCCAAGACCAAGCAAGTCGCACCCGCCGACAAGATCATCGGTGTCGCCCAGGGCGACAAGGAAATGGTCGACGTGATCGGCTGGCGCCTGGACGAAGTGGTCAAGCTGATCCGCGGTCCGAAAGGCTCGGTGGTACGCCTTGAAGTGATTCCGGCGAACAACGCGCCGAACGACCAGACCAGCAAGATCGTCTCGATCACCCGCGAAGCGGTGAAGCTGGAAGAGCAGGCGGCGAAAAAATCCGTGCTCAACCTCAAGCAGGATGGCCGCGACTACAAGCTCGGCATCATCGAGATTCCGGCCTTCTACCTCGACTTCAAGGCCTTCCGTGCCGGCGATCCGGAGTACAAGAGCACCACCCGCGACGTGAAGAAACTGCTCACCGAGCTGCAGAAGGAAAAAGTCGACGGCGTGGTCATCGACCTGCGCAACAACGGCGGCGGTTCCCTGCAGGAAGCTACCGAGCTGACCAGCCTGTTCATCGACAAGGGCCCGACCGTGCTGGTGCGCAACAGCGACGGCCGCGTGGACGTGCTTGAAGACGAAAACAGCGGCGCCTTCTACAAAGGTCCGTTGGCACTGCTGGTCAACCGCCTCTCGGCTTCGGCCTCGGAGATCTTCGCCGGCGCCATGCAGGACTACCACCGCGCGCTGATCATCGGCGGCCAGACCTTCGGCAAGGGCACCGTGCAGACCATCCAGCCGCTCAACCATGGCGAGCTGAAGCTGACCCTGGCCAAGTTCTACCGCGTGTCCGGCCAGAGCACCCAGCACCAGGGCGTACTGCCTGACATCGATTACCCGTCGATCATCGACACCAAGGAAATCGGCGAAAGCGCCCTGCCCGAAGCGATGCCGTGGGACACCATCCGCCCGGCGATCAAACCGGCCAGCGATCCGTTCAAGCCGTTCCTTGCGCAACTCAAGAACCGCCACGACGACCGCAGCGCCAAGGACCCGGAGTTCGTCTACATTCGCGATCGCCTGGCCCTGACCCAGAAGCTGATGAGCGAGAAGACCGTCAGCCTCAACGAGGTCGAGCGCCGTGCGCAGCACGCCGATATCGAAAACAAGCAACTGGTCCTGGAAAACACCCGCCGCAAGGCCAAGGGTGAGGAACCGCTGAAGGAACTGAAGAAGGAAGACGAAGACGCCATCCCCGCCGAGCCGGACGATACCAAGCCGGAAGACGATGCTTACCTGAGCGAAACCGGGCGCATCCTGCTGGACTACCTGAGCCTGAATTCGGCGGTGGCCAAGCACTGAAAAGTGGCTGAAACGATAATGGCGAAATAGTATGAGCGCATAGCGTTACGTCATTAAACAGTCATCAAACTGTCGTGAAATAAGGGACTGAGCACCACTGGCGCTCAGTCCCTTTTTTTCAAGGTAGTCCCGACATGACCATGACCGAACAGCTCAGCGCGTTGAGTTCCATCCTGACTCAAAGCGGCTTGCACAGCCTGTTCCAGCCCATCGTCTGCCTCTCCGAACGGCGCATCCTCGGTTACGAAGCCTTGAGCCGCGGCCCGTCCAACAGCCCGTTGCACTCGCCGATCAATTTGTTCGCCGTGGCACGCCACGCCGGTCGCCTGACCGAGCTGGAAATCGCCTGCCGGGAAAGCGCCTGCCGCCGCTTCAGCCAGCAGAAACTGGACGGCAAGCTGTTCCTCAACGTCTCGCCCGAGTCGTTGCTCGAACCGCAATACCAGTCCGGGCTGACCCTCAAGCTGTTGCAGAACCTCGGCATCCCCGCCAGCCAGGTGGTCATCGAGCTGACCGAGCAGACCCCCACCGACGACTTCCAACTGCTGTTCAACGCCCTGCACCATTACCGCGACATGGGTTTTTCCATTGCCCTGGACGACCTCGGTGCCGGCTATTCGAGCCTACGTCTCTGGTCCGAGCTGCGCCCGGACTACGTGAAGATCGACCGCCACTTCATCGACGGCATCCACCTGGACGCGGTGAAGCGCGAGTTCGTCGGTTCCATCCTGCAGATCGCCAAGGCCTCGCGGGCCAAGGTGATCGCCGAAGGCATCGAGCTGGCCGAGGAGCTGGCGGTGCTGACCGAGATGGGCGTCGACCTGGTCCAGGGCTATTTCATCAGCCGCCCGCAGGAGCAACCACCACGGGACGCCGCGCAATTGCTGCCCGGTCCGGTGACGAGCAGCGTACCGGCGCTGGTCGACGAACCCTCGGACCTCGGCGCCCTGCTGATCGAGCAACCAGCGGTCACCGGCAGTACCGCCACGCCGAAGGTGCTGGAAGCGTTCCGTCGTCAGGCCAACCTCAACTCGCTGGCGGTGCTCGATGAGCAGCAGCGGCCTTGTGGCATCGTCCACCGCCACTCGCTCTCGGATGCGCTGCTCAAGCCCTTCGCCACCGACCTGTTCGCGCGCAAGCCGATCAGCCGGCTGATGAACGAGGACTTCCTCGCCGTGGAACTGACCCAATCGTTGCAGACCGTCAGCCGCTTGCTCACCAGCCGCGCCCGCCAGCGCATCGAGGAAGATTTCATCATTACCCACCTCGGCCGCTACGTTGGCCTGGGGCGGGTCATTGACGTGCTCAAGCTGATCACCGAGCAGAAGATCCAGCAGGCTCGCTATGCCAATCCGCTGACCCTGCTGCCGGGCAACGTGCCGATCAAGCAGTGCCTGACCCGCTTGCTGCAGCAGCAGCGCAAGGCGGCAATCTGCTACGTCGACATCGACAGCTTCAAGCCCTTCAACGATATCTACGGCTACGCCCGGGGCGATGAAGTCTTGTTGTGCCTGGCCCAGTGCCTGAATGACCGGGTGGATCCGGCCCGGGATTTCGTCGGACATATCGGTGGCGACGATTTCATGCTGGTGCTCGGCTCACTGGATTGGGAGCAGCGCCTGAACGTGCTGCTGGAGGACTTTCAAAAGCAATGCCGGCGCTTCTACCGCGCCGAGCATGTGGAAGCCGGCTGTTTCATTGCGCACAACCGCCTCGGCCAGCGTCAGGAATTTCCTCTGCTGTCGCTGTCCATCGGCGTCGTGCAGTTGCGCCCAGAAGCCTGCGCGCAGCTCGATGCCGACCAGTTGGCCGACCTCGCCTCGCAGGCCAAGCACCACGCCAAGGATGTCGCCGGCCACAGCCTGTACCTGATCGATACCGCTGTCGCCTGAACGAAAAAACCGGGGCCAGGCCTAATGTCAGTCAGTTAGCGTTTTATGCAGCCCTTCGCGAGCAAGCTCGCTCCTACAGTGTAGGAGCGAGCTTGCTCGCGAAGGGTGTCAACAGGCTTAACTGACTGGCATTAGGGCCAGGCCCCGGTTTTCTGTCAGCGTTCGGCTCAAGCCTTCGGCGTGACCCGATCGGCGGTCATCGCGGCTTGCGCGTCACCGTTTTCGATCATCAGTTGCTTCAGACCCTGCGGGAAACCAGGGAATGGCGCGTCGAAGCGGAACTTGGAATGGCTCATCAAGCCACCCGCCTTCTCTACCGCCGCCTGACTCCAGCTCACCTGATAAGCGCTACCAGCGATCGACTCCAGGTCAATGTTGACCAGGAACAGCGCATGCATCGGGGTGATGCCGGCGTAGTCGGCGGCATCCAGATCAGCGCCCGCGGCAACCAGCCCGTCGATGAACTGCGGGTTCTTCTTCATGCAGTAGTGCAACGCGGTCTTGCCCTGGTAGTCCTTGGCGTTGACGTCCTGATTGGCGGCAAGGCTCAGCAGGCGCTCATCGGCACTCGTGTTTTCGCGGAAGCCCATGAACTTGGCCGAACGGCACAGCAGGTGCAGCGGGGTGTTGCCGTACAGATCGACCTGCTTGCCCGCCGGCTCGGCGGCCAGGCGCAGGACGTGGTCGGCGGAGCAGCTCAGTTCATTGGTCATGCAGCGCATCAGGCGATTCTGGCCGTTGAACGACTGCTTGGAGGCATCGGCGCCCAGCTTGATCATCAGCTCGTAGGCGTTTTCCGCGACACGGTGAATCGGCCGGTTGCCGTACTGATCAAGGGGTGCGTTGATATCGACCTTGCTGTTGGTCAGCAGGTATTCCAGGCCCTGCAGGTCCGCCACCTCGTTGGCGTAACCCTGTTGCCGGCCTTCAAGCATCTTCGCCAGTTGGTAGTTCTCGCCGTCGTTCAAGCTGCGCTCGTAGACGTTGGCCTTGCCGTAGGTGAAGGTGGTCAGGGTCTTTTCGCTGTCGTTGACGATGTCCTGACGCTCTTTGACCGTGCCTTCCGGGAACGGCGCGCGGAAGTAACTAAGCTGCTCGCCATCGCGCTTGCCATTAACGTAGTTGTTCACCTTGGCAAGACGCGAAGTACCGTCTTCGAGTTGGTAATACTCTTCGCTGCGACCGCTGAGTTCGCCGGCCTTGTAGGCCTTGCGCACACCAATGACACCGGAAGGGAAATACACCTCGCTGATGCCCTCGAGCTTGCCGCTGCCGTCGGTGGCGTAACGCTCGACGCCGCGCAGCACTTGCTTGCCCTCGACGATTTGCCAGGCCTTCTGCTCGCCAACGGTCTTGCGGTGATTCGGCGTACCCGGATCATCGATCTTCGCGGTCTCGCGCAGGCTGAAGCCGGTGGCGCAGTCGAAGGTGGTGTCGGTGCGCACACCGCTTTTCACCACAATGGTCATGGACGGCTTCTTCTCGTCGCCCTTGCTGGTGCAGTACACGGTGGACGAACCGGTGAATTCGCCGGCGCGCAGTTCCAGGTCCTGGGTCAGGTTGCCCTGCTCGTCGTGAGCCACCCACTTGCCATCGGCGCGACCGTCCTTGACGCTGAATTCCAGAGTCTTCACGCCATTTTCGGTACGGGTCACCGAACCGTTGGCCGGCTTGCCGCCATCACGCTCGGCGTAGCGGGAGCCCGGGTTGAAACGGTCACCGTCGGACGACTTGAGGTCCTTGGCGTCATAGCCACCGCAACCGGTGAGGATCAGGCCAATGGCGGCGGGCAACAGAAGTTTGCGCATGCGTTTCTCTCCGTGAATGAGCACAGTCATTTGACGCGAACCAAGGTGACGTTGAGCAGGTTGCCCTCGCCGACCACTTGCAGGCGGTTGCCGCCGTCGAGCACGCGGGCGTGGATGATTGCCTGGCCGTCCTTGTCACGGGCGGTGACCATGCCGTCGGCCTGTTCCCACTCGTCGACCACGTACTTGTCGCCTTCGATGACGATGCTGTCGGACTTGAGTACGGCCTGGCCGCCGTTGATCTGCATACCCATGACGCTGCTCTGGACCTGGAAGGTGCCTTCGATGGCGTCATTGCCGCAACCAGTCAACAGCGTGGCGGCGCACAGCAGGGAGAGAAATTTGAGTTTCACGAGGAAGCTTCCTTGTCGCGGGGTATGGGCCCGACTCAAGGTAGCGTGCCATCCACGAATGGCTGACGTTCGTCCCTGAACCCGGCGTTGGAGAGATAACGCGCCACCCACAATGATGGCTACTCAATATCTTGACGCCATTGACTTGCCACTATCGGGAAAGTTCCGATAAACGGTCAGGAAAGATGAAAAAGTTTTCATTCTGGTGGGAAAATCCGGCCCGCACGTCACCACGTCAGGGCGAGGGGCAGCCCCGAAGACGCGCGAAAAAACCGTCAGGCTTCTTCGGGGTAACTGAACTCGAAGACCCGCACCACTTCAGAGGCATGCCACGACGCTGCGGCCATGCCGTCCGAGGGCCCGGAAAAACGCCCCAGACGCTCCACACACTCGAAGAAGCCGGTTCGCGGCAACCGGCTGGCGCCCTGGCTGATCACCAGCGAGCTGCGCAGTGGCTGCTCGGCACGTGCATCCAGAAGCGCCAGGTGCTCCAGGGCGGCGGTCAGCGTCTGCATCGCCGGGCTGGGCAGTTGCAGACGTTCGAGCAGGGCGCGGTAGGTCAGCAGATGGCGCTGGCGGCGCGCGACATCCAGCTCGCCGAGCAGCCCGTCCCAGTGCTGCCGGCTGATCCGCACGGCGCTCATGACGGATCGCTCCAGCCCGGCAACCCCAGCTCCCACGCCAGGCTGCGGCGAATCGCCGAGTCGGGCAGGCGCTCACCGCTTTCGATCATGGCCAGGTAGTGCGGGCTGATGCCAACGCTCCGGGCCAGTTGCTCCGCCGCCAGGCCCTTGGCCTGACGCAATACGGCCAGCTCGCTCAACAAAGGCAGGCTGGCCGGTTCGGAGGGTGCTTCAATGGCGGTCTGCGCGGCCGGAGATACGGCCTCCGGCTGACCCGCCGCCTTGAGTAACGCCTGATAGTGGTCCCAGGGAACAACCGCGTACTCGGGTTGACCGTCTCGGCTAATAACCTGAATAGCCATCACAACCCCCTTGTCGGACTTCTCGCATGTAATCTGTAGGCATAATCGTTATGCCAATAATATTACCAGCCAACGGGGGAATTGCAGCAGCCCGGTTTTACTCAGTGCCGGTTCTGCTCCAGGCGCAGGGCTTCCGGGGTGTCTGGCAGGCGTTCGACCACCCGCAGTTTTTCCGGAGTTTGACGCTCGCGCCAGGCACGGAAAGCGTCCAGTTCATCACTCACGGTCTTGAGCACCCAGCCCAGCACGGCAATGTCGTCGAGCAGGCCGACGCCGAGCAGCCAGTCAGGAATGGCGTCCAGCGGGCTGACGAAATACAGCAGGCCCGCCACGATGGTCACCAGCGCCTTTGGACTGATGGCCCGGTACTCGCCGCGCCACCAAGCGACGCAGAGCGCCTGCAACAGCCGCACATCGTCCTTGAGCTGGCCCAGCCGCGGGCCTTTGCGGGCGACGGCGAACAGCAGCGCCGGCAAACGGCCGCGACTGAGCAGGCGTTCGGCCAGGGGCAGGAAGCGAGCGAAATTCCACGGTGCTTTCATGTGACCTCCAACGGCAATGCCGGAAGGTTATCCACATTAATTGTGGATAACCTTGTGAACAGAGCCTCTTTTTAGGCCCGCGAATCCCGGTGGGCAAGGCCCGGGGTTAAATCGGGCGTTTTTTACACACTTGTTTCAATGCGCAATCGTTTTGCGAAGGGCTTCACAATCTGGCCGCAAGCGCCCCTTGCGTCCCGCACAAACGACAACGCCCCGTCATGACGGGGCGTTGGACAACAGCAGCGGCCGAATTACTTGGCAGGTGCTTCCGCTGGTACTTGCGCAGGAGCTTCCGGTGCTTCCGGAGCATCCAGCTTGGCCTGATCCTTGATGCCCAGCAGTTCCAGGTCGAAGACCAGAACCGAGTTGGCCGGAATCATCGGGCTCGGGCTCTGTGCGCCGTAGGCCAGGTCAGCCGGGATGAACAGCTTGACCTTCTCGCCAACGTGCATCAGTTGCAGGCCTTCAACCCAGCCCGGGATCACGCCGCTGACCGGCAGATCGATCGGGCTGCCGCGCTCGACGGAGCTGTCGAACACCTTGCCATCGATCAGTTTGCCTTCGTAGTGAACAGTCACCACGTCGGTCGGCTTGGGCTGGACGCCGTCGGCCTTCTCGACGATTTCGTACTGCAGGCCCGAAGCGGTGGTAACGACACCGGTCTTCTTGCCGTTCTCTTCGAGGAATTTCTTGCCAGCCGCGGCGGACTCTTCGCTCATCTTGGTCAGGCGCTCTTCAGCGCGCTTCTGCAAGGCGGCGAAGGCTTCGATCAGCTCTTCGTCCTTGAGACGCTGCTCTTTCTTGCCTACGGCGTCTTCGATGCCCTGGGCAACAGCCTTGGAATCGAGGTCGTCCATGCCTTCCTGAGCCAGGCTCTTGCCCATGTTCAGGCCGATACCGTAGGAGGCTTTCTGTGCCGGGGTTTTCAGCTCGACGCTGGTCTGCGAATCGCAACCCGCCAGGACCAGGCTAACCAGGGCAACCGCAGCCGCCAACCGATGCTGTTTCATGCTATTTCCTTGTTCATGCGCCAAAGGGGCAATCGGGTAAAGCCGCGAGAATATCAGGCGGCCACGACCAATGGCTACCGGCAATAGGAACGAGAAAAGTCCTAGAAGTTCAGCAAGATGAACAGGTCTTCATGCAAGCATCCGGCACAGGGCCAGTATGGAAGGTCCGCCCCGGGCAAATGTGCCTTTGCCGGGCTTTACGGATAGTCGCCGTCGCGGTATTGCGCTGCAACTTCACGCAACACTTCACACAGCCATTGCGCTGGCAACGGCAGTGGCAAGGCAGCATTGCTGCAGATCCCCACCGAGCCGCCCGGCTCGCTGACGCCCAGGTCCAGCTCGCACAACTCGCCGCGGTCCAGATCGACCCGCACGGCGTCGCGCGGCGCCACCCAGATCGCATCGCTGCCCTGCACATAACGCCGGCTCAGGGCCGGTGACAGGGTTTCCAAACGCTGGCGCGGCTGCTCGATGGCGCATTGCACGAACAGGCTGTCGGCATGCTTGCGAATGGTGGTGCCGGCCAACGGCAGCACCAAGGGATAGTCGCCGAGCTGGCTGCGCTCGATCGGCAGGCGCGCCAGCAATGGATGGCCGGGACGCACCACCAGCGACATTGATTCGCTGTACAGGTGCTCGAACAACAGGCCCTGGATTTGCGGGCTGTCGGTCATGCGACCGATCACCAGATCCAGCTCACCGACATGCAATTGCGCCAGCAGGTGCGCGCTCGGCCCCGTGGCGACACTGACCACCAGGGCGGCATGCCGTTGGTGCAGGCGGCAGAGGGCTTCCGGCATCAGCAGGCTTTCCACGGTGGAAAGCACGCCGACCCGCACCTGCGGCGGCGCGTGTTCTTCGCCGCGCAAGGTGCTGACCCCTTCACGCAGCGCCTGCACGCAAGGCCCGGCGTAGCGCATGAAACGGACCCCGGCCGGGGTCAGTTCGACGCCCTGGCGACCGCGTTCGAACAGGCGGGTCTGGAGCAGGTCTTCCAGTTCCTTGAGGGTCTTGGAAATCGCCGGCTGGGTGATGGCCACGGCATCGGCGGCCTTGGCGAAACTGCCCTGACGGGCAATTTCGAGAAAGCACAGGAGGTGGCGAAATTTGATTCGGGTGTCGAGGTTCATGGGTGGGGAGTTTATCGGCTTCCGAGCCTCAAGTTGCAAGCTTCAAGCTGTAAGAAACAGCGGCCGGCGTCGCCGCTGCTTTCCCCATGTACCTTGTAGCTTGCGGCTTGCAACTGCGATCAAGCGCCGATCTCCACCCGCCCCTCATTCACCCGCACCGCCCAGACGCGCAACGCCTGCCCGTCATCCTCCAGGCAGCGCCCGTCGCGTAGAGAGAAATGCTGCTTGTACAACGGCGACGCCACCACCAGTTCGCCCTTCAGGCTGCCGATCAGGCCACGCCCGATCACATTGGCACCAGAGCGCGGGTCATGGTTGTCCAGCGCATGCACTTCGGTCTCGGCACCCGGCACATAGAACAACGCCACCTGCGCGCCCTCATGCCATACCACCACCCCCGACTGGGCCACCAGGTCGGTTTCGGCGCACACCGGGGTCCATTGGGTTGGCGTTTGCACCGCTACGTTCGACAGGTTCATCAGAGCACCTCCTCGGTGGTCGGGATCAAATGGAGTTCAGCCGCAGCAATCGGCCGGCGCTGGCCGCGCTCGCGGACGAAATGCACGCCCGGATCGGCGCGGTGGTCGTTGACGAAGGTGCGGAAGCGCTTGAGCTTTTCCGGGTCTTTCAGGGCGTTGGCCCACTCGCATTCGTAGCGGTCGACCACATGCTGCATCTGCGCTTCCAGCTCGGCGGCAAGGCCCAGGCTGTCGTCGAGGATCACCTGCTTGAGGTAGTCCAGCCCGCCCTCCAGCCCCTCGCGCCAGACCGAAGTGCGCTGCAGCTTGTCGGCGGTGCGGATGTAGAACATCAGCACGCGGTCGATGAGGCGCACCAGGCTGTCGTCGTCGAGGTCGGTGGCGAACAGTTCGGCATGCCGCGGGCGCATGCCACCGTTACCGCAGACGTAGAGGTTCCAGCCCTTCTCGGTGGCGATCACGCCGATGTCCTTGCTCTGCGCCTCGGCGCACTCGCGGGTGCAGCCAGACACCGCGAACTTGAGCTTGTGCGGCGAGCGCAGGCCCTTGTAGCGGTCCTCCAGCAGCAAGGCCATTTTCACGCTGTCCTGCACGCCGTAGCGGCACCAGGTGCTGCCGACGCAGGACTTCACCGTGCGGGTCGATTTGCCGTAGGCGTGGCCGGTCTCGAAACCGGCGGCGATCAGCTCTTCCCAGATCAGCGGCAGTTCATGCAACTGGGCGCCGAACAGGTCGATGCGCTGGCCGCCGGTGATCTTGGTGTAGAGGTCGTATTTCTTCGCCACTTCACCGATCACGATCAGCTTGTCCGGGGTGATTTCGCCGCCGGGAATCCGCGGCACCACCGAGTAGGTGCCGTTCTTCTGCATGTTGGCCATGAAGGTGTCGTTGGTGTCCTGCAACGGCACCAGCGCCGGGTCCATGATCGGCTGATTCCAGCACGACGCGAGGATCGAGCCTACGGTGGGCTTGCAGATATCGCAGCCGACGTGACCCTTGCCGTGGCGATCGAGCAGCTCATCGAAGCTGCGGATGCCCTCGACCCGCACCAGCGCGTAAAGCTCCTGGCGGGTGTAGGAAAAGTGTTCGCAGAGGCTCTTGTCCACGGTCACGCCACGGGCAGTCAGTTCATGTTCGAACACCTGCTTGAGCAGCGCCGCGCAGCCGCCGCAACCGGTGGCAGCCTTGGTGCAGCCCTTGACTGCGGCGAGGTCGCTGCAACCGCTGTCGATGGCGGCGCAGACCGCGCCTTTACTGACGTTGTGGCAAGAGCAGATGGTCGCCGTATCCGGCAGCGCGTCGGCGCCGAGGGCCGGGGCGCCGGCCGATTGCGGCAGGATCAGCGACGACGGATCGGCCGGCACCGCGATGCCGTTCTGCACGTATTGCAGCAGGGTGTCGTAATAGCTGTTGTCGCCCACCAGCACCGCACCGATCACCCGCTTGCCGCTGGGGTCCAGCACCAGCCGGCGGTAAGCGCTGCCGGCCTCGTCGATAAAGCGATAGCTGCGCGCACCGGGCGTGGCGCCGTGGGCGTCGCCGATGGAGCCGACGTCCACGCCGAGCAGCTTGAGCTTGGTGGACATGTCGGCGCCCTCGAAGGCGCTGAACGACTGCCCCGCCAGTGCCGCCGCGAGGTTGCGGGCCATGTTGTAGCCGGGCGCCACCAGACCAAAGACGCTGCCGTTCCAGGACGCGCATTCGCCAATGGCGTAGATGCGCGGGTCGCTGGAGCGGCATTCGCCGTCGATGACCACGCCGCCGCGCGGGGCGATCTCCAGGCCGCAACCACGGGCCAGAGCGTCCTGCGGCCGGATGCCGGCGGAGAACACGATCAGGTCGGTCTCAAGGCTCTCGCCGCCGTCGAAGTTCATGCGGTAGCGGTAGTCCTGGCCCTCGACGATCGCCTGGGTCGCCCGCGAGGTGTGCACGCCGACGCCCAGCGCCTCGATCTGCGCACGCAGGGCCGCGCCGCCTTCGCTGTCCAATTGCACCGGCATCAGCCGCGGCGCGAATTCCACCACATGGGCTTCCAGGCCGAGGGACTTGAGCGCGTTGGCCGCCTCCAGCCCGAGCAGGCCCCCGCCCACCACCACGCCGCGCCGGGCGTTGGTGGCGGCGTCGCGGATGGCGTCAAGGTCATCGAGGGTCCGGTAGACCAGGCGCGCCGCGCCTTCCGAACCCTGGATCGGCGGCACGAAGGGATAGGAGCCGGTGGCCAGGATCAGCCGGTCGTAGGGGTAACGGCCCTCGGCCGTCACCACTTCGCGACGCTCGCGGTCCAGCTCCAGCACCGTCTCGCCCAGGTGCAGGGCAATGCCATGCTCGGCGTACAACCCCGCCTCGCCCAGCGCCAGCGCCTCGGCGTCGCTGCCACTGAAATACTCCGACAGGTGCACCCGGTCGTAGGCGCGCTGACGCTCTTCGCCAAACACCCGCACCTCGAAACGGGCCAGGGCGCCGCGCTCGATCAGGTGTTCGACGCAATGGTGGCCCACCATGCCGTTGCCGACGATGACCAGCTTTTCTCGTTGTTCGATGGACGCGATGGCGTTCATGTGCGGATCCTCACGGTGCGGGGCGTACCCCGAAAAAAACACAAAAAAAGGCGCCTGGAGCCGAAGCTCCAGGCGCCTTTGCCTGGTCTTGAATCGTTATGTAGTCCGTAGCGGTGATCGACGTTGACCACCTGGGACGTTGTGGAGTTGTAAAAGCAGGGAGTGTGCCAAGTGGGGAAATCAGGGAAATTGCAGAGAAACCGTGGGGAAATCGAACCACGCTGGTGCAATTCATTCCGGAGGTGAACCCTAATGGGGCTGCTTCGCGAGCAAGCTCGCTCCTACCGAGTCGGCCCGGTTGGCCTCAATAGACATCCCGCAGATAACGCTTGTCCCGCCCCATCTGCGCGACATAGAGCGCAGCATCCTCGGCACTCATCCCACCCTGCACGGCGATCACCTCTTTCAGCGCGGCATCCACATCCTTGGCCATCCGCGCCCCATCGCCACACACATAGAAGCAGGCGCCCTCTTCCAGCCATTGCCACAACAGCGCGCCCTGTTCACGCATGCGCTGTTGCACGTAGATCTTTTCCGCTTGATCCCGCGAAAACGCCGTATCCAGTCGAGTCAGAACACCGCTCTCACACCACGCCATCAGCTCATCGCGGTAGTAGAAATCACAGGCCTCCCGCTGCTCACCGAAGAACAGCCAGTTACGCCCCTTGGCCTGCCGCGCCTCCCGCTCCTGCAGAAACGCGCGAAACGGCGCAATCCCGGTGCCGGGGCCAACCATGATCACCGGCACGCCATCATCCGCCGGCAACCGAAAACTCGCCGACGGCTGCGGGAAAATCTCCACCCTCAGGTTTTCGGCGCGATCCGCGAGGTAGCTGGAGCAAACGCCTTTGCGCTGACCAAAGCGCACGGTGGACATGGTCAGGTGCACCTGCGTCGGGTGCAGCTTCGGGCTGGAACTGATGGAGTACAGCCGCGGCTGCAACGGTTTGAGCAGCGCCAGCCACCCTGTCTGGGAAAGGTTCAAGGGAAATTCTGCGAGCAGATCGACCAACTGCCGTCCCCAGAGCCAGTCATTCAACGCGGCCTTGTCACCGGGCAGCCCGGACACTTTGGCCAACACCTGCGGGGTGATGCGGGTGATATCCAGGTGCTCGTCCAGCGCCACAGCCAACGGCATCGGTTCCTTGAGGTTGACCACCGCATCACCGTCCAGCCCGCTGCAACGCAGGAACTCCTCCACCAGTTGCGGACAGTTGCGCGGCCAGACACCCAGCGCATCGCCCGCCTGGTAACTCAGCCCGCTGTCGCCAAGGTCAAAGACGATCTGCCGGGTTTCCTTGCTCGCCCCCGGCCCATTGAGCACGCGGTTTTCCAGCAGTTGCGCGGGCAGCGGATGGCTTTTGCCGAACGCCGGCTTTGCCACCTCGGCGACCGGCACCGGCGCTTCGGCGAGTTTTGCCGTCAGCGCCTGCAGCCAACTGGCGAAGGGCTCATCGAAATCCGGCTCGCAATCGACCCGTTCCAGCAGGCGCTCGCCACCCAGCTCAGTCAGACGCTGATCAAGTTTTCGCCCGAAACCGCAGAACTGGTCGTAGCTGGAATCGCCCAGGGCCAGCACTGCATAAGGTCGCTTCGCCCAGGCGGCGTCATCCTGCAGCGCCTGCCAGAAGGTGGTGGCGCTGTCGGGCGCTTCGCCATCGCCGAAGGTGCTGGTGATCAACAACAAGCTGGCGGCTTCGCCGACCTGCGCCGGCTTCGCCGCTTCCATGCAGTCCAGGTGCACGCTCAGCCCCGCCTCCCGCAGGTGGCTGGCGCAACGCTCGGCGAGGGTCTGGCTGTTGCCGGTCTGGGAGGCCCAGAGCACCAGGTGCGAGGGCTTTTGCTCAATCGCCGCGAGCTCGCTGCGCCCGCTGCTGGCCGGCGCCTCACCGCGGGAATACATCCCGGCCAGCAGCCCATCGACAAACAGGCGCCGCGCCGGGGCGAGGGGCGCATTGGCGGGCAGTACCGGCACCCCACCGGGCGTCGCCGCGCCGAGTCCGAGCAGGAAGCCATGCAAATACTGTTGTTCGCTTTCGGCCAGGGCCAACGCGGGGGGCGCACCCAGGCCCAGGACCTGGCGCAAGGTGTCGGTCGGCATCAGCCCGGCCTCCTTGGTAATGACGGGATTCAGTTGAAGTGCATCGATGCGCTCGCCGCTGACCCGGGTCAGCGCCACCGCACAGTGCTTGAACGCCGGTTGCAGGGAAATCGGGTCCACGGCATCGCAGGTCACGGCGTTGATCGCCAGTTGCTCGCCGTACAGGTCGTTCCAGTGAAACGGCGCGAAGCAGTTGCCCGCCATCACCCGTGTACTGACCCGCGCCGGCAGCACGGCCTGGCCGCGACGGGAACTGACCTGGACCTGATCCTTGTCGGCGATGCCCAGGGCGGCGGCGTCTTCGGGGTTGATTTCGAGGAACGGCCCAGGCTCGAGCTTGTTCAGGCTGGCGACCTTGCCGGTCTTGGTCAGGGTGTGCCACTGGTGCTGGACACGGCCGGTATTGAGCACCAGCGGGTAGGACTCATCCGGTAATTCGGAAGGCGGCAGCCAGGGCCGGGCGAAGAATCGGGCCTTGCCGCTGGCGGTAGCAAAAACGATGGCCGGGCGTTGACCATCGACACCGTCGCGTGGCGTCTGGCTCAGCCCGTCATTGAGGTAGCGCAGCGGACTGCGGCGATCGGCCCGCCCCGGCTCGCACGGCCATTGCCGCGGGCCTTCCCGCAGTTGCGGATAATCGAGGCCGCGCAGGTCGTAGCCGGTCGCCGGGTTCCAGGCCTGGCGGATTTCCTCGAATACCGCTTCGGCGCTGGCATAGCTGAAACCCTCGGCGTAGCCCATGGCACAGGCTACCCGGGCAATGATCTGCCAGTCCGGCAGACTATCGCCGGGGGCATCCACCGCCTTGGCGGTAAGGGTCAGGTTGCGTTCGGAATTGATCATCACGCCTTCGGATTCGGCCCACAGCGCGGCGGGAAGAAGGATGTCGGCGTAGCGATTGGTTTCGGTGTCGAGAAAAGCGTCCTGGCTGATCACCAGTTCCGCCGCGCGCAGGCCGTCGATTACCCGCTGGCGGTTAGCGACACTGGCCACCGGGTTGCTGCAGATAATCCAGCAGGCTTTCACCTCGCCCGCCGCCATCTGCTCGAACAGGCCGATGGTGCCCTCGCCGCCTTCAGCGCGCAGGCTGCCCGGCGCAATGTTCCAGAGGCCTTCGACGAACTGACGATCGGCCTCGACCAGCGCCGAACGCTGCCCGGGAAGGCCGGGGCCCATGTAGCCCATTTCCCTTCCGCCCATGGCATTGGGCTGGCCGGTCAGCGAGAACGGTCCGCTGCCAGGACGGCAAATCGTTCCGGTTGCCAGGTGCAGATTGCACAGCGCATTAGTGTGCCAGGTGCCGTGGATGCTCTGGTTAAGGCCCATGGTCCAGCAGCTCATCCAGTCCTTCGCCGCACCGATCCAGGCGGCGGCCTGGCGGATATCGGCTTCAGCCAAACCGGTGATTTCAGCAACCCGCGCCGGCGTGTAATCGCCGAGGAAAGCCGGCATCTCGTCCCAGCCCTCGGTGTAGCGGGCGATGAAGTCGTTATCGGTATGGCCGTTTTCGTGCAGCAGGTGCAGCAGGCCGTTGATCAGGGCGAGGTCGGTGCCGGGACGGATCTGCAGGAACAGGCCGGCCTTGTCGGCGGTGGCGCTGCGTCGCGGATCGACGACGATCAGCCGCGCGCCAGCCTTGAGCCGGTCGAGCAGACGCAGGAAAAGGATCGGATGACAGTCGGCCATATTGGCGCCGATGACGAAGAACACCTCGGCGTGTTCAAAGTCCTGATAGCTGCCCGGCGGGCCGTCCGCGCCCAGCGACAACTTGTAGCCGCTGCCAGCGCTGGCCATGCACAGGCGCGAGTTGGATTCGATATTCCGGCTGCGGATAAAGCCCTTCACCAGCTTGTTAGCCAGGTACTGGGCCTCCAGCGACATCTGCCCGGACACATACAACGCCACGGCGTCCGGCCCGTCGCGGTCGATGATTGCGCGCAGGCGGCGGGCGGTCTGCTCGATGGCCTGATCGATCCCCAGACGCACCGGGTCGCGCTGACGCTGATCGCGCAGAAAAGCCCATTCCATGCGCCCGGACTCGCGCAGCGGCTGATGGCAGCTCAGCCCTTTGGTGCAGAGCCGGCCGAAATTGCTCGGGTGCTGCTTGTCACCGCTGACCTTGGTCACCCGGTTGTCGGTCACGCTCATGACGATGCCGCAACCGACACCGCAATACGGACAGACACTGCGCACCGTCGTGCTGGTCATGGCCCTGACTCCCCTGCCTTTTGCACAAAAACAAAAAGGCGCCATGCCGCTCCGCCCTGAAAACAGGGGAAGCAGCACGGCGCCTTTGTCGTGAACGGGGCAATCGACGTTGATTGCCTGATAGGCAGTTGAAAGCAAGGTGCGCGCCAGAGTGCTCGAAGCCCTGATTCATTGGGCGTGGCGGTCTGGCGTAAGGAAATGGCTGCACCGTGATGGTGAGCTGTGCACCAAGGCGCGGCATGGTGTGCGGGAGAAATCGCAGGCACAAAAAAAGCGACCCTAAGGTCGCTTTCTTTGTAACTTCCGGGTGTTCAGTGGGCCCTGGAAGTTGAATATGGCGCAGCGGACGGGACTCGAACCCGCGACCCCCGGCGTGACAGGCCGGTATTCTAACCGACTGAACTACCGCTGCGCTTAACACTGAGTGGTGGGTGATGACGGGATCGAACCGCCGACCCTCTGCTTGTAAGGCAGATGCTCTCCCGGCTGAGCTAATCACCCTTCGTCTCGGTGTGGCGCGCATTCTACGGAGCACCCCAAGGTCTGTAAAGCACTTTTTGAAAAAAATTTTTCAGGCGTTCCAACGACTTAGCGGGGTTGGCCTCAGCGGGTCCGTCGGAGAATAATGCCCCCCTTATATAGAGAGGAGTGATCCGCCCCATGTGGTTCAAAAACCTGCTGAGCTACCGCCTGACCCAGGACATCCCGTTCGATGCCGAAGCACTGGAAACTGCACTGGCCACCAAGCCCGCTCGCCCATGCGCCAGCCAGGAGTTGACCACCTACGGTTTTGTCGCCCCCTTCGGCAAAGGCGAAGACGCGCCGCTGGTGCATGTCAGTGGTGACTTCCTGCTGATCGCCGCGCGCAAGGAAGAGCGCATCCTGCCCGGCAGCGTCGTGCGCGATGCGGTCAAGGAGAAGGTCGAAGAGATCGAGGCCGAGCAAATGCGCAAGGTCTACAAGAAGGAACGCGACCAGATCAAGGACGAGATCATCCAGGCCTTCCTGCCGCGTGCCTTTATCCGCCGCGCCATGGTCTTCGCCGCCATCGCGCCGAAGCTGGGCCTGGTGCTGGTCAACTCGGCCAGCGCCAAGCGCGCCGAAGACCTGCTGTCGACCCTGCGTGAAGTGATCGGCTCGCTGCCGGTGCGTCCGGTGACCGTGAAGATCGCCCCGACCGCCACCATGACCGACTGGGTGAAAAGCCAGAAAGCCGCCCCGGACTTCTATGTCCTGGACGAATGCGAACTACGCGACACCCACGAAGACGGCGGCATCGTCCGCTGCAAGCGCCAGGACCTGACCAGCGACGAGATCCAGATGCACCTGGGCACCGGCAAGCAAGTCACGCAACTGTCCCTGGCCTGGCAAGACAAACTGTCGTTCGTCCTCGACGACAAGATGGTCATCAAGCGCCTGAAGTTCGAAGAACTGCTGCAGGATCAGGCCGAGGAAGACGGTGGCGAGGAGGCCCTGGGCCAGCTCGATGCCAGCTTCACCCTGATGATGCTGACCTTCACCGAGTTCCTGCCGGCGCTGTTCGAAGCGCTGGGCGGTGAAGATATTCCGCAAGGCATCTGATGAAGCGCGGGGCCGCAGTTGCGGCCCCGCCTACATCCTGTTTGCCCTTCGCACCAAGACTGTGCACTATACTGCGCACTGCGAGGACGGCCTCGCGACGCACCGCGTGACCATCCGGGGACGGCCCCATCACCTGATGGAGTAACGAGCATGTCCTGGATCATTCTGTTTTTCGCCGGCCTTTTCGAAGTCGGCTGGGCTGTCGGCCTGAAATACACCGACGGCTTCACCCGCCCCCTGCCCACCGCCCTTACCGTCGCCGCCATGGCTGTCAGCCTTGGCTTGCTCGGTCTTGCCATGAAGGAATTGCCGCTGGGCACCGCCTATGCAATCTGGACCGGTGTCGGCGCGGTGGGTACGGTCATCGCCGGGATCATCCTGTTCGGTGAATCCATGGCGCTGGTGCGACTGCTCAGCGTTGCGCTGATCGTCGCCGGCCTGATTGGATTGAAGGTCAGCGCAAGCTGACCTTCTTCGGTCACGCCGCTCAGCGAAACTCGCCGCGCAACGCCCCTACCCGTTCGCGCAACAACGCCGGCTCCGCCTGTTCTCCCGCAACAGCGGGGCCGGCCACCAGGGTCACCCGCGACCAGAATCGGCGGAAGAAGCCCTTGCCCGGATCGCGGCTGAAGAAACTCCCCCACAACCCCTGCAACGCCAACGGAATCACCGGTACCGGCGTGCGCTGCAGAATCAGCTTCATCCCGCCCTTGAACTCATCGATCTCACCGTCGCCGGTCAGCTTGCCTTCCGGGAAGATGCACACCAGCTCACCGTCCTCCAGGTACGCGGCAATCCGCTCGAAGGCTCGCTCGTAGGTGGCGAGGTCTTCACTGCGCCCGGCAATCGGGATGGCGCCGGCGGTGCGGAAGATGAAGTTCAGCACCGGCAGGTTGTAGATCTTGTAGTACATGACAAAGCGCATCGGCCTACGCACCGCACCGGCGATCAGCAACGCATCGACGAACGACACGTGGTTGCACACCAGCAGCGCCGCGCCTTCGTCCGGGATCTGCTCCAGGTCGCGGTGCTTGACCCGGTACATGGAATGGCTCAGCAGCCAGATCATGAAGCGCATGCTGAATTCGGGAACGATGCTGAAGATGTAGGCGTTCACCGCAATATTGAGCAGGGACACCACTAGGAACAGCTCGGGAATCTCCAGCCCGGCCACACCCAACAGAGCCATGGTGACAACGGCCGAGACCACCATGAACAGCGCGTTGAGGATGTTGTTCGCGGCGATGACCCGGGCCCGTTGGTCTTCTGGGGTGCGCGCCTGGATCAGCGCATACAGCGGCACGATATAGAAGCCGCCGAACACGCCGAGGCCGACAATCGACAGCAGGATCCACCAGGCCTTGGCCATGCCCAGCAGCGCCAGCCAGTCATACGGCGCGACGCCGGCCGGGATATCGCCGGAATGCCACCACCAAAGCAGGCCAAACAGGGTCAGGCCAAAGGAACCGAACGGCACCAGGCCGATTTCCACCTTGCGTCCGCTCAAGCGCTCGCAAAGTAGCGAGCCGAGGGCGATGCCCACCGAGAACAGGGTCAGGATCAGCGTGACCACGGTTTCATCGCCGTGCATCCACACCTGGGCATACGCCGGAATCTGCGTCAGGTAAATCGCCCCGACAAACCAGAACCACGAGTTACCGACGATCGAGCGCGACACCGCCGGGGTCTGCCGCAAGCCCATGCGCAGGGTCGCGCCGGTCTGGGCGACGATATTCCATTGCAGCTTGAGTTCCGGCGACGCCGCGGCAGCCCGGGGAATGGCGCGACTGGCGAGATAACCGAGCACCGCGGTGCCGACGATGCCACTGGCCACCACCGGGGCGTAGGTGCTGCTGGACATCATCACCCCGGCGGCGATGGTGCCGGCGAGAATCGCCAGGAACGTGCCCATCTCCACCAGGCCGTTGCCGCCGACCAGTTCTTCTTCACGCAGGGCCTGGGGCAGGATCGAGTACTTCACCGGGCCGAACAACGCCGAGTGCGTGCCCATGGCGAACAGTGCCAGGAGCATCAGCCACAACTGGTTATAAAGGAAGCCGACCGCGCCGATGCTCATGATCACCACCTCGGCCAGCTTGATCGCGCGGATCAGGGCGTCCTTGGTGTACTTCTCGCCGAATTGCCCGGCCAGCGCCGAGAACAGGAAGAACGGCAGGATGAACAGCAGTGCACAGAGGTTGACCAGCATCGAGCCATCGCCGCCGATGCTGAGCTTGTAGAGGATCGCCAGGATCAACGACTGCTTGTACAGGTTGTCGTTGAATGCCCCCAGCGACTGGGTAATGAAGAAGGGCAAGAAGCGGCGTTTCTTGAGCAAGGCGAACTGCGAGGTGTGGCTCATCGTCCATGTACCTGAGTGGGCTTTGTGATTTGAGGCGCCGAGCGCGAGAAAAGCCACACTTTGCCGGATTGGCCGTCTTTCAATCCAGTGCCGCTTGCCGCGATCGGTCAGCCCTTCTTGCGGCCACAATCGGCAATACACGGCGAAACGAACAACTCTCCCCGCCACGCCCCGCGCACGGTGCGCCAGGCCACCACCGACCACATCCCGATCAACGCCAGCACCAGCACGCCGCCGAGGGTCTGGAAGAATCCGAGCTTGAGCCACACCGCCAGTTTCAGCGTCGCCAGGGCGTACACCCCCAGCGGGAAGGTAAAGCCCCACCAGCCCAGGTTGAACGGCATGCCCTGATGCAGGTGACGCAGGGTGATCAGCACCGCGGTCAGCAACCACCAGAACCCACAGCCCCAGAGCACGATCCCGGCGATCAGGCCCAGGCCGCGGGCGATTTCGCCAAAGCCGGCCAAGCCGTTGGCGGCGAAGATCGCCGGGGCATCACCGCCGAGCAGCAGCATGCCGAGCGCGCCGGTGCCGATCGGGCCGAGCGCCAGCCAGCTCGAGGCGGCCATGTGCGCCGGTGGCAGTTTGTGCAGGGCCATGCGCAGGATAAGGATGGTCAGGATGCTGAACGCCACTGGCAACGACACCGCCCACAGCACATAGCTGGTGATCAGCACCTGGAACTGCCGCGCGGCGTCGTCCAGATGAACTGCCAGCAAGCCGCCGCTGGCCGCCGCCACTTCCGCCGCCACCACCGGCAGCAGCCAGACCGCCGTCATCTGGTCGATGCTGTGCTCCTGGCGCGTGAACATCAGAAACGGAATCGCCACGCCACACAGCAGCGCCAGCGCCACATCCAGCCACCACAGCGCTTCGACCCACGGCAGGATGCCGTCGCCAAACCGCGCGAGGCCAAACGCCAGGGCGCCGTTGAGCAAGGTCGCCAGCGCCATGGGAATGGTGCCGAAGAACATCGACACCGTGGAGTGGGCGAAGATGCGCCGCGCTTCATCGAAGAACAGCACCCAGCGCGCGCCATAAAGAACACAGAACAACACGAACAACCCCATGGCCAGCCACCACAGCGCTTCGGCGACGCCCGCCAGTGCCGGCATCGCCTGCGGCAAGGCCAGCGCCAGCACACCGGTGCCCATAACCACGGCGAACCAGTTCGGCGTGAACTGGCGAATCACCTCGCGGGGATGGGCCAACTGGTTGAAAGGGCGTAAGGGATGGGCAGTGGTCTGGCAAGTCATGGCGGTTATCTCCTGTCCTCTGATGAGGTAGGAATGAGCTTACAACTGACAGGAATATCCATATAACGGGTATTTTCTCTATCTGTTATCGATTTAACAGATAACAGAACCCCGCAATTGCGCCACAACCCGTCTGGATCGCCTCTTCCCTGCGACACCCCGCCACTGCGACCTTGGTCGGCGCTGACGAAGCGTTGGCGGCATGCCAGACTGATTGATCGAGGCTCGCCGTCTGCCATGCCGGCCAGCTCATTTTTTGTTCGGAGTTGTCATGTCGTTGTCCAGCGGGCTGATCGCGGTGGTCGCCCTGGCCTATATGGCCATCATGTTCGCTATCGCCTTCTACGGTGACCGTCGCAGCACCCCGCTGCCGCCGCGCCTGCGCGCGTGGGTCTACAGCCTGTCGCTGGCGGTGTACTGCACCAGCTGGACGTTCTTCGGCGCGGTCGGCCAGGCCGCCGAACAACTCTGGGCGTTCCTGCCGATCTACCTCGGGCCGGTGCTGCTGATGATCTTCGCGCCCTGGGTGCTGCAGAAGATGGTGGCGATCAGCAAACAGGAAAACATCACCTCCATCGCCGACTTCATCGCCGCCCGCTACGGCAAATCGCAGGCGCTCGCGGTGGTGGTCGCGCTGATCTGCCTGGTCGGCGTGCTGCCCTATATTGCCCTGCAACTGAAAGGCATCGTCCTCGGCGTCAACCTGCTGATCGGCGCCAACGCCGACGCCACCGGCAGCCGGGTGCAAGACACCGCGCTGGTGGTGTCGCTGGTGCTGGCGCTGTTCTCCATCGTCTTCGGCACCCGCAGTCTCGACGTTACCGAGCACCACCGCGGCATGGTCCTGGCCATCGCCTTCGAAGCCATCGTCAAGCTGCTGGCCTTCCTCGCCGTCGGCGCCTTCGTGGTGTTCAACCTGTATGACGGTTTCGACGACCTGTTCAGCCAGGCCAAGGCCTCGCCGGCGCTGGACGCCTACTGGCAAGAGACCATCAACTGGCCGTCGATGGTGGTGCAGACCGGGGTCGCGATGATGGCGATCATCTGCCTGCCCCGGCAGTTCCAGGTCACCGTAGTGGAGAACATCGAGCCGCAGGACATGCGCATGGCCCGCTGGGTGTTTCCGATGTACCTGGTTCTGGCCGCACTGTTCGTGGTGCCGATTGCCCTGGCCGGACAAATGCTGCTGCCGGGCACGGTTATTTCCGACTCCTTCGTCATCAGCCTGCCATTGGCCGAGGCCCATCCGAGCCTGGCCCTGCTGGCGTTTATCGGCGGTGCTTCGGCCGCTACCGGCATGGTCATCGTCGAGGCCGTGGCGCTGTCGACCATGGTGTCCAACGACATGCTGCTGCCTTGGCTGCTGCGCCGAAACAACGCCGAGCGTCCGTTCGAAGCGTTCCGCCACTGGATGCTCACGGTGCGCCGGGTGACCATCGTGGTCATCCTGCTGCTGGCGTATGTCAGCTACCGCTTGCTCGGTTCGACGGCGAGCCTGGCGACCATCGGCCAGATCGCCTTCGCCGCGGTCACCCAACTGACCCCGGCCATGCTCGGCGCGCTGTACTGGAAACAGGCCAACCGCCGCGGCGTATTCGCCGGTCTCGCCACCGGCACCTTCCTCTGGTTCTACACCCTGGTGCTACCGATCGCCGCCCATAGCCTGGGCTGGTCGCTGGAGCTATTCCCCGGCCTGGCGTGGCTGCACGGCAACCCGCTGGACCTGCCGATCACCCCGCTGACCCAAGGCGTGGTGCTGTCGCTGGCCGGTAACTTCACCGTGTTCGCCTGGGTCTCGGTGCTGTCGCGGACCCGGGTCACCGAGCACTGGCAGGCCGGGCGTTTCATCGGCCAGCAAAGCAGCGCGCGGCCGAGCAACCGGTCGCTGCTGGCGGTGCAGATCGATGACCTGCTGCACCTCGCCGCGCGCTTTGTCGGCGAGGAACGTGCACGGCAGAGCTTCATCCGCTTCGCCTACCGCCAGGGCAAAGGCTTCAACCCCAACCAGAATGCCGACGGCGAGTGGATCGAACACACCGAACGCCTGCTCGCCGGTGTACTGGGCACGTCCTCGACCCGCGCGGTGGTCAAGGCGGCCATCGAAGGCCGTGACATGCAGCTCGAAGACGTGGTGCGCATCGCCGACGAAGCCTCGGAAGTGCTGCAGTTCAACCGCGCTCTGCTGCAAGGCGCCATCGAGAACATCAGCCAGGGCATCAGCGTGGTCGACCAGTCGCTGCGCCTGGTGGCGTGGAACCGCCGCTATCTTGAGCTGTTCAACTACCCGGACGGGCTGATCAGCGTTGGCCGGCCGATTGCCGACATCATTCGCTACAACGCCGAACGCGGCCTGTGCGGCCCCGGCGAAGCGCAGGTCCACGTCGCCCGGCGCCTGCACTGGATGCGCCAGGGCCGCGCGCATACTTCCGAGCGGCTGTTCCCCAACGGCCGGGTCATCGAGCTGATCGGCAACCCGATGCCGGGCGGCGGTTTCGTCATGAGCTTTACCGACATCACCCCGTTCCGCGAAGCCGAACAAGCACTCAAGGACTCCAACGAAAGCCTCGAACAACGGGTCGCCGAGCGTACCCGCGAGCTGTCGCAACTGAACCTGGCGCTGACCGAAGCCAAGAGCCATGCCGAGGCGGCGAACAAGTCCAAGACCCGCTTCCTCGCTGCGGTCAGCCACGACCTGATGCAGCCGCTGAACGCCGCGCGACTGTTCTCGGCGGCACTGTCGCACCAGGCCGAGGGCCTGTCCGGCGAGGCCCAGCAACTGGTCCAGCACATGGACAGCTCGCTGCGTTCGGCGGAAGAACTGATCAGCGACCTGCTGGATATCTCGCGCCTGGAAAACGGCAAGATCACCCCGGATGCCAAGCCCTTCGCCCTCAGCGAGCTGTTCGACACCCTCGGTGCCGAGTTCAAGGTGCTGGCCCGCGAGCAGGGCCTGGACTTCCGCCTGCGCGGCAGCCGCCTGCGGGTGAACAGCGACATGAAGCTGCTGCGGCGCATCCTGCAGAACTTCCTGACCAACGCCTTCCGCTACGGCAAGAGCCCGATCCTGCTGGGCGTGCGCCGCCACAAGGACCACCTGTGGCTGGAGGTCTGGGACCGCGGGCCGGGCATCGCTGACGACAAGCTGCAAGTGATCTTCGAAGAATTCAAACGCCTGGACAGCCACCAGACCCGCGCCGAAAAAGGCCTCGGCCTGGGCCTGGCGATCGCCGACGGTCTGTGCAAGGTGCTCGGCCATCCGCTGGAGGTGCAGTCATGGACCGGCAAGGGCAGCGTGTTCCGGGTCAAGGTGCCGCTGGCCAGTGAACGGGCTATCGAGCCGGTGAAGACGCCGGAACAGGCGGGCCAACCGCTGGCGGGCCTGCAAGTGCTGTGCGTGGACAACGAAGACAGCATTCTGATCGGCATGAACAGCCTGCTCAGTCGCTGGGGCTGCCAGGTCTCCACCGCGCGCAACCGGGAGGAATGCGCCGCATTGCTGGACAAGGGCCTGCGCCCGCACCTGGCGCTGGTGGACTATCACCTGGACGACGGCGAGATAGGAACAGAACTGATGGCCTGGCTACGCACCCGCCTCGGCGAGCCGGTGCCCGGCGTGGTGATCAGCGCCGACGGCCACGGCGAAACCGTGGCCAAGGTGCATGCCGCGGGCCTCGACTACCTGAGCAAGCCGGTCAAGCCGGCAGCCTTGCGCGCCCTGCTCAATCGCCATCTGAGCCTGGTGCAGTAAGCAGATCGTTGGCCGGGTTGTCGCCGGCCTGCATGGCTCGCTCCAGCAGATCGGTCGGCAGGCTCTTGCTGGCCCGGGCGCCGAGCAGCTTGAGCTGCTCGCTGCGGCTGATCAGGTTGCCGCGCCCCTCGCAGAGCTTGTTGCGCGCCGCCGCGTAAGCCTTGTCCACCTGTTGCAGGCGATTGCCAAGCTCGTCCAGGTCCTGGATAAACAGCACGAACTTGTCATACAGCCAGCCGGCGCGCTCGGCGATTTCCTTGGCGTTCTGGCTCTGCCGCTCCTGTTTCCACAGGCTGTCGATAACCCGCAAAGTGGCCAGCAGCGTGGTCGGGCTGACGACCACGATCTGCCGGTCGAAGGCTTCCTGAAACAGCGTCGGCTCGGCCTGCAACGCCGCCGAAAATGCCGCTTCGATCGGCACGAACAGCAGAACGAAATCCAGGCTGCGCAAACCTTCAAGGCGGCTGTAATCCTTGCTGGACAAGCCTTTGATGTGGCTGCGCAACGAGTGCACGTGCTGCTTCAATGCGGCTTGGGCGACATCGTCTTCGGTGGCGGCGACGAACTGCTGATAGGCGGTCAGGCTGACCTTGGAGTCCACCACGACCTGCTTGTCGTCCGGCAGGAAAATCAGCACGTCCGGCTGGAAACGCTCGCCATCGGCGCTTTTCAGGCTGACCTGGGTCTGGTACTCGCGGCCCTTCTCCAGGCCGGCATGTTCCAGCACCCGCTCCAGGATCAGTTCGCCCCAGTTGCCTTGGGTTTTCTGCCCCTTGAGGGCCTGGGTCAGGTTGGTTGCCTCGTCGCTCAGGCGCAGGTTGAGTTGTTGCAGCCGCTCCAGCTCCTTGCCCAGCGAGAAACGCTCGCGCGCTTCCTGCTGGTAGCTTTCTTCCACCCGTTTTTCGAAGGCCTGGATGCGCTCCTTGAGCGGATCGAGCAACTGCCCGAGGTGCTGCTGGCTGGTCTGGGCGAAACGCTGTTCGCGCTCGTCGAAGATGCGCGTGGCCATTTCCGCGAACTGCGCACGCAACTCATCCCGCGAGCCTTGCAGGTCATTCAGGCGTTGCTGGTGGCTGTCCTGCTGCTCGCGCAGCTCGGCGTCAAGGGCGGCGCAGCGGGCATCGAGGTGGCGCAGCTCGGCTTCGCGGGCGCTGCGTTCAAGGTTCCAGGCGTGGGCGGCATCGCGCGCGTTGTCGCGGTCGATCTGCAGCAGGTCCAGTTCGCGGGCCTGGGCGGCGAGATTGGCCTGTTTGACCGCGTTGGCCTGGCTGAGGTCGCTGATCTCGTCACGGCTGGCGTCCAATTGCGCCTGCAAGCCTTCCTGGGCCAGTAGCGCGCTATTCAGGCGCTCCTCGTGCAGAATCGCCAGGGCCTGGCGCTCCGTCTGCTGGCGCTGCCAACGCAACAGGAGCAGGCCCGACGGCACCAGGGTCAGCACCACACCCAGCATCACACTGGCCAGATCGATTGCAGCCATCGACAACATGCTCACCCCCGGAAAAAAGTCCCGCAGAGCTTAACAGCACCCGAGCGCGGTGCAGCACTCAGCCGCGCGGCAGTTGTCCCAGCAGGCGGCTGGCTTCTGCCGAGCCCTTGGCCGCGGCCTGCTCAAGCCAGTGACGGGCCTGTTCCGGCTCGTTGACTTCGGGCTGGCTGCAGAGCCGGCCGTATTCCAGTTGCGCCCGCCGGTCACCGGCCCGGGCCGCCTGGCGCAGCAGTTCGTGACCGATACGCCGGTCGCGGGCATTGCCGCAATCGCGGCAGAGCATCTGGCCCAAACGGCTTTGCGCCACCACCACGCCTTCGCGGGCCGGCTGCTTGAGCAGGCGACCGGCAAAATGCTTGACCTGGGGTTTGTCACCCAGCCGCGGGCTGTCCAGCAGCCACAGGGCAACCTTCAGCGAGAAACGCCGAGGCTCGGGAACGGACGATGACGAAGGATTGGAGTCTGAGGATTTACCGCGAAACTTCATAAAAACAGGCAAGGCATTTCTTGGGGCGCGCACTCTACCCGATTTTTCCGACGATCGCCCGGCTCATTTCTGAAGTTTTTTTCGATTCCGCTGAAGTTTTTTCTTGACCTTTCTTAGGTGATTTTTTAGCCAGTACTACGCCCAAGGAAAATTGTCTGACAGCTTCCGACAAGCTAGCACGCCCGTCCTAGAGCAACCGCTCGGGACAATCCACAGAAGCTGTGGATAACTCGGTGGACAACCGCCCCTGACACCCCGCAAACCCCGGTGGAATGGGGCTCCCAGTCAAACTGTCGATTTTTTCACCAGCTCAAAAAAGTGTTTTTTTTCATTGACTTGTCCGTTCGAGCAAGTCAATGGCAGGCGTATCTCAGGCTGTTACAGCGTTGTGACACAGGTCGCTCCAAGTGTGTACAAGCGCCCCAAAGCGAGGCGACACACTGCACCATCACAGCGATTCGCGACAAGAAGCGGGGCTTCACAGCGACCAGCAAAGTGGACATAATGCTCGGCTCGCCGGACGAAAGATAAAAAAGCTTGCCAATCCCAGGCGAGCCCGATACTCTTGCCGCCGTTAGTACCAAGCTGAAACTCATTCTGGCAAAAGCGGTCCTTGCAGCATCGCCCACTCTTCAGGGCCATCCTGCTGAAACAGGACCCGCCACTCGAAAGCTCCCCAGGCAAATCCATACCCGCCCTGCCGAGCCAAAAAGCAGATTGAACAGGATCCTCACCCAGAGGCGCAGAACCCTGCCCTGGTGTGTTGCCCGTCTTCTGAAGTACCTACCAGTCAGCCCAGGCGCCACTTATTAATTGCGCTCATCACTGGCTGCCCTGTTCCAGTCAGGTTCTCCGCATCGCCTCATTAAAGGCCAGCGTTACTGGAACGTTTGAAATATATACGGCTCAAACTTGCCGTATCTCATGCAGGAACTTCCAATAATGATGAATCAAAACACCCGTACTCAGGCTGCCATTCGCACCCTATCCCAGGCTTTTGCGCCACTGAACTGCATCATTCTCGCCTCGCGCAAGAACAGCTTCAGCTTCACCCTGGTCGACGAAAACGGTATCGCTCAACACAGCGAGCGCCTGTACCCCGACCAATACACCGGTGCCGAACCGCTGCAAGCGGTCATCGACCGGACCCGTCAGGCGCTCGTCGCCTGATGGACACACGCCCAAGCCCCTCATTCGAGGGGCTTTTGCTATCCGCATAGCCGTTCCGGCACCCTCGAAACACCCCTGTTTTTTAAGTACCTAACGGCATATGACCTATAACGAAAAGCCGGAAATGATTTAAAAACAGCCCTTTACAGCGCAAATATGACACTACACTTCAACTCAAGCGGCCCTGTCCGCTTCCGGCGGGCCTGACCCCCGACCACCTGCTGCCAAGCACCAGCGTCCCGCCGGCCACTTTCGAGTTCGAGGGCATTATGGGTATCGCCGCGAGCGAGTTGAGCCAATACGTGATCCGTCCGACCTTGATCTACCTGGACCGTCACTGCCCCAGCGCCGAAGCCCTGCTACTGGGCGTAGCGGCCAGCCAGTCAGCCCTCGGCGCCGCCCTCCACGACCGTCGCGGCCATGGCCTCTACCGCATCGCCGAACTGCGTCACCAATCCATCTGGGATCACTTTCTCGCCCGCGATCCGGAACTGGCCAGCCTCGTGCGTGGTCTGGCTAGTCAACATGCCTTTCTCAATGGCCCGCACCTGGAACTGACAGTCAACCTTCGTTACGCGACCGCCATTGCCTGGATGCTGATCGAAGAACAGGCGCCCCGCTTGCCCGATGCCGATGATCTGCTCGGCATGGCGAAAATATGGCGCCAGATATTTCAGCCACAGGGCCGGCTGCGCGACTTCACCCGGGCCTGGCAGGCGTGCATCACGCCATTGGAACGTCAGGCATGTTAGGAAAATAACGACATCAGCAAACGGAAAGAATTGCCAACTATGGTCGGATTGTCCTACAAAACCGCTCTATCTCCGGCGATACAGCCTATAGCGCATGTAGGAAAATGTTGGTAATTTGCGCCCCGGTGATCCCCTGGAGTTTCTAATAATGAAAAAAGTCACACTCATCAAAACCACCCTCAGTCTTGCCGTTGCCCTGGCCTCTTCCAACCTGTTCGCCAGCGGTTTCGCGCTCAACGAACAGAGCATCAGCGGCATGGGCACCGGTTTCGCGGGCCGTTCTTCTTCTGCCGATGACGCCAGCACCGTGTTTGGCAACCCTGCCGGCATGTCGCGCCTGAAACGTGAACAAGTCACCGTTGGCGGCGCCGCCGTCATTGCCAAGACAGATATCAAGCACGCAAGCGGCACCTTCGGCGGCAGCAATGACGGCGACATGGTTCCCGTGGTTGGCGTCCCGATGGGCTACTACGTCAAGCCGATCGACGACCACTGGAGCTTCGGCTTCGGTATGTACGTACCGTTCGGCCTGCTGACCGACTATGAAAACGGCTTTGCCGGCCGTTACTTCGGGAGCAAGTCCGAAGTGCAAGTCGTCACCCTGCAGCCAACCATCAGCTACGCCTTCAACGACAAGGTCTCGATCGGCTTCGGTCCGACCATCAACCGTATCGAAGGCGCCCTGGAATCTGCTGCGCTGAACCGCGCAACCCTGGGCCGCAACGACGGCAAGGTGAAGATTTCCGGTGACGACACCGCTATCGGCTACAACATCGGCATCCTGGTGCAGGCCACCGACAGCACCCGCGTCGGCCTGACCTACCACTCGATGGTCGACTACAAGCTCGAAGGCGACACCAAGATCCAGGGTTCCGGCTTCGGCCCGCTGAGCGGCTCCAAGTACGACGCCTCGCTGAAGATCAAGACCCCTGAGTCGGTGGACTTCTCGGTTACCCACGAACTGGACGACCAGTGGACGATCTACGCGGGCAGCACCTGGACCCGCTGGAGCCGCCTGGAAGCCATCACCGTCAACAACGAAGGCGTGCCGGCGGCCCTGGCGCCAACCCTCGGCCAGATCAGCGAAGAGCAGAACTGGCATGACACCTGGGCACACGCCATCGGTGCTTCCTACAAGCTGAACAAGGAATGGGTACTGCGCACCGGCTTCACCGTCGACCAGTCGCCGACCAACAACGTCAACCGCTCGCCGCGCATTCCGACTGGCGATCGCAAGATCTTCAGCCTCGGCGCCGGCTGGAGCCCGAATGACGACATGACCATCGACGTCGCCTACTCCTACCTGTGGGAAGAAGACGCGAAGATCAACCAGACCACGTCGCCGACCGACCCTGCGCACTTCAAGGGTTCGTACCGCGCCACCTACGAAAACAGTGCACACGGCGTGGGCGCGTCCCTGACCTACCGCTTCTGATTTCGCTTCTGGCTGTATGAAGAAACCGCCCTCGTGGCGGTTTTTTCATGGGTGCGATTTGACCTTCCACTCGTCGCCCAGATTCGCCTGCAGAAACGCCTGGAACGCGCGCACTTTCGGCGTCATCGCCAAACGGTCGGTGACGCACAGGTAGATGTCCATCGGCTCAGTCTGGGCGTAGGCCTGCTCACCCCCCTTGTCCTCGAATAACCGCACCAGCTCCCCGCGCTCGATATAAGGCCGGGCGACGAACTCGGCGAGCCGGGTCACGCCGCCGTCGCGGGCAGCCATCTGGGCCAGGACGTCGATATCGTCGCTGATCAGCACATCGCCGAACTCGGCATCGAAGCGCAAACCATCGCGCACGAAGCCCCAGCGCAGGAAGCGCCCATCCACCGGGTAGCGGAACACCAGGCAACGGCGCTGCTTCAGCTCTTCCGGACTTTGCGGCCAGCCCTCGCGCGCCAGGTAGCCAGGGGATGCGCAACAGACAAACGGCACTTGGGCGACGTGTCGCGCCAGCAGGCCATCTTCAAGCTGCGGGGTGATGCGGATACTCACGTCCACACCCTGGCGGGCATGGTCGACTTTGTTGTCACTCGTAAGCAATTCAATCGAAAGGCGTGGATACAGCGCGCTGAACTCAGGAATCAACCGCCCCAGCACGTGACGACCGAACGCCGACGAAGTGGAAATGCACAGGCGGCCTTGAGGCTCGCTATCCACGGTGGTCACGGCCTGTTGTGCTTCTTCGAGGTCGCGTTCGATATGCCGGACTTTCTCGTAATAGAGCGTACCGCTCGCAGTCAGCACCATGCTGCGAGTGGTGCGGGCCAGCAGGCGGACCTGCAGGTGCGCTTCGAGACGGGCGATATTCTGGCTGACTGCGGCCGCACTCAAGCCGAGACTGCGGGCGCCGCCAGCGATGCTGCCGGCCTCGACCACCTTGATGAAACTCTTGATCAGGCCCAGCAGGTTCACGGGCAATCTCCTGGATTCGTAATTTTCCCTTTATAAAGACCTAACACCTGCCCGTCTACTTGCGCCGCGAATGCCTTGTTAACCTGCGCCCCACTCAACTGGATCCTTCGAGGAGCATTCATGAATTCATCCGCCGTCACCCGCCGTCCGAAGCTCGGCGTTCGCGCCACCCCGTACGTCTTCGCGTTCTATATGTCGTCCATCATGGCCATGCTGATGTGCTTCGTGATCACCGCCGCCAACAGCGGTGTCAACGAGCATTACCTGGGCAATGTGCTGCGGGCCTATCAATTGGCCATGCCGGTCGCGTTCGTCTGCGTGCTGGTGGTTCGGCCGATCGTGATCAAGCTGGTGTCGTGGACTGTTCACCCGCCGAAATGATCCCGCGCCGCATCAGGGCCGGGAGGCGATGGCTTTTTCGATGGCTGCCTTGAACTCCGGATCATCCGGCTTGGTCAGGCTGGAGAAATTGGCCACCACCTTGCCCTGGCGGTCGACCACGTACTTGTAGAAATTCCACTTCGGCGCGCTGCTCTGCTGCGCCAGCTCGCGAAACAGCGGCGTGGCGTCATCGCCGCGCACCCGCTGCGGCTCGGTCATGATGAAGGTCACGCCGTAGTTGGCGTAGCAGACCTTGGCGGTCTTCTCGCTGTCGGCGTCTTCCTGCTTGAAGTCATTGGACGGCACCCCGAGCATTTCCAGCCCTTGTCCGTGGTACTCCTTGTAGACCGCTTCGAGCCCTTCGAACTGCGGGGCGAAACCGCAATAGCTGGCGGTGTTGACCACCACCAGCGGCTTGCCGGCGAACTGCTCGCACAGATCGATCCGCTCCTTGGCGCGCAGTTTCGGCAGTTCGCCCTGGAGCAAGGCCGGGCAGCCATCGGCCAGGGCGAAACCACTGAAGCCGAGCAGGAGTGAGGCAATCAACAGGCGGCGTACGTGCATGAAGGTTCTCCTTTTGGGGTGCGAACCGTCAGCCTACGCCTAACAGACGCCCATGCCCAATTGCATCAGGGCGAGCCCGCCTTTTTGCCAGCCCCACCAGGCCAGCACCAGCAGCAGGGCTGCCAGCGACAGCCCGACCAACCACAGACCGTAACGACTCACGCCGCCCCCGCCGTGGCTTGCAGACGCGCCACGGGACGCTCGCGCACCGGCCAGTTCAACGCCGCCGCCAGCAGGCTGAGCACAATGGAAATCTGCCAGACCAGGTCGTAGTTACCGGTCTGGTCGTAGACCACCCCGCCCAGCCAGCCGCCCAGGAAAGCGCCCAATTGGTGGAAGAGGAAGACGATACCGCCGAGCATCGACAGATTGCGCACGCCGAACAGGGTCGCCACGGTGCCGTTGGTCAGCGGCACGGTGGACAGCCACAGCAGGCCCATGGCGATACCGAACAGGTAGGCGCTGAACGTGGTGATCGGCGCCCACAGGAACAGCACGATGACCACGCTACGCAGCAGGTACAGCGCAGCCAGCAGGCGCGGCTTGGACATCCGCCCGCCAAGCCAGCCGGCGGTGTAGGTGCCGACGATATTGAACAGGCCGACTAGCGCCAGCACCGTGGTCCCAGTGGTCGCCGGCAGGTGCTGGTCCACCAGGTAGGCCGGCAGGTGCACGCCGATGAACACCACCTGGAAACCGCACACGAAGAAGCCCAGCGCCAACAGCCAGAAACCCGTGTGCGAACAGGCTTCGCGCAGGGCCTCGCCGAGGGTCTGTTCATGACCCTGGGCCGGCAACGGACGGTCCTTGAGCATGCTCACCAGCGGCACGATGAACGCCACCATCAGGCCCAGCGCCAACAACGCCAGCGACCAACCCAACCAGTTGATCAAACCGAGGGTGCCAGGAAGCATGGCGAACTGGCCGAACGAGCCGGCAGCGCTGGCGATACCCATGGCCATGCTGCGTTTTTCCGGGGGGACGGCGCGACCAACCACACCGAGGATCACCGAGAACGAGGTGCCGGACAGGCCGATACCGATCAGCAAGCCGGCGCTGAGGGACAGCGTGACAGGCGAGTCCGACATGCCCATCAGCACCAGGCCACAGGCGTAGAGGATGCCGCCGATGACCACCACTTTCGCCGCGCCCAACCGATCGGCCAAAGCGCCGGCGAAAGGCTGGGCCAGGCCCCAGACCAGGTTCTGCAAGGCAATGGCAAAGGCGAAGACGCCGCGGCCCCAGCCGAATTCGGCACTCATCGGCGCCAGGAACAGGCCGAAGCCGTGTCGCACGCCCAGCGACAACGCCAGGATCAGCGCCGCGCCCAGCAACAGCCAGCCACTGGTTCGCCATACGGATGTCATTGTTCTTCTCTCCTGTGCCGGAAATTATTTGCGGGTATATACCCGCTTAAGGTCGTTAAAACTCAGGCCAACTGTTTCAGCAAGCGGACCAGCTCATCGCGCTGCGTTTCACCCAGGGTGTCCACCAGCCGTTCCTGAGCCTGCTCCCAGGCGGGTTCGGCGGCCTGCAAGCGGGCCTTGCCCTGCTCGGTGAGCAACACCAGGCGATTGCGCAAGTCATCGCCCTCGGTCATGGCCACCAAACCGTCAGCCTGCAACACCTTGAGGTTGCGGCCCAGGGTGCTGCGGTCCAGACCCATGGCGTCGGCCAAGGACGAAATACTGGGCTTGTCGAGGCGTTGCAGGTGCCGCAGCAGGGAAAACTGGGCGACATTGATGCCGAAGCCTTCGAGGGCTTCGTCGTAATGCCGGCTTACCCCTCGGGCAGCGCGACGCAGATGAGTGCAGATGCAAATACCGGTCAACATGAAAGCGTGTATATACCCGCATCTCGACAAACGCAACAAAACATTTCAGCCGAGCCCCAGGGCAAGGCTCAACAAAACCACCGTTTCCAGCAACTCCAGCAAGGCGCCAGCGGTATCGCCGGTGGTGCCGCCCAGTCGTCGCATCATCGAGCGACGCAAGGCGAAAAAGGCCAGCGCCGCCGCCAGCAATGCCACTGCCGCCGCCCCGCCGCCCATGAGCAGACAACCCGCGCCACTCAGCAACAACATCCAGGTCGCGCCACGACGCGGCAGGTGTTCGGCCAGCGCCTGGCCGAGGCCGCCGGGCCGCACATAGGGCGTAGTGAGAAACAGCGCCAGCATCGCCGCCCGCCCTATCACGGGTGCGAGCAACAGCAGTGCGCCCTGCCCCGCCTCAATCAGGGCCAGCAACGCGCAGAACTTGAGCAGCAGCACCAACACCAGCGTAACCACCGCAATCGGCCCGCTACGCGGGTCCTTCATGATGGTCAGCGTGCGCTCGCGATCGCCGAAACCACCCAGCCAGGCATCGGCGCTATCGGCCAGCCCGTCCAGGTGCAGGCCACCGCTCAAGGCGACCCAGGCACTCAGCAGCAGCGCCGCATGCAACAGCGGCGGGCTGCCGGCCAACACGGTGTTCAAGCCCCAGAGCAGCACACCGAACAACAGCCCCACCAACGGATAGAAGAGCAGCGACCGCCCGTTCTGCTGGGGCGATGGCATGCCCGGCAAGGTCACCGGCAGGCTGCTGAGGAACTGCAAGGCGATCCAGAATGGCAACATCAGCAGATCTCCCGCAACCGGCCACCCGCCTCGACATCCAGCCGATGCAGCGCACCATGGCCGACCTGCACCTGCAACAACTGCTCACGGGGCAACCCACGGGCGCGCGCCAGCAACAGGCGCATGACCCCGCCATGCGTCACCAGCAACACCCGCTGACCGGCATAAGCCAATTGCAACCGCTCCAACGCGGCCAGCACCCGCGTGGAAAACGCGTCCACCGGCTCGCCCCCCGGCGGGGTGAAACCGTAGGGGTCGGCCCAGAACTGGCCCAGCGCCTGTTCGTGGTCTTGCATCAGATCGAGGGCGCTGCGCCCTTCCCAGTCGCCGAAATGCAGTTCCTGAAGTCCCGGCTCCAATGCCAACGGCAGCTCCAGACGCGCGGCCAGGACCTCGGCGAAGCGCGCGCAGCGCTGCAACGGTGAACTCACCAGTTGATCCCAAGGCCCGACCTCGGACACCGCAGCGTGCATCTGCGCCCAACCCTGCTCAGTCAAGGCGTCATCAAGGCTGCCGCGAAAGCCGCCGCCCAGTTCGGTTTCACCGTGCCGCAGCAGGTCGAGGATCATGCCGGACGGTCCGCCACCGCGGCTTCGGCGAATGTCGCCATCTGCCCGTGCAGATCGCAGGCCAGGCGCAGCAGCGGCACCGCCAGCGCCGCGCCACTGCCCTCGCCCAGGCGCAGGCCCAGTTCCAGCAGCGGCTCGCCGCCCAGCTCCGCCAGCACGCGGCGATGGCCCGGCTCGGCGCCGCGATGACCGAAGAACAGCCATTCACGGCAAGACGGATTGATCCGTACCGCCACCAGCGCCGCCACGGTGCAGATAAACCCGTCCACCAGCACCGCCACGCCTTCCTGAGCGCAGGCCAGATAAGCGCCGACCAGCGCCGCGATTTCCAGGCCGCCGACATGCAACAGCGCCTGCAGCGGATCGCCGCTCACCCCGGCATGACGCTTCAGCGCCGCCTCGATCACCGCCGCCTTGTGCCGCACGCCCGCCGCATCCAGGCCGGTGCCCGGCCCGCTCAGCTCCGTCGCCGGGCAGCCGAGCAACGCGCAGGCCAGGGCGCTGGCGGCGGTGGTGTTGCCGATGCCCATCTCGCCGCCGATAAACAGCCGCGCACCCGCCGCCACCGCCCGCAACGCGCTGTCGCGACCCGCTTGCAACGCCTGCCGGCCCTGCTCGTCGGTCATCGCCGGCTCGCGGGCGAAGTTGGCAGTGCCGGGGGCGATGCGCAGATGGCGCACGCCAGGCAGGTCCAGCGCCAGGTTCACCGTGCCCAGATCCACCACTTCCAGGCGAGCGTCCAGTTGCCGGGCAAGCACGCTGATGGCCGCGCCGCCGCTGACGAAATTCAGCAGCATCTGCCCGGTGACTTCTTGCGGATAAGCGGAAATACCTTCGGCCACCACCCCGTGGTCACCCGCGAAAATGCTGATCCAGACCTGTTCCAGCGCCGGTTTCACCCGCCCCTGCAGCGCGGCCAGGGTTACTGCCACCTGCTCCAGCCGGCCGAGGGAGCCGGCCGGTTTGGTCAGTTGTTGCTGACGCGCCAGCGCGGCATCGCGCACCGATTCGTCGGCGGCGCGACAAGGGTTCAGCCACCAGGTTTGACTCATGATTCGGCTCCTTTGAGGAAAAGCGGCAGGCCCGCGACAGTCAGCACCACGCGCTGGCAACGTTCGGCGATGGCTTGATGCAACCAGCCGGCTTCATCGACGTAACGCCGGGTCAGTTCGCCCATGGGCACCACGCCAAGGCCGGTTTCATTGCTGACCAGGATGATCTCGCCCGGCAGTGTCGGCAGGCAGGCCAGCAGCGCGTCGCGCTCGGCGGCCAGGCGCTGCGGGTCTTCGAGCATCAGCAGGTTGGTCAGCCACAGGGTCAGGCAGTCCACCAGCAGGCAACGGTCGCTCGCGGCCTCGGCCTGGAGGACTCGGGCCAGGGCCACGGGTTCTTCGATCAGGGCCCATTCGGCGGGGCGGCGCTCGCGGTGCAGTTGCACCCGGGCGTTCATTTCACCGTCGAGCGGTTCGCTGGTGGCGATGTAGGTCACCGCCAGGCCGCTGGCCGCGGCACGCTGTTCGGCCAGGCGGCTCTTGCCCGAGCGGGCGCCACCGAGAATCAGGTTGAGCATGTCAGTCGAGCCCACAGAGTTGACGGAGCCGGGCGCAATCCAGGTGGGCATCCACCAAGTCGGCCAGGCGTTCGATATCGCGTTCGCGCAGGGCGTGATAGTCGACCCGCTGGACCTCCCTCAGCCCGGCCCAGCGCAGCAACGCGGTGCAAGAGTCCGGCGCTTCGAACAGGCCGTGCAGGTAAGTGGCGAGGATCTGCCCGTCGGCGCTGATGGCACCGTCGCGACGGCCATCGGCCAAGTTCACCGCCGGGCGGTCCAGGGCCGCGCCGCGGGTCACGCCGGCATGAATCTCGTAACCGCTGATCGCCGCCTGCTCCAACTCAAGGACGCCGCTGACATTGCGCAGTTGCTTGTGGGTTTCCAGCACCGTGGCGTAGTCCAGCAGGCCCAGGCCCGGACTGCTGCCAGCGGCGCCTTCCAGACCCAGCGGATCATGCACCTCGCGCCCGAGCATCTGCAGGCCGCCGCAAATCCCCAGAACCTTGCCGCCGTAGCGCAGGTGCCGGGTGATGGCCTGTTCCCAGCCGCGCTCGCGAAGTTGCGCGAGGTCGCCGCGCACGCTTTTTGAGCCAGGCAGGATAATCAGATCGGCGGGCGGAATCGGCTGGCCGGGGCCGATGAATTGCAGGTCCACTTGCGGGTGCAGGCGCAGCGGGTCGAAATCGGTGTGGTTACTGATGCGCGGCAGCACCGGCACGATCACTTTGAGTACCTGCTCGGCTTTTTCGCCCTGGCGCCGGTCGAGACCGTCCTCGGCTTCCAAGTGCAGGTCGGTGACGTAGGGCAGCACGCCGAGCACCGGTTTGCCGGTGCGCGCCTCCAGCCAGTCCAGGCCCGGCTGCAACAGCGCGATGTCGCCACGAAAACGGTTGATGACGAAACCCTTGACCCGCGCCTGCTCGCTCGGCGAAAGCAACTCCAACGTGCCGACCAGATGGGCGAAGACGCCGCCGCGGTTGATGTCGGCGATCAGGATCACCGGGCAGTCCACCGCCTCGGCGAAGCCCATGTTGGCGATATCACCCGCGCGCAGGTTGATCTCGGCCGGCGAGCCGGCGCCTTCCACCATCACCACCGGCCAACCGGCGCTGAGCCGCTGATGCGAGGCCAGCACCGCCTGCATGGCGATGGCCTTGTAGTCGTGATAGGCCACCGCGTTCATGCTGGTGACCGCGCGGCCATGGATGATGACCTGCGCGCCCGTGTCGCTGTTGGGCTTGAGCAGCACCGGGTTCATGTCGGTGTGCGGTTCCAGGCCCGCGGCCTGGGCCTGGACCGCCTGAGCGCGGCCGATCTCGCCGCCGTCGGCGGTCACCGCGCTGTTCAGCGCCATGTTCTGCGGCTTGAACGGCACCACGCCGACGCCCTGGCGTTTCAGCCAGCGACACAGCGCGGTCACCAGCGTGCTCTTGCCGGCATCGGAGGTAGTGCCTTGCACCATCAGGGTGGTCATGGCGTTTCCTTGCGGTAGTCGTCGAGCGCCACGGCGAGCCGCTGCCAGTCGGCATCCTCGGCGGGCAGGCCGAAGCGCAGGCTCGGGGGATGATCGAACAGGCGCAGGAGAATGCCGCGCCGGGCCATGAAGTCGTGAATCGCGGCGGCCTGGTCATGGCGCAGGTACTGGAACAGGTCGCAGCCGCCGGCGGGCGTGAGTCCGGCGCTGTCCAGCAGCGCGGCGAGACGGGCGCTGGCGGCGGCGCAGCGTTCGGTCTGCTGGCGCTGGCTGGCCAGATCAGTGAAACAGGCCTGGGCCAGCGCCCGGGTCGGACCGCTGACAGACCACGGCCCCAGCTCTTCGGCCAGCGCCCGCAGCAGCAACGGCTCGGCCAGCACACAGCCGAGGCGCACGCCGGCCAGGCCGAAGAACTTGCCGAACGAACGCAGGACGATCAGGCCCTCGCGCGCGCTGTGGGCGGCGATGCTGTGCGCCGGCGTGTTGTCCATGAAGGCTTCGTCCACCAGCAGCCAGCCGCCGTGACGCGACAGGCGCTGATGCCAGTCGAGCAAGGTGTCCGCCGGCAGCAGGCGGCCCGTGGGATTGTTGGGGTTGACCACCACCAGCACGTCGAGGTGGTCGAGTTGCCCGGCGAGCTGTTCCTCGCTCAGTTCCAGCACGTGATGGCCAGCGCGGCGCCAGCCTTCGGCATGCTCGGCATAGCACGGCGAGAGCACGCCGACGGTGCCGCGCGGGCGCAAGCGCGGCAGCGCCTGGATCGCCGCCTGCGAGCCGGCCACCGGCAGCAGGTGCGAAACGCCGTAATACTCGGCCGCAGCCTGCTCCAGGCCATCATCGGTTTCAGGCAGTCGCGCCCAGGCGCGCAGTGGAATCTCGGGGATCGGAAAAGACCAGGGCGCGATGCCGCTGGACAGGTCCAGCCAGTCCTCGCGGGCGATGCCGTAGTGCTCGATCGCCCGCAGCAAGCGGCCACCGTGTTCAAGCATAGAATTCGGCTCCCAGGCACAGCAGCAACAGCCACAACCAGACGCCCTGACGCACCAGCCGCCAGCCGCGCTCGATGGATCCGGCGTCGGCCGCCGGGCCTTCGCCCAGGCGGGCGCGCTCGTGCAGTTCACCGTGATAGACCGCCGGCCCACCCAGCTCGACGCCCAGGGCACCCGCCCCCGCCGCCATCACCGGGCCAGCGTTGGGGCTGTCCCAGTGCGGCGCCTGCTGGCGCCAGCATTTGAGCGCCAGGCGGGTCTTGCCCAGCAGCGCGTAGGTCAGCGCCACCAACCGCGCCGGCAGGTAATTGAGCACGTCGTCGATACGCGCCGCGGCCCAGCCAAAGCGCTCGAAGCGTTCGTTGCGGTAACCCCACATGGCATCCAGCGTGTTGCTCAGGCGATAGAGCACCACCCCCGGCGCACCCGCGACGACGAACCAGAACAGCGCGGCGAACACCGCGTCGCTACCGTTCTCCAGCACCGATTCGGTGGCGGCGCGGGCCACGGCGGTGTCGTCCAGCTCACTGGTCTGCCGGCTGACCAGATAGCCCACGCGTTTGCGCGCTTCGTCGAGGTCGCCGCCGCGCAGGGCATCGGCCACCGGCTGCACATGCTCGCCGAGGCTGCGCAAGCCGAGGGCGCAGTACAGCGCGAGGATTTCCACCAGCCAGCCGATATACGGCAGCCAGGACAAGGCGGTGGCCAGCAGCGTCAACGGCACCACCGCGAGAACCCAGGCGGTGACGCCATGGCTGCGCCAGCCGCGCCCGCCGGCGTTGAAACGCTGCTCCAGGCGCCCGGCCATGTTTCCGAACGCGACCAGCGGATGCCAGCGCCGCGGTTCGCCCAGCAGCGCGTCCAGCGCCACCCCGGCCACGGTCAGCAAGGCCACACTCATTCGGTTTCTCCCCAGTGGTTTTCAAACAGCATGTCCGCCAGCGGTCGTGGCGTGGTCCAGCCTTCCAGCGCCAGCATTGGCGCCGGATAAAATTCGTGCACCGGGCCCAGGCAAAGAATCGCCAGCGGCTTGGCCCCCGCCGGCATGCCCAGCAGATCGGCCAGTGCCTGCGGATCGAACAGCGACACCCAGCCCATGCCCAAGCCCTCGGCGCGGGCCGCCAGCCACAGGTTCTGAATGGCGCACGACAGCGAGGCGAGGTCCATTTCCGGCAAGGTGCGACGGCCGAAAATATGCGCCTCGCGCTTGTCCATCAGCGCGGCGACCAGCACTTCGGCGCAGTCGTTGATGCCTTCGACCTTGAGTTTCATGAATTCATCGGAGCGCTGTCCCAGCGCTTCGGCGGTGCGTATCCGCTCGTCCTCCACCAGCGCCTGGATGCGCTGGCGCAGGTCGCGGCGGGTGATGCGGATAAACCGCCAGGGCTGCATCAGGCCGACGCTCGGCGCCTGGTGCGCGGCTTCAAGCAGGCGGACAAGCAGCTCGGGCGCGACCTCGCCGCCGCTGAAATGACGCATGTCGCGGCGCTCGCCAATGGCACGGTAGATCGCCGCGCGCTCGGCCTCGCTGTAGGCGTGTGCGCTCATGGTGCCAGCAGCGCCGCCGTCGCGTCGGGGTTGGACGGGAAGTAGAAATGCACGTACGAGGCGGTCAACCGGCCAAGGCGGTACACCGCTTCGGCGCCGCGCCCGCCGTTGGGGCTCTGGCCGCGAGCGATGGGTTCCAGTGCGGTGCTGGTCAGGGAATGGTGGTAGGTGTGCCCGCGCAGGGTGCCTTCCGGCAGTTCCACCGCTTGCAGGGCCAGCGCGGCCAGACGCTTCTGCATCACCGCTTCACCGGACAGCAGCCCGGCCAGCTCGGCACGCTCGCCCGCGACATCGGTCAGCGCATCGAGCAGGAAGAGCATGCCGCCGCACTCGGCCAGCAACGGCTTGCCCGCCTGATGGTGGGCGCGGATGGCCGCCAGCATCGGTGCGTTCGCGGCGAGGGTGTGGTGGTGCAGTTCCGGGTAGCCGCCGGGCAGGTACAGGCTGTCGGCCGGCGGGATTTCGCGGTCGTGGACCGGCGAGAAGAAACTCAGCTCAGCGCCCATCGCCCGCAGCAGTTCGAGGTTGGCGCCGTAGGTGAAGGCGAACGCTTCGTCGCGGGCCACGGCAATACGCACGCCCTCAAGACGCCGCTCGATGCTGCGCGGCGCCGGCCCGCTGAACGCCACCGGCGGCGGCAAGGCCGACTGGCAACTGTCGCCCAGCGCCTTGGCGGCGGCATCGAGGCGCAGGTCGAGGTCGGTCAGTTCGCTGGCCTGGACCAGCCCGAGGTGGCGACTCGGCAGTTCGATCCCGGTCTCCCGCGACAGCCCGCCATACCAGCGCAGCCCTTCGGTCAGGCTGCCTTCCAGCAGTTGCGCGTGGCGCAGCGAGCCGACCCGGTTGGCCAGCACCCCGGCGAACGGCAGGTCCGCCTGATAACGCGCCAGGCCGAGGGCCAGGGCACCGAAGGTCTGCGCCATGGCCGTGCCGTCGATCACTGCCAGCACCGGCACGCCAAAATGCCGCGCCAGGTCGGCGCTGGACGGCGTGCCGTCGAACAGCCCCATGACCCCTTCGATCAGGATCAGGTCGGCCTCGGCCGCCGCTTCCCAGAGCAGACGCCGGCTTTCCTCGGCGCCGACCATCCACAGGTCGAGCTGGTACACCGGCGCCCCACTGGCGCGTTCGAGAATCATCGGGTCGAGGAAATCCGGGCCGCACTTGAACACCCGGACCTTGCGCCCCTGGTTGCGGTGCAGACGGGCCAGGGCCGCGGTCACGGTGGTCTTGCCCTGGCCGGAAGCCGGCGCGGCGATCAGTACCGCCGGGCAATGCCGGGTGTCGCTCATAGTTCGACGCCCTTCTGGGCACGGATGCCGGCCTGGAAAGCGTGTTTGATCATGCCCATCTCCGTGACGGTGTCGGCCAGTTCGATCATTTCGTCCTTGGCCCCGCGGCCAGTGACGATCACGTGTTGCATTGGCGGGCGGGCCTGCAAGTCGGACAGCACCTGTTCGAGGTCGAGGTAGCCGTGCTTGAGGGCGATGTTCAGCTCATCGAGCACCACGAAGCCGATGCTCGGGTCCTGCAGCAGTTGCCGGGACACCGCCCAGGCGGCTTCGGCGGCGGCGATGTCGCGCTGGCGGTCCTGGGTTTCCCAGGTGAAGCCCTCGCCCATCACGTGGTAGCGCACCTGCTCGGGGAAGCGGCGGAAAAACAGCTCTTCGCCGGTGGCGTTGCGCCCCTTGATGAACTGCACCACGCCGCACTGCATGCCGTGGCCGAGGGCCCGGGCGAGCATGCCGAAGGCCGAGCTGCTTTTGCCCTTACCATTGCCGCTGAGTACCAGCAACAGGCCACATTCATTTGGGGAGTTGGCGATGCGCTCGTCGATCACCGCCTTTTTGCGCAGCATGCGCGCCAGGTGGCGTTCGTCACGTTCGGTGGATTCGGTCATCGGGATCTCCGCGGGCCACTGTCGGCGCGGCTTGTCCGCTGGCGCGACAAGGCTGGGGGCATCGACAGATGAAGGGGGTAGTGGCACACGGAACGCGCAGGAGCCGGGCGACGAGGCCCGGAAAACCGCGCATCACCCTCCGTGATGCCGTTGACTGTTTGCAGGCCGGTCTCCGGGCTCATGAGCGGATCTTCAGATCCTGGCCGGGCGCCTTCCCGGGTGACGACACCCAGTGGCCATGCGCAGCCTTGACTCATTTACCGTTGCGGGGGCAGCGCCGGAATCGCACGTCTGGCGTGCTCACCGGCTTCCCTGTTTCACCCTGTCGGCCGGCGGGCCACAGAGCACCTGAAACAAGCCGCAAAGGTTAGAGGGTTGGACCCGGAGCGTCAATGAAAGGCGCCCGTTACGAGGCGACCGATGGCGTTTCTGTCGTCTTGTGCAACACTCAGTCGAGTGATATCAAAGTGCCACGTTTTTCCGCTGTACTCGTACAACAATTACGAAAGGAGAGCAGCATGCAAGGCCTGATCATCAACAATCCTCGCCTGGAATTCCTGCGCCCGGCGCTGGAGCGTTGGAGCGAATGCATCGAACGCTTCAACCAGACCCTCGGCGACAACGAAGGGCCTTACTGGCAAGGGCTCCAGGGCAACCTCGGGATCCTCTCGGCGGCCATCTGGCAAGCCGAGCTGGTCACCCTTCAGGACTTCCAGAGCAAGAAGCAACGCGACGAGGGCGAGCGGGATGCTCGCTGCGACTTGCTGATCGCCAGCCGCGAAGAGTCGGCGTACCTGCATGCCGGCCAGCGCTGGCCGAAGGTCGGCCGGCTGGACCTGAACGCGGCCTTGCAGGACGTCGGCGCCAGCGCGCGCGCGATCGCTTACCCGAGCCAATTGAAGATCGCCGCGCTGTTCGCCAGCCCGTGCAAGCTCGGCCAGCATGTCAGCCCCGAGGAACTGCAGGACCTGGTGGACGACCTGCAAAAGCACAACGCCTGCGCCATTGCTTGGTGTTTCCCGTATGGCTATCGGAAATTGCATGACGAGTTTGGTCAGTACTATCCGGGCGTGGCCTTGTTGCTGAAGCAAGCCTGAAGATTGTCGGGGCCGCCCGCGGCCCCGACAATTGAACCTCCCTTCTCCGATCCACCTCTGACTCCTTATAAGCACCCGTTCCCCGAGGAGTCGCACATGTCTTCACTACGCATTGCAGTTCTACTGGCGATCACTACCGGCCTGACCGCCTGCGGTGAAACCGCCCGGCTCCAGGTCACCGACGGCAGCGGCCCGGCGCCGCAACTGCCGGAACCGAACAAGACCCTGATCCCCACCGTGAACATCGCCCCCGCGGTCGGCTGGCCGAAAGGCGCCAAGCCCGCCACGGCGCCCGGCACCCAGGTGGTGGCCTTCGCTAGCGGCCTGGACCATCCGCGCTGGCTGTACGTGCTGCCCAACGGCGACGTCCTGGTGGCGGAAACCAACGCGCCGCCGAAGCCCGAAGACGGCAAGGGCATCAAGGGCTGGGTGATGAACAAGGTCATGGCCCGCGCTGGCGCCGCCGTACCCAGCGCCAACCGCATCAGCCTGCTGCGCGATACCGACGGCGATGGCGTCGCGGAAACCCGCACGGTCTTTCTGATGAACCTCAACTCCCCGTTCGGCATGACCTTGGTGGGCAACGATCTCTACGTGGCCGACACTGATCGCCTGCTGCGCTTCAAGTACGAGGCCGGCGCCACGGTAATCAACACGCCCGGCGAAGTCGTCGCCGAACTGCCCGGTGGCCCGCTGAACCACCACTGGACCAAGAACGTGATTGCCAGCCGCGACGGCAAGAAGCTCTACGTCACCGTCGGCTCCAACAGCAACGTCGCCGAGAACGGCCTGGACAAGGAAGAAGGCCGCGCGGCGATCTGGGAAATCGACCCGGCCAGCGGCAACCACCGAATCTTCGCCTCGGGCCTGCGCAACCCCAATGGCCTGGCTTGGGAACCGCGCAGCGGGCAACTGTGGACGGCGGTGAACGAGCGTGACGAAATCGGCAGCGATCTGGTGCCGGACTACATCACCTCGGTGCGTGACGGCGGTTTCTATGGCTGGCCGTTCAGCTATTACGGCCAGCATGTGGATGTGCGCGTGCAGCCGCAGGACCCGAACCTGGTGGCCAAGGCCATCGCCCCGGACTACGCGGTCGGCCCACACACCGCGTCTCTCGGCCTGACCTTCGCCGAACCCGGCGTCCTCCCGCCGCCGTTCGACCAGGGCGCGTTCATCGGCCAGCACGGCTCCTGGAACCGCAAGCCGCACAGTGGCTACAAAGTGGTGTTCGTGCCGTTCAGTACTGCGGGCAAACCAGCGGGCAAACCGATCGACCTGCTTACCGGATTCCTCAACGACGACGGCAAGGCCATGGGCCGGCCAGTGGGCGTGATCAACGACCAGCGCGGCGGCCTGCTGGTGGCCGATGACGTGGGCAATGTGATCTGGCGGGTCAGCAAGGCGCCTTGAGAACGTTCAGCGCTTGCGACACAGCGTCAGGCCGTCACCCAGCGGCAGCAGCGACAAATCCACCCGCACATCGTCACGCAGCGCCAGGTTCAAGGCCTGGATGGCGCGGGTGTCCTCGCTGTCCGGCTGCGCCTGCAACACCCGGCCGCTCCATAAGGTGTTGTCGAACAGCACGACGCCACCCTGGCGCAGCAGCCGCAGGGCCTCTTCGAGGTAGCGTGGGTAATTGGCCTTGTCGGCATCGATGAAGATCAGGTCGAACGCGCCGTCCGCCAGCGTCGCCAAGGTGTCCAGCGCCGGACCTGGGCGCAGGTCGATGCGGCGTTCCACGCCCGCCTCCCGCCAGTAGCGGCGAGCGATGTCGTGGTAGTCGCCCGGCAGGTCGCAGCACAGCAGTTCACCGTCCGCCGGCAAGGCGTCGGCCATGCACAGCGCGCTGTAGCCGGTGAAGGTACCCACCTCGATCAATCGGCGCGCACCGCTCAAGCGCACCAGCAGCGCCAGCAACTGCCCCTGCTCGGGGGCTACCTGCCAATTGGAATTCGGTCGCGCGGCGGTTTCAGCGCGAAGGCGCGCCAGCAACGGCGTTTCGCGCAAGGAGACGCGCTTGAGGTAATCGTAGAGCGCATCGTCGAGGTAAAGCGTCTGACCGGTCATCGCTTACCTCGGCGTAATCAGGGGTTGTGCGCCAGATGGTTGCCTTGCAGCACACGTTTGGCGTTGAGGTAGGACTTTTGCCAGTAGTTGTTCGACAGATAGTCCAGCCGCACCGTCCCGCCTGTGGACGGCGCATGGACGAAGCGCCCCTCGCCGACATAGATGCCCGCATGGTTGACCTGACTGCCGCCATTGGTGGCGAAGAACACCAGGTCGCCGGACTGCAAGGCATCGCGGGACACGTTCGGCGCGCCCATGACGATCATCTCGCGGGTCGAGCGCGGCAAGGCGATGCCCGCGGCGTCACGGTAGACGTAGCCAATCAGGCCGCTGCAATCGAAGCCGGCATCCGGCGTGTTGCCACCCCAGCGATAGGGCGTGCCCACCAGGCCAAGCGCGCGAAACAGCACGTCTTCGGCGACGGGAGAGAAATACACCTGAGGAGAAGTGAACGCCGGCTGGACCAACTGGGGCGGGGTCGGGGCGTGGCTGGAACAGGCACTGATCAGTGCCGCCAGGGACAATACCGCTAAGCGCGCCATTATCGACATCGTCAGAACATCCTGTCTGAAGCTGCCCGGCTGGATGCCGGCAAAGTGGTGAGAATCAAGATTAGACGCTTTCTGTAAACACGCACGGCGACGAGCTTTTCAGCATCGTCGCCGTGTCCATGACGCTACGAAGAAATCAGTTGCGCGAGAGCGTGGTCGGTGCCATTGCCAGCGCGCGCTTGGCTTCGATGAACGTCTTGCTCCAGTAGCGATCGCCGAGGCTGTCGATACGCACGCCACCGCTGCGACGGCTGCTGGAGTGAATGAACTGGTTGTCGCCGAGGTAGATACCGGCGTGGCTGACGCGACCGCGGCCGTTGGTGCTGAAGAACAGCAGGTCACCCGGCTTGAGGTTGTTGCGCGAGACCAGCGGGGCATCGACGTTGATCATTTCGCGGGTGGAGCGCGGCAGGTTCATGCCGGCTTCTTCGCGGAACAGGTAACCGATGAAACCACTGCAATCGAAGCCCGACTGCTCGGAGGTGCCACCGAAGCGGTAGCGGGTACCGATCAGCGACATGCCACGCTCGAGGATGCTGTCAGCCAGCACCGGCAGTTGATAAGGCTTGGAAGAGGAGAATTGTTCCAGTTCTTCCTCGGTGGCCAGCTCTTCTTCGAACACCGAAACGTCGGCGGAAGGCTGGGTGGCGACCTTGGCAGAGATGGAACTGTGATCTTGCTGTTGCGAAACCGGGCTGTGGGCAGCGCAGCCGAAAAGCAGTGTCACGAGTGCGAGGGGCACGAGGGGTGCGAAGCGATTTAGCATGGGCACGACCGTGTCTGGAATTCAAAGAAGCCGAGACTATGCCTTCTATCGATTCGATTTGCAAATTCAATCGAAAAAAATGTGACTTTTATGTGCCGAGGCTCTGGGACGCTGTTTACCAGCCCAGCGTCTCCTTCAAAAACGGGATGGTCAGCTTGCGTTGTGCCTGCAGCGACGCCTGATCGAGGCGTTCCAGCAGGTCGAACAGCGCGCTCATACTGCGGGTACCGCGGGTGAGGATGAAGTGCCCGACCTCGTCGGTCATGTGCAGGCCGCGACGCGAAGCCCGCAATTGCAGGGCGCGCAGCTTGTCTTCGTCGGACAGCGCACGCATCTGGAAAATCAGCGCCATGGTCAGGCGCGACTTGAGGTCGGCGAGTTTGATCGGCAGTTCGCGCGGCGAGCTGGAGGCCGCGATCAACAGGCGCCGGCCACTGTCACGCAGGCGGTTGAACAGGTGGAACATCGCCTCTTCCCACTCCGGCTTGCCGGCGATGGTCTGCAGGTCGTCGATGCAGACCAGTTCGTACTGTTCGAGGTGATCCAGGAGTTCGACGCCACGGTCGAGCAATTGCGCCAGAGGCAAGTAGACCGCCGGCTCGCCCATCTGCTCGAAACGCAAACAGGCCGCCTGCAACAGGTGGGTACGTCCGACACCCTGCTTGCCCCACAGGTAGATCAGGCTCTCGGTCCAGCCGGCGTCGGCTTCGCAGAGTCGCTCGACGTAGCCCAGTGCGGCGGCGTTGGCACCCGGATAGTAGTTGATGAAGGTGGCGTCATCACGCAGACGCACACCCAGGGGCAACTGGATCGGTTTCATGCTGGCTGGGCGGTTGCGAGGAACCGCAAAGGGCCCTTGGTAAAAGTCTGCAAAGTCTATACCCGTGACGTCGGTCGCACAATGAGCGAAGACCACAAGGAAAATCAAAGGCTTGCGCCGGGCACTCAGGCACGTTGCAAGCCTTTAGCCATTACTTAAAGCTCGGGGTCTATTTTCTCGCCATACATGTCCGACCTTTTATAGAAGTCGTGCGCATGACGCAGCAGCACCATGATCACCGCCGCCGCCGGCAACGCCAGCAACACACCGGTGAAACCGAACAACTCGCCGCCGGCCAGGATCGCGAAGATCACCGCCACCGGGTGCAGGCCGATGCGGTCGCCCACCAGCAGCGGCGTGAGCACCATGCCTTCGAGCATCTGGCCGATCATGAATACTGCGGCGATCCCCAGCAGCGGATAGATGTCGCCGCCGAACTGGAACAGCCCGGCGATCATCGCCGCGCCGATGCCGATGATGAAGCCCATGTACGGCACGATGGCCGCCAGTCCCGCCAACAGGCCGATCAGCAGGCCCAGTTCGAGGCCCACCAGCATCAGTCCCGCCGCGTAGATGACACCCAGCGCCAGCATCACCAGCAACTGACCACGAACGAAGGCGCCAAGCACCTCATGGCACTCCCCCGCCAGCCCCACCACCTGCTCCTCGCGCTGACGCGGCAGTAGGCTGCGCAGCTTGGCCATCATCAGGTCCCAGTCGCGCAGCAGGTAGAAGCCCACCACCGGGATCAGCACCAGGTTGGCCAGCCAGCCGAGCAGCGCCAGGCTCGACGCGGTCGCCTGGGCCAGCACCGCGCTGACAATATCGGTGGTCTGGCCCATGTGCGCGCCAATGGCCGCCTTGACCTTGTCGAACTTCCAGAAGCCATCGGCCAGCCCCAGCTTGGCCTGCACCCACGGCAGCGCCGCATGCTCCAGCCAGTCGAGCATCTGCGGCGTCAGCTCATAGAGGCGCACAAGCTGCTTGGCCAGCATCGGGATCAGCACCAGCAACATCGCCAGCAGGATCAAACTGAACAGGGTGAAGACCACCACCACGCCCGCCGTGCGCGACAGCCCCGCGCGTTCCAGGCGATCGACCAGCGGGTCGGCCAGGTAGGCCAGGAGAATCCCGATAAGAAACGGCGACAGAATTCCGTGCAGCAAATACAGCAGCACACCTAGCAGAAACACCATGCCGAACCACATCCAGCGGCGTGTATCCATCATCACCACAACTCCTTACCAGCGAAAACGCAGACCGTTGAACGGTGCAGGGGCCGGGGCAGGCGCGGCGCCGGAGGCATCCGCAGGCGCCGCCGGGTTGGTGACCGGTGCGACCGGAGCGGCTTCGGCCGGAACCTCCTGCAAGCGCGCCAGCCCCAGTTGGGCGCGCAACTGATCGGCGGTGGCGGTGGCCTCCCACGTCATGACATCGCCCTGGACTTCAGTGATACGACCGCCGAACGGCTCCAGTACGCGACCCAGCTCGGCATAACGCTCCAGATTGACACCCTGCACCTGGATCGCCTGCTCGCTGCTGGCACCAGGACGGGCGACGAAACGCGGCGCCAGCCGCTGGCTCACCGCCAGCATCACCGCGTCGGCCAAGGCAGCCTGATCGGCGCCCTCGACCTTGCCCTGCTCGCGCTGCTCGCCCAGCCACAAACGCCATGTGCCGCTCCATTTGCCCTCAGCCTCGGTGGCATGCACGGCCAACAGGGCGTCGGCGCCATAACGCCCGGATGCCGCCTTGAGCGGCGCCGGGTCGGTGCCTTCGAGATTCTTCGCGGTGGCCACGAGCTGTTCGTCGAGATCGCCCAGTGGCAGGCGCAGTGGCAAACCACGGTGCTGGGCAGCGCGGCGCAGGGGCTCGGCAGCGCCCTGGCCGTCACCGATCAGGTTCGAACCCTCGGTGCCGTCATTCAGCCACCAGCCGAGGATCGCCGGGCGATTGTTGCCCCACAGCGCCAGGCCAGCCTTGCGCAGCGCGCGTTCAGTGCTGCCCGGATCGAACTCCACCAGCAACGTCTCCGGCGGCCCGGCCTCGGTGCCGAACTGGCTGATGATCTGTTGCGGGTCCTTGCGCAATTCGGCAAGGCCCGGGTTCTGCGGCGCCTTCGGGTCACCGGTCAGGCGCAGCACCAAGGTATCCAGCGCGGCCTGGGTCGCCTGGGCCCGCGCTTCGGCGCCCTGCCCACTGACCGGCTCACGGACCTGATACAGCCCACTGAGGGTCTCGGCCTGGGCGGCGAGGCCGAACAACGCAACACAGCAACCGAACAGATAAGAACGCAAACGCATGAAGGATTCCTGTCCAGATAAAGGAAGAAGTGAAAGGTGACGCGTGAAGCCAAGACCCACGCCACGGCGCAAAATTCACTCATGGGTCGGTGTTTCCCTTCCTATACCTTATACAGGCCGTGACAAGGCAACCAGCCGCGCACGGAGAATCGATGTTTTTCACCGGATTCAGGCCCAGCCCGTCGGCCTGAGGATGGCCGCTGCCGGGCAACCCTGATAAAATCGCGCGCCTTCGCAGACCGCCGACGGTCAGGCAGGCGGATCTTTTTCCCGCTCCCTGGCAGGTCACGGTCGATTCCCCCGAATCCCTCCCCCCTAAAGGCCTGGATCATGAGCAAGCAACCCTCCCTGAGCTACAAGGACGCCGGTGTAGACATCGACGCCGGCGAAGCATTGGTCGAACGCATCAAAGGCGTCGCCAAGCGCACCGCGCGCCCCGAAGTCATGGGCGGCCTGGGCGGTTTTGGCGCCCTCTGTGAAATCCCGGCCGGCTACAAACAGCCGGTTCTGGTCTCGGGCACCGACGGTGTCGGCACCAAGCTGCGCCTGGCACTGAACCTGAACAAGCACGACAGCATCGGCCAGGACCTGGTCGCCATGTGCGTCAACGACCTGGTGGTCTGCGGCGCCGAGCCGCTGTTCTTCCTCGACTACTACGCCACCGGCAAGCTGAACGTCGACGTTGCCGCCACCGTGGTCACCGGCATCGGCGCCGGCTGCGAACTGGCTGGCTGCTCGCTGGTCGGCGGTGAAACCGCTGAAATGCCCGGCATGTACGAAGGCGAAGACTACGACCTGGCCGGCTTCTGCGTCGGGGTGGTCGAGAAAGCCGAAATCATCGACGGCTCCAAGGTCGCCACGGGCGACGCGCTGATCGCCCTGCCGTCTTCCGGCCCGCACTCCAACGGCTACTCGCTGATCCGCAAGATCATCGAAGTCTCCGGCGCCGACATTGAGCAGGTCCAACTCGACGGCACCCCGCTGACCGAACTGCTGATGGCCCCGACCCGCATTTACGTCAAGCCGCTGCTGAAGCTGATCAAAGACACCGGCGCGGTGAAGGCCATGGCCCACATCACCGGCGGCGGCCTGCTCGACAACATCCCGCGTGTACTGCCAAAAGGCGCGCAGGCCGTGGTCGATGTCGCGAGCTGGGAACGCCCGGCGGTCTTCGACTGGCTGCAAGCGCAAGGCAACGTCGACGAGCACGAAATGCACCGCGTGTTGAACTGCGGCGTCGGCATGGTCATCTGCGTTGCCCAGGACAAGGTCGAAACCGCCCTGAACGTCCTGCGCGAAGCCGGTGAGCAGCCATGGGTGATCGGCCAGATCGGCGTCGCCGCCGAAGACGCCGCCCAGGTCGAGCTGAAGAACCTCAAGGCGCACTGATGCCAAGCAAGACCTGCGATGTCGTGGTGTTGCTGTCGGGTTCCGGCAGCAACCTGCAAGCCCTGATCGACAGCGCCCGTGCCGGGGATTCCCCGGTACGGATCCGCGCCGTGATTTCCAACCGCGCCGATGCCTACGGCCTGCAACGCGCCCGCGATGCCGGTATCGACACCGCCGTGCTCGACCACAAGGGCTACGACGGCCGCGAAGCCTTCGACCAGGCCCTGATCGAATGCATCGACGCTTTCTCGCCGCAACTGGTGGTCCTGGCCGGGTTCATGCGCATCCTCAGCGGCGGTTTCGTCCGTCACTACGAGGGGCGCCTGCTCAACATCCACCCGTCCCTGCTGCCCAAGTACAAGGGCCTGCACACCCACCAGCGGGCGCTGGAAGCCGGTGACCGCGAGCACGGCTGCAGCGTGCACTTCGTCACCGAGGAACTCGATGGCGGGCCGCTGGTCGTACAGGCAGTCATTCCGGTGGCGCCGGATGACACGCCAGACACGCTGGCGCACAGGGTTCACAGCCAGGAACATCAGATTTACCCGCTGGCGGTGCGCTGGTTCGCCGAAGGCCGTTTGCGCCTGGGCGAACACGGTGCTCTACTGGACGGCCAGCCCCTGGCGGCCAGCGGCCACTTGATACGACCCTAGGAGATTTTATGCGTCGCGCCCTGCTCTTCGCCCTCGCCGTGCTCGCGCTGCCGCTTCAGGCAGCCGACCTGAAACCGTTCTCGGCCAGCTACACCGCCGACTGGAAGCAACTGCCCATGAGCGGCACCGCTGAACGCAGCCTGGAAAAGAATGCCAACGGCACCTGGAGCCTGAACTTCAAGGCTTCGATGATGATCGCCAGCCTGACCGAGCAAAGCACCCTGACTCTGGACAAGGACACCCTGCTGCCGCAGAGCTACCACTTCGAACGTGGCGGCCTGGGCAAGGCGAAGAAAGTCGACCTGGACTTCGACTGGTCAACCAAGATGATCACCGGCAGCGACCGTGGTGACGCCGTCAAGCTGCCGCTCAACCGCGGCGTGCTGGACAAGTCTTCCTACCAGTTGGCCCTGCAACATGACGTGGCCGCCGGCAAGAAGAGCGTGAGCTACCAGGTTGTGGATGGCGACGAGATCGACACCTACGACTTCCGCGTGCTCGGCACCGAGAAAGTCACCACCCGCACCGGCCTGGTCGATGCGGTGAAGGTCGAGCGCGTGCGCGACCCGAGCCAGAGCAAGCGCATCACCGAGCTGTGGTTCGCAAAGGACTGGGACTACCTGCTGGTGCAACTGCGCCAGGTCGAGACCGACGGCAAGGAATACGTGATCGTGCTGCAGGACGGTACGGTCAACGGCAAGGCGGTCAAGGGCAACTGACCGACCTGCTTGCCGGCAACACCCGAAACCCCGCCTTGTGCGTAATGCCAGTCAGTTAAACCTGTTGAGGCCCTTCGCGAGCAAGCTCGCTCCTACACGGTAGGAGCGAGCTTGCTCGCGAAGGGCTGCAAAGCAGCCCCAATAGGGTTAACTGATTGGTATTGGCCTTGTGCGGGTTTTCTTTTGCCGGCGAAAAGGCTCTGCGCTCCGGCAAGCCCCACAGCGTCCGCGTATATCGGTTCCCCAACCAACCATGAAACATCTTTCATGGCTCTTTTAATTTACTTAGCCAGCTAACAAACCCTATAAAAGAGTCCTGCGACAGAGTGCCGCAGTTAACCGGATTTGGAGTTTGCACATGACTGTCAAAGTAACTGAGCGCGACGAATCGAAACTGTCCCATGAAGGCGTGGCCGCAGGCGTGCGCATCTGGGATGTGCACCAGCAGGACCAACTGGTCGGCATGTTCCACAACGAAAGCGATGCCCACCACTACCGCATGGAACTGGAAATCTGGGAAACCCGGCAGACGAAGTCCTGACCGCTCCCCAGAAAGTACAAACCCCGCCGAGGCGGGGTTTGTCGTTGTTACCACATCAGGTCGTCGGGGATGACGTAGGCGGCGTACGGATCGTCGGCATCCGGTTCTTCCACCTGGGTGTTGAGCAACAGGATGCGCTGGGGGTCGCGCTCCTGGATCTTCACCGCCGCTTCCCGCGGGATGATCTCGTAACCCCCGCCGTGAGCGACGATGGCCAGCGAGCCGCTGCTCAGCTTGCTACGCACCAGGGCGTTGACCGCGATGCGCTTGACCTTCTTGTCGTCGACGAAGTTGTAGTAGTCCTCGGTGTTCAACTTCGGCAGGCGGGACACGTCGATCAATTGCTTGACCTGTGCGGCACGGGCCTTCTGTTCGGCCTTCTCCTGCTGCTGGCGGTTGAGTTCCTGGTCACGCGCGGCCTTCTCGGCCATCGCTTCCTTGGCCAGGCGCTGCTGGCTGTCGTCGACCTCGACCTGGCCTTTTTGCTCCAGGCGTTTCTGTTTCTTCTGGTCTTTATTGACCTGCTTGACCTGCTTCTGGTTGACCAGACCGGCTTTGAGCAATTGGTCGCGAAGGGAAAGGCTCATTGATGTTCACTCACTTAATGCAAACAGCTCAGCCGCAGCTGGGCAGGTTCTTTTCCTGACGCTTGGCTTCGCCCCAGAGCGCGTCCAAGTCTTCGAGGGTGCAATCTTCAATCGGACGACCTATGTCGCGCAATGCCTGCTCGATAAAACGGAAGCGTCGTTCGAACTTGGCATTGGCGCCACGCAGGGCGTTTTCCGGATCGAGCTTCAGGTGCCGGGCCAGGTTGACGGTGGCGAACAGCAGGTCGCCGACCTCGTCGGCCATCGCCGCCGCGTCTCCTTCAGCCATGGCTTCGAGCACTTCGTCCAGTTCTTCGCGGACCTTGTCCAGCACCGGCAGCGGTCCCGGCCAGTCGAAACCGACCTGGGCCGCGCGCTTCTGCAGCTTGGCCGCGCGGGACAAGGCCGGCAGCGCCGCCGGTACATCGTCGAGCAGGGAAAGCTGCTCGGGTTCGCTTTTCTCCGCGCGCTCCTCGGCCTTGATTTCTTCCCAGCGCTGCTTGACCTGTTCTTCATCCAGCAACGGGGTGTCCAGCGGCGCATACAGCTCGCCGGTGGGGAAGACATGAGGGTGACGGCGGATCAGCTTGCGGGTGATGCTGTCGATCACTCCGGCAAACTCGAAACGCCCCTCTTCCCGGGCCAGTTGGCTGTAATAGACCACCTGGAACAGCAGGTCGCCGAGTTCGCCTTGCAGGTGCTCGAAGTCGCCGCGCTCGATGGCGTCGGCCACTTCATAGGCTTCTTCGAGGGTGTGCGGGACGATGCTCGCGTAATTCTGTTTGAGGTCCCATGGGCAGCCGTATTGCGGATCGCGCAGGCGGGCCATGAGGTGCAGCAGATCGTCCAGGGTGTACATCATCGGCTCTCGTCTGGCGGATAAAACCTCGCCGCCCGCCCCGGTATCCGGAGCGGGCGGAAGGTATCAAGGCGTGCGGTTGCGGCGGGTCTCGATGATGTTCGGCAACTGCGAGATGCGCCCAAGCAGGCGCCCGAGGGCGTCCAGGCCGGGGATCTCGATGGTCAGCGACATCAGCGCGGTGTTGTCTTCCTTGTTCGAGCGGGTATTCACCGCCAGCACGTTGATCCGCTCGTTGAGCAGGACCTGGGAGACGTCACGCAGCAAGCCCGGACGGTCGTAGGCACGAATGACGATATCCACCGGGTAGGTTTGCACCGGCACCGGGCCCCAACTAACCTGGATGATCCGCTCCGGCTCGCGCCCGGACAGTTGCAGCACCGAGGCGCAGTCCTGACGGTGGATGGTCACGCCGCGGCCCTGGGTGATGTAGCCAACGATGGCGTCGCCGGGCAACGGCTGGCAGCAACCGGCCATCTGCGTCAGCAGGTTGCCGACGCCCTGGATTTGGATGTCGCCGCGCTTGCCGGGCTTGTAGCCGGTGGCCTTGCGGGTGATCAGCTCGACTTCTTCGATGCGCTCCGGCTCGACCAGTTGCTGCGCCGCGTTGACCAGATGGGCCAGACGAAGATCACCGGCACCAAGGGACGCGAACATGTCTTCGGCGGCCTTGAGGTTGGCCTTCTCGGCCAGCCGTTCGAAGTCCACCTGCGGCAAGCCGAGGCGGCTCAGTTCGCGTTCGAGCAGGGTCTTGCCGGCAGCGACGTTCTGGTCGCGGGCCTGCAGCTTGAACCAATGGACGATCTTCGCCCGCGCCCGCGAGGTGGTGACGTAGCCCAGGTTCGAGTTCAGCCAGTCGCGGCTCGGGTTGCCGTGCTTGCTGGTGATGATCTCGACCTGCTCACCGGTCTGCAGGCTGTAGTTGAGCGGCACGATGCGCCCGTTGATCTTGGCGCCACGGCAGTTGTGGCCGATCTCGGTGTGCACGCGGTAGGCGAAGTCCAGCGGCGTGGCGCCCTTGGGCAGGTCGATGGCGTGACCATCGGGGGTGAACACGTAGACCCGGTCAGGCTCGATATCGACCCGCAACTGCTCGGCGAGGCCGCCGATGTCGCCCAGTTCCTCGTGCCACTCCAGCACCTGACGCAGCCAGGAGATTTTCTCTTCGTAGTGGTTGGAGCCGGACTTGACGTCGGTGCCCTTGTAGCGCCAGTGCGCGCAGACGCCGAGTTCGGCTTCCTCGTGCATGGAATGGGTGCGGATCTGCACTTCCAGCACCTTGCCCTCGGGGCCGATCACCGCCGTGTGCAGCGAGCGGTAGCCGTTCTCCTTGGGGTTGGCGATGTAGTCGTCGAATTCCTTGGGAATGTGCCGCCAGAGGGTGTGGACGATCCCGAGCGCGGTGTAGCAGTCGCGCATTTCCGGGACCAGCACGCGCACCGCGCGCACGTCGTAGATCTGGCTGAACTCCAGGCCCTTGCGCTGCATTTTGCGCCAGATCGAATAGATGTGCTTGGCCCGGCCGCTGATGTCGGCCTTGACCCCAGTGGCCAGCAGCTCGTTCTGCAACTGGCTCATCACGTCGCTGATGAAGCGCTCGCGATCCAGCCGGCGCTCGTGCAGCAGCTTGGCGATCTGTTTGTATTGCTCCGGCTCGAGGTAGCGGAAGGACAGGTCTTCCAGCTCCCACTTGATATGGCCGATGCCCAGGCGGTGGGCCAGCGGCGCGTAGATGTCGAAGACTTCGCGGGCGACCCGGTTGCGTTTCTCGTCATCGGCGCCTTTCACCGCGCGAATCGCGCAGGTCCGCTCGGCCAGCTTGATCAGCGCGACGCGAACGTCGTCGACCATGGCCACAAGCATCTTGCGCAGGTTTTCCACCTGCGCCTGGGAGCCCAGCACCAGCGAATGGCGCGGGTTGAGACTGTCGGTGATGGCCGCCATGCGCAGCACGCCATCGACCAGCTTGGCCACCACCGCGCCGAAACGCTGGCCGACTTCGGCCAGGGTGGTCCTGCCTTCGCGCACCGCGCGATAGATTACCGCGGCTACCAGCGAGTCCTGGTCGAGCTTGAGGTCGGCGAGGATCTCGGCGATCTCCAGGCCAGCCTGGAAGCTCGAGGTGCCGTCGGCCCAGGAATGCTTCGCCTGGTTGCCCTTCTTCTCGACGTCCAGCGCGAACTCGCAGGCAACCTTGAGGGCTTGCCGGTCCAGCGCCGCGTCGACGCTGACCACATGATCCAGCCATGCATCGAGATTGATACTGCCGTCGGTGTTGACCGGCTGGTGCACTCTCACCTGTACCATCTTTGTTTACCTTTCCCTACAGCGCATCCGTGATGCGCTTGAAAACACGGGTGCCGTTCCGCCAGATAAGGGAACGCACACCGGGCGATCAGCGCCGCTGATCCACCTCGAACAACGCCATGGCCTCGACATGCGCGGTCTGCGGAAACATGTCGAGGATCCCGGCCCTTTTTAACCGGTAACCCTGCTTGACCAACTCGAGCGTATCGCGGGCCAGGGTCGCCGGATTGCACGACACATAGACCAGCCTTTTTGCCCCCAGTGCGGCGATATTTCTCACCACTTCGTAGGCACCGTCTCGGGGTGGATCCAAGAGTACCGCAGAAAACCCCTCGGCCGCCCAACCGGACGCACTCAAGGGTTGGGATAAATCCGCCTGAAAAAAGCGAACATTATTCAAATTGTTGCTACGGGCATTGGCCGCGGCGCGGTCGACCATCACCTGCACACCTTCCACCGCCACCACTTCGGCGGCCTGTTGCGCCAGCGGCAGGGCGAAATTGCCGAGGCCGCAGAACAGGTCCAGAACCCGCTCGCCAGGTTGCACCGCGAGCCAGTCCAGGGCTTGTTCGATCATCGCCGTATTGACCCCGGCATTGACCTGAACGAAGTCGCCGGGCCGATACGCCAGCTCCAGCTTCCACGGCTCCAGAACAAAGCCCAGGGATGCATTCGACTCTACCGGAGCAGGTTCGCCCTCGCCTTGCAGCCAGAGTTGTACACCCGCCTCGCTACAGAACGCCTGCAGACGCGCCAGGTCAGTCTCGGCCAGGGCGGCGGTGTGGCGCACCAGCATGGCCAGCGCGGTGCCGGCGAACAGTTCGACGTGCCCGACCACCCGTGGTTTGTCCAGACTTTGCAACAGCATCGGCAGGTGGCGCATCACCGACTGCAAGGGCTGTACCAGCACCGGGCAGTCTTCGATGGCAACGATGTCCTGACTGGCTTCGGCGCGGAAACCGACTTCCAGCTTCGCCGCGCGTTGATCCCAGCGCACCGCTACACGTGCACGACGGCGGTAGCCGAATTCCGGCCCGCTCAGCGGCGCGGCCCATTGCTCCGGCACGACGCCAGCGACCCGCTGCAACTGTTCGGCGAGCAGGCGCTGTTTGAGATCGAGCTGGTCGGCATGGGGCAGGTGTTGCAGGTTGCAGCCGCCGCAACGGGCGAAGTGCCGGCACGGCGCCTCGCGGCGCAGCGGGCTCGGGCTGAAGACCCGCTCCAGGCGCGCCTCGACCACCTTGCCATGGGCATTGAGCACACGCGCCTCGACCTCTTCGCCGGCCAGCGCACCACTGACGAACCAGGTGCGTCCTTCGAAGAAGGCGATGCCACGGCCATCCCCGGCCAGGCGCTCAATCGTCAAGCGTTGTTTCTTGCCCGCAGGAACCTGGGGCGTGCGGCTACCGCCGGCCGGCTGGAAGCGCAGGCCGCCGTTACGTTTGGCTTTGGACATCAGCGATCCGCGTCGAAAATGCCGGTCGACAGATAGCGGTCGCCACGGTCACAGATGATCGCCACCATCACCGCGTTTTCCACTTCGCGGGACAGGCGCAGCATCGCCGCCACCGCACCACCGGAAGACACGCCGCAGAAAATGCCCTCTTCGCGGGCCAGGCGACGCGTGGTTTCCTCGGCTTCGCTCTGGGCCATGTCGACCACGCGGTCAACGCGCTCGGCCTGGAAGATCGAAGGCAGGTATTCGTGGGGCCAGCGACGGATGCCCGGGATCGCCGAGCCTTCCATGGGTTGCAGGCCGACGATCTGGATGTTCGGGTTCTGCTCCTTGAGGTACCGCGAGCAACCCATGATGGTGCCGGTGGTGCCCATGGAACTGATGAAATGGGTGATGCCGCCTTCAGTCTGGCGCCAGATCTCCGGGCCGGTACTGACGTAATGGGCCTCGGGATTGTCGCCGTTGCCGAACTGGTCCAGGACCAGGCCGCGGCCTTCATCGCGCAGACGCTCGGCCAGGTCGCGAGCACCCTCCATGCCCTCTTCCTTGCTGACCAGGATCAGCTCGGCGCCGTAGGCGGTCATCGCAGCCTTGCGTTCGGCACTGGAGTTGTCGGGCATGATCAGGATCATCTTGTAGCCCTTGATCGCCGCCGCCATCGCCAACGCAATGCCAGTGTTACCCGAAGTGGCCTCGATCAGGGTATCGCCCGGCTTGATCTGGCCGCGCAATTCGGCACGGGTGATCATCGACAGCGCCGGACGGTCCTTGACCGAACCCGCCGGGTTATTGCCTTCGAGTTTCAACAGGAGGGTGTTGCTGGTGTCGCCCGCCATGCGTTGCAAGCGAACCAGGGGGGTGTTGCCGACGCAATCGGCGATGGTGGGGTACTGCAAGGTCATGGCGTTTTCGCAATCCAGACTGCCGGGGTCGCCTATCATACCGGCAATCCGCCCGGCTCCATATCACGCAATGTGTGGAGCTTATAGCCGATAGCTATAACTCCTGATCGGCGCCCGGGGGCTTTGCCGCCTGCAGGCGAATGTTCAAACGCAGCCCGTGCCCGCTGTTCTGCGCCCACAACCGCCCGCCCTGACGCTGCACGGCGTTGCGCGCGATGCTCAGACCCAGGCCGAAGCCGCCGTCGCCGGGGCGCGAGCCATCAAGCCGGGTGAAGGCGGCGAAGATCCGCTCCAGTTCCGCCTCCGCCACGCCGCCGCCTTCGTCTTCCAGCCAGAGCAGCCAGTGCTCGCCCTGGCGCTGGCCGCCGAGGCGAATCTGGCCTGACGCAGGCGAGTGACGAATGGCATTGCGCAAGATGTTCTCCAGCGCCTGCGCCAAGCTATTGAGGTTGCCGAGCACCCAGCAGTCGCCATCCAGGCTGCAGTGCAACTGCTCACGCGGCCAGCCGCTTTCGAAGCAGGCATCCTCCACCAGCATCTCCCACAGCGCCTGGACCTCGATTGGCTCGCACGGCAGCGGCGCCCGCTCGGCATCCAGCCAGGCCAGTTGCAGCGCATCCTCCACCAGGCGCTGCATGCACTCCACTTCCCGCCCCAGGCGTTCGCGCAGGGCAGGCAGGTCCTGCTCGCTGTCGCTGGCAACTTGCAGGCGGCTCAGGGGCGTGCGCAGTTCATGGGACAGGTCGCGCAGCAACTGCTGCTGCAAGGTCACGGTGCCTTGCAGGCGCTCGGCCATGTCATCGAACGCCCGCCCCAACTCGCCGAACTCGTCGTGGCGGCTGGTGGTGGCGCTGGCCACGCGGGCGGTCAACTGCTCTGAGCGCCAGGCATTGGCCTGGTCGCGCAACTGATGGAGCGGGCGAATCAACATGCGGTACAGGCCGACGCAAAACAGAAACGTCAGCACGCCCGGAATCAGGCCGCTGGTGACCAGCCGCCAGAACAGCAGGTTCCAGTGGTCGGGAATCAGCCGCTGGGGCAGCTCGATCACCAGGCTGCCGAGGGCCGAGTCGCCGGGGAACGGCACGCGCATCCACGGCAAGGTGGTGGAGTGACGGCTGACCGGACGCTCCACGCCACGCAGGTTGGTCAGGTGTTCGGTTTCGGCGTCGGTCAGCGGCAGGCTGCCGAGCGATTGCAGGTCGGGGCCAATCACGCTGATAAAGCCGCTTTCGCGTTCGCGCATGCCGGTCAGCCAGGCATCGATGCCGGCCGTGCCGTTGCGGGTCAGGGCCTGCTCGGCTTCGGCGGCATAGGCTTCCAGCAGGGCCCGGGCTTGCGGCGCGAGATACGCGTTGCGCACCTCCATATGCCGGCCCCAGGACAGGCTCAAGCCGATCAGCAACAGGCAGAAACCCACCAGGAGAATGGCCAGTTTCCAGAACAGTGAATGTCGATTGGGCAACTCAATGGTCCTCGCCGGCGCTCAGGACATAGCCCTGGCCCCAGACGGTGCGGACCTGCCGCTCGTGATAACCGATGGCCTTGAGCTTGCGGCGAATCTGGCTGACATGCATGTCCAGGCTGCGATCGTGGCGCGCATAGCCACGCTGCAGAACATGCTGATAAAGGAAGGCTTTGCTCAGCACCTCATCGCGGCTGCGGTGCAAGGTGTCGAGCAAGCGGTATTCGCTGGGGGTCAGGCCCGCCGCCTGACCGCCGTGGCGCACATCGCAAGCCTCGTCGTCGAACACCAGTTCGCCAGCGGCCGCCTGCACCACCGGCGGATGCCGCCGTTCCAGCGCCACGCGACGCAGGATGGCTTCGATACGCACGCGCAGTTCGGCCATGCTGAACGGCTTGGGCAGATAATCGTCGGCGCCGCGCTGGAAACCGGTGATGCGATCCGCCTCGGCGCCCAGCGCCGACATCATGATCACCGGGGTGCTGCTGCGTTCGCGCAACTGCATCAGCGCATCGAGCCCGGTCATGCCCGGCAGCAGGATGTCCATCAACACCACGTCGAAATGCCGCTGGCGCGCCTGCTCCAGGCCGTCGCGACCATTGCGGCACCAGGTGACGAGGAAGCCACTACGCTCCAGTTGCTCGTGCAGATAGGCACCCAGCACCGGATCGTCTTCGATGGCGAGGATGTTGGGATTGCGGATGACGGCGGGATTCATTGGCGGCTGCTAGCAATTCTCAATCGCGCGATTATTGAGCATTGCTCTCCCCCAGGCAACCAGACCAGGGTAGAAGGGCCGGCTCACCCGACCAGAGACAAATAAGTGCAATACACCGGCAGTCGCGGTAGTTTTCTTCCCTGGTCCTGTCGGCACAGCCCGACAGCGAACCTCCAGCGCAGCGCAGACACAGGAGATCGGGCGTGCTGAATCGTTTTGGAATCAGGACTCGCGTACTGCTGCTCGCCGTCGTTCCCGCCGCGACCATGGCGCTGGTACTGGGCGGCTATTTCACGTGGGTGCAACAAAACGAATTGCAGACCCAACTGCTCCAGCGCGGACGGATGGTCGCCGAGAGCCTGGCGCCGCTGGTGGCGCCGGCCCTGGCGCGCAAGGACCGAGCGCAACTGGAGCGCATCGCCACCCAGACCCTGGAACAGCCCGACGTGCGCGCGGTGTCGTTCCTCTCCCCCGACCGCGGCAGCCTGGCCCACGCCGGCCCGAGCATGCTCAACCTGCCGCCCGCCGGTGGCGGCACCCAACTGCTGCAACGCTCCGGCAGCGATGCGACCCGTTACCTGCTGCCGGTGTTCGGTCGTCACCGCGACCTTGCCGACGAGCCAGTGCCGCAGGAAGTCGACCGCCTGCTCGGCTGGGTGGAAATCGAGGTGTCCCACGGCGGCACGCTTCTGCGCGGCTATCGCAGCCTGTTCGCCAGCCTGCTGTTGATCCTGATCGGCCTGATGGGCACCACCCTGCTGGCGCTGCGCATGAGCCGGGCGATCAACGGCCCGATCGGGCAGATCAAGCACGCGGTCAGCCAGCTCAAGGACGGCAACCTGGAAGAACGCCTGCCGAACATGGGCAGCTACGAGCTGGACGAACTGGCGGGCGGCATCAACCGCATGGCCGAGACCCTGCACAACGCCCACGAAGAACTGCAGCACAGCATCGACCAGGCCACCGAAGACGTCCGGCAGAACCTGGAAACCATCGAGATCCAGAACATCGAGCTGGACATGGCGCGTAAGGAGGCCCTGGAGGCCAGCCGGATCAAGTCCGAATTCCTCGCCAACATGAGCCACGAAATCCGTACCCCGCTCAACGGCATCCTCGGTTTCACCCACCTGTTGCAGAAAAGCGAGCTGACCCCGCGCCAACTCGATTACCTGGGCACCATCGAAAAATCCGCCGACAGCCTGCTCGGCATCATCAACGAGATTCTCGACTTCTCGAAGATCGAGGCCGGCAAGCTGGTGCTGGAGAGCATTCCGTTCAACCTGCGCGACCTGATCCAGGACACCCTGACCATCCTCGCCCCGGCCGCCCACGCCAAGCAGCTCGAACTGGTCAGCCTGGTCTACCGCGACACGCCGCTGTCGCTGGTGGGTGACCCGCTGCGGCTCAAGCAGATCCTTACCAACCTGGTCAGCAACGCCATCAAATTCACCCGCGAGGGCACCATCGTCGCCCGCGCCATGCTCGAAGACGAAACCGACGACAGCGTGCAGCTGCGCATCAGTATTCAGGACACTGGCATCGGCCTCTCGGCGCAGGATGTGCGGGCGCTGTTCCAGGCCTTCAGCCAGGCCGACAACTCGCTGTCGCGGCAACCCGGCGGCACCGGCCTGGGGCTGGTGATTTCCAAGCGTCTGATCGAGCAGATGGGCGGCGAGATCGGCGTCGACAGCACGCCGGGCGAAGGCTCGCAGTTCTGGGTCAGCCTGAACCTGCCCAAGGCCCGCGACACGATCGAAGACCAACCGCTGCCGATTCTTCAAGGCCGGCGCACCGCCATCGTCGACAACCACGAACTGGCCCTTCAGGCCCTTGAACATCAACTGGAAGACTGCGGGCTGAACGTCACCACCTTCAGTTCGCCCGAACACCTGCTCAGCGGCGTCGAGGCGGCGCGGCTCGCCGGCCAGCGCTTTGAGTTGGCGGTGCTCGGGGTCAACCTGCATGACCTGCCGCCGGAGCGGCTGGGCCAGTTGATCCAGCGTCTTGAGCATTTCGCCTGCCAGGCCCTGGTGCTGTGCCCGACCACCGAACAAGCGCTGTATCACCCCTTCCTGCCCAACGCCCACGGCCAGCTCTACGCCAAGCCGGCCTGCACGCGCAAACTGCGCCGGGCGCTGCTGGAACTCATCCAGCCACGGCGCAGCAACAGCGAGATAAAGCCCCCACCGGGCCAGCGCCTGCCCAAAGTGCTTTGCGTCGATGACAACCCGGCCAACCTGCTGCTGGTGCAGACCCTGCTGGAAGACCTCGGCGCCGAAGTGCTCGCCGTGGACTGCGGCGCCTCGGCGATCAAGGCGGTGCAGCAGGACAACTTCGACCTGGTGCTGATGGACGTGCAGATGCCGGGCATGGACGGTCGCGAGTGCACCGAACAGATCCGCCGCTGGGAAGCCGGCCAGGGCGGCCAGGCGCTGCCCATCGTGGCGCTCACCGCCCACGCCATGGCCAACGAAAAACGCGCCCTGCTGCACAGCGGCATGGACGACTACCTGACCAAACCGATCAGCGACCGACAACTGGCCCAGGTGGTGCAGAAATGGACCGGTTTGCCGGTCAGCCTCAACCGCACCGAACGCCAGCCCGAGCCGTACCACGGCGGCAGCGAACTGAGGGTGCTGGACCCGGATGAAGGCTTGCGCCTGGCCGCCGGCAAACCGGACCTGGCGGCCGACATGCTGGCGATGTTGCTGGCGTCGCTGGAGTCCGATCGCCTGGCGATCCGTGCCGCCCGCGATGCCGATGACCGCGCCGCGACCATCGAGCGGGTCCACCGTCTCAATGGCGCGACCCGCTACTGTGGCGTACCGCAGTTGCGCGCCGCCTGCCAGCGCAGCGAAACCCTGCTCAAGCAGGACGATCCGGAGGCGCCGCAGTCGCTGGACGAACTGGAACGGGCCATCGACCGCCTGACCTGGGCCGCGCGCCAGAGCGCCTGACCTGGGGCAAGGCTGTTTTTGCCGGCTTGGCTACACTGGCGCCATTCGATCGATCGGGAGCATGACCATGCGTGCCTTGTTTTTCAGCAGTCAGGCCTATGACCAGGACAGTTTCAACGCCGCCACGGCAGTGCCGGACCTGGAACTGCACTTCCAGCCCGGCCGCCTGACCGAGGACACTTCCGCCCTGGCCGCCGGCCATGAGGTGGTCTGCGCCTTCATCAACGACGACCTGTCCGCGCCGGTGCTGGAGCGCCTGGCAGCAGGCGGCACGCGACTGATCGCACTGCGTTCGGCGGGCTACAACCATGTCGACCTGCCCGCCGCCCGGCGCCTGGGCCTGACCGTGGTGCGGGTGCCGGCCTATTCACCCCACGCCGTGGCCGAACATGCGGTCGCCCTGATCCTGGCGCTGAACCGGCGCCTGCACCGCGCCTACAACCGCACCCGCGAAGGCGATTTCAGCCTGCACGGCCTGACCGGCTTCGACCTGCACGGCAAGACCGTCGGCGTGGTCGGCACCGGCCAGATCGGCCTGGCCTTCGCCCGCATCATGGCCGGCTTCGGCTGCCAGTTGCTGGCCTACGACCCCTACCCCAACCCTGAGCTGCAAGCCCTCGGCGCCCGCTACCTGCCGCTCGACGAGTTGCTGCGCGAGTCGCGCATCATCAGCCTGCATTGCCCGCTGACACCGCAGACCAAACACCTGATCAACCCGCGCAGCCTGGCCGACCTGCAGCCGGGCGCGATGCTGATCAACACCGGCCGCGGCGCGCTGGTGGACACGCCGGCGCTGATCGAAGCGCTGAAAAGCGGCCAACTCGGCTACCTGGGCCTGGATGTCTATGAAGAAGAAGCGCAGATTTTCTTCGAAGACCGCTCCGACCTGCCGCTGCAGGATGACGTGCTGGCACGGCTGCTGACCTTCCCCAACGTGATCATCACCGCGCACCAGGCGTTCCTCACCCGCGAGGCGCTGGCCGCTATTGCCGGCACCACCCTGGACAACATTGCCCGGTGGATGGTCGGCCAGCCGCAGAATCTGGTGGAGGGATGAGGTAGGATACGCGGCAAATTTGGAGGCCCCATGGTCGAACACGATTTCCGCTACACCCTCTTCAACCCGCAACACACCTTGATCGAATGCCGCGCGCTGGTGCCGGGCCGTTACCAGGTCACCGGCAACGGCGGCTCGATCCAGAAAGGCGACGTTCTGCTGGTCACCCTCAAGGGCAGCAAGACCCTGTCGATGCGCCTGACCGTCGACAGCGTCCGCCACCTGATCAACCCGAGCGGCCAGTGGGTCGCGGTGGCCACGGGTCCGGTGTTCGGCGAGCTGGCGATACATCAGTGGCAGGTCAACTGCGACAGCTGCGAAGCGACCCTCGACTTCGAGTTCGCCGTCGACGCCAAACTGGGCAAGAAAGCCCAGCAACCGGCCGCCGTGGCGCGCGTTGCCGAGCTGGGCTGGAGCACCAAGGGCGACAAGCACCAGTGCCCGAAATGCCGGGAGCAGGCGCGGTAATGAACAGGATTCTGTTGAGCGGACTGGTCGCCGCGGCCCTCGCGGGTTGCGCGGCCGAGCCGATGAAACTGGAGCAGGAACGCAGCTACGTGCTGGAGTGGATCGGTGAACGACCGCTGATGGACTACAGCCACCTGACCCTGACCCTCGCCGCCGATGGCCGGGCGTACGGCAATGCCGGCTGCAACCACTGGTTCGCGCCGTACACCCTGCAAGGCAGCACGCTGAGCTTCGGCGCCGTGGGCAGCACCCGCAAACTGTGTGCCCCGGCCTTGATGGAGCAGGAAAAACGCTTCCTGCAGGCGTTGACCACGGTCCAGCGCTGGGACATCTCGCCGATCGAGCAGGTCAGGTTCTGGCCTGCCGAAGGCAAGCCGCTGCGCTTCTGGCCTGAGGAAGGCTGAGCCCAGGCTCGCCCCGATACAGTAGGAGCGAGCTTGCTCGCGAAGAATTCTCGCGAACAAACTCGCTCCTGCCGAATGGCCTTATCAGGCGCCCTTGAGCGCCTTGATCTTCTCCACCAACCCCGCCTCGGTCTGCTCGCCCATCAACTGCTCCCGCACCTTGCCCTTGTCATCGATGATGTAGGTCACCGGCAGCGCTTCGCTGCGTGGCAGGTCATAGCGTTCGGCGGGATCGTCGGCCAGCACGGTAAAACCGATGCCCATGGCTTCACTGGCCTTCTTCAGTTCCTCGCCCTGCAAACCGTCGAAATTCACCCCGACCACCGTCACGCCCTGGGGCTGCCATTCTTTGGCGAAGTGGTTCAGTTCGGGAATCTCGACGCGGCACGGGCTGCACCATTCCGCCCAGTAGTTGAGCACTACCCAGCGTCCGTCGAGTTGTTCGGCTTTCACCGTGTTGCCGTTCTGGTCGAGGCCGTAGTCCGCACCGCAGCCACCGAGCAGCAGGCTCGCGGTGATGGCCAGGGCTGCTGCCAAACGCCTTGTCATGGGTCAATCCTTCTTCAAGATTCAAGCAAAATGCCAATACGCTGCGGTTAGAATACCCGCCACTCACAGCCAGATGCGACCCTGACATGACTGACCTGACGCTTTACCACAACCCCCGCTGCTCCAAATCCCGTGGTGCGCTGGAACTGCTCGAAGAGCGCGGGCTGGCCCCGACCGTGGTGCGCTACCTGGAAACCCCGCCCGATGCCGCCACCCTCAAGGCGCTGCTGGGCAAACTGGGCATCGGCGCCCGGCAATTGCTGCGCACTGGCGAAGACGAATACAAAAGCCTCGACCTGGCCAACCCGGCATTGAACGACGAGCAATTGATCGCCGCCATGGCCGAGCACCCGAAACTGATCGAACGGCCGATCCTGGTCGCCGGCGACAAGGCCGTGATCGGCCGTCCGCCCGAGAAGGTGCTGGAGATCCTGCCGTGAGCCAGCCCTACATCCTGATTCTGTATTACAGCCGCCATGGCTCCACCAGCGAGATGGCCCGGCAAATCGCCCGCGGCGTCGAACTGGCCGGCCTGGAAGCACGCCTGCGCACCGTACCGGCGATTTCCACCGAGTGTGAAGCCGTGTCGCCGTCGATCCCCGAGACCGGCGCCCTGTACGCCACCCTCGACGACCTGCGCCACTGCGCGGGCCTGGCCATGGGCAGCCCAACCCGCTTCGGCAACATGGCCGCGCCGCTCAAGTACTTCATCGATGGCACCAGCAGCCTGTGGCTCAGCGGCGGCCTGGTCGGCAAGCCGGCGGCGGTGTTCACCTCCACCGCCAGCCTGCACGGCGGCCAGGAATCGACCCTGCTGTCGATGCTGCTGCCGTTGATGCACCACGGCATGCTGATCATGGGCCTGCCTTACAGTGAGTCGGCGCTGATCGAAACCCGTGGCGGCGGCACGCCGTATGGCGCCAGCCACCATGCCGGCGCCGATGGCAAACGCGACCTGGATACCGACGAAATCGCTCTGTGCCGCGCCCTTGGCCAGCGCCTGGCGAACACCGCGAAGCGTCTGGAGAACGGCCGTGGCTAAGAAGCCGAAGATCCTTCCTGCGCTGGAATGGCTGGAACCGCGCGTACGCCTGACCCGGGCGCTGAGCCTGGCCGCATTCTTCGCGCTGATCGCCTTGCTGATCGTCAACACCCTGTTCTTCACCGACCTGCACGGTGCGCGGCCCTGGGTGGTTCTCGGCATTCAGTTGCTACCGCTGGCGCTGGTAGCGCCGGGCATGCTGGGCGGCAGCGCGCGGGCCCATGCCTGGATGTGCTTCGTGCTGAACCTGTATTTCATCACTGGCGTGGAAGCGGCATTCGACCCGTCGCGGGCGCTGTTTGGCTGGCTGGAAGTGGTGATCAGCCTGAAGCTGTTCGTCTGTGCGCTGCTGTATATCCGCTGGCGCTTTCAGTACGACCGGCGGTTGGCGGGGGAAGGCGCTGTTTGATTTGAAAGGCTCGCGGGTTGACGCAGAAACCTGTAGGAGCGGCCGTTAGCCGCTCCTACAGGTTCCGCGCCGAATCACTGTGGTTGCCTGGAAATCAGTGATTGACCGTATGCGCCAGCATCACCGACAACTGGCACAGCGGTCGCCCGCTCTCGGCATGCCACTGGTTGAACGCCGCTTGCACCAGGGCCAGGTCACGCTGGCTGGTGGGCTTTTTGTCGATCACTTCCTGAGCGATCAGCGCGGCGGCCATGTCATCGGTGGGGATGAAGGTGTCCTTGCCGACCATGCGCAAAAAGCGTGGCGCCGATAACCCGCCCAACTGGTTGCCATGCTTGGTCAGGTACTTCCACAGCCCGGTGATGTCGGTTACCGGCCAGTCGGCGATCAACGCGCCGAAGCTGCCCTTGTCCTTCTGTACATCGAGAACCATCTGCGCATTGCGCGGGACGCTCTTGAGCTTGCCCAGGTGACGGATCAAGCGCGCATCCTGCATCAGCCGCTCCAGGTGCTCGCCGCCCATCAGCACGACTTTCTCCGGATCGAAACCGAAGAACACCTCTTCGAACGCCGGCCACTTGGCGTCCACCAGGCTGTGCTTGAGCCCGGCACGGAAGACCCGCAGGGCCAGGGTCGAGAGATAGCGGTCATCACCGATGGCGCGCAACTGAGCCGGGGTTTTCGGCTGGGGCAGGTACGCCTCCAGCGCGGCGGCGGAACCGAAGCGGTTCAGGCAGTACTCATACAGCCACTGGTAATCGCGCATGGGTCAGAGGTTCAGCACGTTGAGGAAACGCGGGGTGGCCGTTTCATCGATGGAGAGGCTGGTGAAGTCGAACAGGTTGCGGTCGGCGAGCTGCGATGGCACCACGTTCTGCAGGCTGCGGAAGATGCTGTCGGTACGGCCCGGGGTTTTGCGTTCCCACTCCACCAGCATGTCCTTGACCACCTGGCGCTGCAGGTTTTCCTGGGAGCCGCAGAGGTTGCACGGGATGATCGGGAATTCCTTCATGTCCGAGTAGGCCTGGATGTCCTTCTCGGAGCAGTAGGCCAGCGGGCGGATCACCACGTTGCGGCCATCGTCGGCACGCAGCTTCGGCGGCATGGCTTTCATGGTGCCGTTGAAGAACATGTTGAGGAAGAAGGTCTCGACGATGTCGTCGCGGTGGTGACCGAGGGCCATCTTGGTCGCGCCGATCTCGTCGGCGAAGGTGTACAGCGTGCCGCGGCGCAGGCGCGAGCACAGCGAGCAGGTGGTCTTGCCTTCCGGGATCAGTTCCTTGACCACCGAGTAGGTATCTTTCTCGACGATGTGGTACTCGACGCCGAGGGTCGCCAGGTAAGCCGGCAGTACATCCTCGGGGAAGCCGGGCTGCTTCTGGTCCATGTTCACCGCGACGATCTCGAACTTGATCGGCGCCACTTTCTGCAGGTGCAGCAGAACGTCGAGCATGGTGTAGCTGTCCTTGCCGCCAGACAGGCAGACCATGACCTTGTCGCCATCTTCGATCATGTTGTAGTCGGCGATGGCTTCGCCGGCGAGGCGCCGCAGGCGTTTTTGCAGTTTGTTCTGGTTGACCGAAAGGGTGCCCATAGCGCTTGAATCCGCGAGGTGTGACAAAAGGCGCGTATTTTACGCATAAACCGCTGCGGGACACAGACCCCTCCGATAAAGACTGCGAGGGAATCAAGCCCGCCGCTGACAGCGCGATTTGCTCTAAAAAAGCGGGTTTGTGCGGCGAACGCCTTTCTATACTGCGACATAAGACCGCACCAATAGCGGCCTGTCCTGCCCGGCCCTGCCTTGTGGGCCCCGGGTTTTGTACGAGAAGTCGCCGAATGGCGATCAGGCAATGTTCGTACGAAACCTAGCAAGCGCTCCGTTTGGGGGGCGACTGGAAACGACGTAGGAGTGATTGGCATGATCCATCACGTTGTAGGGCTGTTCACACACCCCGACCAGGAATGGCGGGAAATCCGTGGCGAAGAAGAATCCATCAGCCACATGTACCTCACCCACACCCTGATACTGGCGGCAATTCCCGCGGTATCGGCGTTTATCGGCACCACCCAGGTGGGCTGGGTCATCGGCGAGCGCGCCCCGGTCATGCTGACCATGGAAAGCGCAATATGGATGACCGTCATGTCCTACCTGGCCATGATCGCCGGCGTTGCGGTCATGGGCGCCTTCATCCACTGGATGGCGCGTACCTACGACGCCAACCCGAGCCTGGCGCAATGCATCGCGTTCGCCACCTACACCGCCACCCCGCTGTTCATCGGCGGCCTGGCGGCGCTTTACCCACACCTGTGGCTGGGGATGATCGTCGGCACGGCGGCCATCTGTTACACGGTCTACCTGCTCTACGTCGGGCTGCCGACCTTCATGAACATCCCTTCGGACGAAGGGTTCCTGTTCTCGAGTTCGGTGCTGGCCGTCGGGCTGGTGGTACTGGTTGCCATCATGGCGTTCACCGTCATCACCTGGGGACTGGGCGTGGGGCCCGTCTACACCAATTAGCAAAAATGCCAGCAACTTAGGGGCAATACCGTCAGGCCGCCGCAAGGCGGCCTGACTTCGTCTGCGGACCGGCGGTCTCGGCAGCGCGCTCATGGTTGCGGCATAATCGGCCGCTCAGGAGTACCCGACCACATGCCAGAGCTGCTCAAAACCCGCGTCGAAGACTGCTACAAGCAAGCCGAAGCCTTTTTCAAACGTCCCTTCCACCGCCCCGCCGTCAGCTTCAAGCTGCGCGGGCAGAAAGCCGGTGTCGCCCATCTGCACGAGAACCTGCTGCGCTTCAATCTCCAGTTGTACAGGGAGAACAGCGAGGATTTCCTGCGCCAGACCGTCGCCCACGAGGTCGCCCACCTGGTGGCGCACCAGTTGTTCGGCGACCGTATCCAGCCGCATGGCGAGGAATGGCAACTGATCATGCGCGGGGTCTATGAACTGCCGCCCAATCGCTGCCACAACTACGACGTCAAGCGCCGCACCGTGACTCGTTATATCTACCGTTGCCCTTGCGCCGGGAGTGATTTCCCGTTTTCAGCGCAGCGACACGGGCTGGTCAGGCAGGGACGGCGGTATCTGTGTCGGCGCTGCCGACAGACCTTGGTGTTCAGCGGGGAAACGCGGGTGGAGTGAGCCTTTGTTCTTCATGGAATACTGGGGCGCTTTGGCTTCGGCTTTGCGAACTTATCCGTTCGATGCGGCGACGCCGCCGGCCCCTTTCGCCTTTACGGCGAGTCCATTTTGTCTTGGCAAAATGGACGAAAACCGCTGGCTCCTGCATCCGGCCCTACGCTGCGCTCCGGGTCCCCTCCCTCCGGTGTCTTCCGGGGGCCACGCGGCCTACGACTTGCTTCGCAAGTCTTCACCTCGCGTCTTCGGCTACGCCGAAGGGTGCTACGCACCTGCCCCCTACAGACACCTCCGTTCGGCCTCCTGACGTCGCAATCTGTGGCGTCTGAACTTGCGCGCATCAAGAGCAACAGCAAAAGCAAATCAGTGGCCCCACAAAAACTGCTCGCACCGCGCCCCTGTGGGAGCCGGCTTGCCGGCGATAGCGTCTTCCGCCGAGTGAGCCCTTCCTCGCAAACCACCTGACCTCATCTAGCAAGCCAGCACAGACTTTGATTTCGAAGATGCGTCAGCCCAGGCGCCGCCCGTAACTTCGCGACTTCAGGAGGCCGAGCGGAGGTGCCTGTAGGGGCAGTGCGCAGCACCTTCGGCGATAGCCGAAGACGCGAGTTGAAGACTTGCGAAGCAAGTCGTAGACCGCGTGGCCCCGAAAGGCGCCGGAGGGAGGGGACCCGAAGCGCAGCGTAGGGCCGGATGTGGGAGCGAGCGGTTTTGCCTACTTTTTCCAAGAAAAAAGTAGGCCGCCGTAAAGGCGGAAGGGGCCGGCAGCCTCGCCGCATCGAACGGATAAGTTCGCAAAGCCAAAACCAAAGCCAGGACCAAAGATCATCGTCCCCGGAACTCCGTAAAGAACCAAAAAAAAGCCCATCCGAAGATGGGCTTTTTGCAGTACGCGATTCGCTTAGCGAACAGCCGGGCCTTCAGCCACGCCCAGGTCATCGACCGGACGGGTTTCAGTCAGCGGCGAGCCACCGGAATCCAGCTCTTTGTGCAGCTTGTCTTCGTCCAGCTCCTTGACCCACTTGGCCACGACCACGGTGGCAACGGCGTTGCCGATCAGGTTGGTCAGGGCACGGGCTTCGGACATGAAGCGGTCGATACCGAGGATCAGCGCCAGGCCAGCAACCGGCAGGTGACCGACAGCCGACAGGGTCGCCGCCAGGACGATGAAGCCACTACCGGTGACGCCGGCAGCACCTTTGGACGCAACCAGCAGCACCAGCAGCAGGGTGATCTGGTGGGTAATGTCCATGGTGGTGTCGGTGGCCTGGGCGATGAACACCGCGGCCATGGTCAGGTAGATCGAGGTGCCGTCGAGGTTGAACGAGTAGCCAGTCGGGATCACCAGGCCAACCACGGATTTCTTCGCGCCCAGGCGTTCCATCTTGGTCAGCATGCGTGGCAGCGCGGACTCCGAGGAGGAAGTGCCGAGCACGATCATCAGCTCTTCACGGATGTAGCGGATCAGTTTCAGGACGCTGAAGCCGTGGGCGCGAGCGATACCGCCGAGGATCACCAGGATGAACAGCAGGCAGGTGATGTAGAAGCAGGCCATCAGGTAGCCCAGTTGCACCAGGGAACCCACGCCGTACTGGCCGATGGTGAAGGCCATGGCACCGAAGGCGCCGACCGGTGCCAGCTTCATGATCATGTTGATGATGTTGAACATGACATGGGCGAAGCGGTCGATCATGTCCAGCAGCGGACGACCGTAGGCACCCAGGCGATGCAGGGCGAAACCGAAGATCACCGAGAACATCAGCACTTGCAGAATGTCGCCGTTGGCGAAGGCGCCGACCACGGTGTTAGGGATGATGTTGAGCAGGAAGCCGATGGTGGTCTGCTGCGCGCCGGCGGCGGCGTAGGCTGCCACGCTGCTGGCGTTGAGGGTCGACACGTCGATGTGCATGCCGGCGCCAGGCTGGACCACGTTGACCACGACCAGGCCGATGATCAGGGCGATGGTGGAGACGATTTCGAAGTACAGGAGCGCGTAGCCGCCAGTCTTGCCCACCGATTTCATGCTCTGCATGCCGGCGATGCCGCTGACCACGGTGCAGAAGATGATGGGCGCGATGACCATCTTGATCAGTTTGACGAAGCCGTCACCCAGCGGCTTGAGGGCCACACCGGTTTCGGGATAGTAGTGGCCCAGCAGGATACCGATGGTGATCGCTACCAACACCTGGATATACAGCGATTTGTAAAGTGGCTGACGGGTTGTCGTCATGGCTATTTCCTCAAGGGTACCGGCCCGTCCTTCCCAGGACGCGAGGCACCTGACTCGCGAACCCTCCTGCACTGGAGGGATTTGTTGTGTCGAGCTGCGTGGCAGAACTCTGCGAGGTTCATAGCAAGCGTGATGCCAATTTGCGCTGTTGCGGTGCAACCCCGTGTTTCCGGGGGCTTCGCTGCACGTTCTGGTGGCATTCGCACCTGGCGCACTTGGCGGATTTCCGCCCGTGGCGGGTTTTATCCCGTTCAGCTTGGCGGTAATCCGCCTACAACGAGTGAGGAAATGGCTCGCGGGCGGAAACCCGCCAGCGCGAGACGTTGAGCGTCAGTCCACCAGAAAACCAATGCGGAACGCCGCGCCGCCCAGAGGCGAGTCGGTGAGCGTCAGACGGGCGTCATAGCTGTCGATGATGTCCTTGACCACCGCAAGGCCGATGCCCTGCCCCGGGTTCTGCCGGTCCAGCCGCTCGCCGCGCTGCAGAATCCGCTCGCGTTGGTCGGCCGGCACACCGGGGCCATCGTCTTCGACACACAGTTCCAGTTCGGAGCCGTCCTGAACCAGGCTGACCCTCACCCGTTCCAGGCACAGGCGCCAGGCGTTTTCCAGCAGATTGCCGAGCAGCTCCAGCAAGGCGCCCTGCTCCATCGGCACCCGCGCATCATCGGCCATGGCGAAATCGACCTGCACCGCCTTGTCGCGATAGACCTTGGCCAGGGTGCCGCACAGGCTTTCCACCAATGGCCGCAATTGCACCTGATGGCGCACCAGACCGCTCTTGCGCAGGCTGGCGCGCTGCAACTGGTAGTCGATCTGCTGGCTCATGCGCTCGATCTGGCTTTGCAGCACTCGCGCCTGCTCGCGCTCTTCGGGGCGCTGGGCCATGCCTTCGCTGACGCCCTGCAACACCGCCAGCGGAGTTTTCAGGCTGTGGGCCAGGTCGCCAAGGGAATCCCGGTAGCGCCCGCGCTGTTCGCGCTCGCTGTGCAGCAGGCGGTTCAGCGAGCGGGTCAGGCGCAGCAGTTCGCGGGGGTGTTCGCCGCTCAGGCCTTCACGGGCGCCGGATTCCACTTCATCCAGTTCCACGCTCATCTGCCGCAACGAGCGCAGGCCCCAGGTCAGCCCGGCCCAGAGCAGCAACAACAACACCAGCAGCGCGGCGCCGAAGCCCAGGTAGAGTTTTTCCCGCAGGCCGCTGATGGTCTGCTGGTACTCGCGCACCGGTTGCAGGGCCACGATGCTGAAGGCGGCGTTCTTGCCGCCGAGCAGCTTGACCTCGACGTCGTAAACGAAGAATTCCTCGCCGTCGTCCTGGCGGATACGTGCGAACTCGTTGCCGCGACCGTCGTAGCGTGGCTGATAGTTGATGTTTTCGTTGGCGGTGGCCCGCGAGCGCCAGACCAGATTGCCCTGGCGGTCGTAGATGTAGCCCAGCAGGCGGCTGTCGGGCAGGTTGAAGCGCTCGTCCGGCAGCAGCACCGGCATCATCAATTCGTTGTTTTCGATCCGCGCGGCGGAAATCAGCGTGGTCACGTCCGATGCCAGGCGCTGCTCGATGGACTCCTGCAGGGCCAGGCTGAAGGCCTTCTGCAACGCCGGCAGCAGCGCCAGCATGAACAGCAGCGCCAGCACGGCGGCCGCCAGCATCAGGCGCACGCGCAGCGAACGGATCATCGGCAGCGCTCGGTGAACAGGTAGCCGAGGCCACGCACGGTGTCGATCGGTTTGAAGCCCTGGCTGCCTTCCAGCTTGCGCCGCAGACGGCCGACCAGCACTTCAATGACATTCGGGTCACGCTCCCCGTCATCCGGATAGAGCTGCTCCATCAGGCGTTCCTTGGCGACCACTTGCTGGTGATGGCGCATCAGGTATTCGAGGATGCGGTATTCGTAGGCGGTCAGCGCCAGCGGCTGCTCGTCCAGCAGCGCCTGCTTGCGGTTCAGGTCCAGGCGCAGCGGGCCGGCGGTGATGGTGGCCTGGGTGAAACCGCTGGAGCGGCGCAGCAAGGCGTTCAGGCGCGCCTCCAGTTCCTCGAACTGGAACGGCTTGACCACATAATCGTCGGCGCCGGCGGCCAGGCCCTCGACCTTGTCCTGCCAGTTGCCACGGGCGGTGAGAATCAGGATCGGGAAGGTCTTGCCCTGGGCCCGCAGACGGCCGATCAGGTCCAGCCCACTCATGCCGGGCAGACCGAGGTCGATCACCGCGAGGTCGTGGTTGAACTGCTCGGCCTGGTAGAGCGCCTCCTCGCCATCGCCCACCGCTTCGACCACGTGCCCGCTTTCGCTCAAGCGGCTGTAGAGGTGGTGGCGCAACAGCGCTTCATCCTCGACCACCAACAGTTTCATCACCTTCTCCCTTTGTAGTGCGCGGCGCGCAGAATAACAGCGAACCGGCCCTGTCCAGGGGCCGGTTCATCAAGCCTGGGCACGCAGTCAGAACCGGTAGTTGGCCGACAGGTAGGTCTGCGCGCTGCTGTCCAGGCGCAACGCCCCCAGTTTGTTGCCGCCGCTTTCGGCCAGCTCGGTGGTCGCGTTGCTGCGCAGGTAACGGTAGCCCAGCTCTACGGAGGTGTTATCGCTGACTTGCTGCAACACGCCCGCTTGCAGGCCGACCGCGTAACCGATGTCGCTGTCGCGGCTGGCACCCGGAGAGTCCTGTGTGAGCTTGGTCAGGCCAGCAGTTGCGCCACCAAACAGCTTGGTGCTGCCGCCCACCGGATAGAACAGATCGTAACTGCCGAGCAGATTTTCCTGACGCAGTTTGAGGCCGTTATGGGTGCCCGAGACATTGTCGTAGGTGGCGTAGTAGCGGCCTTGCTCATTGATCTTGCCGAGGCGAATGCCCCAGGTGTCGTCCTTGCCGATGATCCCGTCGCTGTTGAGGTGGCCGACGTTCTCGGTGAGCAGCCCGGATTTCTTGACCTTGTCGCTGGTCTGACCGTAGGTGACGCTGGCGAAGGTGTCGTCGGCGGCCTGGACGGCCATGCTTGTGCCAAGGAAAGTCAGGGCGGCCAGCAGGGTGTTGAGGTTTTTCATGGGGATGTTCTCCACAGTGCTGCGGGTTTTGGAAATTGAGGTCTAGAGTAAGGACCTGGCCCTGAACCGCCGCTGAACCCGGCCTGAACGCTGGCTGAACGTCTTTGATGTTCGAGCCCATCTTTTGAAACCCATGCATTGAATCCAGGAGTACCGATCATGCGATTACTGTTTGCGGCCGTGCTGCTCGGCGCTGCCGGCCTGGCCCAGGCCGCCGTGCAAACCCGCGAGATTCCCTATCAGGATGCCGACGGCAAGCGCCTGGTCGGCTACTACGCCTACGACGATGCCGTGAAAGGCCCGGTGCCGGGCGTGGTCGTGGTGCATGAATGGTGGGGGCTGAACGACTACGCCAAGCGCCGCGCTCGCGACCTCGCGGCGCTGGGCTACAGCGCCCTGGCCATCGACATGTACGGCGACGGCAAGAACACCGAGCACCCGGCCGACGCCATGGCGTTCATGCAGGCCGCCCTGAAAGACCCGGCCACCTCGGCCAAGCGCTTCGATGCCGGGGTCAAGCTGCTGAAAATCCAGCCACAGACCGACAAGGAGCGTATCGCCGCGATTGGCTACTGCTTCGGCGGCAAGGTGGTGCTCGACGCCGCCCGCCGCGGCGAGTCGCTGGCCGGTGTGGCCAGCTTCCACGGCGCACTGGTGACCGACACGCCGGCCACGCCCGGCAGCGTGAAGACCAGGATTCTGGTGGAACACGGCGGCGCTGACAGCATGGTCACCCCGCAGCAGGTGCAGGCGTTCAAGGACGAGATGAATGCGGCGAATGCCTCGTTCGAATTCGTCACCCTCGAGGGCGCCAAGCACGGCTTCACCAACCCGGACGCCGACCGCCTCAGCCATGGCGAGCATGGTGGGCCTGACATCGGCTACAACAAGGCGGCGGACGAGAGTTCCTGGGCGGACCTGCAGGCGTTCTTCAAAAAGATCTTCTGATGCTTCACCGCTTCGCGACGGTTCGGCGCCCCGACAAGCTCGCTCCTACAGAATCGCTGTCCCCGTAGGAGCGAGCTTGCTCGCGATCAGCCCAACGCCCTCCCCTCTGGCCCCCCGCCAGCGCCCACGGCACAATAGCCGCCATGAACCGACTCCCCTCCTGCTGCTCTCCGCTCCAGTACCACTGGCCCTTGCCCCGCCCGGTCCCCGGCGCGCAGTTGGTCAGTTGCGCCTTCGACCCGGCGCGCCTCGCCAGCGACGATTTCCAGCGCGCCGCCATCGAGCAGACGCCGGCCCTGCAACGTTCAGTCGCCAAGCGCCAGGCCGAATACCTCGCCGGCCGGGTTTGCGCCCGCGCCGCGCTGCAACGCCTCGATGGCCGCGACTACGTGCCCGCCACCGGCGATGACCGCGCACCGATCTGGCCAGCCGGCATCAGCGGCTCGATCACCCACGGCAAGGGCTGGGCCGCCGCAGTGGTGGCACGCAGCAGTGATTGCGCGGGGCTGGGGCTGGATCAGGAAAGCCTGCTGGATGACGAACGCGCCGAGCGCCTGGCCAAGGAAATCCTCACCGAGGCCGAGCTGCAGCACCTCGATCCGGCGCGGGTCGGGCTTACCGTCACCCTGACCTTCTCGCTCAAGGAAAGCCTGTTCAAGGCGCTCTATCCGCTGGTGCTCAAGCGCTTCTATTTCGAACACGCCGAAGTGCTGGAGTGGAACGACGACGGCCACGCGCGCCTGCGCCTGCTCACCGACCTGTCGCCGGAGTGGCACCACGGTCGCGAGCTGGAAGGACAGTTTTGTCTGATGGGCGACCAGTTGCTGAGCTTGGTCGCGGTCTGATTCAGGAAAGCAGCGGGCAGTGTTCACAGTGCCCTACCCACTGCACTTTGTAGCTCAGGCAGCAGGTACGCCTTCGGCGGCGGCCTTGTTGGTTGTAGGACACTGCGGCGAATAGCGGGCTGTCCGGCGCCTCCAGCCACACCCTCGCCTGCTCGCCGGCCTGTTGCTCCAGGCAGTCCCCGGCATTGCCCCAGAGCACCGCGCTCGCCACGCCGCCAAGCCGCGCCAGACGCTCGATCAGCGGCGGCAGATGGCTTTCGATCGCTATTGCCAGTCCATCCAGTCCATCATCGGAGCGAAAGCCGACGGGCAAGCCGCGCTCGTCCAGTGCTATCCGCAACCCGCCGGAAAGCCGTGGCGCTCGTCCGGCCAGCGCTTCGCGCCAGAGCACCATGAAGTAGTACTTGGACCACTGCGACACCAGCACCGGTAACTGCGCCGGCATCAACTCCGGGCCATAAAGCGCCAGCAGCAGTGCATGAAAACGCTGCGGTTCCAGCAGTTCATCCAGCGCAACCGCGTCACTCATTGCGCACCCGGCGTCTGCTCGCGTGGCCAGCTCAGGCTGAAACAGGCGCCACCCAGGTGCACGCTCTTGCCGATCAGCGCGCGACCGTTATGCCAGTGGATGATGCGCCGGACGATGGACAACCCCAGCCCATGACCACCGGAAGACCGGGTGCGGCTGTCATCAAGGCGGGTAAAGGGGGTGAAAATCCGGTCCCAGGCGGTTTCCGGGACGCCGGGACCGTCGTCCTCGACATCGATGCGGCACCGTTGCAGCCCCAACTGATAACTGAGGCTGACCTCGGATTCGGCATGGCGCATGGCATTACTCACCAGATTCTGCAGGGCGCGGTGCAGGTAGCGTGGCTCGGCCTCGACCCACGCACCCTGGGCATCCTCGCCTCCCTGGCACGTCCCGCGCACCACCCGCACCTCGCGGCGCAGCGGCGCCAGTTCGGCGATTACCTGATCGAGCAAGGCATCCAGGTCAACCCGCTGGAAATGCAGGGCCGGCGCGCCCTGTTCGAGGCGGGCATACATCAGCATCTCGTCGACCAGCTTGTCGAGGTCCTGAATGTCGTTGTCCATGCCCGCCAGGTACTTCTCGCGGGCCTGGTCGTTGCTGGCGCTGGCGATCATTTCGAGGCCGAAGCGCAGCCGCGCAACAGGCGTGCGCAACTCATGGGACACCGCCCGCACCAGCTCGCGCTGGATGGTCAATGAACGCTGCAAGTGCTCGGCCATACCATTGAAGGCTTCGGCCAGCCGCCCCACCGAATCGGCGCCCTGCACCACCACCCGGGTTTCCAGGCTGCCCTGGGTGATCTGCGTCGCGGCCGTTTCGACCTTGGACAGGCGCCGCTCCAGTTGCCGCACCAGCAGGTAGACCACCAGCCCGATCAGGCTCAAGCCAAGGGCCGCGATGAGCACCAGCAGTTGCGTCGGATACGGATTCATCTGGTACAGCGGGCCGATTTCCAGCACCCAGGGCGTTCCGGCGATACCAGCGAACACGCGGATCGAGTTGCCTTCCTTGCCCAAGGCCATCACCGTGTCGCCTTCTTCGACCCGGCGGCGCTGGTCTTCGTCCATGTCCGCATCGGTCTGCGCCAGCAAGCGCAGGTCGAAGCCAAAACCCTTGCTCTGCTTGAGTTCCGCCAGGCGCCGGGCCTGTTCCGCCACCGGATAGCGAATCAACTCGTCCACCAGCAGGTAGATGGTGGCGCGGGCCAGTTGCTCGCTGATCTGCTGCACATCGCCGGTCAGCAGCAGGTCCTGCCCCTTGAGCTGGCTAATGACCCGCGCCGCATGGGGACCAGTGTGCTCCACCAGCACCTGGCCGCGTTGCAGGCGGGTGCGCTGGCTGCCGTCGATTCCGACCTCGTTGCTGTTCTGCAACGCCAGGGGAATACCCAACAGGCGCTCCCACAGGGCCACGGCGCGCGTGCGCTCGACGCTGTTCATGCGTGTCAGGTTGTCGGCCATCAGGGTGAAGGTGCCGTGGGCCAGGCGCTCGCGGTACTGGTCGGAGCGCACTTCGTTGAGCAGGTGCAGGCTGAGGACGCCAAGCACCGCCACCAGCACCAGGACGCCAAGCATACCGCCGTAGATCCGCAAGAAGATCGAGTTCATTCGGACAGGCCCATGGCCTCGGCGGCCTCGCGGACGAACAGGTAGCCCTTGCCGCGGATGGTCTTGATCATCCGCGGGTGGATCGGGTCGTCGCCGATGCGCGGGCGGATGCGCGAGATGCGTACGTCGATGGAACGATCCTGGCCGTCGTAACCGACGCCGCGCAGGGAGGTGAAGATTTCTTCCCGCGAGAGAATCCGCCCGGCGTTGCTCACCAGCAGCCAGAGCAGGTCGAATTCGGCGCTGGTCAGTTCGATGCCGGCCTCGCCGAGCCAGGCCTCGCGCAGGGTGCTGTCGACCCGCAGCGGGCCGAATTGCAGCGCTCGCCGCTCAGTGGTGGTAACGGGGCTTTCGCTGCGCCGCAACAGGGCGTTGATCCGCGCCAGCAGCAGGCGCGGACGCACCGGCTTGCACACATAGTCGTCGGCGCCCAGGTCCAGGCCCTGGACCTGATCGAGGTCGTCGCTGCGCGCGGTGAGCATCAGGATCGGCCCGGCATAGCGCTGGCGCACCTTGCGGCAGATGCTCAGGCCGTCTTCGCCGGGCAGCATCAGGTCGAGGATCACCAGGTCCGGCTGCTCGTTGATGATCCGCGCCGCGGCCTTGGCGCCGTCGCCCTCGACCTCGACGCTGAAGCCATTGGCCTGGAGGTATTCGCGGGTCAGTTCGGCGAGACGCTGGTCATCCTCGACGATCAACACCTGACTGCTCTGCTGCTCCACGGGGCCACCTCTGCTTGTTGTTATGGGATCGACGCCGCCGCCATCACCAAAGGGCAACATCGGCCCCGGATACTACGATGCGCACCGGCCACTGCCAACCGCGCGCACGGGCGAGGCAAATAGCCTGCCAACGACCTCGGTCAGCGCTGTTTTTTGTGATAGGGTTCGCGCCCCCAAAAATCCCTTCGTCGCCTTTTCTTACATTAAAAAAGGATGACAGGCGGTCTCATCGCGGCAGGACGGGGCCTACAGCGTTTTGTTCAGTTTCACTCACAATCTACCCACAAGTTATCCACAGGCCGTCGCCTTGCAATACCCCCGAGACCGCATTATCTTGTATCTCAGTCGCAGCAAAACACTACATCTTGGGTTTTCATGAAATTCCCAAGCACAAGACAAGCATCGAACTCAAGCCCTTCAGCGGCTGTTTTTTTTGCTTGAACTTAACGTGATTTCAGCAGCCAAACCGCTCCTGCGGAGGCGACCGTTGCAAGCCCTTTGAGGGCCTTGTTCCGGGTATGGGTAGTGCAGGCCAGGGCCGCACCCCCAACAGCAACAGATTTTGGGTTGTCGACCCAAGACTTTTGACTTCGGCCAGGGAGCGGCATGCGAATGCCCCTTTTTCCTGATCCGTCCCGAAGTCGGGTATGTGCCCAGAGCGGCGCGCGAGAGCCTTTGAGCCACGCGCGTGCCAGGTGCCTGTCGGGCTTTTGGATGGAACGGTTGGCGCCCACCGGGCGCCTAAACAAACTTAAAGAACGTGGAGACACCCATGCAAACCGACACAACTCGCGAGAACCCGCAGGCCAAGGCGCCGCAGGCCGCAGATTCGAATCAGGATCTGGCAGCGACCGCCCCTGGCCAACTGCGCGTGATCAAGCGTAACGGCACTGTCGTTCCTTACACCGACGACAAGATCACCGTAGCCATCACCAAAGCGTTCCTTGCAGTTGAAGGCGGCACCGCCGCCGCGTCGTCGCGTATCCACGACACCGTCGCGCGCCTGACCGAACAGGTCACCGCGACCTTCAAGCGCCGCATGCCTTCCGGCGGCACCATCCATATCGAAGAGATCCAGGACCAGGTCGAACTGGCCCTGATGCGCGCCGGCGAACAGAAAGTCGCCCGCGACTACGTGATCTACCGCGACCAGCGTGCCCGTGAGCGCGCCACCCGCAGCAACACCGACGCCGTCGTGCAGCCGCACCCGAGCATCCGCATCACCCTGGCAGACGGCAGCATGGCGCCGCTGGACATGAACCGCCTGAACACCATCATCACCGAGGCCTGCGAAGGCCTGGCCGAAGTCGATGGCGAGCTGATCCAGCGCGAAACCCTGAAGAACCTGTACGACGGCGTGGCCATCAAGGACGTCAACACCGCCCTGGTGATGACCGCCCGTACCCTGGTCGAGCGCGAGCCGAACTACTCCTTCGTCACCGCCCGCCTGCTGATGGACACCCTGCGTGCCGAAGGCCTGGGCTTCCTCGAAGTCGCCGACGCCGCCACCCACCACGAAATGGCCGACCTGTACGCCAAGGCACTGCCGGCCTACATCGCCAAGGGTGTCGAGTTCGAACTGCTCGACCCGGCCCTCGCGACCTTCGACCTCGACCGCATGGGTCAGGCGATCAATCACGAGCGTGACCAGCAATTCACCTACCTCGGCCTGCAGACCCTGTACGACCGCTACTTCATCCACAAGGATGGCGTGCGCTTCGAACTGCCGCAGGTGTTCTTCATGCGCGTGGCCATGGGCCTGGCCCTGGGCGAGAAAGACCGTGAAGCCCGTGCGATCGAGTTCTACAACCTGCTGTCGTCCTTCGACTACATGGCGTCGACCCCGACCCTGTTCAACGCCGGTACCCTGCGCCCGCAACTGTCGAGCTGCTACCTGACCACCGTGCCGGACGACCTGTCGGGCATCTACCACGCGATCCACGACAACGCCATGCTGTCGAAATTCGCCGGTGGCCTGGGCAACGACTGGACCCCGGTGCGCGCGCTGGGCTCCTACATCAAGGGCACCAACGGCAAATCCCAGGGCGTCGTGCCATTCCTGAAAGTGGTCAACGACACCGCCGTCGCGGTCAACCAGGGCGGCAAGCGCAAAGGCGCTGTCTGTGCCTACCTGGAAACCTGGCACCTGGACATCGAAGAATTCATCGAGCTGCGCAAGAACACCGGTGATGACCGTCGTCGTACCCACGACATGAACACCGCCAACTGGATCCCTGACCTGTTCATGAAGCGCGTCTTCGATGACGGCAAGTGGACCCTGTTCTCGCCATCGGAAGTGCCGGACCTGCACGACCTGACCGGCAAGGCCTTCGAAGAGCGCTACGAGTACTACGAAGCCCTGACCGAGTACAACAAGATCAAGGTGTTCAAGACCATCCAGGCCAAAGACCTGTGGCGCAAGATGCTCTCGATGCTGTTCGAGACCGGCCACCCATGGTTGACCTTCAAGGATCCGTGCAACCTGCGCAGCCCGCAGCAGCACGTGGGCGTGGTCCACAGCTCGAACCTGTGCACCGAGATCACCCTGAACACCAACAAGGACGAGATCGCCGTCTGCAACCTGGGCTCGATCAACCTGCCGAACCACATCGTCGACGGCAAGCTCGACCACACCAAACTGCAACGCACCGTGAACACTGCCGTGCGCATGCTGGATAACGTGATCGACATCAACTACTACTCCGTGCCGCAGGCTCGCAACTCGAACCTCAAGCACCGTCCGGTCGGCCTCGGCATCATGGGCTTCCAGGACGCGCTGTACCTGCAGCACATCGCCTACGGTTCCGACGCTGCCGTCGAGTTCGCCGACCGTTCGATGGAAGCGGTCAGCTACTTCGCCATCCAGGCCTCCTGTGACCTGGCCGACGAGCGCGGTGCCTACGAGACCTTCCAGGGTTCGCTGTGGTCCAAAGGCGTGCTGCCGCTGGACTCGCAACAGATCCTGATCGAGGCCCGTGGCGCCAAGTACATCGACGTCAACCTCGAAGAGCACCTGGACTGGGCACCGGTTCGCGAGCGCGTACAAAAAGGTATTCGTAACTCGAACATCATGGCCATCGCGCCAACCGCGACCATCGCCAACATCACCGGCGTGTCGCAGTCCATCGAGCCGACCTACCAGAACCTGTACGTGAAATCGAACCTGTCGGGCGAATTCACCGTGATCAACCCGTACCTGGTTCGCGACCTCAAGGCCCGCGGCCTGTGGGACTCGGTCATGATCAACGACCTGAAGTACTACGACGGATCCGTGCAGCAGATCGAGCGTATCCCGCAAGAGCTGAAAGACCTGTACGCCACCGCGTTCGAAGTTGAAACCAAGTGGATCGTCGATGCCGCCAGCCGTCGCCAGAAGTGGATCGACCAGGCTCAGTCGCTGAACCTGTACATCGCCGGCGCCTCGGGCAAGAAGCTGGACGTGACCTACCGCATGGCCTGGTTCCGTGGTCTGAAAACCACCTACTACCTCCGTGCCCTGGCCGCGACCAGCACCGAGAAGTCGACCATCACCACCGGCAAGCTCAACGCCGTGTCCAGCGGTGGCGACAACAGCGCCCCGGTCCAGGCCCAGGCCGCTCCGGCCGCAGCCCCTGCTCCAGCGCCAGTGCCTAAAGCCTGCGCGATCGACGAGCCGGACTGCGAAGCCTGCCAATAAGGTGATCGTGAGGCTTCCTTCGGGAAGCCTCACTGCTGCCAGGATGAACGGCGTACTCGTGATCGAGGCCGACGCCGTCCCTGAGCCAGAAACAAAAAGACCGAAGCCCCAAGGCTCCGGCTCTCAGATTTTGCGTGCACTGCAGTACCCGAACGCAAGCACCGCAACCAAGATCCACTGGCCATACTGAACATGGCCCTCAAGCAGGAGACCCACCATGCTGAGCTGGGACGAATTCGACAAAGAAGACGGCGAAGCCACCGCCAAAAGCGGTAATGCCCAAGCCGCTGCCACCGGTATCGACAAACTCGACAGCGCCGGCGGTGCCGCCGCCCTCGAAGCTCGCGCTGTAACCAGCACCGACTCTGACGCGGTAATCCGCGCCAAAGCCGCCCTGGACGACCTCGACATCGCCGAAGGCCTGGCCGAGCTGGAAGGCTCCGCTGCCCGCGTCGCCGTTGACGAAAAGCGCATGATCAACTGCCGCGCCGACCTCAACCAACTGGTCCCGTTCAAATACGACTGGGCCTGGCAGAAGTACCTGGACGGCTGCGCCAACCACTGGATGCCGCAAGAGGTCAACATGACCGCGGACATCGCCCTGTGGAAGAGCCCGGAAGGCCTGACCGACGACGAGCGCCGTATCGTCATGCGCAACCTCGGCTTCTTCTCCACCGCCGACTCCCTGGTTGCCAACAACCTCGCGCTGGCCGTGTACCGCCTGATCACCAACCCCGAGTGCCGCCAGTACATCCTGCGCCAGGCCTTCGAGGAAGCGATCCACACCCACGCCTACCAGTACTGCATCGAATCGCTGGGCATGGATGAAGGCGAGATCTTCAACATGTACCACGAGATCCCGTCGGTCGCGAAAAAGGCCGCCTGGGGCCTGCGCTACACCCGCGCGATCTCCGATCCGGAATTCGATACCGGCACCGTCGAGACCGACAAGGAACTGCTGCGCAACCTGATCGCCTACTACTGCGTTCTGGAAGGCATCTTCTTCTACTGCGGCTTCACCCAGATCCTTTCCATGGGTCGCCGCAACAAGATGACCGGCGTGGCCGAGCAGTTCCAGTACATCCTGCGTGACGAGTCCATGCACCTGAACTTCGGTATCGACGTGATCAACCAGATCAAGATCGAAAACCCGCACCTGTGGGATGCCGAAATGAAGGAAGAAGCCTCGCAGATGATCCTGCAGGGCACCCAGCTCGAAATCGAATACGCTCGCGACACCATGCCGCGCGGCGTACTGGGCATGAACGCCGCGATGATGGAGGACTACCTCAAATTCATCGCCAACCGTCGCCTGTCGCAGATCGGCCTGAAAGAAGAGTACCCAGGTACCACTAACCCGTTCCCATGGATGAGCGAGATCATGGACTTGAAGAAGGAGAAGAACTTCTTTGAGACTCGCGTGATTGAGTACCAAACAGGTGGGGCGTTGAGCTGGGACTGATCGGCTCTCGCGAAGCTCTATCAAAAAGGCTGCCCTCGGGCAGCCTTTTTACTTTGTGTTTCAGAGTGGCAGAGCAGGTCCGGCGTCCCGGTGAACCCGCTCTCATAACATGGCTGATTGATTTGGCTGGACTCCGTAGGAGCGAGCTTGCTCGCGAAGGCGTCGGTGAGCTCACTAACGCCTTCGCGAGCAAGCTCGCTCCTACAAGTACAATGCGTACCCGCGAAGGCGGCCCTGAAAAGGTCACCTGCTTCTTGACTGACTGGCTGGCGTTTACGCATTGCGCTGACGCATTCTGTAACAACCATCCTGCGCAAACAGATGGCATTACCCTCATATTCCTCCGTTTCTCGAGAGTGATCACTCAATGCCCTGGGTCAAACGTTCCATTGCCGTTCTCTGCCTGATATTGGTAACAGTCGCTGCGCTGTGCTTTCACCACTATCTCCCACGCCACAAGGTGGTGCACATCACCGGTGTCGAAGTGAAAAGGATGGACGCAGATGGTGTCATCAATGCAGAAAATCCTGCAGATGGCCCTACCCGGGACGTGTACTTCATCAACACGGTATCGTCGGACGCTGATCGTGAAGTCGTCGTCTACCGCAATGAAGACACTGGCTGGGGGTTCCCTTGGTACTTCAAGTTCGACAGCGCTGATCTGCAGGCCAAAGCCCAGGACTATTCCCGTGATCAGAGCCAGCTAGCGGTGATTCGCTACTACGGGTGGCGCTTCCAGATCTTTTCAATGTTCCCGAACATCACTGACCTCAAGGCAACCAGCAGCCGCTCGGAGCCTTTCCCGGTTTTCAACACTATCTTCTTCAGCGTGCTGCTGATCGTAGCGGTCACCATCGGCCTTGTGATCCGGCGACGGCTCCGGCTTAAGCGCGCGCCCATGGTCCCGAGTGACTCATCGCGGTAAGCGGCGTATGTGAGGCTGGCGTAGATACCAACATGTGGCTGGTGGGTTATAAAAAGCAGTAAGCGATAGCCCCCAGCTCCATTGGCACAGATAGCCAGGGCTCAGCCTTGGCTATCGTCCGAAGCCGGCCTCGGCAGAGTCAGATCTTCACACACGCAAACAACGCATTCCCCGAGGCCTGATCCCACGACACCAGCTTCTCGTAATCATGCTCCAGCACATGCACCTCGAAGTACGGTTCCAACAGCGCCCGCAGCTCGTCGAAGCTCACCGCCACCATCGGGTGTTCGTCATGCCAGACCTGGGTTTCCCCCGCCAGCGTCCGCTCGATGCTCAATCTCAGCGACTGCCGCTCGCCCTCCCCTTCGTAATGCCAGGCTGAACGAAACGCGAACCGGGCCTCATCGAGTGTGTCGGTGTGGGAGACGAACGAGCCGTTGTCGATCCGCTGCTTGTCCACGGCGTTGAAGCAGAACACGCCACCCGCCGCCAGCGCCGCATGCACGCTGGCGATGCAGGCTTTGAGCCGTTCGATACCGCCGCTGTAGTGGACGGAGTAGAGAAAACAGGTGATCAGGTCCACCGGCTCGGCCACGCTGAAACCACACATGTCCCCCAGTGCAAACTGCGCCTCAGGGCATCGCAATGCAGCCCGGTCGAGCATGGGCTGATTGATGTCGAGCCCGGTGCTCTGGTAACCGGCATCGATGAAGTGACGAACATGAGGGCCGGTGCCGCAGGCAAGGTCCAGGTGCCGTATGCCGCCATTGCCGAAGAGCTGCTGCAGGCGGTGGACGCTATGGCTTTGCGCGCGGTAGTCGATGCTGGCGCACATCAGGTCGTAGTAGCCCGACAGGTCGGTATAGAGAGCGTTGCCGGACATGGAAACCTGGGATGTGAAGGGGGTCGAGGGGGCGGCATTGTAGCCGAAGCGAATGCAAAAAAAGCCCGGTGAAGCAGAACTTCACCGGGCCTTCATCACGTCAACAGATCACCTGCCTCGCGACAGGCGCCGCTCTGCCTCAGGCGAGGTCGAAACGGTCCAGGTTCATCACCTTGGTCCACGCGGCGACGAAGTCCTTGACGAACTTCTCCTTGGCGTCGCTGCTGGCATACACCTCGGCGTAGGCCCGCAGGATGGCGTTGGAACCGAACACCAGGTCATTGCGGGTGGCGGTGTATTTCACTTCGCCGGTCTTGCGGTCGCGACCTTCGAACAGTTCGGTGGAGTCGCCTACGGCTTTCCACTGAGTGCCCATGTCCAGCAGGTTGACGAAGAAGTCGTTGCTCAACTCGCCGACGCGATGGGTGAAGACGCCGTGCTGGCTGCCATCGTAGTTGGCGCCCAGAACCCGCAGGCCACCGACCAGAGCAGTCAGTTCCGGCGCGGTCAGGGTCAGCAACTGGGCGCGGTCGATCAGCAGCGATTCGGTGCTGGCCGGGCTGTCGGTGTTGCGGTAGTTGCGGAAGCCATCGGCCAGCGGCTCGAGGTATTCGAAGGACTCGATATCCACCTGGTCCTGACGCGCATCGACCCGGCCCGGAGCGAACGGTACATGCACGTTCACGCCGGCAGCCTTGGTCGCCTGTTCGATACCGACCACACCCGCGAGGACGATCACGTCAGCCAGCGATGCCTTGTTGGCCGCCTGCTGCACCGCCTTCAGGCGCTCCAGGGTGCCGACCGCGATTTCGTTGACCGCCCAGTCCTTCTGTGGCGCCAATGCCAGGCGCGCACCGTTGGCACCGCCGCGCTTGTCGCCGCCACGGAAGGTCGAAGCCGAGGCCCAGGCCACCGAAACCAGTTCGCTGACCGACAGTCCCGATTCGGCGATCCGCGACTTGAGGTCGGCGATATCGTCGGCGCTTGGGTTGTACAACGCGGCCGGCAGCGGGTCTTGCCAGATCAGGTCTTCGTTCGGCACTTCCGGGCCGAGGTAGCGGGCTTTCGGGCCCATGTCTCGGTGGGTCAGCTTGAACCAGGCGCGGGCGAAGGCATTGCTGAACGCTTGGGGATCGTTGAGGAAACGTCGCGAGATCGCTTCGAAGCCGGGGTCGAAACGCAAGGTCAGGTCGGTCACCAACATGGTTGGCTTGCGTTTTTTCGACGGGTCGAACGGGTCGGGCATGATCTCCGGCGCGTCCACCGCTTCGAACTGAATGGCGCCTGCCGGGCTGCGGGTCTGCACCCACTCGAACTTGAACAGGTTTTCGAAGAAGTTGTTGCTCCACTGGGTCGGGGTCTGTGACCAGATCACTTCCAGGCCGGAGGTGATGGCGTGGGCGCCGACACCGCTTTCATAGGTGCTGGCCCAGCCCAGGCCCTGGGCTTCGATGCCACCGGCTTCCGGGTCGACACCAACGTGGGTGGCGGCACTGGCACCGTGGGTCTTGCCGAGGGTGTGACCGCCAGCGATCAGCGCGACGATTTCCTCGTCGTCCATCGCCATGTTGCCGAAGGTGGCGCGGATCGCGGCCGCGGCCGAAGCGGGATCGCCGCTGGCGTTGGGGCCTTCGGGGTTGACGTAGATGAGGCCCATTTCAGTGGCCGAGAGTGGGTTCTTGGCCAGGGTTTCCGGGTCACGGTGAGTCAGCCAGGCTTTCTCGTCGCCCCAGTTGACGTCCAGGTCCGGTTCCCACACGTCCTCGCGGCCCGCGCCGAAACCGAAGGTGCGGAAGCCCGAGGACTCCAGCGCCACGTTGCCGGCGAGGATCATCAGGTCGGCCCAGGAAATTTTCTGTCCGTACTTTTGCTTGATCGGCCACAGCAGGCGACGCGCCTTGTCCAGGCTGACGTTGTCGGGCCACGAGTTCAGCGGCGCGAAGCGTTGCTGGCCACGGCCCGCACCACCACGGCCGTCCACCGTGCGGTAGGTGCCGGCGCTGTGCCAGGCCATGCGAATGAACAGGCCGCCGTAGCTGCCCCAGTCGGCCGGCCACCAGTCCTGAGAATCGGTCAGCAGCGCCTTCAAGTCGGCCTTGAGCGCGGAGTAATCGATCTTTTTGAATTCTTCGCGATAGTTGAAGTTCTCCCCGAGCGGGTTCGAACGGTCCGAATGCTGGCTAAGCAGCTCTACACGCAGTTGATTGGGCCACCAGTCACGATTGCTGGTGCCGCCACCGGATGTATTGTGGAACGGGCACTTACCTTGGTTCGACATGCTGCTTTCTCCTTTTTCCTCAGCAGACCGGCCCTCTGTGTTGCGACCGACGATAGAGCAAGACTAAAACGGCACCACCGATGAAACAAATTTATGAATTTTATTGAATCGATAGTCATTTACTTCTTGGCGACATAAAGGAAATATCCGTCGATCATTAAGTTCCATTCCGTATGACGAATCGTCGACGGGCGGTGGTGGTTCGGGGAGAAAGTAAAGCAGAGGCACCGGGACTGCTCCATAGCCCCGGCGTGATGAAAGGCTCACGGATCGAGCGTCAATCAGAAATCGACTGTGGCCGACAATTTCAACGTCCGCGGTTCACCCTGGGTCAGGTAATTGTTCGCCGTCGACGCCGACGCCCAATACGCCTTGTTCGCCACGTTCTCGACATTGGCCCGGAGGGTGATGTACTTGTCGTCCGCCTTGAAACCATACCGTGCGCCCAGGTCGACGCGGGTCCAGGCCGGGATGTTCAGGGTGTTGGCCGCGTTGACGTATTCGCCACCGGTGCGCAACACGCGACCACTCACCGCCGCGCCTTCGATGCCCGGCACATCCCAGTCCGCGCCGACGTTGAACTGGAAGCGCGGCACGCCCGCAGCGCGGTTGCCGTCGGTGGCGCCGTTGGAGGTTTTCTTCTGTTCGGTGTCCATCCAGGTCGCACCGGCCAGCACCCGCAGGCCATCCACCGGTTCGCCGAACAGGTTCAGCTCGACACCCTGGTTGATTTGCTCACCATCGACGCTGAATACGTTGTTCGTCGTGGCATTGTTCGGTTGCTCGATGCGGTACACGCCGAAGGTGGCACCGTAGCTATCCCAGTCGAGCTTCACGCCGGCTTCGGTTTGTTTGCTGCGCTTGGGCGGGAAGACCTCGTCGCGGTTGCTGACTGTGGACGGCGCCGTCGGGCCTTGGGCCAGTCCTTCGATGCGGTTGGCGTAGAACGACACATGCTCCCAGGGCTTGATCACGACGCCATAGACCGGCGTGGTGATGGACTCTTCATAATTAGCGTTGCGCGCACCGCTACTGGTCGCCCAGGCGTCAACTTCGATGGTTTGGCGACGTACACCGAGGGTCAGCAGAACACGGTCATCTATAAAACCAAGGGTGTCGGACAGGGCGATACTTTTGATGCGATTTTTCCCGACGATGCGTGGGTCGTGGATATCGCTGCCGAAGTAGGTGTTGGTCGGGCGCGGAATCTGGATCGGGTTGTAGAGGTTACCGGGCTGGCGATTTGCAGCCAGGATCGCCTCGAAGGACGAACGCTGCTCGCCCCACATGCCGGACAGGCCGAAGTTCATCTGATGGCTGACCGCACCGGTGTTGAAGCGACCATTGAGGCCGGCCACCGCGCTCTTGTTGTCTTCGTCGTGGGGCGAGTAGAGAAAGCCCGTACGACCGCTGCCATCGTTGCCGACATACAGCGAGGAATATTCGCCGTTCTCCCGGGTGTGCTTGGCGCCGATACCGGCGTAGGCGGTCCAGTTGTCGTTGAGGTCGTACTCGCCGTTGAGCATGCCGTAGGTGTCTTCCAGCTCCGACCAGGTCCAGTCCTGGGCGTAGTTGTCTTTGGCCGACGGTGCGTCCGGGACCTTGGTGCCGTTGGGGTAGACCACCGAGCGGCCGTTGTTGATGCGCTGTTTCTGATAGCCGAAATCGGTCGACAGGCGCAGGCGCTCGCCGCGGTAATCCAGGCCAACAGCGATCAGCGAGGTGCGTTTGCTTTCATCGTCAATCGCGGTGTCGCCGCCGCGTTGGGCGAGGTTGATCCGCGCACCGAAGCGGTTGTCTTCGCCGAAGCGCTGGCCAAGGTCGAGGTGGCCGCCGACCTGGGTGTCGCTGGTGTAATCGAGGGTGACGCTGCGGGTCGGGGTGTCCTCGGCGCGCTTGGGCACCAGGTTGACGCTGCCGCCAATGCCGCTGCCCTGCGGTGCGACGCCGTTGAGAAACGCGTTGGGGCCCTTGAACAACTCGACCCGCTCCACCGCTTCGGTATTGATGATCTGCCGTGGCAGTACGCCATAAAGGCCGTTGAAGGCGATGTCATCGCTCTGCAGCGGCAGCCCGCGAATGGTGAACACCTGGGAGAAGTTGCCGAAGCCCGCCGATTGGCGCACCGAGGCGTCGTTGAGGAGCACGTCACCGATGGTCCGGGCCTGCTGATCGGCCATGGCCTTGGCGGTGTAGCTGGTGACGCTGAAAGGCACGTCGTTGATCGAACGGTTGCCCAGCACGCCAAGCCGCGCACTGCGCGCCACCTGGCCGCCGGCGTAGGTGTCGCCAGTCATGCTCGAGGCGGCATTGACGTTGGTCGCGCCCAGTTCCAGCACATCGCCGCTGGACAGCGGGGCCAGTGTGTAGCCGTTGCCGCCGGCGCTTTGCAGGGTATAGCCGCTGCCCTGAAGCAGCAGCGCAAAGCCGGCCTGCGCGGTGTAGCTGCCTTGCAAGCCAGGGCTGCGGCGGTCATTGAGCATCTTCGCGTCGAACGACAGCGGCACGCCGGACATCGCCGCGAACTGGGCCAGCACATCAGCCAGCGGACCCGGCGCGATGGCGTAGCTACGGGCACCATTGTTCGGCACGGGATCAGCGGCCATGACGCTGTGGGCCGGCATCAACACGGCCAGGGCGACGGCGAGGCTCAGTGCCTTCATGGCAACACGCGGTGAGCTGATTCGGGAGATGGACTGCAACGGCCTGGACGTCATTCGGAGCTCCTGTCGGCGCCTGAAAAGTGAGGGTTCACTTCCACACCGAAGGAGCGGGAAAAAGGTATCAGCCTGCGTGCGAATTTTCTCGCAGCTCAGGCAGGTTCGATGGCAACCCAGTAGCGGGTCAGGCTGCTGATGCGGATCGGCAGGGTGTCTTGCAGCAAGCGCAGGCTGGCGTCGGTGTCCTTGAGCGGAAACGCGCCGGAGACGCTGAGCGCGGCAACCGCCTCATGGCAGCGCAGTACGCCGGGGCGATAACGGCCGAGCTCGGCGAGCAGATCGCCCAGGCGCATGTTGCGGGCGACCAGCATGCCGTGTTCCCAGGTCAGGGCGGCGGTGTCCAACGGTTCGGCGGCGGCGGTGCGGTCAAGGCCAAACGCACTCTGCTCGCCGGCCTTGAGAATCAGGCCTTGGCGCGCGTGAAGCGGCAACATCTCCACCGCCCCTTCGCTCACGGCGACATGGCTGAGCTGCTCCCCGACGCGGACGCTGAAGCGCGTGCCCAAGGCGCGGGCAGTGCCGTGGCGGGTCTCGACCATAAAGGTGCGGGATGGGTCTTTGGCAGTGCTGATCAGTACCTCGCCTTCCAACAGTCTTATCCGTCGTTCCTGGGCATTGAAGGCAATGTTCAAGGCGCTGCCAGTGTTGATCAGTAGTTGCGTACCGTCGGGCAGGGTCAGGTTTTTCTGTTCGCCGATGGCGGTGCGTTGGTCGGCGCGCCATTGCTGCCAGGGCAGTTCACGGGAGGCGATCCATACGGCGGGGCCCGCCAAGAGGAACACGCCGAGGCGATGCAGCGCCTGACGACGGCCGATCCGCTTGCTGTTGTTCAGCCGCTGAAAAGTGTCGCTGGCCACATTGCCAGGTACGGTGCGCAGATCGCCCAGCAGGGCTTCAGCCCGCTGCCAGGCCTGAGCGTGTTGCGGACTGCGATCGCGCCAGAGCTGGATGGCGTGATGATCGGCTTCGGTGGCGACGCCGGACTGCAGTTGCACCAGCCAGTCGGCGGCTTCGCCGAGGATCAGCGGGTCGATGGACGGAGTCATCAAGCCACGCTCAGGCAAGCGAGGAAGGCGTCGCGCATGTCCCGTTTGACGGTGATCAGTGAGACGCCGAGTTGCTCGGCGATCTGGGGATAGGTCATCCCGTCGATCTGCGAGAACAGGAAGGTCTGGCGGGCGCGGCCGGGCATCTCGCGGAGCATGGCGTCGATGCGATGCAGGGCTTCGAGGATCAGCCAACGGGTTTCCGGCGACGGGACTTCGGACTCGGGCAGGTGGGCAATGGTTTCGAGGTAGGCGCGCTCGACGTCCTGACGTCGCCACCGATCAATTACCAGGCCCTTGGCAATATGAGTCAGCAATGCGCGGGGCTCGCTGCCGAAGCATTTGCTTTGCCGTGTCAGCAGGCGGATGAACGTGTCGTGGGCCAGGTCCGCGGCATCACTGGTGTTGCCCAGCTTGCGATTGAGCCAACCGTGCAGCCATCCGTGATGTTCGCAGTACAGGGTTTCGATATGCAGATTAAGCGCGCGATCGGTCGAGGACATAGAGACCACTGAATACATCCGCCAGGAATGGCAGGGTGTAATTAAGAATTGATCGCATTCTATAGAGAAGCCAGCAGTAATGGCAATTGCAACAAGATGAGTGTTGACCGGCGGAGATGGCGGCATCTCACCGTCGACCTATGCGAAAATACGCGGCTTTTTGTTCATACGTGTGGAGATGTACAGTTTTGGTAATGCATTACTCAACAAACGGCGAGGCCGTTGCATGTGGCCGTGTTGGCAACACTCTGAGCACTACTGCTGTCGCAGATGACGTGGATTGCAAATCGTGCCAGCGCTCACTGACCAAGGTCGACGTCGCCCCGGCGAAGAAGGCGCCATCATTGGCGGAACTGCGTAAACAGCGCCAAATGGCCCAGGCGAAAGCCGCATCTTACTGCTTCAAGGCCAACTGGCGTGTACGCCTGGCCGCTCGTCCCGACCGCTGCCGCCTGCCGCGCGGCGTGGCCCCTCAGGCCTTCGTGTAAGCCAGCCCGCGGGGTTCAGCCCCGCGACTTCCTTGAAGTTTCCAAATGCCGAAAAGACAAAACCCCTACCTGCATACGCAGATAGGGGTTTCGGAATTTAATCTTGACGATGACCTACTCTCACATGGAGAAGCTCCACACTACCATCGGCGATGCATCGTTTCACTGCTGAGTTCGGG
>NZ_FYDX01000046.1 GCF_900187455.1 Pseudomonas sp. Irchel 3E13 | reverse complement strand
CGAGGCCGTGGCTTTCGCCATGTGGCGAACCAGTTCCAGATAGATCCTACCCTTCTCCGGCGCTGGGTCGTGGCTTACCAGCACCACGGCGAGGCCAGTTTCAAGCGTTCCCGTCGGCACCACAGCGTCGAATTCAAACTCGCTGTGCTTCACCGCATGCTCAATGAGCAACTGTCTCACCGCGCCGCTGCGGCGCTGTTCAACCTGGGCAATTCGAGTCAACTGGGCAGATGGCAGCAGCAGTATTACAGTGGCGAACTTACAGCCCAGCTTTCAGCGAAGAAGAGATCGTCCCGCGCCATGTCCAAGCAGCCCTCCAAGCCCGATGAAACCCCAGTAGTGCCTGACGAGGAGCTCTCGGTTTCCCAGTTGCTGCGCAAGATACGCAAGCTTGAAGCGGAGAACGCCTACCTAAAAAAGCTCGAGGAACTAGACGAGGCGAAGCTCCGGCAGAAGAAAGCCACCACGAAAAAGCCCGGCTGATCGCCGACCTGCACCCACACCATGTTCTCGCGGATCTGCTGGATGCCGCAGGCTTGGCGCGTGCCACCTACTACTACCAACTCAAGACAATCGGTACCGAGGACAAGTGTGCCTCGCTGAAAGCATCGATCCAGAGCATCCAGCACCGTCATCGCGGTCGTTATGGCTATCGTCGTGTCACCGCCACCCTGCGTCAGGAAGGGCAGTTGGTGAACACCAAGAAAGTGCGGCGCCTGATGAGCGAGCTGGACCTCAAATGCACGGTGCGGCCCAAGAAATACAGGTCATACCGGGGGCTGATGGACGAGGCATCGCCCAACATCTTGAAGCGGCAATTTGCAGCTGATCAGCCCAATCAAAAATGGGTGACGGATGTTACGGAGTTCAAGGTGGCAGGTGAAAAGCTCTACCTCTCACCAGTGCTGGATTTGTACAACGGAGAAATCGTGGCGTACCAAACCGACACGCGGCCGCGCTATGCCCTGGTGGAAACCATGCTTGAACGCGCACTGGAGACGCTCCCGGCCGACAGCAAGCCAATGCTGCACTCGGATCAAGGCTGGCACTATCGATACCCTGATTACCGTCAGCGCCTGAAAGAAGCGGGCCTGGAACAAAGCATGTCACGCAAGGGCAATTGCCTGGATAACGCGGCGATGGAGAGCTTTTTTGGCACGCTGAAGTCGGAGTACTTCTACCGGGAACGCTTCGAGACGATCGACCAACTACGTGTCGGAATTGACGAGTACATCCGCTACTACAACCACGAACGCATCAAGATGAAGCTCGGCGGCCTGAGCCCTGTAGCCTACAGAGCACAGGCCGCGTAGCC
>NZ_FYDX01000014.1 GCF_900187455.1 Pseudomonas sp. Irchel 3E13 | reverse complement strand
AAAACCTAACGTTTTGCTTCCCGGGGTTAACCGCCTGTCTCGACCCTCAAAGCATTGAAAATACAGGATTAAAGGAGAATCAAACCGTGTCCAAAAGTGACAAGGCAGGCAAAACAGGCTCTTACGTTTACACCATGCACCGGCTGAGCAAAGTTGTTCCGCCCAAGCGTGAAATCCTCAAGAACATCTCCCTGTCGTTCTTCCCCGGCGCCAAGATCGGCGTGCTCGGCCTGAACGGTTCGGGTAAATCCACCCTGCTGAAAATCATGGCTGGCGTCGACACCGAGTTCGACGGCGAAGCCCGTCCGATGCCGGAACTGAACGTCGGTTACCTGCCGCAGGAGCCGCAACTGGATCCGGCCAAGACCGTACGTGAAGTGGTCGAAGAAGCGGTCAGCGTGATCAAGGACGCCCAGGCCCGCCTGGACGAGGTCTACGCTGCCTACGCCGAACCGGATGCCGACTTCGACAAGCTGGCTGCCGAACAGGCCAAGCTGGAAGCCATCCTGCAGGCCAGCGACGGTCACAACCTGGAGCGCCAACTGGAAGTCGCCGCCGACGCGCTGCGCCTGCCGGCCTGGGACGCCAAGGTCGAGCACCTTTCCGGTGGTGAAAAACGCCGCGTCGCCCTGTGCCGCCTGCTGCTGTCCGCGCCGGACATGCTGCTTCTCGACGAACCTACCAACCACCTGGACGCCGACTCCGTCGCCTGGCTGGAACACTTCCTCCACGACTTCCCGGGCACTGTAGTCGCGATTACCCACGACCGTTACTTCCTGGACAACGTCGCTGGCTGGATCCTCGAACTCGACCGCGGCGCCGGTATCCCTTACGAGGGCAACTACTCTGGCTGGCTGGAAGCCAAGTCCGACCGTCTGGCCCAGGAGTCGAAGCAGCAATCGGCTCATGAAAAGGCCATGAAGGAAGAACTGGAGTGGGTGCGCAAAGGCGCCAAGGCCCGCCAGTCCAAGTCCAAGGCCCGTCTGCAACGCTTCGAAGAAATGCAATCGCAGGAATTCCAGAAGCGCAGCGAGACCAACGAGATCTACATCCCGGCCGGTCCTCGCCTGGGCGACAACGTCATCGAGTTCAAGAACGTCAGCAAAGGCTATGGCGACCGCGTGCTGATCGACAACCTGTCGTTCGTCATGCCAAAAGGCGCGATCGTCGGCGTAATCGGTGGTAACGGTGCGGGTAAATCGACCCTGTTCCGCATGCTGATGGGCAAGGAACAACCGGATTCGGGCAGCATCTCGATCGGTGAAACCGTGCAACTGGCCTGCGTTGACCAGAGCCGTGACGACCTGGACGGTAACAAGACCGTGTTCCAGCAGATCTCCGACGGTTCCGACCAGATTCGCATCGGCAACTACGAGATCCCGTCGCGCACTTATGTTGGCCGCTTCAACTTCAAGGGCGGCGACCAGCAGAAGTTCGTCAAGGACCTCTCCGGTGGTGAGCGTGGCCGTCTGCACCTGGCGCTGACCCTGAAAGAGGGCGCCAACGTCCTGCTGCTTGACGAACCGTCCAACGACCTGGACGTTGAAACCCTGCGTTCGCTGGAGGAAGCCCTGCTGGACTTCCCGGGCGCCGCCATTGTGATCTCTCACGATCGCTGGTTCCTGGACCGCGTCGCGACTCACATCCTGGCGTACGAAGACGACTCGCAAGCCGTGTTCTTCGAAGGCAACTACACCGAGTACGAAGCCGACCGCAAGAAGCGTCTTGGCGAAGCTGCGGCACAACCGCACCGCGTACGGCACAAGAAGCTGGCTCAGTAAGTCGGTAATTGATGCACAGGAATGGGGCCTTCATGGCCCCATTTTTGTGCCTGTCTGGAGGTCATCGCGAGCAAGCTCGCTCCTACAGAAAGCTGTGGTTTTACGTGGCCCCCTGTAGGAGCGAGCTTGCTCGCGATGGCCCTAAAAAAACACATGCTTGTGTATACATTTATAGAAATGCACCAAAAAATTTCATAAAAACGACATTTCGCCCTGTTCCAGTGCGATTGCTTCTTGGTAAAGTCCCGAAAAAACCAAAAAGTCCAACTCCCTCGGTGAGATGTCTACTCATGATCGAATCTGTCGACCACTTCCTCGCACGTCTGAAACAACGCGATCCCGCCCAACCCGAATTCCACCAGGCAGTGGAAGAAGTCCTGCGTAGCCTCTGGCCTTTCCTCGAAGCCAACCCGCGTTACCTCGAAGCCGGCATCCTCGAACGCATGGTCGAGCCTGAGCGCGCCATTCTGTTCCGCGTTTCCTGGGTCGATGACCACGGCAAGGTCCAGGTCAACCGCGGCTACCGCATCCAGATGAGCAGCGCCATCGGCCCGTACAAGGGCGGCCTGCGCTTCCACCCGTCGGTGAACATCGGCGTTCTGAAATTCCTCGCCTTCGAACAAGTGTTCAAGAACTCCCTGACCTCGCTGCCAATGGGCGGCGGCAAGGGCGGCTCGGACTTCGATCCGAAGGGCAAGAGCGACGCGGAAGTCATGCGCTTCTGCCAGGCGTTCATGAGCGAGCTGTACCGCCACATCGGTGCCGACCTCGACGTTCCTGCCGGCGATATCGGTGTGGGCGCGCGGGAAATCGGCTTCATGTTCGGCCAGTACAAGCGCCTGGCCAACCAGTTCACCTCGGTGCTGACCGGCAAGGGCATGAACTACGGTGGCAGCCTGATTCGCCCGGAAGCCACCGGCTACGGCTGCGTGTACTTCGCCGAAGAAATGCTCAAGCGTGAAGACAAGCGCATCGATGGTCGTCGCGTAGCCATCTCCGGCTCGGGCAACGTCGCCCAGTACGCCGCGCGCAAGGTCATGGACCTGGGCGGCAAAGTGATCTCGCTGTCGGACTCCGAAGGCACCCTGTTCGCAGAATCCGGCCTGACCGATGAACAGTGGGACGCGCTGATGGAGCTGAAAAACGTCAAGCGCGGCCGCCTGAGCGAACTGGCTACCCAGTACGGTCTGGAGTTCCGCGCCGGCCAACGCCCATGGAACCTGCCGTGCGACATCGCGCTACCCTGCGCGACCCAGAACGAACTGGACCTGGAAGACGCCCGCGCCCTGCTGGCCAACGGCTGCATCTGTGTGGCCGAAGGCGCGAACATGCCGACCACGCTGGAAGCGGTGGACCTGTTCATCGAAAAAGGCACCCTCTTCGCGCCGGGCAAGGCCTCCAACGCCGGCGGCGTCGCGGTCAGCGGCCTGGAAATGTCGCAGAACGCCATGCGCCTGCTGTGGACCGCCGGTGAAGTGGACAGCAAGCTGCACAACATCATGCAGTCGATCCACCACGCCTGCGTTCACTACGGTGAAGAGAACGGCCGCATCAACTATGTCAAAGGCGCCAACATCGCCGGCTTCGTGAAAGTCGCCGACGCCATGCTGGCTCAAGGCGTGGTCTAAGCATCGGGCTCCGGCTCGATGGCGATGACCTCGATCAACTGATCACCCACGGGTCGTCGCCATACAACCTCGTCACCCGGGCCTGCCCCCAGCAGCGCCCGGCCCAGCGGGGAACCCCAGTTGATCAGGCCGGCAGCGATGTCGGCCTGATCTTCTCCTACCAATTGCACCCTGTGCTCCCGGTCCTGCTCGTCGAGGTAGGTCACCCGGCTGCCGATCTGAACCTTCTCGCGTGATAACGCCGGTGGCACCACCTGGGCGCTTTGCTGCCTGGCGTTGAAGTAGCGCAGGTCGCGCTCGATATCGGCGAGGCGCTGCTTGTCCGCCTGCTCACCCTGGGCGAGCAGTTCGCTGCGTAGGCGATTGAGTTGCGCCACTCGCTGTTGCAGGTGCGCCAGGCCTTGGGCGGTGACGTAGTTGGGCTGGTCGCTGACCTTGCGCTCCACCGGTTGGCTGGCCTGAGCGGCGGCCTGGTCTTCGTTGACGAATGCACGGCTCATGAACGGTCTCCTTTGCCAGAAGACCATGCTGACAGGCCCGTGGTTTCAATGGTTATCCACAGGCGACCTTTCAGCGTCGATAGGCGCGCGCGGCATCGCGGTCCTTTTCGTGTTGCCATTGTTCTTCGCGCTCGTCCCAGTGGCGGTTGTAGTAGTTCTGTTGCTCCTGGTTCTGTTGCATCGCCTGGCATTGACGGAAACCGTCGTCCCAGCCGGATTCATACTGGTGGTTGTGCAGGTAGCGCGGGACGTCCTTGCGAAAATCCCCGGTCATCACGCCGGCAGCCTGTCGGCCGCTGCTGCAGCCATCCTGGAAACCATCGGCGTAGGGCGCTGGATAACCCTGATTGATCAATTGCTGATGGGTTGATTCGCAACCCGCCAGTAACAACAGAAAACACAACCAGTAGCGCCGCATGACAAGACTCTCCACAAGATAAGGAAAGTCTAGGAGGGGGAATGTCAGTGTGCTGTCAAAAGGCCGTGAAACTGTTGCAGGCTATGAGACCCTCAAGGCCTCAGTAGTTGTACCACTTCAACTCCAGCATCACTTCGTTCTGCGCCGTCGCCAGTTGGCTGAACTCGCGCTTGGCGCTCAGGCGCAGGCCCAGGCTGTCGCTCAGTTCCCACTGCTGGTTCAGGCTCAGGCTGCGCCGCACTTCACCATTGATGAAGTAATCACCCTTGGCCTCAACGCTCAGGTTGCCCAGCCCGTTGCGCCACAGCAGCCCGGTGTTGAAGCCCGCCGCGGGTGCGATGAACTGGGAGAAGTCGTTGTGGTGTTCGACCCGTACCGTGCCGAGGGCGAAGCCAAGCATGTCGTCGCTCAGTGCCCAAGTGCCACCGGCGCCGCCGTTGACATGGCTGACCAGCACTTCATCGTCATGCTTGCCCGGCACCCGCTCAAGGCCGCCCGCCACCTGCCATGACCAGGGTTGCAGCAGGTCGTTGCGCGGGGTCAGCGAGCGGATGGTCGCGAGGTCGAGGCGTTGCACCTGCCAGTCGTTGCCCTCGTACTGGCGGAGCTTGAGTTGCAGAATCTCGATCTGCGCGCCCAACGGGAAACCGTAGAGGTTGTCGTTGAGGTCGTGGTAGGCCATGCGCAGGCCATATTCGGCATAGGCGCGGTCTTTACGAGTGCCGACGCCGAGTTGCCAGGTCCGCGACTGGTGGCCGTCCTCCGGAAGCCCGGGGCGTTCGACCTGCAACGGTGGCGGTGGATTGCGGTTGATCGCGCGTAGCAACTCGAAACTGCGTTTGGCTTGAGCCGGATCACGTTCCTGGCCGTTGGCGCGGTAGCGTTCCAGCCGGTAAGCGGCGTCTTGCACCAGCGCCTGGCGCTCCCGGGGCAGGGCGGTGAATTCGCTGTTTTGCAAATGGCCGGTATCGGCGGCGAGGGCCAGCACCTGTTGCTGCTCGGTTTTTTCCAGAGGTGCGGCGCGCTCCAGTAGCTCGCGCTCGCGGGACGGACGGTAGTCGGTGCGTTCCACCAGCCCGGCGTGCTTGACCGCCTTGACCGTGTCGGTCGGGATCGCCGTCAGCGGGAATTGCGACGTCAGGTCCAGGCTCGGGCGTGCCACCTGGAGCAATTCCAGCAGGCGGTAGGAGCAGTTCTCGTCGAAGAAGAAGTAGTCGAAGCGGATCTGCTTGAGTTCCCAGATGTGTTCGACCATCCGCCCGGTTTCCTCGGGCGTGAGGTTCAGCCGGTACTCCCAGAGGTCGCGGTTTTCCAGGCTGCGGTACTCGGACAGTTTTTCCTGGTAGGGCACCAGCGCGAACAGCCCGGGATAGCCGCCCATCAGGCCCTTCCAGGCGTAGAGAATGCTGTTGTCGTTGCCTTCGATGTAGGCACCGAAGTTGACCGCGTAGCTGAGTAGCGCGGTCTCGTTGCTTTGCACATCGGCCTGGTCGATGCGCAGCAGGGTGTGGCCGAACATCGACGATGGGCTGTTCAGGTAGGCGGCAGGGAAAATCAGCACCGCGCTGTGCGGCGAGACGTCCTTGAACCACTGCCGGTATTCCTTGCAGTCCGGTGTTGGCAGGTCATTGAGTTGCAGTTGCTCGCGCAACCAGCGGGTGCGTGCCGGGAAGACGCACTGCGCGTGCTTCTCGCCCTTGCTGACGGGGTCATAGAGCGCCTTGTACGTGGCCGCCAGTTCCCGGTCAGGGTGGTGGGCGCCGTCTTCGGCGAGGAAGAAACGCTTGTCGTCGACATAGCTGCGCCAGCCTCCGAGCTTGCCTGTTTCGTAGTGGCCAAGGCTGATCCAGTAGGGATCGGCGGCCAGCCGTTGCAGGCGCGAATCGTCCATGAAAGGTGCGGCGTGCAGCGGGGCGCAGACACAGAGCGCCAGGTAGGCAAGGCGTTTGAGCATGTCGGGCAACTACGTCTGAATGAAGCCGAATGGGATGAACAACCCGCCCCGGTGAGGGGCGGGGTGACGCTGCTTAGGCCGGGGTAGCGTACTTGGCCAGGCGAGTGTCGGACTTGAGTACGGCGAGGGTGTTGGTGTGGACGTCTTCGGCGGTGGCGTCCGCGGTCTTGAAGATGTCCTGGAAGTGTTGATGGGTGACTGCGGCGAAGTGCGCGCGGTCTTCCGGTGCTACACCGAGAACCACGGCGTAGGTGGTCAGGGCTTCGCCCTGGCCCTTGGCCATGTCTTCGGAGAGCTCGTTCATCATGCCGTTCATGGCAATCCAGGATTTGCCGCCGTAGGTCAGCGCAGCGTTGGTCGAGCAACCGTTGGTGCCCGAGGTCATGCCGAAGGTTGCGTTACCGGAGGTGCCGTTGGTGGTGGATGCGAGGAAGTGAGCGGGAGTCCCGCGTTGGCCTTCGAACAGCATGTTGCCCCAGCCGCAGTCCGGGCCGCCTGGCGCCTGGGCCATGGCGTTGATCGAAACCGCGGTGAACAGAGTACCCAGAAGAATCCGTTTCATAGCTTTGTTCTCTTTTTGATGTGCAAACCAAAGGTCAGGGTTATCTGGCCTGCCATAGGTGGTCGTGCCAGATCGGGTCCGGTTATCTACCCGGCCGCGCAGTGTAGAGTTTAGGCACGATCCCGCGGTTCCGTGATTAATTGCGAAATATTGCTTTAACACACATTTGCACGGCTCATTCAGCCCTGTAGGCAAATGCGCCAAGAGCCTTGCAACGCGGGCGCGGGCGGCGCCAGAATGCCGACATCTGCCCCGCCGAAGTAAGGAAGCCCGATGCCCGATCCTGTCGCTGCGAGCCTGCGTCTTGCGCCAGAAGCCCTGACCCGGCCGTTTTCCGCTGAACAGTTCGCCTTCTCCACAACCAATGATCTGGAGCCATTTCGCGGTGTGCTGGGCCAGGAACGTGCGGTCGAAGCCTTGCAGTTCGGCGTCGCCATGCCACGTCCGGGATACAACGTATTTGTCATGGGCGAGCCGGGTACCGGCCGCTTCTCGTTCGTCAAACGCTACCTGAAAGCCGAAGGCAAGCGCCTGCACACGCCGTCGGACTGGGTCTACGTCAGCAACTTCGACGAACTGCGCGAGCCGCGCGCGGTGGAACTGCCCGCCGGCAGTGCGAACACCTTCATCGCCGACATCGGCGGCCTGATCGACAACCTGCTGGCGACCTTCCCGGCGGTCTTCGAGCACCCGTCCTACCAGCAGAAGAAAAGCGCCATCGACCGTGCGTTCAACCAGCGCTACGACCGTGCGCTGGACGTGATCGAGCGCGCTTCGCTGGAGAAGGATGTGGCGCTGTACCGCGACAGCACCAACGTCGCGTTCACCCCGATGAGCGACGGCAAGGCGCTGGACGAAGCGGAGTTCGCCCAGTTGCCGGAAGCCGAGCGCGAGCGTTTCCACGAGGACATCGCAATCCTCGAAGAGCGCTTGAACGAAGAACTCGCCAGCCTCCCGCAGTGGAAGCGCGAATCGAACAACCAACTGCGCCAGCTCAACGAAGAAACCATCACCCTGGCGCTGCAGCCATTGCTGGCGCCGCTGTCGGAAAAGTACTCGGAAAACGCCGAGGTCTGCGCCTACCTGCAGGCCATGCAGGTCAACCTGCTGCGCACCGTGGTCGAGCAACTGGTGGATGACGCCAAGACCGACGCCGTGGCGCGCAAGCTGCTCGAAGAGCAATACGCACCGAGCCTGGTGGTGGGCCATCCGGCCAGCGGCGGCGCGCCGGTGGTGTTCGAGCCGCACCCGACCTACGACAACCTGTTCGGCCGCATCGAATACAGCACCGACCAAGGCGCGCTGTACACCACCTACCGGCAACTGCGCCCGGGTGCGCTGCACCGGGCCAATGGCGGTTTCCTGATTCTCGAAGCGGAGAAGATGCTCGGCGAGCCCTTCGTCTGGGACGCCCTCAAGCGCGCCCTGCAATCGCGCAAGCTGAAGATGGAATCGCCGCTGGGCGAGCTGGGCCGCATCGCCACGGTGACCCTGACGCCGCAGATGATCCCGCTGCAGGTCAAGGTCATCATCATCGGCTCCCGCCAGCTCTACTACGCGCTGCAGGACCATGATCCGGACTTCCAGGAGATGTTCCGCGTGCTGGTGGATTTCGACGAAGAAATCCCGATGCACAACGAGAGCCTGGAGCAGTTCGCCCAGTTGCTGAAAACCCGTACCAGTGAAGAAGGCATGGCGCCGCTGACCGCCGATGCGGTGGCCCGCCTGGCGACCTACAGCGCGCGCCTGGCGGAAAATCAGAAGCGTCTGTCGGCGCGGATCGGTGACCTGTTCCAGTTGGTCAGCGAGGCGGACTTCATTCGCCACCTGGCCAATGACGAAATGACCGACGTCGGCCACATCGAACGCGCCCTCAAGGCCAAGGCCACGCGCACCGGGCGGGTCTCGGCTCGGATTCTCGACGACATGCTGGCCGGCATCATCCTGATCGACACCGAAGGCGCTGCGGTAGGCAAGTGCAACGGCCTGACCGTGCTGGAAGTGGGCGATTCGGCCTTCGGTGTGCCGGCGCGGATTTCCGCCACGGTGTACCCGGGCGGCAGCGGCATTGTCGACATCGAGCGCGAGGTCAATCTCGGCCAGCCGATCCACTCCAAGGGCGTGATGATCCTTACCGGTTACCTGGGCAGCCGTTACGCCCAGGAATTCCCGCTGGCGATTTCGGCGAGCATCGCCCTGGAACAGTCCTACGGCTATGTCGATGGTGACAGCGCTTCGCTGGGTGAGGCCTGCACGCTGATTTCGGCGCTGTCGAAGACTCCGCTCAAGCAGTGCTTCGCCATTACCGGGTCGATCAACCAGTTCGGTGAGGTGCAGGCGGTGGGGGGGGTCAACGAGAAGATCGAAGGCTTCTTCCGACTCTGCGAGGCCCGCGGTCTGACCGGAGAGCAGGGCGCGATCATTCCGAAAGCCAACGTCGTCACCCTGATGCTGGATGAGCGGGTGCTGCAGGCGGTGCGCAACGGGCAGTTCCACATCTACGCCGTCAGCCAGGCCGATGAAGCCCTGAGCCTGTTGGTGGGTGAGCCGGCGGGCGAGCCGGATGCCGATGGCCAGTTCCCGGAAGGCAGCGTCAACGCCCGGGTGGTCGAGCGTCTGCGGGTGATCGCCGAAATGATCAGCGAAGACGACCTCAAGGAAGCCGAAAAAGAGTTGGCTGAACAGGCGCTTGCGGAGGTCAAACCCGCCTGAGGGAAACATTGCGGGCGCCGTGTTGTCATGACCATTCGGCGCCCGCTTGCCGGCACTCGCTTGCCGGCGGCGGTTTTCTTCTATTCTTCAGGGCATGGATAGTCGTCGGTGCAGGACGGAACAGCCTTGTGGTCGGAGGCTGAACGAGATTTTTCCGAGGGTCGTCGCCATGCCGCGCAGCCTCAGCCTTACCCGCCAATGCCTGGGCCTGGTGACCCGCATTGAGTGCAGTATTCGTCCGCTGGCCGGAGACAATGGCATGTGGACACTGCTTTTCGCCGCCGGCATGGCTGGCGAACAGCCTTCCGCCATCAAGGCCCAAGGGCCGTTTCATGGTCCGTTCGTAGCCGAGTCGGTGCTTGAGGCGATCGTCGACAGCCTGACCCTCCACGGTTACACGGTGGCGAACGATCCGCAGATCTGGTGCGTACACCTTCAGGCACAGTTACGACGCGTCAACGGCGGGCACGTGCATCACGTTGGCTGACGTCTGACTCTTCCAGATCCCGAACCCTTCGGGGTCTTTCCCCTGCCTGCGGCAGCGCGTCGCGGGCTTTTTCCCACACGTCTGGCTGATATACTGCCGCTCGATTTTCCCCCGCCTTCAGGTGACTAGCTCAATGGAACGCTTTATCGAAAATGCGATGTACGCCTCGCGCTGGCTGCTCGCACCGATCTACTTTGGATTGTCGCTGGGCTTGCTGGCGCTGGCATTGAAGTTCTTCCAGGAGATATTCCACGTTCTCCCAAACGTCTTTTCCCTGGCCGAATCCGACCTGATCCTGGTGCTGCTGTCGCTGATCGACATGGCGCTGGTGGGTGGTCTGCTGGTGATGGTGATGATCTCCGGCTACGAGAACTTCGTCTCGCAACTGGACATCGACGAAAGCAAGGAAAAGCTCAGTTGGCTCGGCAAGATGGACTCGTCTTCGCTGAAGATGAAAGTGGCTGCGTCGATCGTGGCAATTTCCTCGATCCACCTGCTGCGGGTATTCATGGACGCCCAGAACATCAAGTCCGACTACCTGATGTGGTACGTGATCATCCACATGACCTTCGTGATTTCGGCCTTCGCCATGGGTTACCTGGACAAGCTCACCAAGCACTGATTGCTGCTGGTAAGCGCGTCATCCGCCGCCCGTCCGTTGCAAAACGGACGGGCGGTTGCGTTTCTGCCTTGTGCTTTGTGGCGTGCTGTACAAAAAATGAACGGTCGCTCGAATGTTCCAGTTGCGAGGTAGTGTCATGAACCTGCACGAATTGAACACCCAGGCCCGCGCGGGCCGTGTCGAGGAACTCAACCTGATCGCCATCGAAGGCGGCGATTTCCTGCTTGAAGCGCGATGCAGTGGTCACGCGCATCCGCTGACCAACATCAAGGGCAGCCGTCTGAAAGTGCACTCGATGGTCGAGGCGCACCATCTGCTGGAAGGCTTGCCAACGTTGCCGCTGAACCTCGTGCATTGGTCGGTGCAGGATGAAATGTGTGGCATGGCCGATATCGGGGAAGAAGACCTCAAGCTGCCCCTGCCGCGTCGTTCGCCTGGTAGCTGAACTGCTTCGCCGCAGTGTGCTAGGCTGCTGGCCCTTTTCATAAAGGGCGCAGTGGTTTTGCGCCCTGCTGCGGAGCAAGCCAATGTCCGAAATCAACCTGTCCACCGACGAAACCCGCGTCAGCTACGGCATCGGCCGTCAACTGGGCGGTCAACTGCGCGACAACCCGCCACCGGGCGTTAGCCTGGACGCCATCCTCGCCGGCCTGACCGATGCCTTCTCTGGCCAGGCCAGCCGCGTCAGCGAAGAAGAGCTGTCCGCCAGCTTCAAGGTCATCCGTGACGTCATGCAGGCCGAAGCTGCTGCCAAGGCAGAAGCTGCCGCTGCATCCGGCAAGGAATTCCTGGTCGAGAACGCCAAGCGCGACGGCATCACCACGCTGGCCTCGGGCCTGCAGTTCGAAGTCCTGACCGCCGGTGAAGGCGCCAAGCCGACCCGCGAAGACAACGTGCGTACCCACTACCACGGCACCCTGATCGACGGCACTGTCTTTGACAGCTCCTACGATCGTGGTCAGCCGGCTGAATTCCCGGTTGGCGGCGTGATCGCTGGCTGGACCGAAGCCCTGCAACTGATGAACGCGGGCAGCAAATGGCGCCTGTACGTGCCGAGCGAGCTGGCTTACGGCGCCCAGGGCGTTGGCAGCATCCCGCCGCACAGCGTTCTGGTCTTCGACGTCGAGCTGCTGGACGTTCTGTAAGCCAAATCCTGATCGCGAGCAAGCTCGCTCCTACAGAGATCAACACCCTGTAGGAGCGAGCTTGCTCGCGATTTCATATTCCGATCAGAACCCGGTATGCGGGGTGTTCGGGCGCAAGGCCCGCGCATAACAGAACAGGAACAGGTTCCTCACCAGTTCCTTGAGCACGATCGGCTCACTTGAATTCAGACCATTGAGATCCAGGTCGCCCTGGTCGCGCAGTTCGTCCAGTGCCGCTTCTTCGAGCACGGCACAGACTTCGCCGGTCTCGCGGTGGAGGATGCGCAGGTAAGGTTGGGGGCGGTCAAGCCAGGCGTCGATCAGATAAGTCATGGCTATTCTCCTTGAAAGCGTTCAATGAGAATAATTCTTATTATCAAAATAGCAAGTGACAATTAGCGATTTTTTGCATTTTCTGCCGGGGTGCGCGCCTGTGTCGCGGCGCGCCTCCGGATTTGCAGGGGATCAGACTTTACGCACGAATTCCGATTTCAGCTTCATCGGACCGATGCCGTCGATCTTGCAATCGATGTCGTGATCGCCATCGCACAGGCGGATGTTCTTCACCTTGGTGCCGACCTTGACCACCAGCGAGGTGCCCTTGACCTTCAGGTCCTTGATCACGGTGATGGTGTCGCCGTCCTGCAGGACGTTGCCGACGGAGTCCTTCTTCACCACATCGTCGTTGGGCGCTTCGGCATCGCCGCTGGCGGACCACTCGTGGGCGCACTCGGGGCAGATCAGTTGAGCGCCGTCTTCATAGGTGTATTCGGAATTGCATTTGGGGCAGGGTGGCAAGGTGCTCACTAAGTTTCCTCAGGTCATGCGTGCAGAAAGCCCACATTGTATAGGGTTTTGCCTGGCAGAGGAAAATCGGGCCCGTCGGACGACGGGCCGGGAGGGGTATCAGTGGGTGCGGGCTACGGCGAATTCGCTGAGTTCGACCAGCGCGTCGCGGTATTCGCTGGCCGGCAGGACGTCGAGGCAGGCGATGGCACGCGCCACGTATTCGCGAGCCAGTTGAGCGGTGTACTCCAGAGCGCCGGCAGCGTCGACCGCGTCGCGGATGCGCTCCAGGTCCTCGATCCCGCCTTTCTGGATTGCCTGGCGAACCAGGGCAGCCTGTTCCGGGGTGCCTTCACGCATGGTGTAGATCAGCGGCAGGGTTGGCTTGCCTTCGGCCAGGTCGTCGCCGACGTTCTTGCCCAGTTCCTGTGCGTCGCCCTTGTAGTCGAGCAGATCGTCGACCAGTTGGAAGGCCACGCCCAGGTGGTCGCCGAAGGTACGCAGGGCTTCACGCTGGTCTTCGCTGGCGCCGGCCAGGGCGGCGGCGCTGTGGGTCGAGGCTTCGAACAGCATCGCGGTCTTGCCGCGGATGACGTCCATGTAGATCTCTTCGGTGGTGCTGGCGTCGCGGATCCGCGACAGTTGCAGCACTTCGCCTTCGGCGATCACGCGGGTGGCCTTGGAGAGGATCTGCATGACCGGCATCGAACCCAGCTCGACCATCATTTCGAAGGAGCGGGAATAGAGGAAGTCGCCCACCAGCACGCTCGGTGCGTTGCCCCAGAGGGCGTTGGCGGTGGAGCGGCCACGGCGCATGCCGGACATGTCGACCACGTCGTCATGCAGCAGGGTGGCGGTGTGCAGGAACTCGATGGTCGCAGCCAGCAGGCGCAGGTCATCGCCTTCGCGGCCCAGCGCCTTGCCGCAGAGCAGCACCAGCAGCGGACGCAGACGCTTGCCGCCGGCCGAGGTGATGTAGTCGCCGATTTTCGATACCAGCGGGACGCGAGAAGTCAGCTGTTTCTTGATGATCTCGTCAACGGCGCTGAAGTCGTCCGCTACCGCGCGGTAGAAAGCTTGGGGTTGCATCGGCCACAGGTGCTCCATATAGGTTGCGCGGCATGCTAGGTTGCGGGTCCCGGCCTGTCAAGGCGCGCTGCCCGGGCCACTGGGGCGGGACTTGCAAGGCCGGATGGGCTTGCGTACAATCGCGCACCCTAACTTCCTGGGCAGCACCTGCCTTACGCAATTGCACTGGGCCGTTCCAGCCCTATGCAGCCATGCCAGCCAATATTCTTACTATAAAGAGCTGGGTGAGCAGGATTATTGGAGAAATACCCATGTCTTACGCAGTAATTGTTACCGGTGGCAAGCAGTACAAAGTCGCCGAAGGTGAATACCTGAAGATCGAAAAACTGGAAGTCGCTACTGGCGAATCCGTTACTTTCGACCGCGTTCTGCTGGTCGCCAATGGCGACGACGTGAACATCGGCGCTCCAGTTGTTGCTGGTGCCAAGGTTGTTGCTGAAGTGATCTCGCAAGGTCGTCACGACAAAGTGCGCATCATCAAGTTCCGTCGCCGTAAGCACCACATGAAGCGTATGGGCCACCGCCAGTGGTTCACCGAGATCAAAATCACCGGTATTCAGGCTTAATTTCAGCCTAATCCCCCTTCAGGAGAATTGAACTCATGGCACACAAAAAAGCTGGTGGTAGTACCCGTAACGGTCGCGACTCAGAAGCCAAACGCCTTGGCGTGAAGATGTATGGCGGCCAGGCTATCATCCCTGGCAACATCATCGTCCGTCAGCGCGGCACCCAATTCCACGCTGGCTACGGCGTTGGCATGGGCAAGGATCACACCCTGTTCGCCAAGATCGCGGGTAAGATCAAGTTCGAAGTAAAAGGCGCCTTCGGTCGTCGTTACGTGAGCGTTGTCGCCGAGTAATCGTGCGATCGCTGGAAAAGCCCTGTCTCGCGACGGGGCTTTTTCGTTTTTGGGGTGAGTCTCTTGCAAAGCTGTTTGTATGGGCTGCCGGCGCTGGTTGTTACGGTCGTTGACGGGGGCCGCCGCGCTCATTTTTGCAAGAGCCTTATGTCTTTGTGTCATTCAACTCGTCCGACTGACGAGAGGCGGTTTTTATGAAGTTTGTTGACGAAGTATCGATCCGGGTCAAAGCCGGTGACGGCGGTAACGGTTGCATGAGCTTCCGCCGCGAAAAATTCATCGAGAACGGCGGTCCCAACGGCGGTGACGGTGGCGACGGCGGTTCGGTCTACATGGTTGCCGACGAAAACCTCAACACGCTGGTCGACTACCGTTACACCCGTCACTTCGATGCCCAGCGCGGCTCGAACGGCGGCAGCACCGACTGCACCGGCAAGAAGGGCGATGATCTGGTCCTGCGCGTGCCGGTCGGCACCACGGTGATCGACGCCGCTACCCAGGAAATCATCGGTGACCTGGTCAAGCCAGGGCAGAAGCTGATGGTGGTTCAGGGCGGCTGGCACGGTCTGGGCAACACCCGCTTCAAATCCAGTACCAACCGTGCGCCACGCCAGACCACTCCGGGTAAACCGGGTGAGCAGCGTGACCTGAAACTGGAAATGAAAGTCCTCGCCGACGTCGGTCTGCTGGGCCTGCCAAACGCCGGCAAGAGCACCTTCATCCGCGCCGTCTCGGCCGCCAAGCCGAAAGTCGCCGACTACCCGTTCACCACCCTGGTGCCGAACCTGGGTGTGGTCAGCGTCGACCGCTGGAAGAGCTTCGTCATCGCCGACATCCCCGGCCTGATCGAAGGCGCTTCCGACGGTGCCGGCCTGGGTATCCGTTTCCTCAAGCACTTGGCGCGTACCCGCGTGCTGCTGCACCTGGTCGATCTGGCGCCGCTGGACGAAAGCAGCCCGGCCGATGCCGCGGAAGTCATCGTCAACGAACTCGAGCGCTTCAGCCCGTCGCTGGGCGAGCGTGAGCGCTGGCTGGTACTGAACAAGTCGGACATGATCCCTGACGACGAGCGCGATGAGCGGGTCAAGGAAGTGGTCGACCGCCTGCAGTGGGAAGGCCCGGTCTACGTGATCTCGGCGATCTCCCGCCAGGGCACCGAAAAGCTCAGCCATGACCTCATGCGCTACCTTGAAGACCGCGCCGACCGCCTGGCTAACGATCCGGCCTACGCCGCGGAACTGGCTGACCTCGATCAGCGCATCGAAGACGAAGCCCGCGCCCAGTTGCAGGCCCTGGACGACGCCCGCACCTTGCGCCGTACTGGCGTCAAGAGCGTGGACGATGTCAGCGACGACGATGACTTCTGGGGCGAAGAGGACGACGAGGACGGTCCGGAAATCATTTACGTGCGCGACTGATCCGTTGCAGTACACTGAACGCCGCTTTTTCAAGCGGCGTTTTGTTATCTAAAAAATCTACAGAATCCACACAGATCGATAGGTTGGAAGAAGATGCGGAGCAAGGTGACAGGTGCCCAGCGCTGGGTCGTGAAGATTGGCAGTGCCCTGCTGACGGCGGATGGCAAGGGCCTGGATCGCGCGGCCATGGGTGTCTGGGTCGAGCAGATGGTGGCCCTGCGTGAAGCAGGCGTCGAGTTGGTGCTGGTCTCCTCCGGGGCCGTGGCTGCCGGCATGAGCCGTCTGGGCTGGACCAAGCGACCGAGTGCGATGAACGAGTTGCAGGCGGCCGCCTCCATCGGCCAGATGGGCCTGGTACAGGCCTGGGAGTCCAGCTTCGGCGAGCACGGCAAGCACACCGCGCAGATTCTCCTGACCCACGACGACCTGTCCGATCGCAAGCGTTACCTCAATGCCCGCAGCACCCTGCGCACCCTGGTGGAGCTGGGCGTGGTGCCGGTGATCAACGAGAACGACACGGTGGTCACCGACGAAATCCGCTTCGGCGACAACGACACCTTGGCCGCGCTGGTGGCCAACCTGGTCGAAGCCGACCTGCTGGTGATCCTTACCGACCGCGACGGCATGTTCGATGCCGATCCGCGCAACAACCCCGATGCCAAGCTGATCTACGAAGCCCGTGCCGACGACCCGAGCCTCGATGCCGTGGCCGGCGGTACCGGCGGTGCGCTGGGCCGTGGCGGCATGCAGACCAAACTGCGCGCAGCTCGCCTCGCGGCCCGTTCCGGCGCCCACACCATCATCATCGGCGGGCGCCTGGAGCGCGTGCTGGATCGCCTCAAGGCCGGCGAGCGCATCGGCACGCTGCTGTCGCCTGAGCGCGGCATGCTGGCGGCGCGCAAGCAGTGGCTGGCGGGCCACCTGCAAACCCGCGGCACTCTGGTGCTGGATGCCGGCGCTGTACAAGCGCTGCGCGAAGCGAACAAGAGTTTGCTTCCAGTGGGCGTGAAGACCGTGCAAGGCAGCTTCCGCCGTGGCGAGATGGTGGTTTGTGTCGGTCCGGACGGCTTGGAAGTGGCTCGCGGTCTGGCCAACTACAGCGCCCTCGAGGCGCAGAAAATCATCGGCCAACCGTCGGATGCCATCGAGAGCCTGCTGGGCTACAGCGCCGAGCCGGAGCTGGTGCACCGCGACAACCTGATTCTGGTGTGAGGAAAATGAGTGTGATCAAGGGACTGTTTGTCGCCGCGTTGCTGGCCCTGCCGGCGCTGGTATCGGCTGAAGAAATCGGCCAGGTGTCCACCGTGTTCAAGCTGGTCGGACCGAATGACCGGATCGTCGTCGAAGCCTTCGACGACCCCAAGGTCGAAGGCGTGACGTGCTACCTGTCGCGGGCCAAGACTGGCGGCGTGAAGGGCGGACTGGGGTTGGCGGAAGACCGCGCGGAAGCGTCGATCGCCTGTCGTCAGGTCGGCCCGATCAACTTCAAGGGTCAGCTCAAGGATGGCGAGGAAGTGTTCAAGGAGCGCACCTCGCTGGTGTTCAAGACCATGCAGGTGGTGCGCTTCCTCGACAAGAAGCGCAACACGCTGGTGTACCTGGTGTACAGCGACCGCGTGATCGAAGGCAGCCCGCAGAATGCGGTGACGGCGATTCCGATTTTGCCTTGGGCGCAGTGATCGCTTTCTGAAATATGTGGGGCCGGTAAAGGCCCCACATCATTTTCAGGCTGACGTCTCTTCGGCCTCTTTCCGCACCTCCGCCTTCACCACATCCAGCCGGCTGATGTACTTCCAGTCCGACTCGTCGATGTAGATGCCGTTCGGCCCGCTACCGCCTTCCAGATCGATCGCCACGTGTGCCGACACCTGCGGCTTCACGCTCGCCAGGATCGGGACGAAGCCCAGTTGCAGGCTGGTTTCCAGCAGCGCGGCCTGGTTGCGTTCGTCGATGTCCGCAGCCTCATCGAGGTAGTACGGCAGGCGCACGCGGCCGGCGAGGTCGCGGTCCATCAGGTGCAGCAACAGGTACATGTTGGTCAGCGCCTTGATGGTCATCGTGGTGCCGTTGGAGGCGGCGCCGTCGATGTCGGTGTGGATGACCGGCTGGCCGTTGACCTTGGTGATCTCGAACGCGAGTTCGAATAGGTCCTTGAGGCCAAGCTGGTTGTGGTTCGCCGCAACCAGGCGGGCCAGATACTCCTTGGCTTCCTCGTTCTTGTTGTCCTGCTCGGCACTCTGGCTCAGGTCGAACACCGACAGGGTCTCGCCTTCCTCGTATTGGCCGGCGCTGTGGATGATCTGGTCGATGTGTTTGAGCGCTTCCTTGTTTGGCGCGAGGACGATGCGGAAGCTCTGCAGGTTGGAGACCTGGCGACGGTTGATCTCGCGGTTGAACAGCGCCAACTGGTGTTCGAGGCTGTCGTAGTCGCTGCGGATGTTGCGCAGGGTCCGGGCGATGTCGGTGACCGCAGCGCGGCGTGCCTTGCCCAGGGTCAGCGCTTCATCGGTGCGGTGCGCGTAGGCGTTGATCAGCAGTTGCAGGCGGCGCTCCATGTCGTCTTCGCTGTCGAACTTGGCCACGCCCTTGAGGCGGACCTGGGCGTACAGCGCTTCGATCTGGTTGTCGATCCGCAGCAGGCCCTGCCAACTGTCCTGATAGTCGTTGAGCAGCGGCAGCAGGTTGTCCATCGAGTCGTCCACCGGCTCCATGAACGGCGTGCCGAACGGCAGGTCTGACGGCAGCAGTTGGCGGCGGCGCAGGGCGTCGTCGAGGGTGCGCTGCTTGGCTTCCATATCGGCGATCTGCCGGCCGACCAGTTGCAGTTTGGCGGACAGTTGCTGGACGCGTTCGGTGAAGGCGTCGCTGGAGCGCTTGAGTTCGTCCTGGGCGGCTTCCAGTTGCGCCAGTTGTTCCAGCTTGTCGCCTTCTTCGACGCTCAGGGTCTGGGTGCGGCGGAAATCTTCGAGGGCTTTCTGCGCGTCCAGCACCTGTTGGTACAGGGCTTCGGTCTGGGTCTTGCTCGCGGCGCGGTCGGCGGTCACCGACTGCTGGGTCTTGAGCTGCTTGAGTTCTTTTTCCAGGCGCTCCTTCTGGTCGCGCAGTGCGGCGCGGTCGGCCAGGGCCTGCAGGGCCGGCGGCTCGATATGGGACAGGTCGATGGACAGGCCAGGCACTTCGAAGCGCTCGCCCTTGAAGCCGTCCAGTACCGCTTCCAGTGACTTGACCCAGACGTCGCTGTCATCCAGCTCGATGCCGCGCTCGCCCAACGGCAGGCTGAACAGCGCGCCGTTGAACAGGCGCATCAGACGTTCGACGTCCTGTTGCGAGAACTCTTCGCGCAGGCGGGCGTAGCTGTTGTTGTCGGCGTGATCGAGTTGCTGTTTCACCGACTTCAGGCGTTTTTCCAGGTCCCGCAGGCGCTCTTCGAGGTCTTCGGCGCTGAACTGGCGGGACTGCGCCAGGGCGCCGGCCAGCTCGTCGTGGGCATCCTTGGCGGCCAGCAGTTGCTGTTCCAGCACCTTGACGTCGTCCACCAGAGCAAAGCGGTTCTTCAGCACCGACAGCTCGCCGAGCCAGCGCTGAATGCCGCTGATTTCACGCTCCAGGCGCATCAGTTCCTGGGTGCCGTTGCGCTGGTCGTTCTGCAGTGCGTCCTGCTCGCCACGGTAGTGTTCGGACTGGATGACCAGTTCTTCCTTACGGGCGCCGGAGTAGTCCTGCCAGGTGCCCAGCAGCGAATCGAGCAGGGGCGACAGGCGGTGCAGTTTGCCGCGCAGGATGTCGCGCTGCGCCACGCCGTTGGCCAGGGCCTCGACCAGCGGGCCGGCGGCGACCAGCGAGTTGTAGTCCTGCTCCATGCGGCGTACGTCGCGGAAGGCTTCTTCGCACGCAGCGATGTAGTCGACGCTGCCGGAGCGCAGGCTGTGCTCGAAGGCGTCGAGGAACAGTTGCTTGAGCTTGGCGGCGGTGATTTCGCGCATGTGCAGCAGGTTGATGAACAGTGCGCGGAAAGTCTTCAGGCTCTGCTCGCTGGTGGAGCGCAGCGGGATCAGGGTCAGGTCGAGCGGAATCGAGGTATGTCCGCCGACCAGCAGTCGACGCAGTTCGTCAGGCTTGAGTTCGTAGGCTTTCAGGCCGTTGCGCTCAAGGTTGGCGAACAGCTCTTTCTGGCGCAGGCAGGTGTCGTTGCGCTGGTAGTGGGCCAGGTCCAGCTCGCCGGCGTAGGCGAAGAACTGGTGGCCGAAGCCGCCGCCCGGGCCGCGGCCGACCACGCCAATCACGTGCGGGCCGTGGGGCAGGTTCACTTCGCAGAGGATGTAGCTGGTGTCGCTGGCGAAGTAGAAGCGCCGCGACTGCTCCAGGCTGTATTTGCCGAAGCTCATGTCCGACATGCGCGCCAGAATCGGGAATTGCAGGGCGTTGATCGAGGCACTCTTGCCCAGGTTGTTCGCGCCGTAGACCGACAGCGGGTGTTCCAGGGGGAACAGGCCGAGGCTGTAGCCGGCGGTGTTGAGCAATGCGAAGCGGCGGATGCCGTAGCGTTCCTGGCTCATGCGTCAATCTCCTGTTGCTCTTCGGCGATGGCCCGGGCCAGGGCGTCTTCTTCGCTTTCTTCGAACGGCGCCAGATCGAGCGGGTCGTCGGTGCTGTTGAGTTGTTCGGGGCTTTCTTCTTCCACCAGCACGGGCGTGGGCAGCGGCAGGTTGCTGTGCAGGCTGGCGGCCAGGTCGCGGTCCTGCTGGACCGACAGGCAGACATCGAGGAAGCGGTGCATCGGCGGCAGGAAGCGGTAGATGCCGTTTTCTTCGTGGGCGAAGCCGAGCTGGGTCATGCGGCGCATGATCTTTTCTTCCAGTTCGTCGGGGGTCTGCACTTCGGCCTGGAGGAACAGGTCGCGGTACTTGTCCAGCAGCGAGGGCAGTTCGTCGCGGCCGAGGCTGCCGCCGTCGAGCACCGACATCGGGTCGCGGCCCTGGTCGGCCAGGTGCTCCACCAGGATGAAGGTGAACAGCGACAGGCGCTGCGCGGTCTTGTTGACCTGCGCGGCAGCCAGCTCGGGGACGAAGTAGTAGAAGCCGCGGGTGTCGCAGACCAGCTCGTAGCCCAGTGCCTTGAACAGGCCGCGGTACTGGTCCTGGAAGTTCGACAGTTGGGTGTACAGCTCCGGGTCGCGCCGGCTGATGTGGAAGCCCTTGAACAGCTCGCGGAAGATCGGTGCGAGCTGGGACAGTTCGGAAAGATCAAGATGCATGGGTAGGGCTCGCTGTAGGCTCTGGCGAAGTTTCGCGGCTGGATGTCAGGGCGAAGGAGCGCAGGCTGACCAGGTGTTCGCGGGTGGTGTAGTCACGGCGGTCGAGGCGTTCGCGGGCGAAGCGTTTTTCCCGCGAGAGGCGCGAGAACCAGTAGAGCAGTTCGTCGGTGGCGCCTTCGGGTTCCTGCTCCAGCAGCCAGACCATCAGGTCCGGCAGCGGCAGGGCGTCTTCGCAGCGTTCGAGCATTTCCTTGACCGTGCGCGGGGCTCGGGTCGGTTCGCCCTTGTGGCTCTTGTGCGCCTTGGGGAACTGCGCCGGCTTCGGTTCGAAGCGAGCCAGGGCGTAGACGTAGGCCTCGACCTGGCTGGCGCTGCCGAGAAAGGTGCTCTGCGGCCGGGTGAACAGCGGCATGGCCGCCTGCGGCACGGCGTCGATGCCCTTGCGGCGGATCACCGACAGGGCCAGGGCCGCGCCGCGGGTCACGGCGTTGTGCCGGCGCGCTTCTTCGCGCAGCGGCAGCAGCAGTTCGCGGGCGTGGCGCAGGGTCAACTGGGCACTGGTCTGCATTTCGAGGATGCGCGCGTGGGTGCGCAGCAGCATGTCGTCGTCCACCAGTTGCCCGAGCCGGGCCTGCTCGCTGAGCAGGCGCAGCAGCACGGTCTCGACCTTGCGCACGCCTTGTTCGAAGGCGCCGTCGGCGTTGACCAACTGGATCATCGGCTCGACGTACTCGTCCCAGGTCGCCAGTACTTCTGCATAGCGCTGGCGCAGGGGAATCTGGCGGTCGCTGGTCTTGGCCCGTTCGGCCACGCCGACCAAGGCCTGCTCGTCGTTGTCGAGCTTCTTCAAGACATCGCGTACGCGCATGTCCAGCAGGCGCAACTGGCGGGCCAGGTCGTGGCCGTCGCGGATGTCGAAGGCGTCCTGGATATGCCCGGCCAGACGCTCGAGGTGGCGCAGATAGGCTTCGATTTCCAGGCACAGGCCGAGGCGGTGTTCGCGGCGCAGGTAGGCGAGGAAGTCGTGGATCTGGGCGTTCAGCTCGAAGCGGTTGGGGCTTTTTGCCACCGGGACGAGGATGTCCAGGCGGATCCACACGTCGAGCAGGTTGGTGATGTCCTGGACCGTGCTTTCAAGCTGCTGGGCAGCCAGTTGCTGGCGCAATTCGCCCAGACTGAGGGTACCCCCGTCGAACCGCTCGCACAGCGGTTCCAACAGGTTCCAGTGTTCAGCCAGGGCGCGCAGGACGCGCTTGGGTTCGATCATTGGCGGTTCGACTCGCTGCCAAATAAAAGCGCCGATTGTACTGCATTGGGGGGGATTGGCTTCACCCTTGATCGTTTGCAGGGGGTGTCCGGCGTTTTTCCGCCGATCGACTGCGGCGCCCGGCGCGCAACGGCGTTAGAATGTGCGCCCTGACTTATCCACAGATGGCCGCCTCCTTGCTGACCGAGTCCCGCCGCCGCGCTTACCTGAACGCCATGCAAGTGGTGCACTGGCTGCCGCGTGCCGAACTGCCGTTCGCCGCGCCGTCGCGCCCGGAGCTGCTGTTGCCGCTCGAGCCGCTGGTCGAGGAACTGCCGCCGGAAGTGCCGGCCCGGGCAGCCGCCGCTGTCGCCCAGTCCGTTGTGAAGCCCGTGGTGAAGCCGGCAGAGCGGCCGAAGATCGAGATTCCCCGCCCGAGCGTCACCGCCAAGCCGGCGCCCAAGCCGGTCGAGGCGGCGGAAGAAGCGCCCGCGCCGGTCAAGGCCGTGGTCCAGCCGCCGCCGCGTTTCGCCCTGCAGTTGCTGCGTGCCGGTAACTGCCTGCTGCTGGTCGAACTGGCGACTGGCGAGGCCTTCCAGAGTCGCGATCCGTCCTACCTGCTGCTCAAAGACATGCTGCGTGCCGCCGGCCTTCCCGACAGCCCGCAGATCGTCGGCGAGCCGGTGCGCTGGCCGTTGCTGGTGCGCGGCAGTCTCGACCAGGGCCCGGATGCTGCGCGGGACTTCGTCCAGGGCTTCATTCAGGCCCGGCTCGAAGAAGTACCGTGCGCCTGTCTGTGGCTGATCGGCCTGCCGGCCATCCGCTTTGCCGGCGAAGGCGACGAAACGTCCTATACCCGTGAATGGGCGGTGCAAGGCCTGGGCACTGCCTGGGGGCTGCCGTCCCTTGAATTGTTGATGGACGAGCCGCCGCGCAAGGCGGACGTCTGGAAAGCCATGCGCCGGCTGATGGCGCGCTGGAAACCGCACAATGAGTGACACCCTCAGCTTCCGTCGGATGACCGAGGCGGATCTGGATAGCGTACTGAAGATCGAATACGCCGCCTTCAGTCATCCCTGGACCCGCGGGATCTTCCTCGACGCGCTGAAAAGCTACGAAGTCTGGTTGATGTTCGAAGGCGAGCAACAGGTCGGCCATGGCGTGATCAATGTGATCATCGACGAGGCGCACCTGCTCAACATCACCGTCAAGCCGGAGAGCCAGGGCCGCGGTCTGGGCCTGGCGCTGCTGGAACAATTGATGAAGCGCGCCTATGAGTCGAACGGTCGTGAGTGCTTCCTTGAAGTCCGCGCCAGCAACCAGTCGGCCTACCGCTTGTACGAGCGCTATGGTTTCAACGAAGTGGGTCGGCGCCGCGATTACTACCCGGCGCCGGGTGGCCGCGAAGATGCGCTGGTGATGGCCTGCACCCTCATCGAATAAAGGGCGCGTGACCCGCCCGGGTCGCGGCCTGTCATAACAGGGCATCCTTTCCGTGAGGCTTGAACATGCACGACCTGCAAGAACTGATCGATAACAACGCGCGTTGGGCGGACAGCATCACCCGGAAGGACCCTGATTTCTTCGCCAAGCTGGCGAACCAGCAGACGCCTGAATTCCTCTGGATCGGCTGCTCGGATGCGAGGGTTCCGGCCAACGAGATCGTCGGCATGCTGCCGGGCGACCTGTTCGTCCACCGCAACGTCGCCAACGTGGTGCTGCACACCGACCTGAACTGCCTGTCGGTGATCCAGTACGCGGTGGATGTGCTCAAGGTGCGGCACATTCTGGTGACCGGCCACTACGGTTGCGGCGGTGTGCGGGCGTCGATGCAGGACCGCCAGTTCGGCCTGATCGACGGCTGGCTGCGTTCGATCCGCGACCTGTATTACGAGCACCGCGTCGAGCTGTCGAAGCTGCCCACCGAGGAAGAACAGGTGGACCGCCTGTGCGAGCTGAACGTGATCCAGCAAGTGGCCAACGTCGGCCATACCACCATCGTCCAGAACGCCTGGCATCGCGGCCAGGAGTTGTCGGTACATGGCTGCATCTATGGCATCAAGGATGGTCGCTGGAAGAGTCTGGACGTGACCATCAGCGGACTTGACCAGTTGCCGCCGCAGTATCGGTTGCGACCGCAGGAATAGAGTGTTTCGGGGCTGCTTTGCAGCCCCGATGGCTTTCAGATTTCTTCGACCGGCTTCTGCAGCTCGCGCAGCTTGCGCGTCACCGCGCCGGTATTGCACTTCGCGCTCGCCTGCTCTGGCGTCATCTCGCGAATGGTCCGATAGAACAATTCACAGGTCTGCTTCTTCGCGGTCACTTGCCACTTTTGCGTGCAGGCGTTCAGTGTCGCTTGCGGGTCGGCTTTCGGGTTGCGGCCCACGCCGGCCTGCCAGCAGGCAGCGCTGAGGTCCTGGCCCATCATCTTCAGGCCCGCCGCATCGGCCTTGTCCTGATCACCACCGTTGTTGGCCGGGTCCGCCGCATACCAGATCGCACTTGGGTGGTTCGAGCCCAGCACGGGCACCTGTTGTCCGGGCGTCGGGCTGATGGTTGCCAGGCCCAACACTTTCAGGCTCGGCCCGTACTGCTGCTGGATCCAGGTGCGCACCGGCGAACCGAAGGCCACCATCGGCAGCGAGGCACCGCTCTGGGTGCGGGTGACTTCCTTGACCATGCGCACCTGATAGTCCTGGAAGTAGCTGTAGACGCCTTCCAGGTCCTTGCCGGCGCTGGCCGGCGCGGCGATCGGGGCGATGTCGACGATGGTCTGGTAAGCCGGGGTGTCGGTGGCGGGAATGCCGTTGAAGGTCAGCAGACTGGCCCAGCGATCGGTGGTGTTGGAACGCAGGTAGTCCTGGGCCTGGGTCAGCGAGTAATCCGGCGGGAAGTGCAGCAGCTCGATGCTGCGGCGGTTTTCCAAAGCCATGCCCAGCGGCAGGAACAGGTACCAGCTATAAGCCCATTTACCGTCAGCGTTGAGCTTTTTCGCACCGTTGTAGGCCAGCTCGCCGGTGTCGAGCAGGGCGGTCAGCGGCTTGCCGTAGTCCGCCGGGACGCCGCCGATTTCGGCATGCAGCTTGTCGTTGTCACGCAGCACCTTCACCGTCGCGGCCGGGTAGCCGTCGCGTTGCACGCTCTGGGTCAGGTAGTGCTCGACGGTCTTTTCCAGTGTCCAGTCGCGAAAGCAGATCACGCTGCAGTTATTGGGGTAGGCGAACAGCCGGGTCACGCGCTCCTGGCTGCCCAGTTCCACCCGGGTGTCGGCCGCTGCCTGGCTGGCTGCGGCGAGGGCAATCAGGCCTAAAGCGATCGGTGCAATCTTGTGCATGCTTAACTCCTTGTCAGATGCCTCCCTCCGATTGGGAGGATTGCCATACTGGGGGAGTTGCCGGGGCCATGGGAAGAGGGCGGATGAACGGATGGAAAAAGGCGATTGCGGCCCTGTTGATCAGTACCGCGGCCCAGGCGGATGAGCGCGATCTTTGGTTGTTCGCTCAATGGACGGCGGACCATCAGACCCGGCCCTTCCGCGAAATGCTGGTGGATGCGCAACTGTACGGCGTGGTGCCGCTGTATCAGTTGCTGCGCTCGGCCAGCGACTGGCGCCAGTGCCGCGCCGAGCCTTTTGCGGTGCCGCCCGTGGCGCAATGGCCGGAGGTACGCAGCACCTTGCGGCTGCTGGACCTGCTCAGTGATGAACGGATTCTCGGACCCTATGAAGTGGTGTCGGCCTACCGTGACCCGGCACTTAATCGCTGCGCCGGCGGCGCGGTCGGCAGTGCCCACACCCGCGCCTTCGCCGTCGATCTACTGCTGGCCAAGGGCAGCGACCCGCAACCGTTGTGCCGTTTCTGGCAGCGCTATGGCAAGGTCTGGAACATGGGCCTAGGGCGTTATCCGTCAGGGCGTATTCATATCGATACCGCCGGCTATCGCACCTGGGGTGGCGACTTTAGTGCGGATTCGTCGTTCTGTGTGCGGCTGGCGAATGACGAAACCCGTTGATCACCAGATACAGCAATGGGCCGATCGACACGAACACCGCCGTCAGCAGGAAATACGGCAGCACGCTGAGCAGCGACCGACCTTTGGCCCGAGCGTCTTGGGCCATCCAGGCGCAGGCGAGGCCGGCCATGATGTAAAGGTCGATCACCACCTGCGCGGTGTCGGGGCTTGACATCAGTTGCACACCGAACTGCAGCAGGGATTGTTCGGCGATGCTCATGCTGTAGAGGGTGTAGCCGGTGAAGGCGAGGAGGGTGATCAGGGCCAGCCAGGGCTTGTTCATCGTGCAGTCCTTGCGTCGGAAAATTCTGAGGGCCGAGTGTAACCTCACGCCGGATTGCTGTGGGTCTTCTCAACCACCCAGTCCGCAAAGCGCCGGCATTTCTCCGATTCCTCCCAAGGCTGCGGACAGAGCAGCACATACGCCGAGCCGTCGCGAACGAAACCGTGGGGCGCCTGTAACTGGCCGCTGGCGAGTTCATCGTCGACCATCATTCGCGACGCAATGGCCACGCCGAGGCCCGCCACCGCAGCCTGAATGCACAGGTAGAAATGTTCGTAGTCGGCGCGGCTTTCGCTGTTGTCCGGCTGTCCGCTCAGGCGCAGCCAGGTGGCCCAGGCGCCAGGGCGAGTGGTGCTGTGCAGCAGGCGCTGGCCGGTGAATCCCTGCGCGGGCAACGACCGCGAAGGGCTGACGACCGGCCCGACCCACTCGTCGCAGACCTTGCGCACATGCAGCCCGTCTTCCCACTGAAAGTCGTCGCGGCGCAGCGCCAGGTCGATGCCGCTGCGGGCGAAATCCACCGGGCCGCCAGCCGCCATCAGGTGCAACTGGATATCCGGGTGCGCGGCCTGGAACGCCGGCAGTCGCGGGATCAGCCATTTCATCGCCAGGGTTGGCTCGCAGGACAACACCAATACGTTTTCCCTGGCCTGTTGCTGCAGGCGATAGACCGTGCCTTCGAGCTGTTCGAACACCGACTGGGTGGTTGCCAGCAAGGCGCGGCCCGCAGCGTTGAGGAAGATCGCGCGGTTGCGTCGCTCGAACAGCTCCACCCCCAGCGACGCTTCCAGCAAGCGCACCTGGCGGCTGACCGCGCCGTGGGTGACGTGCAATTGTTCGGCGGCGCGGACGAAGCTGCCCGTGCGCGCGGCGACATCGAAGTAGCGAAAGGCGGTGAGGGCAGGCAGTTTCATATCTGTGAGGAAAACTAGCGGATTTGCCGCACTATAAATCGCTTTTTAAGCCGTGGTCAGGGTTTCGATAATGGCGGACCGCGTAGTCGATCTGCGCTATTTGCTTGCGTATCCAGAAAGGGAATCTTTGTGAACGAACTCATCGCCGTTGCCCTGTTCACCGTGTTGGCGGTCATCAGCCCCGGGCCGGATTTCGCCATGGTCACTCGGGCCAGCTATGCCTTCGGCCGGCGTAGCGGCCTGCTCGCCGCGCTCGGCATCGCCTGTGGCGTGCAGGTGCATGTGCTGTACACCGTGCTCGGGGTGTCCGTGCTGGTGCAGCATTCGCCGACGCTATTCCTGTTGATGAAAGTGCTCGGCGCCGGCTACCTGATCTACCTCGGCTACAGCTCGCTGACCAACACCCGCCGCCTGTCACTGGACGGCGAAGCGCCCGCAGCCAGAGGCACCTTCGTTGCGGGTTTCCTCACCAACGCGCTCAATCCCAAGACGCTGCTGTTCGTGGTCAGCGCCTATACCCAGGTGGTCGGGCCGGGCAGTTCGCTGGCGCAGCAATTCGGCTACGGCCTGTTCATGTCCGTGGCCCACTGGGTGTGGTTCAGCCTGGTGGCGTTGGGCTTTTCCAGTGCGCCGCTGCGCCGGGTAATGATCGAGCGTCAATTGCTTGTGGACCGGGTGATCGGCATGGCGCTGCTCGGGCTCGGCGTGACGGTGCTGTTCGCCAGTGTGCGTTGAGCGGATTGCAACTTTCTGTGTCGGCGCCGTAAGATAGAATCATTCCCATTTAGTCCTGTGTCCCATGAAAGCCACTCCGCCAGCAGACAGTCTCGATGCGTTGTACAAGGGCTATCACGGCTGGCTGCTGAGCTGGCTGCGGCGGCGCCTGGACTGTCCGCACAATGCTGCGGACATGGCCCAGGACACCTTCATCCGTCTGCTGGGCGCTGGCGCCTATGTCACGCCGCGCGAGCCGCGGGCGTTTCTCGCCACCGTGGCGCGGCGCTTGTTGGTGGATCGCAGTCGTCGACACAAGCTCGAACAGGCTTACCGCGACGAACTCGCGCGGCATGCCGAATTCATGGAACAGGCACCGTCCGCGGAACAGGTGATGGCCGCTGTGCAGGCGTTGGAGCATATCGCCCGGGCGCTGGAAAACATGTCGCCGCGCATGCGCCAGGTGTTCGTCCTGCGCCATCTGGATGGCTTGAGCCATGCGCAGATCGCCGAGCAATTGAACGTCTCGACCAAGACCGTGCAGAACGATCTGGTTCAGGCACTGCTGCAATGCCACGCCGCCGGTGGTGTGCTGTGAAGCTCCCGGCGGCGGTGCTGCGTCAGGCGGCCAAATGGCTGGTGCGCATGGACGACGAGCCGGATGCCGAGGCGCGGGAAGCCTTCCGTGTCTGGTTGACTGCCGATCCCACCCATCGTCAGGCCGTTCAGGCGCTACAGGGTAGTCTGGCGCCACTGCATGACCTGCCGAGCGCACCGGTGCGCGCGGCGCTGGGCACCGTGGTCGCGCGTTCGCGGACGCGGCGCAGCCTCAAGGCACTGGCCGTCGCGGCAATGCTGGCGATCCCCGCCGCGTTGGCGCTGCAGCAATTTCCGCCGGCCTACCTGATGGCCGACATCCGCACGGGCGTCGGCCAATGGAGCAGTCAGCAACTGCCCGACGGCAGCCGTATCCAGCTCGATGGGCGTTCGGCGGTGGACCTGCAATTCGATGGGCAAACCCGCACCCTGCGCCTGGTCAGCGGCGAAATCCTCGTCGATGTGGCCAAGGATGCCAGCCGGCCCTTCCTGGTGGTCACCGAACACGGCAGCGTGCGTGCCCTGGGCACGCGCTTCGTGGTCGAGCGTCTGGGTGAGTCCACGCGGTTGGCGATGATCGAATCCAGCACCGAAGTGAAGAGCGCCGGCGACAGCGTCACCGTGCCGGCCGGCCAACAGGTGCAGTTCGACGCCCATGGCATCCATCCGCCGCAACCGGTGGACGGGGTCGGGCTGGAGCAGGCGTGGAACGCTCATCAACTGGTGATTCGCGAGCAGCCGCTGAGCCAGGTGCTGGAGCGCCTGGCCCGTCATCATCGCGGTTACCTGAGCTATGACGCGAAGGCCCTGGCCGGGCTGAAAGTCTCTGCGGTACTGCCCGCCGACGACAGCGAGCGCGCATTGCGCCTGCTGGCGCGCAGCCTGCCGATCGAGGTCGAGCACTACACCCCGTGGCTGACCCGGGTTCGTCTCGAACAGAAATAATTCTCAAACCTTTTTCCACTAATCGTTTGCCGTGCGTCCTTGTACTAGCCAACACCTAACGAGGACTACGGAAGATGTCTGCATCGCTACGCCCCCGCAACGCCAGCAGTGCCCTGGCGCTGGCCATCCACTTCGCCATCGTCGGCGCCCCTTTGTTCGCGACCTTGCCGGCCCAGGCCCAGCAACAGGTGCAGCGCTACGACATCCCGGCCGGCGCGCTGGGTGATGTGCTGAGCCGTTATGCACGCGAATCCGGCGTGGCGATTTCCTTCAATGCCGAGCAGGTGGCACGCAAGCGCAGCACCGGTCTGCAAGGCAGCTATGGCGTGCCGGAAGGGTTCGCCACACTGCTGCGCGGTCAGGGCCTGCAAGCCCAGTCCAGCCCGGACGGCTATGTGTTGATCGACGTTCCACAGGTCAACGGCGCGCTGGAGCTGGGCGCGACCAGTGTCACGGGCGTGGGGCTGGGGAGCACCACCGAAGGCACGGGTTCCTACACCACCGGTGCGACAAACACCGCCACCAAATTGAACATGAGCCTGCGCGAAACCCCGCAGTCGGTGAGCGTGCTGACCCGCCAGCGTATAGACGATCAGAACCTGCGCAGCATCGGCCAGGTGCTGGAACAGGCGCCGGGGCTCAATGTGCAGAGCCCGGGCAGCGACCGGCTCTACGTGTTCTCCCGTGGCCTGGCAATCGACAACTATCAGTTCGACGGCATGCCCACCACGTCCTTCGCCTTCAGCCAGGCGCTGCCCCATGCGCTGGCGGACATGGCGATCTACGACCGGGTCGAAGTGGTGCGCGGCGCCACCGGCTTGCTCTCTGGCGCGGGTGATCCTTCCGGCACCGTCAACCTGGTGCGCAAGCGCCCCACCGACACCTTCAAGGGCTACATCAGCGCCGGCCTCGGCTCCTGGGACCTGTACCGCACGGAAGTGGATGTCTCCGGCCCGCTGACCGACAGCGGCAACGTGCGTGGCCGGGCGGTGGCGGCGTATCAACAGGGCAACAGTTTCACCGACCACCTGCAGCAGGAAAAAACCATCCTCTACGGGATCACCGAATTCGACCTGAGCGACAGCACCCTGCTCACCGTCGGCGTGGACTACCTGGACAGCGATCCGCGCGGGTTCTCCACAACCGGCCTGCCGCTGCTCGACAAGTACGGCAACAAGCTGCACACCTCGCGCTCCGACAACCCGGCCAGTCGCGACAGCAGCAACCATCAGGAAATCATCAACAGCTTCGCCTCCATCGAGCAGAAGCTGGCCAATGACTGGACCCTGAAACTGTCCACCAGCTACCTCTACGGCACCCGCGACTACGATTCGGTGATCGCCGGCACGTCCACCGGCTTCGTCGATCCGGCCACCGGCAGCGGCCTGAAATATACCGCCACCAAGGGCGAAAACTGGCAGAAGCAAAAAGGCCTCGACCTGATGCTCTCCGGCCCGTTCCAGGCCTTCGGCCGCGAGCATGAACTGGTCATGGGCTTCAACTACCAGGACTACGAAAACCGCCGCAACGGCTTCGGCCATCCCACCGCGTCCGGTGGCAGCAACAACCTCGTCAGTGGCCTGCCGGTGAATATCCGCACCTGGGACAACTACGGCCCGCGCCCGACGTACAGCATCAACCGCGAAGACGACAACTTGCAGCAGCGGCAGAACGGCGCCTACCTGGCGACCCGCCTCAAGCCCACCGACGACCTGTCGCTGGTGCTCGGTGCCCGGGTGAGCAACTACAAATACGGCGCCAGCTACCACTACAACGTCCCGGCCATGGTCTACCTGAACACCGACGATTCGGTGCGGGTCAGCGGCGAAGTCACACCCTATGCCGGCGTGGTCTACGACCTCGACGACAACCACTCGCTGTACGCCAGCTACACCAGCATCTTCAAGCCGCAGACCTACAAGGACCAGAGCGGCAAACTGCTCGACCCGCGAGAAGGCGACAACTACGAAATCGGCCTCAAGGGCGAGTACTTTGACGGTCGCCTGAACACTGCCTTCGCGTTGTTCGAGGTGAAGCTGGAAAACGACAACGTGCCCGACGGCATCATCATCGGCACCGACTACGACACCGCCTACGCCGCGAAGAAAACCACCACCCGTGGGTTCGAAATGGAAGTCAGCGGCGAGATCCTGCCGGGCTGGAACGTCGACGCCAGCTACAGCCACTCGCGGGTCAAGGACAGCGAAGGCGAGCGGATCAAGACCATCATCCCGACAGACATCTTCAAGCTCTGGACCACCTACCGCCTGCCTGGCGCACTGGAGCTCCTGACCGTCGGCGGCGGTGTGAACTGGCAAAGCAGCATCCACTTCACCTCCGAAAGCTGGATGTTGCCGTCGCCATCGACCTACAAGCAGGACGACTACGCCACGGTCGGCCTGATGGCCCGCTATCAACTCACCTCCCAATGGTCGGCAACCGCGACCGTCAACAACCTGTTCGACAAGAAGTATGTGAGTTCGCTGGATGAGAACTTCTACAGCGGGAGTTATGGGGCGCCGCGGAATGTGATGGTGACGACGAAGCTGGAGTTTTAAGGGATACAAGGTGCCCTATCATTAGGTGAGGGGCACCGCTATGGAAGGGGCATGTGCTCACAATGATCCTTTTGAAATTCAGTAATTACCAATCAGCTTCATGAGAATAGTGAAAGCCAGTATCCATATCAGGGGGAATATGATCATTAGTCTTGAGGTTTTGCTCCATTTTTCTATGTGGGGTGGAATGTTCTTGATGTCGTCTTCGCATACCCGATCATCAAGTGTGTAGAGGTGCGGGTGGAGAATAATGTGATTCAAAAGGGTTTTCGCGTTGTTTTTCTCGTGTTTGTCTCCATGCGTTATAAGATGCTCGGATAACACTACGTAGCTGCTATTGGGCATCGCCTTGAAAATTTCCCTGTGGTGCATTTCTTCGATTTTTTTGTCTATATTGATAACTGCATAAAGCGTAATAAAGCCGATGCCAATAATGCAAAGCCACATACCTTTTGACCACATCGTCATGTCAATCATGGTGTGTTTATAGATCCTAAATTTAAGACGGTTTAGAGTGTGGCAAGTTGCTTTATGTATTTTCTGGCTATAAATATAAAGAAAGCCAGTAAAAACCAGGCGAGTCCAATTTTCTGGAGAGTGTTATCCCTTGCTAGTATGTTTTTTAAGTGTTTTGGGAAGTGCTCGGCATCACAGCGAGAAATAAGTCCGATCGAAATAAATCTGGCCTGAAAGACTGCTCCATGCAAAAGGCTTGGGATAAGTATCCGTCTCGAAAGCCCTTGTGATACGTAGAGATCCATGGTCATGGATAAGTCAGGGCTACACTTGATGGATGCCATCATTTCGTTGAGGTACTTTCTCGTGATGTAGATCCGATGAGAAAGTGCGATGACGAACGTGACGGGGATGCCAAAAATTATTATCGAAAATGTTAATGCGGTCCAAATTCCCATGTCAGTCGTATAGGAAGTGGTCGCGAACGGCCTCTTCCACCTCTATGACGATTTCTCCAGTTACTTGTCCGACAACCGTTCCGAATTCGGCGCCGAAATAAGAAGACGTAGCGACAACGGCTACAGTACAAGCCACATGTTTTCTAGGGTTTGGCGCCAGTTTGTAGCAGATAAAAGCGCTTTCTTTCATCGCGGTTTTTGCTGCGTAATAGCCGCCTAGAGCCATTCCTGTGAATTTTAATGTTTCCGTTATTTCGGCTTTTTTACAAGTTTCTGTCGAGCCGATGTCGCATGCCTCTTTGATTAAGAGGGCCGATGAGATTCCTCCTATACCAATAGCCAGATATCCACCGTGCTTCATATACGTGGTTGCCTTGCTAATGATATTTATGTGCTTAGAATATCCTGGAATTTTCCCGGGGCCGCCTGCCTTCCTCCAGTGATGCACAAGGCTCTTGCTTGAAATACGCAAGGATTTTTGTAGTTTTGGGTGGTTGCCCAACGAGAGAAGGCTGCGAATTTTTGAGGCGTTGAGCAACTTGACGTTGAGCTCATCAAGAATAACTTTTCGCTTGCTGAAAAATTCCGGTACGTTGAGACGGCCATAGCTGCGATACGTATCGACATACAGCGCCTCGAGTTTCTGCAATGTACGGGTGATTTCGCCCATATGTTTTTCCATGCCGGCAGCAGTAACACCGGTCCAGGTTGAAGCACTTCCAAGAATCGCCGCGATTTGGGACTGATGTTCCCTCATGAAATCCGCGTCCGCTGGCGTCAAATCAGCCAACGCCACGGCAACCTCCTCCGCCGCTTCCGTTGCAGAGGATGGTCGGCGCGGTTTCAACGAGGGTGCCCACCTTGCCGCATTTGGGGCATTCGGTGGTTCTGTCGCCGAGGCGCAGTACGCCTCGGCCACCCTGGGTGGAGTAGGGCAGGCTGCCGAGGCAGATGGCGCCCGTTGTGGTCTTGTCGCCATGAAGGCCGTGCCCCAGGCCGTTTACCAGTACGCGGGCCATGGCTCAGTCCTCCGTCACATACACGCCATCGGAGGAGAGCAGGCCCTTTCTCGAGATGAGAAAGACCTGGTCCTGCAGGGTGTCGATGATTTCGTCGCCGTTGGCGAGGCGGCTGCCGACCACGGCGATGTGGCTTCCTTCCTCGAGGCTGTGGGGCAGGATTGCTGCGCTGCTGCCGTCCGAGTATTCGGCGACATCTCCAGCCTGGGCAACGCCGACCTCCAGGCCGTTGTGCAATGTGATCCGCATTTCGCTGGTTGTCTTGCGAATGACCCCGCCCTTGCGGGTGTGGCTACCTTCGCAGGCCAGGCGGTGGTAAAGCGATGAGTGGTGCTGTCCACGGTGCTGCTCCTTGCAGAGGGTCCGCTTGTTTTTCTGAATGAAAAAACAGCGGTGCCTGTCGGTTGGGAGCCTGCAACCCTGGAGGTTTGGTTAGCGGAAAGACATCAGACGTTTCCTAAAAGGTGATAGGGATTTTTTGATGGTTAATGCGGGGCATGGATAAAAAATAGACATCCGCCTGTGGGCATCTTCCGCATCTTTAGTCAGAATACGCGACAAAGAAACATTCTCATTTGCAAGGTACCCCCATGCAGGCCGCTGCTTCCCCACGCGCTCCGATCCGTATCCTCGCCATCGAGGACGACCCGGTGTTGTCCGCCCATATCGACAGCCACCTGGGCCAGCGCGGGTTTGCCGTGACGGTGCGGCATGACGCCAGCGACGTGGTCGAGCTGGTGCGCGACGGCGCCTATGACCTGGTGCTACTGGATATCCTGCTGCCCGACAGCAATGGCCTGGAGATGCTCGCCGAATTGCGCCGCCGCCAGCGCGTGCCGGTGATCCTGATGTCGGCGCTGGGGGCCGAGCAGGACCGTATCGTCGGCTTCAGCCAGGGCGCCGACGACTACCTGCCCAAGCCGTTCAGCATGGGCGAGATGGATGTGCGCATCGACGCGATCCTGCGTCGCGTGGCCTACGAGCGTGCGGACCACAGCGGCCATGAGGCGTTGGGCCAGGCGCTTGACCTGACCTTCGATCCGCTGCGCAGCGATGTCTGCAACAACGGTGTCTGGGCGGATCTCACCAGCACCGAATACCGCATCCTCGAAACCTTGCTGCACTCGCCCAACGAGGTGCTGAGCAAGACCTTCCTTTACCAGCAGGCGCTGCACCGGGCCTATTCGATCCACGATCGCAGCCTCGACATGCACGTCAGCCATATCCGCCGCAAATTGCAGTCCATCGGCTACAGCGCCGGCCGGGTGGAGACGGTGCGTGGCGCCGGTTATGTGCTCAAGCGCGTGACGCCATGACGCTGCCCGACCGCCATTCGCTGTTCTGGAAACTGGTCGGCGGCATTGCCCTGCTGAGCCTGCTGATCATCAGCCTGCACGTGGATGTCAGTCAGCGCATCGAGATGACGACCGCCAAGTTGCCCGAGCCGACCCTGCAGATTCTCGCGGACTACGCCCGCGAGGCGGAGAGCGCCTGGACCGAAAACGGCACGCCCGGGGTCGATGGGTTTCTGGCTTCGTTGAAGGCGCGAGAAGGCGTCTGGGCGGCGGTGGTCGGGCAGCATGACCTGTCGCTGTCATCGCGCCCGTTGCGCGGGCGCGAGCGCAAGAAACTCAACTTCATGCGGCCGCTGGACTGGTCGGTGGGCCGGCCCGGTGGCACGCCGACCTTCTACATCCCGTTCAGCGACAGCGAAGCCCGGCTGGTGATGGACCTGCCGCCGCGGCTGGACCCGCGCAAGTACAACCACCTGTGGCGACTGTTGCTGGAGCGGCTGCTGCCGGCGTGCCTGGCGCTGGGTCTGGGCGTGTTGCTGTACCGCACGGTGATCGCGCCGATGGTGATTCTGCGACGCCAGGCCAACGCCCTGAGTGCCGGTAATCTCTCGGCCCGGGTCGGCGCGCAACTGACCCGCCGGCGTGATGAATTGGGCGAGCTGGCGCGTGCGTTCGACCACATGGCCGGGCGCCTGGAAACCACCGTCGGCTTCCAGCGCCAGTTGCTCCGCGACCTGTCCCACGAACTGCGCACACCCTTGAGCCGCCTGCGCGTCACCGGCGAGCGCGAGCAGGACACCGCCGCGCTGCGTCAGCGTCTTGAGCGGGAAGTGCAAAGCATGGAGCGGCTGATCAACGACACCCTGGAGCTGGTCTGGCTCGACACCGAACGCCCGCTGCTGCCGCTGGAACCGGTGGATATCGGGCGCTTGTGGGAGGTGCTGTGCGAGGACGTCTGCTACGAAAGCGGCTGGCCCGCCGAGCAGTTGCACAACGATTTGCCCGCGGGCTGTACCGTGCTCGGCAACCTCAACAGCCTGGCCCAGGCGCTGGAAAACATCCTGCGCAACGCCGTGCGCCACTCGCCGCCAGGCGGGATCGTGCGCCTGGGGGGCGACCGCGATGGCGATGACTGGCACCTGTGGATCGAAGACCAGGGCCCGGGCGTGGCGCCGGCCAAGCTGGAAAGCATTTTCCAGCCGTTCACCCGGCTCAACGCCGCGCGACCGGGCGGCGATGGTTTTGGCTTGGGCCTGTCGATCGCGCGCAGTGTGGTGCAGTTGCAGGGCGGTGAGGTCTGGGCGCAGAACCGCACGCCAGGGCTGCGCGTCAACCTCAGGCTGAGAAGTGTATGAAATGTAAAAAAGATTTACTCTCATTTACGAATCTATAGCATTCGCGCTCGTCCCGGGCAGACCTGGGGTGAGTCGGATGTCATCGTTTTTCCATTCCTCTCGCTCCTTTTCTGCAGGCCCTCATTGCGAAAGGAGCGTCGTCGATGCAACCCCGATTCAAGCTCAATCACCTCTGCCTGGCCCTGTTGGCCGCATCCCCTTCGACCCTGCTGGCCGCCACTGACGCGCAGACCGGCGAGGCGCTGGAGCTGAGCGACACCCATGTGGTGGCCACCGCCGCGGAAGAGCTGAAGCAGGCGCCCGGCGTCTCTCTGATTACCGCGGAAGACATCAAGAAGCGTCCGCCGGTCAACGACCTGTCCGAGATCGTCCGCAAGATGCCCGGCGTCAACCTCACCGGCAACAGCGCCAGCGGTACCCGTGGCAACAACCGGCAGATCGACCTGCGCGGCATGGGCCCGGAAAACACCCTGATCCTGATTGACGGCAAGCCGGTCACCTCGCGCAACTCGGTGCGCTACACCCGCTCCGGCGAGCGCGACACCCGCGGCGACAGCAACTGGGTGCCGGCCAACGAAGTCGAGAGCATCGAGGTCCTGCGCGGCCCGGCCGCGGCGCGCTACGGTTCCGGCTCGATGGGTGGCGTGGTCAACATCATCACCAAGCGTCCGACCCAGGAAATCACCGGGAGCATTTCGGCCTTCACCAACCTGCCCGAAGACGATGCCGAAGGCGTGACCAAGCGCACCACCTTCAGCCTCGCCGGCCCGCTGACCGACTCGCTGACTTTCCGCGTCTACGGCAACCTGAACAAGACCGATGCTGACGACGCCGACATCAACCAGGCTCACACCGACACCGCGTCCGGCGCCTCCCTCGCCGCGGGCCGCGAAGGCGTGCGCAACAAGGACGTCAACGCGCTGCTGAGCTGGGCGCTGGACAACCAGCAGACCCTCGATTTTGAAACCGGCTTCAGCCGCCAGGGCAATATCTACACCGGCGACGTGGGCACCGGCGGTACTGATTCGCTGACCCCGGGCAGCACCGTCAACCAGTGGCTCGGTCGCGAAACCAACACCCTGTACCGGCAGAACTTCTCCGTCACCCACCGTGGCGACTGGGAGTTCGGTACGTCGCGTGTGCTCGCGCAGTACGAGAAGACCCGCAACGACCGCCTGCTGGAAGGCCAGACCGGTTCGGTCGATGGCGATATCAGCGGCAACGACAAGTCCCTGAGCACCTACGACAGCTACCTGGTCCAGGGCCAACTGGACATCCCGCTGCAGGTGCTGGTGGCGCAGACCCTGACCCTCGGCGCCGAGTGGAATTACCAGGAACTGGATGACCCGAGCACCATGAACCGCGCCATCGGCACCACCCTGCCGAACTCCGCCGCGGGCGCGCGGGCCACCGACATGGATTCCACCATCATGGCGGTGTATGCCGAGGACAACATTGAGCTGACGCCCAACTGGTACCTGACACCGGGCCTGCGCCTGGACCACCACGATCAGTTCGGCGCCAACTGGAGCCCGAGCCTGAACACCTCGTACAAGCTCACCGACGACATCACCCTCAAGGGCGGCGTCGCCCGGGCCTTCAAGGCACCGAACCTGTACCAGTCCAACCCCAATTACCTGTACCGCAGCAACGGCAACGGCTGTGCGCCGAGCCTCAGTTCCAACGGCTGCTACGTGCTGGGCAACGACAACCTCGACCCGGAAATCAGCATCAACAAGGAGCTGGGCATCAGCTTTGCCCGCGACGGCTGGAGCGCCGGCCTGACCTACTTCCGCAACGACTACGAGAACAAGATCGTCTCGTCCAACGACCTCGCCGGGCGCACCTCGGCCAACGAAGCGATCCTGCGCTGGGACAACGCCAAGGACGCCGTGGTCAAGGGCTGGGAAGGCAACGTCGGCGTGCCGCTGCTGGGCGAGGCTGGCGAGATCCTGAGCTGGAACACCAACTTCACCTACATGGATTCCAACGAAGACAGCGACGGCAACCCGCTGTCGGTGGTGCCGGAATACACCGTCAACACCATGCTCGACTGGCAGGTGACCCAGGCCCTGGCGCTGAGCCTGACCGGCACCTACTACGGCAAGCAGGAGCCGCGCCGCTTCAACCCGACCCGGGACGTCGACGTCACCGCGCAGAACGAACTGAAGACCCTCGATCCGTACCACGTCTGGGGCGTTGGCGGCACCTATGAAGTGAACAAGAACCTGTCGTTCGGTGCCGGCATCAACAACCTGTTCGACAAGCGCGTGTACCGCGAAGGCGCGGGCACCAGCTCGGGTGCCAGCACCTACAACGAGCCGGGTCGTGCGTTCTATGCGTCGGTGACGACCAGCTTCTGATCAGAGACCTTCAAGGCCAGCGGGAAACATGAGCCCCCCATGAAAACAACAACCTTCTCCTGGCCCATGCTCTCCCGCATCGTCGCCGCGATTCTGGGCGGTTACGCCTTCACCTATGCCTTCACCGCCGCACTGGCCCGGCTATTGCCGCTGGACAAGGTCGACGCCCTGATCAGCGCCAGCCTGCTGTCCTTCGCCGTCTACACCGGCGTCATCCTCTGGGCCTTCGCCTGCCGCAGCGCTGCCCGCGCCTGGGCCGGGCTGGCGCTGGCCGTGCCGCTGGCGGTGATCGGCTTCTGGCCGCAACTGCTGGAGACCCTGGGATGAAACCGAAGACCATCACCCAATCGCTCTCGTGGATGCACACCTGGAGCGGGCTGATCTTTGGCTGGGTCCTGTTCGCGATTTTTCTGACTGGCACCCTCGCGGTGTTCGACAAGGAAATCGACGGCTGGATGCGCCCGGAAATCCCGACCCACAACCTTAGCCAGGACGAGGCCGTGCAGCGCGGGCTGGATTACCTGCAAAGTAATCATCCCGGCGCCAGCGCCTGGAATATCGGCCTGCCCGGCGAGCGTTCGCCGAACCTCACCGTTTCCGCCGGCGAGCAGCGCCGTGGCGGCGGCACCGCGCTCGACCCGCACACCGGCGAGTCGCTGGACGTGCGCGAAACCGCGGGCGGTAGCTTTTTCTTCCGCTTCCATTTCACCCTCAACCTGCCGCGCAACATCGGCATCTGGGTGGTGGGGCTGGCGGCCATGGCGATGCTCGCGGCGCTGATCAGCGGCATCGTTATCCACAAGAAATTCTTCAAGGAGTTCTTCACCTTCCGCCCGGCCAAGGGCCAGCGCTCCTGGCTCGATGCGCACAACGCCACGGCGGTGCTGGTGCTGCCCTTCCACCTGATGATCACCTACACCGGGCTGGTGATTTTCTACCTGATCTATATGCCGGCGGCGTCCGACGCGCTGTTCGATGGCGACCGCGATGCGCTCAACCGCGCCCTGCGCGGCATGCCGGTGGCGCAGCATGCGGCCGCGCCAAACGCGGGTCAGCAGGGGCAGCCGCGAGGCGAACATGCGAGTGGCGGACGTGGCGGCGAGGCGGGCAGGGCCCGGGGTGAAGCGGCATCATTGACCCCTTTGGCGCCGCTGCTCGCCGAGGCGGAGAAGGCCATGGGCCCGTTGTCCGGGTTGTCGATCCAGAACCCCGGGCGCAGCGACGCGCGCATTGAAGTACGGCCGATCCTCGGCAACCGTATCGAACTGACCAAGGGCCAGAGCATGGTCTTCGACGGCGTCAGCGGCAAGGTGCTGCGCGCGCCCGCCGAGAGCCGCCCGAGCCTGCTGACCCAGCGCGTGATGTCCGGCATGCATTTCGCCCAGTTCGGCGGTTACCCGATGCGCTGGCTGTACTTCCTTTGCGGCCTGGCGAGCTGCGCGATGATCGCCACCGGATTGGTGCTGTTCACCGTCAAGCGCCGCCGCCGACACGACAGCGAAGGCGCCCTCGGCGCGCTGCTGTATCACGTTGCCGAGCGCTTCAACGTTGCCGCGGTCGCCGGTCTGTCGCTGGCCTGCATCGGCCTGCTCTGGGCCAACCGCCTGCTGCCGGTGGAACTGGCGCAGCGCGGCGGCTGGGAGGTGCGGGTGTTCTTCCTGATCTGGCTGGCGACCCTCGGCCACGCCATCGTCCGGCCATGGCTGCGCGCCTGGCAGGAACAGCTCGGACTGGCGGCGCTGCTATGCCTGACCCTACCGCTGCTGAACTTCCACACCGTCAACCGTGGCGACTTCCTCCTCCTGGAAATCACCACCGTCCTGATCGGCGCCGTGCTCGGCGGGTGCTGCTGGAAACTCGGCCAACCGCCCAAGGAACGCCCCGCCCGACGCGCCGCGAGCGCCAGCCTGGAGGTGAATTGAGATGAGCATCGCGTTATCCACAGGCGTGCTGCTGGCCTACAGCGGCATGTTGGCTTTGTGCCTGGGATTGGAGCGGCACTTCAAGCAGGTCTGGCAGCGCGTCCCCTCGCTGATGCTGCGCCGTGTGCTGCGGGTTGGCGGCTGGATGGCGCTGTTGGCCAGCTTCGCCGCGAGTGTCGCGGCCTGGGGCTGGGCGATGGGACCGATTGGCTGGTTCGGGCTGATCTCGTTGGCAGGGCTGGCGCTGGTGCTGTTGTTGCCGTATCGGGCGCGGACGGCGGTGTGGTTGGCTGTTGCGGGGTGGCCGTTGTTGGGTGTGGCGTTGGTCTGATGCCAGTGCCGGAAACGTCAGGACCGTATGACAAACCGATCCGGTTGTTTTCTGAAGACAGGCCGTGAATGGCGGAGAGATTTTTCCCTCAGCACTGCACGCCAACGGTCGTCTTCGCTGGCGCTCTTCAATGAACAAGAAGCCCGGCGAATACTCCTACGCCGAAGCCTTCGCGGTCCTGCGCTCACTGAAGCTGGGGCGGGAAGAAGCCGTGCAGTTTTTCCGGCGGATGGTGTTCAACGTCATCGCCCGCAACCAGGACGATCACACCAAGAAGATCGGTTTTCTCCTCGACACCGACGGCACCTGGTACCTCTCGCCGGCCTATGACGTGACGTGGTCGTATATGCCCGGCAACTTCTGGGTGGGCAGCCATCAGATGAGCATCAACGGCAAGCGCGACAATTTTGTCCTGGATGATCTGCTCGCGGTGGGCAGCCAGGTCAGGGGCATGAACGCGAAGCAGATCATTCGCGAGGTGCACGACGCCGTGGTGCGCTGGCCAGAGATTGCACGGGGTGTGGGGGTGGCCGAGGTGACGGTCGAGGCGATTGCAAAGTCGCATCGGTTGTATCTGGGCGTTGAATGATCACGGCGCCATGGTTGTCACGGATTCCCGAGAAGGCACTGGCGGAGTCTGCACCTCGAACCACTGCGGCCACGAACTCTGATGTCGCCTACCCACTTCCACGCAGGGAATCAGCCGCTCGCTCAATACCGCCGTCTGCCCGACGGCTTTGGCGATGCGGTACTTGATGCTGTGAATACATTCCCGGTCGCCAAACTCGCAACGGTTCAGTTGGGTGCCGCCGCAGGGCCCATTGGCCAGGCCTTTCGGACAGGTTTCCGGGCAGGTGTAGAGGGTGTCTTCAAGGCGGCAGCGGCCGCAGGTGTCGCATCCCACCAAGGGCCTTTTCAGGCTGCGTTCGATGCGGTGCAGCCAGCGTGCTCCCGTGGCTGTTGACCACAGCGGTCGCTGCACCGCCCAGCCGAAGGCGCGGCTCAGCAGGGTGGTGCGGCTGAACAGTTGCGCGTGAAAACCGGACAGCAAGTGATAGCGGAGCTTTTCCGTAGGTGAGGCGCTGACCCGCGATTCGCCTGCGCGCCAGTCCATGTTTGGCGGATGGAACGTCACAGGCGGTACGCCTGGCATTTGCCAACTGGCGGCCCAGGCCTGCGCCCACTGCTCCGAACTGTGGACCTTCGCTTCCCAGTGATCGAGCGCCTGTTCCAGCGCCCGCAATTGCCGCTCTTCGTGGATGCCGGAGAGGTGGATGCCCGCATAGCCGATCAGTCGCAGGCCGATGATCTGCAGCGCCAGCCGCTCGACGCTGCGGGCTTGGGCATGGTCTTTCGAGACGGCTTCTTCCGCCGCCATCAGCGCGTGCATCGACGGTGAAACCGTGACCCCGGCGACCTGTTCGAGCATGCTCGCCCGCCCGCGGGTGAGGCTCATGATGCAGGCCAGCAGCGGCCTCGGTGACGGTTGCCGGCTCATCCAGTCGAAGGCTTCGCGGAATTTGTCCATGTCGAAACCAAGTTGCAGGGTCATGAAATCCGCGCCCGCGGCCAGCTTCTTTTCGGCCTTGAAATACTGCGCGCCGCCTTCTTCCTCGCGGTACTTGAACGGGTTGAGGGCAGCGCCGAGCAGCCAGTCCGGCCGCGCCTGGCGAACGATCTGCAACGCCGGCACCGATTCCAGGTAGCGCACCGGTTGCTGGCCGGGCTGGTGGCCCGGCAGGCGGTCGCCGGTGAGCATCAGCAACTGGTCGAGGCCGAGGGCGTCCATCCGTTCCAGTTGCGCCAGCAGGTCGTGGCGCTCGCGGTTTTTGCCGGAGAAGTGCAGCAGGGCGGGGACGGGCTGGGTGAGGGTGGTGAAGGCCTCTTCGGGCGACAGGTCGAACGCGCTGCCCACGCGATCGCCAATGGCCGCGACCATCGGCCAGCCGCGGAACATGCCACGCGCCATCACCTGTTCGAACGCGGCGAAACGCTGCGGCTTGGGCACGAACTCCATGACGCACACAAACTGCTTTTGCCGTAGCGCCTGTTTCAACACATTCATGATTTCTCGTTACCCGCGGGGGCTGACCGTGCGGCCATTCTGGGCCATGTCGGCTGCGAGTCCATGCCCGAGACCGTACGAAACTGCTTTGAAAAAGACATTCCCGGAAAAATGCAACATGAGGGGATCTCTAGATCATCGTTAGGAAAATGAGTTTGTCTCATTTTAGGCGAGCCCCGACAATTCCCTCATTCACTTTTATGTTGAGGGAACTGCAAATGGCTTTGGCACATAACCTGGGCTTTCCACGCATCGGACGCGACCGTGAACTGAAAAAGGCACAGGAAGCCTTCTGGAAAGGCGAACTGGATGAAGCCGGCTTGCGCGCCGTTGGCCGCGACCTGCGTGCCAGCCATTGGCAGGCGCAGAAAGATGCGGGCATCGAGTTGCTGCCGGTCGGCGATTTCGCCTGGTACGACCAGGTGCTGACCCACTCGCTGACCTTCGGCGTGATCCCCGAGCGCTTCCGCAATCACGGCGCTGCCAAGCCGACCCTGCAGACCCTGTTCGCCATGGCCCGTGGCGTCAGTGGCGGTTGTTGCGGCGGCGCCCACGCCCAGGAAATGACCAAGTGGTTCGACACCAACTACCACTATCTGGTGCCTGAGTTCAGCGGCGACCAGCAGTTCGAACTGAGCTGGGAACAACTGTTCGACGAAGTCGAAGAAGCCAAGGCCCTTGGTCATGCGGTCAAGCCGGTGGTGATCGGTCCGCTGACCTACCTGTGGCTGGGCAAGACCAAGGGGGTCGAGTTCGACAAGCTCGACCTGGTCGATCGCCTGCTGCCGCTGTATGACCAGATTTTCAATCGCCTGGCCGAGCAAGGCGTGGAGTGGGTACAGATCGATGAGCCGATTCTGGTCCTCGATCTGCCACAGGATTGGAAGAATGCCTACGAGCGCGTTTACAACATCCTGCAGCGGGCGCCGCTGAAGAAAATGATCGCCACCTACTTCGGTGGCCTGGAAGACAACCTCGGCCTGGCCGCCAATCTTCCGGTGGAGGGTTTGCACATCGATCTGGTCCGCGCGCCGGAGCAGTACCCGACCATCCTCGACCGTCTGCCGGCCTACAAAGTGCTGTCCCTGGGCGTGGTCAACGGCCGTAACGTCTGGCGCTGCGACCTGGAAAAGGCGCTGGACGTCCTGCGTCACGCCGCTGCTCGCCTGGGCGACCGTCTGTGGGTCGCGCCGTCCTGCTCGCTGCTGCACAGCCCGGTAGACCTGGGCCGCGAAGACAAGCTGGATACCGAACTGAAAAGCTGGCTGGCCTTCGCCGTGCAGAAGTGCCAGGAAGTCGCCGTGCTGACCCAGGCTGTCAACGCGCCCGAAGCCGCCGAGGTGGTTGCCGCGCTGGAACAGAGCCGCGCGGTGCAAGCCAGCCGCGCCGCGTCGCCACGCATTCACAAGCCGGCGGTACAGGCGCGTCTGGCGGCGATCAAACCCGCCGACAGCCAGCGCCTTTCCGCCTTCGAGCAGCGCATCGCCAAGCAACGTGCCGGCCTTGATCTGCCGGCGTTCCCGACCACCACCATCGGTTCTTTCCCGCAGACTTCGGCGATCCGTCTGGCGCGGCAGTCCTTCAAGCAGGGCAAGCTGACCGAGTCCGATTACGTCGAAGCGATGCAGAGCGAGATTCGTCACGCCGTGCAGATCCAGGAACAACTGGGCCTCGACGTGCTGGTGCACGGTGAAGCCGAGCGCAACGACATGGTCGAGTACTTTGCCGAGCAGCTCGACGGTTATGTGTTCACCCGCTTTGGCTGGGTGCAGAGCTACGGTTCGCGTTGTGTGAAACCGGCGGTGATCTTCGGTGACCTGAGCCGTCCGAAAGCCATGACCGTGGAGTGGATCCGCTACGCGCAGGGCCTGACCGACAAAGTGATGAAGGGCATGCTGACCGGCCCGGTGACCATGCTGATGTGGTCGTTCCCGCGGGAAGACGTGAGCCGTGAAGTCCAGGCGCGGCAGTTGGCGCTGGCGATCCGCGACGAAGTGCTGGACCTGGAAGCCGCCGGCATCAAGATCGTGCAGATCGACGAAGCCGCCTTCCGCGAAGGCCTGCCGCTGCGCCAGAGCGCGTGGGGGCACTACCTGGAGTGGGCGACCGAAGCCTTCCGCCTGTGCGCCTCCGGTGTGCGTGACGACACCCAGATCCACACCCACATGTGCTACAGCGAGTTCAATGATGTGATCGAATCGATCGCCGCGATGGACGCCGACGTCATCACCATCGAGACCTCGCGTTCGGACATGGAACTGCTGGAAGCGTTCGAGAAGTTCGACTACCCGAACGAAATCGGCCCGGGCGTCTACGACATCCACTCGCCGCGCGTGCCGACCAAGGAAGAGATGGTCAAACTGCTGCGCAAGGCGGCCAGGCGAATTCCGGCCGAGCGTCTGTGGGTCAACCCGGACTGCGGGCTGAAGACGCGAGGCTGGCCGGAGACGGAGGCGGCACTGGTGAATATGGTGGCGGCGGCGCGGGAGTTGCGCGGGGATAAGGCGTTGGTGTGATGCCCGTGAGTAGTAGGTGATTGCTCAAATGACATGGCCTCTTTAGGCGCGGGTAAACCCGCGCCTAAAGAGGCCATGTCTTTCCTGGTTCTGGGTGCGGGAAAACCCAAACGACAGAAACAAAAAAGCCCGCGCAAGGCGGGCTTTTCTGTTTGCCTCAAAATTGCTTTCGCAACTTCGGGGCGGGGTATGGTGGCTACACAGGGACTTGAACCCCGGACCCCAGCATTATGAATGCTATGCTCTAACCAACTGAGCTATGTAGCCAAGTGGCGCGCATTATTCGCCTGAAACGAATATCTGTCAACACTCTATTTCAAAAAATTTTGCGCGCTATCAACCGCTTAGCCGAATGCGGCGTCAGAAGTCGTATTTGAAGCCGGTCATGAGGCTGCGCGGCGTGCCGTAGTTGCCGTAGCTGCTGGTCATGCTGAAGTATTTTCGGTCGAACACGTTGTCCAGGTTCACCGTCGCACTCAGGTTCTGGCTGATCTGGTAGCGCGCCATCAGGTTGGTCACGGCGTAGCTGCCCTGGGTGAAGGTGTGCAGGTCGCTGCCCACCTTGCTCTGCCAATTCACGCCGCCTCCCACTGTCAGTTTGTCCAGCGCGCCCGGCAGGCGGTAGCTGGTGTAGGTCTTCAGGCTGTGTCGCGGCAGGATGGTGTAGATGCGTTCGTCGTCCTTGTCCGTGGTGGTGGTGTAGACGTAACCCGCCGCCGCTTGCCAGCCTTCCGCCAATTCGCCGCTGAGTTCGAATTCCACGCCTTTGGAGGTGGTGTCCTGCTCGGCCGAGTACACGTTGTCGTGCTGCCAGATGGCGAGGTTGTCCTGCTCCAGCTTGAACACGGCCAGGCTGGAGTTCAGCTTGCCGTCCAGGTGGCTGCCCTTGATGCCGATCTCGTAGCCCACGCCTTCCATCGGGTCGAACGGTTTGTTGTCTTCGTCGCGGACCCACGAACCCTGCGGGCTGAAGATCTTGGTGTAGCTGGCGTAGACCGACCAGGTGTCGTCCAGGTCGTAGACCACCCCGGTGTACGGGATGAACACGCCGGTTTCCTTGCGATTGACCTCGGTCGTCTCCGCGCCGTAGGGCTTGTCCTCGGTGTCGCGTTTCCAGTCGATCACCCGGCTGCCGAGGATCAGTTTCAGGTCGTCGGTCAGGTTCAGGCGCGTGGTGGCATACGCGGCGTACTGGTTTTCTTTCATGCGCGATTTTCCGGATTCGGTGAATTCCGGTTTGAGCTGCTTGCCGTCCCAATCGAAGATATTGCCCACTGCCGCATCGGACGTGGCGTTGTAGTCATAGCGCCAGCCGCCCCAGCTCGGTACATGCTCGCGGTACTGCGACAGGGTCACGCCGGTGATCAACTCATGCTCGCGCCCCAGCAGGCTGAACGGGCCGGTCAGGTAAGCGTCGAGGTTGTTCTGGCGCGGCGTGCCGGAGAAGCGCACAGGCAATTGCGACAGGCCGCTGCCGTCGGTATTCAGGTTGCCCATCAGGAAGCCGAACACCTCGTCGAACTGGTTTTCCGAGTGGCTGAACTCGACCTTGCCGCTCCAGCCGTTGCCCAGTTGATGTTCGATCGAGGTGAAAAAGCTGGTCTGCACGTGGTCGTTGTAGGACCAGGTCGGGGCGCTGTTGATCGACCGGCTCAGGTTGGTGCGCTCGCCCGAGGCGAAGCGGGTGGGCAAGCCGGTGCGCAGGGGCGAGTCGACGTCGGTGCGCTGGTAGCTGAAGCCCGCGGTCAGCAGGGTGTCTTCGCTCAGGTCGAATTCGGTGATGCCGTAGAGCGTCTGGGCATCGAGTTTGTAGCGATCAACCCAGGCATGCTCGCTCTTGATGTCCGCCACCAGCCGCCCGCGCACGTTGCCGCTTTCATTCAGCGGGCCGGACACGTCGAAGCCGCTGCCGTAGCGATCCCAATTGCCGACCGAGCCGGTGATGCTCGCCTGGCTTTCATAGGTCGGGCGCTTGCGGATCAGGTTGATGGTCGCCGACGGGTTGCCCATGCCGCTGATCAGGCCGCTGGCGCCGCGGACCACTTCGACGCGGTCGTACATGGCCATGCTCTGGGTGTAGTTGTCCATGCGCGCGACGGTGGGTACGCCGTCGATCTCGTAGTTCTGCACCGCGAAGCCGCGGGACCAATAGGCGTCGCTTTCGGCGCCGAGTCCGTCACGGGTGACGATGATTCCGGGCGTGGCTTCCAGCGCGTCGGACAGGTTGGTCAGGCGCTGGTCATCGAGGCGCTGGCGCGTCATCACGGTCAGCGACTGCGGGGTTTCCTTCGGGCTGAGGTTCAGCCGTGTCGAGCTGCTGGAGGAATAGGTGGTGTACAGCCCGGTGCCTTCGGTGGTCGAGCCCGGCGCCTTGCCGGAAATGCTCAGGGCATCCAGTTGCAGGCTGCCGCCGTCGAGGTTCACCGGCAGGTCGAGGAGGAAGCTGTTGGCGTTGGGCTGGCTCAGGCGTGCGCCGGTGCCTGCGGTGAGGCGCTGGATCGCCTCGTCGGCGCTGAGCCGTCCTTGCACGCCGGGCGACTGCATGCCGCCGACCTGGCTGCTCTGGTAGATCACCTGATAGCCGCTCTGCGCGCTGAACTGATCGAGCGCGTCGGCCAGCGGCTGGGCGCCGATGGTGAAGTCGAAACGCTGCGCCTGGGCTTCGCGGGTGCTGGTCTCGGCGGCCTGCAAGGTGCCGGCCGGCAGCGCGGTGACCAGGGTCGCGGCCAGGATGGCGCGGGCCAATGGCAGGCGTTTGAAGGCGAAATCGAATGGGTACTGCATGTGTCCTCCCCCAGAATACAAATGGTAATGCTTCTTATGTGGAGGTGTGACGCAGTAGATTCAGGAATTACCGGACGCTCGCGAAAATAATTTTCAGCGCACGATCAGCCAGCGCCCGGCGAGGGAATCGGCGCGCAATTTCTGGCTGCTGAGCAGGGCATCGAGGGCGTTGTCGGCCTGGTCGAGGTTGAAGCTGCCACTGACCAGGCGCTGTCCGGCAGCGGCGTCGAGCAGCAGCAAGGATTGGCCTTGATAGTCGGCCAGTCGCTGGAGGACCTCGCGCAGCGGCACATCGCGGACCCGCAACTGACCGTCGCGCCAGGCCAGCAGGCGTTCGGCATCCACCGCCTGCGGCGGATCGATCTGCTCGCCGTGCACCGTCAGGCGCTGGCCGGGCGTGAGGACCTGGGTTTGCGCGCCGGCGAGCACCTGCACCTTGCCGCTCTCCAGCACCACTTCATCGATCCCGTCGCCGCGCGCGACCGAGAACCGGGTGCCGAGCACCCGCACCTGGGCGTCATCGACGTTGACCACGAACGGCCGACCATCGTGTTTCACCTCAAGGAACAGTCGCCCCTGGCGCAGGTGCAGCGTTCGAATCGCGCCGTCCAGTTCGACATCCACCGCGCTGTTGCTGTCCAGGCGCAGTTGCGAGCCGTCGGCGAGGGTGAAGCTGCCGCGTTCGCCAGCGTGGGTGGCGTAGTCGCTGTTCAGGCGTTGCAAGGCCGGCCATTGCGACCAGGCGACACCCGCCGCCAGCAGCAGGCAGGCCGCGGTCGCCAGCCGAGGCCAGCGCTTGCCGCGCGCGCGCTCGGCCTTGCGCACCCGCCGCGCCGGCAGTTCAAGCACCTGCCACAGCGACTCGACTTCGGCGAACGCCCGCGCGTTGTCCGGCGCCTCACGCCACTGCTCGAAAGCCTGCCGCTCGGCCGCGCTCAGGTCCTCGGCGCGCAGCCGGGTGAACCAGTCCAGCGCTTGTTGCGCGGGATCGGCGGCGAGGTCGGCGGGAGAGGACGGGACGGTCATGACGATTCGGTCTGGTTGCGCGCATGCAGAGCGGCGGCTGCGCAGTGGCTCAAGGCTTTGTTCAGGTGGCGCTCGACGGCGCGATGCTCCAGGCCCAGTTTTGCGGCGATGTCCTTGTAGCTCATTTGCTCGACCCGGGCCAGCAGAAAAACCTCGCGGGTCGGCGAGGGCAGGCCGTCGATCAGCCGCTCCAGGTGCGCCAGGGTGTTGCCCGCCACGGCACTGCGTTCCGGGCTGGTTTCGGTGAGCAACTGTTCCAGCGCCTGCTCGTCATTGACCCCGCGCACCTGATTGCGGCGGGCGTGGTCGATGCTCAGGTTGCTGGCGATGCGGTAAAGGAAGGCGCGCAGGTTGCCGACTTCGCCGCGCTCGCTGTGCATCAGGCGGATGAAGGCGTCCTGCAGCAGGTCGCTGGCGGTCTCGCGGCAGCGCGTGCGACGGGTGAGAAAGGCCATCAGTTCGCTGCGGTGGCGCTGGTAGAGCCCCGCCAGGCTTCGGTCTTCCTGATCCTCGGACATGCTGGGCGCCGCGCAGGTGAAATGAGCGGCGATGCTAGCGTTATTGAGAATTATTCACAAGCAGCCGTTCGGCAAAAAGAATAGTGCGCTTGCTAACGATTTCGCCATAATCGGAGCCTTTCCTGCCCTCCGATGGATGCTGTCCCATGTCCTCAAGTACCGCCGCGCCAACCGCGTCCGCTGCCAGCCAGAGCAGCCCGCTGGTGATGCGCATCATTGCCGCCTGCGCCTTGGCGCACCTGATCAACGACCTGATCCAGGCGGTGCTGCCGTCGATTTATCCGCTGCTCAAGGCCAACTATGACCTGAGCTTCGCCCAGGTCGGCCTGATTACCCTGACCTTCCAGATCACCGCCTCGCTGCTGCAACCGGCGGTGGGTTTCTACACCGACCGCAAGCCGATGCCCAACCTGCTGCCGCTCGGTACGTTGTGCACGTTGGTGGGCATCGTGATGCTGGCGTATGTCGGCAGCTTCGCGATGATCCTGCTGGCCGCCGGGCTGGTGGGCATCGGCTCCTCGACTTTCCACCCGGAAACCTCGCGGATCGCCCGGCTCGCCTCGGGCGGCCGCTATGGCCTCGCCCAGTCGACCTTCCAGGTCGGCGGCAACGCCGGTTCGGCGTTCGGCCCGCTGCTGGCGGCGGCGATCATCATTCCGTTCGGCCAGGGCAACGTCGTTTGGTTCGGCCTGTTCGCCGTGGCCGCCGTGATAGTGACCTACGGCCTGAGCCGCTGGTATCGCGAGCACCTGAACCTGTTCAAGGCCAAGGCCGGTCAGGCCGCGACCCACGGTTTGTCACGCGGGCGGGTGATCAGCGCGCTGGTGGTGCTGGGGCTGCTGGTGTTCTCCAAGTACTTCTACATGTCCAGCCTGACCAGCTACTACACCTTCTACCTGATCGAGAAGTTCGACCTCTCGGTGGGCAGTTCGCAACTGCATCTGTTCCTGTTCCTCGGGGCGGTGGCGGCCGGCACCTTCTTCGGCGGGCCGATCGGCGACCGCATCGGCCGCAAGGCGGTGATCTGGTTCTCCATCCTCGGCGTGGCACCGTTCACCCTGGCGCTGCCCTACGCGGACCTGTTCTGGACCAGCGTGCTCAGCGTGATCATCGGCTTCATCCTCGCCTCGGCGTTCTCGGCGATCGTGGTGTACGCGCAAGAACTGGTGCCGGGCAATGTCGGCATGATCGCCGGGGTGTTCTTCGGCCTGATGTTCGGCTTCGGTGGCATCGGCGCGGCGCTGTTGGGTTACCTCGCGGATATCCACGGTATCGAGTACGTCTACTACCTGTGCTCGTTCCTGCCGCTGTTGGGGATTCTGGCGATCCTGCTGCCGTCGACGAAGAAGCGCTGACAGGTCTGAAGCGCCACGTTACGCCGGATTTGCCCGGTTGGGCTCCGATCCAGTAACGTGGCGCTTTGCAATCTTCCGGTTGTTCTCCGAAGTAGCCCCTATGCCCAACGCCTCCGCTCCTGAGCCACTCCCCGAAGCACAGGAAGTCCTGCGCCTGCGGGAAATCATCGCGCACAACTCCGACTGGCTCTGGGAAGTGGACAGCCAGGGCCGCTACACCTTCTGTTCCGAGCACAGCCGACAGATGCTCGGCTTCGCCCCGAGCGAGGTGCTGGGCAAGACACCGTTCGATTTCATGCCGCCGGACGAAGCCGCGCGGGTCGGCGCGATCTTCGGCGGGATCGTGGCCGAGCAACGTCCTTTCGCCGGATTGATCAACCGCAATATCCGCTCCGATGGCCGCCTGGTAGTGCTGGAAACCAGCGGCGTGCCGCTGTTCGACGCGCAGGGGACCTTCACCGGCTACCGCGGCATCGACCGTGACGTCACGCCCGGCATCGGCCCGCTGGACCGCCGCGAAGTGCAACTCGAAGCGCTGTACGCCGCGGCTTCCGTGGCGCTGGGCCTGGTGGACCGGCAGGGCGTGCTGGTCAACGTCAACCGTGCGCTCGGCCAACTGCTCGGCGGCGACGCCACGCAATTGGTCGGGCAACCGCTGCCCGCGCTGCTGCCCGTCGAGCAACTGGACCTGGCGCAGTGCCTCGCGGAACTGGAGCGCGACCAGGCGCTGGCGGACCGCGAACTGGACTGGAAGGGCCACACGTACCTGATGAAAATCGGCGCGGTGCGCGACCTCGACCACGAAGTCCTCGGCATGACCCTGGCCCTCAGTGACATCACCGAGCAATGCCTGATGCGCCAGGCCCTGGCCGAAAGCAATGCGCAACTGGCCCAGGCCAATGCCCGCCTGCAGGCCCTGGCCAGCGAAGACTTCCTCACCGGCCTGCCCAACCGCCGGCGCTTCGACGAAGCGCTGTTGCAGGAGAAGGCGCGCTCCCGCCGCGAAGGCCGGCCGCTGTCACTGCTGATGGTGGATGTCGATCAGTTCAAGGTGTTCAACGACCACTATGGCCATCAGGCCGGCGACGAGTGTCTGCGCAAGATCGCCATGTTGCTTGGCCAGTCCTTGCTGCGCCCGGGGGATCAGGTCTGCCGTTATGGCGGCGAAGAGTTCGCGGTGATCCTCCCCGACACCGACGCCCATGGCGCGCGCACCGTCGCCCGCGAGCTGTGCCAGGAAATCTACGACGCCAACCTCAACCATGCCGCCAGCCCCATGGGGCGGGTGACCCTGAGCATCGGTTGCGCCAGCTACGACCCCGACCGCCCCGGCGACAGTGTTGCCCTGACCTCATTGCTCAGTGTCGCGGACCTCGCGCTGTACCGCGCCAAACAAGAAGGCCGCAATCGTTTAGTGGTGGGAACGGCGCCTGATGAGGAAGCCTTGCCGTCGCGGCTGTCGTGACCCCGTCGCCACGCCCGACCAGTGGCTGATTGACGGCACCGAAGCCCATGGCCTAGAGTGCCGGCCCTTTCCAATCCCCTTGCTGTAGCCCGACCATGAACCGCGTCAACTGCCACCTCATCGCTCAACAGCCCGTCGTCCGGGCCGTTCGTCGTGACTGGCCGAGTGACACGGTGCTCAAGCGCCGGCGCAGCGTGCTGTTCGCGTTCACCTTCTCGCCACACACCATCGCCGCCTGACCTTCGCGGGCCGTCGTGGTCCGTTCGTCTTCTGTCATCGAGCGTGTTGCGCCCGCGCGTGAGCCCTTTGCCTCGCGCGCCGGCGGTTGTGGAGTGAGTCATGAACAAGCGTTTTCTCGTCGGTCTGTTGTTTGTCGTTTCCATCATCGGTTTCAGCCTCGGCGCGACCCTGCCGCTGGTGTCGCTGCGCCTGCTCGACGCCGGGGCCAGCAGCCTGCAGATCGGCGTTCTGTCCGCCGCGCCCGCGGCCGGCATGATGCTGTCGGCCTTCATGGTCGACGCCTGCTGCCGGCACCTGACCCGGCGCATGATCTACCTGCTCAGCTTCAGCATTTGCGCCCTCAGTGTCGGGTTGATCGAGTGGGCGTTCTCGTCGATCTACCTGCTCGGCGCGTTGCGCCTGGGCCTCGGGCTCGGCATGGGGGTGGCGATCATCCTCGGCGAATCCTGGGTCAATGAACTGAGCGAAGAACACAACCGCGGCAAGGTCATGGCGCTGTACGCCACGGCCTTCACCGGTTGCCAGATGCTCGGCCCGGCCATGCTTTCGCTGCTCGGCGCGCAGGGACCGTGGCTGATCGTGATGGTGTCGGTGGGGTATGCGCTGGCGCTGGGCTGCATTGTCTGGTGCGTGCCGAACGATCATGTCGAGCACGGCGAGGACGCTGAAAAGAGCTTCTCCCTCGCCGGCTTCTTCCGCGTCGCGCCCGCGCTGTGCATGGGCGTGCTGTTCTTCTCGTTCTTCGACGCGGTGATCCTCTCGCTGCTGCCGGTGTACGCCACTAACCACGCTTACGCGGTGGGTGTGGCGGCGTTGATGGTGACGGTGATCCTGACGGGCGACATGCTGTTCCAGTTGCCCATCGGCTGGCTGGCGGATCGCTGCGAGCGCACGCTGGTGCACTTGGTCTGTGGCGTGGTGGCGATGCTGATCGGCCTGGCATTGCCGTGGCTGATCCAGGTGCAGTGGCTGTTGTGGCCGGCGCTGGTGTTGCTCGGGGCGGTGGCGGGCGGGGTGTATACCTTGGCGCTGGTGCTGATCGGGCAGCAGTTCAAGGGGCAGGATCTGGTGACGGCCAATGCCAGTGTCGGCTTGCTGTGGGGCGTGGGCAGCCTGATCGGGCCGTTGGTCAGCGGCGCGGCGATGGACGTGGCACCGCACGGTTTGCCGATGGCACTGGCGGTGATGGCGGCGTTGTTCGTGTGCTTTGCGCGGTCGGCGAATCGCAAGGCGTATCGAGTGTCGGTGGCGGAGTGAGGGGGCTGCTGTCTTCGCCAGGGATCAGCCCGGAAGCGATGGCTCGGGCGCAATCGCCCTGGCCGCTGCCAGCACCACCCCACGCAGCCACTTCGAGGCCTCCGAGCGATGTTTGCGTGCGTGCCAGAGTTGGTAGTAACGCAAGGGCTGGGCGGGGACGGGAAAGGGTTCGATACGCAGCGGCAACAATTCGCTGTAGTGCTTGGCAAATGATCGCGTAGTGGTGAAGACCAGGTTCGATTTGACCAGCACATACGGGGCGATGCAGAAGTAGGGCAGGGTGGTCGTCACCCGTCTGGCCAGGCCGCTTCCGGCCAGTTCGGCGCCAATGGTGCCCTGGCCGGAGGCATTGTGGGTCATCACGGCGAGGTGGTCCGCCCGGGTGTAGGCCTCCTGGGTCAGCTCGCCAGGCCGGATGGGGTGTTCGTCGCGCATCAGGCACACCAGATCGTCGTCGCACAACGGTTGCAGGTGCAGGTGATCGGCGGGGGTTCTCCAGTTGCCGATCACCAAATCCAGATAGCCTTCCTCCAGGCCTCGTGAATAACCGCCTTCGGCTTGCAGGTGGGTCAGCTCCAGCGTGGCGAGTGGCGCCTGGGCATAGAAGCGCTCGACGATTGCAGGCACGAAAAACACGCTCAGGTAATCCGGCGTGCTGATGCGAAAGGTCTGGCGGGTGGTGGCGGGGTTGAAGCGGTCCATCGGGTGCAGGATCTGCTCGATACCTTCCAGCGCCTGGGCCACCGGGTCGATCAGGGTCTGGGCGTGGCTGGTCAGCAGCATGCGACTGCCGCTGCGCACCAGCAAGGGGTCGCCGGTCAGTTCGCGCAGCCGGCGCAAGGCGACGCTGACGGCGGGCTGGGTTTGTCCGAGCAGCTCGGCGGTGCGCGACACGCTGCACTCGGTCAGCAGGGTGTAGAGCGTGCGCAGGAGTTGGGCGTCGCAGTTGGGCATGGCAGTGTCTGTGTCGAAGGCCTGGCGTTGGCAAAAAATGGCATCGTTATGTATTGAAATATATAACGATGCCCAGAAGTGCGTCCATGCACACAGATGCTCGTCAGCTCCCTCTGCTAGCGCCAGTCCGGGAGCGCTTTGAGCAGTTCAGCCTTCTCCTGGATCGCCGTGCCCATCAGCACGAAGCCCAGCATGCGGCGGTGCTCGTCGTGATAGAGCGATTTCACGGTGGCGATGCCCTTGTCGCAGCGTTCGCCCAGGTCGGTTGACCACCGGCCGTTGCTGTCCAGCGGCGAAGCCACGACGGTGGGCAGGACGCTGGTCTTGATGGTCACCGGCATCGCCGGGTAGGCGACCGGCGTGGGTTGCCCGGCGAGGGTCTGGGCCAGGGCGCGGGCCTGCAGCATGATCGGCATCACATACGGCAGCACCAGGTCATGAACCCGCGCGCAATCACCCAAGGCATACACGTTCGGGGCGCTGGTGCGTAGGCAGGCATCGGTGATGATGCCGCCCGAGACGGCGATTCCCGCCGCCTGAGCCAGTTTGCCGCGAGGCTCCAGGCCGATGGCGCACAGCACGTAGTCCACGTCGAGCACGGCACCGTCGGCCATCTGCAACCTGAAGCCATCTCCGCTCCGCTGGACGGCTACCGGTGCATTGCCCAGCGCCAGGTGAACGCCGATGGCGCCCAGCGCATTCGCCATCTCGTCTCCGGCTTCGGACGGTAGCAGCCGGCTCAGCGGCCAGGTGGCGCGGTCGATGACGTGGACGTGGTGGCCGGCATGGCGCAGGTCGTTGGCAAACTCGCAACCGATAAGCCCGGCGCCGAGAATGGCGATGCGACTGTCGACGCCGATCCGCTGGCGAAACTCGCGGTAGTCCTCCAGGTCGTTGACGGTGACGATGGCGTCAACGCCATCCCCGGCCAGGTCCGGGCGGCGGGCATCGGCGCCCAGTGCCAGGACCAGCGCGCTGTAGCGTTGCGGCTGATCATCGATGTAGACCACCTGCGCCTGGGCATCGATGTGTTCGATGGTCGTGCGGGTCTTGATGCGGGCGCGCAACTGCGTCGCCATCTGCTCGGCGCTGGAGGTCACCAACTGATCGGGCAGGCGCCCGGTCTGAAAGGCATTGGACAGTGCCGGCTTGGAATAGAACTCGCCACCGTCGCGGGTGACGATCAGGATCGGCGTGTCGGCATCCAGCTTGCGCAGTTCGCGGGCCAGGGTGTAGCCGGCCAGCCCCGAGCCGAGGATGACCACCGGGTCCGGCTGGAGGGCCGCGGCTGTCGCCGCCACCCCCGGTCCGGCAATCCTGACCATCTCGAAGTCGGCCTTGCCGACGCCGCACTCCGGGCAGTACCAGTCCTGCGGCACCTCCTCCCAGCGGGTGCCCGCCGCGATACCGTCTTCCGGTCTTCCGGCCGCTTCGTCGTAGATGAAGCCGCACACCAGACATTCCCATGTGTACATGGTCGAAACTCCCGTCAGTTGATCAACTGGTAAAGGCGCGGCCCAGGCCCAGCGCGCTCAGGGCACGACGGTAGGCGGTGGAAGAGCGGTCGGCGGGAATATGGATTTCCAGCGAGAGGTCCAGCGGCAAGTCTTCCGGGCGGCAAAGTTCGACGATGTCGCGGTCCTCTTCGAAGACCTGCTGGTTGAAGGCATAGACGTCGTCCAGCGGCATCTGCTTGTCGAAGTTGCGGGTGATGGCGCAGAACATCCGGGTCTTGCGCGCGGAAATCGGGCTGGCCGCGTTGAGGATTACCAGGCGGTGCTCCGGGTCGGGGAAATTGACCGTCAGGCGCGCGGTGAAGGGCGCAAAGACATCGAAGGTACGCTTCCACTGGAAGCCCTCAGGTGCCCGGTGCTGCATTGACTTGGGGAAGTTGCTGACGCTGCTGACGTACTCGGCGTGTACCCCGTATGGCGTGACCTCGGCTTTGTAGGTTGGCACCACGGGATTGTCGCGGTCGGCAAAGGCTTCGTGGTGAATCCAGGCGAAGTGGGCCACGTCGATGAAGCCTTCGACCTGGCGGCCAGCGGATGCCGCGATATCGATCGACGGAGGAAGAATGCGCTGGAAGCTCTCGTCATGCCACGACGGCATCTGCGCGAACGGGGCTTCGGTGCCGGACATCAATACCCAGATCAGCCCGTAGTCCTCGCGGGTCGCGTACATCTGGATGCGGTGGCGTTCGGTGAGGTTGGCGTTGGGTTCCGACGGTATGCGGGTGCAGCGCCCATCGGTGCCGAAGTGCAGGCCGTGGTACGGACAAATGATGTTTTCCCCCTGGACCCAGCCCTTGCTCAGGGGCGCGCCGCGGTGGCTGCAAATGTCGCGGGCGGCATTCACCTTGTTGCCGGTGCGGTAGAGCACCACTGGCTCATCCAGCAGGGAGACGGCGTAGGGTTTGTCGGTGACGTCCGCGCTGAAGGCGACAGGGTGCCAGTGCCGGGTGAGAACCTCGCGGTCGTGGTCGGTGAAGCTACTGGTCTTGGTGATCGGGTTCCAGGTCACGGTCTGGCAGGCCAAGGCGGCGGTGGACATTATTGTTCTCCTTGTTATGGGCGTGGCACTGGCGCTGGGGGCGAGTCCGGGTCCGAGTGCGAGATCCATGCTAGAGAGACAGAGCCACCGCGCCCATGTCGTGAAGAACATGTTCCTTATGTGGAATCGTTTATGTTGCCTTGATCGCGGCGGCGGCTCCCACAATGGTTGCCGCGCGCCATGGCCTTGACTGACAGACAAACCCCTGTGGGAGCCGGCTTGCCGGCGATGCGCCGCGCGGGCGGCGCTGGATCTCAAGGGCGCTGAAGATCTGCCGGCTAGCGACTCAGCCTCAGAATGCCCCGCAACAACACCGCCAACGCTTCACTGGCCTGGGCCAAGCGTTCGTCGCCCGCTTCGGTTTCGGCGATCCACACCGCCGCTTCGGCCAGGCTGCCGTAGATCAACCGCGCCAGCGCCCGCGGGTCCAGTGCCACGACGATTTTCTCCTCGATCAACTGCTCGATCAGCACCTGCATCGACGCAATGCAATGCTGCTGTGAGTCCGCCGAGGCACCGCCCAGCACGGCGCGGGCATCGCGCAGGACGATGCGCTGGATTTCCGGTTCCAGGGCCATTTGCAGATACACCTCACACCGCGTGCGGAAGCCTTCCCAGGTGTCTTCGGCGGTGTCGGAAATAACGTTCAGGCGCTCATCCATTTCCGCGTCGATCTGCTCGACCACCGCCGCCAGCAGACCTTTCTTGTCGCCGAAATGATGGTAGAGCGCGCCCCGGGTCAGGCCCGCCTGTGCGGTGAGTTCGTCCATCGACGCGGCGGCGTAGCCGGTTTCGCTGAACGCCTTGCGGGCCGTGGCCAGCAGGGCGGCACGGGTTTCTTCCATTTCGGCGCGGGTACGGCGGGCCATCCGTTTCTCCTTGAAGAGGGACTTTACATACGCTGCGTATGTAAATAGGCTTTTATTCATACGAGCCGTATGTATTTTTCCCGTCGCCTGCCGCAATGGCAAGCGCGAGGTGCCAAGGAGCGCAACATTGAACAATCCTTATCGATCGCTTTTTGACCAGCCCGGTACGCGGGCCTTTGTTTTGGCTGGTCTGCTGGCGCGCCTCGCGTTGCCCATGACCGGCATCGGCATCATCACCCTGCTGGCGCAACTGCGCGGCAGCTACGCGCTGGCCGGGGCGGTGTCGGCGACCTTCGTGCTGACTTACGCGCTGCTGTCGCCGCAGATTTCCCGGCGGGTGGATCGTCACGGGCAACGCCGGGTGTTGCCGCTGGCGACCGCGATCAGCGTGCTGGGCATGGCCTTGTTGCTGCTCGGTAGCGGCTGGCCGTTGGGCGACTGGAGCCTGTTTCTCGGCGCCGCGCTGAGCGGTTTCATGCCGAGCCTGTCGGCGATGGTGCGGGCACGCTGGACGGCGCTTTATCGCGGGCAGCCGCAGTTGCAGACGGCGTATTCGCTTGAAACCGTGCTCGATGAAGTGAGCTTTATCGCCGGACCGCCGCTGTCGGTGGGGTTGTGCGTGGCGTGGTTCCCGCAGGCCGGGCCCTTGATGGCGGCGCTGTTGCTGGTGATCGGTGTGCTGGCGCTGGTGGCGCAGCGCGGCAGCGAGCCGCCGGTGCTGGCGGCGGGGGAGGCGGGGCAGGTCGGTGGTTCCGTGATGGGCCTGGGCGAGGTGCGGCTGCTGACGCTGCTGATGGTGGCCATGGGCGTGATCGTCGGAACGGTCGATATCGTCAGCGTGGCCTTCGCCGCAGCACTCGGACAACCGGCCGCCGCGAGCCTGGTGCTGTCGGCCTATGCGTTGGGCTCGTGTGTGGCGGGGCTGGTATTCGGCGCGCTGCGCTTGAATCAGCCGCTGCATCGCCTGTTGCTGCTGGGCGGCCTGGCGACGGCGGCGACGACGGTGCCGTTGTCGCTGGTCGGAGGTATTGCGACGTTGATTGCCGCGGTGCTGGTGGCGGGGGTGTTCTTCGCGCCGACCATGATCGTCGCGATGTCGCTGGTGGAGCGGGTGGTGCCCGAACAGCGGCTGACCGAAGGCATGACCTGGCTGCTGGCTGGTTTGAATGTCGGCGTGGCGGCGGGCGCGGCGTTGTCCGGGCAGGTGCTGGACGAGGGCGGGGCGCAGGCTGGTTTCACGGTGGCGCTGGCGGCGGGCGGCGCGGTGCTGCTGGTGGCGGTGTTGGGGTACTGGCGGTTGCGCGAGCGTCAGACGGCGCCGGCCTGAGCCCGCCTCACTTGTGCGACAGGATCGCCCCGATCAACCCCGGAAAACGCCCGTCCAGCGCGTCGAGGCGCAGGGAGTTCATATGCGTGGTGCCGACCGAACGGGTCTGCACCAGGCCGGCGTCACGCAGCACACGGAAGTGATGGGACATGCTCGACTTCGGTCGCCCGCCGTCGAGTTCGCCGCAGGTGGCTTCCGTGACACCGGCCAGGCAGCGAACGATTTCCATGCGAACAGGGTCACTCAGAGCGTAGAGGATACGTTCGAGTACGAAGTCTTGGGGATCGGGGTGTTTGTAGGCGCGCATGGTGCTGATGATAACGGACGCTTCACTAAATGCCATAGTTCGAATACTATCGAACAATCGTATCAAAACCTGTCGGAGCCTCCTGCATGTCCAAACTTTTCCAACCCTACACCTTGAAAGACCTCACCCTGCGCAATCGCATCGCCATTCCACCGATGTGCCAGTACATGGCCGAAGACGGCATCGTCAACGACTGGCACCACGTTCACTACGCCAGCATGGCCCGTGGCGGTGCCGGTCTGGTGGTGGTCGAGGCGACTGCCGTGGCGCCTGAAGGCCGCATCAGCCCCGGTTGCGCCGGTATCTGGAGCGACGCGCACACCCAGGCGTTCGTGCCGGTGGTGAAGGCAATCAAGGCCGCGGGTTCGGTGCCGGGCATCCAGATCGCCCACGCCGGCCGCAAGGCCAGCGCCAACCGTCCGTGGGAAGGTGACGACCATATCGCCGAAGACGACGCCCGTGGCTGGCAGACCATCGCGCCGTCGGCCATCGCCTTCGGTCACCACCTGCCGAAAGTACCGCGGGAAATGACCCTGGACGACATCGCCCGGGTCAAACAGGAATTCGTCGACGGTGCCCGTCGCGCCCTTGAAGCCGGCTTCGAGTGGATCGAACTGCACTTCGCCCACGGTTACCTGGCGCAAAGCTTCTTCTCCGAACACTCCAACCAACGCACCGACGCCTACGGCGGCAGCTTCGACAACCGCAGCCGTTTCCTGCTTGAAACCCTCGCCGCCGTGCGCGAAGTCTGGCCCGAGCACCTGCCGCTGACCGCGCGTTTCGGCGTGATCGAGTACGACGGTCGCGACGAGCAGACCCTCAGCGAATCCATCGAACTGGCCCGCCGCTTCAAGGCCGGTGGCCTTGACCTGCTGAGCGTCAGCGTCGGCTTCACCATCGCCGAAACCAACATCCCGTGGGGCCCGGCGTTCCTCGGTGAAATCTCCCGCCGTGTGCGTGACGAAAGCGGCCTGGCGGTCACCTCCGCGTGGGGCTTCGGTACGCCGCAACTGGCGGAAGAAGCGGTGAGTTCGCGCCAACTGGATATCGTCTCGGTGGGCCGCGCTCATCTGGCCGATCCGCATTGGGCGTATTTCGCGGCCAAGGAATTGGGCGTGGAGAAGGCGTCGTGGACCTTGCCGGCGCCTTACGCGCATTGGCTTGAGCGTTATCGCTGAGTTCGAGCGCACGACCTGCCTGCCGGCGTCTATCGCTGGCACGCAACCCACCGATGCTGTAGGAGCGAGCTTGCTCGCGAAGGACGATGCGCGAGCCCAGGTGCTGCCCGTAACTTCACCGGCAGGCTCGCTGCATCCAATGGATAAACGCACAAAACCCAAGCCCAAACCCAAAGATCACCCCACCGCATGCAGCGGCAACACACCCCCCACCTGACGCTCCCATAGCCGTCGATACGCACCCTCGGGCCGCGACAGCAGTTCCTCGTGCGAACCGTCTTCAATGATCTGCCCATTATCAAAAAACAGAATCCGGTCCAGTTGTGCCACCGTGGACAGGCGGTGGGCGACGACGAGTACGGTCTTGTCGCGCATGACGTCGGTCAGCGTGTCCTGGATGGCCTGTTCAGTGATGGAGTCGAGGCTCGCGGTCGCTTCATCCATGATCAGGATCGGCGCGTTCTTGATGATGATCCGCGCGATCGCGATGCGTTGCCGTTGCCCACCCGACAGCCGCACGCCACGCTCACCCACCAGCGAGTGGTAGCGCTTGTCCATTTTCTCGATGAAGTCGTGCGCATGGGCCTGCCGCGCCGCGGACTCGACCGCCGACTCGCTGGCGTCTGGATCGCCATAGCGGATGTTGTCCAGCAGGCTGCGGTGGAACAGGCCCGGTTCCTGGGGGATCAGGCCGATCTGCGAATGCAGCGAGTGCTGGGTGAACTGGCGTATGTCTTTGCCGTCGATGCTGATCACGCCTTGCTGTGGATCGTACTGACGCAGCAGCAGGTTGAGCAGCGACGACTTGCCCGACCCGGAATAACCCACCAGGCCGACGCGCTGTCCGGCCGGGATCACCAGATTGAGGTTGTGGAACAGGACCTGGCCGGGCTGATAGCCGAAGCTGAGGTTGCGGATTTCAATGCTGCCCGCGGCGATTTTGATCTCGCGCGCCTGTTCGCTGTCGACGATCTCGTGGGGCACGACGATGGTCCTGACACCGTTTTCGATGTTGCCGAAGTACTCGAACAGGTCGAGAAACCGCCGGCTGATGTTGCGCGCTTCGGCGATCACCACGAACGACAGCGTGGTGCTCATGACGAACTCGGGCACGCCGATCACGCCCTCGCGCCATTGCCACAGGGCAAAACCCAGCAGGCCGATTTTCAGCACCAGTGAGGCACTGGTCTGGAACAGCACGATCTTCTCGTTGAAGCCCCAGGCGCGCCGCGCGGCGTCCACTTCGCGGGAGAGGAATTGCTGCAGGTGGGCCCGTTCGAAACCGATGCGGGCGAACAGGCGCACCGCGGTCAGGTTGCTCACGGCGTCGACCACGCGGCCGGTGGTTTCGCTGCGGGCGGCGGAAAACAGCCGGGAATACGGCTGGCAGCGCCGCGCCAGCACATAGGACAGCAGCACGAAGGCGATGGACCAGACGAAGGTGAAGCCGGCCAGCAACGGGCTGGCGCCGGCGAGAATGATCACCGCCACGGCCATGGTCACCAGCACCGGCATCACGTCGAAGATCAGCGCCCACAGGGTCATGTTGACGCCCATCGACGTTTCCGAGATGCGGTTGGCCAGGGAACCGGCGAAGTTGCTGCCGATGTAGCGCTGGGAGTGGTGTTGCAGGTAGGCGAACAGGTGGGCGGTGACGCGGGTGCGCTGTAGCGGCGCCACGTGCACGCGGCAGAAACCGGCGACGCGGCCAAACACCAGTTCGCCCAGATTGAGCGCCACGAACAGGATCAGCGGCGGCCAGACGGCGTTGAGGTCGCGCGGGCCGGAAAAGTCGTGGCTGAGCGCGCCGACCACCTGACCCAGCGCCAGCGACACGGTGACGCCGCAGGCCGAGGAGAGGATTTGCAAGGTCACGATCAGCAAATACCAACCGAGAAAGTGCCGTGCGAATTGCAGGGTGAAGCGAAACGGACTCGAAGCCAGTGTGGGGATATGCGAGTCGGGAACCGTGGTCGACGTCATGGAAGTCCTTGGATTCAAACAGGCCGGATGACCGGTTCTGGCAGGCAGCGCCGCCCTCGCCGGGAGGGCTGGCGCTTTCAGTGAGGGTCAGGCCAGTTTCGGCGCGGGCCAGTCGCGGGTCTTGTAGGTGTCATCGCCCGGGCGGTAGCGCACCGTCCCGGCAAGGTGACGTTGCTGACCGACCAGCAGCACGCTGTTCACTTCGGTCGGTTCGCCGGCGAGGCGTTGCGCTTCTTTTTCGCGCATGCCGTCCAACCCCAGGTCGAGCTGCTTGCCGAACCACAGCGTGAGGTAGGAGTGGTCGATGTAGACGTTCTCGGTGATCGCATGCAGCAACACGCTCAGCCCCTGGCGCGCTTCGAGAATCCAGTACACATAGCGCTCGAAATCTTCCTTGAGCAGGGCAAAGCGGAACATCGGCGTCGGGTGCAGGCCGTTGGATTGATCCAGCCAGCGGTAGTCCCAGATCTTGAAGCGGTCCTGCAGTTCTTCGTTCAGGCGCTCGGCGATGTGGCGGGTGTCCTCGGAGAAGTAGATGTGGCTGTGCCAGGCGACGATTTCGTCGATTTCGGCGGGGACATCGGGTACGGCAACGCGTTGGGTGGTCACGGTCATGGTGGGCTCTCGATCAGGTCAGGTCAGTCAGGTTCACGCCTTTGCTGCGCAGCAGCCGGGCAGGGTTGTGGAAAAAGATGTCGCGTTGCGCGGCGGCATCCAGCGGGGTCCGCCGGATGTTTTCGATCACCTCGCGGGTGTCGGCGAACGGCGCGTAGTCGGTGCCGAACACGATGTGCTCGTGGCCCAGCACGCGGGCTACATGGGTGATGGCTTCAGTGCCGCGGCCGGCGGCGCCGGTGTCGAACGTCAGGCGTGCCAGGCGCTTGCGGAGGTCGGTGGCGCCGTAGCGTTCCGGCGCGGCGAGGAACTGCTCCAGCAGGTTGGCGAAGGTGCCGGAACCGCCCAGCATGGCGAACTGCACGGTGATGTCCGGGAACTCGTCGAACAGGTCGGTGAACAGCAGCGTGAACACCGCGTTGGCGAATCCGCTGGCGGTGGCGACCGCCGAACGGACGGCCGCGATATCCCGGGCGTCAGGCGCGGGCGGCTGGCCGCTGATGCTGGCGTGGCCATTGCCGGTATGCAGGTAGAGGTGCGAGCGGTGTTTTTGCGCTTCGACCAGCAGTGGCCGGATGTGCGCCGCCGCTTCGCTGGAGGCGAACACGTTCACCGGCAGCACGGCGCCGATCAGGCCCCACTGCTCATGGGCGCGGGCCAACTCGTCGACGGACCAGCCGATGTCCGAGGTGGACAGCGCGGCCACGGCGGAGAAACGGGCGGGATGCTCGCGCACCAACTGGCCCAGGTCCTTGTTGTAGGCCTGCCACAGTTCAAGGGCTTCGCCGGGCGCGGAAAGCGGGTCGACGCCCAGGGTGGTGGGCCACGAGATGAGCTGGTGAACGATGCCCGCCGAGGCCAGGTGTTCGAGGCGCAGGTCGAGGTCGAACCATTGCGGTCCCAGGTCGAAGCGTGCAGGCAGGGCATCGTCGACGCCGCGCACCAGGGCCACCGGCCCGGAGCTTGCGCGTTCGATTCGGACACCCTGGCGGCGCTCGCTCAGCAGGCGGGTGACGGTGGGGGAAAACCAGTGGCTGTGCAGGTCAATCTTCGGTTCAGGCATGTGAAATTCCTTGATCGTTGCTCACAGGGTTTGTTGCCAGAGCGCCCGTAGCCGGGGCACCCACTCTTTGAGGCCGCGCGCGGTTTCCTGCGGGCTCAGCATGGTGTGCCGGGCCTGCTCCGCTGCCGGGGCGGGCAGGCCCGGTGGCAGTGGCGCGTCCGGCATGTTGCCCAGCGAGAACGCCTCGCTGGCGAGCAGCGCCTGGGCGTCGGGGGTCATCAGCCAGGTGAGCAGCAGGCGCGCGGCGTTGGGGTGGGCGGGCTGGCGCACCAGCCCCTGGCCGAACGGCACCAGCAAGGTGAAGTCCGCCGGGTAGTCGATGGCGATGGGCACGCCCAGCCGCTGCTGTCGCATCAGCGGCGGCAGGTAGGCCCATGGATTCAATGCGCGGCGCCCCTGCGCGAGGCTGATGACGCCGGCTTCCTGGGCACCGCCGGCACCGCCGCGATCACGCAGGGCGGTCAGTTGCTCGACGCCGATACGCTGCTGCACCAGCAGTTGCAGCAAGGCCACGTCGGTGGTGCCCGCGCCGCCGCCCGGCGCGCCGTATTCGAAGCTGTTGCGCCATTTGTCGGCCAGCAGTTGTTCGAGGTTGGTCGGCAGCGACTCCTCGCCAACACGCTGGGTGTTGTAGCCAAGGCCGTAGACCTTGTTGAAGGTGAACCAGACCTGGTCCTTGTAGTGCCAGCGCGTATCCAGGTCGTCCGCGGTCGGCGGACGCCAGCCTTCCAGGTAGCCGCGGTCGGCGATGCCCATGACCACGTTGACCGGTTGGCTGATCAGGTCGCCGTAGTGCGCGCCGGTGACTTTCTCCACGTCGAGCCGGTCGGTCACGGCGGTCGGCGACAGGTGCATGTAGGTCACCCGGATGCCGGGGAAGGCCTGGGCGAACCTCGACCACAGCGGCTGCCACTCGTAGTCCATGGCCGCCTGATAGACCACCACCTGATGCTCGCCGGCCTTGAGCGCTTCGCGGTACAGCGACTCCATCGCCGCCTGTTGCGAGGCACTGCCGGTCAGTTCGCGGGTGCGTTGGGTCGCTTCCTCATCGCTGAATGCGTCTTGCCGGGTGCCCAGCGCGAACACCCCGGCCAGGGCGGCGACCACCAGCGTCAGGCGCAGGCTGTAAGGCAGGCGCTTCATGCGGCCTCCCGCTCGGCGGGTGTGGCGGCGGCGGTGTCGTGCGCGGGCTGTTCGTCCCGCGGCATCACCACGGCGGCGCCGGGCTGGATCAGCACATGCACGGAGCGCCCGGACACCGACTCGCGGGTATGCGCTGACGTGCCCCAGACATCCAGCGCCAGGGTGACGGCGAGCGTCCGGTCTTCGACCACGACCTGGGCGAGGTAGCGGTCCCCGGCGTAGGTGACCTGCGAGAGGATGCCGGTCAGCAGGGTGGCGTTGTCGGGCACCGGATGGTCCAGCGGCACCGCGACGATCTGCGCGGCCCGCAGTGCCAGCCACACCGGCGTTTCGGCGGCGAGGCCGGCGGGGTTGCCGGAGACAAGCTGCAAGTCGCTGCCGGCGAGGGCAACGTGAGCCAGCTCGCCCGAGGTCTTGCTGATATGACCGCGCAGAAGGTTTTCGAAGCCGACGAATTCAGCGACGAAATGAGTGCGCGGTGTCAGAAAGATTTCGCTGGGCGTGCCGATCTGCTCCAGCCTGCCGGCATTCATCACCGCGATGCGGTCAGCCAGCGCCAGGGCCTCGGCATGGTCGTGGGTCACGTACACCGCGGTGTAGCCCAGTTCGTCATGAATGCGGCGCAAGTCCTGGCGCAGGCGAATGCGCAATTGCGCATCCATGTTCGACAGCGGCTCGTCGAACAGCATCAGGGCCGGGCGGGCCACCAGCGCCCTGGCCAGGGCCACGCGTTGCTGCTGGCCGCCCGACAGCTCCGCCGGGTAACGGTCGGCGTAGCCTTCGAGGCCCACCAGTTGCAGCGCTTCGATGACCTGGCGGTGTTGCTCATCGCCAAGGCGGGTGCGGGTCTTGAGCGGGTAGGCGACGTTCTGCCTGACCGTCATGTGCGGCCACAGCGCGTAGTTCTGGAACACCATGCCGATGTTGCGTTTTTCCGGCGCGACGAACAGGCCCTGTTGCGTATCGGCCACGGTTCGATCACCCAGCAGGATCTGCCCGGCGTCGGGTTCTTCCAGGCCGGCGATGCAGCGCAGCGTGGTGGTTTTGCCACAGCCGCTGGGGCCGAGCAGGACGAAGAACTCGCCGTCCTCGATGTGCAGGTCGAGGTGTTCTATGGCATTGACGCGCCCGTCGAAGGCTTTGCGTACATGGTTGAGGGTCACGCTGCTCATGTTCAAAAGCCTCCCGAGGTGCCGGCGGTCAGACCGAGGGCACGTTGCTTGTTGCGGTGATTGTTGAGGTGACGTGCGCGGCGAAAGGCCCACAGGGTCAAAAGGCTCGCGCCCCAGAGCGCGACCGAAAACGCCATCAGCACCATCAGCAGGGCGGCGGCCATGCTGTAGTCGCCGGCGCTTTGCAGGTTGTAGGTGATGACCGCCAGCGTGTTCACGCCGGGGGACTTGAGCAGCAGCGGCACTTCCAGGTTGCCGGAGACCATCAGCGCGCTCATGAACCAGCCGGCAATGAAGCTGGGCGCGGCGAGCGCCAGGACGATCTCGAAGAATGTCTGCACGGGCCCGGCGCCGCTCATGCGCGCGGCCTCGGACAACGACGGGGCAATCTGCGAGGTTGCCGACAGTGCGATCTGGCTGGCGAAGGGCATGGCGGTGACGATCAGCGCCAGGGCCACCAGCCAGATGGAACCGTACAACTGGGCGAACGCCGGGATGCTCAGCCAGGCCCACGAAATCGCCACGGTGGTGACCACGCCGGGCATCGCCAGGGGAATCAGGGTGGCGAAGCGCAGCGCGGCCTGGCTGCGGCGGCCCAATTGCCGGGCCAGGGTGGCGACGCTGAACGCGAGGGTCATGACCACGGCGCCGACGATCACCCCCAGCACCAGCGTCACCCGGATCGCTTCGATCACTCGCGGCTGTTCCAGAACACTGGCGTAGCGGGCCAGCGACAAGCCGCTGTAGACCCCGGGGTACGGCTGGATGGAAGAGAACGCCAGGGCGCCCAGCGGCAAGATGAATGACACCAGCAGAAACAGCACGACCAGCGTGGAAATCACGGCGCGCAGGCCGCGCAGGCGCAGCAGACGGGCCCGGGAAAACTTGCCGCTGACCGACACGAAACCCTTGCGGCCGAGTACCCGCAGTTGCCCCATGTAGATCAGCGCGACGAACGCGACGAACAGGCTCGACAGGATGCTCGCCTGGGCATAGTCGGCGGGGCCGGCGCCACCGCCCAGCAGGTTCAGCAGCAAGGTGGCAATCACCACGATGTTGTCGGGGCCGCCGAGGATCAGGATCGGTTCGAACACTTGGAGGCCGGCAATGATCCCGAGCAAGGCGACGCTGGTCAGCGCCGGCGCGAGGCTGGGCAGATTGACGCTCAGGAAGGTGCGCAACGGCCCGGCGCCGGACAGGTAGGACGCCTCGTCATGCGAGCTGTCCAGCGCCCGGAATGCCCCGGCGATAAACAGGTAGGTCAGCGCCACCTTCTTGAGGATCAGGACGGTGTAAATGCCCCACCAGCCTTGGATATTCAGCCAGGGCGTGTCGATACCCAGCCCGTGGCGCAGGGCGTCGTTGAGCAGGCCGGTCCATGGGTTGGCCAGTTGGGTGAACGCGATGGCGTAGAAGATCCCGGGCGTGACGAACACCAGCAGCATGCTCGGCATGATCCAGCGCCGGACCCGCAAGTCGGTGCGCTCGCTGATAAACGCCAGGCCGATGGCCAACAGCAGCGAGGCGGCGGTGCTGACCAGCGCGATCTTCACCGAAGCCCAGACCGCCGCGAGCATGCCGGGGTTGTGGAACGCCACTCGCCACGCGGCAACCGTCCACTCGCCCGGCAGAAACGGCGCCTTGCTGCGGAACGCACCCACCACCAGCATGATCAGCGGCCAGACGAACAACACCGCGATCAGGCCGAGAAAGGGGATGAACCACGCGGTCTTCACCAGCGCGCGCGGGCTGGCCCGGTGTCCGCTCAGCCTCGCCAACTGGATAAAGAAACGCTGCGGCGGCGGGGCGCTGTGAATGTCTCGATGCATGCTGCTGCTCCCCGTTTAGAACTGGTAGTTCACGCCGACGTAATAGAACGCGCCGGACGCCCCGGCCGGGGCGATGAAGCCGTAGCGGTTGATGCCGTTGACCTGATTGAACGACTTGTACTTCTCGGGATAGGTATCGAAGAGGTTGTTGGCGCCCAGGTTCAGGCCCAGCTCGCGGGTCAACTGGTAGCGCACGTCGAGGTCCACGACCCATTGCGCGCTGAAGGTCTGGTCCTGGCTGGCGAGGGTGGGGTGGTTGTAGGTGTACTCACCGAACCGGGTGGCCTGGACGTTCACGCCCCACTTGCCGAGGGTGTAGTCGCTGGACAGGATCAGCTTGTTTTCCGGTGTGCCGTTTTCCGGGTTGAGCAGCACATCGCGGGTGAACAGGGTGGTGCCCGTGCGGGTCGGCACGCTGCCCTGCTTCACGTTGCTCACCTTGGTGTCGGTGACACTGAAACCGGCGCCAAGATCCAGCCGGCCGAGTTCCTGCAGGTCCAGGCGATGCTTGAGTTGGGCATCGACGCCGCGGGTCTTGGTGTCATAACCGTTGGTGTAGAACGAGGCGCCGGTAAAGGCGCTCAGGCCGGCCTGGGCGAGGATGTCGCGCACGGCGGTGGAGCTGTTGTTGGCGGGGTCTTGCAGCGTCGAGGTCGCGAGGATGTTGCCGTCGATGTCGATGCGGTAGGCATCGATGGTCAGGGACGTGCGATCGGTGGGGGTCCAGACGAATCCGAGCGACAGGTTCTTGGCTTTTACCGCGTCCAGCGCCTTGGCGCCGAAGGCCGACACGGCGCTGTCGCCAGGGCGAAACAGGCGGGTGCGGCCTGGCGCGGCCGCGCCGCCGTCGAAGCTCCAGTTACCGGTGTAGGTGGTGGTCTGGGTCGACAGTTGGCCCAGGCTCGGGGCCCGGTAGCCGGTGCTGAAGGTGGAGCGCACGGCGAACTCAGGCGTGAAGGTGTAGCGCGCCGAGAGCTTGCCGTTGACCGTATCGCCAAAGTCCGAATAGTTTTCCGCACGCAAGGCGGTGCCCAGTTCGAGCTTTTCGGTCAGGTGGCCTTCGAGGCCCGCGTAGAGCCCGTAGACGTTGCGCGACAGGCTGCCGAGGTCGTCCGGGTTGATGCCGGCGATGTCCACGGCGCCAAACCGCGCGCGCTGCCCGGCACCCAGTTGTCCCGCGGGGATCAGCCCGCCGCCGTAGTCCCAGGATTGCTCGTCGCCGATCTCGTTGATGGCGAAGTTTTCATGCCGGTAGGCGACGCCGCCCGACAGGGTCCAGGGCGACGGTGCCCAACTGAAGTCCAGGTCGTGGTCCCAGTCGAGCGCCAGGTTGGTGGTCTTGCTCTCGCTGGCGCCGCGGTAGAAGTGCGTCGCCGAGGCCAGGCCGTAACTCGGGCTGAGGCTGTTTTCCAGGTAGCCCTTGACCTCGTTCTTGCCGTAGGACACCGACAGGTCGAAGTTGCCGAGCAGGTCGTCCGTGTATTTCAGGCCGGCGACCGCTGACTGGTCATAGCGCTTTTCCGACACCCGCGGCTGAAAGCCGTTGGGGTAGATCGCCTTGATGTTGTCTCGCGAGCTCGAGTAGTTGGGGTTCACATCGTTGATGTTGTTCGAGTAGCCGTAGTTGAGCGTGGTGTAGAGCCTGGCCTGGTCGTTCAGCCCCAACTCGGCGTTGGCCAGCAGCGAGCCCTGTTCGCGTCCGCCTTGGCCCCAGCGCCCAGTTCTCAGGTCGCCTGCCGGGCCGGCGTTGACGTACTGGTGGTCGACGCCGCTGCGGTCCACCGGGTTGTTGCTCAGGCCATCGGCGCTGAGGGTGAGGAAGCCGTCGCCCGGCAGGCTGGTGCCCCACCAGCCGCTGGCGTTGCGGGTTTCGCCGTCGCCCTTTTTGTACTGGCCGTAGCGGCTCTGCAGGGCGCCGCCGCTGTCGCGCTCCTTGAGCACGATATTGAGCACGCCGGCGATGGCATCCGAGCCGTACTGGGCCGATGCACCATCACGCAGGACTTCCACCCGCTCGATGGCGCTGATGGGAATGTTGTTCAGCTCCACCAGTTGATCGGCGCCCCACGGATCGACGCCTGACAGGCGCCCGGTGGGGTTGCGGCGTTTGCCGTTGACGAGGATCAGCGTGTAGGCGGGGCTCAGCCCGCGCAGTGAGGCGGCGCGCACCGCGCTGGTGCCTTTGGAGGCGTTCTGGCCCTGCGGAAAGTTGAACGACGGCACCAGTTGGGTAAGGGCCTGGTTGAGCGTGACGGCACCCGTGTTCTGGATTTGCTCGGGGGAGATCAGTTCCACGGGGGCCAGGCTTTTCAGGGCCGTGACGTCCTGGCGCCGGGTGCCGAGCGTCACCACGGTGGCCAGCGTCGTATCGGATTGCGCCGCCGGCGACGAACTGTGCGCCCGGGGGGCTTTGACCGGTTGCGCCGCCGCACGCTTCGCCCCGGCCAGGCTGATGACGATGGCGCCGCTGGGCGTGTAGTTGGCCTGCAGGCCGGTGTCGCGCAGGGCTCGTTCGATGGCCTGGTCGCGGCTGAGGTCGCCGCGGATGGCCGGGCTGTTCAAGCCTTCCAGCGAGGCCTGGTCGAAGGAGATCGGGGTGCGGGTCTGGTGAGAGATCGTCAGCAGCGTGTCGGCGAGCGGGCCTGCATCGATGGCGAAGTACTCGTGGTGCTGATCGGCTTTGGCGCTGTCTTCGGCAGCAGCGATTTCCGGCACTGCCGCGAGGCTCAGCATCAGCGCATAGGCGAGGGGGGCAAGGGCGAAGTTGCGGGTCTGTTTCGGCATTTCGAATTTCACTATTCACGGAGATGTAATCCTCCATGAGCAACTGCTTCAGTGAATTTTCATTTTTGCCCTAGATCGTTTTGGCTTATCGATAGAACCGGCTCAGGCGCGCTCGATGCTGATCCAGTACGCGCTGAAGCGCCGCACCCTGATGGGCAGTTGCTGTTCGAGCATCTCCAGGGATTGATCGCTGTTGTCCAGTGGGTACAGGCCGCTGACGGTCAGGTCGGCAAGGCTGCTGTCGAGCCTGACGATGCCGGGGCGATAGCTGCGGATCGTCTCGACGACCTCGGCCAGAGGCTGGTTACGCGCTTCCAGCCAGCCATCCAGCCAGGCCGCTTCGCCTCTCATCATCGGCTGCTGATGGACGATGGTGCTGTCGTCGAACAGCACGCTGCGGCGCGACTCGATGGTGACCACCGCGCCGCGCTCGGGCATCAGGCGCAGCGGCCCGTCGAGGGTGGCAATGCGCGTCGCATCGGGGTTTTGGCGAACCATCAGGCGCCCGCCGTTGCTCCTGATCACGCCTTGAGCCGTGCGCAGGACAAACGGTATGTGAGCGTCCTTGGCGACATCGAGCACCAGCTCGCCCTGGTGCAGTTGCAACTGGCGCTGGTTGTCGACGAACGCGGTGGACACCCGGCTGCGGGCATTGAGTTGCAGGCGGCTGCCGTCGGCCAACTGCCAGTTGCGGCGCTCGGCCGTGCCGGTTTGCAGGTCATTGGACGAGGACCACTGTACCGCTCGGCCCAGCAAGCCGACCGACAGGGCCAGGCCGCCGAGTGCCAGGCTGTTGCGCAGGAACGTGCGGCGCCCGGACGGCGCGTTGATGGCGTGAAGTAGCGGCGCACTCGGACGTCCGCGCAGCGGCGAGCCTTGCGCGGTATCGAGCCCGTTCTGGATGCGCTTGAAGGCGTCGGCGTGGCGGCTGTCGGTAGCGCGCCACGCTTCGAACGCCTGGTGCTCACCCGGGCTGACTTCGCCGGACTGCAAACGCACCATCCACAGGATGGCCTCTTCGGCGATCTGATCCTTCAGTGCCCGGTCAGGTGCGGTCTTCATGATTCGAACACGTGGTAACAGCAACGCAGTGCCTGAGCCATGTAGCCATGCACGGTGCCGAGGGAAATACCCAGCCGTTCACAGATCTTCGAATACGGCAGGCCCTCGATCTGGTTGAGGATGAACACCGCTTTGGCCTGGCGGTTAAGCCCGTCGAGCAACTGGTCGATTGCCATCAGGCTTTCAATCAGCATCATTTGTTCTTCCGGCGAGGGATGAAAGACTTCGGGGATGTTTTGCATGGCCTGGAGATAGGCGCGCGACAGGTCGCGACGCCGCCAGCCTTCATAGATCAGCCGCTGGGCGATGGTGCTCAACAATGCCCGAGGCTCGCGAAAGGCGGCTGGATCGGGCATGGTCAGTACCCGGGCGAAGGTTTCCGCGGCGATGTCTTCCGCGTTGTGTGGGCAGTCCATGCGCGCACGGACGCGCGCGCATAGCCACTGGTAATTGAGTTTGAACAGTTGCCCGATTCGTTCCCGATTTTCCGCGCTTGAAGCAGTCATGTCTTTCACGCAAAAGAAGCTGCTGCCTTGCCCCTGTGTAAGGTGTTCGGCCAGCGATTCGATCTCGGCGTCCTTTCGTGACGGTGCGCCCTGTCAGTTTGGTGTCGACAGTGGGCGGACTATGAACGAATGGTACTGAGGGGTGAAAGAATAAAAACGGCGAAGTAAATGCCGTTTTTGAATAAGAAGGGCGCGCCGCTGTTTGGCGACTTTTCGTAAAAAACCTCGGAGGAACCCGTGCAACAGCAGCAACCGGACCCGCGCTGGCAAGGCGACCTCTGGCTGGCAACCGACTACTGCCTGATCGCCGGCCGGGCAGGCCACACCGATTACCACGCGCACTATCCCCATCAGGTGCTGATCGCTTGTGAAGGCAGCGTCGAGGCGCTGGTCGACGGCACGCTCGAACGCGGCGCCGTGGTGCCGATCGAGTCGGGCCGACAGCACGCGATCCTCACCGAGCAACCGCTGATCAGCCTGTTCGCCGAGCCGCTGGCGTTCGAGTTGCCGGCACTGCGGTACGCTTGCGAACAGGCCGGGGCCGACCCCGGTCAGTTGATCGAAATGCTGAACAACCGTCCCCGCCGTCCCTTGCAGCCCCGGTTATCGAAAGCGTTGCAGCGCATTCGCCTGCTCGACGCCGATACGTTGCCGGCCTCGGTGTTGGCCAACGAGGCGGCGCTTTCCATCAGTCAACTGGAGCGGTTGTTCAGCGGGCAACTGGGCGCGTCCGTGCGCCGGCTGGTGTTGTGGCAGCGCTTGCGTTTCGCCTTGCAGCTCGCCTTGTCGGGCAGCAGCCTGACCACGGCGGCGGCGACTGCCGGTTTCTCCGATTCCGCGCATTTGTCGCGCTGTGTCCGCCGCCACTTCGGCATTCGCGCCGACCACAGCGTGCGCCATCTACGCCTGCACGTGATCGGCTAGTGCATCGCGCAGACCGGCGGGCAAGGGTGCGGGCGGATGCGTCGCCTGGGCGCCGGTGAACGGCTGGCGCAGTTGCGCCCCGTAGGCCACCGGGTAGTCGGGATGGTCGCCGATTCCCAGGTCATCGTTGGCCAGCGGGTAACCCGGCAAATGCAGGGCGGTGCCCAGCAGGCGATCCCACACGCTGAAGAACAGCGCGAAGTTCACATCGCCGTTGGTCCCGTACTTCAAGTGATGCAGGCGGTGCACGGGCGCCCAGGCGAACACATGGCGCAGCGCGCCGATGCGCATGTCAACATTGCTGTGTTGCAGCAGCAACTGGATGGAAATGCTGAACGCCAGCAGCGCCGTCACCTCTTGCGGCAACCCGCACAGCAGCAGGGGCAAGGTTCCGCCCAGCGCTTCGAGCAACTGGTGCAACGGATGCTTCATCAGGCCATTGAAACCATAGAGCCGGGTGACGCTGTGATGCACCGCATGCAACCGCCACAACGGCGCGCAACGGTGGCTGGCGTAGTGCACCAGGGTGATTCCCAGGTCGGCGATCGGCAGCGCCAGCAGCAATTGCCCACCGACCGGCCAGTGACTCGGCCAGATCCCGACATCGGGCAGCAGCATGGCGATCAGTGGAATGGCCGCGATGCTCATCACGTTGAGGCTTTCATTGACGGCGGCGTGAATGGCGTCCCGGCGGCTGTCGTTCTGCGGTGTGTTCCAGTGCGGGCGATACGGCCATAGCTGCTCGCACAGTGCGCTCACGGCTATCGCCGCCACCAGCAACAATAGCAGCCAGCCGGGGCTCGCGCCGCGTGTGACGAGGTACACGCCGGCGCCGATGAAACCGAAGAAAAACACTGGACCGTACAGGCTGCGCATCTCGCTGCTCCTTGAAAAGTGGAGCCGCGAGTTTCGGCCAGGGGGCCTTGGCCGCGCTTGAACAAACGGCGCATGACGGTCGTTGCTCAAGGCGTTTCCGGGTCAGTGCGCAGCGTGTGCCTCTTCCCGGATCCACGCCACGAACGCCGCCACTTCCTGCCGCTGCCCGGCCTCGGGCAGCATCACCAGGTAATACGCGAAGCGCGCCGGCCAGGGTTTATCCAGCGCCAGCGCGAGGCGGCCTTCGGCAATTTCCTCCCGCGCATATTCCTGCGGCACCAGCGCCAGTCCTTGTCCGGCGACTGCGGCGCGAATCAGCAAATAATCATCGTCGAACGCGGTGCCGCGCTCGGCTCGTGGGTCTTCGGCCGCGCCATGTGCCGCGAGCCACAGCGCCCAGTCGGCGCGGTCGGAATCCTGAAGCAGCGGATAGTCGAGGCAGTCGGCCGGCTCCCGCAGCGGCGGTCCCGACGCCAGCAACGCTGGGCTGGCGACCGGCAACAGCACCGGGGCCATCAGGTGCTCCGACAGCAGCCCGGCATAGTCGCCGAGGCCATGACGGATGGCGACATCGACTCGGTCACGCTGAAGATCCACCAACCCCGCCGACGCTTCGACGCGGACTTCGATATCCGCATGACGAGCATTGAAGCGCCCCAGCCGCGGCACCAGCCAGGAGGCGGCAAAGGAGGGCACGGTGCTGATCGTCAGGGTGCGGCGTGCGCGGCTGGCTTCGAGGAGGTGCAGGGCCTGTTCGATCTGGTCGAAGGCCATCAGCAGCGTTGGATAAACCCGCGCACCGGCCTCGGTCAGTTCCATGCGCAGACGGCTGCGCACGAACAGCGGCAGGCCGACACGCTCTTCCAGGTGACGGATCTGCTGGCTCACCGCCCCCGAGGTGACGCCCAACGCGGCGGCCGCATGCTTGATGCTGCCGTGGCGACCGACTTCGGCGAACGCGCGCAGTGCGAGCAGTGGAAAGACAGGATTCAAGGTTTAGCTGACCTAAAGAGTGAGTGAAGATCAAATCGTTTCTGTCTGGGCACAGACGAGGCGACCATGGGCTGAGCCGGATTGTTCTGGTTTAGCCAGGCTTTCTCAAGGAGAAAGTCGGCATCACCCGCAAGGAGCCCGTTGATGATCCACCTCTACTCCGACAGCTCGCCCAATGGTTTCAAGGCCAGCATCGCTCTGGAAGAACTGGGCCTGCCGTATCGCCTGCACCACATTCGCATCGACGCCGGGGAGCACCGCCTGCCGGAATTCCTGGCGCTCAATCCCCACGGGCGCATCCCGGTGCTGGTCGACGACGACACCGGCGTGACGTTGTTCGAGTCCGCCGCCATCCTGTTGTACCTCGCCGAGAAGACCGGGCAACTGCTGCCGCGAGACCTGCAAGGACGCTGGGAGGCGATCAAGTGGCTGCAGTTTCACGCCTCCAGCGTCGGGCCGATCATGGGCCAGCGTGTTCATTTCGAAGTGTTCGCCGAGCAGCCGGTGCCCGCCGCCATCGAGCGTTTCCGGCGGCTGACCGCCGATGCCTTCGCCGTGCTCGATCAGCGCCTGTCCGCGCACCCCTGGCTGGCGGGCGACCGCTACTCCATCGCCGATATCGCCCAGTTCGGCTGGAGCCATATCGCCCGGATCATCGACTTCGATTTCAGCCAGTACCGTCACCTGAGCGCCTGGCATGAACGCGTCGCGGCGCGGCCGGCGGTACAGAAAGGCGTGACGCTGCCCGCCGTGGCGACCGGCGCATGAGTGGGGGAGAGGACATGAGTCGCTTCAAAGGCGCCCCGTATTCCGCGTTCCACGACCATCCTGGCTATCGGCGCATGTTCGCCCCGGACCGCCTGACCCTCGGGATCTTCCTGCCGCTGCGATTCTACGAGGGCGACATGAGCGTCCTCGCCGGCCAGGCGGAACGGGTGAGCGCGATCGACCGGCTCGGGTTCGCCGCGGTGTGGGTCCGTGATATCCCGCTGTTCGATCCGCACTTCGGCGACGCCGGGCAGGTGTTCGATCCGTTCACCTACCTGGCCTTTCTCGCCGCCCGCACGCGGAATGTCGCGCTGGCCACCGGCAGCATCATTTTCTCGCTGCGCCATCCGATCGACCTGGCCAAGGCCAGCGCAACCATCGACCAGTTGTCCGGTGGACGACTGGTGCTGGGTATCGCCTCGGGTGACCGGCCCATCGAATTTCCCGCCTATGGCCTGGAGCATGCCCGGCGCGGCGAGCGCTTCGCCCAGTCGGTGCGTTACTTCCGTCAGCTCATGGCGGCGGGGGCGCTGGAGGTGGACTCGCCGCTGGGGCACGTCAGCGTCGCACAGTTGCTGCCAAAGCCGGCTACCGGCTCGGTCCCGCTGATCGTCACCCGTTCATCCGGCCAGTCGCTGGACTGGATCGCCGAGCAGGCCGACGGCTGGCTGACCTACCCGGACGCGACCCACACCGTGCGCGGGCCGCAGCATTTGGCCGAGAAGATCCGCGCGTGGCGCGAGCGGATCCCGGACGGTGGTTTTCGCCCGCACATGACCAATGAATGGCTGGACCTGATGGACGACCCCGACCACCCACCGACGCCGCTGCGCGGCGGCTTCGTCCTGCGCACCGGGCGCAATGGCCTGATCGCCCTGCTGGAGCGCTGGCAGGCGGCGGGGGTGAATCATGCGGCGCTGGGCATCCAGTTCTCGCAACGCCCCGCGGCGGAGGTGATCCAGGAACTGGCCGAGGAGGTGTTGCCGCATTTCCCGTCGTTGCAGGGGCCGCCCGCGTTGCCGGTGCCGTGGTGACGGGGCACTGGAAATGAAAAACCCCTTGAGGCGGTTGGCCTCAAGGGGTTTTGGGTGATGCGGGCGTGGCGCTTAGACGTTGAAGCGGAAGTGCATCACGTCACCGTCCTTGACGATGTAGTCCTTGCCTTCCAGACGCCATTTGCCGGCTTCCTTCGCGCCGCTTTCACCCTTGTACTGGATGAAGTCGTCGTAGGCGACCACTTCGGCGCGGATGAAGCCTTTCTCGAAGTCGGTGTGGATCACGCCGGCCGCTTGCGGGGCGGTGGCGCCGATGCGCACGGTCCAGGCGCGAACTTCCTGCACGCCGGCGGTGAAGTAGGTCTGCAGGTTGAGCAGGCCGTAACCGGCGCGGATCACGCGGTTCAGGCCCGGCTCTTCCAGGCCCAGGGCCTCGAGGAACATGTCCTTCTCTTCGCCTTCGTCCAGCTCGGCGATTTCCGCTTCGATCTTGTTGCACACCGGCACCACGACCGCGCCTTCTTCTTCGGCGATGGCACGGACTACGTCCAGGTGCGGGTTGTTCTCGAAGCCGTCTTCAGCAACGTTGGCGATGTACATCACCGGCTTGCTGGTCAGCAGGTGGAAGCCACGGATCACGGCTTTCTCGTCTTCGCCCATGGTCTTCATCAGGCTGCGCGCAGGCTTGCCTTCGGTGAAGTGGGGGATGAGTTTTTCCAGGATGGCTTTCTGCGCCAGTGCTTCCTTGTCACCGCCCTTGGCGTTGCGGGTGACTTTCTGCAGTTGCTTCTCGCAGCTGTCGAGGTCGGCGAAGATCAGTTCCAGGTCGATGATCTCGATGTCGCGCTTGGGGTCGACGCTATTGGAAACGTGGATCACGTTCTCGTCTTCGAAGCAGCGCACGACGTGGGCGATGGCATCGGTTTCGCGGATGTTGGCGAGGAACTTGTTGCCCAGGCCTTCACCCTTGGACGCGCCCGCCACCAGGCCGGCGATGTCGACGAATTCCATGGTGGTCGGCAGGATGCGCTGCGGTTTGACGATCGCAGCCAGGGCGTCCAGGCGCGCATCGGGCATTGGCACGATGCCGCTGTTCGGCTCGATGGTGCAGAAGGGGAAGTTCTCCGCCGCGATACCGGATTTGGTCAAGGCGTTGAACAGGGTGGACTTGCCGACGTTGGGCAGGCCGACGATGCCGCAATTGAATCCCATGGTGAATCCCTCTTCGTGAAGTCAGGCCTTCTGGCTGTGCAGCTCTCTCATCGCACGCGTCCAGTCACCGGCGAGGATGTCCGGCAGCACGCCGAGGGCAAAATCGATACTGGCGTCCAGCTTCTCCTGCTCGGCGCGCGGCGCCTTGCCCAGGACGAAGTTGGACACCAGCTTGGCATCACCCGGGTGGCCAATGCCAAGCCGCAGACGGTGAAAGTCATTCTTGTTGCCGAGCTGCGCGATGATGTCGCGCAGGCCGTTGTGCCCGCCGTGGCCGCCGCCTTTCTTGAGTTTGGCGACGCCCGGAGGCAGGTCGAGTTCGTCGTGGGCCACCAGGATGGCATCTGGCTCGATACGGAAAAAATTGGCCAGTGCAGCAACGGACTGGCCGCTGCGGTTCATGTAGGTGGTCGGGATCAACAGACGAACATCGTTGCCCTGATGGCTGAATTTTGCCGTCAGGCCGAAATACTTGCGGTCAGCAGTCAGATTGACACGCTGGGCGCTGGCAATGCGTTCAACGAAAAGAGCCCCTGCGTTATGCCGGGTCTGTTCGTATTCGGGGCCCGGGTTTCCCAGGCCGACGATCAACTGGATGGCTGTCACGTCAGGGGCTCTTCCTTGGAGTTGGGGGTTGCGGTGTCAGCACCGCAACCCGGTCAACACCGGCGTACCGAGTGGATTACTCGGCAGCGCCTTCTGCTTCAGGTGCTACGCGCGGGGCGTGGACGTTGGCAACAGCCTTGTCATCACCGTGGGTCAGAGCCAGGAACTCAACGCCTTTCGGAGCTTTCAGGTCCGACAGGTGAATGATGGTGCCGATTTCGGCGTTGGCCAGGTCGACTTCGATGAACTCAGGCAGGTCTTTGGCTTCGCAGGAAACTTCGATCTCGGCCACTACGTGGGAGATTTCGCCGCCTTTCTTGACCGGGGCTTCTTCGTTGATGAAGTGAACCGGTACTTTGGCGGTCAGTTTCTGGCCAGCAACAACGCGAACGAAGTCGGCGTGCAGGATGAACTGCTTGGCTGGGTGACGTTGCATGGCCTTGACCACGACGTTTTCTTTAACGCCGTCGATGTTCAGCTCGATAACGTGGCTGTAGGCAGCTTCGTTTTCGAACAGCTTGGCCACTTCTTTAGCCAGCATTACGATCGATGCAGGCGCTTTGTCGCCACCGTATACAACGGCAGGAACTTGGGCGGCGAGACGACGCAGGCGGCGGCTCGCACCTTTCCCCAGGTCGGTACGCGCTTGGGCGTTCAGAGTGAAATCAGTCATTTTGTATCTCCAGAGTAGCCATCCCCCGAGTGGCGTTTGCGACCAGCGCCAAAGCGGGGTGGGCAAAAAAGCCCCGCCCCAACAACAGGTGTTGGGGCGGGGCGCTTTACGTCAACGGGGTGTTCGCGAGGGCAAGCCCTCAGCGGAACATCGCGCTGATCGATTCTTCATTGCTGATGCGGCGAACCGCTTCGGCAACTACCGGTGCGATATCCAGTTGACGGATACGGTCACAGGCTTGTGCGGCGGCGGACAGCGGGATGGTGTTGGTCACCACCAGCTCGTCGAGCACGGAATTCTCGATATTCTCGATCGCGCGACCGGAGAGGACAGGGTGCGTGCAATAGGCGTAAACCTTGGCAGCGCCGTGTTCTTTCAGGGCCTTGGCCGCATGGCACAACGTGCCGGCGGTATCGACCATATCGTCGACGAGAATACAGGTACGTCCTTCGACATCACCGATGATATGCATCACTTCGGAGTGATTGGCCTTCTCGCGGCGTTTGTCGATGATCCCCAGATCGACACCCAGGGACTTGGCGACGGCACGTGCACGCACGACACCACCGATGTCCGGGGAAACGATCATGAGGTTTTCGAAACGCTGGTCTTCGATGTCATCCACCAGAACGGGGGAGCCGTAGATGTTATCTACCGGAATATCGAAGAAACCCTGGATCTGGTCAGCGTGCAGGTCGACGGTGAGAACACGGTCGATACCTACGACGGTGAGCATGTCAGCGACAACTTTGGCGCTGATAGCTACACGCGCCGAACGCGGACGGCGATCCTGGCGGGCATATCCGAAGTAAGGAATCACGGCAGTGATTCGAGACGCTGAGGAGCGGCGGAAGGCATCAGCCATCACTACCAGTTCCATCAGATTATCGTTGGTTGGCGCGCAAGTCGGCTGAATGATAAAGACGTCTTTACCGCGGACGTTTTCATTAATCTCAGTGCTGATTTCGCCGTCGGAGAACTTACCGACAGAAACATCACCCAGTGGGATATGCAGCTGACGCACGACGCGCCGAGCCAGATCGGGGTTGGCGTTCCCCGTAAAGACCATCATCTTGGACACGCGCAGTACCTGAAGGCTGAGGGTATACCTGGATGAGTATAAGGAAAATGGCAGGGGCGGCTGGATTCGAACCAACGCATGGCAGGATCAAAACCTGCTGCCTTACCGCTTGGCGACGCCCCTGTATCTGTTGCTGCGAGTACCTTGTACTCGATTCCTAGAGCAGACTTCGTAACGTGCGATGCAACATTGATATGTTGCTTCCCTTTGCCACGAACCCTGTTTGGGTCTCTGCAAGAAGGGCCAAAACTTTATCAGCTTCAGCTTTGTCTGGGAAGGCCCCAAACACACAACTTCCAGTTCCGGTGAGCCTTGCATCAGTGAATTTGTTTAACAAACTCAAGGCGTTACGTACTTCTGGGTAACTTTGCTCAACTACCGCTTGGCAGTCATTACGACTGTTTCCCTTGGGAACGGGGCGCACTTTAATGGGCTTTGAATCACGTGTCAACAAAGGGTGTGAAAAAATTTCTGCTGTACTTACAGACACTTGTGGGACCAGCACGACATACCACGGCTCTTCAGGGTCCACGGGCGTGAGTTTTTCACCCACGCCCTCGGCGAACGCTGCGTGTCCGCGGACGAAAACCGGTACGTCGGCGCCCAGGCCCAGGCCCAGTTCAGCCAGTTGATCTTCGCTGCAACCGGTTTTCCACAAGTGATCCAGCCCGAGCAGCGTGGTGGCCGCATCCGAACTGCCGCCACCGATGCCGCCGCCCATGGGCAACACCTTGGTCAGCCAGATGTCGGCGCCCAGCGGGGTGCCGGTCAACTGCTGCAATTTGCGTGCGGCGCGGACGATCAGGTTGCTGTCGTGGGGAACACTGTCGATCTCGGTGCGCAGGTGGATTTCACCGTCTTCGCGAACGGCGAAGCGCAGTTCGTCACCGTGATCGAGGAACTGGAAGATCGTTTGCAACTCGTGATAACCGTCGGGGCGACGGCCAAGAATGTGCAGCATCAGGTTGAGCTTGGCCGGGGCGGGCAGGGTCAGCGTGCTCATGTCAGTGCCCCAGTTGGCGCGGTTGCCATTCCTTGAGGACCACCGTCACGTCCAGGTTCTGGCCATGCATCTTCAGGCGTTCCGGCAGCCAGTAACCGTTCTGCAGGGTGTAGTTGCTGTATTCCACCTGCCAGCCATCCTGCTCGAGGCTGGCCAGGCGGCTGTTGCCGTCGAGGGTCAGGCGGCTTTTGCTGTCGGGAGCCGGCAGGCCACGGACCCACCAGACCAGGTGCGACACCGGCAACTCCCAGCCCAGTTGCTCGGCCAGCAGGGTTTCCGGCGATTGCGCTTCGAAACGGCCCTGGTTGGCGACTTCCAGCACTACCTGGCCCGGACGACCGGTCAGGCGGGCGGCGCCGCGACCCAGCGGGCCGGACAGGCGGATGTCGTAGTAATCCTGGCGTTGCAGCCAGAACAGGGTGCCGCTGCCGGAATCCTTCGGTGCGCGAATGCCGACTTTGCCGTTGATCTGCCAGCCGTCGAGGGTGCTCAACTGCTGTTTGTGCTCACGCCAGAGTTGCGGGCTGCCCTGGCCTTCGACGGCTTCGCGGGATCCGAAGCCGGTGCAACCGGCGAGCAGGGCAATCAGGCTGAACGTAATGAGATGGCGCAAGAACATGGTTTAAAGAGTCTCGGATCCGGTCAGGCGCAGGACGGTCTTGCGCAGGATGGTGCTGTCGGGTTGCGCTTCAAAGGCCTTGGCCCAGACCTGGCGCGCCTCGCGACGCTTGCCGTTGGCCCAGAGCACTTCGCCCAGGTGCGCCGCGACTTCATGGTCGGGGAAGCGCTCAAGGGCCCGGCGCAGCAGGCGCTCGGCTTCGTCGAGGTTGCCCAGGCGGTAGTTCACCCAGCCGAGGCTGTCGAGCACGGCGGGGTCGTCCGGGTTGATCCGGTGGGCTTTTTCGATCAGGTCCTTGGCTTCGCCGTAGCGCGTGGTGCGGTCGGCGAGGGTGTAGCCGAGGGCGTTGAGCGCCATGGCGTTTTCCGGCTCGCGGGTGATGATGCTGCGCAGGTCCTTTTCCATCTGCGACAGATCGTCGCGTTTCTCGGCGAGCATGGCGCGGGTGTAGAGCAGGTTGAGGTCGTCGGGGTACTGCTTGATGGCTTTTTCCAGCACCCGCAGCGCCTGTGCATCCTTTCCGTTGTTGCCCAGGGTCTCGGCTTCGATCAGATAAAGCTGGATCGCGTAGTCGGGCTGGGCTTCGCGGGCGGCGTCGAGGCGGCGCGTTGCTTCGTCTGCGCGGCCGTTGGCGATGAGGATATCGGCCTGGCGCAATTGCGCCGCCAGGTAATCGTTGCCGGGGCCGACCTGGGCGTATTCGGCCAGCGCGCCTTCCAGGTCGTTGCGCTCCTCGCGGATGCGGCCCAGGTTCAGGTGCGCGGCATCGACATGGCTTTCGCGGGTGATCAGGTCTTCCAGGTAGGTGGCCGCTTCGTCGTAGGCCTTGGCCTCGAGGCTGACCAGCGCCAGGGAATAGCGCAGTTCGTCGTCGTCCGGGTATTGCTGCAGCAGGCTGGCGAACTCGACCTTGGCGTCATCGACCCGGTCCTGTTCCACCAACATCCGCGCGTAGGTCAGGCGCAGGCGCTTGTCGTCGGGGTGGCGGGCGATGGTCTTGCGCAGCAGCGGCAGGGCTTCCGGGCCGCGGTCGAGGCTTTGCAGCAGGCGGGCGCGGAGCAGCACCGGAGCGATTTCGTCGTCTTGCGGCGGATGTTCTTCAAGCAGGCTCAGGGCCGCCTGGGACTTGCCGTCCTGTTGCAGCAGCAGGGCCTTGCCGAACACCAACTGGCTGTTGTCCGGGTACTTTTGCAGCAGGCGGTCGAAACTTTTTTGCAGGCCGTCGCGGGTGTCCTGATCGGTTTCGGCGGCGGACAGGGCAAGGAAGTCGAAATGCGTGTCGCCCTGGCCTTGCAGCACCTTTTCCATGAACACCATGGAGTCGTCGTAGCGCCCGGCGCGGGCCAGCTGGATCGCGGCGGCGCGCTGCGCATCGATGTTTTCAGGGTCGTTTTTCGCCCAGATCAACGAGGTGTCCAGCGCGGACTGGTCGGCACCGAGGTATTCGGCGATGCGGAAGGCGCGCTCGGAAATGGCCGGATCCTGGGTCTTTTCGGCCTGGATCACGTAGTTGTCCAGGGCGATATCGAAGCGATTGCGCTGCCCCGCCAGCTCGGCGACCAACAGACTATAGAGGGTGTCCTGGGTGAACGAGCCGTAGACCGTCGGCTCGGGCGCGGCGGTCGGCGCGACCTGCTGTCCGGCGGGCGGTGTGGCGTCCCGGGCACCTGGCAAAGCCTGGCAACCCTGGAGCAGGGCAAGGGCAAGGAGCAACGCGGAAGATCTATTCATAAGGAGATTTTGGGCGACTAACCTGCGGTCGGGCCATCATGACACAAGCGTCATGGCAAACCCACTCGCGATGGGGGGTGTGGATACAGTGTATTAGAGACAATCGCGAGCGGTGGTTGTTCTCGATCCAGCGAAGTAGGACAATTATCGGCTTCACGTCACAACCAGCGACCTTGAATGGCCTTTCTTGCCCTCGGTATCAATCATAAGACTGCCTCGGTAGACGTACGCGAGCGCGTGGCGTTTACCCCCGAGCAGATGGTGGAAGCCTTGCAGCAGCTCTGCCGACTGACTACCAGCCGGGAAGCCGCAATCCTTTCGACCTGCAATCGCAGCGAACTGTACATCGAGCAGGACCACCTGACGGCCGATGAGGTGCTGCGCTGGCTGGCCGACTATCACCAGTTGAGCGTCGATGAACTGCGCGCCAGTGCCTATATCCACGAGGATCATGCCGCCGTCCGGCACATGATGCGCGTGGCTTCCGGGCTCGACTCGCTGGTGCTGGGCGAGCCGCAGATCCTCGGCCAGATGAAGTCCGCCTACGCCGTGGCTCGCGAGGCCGGGACCATCGGGCCGCTGCTGGGCCGGCTGTTCCAGGCCACGTTCAGCGCCGCCAAGCAGGTGCGCACCGATACCGCCATCGGCGAGAACCCGGTGTCGGTGGCCTTCGCCGCAGTCAGCCTGGCCAAGCAGATCTTCAGTGACCTGGGCCGCAGCCAGGCGCTGCTGATCGGCGCCGGCGAGACCATCACCCTGGTCGCCCGGCACCTGCACGAGCAGGGCGTACGCCGCATTGTCGTGGCCAACCGCACACTGGAGCGCGCGAGCATCCTGGCCGAGCAGTTCGGTGCCCATGCGGTGTTGCTGGCGGACATTCCGCAAGAGCTGGTCAACAGCGACATCGTCATCAGCTCCACCGCCAGCCAGTTGCCGATTCTTGGCAAGGGCGCGGTCGAAAGTGCGCTGAAACTGCGCCGGCACAAGCCGATCTTCATGGTCGACATCGCCGTGCCGCGGGATATCGAGCCGCAAGTGGGCGAACTGGATGACGTCTACCTTTATACGGTCGACGACCTCCACGACGTGGTCGCGGAAAACCTCAAGAGCCGTCAAGGCGCCGCCCAGGCCGCAGAAGAACTGGTGACGGTGGGCGCCGAAGACTTCATGTCGCGCCTGCGCGCGCTGGCCGCGGTGGACGTGCTCAAGGCGTACCGCCAGCAGAGCGAGCGTCTGCGCGACGAGGAACTGCAAAAGGCCCAGCGCCTGCTGGCCAACGGTTCCAGCGCCGAGGAGGTCCTGGTGCAACTGGCCCGCGGCCTGACCAACAAGCTGCTGCATGCGCCCAGCGTGCAACTGAAAAAGCTCTCCGCCGAAGGCCGCCACGATGCGTTGGCCATGGCCCAGGAACTCTTTGCCCTCAACGAGGGCTCCACGGATAAAACCCCGCAATGAAAGCGTCGCTGCTCAGAAAACTGGAAATCCTCCAGGACCGCTTCGAGGAACTGACCGCCCTGCTGGGCGATGCCGAGGTCATTTCCGACCAGACCCGTTTCCGCGCCTACTCCCGCGAGTATGCCGAGGTCGAACCGGTGGCTGCCGGGTATGCCCAGTGGTGCAAGTTGCAGGACGACCTCGAGCAGGCCCAGGCACTGCTCAAGGACAGCGACCCCGACATGCGGGAAATGGCTGTCGAAGAAGTTCGTGAAGCCAAGGAGCAACTGCAGGAACTGGAAGCCCAGTTGCAACGCCTGCTGCTGCCCAAGGACCCCAACGACGGCCGCAACGTGTTCCTGGAAATCCGCGCAGGGACCGGCGGCGACGAGGCGGCGATCTTCTCCGGGGACCTGTTCCGCATGTATTCGCGCTACGCCGAGCGGCGTGGCTGGCGCCTGGAAATCCTCTCGGAAAACGAGGGTGAGCACGGCGGCTACAAGGAAATCATCGCCCGCGTCGAGGGCGACAGTGTCTACGGCAAGCTCAAGTTCGAGTCCGGCGCGCACCGCGTGCAGCGGGTGCCGGAAACCGAATCCCAGGGCCGTATCCACACCTCGGCCTGCACCGTGGCGGTGCTGCCCGAGCCGGATGAACAAGCGGCGATCGAGATCAACCCGGCCGACCTGCGCGTCGATACCTACCGCGCCTCGGGCGCCGGTGGTCAGCACGTGAACAAGACCGACTCGGCGATCCGCATCACCCACTTGCCTACCGGCACAGTGGTCGAGTGCCAGGAAGAGCGCTCGCAGCACAAGAACCGCGCGCGGGCCATGTCCTGGCTGTCGGCGCGGCTCAACGACATGCAGACCAGCGCCGCGCAGAATGCCATCGCCAGCGAGCGCAAGCTGCTGGTCGGTTCCGGCGACCGCTCCGAGCGCATCCGCACCTACAACTATCCACAGGGTCGGGTCACCGACCACCGCATCAACCTGACGCTCTACTCGCTGGACGAAGTGCTCGCGGGTGGCGTGGATGCGATCATCGAGCCGCTGCTGGCCGAATACCAGGCCGATCAACTGGCCGCACTGGGTGACTAAATGACCATCATTGCCAGCCTGCTTCGCGGCGCGGAGCTTCCCGACTCGCCGACCGCGCGTCTGGATATCGAACTGCTCCTGGCTGCCGCCATCGGCAAATCCCGCAGTTACCTTCACACCTGGCCGGAGCGCATCGTCAGCAGCGAGGCGGCGCAGACGTTCGCCAGCTACCTGCAGCGCCGTCGCGCGGGTGAGCCGGTGGCCTATATTCTCGGCCAGCAAGGGTTCTGGAACCTGGACCTGGAAGTCGCGCCGCATACCCTGATCCCGCGCCCGGAAACCGAGCTGCTGGTGGAAACCGCCCTGGCATTGCTGCCCGCCGAGCCGGCGAAAGTGCTCGACCTCGGCACCGGAACCGGCGCCATTGCTCTGGCCCTGGCCAGCGAGCGCCGGCAATGGCAGGTGACCGCAGTCGACCGGGTGCTGGAAGCCGTGGCCCTGGCCGAGCGCAATCGCCAGCGCCTGCAACTGGACAACGTCACCGTGCTCACCAGCCACTGGTTCAGTGCACTCGCCGAACAGCGTTTCCAGTTGATCATCAGCAACCCGCCTTACATTGCCGCCGAAGACCCGCATCTGGTCGCCGGCGATGTGCGTTTCGAGCCCAGCAGTGCGCTGGTGGCGGGCAATGATGGCCTGGACGACCTGCGCCAGATCGTCGCCGAGGCGCCGGCTCACCTGCTGGCGGGTGGCTGGCTGCTGCTGGAGCACGGCTACGACCAGGCCGCCGCGGTCCGCGAACTGCTGGCCCGGCACGGCTTCGAACAGATCGAAAGCCGCCTCGACCTGGGTGGCCACGAGCGCATCACCCTGGGGCGCCTGTCGTGCTGACCGACGAGGAACTGCTGCGTTACAGCCGCCAGATCCTCCTGGCGCAGATCGATATCGACGGCCAGTTGCGCCTCAAGGACAGCCGCGCATTGATTATCGGCCTCGGCGGCCTTGGCTCGCCGGTGGCCTTGTACCTGGCGGCCGCAGGTGTCGGCACCCTGCACCTGGCGGATTTCGACACGGTTGACCTGACCAACCTGCAACGGCAGATCATCCATGACAGCGCTTCGGTCGGTCAGCCCAAGGTGGACTCGGCGCTGACGCGGCTGCGCGCGATCAACCCGGATATCAATCTGGTGCCGCATCGCCAGGCGCTCGATGAAGATTCCCTGGCCGCAGCGGTGGATGCCGTGGACCTAGTGCTGGACTGCTCGGACAATTTCGCTACCCGCGAAGCGGTCAACGCGGCGTGCGTCAAGGCCGGCAAGCCGCTGGTCAGCGGCGCGGCGATCCGTCTGGAAGGGCAATTGTCGGTGTTCGATCCCCGTCGCCCTGAAAGTCCGTGCTACCACTGCCTCTACGGCCACGGCAGCGATGCCGAACTGACCTGCAGCGAAGCCGGTGTGGTCGGGCCGCTGGTGGGGCTGGTCGGCAGCCTTCAGGCGCTCGAAGCACTGAAGCTGCTTGCGGGCTTCGGCGAGCCGCTGGTGGGACGCCTGCTGTTGATCGATGCACTGGGCACGCGTTTCCGCGAGTTGCGGGTCAAGCGCGATCCGGGTTGCGCCGTCTGTGGGACCGTCCATGGCTGAGGCCTCGGCAGCGCCGGTCGGCGTGTTCGACTCCGGTGTCGGCGGCCTGTCGGTGCTGGCGGAAATCAACCGGCTGCTGCCCAATGAGTCGCTGCTGTACGTGGCCGACTGCGGCAATATTCCCTATGGCGAGAAGTCCCCGGAGTTCATTCGCCAGCGCTGCCGCAAGGTGGCCGAATTCTTCCAGGAGCAGGGCGTCAAGGCCGTGGTCCTGGCCTGCAATACCGCCACCGTTGCCGCCGCCGCCGACCTTCGCGAGCGTTTCCCGCAATGGCCGCTGGTGGGCATGGAACCGGCGGTGAAACCGGCCGCGGCGGCAACCCGCAGCGGCGTGGTCGGGGTGCTGGCCACCACCGGCACCCTGCAGAGCGCCAAGTTCGCGGCCTTGCTCGATCGCTTCGCCACGGATGTGCGGGTGGTGACCCAGCCCTGCCCGGGGCTGGTGGAATTGATCGAGTCGGGTGACCTCGACAGCCCGGCCTTGCGCCAGCTCTTGCAAGGCTATGTCGAACCGCTCCTGGCGGCAGGGTGCGACACCATCATTCTTGGTTGCACCCATTACCCCTTCCTCAAGCCCCTGCTGGCCGAAATGGTCCCGGCATCGGTGGCCATCATCGACACTGGCGCCGCCGTGGCCCGGCAACTCCAGCGGCTGCTGGCCGAGCGCCACCTTCTGGCGGCCGGCCCCGCGCGTCCTACACAGTTCTGGACCAGTGCCGACCCCGAACATCTGCGAAACATCCTGCCTTTGTTGTGGAATAAATCTGACTGTGTGCAAAGCTTCAATAGGTAATCGACGTAGGAAAAAAAACGTCGAAATCCAGTGAACTCCTTTGCATGCGCTGATTTCTACTACGTTGTCTGATGAGACAAAAAAACCAACAAACGGATTTAAAAGGACGTTTCTCATGAAGAAACTGCTTTGCTTGGCTGTGGTTGCAGCCGCAACCCTGGGGCACACCTTCACCGCACAGGCCGCGGATATCACCTTCGCTGTCGGCCAGACCAGCGACTCCACCATGACCTACCGCATCGGCGTGCAATCCAACTGGGATGCCAGTTGGTGGCAGACCAGTGTCGGCCGTCTGACCGGCTACTGGGACGGCGGCTACACCTTCTGGGACGGGGACAAGACGTCGAACAACCACAGCCTGTCGTTCGCGCCGGTGTTCGTTTATGAATTCGCCGGCGAGTCGGTCAAGCCGTACATCGAGGCCGGCGTCGGGGTGGCCGCATTTGCTCACACCGAACTTGAAAGCAACAAACTGGGTTCGTCCTTCCAGTTCGAAGACCGCATCGGCTTTGGCCTGCGCTTTGCCGGGGGGCATGAAGTGGGGATTCGGGCGATCCACTATTCCAACGCGGGCCTCAGCCAGCCGAACGATGGTGTCGAGAGTTTCGCCCTGCATTACCGCATGTCGCTCTGATCGCTACACGTGACCGGGGCCGCTATTGCGGCCCCGGTTTCATTTTCGGTCAACGCCGCAACGGCCACAGACTGCTGACCGACAACGCTTCCAGAACCATTACGGGCATCCGCTGAGACAAGCGCTGGATAATCGCTTGCGCGGCGCTTTGCGCGTCCCAGTTCTGCGGCAGTGCCACGGCCAGGGTGACGGGCTTTTTCAGGTTCTGCGGCGCGACCAGCGTGAGGTCGATTTCCTTGGGCGAAAGCACGCTGCGAACCTCACTGAACCACTGCCCCAGGCTGTTCTGCGCCGAGGGCCACTGGCTGCTCTCATGTTGCTGGAGCGCGGTGATGCTGCTCAGGATGGCCACGACGTGGGCCGTCTGTCCCGCCTGCAAGAGCGGCAGGGCGCTTTGCAGGCACTGGGTGCTGGCAGACAGGTTGCTCTGGATCAGTGCTTCGAACATGTCCGTACCGCTGGACTCCGCGTCGAGGTAGTCGCATGTCCCTGCGTTGAGGATCAGGGTGTCGAGCGCGCCCCAGCGTTGCTGGATACGCTGGCTCATCTGCTCGGCTTGCGCGGCATCGCTCAAGTCACCGTCCAGTACCAGGCAGTGCCGGGCGAGGCTGTCGGGAAGGGGGTCGAATGGCGCGCGGCCGCTGATCGCCACATGGTGACCGAGCATGAGCAACTGTGCTGCCAACGCATGGCCCAAACCACCGCTGGCGCCGGTTACCCAGATACGTTTCGGATCCTCAGTATTCAAGGGCATCTTCGTTGCTGTGCTCTTTGGGCAGTTGTCGGAAAGCGTCGATGGCGCGCTGGCGGCTTGGGCCAAGGTCGACGATGGGCTGTGGATAACCTTGCACGCCGAACAGCCCGCCGGGGCTGTGGATATCCTTATCGTCCAGCGCTTTCAACTCCGGCAGCCAGTGTCGCAGGAAGCGGCCCTTGCTGTCGAAGCGCTCGGATTGGCTGACGGGGTTGAACACCCGGAAATACGGCGCAGCGTCGGTGCCCGTGGACGCACTCCACTGCCAACCGCCGTTGTTTGCGGCCAGGTCGCCGTCTATCAGATGGCGCATGAAAAAAGCTTCGCCCTCGCGCCAGTCGATCAGCAGGTTCTTGCTCAGGAACATCGCCACCACCATGCGCAGGCGGTTGTGCATCCAGCCGGTGGCGAGCAATTGGCGCATGGCGGCATCGACAATCGGGATGCCGGTGCGGCCCTCCTGCCAGGCGGCGAGGTCTTTGGGGGCGTCGCGCCATTTCACCGCTTCGGTCGCCGGGCGGAAGGCGCGGTGGCGAGAAACCCTTGGATAGCCGACGAGTACATGTTTGTAGAACTCGCGCCAGAGCAACTCGTTGACCCAGGTAACGGCGCCGGGATTGCCGCTTTCGAACTCGCCGTAGTTGTTGGCAATCGCGGCGTGCAGGCACTGGCGCACGGAAATCACCCCGGCGGCGAGGTAGGGCGACAGTTGGCTGGTGCCGTCGACGGCGGGCAGGTCGCGTTGTTCGGTGTAGTCCGCCATGTCGTCTTCGACGAAGCCGGCCAGTCGCTCGCGGGCGTGGTCTTCGCCTGCCGGCCACTGCTCGCGCAGCGACGCTGCGGGAGTGGGAAAGCCTTCGATATGTCGTGGGACATCGTCACTGGCGATGGCAGTCTTCGCCTGCTTGCGCGGCAACGGCTGCAAGGCGGGCAGGCCGTGGTGCAGGCGCTGGTAACAGAGCTTGCGGAACTGGGTGAAGACCTTGAAGTAACCGCCCTGGCGAGTGAGCACCGTGCCCGGTTTGAACAGCAACTGATCAAGGTAGCTGTGCAGGCCGATGCCATGCTGTTGCAGGTATTCGCCGACGTCGCGATCACGCTGCTGTTCGTTGATCCCGTATTCCTCGTTGACGTGCACATCCTGCACGCCGTGCTCCCGGCATACCTCGTGGAGCACCCGGGGTGCGTCTTTCCAGTCATCGGCTACACGAATAAGCAGCGGGATGTTCAGTTCGCCGAGCGCCTGTTTCAGCGCCTCCAGATTGCGCAGCCAGAAGTCCACCTTGCAGGCGGCGTCATCGTGACGCTTCCATTGCGCCGGGCTGACCAGCCAGAGCGCCAGGCACGGGCCGCGCTCGCACGCGGCGGCCAGGGCGGTGTTGTCATGCAGGCGCAGGTCGCTGCGCAGCCAGATCAATTGCATTATTCGGGTCCGTTTTTTTCCGCGGCAAGCGGCTTGAGGTCTTGCAGGCACCGGCACGCCGCCAGGGGCGAGTCGAGCAAGTGCCAATCGGGATCTGTCGGCAACGCATGCTTGTGTAAAGTGACCGCGGCGCCGAACAGGAGTTTCGGTACGCTCAGCGGCGCGAGGGTGCGTTGCAGGCGGTCGCTGTCCTGGGCGGTATTAATGCTGACCAGCACCGCCCTCGCGCCCAGTTGCTCGACGCCCAGTGCCAGGTCGCGGGCGGGCAGGGTGCTGTCGAACACTTCCACCGGGCAGCCGGCATCGCTCACCAGCCAGGCGCACAGCCACAACTGCGGATCGAATGGCAGGGCTCCGCCATTGATCAGCATCGCCGGCGCGCCGTTGCACTGGCGGTTGTTGTGGTACACCCGAAGCCCCAGCTTGCTGCGCAGCCAACTGTGGAAGAAGCCCTGTTCGAGGCGGGCGGTAGGGTGGGTTTGCCAGCGTGCTTCGAGGTGGCCGAGCAGGGGCAACAGCAATTGTTCGCATAAGGTGGTGGCGGGGTAGAGCGCCATGGCCTGGTTGAACTGCTGGTCGAGCTGGCGCTCGGCGAGGTGGGCGATGCACTCGGTGAGGTGGGTGCGCAGCGCCTGCCAGTCGTCTCCGGGAATGCTCTGCTCGGGCGACTTGTCGCTGTCGAGCAGCGGCAGCACCTGACTGACCGCAACTCCACGGTTGAGCCACGACAGAATGCTGCGGATGCGTTCCACCTGATCGCTGCTGTACAGCCGGTGGCCCTTGCTGGTGCGCTGCGGCACCACCAGGCCATAACGCCGCTCCCAGGCGCGCAGGGTGACCGGGTTTACGCCGGTCAGCCGTGAGATTTCGCGAATGGGCAGCAGCGGTTCAGATGGCATTGCGCAGGCTCAGGTTTTCCGGGTGCGGCTGCAGGTAGACCTGGCTCAGCAAGTACGCATCGGGATGATGATTGAGGTGGTGCTTGAGCAGCGTCAGCGGCACCACCAGCGGGACGATCCCGGCCATGTATTGCTCGATCACGCGGCGGATTTCCTGCTTGTCCCCGGCGTCGAGGAAGCGCCGCAGGTAACCGCTCAGGTGCATCAGCACATTGCCGTGGGTGCCGCGGTTGGCGCAGCGGCGCAGCGCGGCGATCAACTGGCTGAAATACGCCGGGCCGATCTGCTGCGGGTCGTCCTGGCGGCTCATGCTGCCCAGCAGCTTGCCGAGCACTTTGTATTGCTCGGGGTTGTGCGCCATCAATTGGTACTTGTAGCGGGAGTGGAAGGCGATCAGCGCGTGACGGCTCAGGCCCTCGGCGCACAGGCGTTGCCAGTCGGCATAGGCCAGCACGCGGATGATGAAATTTTCCCGCAGCACCGGATCGCACAGCCGGCCTTCTTCTTCCAGCGGCAGGTCCGGGCGCAGTTCGCGAAAACGCGCGGCATACAGGCCGCTGGCGCGCTCGCGTGCGGGGTAGCCGTTGGCCTGGTAGACCTTGATGCGCTCCAGCCCGCAGGACGGCGATTTCTGCATGAAGATGTAGCCGCAGATATCGTCCAGCTCGACGGCCATCTGGTCGGCGTACTGGATCAGCGCATCGGAAACATCGATGGTGTCGTCGCGGCTGTTGACGGCGCGAGGCTGGGCGGGATCGCCGGCAAGGTGGATCGCGGCACGGGGCGTGCCCAGGCCGATCGCCACTTCGGGGCAGATGGGCACCAGCTCGAAATGCTCCGCCAGCGCTTCGGTGCACAGGCGCGATTCCTTGTGACCGCCATTGAAGCGGACTTCTTTACCGGCGAGGCAGGCGCTGAGGGCAATTTTGGGCTTGGTAGCGGGCATGGTGGGCAACCTTTCTTGTACAAAGATAAAAACCTGTACAACTTCGCTCAGCATAAGCCGGAAGTTGTACAAGTCAATATTTCTGTAGAGGTCGCGTTGCCCGCGGGGTTTATTCGAGGTGTTCGATCAATCGGCGGGCGGCTTCCTGGCCGCTGAGCCACGCGCCTTCGACCCGGCCCGACAGGCACCAGTCGCCGCAGGCATAGAGGCCCAGGTCGGCATCGGCGAGTGCGCCCCACTCATGGTTGCTGGCGGGGCGTGCGTAGAGCCAGCGGTGCGCCAGGGTGAAGCTCGGTGCCGGGACCGCACAGCCGACCAGCTCGGCGAAATCGCCCAGCAACTGTTCGATCACCGCCTCTTTCTGCAAGTCGATGTGCTGTTTGCTCCAGGCCGAGGTGGCGTGCAGCACCCAGGTGTCCAGGCGCTCCTCGCGTCCCGGCTTGCTGCGGTTGCGCGCCAGCCAGTCGAGCGCGCAGTCCTGCACGAAGCAGCCCTGCATGGGCGTGGCCAGCGGGGTGTCGAAGCCGAGGGCGATGGCCCAGGTCGGCTCCATCTGCACGCCGGCCGCGGCGGCGGCGAGTTTCGGCGTGGCGGCCAGCAAGGCCGCGGCCTGCGGTGCAGGCACGGCGACGATGACCTTGCTGAACGGGCCGTGGCTGCAGCCTTCGGTGTCTTGCAGGTGCCAGTACTGTTTGCCGCGGAAGACTTCACTGATGCGGCAACTGAAGTTCACCGTGACGTCCTTGAGCAGGCCGCGGGTGATGGCGCTCATGCGCGGCGTGCCGACCCAGCGGGTCTGTTCGTCCGGCGAAGGGCTCAACTGGCCGTCGCGGTAGTTGTAGAGCTGTGGCTTCCACTCCGCGACCCAGCCCTTGGCTTGCCAGTGCTGGATCTGCTCGACGAAACGGCGGTCGCGGGCGGTGAAGTATTGCGCACCGAGGTCCAGCGCCCCGGCTTCGCTGCGCTTGCTGGCCATACGTCCGCCGCTGCCGTGCCCCTTGTCGAACAGGTGGACGGTCAGTCCTTCCTTCTGCAAGGCCTGGGCGGCAGAGAGTCCGGCAATGCCGGCACCGATGATGGCGATAGGTACGGTCATGATGGGCCTCTTTGAACCTTCTAGTAGGTACAGACAGCCACGCTGTCGGACAAACCTGTACAACTCCAGGGTTTTGTATAAGATCAGTCGGCTCGTTGCAACAGGTTGGCCTATGTTTATCCCAGAGTGAACGGTCAAAAAAGTGCCTTGCTTTTAAAAGTAGACCAGCGAGCGCCATCATGAGGACACGGCCATGAATATATTGCTGACCGGTGGTACCGGCCTGATTGGACAGCAACTGTGTCGCCACTGGCTCGACCAGGGTCATCGACTGACGGTCTGGAGCCGTCGTGCCGATCAGGTTGGCCGGCTTTGCGGTGCCGGCGTTCGCGGCATCAGCGAGCTGGAGGCTTACGGCGACGGGCCGCTGGATGCGGTCATCAACCTGGCCGGCGCGCCGATCGCCGATCGGCCCTGGACCGTGTCGCGGCGGGCGCAGTTGTGGGGCAGCCGGATCACCCTGACCGAACACCTGCTGGCCTGGCTGGAGCGCCGTGAGCAGCGCCCGGCCGTGATGATTTCCGGCTCCGCGGTGGGTTGGTATGGCGATGGCGGCGAGCGTGAATTGACCGAGTCTTCGCGCCCGGTCAAAGAGGACTTCGCCAGCCAGTTGTGCATCGCCTGGGAAGAAACCGCGCAGCGCGCCGAAGCCCTGGGCATCCGTGTCGTGCTGCTTCGCACCGGGTTGGTCCTGGCCAGCGAGGGCGGCTTTTTGTCGCGCCTGCGGCTGCCCTTCAAACTCGGGCTGGGCGGGCCGATCGGCGATGGCCGGCAGTGGATGCCGTGGATTCATATCCACGACGAAATCGCCCTGATTGATTTTCTCTTGCAGCGCAACGATGCCAGCGGTCCTTATAATGCCTGCGCTCCGGAGCCTGTCCGCAACCGCGAGTTCGCCCGGCGCCTGGGCCGCACGCTGCACCGGCCGGCGTTCATGCCGCTGCCTGCGCTGGTGTTGAAAGCGGGGCTTGGCGAGCTGTCGACCTTGCTGCTCGGTGGCCAGCGCGCCCGCCCGGTGCGTGCGCTGGCGGCGGGCTTCACCTTCCGTTTCAACGATGTGCAATCGGCGCTGGATGAGTTGTCCCCCCGCCTCTGAAAAGGATGTTGCATGACCGATCATGCTTTGCTGCTGGTCAACCTGGGTTCACCGGCGTCCACCTCCGTCGCCGATGTGCGCCGTTACCTCAATCAGTTCCTGATGGACCCTTACGTGATCGACTTGCCGTGGCCGGTGCGGCGTCTGCTGGTGTCGCTGATCCTGATCAAGCGCCCGGAACAGTCCGCCCATGCCTACGCATCGATCTGGTGGGACGAGGGCTCGCCGCTGGTGGTGCTGACCCGTCGTCTGCAACAGGCCGTGGCGCCGCACTGGACCCACGGGCCGGTGGAAATCGCCATGCGCTATGGCGAGCCGTCGCTGCCCTCGGTGTTGAAGAAACTCGCCGCCCAAGGCGTGCGCAAAGTGACCCTCGCGCCCCTGTATCCGCAGTTCGCCGACAGCACGGTGACCACCGTGATCACTCAGGCGAACGCGGTCATCGCCGAGCAGCAACTGCCGTTGCAGATGACGGTGTTGAAGCCGTTCTATGACCAGCCCGAGTACATCGATGCCCTGGTGGCGAGTGCCAGGCCTTACCTGGAACAGGATTTCGATCATCTTCTGCTGAGTTTCCACGGGCTGCCGGAGCGGCACCTGAAGAAGCTCGACCCGACTGGTACGCATAACTTCCAGGACGCCGACTGCTGTCGTGAGGCCTCGGCGGAAATGCTCGCCGTCTGTTATCGCGGTCAGTGCCTGCGGACCGCCCAGGCCTTCGCGCGCAAGATGGGCTTGCCGGATGGCAAATGGTCGGTGTCCTTCCAGTCGCGGCTGGGCAAGGCGAAGTGGATCGAGCCCTACACCGAAGCGCGGCTGGATGAACTGGCCAAGGCCGGGGCGAAAAAGCTGTTGGTGATGTGCCCGGCGTTCGTTGCCGACTGTATCGAGACCCTCGAAGAAATTGGCGACCGCGGTCGCGAGCAGTTCATCGAGGCGGGCGGGGAGGAGTTGAAGTTGGTGCCTTGTCTGAATGATCACCCGCAATGGGTGCAGGCGCTGGTTACGCTGTGCGAGCGGGCTTGATCCTTGTGGGGCTGGCTTGCCAGCGATGGCGGTGGCAGGAGCATCATGGTTGCTCTGGCGGGCCTCATCGCTGCATGGGTATCTACACATCTCGGGATTGCCTAAAGACCATGAGGCGCCAGTCAGGAAACCGAGTAATGGCCACCATTCGCTAGCCGACAATTTTTCAGCGCTCTCAAGACCGAGCGCCGCCCGCGCGGCGCATCGCGAGCAAGCTCGCTCCTACATCGGTTGCAACGTGCCATGGCCTGACGGTGGGGTGTTGCCCGCCCTTGGCGTTTGGCGATGAATCGCGGGGAGGCTGTTGAAATCGACTCGATACCGCGTCGTACAAACAAGGCGGTCAACTATGGCCTGACAGGCATAGGCACGTTGCAACAAATGTAGGAGCGAGCTTGCTCGCGATGCGCCGCGCGGGCGGCGCTCGATCTTGAGAGCGATAGAGATCTTCCGGCATGCGCCTGGTGGCCATTACTCGGTCTTTTGACAGGCGCCTTCCAGCCACCACATGACCTAAAGATATGTAGATACCCATGCTTTTCGCTGGCAAGACCAGCTCCCACAAGGGTTGCGGTGCTCGCATCAGTTGTCCCTGTATTCACCACAAAAAAAGGGCTGCCAACGCAGCCCCATTTCTACAGGTGAAAATCACTCCCCTCAGGGCAGATGATCATCCATCACCTTGTTCTTCCAACCATCATTGCCCGGCAACAGCAGGTTCAGGGCGATAGCCACCACCGCGCACAGCGCGATGCCTTTCAGGCCCCAGTCATCCGGGCCGTCACCGCTACCTACCAGCACACCGCCGATACCGAATACCAGGGTCACCGAAACGATCACCAGGTTGCGGGCTTCGCTCAGGTCGATCTTGTGGCGGATCATGGTGTTCATGCCGACCGCAGCGATCGAGCCGAACAGCAGGCAGAGAATGCCGCCCATCACCGGCACCGGAATGCTCTGCAACAGCGCGCCGAACTTGCCGATGAACGCCAGGGTAATGGCGAATACCGCCGCCCAGGTCATGATCTTCGGGTTGTAGTTCTTGGTCAGCATCACCGCGCCAGTCACTTCGGCGTAGGTGGTGTTGGGCGGGCCGCCGAACAGGCCGGCAGTGGTGGTGGCAATGCCGTCACCCAGCAGGGTGCGGTGCAGGCCAGGGGTCTTCAGGTAATCGCGACCGGTCACGCTGCCTACCGCGATCACGCCGCCGATATGTTCGATCGCCGGCGCCAGGGCGACCGGAACGATGAACAGGATGGCCTGCCAGTTGAACGCCGGCGCGGTGAACTTCGGCAGTTCAAGCCAAGGCGCAGCAGCGATCTTGGCGACATCGACCACACCGAAGGCGAACGACAGGCCAAAGCCCACCAGCACGCCGGCAATGATCGGCACCAGGCGGAAGATGCCTTTGCCGAAGACCGCGACGATCAGGGTGGTCAGCAGTGCCGGCATCGAGATCATCATCGCCGTGCTGTACGGCATCAGGGCGGTGCCGTCGCCGGCCTTGCCCATGGCCATGTTGGCCGCGATCGGCGCCATGGCCAGGCCGATGGAGATGATGACCGGACCGATCACCACCGGTGGCAGCAGGCGGTCGATGAACCCGGTGCCTTTGATCTTCACCGCCAGGCCCAGGAAGGTGTAGACGAAGCCCGCAGCCATGACGCCGCCCATGGTTTCGGCCAGGCCGAACTGGCCCTTGGCGAGGATGATCGGGGTGATGAAGGCAAAGCTGGAGGCCAGGAACACCGGCACCTGACGCCCGGTGACGATCTGGAACAGCAGCGTGCCGAGGCCTGCGGTAAACAGTGCAACGTTGGGATCAAGGCCGGTGATCAGTGGCATCAGCACCAGGGCGCCGAAGGCCACGAAGAGCATTTGTGCGCCGGAGACGATCTGGCGCCAGAGCGGTTCGTTGAACTCGTCCTGCATGCTCAGGCGTCCTTCTGCTTGGTGCCGAAGATCTTGTCGCCGGCATCGCCCAGGCCGGGAATGATGTAGCCGTCTTCGTTCAGGCGCTGGTCGATCGAAGCGGTGAAGAGCTGCACGTCAGGGTGGGCTTTTTCCACCACGGCGATGCCTTCCGGCGCGGCCACCAGGACCATGGCGCGGATATCCTTGCAACCGGCGCGCTTGAGCAGCTCGATGGTCGCGACCATGGAACCGCCGGTGGCCAGCATCGGGTCGATGATCAGGGCCAGGCGCTGGTCGATTTCCGGCGCGAGTTTTTCCAGGTAGGTGTGGGCTTCGAGGGTTTCCTCGTTGCGGGCCACGCCTACGGCGCTGACTTTGGCGCCCGGGATCAGGCTGAGCACGCCTTCGAGCATGCCGATGCCGGCGCGCAGGATCGGGACTACAGTGATTTTCTTGCCGGCGATCTTCTCGACTTCAACGGCGCCGCACCAGCCATCGATGGAATAGGTTTCCAGCGGCAGGTCCTTGGTGGCTTCATAGGTCAGGAGCGCGCCGACTTCCTGGGCGAGTTCGCGAAAATTCTTGGTACTGATATCGGCACGGCGCATGAGGCCGAGCTTGTGGCGGATCAGCGGATGGCGGATCTCACGGATGGGCATGGGGAAGGGCTCCGGAATGCGGGCAAAAAAACCGCGCTAGATTAATCTATTCGACCGTGTGTGTCCTATAGCCACACTGGACGTTAGTCCAGAAATGCTTGATCTGATGCGTGTGGATGCGTACCTTTGCCCGCTTTTCCAAATCCTGACTCCCTGGAGAGTTTCATGTCCGCTGATCTCGAGCACATCCGTCAAGTCATGCGCGAGGCCGACTGCCTGCACGATGAAGCCGCAGTCGAGGCGGCCATCGCCCGGGTCGGCGCGCAGATTACCGAGCGCCTGGCCGACAGCAACCCGGTGGTGTTCTGTGTCATGAACGGCGGGCTGATCTTCGCCGGCAAACTGTTGACCCACCTGCCGTTCCCGCTGGAATCCTCCTACCTGCACGCCACCCGCTACCGCAACCAGACCAGCGGCGGCGACCTGTTCTGGAAGGCCAAACCGGAAGTCTCGTTCATCGACCGCGACGTGCTGATCATCGACGACATCCTCGACGAAGGTCACACCCTCAGCGCCATCATGGATTTCTGCCGTCATGCCGGTGCGCGCAACGTCTACACCGCCGTGCTGATCGACAAGGACCACGACCGCAAGGCCAGCCCGGACCTCAAGGCCGACTTCGTTGGCCTGAGCTGCGTCGACCGCTATGTCTTCGGCTACGGCATGGATTACAAGGGCTACTGGCGTAACGCCAATGGCATCTACGCCGTCAAAGGACTCTGACACCATGGCCAAGCCTTCCTACCTGGACCAGTCGCTGTTTGCCGAGGTGGCACAAAAGGCCGCGCAAAGCCCGCGGGCCCGTGCGCACCACAACTTCCATGAGATGGAAGATCCGTGCCACCGCATGCTGGTCGGCCTGCAGCCGGAAACCTACGTTCCGCCTCACCGCCACCAGGCGGCCGACAAGGCCGAGAACCTGATCGTCCTCAAGGGCAAGCTAGGCGTGCTGATTTTCGATGAGGCCGGCAACGTGCTGGACAAGCGGATCATGCAGGCTGGCGGCGATTGCCTGGGGGTTGATCTGGCGCCCGGCATTTTCCATGGCCTGGTGGTCATGGAACCTGACACCCTGATGTTCGAATGCAAGGCCGGCCCGTACCGCCCGGTCAGCGACGGCGACATGGCCCCTTGGGCACCGCGCGAAGGCGGTCCGGAAGTCGCGGCCTACCAGGCGTGGATGCGCGCACAGTTCGACTGATTGCCCGCGGGGCCTGGCGCAACGCCTGCGCCCCGCGACAACCGGACACATCATGGTAGAGTGCCAGGCCCTCCAAGGAGCCTGTCATGCGTGCGACGATTCTCCCGCTTCTCCTGTTCCTGAGCCTGCCTGCCGTTGCGGCGCCGATGCATGGCCAGTTCCTGCCGCCGGACGAGCAGTCGGTACGCGGGGAAAACCCCGAAAGCCAGCAACTGCTGCAAGTGACCAGCTATTCGGTGGTCGTCGGTAACCAGCGCCAGTCCAACCAGCAACCGCTGCCGATCACTTCGTCGCTGACCATGCGCCTGAAAGGCAAGCCGCTCAGCCAGGGCGCGACCATCACCCAGGTGGTGATCAGCTTCGACGGCGAGGGCAAAAGCCTGAAAAAGCCGGCTTTCGACAGTGCCACCCGCACCCTGACCCTGAATTACGCGCCGGCGCAGTACCAGGTGATCCTCGACCTGCTGCGCAACGACACCGTCTACGTGCAATTCCTCAGCTACCCCAACGGCCACATCTGGGCCGATCTGCACACCGGAACCCTTCGCGCGCGTTGAGCGCCGGGCCCGCCGGGGGGTAAACTGCCCGCCCCGTGGAAAATGTCCTTGATGGTTCAGTTGGAGTCGGTAATGCGTAAAGACAAGAAGCAGGTGATTGGCGACGAAATCAGCGATGACTACGTCAAATCGTTCCTCATTTACGAGCCAGCCGATGGCGTGACCTCGCCTTCGCACCACAAGCTGATCAAGGGCTACCGTGGCCTGCGCATCGACGACTTCGAGCGTTATGTCGGTTTCTTCGTTGAAGCCGGTTACGACCTGGACGGCAAGGACGAGCACGGCAAGACCTTCGTCGAGGCGATCGCCGACCAGCGCAACGCGCCGGAATACGTCGAGATCATAGAGAAAGCCCGCGGCTGATCGATCTTCGGCGCAAAAAAAACGCCCCGAAGGGCGTTTTTTTATGAGCGCGACTCAAGCGTAGCTTGGCGCCGGGCTGCTTTCGACCAGGCCCAGGGCCTCGTCGTTGTAGGCGCTGACCTTGTGGTACAGGGCTGCGTCGGCTGCCAGGACTTTCTCCCGCGCGGGGAAGATTTCCTTGAGCTTCTCGGCCCACTCGCCCTTGGCCTTGTCGGCAAAGCAGCGTTCGATCAGATCCAGCATGATCGACACTGTCACCGAAGCGCCTGGCGAGGCACCCAGCAGGGCGGCGAGGGTGCCGTCCTGTGCGGCCACCAGTTCGGTACCGAACTGCAGAACGCCGCCTTTTTTCGGGTCTTTCTTGATGATCTGCACGCGCTGGCCGGCGACTTCCAGGCGCCAGTCCTCGGCTTTCGCTTCCGGATAGAAGCGGCGCAGGGAGTCCAGGCGCTGCTCCATCGACTGCATCACTTCGCTGACCAGGTACTTGGTCAGGTCCATGTTGTCGCGGGCCACGGCCAGCATCGGGCCGATGTTGCCCATGCGCACCGACAGCGGCAGGTCAAGGAACGAACCGTACTTGAGGAACTTGGTGGTAAAGCCCGCGTATGGGCCGAACAGCAGGGATTTCTTGCCGTCCACCACACGGGTGTCGAGGTGCGGAACCGACATCGGCGGAGCACCGACCGCGGCCTGGCTGTAGACCTTGGCCTGGTGTTGCTTGACGATTTCCGGGTTGTCGCAGCGCAGCCACTGGCCACTGACCGGGAAGCCGCCGAAGCCTTTGCTTTCCGGGATACCGGACGCTTGCAGCAGCGGCAGGGCCGCGCCACCGGCGCCGAGGAACACGAAGCGGGCGTCGACATCACGGCTGCTGCCGCTGTTGACGTCCTTGACGCTGACGGTCCAGCCGCTGCCGTTACGGCGCAGGCCAGTGACCTTCTTGCTGTACTTGACCTGCGCATCCGGCGCGTTGGCCAGGTGCTTGAGCAGTTTGTTGGTCAGCGCGCCGAAGTTGACGTCGGTGCCCTTGATCACGCGGGTAGCGGCGATCTTCTGGTCCGCCGGGCGACCCGGCATCATCAGTGGCATCCACTCCTTCATCACCGCCTGGTCTTCGGTGTATTCCATCTCGGTGAAGGCGTGATGCTGCTTGAGCAGCTCGAAGCGCTTCTTCAGGAACGCGACGCCTTTGTCACCCTCGACGTAGCTCAGGTGTGGCACCGGGTTGATGAACGCCCGTGGCGAGCTGAACGCACCTTTTTTGCTCAGGTACGCCCAGAACTGACGGGAAACCTCGAACTGGGTGTTGATCAGCACCGCTTTCTTGATGTCGATGCTGCCGTCAGCGGCCTGAGGCGTGTAGTTCAGTTCACACAGCCCGGCATGGCCCGTACCTGCGTTGTTCCACGGATTGGAACTTTCCGCGGCACCCGAATCCATCAACTCGACGACTTCCAGCTTGATTGCCGGGTCGAGTTCCTTGAGCAGCACGGCCAGGGTGGCACTCATGATGCCTGCCCCTACCAGTACCACATCGACTGTTTCGTTCTGCGCCATTTAACGCATCTCCAAAATCTTCAGCACCTAATTGACAGCATAGGACCCCGGAACTCCGAGACTGCCCTATCCGATACTTCGCAGCTTTCCAACGTTCACGGACACTGCCAACCAGGCTCGTTAGATGCGTATGAACGCATTTTGCGGCCGGTGCGGCAATTCGACTTATGGTCGAGGCGCCCGTCGTGCGCTATGAAACCGGCCTCAGTCACCCATGACGGATGAAGGCCGTAGCCAGCTGCTTGGGGCTGTTCGGGACACTGATGATGCTTTTGCACATACCAGACTGTTCATTGCTCGCCACACTCTTGTGAAGTTGTGAAAACCCGTTTTTTCACGCTCTTTTGGAGTCGTGAACCTCAAAAATGGACCGTGCAGGGCAGGTCCGTCAGGTTCAGGCAGAGCATGGGGGCCGAGAAAAAAGCGGGCACACCGGCTTCGCAAGACCTGTGTGGGCGGCTCTCTGTGGGCGGATGCGGGGAAGCCGATGCGTGGCATTGGCGGTACTGCGGGGCCCGATCAGGAGACGTCCTTATAATCGGGGGCAGATTATAACGAGGTCGCCGGGAGAAACGACCTTTATTAACGACTTTTCTTGCTCGGCCGTCAGGCGGCGAGCATGCGCTGCAGTCGATTGCCGCGCGGACGCTGTACGACCCGGGCGTTACCGGGGAGTGGACGGTTCAGCCATTGCAGGCGCGATTCGCTGACTTCCACCCAGCCGAACCCGGCAGGTAGCTGTTCGCAGCATTTGAATGCCTGGCACAGGCCCTGCGCGTCGAGGCGCGCGAAGTGGCGTTGCGGCTGGCGTTTGAAGAGCAGGGACCAGAGGCTGTGCATGGCGATGTACCGGTAGGAAACTGGCGTCAGCATACGTCGGCAATGATGAAGTCCGTATGACAGGGAATTGGATGCATGAAAGCGCTGTCCTAACCCCAGAGGCCCGATGACTGGCGCACGACGGGCTGGGTATACTGGCGGCCTTTGCCGCTATTCCAGGAGAGATGAGCATGTTGCAACGTTTGTTGTTCGGTTTGATCGCTGTGACCAGCCTGACCCTGGTGGGTTGTGCCCACAGTCCGCAACAACTCAGCCCGCAACCGAAACTCACCGCCCAGCTCGCACCCGTTGGTCATGGCCAGCCGGTGGTGGTGCGGGTGGTCGACGGACGCGGTACCCAGACCCTCGGCACCCGCGGTGGTCTGTACCCGGAAACCAGCGCCATCAGCGTCACCGGCAACGACATCCTGCCCAAGCTGCAGGCCCAGGCTGAAGCCGCTGTCCGCCTGTTGGGCTTCACCCCGACGCCGAACGCCTATAACGCGCCGCAGTTGACCGTGACCCTGGCCGAACTCAAGTACCAGTCGCCCAAAGAAGGCCTGTACGTGACCGAAGCCACCATCGGTGCGACCTTCAAGGCTGACGTAAACAACGCCAACCGCCGTTACAGCGGCCGCTACGGCGCTTCGCTGGACCAGCGTTTCGGCATGGCGCCGAACCAGGAAACCAACACCAAGCTGGTCAGCGACGTGCTCAGCGACGCCCTGACCCGCCTGTTCAAGGATCCGACCATCGGTCAGGTGTTGGGCGAGTAACGCTATCGGGCTGCTTTGCAGCCCTTCGCGAGCAAGCTCGCTCCTGCAGCAAACGCAAAAAGCCCGATGCCTGTCGCCAGGCATCGGGCTTTTTCATGGCGGCGGTCAGGCCGCGTCGACGTAGAAGTCGAGCACGCTGATACCGGTCTGGCTGTCGACCTCCGGCAAATGATCGTGGGGATGGCCGCCCAGGGCACAGTAGACCAGCCATTGGCGGTCCTGGACGTTGAAGGCCAAACCGTCGATCAGCGCTTCCTGCTCCTCGCTCTGGGCAATCAGATAGAGGCGATCCTGGTTTTCGGCGTGCAGCATGACAAGCTCCGGTTCGTTGGGAGGGCAACAGGGTGGCTTGTCTGGATGACGACTGTATGACGGCGCAATTTATCGTCATTGGTCGTAAAGGGCGGGCAGGGACGGGCGGCTTGGGTAGAATGCGCGCGTTTCGAAGCAATCGTGGTTCTTTCGAGGTAAGGCGATGTCGCTGCAAATGTTCTGGGGCTTGTTCGCTGCCCACCCGACCAAACTGATCAACCTGCTGGCCCTGCTGCTGACCTGCCCTGGCGGCGTGCTCCTGCACAACGCCCGACGCCGTGCCTCGCGGGCCATGGCCAGCCTGCCGGCGGGCGAGGCAGCCATCGACCTGCTGACCCAGCGGGTCAACCGGTTCTACTACAGCCTGGGGTTTGCTTTCCTGGCGCTGGCGTTGCTGTTGTCCTGGGTCAGCACCTGGATCTGACCTCTTCAGGGCCTCATCGCGCGTTCGCCATGAGGCCCTGAAAGTTACAGCGGCAACCCGGCCTTGACCCGATACTGATTGCGCACCGGCATCGCGTACTGCAACACCAGGTACGGACGATGCTCTTGCGGGCACGCTTCCAGCCGGCGCTGCCACTCCGCCTGAGCCTTGGCCAGCTCTTCGGCGCCAAACAGTTCGGCCGCCTTCGGCACCTGCAACTCTGGGTCCGCATCCGCCCACTGCGCGTACGCCAGGTAATGCGCCGGGAACAGCCGGTAGCCAGCGAGAATCTGCCGGTCGATCTCCGCCGCCAATTGCTTGGTGTCGTCGAAGAGCTCAGTTACTGGCGCCGCGAAGTTGATGTGCACCCGCCCTTTGTAGCCGGTGATGCCCTGGGCGATGCTCAGGTCATCCTCACCCGGCGCCTTGCTGTAGCTGCCGGTGGTGGCGCGGATGTACAGCTCGCGGGCCTTGGCCTGGTCGCACGGGTCGTATTCGTAGCTGATCGACACCGGGCTCAGGTTCAGCGACTGGATCACCTCGCCGAACGGCTCGCTCTTGCGGCTCATGTGGAACATCTTGAGGATCGCCGAATCGGTGCGATCGTCGCCGTCCTTGGCGCGGCCTTCGGCCTGGGCGATCCAGATCGAGGCGCCGTCGTTGCGAATCGAGTGGTTGATGTAGGCCGAGAGCAGTTGATAGGCCGCCAGCTTCTCGCGCCGGCCGCTGATGGAGCGGTGCACGATGAAGCTCTTGTTCAGGCGCATCATGTCGCTGACGAAGGGCTTCTGCAGCAGGTTGTCGCCGATGGCGATGCGCGGGGTCGGCAGGCCGGCGTGGTAGACCGCGTAGTTGACGAACGCCGGGTCCATCACGATGTCGCGGTGGTTGGCCAGGAACAGGTAGGCGGTACCCGACTTGAATTGCTCCACACCGGTGTAGGTGACGCCGTCGGTGGCGCGCTCGATGGTGTGGTCGACGTAGAACTCGACCTTGTCCTGCAGGGTCGAGACGCAGGTCACGCCGGCGAATTCCTTGCGCAGACGGCGAGCGATCAGCGGCTTGAGCAGCCAGCCGAAACCTGTGGCCATGCGCGGGAAGCGGAAGCGGGTGAGGATATCCAGGAATGCCGGGTCGCTGAGCAGGCGTGCCAGAACGGCAGGGACCTCAGCGTCGTCGTAGGGTCGGATGGCATCGAATTCGCCCATCATGCTCTCTTGTTGTGAAACGGCTAGGGTAAAGGGTAAGGCTGCGCCCAGAAATACCGGCTTGAGGGGGCGCAAGACCGGCAATTATACGCACAATCACTGCGGAGGCCGCGATGCTGGAAACTGCGATCTACGATTGTCCTTATTGCGGCGAAGCCGTGGAAACCACCGTCGATCTCTCCGGCGGTGACCAGCATTACATCGAGGACTGCGCGGTGTGTTGCCGCCCGATCGTGTTCATTTTGCAGGTCCATGGTGACGAATGGATGCTGGACGTTAAGCGCGAGGACGACTGATGCAGCGAATCTACGAGCCGGAAAACCTGCTGGAAGCCGAAGTGCTGATCGGCATGCTCGGCAGCGAAGGCATCGAGGCGTACCTGGCCGGGCGCGACCTGATGGGCGGCATTGGCGAGTTGCCGGTGCACGGCCTGCTCGGCCTCGCGGTGCCCGACGAGCAGGCCGAGTACGCACGGCAACTGATCGCCGCGTACAATGCGGCCCAGCCACTTCCTGGCGACGAGCCGGATCACCTTCCGGGAATTCTGATTTGCTAGGTTTCGCCTGAATGTGTGGACGTTATGCGCTGTTTCGCTGGTCGCCGGCCTTTGCCGCGTTGCCCGGCTTTCCTGAGGGCCAGCAGGCCCAATGGAACATTTCTCCCGGCGCCCAGGTACTGATCCAGCGCCTGGACGACGGCCAGATGACTCTGGCCCGCGCCCGCTGGGGCCTGACCCCGCCCTGGCTGACCGACCTCACCCGCACCCCCGCCCATGCCCGCGCCGAAACCCTCGCCGAACAACCGATGTTCCGTGAAGCCTTCGCCAAGCGTCGCTGCCTGCTGCCGGCCAACGGTTTCTACGAATGGCGCGGCGCGGTGCGCAAGCGCCCGTACTGGCTGACGCCAGGGGAGGGTTCGTCGTTGTTCTTCGCGGCGATCTGGGAAGCGTATCCGGTGCAGGAGCAGGTCTGGCTGAGCACCGCGGTGGTGACCCAGGCGGCGATGAACCAGCGTCGTCCACTGATCCTCGATGCCGCCGGGCAGGCCGCCTGGCTCAACCCGGACACCCCGGTCGGTGAACTCCAGGGCCTGCTGGCCAGCCAGCCCGCCGCCTTGCGCGAGCGGGTGCTGGCCAACTTCGTCAACGATCCGAAGCTGAATGGCCCGGAATGCCTGACGCCGGGTTGATACCCGGCGCCCGACGCGTTCTCAGACCCGGAACTGATTGATCAACCGGCGCTGCTGCTCGGCCAGCTTGGTCAGCTCGGCGCTGGCGGTGCTGGACTCGTCGGCGCCACCGGCCACTTCGTTGGCCACCTGACCGATGTTGATCACGTTGCGGTTGATGTCCTCGGCCACCGCGCTTTGCTCTTCGGCGGCACTGGCGATCTGGGTGTTCATGTCGTTGATCACCGACACCGCGCGGGTGATGCTTTCCAGCGCCTCGGCCGCCCGCGCCGCCTGCTGCACGCTGACGTCGGTCTTGCCCTGGCTGTCTTCCATGACCCGCACCACATCGCGGGTGCCTTGCTGCAGTTGCTGGATCATCTGCTGGATTTCTTCGGTGGCCTGCTGGGTCTTCTGCGCCAGGTTGCGCACCTCGTCGGCGACCACGGCGAAGCCGCGGCCCTGCTCACCCGCCCGCGCAGCCTCGATGGCGGCGTTGAGCGCCAGCAGGTTGGTCTGCTCGGCAATGGCACGGATCGCCACCAGGATGGCGTTGATGTTCTCGCTGTCGCGGGCCAGCGCCTGCACCACGCCAACCGCGCGGCCGATCTCTTCGGCCAGGGCGGTGATCGATTGCGAGGTGTCGCGGACAATCGACAGGCCCTGGTTGGCGGCCTGGTCGGCATTGCTCGCGGCCTGGGCGGCGTGGGTGGCGTTGCGCGCCACGTCCTGGGCGGTGGCGGTCATTTCGTGCACCGCGGTGGCGACCAGGTCGATCTCCGCCATCTGCTTGTGCACGCCCTGGTTGGTGCGAATGGCGATATCGGCGGTGTGCTCCGACGAGTCGCTGACCTTCTGCACCGAGCTGACCACCTGGCTGATCATCGATTGCAGCTTGCCGAGGAAGGTATTGAAGCCCTTGGCGATCGAGCCCAGTTCGTCGGCACGATCACTGTGCAGGCGGCGGGTGAGGTCGCCCTCGCCCTGAGCGATGTCATCGAGCATGGCCACCATCTGCCGCAGCGGACGGGCGATGCCGTGGGCCAGCAGCCAGATCACCAGCAGGCCGAGGGCCGCGATGGCCAGGCCGACCAGGGTCATGCCGGTGATGTCGGTGCGGCGTTGTTCGCTCAGTTCGCTTTGCAGTTTTTCCGAATCGGCCATGACCGCGCTGGTGGGCAGTTGCAGCAGCAGGGTCCAGTGGGTATCGGTGTCGGCAATCCTGAACGGCAGGAACAGGCGGATCTGACCGTTTTCATGGTCGACTTCATAGCGCAGTGTGTCGCCACCGAGCTTGGACAGGCCGGCGGCATCGGCGGCGTCGAGGACGTCGCTGGCTTTCTCGCCGAACTTGTTTTCGTCCTTGGTGTAGGCGACCAGACGGCCGTTGTTGGAGATCAGCGCCAGTTCGCCCGCGCCGTTGTAAAGCTGGCTGTCGGCGGCCTTGAGCAGGTCCTGGATGAAGTTCACCGAGAGGTCGGCGCCGACGATGCCCTGGAATTTGCCGTCCACCAGGATCGGTTCGATAAAGGAGGCGAGCATGACCATCTTGTCGCCCACTTTATAAGGCGCGGGGTCGATCACGCAGGCGCGCCGGCTTTCTTGCGAGCACAGGTAGTACTCGCTGGCGCGCACGCCGGTGGACAGCAGGGTGTTGTTGCTCAGGTCGACCAGCGCTTCCACGGCCATGCTGCCATCGGTATTGCGGTACCACCAGGGCTGAAAGCGACCGTTGCTGGGGTCGATGCCCTTGATCGAGGTGCCGACGAAGCTGGCGTCGGCGTGGTCCAGTGCGTTCGGCTCCCAGGCGATGTAACCGCCCAGCACCAGCGGGTTATCCACAACCGTCTGCTTCAGCAGGGTGATCAACTCTTCGCGCTGGACCTGCAGGCGCGGTGTGCCGGCTTCGTTTTTCTGGCCGATCTGGGCGTTGGTGGTGGCCAGGCCGCGAGCGATCAACAGGGGGGCTTCAAGGCGACGCAGAATCTGGCTGACCTGGGTCTGGGCCAGTGCGGTCAGGCGCTGCTCTATCAATGTATCGAACTGCTGCTGCGTGCGGTTCTGCACCAGTTCCTGGGTTTTTGCACCGGAATACACCGCATACAGCACCAGGGCTGCGACGATACTCAACACGATGGCGCCCGCCAGGGCCGCAACGGAAAACTGGATCGACTTGAACTTCATAGAGGCTCCGAGCGCAGGGAAAAGTCGCCTTGCCCCGGTGTTATCGGCGTGCCGCCGCTAAATCATGAGACTGTCGGACAGAAATCTTTGCTAACGGTTGTGGCGCGATGAATCGTGCCGGCCTAGGATACGGCCCACGTTAGAAGGGAGTTTTATTGATGCGTAGATCGGTTGTTATTGGCGCCTTGAGCGCCTCGATGCTGCTGGCGGGTTGCCAGGCGGTGAACACCACCAACGGCGGAGCGGTGGGTGTTGAACGCAAGCAATACATGTTCAGCATGCTGTCGACCGATGAGGTCAACCAGATGTACGCCCAGTCTTATCAGCAGACCCTGGGCGAAGCGTCCACCAAGGGCCAACTGGACAAGACCAGCGCTGCGGCCAAACGTGTGCAGGCCATCGCTGACCGGCTGATTGCCCAGGCGCCGCAGTTCCGCCCGGATGCTGCGCAGTGGAAGTGGGAAGTGAACCTGATCAAGAGCGACGAGCTCAACGCCAACTGCGGTCCTGGCGGCAAGATCATTTTCTACACTGGCCTGATCGACAAACTGAAACTGACCGACGATGAAATCGCCGCGGTGATGGGCCATGAAATCGCCCACGCCCTGCGCGAGCATGGTCGTGAAGCGATGTCCAAGGCCTATGGCATCCAGATTGCCCGCCAGGGCGCTGGCGCCTTGCTGGGTCTGGGTGAAGACAGCCTGGCCCTGGCTGATACCGTTGTGCAGTACAGCCTGACCTTGCCCAACAGCCGTGGCAACGAGAACGAAGCCGACCTGATCGGCCTCGAACTGTCGGCCCGTGCCGGCTACAACCCGAATGCCGCGATCACCTTGTGGAACAAGATGGCCCAGGCTTCGGGTGGCAACTCGCCGCCGGAGTTCATGAGCACTCACCCGGCTTCGGACAGCCGCATCGCGTCGTTGCAGGCGGCGATTCCGAAGGTGATGCCGTTGTATGAGCAGGCGAAGAAGTAAGAGGTTGTAAGCCTGATCGCCGGCTTGCCGGCGATCAGGCCATCAGCAATACCCGATCAGGCTCAGCCTACCCAGCCACTCACCTTCATCGCCGAATACACCGCGACCACCGCCAGCACCACGAAGGCGCTCGCTGCCAGGCGGCGGATCAGGGTCAGAGGCAGTTTGTCGGCGGCAAAGTTGCCCGCCAGTACCACCGGCACGTTGGCAATCAGCATGCCCAGGGTGGTGCCGATGATCACCAGGATCAGGTGTGGATATTGCGCCGCCAGCATCACCGTGGCGACCTGGGTCTTGTCACCGATTTCCGCGATGAAGAACGCGATCAGCGTGGTCAGGAATGGCCCGAAGCGCCGCGCGGTGCTGGCTTCGTCATCGTCCATCTTGTCCGGAACCAGCGTCCACAAGGCGGTAGCGAGGAAGCTCGCGGCCAGAATCCAGTGCAAGGTCGCTTCGCTGAAGAAGCTGCCGAACCAGGCCCCGACGGCACCCGCAGCGGCGTGGTTGGCCAGGGTTGCGGCGACGATGCCGGCGATGATTGGCCAGGGCTTGCGAAAGCGTGCGGCGAGAATGAGGGCCAGCAACTGCGTCTTGTCGCCGATTTCAGCGAGCGCAACGATTGCGGTGGGGACGAGCAACGATTCCAGCATCAGGATTCCTACGGGGGCGGGTCGACACGGCTATGACACGTACAGCCTTCCCGCCCCGGGTAAGGTGTGCGTGTCATAGGTCTTGTCAAACCCTGGATCCGTCTGTGCGGACCGTGGGTCGTGCGCGCCATGGTCTGTGGACCAAGTATGTTGACGTCGCACCAGGCGAGCAGGGCGCTCGCGGGAGACTACTCCCCTAGGACGGAGCGGATTCTGCCTTCGCAAAACCGTTTCGGCAAGCGAAGTTTTTACGACCGCAACGCCCGGTAGATTTTGAATCCCTGGCCTTGGGCACGCACTTCGCAGTTGCCCAGCGCGCCCTCGATAAGCGGCTGATAGCGTAGGAAGCTGTTGGCGACAAGCCGCATTTCGCCGCCTTTTTGCAGATGTTCGGCGGATTTTTTCAGCAGGTTTTCCGAGGCCTGGTAATTGGTGTGGACCCCGGTGTGGAACGGCGGATTACTCAGAATGACGTCCAGTCCACGAGGTGCGGCGTCGATCCCGTCGCCGCTGATCACCTCGCCTTCCAGACCGTTGGCCGCCAGGGTCAGGCGGCTGCTGGCGACGGCGAAAGCGTCGACGTCGAGCAGGGTGACCCGGCTCTGTGGATAACGCCGTTTGATCGTCGCGCCCAGCACCCCGGCGCCGCAGCCGAAGTCCAGCACATGACCCGAGGGCAGACCGTCCAGATGCTCCAGCAACAGCGCGGTGCCGCGGTCCAGCCGGCCATGGCTGAACACGCCCGGCAGGCTGACGATCTGCAACGGGCCATCGGCCAGCGGCAGTTCGAAGCGTTCCGCGAGGCTTTCCAGCGGCTGCGCGACGGGCGGGTGCTCCACGGTCACCTGCCACAACTGGCAGTGGCGGGCGCTGTCGAGCTTGCGCGGTTTGCCGAAGGCGTGAAGTTGCTTGGCCGCCGCCTCGATGCCGCCGCGTTTTTCCCCGACCAGAAACAGTTCGCGGCCGCCCAGGCGCGAGGCGAGGGCGTTGAGCAGGTAGTTGGCCAGGTCACGGGACTTGGGCAGGAACAGCACGGCGCCGTCGAACGGCACCTCCGGCACGTCGACGCCGTAGTGGCTGCGTCCGCTGTAACGGGCGTCCAGCGTTGCCTGGTCGCCGGCATGCCAGGACCAGCCCAGTGCCTGGCTGAAGGTGCCCAGCAGGCTGTCGGCCGGTAACCCGGCGAGCAACAGCGGGCCTGTGAACAGATCGGCCTGACGAAGCAACACTTCACTGCGCGGGTCCATGGACGGCGGCTCCTGAAAAAAGTGGCGAAGTCTAACAGAACCCGCCTTGGCTTAGCTGACCACCCGCCGTGGGCTGCCACTCAGGAACGCACGAGCGTTTTCGCTCAACTGCTCGACGATCCGCTGCCGCGCTTCCACCGCGCCCCAGGCGCTGTGCGGGGTGACGATCAGGCGCGGGATGTCGGGCGCCAGCAGCGGGTTGCCGTTGACGGGCGGCTCGACCGAAAGCACGTCGGTCGCCGCACCGCCCAGATGGCCCGCGCGCAGGGTGTCGGCCAGCGCCTGTTCGTCGATCAGGCCGCCGCGGGCGGTGTTGACGATAAAGGCGCCGGGCTTGAGCAGCGCCAGTTGCGCCGCGCCGATCATGTGGCGGGTGCTGTCGTTGAGTGGGCAGTGCAGGGTCAGGGCGTCGACCTGGGGCAGCAACTCGTCCAGGCTCAGGCGATCTTCACGCGGTGGCCGGCCCGGCAGTTGGCCGAGCAGGACGCGCATGCCGAAGGCCTCGGCCAGTCGCCCGACGGCGCTGCCCAGCTCGCCGTGGCCGAGCAGGCCGAGGGTTTTGCCTTCCAGCTCGACGATAGGGAAATCCAGCAGGCAGAACTGCTTGGCCTGGCCCCATTTGCCGGCGGCGACCGCCTGTTGGTAGTCCGGCAGGCGAGTGGCCAGTGCCAGCAGCAACGTCAGGGTGTGCTGGGCTACTGACGGCGTGCCGTAGCCCTGGCAGTTGCTGACCACAATGCCCTGGGCGCGGGCGGCCTGCAGGTCGACGTTATTGGTGCCAGTGGCGGCCACCAGGATCAGCTTCAGGTCCGGGCTGGCCTTGAGGGCGGCGGCGTCCAGCACCACCTTGTTGCTGATCACCACATCGGCACCGCGCAGGCGCTCGGCGACCTGCTCGGGGGCGGTGGCGGGGTGGACGTCGAAACTGTCGAAACAGTCGCGCAGACCGCTCAGGTCGAGATCACCGAGGTCCAGCGAGCTGTGATCGAGAAAGACGGCGTGGGTCATGAAGGGCTCCTGGATCGGTGGCGGATTAGAGAGGGGGAAAGCAGGTGTCGGTAATCTGCTGCAGATTGGCGTCGAACGCCTGCAATTCATCGAATTGCCGTTGCAGGTCGTCGATCCGCTGGCGCAGTTGCGTGCTCTTGCCGGCGATGGCCTGGCGGGCACGCTCGAGGGAAATCTGTCCGTCGGCCATTAGAGCCTGCATCTCGCGGAGGGTAAAGCCGAGCCGCTGCGCGCATTTGATCAGCGCCAGCAGCTCTACGTCGTGCGGGTCATAGATGCGGTACTTGCCCTGGCGTTTCGCCGGGGGCAGCAGGCCGATGCTTTCGTAGTGGCGGATGCACTTGATGGTGGTGCCGGAGAGGCGGGCGGCTTCGCCGATGTACATCGAACATCCTTTCAATGCAGGGCCAGGGCGCGGACCTGCTGTAGCCAGGACTGGCGGCGCCGCGGCGTGGAGTGGAGAACCGGGCCGAACGTTAGCGTCTTTTCCGGGCGGATACCACAGAAGGCCAGGGTGGTGCGGCGCATCTGGTGCAGGGCGGGCGCGCCGTAGATCCAGCGAAAGAACCAGGGCGGAGTGTCCAGGGTCACCAGCAGGTGGGCGGTGCGCCCGGCCAGGAGTTTTTCCGGGAAGGGCGAGCCGCTCCTGTAGCGAAAGGCGAAGCCCGGCAGCAGTATCCGGTCGAGAAAACCCTTGAGCAGCGCCGGCACGCCGCCCCACCAGACCGGGTAGACCAGCACCAGGCGTTGGGCCCAGGTGATGTGCTCTTGGGCTTCGAGCAGGTCGGGTTCCAGCGGCTGCTCCTGGCGGTAGCCCAGGCGCAGGATCGGGTCGAAAGCGAGGTCGCCCAGTTTGAGGAGGCGGACGTCGTGGCCGGCCTCGCGGGCAGCGTCGGCGTAGTGCTGGCCTAGGGTGGCGCAGAAACTGTCGGAGGCGGGGTGGCCGAGGATGATCAGGATGCGTTGGGTCATGTGTGGCGGGGCCCTTGGGAAAAGGGCGCAGGGTAGGGGTTGACCCTTGGGGGAGGGTCAAGCTTGTAGGGCACTGAAGACCACACCCAACTGTACCTGTTGTAACAAGTTATGAATCGTTAAGGTACGCCCCTCATTTTTACCAGGAGCCGCTTTTCATGTATTGGGCAGAATTTCTCACGGTCGCGCTGATTCACTTGCTGGCCGTCGCCAGCCCCGGCCCGGACTTCGCCGTGGTCGTGCGCGAAAGCGTGACCCACGGTCGCCGTGCCGGGACCTGGACCGCCTTTGGCGTGGGCACGGCGATTTTCCTGCATGTGGGCTACTCGCTGCTGGGCATCGGCCTGATCGTGTCGCAGTCGATCATGCTGTTCAACGTGCTGAAATGGGCCGCCGCCGCCTACCTCGTGTACATCGGCTTCAAGGCCCTGCGCGCCAAGCCGGCTGGCGCGGGCGGCGAGGCGATCCAGGTTTCCACCGTCGAACGCACACCGCGCGCGGCCTTCGTCGCCGGTTTCATGACCAATGGCCTGAACCCCAAGGCGACGCTGTTTTTCCTGTCGTTGTTCACCGTGGTCATCAACCCGCATACACCGCTGTCGGTCCAGGCCGGTTACGGCGTGTACCTGGCGCTGGCCACCGGCATGTGGTTCTGCCTGGTGGCGATGCTGTTCAGCCAGGCCCGCGTGCGCGCCGGCTTTGCCCGCATGGGGCACTGGTTCGACCGCACCATGGGCGCTGTGCTGATCGCCCTCGGGATAAAGATCGCGTTCAGCGAAATACGCTGAACAGAGGCGGCCGGACGGTATGACCGTTCGGTCGAATGGCGGTCAAATCATTCCTTTGGCTGATTTGACCGCCGCTGGCCCGTTCTAGAGTAAGGACAGCTTTGTCCATGCCCCGTGCAACTCCAGAAAAGGGACTCCCATGTTGCAGACCCGTATCATCGCCCCCGCCGAGGGTGCGTATCAGTTTCCGCTGTTGATCAAGCGCCTGCTCATGTCTGGCAGCCGCTACGAGAAAACCCGCGAGATCGTCTACCGCGACCAGTTGCGCTACAGCTACCTGACCCTCAACGAGCGCATTGCGCGCCTGGCCAACGTGCTCACCGAAGCCGGGGTCAAGGCCGGCGATACCGTGGCAGTGATGGACTGGGACAGCCATCGCTACCTGGAGTGCATGTTTGCCATTCCGATGATCGGCGCGGTGGTGCACACCATCAACGTGCGCCTGTCGCCGGAGCAGATCCTCTACACCATGAACCACGCCGACGACCGCTTCGTGCTGGTCAACAGCGAGTTCGTCGGGCTCTACCAGGCGATTGCCGGGCAATTGACCACGGTGGAAAAAACCATCCTGCTCACCGATGGTCCCGAGAAAACCACCGAGCTGCCTGGCCTGGTCGGCGAATACGAGCAACTGCTGGCCGCCGCCAGCCCGCACTACGACTTCCCGGATTTCGACGAAAATTCCGTCGCCACCACCTTCTACACCACCGGCACCACCGGTAACCCCAAGGGCGTCTACTTCACCCACCGCCAACTGGTGCTGCACACCATGGGGGTGGCCACTGTTACCGGTAGCATCGACAGCATCCGCCTGCTCGGCACCGACGACGTCTACATGCCCATCACGCCGATGTTCCACGTTCACGCCTGGGGCATTCCGTATGTCGCGACCATGCTCGGCCTCAAGCAGGTGTACCCGGGGCGTTACGATCCGGAACTGTTGGTCAAGTTGTGGCGCGACGAGAAAGTCAGTTTCTCCCACTGCGTACCGACCATCCTGCAGATGCTGCTCAACGCCAAGGGCGCGCAGAACGAGGACTTCGGCGGCTGGAAGATCATCATCGGCGGCAGCGCGCTGAACCGCGCGCTGTACGAAGCGGCCAAGGCCCGCGGCATCCAGTTGACCGCCGCCTACGGCATGTCCGAGACCTGCCCGCTGGTAGCGTGCGCGCACCTTAACGAAGAACTGCTGGCCGGCAGCGAGGACGAGTGCGTCACTTATCGGATCAAGGCCGGCGTGCCGGTGCCGCTGGTGGAAGCGGCGATCGTCGACGGCGACGGCAGATTCCTTCCGGCCGATGGCGAAGCCCAGGGCGAACTGGTCCTGCGTGCGCCGTGGCTGACCATGGGTTACTACCGCGAAGAGGCCAAGAGCGAGGAGCTGTGGGCCGGCGGCTGGCTGCACACCGGCGATGTGGCAACCCTCGACAGCATGGGCGTGATCGACATCCGCGACCGCATCAAGGACGTGATCAAGACCGGCGGCGAGTGGGTGTCGTCACTCGACCTGGAAGACCTGATCAGTCGCCATCCGGCGGTCCGCGAAGTGGCGGTGGTGGGCATCGCCGATCCGCAGTGGGGCGAGCGGCCGTTCGCGCTGCTGGTGGTGCGGGACGGCGCGAGCATCGATGCGCGGGTATTGAAGGAACACTTGAAGCCTTTTGTCGAGCTGGGCCACATCAACAAGTGGGCAATCCCCAGCCAGATCGCGCTTGTTACCGAAATTCCCAAGACCAGTGTCGGCAAGCTCGACAAGAAGCGTATCCGCATCGATATCGTCGAGTGGCAGGCCAGCAACAGCGCTTTTCTTTCCACCCTGTAAGCCGCACCGGCCCGCGTCTTGACCGACGCGGGCCGCATTCCAGAGGCCCCGCTGCCTTGTGAAATGGAAAATATCAGCCATTCTTGCCCAGCCAGCCTGTAGCTCACCCGCTCCGGCCCTGCCATGAGCGGGTGTGATGTGCAAATCACACTTTAGAGGGATCAAGCACTACTACCTGCTGGCTATAGTCGGGTCAGGGGATTTTGAGGAATGGGGAATGCGCATGCAGCGCACCGACATACGCCCTGCCAGTCTGGCGACCGATCGGCCTCCGTTTCATTGAAGGACTCACTGCCATAAAAATAAAGTACATGGAGTAGCGTCGATGACATCAGTAAATCTGTTCTGGCGCCGGGCGAAACTGCCCCTGGCCGTCAGCCTCGCTTCTACGCTTGCAAGTCCAGCATTCGCCGTCAGTTTCAACATCGGTGAGATCGAGGGGAGTTTCGACTCGTCGCTGTCGGTCGGTGCGAGCTGGTCCACCGCCAACCCGAACAAGAACCTGATCGGGGTGAACAACGGCGGCAAGGGTCTGTCGCAGACCTCCGACGACGGTCACCTGAACTTCAAGAAGGGCGAGACCTTCTCGAAGATCTTCAAGGGCATCCATGACCTCGAACTCAAGTACGGCGACACCGGCGTCTTCGTCCGGGGCAAGTACTGGTATGACTTCGAGTTGAAGGATGAGGGCCGCGAGTTCAAGGACATCAGCGACTCGAACCGCAAGGAAGGCGCAAAGTCCTCCGGCGCGCAGATTCTCGACGCCTTCGTGTACCACAACTATTCCATCGCCGATCTGCCGGGTAGCGTTCGCCTCGGCAAGCAGGTGGTGAGCTGGGGTGAAAGTACCTTCATCGGCAGCGGTATCAACGCTATCAACCCGATTGACGTATCCGCGTTCCGCCGTCCTGGCTCGGAGATCAAGGAAGGCCTGATCCCGGTCAACATGTTCTACATCTCCCAGAGCCTGACCGACAACCTGTCGGCCGAAGCCTTCTACCAGCTCGAGTGGGACCAGACCGTGGTGGATAACTGCGGAACGTTCTTCTCGCAGCCGGACGTGATCGCGGATGGTTGCTCGGACAACCTGCGCGTACTGGCCAGCAACCGTGCGCTGACCCCGGTACAGCAGGCGACATTCAGGGCCCTGGGCATCGACGTCAATGCCGAAGGCGTGAAGGTTGCTCGCGGCCCGGACCGTGATGCCCGCGACAGCGGCCAGTTCGGCGTGGCCCTGCGCTACATGTACGAGCCGTTGAACACCGAGTTCGGGCTGTACGCGATGAACTACCACAGCCGTGCACCGATCTTCAGCGCCACCGGCGCGCCTCAGGCGGCCTACACGGCGGCAGCCGGGGCGGGTACCGCAGCGCCGATCATCGTTGCAGGCAACTCGAAGTACTTTGTCGAGTACCCGGAAGATATCCGTCTCTACGGCCTGAGTTTCTCCACCACGTTGCCAACCGGTACCGCGTGGAGCGGTGAAGTCAGCTATCGCCCGAATGCTCCGGTGCAGCTCAACACCACCGACATTCTCTACGCGGGTGTCACCGCGCTGCCTCCGGCCTTCGGCCTGGGCAACGCTTCGCTGCTCAAAGGCACTCCAGGCCAGGACCTGCACGGCTATCGCCGCAAGGAAGTCACTCAGTTCCAGACCACCTTCACGCACTTCTTCGACCAGGTCATGGGCGCCAGCCGCCTGACGCTGGTGGGTGAAGTCGGTGTGACCGTGGTCGGCGGGCTGGAAAGCAGCAGCAAGGTCCGTTACGGCCGTGACCCGGTATACGGCCCAGGCCCTCTGCCAGCCACCGCGGGCCGCAATACCTGTGTGGTGCTCAACACCAGCACCATCGGTGGTGCCGCCAATGGTGCCTCGACCGCCAACCTCGACCGCAATTGCGAAGACGACGGCTACACCACCCGCACCTCCTGGGGCTACCGCGGCCGCGCCATCTGGGATTACCCGGACGTGTTCGCCGGCGTGAACCTCAAGCCGAGCGTGGCCTGGTCCCACGACGTGGAAGGCTACTCGCCTGGTCCTGGCGGCAACTTCGAGGAAGGTCGCAAGGCCGTCAGCCTCGGTCTGGATGCCGAATACCAGAACACCTACACCGCCAGCCTGTCGTACACCAACTTCTTCGACGGCAAGTACACCACCGTGGATGACCGCGACTTTGTCGCCCTCAGCTTCGGCGTGAACTTCTAAGCGCATTGATTCAGGAAGAAGAACATGACAATGAAAACCACCAAGACTCTGCTGAAAGCCGGCGTGCTGGGCCTGTCCCTGCTGGCGACCAGCGTAATGGCTGCCGTTTCCGCCGACGAAGCGGCCAAACTGGGCTCGACGCTGACCCCGATGGGCGCGGAAAAGGCCGGTAACGCCGACGGTTCCATCACGGCCTGGCAGCCGCTGTCGAAGACTGCCGGTACCGTCGATGCCAAGGGGTTCCTGTCCGACCCTTACGGTAGTGAAAAGCCGAAGTTCACCATCACCGCGCAGAACGTCGACCAGTACAAGGACAAGCTCTCGCCTGGCCAGGTCGCGATGTTCAAGCGCTACCCCGAGACCTTCAAGATCCCGGTCTACCCGACCCACCGCGGCTCTACCGTGCCGGACAGCGTTTTCGCCGCTATCAAGAAGAACGCCACCTCCACTACGCTGGTAGGGGGTGGCAACGGCCTGGAAAACTTCGATACCGCCGTGCCTTTCCCGATTCCGAAAAGCGGCGTCGAGGTGATCTGGAACCACATCACCCGCTACCGTGGCGGCAGCGTGACCCGCCTGGTGACCCAGGCCACGCCGCAGCCCAACGGCAGCTACAGCCTGGTGTACTTCCAGGACCAGTTCGTCTTCCGCGACAAGATGAAGGACTACAACCCGCAAGAGCCAGGCAACGTGCTGTTCTACTTCAAGCAGGAAGTGACTGCTCCGGCACGTCTGGCCGGTACCGTGCTGCTGGTCCACGAGACCCTCGACCAGGTCAAGGAGCCGCGCAAGGCGTGGGTCTACAACGCCGGTCAGCGCCGTGTACGCCAGGCGCCGCAGGTGTCCTATGACGGTCCGGGTACCGCTGCCGACGGTCTGCGGACTTCCGACAACCTGGACATGTTCAACGGTGCGCCAGACCGCTACGACTGGAAACTGGAAGGCAAGAAAGAGCTGTTCATCGCCTCCAACAGCTACAAGCTGGACTCGCCAACCCTGAAGTACGCCGACATCCTCAAGGCGGGCCATATCAATCAGGACCTGACCCGCTACGAGCTGCGCCGCGTCTGGCATGTGGTCGCGACCCTGAAACCGGGCCAGCGCCACATCTATGCCAAACGTGACTTCTACATCGACGAAGACACCTGGCAAGCGGCGGTGATCGACCAGTACGACGGTCGTGACCAGTTGTGGCGCGTCTCCGAGGCCCACTCCCAGGACTACTACAACGTGGAAGTGCCGTGGTACACCCTGGAAGCCATCTACGACCTGCAATCGGGCCGTTACCTGGCGCTGGGCATGAAGAACGAAGAGAAGAAGGCCTACGACTTCGGCTTCACCGCCAGCAAGGCTGACTTCCAGCCAGCCGCCCTGCGTCAGTCGGGCGTGCGTTAACGCTTCAAACCCTCCGTGTGATCCCCAGAACGCCCCGGCTTGCCGGGGCGTTTTGATTTCCGTCGCAGCCATCGACTATTTCCGCTGGCCCCGCCGTTTTTACCGCTAACCTGGTAGTCCATTGCGCCCTGTCAATGTTGTCTCTGTTGCTTCTTGTTGTAGTCTTTTTTCCGTACTTGCGGCAATCGCCTTCAAATGTGCCGGTTAAACCGCTAGTCTGCGCCAATCCCTGTTGCCGAAGATTTCAACTAAAACGAGCCGGCCATGACCGATCTGTCCAGCACGCAAGGGTTCACCCAACAGACCGTGTCGGTTCTGGAAGGGCGTTTCTACCGGCCACCGCTGCCCGACGGGCATGTGCCGCGGGCACGCCTTTGCCAGCGTTTGCAGGCCGGGCTGGGTGGGCGTCTGTTGCTGGTCAATGCACCCGCAGGATTCGGCAAGAGTTCGTTGGCGGTGGAGTTCTGCCAAAGCCTGCCGCCGCATTGGCGCAGCCTGTGGCTGGGGCTGAGCCGACGTGACAATGATCCCGGGCGTTTTCTCGAACGCCTGCTCGAAGGTCTGCAACAGTACTGCCCGAGCCTCGGCGGCCAGGCGTTGGGCCTGCTGAAAATGCGCCAGCGGCACCAGCCGTTCGCGTTCGAGGAATGGCTCGACGGCCTGCTCGATGAACTGGCCGAGCATTTGCTGAGCACGTCCCCGGTGCTGCTGGTGCTGGATGACTATCACCTGGCCCAAGGGCCCGTGCTGGACCGTTGCCTGCAATTCTTCCTCAATCACCTGCCGCCTGGCCTGGTGCTGCTGGTCACCAGCCGCCAGCGTCCCGACTGGCACCTCGCGCGGCTGCGGCTGTCGCGGCAATTGCTCGAACTCAACGAACAGGACCTGCGCCTGACCCCCGACGAATCCCTCGCCGTGCTCGGCCAGCACCCGTCGGTGCGCGGGCAGGCGCTGGACAACCTGATCCAGCGCAGCGACGGCTGGGTTGCCGGGCTGCGTTTCTGGCTGCTGGCGGCCACCGAGTCCGGTGCCGACAGCCCGTTGCCCCAGGCCTTGCACGGCGGCGAAGGGCTGATCCGCGATTACCTGCTGGAAGAAGTCATCGACTGCCTGCCGGCCGAGGTCCAGAGCTTCCTTAACGACACCGCCTGCCAGGAGCGTTTCTGCGCCGACCTGTGCGACGCCCTGCGGGAAAGCCACGACAGCGACGAAATCCTGCGTTACCTGCAATCCCACCAGGTCTTCCTCGTGCCGCTGGACGAGCACGGTTACTGGTTCCGCTATCACCACCTGTTCTCCGACCTGCTGCGCACCCGCCAGGCCAGCCTGCCGCTGTCGAGCCTGCACCTGCGCGCCTGTCGCTGGTTCCACGGCCAGGGTCTGCTGGACGAAGCCGTGGAGCAGGCGCTGCGGGCCGGGCACCTGGATGTGGCGGCCAACCTGGTGCAGAACCTCTCTGAAGAACAACTGCTGGCCGAACAGAACGTCGGCATGCTGCTGCGCTGGAAGATGGACCTGCCCGACAGCCTGCTGATCAGCACGCCGCGGCTGATCGTGCTGTACAGCTGGGCGCTGGGCTTGGCCTGCCAACTGGACGCCGCCGAGGAACTGGCCAGCCACCTCAGCCGCTTCCTGCCGGCGCCTTCGGCCACCGCGCAGAAGTCCATGCTCGCGCAGTGGCTGGCCTTGAGCGGAATCATCGCCCGCGGCCGGGGTGATCGCGAACGCACCCGCTCTTATTGCGAGCAGGCCCTGCAAAGCCTGCCGAACAAACGCTATGGGCAGCGCCTGATGTGCCTGTCGACGCTGTCCAACCTGGCCATCGCCGACGCCGATTTCTGGCGCGCGCGGGGCTGGAACCGTGAAGCCCTTGAGCTGGCGCAGCGGGTCGGCAATCCGTTGTTCGAGGCCCTGGCCCATTACGACCGGGCGCGGGTGCTGCATGCCCGCGGCGAGACGCTGCGTTCGATGGAGGAGGTGCGTCAGGGCCTGCAACGCCTGCACGGCCTGTCGGCGCAGCGGCTGTATGCGGTGCGCGCGCGGTTGATGCTTTACGAGGGTTACTTGCTGGTCAGCCGCCTGCAACCCGAAGCCGGGCGCAGTCGCCTGCGGGCCGGGTTGATCGAAGCGCGGGCCTGTCGCGATATCAGCGTGCTGATCGGCCATTGCGCCCTGGCGACCCTGGACGGTCGCGAAGGACGCTTCGCCGAAGCCTTTGCCGAGCTGGCCGAGGCCGAGCGCCTGATGCACATCTGGGACGTGCCGCCGATCTTCTATCTGGCGATGATTACCCTGGTCAAATGCGAACTCTGGCTGGCCCAGGGGCGCAACGACCTGGCCGAATCCTGGCTACTGCGCCTGAGCCAGACCTATGGCGGGCAACAAGCCGCCGCGGCGCCGGAGTTCCATCCGCTGCTGCCGTTGCACATCGAATTGCAGCAGGCCCTGCTGGAGCAGGCCCAGGGACGGCTGGCCCAGTCCGGGCAACGGCTGCAGGCGCTGGTCAGCCGTGGTCAGGCCAGCGGCGGGCAATTGCTCTGCGTTATCGCGCTGTGCCAGCAGGTGGGTTTGCTCTTGGCTCAGGGCGACCTGTCTGGTGCCCGCGAGCGTCTGGTGTCGAGCCTCGAATCCGCGCGGGGCGGGGTGTTGCAACCCTATCAGCGCCTGCTCAACGAACACCCCGACTGGCTGCGCGAACAACTTCAGGCGCAATCGACCAGCCCGGCCCAGGTCAGCCTGCTGGGCTTCTTGCCCAACCAGGAAGCCAACGGCAGTGGCGAAACCCTCAGCGTCCGCGAACAGGCGGTGCTCAAGCTGATCGCCCAGGGCTGTTCCAACCAGGAAATCAGCGAGCAACTGTTCATCTCGCTGCATACCGTCAAGACCCACGCCAGCCACATCAACAGCAAACTCGGCGTCGAGCGCCGCACCCAGGCGGTGGCGCGGGCCAAGTCGCTCGGTCTTTTGTAACAGGGTATATTCGGGTGAGTGGGCTGCTTTCATGACCCATCGCGAGCAAGCTCGCTCCTACGGTAGGAGCGAGCTTGCTCGCGATACGCCATAAAACGGCCCCGAAAAGCCCTGCCACCAAATGGCGCAGGACTTGCTTGTAACGGATTAACCGATCCGGAGCCGCCGATGAGCACAATAAAAACAGCGTCCGCCACCGCGACCTCTAACCCCCGCCTTGCCCGGGAACGCCTGTCCGTGGAAGGGCAACTGCCCGATGGCTTCCTGCGTGCCGAAATCGACGCCTCCTGGCGCCGTAGCCTCGGCCATGGGGTTACCGGTAACGCCGGGCAGGAAGTCGCCCTGACTTCCGCCGCCAGCCTCGACCTGCTGCTGGCCAACAACCGCCCACTGCTGGACGCCGCGACCGCCGAACTCGATTACCTCGGCGCGCGCCAGGGTCAGGACAGCCTGATTATCCTCGCCAATGCCGACGCCACCATCCTCACCATCCATGGCGAATCCGCCGTGCTCAAGCGCCGTGGCCTCGGCGATATTTCCCCCGGCACCTGCTGGAGCGAAGCCGCTCGCGGCACCAACGCCCTCGGCACCGCGCTGGTGGAAGCGCGCACGGTGCAGATCGATTGCGGCGAGCACTTTCTCGAACGGCTCAGCGATTTTTCCTGCACCTCGGTGCCGATCCACTGCCCGCAAGGTGAGCTGCTCGGCGTCCTCGACCTGACCCGCCAAGGCCCGCTGGGCCGCCTGCCTGACCGCACCGCGCTGCTGGCGCTGGCGGTCAGCCAGATCGAAAGCCGGCTGTTCAAGAGCAGCTTCCCCGAACAGATCGTGCTGGCCTTCCACAGCCGGCGGCAGTACCTGGAATCCTGCTGGCAGGGCCTGCTGGCGGTGAGCCTGGACGGGCATATCCTCGCCGCCAGCAACCAGGCCTGCCAGTTGCTGCGCAGCGACCGCGCCAGTTTGATTGGCCAGCGCTGCGACGGCCTGCTGGGCATGCGCCTGGAGCAATGGCTGGCGCGTTTGCAACCTGGCCAGGTCGACAGCGTCGAGACCGCCAAAGGCGCCTTTTACTACAAGACCCTGCAAGTGCCGCAGCGTCCGCTCGCGGTGTCGGTTCCGGCGCTGGTCGCCCGCGTCGCCCCCGCTGTTTCCACCACGCCGTCGCTGGAAGCACTCGGCGCCGGCAACAGCCGGTTTGCCCGGGCGTTGCGCATGGCCCGCCAAGGGCTGGCCAATGAATTGCCGGTGGTGCTGCTGGGCGAAACCGGCAGCGGCAAGGAAGTGGTCGCCCGCGCGCTGCATCAGGAAAGCGCCCGCGCCGGCAAACCGTTCATCGCGGTGAACTGCGCGGCGATCCCCGAAGGGCTGATCGAATCGGAACTGTTCGGCTACCGCGAAGGCGCCTTCACCGGCTCGCGTCGCGGCGGCATGGTCGGGCGTTTGCAGCAGGCTCATGGCGGCACGCTGTTTCTCGACGAAGTCGGCGACATGCCGCTGGCCTTGCAGGCCCGGCTGTTGCGGGTGTTGCAGGAGCGCAAGGTGGCGCCGCTGGGCGCGGCCCAGGAGCAGGAACTGGACATCGCGCTGGTCTGCGCCACGCACCGCGACCTCAAGCGCCAGGTGCAAGACCAGCAGTTCCGCGAAGACCTCTACTACCGCATCAACGGCATCAGCGTGCAGTTGCCGGCTCTGCGCGAGCGCGAAGACCTGCCCGCGCTGATCGACAGCCTGCTGGCCCGCCTCGGCGGCCAGGGCGTGCGGCTGTCCGTCGAAGTGTCGCGGTTGTTCGCCGGCTATCACTGGCCGGGCAACATCCGCCAACTGGAAATGAGCCTGCGCCTGCTGCTGGCGATGCGCGAAGACGGCGAAAAAGAGCTGGGCCTTGACCATCTGCCAGACAACCTGCTGGACGAGCTGCGCGCCGGCGAGCCACCGGTCAACCGCGACAACCTGCGCCACAACCAGCACGACCTGATTCGCCAGGCCCTCGACCGTCATCACGGCAATGTCTCGGCGGCCGCCGATGCCTTGGGCATCAGCCGCGCCACGCTGTACCGCAAGCTCAAGCAGATGCCGCAGTGATGCAGCGTCTGCTCGCGCGCCTGATCGAGCATCAGGACCGTCCCGCCCTGCACGACGCACTGGGCTGGTTGTACAGCTTCGTCCGCCCGCAGCGGCTGGCCATCGCCGGCCTGCTCGGGCTGTCGATGTGCGCCACGGCGCTGGTGCTGGTGCAGCCGTGGCTGACCAAGCTGCTGATCGACGACGGCCTGCTGGCCAAGGACTTCCCGAAGCTGGCGCTGATCGCCGGCCTGATGGTGCTGGCCGGGATCGTCGGCACGCTGTTGTCCGGCCTCAACCGCTACCTGCACACGCGCCTTTCGGGGCGCATTCTGTTCGCCCTGCGCGACGAGTTGTACCGGCACTTGCAACGTCTTTCGCCAACCTTCTACGGCCAGCGCCGGCTGGGTGACCTGATGTCGCGGCTGGACGGTGACGTCGCCGAGATCCAGCGCTTTGCCGTGGATTCGCTGTTCTCCGCCGTGTCCAGCGTGATCGGCCTGGTCTGCGCGTTGGCCATGCTCTTGGTGTTGTCGTGGAAGCTGGCGCTGCTGGCGCTGGTGCTGATTCCGCTGGACGTGCTCTGGCTGCGCTGGATGCGGCGCAAGGTCGAGCGCGAGGTGCGGCAGTTGCGCGAGCGTTCGGCGGACGTTTCGTCGTTTCTGGTGGAGACCCTGCCGGCGATGAAATTCATCCAGTCCGCCGGCCAGCAGCAACGCGAGGCCCGCCGTCTTGATGGCCTGGGGCAGGGCTATATGGGCCAGTTGCTGCGGGTGCAGGTCACCGAATTCTTTACCCAGGCGGTGCCTGGCACCCTGACGTCGCTGTCCCGCGCCTGCGCGTTTCTGGTGGGCGGTTACTGGGTGGTGCAGGGCACCTGGCAACTGGGCGCGCTGATCGCGTTTTCCACCTACCTCGGCATGGCCGTCGGCCCGGTACAAAGCCTGCTGGGCTTGTATGTGGCGATGCAGCGCATGAGCGTCAGCCTTGGCCGGGTGATGGAGTTGCGCGGCGTTGCCCCGGAAGTCGACAGCCCGGTCCACACCCGGCCGATGCCGGACCGCGGCGACCTGCATTTGCGCGGGGTGTGCTTCGCCCACCCGGGGCGCCCGCCGTTGTTGCAGGATGTCGGCGCGAGTATTCCCCACGGCAGCAAGGTCGCCCTGCGCGGTATCTCCGGTGCCGGCAAATCCACCTTGATCGACCTGCTGCAGCGCTTCTACGATCCGCAGTCGGGGCAGATCCTGCTGGGCGGCGTCGACCTGCGCGAACTCGATCTGCACGCCTTGCGGCGGCGGGTGGCGGTGGTCAGCCAGGACATCGTGCTGTTCCGTGGCAGCCTCGCCGACAACCTCGCCTACAGCGTGCCGGATGCCAGTCGCGAAGCCATTGCCGAAGTCGCCCGGCTGGCGCAACTGGACAGCCTGATCGCCAGCCTGCCGGAAGGCCTCGACAGCCCGCTGGGCGAGCGCGGCCAGCAGTTGTCGGGCGGTCAGAAACAGCGTATTGCTATCGCCCGCGCACTGCTGCAGGACCCGCTGCTGCTGGTGCTGGACGAAGCCACCTCGCAAGTTGACGAACACACGGAGCGTGAAGTGATTGCCGCGATTGACCAACTCTTTGCTGACCGTACCCGCATCCTGGTTAGCCACCGTCCCTCGACCCTGGCCGACGCCAGCCTGCATCTGGTCCTGCGTGAGGGTCGCCTGCACGTTCTGACGGAGGCCGGCCATGCGTGATTTTCGGGTTGGCGTGGTCGACAGCGGCACGCCCTTGGCGCGCATGGGCGAGGCGCGGCGTTTCCAGTTGGCCTCGGTCGGGATCAGCGAACAGCCGCCGCTGGAAGACGCCCTCGGCCACGGCAGCGCCGTGGTGCAACTGATCGCTGCGGGTGCCGGAGACGTGCCGATCCATGTCGCCCAGGTCTTCGATCAGCGGGGTGTCACCACTGCCTTGCAGGTCGCCGCCGGGATCGACTGGCTGGTGAGCTGCGGCGTGCGCTTGATCAACCTCAGTCTTGGCCTGCGCGAGGACCGGCCGGCGCTGCGGGAGTCCTGCGCGGCGGCGATCAAGGCCGGCGTGCTGATCTGCGCCTCGACCCCGGCGCAGGGTATGCCGGTGTTTCCCGCCGCATATCCCGGTGTGCTGCGCATCACCGGCGATGCGCGTTGCCAGCCCGATGAGTGGAGCTGGCTGGATACGCCGCAGGCCGATTTCGGTGCTTGCGTGCGAGCCCGCGAAAGCCCGCTGTCCGGCGCCAGTTTTGGCTGCGCGGCACTGACCGGGCACATCGCCGCCTTCCTGCGCGACCAGCCTCACGCGAGCAACGCTCAAGTAATGGCGTGGCTGCTGTACAACGCCCAGTACCGTGGGCGCGAATACAAAGGCCAGGCATGAAATCCATCGTCGTGCTCGGCGCCGGGCCTGCCGGTGCCGCTGTTGCCCTGGGCCTGCGCCGGCTTGGTTTCGAGGTGTGCGTGGTCAGCGAATGGCGGCGCTTCGCCGCGCTCGAAGGCGTGTCGCAACGGGTGCTGGAAGCGCTTCGCGGTGCCGGGCTGAACCGGGCATTGGCGGTGGCGAGCGAGCCGTCGCGGCGCCACGCGCGCTGGAACGGCGAGGCCCATGACCGCAATGTCGAATTTCTGCTGGACCGTCCGCGTTTCGACCAGGGCCTGCGCGACGACCTGCACCACGCCGGCGTTCGCCTGATCGAAGCACGGGTGCTTGGCGTGCGGAGCGAAGCGGGCGGGGTGACCGTCGAACTGGACGGCGCGCCCGCGTTGTCCGCTGATTTCTACGTCGAAGCCCGCGGGCGCCAGGCCCCGCAACACGACCGTTCCGTGGGCCGTGCCTGGCGCGGGCCGGAGACCTTGAGCCTGCTGAACCGCTGGCAGGGCGAGCCCGGCAGCAGCGCCAGCGCCGTGGAAAGCCAGGCCGATGGCTGGATGTGGATGGCCCGGCAGGCCGATGGTCGCTGCTACTGGCAATGGACCTTGGATGTTGCCGGCACGACGTTGCCGGACAAATCCGCGCTGCTCGATTTCTGCCGCGAACGCCGCTGGCAATCGCCGCTGGCGCGGGCGTTTTTCGCCGCGCAGGACGAACGCGACCTGCAACTGCACGCGCGCAGCAGCACGGCGATCCTCACGCCGGTCTGTGGCGGCGACAACTGGCTGCGGGTGGGCGATGCGGCGATGGCGGTGGACCCGCTGTCGGGCAACGGCATCTTCCAGTCACTGTCCTCGGCCCTGCAGGCACCGGCGGTGATCAACACCCTGCTGACCCGCCCGGAGCGCCGCGACCTGGCGCTGCGGTTTCATCAACAGCGGGTCGAGCACCTGTTCTGGCGCTTCGCCCGACTCGGGCGGGATTTCTATATCGAGGAACAACGCTGGGCCGACCAGCCGTTCTGGCAGGCGCGGCGGCAATGGCCGGACGCCGAACCGATCCACGCCGAGGTGGATTTCGCCAGCTTGCGGATAGAACAGGCGCCAGTGCTGCGTGACGGTCTTGTGGACCTCGCGCACGTGGTGATCAGCCCCGATCAGCCATTGGGCATCTGGCACCTGAATGGTGTGGAACTGGCGCCGCTGGTCAGCCGGTTGCGCACTGAACCGGCCGATCAAGTGCTGGCGCCGCTGAGCCCGGAACAGCAGCGCCACATCCGTGGCTGGCTGCTGAGCCAGGGCTACCGTCCCTGATTCTTAAAGCTTGATCAACACCGATTTCAACTCGGTGTAATGTTCGATGGCCGCCGCGCCCATCTCCCGGCCAACGCCGGACATCTTGTAGCCGCCGAACGGCAGCGCCGGGTCCAGGGCGCTGTGGCAGTTGACCCATACCGAGCCCGAGCGAATCTTCGGAATCATCCGGTGCACGGCGCCGAGGTTGTTGGACCAGATGCTCGCGCCCAGGCCGTACGGGCTGTCATTGGCCAGGCGCAGGGCCTCGGCTTCGTCGTCGAACGGCATGGCCACCAGCACCGGGCCGAAGATTTCTTCCTGCACCAGCGGGTGCTTCTGATCGACATCGACGATCACCGTGGGCTTGACGAAATAGCCAGGGCCGAACTGCTCGCCGCCGCAGGCAATGGTGGCGCCGCTGTTGCGGCCTTGTTCGATGTAGTCGAACACGCGTTTCTGCTGGCGGGCGGAGATCAGCGGGCCCATCTGCACGCTGGGGTCGAGGCCGTTGCCGAGTTTCATGCTGTTGGCGATGCCGGCGATGTCGGCCACCACGTTGTCGAAGTGCTTGCGGTGCACATACAGGCGGGAGCCGGCGCAGCAGACCTGGCCCTGGTTGAAGAAGATCGCCTGGGCGGCGCCGGCGGCGGCGATGGAGAGGTCGGCGTCGGCCATGACGATGGTCGGTGATTTGCCGCCCAGTTCCAGGGTGACGCGGGTCATGTTGTCCATCGCCACTTTGCCGATCTGCTGGCCGACGGCGGTGGAGCCGGTGAAGGTCAGTTTGTCCACGCCGGGGTGGCGGGTCAGGGCGTCGCCGGCGACCACGCCGGTGCCGGTGACCACGTTGAACACGCCCGCCGGGTAGCCGGCTTCCAGCACCAGTTCGGCCAGTTTCAGCGCGCTCAGCGGGGTTTCGTCGGCGGGCTTGAGCACCACGCTGCACCCGGTGGCCAGGGCCGGGCCGAGTTTCCAGCAGGCCAGCAGCAGCGGGAAGTTCCAGGCGACGATGGCGCCGACCACACCCACCGCTTCGCGGCGCACGAAACCATGGAACTCGTCGTTGGGCATCAGTGGCAACGACACCTCGACGGTCTGGCCCTCGATCTTGGTCGCCCAGCCGGCCATGTAGCGCAGGAAGTCGATCGCCAGTTGCACGTCCATCACCCGCGCCACCGCGGCGCTCTTGCCGTTGTTCAGGCATTCGAGCTGGGCGAGGATTTCGCCGTCGCGCTCCATCAGGTCGGCCAGTTTCCACAACAGGTTCTGCCGTTCGCGCGGGCGGGTCCGGCTCCAGGCCGAATCATCGAAGGCCTGGCGCGCGGCGCTCACTGCGCGACCGACATCGGCGGGCGTGGCTGCCGGCACCTGGCACAGCACCTCGCCGCTGGCCGGGTTGCGCAGGGTCAGGCGCTCGCCGTCGCTGGACTCGACCCAGTCGGCGCCGATCAGCATGGTCGGCGCACGTCGGATAAACGCCTCGACGGCAGGGTGCAGGGGGGCAGTGGTGGACATGGCAAACCTCGTTCTTGTGAGTGATTGCCAGGGCGGATCGCAACCGCTGTGCCAAGTGCCGGGTGTCGTCCTGTAGCGCTGTGAATCCAAGGGGTGAAACGTTGCCGCAGCCTGGCTGCTGCCCCACACCGGCCGTCGCAAATTGCGACAGGCGCTGAGACATTCTCAGCGGCCTGCGACAGCCGTCTCACGCCGTCTCAGTTGTCGCGAATTTAGCCGCGAGGCCCGTGTCATATGGTCCGCGAAGCCCCTGATACGGTGCTTCCGGCTCTTGGCACACAATATGTATCGGCCCTTGCAAGCTGCTCTTCGGTCCGTGCTCTGCCGCTGTACGGCCGACAGAAGAGACCTATAAGAAGTGTACGAACAATAAGAAGAACCCCCGTGGAGGTCAGTCATCGATGAAGAGAACACTCAGGTTCGCCAGCGCTGGAGGTTTGCTGGCAATGGCCGTCAGCCTTGCCTTGCAGCCCCAGGTCAGCCAGGCCCGCGAAGCCCAGGCGATCCTCAAGGAAACCTGCCAGGGCTGCCACCTGCCCGAAGGTGACAACGCCTTGAGCCGCATCAGCCACCAACGCAAAACCCCCGAAGGCTGGCTGATGACCATCGGCCGCATGCAGACCATGCACCAGTTGCAGATCAGCGACGAAGACCGCCGCACGCTGGTCAAGTACCTCGCCGACACCCAGGGCCTGGCGCCCAGCGAAACCGACGGCGTGCGCTACGCCCTCGAACGCCGCCTGAACACCGTCGAGCAGATCGGCGAACCCACTCAGCAAATGTGCGCCCGCTGCCACTCCGGTGCGCGGATCGCCCTGCAGCGGCGTCCGGCCAAGGAGTGGGAACACTTGGTCAACTTCCACCTCGGCCAGTGGCCGTCGCTGGAATACCAGGCGTTGTCTCGCGACCGCGACTGGTTCGACCTGGCGAAGAAAGACATGGTGCCGCTGCTGGCGCAGCAGTACCCGTTCGACAGCAAGGCCTGGAGCGACTGGCAGAAGTCGATGCCCAAGGCCGCGACCCTGGCCGGCACCTGGAGCTTCAGCGGCCACCTGCCGGGCAAGGGCGAACTCAACGGGGTGATGAACGTCAGCCCGGAATCCGGCGATCGCTTCAAGGTCAGCCTCGACGGCCAGTACGCCGACGGCACGCCGTTCAAGGGCCAGGGCACGGCGATGCTCTACAGCGGCTATGAATGGCGCGGCACCGTGGACGTGGATGGCGTAAGCATGCGGCAGGTGCTCGCCGCCAATAACGGCCAGCTCACCGGCCGCATGTTCGAAAAAGCCCACGATGAACGCGGCCTCGATTTCGTCGCCGCGCAGCAAGGCTCGCCGCGTCTGCTGGCGGTGCAGCCGGGTTATGTGAAGGCTGGCAGCGAAGCCGAGTTGACCCTGGTCGGCAGCGGCCTGAGCGGCACGCCGTCGTTCGGCAAGGGCGTGCAAGTGCTCGAAGTGCTGGAGGAAACGCCGCAGCGCGTGCGGGTCAAGGTCAAGGCCGCCGCGGATGCGCCGCAGGGCCTGCAGGTGGTCAGCGTCGGCAAGCTCGACGGTCCGCAACTGGCGGTGTACCGCGAGATCGCCGAGGTGAAAGTGGTCCCGGCGTTCTCCGTGGCGCGGGTGGGTGACAACGGCGGTTCCACGCCGAAGGTGCAGGGCCGCTTCGACGCCGAGGCCTGGGGCCAGGGCGTGGATGGCAAGGCTTACCGCATCGGCGTGTTCCCGGCGCAATGGAAAGTCGAGCCGTTCGACGACCGCGCCCGCGAGGACGAAGACGTCAAGTTCGCCGGCAGCATGCAGGCCGACAGCGGCGTGTTCACCCCCGGCGATGCCGGCCCGAACCCGGCGCGCAAGATGTCCACCAACAACGCCGGCAACCTCAAGGTCATTGCCGCCGTGGACGACGCCGGCACGGCACGTACCGGTGAAGGTCAGTTGATCGTGACCATCCAGCGCTGGAATAACCCGCCCATCCCGTGACACGGCGGTTTGACCTGGCCACATCCGAATGTTCTAGGAGGTTGCGATGGGCGCGATTCTGAATTTGGTAGAACGCAATCTGCATGAAGTGCGGGTCGATGACGCCCGCATGCTGTTCCACATCCCCAGCAGCTCGCTGTTCGCCAGCGATGCCCTGACCGGGGAAATCATCGACGCACTGCGCCACGAAAGCTGCTCCAGCGATGCCCTGGTGCAACGCCTGGCGGCGCGTTTCGATGGCGTTGAAATCAACGAGACCCTGCGCGAGTTGATCGCGCTGGAACTGGTGAGCGACGGCTCGCCGCTGAGCCCGGAAACGGCGCTGAAAAAAGTCGAGCGCACCGCGCTCAATACCGTGGTGCTCAACGTCAACACCGGCTGCAACCTGAGCTGCACCTACTGCTACAAGGAAGACCTGGACAAGCCCTCGGCCGGCAAGCGCATGGACGTCGAGACCGCAGTGGCGTCGGTGGAAATGCTGCTCAAGGAGTCGCCCGACGAGCCGTTCTACACCGTGGTGTTCTTCGGCGGCGAGCCGCTGAGCAACCGCAAGTTGATCGAGTACATGGTCGATTACTGCGAGCGGCGTTTCAGCGAGGTGGGCAAGCGGGTGGACTTCGTCATGACCACCAACGCCACGCTGCTCACCGAAGAGATCGTCGACTACCTCAATGCCCACCGCTTCGGGCTGTCGGTGAGCATCGACGGGCCGAAGACCGTGCACGACCGCAACCGCATCACCGTGGGCGGGCAGGGCACGTATGACGTGGTGCGGCGCAAGGCCGACATGCTGCTGTCGCGCTACGACAGCCGCCCGGTGGGCGCGCGCGTCACCCTGACCAAGGGCGTGACCGATATCGAGACCATCTGGAACCACCTGTTCAACGAGATGGGTTTTGCCGAAGTCGGTTTCGCCCCGGTGACCTCGGGCGACATCAGCGACTACAACCTCTCGTCTGAGGAGCTGATCGAAGTCTTCGCCAACATGAAGGCCCTCGGCCGCAAGTACCTGGAGGCGGCGCTGGAGCACCGCAACATCGGCTTCTCCAACCTGCACCAGTTGCTCACCGACATTCATGAAGGCCACAAGAAAGCGCTGCCGTGCGGCGCCGGGCTGAAGATGCTGGCGGTGGACCACAAGGGCGAATTGAACCTCTGCCACCGCTTCACCGGCTCCAGCCTGCCGACTTTCGGCAACGTGCACAGCGGCGTGAAGCAGGTCGAACTCAACGAGTTCCTTTCACAGCGCCTGGACCGCACCAACACCGGCTGCGACACCTGCCGCATCCGCAACCTGTGCTCCGGCGGCTGCTACCACGAGAGCTACGCCCGCTACGGCGACCCGGCCCATCCGACCTACCACTATTGCGAACTGATGCGTGACTGGGTGGACTTCGGCATCGAAGTCTACAGCCGGATCATGGCCGAGAACCCGGCCTTCATCAGCCGCTACATCACTGCGCGCAAGGTCCACTGACATGAAGCATCTCAAGCCGATCAACAACAAAGCACTGAAGCTGGAACAGGCTGCCGAGGAAAACCGCATCGAAGAAGTGCTGGCGATGAACTCGGTCGCCGGCTGCGCCTCGACCACCGACCCGGGCTGGGAAATCGACGCCTTCGGTGGCGTCTCGTCGCTGTGCCAGCCGATGGAATCGGACCTGTATGGCTGCTCCGACCCTTGCTGGTGGCCGGCCCAGGTGCCGGACATGATGAGCACCTACCCCGACTGGAACAAAGATGCCCAGGCCTCCGGCGACAACTGGCGCAACCTCGGGACCGTGTTCCCGGACGACAAATGAGCCCCCAGGCAGACAAGAAGAGGGATATCCGCATGCTTCAGATTGCAACCCGCGGCCTGGCCGCCCTGGTGGTGCTCGGCGCCGGTTCGGCGATGGCCGCCGACGAAGGCAAGGCGCTCAACGCCGGCCACGAATACATGGTCACCACCAACTACCCGAACAACCTGCACATCATCGACCTGGCCAGTGAAAAGCTCTACAAGACCTGCCAGATGCCCGACGCCTTCGGGCCGGGCTCGGTGCAGATGTCGCCGGACAAACGCATCGCTTATGTGCTGAACAACCACTACGCCGACATCTATGGCGTCGAACTGGACAGTTGCAAACAGGTGTTCCATGCCAGCATCAGCCAGTTGCCGGGCGAGAAAGCGCGGTCGATGTTCTCCTTCACCATCAGCCACGACGGCAAGGAAATCTACACCGTCGCCAACCCGACCAAGATGTTCAGCGACCACTACGAAGTGCAGGCACCGCGGCTGGACGTGTACGGCACCGATGGTGGACTTAACGCCAAGCCGCTGCGCAGCTTCCCGGCGCCGCGGCAACTGACCATCATGCAGAGCGGTGACGACGGCAGCCTGTACGTGGCCGGGCCGGACATCTACAAGGTCGATGTGAAGACCGGAAAATTCGACGTCATCGTCCCCAGCCGCAACTGGAAGCGCCCCAACTACAGCGCCCCGGACGTGCTCTACGTGTGGAACCAGCAGACCTACCGGCATGATTTCTCGCTGCTCTACACCGCGTCGAAATTCAAGGACGAGAAACAGGACCCGGCGACGGCCGAGTACGTGTACGGCTTCTTCAACATCGACCTTGCTACCGGCAAGAGCCAGACCGTCGACTTCGGCCCGCTGACCGAAATCTACTTCAGCGGCATGCGCTCGCCGACCGACCCGAATGTGGTTTATGGCGTGCTCAATCGCCTGGCCAAGTACGACATCAAGGAGAAAAAACTGATCAAGGCCGCGACCCTGGATCACTCGTACTACTGCGTCTCGATGAACAAGGCGGGGACGCGGATCTACCTTGCGGGCACCTACAACGACATCGCTATTTTTGATGCCGATAGCCTTGAGCCGAAGGGCAAGATCCAGTTGCCGGGGGGGGATATGGCGATTACTACGGCGCAGGTGTTTGTGCGGTAAGTGGTGGTGCTCTTGCTGGACTCATCGCTGGCAAGCCAGCTCCCACGGGGGCTGTGGTGATTGAACACCACAGCCCTGCAATAGATCTCACCCGCTCACACAAATCCCTGTGGCAGCGGGCTTGCCAGCGATGAGGCCGGCAGCGCCAACCCTGCATTCAAATCAATAAAACCGCCGCGGATCCGAAGCCCCCGCCAGGCTCGCCAACTGGGTCAACGCGAACCTCAATTCATCCTCGCGGGTCGGTGACATCAGCACCACCCGCACGCCGCGTGTCTCGCCGTTGCGCTCGGGCTGGAACTGCGATCCGCTGAGGACTTTCACCCCCTGCGCCCGCGCCAATGTGGTGAATTCATCCGCGCTCCACGGCTCCGGCAGTTCCAGCCAGAGGTGATAGCTGTGAGCCTCGGCCTTGATTCGCAATCCTGGTAGCAGCTCGCGCGCCAACGCCTGGCGGCGCGCCGCTTCTTCGCGTTGGAGCCGCACCAGTTTCAATTCCAGCCCTTCGGCAATGATGTTGCTCGCCAGTTGCGCAGTCAGCGGCGACGGCATCCAGACGCTGCTGCGCACCATCGCCGTCAGCCGCGACAGCAGCCGCGGCGGGCTGTACAGGTAGCCGATGCGCAGCGCCGGCAGCACCGACTTGGACAAGCTGGTGAGGTACACCGAACGCTCCGGCGCATAGCTCGCCAACGGCCGCAGGGTGGTGTCGCTGGCGAGGAAACCGTAGATGTCGTCGTCCAGGATCAGGAAGTCGAACTCTTCGGCAATCGCCGCGATCTCCGCCCGACGTTCATGCGACATGGTGGCGGTGGTGGGGTTCTGGCAGGTGGCGACACACACCAGCATCGTCGGGCGCTCACGCTGGCACAGCTCGCGCAGCGACGCCGGGATGATGCCTTGTTCGTCCATCTCAACGCCGCGCAGGCGCCGTTGCAGGCTGTGGGCCAGGGAGATGATCCCCGGGTAGCACAGCGACTCGCAGAGGATCAGGTCGTTGTATTCGGTCAGCGCGCTGATCGCCACCAGCAGCCCGTGCTGGGCGCCGGCGGTAATCACCACCTGTTGCCATACGGCGTCCGGCAGCGAGTGCCGCAGCCATTGCGCGCCGGCTTCGCGGTGCGCGGGATGACCGCCGTCGGGGGCGTAATCGAGGGTCTGGGCGAAGTCGGTTCCGTTGGCCAGTTCCACCAGCGCGCCGCGCAGCCAGGACGTGGCGGTGTCGCCGGCGGGTTTGATGATGGACAGGTCCAGCACCTGCGAGCTGCCCTGCAACGGCGAGGTCGCGACGGCGGGGGGCGCGCTGATCTCGGTCGCAGGCGTGGCGCGGACGTAGGTGCCGCGGCCGACTTCACCCTGCAACAACCCGCGCCGCTGCGCCTCGCTGTAGGCGCGGCTGACCGTGCCCGGCGTGACCTGCAGCGCCTGGGCCAGCTCGCGCAAGGTCGGCAGGCGCTCGCCGGGGCTGAGCAGGCCGCTGGCGATATCCCGCGCCAGGGCGTCGGCAATCGACAGGTAAACGGGTTGGTTGAAGGCGTTGAGAAGGGGGACCCACATGGACATTTGCTACCGGTGAAAACAAGTGGATCGAGCCTATCACATCGCAGCAATCGGCCCGATGGGGCGATCAATACAGCGCTGTCGGCGACAGGGTTGAGGGAGAAGATATTTCAAAATGTTTAATTGAGTCTATTGAATTGATTCGATTGAATCGAATAGATTTGAAATGAATCGAATCAATTTGCTCCCCGCCCGCCACTGGAGACTGTATGGAAACGCTGAGAAAAGACTGTTCGCTGTCGGCGATTGTCGCCGGGTTGATCGCTGTGATCATTTCCTACGCCGGCCCGCTGATCATCGTGTTCCAGGCCGCCCGCGAGGCGCAGTTGTCGCCCGCCGAGGTGTCGTCGTGGATCTGGGCAATCTCCATTGGCAGTGGCGTCACTGGCCTGTTGCTGAGCTGGCGTCTGCGCGCGCCGGTGATTACCGCGTGGTCCACGCCTGGCGCGGCGTTGCTGGTGTCGATGCTGCCGCAGGTGTCGCTGGCCGAAGCGGTGGGGGCGTATATCGTCGCCGCTCTGGTCATTGCGCTGGTCGGCTTGAGCGGCGCCTTCGACAAACTGATGAGCCGCCTGCCCAAGGCCATCGCGGCGGCGATGCTGGCCGGCATCTTGTTCCGCTTCGGCGCCGAGCTGTTCACCTCGATCAAGGTGCAGCCGTGGCTGGTACTGTCGATGTTCGCCAGTTACCTGGTGTTCAAGCGCCTGTCGCCGCGCTACGCGATTCTCTCGGTGCTGATCGTCGGTTGCGCGGTGGCCGGCCTGCTCGGCCAGTTGAACGGCTCGGCGCTGACCCTGGCCCTGGCTGAACCGGCGTTCATCACGCCGCAATGGAGCTGGCACGCGATCATCAACATCGGCCTGCCGCTGGCGCTGGTCAGCCTCACCGGGCAATACGTGCCGGGCATGGCGGTGATGCGCAGCGCCGGCTACACCACCCCGGCGCGGCCGATCCTCGCGGTCACCGCCATTGGCTCGGTCCTGCTGGCGCCGTTCGGTTCCCACGGTTTCAACCTGGCGGCAATCACCGCAGCTATCTGCACCGGCCGCGAAGCCCACGAACAACCCAGCAAACGCTACATCGCGGGGATCGCCTGCGGGGTGTTCTACATCCTCATGGGCACTTTCGGCGCGACCCTGGCCTCGGTGTTTTCCGCCTTGCCCAAAGAGTTGATCGCCGCGTTGGCCGGGCTGGCGCTGTTCGGCGCGATCATGACGGGGCTGGCGGGCGCCATGGCTGATGAAAAGCAGCGTGAAGCGGCGCTGATCACCTTCCTGGTGACCGCCTCGGGCATGAGCTTCCTCGGCTTGGCCGCAGCGTTCTGGGGGCTGATCTTCGGCCTGGTTGCCCATTGGGTGCTGAGCTACAGCCGCCAACGCCGTGCCGAGACCGTCGCCACTCCTGCCAACTGAGAGACAGCTCTCGTCTGCGATCACTGCGCGTTGTAAGGCGCACGCCGGACGGCGATAATGGCACATTGCTATTTAGCTGCTCCGGCGCCCTTGTTTCACCCTCCCGTGCGATCAGCACAACAGCGTGTCTCCCCGGCTCAAGCAATGGTTGCGCGCTGCCGATAGCGTAGCGAGGGTTGCGGGTGATCGTGCCTCCCTTGCGGCGATGCCGGGCCTGTCCTTGCGTGTGCGGGCGTCTCAATTATTTCAATGACAGGTTTTGTGGATGCTGGTTTACAGCCAAAAGAGTTTTCTGATCGTCGACGACTTCACCGATTTCCGGACGTCGTTGCGATCGATGCTGCGCGAAATGGGCATCAAGGACGTCGACACCGCCGAAAGCGGTGAAACCGCCCTTCGCATGTGCGCGCAGAAGCGCTACGACTTCGTCCTGCACGACTTCCACATGGGCGACGGCAAGAAGAACGGCCAGCAGGTGCTTGAAGACCTGATGCTGGACAAGCTGATCAGCCACGAAGCGATCTTCGTCATGATCACCGCCGAAAGCAGCCAGGCGGTGGTGCTCAGCGCCCTCGAATACGAACCCGACGCCTACCTGACCAAGCCCTTCAACCGGGTCGGCCTGACCCAGCGGCTGGACAAACTGGTGCAGCGCAAAACCCTGCTCAAGCCGATTCTCCAGGCGCTGGACCGTGGCCGCCCGGCCGAAGTGCTGGTGGCCTGCGAGCAGCTCTGCCGCCAGGACCCGCGCTTCGCCCCGCTGTGCCTGCGTTACCGCGCCGACGCCATGGCCGCGCTGAACCGCCATGAAGAACTGGAGCGGTTCCTCAAGGCGATTCTGGCCAACCGCCCGACGCCCTGGGCCTACGCGGCACTGGGCAAACTGATGTTCAAGCGCGGCCAGGTCGCCCAGGCCCAAGACGTCTACGAACAGGCGATCAAAAGCTTCTCGATGATGCCCGGCCTGTACGACGGCCTCGCCGAAGTGCTCACCGCCAGCGGCGAACACCGCCGCGCCCAGCATGTGCTGGAAGACGCGGTGCGGCTGTCGCCGCTGGCGGTCAAGCGGCAGATGCTGCTGGGCAAGCTGGCCTTGGGCAACGCCGACTTCGACAGCGCTTCGCGGGCGTATCGCCAGGCCGTCAGCCAGGGCCAGAACTCGCGCTTCAAAGACCCGGAAAGCAACCTCGGCCTGGCCCAGGCGCTGATCAGCAAGAACGCCGGCAACGGTCTCGATGCGCGTACCAGGGTCGAGATCAACCAGGTGCTCGGCGATGTCGCCAAGGAATACGGCGAAGACCAGGGCCTGCAAGTGCGCGCCCGCCTGATCAAGGCCACCGGCCTGCAGCAGGCCGGCGACGCCGAGACCGCCGCCAAACTGACCGAGGCAGCCATGGCCCGCCTCGACACCATGGACCAGTTCTTCTCCGCCGAAGCTGCCCTCGCCGTGGCCGCGCAGCTCAAGCAACTGGGCCAGGAAGACGCCGGCAAATCGATTCTGAAAAACTGCGTCGAGGTCTACGGCGACGACAACGCGGTAATGAAAAACATCGCCAAGCTCACCGACGATCCTTCCATCCTCGGCGCTGGCAACGAAGCGGTCGACCTCAACCGCCAAGGCGTGCGCAGCTACCAGGCCGGGCAGATGACCGAAGCCCTGGAACTGTTCCGCAAGGCGCTGAAACTGCAACCGAAGAACATCAGCATCGCCCTCAACACCGCCCAGGCGCTGCTGCGTCTGGGGGGTGAGCAACCGGCGGCGGCGGTGCTGCAGGAATGTCGCGATTGCCTGGCCAAGGTGGCCGGCATTCCCGATACCGATCCGCGCTATGAGCGCTACCGCAAACTGCGCATCCGCGCCGTGGGGACATGATGTCTAAGCAATCGGGGCTGGATTTTTCCACGGTGATCGCCTCCACCGTGCACGACATGAAGAACTCCCTCGCCATGCTCATGCAGGCCCACAGCCAGTGGCAGGCACGTCTGCAGGACCAACAGCACCACGCGCCGGAGCAGGTGGTGATCGAGCACGAGTTCGCCCACCTCAACGGCATGCTCGTGCAGTTGCTTGGCCTGTACAAACTGGGCATCAACCAGTTGCCGATGCTCCCTGACTACCACGACCTCGATGACTTTATCGGCGGGTTGCTCGCTGGCTACGAGGGCATTCTCGTCAGCCGCGACATCGTTGCCCGCTTCGAGATTGATGAGGCTACGCCGCTGGGCTTCTTCGACCGCGAGCTGGTGGGGTCGGTGGTGTCCAACATCATCAACAACGCCACCCGCTATGCCGGGCACGCGTTGCTGGTGACGGTGCGGGAAGAGGGCGAGATGCTGGTCATCAGCATCAACGACGACGGCACCGGCTTCCCTGCGAAGATGATCGAGCAGCAGGAGCAGTATGTGCAGGGCATCGAACACAGCACCGCGAGCACTGGCCTGGGCCTGTACTTCGCCGCCCGCATCGCCGCGCTGCATGAGCGTAATGGCGTGCAGGGCCGGATCGAGATTGCCAACGGCGGGGCGTTGGGAGGCGGGTTGTTCAGGATGTATTTGCCGTGATTGATGGGGGATTTTAGTCTGTCATCGCTGCGGCTCGGTGGCTCGACGATCTGGCTTGCCAGCGATGAGCATGGATATCTACACATCTCGCAGGCAAGTAAAAAGCGTCATATCACCGCAAACTGTAGGAGCGGATGAATCCGCTCCTACAGGATTGCAAGTGGCTGACGAGGCCCTCAAACCCATCAGAAATCAGTGGCGCAACTCGATATTCCCATCCCCAACCTGCCGATAAATCGTGTACGGCAGGGCCAGTGTGTCCAGCGCACCGGAAAGCGCGATATCCCAGATCACGAACGGAATGCCGCCGGGTGACCCAGGGGCCTCGGTGGACGGATTGGGTGCGCCATTGAGAATGCAGAAGTTGTAAATCGCACCGCTGTAGACACGGGGCAGCGATGAACACTGGGTGCGCCATTCCTTGAGATTCTTCGCGGTGACATCATCGCCGCGCACAACGGTGTTGAAGGTTCCACACCCTGAGAGCAAAAAGCCGATAACGGCCAGCAGGTAGTAGCCGGGATTCATGAGGGTCAGCTCCGATGCAGTGAGCGGGCAATTATTCCCCATGCCTGGCGGTAGGACAGTCAGCCGGGCTTTGCGCCTGCGTAGGACGGAAATGGCCTTGGTGTCAGCCCCTTCTTCAGAACAGCGGTGGGGCCGCGAATGCGGCCCCCGCAACATTCAGCCGGCTCAGCGCGCGGCCTGTTGCCTCGCCACGCCTGCCAGTAATGAATCCACCAGCGCCTGCGACATCTCGAGGACATGCTGGGTGGACCAGAGCAATTCGCTCATTCCGCTGTTGGTTTCCGCTGTTTCGCAGGCCAGGTAATTACTGTCCCACGACAAACGCAGCAATCCCGCGAGCTGCTCCAGGGCGTGGCCGATTTCGACACCGTCGCAGACGGCGAACAAGGGGGCTTTTGTGGTCGGGAAAGGGCTGAAGGGATGGTGGGTAGTGGTGATGGGTGGTGGATCGGGGACGAGCTTTTTCATGGGTAACCTCTCACGATTAGTGGAGTCACCTCAGTCACCGGTAGAGTTTGAAAAGCGTTACGCAATGAGCTTGCAAGGTGTCCAGAGAATCCGGGGCGATTCACCGTGGGGTTTCCATCCTGGAAAGTGATGCCCCGCATAGTACTCAGCCTTATGCGGCGCGTGGGCATCGTTTGAGTGTCAGCATCCACCTTCCCGCAACCTTGACAGCGACCCAATACGCCACCTACCTGACCTCGCGCCGGCACCTGACCGACAGCGCCAGCCTGATCCTCGGCGTGCGGATGGTGGACTGGCGCGAAGATAAAAGCTGGCCGTACAGCCCCGGCGCCACTACCAAGGCCATGTGTTAGCTGCTACTCCGAGTGGTCCGTGTCCTGCCCACCAAAGATGTTGGAACGGCTCGTCGAGCTGCTGCCGTCGCTGTTGTTGGTGTCTTGCCCGCCGAAGATGTTCTCCCGGCTGGTTGAGCGACGCCCGTCGCTGTAATCGGTGTCTTGTCCACCGAAGATATTGGAGCGGCTGGTAGAGCTGGTGCCGTCGCTGTTGTTGGTGTCCTGCCCGCCGAAGATGTTTTCGCGGCTGGTTGAGCGGCGCCCGTCGCTGTAATCGGTGTCTTGTCCGCCAAAGATGTTGGAGCGGCTGGTGGAGCTGGTGCCGTCGCTATACTGACAGTCCTGTCCGCCGAAAATGTTCTCCCGACAGGTGTCGGCGAACGCCTGGGACAAAGGCGAGGCGAGCAGGACCGCACTCAACAGCACAACCTTGAGTTTCATGGGTGTTTCCTTACGAGGGGGCTCGTGATTTACGGGAGGTTTTCAGGCCCGCGCAGGTCATGGGCGAGGGCGCTGCCACAGCGGAAGTGGCAGCTTGCTATTACAGACTGGGATGTCGAAAACAAGTTTCTGAGGGCGGGATATTTTTTTGCTGTGGAGATGCGCTGCGGCTGTCGGCGCGGAGTAGGACAACCCCGCCGTGGCCGACGGCGGCAATCGCAAACCGCCAACCGCTCACCATTCTGTGGGAGCGGATTCACCGGACGCCGTTTCGCGGTGACCTGACGTCCTGTGCCGCCTACAGCATGAACTGGGTGTTCCAGATCAATGCCTCGACCCGGCAGTCGGCTTGTTCACAGGCTTGGTAATTGGATTCGGTCGCCGAGCGAAGCAACCTCGACAGCTGTTGCAGACCGTTTTCAACATCGGCATGGGGCCAGGCGACGATCTGCGGGTGGCAGGCGGCGGCCGGGTGGTTTGATAGAGGAAGAGAATGGGGGATCTGGAACGATCTTTTTCATGGCGTCTACCTTGCAGTTGGAGCCGCCACGAATTCGCTGTCAAACAAATGGGTGGCAGCCGTACGCGGGGGATCAAGGCTTCAAGCGGGCTTCTATTTCCGCCCACTCAACGCCAGCCCCACCCCACCCAGCACCACCACCGAAGCCCCCACCAGCCTCATCGACACCGGCTCACTCAACACCATCACCCCGCCCAGCGCGGCGATCACCGGCACGCTCAACTGCAGGGTCGCAGCCTGTTGCGCGCTGATCTGTTTGAGGACGCCGTACCACACCGCGTAGCCAGCGCCCGAGGCGAGGATGCCGGAGCCGAGGGCATAGAACAGGCCGGCAGAGCCGATCCGCAGGTGCCCGGCGAACACCGCCGCCAGCGCCGGCACCAGCAGCAGTGGCAGGGCACGGGTGAAGTTGCCGGCGGTGTCGCTCACCGGGTGGGTCGAGCCCCTGCCAATCAGCGAGTAGGCGCCCCACGCAATGCCCGATACCACCATGATCAGCGCGCTGCCCGGCGCAGGGGCGTTGGCGCCGGGCAGGAGCAGGGCAACCAGCCCGGCAAAGGCGATGAGCATGCCCAGCAGCACCCGCGGAGCAACGCCGTCGCCCCGCAGCCAGGAGACCGCGAACATGGTGATCTGCACCGCGCCGAACAGGATCAACGCCCCGACGCCAGCGCCCAGTCGTACGTAGGCGATGGAAAACAGCCAGGCATAGAGAAACAGCGCCAGTGCGCCTTTCCAGCTACCGCCCAGTGGCGTGCCGGGCTGGCGCAGCCTGACCAGCAGCAACAGGAAGGCCGCACCGCTGAGCAGGCGCACGGCGGTGAAGCTGTGCGGGTCGATGGCGTCGTTGACCAGGGCCAGGCGGCAGAAGATCGAATTGGCGGCGAAGGCCAGCAAGGCGAAGGCCGCAGGGCCGATCCAGTGGGTGGGGGCGGGGAGGGCTACAGCGTCCGTCGTCTTGTTGTTATTCATCTGAACGGTTCGGTCCTGTTGCATTGAATGCATCGAATGCCTGCTTGGCAGGCGCTTTGTGCAATTGATAGCGGACATTCGCGGCGCCCACAAAGAAGTTTTTTTTCGTCGACCCCACACTGTTTCTACCGATAGTGCTTTGGTCGCACGGGCGCGGAGGCGGCGGCAACGCCGGCAAATCTGTATGGCAGGCGGGTCCGGGATCTGTGTCTAACGGCCCGGTACGGGTTGCGCGAGAATCTGGAACTCCGACCAAGGTACGACGCAATGAACGACATTCCCGGTGATCTCGACTTCTCTGGCTTTACGCTGCGCCGGCTTGAAACGGGGGATCGCGAGATGGTTTGCCGTCATCGCGAGGCGATGTTTCTCGAGGCCGGTGGCGATGCGCAGAACCTGCGGCGGATGACGCAGCACTTTCGGCCCTGGCTGGAGCCACGCCTGGCAGACGGGCGCTATTACGGGTTCGTGGTGCTGGAGGGCGATGCGCCGGCGGCGGCGATCGGGTTGATGAGCATCGAATGGCCGCCGCATCCGGCGCACCCGGCGGTCGATCAGCGCGGGTATGTGCTCAATGTCTACGTCGAGCCGGGGTATCGGCGCCGCGGGCTGGCGTCGAAGTTGATGCGGCTGGGAGAGGCGGAGTTCGCGCGGCGCGGGCTGGGGTTCGCGATATTGCATGCCACCGAGGCGGGGCGGCCGCTGTATCAGGCGCTGGGCTGGGCGGGGACGGCGGAGATGGCGAAGGGGTTGTGATGAGGGCCGCGTTGCGGCCCTTCGCATGCGTTGCGCGGCTCAATCGGACTCGGCGAATTTCTTCGGGTCGACCGGCGTCGGTACGAATTCCTGGCCCTGGCCGGAAACCCTCCATCTGACATTGGCGATGCCATAGCGCTCGGCCATGGGTCGGCTGACTTTCTTGATCTTCTGCTGACCAAAACGCGGTATCACACCCACCCCGGCATCGCAGCTCGCCCAGTGCCAGGCCTCGACGTTGTCCATGTGCTCAAGACGGATGATGAATGAGCGCTGCTTGCCCTGAAGCTCGTAGTCGATGACGTACAGTTGCGGTCCTGCCATTGAAATCCCCTCCTTTGTTTCTGCCCATGAGCCAGGGACTCACGGGTCATTTCACGTTCAAAGCGGTGCGCGGCAGGCGTTCTAGGCCGATGCCTGGCCGCGGAAGGCTTTTTTGTACTCGGCCTTCATCGCTTCCATCTGGGCACCCAGCTCCTCCAGCTTGGCCTTGCCCAACAGCTTGCGAGCCTGCGGGAACATCTCTTTTTCCTCTTCCTCGATATGGTGCTCGAGCAGTTCCTTGACGACCTTCACCCGCCCGGAAAACTCCGGAGTGCCAGGGTCGGTGTGCTTCAGGTCGGGCAACACCAGGGAGTCCACGGTGCGGTGCTCTTCCTTGGCTTCGTAGTACATGACGTCCTGTTCCTTGCCGCCCTCGGACTTGAACGCGGGGTAGAGGATTTCTTCTTCGAGCTGGGTGTGCAGGGTGATTTCCCGCTCCAGTTTGGCCAGCAGTTCGGTGCGTTTTTTGACACCGCGCTCGGTGGAGTCGCTCAGCTCGGCCAGCAGGGCCTTGACCCGTTCGTGATCGCCTTCCAGCAGGTCGATGGCATTCATGGTTTTCTCCAGGCATAAGGTGCGCGCCGGCAGCGGTGGCGCCGGCGCTGAGTTATCCCTGGGAATATTGCGAAAGCCGTGCCGCTTTTGGCTGAGGGGTTATCTATTGAAAATCATGGGCTTACAGATAGATGGCGAAGTGCCGCGTCTGCAATTTGCATGACGGACCGCTTGGTCACCGTGCAAAGTGCGGCGCTCGGTTCGCTCGATCAGGCGCTCAAGGCGGGCAGTTGACGGCTTATCAGGGCGGCGGCGGTGGGGGTGAGCAGGGTGGCGGTGAGCGCGTCGCGGCGGACCCATTTGCAGGCGACGATTTCGTTGTCGGCCACCGCGTCGGCGTAGTCGCCGAGCTGGGTGGTGAAGATGTGATGGACGACCCCGTCGACCTCCAGGGTGCAGAGCTGCAACAGGCCGAGGCTGCGAATGCGGGTTTCTTCTTTCAGCTCGCGGGCGGCGGCTTCGACGGGCTGCTCACCGGACTCGATGGTGCCGCCGGGGAAGTTCCACTTGCCGCCCTTTTTGCGCACCAGCAGGACCCTGCCGCTGCGCAGGCAAATGATGGTGGCTCTGGCCTTGAGGCTTCGGCGATTTTTCCCTGGCATTGGCGTGTCCCGTTAGGTGAATTTCCGGGACGGGATGTCACTCGCACGTCAAGCACAACCCGTCTTCTGTCGAGACTTTCTCTGAGGATAGCGAGTTCAAACGGATTGACACTATTGTGAGCGACAGAGGGCAGGTCCATTCGCGACAGCCGGCGCCCAGCGCAGACGCATCGCCGCCGGATTGCTAATCTGTAGCGACTTTTCCCACGGATCTTTCCCATGTCATTGCGCGCCCTGCGAACCCTGGTTGCCATCGCCCAGCACGGCTCGTTCGCCCGCGCCGCCGACGCGGTGCACCTCACGCAATCGGCGGTGAGCCTGCATATCCGTGGCCTTGAGGAAGAATTCAACGCGCCGCTGTTCGACCGCTCGCGGCGCTTGCCGGTGCTGACCGAGGCCGGGCACCTGGCGCTGGAGCGGGCGCGGGAAATCCTCGCGCTGTACGACAGCATCGCCGCCGAACTCGGCGAAGACGGCGAGTTGCGCGGGCGCCTGCGGGTGGGGGCGATTCACACCACGCTGGCCGGGCTCTTGCCCAAGGCCCTGGCCGCGCTGAGCGCCGAGCACCCGCATCTGCGGGTCAACGTCGCCTCGGGCATGTCGGCCGAACTGGCGACGCGGGTCGAGGCGGGCGAGCTGGACGCGGCGGTCACCACCGAGCCGGTCAAACCGCACCCGTACGGCTTGGTCAGCACTTCGTTGTACGAGGAAGGGTTCTGGATCATTGCGCCGCTGGCGTTGGCGCAGGTCGAGCCGCGGCGCTTGTTGCAGGAGCAGCCCTTCATCCGTTTCGACCGCCGGGCCTGGGCCGGGCGCACCATCGAGCGGGAGTTGCGGCGTTTGCGCCTGCGGGTGCGGACCACCATGGAGCTGGACAGCCAGGAGGCGATTATCCAGATGGTCGCCAGCGGGCTGGGGGTGTCCATCGTGCCGTCGTCCCGGCGCAACCTGGAACGTCTTGGCCTGTTGGCCCTGATGCCGTTCGGTGATCCGCAACGGACCCGCCAGGTGGTGTTGATCGAGCGCGAAGACCGGCCGAGGGGTCGGCTGGCGGCGGCTCTGGCCCAGGCGGTGCGCCGCCAGGCTGCGCTGACTGATGAGTAAAACTTGAGGATGGCTCAAGAATTCATCGTTTTTAATCAAGCATCCGGGTCTTTATCGTAGCGCTCATCCCTTGGTGCCCCGGAGTGCGCGATGACCCTTTCCCTGCTGTTGGCGCTGTTGCCCATCGCGTTGTTGATCGCCCTGGGTGCCTGGCTGCGACACAGTCAGTTCCTCGCCGACGGCTTCTGGCCGCAGGCCGAGCGCCTGGGTTACTACGTGCTGCTGCCGGCGCTGTTTCTTCACGGCCTGTCCACAGCCAGGCTCGATGGCGTGCCGGTGCAAGGCATGGTGCTGGCGCTGGTGTCTTCCACGGTATTGGTCGCGGCACTGCTGGTGGCGTTGCGGCGCTGTTTCCGTGTCGATGACGCGGCGTTCACCTCGGTGTTCCAGGGCGGCGTGCGGTTCAACAATTACGTCGGCGTTTCGGCGGCGGCCGGCTTGTTCGGGGCGCAGGGCATCGCCCTGGCGGCGGTGGCCAACGCCGCCATCGTGCCGACCGTGAATATTCTCTGCGTGTTGGTGTTCGCCCGGTATGGCACGGCGGGGCGGCTGTCGTTGGGCGGGGTGGTGAAGCAACTGGCGTTGAACCCGCTGTTGATGGCCTGCGCCGGCGGCATCCTGCTGCATGTCACCGGGTTGGGCTTGCCGCTGGCGATCGAGCCATTGCTGAAGACGCTGGGCCAGGCCTCGCTGCCGCTGGGCCTGCTGTGCGTGGGCGCGGCGCTGGACCTGCGCGCGGTGCGCAGTTGGCTGCGCCCGGTGGGATTGTCGTCGGTGGCGAAATTCATGGTGATGCCGCTGATCACCCTCGCGGCCTGCCACCTGTTCGGCCTCAAGGGCGAGGCGGCGGTCGCGGTGTTGCTGTTCCAGGCGCTGCCGACCGCCTCGTCGTCCTACATCATGGCCCGGCAACTGGGCGGCGATGCGCCGCTGATGGCGGGGATCATTGCCGGGCAGACGCTGTTGGCGGCGCTGGCGTTGCCGTTGGCGGTGAGTGTGCTGCTGCCCTGGATCTGAGGGGGCGGGTGGGGCCAGAATGGCCGATTCGCCTGAGAGGACGCTGCCATGAATCCCGCACCCACCACGCTTATCCGCGAAACCTTCCCCGTCGGCCCGTTGCAGTGCAACTGCACGATCATCGGTGATCCCGTGACGAAGAAAGCGATTGTCGTCGACCCGGGCGGCGACCCGGACCTGATTATCAAACGCCTCGACGCCCACGGCCTTAAGGTGGTCAGCATCATCCACACCCACGCCCATCTCGATCACTTCCTGGCGTCCGGGCAGTTGAAAGAGAAGACCGGCGCCACCCTGCACCTGCACAAGGACGATCAGTTCTTGTGGGACAACCTCGAGATGCAGTGCCGCATGTTCGGCGTGCCCTATGTCCCGGTCCCTTCGCCGGACCGCTGGCTGGCGGATGACGAGGAACTGGCCTGTGGTTGCGGCGTGGCATTGCACACGCCAGGGCATACGCCGGGATCGATGAGTTTCTGGTTCGCCGACGCCAAGCTGTTGATCGCGGGCGATACCTTGTTCCGTCGTGGAATTGGCCGCACCGATTTGTGGGGCGGCGACCAGGCGACTATCGTTCGTTCGATCAGAGAGCGGTTGTACAGCCTCGATGAAGAGGCGACGGTGGTTGCCGGGCATGGTCCCGACACCCGCCTGGGCGAGGAAATGCGCCAGAACCCGTTCGTACGGGCCTGATGCCCGCGGGGAATTTTTCCACCCGGCCGCGTTCCAAGGCTGGCAGAGGACCAAGAGCGTCCGTTGCCTATACGAATTACTGCAGGAGCTTGTCCATGTTAACCATGCGTCGTTTGATTATCGTCGCTACCGCCGCCGCCCTGATGTCCGGCTGTGCCAGCCAGAATCCCTATGACAACCAGGGTCAGGCACAAGGCTCCACAGGGATGAGCAAAACCGCCAAGTACGGCGGCCTGGGCGCACTGGCCGGCGCCATCGCCGGTGCCGCCATCGACCACAACAACCGCGGCAAGGGCGCGCTGATCGGCGCCGCCGCAGTGGGCGCAGCCGCCGCAGGTTATGGCTACTACGCCGACAAGCAGGAAGCCGCACTGCGTGAAAGCATGGCCAACACCGGCGTTGAAGTTCAGCGCGAGGGTGACCAGATCAAGCTGATCATGCCGGGCAACATCACCTTCGCCACCGACTCGGCGAACATCGCCCCGAGCTTCTATTCGCCGCTGAACAACCTGGCGAACTCGTTCAAGCAGTTCAACCAGAACACCATCGAAGTCGTCGGTTTCACCGACAGCACCGGCAGCCGCCAGCACAACATGGACCTGTCGCAGCGCCGCGCGCAGGCGGTCAGTACTTACCTGACTTCGCAGGGTGTTGATTCGTCGCGGGTGAGCGTGCGCGGCATGGGCCCTGACCAGCCGATCGCGAGCAATGCCGATGCCAACGGGCGGGCGCAGAACCGTCGGGTCGAGGTGAATCTGAAGCCGATTCCCGGGCAGAATTATCAGTGATTTTCGCGACGGTTCGGCGCCCCGACAAGCTCGCTCCTACAGGGACATGCAACACCTGTAGGAGCGAGCTTGTCGGGGCGCCGAACCGTCGCGATGCTCTCAACGCGATTTCAACTTTTCCAACCGCCCATCCTTCACTTCCCACAACCGGTTGATCCAGCGCTGGAACTCCGCCCGGTACACCTCATCCTGGTCATAGCTGCGACCGAGGAAATCCTCTGGAATCGCCAGTTCCTCGAACTGCACCTCGATCCGCCGCACTCGTCCGCATAACAGATCCCAGAACCCCGGCGCGCCTTCGGGGTAGTGGATGGTCACGTCGATGATCGACTCCAGTTGGTCACCCATCGCATCCAGCACGAAGGCGATGCCGCCGGCCTTGGGCTTGAGCAGGTGCTTGAACGGTGACTGCTGCTGGCGATGCTTGGCCGCGGTGAAGCGGGTGCCCTCGGCGAAGTTGAAGATCGCCGTGGGTTTGCCGCGGAATTTCGCGCAGGTCTTGCGGGTGGTTTGCAGGTCCTTGCCGCGTTTTTCCGGGTGCTTGTCCAGGTACGCCTTGCTGTAGCGCTTCATGAACGGAAAGCCCAGTGCCCACCAGGCCAGGCCAATCACCGGCACCCAGATCAGCACCTGCTTGAGAAAGAATTTCAGCGGCCGGATGCGCCGGTTGAGCACGTATTGCAGCACCAGGATATCGACCCAGCTCTGGTGATTGCTGGTAACCAGGTAGCTGTGCTGGTAGTCCAGCCCGGCCAGGCCCTCGACCTGCCATTGGGTGTTGCCGATCAGATTGATCCAGGCGTTGTTGTTGCTGATCCAGGTTTCGTGGATACGCCGCATCAGTTCGTCGGTAACCCGCTGCGCCGCCGCGAACGGCAGGCACAGCTTGAACAGGCTGACGATGAACAACGGCGTGCAGCAGACAATGGTGTTGAGCCCCAGCAGCAGTGAGGCGATGACTCCGCGCACTGGCGCGGGCAGGGAAGCGAGCATGGGTCAGTCGTCCATCGAGCGGTTGGCCTGGATTGCGGTCAGGGCGATGGTGTAGACGATGTCGTCCACCTGGGCGCCCCGCGGCAGGTCGTTCACGGGTTTGCGCAGGCCCTGCAGCATCGGCCCGAGGCTGACGCAATCGGCGCTGCGCTGCACCGCCTTGTGGGTGGTGTTGCCGGTGTTCAGGTCGGGGAACACGAACACCGTGGCGCGACCGGCCACCTGGCTGTTGGGCGCCAGTTGCCGGGCGATGTCCTGGTTGGCGGCGGCGTCGTACTGCAACGGGCCGTCGATCAGCAGGCCGCGCTGGGTTTCCTGGGCGAGCAGGGTCGCTTCGCGGACCTTTTCCACTTCTTCGCCGCTGGCCGAATCACCGCTGGAATAGCTGATCATCGCCACGCGCGGCGCGATGCCGAAGGCTTCTGCGGAGTCGGCGCTCTGCAGGGCGATTTCCGCCAGTTCCGCGGCGCTCGGGTGCGGGTTCATCACGCAGTCGCCGTACACCAGCACCTGCTCCGGGAAGAGCATGAAGAACACCGACGACACCAGGCTGCAGCCCGGCGCGGTCTTGATCAGTTGCAGGGCGGGGCGGATGGTGTTGGCGGTGGAGTGGACCAGCCCGGAAACCAGGCCATCCACTTCGTCCAGCGCCAGCATCATGGTGCCGATCACGACCGGGTCTTCCAGTTGCTGTTCGGCCATCGGCGCGTTCAGGCTCTTGCTCTTGCGCAGGCTGACCATCGGTTCGACGTAGCGTTCGCGGATCAGGTCAGGGTCGAGAATCTCCAGCCCCTCCGGCAGGGTGATGCCTTGCGCACGGGCCACGGCCTGGACGTCATCCGGCTTGGCCAGCAGCACGCAACGGGCGATGCCGCGGGCCTGGCAGATAGCGGCGGCCTGCACGGTCATCGGCTCGGCGCCTTCGGGCAGGACAATGCGTTTGTCGGCGGCCTGGGCCTGCTGGATCAACCGGTAGCGGAACACCGCCGGCGACAGGCGCATCTCCCGCGGCGTGCCGCAGCGCTGGTGCAGCCAGTCGGCTTCGAGGTGGCTGGCGACGAAGTCGGTGATGATTTCCGCGCGCTCGCGGTCATCCACCGGGATTTCCTTGTTCAGACCGTTGAGCTGGTTGGCGGTGTCGTAGGAGCCGGTGCTCACAGAGAGGATCGGCAGGCCGGCAAGCAGGGCGCCCTGGCAGAGTTCAAGGATGCGCGGGTCGGGCTTGCTGTCGCTGGTCAGCAGCAGGCCGGCCAGCGGCACGCCGTTGATCGCCGCGAGGCTCACGGCGAGGATGATGTCGTCGCGGTCGCCGGGGGTCACCACCAGGGTGCCGGGCTTGAGCAACGGCACGGTATTGGCCACGGTGCGGGCGCAGATGATGATCTTGTTCATGCGCCGGGTTTCGTAGTCGCCGGCGTTGAGCACCTGGGCGCCGAGCAGGTCGGCGACGTCACGGGTGCGCGGGTCGTTGAGCCCTTCCTGGAACGGAATGCAGCCGAGCAGGCGGAAGTCGCCGCTGCGCAGCAACGGCGAGTGCTCGCGCAGGCGGCGGGCGAACTCGGTGATGCTGTCGTCGCTGCGCACCTTGTTGAGGATCACGCCGAGGACTTTCGGGTCCTTGGGGCCGCCGAACAGTTGCGCCTGCAACTCGACCCGGCCGGACAGCTCGGCGAGCACGTCGTTTTCCGGCGCGGAGACCAGGATCACCTCGGCGTCGAGGCTCTTGGCCAAGTGCTGGTTGACCCTCGCAGCATAGCTGGCGTGCCGGGTCGGGACCATGCCTTCGACCACCAGCACGTCCTTGTCGACGCAGGCCTGTTGATAAAGGGTGATGATTTCTTCGAGCAATTCATCCAGTTGGCCGTCGCCGAGCATGCGCTCGACATGGCCCAGGCTCAGTGGCTTGGGCGGCCTCAGGCCGTGGGTGCGCGAAACCAGTTCGGTGGAGCGTTCAGGGCCGGTGTCGCCGGGGTGCGGCTGGGCGATCGGCTTGAAGAAGCCGACCTTCAGGCCGGCCCGCTCCAGCGTGCGGACCAGGCCGAGGCTGATGGAAGTCAGGCCGACGCCGAAGTCGGTCGGCGCGATGAAAAAAGTCTGCATGCGAGCTTCTCGAAATGAGCTGTGCAAAAGAGTCAATTGACAAGGGTATCGCTATCGACCCCCTGAGCGCACCAGCCGCAGGCAAAAGGCTGGCCGATGCGGCGTTGACGCTCGGCGGCGTCGAGCACCCAGGCCCGCGATTGCCACGGCGGCTGGTGGCGCAGGTGTTGGGTGTGAGCGCAGGACAATTCGGCCACCCAGTGGCCGTCTTCGTCCTGATGAAACCCGGTAATCCGGCTGACCCGTCTGTCCGGGTTGCGTTCGCTTTCAGGCGAGGCGTTGGTTACACTTGCTCGCTCAACATTCTTATGCAAAAGGTCTCGCCCCATGCTGATTGCCGCCAATAAGGCTGTCTCCATCGACTATACCCTGACCAACGACGCTGGTGAGGTCATCGACAGCTCCGCCGGCGGCGCCCCGCTGGTGTACCTGCACGGTGCCGGCAACATCATTCCGGGCCTGGAAAAAGCCCTGGAAGGCAAAGGCGCCGATGAAGAGCTGGACGTCACCATCGAGCCGGAAGACGCTTACGGCGAATACCTGGCCGAGCTGGTCAGCACCCTGAACCGCAGCATGTTCGAAGGTGTCGACCAACTGGAAGTTGGCATGCAGTTCCACGCTTCGGCGCCGGATGGCCAGATGCAGATCGTCACCATTCGCGACCTGGACGGCGACGACGTTACCGTTGACGGCAACCACCCACTGGCTGGCCAGCGCCTGAACTTCAAGGTCAAGGTCGTCAGCATCCGTGATGCCAGCGAAGAAGAAATCGCTCATGGCCACGTCCATGGCGAAGGTGGCCATCACCACTGATTTTCTGCGCTAAGCTCAAAAAGTCGCGAAGGCGCCTTGGCCCTTCCGTCGTGCAACCCGCAAGGGGGCATGCGGCAGGCCGGGCGCCTTTTTAGTGGGCCGCATCCGTGCGGTGACCGGCAGGGATCTGTAGAGGGGAGTACGTCATGAGTGCATTTCACGACCTGAAGTTGCAGGCATTGGACGGCAAGGAACTGTCCTTGGCGCCGTTCAAGGGGCAGGTGGTGCTGGTAGTCAATGTCGCCTCCAAGTGTGGTCTGACACCGCAATACGCCGCGCTGGAAAATCTCTATCAGCAGTACAAGGGCAAGGGCTTCAATGTGCTGGGCCTGCCGTGCAACCAGTTCGCCGGGCAAGAGCCGGGCAGCGAGGCGGAGATCGCCGAGTTCTGCAGCCTCAACTACGGCGTGAGCTTCCCGCTGGGCAGCAAGCTGGAGGTCAACGGGCCGCATCGGCATGCGCTGTATCGGCTGCTGGCGGGCGAAGGCGCCGAGTTTCCGGGGGACATCACCTGGAACTTCGAGAAATTCCTGGTGGGCAAGGACGGGCGCGTGCTGGCGCGCTTCTCGCCGCGTACTGCGCCGGATGATCCGACGGTGGTGCAGGCGATCGAGAAGGCGCTGGCCTGAGTCTTTGCTGGCCTTGGGGCGCCGAACCGCAGCGATGAGGCCCCCAGGACCACCATCAGACCTTTACCGCAAAATCACCCAAATCAATAGTACTGGGCCCTCCCTCAACCCCACCCTATCCTCAAGCGCTCTTGCCACCCCACGGAGCGCCACATGTCCGCCAACCCACTGTTCACCCCCTTCCAACTGGGCGCCCTGGAGCTGCCGACCCGCGTGGTCATGGCGCCGATGACCCGCACCTTCTGCCCCGGCGGCGTGCCCCACGCCAAGGTGGTGGACTACTACCGTCGCCGCGCTGCGGCCGGTGTCGGCCTGATCATCACCGAAGGCACCACGGTCGGCCACAAGGCCGCCAATGGCTACCCGAACGTGCCGCGTTTCTATGGTGACGACGCCCTGGCCGGCTGGAAGAAGGTGGTCGAGGCCGTGCACGCCGAGGGCGGGCGCATTGTTCCGCAACTCTGGCACGTGGGCAGCGTGCGCCGCATCGGCACCGAGCCGGACGCCAGCGTGCCGGGCTATGGCCCGAGCGAGAAACTCAAGGATGGCCAGGAAGTGGTCCACGGCATGAGCCACGAGGACATCCAGGACGTCATCGCCGCCTTCGCCCAGGCGGCCCGCGACGCCAAGGCCATCGGCATGGACGGCGTGGAAATCCACGGCGCCCACGGTTACCTGGTCGACCAGTTCTTCTGGGAAACCAGCAACCGCCGCGACGACGAATACGGCGGCGACCTGGCCGGCCGTTCGCGCTTCGCCATCGAACTGATCCAGGCCGTCCGTGCCGCCGTCGGTCCGGATTTCCCGATCATCTTCCGCTTCTCGCAGTGGAAGCAGCAGGACTACACCGCGCGCCTGGTGACCACGCCCGAGGCGCTGGAGGCTTTCCTCAAGCCGCTGTCCGACGCCGGCGTGGACATTTTCCATTGCTCGACCCGGCGCTTCTGGGAGCCGGAGTTCGACGGCTCGCCGCTCAACCTGGCCGGCTGGACCCGCCAGCTTACCGGCAAGCCGACCATCACGGTCGGCAGCGTCGGGCTCGATGGCGAGTTCCTGCAGTTCATGGTGGACACCGACAAAGTGGCGCAGCCGGCCAGCCTGGAAAACCTGCTGCAGCGCCTGAACAACGAGGAGTTCGACCTGGTGGCGGTTGGCCGTGCCCTGCTGGTGGACCCGGATTGGGCCGCCAAGGTACGCGATGGCCGCGAAGCCGAGATCCTGCCGTTCAGCCGTGAGGCGCTGACGAGCCTGGTTTGACCAACACGCTCCGGTCGCTGTGGGCCGTCTGCTCGGGATGCAGCGGCTCGCAGGCATCGCGCAGGTGTTCTTCGAACTGTTCGATGATCGTCGGCCAACCCTGACGGCTGGCGTGCTGGCGGGCATTGAGGCGGACCCGACGAAGGGTCTCGCGGTCCTCCAGCAGCCAGCAGGCGGCGTCGATGAAGGCGGCCGCGTCGCCGGGCATCGCCAGCGCGCCGTTATGGCCGTGGCGGATATGCTGGCCCGCCGCGGCTTCGTCATAGGCAACCACGCCCAACCCTGACGCCAGGGCCTCCAGCACCACATTGCCGAATGTTTCGGTCAGGCTCGGAAACAGAAAGATATCCCCAGAGGCATAGTGCTCGGCCAGGTGTTCGCCGCGTTGCGGGCCGCAGAACACCGCATCCGGCAATTGCTCCTGCAACGCCGCCCATTGCGGGCCGTCACCGACGATCACCAGGCGCATGCGCCGCTGTGGATATTTCTGCTGCAACACTTCCAGGCTGCGCCCGAGCATGCCCAGGTTTTTCTCCGCGGCCAGGCGGCCGACATAGAGCAGGGCGATATCGTTTTCGCCCAGGCCCCACTGTTCGCGTAGGGCCGGATTGCGTCGTGCCGGGTTGAACAGACAGCCGTCGACGCCGCGAGACAGCAGCGTCAGGCGTTCGAAGCCGCGGCGTTCCAGGTTCAGGCGCTGGCTCGGGCTGGGCACCAGGGTGCTGTGGGTGCGGTGATGGAACCAGCGCAGGTAGTGCGTCAGGGCGCGGGCCAGCAAGCCCAGGCCGTACTGGCTGGAATACTGCTGGAAATTGGTGTGGAAGCCGCTGACCACGGCAATTCCCAGGCGCCGCGCGGCGCGCAGGGCGCTCAGGCCCAGCGGGCCTTCGGTGGCGATGTAGAGCACGTCCGGCCGGTCCCGCCGCCAGCGTCGCAGCAGCTTGTGCATCGACACTTGTCCCCACTGCAACCCCGGATAACCAGGCAGCGGCCAGCCGCGGCAGAGCAGTTGGTCACTGTCGGCCTGCCCCGGCGGGTCATCGCTTTGCCGCGGGCGCACCAGCTCGACCCGGTGGCCGCGCTGGCGCAGGCCTTCGCTGAGGCGACCAAGGGTATTGGCCACGCCATTGATTTCCGGTGGGAAGGTTTCACTGATTAGGGTGATATGCAGCGGGAGTGTTGTCATGATGGCCAGTCTCCGGCGACCAAATTGCGCCGGTATGACATTCTGGTGACGTATCCGTGACGCCCGATCCCTAGCGTTTTCGGACCGCGAAATATTCCCGGTTTTACTGCTCAAGAATGGCCACCTGTCAGCCGATAAAAGCGACATTCCGAATGACGATTTCGCTCCAGGAGAGCGTTGATGTTCAACAGCAAATTGAAAAAAGAAGTTCTCGAATTACGCGAAGAACTGATGTCCCTGGAACAGGTAAAAGGCAGCCTCGACAGTGAAATGCTGGTGCTTCAACTAGACCCCAACGGGCGCATCGAGTCGGTGAATGGCAACTTCGAAAGAGAGATGCTGTACAACAGTTCGCAACTGCTAGGCCGGCATATCGAGGAGATCGTCCCCGATCACGTCAAACCGCTGGATTTCTATCAGCGCATGCGCCATGCGATCAACCGTGCTGAACACCTCAACGGTGCTTTCCGCCTGCTGCGGGGCAATGGCGAGGAAGCCTGGTTGCGTTCGATCCTGCAGCCGGTGAAAAACAGCGATGGCCGCGTCAAGTATTTCACCCTGCACTCCAGCGACCTGACCCGCACCATCGAAAGCTCCCGCGAGCACGAAAGCCTGATCAAGGCGTTGATGCGTTCCACCGCGGTGATCGAATTCAACCTCAATGGCGAGGTGCTCAGCGCCAACGACCGTTTCCTGCGGACCATGGGCTACACCCTTGAGCAGGTGCGCGGCAAACACCACCGTATGTTCTGCGAGCCGGAAGAGTACAACTCCGCCACCTACCAGGCGTTCTGGGAGAAGCTGCGTCGCGGTGAATTCGTCGCCGAGCGCTTCAAGCGCATCGATGCCCATGGCCGTACCGTGTGGCTGGAGGCCTCGTACAACCCGATCATCGACGCCCATGACGTGCTCTACAAAGTGGTCAAGTTCGCCACCGTGATCACCGAGCAGGTCAACCAGGAAAACGCGGTCGCGCAGGCGGCCGATATCGCCTACAGCAACTCGGTCGCCACCGACGAGAGTGCACGTCGTGCCACTGAAGTCGTGACCCAGACCGTGGAAGTGATGCGCGGGCTGGAAACCTACATGCAGGACGCCGCCAGCGGCATCGAAGCGCTGGACAAGCAGTCGCAGATCATCGGTTCGATCATCAAGACCATCAGCGACATCGCTGGCCAGACCAACCTGCTGGCGCTCAACGCCGCCATCGAAGCGGCCCGCGCCGGCGAGCAGGGCCGCGGCTTTGCCGTGGTTGCCGACGAAGTCCGCCAACTGGCCTCGCGTACCAGCAGCGCCACCGAGGAAATCGCCCGCGTGGTGCAGCAGAACGAGCAACTGGCCAAGGCTGCGGTGGACATCATCGACAGCAGCAAGCGTCAGGCTGAACAGGGCCTGGCCCTGGCCGGGCAGACCGGCACGGTGATCGTCGAGATTCAGGACGGCGCGCAGAAAGTGGTGAATGCGGTAGGACAGTTCTCCAACCAGCTCAAGTAAGGGCGGGAAAACGATGGCCGGTGCGCAAGGCACCGGCCATGACGGGGATCAGGTGCGCTCGCGCACCCAGAACAGCGTGGCGCCAGCCACGGCGGCCGGCATCATCAGGATATTCACGAACGGAATCATCAGCGCCAGGTAGGTAATCCCGCCAAACCCCAGCGATTGCCAGCGCTTCTGCCGCAGCCAGGCGAGCATGTCCTGCCAGCTCATTTTGTTGTTGTCCGCGGGGTAGTCGATGTACTGGATCGCCATCATCCAGATACCGAACAGCAGCCACAGCGGCGCGGCAACGATGTTCACCACCGGAATCAGCGACAGAATGAACAGCGCCAGCGCGCGCGGCACGAAGTAGCCGAGCTTGCGCATTTCGCGGCCCAGGGTGCGCGGCACCATGGCGGTCAGTTCGCCCCAACTGAAGGGCGGGAATTCATCCTTGCCACGCAGTACCACTTCGACCTTTTCCGCGAGAAAACCGTTGAAGGGGGCGGCGATGATGTTCGCCAGCAAGGTGAAGGTGAAGAACACCATCAGCACCACCAGAACCACGAACAGCGGCCAGAGCACATAGCTGAGAAAGCTCAGCCAGCTCGGCAGGGTGGGCATCAGTGCATCGACCCACAGGCTGAACTGATGGCCGGCGAGATAGATCAGGCCGACGAACAACAGCAGGTTGATCGCCAGCGGCAGCAGCACGAACAACCGCAATCCGGGGCTCAGGACCAGTTTCAGGCCCTCGCGCAGGTACTGTGGACCGGAAAGGACAGGGGCTTGCATATAAGGCTCCGAGCGATGGAAAACGCGCCGACCTTACCGAGTTTGCCGACGCGACGAAAGCCGCCTGGAAGCGGCGCAACGGGCTGTAACAAATCCTCGGAAAAGTCGCCCATAGGAAAAGAACCACGCGATGAAGGGCTATATAGAGCAAGTCTATAAGGTGGATTGTTTAAGGATATTTCCTTAATCTTTGCCCCCTCGCTACAGTGCGCACATTCTTTTTCAACGCCTTCGAATCCCTGCTTTTCAAGGAGTTCCCATGAGTATTCTGGTCAACAAGCAAGCCCCTGATTTCGATGCGGCGGCGGTGTTGGGTGACGGTTCGATCGTCGACAGCTTCAAGCTCTCTTCCCTGCGCGGCAAATACGTCGTGCTGTTCTTCTGGCCGCTGGACTTCACTTTTGTCTGCCCGTCGGAAATCATCGCCCACAACAACCGCATCGGCCGCTTCCGCGAACTGGGCGTTGAAGTGGTTGGCGTGTCCATCGACTCGCAGTTCACCCACCACGCCTGGCGCAGCACGCCGGTGGAGAAGGGTGGCATCGGCGAAGTCGAGTTCACCATGGTCGCCGACGTCAAGCACGAAATCACCCGTGCCTACGGTGTCGAGCACGATGACGGCGTGGCGCTGCGCGCTTCGTTCCTGATCGACCAGCAAGGCGTGGTCCAGCACCAAGTGGTGAACAACCTGCCGCTGGGTCGCGAAGTCGACGAGATGATCCGCCTGGTCGAAGCCTTGCAATTTACCGAGCAGCATGGCGAAGTCTGCCCCGCCGGCTGGCGTCCGGGCCAGAAAGGCATGAAGGCTGACGCCAAGGGCGTCGCCGACTACCTGGCGGAAAACGCCAAGAGCCTGTAAGGCTTCGCTTCAACGGTTTTCAGGACCTGCAGCCATAAGCCTTCCCCAAGTGCTTTGCAGGTTCTTTTTTATTCCCGCCGGTGATCCCGGCGTTACGGGGCCGGCAATGCATCGCCGGCCCGACAGGAGCGTGTCATGTCTGAAGTACGTCATTCGCGAGTCATCATCCTCGGTTCCGGCCCTGCCGGTTACAGCGCTGCTGTCTATGCCGCCCGTGCCAACCTGAAGCCGCTGCTGATCACCGGCATGCAGGCTGGCGGCCAACTGACCACCACCACCGAAGTCGACAACTGGCCGGGCGACCCCCATGGCCTGACCGGCCCGGCGCTGATGCAACGCATGCAGGAACACGCCGAGCGTTTCGAGACCGAAATCGTCTTCGACCACATCAATGAAGTCGCGCTGCAGCAGAAGCCGTTCACCCTCAAGGGCGACAGCGGCACCTACACCTGCGACGCACTGATCATCGCCACCGGCGCCAGCGCGCGTTACCTGGGCCTGCCGTCGGAAGAAACGTTCATGGGCAAAGGCGTTTCCGCCTGCGCGACCTGCGACGGTTTCTTCTACCGCAACAAGCCGGTCGCCGTGGTCGGCGGCGGCAACACCGCTGTTGAAGAAGCGCTGTACCTGGCCAACATCGCCAGCAAAGTGACCCTGATCCACCGTCGCGAAACCTTCCGCGCCGAGAAGATCCTGATCGACAAGCTTCACGCCCGGGTTGCCGAAGGCAAGATCGAGCTCAAGCTCAACGCCACCCTGGACGAAGTGCTGGGCGACAACATGGGTGTCACCGGTGCCCGCCTGAAGAACAACGACGGCAGCTTCGACGAGATCAAGGTCGACGGCGTGTTCATCGCCATCGGTCATACCCCGAACACCTCGCTGTTCGAAGGCCAGCTTGAACTGAAAGACGGCTACATGGTTGTGGCCGGCGGCCGTGAAGGCAACGCCACCGCCACCAACATCGAAGGCGTGTTCGCCGCTGGCGACGTGGCCGACCACGTCTACCGTCAGGCGATCACCTCGGCCGGTGCCGGCTGCATGGCCGCGCTGGATGTCGAGCGCTACCTGGATGGCTTGCAGAACGCTTCGTTCTGATCGAAAAAAAAACCGCGAAGGGCCTGATGGCGCTTCGCGGTTTTTGTTTGCCCGCAGTTTGTCAGTAGACCCGCTCAAGCCCCGCTGCAGACTCCTTGCCGCGCTTGCGGCAGACGAAAATCCCCACCAGCGACACCGCCATTGCCAGCACCAGCGTGCTGGTCGCTTCGGCACGATGCTCCGGCGTTACCACCAGCACGGCCAGCGCCGCCGAGATAAACACAATCACGCCATAGGTCAGCCACGGAAACAGCCACATCTTCAAGGTGAGGGCATTGCCGTGCAGGCGCCGCATGCGCAGTTGGGAAATGGCGATCGCCAGGTACACCAGCAACGCGATCGCGCCCGAACTGGACAGCAGGAAGTCGAACAGGCTGGCCGGTGCGAAGTGATTCAACGCCGCAATGAAGGCTCCGACCGACGCCGTGATCAGCACCGCCGTGCGCGGCACGCCGTTGTCGGAGGTTCGCGCCGCCATCGCGGGCGCATCGCCGCGACGGGCGAGGGAATACAGCATGCGCGAGGCGATGTAGATCGAGGAATTCATGCAACTGGTCACGGCCACCAGCACCACCAGGTCGACGATCAGCTTGGCATGGGGAACGTCCAGCAGTTCCAGTGCCCGCTGGTAGGAACCGACGGTTGCCAGTTGCGGATCACTCCACGGCACCACGGAAATCACCACCATGATCGACAGCAGGTAGAACACGCCGATGCGCCAGATCACCGAGCGGGTGGCCTTGGCGATGTTGCGCGAAGGCTCGCCCGACTCGGCCGCGGCGATGGTCACCGACTCGGTGCCGATAAAGCTGAACATGATAGTGATGAACGCGCCGACCACCGCCGCCATGCCGTTCGGCGCGAAGCCGCCATGTTCCCGCATCAGGTTGATGAGCCCCGCGCCTTCATGGGCGGGCACCCAGCCGCTGAGTGCCATGGCGCCGAAGCCGATGAACAGGACGATCGCGGTGACCTTGAGCAAGGCGAACCAGAATTCGAACTCGCCGTACTTCGCCACGCCGAACAGGTTGGTGATGCTCAGCAAGACCACCGAGGCCAGTGCATAGATCCAGGTGTCCACCCCGGGGAACCACTGGTTGAGGATATAGCCGGCCGCCAACGCCTCGATCGGCACCACCAGCACCCAGAACCACCAATACAGCCAGCCGATGGTGAAGCCGGCCCAGGGGCCAATGGCTTTTTCGGCGTAGGTGGAAAAGGAGCCCGTGTCCGGGTTGGCCACGGCCATTTCCCCGAGCATCCGCATCACCAGCACCACCAGCGTGCCGGCCGCCAGGTAGGCCAGTATGACCGCGGGGCCGGCCGCGGCAATTGCGTGCCCGGAGCCGACGAAAAGCCCGGCGCCGATGATGCCGGCGATGGACAGCATGGTGACGTGACGAGGTTTGAAACCGTTGGACAGTTGTCCGCCGCTGGAGTCGTTCAGGCTCGACATACTCTGCTCTTTTGAAGGGATTATTGGAGGCAGAGACGAAGCGACGCCGCGAAGCGTTAGGGAATCTGATGAAGCCGCTTCAAGGGACGTGCCTCTACGCGTGTTGTCGTGGGCCGGGTCAGGCGTTCCGGCGGGAATACCTTTCCTTGAGCGGTTGCGGGGGAATTGACCCGGTTGCGTCCCGGGGCTGTCGGATTACGACATGGGGGAGGGCAGGCATGGAGAACCCTATGGGAGCTGGCAAGCCAGCTTCCCACAGGGGGGAATTCCGGGATGGATTACAGGCTCAACCGCATCGACAGATCCACCGCCTTCACATCCTTGGTCATGGCGCCAATGGAGATGTAGTCCACGCCGGTTTCGGCGATCACCCGCAGGGTGCTTTCGTTGACGCCGCCGCTGGCTTCCAGCTTGGCGCGGCCGGCGGTCAGGCGCACGGCCTCGCGCATTTCATCGAGGCTCAGTTCGTCGAGCATGATGATGTCGGCACCCGCCGCCAGCGCTTGTTGCAGTTCGTCCAGGCTTTCCACTTCGACTTCCACCGGCTTGCCCGGGGCGATGCGCCGCGCCGCGGTGATCGCTTCGGCGATGCCGCCGCTGGCGGCGATGTGGTTTTCCTTGATCAGGAAGGCATCGAACAGGCCGATGCGGTGGTTGTGGCAGCCACCGCAGGTGACGGCGTATTTCTGCGCCAGGCGCAGGCCGGGCAGGGTCTTGCGGGTGTCGAGCAGACGCACTTGGGTATCGGCGACTTTGTCGGCCAGCGACTGGGCATGGGTCGCCACGCCGGACAGCAGTTGCAGGAAGTTCAGCGCGCTGCGCTCGCCGGTCAGCAGCGAGCGGGCCGGGCCTTCCAGATGGAACAGTGCCTGGTTGGCGAGGGCACGCTCGCCGTCCTGGACCTGCCAATGCACCGCGACCCGCGGATCGAGTTGGCGAAAGACCGCATCGACCCACGCCGTACCGGCGATGACGCAGTCTTCGCGGGTAATGATGGTGGCCTTGGCCAGACGTTCAGCGGGGATCAACTGGGCGGTGATATCGCCGTTGCCGACGTCTTCCAGCAACGCGCGGCGCACGTTGGCTTCGATTTCGGCAGTCAGATCGGCGAGGCGTAGGTTCGGCATGACAGGCTCCACAAGCTAAGTGGCGGGATTATAGGGCAGGCCGGGTGGCGCGTGCAGCAAACGGCGACGGCGGCGGCGTGGCGCGCCTTTGGTCGGGAGGGTTGAGCCTTTCACGCCGTGACCGGGTCTACAGATGGCTGATGTCGCGCCTGTCAATCACTGGCGGACGGGGAAACTTTTCAAGATAATGCGCGCCTAATATTTGGCGTCATGGCTTTGACGATTATCCAAATCCACCTTGCAAGGAGTCCGGGATGCCTAAAGACGGGAAGGTGCTGCTGTTCCGAAGCGCCGCCAGCCAGGCGTCGCCTGCGCCACTCGCTCGTCTGCCGGTCGCCCTCCTGCATGTGCGTGACAAGGCCGCGCTGCAATTGCGCCTGGCGCTGCAGGCGTTGTTCGACAACGCCGACGACACCCTGTTCGAGATGGCCGACAAGGCCGCCAGCAGCAAGGATCAGAACCTGCTTTTCGAAGCCATGCGCGACCTGCGCCACAAGCGCAACAGCATCGAGCGCGGTTTTCTCGACAGCTTCTATGCCGCCTTCATGGAAGTTGGCCACGGCGATCCGCTGGCCGCGCTGCCGGCGCGCACCTCGGCCCACGACACCCTGAGCCTGGTCGCCCGCGACGAGCTTGAGCGGACGGTGGCGGTGGACGCCATGGTCGCCCGGGTGCTGGCCCGGGACGGTGTTGCCCTGGGCCAGTTGACCCTGCGCTTGAACAGCCTGCTGGAGCAGCCGCTCAACGACCGCAACAACCCGCTGGGCCCGACCCTGCTGTGTGAATACTTTCTGCGTGCCGGGCGCAGCCTTGGCGTGGGGATCAAGGTCAAGCTGATCCTGCTCAAGCTGTTCGAGCGCTATGTGCTGCGCGAGGCCGACCAGTTGTACGGCGAGGCCAACCAGTTATTGATCGCCACCGGCATCCTCCCTGAACTCAAGGCCCTACCACGGCGCCGCGCCCAGGACCACGCGGTGCTGGAGACGCGGGCCCCGGCCAATGAGACGGACAATCCGGCCGGTGAGGTCGATGCCAACACCCAGGCCGTGTTCTCGTCCTTGCAGACCCTGCTGTCGCCCGAGCGCGGGCGTCTGGCGCCGCGTCGCGCGGCCGGACTGCCGCCGCGGCCGATCAACAGCCGCGACCTGCTGCGGCTGTTGACCCATCTGCAACAGTACGTGCCCGCCGAGCTGGAGGCGGAAGACTTCGACCTGCGCCATCACCTCGAACAACTGCTGACCCGGCTCAGCGTGCAGAGCGGGCAGGGACGGCAGATCGAGGCGGGCGACGAAGACGTGATCAACCTGATCGCCATGCTCTTCGACTTCATCCTCACCGACCGCAACCTGCCGCGCTCGCTGCGGGTGCTGATCGCTCGCCTGCAAATCCCCCTGCTCAAGGTGGCGCTGCTGGACAAGCGCTTCTTCAGCCGCGCCACGCACCCGGCGCGGCGGCTGCTCAATGAAGTGGCCGACGCCGCGATGGGCTGGGACAAACGCGACGACTACCAGCGCGATAGCCTCTATCAGCGCGTGGAAATGCTGGTGCAGCGGCTGCTGGACGACTTCAACGATGACCCGGCGATCTTCACGGAGTTGCTCAACGACTTCCTCGCCTTCAACACCGACGAGCGCCGGCGCAGCGAGTTGCTGGAGCAGCGCACCCGCGATGCCGAGGAAGGCCGGACTCGCACCGAGCAGGCCCGGCGTCGGGTGCAGCAGGAACTGAACACGCGCCTGCAGGGCCAGTACCTGCCGCGGATTGTGGTGCAGGTGCTGGAAGATGCCTGGAGCCAGGTGCTGTTGCTGGCCTGGCTCAAGCACGGCGAGGACTCGATGCCGTGGCGCGAGGCCCTGATGACCATGGATGAACTGCTGTGGAGCGTTGGCCCGCTGGCGCACGCCGACGACCGCGCGCGCTTGCTGGAGCGGGTGCCCGGCTTGCTCAAGGCGCTGCGCGAGGGGCTGGGTGGAGCGGCGTTCGATCCGTTCGCCACCAGCGAATTCTTCGCCTGCCTGGAGGTTCTCCACCTCAGCGCCTTCGACCCGTCGGGCGGGCAGGGCGACGCAACAGAGGCCACCGCGCGGGTGCTGGTGCGCGATGAACTCAATCTGCGCGGGCCTGAAGACTGGTCGTCGGGCGACAGCGACGCGCACCTCGCCGAGGACGACCCGGCGCTGCTGCGGGTCGGCCAACTGCAAGCGGGCACCTGGATCGAACTCGACGACGAAGGCGAGCCGCTGCGCTGCAAGCTGATCGCCCTGTTTGACGACAGCGACCGCTATGTCTTCGTCAACCGTACTGGCCTGAAAGTCCGCGAGTGGACCGCCGTTGGCTTGGCGGTGGCGCTGCAGCGCGGCGAAGTGACGCTGCTGGACGACAGCCTGCTGTTCGACCGTGCGCTGGACTCGGTGGTCAGCCAGTTACAGGGCCGTCGGCACTGAGCCATCACCCACTTTTTAACGATACAGACGCTGCCGCTAGGGGCATACTTGCGCGGTGCCCTCGTGTTTCAGGACTTTTTATGCAGTTGGATCGCACTACAGGCTGGTTTGCTGGTGTCACCCATTGCCCTTCCCCCAATTTCAATGCGCGCCCCGACGGCGAGGCGATCGCCCTGCTGGTGATCCACAACATCAGCCTGCCGCCCGCGCAGTTCGCCACCGGCAAGGTCCAGGCGTTCTTCCAGAACTGCCTCGATCCTTGCGAGCATCCGTTTTTCGAGACCATCAAGGACCTGCGCGTGTCGGCGCATTTTCTGATCGAGCGCGACGGCCATGTCACCCAGTTCGTGTCGTGTCTCGACCGTGCCTGGCATGCCGGCATCTCGCGTTTCGGCGAGCGTGAAGGCTGCAACGACTTTTCCATCGGCATCGAACTGGAGGGCACCGACGAGCTGCCGTTCACCGATGCCCAATACCGCGCGCTGGAGCAGGTGACCCGGCAATTGCGCGCGGCCTGGCCGGCCCTCGATGGCGAGGGTATCCAGGGCCATAGCGATATCGCCCCCGGACGCAAGACCGATCCCGGCCCGGCGTTCGACTGGGCGCGCTACCGCGCTGCCCTGTGTGACAAGGAGGACTGAGCATGAATTTCCTGGTGTTGTTGCTGGTGCTGTGGGTGGAGAAGTTCTCCGCCCTGCGCGCACGCCTGCAACGTGACGGCTTTTTCCTGACTGAACTGGCGCGTCTGGAGCGCACCGGCAAGACCCATCCCTGGTGGATCCTGGCGATTCTCGTGCTGTTGCCGGTGGCGCTGCTGGCGCTGCTGCTGCATGTGCTGGAACCGGTGGCTTACGGACTGCTGGCCTTGCCGGTGCATGTGCTGGTGCTGATCTACAGCCTGGGCCGGGGTGATGTGAAAGGGTCGCTCGGTCCGTTCCGCGATGCCTGGCGCCGTGGTGACGAACAGGCCGCGGTGCATGTGGCCGAGCGCGACCTGAAGGTGATCGCCGACGACGAAAACAGCTTGCTGCACAAGGTTCAGGGCCACCTGCTCTGGGACGCCTGCCAGAGCTTTTTCGCGGTGATCTTCTGGTATGTGCTGCTGGGGCCGGCTGCCGCGCTGGCCTACCGGTTACTGGCGCTGGCTACTGACAACGCGAAAAACCCGGCCTTGCAGGAGCGCGCCCGGCAACTGCGCCACGCATTCGACTGGGCGCCGGTGCGGGTGTTGGCGGCGAGCTTTGCGCTGGTGGGCAATTTTGTCGCGGTCAGCCGGGTGATGTTGCCCGAACTGCTCAACTGGCATATCGCCGCGCCACGGCTGATCAACATGGCTGGCCATGCTGCCGCAGAACTGCCCGCCACTGCGCCGGTGGGCGCGGAAGGGTTGGCGGGGCTGGATCATCTGTGGGAGTTGCTGCTGCGTTCGGCGGTGCTGTGGTATGCGTTTTTTGCCTTGTGGACAGTGTTGGGGTGAGGCTTTTCGGGGGGCGATTTTCGGCCAATCGCGAGCAAGCTCGCTCCTACAGAGATTACGAACACGCTGTAGGAGCGAGCTTGCTCGCGATGGTCTCTAATGCGGCTCCTGGTCCCAATAATGACCCGCTAGTCGCTTTACCTTAAGTTACAAACCTCTTCTTCGATATGCGCTATACAGTTGCATAAGCGCGGTAAATGGCTATCTGCCATAGCGCCAGACAACAATAAGAAATCGAAGGAGACGCCCAGTGAAGAGCCTGCTCCGTCCGGCCGTTGCGTTGATGAATCGCCTGAGCTTCGGGATGAAGTTCAGTCTGATAAGCGTCATGTTCTTCCTGCCCATGCTCGTGACCAACTTCTATCTGGTCAGCGATTCCTACGCCAAATTCCATGCGACCCGCGTTGAACTGCAGAGCCTTGATCTGCTGCGCGGCAGCCTCGCCCTGCGCGCCGATCTGGAAACCCTCGGCAACCTCGTGCAGATCAACGCCGTGCTTGGTCAGGCGGGCAAGGCCGAGGACATCGAGGCACGCATCGCCACGCTGGGCCAGCAAGCCCAGGCGCGGCTCGCCGCGCTGCAGCCGGTGAGCACCGACGAAGCGCTGGCCAAGGCATTCACCAGCAAACGCGACGAACTGGCCAGCGCCCTGACGGCCGCCCAGGCCGAAAGCTCGCTGCAGGCGCAGGTCGCCCTGTTCGACAAGCTGCAATCCCAGGCCCAGACCCTGCCACGTGTAGTCGCCAGCCAGTCGGGCCTGAGTCAGGACGACGACAGCGCCATGCGCCAACTGAGCGAACTGGTCACCACGGTGACCCCGCAAGTCACCCAGATGCTCGGTGAAGGCCGGGCCATGGGCTCTTATTCGCTGGGCCAGGGCTTTATCAACTCCACCGCCAGCACCCGCTTCGAAGACCTGCTGCAGCAACTCGAAAAACTCGCCGCCGACTACGCCCTCAAGATTCAGGACGCACTGGCCGGCGACTCGCAGGCGCAGGCCCGCTTGGGTGCTCTGGCCGCCAGCAGCCAGGCCTCGCTGAAACAGGCCAGCGAGCTGTTCGAAAGCCAGGTGGTGGTGGCCGAAACCCTCGATGCGCCGTGGACGAGCTTTTATCAGCAGACCAGCGACCTGATGGCTCGCACCTACGAACTGAACGACGCCACCGTGGCCTTTCTCGACCAGCAGTTGCAGCAGCGCCTGGGCGAATACCGCAGCCACATGATTCTGCTGGTGGCGGCGCTGGCCACGGTGTTCCTGCTGATTGTCTACCTCTACAGCGGTTTCTATGCCTCGACCCGCAACACCCTGAGCAGCCTCGGCGCGGTGATGGACAAAGTCGCGGCCGGCGACATGACGGTCAGCTTCCAGGCCCAGAGCCGTGACGAACTGGGGGAACTGGGCCAGGTGTTCAACGGCACGGTGCGGCGCATCCATGACCTGATCGAGCGCGTCGGCCAGACCGTCAGCGAAGTCGAGCGCCAGGCCGAGCAGGTGCATGTGGTGTCGTCACGCAGCAACCAGGCGGTGAGTGGCCAGCGCGGGCAGATCGAGCAGGTCGCCACGGCGATGAACCAGATGTCCGCCACCGCCCAGGAAGTTGCGCGCAGCGCGGCGGCGGCGGTGAGCAGCGCCCACAGCGTCAACCAGGAGACGGTCACTGGCCGTGGCCTGGTCGAGTCGCAGCAGGGCAGCATTGCCGGGCTCGCGGCGGAGATCGATCAGTCGGTGGCGGTGATCAACCAGTTGGTCAGCGACAGCCAGGCCATCAGCCGGGTGCTGGAAGTGATCAAGAGCATCGCCGAGCAAACCAACCTGCTGGCGCTCAACGCGGCTATCGAAGCGGCGCGGGCTGGCGAGCAGGGCCGGGGCTTCGCAGTGGTGGCGGACGAAGTGCGCACGCTGGCCAAGCGCACCCAACAGTCCACCGGTGAAATCGACGAAATGATCTCGCGCCTGCAAAACGGCGTTGGTGCGGCGGTGCGGGCGATGGACAGCAGCCACCAGATGGCGGCGGGGACGGTGAGTCAGTCGCAGCAGGTGCAACAGGCGCTGGAAAATATTCTCGGCGCGATCGGCATGATCGTCGACCAGAACCAGCAGATCGCCGCGGCGGTGGAGCAGCAGACCGCGGTGGCCCATGACATCGACCAGAACATCGTGCAGATCAACCGCGCGGCGGAGCACACCACCCAGGGCGCGCATCAGACCGAGGATGCAAGCCGGCAGTTGAGTGCGCAGGTGATGGAGTTGAAGCAGTTGATCGGGGCGTTCAGGGTTTAGTTCGAAAGGCTCATCGCTGGCTTGTCGGGACGCCGAACCGCAGCGATAGGGCCCTTAATCCCAGCCAAACATCTCACAGGCATTGCGGCTACTAGCCTCCGCCAGTACCTCCACCCCAATCCCCATGATCCCCGCCAGCGCCGCCGCAATCTCCGGCAAATGCACCGGACTGTTCCTGATCCCCGGAAACATCGCTGGCGCCATGTCCGGCGCATCGGTTTCCAGCACCACACTGTCCAGCGGCAAACGCGGCAGCACCTTGTGCAGCCGCAGCGCCTGCGGCCAGGTGGCGGCGCCGCCGAGGCCGAGCTTGAAGCCAAGGCGGATGTATTCCCGCGCTTCTTCGTAGCTGCCGGCAAAGGCATGGATGATCCCGCCCCGCGGCAGCTTGAAGCGTTTGAGCGTGGCGATCACCGCTGCATGGCTGCGGCGCACATGCAGCAACGCCGGCAGATCGAAATCCACCGCCAATTGCAGTTGCGCCTCGAACAGCGCCTGCTGGCGCTCGCGGTCCAGCTCCGCCAGGTAGTAATCCAGGCCGAATTCGCCCACGGCGCAGAGTTGCGGATCGCCGCGCAGGCGGCTCAGCCAGTCGCCCAGCGCGGTCAGGTGCTGCGGCGTGTGCGCGTCGAGGTACACCGGGTGCAGGCCGAACGCCGCGTACAGCGATGGCTCGGCCTTGACCAGATCCCACACCCGTTGCCAGTTGGCCTCGAAGACCCCCAGCACCACCATCCGCTCGACCCCGGCCGCTTCGGCCGCCGCCAGCAGCTCGCGGCGGTCGGCGTCGAAGTCGGGGAAGTCCAGGTGGGTGTGGGTGTCGATCAGGCGCATGCTCAGTCTTTGAAGATCCGCTGCTTGAAGGTCCGCGCTACCGCGTGAATGCCCGGCTGGTACTGCTTCTGTTCGATGGCGGCGAGGGCCAGTTCCAGCGCGGTTTCGGCGATCAGGCCGTGTTGCTGGGCCATGGCGTTGACCGGCAGCGGCAGGAAGTCGAGCAACTGGGTGTCGCCGAAGGTGCCCAGGTGCAAGGTGCGGGAATCGGCCGGGCGGGTCGACAGCACGTCGAACACCCCTTGCAGCAGCACGTAGGAGGTGGTCACCAGCGCATCCGGCAGGCGGCCCAGGTCGGCGAGCAACTGGCTCATCAACTGACGCCCGCATTCGCGGCTGAACGCCTCGCCCTGGTACTGGCTGACCTTGCCGGTGAACGCGTGCAGTGCCTGGTCAAAACCGCTGGCGCGGGCCTGGCTGACGCTGAGTTCCGGGCGTGCGCCGATCAGGGCGATGTTCGACGGCGCCAGTTCCAGCAGGCTGCCGGTGAGTTGCAGGCTGGCCGGCTGGTCGTCGCTGACCACCGAGCAGAACGCCTTCGGCTCCATGCTGCGGTCGATGGCGATGATCGGCATGCCTTTGTCCTGCAATTCGCGGTAGCTGTCGTCGCTGGGCGGCAGGCAACTGGCGACGAACAGCGCGTCGCAGCGGCGGGCGCGGAACAGTTGCTGCAATTGCCGCTCGCTGTCGGGCTGGTCGTCGCTGCTGGCGATCAGCAACTGGTAGCCGCGAGCCCGCGCACCCTGTTCAAGCTGCTTGGCGATGCGGGCGTAGCTGGGGTTTTCCAGGTCGGGGAGGATGAAGCCGAGTGTCCGCGTATGCCGGCTGCGCAGACCCGCTGCTTGCGGGTTGGGGGTGAAGCCATGGGCCTCGACCACCGCGCGGACACGTTCCACGGTCGCATTGCTGATGCGTTGCTGTTCGGCCTTGCCATTGATCACGTAGCTGGCGGTGGTCACGGAGACACCGGCCAGACGGGCTATATCGCTGAGTTTCACCGAATTTTCCTTGTTATATACCGGGACTGGCTGCGAAGCCTGACCGCGCATTGTCGCCGATCCTGAGCCTTTGGCGCAGACGACCATTGTCGCAATTGTCCGGCACGAAGGGACTTCATTGTTCGCAGGTTATCGAGTAACGTGCACTCCATTTATGGATTAAACGTTTCAGCAAGCGATTTTACTGCCGCACCAAGCGCTTGCCATAGGATCAGATGATTGCTGGCCCTATGCTTTTACCTCAACAACAATAACCTCGACGCCGTCCCGGCGTTGCAAAGGAGACGGTCATGCTCGAGTTCACCACGGCGCAGATATCCATGGGCCAGACGGCTGTGGACAAGTCCGCGGCCTTGCAGCTTCTGGCCGGACACCTGGTGCGCGACGGGCTGGTTGCCGACGGTTACCTGGCCGGTCTGCAGGCCCGCGAAGCGCAGGGCTCGACCTTTCTCGGCCAAGGCATCGCGATTCCCCACGGCACGCCGCAGACCCGCGATCTGGTACACGTCACCGGCGTGCGCCTGATGCAATTCCCCGAGGGCGTGGACTGGGGCGACGGCCAGCGCGTCTACCTGGCCATCGCCATTGCCGCGCGCTCCGACGAACACCTGCTCCTGCTGCAACAACTTACCCGCGCCCTCGGCGACGCCGATATGGCCGAGGCCCTGAGCCGCGCCGACAGCGCCGAAGCGGTGCTGCACCTGTTGCAGGGCGCGCCGCGCGAGCTGCTGCTGGACGAACGCACTCTTGGCCTCGGCGTACCCGCTGACGATTTCGACGACCTGCTCTGGCAAGGCGCCCGGCTGTTGCGCCGTGTGGAGTGCGTCGACGGTGATTTTGCCGGCCGCTTGCAGCAGGTCGATCCGCTGCCGCTGGGTGACGGCCTGTGGTGGCTGCACAGCGCGCAGGCGGTGCGCCAGCCGGGACTGGCCTTCGTCACGCCGCAACAACCGCTGCGCCATCAGGGTCAGCCGTTCAATGGCCTGTTCTGTCTGGCCAGCCAGGGCGAGGCGCATCAAACCGTGCTTGAGCGCCTGTGCGGTCTGTTGGTCGAGGGCCGGGGGCAGGAATTGTTGCGTGCCGGCAACGTTCGCACCGTGCTTGGCATGCTGGGCGGCGCTGTACCGACCGACTGGCCGAGCGCCCGCATCGCCCTGGCCAACCCCCACGGCCTGCATGCGCGTCCGGCGAAGATCCTCGCGCAACTGGCCAAGGAATTCGACGGCGAGGTGCGGGTGCTGGTGGTCGATGGCAACGCCCCCGCCGTTTCGGTGAAGAGCTTGAGCAAGCTGCTGAGCCTCGGTGCGCGGCGGGGCCAGGTGCTGGAATTCAGTGTCGAGCCGAGCATCGCCGCCGCCCTGCCGGCCTTGCTGGCGGCCGTCGAAAGTGGCCTCGGCGAAGAGGTCGAAGCGCTGCCCGCCGTCACCCAAGTGGCGATCGACGCGCCCGCGCCGCTGGCCGCGCAGGTGAAGCCGGTGGACGGCTCGACCCTCCAGGGCATCGCCGCCGCGCCTGGCATCGCCAGCGGTCCGGCGCATGTTCACCTGTTGCAGACCTTCGAATACCCATTGCGCGGTGAGTCTCCCGCGCTGGAACGCCAGCGTCTGCAAGACGCCCTGGCCCGGGTGCGCGCCGAGATCGACGGGCTGGTCCAGCGCAGCCAGGCCACGGCGATCCGCGAGATTTTCATCACCCACCTGGAAATGCTCGCCGACCCCGGACTCGGCGACGAAGTGGAATTGCGCCTGCGCCAGGGCGAAAGCGCTCCGGCCGCCTGGCTGGCGGTGATCGACGCGGCGGCGCGGCAGCAGGAAGCCTTGCAGGACGCGTTGCTCGCCGAGCGTGCGGCGGACCTGCGCGATGTGGGGCGCCGGGTGCTGGCGCAACTTTGCGGCGTGAGCGAAACGCCCGAGCCGGAGCAGCCTTACGTGTTGGTGATGGCCGAGGTCGGCCCGTCCGATGTGGCGCGCCTGGACCCGGCGCGGGTCGCCGGCATCCTCACCGCCCGTGGCGGTGCCACGGCGCACAGCGCCATTGTGGCGCGGGCGCTGGGCATTCCCGCCGTGGTCGGCGCTGGCGATGCGGTGTTGTTGATCGCCCCCGGCACCGCGTTGCTGCTGGACGGTCAGCGCGGGCGGGTCACCGTGGCGCCGGCCGCGGATCGACTGGAAAAGGCCCTGGCCGAGCGCGAGCAACGCGAAGAACGCCTGCGCGCCGCCCACGCCTCCCGCCACGAGCCGGCGATCACCCGCGACGGCCACGGGGTGGAGGTCTTCGCCAACATCGGTGAAAGCAGCGGCATCGACAAGGTGGTCGAGCAAGGCGCCGAAGGCGTCGGGCTGCTGCGCACCGAACTGATTTTCATGGCCCATCCGCAATTGCCGGACGAGGCCACCCAGGAAGCCGAGTACCGCCGCGTGCTCGACGGCCTCGGCGGGCGCCCGCTGGTGGTGCGCACCCTCGACGTCGGTGGCGACAAGCCGCTGCCGTACTGGCCGATCGACAAGGAAGAAAACCCGTTCCTCGGCGTGCGCGGCATCCGCCTGACCCTGCAACGCCCGCAGGTGATGGAAAGCCAGCTTCGCGCCCTGCTGCGTGCGGCGGGCGAGCGGCCGTTGCGGATCATGTTCCCGATGGTCGGGCAGGTGGAGGAATGGCGTCAGGCGCGGCAGATGGTCGAGCGCTTGCGCGGCGAGATCCCGGTCGCTGACCTGCAGGTCGGGATCATGATCGAAGTGCCGTCGGCGGCGCTGCTGGCGCCGGTCCTCGCGGCGGAAGTGGATTTTTTCAGTGTCGGCACCAACGACCTGACCCAGTACACCCTGGCCATCGACCGTGGTCATCCGAGCCTTTCGGCCCAGGCCGACGGCCTGCACCCGGCGGTGCTCAACCTGATCGACATGACCGTGCGCGCGGCCCACGCCCATGGCAAGTGGGTAGGCGTGTGCGGCGAACTGGCGGGCGATCCGCAGGCGGTGCCGCTGCTGGTCGGGCTGGATGTGGATGAATTGAGCGTGGCGCCGCGTGGCATTGCCGAAGTGAAGGCCCAGGTGCGCGCCCTGAGTATTGAACACGCCCGGATGCTCGCGCGAAAAGCGCTGAGCCTGGGCAGTGCCGGCGATGTGCGGGCACTGGTGGAGACGCAGTGATGGCCAAGATTCTGACCCTGACCCTGAACCCGGCGCTGGACGTGACCGTGAGCCTGGAGGCGTTGCGCACCGGCGCGGTCAACCGCGCCTCGGCCCAGCACAGCCATGCCGCCGGCAAGGGGCTGAACGTGGCCCAGGTGCTCGCCGATCTCGGTCACGGGCTGAGCGTCAGTGGTTTTCTCGGCCTGGACAACCTGTCGCCGTTCGAGGCGCTGATGCAGCGTCGCGGCTTCGTCGACGGCTTTATCCGCGTACCGGGCGAAACCCGCAGCAATATCAAGCTGGTGGAGAACGGCGGAGAGGTCACCGACATCAACGGCCCGGGCCCGGAGGTGGACGAAGCGGCACGTCAGGCGCTACTCGACCGGCTCGACCAACTCGCCCCCGGACACGACGCCGTGGTGGTCGCCGGCAGCCTGCCACGCGGCATCAGCCCGCAGTGGCTCGAAGCGCTGCTGACCCGGCTCAAGGCCATGGGCCTGAAAGTCGCTTTCGACAGCAGCGGCGCCGCCCTTGAAGCCGGCCTGCGCGCCGTGCCGTGGCTGGTCAAACCGAACACCGAGGAGCTGGGCGAAGTGTTGGGCACGCCGGTGCACGGCTTTGCCGAGCAGCGGGCGGCGGCGCAACGGCTGATCGAACAGGGCATCGAGCATGTGGTGGTGTCCCAGGGCGAACAGGGCGTCAACTGGTTCAGCCGCGGCGCGGTGCTGCAAGGGCTGCCGCCACGGGTGACGGTCGCCAGCACCGTGGGCGCTGGCGATTCGCTGCTGGCCGGCATGGTCCACGGCCTGCTGGCGGGCGAAGCGCCGGAGCAGACCCTGCGCCGCGCCACCGCCATCGCCGCCCAGGCGGTGAGCCAGATCGGCTTCGGCATCAACGACCGCGCGCAACTGGCGCGCTTCGAAACAGAAGTCCGCATTCAGACCCCGAGCGCAGAACAAGAGGGTGAACAATGAAACTCGCAATCGTCACCGCCTGCCCCAACGGCCAGGTGTCCAGTGTATTGAGCGCCCGCCTGCTGGACGCCGCCGCCCAGCGCCTGGGCTGGAGCACCAGCGTCGAAGTGCATGACCCGGCCCATCCCGAGCGGCAGTTGTCGGCGGCGGTGATCGCCGATGCCGACTGGGTGCTGGTGGTCACCACCGGGCCGCTGGCGTTGCAGCGTTTCGCCGGCAAGCGCCTGTTCCAGAGCACCCCGGCGCGGGCGTTGCGGGATGTGGATAACTTCTTGCGCGAGGCGGCCGACAACGCGGCGGTCTATCACCCGACCGATGACGTCGCCCCGCCAACCCAGGCCAAGACCGCCAAGGTGGTCGCCGTCACCGCCTGCCCGACGGGCGTGGCCCACACCTTCATGGCCGCCGAGGCGCTGCAACAGGCCGCGCAACAGATGGGCCTGCAGTTGAGCGTGGAAACCCAGGGCTCGGTCGGTGCGCGCAATCCGCTGAGCGCCGCGGCGATCGCCGAGGCCGATGTGGTCCTGCTGGCCGCCGACATCGACGTGCCCACCGGGCGCTTCGCCGGCAAACGGATTTTCCGCTGCGGCACTGGCGTGGCGTTGAAACAGGCCAAGGCCACGCTGGAAAAAGCCCTCGCCGAGGCCCGCGAAGAAAACACCGCCACCGCCCAGGCGGCGCAGGCGAGCAACGAGAAGACCGGCGTCTACAAGCACCTGCTCACCGGCGTGTCATTCATGCTGCCGATGGTGGTGGCCGGTGGTCTGTTGATCGCCCTGTCGTTCGTCTTCGGTATCGAAGCCTTCAAGGAGCCGGGCACCTTGCCGGCGGCGCTGATGCAGATCGGCGGCGAGGCGGCGTTCAAGCTGATGGTGCCGCTGCTCGCCGGCTACATCGCCTATTCCATCGCCGATCGGCCGGGCCTGGCGCCGGGGATGATCGGCGGCCTGCTGGCCAGCACGCTGGGCGCGGGCTTCATTGGCGGGATCATCGCCGGCTTTCTCGCCGGCTACAGCGCCAAGGCCATCAGCCGCTGGCTGAAGCTGCCGACCAGCCTCGAAGCGCTCAAGCCGATCCTGTTGATCCCGCTGTTCTCCAGCCTGTTCACCGGGCTGGTGATGATCTATGTGGTCGGCAAGCCGGTGGCCGGGTTGCTCGCCGGGCTGACTGAATTCCTCGACAGCATGGGCACCACCAACGCGATCCTGCTCGGCATCGTGCTCGGCGCGATGATGTGCGTCGACCTGGGCGGGCCGGTGAACAAGGCGGCCTACGCGTTCTCGGTCGGGCTGCTGGCGTCGCAGAGTTATGCACCGATGGCCGCGACCATGGCCGCCGGCATGGTGCCGCCGATCGGCCTGGGCATCGCCACCTTCCTCGCCCGCCGCAAGTTCGCCCAGAGCGAGCGCGAAGCGGGCAAGGCGGCGCTGGTGCTGGGCTTGTGCTTCATCTCCGAAGGCGCGATTCCGTTTGCCGCGAAAGACCCGCTGCGGGTGATCCCGGCGAGCATCGCCGGCGGCGCGCTGACCGGGGCGCTGTCGATGTACTTCGGCTGCAAGCTGATGGCGCCCCATGGCGGGCTGTTCGTGATGCTGATCCCGAACGCGATCAACCACGCGCTGTTGTACCTGCTGGCGATTGTCGCGGGGAGTGTGCTGACGGCGGTGGTGTACGCGGTGTTGAAGCGGGGCGAGGGGGTTGAGTTGGCGGTGGCGCCGGTGAAGGGCTGACGCCTTCCCCGTCCGTAGGAGCGAGCTTGCTCGCGAAAGGGCGCCTTCGCGAGCAAGCTCGCTCCTACGGACGGGGGAAGGGTTTCAGGCCAGTTGTTCCAGGGCGTTCACCAACAACCCAACTTCCGCCGGCGTCGTGCTGAACCCCGGCGTCACCCGAATGCACGGCCCGCACGCCGAGCCGTCGCGGGCCACGGTGAACAGGTTGAATTCCTTCAGCAGTCGCTCCGCCATGACGGCCTGATCGCTGTGCCGGGTGAAGCGGAACGAGGTGATGCCGCAATACAACCGCGGGTCATCCGGGGTCATCACTTCAATGCCGGCCATCTCCCGCGCCGGCGCCACCCAGAGATCCCGCAGGTAATTCAGCCGCGCGCCTTTCACCGCGGCGCCGCCGGCCGCCCGGTGTTCGTCGAACACCGTCGGCAGGGTCAGCCAGGCGGGGATGTTCGGCGTGCCGTACGGCGCCCGTGAGCGGATGTCGGCCTGTGGATAACGCAGCTCGCCCATGTCCGGGTCGATGGCGTCGATCTTGTCGGGGGCGATGTAGACCACGCCGAGGCTCAGCGGCGCGCCGATCCATTTCTGCAAATTGAAGCCCGCCAGTTCGATACCCAGTTGCTCCAGGTCGAAGTCGATCTGGCCCAGGGCGTGTGCGCCGTCGAGGATCACCTCGACGCCGAATTCGCGGGCGCAGGCCGCGATGGCCTGGACCGGCATCACCAGCCCGGTGCGGTGGGTGACGTAGGTCAGCGGCATCAGGCGAATGCGCGGATGCCGTTCGAAGGCGTGGCGGTAGCTCTGCACGAGGTTCTCGAACGTGGCCGGATGCGGGTGGCGGATCTCGATCAGTTCCAGGCCGCGCTGGCGGGCTAGCCAGCGCATGGCGTTCTGCACGCTGTCGTATTCCTGGTCGCTGACCAGCAATTGGTCGCCAGGCTGCAGGCGGTTGTAGTTGCGGATCAGCGATTGCAGCGCGGCGGAGGCGCTCTGGGCGATGGCGACGGTCTGGTCCGGTACGCCGAGCAGTTCGGCGACGGCGTCGCGGATCTGCACGCTGCCGATCTGCTCGAAGTGTTGGCGCACCGGCAGCGAGTTGCAGCGGTTGATGGCGTCGATGTGCTGTTGATAAGTCTGCGCGACGGTGCGGGTCATGCGCCCGAAGTAACCGTATTCCAGGTTCACGGGGCCGGGCTCGACGTCGTATTTCGCGGCGATGCGTTGCCAGTAGCCCTCATCACGGGCCAGAAGGGAGGGCGTGGATGAAGGCAGGTCGTGCATGCGCGTTCTCGCTGTTCAGGGGCGGGGGCGGGGGTGCTTTTTACGCAGGGGTTCGAGCAGGTCGGACAGGCCGTTGTGGTCGACCTCGTGCATCAGCGCCAGCAGGCCGCCCAACTCGCCGTGGGGAAAACCCTGGCGGGCGAACCAGTTCAGGTAGGGGCCGGGCAGGTCGGCGATCAGCCGGCCCTTGTACTTGCCATAGGGCATTTCGCGGGTGACCAGCAGTTCGAGGGTTTCGGGATTCATGGCGCACGGCAAAGACTGATGAATGGCCGGACGATACAGGCAATCTGCATGAAGGCCAAAGGACAGTTCATGCAGAAAGCGCGGGTACAGTTTTTTGCTATTCGCTCAAACTATTGATAACAAAGGAAATTTGCAGATCGTCAGGTCTGGCACGAAGGCTGCGTTATCCATGGGGAACATCCCTCATGCAAAAGGAGCCGTGTCATGACCGATACCAACAAAGAAGTCATTTCTGTCCTCAATGACCTGATCGAATTCAGCAAGGATGGCGAGAAAGGCTTCAAAACCAGTGCCGAAGACGTCAAGAACCCCGAGCTGAAGGCATTCTTCGTGCAACGTGGCACCGGCTGCGCCGATGCCGCCGCCGAACTGCAGCAACATGTGCGCAGCCTGGGCGGTGACCCGGAAACCTCCACCAGCCTCAGCGGTGACATGCACCGTGGCTGGGTGAACCTGAAATCCATGGTCACCGGCAAGGACGAGGAGGCGGTGCTGAACGAAGTCGAGCGTGGTGAAGACCATGCGCTCAAGGCCTACAAGGAAGCGCTGGAAAAACTCGCCAAGATCGCTCCGGCGTCGGCTGCCTACTCCTTGGTCGAGCGTCAATACCACGGCGTGCAGCGTAACCATGACCAGGTAAAAGTGCTGCGCAACAGCGCTCGCGCCCGCTCCTGAGTCGCGACACCAGCGCGCTCTCCATGCCCCGTCGGCCATTGGCCGGCGGGGCATTTTCGTGTCAGGCGCTGGCCAGCTTCGGCGCTTCGACGCGGTTGCGGCCGTTGCGCTTGGCCCGGTACAGCGCCTCGTCGGCGCCGGCCATCAACTCGCCCAGGCTCAGCGCGCTGCCGGGAACGTGGACGCCCACGCCGACGCTGATGCTCACCGGTTTCTCGTCACCGCCATAAGGCGCCAGGGCCTGCACGCTGAGGCGGATGCGCTCGGCGAGAATCATCGCGCCGTGCAGGTCGGTGTCCGGCAGCACCGCGACGAACTCTTCGCCGCCGTAGCGCGCCGCCAGGTCGGTGGGGCGCAGCAGGCTGCAACCGATGGCGTGGGCCACGCGCCGCAGCGCTTCGTCGCCGCCGTGATGGCCGTGGCGTTCGTTGAAGCCGCGGAAGTGATCGACGTCGATCATCAGCACCGCGATCGGCCGTTGATTGCGCTGCGCCCGGGCCCATTCGCGGCGTAGCACCTGGTCGAGTTGGCGGCGATTGGGCAGGCCGGTCAGGCTGTCGGTGGCCGCGAGTTCGGACAGGTTGCGTTCAGCGCTGTGCCGGCGGCGCAATTCGCGGCCGAGCATCAGGCTCAGCCACAGAATGCCGATGCACAGCACCCCGGTGGCGGCGCTGACCAGAATCGCGGTGCGTTTCCAGGCGCTGTAGACCTCATCCTCCGATTGCGTGACGACCAGCACCAATGGCAACTCGGCGACCCGGGCGAAGGTGTACAGGCGCGGCCGGCCGTCATGCCCGGACGGCGCGCTGAAACTGCCGCTGCCCTCGGCCAGCAGGCGCTGGAAGTTCGGTCGCGCGGCGAAATTGCTGCCGATCGGGTCGCTGGAACTGGCGCTCGGCCCGGTGGCGTGGCGCGCCAGCAACAGGCCGTCGGTGTTCATCAGGTTGATGCTGCTGTCGTAGCCGACGTCCAGGCGCAGGAACACATCGTTGAAATGCGACAGGCGCAGGGCACCGCCGGCGACGCCGGCGAAATCGCCATCTGCATCCTCGATCCGCCGGCTGAAACTGATGCACCAGTCCAGATCACCGAGGCGCGCCTTGAACGGCGGGCTGATAACCATGCCTAGGTCGGGGTTGCGCTTGTGTTCCTGGAAGATCGGCGTGTCGGCGAAGTTGGCGCTGCGCGGTGTGCTGCTGGTGGAGTCCGCGGCTACGTTACCGTCGCGGTCGAGCCAGAGGATGTCGCCGCGCACCGGGCTGCTGAAAGCCTGGTTGAACAGCACCTGCTGACGCATGTCTGGCGGAATGCCGAGCAGTTCCGGGTGTTGCACGGCCCAGATCAGGCTTTGCAGGGACAGGTCGTAGAGCTCGACATTACGAATGATGTCGGTCTCCATCAACTTGACGATATTGCGCGCCGAGCGAGTGGCGGTCTGCTCGACATTCATCCGTTCGCGCAGCAACAGGAAGGTCACGATGGCGACGATAGCCAGCACGGCCAGACAACTGCCCAGGTTCAGGATCAACTCCGGATGCGTCCGGTACAGGCCGGCACGCGGGGGCGTGGTGTGCGCGTTCATGGTCGCGAAGGTGTTCTGACCGTCAGGTTGGGCCGGGAAACGGGTAGAACCTGGCGTCGGAAGCAGTCTGGACTGTTCCGAGGACGGGTTCTGGCGATGGAAATCGATCACAACCGCGCACAGGGGGGCTGCGCGGCGGCGGGTATTCTAGGTGGGGGCGAATTGTAGGACAAGAATTTAGTGCGCAAGGCAGATGTGCGGTCGTGGGTGAGTCTTTGGACCTGCGTTGCGGCCATCGCGAGCAAGCTCGCTCCTACAGGGGTTCACTGCCTCTCTGTAGGAGCGAGCTTGCTCGCGATGGTCGCGACACAGACCCAACGTCAGCCATCAGGTCAGAAGATATTCACCGGATAGTCGACGATCACCCGGTACTCGTCGATGTCGTTATCCACATGCGAGTAACCCTGGCTGCCGCGATGGCTGGCCCAGCGCAGGCGCACGCTGAGGTCTTTGAGCTGGCCTTCCTGGAAGGCGTAGGCCAGGTCGACATCGCGTTCCCAGTGCTGGGCATTCTTGCCGTCTTCGCTGTACCAGCGGCCATAGCCGCTGCTGTCGGCATCGGCTTTGCTCAGGTCCAGCTCGCCCTTGGAGTAAGACACGGCGGTGGTCAGGCCGGGAATGCCGACGCCGGCGAAGTCGTAGGCGTACTTGAGCTTCCACGAACGCTCGTTGGGGCCGTTGAAGTCCGAGTAGATCTGCGAGTTGTCGAGGTACACGCTGTCGCCCTGGTTGATGTAGTCGAACGGCGTGTTGCCGTTGACCCGCTGGTACACCGCGGTTACCGCGTGATAGCCGACGTTCACCGTGAAATGCAGACTGTAGGTGTTGTTGTCGATATCACCCAGCAAGGCATTGCCGGTGTCCTGAGTGTGGTAGTAGTTCACGCCCGGATTGAGGCTGACCAGCTCGTTGAGCTGCCAGGTGTAGTCGAGGTTGACGTAGTACTGGTTCCAGATGTCCTTCAGTTCGGCGGCGTAGACGCTGGTGCTGAGGCCTTCGACCGGGGTCCAGACCGCGCCGGCCCAGTTCAGGTGGCGGCTGTCGCGGTGGTCTGGCAGCGAGCCGTAGAAGGTGTCGATGCGGCGGTGGCCGCTCTGGTTGTACGGCTTGGTGAAGCTGGCCTGGCCGCCTTCGAGCATCAGGTTGTCGATGCTGGTGTTGGTCAGGCTGACGCCGCGGAAGGTCTGCGGCAGCATGCGGGTCTCACCGCCGGCGATCACCGGGTTGGTGAGGAACAGGTCGCCGGCCCGCAGCACGGTGTCGAACGCGCGGACTTTCACCGAGGCGCCGGCGCTGGAGAACTCGTCCGGCGCCTTGCCGTAGTCGTAGCCGTCTTTGCTCGGGCTGTTGATCGGCAGGATGCTCGACCCGGCAGTGCCGCCACCGCCGTCGAGTTTCAGGCCGAGCATGGCGTAGGCGTCGAGGCCGAAGCCGACGGTGCCCTGGGTGAAGCCGGATTCGAATGTGCCGATGAAGCCCTGGCCCCATTCGCGGTTGTCGCGCACGCCGGGCAGCAGTTGGTTGCGGCTCATGTAGTAGTTGCGGGCGAGGACATCGAGGCTGGCGCCTTCGACGAAGCCTTCGGGCTTGTCGTCGTCAGCCTGGGCGTGGAACGGCATCGTTGCAGCTAACGCAACGAATAGTGGGGTCAAACGCGTGGTAATGGTCACCTTGATGAACTCCTTGAGGTGCTGATGGCGGCAGTTTTTATTCTGCGAAGCGGTATTTTTCTTGTTGGAAACGGGCCGTATTCCGGTACTTTTCACCAGGCGAAAAAAAGCCGCTGACAAGCAGCGGCTTTAAACGACAGGCGCGCGGGCAGATGCGCTGCCTGCGCGAACGTCGAGGGAGAAACAGGAGCGTCGAGCAGCGACTCAGCTTTCTTTGCTGGCACTCGAATCAACCTTTGATGCGGTCTGTTCCGAGCCTTTCGCGGCGTCGTTCTGTTGCTTGGCGAACGCTTCGCGGGCCTGCTCCAGGGTCGCCTGGTGGCGTGCGGTCTGGGCGACGAAGGCCTGGGATTCTTCAGCCATGGCCAGAGGGGAAAGCAACACGGAAGACAGGACGAAAACGCTGGCAATACCCATGCTGTTGGACATTTCAAACAACCTTCTTGCAGAGCAAGTCTCTATTTGGTGCGGCTAAATTAATCGTTAGGAAGCGAACGAAAAAGCCGTATTTCAGAGATGGACTGTTGCGGAAAAAGTAACAGTCCTGAAAGGCCGCGGCCCAGAGCGTGTCAGCTCAGGCCGGGAGAAGAATGCCGAAGGTGTTGGCGCCCGCCTGGCTGCGGACAAAGACGCTGCCGCCGTGCATGACGGCGATGGCCTTGACGATGGCCAGACCCAGGCCGTGATTGCCGCTGCCGCTGTTGCTGCGGGCGGCATCGACCCGGTAGAAGCGTTCGAACAAGCGTGGCAGGTGCTCGTCGGCAATCGCCGGGCCGGGGTTGCTGACAGCGATGCGTACCTGGTCGTTTTCGCTGTGGATAACCACATGGATCACCTGGCCCGGTTCGGTGTGCTGCACCGCGTTGTTCAGCAGGTTGATCAGTGCGCGGCGCAGGTGGGCCTTTTCGATGCGTGCCTGGGCGTCGCCGTTCACGTCCACCCGGACCTGGGCGTCTTCGAGGATGTAGTCGAGGTAGTCGAGGGTGGTCGCCACTTCCTCGGCCAGCGAGGTGCTGATCAGTCCGGTGGCCTTGCTGCCCTGGTCGGCGCTGGCGAGAAACAGCATGTCGTTGATGATGCTGCGCAGCCGCTCCAGTTCTTCCAGATTCGATTGCAGCACTTCGAAGTAGTGCTCGGCGCTGCGTCCGCGGGTCAGGGCGACCTGGGTCTGGCCGATGAGGTTGGTCAGCGGCGAGCGCAGTTCGTGGGCGACGTCGGCGTTGAAGGCTTCCAGCCGCGAGTAGGCCTGGTCGACCCGCTCCAGCGCGGCGTTGAAGGTCTGGGCGAACTGCTCCAGCTCCGGCGGCAACGCCGAAACCCGCAGCCGACCGCTAAGGCGCGGCGGCGCCAGTTGCTGGGCTTCGGCGGACAATTCGCGCAGCGGTCGCAGGCCGATCCGCGCCACCCAGTAACCCAGCACCGAGGCCAGCAGGACACCCACCACCGCCAGGCTGACCAGGGCAATCAGCAGGGTGTGCTGGGTGTGCCAGAACGTCTCGGTGTCGATACCGATGAGAAAGCGCAGCGGTGGGCGCTGCTCCAGCGCCGGCAGCTCGCTGAGCATCACTTTGTACGGGAAGGGGTTGTCGGCCAGGTACAGGTCGCGCATCCCCGGTTTGCCTTCGGCGACGCGGCGGATGACCGCGTCGGGGTTGCCGTATTCGTAGTGGCTGTCGCTGCTGACCGCCCAGAAGCGGATGCGCCGGTCTTCCTCGCTGAGCTGGTCGAGCTTGCGGACCATCTTGCTCCAGTGGTCCGGGTTGCCGAAGCGCATCAGGCTCGACTCCAGCACGCTGAAGCGCGCCTCCAGCTCGGCCGATGGCAGCAGGTCGAGGCTGCGGTCCACCTGTTTGTACAGCGCCCAGCCGATCAGCAGGAACACCAGCAGCGCCACCAGCGTGAACAGCGCGCTCAGGCGCAGCGCCAGGGAGTTAGTTCGCGCGGTTTTCCAGGACATAGCCCATGCCTCGGATGGTGTGCAGCAGTTTGGTTTCGAACGGCCCGTCGAGCTTGGCGCGTAGGCGCTTGATCGCCACTTCGACGACGTTGGCGTCGCTGTCGAAATTGATGTCCCAGACCAGCTCGGCAATCGCCGTCTTCGACAGGATCTCGCCCTGGCGCCGGGCGAGCACGCTGAGCAGCGAGAATTCCTTGGCGGTCAGGTCGAGGCGTTGGCCGGCGCGGCTGGCCTTGCGGCTGATCAGGTCGACCCAGAGGTCGGCGACCTGGATCTGCACCGGTTCGTGGCCGCCGCTGCGCCGGGTCAGGGCTTGCAGACGCGCCACCAGTTCGAGGAAGGAGAACGGCTTGCCGAGGTAGTCGTCGGCGCCTTCGCGCAGGCCGTGGATGCGGTCTTCGACGCGTTCGCGGGCGGTCAGCATGATCACCGGGGTCTGCTTGCGCGCTCGCAGCGCACGCAACACGCCATAGCCGTCGAGGCCGGGGAGCATGACGTCGAGGACGATCACCGAGTAATCACCCTCCAGCGCCAGGTGCAGGCCCTCGATGCCGTCCCGCGCCAGGTCCACGGTGAAGCCCTGCTCGGTCAGGCCGCGGTGCAGGTAGTCGGCGGTTTTTTCTTCGTCTTCGATAATCAGCACGCGCATGGTCGGCTCTCAATGGGCAATTGGCCGGGGCGCTTCGGCAGCGCGCTGGCGCCGGTGGAACAGGCGCTCCAGGGCCAAGTATATGACCGGGGTGGTGAACAGTGTCAGGGCCTGGCTGACCAGCAGCCCGCCGACCACGGCGATGCCCAGCGGCTGGCGCAGTTCGGCGCCGGCACCGGCGCCGAGCATCAGCGGCACGGCGCCGAGCAAGGCGGCGATGGTGGTCATCATGATGGGCCGGAAGCGCGTCAGGCAGGCGGTGTGGATCGCCTCCTCGGGACTCATGCCCTGGTTGCGCTGGGCGTCGAGGGCGAAGTCGATCAGCAGGATGCCGTTCTTCTTGACGATACCGATCAGCAGCACCACGCCGATCAGGCCCATGATGGTGAAGTCCTGGCCCCACAGCCACAGCAGCGCCAGGGCGCCGAGGCCGGCCGGGGGCAGGGTGGAAATGATCGTCAGCGGGTGGACGAAGCTCTCGTAGAGCACGCCGAGGATGATGTACACCGCCACCAGCGCGGCGAGGATCAGCCAGGGCTGGCTCGACAGCGAACTTTGGAACGCCTGCGCCGCGCCCTGGAACGACCCGCTGATGGAGGCCGGCATGCCCAGTTCGCGCTGGGTCCGTTCGAGGATCGCCACCGCATCGCCGAGGGCGACGCCGGGCGCCAGGTTGAACGACAGGTTGGCGGCCGGGAACAGCCCGTCATGACTGATGGACAGCGGCCCGGTGCTCGGTGCGGCGACTTTCGCCACGGCGGCCAGCGGGACCATTTCGCTGGTCAGCGGCGAGCGCAGGTAGAAGGAATTCAGGCTTTCGGCGCGGCCACGTTGGCGGGCGTCCAATTCGAGGATGACCTTGTACTGGTTGGTTTCGGTCTGGAACTCGCTGATTTGCCGCTGGCCGAAGGCGTCGTAGAGCGCCTGGTCAATGTCAGTGGTGGTCAGGCCGAAGCGCGCCGCGGCCTGCCGGTCGATTTCGATGCGGGTGACGCTGGCGCCCAGTTGCAGGTCGTTGGACAGGTCGCGGAACGCCGGGTTGGCTTTCAGCCGCTCGGTCAGGCGCTCGGTCCAGAGGTTCAGCGCCGGGCCGTCGTTGCTCTTGAGCACGTACTGGTACTGGCTGCGGCTCGGGCCGGAACTGAGGTTGATGTCCTGGCCGGCGCGCAGGTAAAGCACCACCCCCGGCACCTTGGCCAGTTTCGGGCGCAGGCGGTCGATGAATTCGCTGGCCGAGACATCGCGGTCGCCGGGGTCCTTGAGGGAAATCCAGAAGCGGCCGTTGGCGATGGTCTGGTTGCTGCCGGTGACGCCGACGGAATGGGAGAACGCGCGCACCGCCGGATCGGCCTCGACGATTTTGGCCAGCGCCAGGTGCTTGGCGACCATGTCCGGGTAGGAGATGTCAGCGGCGGCCTCGCTGGTGCCGAGCACGAAACCGGTGTCCTGCACCGGGAAGAAACCTTTGGGGATGGCGATGTAACCCGCCACCGCCAGTGCCAGGCTGAGGCCGAAGATGCCGAGCATGGTTTTCTGGTGGGCCAGGGCCTTGTCCAGCAAGCGTTCGTAGCCGGCCAGCAGGCGCTCGCCGAAGCCGGGTTTCTGCGGTGTGTCATGCGTGGGCGCGTTCATGAACAGCGCGCACAGGGTGGGCGCCAGGGTCAACGACACCAGCACGGAAATCAGGATGGTGCTGGTGGCGGTCAGGGCGAACTCCTTGAACAGCCGGCCGACCACGCCGCCCATGAACAGCAGCGGAATGAACGCCGCCACCAGCGAGAAGCTGATGGACACCACGGTGAAGCCGATTTCCCGCGCGCCCTTGAGCGCCGCTTCGACGCGGCTGTCGCCGGCTTCGAGATGACGGTGGATGTTCTCCACCACGACGATGGCGTCGTCCACCACGAAACCCACGGCAATGACGATCGCCACCAGGGTCAGGTTGTTCAGGCTGAAGCCGAACAGGTACATCAACGCGAAACTGGCGATCAGCGAGACAACCAGCACCGCCGAGACGATCAAGGTCGCTGACCATTGGCGCAGGAACAGCGCCATCACCGCGATCACCAGCAGCACGGCGATGCCGAGGGTCATTTCCACTTCATGCAGCGAGGCGCGAATGGTCTGGGTACGGTCTTGCAGGACCGAGACCTGCACCGTGCCGGGCAGCATTTCTTCCAGTCGCGGCAGCGCTTCGTTGACCCGGTCCACGGTGTCGACGATGTTCGCTCCGGGCTGGCGGAACACCACCAGGTTCAGGCCCTGCTGGTCGCCGGACCAGGCCTTGACGTAGGCGTTCTCCGAGCCGTTGATGACCCGCGCCACGTCCTTGAGCTGGACCGGCGCGCCGTTGCGGTAGGAAACGATCAGTTGCGCGTACTGCTCGGGGTGGAACAACTGGTCGTTGGTGGCGAGCGTCGACACGCTGTCTGCGCCATACAACGCGCCCTTGGCCAGGTTCAGGCTGGTCTGCTGGATGGCCAGGCGCAGGTCGGCGAGGGTCAGGCCGAGGGCCGCGAGTTTCTCCGGCTGCGCCTGCACGCGGATCGCCGGGCGCTGCTGGCCGGTGATGTTGACCAGGCCGACGCCGTCGATCTGGCTCAGTTGCCGGGCCAGCAGGGTTTCGGCGTAGTCGCTCAGCTCGTTGGCCGGCATGTGTTCCGAGGACATGGTGAGGATCAGCACCGGGCTGTCGGCCGGGTTGACCTTGCGCCAGGTCGGCGGGCTGGGCATGTCCTGGGGCAGTTTGGCGGCGGCGGTATTGATCGCCGCCTGGACTTCCTGGGCGGCGGTGTCGATGTTTTTGTCGAGGGTGAATTGCAGGATCAGGCTGGTGGAGCCCAGTGCGCTGCTGGAGGTCATCTGGGTCATGCCGGGTATGGCGCTGAACTGCACTTCCAGCGGCGTCGCCACCGACGAGGCCATGGTTTCCGGGCTGGCGCCGGGGAGCTGGGCGCTGACCTGGATGGTCGGGAAGTCGGCTTCCGGCAACGGCGCCACCGGCAACCGCGGGAAAGCCACCACGCCGAGCAGGACCAACGCGAAGGTCAACAACAGGGTCGCGATGGGGCGGTCGATGCACCAGCCGAACAGGCCGCGGCGGCCATTGGGCAGCGCGGCGTTCATGGCTGCACGCTCGCATCGCTGCGGGCGACGTTTTCTGCGGCCGGCGCGGCGTCGAGCACTTCCACCCTGGCGCCGGGCTTGAGCCGCGACTGGCCGTCGGCGACGAGTCGGTCATTGACGTCCACGCCGCTGATGACGTTAAGCCGGCTGTCCTGGTAGAGCACCTTGACCGGCACGGCCTCGGCCTTGTCGCCGCTGATGCGGTAGACGAAATGCTGGTCCACGCCCTGGCGCACTACGCCCGGCGGCACCACCAGCGCGTCGCGCTCGACGCCGGTCTGCACCCGCAGGCTGACCAGTTGGCCGGGCCAGAGGCGGGCGTCGGCATTGCTGAACGTGGCCTTGGCCCGCAGGGTGCCGGTGCCAGCGGCGATCTGATTGTCGATCAGGCTCAGCCGGCCTTCGCCGAGCAGGGTGCCGCTGCTGTCGCCATCGCCTTCCAGGTACGCCTTGATCGGCGCGGGTTCGCTGCTGGCGACCAGTTGTTGCAAGGTCGGCAGCCATTGTTGCGGGACCGAGAACTCCACGGCGATCGGGTCCATGCGGGTCACGCTGAACAGGCCCTGGGTGTCGCTGCTGCGCACCAGATTGCCCTCGTCGACATTGCGGATGCCGACCCGGCCACTGACCGGCGACAGCACCCGGGTATAGGACAACTGCACTTCGGCGGCGGCGATGCTCGCCTGGTTGCCGAGGATGCTGGCGTCGAGCTGGTTGACCAGCGCCTGTTGCTGGTCGAGGGTCTGCCGCGAGATGCCGTTGTCTTCGCTGAGCAGGCGGTAGCGCTTGAGGTCCACCTGGGCCACCTGCAACTGCGCCTGGCTCTGCTTGAGCTGGGCCCGGGCCTGATCGAGGCTGGCGCGAATGGCACGGTCGTCGAGGGTTGCCAGCAGGTCGCCTTCGCGAACGGTCTGGCCTTCCTGCACGGCGATGCGGGTCAGTACGCCTTCCACTTGCGGACGAATCACCACGCTGTGCAGCGACTGCACGGTGCCGATGGCGCTCAGGTAGCGCGGCACATCCTCGCGCTTGACCGCGATCACGCTGACCGGAATGGCCGTGGGCTGGGTGGCCTTGACGGCGCGCGGGCGCTCGCTGACGAACCAGGCCGCGACGGCCAGGAGGACGATGGCAAGCAGGACAAGCAGCGTTCGGGGGCGGGTAATTCGCATGCGTCAAAGGTGCCGGGACAGGTGGGAGAGAGGGCTATTACGTTTATATAGATCAGACCGGGTCGGCAGCGTGACGGCTAGCTGTCACGGCTGTCAGTTAGTCGGGTCGCGGCGGACAGACGGTGATGGCAAAGGGCCGTAATGCTGCTCTGGATCAACGTCCGCGCAAGGGGTCGCCCGTAGTATTTCCGCCCTGCTTTATAACCCCCTCATCCGAACGACGAGCGCCTCTCGATGAAGAGCAATCTGCCTGTGACCGGTCGCAATGTGGATTACCGTGGTGACGCTAACATCCTTTCCACCACTGATCTCACCAGTGCCATAACTTACGCCAACGACGAGTTCATCAAGATCAGCGGGTTCTCCCGGGAAGAACTGATCGGGAGCGCGCATCATATCGTTCGCCACCCGGACATGCCTTCTGCGGCGTTCGAACACATGTGGGCCACCCTGAAAAAGGGCCGCTCGTGGATGGGCCTGGTGAAGAATCGCTGCAAGAACGGCGATCACTATTGGGTCAGCGCGTTCGTCTCGCCGATCACCAGCCATGGTGAAACGGTGGAATATCAATCGGTGCGCACCAAGCCGACCCGCGCCCAGGTAGCCGCCGCCGAGCTGCATTACGCCAAACTGCGCAACGGCACGCTGACCTGGCGTGATCGTCTGCCGGTGCTGGGCCTGGGCAAGCGCCTGGCGCTGAACCTGGCCGGGCTGCTGGCGCTGGTGCTGGGCGGCAGCCGCCTGGTGTTGCCGGAATTTGCCTTGCAGGGCGCGGTGGAGTGGCTGGTCTTCGTGGCGCTCGGCGCGGTGCTGATCTCGCGGACCCTGCGTCCGCTGGAACGCTTGCGCGTCCGGGCCAACGAAGTGGCGGACAACCCGCTGAGCCAGCAGTTGTACACCGGCCGCCGCGATGAAGTGGGGCAGATCGAGTTCGCCCTGCAGATGCTCGAAGCGCAGATGGGCGCCGTGGTCGGGCGCATCGGTGACACCTCCAAGCGCCTGGCCGGGCACACCGCCGACCTCGCCAGTCATCTGCAACACAGCCACACCACCACGGTCGGCCAGCAGGGCGACGCGGACCAGGTGGCGGATGCGATCAACCGCATGGCGGCGCGGGTGGCGGAAGTGGCCAGCAGCGCGCAGCAGGCCTCCCGCGCGGCGGACCAGGCCGAAGATGAAACCCAGGTGGGCCATAACCTGGTGGATCAGAGCCGCACGACCATCCTGCAACTGGCCAACGCCCTGGCCGAAGCCACTGAAGTGGTGCACACCCTGGAGAACCACAGCGAGGAAATCTCCGGCGTGCTGGAAGTTATTCACAGCATCGCCGAGCAGACCAACCTGCTGGCGCTCAACGCGGCGATCGAAGCCGCCCGGGCCGGCGACCATGGTCGCGGGTTTGCGGTGGTCGCCGATGAAGTCCGTGGCCTGGCCCAGCGCACCGCGCAATCGACCGGGGAAATCCAGCGGATGATCAGCGTGCTGCAGAGCGGCGCCCGTGACGCGGTGGTGGCAATGCAGCAGAGCAGCGATCACGCCGGGCAGAGCGTCGAGCAGGCCCAACACGCGACCCAGGCGCTGCACGGCATCAGCCAGCGGGTCAACCAGATCAGCGAGATGAGCATGCAGATCGCGTCGGCGGTGGAGCAGCAGAGCCTGGTCAGCGAAGACATCAACCGCAACATCATCAGCATCCGCCAGGCCAGCGAGCAGAGTGTCACTGCCGGCCAGCGTGGACATTCCACCGCCAGTGACGTGGCCGGTCTTGCCGAAGACCTGCGTCGCCTGGCCGAAGAGTTCTGGTGCCGGCGTCAATAAGACGCCGGATCAGAACCCGATGAAACTGTAGTGCCCGGCGCTCACGCCGGTGACCCTGGCCCCTGCCGAGCTCAGCTTTCCGGCAAGGTCGCCATCCTCCACATGTAATGTCCAGGCGGCGAGAGCCGCGTCCGCATCGCTGGCCGTCTCGATCATGGCCTGGCGCAGTGCCGTCGTGTCCGGAAGATAAGCCGTGAAGCCGTTGCCTTTCAGCGCACTGGTGTCGATGCCCAGGCGTTGGCAGACCAGGGCCTTGCTGCGGATGTCCTGGCGGTCGGCCTGGCGCGAACGCTCGATCAGTTCCAGCAGTTGCGGGTCGACGACGCGCTCGCGGTGGATCAGCGCGTCGCCGCTTTCCCAGGCTTCTGGCGGACAGTCCTTGGCTTCGGGGCGCAACGGGATATGCGGATTGATCTCCATGGGATAGATACGGCAGACCAGCGGCCGGCGCTCGTAGATCAGGCAGCGCAGGTCGGCGTCGAGGTTGCGGCATGGCCCGGGGTTGAAGGCGGCGAAGGTGATGGCGACGAAAGCGTCGGTCGCGCCGCAGGGCACCGCGCAGGAACGACGGCGGGCGTGCTCCTGCTGCTCGACCGGCAGGCCCAGGCCGTTGTCGAGGAAGGCCTCGACCAGCACGATGACCTGGCCGCCGTCATCGACCCACTGACGGGCTTCGCTCAGGGTCAGCGGGACGTGATGGCCGGTGCAGCACTTACCGCAGCCGGTGCAGTTGAAATGCAGGGTGTTCGCTTCAGCGTTGCTCACGGTTTGCCAGGGGTCCATTCGGTAACGGTGGCGGTCTTGTGGCGCCGGTCATAGAGGCACAGCTCGGTGCCCTTGCGGTTGTTCATGTGTTTTTGCGGGAAGCGGCCTTGCAGGAGCAGGGCGGAGTAGCCGGTGCGGTCGTCGAATTCGGCGCTCTTGCCGAGGGCGCGGACGTCCTTGAGCTGGCTGGCCTGGGTGCAGGCGCGCAGCAGTTGCTTGTCGTGTTCGGCCCAGGCCTGGTCGCTGGAGGCTTGCGCGGTGCCGGCCAGCAGGAGGGCGCTGAGAAGGGTGAGGGTCTGCGCTTTCATCGGGAAAAGGCTCCGCTGGGGCATGAAGGCTGGATTATGCATGACTGCCATAGCGCGACAAGCGTGGTGCGTACCCTGTGGGAGCTGGCAAGCCAGCTCCCCCAGGGTCAATCAGTTACCTTTGGTTAGCGCTCAGCGAACGCCACTGTCCGCGCCGCCACGATCAGGCAGTCGGTCAGTTCCGGCGACGAGAACTTGGTCAGGACCGCGTTGGCCCCGGCCGCCTTGGCCTTTTCGCTGTTCATCGCGCTGTCGAGCGAGGTGTGCAGCAGCACATAGAGGTGCTGGAAGTCCGGCGTCTCGCGCAGGGTGCGGGTGAAGGCGAAGCCGTCCATCTCGGACATCTCGATGTCCGACACCACCACGTTGATCTCCTGGTCGGTGCCTTGCAGTTCCAGCAGCATCGCGATCGCATCCTTGGCGCTACGCGCGGTATGGCATTCCAGGCCGAGGCTGCGCAGGGTGTAGATCGACTGTTGCAGCGCAACCTGGCTGTCATCGACCACCAGTATGTTGGTCGCCGCCAGCACCGCCGCGTCTTCGCTGTTCAACTGCGCCGGGGCGTTGTCGTGGCGGCTCGGGGTGATGCCGTGGATGACCTTCTCGATATCCAGCACCTGCACCAGCGCGTCGTCGATGCGTGTCACGCCGGTAATGAACGATTTTTCCCCGGACGCATAGGGCGGCGGCCGGATGTCGGTGCTCAGGCAGTGCACGATGCGGCTCACCGCCTGGACATGCAGGCCCTGCTTGGAACGGCTGATGTCCGTGACGATCAGGCAGCCACCGTTGGGGTCGGCCAGCGGTCGCTCGCCGATGGCGCGGGACAGGTCGATCACCGGCAGCGGGTTGCCGCGCAGGGTCGCCACGCCTTTGACGTGGGGATGCGCTTCGGGCAGGCGGGTCAGCGGCGGACAGGGAATGATCTCGCTGACCTTGAGCAGGTTGATCGCCATCAGCTTGCCGCTGCGCAGGGTGAACAGCAGCAGCGACAGCGAGTCCGCGCGAGCTTTTTGCGAGAACATAGTGACCTTCGTGAAAAATGGGATTCAGAGGCTTGTGCCGGGTTATCGACCCGAGCGGCCATGGCTTTAACGCATCTCGCTATCCGCGTAGACCGAGGCGACGGGCGAGGCGGGCGAGGTTGGCACGGTCCAGGCCCAGTTCGCGTGCGGCGCTGGCCCAGTTGTGTTGATGCCGTTCCAGGCACGCTTCTATCAGGTGGCGCTGGTACAGGTCCAGCGCCTGGCGCAGATCGCCGCTGACGGCGGCGTCAGGGGAGGCGTGAAACGGTGCGGGCTCGGCCGGCGCGTTGGTGACACCTGGCAGGTCGAGGTCGGCGGCGTCGAGGCTGAGAATACGCGGGCGGTCGCGGTGTTGGCCAAGGGCCTTGAGCGCCGAGCGGCCGATCAGGTGTTCCAGTTCACGGACATTGCCCGGCCAGTCGTAGGCCAGCAGCGCGGCCTGGGCTTCGGGGCTCAGGCGCAGGCTGTTGAGGCCCATGCGCGAGCGATTCTGCTCAAGGAAGTAACCGCTGAGCAGCAGCACATCGCGACCGCGCTCGCGCAGCGCCGGCACGGGCAGCGGGTAAACGCTCAGGCGGTGGTAGAAGTCGGCGCGGTAGCGGCCGGCGCGCACTTCCTCGGCGAGGTCGCGGTTGGTTGCGGCGATCAGGCGTACGTCCACGCGGTGCTCCTGGTCCGAGCCCAGGCGCTGTAACTGGCCGCTCTGCAGCACCCGCAGCAGTTTGGCCTGGACCAGCAGCGGCAGCTCGCCGACTTCATCGAGAAACAGCGTGCCGCCGTTGGCCAATTCGAACTTGCCACGGCGCTCGCCGACCGCGCCGGTGAAGGCGCCACGGACATGGCCGAACAGTTCGCTTTCCACCAGGGTGTCGGGCAAAGCGGCGCAGTTGAGGCTGATCAGCGGTTTGTCGGCACGCGGCGAGGCCTGGTGAATGGCCTGGGCCACCAGTTCCTTGCCGACCCCGGTTTCCCCGGTGACCAGCACGGTCAGGTCGCTGCCGCCTACCAGGCGGATTTCTTCCAGCAGGCGCTTGTGCGCCTTGCTCTGGCCGATCAGTTCCTTGTCCTGCTGGCCGCTGGCCTGGCGGTAGACCTCGGCGCGCTGGTGTTCGTCCTCGGCGCGCAGGGCCAGGCGTTCGATGCGCTGGGCCACGTTGACGGTGGCCGCGGCGAGGCTGGCGAAGGCTTGCAGGGAATCCAGCTCGACCTGCTGGAAGCTTTCCGGCGACAGCGCGTCAAGGGTGATCAGGCCCCACGGCTGTTCATCGACGAACAGCGGGCAGCCCATGCAATCGTGGACTTCAAGCTGCTGGTGAAGGCCTTCGACCAGCCCGTCGTAAGGGTCGGGCAGTTCGCTGTCGCTGGCGAAGCGGGTCGGCCCGCTGCGGCTGAGCAGGGCGGCGAAACGCGGGTGCTCGCTGACCCGGAAGCGGCGCCCGAGGGTGTCAGCGCTCAATCCGTCCACCGCCAGCGGCACCAGCCACTCGCCGTCCAGGCGCAGCAGCGCGGCGGCATCGCAGGGCAGCAGCGCGCGCATGGCTTCCAGCAGGCGGCGATAGCGCTCGCCTTCCGGCAGTTCGCGGGACAGGTCGCTGACCAGGGGGAGCAGGGCGGTGAGCAGGGATTTTGCGGTCATAATGACTCCTGTTGGTCTTAATGACTCTAGCAGGCTTTGTGTCATTTTGACTCTTTGGCTTTCAGGTGCCTGATTTTGCTGGGTTTTAAGGTTGGCACGAATTCTGAAATGACAAGGGCAGTGTTTAAACCAGAAGCCTAAGGCTCAGGAGTCGTTTCATGCTTAATGCCCAAGACCGTGCAATCGTCAAAGCCACAGTCCCGCTGCTGGAAAGCGGTGGCGAAGCTCTGACCACTCACTTCTACAAAATGATGCTCAGCGAGTACCCCGAAGTACGTCCGCTGTTCAACCAGGCCCACCAGTCCAGCGGCGACCAGCCACGGGCGCTGGCCAACGGCGTGCTGATGTACGCGCGACATATCGACCAACTGGAGCAGTTGGGCGGGCTGGTCGGCCAGATCATCAACAAGCATGTGGCCTTGCAGATCCTGCCTGAGCACTACCCGATCGTCGGTCGCTGCCTGTTGCGCGCCATCGAGGAAGTGCTGGGCAGCGAGATCGCCACCCCCGAAGTGCTGGCGGCCTGGGGCGCGGCGTACCAGCAACTGGCGGACATCCTGATCGGCGCCGAAGAAGGCATGTATCAGCAGAAGGAAGCGGCCGAAGGTGGCTGGCGCGGTGCGCGGGCGTTCACGCTGGTCGAGCGGGTCGAGGAGAGCGCCGAGATCGTCTCCTTCTACTTCGCGCCGGTCGACGGCAAGCCGGTGCTGGTGGCCGAGCCGGGGCAATACATCGGCCTGCAACTGTTCATCGACGGTGCGGAGCAGCGCCGCAACTATTCCCTGTCGAGCCTCGGTGACGGCCGTCTGTACCGCATCAGCGTCAAGCGCGAGGCGGGCGGCAAGGTGTCCAATTACCTGCATGACCAACTGAAAGTGGGTGACAGCATCAACCTGTTCCCGCCGGCGGGCGATTTCGTCCTGGCTGCCAGCGACAAGCCGCTGGTGCTGATAAGCGGCGGCGTCGGCATCACCCCGACCCTGGCGATGCTGGACGCGGCGCTGGACAGCGGTCGGCTGGTGCATTTCATCCATTGCGCCCGCAACGGCGCGGTGCATGCCTTCCGTGAACACGTTGATGCGCTGGCGGCGCGGCATCCGCAGCTCAAGCGTTTCTATTGCTATGACGAGGATGACGGCGTGAGCCTGCCGGGGGATGCCCTGGGTTACCTGAGCCAGGAGCAACTGGCCGGCTGGTTGCCGCTGGAGCGGGATGTGGATGCCTACTTCCTCGGGCCCAAGCCGTTCATGGCAGCGGTGAAGCGCCAGTTGAAGGCTGCGGGCGTGCCGGAAGGGCAGAGCCGGTATGAGTTCTTCGGGCCGGCTGCGGCGCTGGAATAAGCCCAATCGCGACGGCTCGGCGCAATGCTGAGTCGTCGCGGTGCTTTTTCATTAATCCTCCTTTAATCAGCCTCCTCTTCACTCCTTCCTGCGCCTGCCTTTTCACACGGACTTCACCTTTGATCCGCGGTCTGCATGTAGACTTTCGGCCGGCGCGCCGTCATCTTGTGCGCCCCGCGGCTTTCAGCGAGGCCGAGTCGAACCACCTAGTGAAGGGAATGGCAATGAACGAGCAAACGCAGCGTCTCAATCGCGAGAGGCGCTTCCTGGTGCTGTTGGGTGTGATCTGTCTGGCGCTGATCGGCGGTGCCTTGTACATGCAGATCGTTCTTGGCGAGGCGCCTTGCCCGTTGTGCATCCTGCAGCGCTACGCGCTGTTGCTGATCGCCCTGTTCGCCTTCATCGGCGCGGCCATGCCCGGCAAGCGCAGCCTGACCGTCTTCGAGGGGCTGGTGGTGCTCAGTGCGCTGGGCGGTGTCGCCGCCGCCGGCAACCATGTCTATATCCTCGCCAACCCGGCGGTCAGTTGCGGCATCGATACCCTGCAACCGATCGTCGACGGACTGCCGCTGGCCTCGGTATTGCCGCTGGTGTTCCAGGTGGACGGCTTCTGCTCTACGCCATACCCACCTGTATTGGGACTTTCCCTTGCGCAGTGGGCGCTTATGGCGTTCATCCTGACCGTGGTTCTGGTGCCGTTGGGCATCATCCGCAACCGTCGTCAGCGTTAGACAAAAGTCATGTTTTGACGCAAGCCTCTTGTTGAAGGAAGTTTCCCTCAGGCTGCGCACCCTGGTTGATCTGCGTCAATGTCAAACCCTTGTGGTACGGGCGTTTCAGGACTATTGAGCAGGGTGCGACAAACTGTCGCGAAACTGATTTATCGGGCCGGATTATTACACTTCTTGTAAAAGACTGTTGCTCAATAAGTCATAGTCAATGGTTGGTTACCTATCTACAATCGCCCCCAATTTCCGTTCGGCACTGCTTGCAAGTCGCATTAACAAAGGCTCCCAGGGCTTTTTCGCTGACTTCGACGAGCGCCGCCCGCGGTGATGCAGGGCTGACTCCTCTCCGTGATTTTCCGCACCAAATGGACTTGGTCTGAGATACAGGCCTGTTGCCCACGAAGTCAGAATAATAACCACGCACCACCCAGGTTCATGCCGAGCAGCGCCGCTTCTCAAGGTATGTCCCTATTCGCCCGTAAATGCTGACACTAGGCAGGACGAAGTGTTGGCGACCAAAACACAAATTGCATTGAAGCAAGCTGATCTAGAGGTCGTGAGATGAGTAAAAAGCGTTACCCCAGACTGTTTGGCATTCTGCCCTTTTTAGGCATGCTTTTACTCAGTGGGTGCAACTGGACCCTGCTCGACCCGAAGGGTCAGGTTGGCATTGAGCAAAAGAACCTTATCCTCATCGCCTTCGGCCTGATGCTGCTGGTGGTGGTCCCGGTCATTTTCATGACCCTGGCCTTCGCCTGGAAGTATCGCGCCTCGAACAAGGCTGCCAAATACACTCCGGACTGGTCGCACTCGACCAAGATCGAAGTCGCTATCTGGACCATCCCGGTACTGATCATCGTCGCCCTGGGCGTCGTGACCTACAAGACCACCCATGAGCTGGACCCGTATCGTCCGCTGGTTTCCGACGTGAAGCCGGTGCAGATCGATGTGGTCGCCCTGGACTGGAAATGGCTGTTCATCTACCCGGAACAAGGCATTGCCACGGTCAACAAGATCGTCTTCCCGGCCAACACCCCGGTCAACTTCCGCGTGACCTCTGATTCGGTGATGAACTCGTTCTTCATCCCGGGCCTGGGCGGCCAGATCTACGCGATGGCCGGCATGACCACCAAGCTGCACTTGATCGCCAACGAAAACGGTGTGTTCGACGGTATCTCGGCGAACTACAGCGGTGCCGGCTTCACCGGTATGAAATTCAAGGCAGTCGCCACCTCCCAGGCCGATTTCGAGGCATGGGTGAACGAAGTCAAGCAATCGCCAAAACAGCTGGACAAGGCTGAATACGAGTCCTTGGCCAAAGCTAGCGAAAACAACCCGGTAGCGCTGTACAGCGTGGCACCGGCCGAGCAGTTCCAGACCATCGTCGACAAGTACGAAGGCATGAACCGCGGCAAGCCGGTAGTACACGAGAAGGCCGAGCACAAGCAGGCAGCGGCCGCTACCGAGGGTATGGACGTGAGTATGCATTCAGCTGCTGGGGCAGAGGAGTAAGAGATGTTCGGTAAATTAAGTCTGGACGCGGTCCCGTACCACGAGCCGATAGTCATGGTGACGCTCGCCATGATTGCGCTCGGCGGTATCGCGTTGTTCGCGCTAATCACCTACTACAAGAAGTGGACCTACTTGTGGACCGAGTGGCTGACCTCGGTCGACCACAAGAAGATCGGCGTGATGTACATCATCGTCGCGATGCTCATGCTGATCCGCGGCTTCGCCGACGCCATCATGATGCGTACCCAGCTTGCTGCGGCTACCGGCGGCGCTGAGGGCTACCTGCCTCCAGAGCACTATGACCAGATCTTCACCGCTCACGGTGTGATCATGATCATCTTCATGGCGATGCCATTCTTCACCGGCCTGATGAACCTCGCGGTTCCTCTGCAGATCGGTGCACGTGACGTTGCCTTCCCGTTCCTCAACTCCCTGAGCTTCTGGCTGCTGGTGTCCGGCGTTGCGCTGGTCAACATCTCCCTGGGCGTCGGCGAGTTCGCCAAGACCGGTTGGGTAGCCTATCCGCCGCTTGCGGGAATCCAGTACAGCCCTGGTGTCGGGGTTGACTACTACATCTGGGCGCTACAGCTATCGGGTCTGGGTACAACGCTTACCGGCGTGAACTTCCTGGCAACCGTGCTGAAAATGCGCGCGCCTGGCATGAAGCTGATGGACATGCCGATCTTCACCTGGACCTGCACCTGGGCCAACGTTCTGATCGTCGCTTCGTTCCCGATCCTGACTGCTGCACTGGCTCTGCTGACGGTTGACCGTTATCTGGACTTCCACATTTTCACCAACGAGCTTGGTGGGAATCCGATGATGTACGTCAACCTGTTCTGGGCCTGGGGTCACCCTGAGGTTTACATCCTGATCCTGCCGGCCTTCGGTGTGTTCTCGGAAGTCACCTCGACCTTCACCGGCAAACGCCTGTTTGGTCACCACTCGATGATCTATGCATCGGGCGCGATCGCGGTACTCGGCTTTGCGGTATGGCTGCACCACTTCTTCACCATGGGTTCTGGCGCGAGCGTCAACACCTTCTTCGGTCTGGCAACGATGCTGATTTCGATCCCGACCGGGGTAAAACTGTTCAACTGGCTGTTCACGATCTACCAGGGCCGTCTGCGCTTCACCGCGCCGGTTCTGTGGACCCTCGGCTTCATGGTCACCTTCTCCATCGGTGGCATGACCGGCGTTCTGCTGGCGGTACCGGGCGCTGACTTCGTGCTGCACAACAGCCTGTTCGTGATCGCTCACTTCCACAACGTGATCATCGGTGGTGCGGTGTTCGGCTACATCGCCGGCTTCGCCTTCTGGTTCCCGAAAGCCTTCGGTTTCACCCTGAACGAGAAGTGGGGCAAAGCTGCCTTCTGGTTCTGGATCTCCGGTTTCTACGTGGCCTTCATGCCGCTGTACGCACTGGGCTTCATGGGTATGACCCGTCGTCTGAACAGCTCGGACAACCCTGCCTGGGAACCGTACCTGTACGTTGCCGTGGTCGGCGCCGTGCTGATCCTGTTCGGTATCGCTTGCCAGCTGATCCAGCTGTACGTGTCGATCCGCGATCGCAACGAAAACCTGGACGTGACCGGCGACCCATGGGGCGGCCGTACCCTGGAATGGTCGACTTCGTCGCCACCACCGTTCTACAACTTCGCCACCATGCCTGAGAAAGTGGGCCTGGACGCCTGGCACGAAGCCAAGGAAGCCGGTGTTGCGTACAAGGTCCCGGCCAAGTACGAAGCGATCCACATGCCGAACAACACCTCTACCGGTGTGTTCATGGGCCTGTTCCTGACCATCTTCGGTTTCGCCTTCATCTGGCACATCTGGTGGCTGGTGGGTGTGAGCCTGTTCGCCACCGTCGCAGTCTTCGTTCGCCACGCAGCGCGTGACGACCAGGGCTACATGGTTCCTGCCGAGGAAGTGGCGCGCATCGAAGGTGAGCGCATGAAGACCCTGGGTCTGGCCACCGGCGCGCCTGCTGGCGCACGTGTTGAATCGTTCGAGCGGGTTTAATCAATGTCCAGTCAAGTAATCAACGCAGGTGCTCATGGTCACGACCATGGGCACGACGATCACCACCATGACTCAGGCCAGATGACCGTATTCGGTTTCTGGCTGTACCTGATGACCGACTGCATCCTGTTTGCGTCGATCTTCGCTACCTACGCGGTGCTGTCCGGCAACTTTGCCGGCGGCCCGTCGGGTCATGACATCTTCGAACTGAACTACGTACTGGGTGAGACGGCGCTGCTGCTGTTCTCCAGTATCACCTTCGGCTTCGCGATGCTGCAGATGTACAAAGGCAACAAGAGCGGCGTACTGGGCTGGCTGGCCGTTACCTGGCTGCTGGGCGCCGGCTTCATCGGCATGGAAATCAACGAGTTCCATCTGCTGATCAGCGAAGGCTTCGGCCCATCGCGCAGCGGCTTCCTGTCGGGCTTCTTCGCCCTGGTCGGTACCCACGGTCTGCACGTGACCGCCGGTCTGATCTGGATGGCAATCCTGATGTACCAGATCAACAAGCACGGCATCACCAACACCAGCAAGACCCGCATGAGCTGCCTGAGCCTGTTCTGGCACTTCCTGGACGTGGTCTGGATCTGCGTGTTCACCGTCGTGTACCTGATGGGAGTTCTGTAAATGGCTAACGCACACAACAGCAGCCACGGCCACGACGAAGCCAACCACGGCAGCGTCAAGTCCTACGCCATCGGCTTCATCCTGTCGGTGATCCTGACGGTCATTCCATTCGGCCTGGTGATGTACCCAACCCTGCCGAAAGACATGACCCTGCTGATCATCGTTGCGTTCGCAGTGATCCAGATCGTGGTGCACCTGTACTACTTCCTGCACCTGGATGGCTCGCAAGCAGCACGCTCCAGCGTCACGTCGTTCCTGTTCACGGCGCTGGTCATCGCGCTGTTGGTCGGCCTGTCGCTGTGGATCATGTTCAGCATCCACTCAAGCATGATGGCGAAGTGAGGTAAGGCGGCATGTCCCTCAAGCACTTTATCCAGATCACCAAACCGGGAATCATTTTCGGTAACGTGTTGTCGGTAGCGGGCGGATTCTTCCTCGCTGCACAAGGGCATGTCGACTTCATGCTGTTCCTCGCCACGGTGATTGGCACTTCGCTGGTCGTCGCATCCGGTTGTGTTTTCAACAACTGGATCGACCGCGACATCGATATCAAGATGGAGCGCACCAAGAACCGTGCGATGGTTCAGGGGCTGATTTCGTCGAAAGTTGCATTGGTCTACGCCACCCTGCTCGGGGTGGCCGGCCTCGGCCTGCTGTATGTGCAGGCCAATGCGCTGGCGGCGCTGTTCGGCCTGATTGGCTTCATCATCTACGTGGGTTTCTACAGCCTGTACCTGAAGCGTAAATCGGTGCACGGCACCCTGGTTGGCAGCCTGTCCGGTGCCATGCCTCCGGTGATCGGCTATTGCGCCGTGAGCGGTACCTTCGACCTGGCTGCATTGACCCTGCTGGTGATGTTCAGCCTGTGGCAGATGCCGCACTCCTACGCGATCGCGATCTTCCGCTTCAACGACTACCTGGCTGCTTCGATTCCGGTTCTGCCGGTCAAGCGCGGCATCCTGGTGGCCAAGAAGCACATCCTCTGGTACATCGTGGCCTTCCTTGCGGCGACCCTGATGCTGACCTTTGGTGGCTACGCCGGCATGAGCTATCTGGCGGTGGCCGCGGCCATGGGCATGTACTGGTTGTACATGGCCTGGACCGGTTACAAGGCCAAGGATGATCGTCTGTGGGCACGCAAGTTGTTCGTGTTCTCCATCTTCACCATCACCGCCCTGAGCGTGATGATGTCGCTGGACACCAAGGTGCCCGCCGAGCTGTTGCTGACCTACGCGCACTGAGTGCGAGAGGTTTGACGAGAACGCCCCGGACCGAAAGGTTCGGGGCGTTTTTGTTTGTGGCCTTGGAGCCTGGCCACAGAAATAAATCTTTACAGCCTTCCCCGTCAGCCACTATCTTCCAGATCGGCCACCGCAGTGGCCAACGTCGCTCGGACGGTTCCGGGCGCTTACGTCTTCGAGGAAGTCATGGCCGACCAAGGTTCGCCGCGCCGCTTTGCGCGCATTGATCGTCTCCCCCCCTACGTCTTCAACATCACCGCCGAACTCAAGATGGCTGCGCGCCGTCGTGGCGAGGACATCATCGACCTGAGCATGGGCAACCCCGACGGGGCTACGCCGCCGCACATCGTCGAGAAACTGGTGCAGGTCGCCCAGCGCGAAGACACCCACGGCTACTCCACCTCTCGCGGCATTCCGCGCCTGCGCCGCGCCATTTCGCGCTGGTACAAGGACCGTTACGAGGTCGAGATCGACCCGGAAAGCGAAGCCATCGTCACCATCGGTTCCAAGGAAGGCCTGGCACACCTGATGCTGGCAACCCTGGATCATGGCGACACCGTCCTGGTGCCCAACCCCAGCTATCCGATCCACATCTATGGCGCAGTAATCGCCGGCGCCCAGGTGCGTTCGGTGCCGCTGGTGCCGGGCGTGGACTTCTTCAATGAGCTGGAACGTGCCATTCGCGAGTCGATCCCAAAGCCGAAGATGATGATCCTCGGCTTCCCGTCGAACCCGACCGCGCAGTGCGTCGAGCTGGACTTCTTCGAGCGCGTCGTGGCCCTGGCCAAACAGTACGACGTGCTGGTGATCCACGACCTGGCCTACGCCGACATCGTCTACGACGGCTGGAAAGCCCCGTCGATCATGCAGGTGCCGGGCGCCAAGGACATCGCGGTGGAGTTCTTCACCCTGTCCAAGAGCTACAACATGGCTGGCTGGCGGATCGGCTTCATGGTCGGTAACCCGGAACTGGTCAGCGCCCTGGCGCGGATCAAGAGCTACCACGACTACGGCACCTTCACGCCGCTGCAGGTCGCGGCCATCGCGGCACTGGAAGGTGACCAGCAGCCGGTGCTCGACATCGCCGAGCAATACCGCCAGCGCCGCAACGTACTGGTCAAGGGCTTGCACGAGATGGGCTGGATGGTCGAGAACCCCAAGGCGTCGATGTACGTCTGGGCGAAGATCCCGGAGCAATACGCCCACCTGGGTTCGCTGGAGTTCTCCAAGAAGCTGCTGGCCGAGGCCAAGGTCTGCGTATCGCCGGGCATCGGCTTTGGTGATTACGGTGACGACCATGTGCGGTTCGCCCTGATCGAGAACCAGGACCGCATCCGCCAGGCGGTTCGCGGTATCCGCCAGATGTTCCGTGCTGATGGCATCGAGCCGCCGAAGGCCGGCAAACCCGTGCGCGGCTAGTTGATCGAGCGACGCCCCGCTGATGCCGCAAGGCGTTGGCGGGGCGTTTTCATTTCCGCCGGTCGGCTGCCGGTTTTTCTTTTTTTGCCCCCCTTCTCAAGCGCTTGCCGTTGCATAGAATGGTCGCCGGGATCCTCCCCAATAACGACAATTCTTCCCCCCCTCCTATCATGTCCAAGACCAGTCCTTGTATGAGTTGTGGCGCCTGCTGCGCGCATTTTCGTGTGTCTTTTTTCTGGGGTGAGTGCGCCTCGGCGGGTGGTTGCGTGCCAGATGATGTGGTGGTGCAGATCAGCCCCAGCCGGGTGGCGATGATCGGCACCGACGCCAGGCCGGTGCGCTGCATTTCCCTGACGGGGGAGGTGGGCAAGGGGGTGAGCTGCGGCATGTACGCGCAGCGTTCCAGCACCTGCCGGGAGTTCGAGGCGTCGTGGGAAAACGGCGAGCACAACCCGAGCTGCGACGATGCTCGCGCCGCCTATGGCCTGCCGCCGTTGCAGCCTTATGACATGGGTTCGAGCGCGGCGTGAATGAGCCCGCAACCAAGGGCATTACGGGGTAATGCATGGCTATCTGCGGCGAATGTGCTGGTAAGTGCGCAAAGTTATTTAGGTAAGATTTTTCCTACCTAAATGATGGCTTTTTGCTGTAAAACACCCCCATCCGGATTTTTACATTGCCAAGGTCAGGCCATTCGATTGAATAGCCGCAGTAAGTCGCGCCTATTTCGTCGACGCCTGCGTTCTCGAGGATGAATCGCCTGATCCACATCAGGAGTTTTGTGTGGACAGTCGATCAGCCCCAGCCATTCGTGTGCGCCGTAGTCCCTTGTCGTTATCCATCAGCCTGGCGGCTCTGGGGCTGCTGGCCAGCCTCAGCAGTGCGGACGTGCTCGCCGCCTGCACGCCGGGCGTGCCCACCGATGGCGTCACGTTGACCTGTGCCGGGACGGACCAGCAGAACTTCGCCAGTTCTGCCAGCAACCTGACGGTCAACGTCATCGGCAGCGCCATTGTCAGTTCCGACGGTAGCGGCGACCCGGTGCTCCAGCTCACCGGCAGCAATAACATCATCGTCAACAGCGGCCAGATCTACCCGTCCTACAGCGGGCAACAGAGCCTGCCGACCACCGGTCTGAAAGTCGGCAACAGCAGCACGCAGAACATCACCATCTCCAATAACCCCACCGGCTCGATTTCCGGCACCGGTGCCAACCCTGGCGCCTCCATCGTCGACCTCAAGGGCATGGCCCTGGATGTGGAGGCTGGTGCTGGCGGCAGGGTGACCATCGTCAACCACGGCACCATTTTCACCAACGTGATCGTCGGGGGGACGCTGGAAGTGGCCAACATGCCGACCGTGGCGGTCTACGGCGGTGCCCAGGTCGAGATGTTCAACACCAACACGGCTTATGGCCGGATTGCTTTCCAGGCCTCGGCCGAGGGCAACACCTTCACTAACAGCGGCTCATTGGGGGGCAGCCTGTCCATGGGGGCCGGGGGCGGTAACAACCGTTTCAACGCGATCACCGGCTCGGGAGTGCAGGCATCGGGTGTGTCCGGCGCCAGTAGCGTGACCGTCGCTTCTAACCCGAACCTGGTGTTCCTCGCCCCCGGAATCGTCGATGGCGGTGCCGGCGGCTCCAACACCCTGGCGCTGCAGAACGCTATCGGTGGTGGCTCTGGAAGCGGGGGCAGCGGCACCATCTTTGCGGCGAACTTCCTCAACTTCAGCAACCTGTTGGTGCAAAGCGGTAGCTGGACCGTGAGCGGCGCGTTGCTGACCGGCGCCACCACCAGTACCAGACTGAGCGGAGGGGCGCTGTGGGTGAACAACAGCGGGGTGTTTGGTACCGGCATCGTCAACGCCAACGGCGCGACGCTCTCGTCCTTCGCGGCCTCCACGCTGATCCTGGCCAATGACATCAACCTGGAAGTGAACGCCCTCTCTGGCATCAACGGTCTGACGGTGAGCGGCAGCAATAACATCACCCTCAGCGGGGTGATCTCGGGCGACGGCACCTCCCCCCTGACCAAGACCGGCACGGGTGTCCTGCGCCTGGACGGCACCAATACCTACAGCGGTGGCACCGCCCTCAACGCCGGTTCGCTCGTCATCGGCAGCAGCCAGGCCCTGGGCACCGGCGCCGTCAACGCCGCAACCGGCACCCGGATCGACTCCGGCGCCACCGCGACCCTGAGCAATATCATCAACCTCACCGGCACCGTGAATTTTGGTGGCACCGGCAACCTGACCCTGAGTGGGGCGCTGCAGGGCAACGCCAGTTCCGTGCTCAACAAAGATGGCGCCGGCACCCTGGTGCTGTCCAACGCCAGCACCTACGGCGGCGGCACCACGCTCGGCGGCGGTACCCTGCTGGTCGGCAACAATGCGTCACTGGGTGGCGGCGCGCTGACCGTGTCCGGCGCATCCAGCCTGGGCGCCACCCAGTCGGTGATGCTGAACAACGCCGTGGCGCTGAACAGCAACCTGACGG
>NZ_FYDX01000006.1 GCF_900187455.1 Pseudomonas sp. Irchel 3E13 | reverse complement strand
GTGATGCTGATAATCTTGCTGACTATCAGTCCAAATTCACAAGCACCCACACGAATTGCTTGATTCAATTGTTAAAGAGCGGTTGGTTAAGAGCTTTTCGTCTCAACCGAGGCGCGCATTCTACGCTTTCCTCTCAGCCTGTCAAGCGTTTATTTTGAAGTTTTTCAGAATTTCTCTTTCAACTTCAAACACTTGACTCGCTGCGATCTCTCGTCAGCGGGAGGCGAATTCTACAGCGTTACAACCTGCTGTCAACTGCCTTTTTTCACCGCTTTCGGTGGAGACCGAAACACTTCCTACGCTACCTGAAACTTCTAACTCGTTGAATCTCAAGGAGTTTTACGTTTCGACTGCGCCGGAAGTGGGGCGAATTATAGACAGATAAAACTGGGCGTCAAGCACTTATTGCAACAAAGTTGCCATCTCGGTCAAAAGCGCTGAAAAGCGAAGAAGGGCGGCCTTGCCGCCCTTCTTCTATATAGCTCGCGTTACAGACTCGGGAACGCGAACTGCGAAGCCTCATGGCTGGCACGTTGCGGCCAGCGCTGGGTGATCGCCTTGCGCCGGGTGTAGAAGCGCACGCCGTCCGGGCCATACGCATGCAGGTCGCCGAACAGCGAACGCTTCCAGCCGCCGAAGCTGTGGTAAGCCACAGGCACCGGCAGCGGCACGTTGACGCCGACCATGCCCACTTCGATCTCGTCGCAGAACAGCCGCGCCGCTTCACCGTCACGGGTGAAGATGCAGGTGCCGTTGCCGTACTCGTGATCGTTGATCAGTTGCATGGCCTCTTCCAGGCTGCCGACACGGACGATGCACAGCACCGGTCCGAAGATCTCTTCTTTATAGATGCGCATTTCCGGCGTGACGCGATCGAACAGCGTGCCGCCAACGAAGTAACCGTCTTCATGACCGGCCACGCGATAACCGCGACCATCCACCACTAGCTCGGCACCCGCCGCCAGGCCATCGTCGATATAGCCAACGACCTTGTCCCGCGCAGCCGCAGTTACCAGCGGCCCCATGTCCAGGCCACAGGAAGTGCCAGCGCCAATCTTCAGCCCCTTGATCTGCGGAACCAGCTTGGCCACCAGCGCATCGGCAACCTGGTCACCCACGCACACAGCAACGGAGATGGCCATGCAACGCTCGCCACAGGAACCATAGGCAGCGCCCATCAGCGCGCTGACCGCATTGTCCAGATCCGCATCCGGCATCAACACCGCATGGTTCTTCGCGCCGCCCAGCGCCTGGACGCGCTTGCCGCGCTTGGTGCCTTCGGAATAGATGTACTCGGCAATCGGGGTCGAGCCCACGAAACTCAGCGCTTTGACTTCCGGCGCTTCGATCAGTGCGTCCACGGCTTCCTTGTCGCCATGCACGACGTTCAGCACGCCCTTCGGCAGGCCGGCTTCCTGCAGCAGTTGAGCGATCAGTAGGGTCGAACTCGGATCACGCTCCGATGGTTTGAGAATAAAGGTGTTACCGCAGGCGATCGCCAGTGGGTACATCCACAGCGGCACCATGGCCGGGAAGTTGAACGGGGTGATGCCAGCAACCACGCCCAGCGGCTGGAAGTCGGACCAGGCATCAATGTTCGGACCCACGTTGCGGCTGTACTCGCCCTTCAGCACCTCAGGAGCGGCGCAGGCGAACTCAACGTTCTCGATCCCGCGCTTCAGCTCACCGGCGGCGTCTTCCAGGGTCTTGCCGTGCTCTTCGCTGATGAGCTGGGAGATGCGTGCTTCGTTCTGCTCCAGCAATTGCTTGAAACGGAACATGACCTGGGCGCGTTTGGCAGGCGGGGTATTGCGCCAGGCCGGGAACGCAACCTTGGCTGCATCGATGGCCTGCTGCACGGTAGCGCGGCTGGCCAGCGACACTTTATGGATCGCCTGGCCAGTGGCCGGGTTGAAAACGTCGGCACTGCGCTCGTTCGGGGAAACCAGCTCGCCATTGATCAGGTGTGCAACGGTGCTCATGCAAAACTCCAGAATTCGGGTTCGGGCAGGCGCAAGACCGCGCCCACCCCGGAAGAGGAAATCAGTCGATGGCGTTCAGGGCTTCGCCCACTGCGTCGAACAGGCGGTCCAGTTCTTGTGGCTTGGTATTGAAGGTCGGGCCGAACTGCAGGGTGTCGCCGCCGTAACGGACATAGAAGCCGGCTTGCCACAACTTCATCGCCGCTTCGTAAGGACGCACGATGGCGTCGCCGTCCCGCGCGCCGATCTGGATCGCGCCGGCCAGGCCGTAGTTGCGGATATCGATGACGTTCTTGGTGCCCTTGATGCCGTGCAACACGTTCTCGAAGTGCGGCGCCAGTTCGGCGGCGGACTGCACCAGGTTTTCCTTCTGCAACAGGTCCAGTGCGGCGATACCGGCCGCGCAGGCCACTGGGTGCGCCGAGTAGGTGTAGCCGTGGGGGAATTCCACCGCGTACTCAGGCGTTGGCTGATTCATGAAGGTCTGGTAGATCTCGCTGCTGGCGATCACCGCGCCCATAGGGATGGCGCCGTTGGTGACCTGCTTGGCGATACACATCAGGTCCGGGGTCACGCCGAAGGCATCGGCACCGAACATCGCGCCCATGCGACCGAAGCCGGTGATGACTTCGTCAAAGATCAGCAGGATGTTGTGCTGGTCGCAAATTTCCCGCAGACGTTTCAGATATCCCTTAGGCGGCGGCAGGACGCCGGCGGAGCCAGCCAGCGGCTCGACGATCAGCGCGGCGATGTTGGACGCATCGTGCAGCTCGATCAACTTGAGCATCTCATCGGCCAGGGCGATACCGCCCTCTTCTGGCATGCCTTTGCTGAAGGCGTTGCCCGGCAGCACGGTGTGCGGAATGTGGTCGACATCGAGGAACTGGCCAAACAGTTTACGGTTGCCATTCACACCGCCCAGGCTGGTGCCGGCGATGTTCACGCCGTGGTAACCACGGGCACGGCCAATCAGCTTGGTCTTGGTGGCCTGGCCTTTCAGGCGCCAGTAGGCACGGACCATCTTCACCGCAGTGTCACAACACTCGGAACCAGAGTTGGTATAGAAGACGTGATTGAGGTTGCCAGGCGTCAGGTCGGTGATCTTCTCGGCCAACTGGAACGACAGCGGATGACCGAACTGGAACGCTGGCGAATAGTCCAGCACACCCAACTGACGAGAAACGGCTTCCTGGATTTCCTTGCGGGTGTGACCGGCGCCGCAGGTCCACAGGCCCGATAGCGCGTCGAAAATCTTGCGGCCTTTGTCATCGACCAGATAGTTGCCTTCAGCGGCGACGATCAGGCGCGGATCGCGCTGGAAATTACGGTTTGCAGTGTAAGGCATCCAGTGCGCATCCAGCTTCAGCTGGCTAGCCAGACCGGCGGGAGCGTTTTCAGGCAGGTTCATCGTCAAGACCTCGCAAGGCGGATTGAACAGCATTCGAAGAAAGCGTTGTGTTGCCGATACGTTGTCACGGCTATAAAGTCTGGAAAACTGTACTTTTCTAATCCTCAGTTCACTGGACACTAAACTATGAGCCGTCGCCCGGAGCCGCTTTCCCAAGTCAGTGATTTCGACATCCGGCTACTGAAGATTTTCCGCAGCGTTGTTGAATGTGGCGGCTTCTCTGCGGCGGAGAACGTGCTTGGGATCGGGCGCTCGGCGATCAGCCAGCAAATGGGCGATCTGGAACAACGCCTCGGGCTGCGCCTTTGTCAGCGCGGGCGTGCCGGTTTCTCGCTGACCGAGGAAGGTCGGGAGGTCTATCAGTCGGCGCTGCAGTTGCTCAGCGCACTGGAGAGTTTCCGCACCGAGGTCAACGGCCTGCACCAGCATCTACGCGGCGAGTTGAACATCGGCCTGACCGACAATCTGGTGACCATGCCGCACATGCGCATCACCCATGCCCTCGCCCAGCTCAAGGACCGTGGCCCGGACGTGCGCATCCGCATCCGCATGATCCCGCCGAGCCAGGTCGAACAAGGCGTGCTCGACGGCAGCCTGCATGTCGGCGTGGTGCCGCAGGCCAGCCCGCTGTCCGGGCTCGAATACCAGCCGTTGTACAGCGAGCGTTCACTGCTTTATTGCGCGGTGGGCCACCCGCTGTTCTATGCCGATGACCGCCAACTGGACGACCAGCGCCTCAACAGCCAGGACGCCATCGCCCCGACCTTCCGGCTCCCTGCGGAAATCCAGGAGCACTACCAGGCACTTCACTGCACCGCCAGCGCGTCTGACCGCGAAGGCATGGCGTTCCTGATCCTCACCGGACGCTACATCGGCTACCTACCGGATCACTATGCGACCTTCTGGGTGCAGCAGGGGCGCCTGCGTGCACTCAAACCCAGCGAGCGTTTTTACGACCTGAGCCTGGCCTGGGTAACACGCAAGGGGCGGCGCCCTCACTTGGTGCTGGAGAGCTTCCTCGAGAGTCTGGCTGCGACACGATGAGACGCATTTGCGATATTCTGCCGCTTCGCGCTTGTCTGCCCGCTGCGGCTGGGGTATCAGTGCAGGTGCCTCTATTTCCCAGCTCTTGCCGGAATCGCCCATGACCCTCGAAGTGCCCGCCCACCGCCCCTTGGCCGCCAAGCCCGCCGGGCGAATTCGCCAGAAGAACGAGCAAGCCATCATCCAGGCCGCCGAGGACGAATTCGCACGGCACGGCTTCAAAGGCACCAGCATGAACACCATCGCCCAGAACGCCGGGCTGCCCAAAGCCAACCTGCACTACTACTTCACCAACAAGTTGGGGCTGTACATCGCGGTCCTGAGCAACATCATCGAGTTGTGGGACAGCACCTTCAACGCCCTGAGCGTCGATGATGACCCGGCCGAGTCCCTCGCCCAGTACATCCGCGCCAAGATGGAGTTCTCGCGACGCAACCCACAGGCCTCGCGGATCTTCGCCATGGAGATCATCAGCGGCGGCCAGTGCCTGAGCGACTACTTCAGCCAGGACTACCGCGAATGGTTCAAAGGCCGGGCCGCGGTGTTCCAAGGCTGGATCGATGCCGGCAAGATGGACCGGGTCGACCCGGTTCACCTGATCTTCCTGCTCTGGAGCAGCACCCAGCACTACGCCGACTTCGCCACCCAGATCTGCCAGGTCACCGGCCGCAGCCGCCTGACCAAGCAAGACATGGAAGAAGCCGGCAACAATCTTATCCACATCATCCTCAAAGGCTGTGGCCTGACGCCGCCGAACTGACACCCGCTTATGCCTTCTACCCTGCTGGACACTTGCGAATACCGCGAAGAGATTCGCAAGAGCCGCTTCATTACCTTGGCCGCGCCCATCAGCACGCCTGGCGACGCCCAGGCGTTCATCGAGCAGAACAGCGACCTCGCCGCCACCCATAACTGCTGGGCCTGGAAGATCGGCGAGCAATACCGCAGCAGCGACGACGGCGAACCCGGCGGCACTGCCGGTCGGCCGATACTCGCCGCCATCGAAGCCCAGGACTGTGATCAAGTGGTAGTGCTGGTGATCCGCTGGTACGGCGGCATTCAGTTGGGCACCGGCGGACTGGCCCGGGCCTACGGCGGCGGCGCCAACAAGTGCCTGCAACAGGCGCCGAAGCGCCTGCTGGTCAGTCGTACGGAGCTCAAGTGCAGTTGCTCGTTCAGCGAATTGGCGTTGCTCAAGTTACGGGTGAGCGAAGCCGATGGCGTGGTGCTGGGCGAGGAGTTCACCTCAAATGGCGTCGATGTCCGCCTCGCCCTTGGCGCAGCGCAGATCGATACCGTGCAGCGGCAGTTGGCGGACCTCAGCCGTGGCCGAATCCTGCTCGAGCCCTGCTGAACGATTTGCCCACATGTGCTGTGGGCCCGGTTGTGGATAACCTCTGCGCACTCCTCTACAGGCCTTGTCCAGCAAGGCCTGCAGGGAAACGATCAGATTTTGATCACAATCTGATGACAACCGCTTATTCGTCCAAAAATCAGCCGCTTAAGTCCGGTTATCAGCGTTGGAAAGCAACGAATCCGGGTCTGGATCCCCCGCGCGGTGTTGCACACAAATACTGTGGAGCAAGTTGTGGATAAACCGTGCACGCCTGCGCCAATCGCTTGCCTGGCCGTCACGCGGGGCAGTTGATCGTTTTTTGATCATCCGAGTTTTCCACAGCGCGTATTGGCCACAACTGCAGCGCCGCCCAGGCCAACTCCATCACCAGAATCCCCCAGATCAATTCGGTCGCGCCCTGCATCAGCGCATACGCTTGCCAACTGGCGAACAGCAATCGGCCCGCGGCGTCATAGCGACCGAATTGCACCTGTGGATCGCGAATACGCAGCACAGACCAGACGCAGACAATCGAGCCCATCAGGTTGGCCATCAACACGTGCATCGGGGCGAAGGGCGGCAGTTCTCCCGCCAATCCCCAACCGGCGCTCAACTGGCTCAACGCACCGTGCAACAAGGCCAGGCTCCAAGGCGTTACGAATGCCGCCGTGACCAACAGGTCGTACCAGCCACTGGCCCTGACCAAACCCCGATAACCCTTCTGACTCCACATGTGCCGCTCCTTGCTGGAAAGTAAAGGCAGCAGGCTAAAGCCTGGAGTATGCTCCAGGGTCAACCCTTCCTCAGGAATCAATTGTGCGTATCGGAGAACTGGCCCAGACCTGTTCCGTAAGCCGCGACACGTTGCGGTTCTACGAGGAGCGCGGCCTGATCCGCGCCCATCGCAGTGCCAACGGCTACCGCAATTACCCGGCAGAAACCGTGCAACTGGTGCTGCTGATCAAGACCGCGCAGAAGCTCGGTTTCAGCCTTGGCGAAATCAGCCAGAACGTCGCCGAGTTGTGGCAGGCGAAAGACCCGGAAGCGCTGGTCACGCGCTTTATCGAAGACAAGCTGGCACTGGTCGAAGCCCGGATAGAGGCCCTTGATCAGTTGCGCCAGGAGTTGCGTGAACGGCTGCAGCAACGCTGTCCCTTGCGCCTGACGGCGTCCCCCTCATTGAAAGGAGCTCTCGCATGACTAACCCGAAAACCGCCCTGATCATCGGAGCCTCCCGTGGTCTGGGCCTCGGCCTGGCTGAACGCCTGAGCGAAGACGGCTGGAAGGTCGTCGCGACCGTGCGCGACCCGGCCAAGGCCAGTGCACTGGCGGCATTGCCAGGCATCCAGGTGGAAACCTTGGAAATGAACAGCACCACCCAGCTCGACGCCCTGCAAAAGCGTCTCGATGGCCAGGCGTTTGACCTACTGTTCGTCAACGCAGGAGTTAAAGGGCCGGACAATCAAAACGCTGAAGTCGCACAACTGAACGAGATTGGAGAACTGTTCCTGACCAACAGCGTGGCACCGATCCGCGTGGCCCAGCGCTTTGCCGGGCAAGTGCGTGGAAGCGGCGTTATCGCGTTCATGAGTTCTATCCTCGGCAGCATCAGCATTCCCGACGCTCCGGACCTGGCCCTGTACAAAGCCAGCAAGGCCGCACTGAACTCGATGATCAACAGCTTCGTCGTGCGCCTGGGCGAAACCGGCCTGAGCGTGCTGGCCATGCACCCGGGCTGGGTCAAGACCGACATGGGCGGCGACGGCGCCGACATCGACGTGCTCACCAGCACCCGCGGTATGGTCGAGCAAGTCAACGCTTACGCCGGCAAGGGCGGCGTGCATTACATCAACTACAAGGGCGAATCGCTGGTCTGGTGATTTCTCCTGCGAAGGGGCCGTTCCACGCAAAGTGAAACGGCCCGGACAGGTGTCACGGCGCAGCTATAGTTCAACCGGCCGGTCAGGTTTCACCGCCCCGGTCCGACAACCTCTGTAGAATGCGCCGATTGCACCTGATGAGAATTGACCATGTACGACTGGCTTAACGCGCTGCCCAAGGCAGAATTGCACCTGCACCTGGAAGGATCGCTGGAGCCCGAGTTGCTGTTCGCCCTGGCTGAGCGCAACAAGATCGCCCTGCCCTGGAATGATGTCGAAGCCCTGCGCGCGGCTTACGCCTTCAACAACCTGCAAGAGTTTCTCGACCTGTACTACCAGGGCGCCGACGTGCTGCGCACCGAGCAGGACTTCTACGACCTGACCTGGGCCTACCTGCAACGCTGCAAGGCTCAGAACGTCATCCATACCGAGCCCTTCTTCGACCCGCAGACCCACACCGACCGTGGCATTCCCTTCGAAGTGGTCCTCGACGGCATCGCCCGCGCACTCAAGGACGGCCGCGAGCAACTGGGCATCGGCAGCGGGCTGATCCTCAGCTTCCTGCGCCACCTGAGCGAAGAAGAAGCCCAGAAGACCCTCGACCAAGCCCTGCCGTTTCGCGATGCCTTCATTGCCGTGGGCCTCGACAGCTCGGAGAAAGGTCATCCACCGAGCAAGTTCAAGCGCGTCTTCGACCGTGCCCGCAGCGAAGGCTTCCTGAGTGTCGCCCACGCCGGCGAAGAAGGTCCGCCCGAGTACATCTGGGAAGCGCTGGACCTGTTGAAGATCGAGCGTATCGACCACGGCGTGCGCGCCATCGAGGACGAGCGTCTGATGCAGCGCATCATCGACGAGCAAATCCCGCTGACCGTGTGCCCGCTGTCCAACACCAAGCTCTGCGTGTTCGACCACATGAGCCAGCACAACATCCTCGACATGCTCGAACGCGGCGTGAAGGTCACGGTGAACTCGGACGACCCGGCGTACTTCGGCGGTTATGTCACCGAGAACTTCCACGCCCTGCACACCCATCTCGGCATGACCGAAGACCAAGCCCGTCGCCTCGCCCAGAACAGCCTGGACGCCCGCCTCGTCAAAGCCTGAAACGCCTGAACAAACGCTCGGCGACCTTCTCGCCGGGCGTCGTGTTCAGCCCATCGACAGCGGCGCCGGCATGCGGGCGATTTGCTGGATGCCGCGCAGTCCACCGGGGGTCAACTGCACGACCCTGGACTCATCGCTGATCCGCACCCAACCCGACTGAACGAACAACTTCATGAGACTGCTGCCCAACGCGCCGCCCAGGTGCGAGCGTCGGTCGTGGACCTCGCTGCAGCAGTTGCAGAGGCTGCACAGGCGACCATCGCGTGGGGCCAGTGCGTCGATGAAGATGCCCTGGCGAGCGAAATGAACGCGGCCGTGCAGGGTAATTTCCAGTTGCTGCTCGGCCTGTTGCACCCACTGCGCGTCCAGCAGGCGCTGCAGCAGATCAGCCGCCACCTCGCCGCCCAGGTGATCCCAACACAGCCGCGCCCGACGCATTGCCAGCGGCACCGTCACCGGAGCCTGCTCGCGTGATGTCGCCGGCCGCTCGAAGTCGCGGATTGTCACGCTGGCCAGTGCTTCCACGGCAGTGCCGATTTCCGGTGCGGCCAGCCGGAAGTAGCGCTTGCGCCCGCGAGCCTCACGCTTGAGCAGCCCCCCGGCCGACAGCCGGGCCAGATGCGCGCACGCCGAAGAAGGTGTCAGCCCGGCCAGGGTGGCCAGTTCCTCCAGGGGACGCGCCATTCCATCGATAAGTGCCCAGAGCATTGCACTGCGTTTGGGATCGGCCATCAAACTGGCGATCTGGCTGATACTGGCTATCGGTTGCATCTGTCCACTCCCTGCGTAGTTGTCATTGGCGAATGCGGGCTCCTCCCATCTTCAAGCCGGGCAGACAATGGCCCGACCGCCGATACCAGGAAACCGGTACGGTACTTACTCGAGGTAGAAGTTCATGGGGAAAGGGCATCCCGCCCTTGCTTCAACCTGGAAACATTATCCCGATGATGGCAATTGCCCGGTCCAGTATAAGCCTGCTTATTCCGGTGTAAGCGCCGCCTTTTGCGACAAACTGCCCATGCTTTCGCAACCCTGGGTGAAAGCCCGACGCTAGGTGTTCTGCGGGACAACGGCCATTTTTGCGGCGCAAGTGCCTATGTATTCATGGCATCGAGGATGACAGGAAAGTTATCAAGGCAAATTGAATAGTTACTTTACCTACATTCAAAGTAATAACTTCCTTCATACATATGCGCAGTGTATGTCGGACATGAAAACGAATGATTAACCTGCCTCTGTTTTCAACTCATCCAGCAACAACCGGCAGCGCTCCTTGAGCAGGGCGCTCAAGCGTTGGACCGGCTTGCTCAACTGCGCCCGGTGAGTGCACAGCAGGTTCAGCGGCGTGGACTCGCCGCGATAGTGCCCAAGCAATACCCGCAGGCGGCCGGCCCGCACATCGGCGGCCACATCCAGCCAGGATTTGTAGGCGATCCCGACACCTGCCAGGGCCCAGCGCCGCACCACATCGGCGTCGTCGCAGAAACGGTCGCCGCTGACCAGCACGCTTTCCTCGCGGCCCTGCAACTGGAAACGCCAGTGGTCATGCACGCCGCTGCCCAACTGATAGAGCAGGCAGTTGTGATCGCTCAGTTGGGCGATGCTGCGCGGCTCGCCATGTTGCGCAAGATAGTCCGGCGCGGCGCAGAGCACACGGCGGTTGTCCAGGCACAGCGGCACCGCGACCAGGCTGGAATCCTCCGGGGTGCCGTAGCGCAGGGCGATATCCACCGGCTGGCGGAACAGGTCGGCGTTGCGGTCGCCCAGCAACAGGCGCACGTTGAGCAGCGGATGGGCACGCTGCAGTTCGTCCAGCCAGGGCAGCAGCACGTTGCGGCCAAAGTCCGAAGGCGCCGATAACTGCAACACCCCGCTGATTTCATCCTGCTCGCGGGCCAGCAGGCGCCGTCCTTCGTCGAGGCTGGCCAGGGCCGCCCGGGCGTGCGCGAGAAAGCCCTCGCCCTCGGCGGTCAGGCGCAGACTGCGGGTGGAGCGGGCCAGCAAACGCGCACCGAGTTGCGCCTCCAGGCGCTTGAGCGCCGCGCTGGCCACCGCCGGCGACAGGTCGAGCAAGCGCGCCGCCGCCGACAGGCTGCCGTGCTCGGCGGCACTGACGAATAATTGCAGGTCATCGAAGCGCAGCAAGGCGGCCTCCATTTTCAAAATTATTTTGAAAGTTTCTGCGGTTTTAGCGGCTTTTAACTGGAAACGAAAGGGTCAATGATGGCCAGCATCCGTTCACGAGGAATCCCCTGATGAAAGCCGTTGCCTATTACCAGTCGCTGCCGATCGAAGACGCCGCCGCCCTGCAGGACATTGAACTGCCGGCCCCCGAACCCGGCCCGCGCGACTTGCTGGTGGAAGTCCGGGCAATCTCGGTCAACCCGGTGGACACCAAGGTGCGCCGCAACGCCCAACCCGAAGGTGGCGCGGCCAAGGTGCTGGGCTGGGATGTCGCCGGGGTGGTCAAGGCGGTGGGCAGTGAAGTCAGCCTGTTCCAGCCGGGCGACAAGGTCTATTACGCCGGCTCTATCGCCCGCGCCGGAGGCAACAGCGAACTGCACGTGGTCGACGAGCGCATCGTTGGCCACATGCCGAAAACCCTGAGTTTCGCCGAAGCCGCTGCCCTGCCACTCACTGCGATTACTGCCTGGGAACTGCTGTTCGAGCGCCTGCAGGTCGCCGAAGGCAAACAGGACCTGGGGCAGAGCCTGCTGATCGTTGGCGCCGCCGGCGGTGTTGGTTCGATCCTCACCCAACTGGCCAGCCAGCTCACCGGCCTGCGGGTGATCGGCAGTGCTTCACGGGAGCAAACCCAACAGTGGGTGCGCGAGCTGGGTGCCGATCATGTGGTCGACCATCGCCAGCCACTGGCCGCAGAGTTGAAGGCGCAAGGGATCGATCAGGTCACCCATGTCGCCAGCCTGACCCAGACCGATGAACACCTCGATCAACTGGTCGAAGCCCTGGCGCCGCAAGGCAAGCTGGCGCTGATCGACGATCCGAAGCAACTGGACGTGACCAAGCTCAAGCGCAAGAGCCTGTCGCTGCACTGGGAGTTCATGTACACCCGTTCGCTATTCGAAACCCCGGACATGCTGGAACAGCACAAGTTGCTCAACCGGGTGGCCGAACTGATCGACGCCGGCACCCTGAAGACCACCCTCGGCGAGCATTTCGGTCAGATCAACGCCGCCAACCTGCGCCGCGCCCACGCATTGCTGGAGAGCGGCAGCGCCAAAGGCAAGATCGTACTCGAAGGCTTCTGAGGCATCCGACGCACGGCATGACCGTCAGTCCGCGGATTGCTCGAGGTCATGCCGTCTGCGCGAACACGGCGTCTACAATGCGGCAGCCTTTGCCAACCGGAGGTATGCCGCGATGAAGATTGTGCTTAATGCGTCAGGCAAAAAACCGGGCTGCCCTTGGGAAGTCCGGCTCGATCAGCATGTGGTGAGTTTTCGCAGCGAGGCCGAAGCCCGGGCCTTTATAAATACCCTTCAAGCCCGGCTTCAGGCGCCGCATCCGCTCAGGCGCTACGCTTGAGTTGCAGGCGGCGGGTCAATACCGCCGCTGTCACCGCCCCGGCACCGCACAGGGTGATAACCAACGCCATGGGGAGCGCGGTGCCGTCGTGCAACGCGCTCACCAGCCCAGCCGCTCCTGCCGCCACACTGAACTGCAGACAACCCAGCAATGCCGAGGCACTGCCGGCGCGGGCGCCCTGCCCGTTCATCGCGCAGGCCGAGGCGTTGGGAATGATGCAACCCAGGCTGGCGATACACAGGAACAACGGCACCAACAGCGGCCACAGCGCTTGCGTGTGCAGCGCGCTGATGCCCAACACCACCAGGCCCGCCGCCAGATACACCCAGATCGTGCGCGCCAGCAGCGAGCTGGGCGCGCGCTTGGCCAACAGGCGGGCGTTGACCTGTGCCACCAGAATGAACCCCGCCGCGTTCATGCCGAACAGCCAGCCGTAGTGCTCGGCTGGCACGCCGTACAACTTGATGAAGACGAACGGTGAACCGGCGACGTAGGCAAACATCCCGGCCATGGCGATCCCGCCGGTCAGGGCGTAACCGAGAAACACTCCATCCTTGAGCAGCCGCCCGTATTGCCCCAGCGCCCCGGACAACGGTGGCCGTGGCTGATTCGCCGGCAGGCTTTCCGGCAAGCCCCAGGCCACGGTCAGCGCACAGACGGCACTGAACAGGGTCAGGGCGATGAAGATCGACTGCCAGCCATAGAGGTTGACCAGCACCCCGCCGAGCATCGGCGCGAGGATCGGCGCCAGCCCCATCACCAGCATCAATTGCGAGAACACTTTCGCCGAGCCGACCGCGTCGCACTTGTCGCTGACGATCGCCCGCGACAGCACCATCCCCGCGCAGCCGCCCAGGGCCTGGACGAAGCGCGCGACCACCAGCGTATCCAGGCTTGGCGCGAAGGCGCAGGCCAGCGATGCCAGGGTGAACAAGGTGACGCCGGCCAACAGCGGGATGCGCCGGCCAAAGCGGTCGGCTACCGGACCGTAGGCCAGTTGGCCGATGGACAGGCCGAGAAAGTACGCCGCCAAGGTGGTCTGGATATGTTTTTCATCGGTGCCAAAGGCCACCGCCATCGCGGGAAAGCCGGGCAGATAGAAGTCGATCGCCAACGGCCCGAACGCACTGAGTGCGCCGAGTATGAGGATGGTTCGCAGGTTCATCGGGAATCCGTAGCAGGCTAAGCAAGTTGGCTAGTCTAACTGGCCCGCGGGGTTCTCGCTGAAGGAGTTATAAGGAAATTCTTTTCGACCCTCATCGCCGGCAAGCAGGGGCGCCGGCCGGCGATGAAGCAGGATCAGTCAGATCGCCCGCGCTTCGTAGCCTTCTTCGCGGATCAGCTCGAGAATCTGCTCCGAGGGCAATTCGCTCTTCACCGACACCTGTTTCTGCGCCAGATCGACGGTGACTTGCGCCGTCGCATCTTCACGCTGTACCGCGTTGGTCACGGCCTTGACGCAGTGGCCGCAGGTCATGCCTTGCACATTGAATACTTGCATCGTCGCTACCTCCTGGTTGGATTTGGTCGCAGTTTCAAGCTTGCCACCGGGGCAAGGTCAAGTTTGTCGTGGCGCTGCCGGGCTGGAAATCCTCGCCCGCCTCGGCCAAGCTGCGTGCTTGTCGATTCATCAGCAGGAGATTCACCCATGGGCAAGGCAGCGTTGGGCCTTCTCGGTGTGCTGGGGCTGTTCAGCAGCGTTTCCCCGGCCATCGCTGAAAGTCAGGACTACAGCGTGCTGATCATTTCCCGCGAGCGCCTGGAAGTGGCCACCACATGCGAGATCGGGATTTACCTCAACGACCAGCTCTCCGGTCGCGTATTCCAGGAAGACTCCGTCTCCTTCAATCTGCCGGCCGGCCAGGTGGATATCCGTCTGCGTCTGCTGCCCGGCCAGGCACCAGGCTGCGACAACGGCATCGAAAACCAGCGTAGCCAGCGATTCACCCTGCAGAACGGCCAGATCAATAAATACCGCATCGCCTCGGGCCAGAATGGCCTCTACCTGAAGAAGGCCGACTTGAACTATTGACCTTGCCAGCATGGCAAGGTTGATGCTGGCGGCCAGTCCACGGAGGAGAGCCCCCATGCCCGAGTCAATCACCTTCGACCTGCCGATCTCCGGCATGACCTGCGCCAGTTGCGCGGGTCGGGTGGAGCGGGCGCTGCGCAAAGTCGCCGGCGCCGAGCAGGTCAACGTCAACCTCGCCACCGAGCAGGCCCGCATCCTGGCCCCGGCTGACCGCCTGCCGGCGCTAGTGGAAGCGGTCAGCCAGGCTGGCTACAGCGTGCCGCTGCAGAGCCTTGAGTTGCAGATCGGCGGCATGACCTGCGCGTCCTGCGCCGGCCGTGTCGAGCGGGCCCTGAACAAGGTGTCCGGCGTGCAATCGGTCAGCGTCAACCTGGCCAGCGAGCGTGCCCATGTCGAAGTCATCGGCCAACCCGACAGCAGCCTGCTGATTGCCGCCGTCGAGCGCGCCGGCTACAGCGCCAGCCTTCCGCAAACCGGCAACACGGCCGTGGATGACAGCGAACGGCGCCTGCGCCACGAGCGCTGGGCGGTGGGCCTGGCGTTGCTGCTGGCCCTGCCGCTGGTGTTGCCGATGCTGCTGCAACCCTTCGGTATCGAGTGGATGCTCCCGGCCTGGGCGCAGTTCGCCCTGGCCACGCCCGTGCAGTTCGTGCTCGGTGCGCGGTTCTATGTAGCGGCCTGGAAAGCGGTGCGCGCCGGTGCCGGCAACATGGACCTGCTGGTCGCCCTCGGCACCAGCGCCGGCTACGGCCTGAGCCTGTACGAATGGAGCCAGGCCCACGCCGGCATGGCGCCGCACCTGTATTTCGAAGCCTCGGCGGTGGTCATCGCGCTGGTACTGCTGGGCAAATACCTGGAAAGCCGCGCCAAGCGCCAGACCGCCAGCGCCATCCGCGCCCTCGAAGCGTTGCGCCCGGAGCGCGCGCTGCAAGTGGTGGACGGTGTGGAACGCGATGTACCGATCAGCGCACTGCGCCTGGACGACCTGGTGCTGGTCAAGCCCGGTGAGCGCTTTCCGGTGGACGGCGAGGTCATCGAAGGCCAGAGCCACGCCGATGAAGCCCTGATCAGCGGCGAGAGCCTGCCGGTGCCCAAGCAGCCGGGTGATCGTGTCACCGGCGGCGCCATCAACGGCGAAGGCCGGCTGCTGGTCCGCACCCTCGCGCTGGGCACGGAAACCGTGCTGGCGCGGATCATTCGACTGGTGGAAGACGCCCAGGCGGCCAAGGCGCCGATCCAGAAACTGGTGGACCGGGTCAGCCAGGTCTTCGTGCCGACGGTGCTGGTGCTGGCGCTGGTCACCCTGATCGGCTGGTGGTTGGCCGGCGCCTCCATGGAAGTGGCGCTGATCAATGCCGTCGCCGTGCTGGTGATCGCCTGTCCGTGCGCCCTCGGCCTGGCAACGCCCACCGCGATCATGGCCGGCACCGGCGTGGCCGCGCGCCACGGCATCCTCATCAAGGACGCCGAAGCCCTCGAACGCGCCCATGCGGTGAACCGCGTGGTCTTCGACAAGACCGGCACCCTGACCTCCGGCAGCCCGCGCATCGTCCACAGCCAGGCACTGGCGGTGTCAGCCGATGAACTGCTGCAACTGGCCGGCGCCCTGCAGCGCGGCAGCGAGCACCCGCTGGCCAAGGCGGTGCTGGATGCCTGTGCCGAACAGCAACTGAACGTACCCGAGACCCAGGACAGCCAGTCGCTGACCGGTCGCGGTATCGCCGGCAGCCTCGACGGCCGCTCGCTGGCGCTGGGCAACCGCCGCCTGCTGGATGAAAGCGGCCTGCAACCGGGCGAACTGGCGAGCAGCGCGCAAGCCTGGGAAGCCGAGGGCCGCACCTTGTCCTGGCTGATCGAGCATGCTCCGCAGGCGCGGGTGCTGGGCCTGTTCGCCTTCGGTGACAGCCTCAAGCCCGGCGCCGAGCAGGCCGTGAAGCAACTGGCCGCGCAAGGCATCAGCAGCCACCTGCTGACTGGCGACAACCGCGGCAGCGCCAAGGTGGTGGCCGAGGCGCTGGGCATCAAGGACGTGCACGCCGAAGTGCTGCCCGCGGACAAAGCCGCCGAAGTCGGCGCACTGAAGAAGACCGGCGTGGTGGCGATGGTCGGCGACGGCATCAACGACGCCCCGGCCCTGGCCGCCGCCGATATCGGCATTGCCATGGGCGGCGGCACCGACGTTGCCATGCAGGCTGCCGGCATCACCCTGATGCGCGGTGACCCGCGCCTTGTGCCCGCGGCGCTGGAAATCAGCCGCAAGACCTACGCGAAGATTCGCCAGAACCTGTTCTGGGCCTTCATCTACAACCTGATCGGAATTCCCTTGGCGGCCTTCGGCCTGCTCAACCCGGTACTGGCCGGCGCGGCGATGGCACTGTCGAGCGTCAGCGTGGTGAGTAACGCCCTGCTGCTCAAGACCTGGAAACCGGACACGCCGACAGAGGAGCAAAAGCCATGAATATCGGCCAGGCGGCCAAGCGCACGGGCCTGAGCGCGAAGATGATCCGCTATTACGAGTCCATCGGCCTGCTCAAGCCGGCTTCGCGCAGCGACAGCGGCTACCGTCTTTACCGGCAGGACGACCTGCACAGCCTGACGTTCATCAAACGCTCGCGGGACCTGGGATTTTCGTTGGAAGAAGTGGCGAAGCTGCTGACCCTGTGGCAAGACCGCCAGCGCGCCAGCGCCGACGTGAAGGCGCTGGCCAGCGAACATATCGCCGACCTCAACCGGCGTATCGAAGAGTTGGTGAGCCTGCGCGACACCCTCAGCGAACTGGTCGCCCACTGCCAGGGCGATGATCGCCCCGACTGCCCGATCCTCAAGGATCTGGCAGCCGGTTGCTGTCACTGACTCACTGCATCCAAGGCGGCGGGGGCTCCTCGCCCTTGGTCGGGCCATGCTCGGCATCGGCCCTCGCAGCCTTGCGCCGCTCGTCGTCGATCCGCGCCGCTTCGATTTCCCGCATCACGCCGTTCACATCGGCGGTGTGCTCATCGTCTTTCCACTGTCCGCTCAGGACGCTGTCCGGTTGCAGCTCGCCCGCCTGGTACAGCGACCACATCTCGCGGGCAAAGCGGGTTTCCTTGAGCTCCGGGGCGAAGCGCCCGAAGTAGTGGGCCATGTTCGCCACATCCCGCTCCAGCATGCTGAAAGCGTGGTTGTTGGCGGCGGCGTCCACGGCCTGCGGCAGGTCGATGATCACCGGGCCTTCCGGGTCGAGTAGTACGTTGAACTCGGAAAGGTCACCGTGCACCAGGCCCGCGCACAGCATCAGCACGATCTGCCGAATGACGAAAGCGTGGTACTCACGGGCCTGTTCCGGCTCCAGGTCGACATCGTTGAGTCGCGGCGCGGCTTGGCCGTCCTCGCCTGCGACCAGTTCCATCAACAGCACGCCGTCGAGAAAATCGAAGGGCTTGGGCACCCGCACGCCGGCACTGGCCAGGCGGAACAACGCCGCCACTTCGGCGTTCTGCCAGGCATCTTCAGCTTCCTTGCGGCCGTATTTCGAGCCCTTGGCCATCGCCCGGGCCTGGCGGCTGTTACGCACCTTGCGCCCTTCCTGGTACTCGGCAGCCTGGCGGAAACTGCGTTTGTTCGCTTCCTTGTAGACCTTGGCGCAGCGCAGTTGCTGGCCGCAACGCACTACGTACACCGCTGCTTCCTTTCCGCTCATCAGCGGGCGCAGCACTTCATCTACCAGACCGTCTTCGATCAGCGGTTCTATCCGTTTGGGAGTCTTCATCGGCTTTTGTTCTTGCTCCTGTCTCTGCCACTGATGGATGCGCTGCCGTGGCGCCGCGCGCACACGATAGCTCAGGCGCCCTGCCGGAAACGGACCCGGATCAAGGGCGAGGGGTTTCAATTTACGTCAGCTCAATTTCTGAACAGTTCCCCGGGAGTGGCACCAAACAACCCTTTGAAGGCCGCGATGAAGGCCGAGGTCGAGTCATAACCACAGCCCAGCGCCGCCTGGGTGACACTCTGGCCCTGTTCGAGGGCGTCGAGGGACGATAACAGACGCATGCGCTGGCGCCACGCACGAAAACTCAAACCGGTCTCGCGCTGGAACAGCCGCATCAGGGTTTTTTCCGAGCGCCCCAGGCGCTGCGCCCAGTGTTCAAGGGTGTGCGTCTGCTCAGGGTGGGCCAGCAATTCGTTGCATAACCGCAACAAACCGGGGTGTTGCGGTGAAGGCAGCGAGAAGCCCACCTCCGGCAAACGCTGCAACTGATCGAGCAAGACCTGTACCAGATGGGCCTCGTGGCTGTCGCCTTCGGGGTAGTCCACCGGGTACACGCAAAACTGCTTGATCAACTCCCGCGCCAGCGGCGTCACCTCCAGCACCCGGCAGTGCGATGCAGCCCAGGACGAATCTTCGCTGCGCACATACAGGCTGCGCATCTCCGCCCGCGTCGAGGTGATCACCTCATGCTCGACCCCGGCCGGAATCCACACGCCCCACTGCGGCGGGGCGAAATAGCTGCCCTCGACGGTATGCACCCCGAGCACTCCGCTGATGGCGTAGGAAAACTGCACCCAATCGTGCCGATGACGCGGCGTCCAGGAGCCGGCGCCGAGGCTTTCGGCACGGGCATACAGCGGCCGCGGCAGCGCCGTCAGGTCGGGAATCCGACGAGGGGCGGAATTTTGTCCGTTACTCGGCATCGCTTGGCCTTATGTCGCAAGACGGAAACTGACGGGCAGGTTAGCCTCAACCACGATTATTACAAGATGATTCGAAGGTCCGCCTATGCAAGCACTCAAGCACCTCAAGCGCGTGGTTACCGACTGGTTCCTCTGCGGTATGTTCCTGGCCACGTTTCTCGCCTGGCTGTTCCCGCACTTCGGCGCGGCGGGCGGGGCGATGCATGCCGAATACGTGATCAATATCGGCGTGTTCGTGGTGTTCTTCCTCCACGGCATCAACCTGTCCAGCGAGCAGATCCGCCACGGCCTGAAAAACACCCGCCTGCACCTGATGGTGCAGCTCTTCACCTTCGTGGTTTTCCCGCTGCTGTGGCTGCTGGGCAAGACACTGCTCGGCAGCCAGGTTCCGGCGCTGCTGATGCTCGGCTTCCTGTACCTGTGCGCCCTGCCCTCGACCATTTCGTCCTCGGTGGCACTGACCGGCAGCGCCGGCGGCAACGTGCCGGCGGCGATTCTCAACGCCAGCCTGTCCAGCGTGCTGGGGATCTTCATCACGCCATGGCTGGTGAGCCTGGTGGTGGGGAGCGGCAGCGACGGCATCGACCTCGGCGCCACCCTGCTCGACCTCTGTGGCCTGCTGCTGGCCCCACTGCTGCTGGGCCAGGCGCTGCGGCCCTGGCTGGGACGCTTCTTCGCCCGGCACAAGCGCTACACCAATGTCATGGACAAGCTGGTGATCCTGCTGCTGGTCTACGCGGCGTTCTGCAACTCGATGATGTCGGGCATGTGGCAGCAACAAGGGCTGTCGGTGATCGTCACCGCCCTGGTCGGCAGCGCGGTGCTGCTGGCGCTGGTCCTGTGGCTGACCACCCGCAGCGCGCGGGCGCTGAAATTCAGCCGTCCCGACGAGATCGCCGCGGTGTTCTGCGCCAGCAAGAAGTCCCTGGCCGCCGGGGCGCCGATGGCCGCGCTGATTTTCGGCGCTCACCCGGGCCTGGGACTGATCCTGCTGCCGATCATGATCTATCACCCGCTGCAACTGATCGTCTGCTCGATCATGGCCGAGCACTACGCCAGCCAGCCGGCCCGGGAAGCGGCCGCCCTGATCAGCGCTCGATAATCGCCGTCACGCCCTGACCGCCCGCGGCGCAGATGGAAATCAGCCCGCGGCCCTGACCCGCCTGGTCGAGCAGCTTGGCCAGGTTGGCGACAATACGCCCGCCCGTAGCAGCGAACGGATGGCCGGCGGCCAACGAGCTGCCCTTCACGTTCAACCGGCTGCGATCGATGGACCCCAGCGGCTGGTCGAGGCCCAGCCGCTCGCGGCAGTAGTCGGCGTCTTCCCAGGCTTTCAAGGTGCACAGCACCTGCGCGGCGAAGGCTTCGTGGATTTCGTAGTAATCGAAGTCCTGCAGGCTCAGGCCGTGGCGCGCGAGCAGCCGCGGCACCGCGTAAACCGGCGCCATCAGCAGCCCTTCTTGGCCTTTGACGAAATCCACCGCGGCGCTTTCGCCATCCAGCAGGTAGGCCAGCACCGGCAAGCCGCGCTCTTTCGCCCAGTCCTCGCTCGCCAACAGCACCACCGAGGCACCGTCGGTGAGCGGCGTCGAGTTGCCGGCGGTGAGCGTGCCCTTCTCGCTGCGCTCGAACACCGGCTTGAGGCTGGCGAGTTTTTCCAGGGTCAGGTCCGGGCGCAGGTTGTGGTCGCGGGACAAGCCCTGGAACGGCGTCAGCAAATCGTTGTGCCAGCCTTCGGCGAAGGACGCGGCCATGTTCTGGTGGCTGCGCAGCGCCAGTTCGTCCTGTTCCTGACGGCCGATCTGCCAGGTCTGCGCCATCAGCTCGCAATGCTCGCCCATGGACAGCCCGGTACGCGGCTCGCCATTACGCGGCAGTTCGGGTTTCAGGTAGCTCGGGCGAAACTTGAGCAGGGCCTTGAGTTTCTCTCCCGTGCTCTTGCCGCGATTGGCTTCCAGCAGCACCCGGCGCAGGCCTTCGTTGACGGCGATGGGTGCATCGGAGGTGGTGTCGACGCCGCCGGCAATGCCGCATTCGATCTGCCCCAAGGCAATCTTGTTGGCAACCATCAACGCCGCTTCCAGACCGGTGCCACAGGCCTGCTGAATATCGTAGGCCGGGGTCTGCGCCGACAGGCGCGAGCCAAGCACGCATTCACGGGTCAGGTTGAAATCGCGGGAATGCTTGAGCACCGCCCCCGCGGCGACTTCGCCCAGGCGCAGGCCGTGCAGGCTGAAGCGCTCGATCAGCCCTTCCAGGGCAGCGGTCAGCATCACCTGATTGCTGGCGTGGGCATAAGGACCGTTGGAGCGGGCGAAAGGGATTCGATTGCCGCCAATGATCGCGACCCGGCGCAAAACTCGCATAGAAAACTTTCCTTACTTCGCGAAATAGACGCCTACAGCGTAGGTGTTTTTTCCCGGAGCGAACGACCAATGGCCGATCATGGTCCACACTTTGTGGCTTATTTCAGGGAGACGTACTCATGAGCGATCGCTATATCAACTTCGCCAACTCCGATTTCGGACGCCGTGTAGTCGGTGCTGTCGGCCTGCCCGCGCCAGCCCGCCTGGAGCGCTGGGAAGCCGGTCGGCTACGCCCGGTGGAGGGCGCCCTGCTGCTCGGCGGCGGGCCGCTGGCGGCGAAGGTGGCGGCGTTCGCCAATCGTCTCACTGACGAGTCCTACAGCTTCGCCGACGAAACCCTGGGCTTGCCGGCCTGGGTCGCCGGGCTGGGCAGCAAGCTCAAGGCGGTGGTGTTCGATGCCAGCGCCATCAGCGATATCGATCAGCTCAAGCAGTTGCGCGAGTTCTTCCAGCCGCTGCTGCGCAGCCTCGCCGGCAGCGCGCATATCGTCATTCTCGGGCGTGCGCCGGAACACCTCGACGAGGTACTGGCAAGGGTCGCCCAGCGCGCCCTTGAAGGTTTCAGCCGGTCGCTGGCCAAGGAGCTGCGCAACGGCGGCACCCTGCAACTGCTCTATGTGTCCCGCGATGCGGAAGACCAGCTCGAAGGCGCGCTGCGTTTCTTCCTTTCGCCGAAAAGCGCGTTCATCAGCGGCCAGGTGTTGCGCCTGGAAGCCTGCGCCAGCGAGGTGCAGGACTGGACCCGCCCGCTCGCCGGGCGCACGGCGCTGGTGACCGGCGCGGCGCGCGGCATTGGTGCGTCCATCGCCGAAACCCTGGCCCGGGATGGTGCCGATGTCGTGCTGCTGGACGTACCGCAGGCCAGCGATGATCTGCACGCCCTGGCCGAGCGTCTCGGCGGCCGTGCCTTGCCGCTGGATATCTGCGCCAGCGACGCAGCGACGCAACTGCTCGAAGGCCTGCCGGAGGGCATCGATATCGTCGTGCACAACGCCGGCATCACCCGCGACAAGACCCTCGCCAACATGACCCCGGAATACTGGGACTCGGTGCTGGCGGTCAACCTCAAGGCCCCGGCCGTGCTGACCCAGGCCCTGCTCGACGGCGGCGCCCTGCACGACAACGCGCGGATCGTCCTGCTCGCCTCCATCAGCGGGATCGCCGGCAATCGCGGGCAATCCAACTACGCGGCGAGCAAGGCCGGCCTGATCGGCCTCGCGCAGGCCTGGGCGCCGCTGCTAGCCGAGCGCGGCGCCAGCATCAACGCCGTGGCGCCGGGGTTTATCGAAACCCGCATGACCGCGGCAATTCCCTTCACCCTGCGCGAAGCCGGGCGGCGCATGAGCTCCCTCGGCCAGGGCGGCCTGCCGCAGGACGTCGCCGAAGCAGTCGCCTGGTTGTCGCAGCCGGGCAGCGGCGCGGTCAACGGCCAAGTGCTGCGGGTGTGCGGCCAAGCCGTGATGGGGGCCTGACCATGACCCAGACCTGGCACGACGTTGGTCACACCGCCGGCCTTTCCGGGCTGTACCTGAAGGCCGCGAGCAAGCGCAAGATCAGCGGCGACACGCTGCCGACCACCGGCCTGCGCTGCTCGCTCAGCGTCGATGAACGCAATCTGGCCGCTTACCGCAAGCTCTGCCTGTTCAGCAACGACGGCCGCCTGCCGCCGACTTATCCACATGTGATGGCGTTCGCCCTGCAATTGCAGTTGCTGACGGACAAAGCGTTTCCGTTTCCGCTGCTGGGGCTGGTGCACCTGAGCAATCGCATCTGTGTGCTGCGCCCGTTGGGCGGCGTGTCGCGGCTGCGCTTCGCGGTGTCTGTGGATAACCTTCAGCCTCACGAAAAAGGCGCCACCTTCGACCTGCGCACCGACGCCGAAGACGGCCTCGGGCTGCTCTGGTCGGAGAGCAGCCGCATGCTTTGTCGCGGCATGAAACTCGAAGGTGAGCCGCCCGTGGCGCAAGAGCTGGCGCAACTGGAAATGAGCGAGCTGACCCGCTGGTATGCCGACAGCGATATCGGCCGGCATTACGCCAGGGTCTGCGGCGACTACAACCCCATCCACCTCAGCGCCGCGACCGCGAAGCTGTTCGGTTTTCCACAGGCCATCGCCCACGGCATGTGGAGCAAGGCCGTGGCCCTGGCTCACCTGCGCGGGCACTTGCCGCGCAGTGGCTATGAAGTGGCGGTGGATTTTCACAAGCCGGTGCGGCTGCCGAGCGAGGTCATCCTCGATGGCAGCAAAGAGGCGCCGAGCGGGCAGTTCCGCTTGAGCGGGCATGGCGGGCTGGTGCATGTGAGCGGCACATGGCGACCGCTCGATTAGACACGCATCGCTTGCCAGCCACCCGCTTCCCCCTGAAGCTATACCGCCTCAGGAGACCCCACATGAATCTGCAAGAACTCACTCAACGGCTGCACCGCATCCGCGACAACAATGACTGGCGTGGTTTTCACAGCCCGAAAAACCTGGCCATGGCCGCCAGCGTTGAAATGGCCGAGCTGGTGGAAATCTTCCAGTGGCTGAGCGAGGACCAGTCGCGGCAGTTGTCCGCCGAACAGCTGGAACACGCCGGCCAGGAAGTGGGCGATGTGGTGCTCTACCTGCTGTTGCTGTGCAGCGAACTGGGGCTGGACCTGGAGCAGGTGGTGCGCGCCAAACTGGCCGACAGCGAGAGGCGCTTCGCCAAATGAACGACCGTCATTTCGATGCCCTGGCGACCCGCTTCGCCGAGAAGATCTACGGCGGCGCCAAAGGCGCGATCCGCCTCGCGGTGCTCCAGGCAGACCTCGCCGAGTGCCTGCCGGATCGCCCATTGCGGGTGCTGGATATTGGCGCGGGCCTGGGCCACATGTCGTTGTGGCTGGCCGAGCGCGGGCATCACCTGACGCTGGCCGAACCCGCCGCGCCGATGCTCGACGGCGCCCGCGAGCGCTTCGCGGCCGCCGGCCAGCCGGCTACCTTCATCCAGGCGCCGTGGCAGGACCTGCTCGGCGAACTGACCGAGCCCTATGACCTGGTGATCTGCCACGCGGTGCTGGAATGGCTCGCCGAGCCGGAAACCATCCTGCCAGTGCTGCATCAGCTCACCCGCCCCGATGGCCTGTTGTCGCTGGCGTTCTACAACCGCGACGCGCTGGTCTACCGCAACCTGCTCAAAGGCCATTTCCGCAAGATGCGGCGCAACACCCTGGCCGGTGAAAAGCAGAGCCTGACGCCACAGAAACCCCTTGATCCGCGCGAACTCAGGGCGCAAGTTGAAGGTCTATGGCAGATAGACACCGAGAGCGGCGTGCGCGTGTTCCATGACTATATGCCCACGGAATTCCAGGCCCGCGCCGAACTGATCGACCTGCTCGAAATGGAACTGGCCCACCGTCGTCACCCGGCCTTCGCCGGCCTCGGTCGTTACCTGCACTGGATATGTCGACCCCGTTAGGGCCCAACGCCCTGGGAGAGCCACATGCCGTACCGTGTCGTCCTCGCCCTCACTTGTCTTGCCCTGGCCGCCTGCCAGGGCAGCAACCCTTATGTCGCCGACTCCCGGCCCTTGCCGCCCGCGCCCCCGCAGGCGGCCACGACCTTCGACCAGAGCGCCTACCCGGCACCGGCCCGCGACTACGGTCGCTACCGCAGTTGGACCTGGCGCGACGGTCAGTTGCCCGCCGGCAACGCCGCGACCGACGCCGCGCAACTGGCCGATGTGGTCAGCAATGCCCTCGACCAGCGCGGTCTGCGCCCCGCCCGTGGTGGCCGCGGCGACCTGCTGGTCAGCGCCGGCATGCGCATGGAACGGCGCCTGCGGCAGTACCGCGACGATGATTACTATCCCTATGGTGGCTATGGCGGAATGGGCTATCGCCACGGTTACTACGGCAACAGCTACGGGCTCTACGGCAGCGTGCCCGTGGTGCGAACCTACGAGATCGAGGTGATGGTGGTGCGCGTCGATCTGTTCGATGCCGGCAGCGGCCAGCCGGTCTGGAGCGCCAGTGCCGAGAGCGGCAGCCAGGGTTCCCTGGGCGATCGCGAAGAGGCCCTGCGCAAGGCCGTCGAAAAAGCCATGAGCGGCTATCCTCCCAGCTAGTCAACGTCATTGGAGTACGACCATGTTCCGCCGACTTGCTTTATTCTCGCTGCTGGCACTGCTCGCAGCCTGCCAGACCAACAACGTCAGCCAGGACTTCGATGCCAGCCGCGACTTCGCCGCGTACCGCAGTTGGACCTGGCTGGAACCGGCGCTGCAATACCGCCCGGATGATCCCCGGATCAAGAGCGACCTCACCGAACAACGCATTCGCCAGGCCGTCAGCGGGCAACTCGACCAGCGCGGCCTGCGTCCCGCGCAGCCCGGCACTCGCGGCGATCTGAACGTGCAGACTTACCTGATCGTGGAAAACCGTCATCAACAGGTCACCACCCAGTACGGTGGCGCGTGGGGCGGTTACTGGGGAGGCTACTGGGGCGGCCCGGCGTTCAACGAAACCCGCACCGTCGAGTACAAGGTGGCGACCATCCAGATCGACCTGTTCGACGGCCGCGACGGCAAGCTGGTCTGGCGCGGCAGCGCCGAGCAGACCATGAACCACTACCCGCCGACGCCGGAAGAACGCAACACCGCGATCCAGAAAACCGTCAATCAGGTGCTGGCCAACTACCCACCTCATTGACCCTTCGTCCATGGCCGGTCGCCGATAAAGGCGACTGGCCATGTTCTTGACTACACTCCTTGGACGCACGCGACGTGCACGGCCATGTGCCGGCAAAGGAGTGCTCGTGTCTTCCCGATTCGCTACACGCCAGGGCGGTGCCATCGGCCTGATGACCGCGCTGACACTGGCCCTCGCCGTGGTTTTCGGCCTGCTCGCGGTGGACGGCGGGCGGCTCTATATGGAACAGCGCAAGCTGCAACGGATCGTCGATATGGCCGCCCTGGAAGCCGCCGGCCAGAGCGCCACGTGCAATGGCATCGGACCGCAGGCCGCGCCGCTGGCGAACACCAGCGCGGTGCGCAACGGTTTCACCCTCGGCGGCGGCAACACCCTGGTCACCACTTGCGGCAGCGTCAGCACCGGCGCCAACAGCCTGCGCAGCTTCAGCCCGAATGCCAGCCTGGCCCAGGCCATCAAGGTCGCGGGCACCGTGAACGTGCCCACCAGCATCGCCGCCGGCATCCGAAACCTGGTGGCCGGCGAGTCCATTCCCGACACCCTGCAATTGCATGCCCAGGCCGTGGCCGCCGCGCCGCTGCCGCCGGTGGCCATGCTGCGCCTGCGTTCGACCCTGCTGACCATGGACACGCAAAAGTCGGCGCTGCTCAATGCGCTGATCGACCCACTGGGCGGGCGCGTGACCCTGGATGCCGTGGGCTGGCAGGGCATCGCCAACACGCAGATCAACCTGCTGAGTTTTCTCGACGCGCTGGCGATCAAGGCCAATGTCGGCGCCGGCCATTACGACGAACTGCTGACCAAGGACCTGCATGTCACCGATATCGTCCAGGTCGCCGCAAATGTGGCGAGCCAGTCAGGCGCGCTGGCCGATGTCGTGACCAACCTCGGAAAGGTGGTGGTGGGCGCGAACAACAGCACCGTGATTCACTTGGGCGACATGCTGGATATCCAGAACGGCACGGCCAAGGCGGGCCTCGACACCATGGTCAACGTCATCGACCTGGTAAAGGCGTCGGTGCTGCTGGCGGCCCAGCAGAGCGCTGCGGTGGCGCAGGTTCCGCTGAACCTGCTGGGGTTGGTGACGGGCACGATTCAACTGAAGGTGATCGAGCCGGAGCAGCTTTCCGCCATTGGCAATCCGGCGACCGACGACATCACGGTGCACACGGCCCAGGTGCGGGCGCTGATTTCACTCAACCTGCCGGTTCTGAGCAGCATCACCGGCCTGACCAATGCGGTGCTCTCGCTCGCCTCGCCGCTGACCACGCTGATCGGCAACCTGCTGACCCTGAACCTAAAGGGCACTCTGCAATCCATCGGCTGCGCCCTGCTGGTGCCTTGCAAAGTCAGTGACATTCAACTGTTGCCGAACGTGCAGCAGATCAATGTCGGCCTGGAAGTGGCAGAAGCCACCAGCCACGTCAGCAACTACACCTGCACGCCCACCAAGACCCTCACCGCGAGTACCCAAAGCGCGGCGGCGAAAGTCGCTGTGGGCAAGTTCGACACGCCCAGCGACTTTTTCACCAAGGGCAACACGTCAATCCAGCCCATCCCGCTGATCGACTTCGGCACCAACGTGTGTACCAACCTGACCATCATTTCCTTTGGCTGCGGGACCCGCGTGCCCTTCGCGGGCGGAGGCGTCGGCATCAAGGTCGATACCACCATGATCGGCACGCCGCCAAGTGCGCCCGTGAATCTGTTGTTCAGTGGCCCCACCGAGTTGCCCAAGCTCAACCAGCCGCCGGTGTACAAGGAGATCAACGGCGCCAGCAATGCCGTTGCCAGCCTCGGCACCACCCTCACTGGCGTGCAGCTACTGACGTATCAGCCGCAGGGCAGCCACCCGCTGGGGCAGGTGGTCACCTCGGCCACCAGCCTGCTCACGGGCGTGAAGAATATTCTGGTACCCCAAATCACCACCCTGCTCAACAACCTGACCAATCCGCTGATCAATTCACTGCTGAAAGTGCTGGGCATCGATCTGGTGGTGACCGACGTCGCCGCTCACCTTGACTGCAGCAGCAACCGCGCTCAACTGGTGCTCTGAACCGGCAGCTCGATGACGAAACGCGCGCCGTCGCGGCCATTGCTGACACTCAGGGTGCCGCCCATGCTTTCGACGATCCGGTAACTCACCGACAACCCCAGTCCGGTCCCGACACCCGCCGGCTTGGTGGTGAAGAACGGTTCAAAGATGCACTCCAGCAGACGCGGCTCGATGCCGCCGCCGTTGTCTTCCACCAACAGCCGCACCCATTGGCCGTCGCGCTCGCCGCGCAGCGAGATCCATGCCTGCGCCGGCTTCTGCTCCATCAGCACATCGCGGGCGTTGACCATCAGGTTGATCAACACCTGTTCCAACTGATCCACATGGCCGCTGACCGGGCAGCCCATCAGCGGATCGCCAAGGCGCACCGCCACAGTTTTGGCGGCCAGACCATCGGCCAACAGCGACAGTGCACCCTCCACCGCAATCCAGGGCTCGAACAACCCGCGCTCGACCTCCGAGCGGCGGCCAAAGACACGCATGTGATCGACCACCTTCGACGCCCGCACCACCTGGGCGTCGATGCGTTTGAGTTTTTCCTGCAGGTAATCGACATCCACCTCGCCGCCTTCCAGACGCTTGAGGGCGTTGACCACCGCCATGCGCATCACGTTGAGCGGCTGGTTGATCTCATGGGCGAGCCCGGTGGACATCTCGCCGAGGGTGGCCATCTTCGCGCTTTGCAACAGCAGTTGCTGGCTGCGCCGGACCTCGGTGTTGTCGCGGCCCACCGCCTGGATCTCCAGCAGACGGCCGTCGGCATCGAACAGGCCGCGGTCCGACCAGATCCACCAGGCATGCTGGCGCCCCGGCAGTTGCAGGCAGACCTCGTCGCTGCTCACCGGCGCCTCGGGGCTGAGCCGCGCAATACGCTCGACAAACAGCTCGCGCTGCCCCGGCGACAACCAGTCGCCGAGGTTCATGCCCGGCAGTTGCGCCGGGGTGTATTCCAGGTAATCGGCCAGCGGCCGGTTGCCGTAGAGCAGTTCGAGATCGGGGCGGTAGCGACAGATCATCGCCGGCGAATCCTCCACCAGCACGCGATAGCGCTCCTCGCTCTGGCGCACCCGCTCGGCGGCCTGGGTCGTCTCGGTGACGTCGAGCCAGATGCCCACCGCCTCCACCGGGATGCCCAGGTCATTGCGCAACAGCCGGGCCTCGTCGAGCACCCAGTGCCAGCCGCCTTCGCTGTCGCGCAGGCGGTAGCGGCTGCGCACCTGGCCTTCGCGCAACAGGGTGCGGGTGCGCGCCAGCCACAGCGGCTGGTCGTCAGGATGCACCCATTGCGCCGGTTGCAGGCGCTCACCGGGCACGGGCTGCCAACCGAGCAACGGTTGCAGGCTGGCGCTGAAGAATTCGGCGTGCAGCGCGCCGTCGTCGTAGTGCTGGATATAGATCACCGCCGGCGAACTGGCGATCAGGTTGTCCAGCCGCGCGTGGGCGGCGCTGGCCTGTTGTTCCTGCTGCTTGATGTCGCTGATGTCGAGCATGAAGCCGTGCAGCCGGCGCGCCTCGCCCTGGCCACGCAGCTCGCCGCACAAACGGTACCAGCGCGGCGTGTCGCCAAGCAGGCGCAGGCACAATTGCAGGCTGTCGCCCTGGCGTTGCAGGCTGGTGAATGCCAGCAGCGCCGCCTCGCGATCGGCCGGGTGCACCTGGGTCAGCCAGTCGGCCAGGGTGACCCGCGCCGGCACGCCGAAGCTGATCGCCAGCCCCGGCGCCAGATGCAGATAAGGATCATGCGGCGACCACTCCCACCAACCGGCGCCGAGCAGGCCCTGCACATTGTCCAGGCGCTGCTGACTGGCCTGCAGCCGATCACCCGCAAGACGTGCCAACAGCGGCTCGGCCACGGCGTCGGCGAGCAGCAAGGCGTCGTCGTCCAGACGTGGCTGGCCGCGGTCCTCGCACAGCAACCAGGCCTGCACTTCGTGCTGCTGGGTGTGGGGCATCAGGTAGAACGGCAATTCCAGCACCTGCAAAGTGGGCTGGGCAGCACTGTGGATCAGGTGCTCGGCCGGCAGGTCGTTGAGCAGCAGGCCCAGCCGTTGCTCGCTCCAGGGCAGGTTGTCGCCGTAGTGCACGTAGTTTTTCCAGCCGCCGGCGCCCCGTACCCACAACATCGCCCAACCCGCCTGCCAGTGCCAGGCGAGACGGCGCAACTGCTCGCCGGCCTGTTCCGCCAGGCGCTCAAGGCTGCAATCGCGTAGCGCCGCCGCGACTTCACTGGCGAGCATTTGTCGCTGCTGCGCAGCCAGGCCCTGGCGTTGTTGCTGCACCAGGTCGCCGATGTCGAACAGTTGCAGCAACCAGCCCTCGGGCTGAGCCAGCAACCAGCCACGGGTATGCAAGGTGTGACCTGCGGCGGCGCGGAAGTCCAGGTCAAGCGGGTGCGCCTGCCAGTCCGGCGGCTCGCCTTCCAGGGCCAGCAGGCTATGAGGCTGCACATAGTCCTGCAATCGCGCCGGCATCTGCGCCGGCAAGGCCAGCACGGTGCGCAACGGGCCGCTGAGGCGCAGCACTCGCGCCTGATTATCCAGCCACAGTTGCAGGCCGACCGCGGGCGGTGCCGAGGTTTCGGGCCAGGTCGGAAGTTCGCCGGCGCGGGTCCGCCAGCGGTCGAATAACCCCGAGCCGCCGCTCAAAGTTGCAGGCTCGCTTGAGCACCCAGTCGCGCCGGCAGTCGCGGCACTTCGCCGATGACCGGCAACACCAGCACCGGCATCGCCGAAGTGATCTTGGCTTTGTCGTAGTGGACGCTCACCGTCAGCAGCTTGCCCGACGTCAGCGTCACGGTGGCGTCACTGGCGTACTGGAAACGCAATGCACCAGGTAGCCAGGCCAGTTGTTGCTCCAGCACCTGTTTGGCCAGGTTGGTGACGTCGGTGCCATAGGTCGCACTGGTCGGGTCCAGCGCCACGCAGCGGCGCACCGCTTCGCTGCTGGCCTGGTTGAACGACTGCACCATGAGCATGGGCAGGCTGTAACTGAGCAGCCCGTAGAACACCGTAAAGAACATTACGAAGACCAGGGCGAACTCAATCGCCACCGCACCTTTTTCCCGTCCACCTAAGCTCGCTTTCATGATCGCGTCTACCCTGACAGTGACACCTCTTTGACAAGCATAGAATCAAACAGACCAGGGGATGGCCTTTCGCCAATGCAAAGTCTAGTCGTGCTGTTGTGGCTTGCCCTTTGTGCCGAACAGGATGTGCGCGAACGACAGATCGCCAACGTCCTCACCCTCGGTGCAGCCGCCCTCGCCCTCGCCTATCTGTTCGTCACCGGCCACACCTGGATCGGTGCCGAGCCCACGGATGCGGCGGTCGCGCTGGTACTGGTGATGTTGTTAACCCTTCCGGGTTATATCCTTGGCCGCTTGGGAGCTGGCGACGTGAAGATGTTGGGCGCCCTGGCCCTGGCAACTGACCAGTGGTATCTGCTGGGCACTTTCATCGGCGCAGGAGTCGCGGTGCTGGTCTGGCTGATCAGCCGACGCTGGCTGTGGTCGCTGCTTAATCAGAAGGTTAAGAAGCGCTTGCAGGCGATCCACGAGGAAGTGTCAAAAAAGCAGCCCTTCGCCCCATTCCTCATGGCGGGCTTCCTGCTAGCTGCTTTATGGATCCATTAGTCGCCTGGTGCCTGTGGCACGGGTGTTACGCCTTGTAAATAGTCGAAAGGAGCGACTACTTTTGAGTTAGTGCCCCACCGTGACCCGGGACCGCCTTGGCAGCTTTCAGGGAGGGCACCTCAGCATGGAGTTGCGAGTTAAATGCCAACCAACCAAGTGAAAGTTCTGGTCGTCGATGACCAACCACTGATCGTCGAAGAGCTTTGTGAATTCCTCGAAAGCAGCGGTTATCTCTGCGTCCCCTGCCATTCCAGCGTCACTGCCATCGATCGCTTCAACGCCGACCCGGCCATCGGCCTGGTCCTCTGCGACCTGAACATGCCCGAGTACGACGGTATCGAGCTGGTCAAGGCGCTGAAGAAAAGTGCCGGGCAAGAGCGCGCCTTCGAAGCCATCATGCTGACCGGCCGCGCCGAAAAGCAGGATGTCATCAAGGCCCTGCGCGAAGGCTTCGCGGACTATTACCAGAAGCCGGTCGACCTCGAAGAGTTGCTCAAGGGCCTGCAGCATCAGGAAACGGAATTGCTGAAACGGCAGAAGAACTTCCATCAACTTGGCCACCTGAACCAGAAGCTCAAGTACCTCGCCGACTCCATCGACGATCTCTATCAGGACCTCGACAAGGCTCGCGGGCAGGCGCCCGGCAAAGGCGACGGCAGCGAAGACAGCGAGCACGACAGCGTCACCATCCCGACCATCTTCTCCCCGCTGTCGCCCCGCCAGCTTGATGTCGCGCGGCTGGTCGGCAAGGGCAAGACCAATTACCAGATCGCCTGTGAACTGGGCATCACCGAGAACACGGTGAAGCTCTATGTCTCGCAGGTGCTGCGCCTGACCCACATGCACAACCGCACGCAACTGGCCCTGGCGCTATCGCCTGGATCATCGACGCCGTGGCAGCGGGTGACGGAGCATTGAGCGCCCTTGAGATCGAACGCCGCTTAGGCGGTGCTCGATCTCAAGAACGCTGGAAAGCTTCCGCCCGACTCACTGACTCCCCGACGACGTCACCTTCTCCCACTTGAAGACATCAGGAATCTTGTAGTCGTACACCTTCTGCCAGCGCTCCATGGTCTTGTCGTATTCCTTGGGCGTGGTCGCCTGCGGGTTGCTGGAGGCGTGCAGCCCTTTGGGTTGCAGTTGCAGCCAGGTTTCGGTGGTTTCCTGGGCCTTGGACGAAGGCCCTTCGGGAACCGCCGCGGCAGCACACGAGAAGCCGGCCAGCATGATCAACAACGGGATTCGCACGTTCATCAGGAACTCCTGGGCGGCTGTGCGCCGCCGGGTTTGAGTTGCTCGGCACGGGCCTGGGCTTCGCTGAACTGGGCCGAACTCAGACCCAGGCGGCTGACCAGGTCGGCAGCCTGTTGCCACTTGTCCTGGTACAGCAGCAGGGTCACCAGGTTGACCGCCGCCAGCCGGTCGGTGTCTTTCAACTCGATGGCGGTAAGAAACTCGAAACGGGCTTTTTCCATTTCGCCGAGGTTGAGGTAAATCACGCCGAGGTCGTTGCGGATTTTCTCGTCGGTGGGCGCCAGGCGCACCGCGCGCAGCAGGTGCTGCCGGGCCTGGACGTTATCGCCACGTGCCGAGGCCAGTTGCCCCAGACCATGTTCCGCCTCGGCGGCCATGCAACTACCCAGCAGGCTGCGGTACAGCGGCTCGGCCTCGCTGCTGCCCAGCAGGCGCAGCACTTTGGCCTTGCGCACGCGCACCTGGGCAAGGTTGTCGGGCATTTCCTCAAGGTGCGCGAGGCTGGCATGAGGACGGCCGTCGGCGAGCATTTCATCAGCCATGTTCAAGGTCAGTTCCTGGGAAGAATCCGGCTTGGCGCAACTGGCCGAACCGCCCAGTTGCGCCAACCAGGGCGCACCGCCCTGGTTGGCGCAGCCGCTCAACAGCACCACGCCCAGTATCAATACGCCGACTCTCATGCACAGCTCCCCATTCAGTGACTGAAGGCCCGGGCCAGCGCGGTCAGACCCGGCCCGGCCAGCACGATCAACAAGGCGGGAAAGAGAAAGACCATCATGACGACGGACATCTTCCCGGACATTTTCGAAATACGTTCCTGCAGCCGCGTCAGGCGCCGGTCATCGAGCAGTTGCTTGAGCGCCAGCAGCGACTTCATCGCACCACCGCCCTGGGTCAGCAACTGTTGCAGGATCACGCAGGTGTCGTTGAACTCGTCCACCGAGAGCAACTTCGCGGTCTTTTCCAGCTCCGGCGCCAACGCCAGTCCCGAGTCCACCCGAACCAGAATCAGTTGCAGTTCCTGGCTGAGCACGGGAAGCAATTGTCGCCCTTCAGTGCCGAGGATGCGCAGGCTCTGTTCCACCGCGAGTCCGGAATCGAAGAGGATGCGCAGCAGCGGAATGAAACTGGAAACCTCATCGGCAATCTGCTGCTGCCGTCGTGCCGCGACGTAGGCGAGGATGCGTTTGGGCAGCAGGTAACCGATACCGAGGGCGAACACCGGAAGCATCCAGGGTGTCTTGCTGTCGGGGTAGACGAAATGCTGGACCAGTACGGCGACGACCAGAGCGCACAGCGGCACGCCGATCTGCAGTGCGGCGAAGAGCGAACGCTGGCGTGTGCGCCGCCAACCAATGCGGTCGAGCAACAAACGGGTCTCGCCATCCAGGCTCAGCGAGCGCTGGGCCAGCGAGCTGTTGCCCAGGCGCTCCAGCCAGCTATCCTGCGCCGCCTCGGCGCTTTGCCGGCCTTGCAAACGCAGGGCGACCAACTGCTCGCGACGGTGTTGCCGCGCCAGGTGAAACACCAACAGCATGAAGGTGAGCAAGAACAGTCCGGCACTGATCAGCAACGCCATTTCAGATACTCCGCAACATGCGCCAAAGCGTCACGCAACCCAGCAACTGCAAGATGAACGCGGTCAGCAGCATCATCTGGCCGCTGTGGTTGTGCCACATCGACAACAGGTAACCCGGGTTGGCGATCATGAAGTAGCCGACCATGCTGATTGGTAGCAACGCCAGCACCACAGCGGTCATCCGTGTTTCGCCGGTCATGGCGCGTAACTGGCGGCCCCCCTGCTCACGCTCGCGAATCAGCTTGACCAGGTTTTCCAGCAGCTCGCTGGCATTGCCGCCATAACGGTGGTTGATCCGCAAGCCAAGGGCGAGCATGTGGAACTCGTCCTGGTCATACAGCTCGGCCAGATCCAGCAGGGCCTCATCCAGACTGACCCCCATCTGCACGTTGCGCTGAACCCGTTGCATGGCGCTTTTCAGTGGGTCGGCGGAGACTTCGATGGCGCCCAGCATGGCGTCACTGAGGGTGCGCCCGGCCTTGAGGCTGCGCACGGCGTGATCGAGCAGTGTCGGCAGTTGCTCGATCATCCGCCGCAGCCGACGCTGGAAGCGCCAGCTCATGTACAGGCGCCACAGCAGCGGGCCCAGCACCAACATCGTCAGTGCTCCCGGCCAGCCCGAGAAACTGCCGGCCAGGGCAATCAGCAGCAGCCACGCCGCCCCCCAGAGCAGCAGGCGGTCGGCGCGCCGGTCGAAGCCGGCGCGCAACAGCAGCAATTCCAGCCAGCCGCGGGTCGGCGCCTCGACCGCCACTGGCTCCGGCAATTGGCCCAGCCGCTGCAAGGTGCGCTCTTGCGCCGACTTGCGCACGCCGCTGTAGAACAGGCTGACAGAAGCGCTCAGCAACAGCAGGCCGAACAGCCCCAAGACCAGGGCGATCATGGCGCGGACTCCAGCGGATCGTGACGCAGCTTATCTCCGGCCGGGTTGACCGCGTCGCGCACGAAGGCCGTGCCGCCTCGCCGATCAAGGCGGAACAGGGTGTTGGTGACGTACACGTCATCGCGCAGGCCAACCACTTCCAGCACCTCGCTGACACAACGGCGCCCATCGGGCAGGCGGGTCAACTGGATCACCACATCAAGGGCGGCGCAGATCATCTGCCGCAGGGTCTTCTCCGCCACCTGGAGCCCGGTCAGGCCGACCAGGGTTTCCAGACGCAACAGCGCGTCCTGCGCGGTGTTGGCGTGGACGGTGCTCATGGAGCCGTCGTGGCCGGTGTTCATTGCGGTCAGCACGTCGATGACCTCCACCCCGCGAATCTCCCCGAGCAGGATGCGGTCCGGGCGCATCCGCAGGGCGTTGCGGATCAGTTCGCTGGCCTTGATCTCGCCATGGCCTTCGGCATTCGGCGGCCGGGTTTCCAGACGCACGACGTGAGGGTGGTCCAATTGCAGCTCGGCCACGTCCTCGATGGTCACCAGTCGCTCGTGCGGGCTGATCAACTGGCTGAGGATGTTCAGCAACGTGGTCTTGCCGGTGCCGGTGCCGCCGCTGACCAGCACGTTGCAACGCTTGCTCACCGCCAGTTCGAAGAACGCCATGATCCCCGGATCGATGGCGCGGGTCGCCAGCAGATCGGCGCTCTTGAGCATGTCCTTGCGGAATTTGCGGATCGACAGGCAAGGCCCGTCCAGCGCCACCGGCGGAATGATCGCGTTGACCCGGCTGCCGTCGGGCATGCGCGCATCGACCATCGGCGACGACTCATCCAGACGCCGGCCAAGCGGCGCGAGGATGCGTTGCATCACCCGCTCGACATGGTGCGAGTCGATGAAGCGCAGGTCGGTCTGATGCAACACCCCGGCGCGCTCGACGAACACGCGATACGGACCGTTGACCAGGATTTCGGTAACGCTGGTGTCGCGCAGCAGAACTTCCAGCGGACCGAAGCCGGTGAGTTCGTCGACCAGTTCCTCGGCCAGCCGCTCCATTTCATAGCGCGACAGCGCCAGGTGCAGGCGGGCGATGTAATCGCCGACCTGCTCGGTGACGAATTGCGCCAGCGCCGGTCGCGAGCCTTCCAGCAGGTTGCGGCCGGAGTCTTCGATGGCATCGATGATGTGGCGGTGCAGCGCACGCTTGAGTGCCTGGGGATCGCTGCCGAGGTTGGCCCGGGGTCCGCCGAACAGCTCGTCACTGCTCATTTTTGTTGCCCCAGAGCCGGGTCAGCCAGTTGTTGGCCTTGGGCTTGAGGTTTTCCGAACGGCGCGCGAGGCGCTCGCCCAGGGTTTTGAGGGCATGGGTGAGGTTGTCGCGCGGGGCCAGCTCGAACAGGCTCAGGCCCTGGTTCCGCGAGTTGAGCCGCACTTCGGGGCTGGAGGGCAATTCAGTCAGCACCGGCAAGGCGAAGCGTTTGCCGAGGGCCTCGGCATCCGGCACCACGCCGCGCAGATAACGATCGACCAGCAGTTTGGCGTGCTCCAGGTTCATGCCTTTTTCACGCCAGGTGTTCAGCACTTCAAGGTTGCGCCGACACTCGATGACGTTCTGGTCGGTGTACCAGATCAGCTTGTCGCAGTGGCTGACGAAGGTGCGCAGCGCCTCGCTGTCGGCCTGTCCGGTGAGGTTGACGATGATGTGCTGGAAGTGTTGCCGCAGCGCACTGAGCAACATGTACAACTCGGCGGCGCTGGTGCGCTCCAGTGCTTCGTCGCCCGCGGCGTAGGCCAATAGGCGCAGGCCGCTGGGTTCGCGGGCGAAGGCGCTGTCGATCAGGGTGCTGTCGAGGCGGCGCAGGTGGCGCAGGGCGTCACCGAAATGGAAGGACGATTCCAAGCCCAGCAACGCCAGGCTGTCGCCGCGCGGCAGGCCGAGGTCAAGCAACAGGGTCTGCTGGCCGCTTTTCTGCACCACCTCCCCCAGGTGCAGTGCAAGCAGCGCGCCATCGGAACCACACTGGGTGCCATAGAGCACAGTGAGGCCGCCCAGGTGCGGGTTGGTGGTCACTGGCGGCAGGCGCTTGCCCAGGCGCCGGACCAGCCCGGCCACCTCGCTCGAGCGCGAACCGTAGGCAACGAAATCCCGCGCGCCGGCGCGCATCGCATTGAGCACAAGCTGGTTGTCCATGCCATCGCCGAGGGCGACGATGGCCAGCATCGGCTTGGCCTCCAGCACCCCTTCGATGAGTGCGCACTGGTTGACCACATGGTCGCGGTCCAGGCCGATGAACACCAGATTGGCGAAGGTCACGTCGACCAGCGCCAGCATTTCATCGAGGCTGCCGCTGCCGGCGCCGACCACCTGCCCCAGCGGCGCCAGCGCGGTCTGCAGCCATTGCAGATCACCCTCGTTGCGGGTGATGGCAAGGAAGGTCTGACTCAGGCTTTCGCTCATTGGGATAACCCGCTGCGACGTTCGAAGTCGCCGTTTTCCAGGAAGAAAAGCCGCCCCCAGCTCGGGTCGTAGGTGCGCAGGCGCTCACCCGGGAGTTCCGGCAGCTTCGCATTGACGGCCAGCGGTCTGACAAGGTGCGGCGTGACCACCATCAGCAGTTCGGTTTCTTCGCTCTGCACGTTTGACTGACGGAAGAACGCGCCAAGGATTGGCACGTCGCCGAGGCCCGGGAATTTGTCCACGTCGGAACGGTTAGTGGTGCTGATGAGGCCGCTGATGATGAAGCTCTCACCATCGGCGAGGGAGATGCTGGTATCGGTGCGCCGGACTTTAAGACCGGGAACCGTGGTGCCGGCAATATTGACCGTTCGGGAGTAATCCAACTCGCTGACTTCAGGGGCGACCTTGAGCATGATGCGGTCGCGGCTCACCACCGTTGGCGTCAACGCCAGGCGAATGCCGAACTCCTTGAACTCGATCGACACGTTGTCGCTGCCGCTGCTGGGCACCGGGATCGGGATTTCTCCACCGGCGAGGAAGCTTGCGGTCGTGCCGCTGAGCACCACCAGGCTGGGCCGTGCCAGGGTGTAGGCGAAGCCGCTGCTCTCCAGGGCGTTGATCGCTGCGAGGAAGCGACTGCTGCCGCCGCCCCAGACAATGTTGAACATATCGTTGCCAAGCGGGATCAACGGGTTGACCACCGGCACATTGCCCGGCGTCACGTTGGTATTCGGCACTGTGCCGGGCGAGCCGATCAGCGAGTTGTTCGAACCTTTGAAGAACAAGCGCGCACCGGCTTCCTTGAGCTTGGTGCGGCTGACTTCGACGAAGCGTATATCGGCCTGCACCTGGCTGGGCGTTTCCGCATCCAGCGAGGCCGGCACTTGCGTGGAAACCATGTCCGCCGTCGCCCGCCCACGCACGAACACCATGGTCTGGCGCGGTGTGCTGGTGCAATGGGTCCACAGAGTGAGGCTGGTAGCGCCGGGCCCCATGGCCGTGAGCAGCACCGCGTCATTGCCCACGGGATGCACATCGGCGACTTTCGGATCGCCCACCGCCGCACGGCTGATGCCGACCGGCAGGCGGACCTCCTGTTGCAGACCCTGGTCGATTTCGATCACTGCCGGCACCTGCGGCAGTGCCGAACAGCCCTTGTTTGCGGCATGCGCTTGGGACAACGGCAGCAGCCCCGCCAGCATGGCCATCAAGGTGTAGCCAGGGATCCGTGAAGAACGGCTGCTCATTGAAGGACATCCTTGCTGGGTTCAATGGGATTGTTCGGAAGACTGCGTGCCGCGAATGATTTCCATGGCCCGGGGTGGCGCCGGACTACCACGGACAGGCGCCGGGGCCTGGACCATGGCCAGTTGGCTGAAGCGATAGAGTTCGCGATTGGCGTTGGCCAGGGTGCTGTCCGCGGCTTTCGGGTCGGCCCAGTAGCGGGCCAGGCGTTTTTCTTCGGCGCTGCGCACGGCCAGGCGTAGGCTGCCGGCCTGGGCGGCAAGCACCAGCCGGCTCGCCAGCCCTTCGGGCACCGCGACCACCACGGTACGCGGGGCATCGCGGCGTTTCTGCTCGCGGACCTTGGGATCGACCTCGACCGGCTCGGCCGGTTTGCCGTCACTGGCCAGCCCCATCTGCTGGCCGACACTGAGCAGGCGCAAGGCCGGGATCACCACTTGGGCGCTGGCCAGGGGATTGTCGGTTTCATCTTTCAGATAGAGCAGCACGTCGACGTAATCGCCAGGGCGGATCTGCCCGGCTGCGCCGCTGACCTCATCCACTGCGAGCGTCAGGGCCCGCTCGCCCGGCTGGATCATTCGCGCCAGCGGACCACCGGCCTCGAAGCTGCTTTCTTCCAGCCAGGTGCCTGCGGGCAGATCGCGCCACGGCGTGCGTCCGGCAACTTGCTCGGGGGTCTGGAAACTGCCGGCCGGCGCCACCAGCAGGCGCTCCACGGCGAGATCGTCGGTGCTCAATGGCATATTGGCGGCAACATCCCGGCGCAACACCACCACCGGTTTGCGCAATTCATCCTGGACGTTGTTGACGGCTTGCGTCACCGGCTGGGTTGCCGGCGCGGGTGGCGGCGTTTCTGTCGCGGGCTTCCTGCCCAGGGTCAGTCCCCAGTAGCCGGCGACGATGGCCCCCAGCAAAAACAGTCCGGCGAGTATCAACGTGATGCGACTGCTCATGTCCGGCCCCTCCCTGCCCTGCGCCCCATCAGCCCGTACGTCTTGTTAACGGGCTCACAAATACTCAATTGGAAGTAACTATTTCGCTATTTGACGGTAGCGCAGGTAGGCCAAAACGCCATTACACCGTCAGATTATTTTCGGTGGCATTTCTGTCACCCTCATAAAACAACAGCTTATTGGCGGCAATTTTCCATTATCACTTTGGTGTTAATGCTTTCTTACATTTGCCGAAGGGTTAACTCTTGGCGATGCTCTGGTTGCAAAGGGGAATCACCAAAGCCCCGTGTTACCAGCGCTTCCAGCGCTAAGGAGCAACATCATGCATCTTTCCAAAATCATCCAGTCCATCCGGGGATTCTTCAAAAGCACCGACGGCGCGTCGGGTATCGAATATGCGCTGGTCGCCTGCATGGTCGCCGTTGCCCTGGTGGCATTTGTGCCAACCATTTCCGAGGGTGTGACCAACATCTTCACAACGATCGAGGCAGCTCTGCCCGCTTCATAATCACCGTGTCCCGGCAAGGCCTCGAACGTTTCTCCCACGAGCCCAACGTAACCCGTGACAGGACTACGCCATGCCTGCTTCCCCCCCACGCGAACAGTTGCTGTTAGTGGATGATGAAGAGGAAGCGTTGAACGAACTGGCTGAACTGCTGGACGGCGAAGGCTTTTGTTGCCACACGGCGACATCGGTGAAGCTCGCCCTCCAGCAGTTGACCCGGCACCCGGATATCGCCCTGGTCATCACCGACCTGAACATGCCGGAAGAGTCCGGCATCTCCCTGATCAAACGCCTGCGCGACCACACGGCCCGGGAGTATCTGCCGGTGATCGTCTGCAGTGGACAGATCGACCCCGTTGTCGCCGACGAACTGGAACGTTTGCAGGTACAGGGGGTCTTTCGCAAACCGATCTATCACACCCGTTTGCTGGATACGCTGAGCAGCCTGTTTCCGCTGGAGAGCATGCACGACAGACTGCACGCTGTTCCCTAGCGCATACGTAAAAGCCCCGGGGTTGCTTTGCAGCCCCGGGGCTTTTCCATTACGGCTCACTCACAACTGATAACTGAAGCTCACGGTGAACCGCGGCCGGCGGTTGAAACTGTCCAGTGCCATGTCCGACATCGGCTTGGCTGCCTCCAGCGAGATGTTGTAGTAATGCGCATCGCCAAAGCGCAGGCCGAGGGCCAGCGATGACATTCGCGAATCCTGCACCTGCAGTTCGTTGAACCAGGTCCGCGCCGCATCCAGCACCACATAAGGCTGCAGCATCTTCACCCACTCGCCCTCGCGCTTGAAGCTGTAGTTGACCTCATAGGCCGCGCCCCAGCCCTTGTCGCCTGACGCCTGATCCACGGGGTAACCGCGCCCGAAGTTCTGCCCACCGAACACCGCCCGCTCGCTGTCGGGCAGGCTGTCGTCGGTCCAGTACAACGCGGCGGAAGCCACGCCCTGCCAGTTGTCGAAGAAGCGGTCGCTCTGTACACCGGACAGGCGCAGGCGGAAGAAATCCAGGTCGTAGCCCGCGTTGGTATTGGCGCCGAAATTATCGAGGCCCTGATAGACACCCGCGCTGATGATCCGCAATTGTTTTTCAGTCGCCTTGCGCCAATCGCCTTCGAAGGCCAGGGCACGGATGTCGGTGTTGGTGCTGACTTTCAGCGGGAAGCCGATGACCCGGTAATCGGTGGTGTCGTCCACGGCGTAGAAGCGCGCTGACAGGCTCAGCCACTCGTTGGGCGAGGCGATCAGCGGATGGGTCAGGCCGATGGAGTAGCGGTCGTTTTCGCGGTGCTGCTTGAGGTTGATGTTATCCGTCAGCCGCACCACCGCGCTGGGGTCGCTGCGGTAGCGGGATGCCGACAGGATCAGTTGGGTGCCTTCGCTGTCCAGGGACTGCGAATAGTCGGCGCGGAAGTAGTGTTCCTTGTCCTCGCCGGGAGGAAACAGGGCGCTGATACTCAATTGCTCGGCTACCGCGGTATGCGCGTTGCTGTTGGCGCCGAACAGGGCCTGGATATCGTCGCGACTACCGTCGGTGAGGTTCATCGTGGTGGTGAACGGCTTGCGGGAAGCCTGCACCATCAGCTTGCTCGCCCCGTCAGTGGTGCCGGGTGGAGGCACACTGGCCTGCAAGGTGATCCCGGGCACGCGGCTCATCAGCGAGGTGTAGCGTTCGAATGCCTTGCGCGTCAGCGGTCGTACGGCCTTGAGCTTGGTCACCAGTTTGTCCAGGTAGCCCGAGACACGACCAACATCGCCCTGCAGTTCGTAATCACTGATATAGCCTTCGACCAGCACGACCCGCAGCCGGCCTTCGGCGAAATCCTGCACGGGGAGAAACGCGTAGGACAACAGGTAGCCGTCCTGCTGGTACCGCTGGGTGAGACGCCGGGTTGCCTCGATCAGCTCGCCGACCGTCACCTCGCGATCGATCAGCCCCTGGTAGTTCTCACGCAATTCACTCAGCGGGTAAACCGTCCCGCCTTCGATGCGAATCTTGTGGATCAGCACCTTGGTATTCATCATCAGCGGCTGGGGTTGAGCGGTTGCCGGACTCGGCACTTGCAGCTTGGGAGTTGTCGGCCTGAAAGCATCAGCCGGCAAGTTGGGCGCCGGCAGGTTGCGTTCGGTTTCGTTGCTGTTCAGATAGCTTGGGAGCGGCTCGGCCTGAAGCACACTGACCCAGGACAAACCCACTAACGCGACTGCCATCGATCGCATAGGACACTCCATGATCCTGAAAAGTACGAGGGAACCAAGGCGGTTCCCTCGTCAGACTCAAGCGTAGGTGTTGCCCGTAAGATCGTCTAACAACAGTGATGGCTTTTTATTTTTTGAGGCCCCCGGTCAGGCCGTTGAGCAGGCCGCCAACGCCGCCGGTAGCTCCGGCACCGGCCCCCACGGAACCACCGACACTGGCCCCGACGGTGCCATTCAAGGTTCCTGTCACGGTACTGACCACGGTACCCAGCCCTGCACCGGCACCGCCCGTTCCGCCAGTCGCGCCGCCCAAGGTATTGGTTACTGTGTTGACCACGCCACTAAGCCCTGCGCCTGCACCACCCGTTCCGCCAGTCGCGCCGCCCAAGGTATTGGTTACCGTGTTGACCACGCCACTAAGCCCTGCGCCTGCACCACCCGTTCCGCCAGTCGCACCGCTCAAGGTATTGGTTACCGTGTTGACCACGCCACTGAGCCCTGCGCCGACACCACCACCGCTGGCTTGGCCGTTGACCAGGCCGCCCGTTTGGGTAACCGTTGCCCCGACTGCATTAAGCGTTGCGCCAACCTGATCCACTACCGGGTTGTTAGTAGCATTGGCCAGTTGGGTCCCAAGCCCGCTGACTGCACCGCCGACCTGACCGACCAGACCGCTCACCGGAGCGCCCAGGCCAGTAGCAGCCCCGACCTGCTGGGTCACGCCAGCGACAGTGTTGACGACCGGCGTAACCGCCGAGCTCACCGAGCTGGTCAGTGCCGCAGCCGGTGCGGCCGCGCCGCTGCTGGCGACACCGTTACCGCCAAGCAGCGTTCCCAGCGAAGCCACCGTGCCGCCAACACCGGTCGTGGCATTGCCGCCAGCGCTCACCACACCATTATTGCTGCCTGCATCGAGGCCGGTTCCGACACCTGCAACGACGCCGCCCACGGTTTCCAGCAAGCCCGTCGAACCACCCGCCTTGCCGTCGCCAACCAGGCCACCGGCGGTAGAGGTGCCACCACCGACATTACTCAGCAAGCCACCCACCGCAGTAGTAAGGGGGTTACCGTTGCCGGCGGCGGTGACGCTGTCGCCTACCTTGTCGACCAGGCCACCGACTTTCTGTACCACACCATCAACCGGGGTACCCAGCCCGGTCACCTTGCCCAGGTTGCCGGTGGTGTTCTCCACCAACGACACGACTTGCACAGCGGTGTTGCTGAGTTGCTGGTTGAGACTGCCGAGCGGGCCAGTCGTGCTCTGAGTGTCGAGAGTGTTGCCCAGCATGGTGACCGCTTGGCCAACCTGGCCGACCAGGCCACCAACCACAGGTACCTGCTCGATGACATTGCTACCGGCGAGTGCCTGTACTCCACTGCCAAGGTTCGCGACACCAGCGCCGACCCCGGAAAGGGTCTTGCCAACGGCATTACCGCCAGTGCCCAGTTCGCCGAGGCCGTTGCTCACCCCAGTACCGATGCTGGTGACTGCTTGACCCGCGGAGTTCACCAGGCCACCGGCATTGACGTTGCCCAGCACCGGCAACGCGTTGACAGTCGTACCAAGGCTGCTGACAGCCGTTCCAACCCCGGAGACCCCGGTGCCGACCTGATCCAGAACCTGGCCGGTAATGAGAGGTGTGGTGGTGTTGCCACCACCGCCGGCGTTACCGCCACCGGTGCCGCCACCGCCAGTGCCACCGCCGCCCGTACCGCCACCGCCGGTGCCGCCTCCGCCGGTTCCACCATCACCACCGCCCGTACCGCCGCCACCGGTTCCGCCACCGCCGGTTCCACCATCACCGCCGCCCGTGCCGCCGCCACCGGTTCCACCATCGCCGCCGCCGGTGCCGCCACCGCCGGTTCCGCCATCGCCGCCGCCCGTGCCGCCGCCACCGGTTCCGCCATCGCCGCCGCCCGTGCCGCCACCGCCGGTTCCGCCATCGCCGCCGCCCGTGCCGCCGCCGGTTCCACCATCACCGCCGCCCGTGCCGCCACCGGTTCCACCATCGCCTCCGCCGGCAGCACCGCCGCCGTCAGTTTGCGAAGAACCGTCCACTGAGCTGTGATGGCCACCGCCACCACTGCTGCAACCCGCCGATGCGGTTACAGCCAGAACCAATGCCAGTGCTGTGCTTGCCTTAATCCACGCTTGAGTATTCATGATGGCGACTCCATAGCTTTCGCTGCCGCTGCTTGGTGTTTACGGACGGTCCCAGAGCGGAACCTCCACTTCCGTAACGCCATATCAGCCCCCCAAGCGAGGAGTCACAATTCTGAACTTGGTATTAACCGTTTATATACGCCGGCGATGGCCAAAAAAGTTCTTTTAGTTCAATGGTTTGAGAACCTCTTTCAGCCCAGGTGATAGCACTTCGACTTTCGCGCTATATCCATTTGACGGGTAGCTGGCGCCAATTTCTGGTGCCTGGCACACGCATTGGCAGCCCGGCGGCGATGCATGAAAAGCGATTCGGGAAACCCCGTTGACTACAGTAGACTCCGCGCCCCCTTGCGGGTTTTCACTTGGCCGGGAGCTTGTCCGGCGAGTTTCGTAGCACTTTTTTCCTGGAGATTTTCCATGCCTGCCCCTGTCTGGTGGCTGCTTTGCCTGCCTTTTATCGCCGGTGCTTTCCTGCCCTTGCAGGCCGGTATCAATGGCCAGTTGGCCAAACAGGTGTCCAGCGTGCTGGCCGCCGCCCTTATTTCATTTGCGGTGGGCACCGTCGCCCTGCTGGCGCTGGTTCTGAGCCAGCGTGAGATGCCCGGCCTCACCGCGCTGAAAGGCCTGACCTGGTGGCACTGGAGCGGCGGACTGCTGGGGGCGTTCTTCATCACCACCGCCGCCTTCGCCGGCCCGCGCATCGGCGCCATGCTGTTCATGGCGCTGGTGCTGGCCGGGCAACTGGCGATGGCCATGGCCCTCGACCATTTCGGCTGGGCGGGCTTTCGTGAAGCGCCGGCCAGCCTCGGCAAGATCGCCGGGCTGGTGTTGATCCTCGGCGGGGTGTGGATGATTCGCCGCTACTGAGTGACCTGGAAAGTCAGCCGCGCGGTCTGGCCGCTGGCATCGAGCACGCTCAGTTCGTACTGGCCCGCCTCGTCGAGGTTGGCCTTCAACAGGCTCTGGCCGGCGGTTTCACCCAGCGGCGCACCGTTGAGGAACCACCAGCGCTGACCATCGCCACCCAGCGCGGACACATCCACATGCAGTGTCTCGCGACTGGTGGCCGGGCGCCGTAGCTGGTCGCCCTGGCGCACGCCGACGATGGACAGCGGCGGTGCCGTTGCTGGCACCTGTGGCGGGCAAGCGGAATCGGTCGCCGGTAGCCGCGCATCGCGCCGCTCCACGCGCGACAGCCACGGTTCCAACGGCGCGGGCCAGAGCGCGATATCCCGCGACTGCGCGCCGGGGCACGCCGCATCGACCCGCAAACCCCGATCATTGACCCAGACCCGCTCCAGTAACCCGACACTCAGTGGCTGGTCCTGCGCCATCAGTGTCGGCGGGGTGGTGCCGTCCAGCGTCCAGGCAAACCGCTGGCGTCGACAATTGGGATCGCTGCGCGTCAGCGGCTGGCCCAGCGGCCAGCAGATCGCTGCCACCCCGACATTGGCCGGCACTGCCGGCACAGGGGCGGCAATGCCACGCTGGCTGTCGCGGTTGCTCAACACATCGTGCACTTGCAGCATCAACGGCGCGGCCGAGGCCAGGCCAAACTGCCCCGGCACCGGCGTGCCGTCAGGACGCCCGATCCAGACGCCAATCAGGTAACGCGGCCCGACCCCGATCGACCAGGCATCGCGAAAGCCGTAGCTGGTGCCGGTCTTCCAGGCCAGCGTCGGACGCTGCACCAGTTCGGCATGCGGATCACGGTCAGGGCGGGCCTGACCGCTGAGAATACGCCGCACGATCCACGCCGCGCCCGGCGACAGCAGGCGCCGCTCCAGCAGCGGCGCATCCGGTTGCAGACGCAGGCTGGCGCTCATGCCGTCGCGGGCGAAGGCGCTGTAGCCAGCGACCAGATCTTCCAGGCGGCTGCCACCCCCACCAAGGATCAGCGACAGGTTCGGCTCGGCCAACGCCGGCAGCGCCAGCGGAACACCTGCGGCGCGCAGTTGCGCGGCGAAGCGCTTCGGCCCGTAGGCTTCCAGCAATTGCACCGCCGGCAGGTTGAGCGATAGCGACAACGCCGAGCTAGCCGCCACCGGACCACTGAAGCCCATGGAGAAATTGCCGGGGCGATAGTCGCCATAACGCCGCGGCACATCCTGCAACAGCGATTCGGAGTGGATCAGGCCGTCGTCCATGGCCATGCCGTAGAGAAACGGTTTGAGGGTCGAGCCCGGCGAGCGCCAGGCGCTGATCATGTCGACGTGACCAAAACGACGCTCGTCATTGAGGTCCACCGAACCGAGGTAAGCGCGCACCGCCATGGTCTGCGACTCGACCACCAGGATCGCCGCCGAAGTCCGCTCGGGAAGCCGCGCACGCCAGCCGATCAGCAGGTCTTCCAGGCGCCGTTGCAACACGGCATCGAGGGTGGTGCGAATCAGCGGCGGGCTGTCTGCACGGTTCAGGCGTCGCGCCAACAAGGGTGCCAGTGCCGGCTCCTGGCGCGGGGCGAGCAGCAGTGGTTCTTCCATGGCTTCGTGGATCTGCTGGCTCGGCCACACCTGATATTCATCGAGACGCTGCAGCACCTTGTCGCGGGCGGCGGTGGCGCGCTGCGGATGGCGATCCGGGCGCAGGCGGCTGGGCGCTTGCGGCAGTACCGCGAGCAGCGCCGCCTCGGCGGGCGTCAGGTGCAGCGGTGACTTGCCCAGGTACGCCCAACTTGCCGCCGCCACGCCTTGCAGGGTGCCGCCGAAGGGCGCGCGATTGAGATAAATCTCGAGGATCTCGCGCTTGGACAAATGCCACTCCAGTTGCAACGTGCGCCAGAGCTGGCGCAGCTTGCCGGGCAAGGTGCGCGAGTGTGGATCGAGCAGGCGCGCCACCTGCATCGACAAGGTGCTGCCGCCCGACAACACCCGGCCTCCACTGAGGTTTTGCCAGGCCGCACGCCCGAGTGCCAGCGGGTTGACCCCGGGATGGCGATAGAACCAACGGTCCTCATAGGTGAGCAGGGCCTGAAGGTACAACGGCGAGACTTCCTCGACACCGACCGGGTAACGCCAGACGCCTTCGGCATCGGCGAAGCGCCACAACGGCGTACCGTCCTCGGCCAGCACCACCCGGGCCAGATCATCCTCGGGCAGCGGCAACGGCCAGATCCGGTCGGCCAACCACAGCAGCGCCACCAGCCCCAGTCCCGCCAGCAGCACCAGGGTTGCCACGCGGGCCTTGCGACCACGCGGCAGGGCTACGCTGAACATCGGAAGCACTCCATCAGGGAACCGTAATGGCCTGGCGATAGCCAAAGGCTGGAAGGCAGCGTGAACGCTGTGACGATCATCAGGACACAACCATGCATGTAGAAAGTTTTTTCGAGTGGCTGGGACAAGCGATAGGCGCCGTCATCCACTTCGTGGTGGACGCCCTAAGCGGGCTGTTTGCGCTGCTGGCCAACGCCGGAACGAAGTTCATCGACGGCCTGGCAAGCACCTTGGGCATGGACACGTCGCTCATCAGCATCCTGATTCTGATCATCGGGTTGCTGCTGTTGTATTCAGCGGTCAGGGCGTTCATGCGGGCATCGGTGATTGCCGGAATCATCTGGGCATTGTTGGGGTTGTGGGTGTTGAGTTGGGTAGTGCATTGAACAGTGGGGGCCGCGCTTGCGGCCCCCATTGATTTCAACGGCCCTTGATGACCATCTCTCCAGCGCCATCGCCCACAGCCTGCCAGTCCGGCCGGTACATCGACTCCACTTGCGGCGGCGGAATCCGGTAACTGCCCGGGGTTACCGCCCGCGCCAGATACAGCAGGTGGGTGGTGCCATAACCATCGAGGTTCAACGCCGCCACATAGCGGTCATCACGGAACTCCTGGTGAACCACGTTGGCGTTCTCCATCGCCTCACGCCATTGCTTGACCGCGCTGCTGGCGTTTTCCAGGCTGGCGGCGCTTTGCGCGAGGTTCTGGTTTTCCAGTTCCAGTCCCGCCGGCAGCAGATCCACCACCAGCGCATCCGGCACCCGGGCCTTGGCCTGAATCGCCAGGTGCACCAGCACCAGGTCGCCGCTTTCCAGCGAACGCAAATCCAGCGCCTGGCCATTCATGCCCAGGTACTCGCGACGGATGCTCATGTTGTTGCCACTGGCTGCCGGTGCCTGACGCGGGTAACCAGATAAGGTCAGGCGCTGGTAAAGCGTCTGCTCGCCTTCGTTGTGCACGGTCAGCGGCGAAGCCAGTAACGCGCCCTCAAGGTGCAGGCCGGATTGCGTCGGGCTCAGCTCGCGGGTTTCGCCGGCGCTGTCCAGTTGTGCTTTCCACTGCCCTTCGGGTTGTTGCGCCAGACCACGACCGGCGAGGAACAGGGCGTTGCGCTCCTGGGTAGACAGCCACGGACTGGCGGCCAACTGATCGGAGAGCTGGAACAGGCGATCCGGAATCACCTTGCTGGCGAGCTTGTACTCGTCGAGCAAGGCGAGGATCAGCGCCTGGTCCCGCAACGGGCTGCCGTAGTCAGCCATCCACGCGTTGTCGCGGGTGACCGCCAGCCCGGCCTGCAAGGCCTGCTCGCCACGAGGCTTGTCGCCCATGGTGTCGAGGGCGATCGCCAGTTGCACCAGCGGCAGACCGGAACGGGCATCGGCGCGACGCTCGAACAGACTGCGCAGGGCGCCCAACGGCGCCTGCTGGCTGCGGGACAACACCAGCGCGGCGTAAGCCTGCACGGCAAAGCGGCTGTGCTCGGCGTTCTCGCTGTAGTTGACCTCGATCAGGTTGCGCTCCTGCACATATCGCAGCAGTCGCTCGCTGGCCTTCTTCAAGGCCTCGGGCGGTACGGCGAAGCCCTGGTCACGGGCGCGCAGGAGGAAGTCGGTGACATACGCAGTCAGCCAATACTCCTCGTCACCATCGGAACTCCACAGGCCGAAGCTGCCGTTGTAACGCTGCATGCCCAGCAAGTGCTCGATGCCCATCTCTATCTTGCGCTGGCGGTCTGCGGCCGGCTCGCCGGTCAGGCCGAGGCGCTTGAGGGTGGCGGCATCGGCGTAGAGCGATGGGTACAAGCCGCTGGTGGTCTGCTCCAGGCAACCATAGGGATAGGCTTTCAACGCGCGGATCTGTTCGGCGAGGTTCAGCGGCGGCCGGCTCGACAACGCCAGGGTCGCTTCCAGTCCCGCCTGCTCGAACAGCGCCAGATCCTGCTCCGGCAAGCTCCATGGCTCGTCCTTGAGCGCCACGCGGTAGTGCTTGAGTTGCGCCGGATACGCCGGGCGCACGCCAAGGGTCCAGTCGCGGGAGAAGCCCGTGTCGGTCTCGCCCGGCAGCACCAGGCCATCGACGCGCACGGTGACGCGGCCTTGGCCGAAGCCGCCCTTGGCCTGCACCGGCACTTGCAACGTGACGCGCTGGCCGGGCTTTAGCTTGAGCGTCTGATGGGACGAGCCCAGCAGGTCCAACTGGCCTTCGGTGGCGAGCGCCACCGCGAGGGTCTGCGGTTGTTCGGTGAGGTTGGACAGGTCCAGCGCCAGGCTGGTGCGGTCGCCACCGGCGAGGAAACGCGGCGCCGACAGTTCGGCGATCAGCGGCGCGGCAACCACGGTCTTGCCCTCGGCCACGCCGAAGCGGTCTTCGCTCCAGGCCTGAGCCATCAGGCGCAATTCACCGTTGAAGTCGGGAATCTCCACGGTCGCCTGACCTTTGCCCTGCGCGTCGAGGGTCACCGGCGCGCTTTGCAGGGCGACGATGGTCACGCTGGTGTCCGGACGCTTGCCGCCCTTGGCCATGCCGGCGTCACCACCGAAGGCGAGGCTGGCGAGACGGCCCTGGCCGGCTTCGATCAGTTGCCCGTAGATATCCAGTTGGTCAGCGCCGTAGGCCTTGCGGCCGAACATGCCGGTGAACGGATCAGGGGTGACGTAGCTGGTGATATTGAGAATGCCGACGTCCACTGCCGCCAGCAGCACCTGGACCTGCTTCGGCACGCTGCCATCGGCATTGCGCGCTTCGATGTTGACGGTCAGCGGGTGCTTGGGCCGCATCTTCGCGGGTGCGTCGAGGGTCAGCGCCAGCTTGCGCTGGGCACGATCCAGCGGCAGGTGCAGCACGCCCACGGCGCGCTTCGGTGTGACGTTGGCCTTGCGCTCGCCCGGGCGGATCACCAGCGCGCTGACATAGAGGTCATGCCGCGCCCATTTCGGGTCGAGCTTCACCTCGAAGGCCTTGCCCTCGGCGGGGACGTCGATCTCCTGCCACCACAACGGGCCGTCATTGCCTTCCACCATCAGGTAGCCCTTGCCCGCAGCGGGCGGGGTGACCGTCACGGTGGCGGTGTCGCCATCGTTATAGGCCGGCTTGTCGAGGGCCAGACGCACTTGGTCAGGGCGCACCGCGCCGCCGTCGGCGTTGTCCTGGGCGCGGTAGCCGGCCCAGAAGCGCAGGCTGCTGGTGATGCCGGTATCCGGGTCTTCCACTTCGACACGGTAAGGGCCCCACTCCACCGGGAAACTGAGCTTGGTGGTGCTGCCGGCGGGAACGTTGATGCTCTGTTCACTTTCGGTGAGCTGTTTCTCGTTGAAGTTGTAGCTCCAACCGTCGCTCTGCGAGTAGTTCCAGTAATAGTCGCGGCGCTCACGCACCAGGCGCACGCGCAGGTTTTCTGCGGCGAGCTTGTTGCCGTCGCGGTCGGCCATCAGCAGTTCGATTTCCACCGGGGCATCGCCATCGGTTTCCTCGCCCTCGAACAAACCGCGCAGGCCCGGCAGACGTTCCGCTGGCCAGATCGGTTGTTCCAGGCGCCGGGTGATCGGCCGGCCACCGGACTCCTGCAAGCTGGCCTGCACCGTCAGTTGCAGCGGCGAGCGGGCCTCGGCCCATTCGCTGGCGATGCTGATCGTCGCCTCGCCATTGGCATCAAGGGTGCTTTCTTCCAGCTCCAGGTCGTGGCTCAACTCGCCTTCGGTGACCGAACCGAACTGGTAGCCGGGCAATGCCGGTACCGCCTCGCGCAGCGGCCGCACATAGACCTGGCCGCTGAGCCGGTTGCCCGCCGCCGGCGCGCCATACAGGTAGCGGCCGTTGACGCTGACTTCGGCGGTCTCGTCGGGGCTCAGCGGCGTATCGCTGCCCTTGAGTTCCAGCGCAAGGCGCTCGGGCAGGAAGTCTTCGACGAGGAATTCGTGAACCTGGCGCTTGCCGCCGCCGAGGTCGAACAGCAATTGCCAACGCCCGGTCGGCGCTTCGCCGGCCAGTTGCAGTGGGTACTGATAGAAACCGTTGGCATCGGCTTCCCAGACGAACTTGCGACTGACCTGCTCGTCCGGCCGACGCACTTCCACGTTGATCGGCTGGGCGTTGACCGGCTTGCCGTCCTGGTCGCGCAGCAGGCCATTGAGCAGCACGGTTTCGCCGGGACGATAGAGGTCGCGCGGGCCGAAGACGAAGAACTGCAACGGGTTGGCCTGCGGGCCGGTGACGGTGAATTCGGAAAGATCCAGCGCGGCACTGTTCAAGCGCAAGAGCGTGGTGTGCTCGCCCTGGCGCGCCAGCAGCACGTCGGCCTTGGGTGGCAGCGGCAGTTGCGCGTGGCCACTGCTGTCGGTCTTGCCCTGGCCGAGCAATTTGCCCTCGTTGTCGAGCAGGTCCAGCTCGACGCCACTCAGGGCCTTGCCACCCTCCAGCGCCTGGGTGAAGACATCGAGGCGATTGCTGTAGCGGTGCACCGACAGGCCGATGTCGCTGAGGGTGAACAGGGTCGCCGGCTGCGAATAGTTGTAGGTGCCGGAGGCACGCATCACCGCCAGGTAGACGCCGGCTTCCTGCAATGGCTTGATCCCGGCCATGGGCAGCAGCAGGGTTTCGCGGGTGTTGGCTGCCGGGTTCAGTTCGAAGCGACCGGCGTAGACCAGATCGGCCATGGGCAGCAGTTCATTGGCCTCGTAGCTCTGCAACGCGCTGTTGCGGCCCCACGAACCGAGGAAGGTCGGCAGGGACTCGGACTTGATGCGGAAGAATTCGACATCGACCTTGGCGACGTTCAGGGCGATCACCGGCAGGCCCTCGGCCAGGCGAGTCGGCAGCAGCGAACCGCGACTGGCGAAACCGATGCTCGGCTCCATGTCACGCGTCTCCAGGCGGCTGACATATTCACCGGCCAGGCGCTGGCCATTGACGCTGAGCAGACCGGCATCGATGGTCAGCACCAGCTTGCGCTTTGGTTCCAGGTGGCGCAGGCGCAACTCCATGCGGTTGTTGGACAGCTCCCAGGCGCCATCCACCTTGCCCTTGACCGTGTCCACCAGGTGCAGGCGCTCGGCGAACGGCTGGTCGGCGTCCAGCGGCGCGGAGAATGTCACCGACAGCGCACTGGCGCCGTCGAGCTGCACCTCCGAGACGTCCACCACGTTCAGCTCACGGCCGGCGTAGCGCTGGGCCAGCGCGGCGACATCGACGGTGGTCGGCGTAGCCGCAGGAGCGGTTGCGGCGGCCTTCTCGGCGGGCGCGGGTTTATCGACGGATGACGAATCACAGGCGCTGAGCAGCGCCAGCGCGCAGGCCAGCCACAGTCCTTTGTTGAGCATGGGGATAACTCTTTGGCAGCAGGATCAGACGGGAAACTATATATCAAGGCTGGCGGCTTCACCGGCCAATGCCCGCGGGATGAGACAGGGTTCACCCGGCAAAGTGCGGCGAGGTGGGTAGAATGTGCCGATTCAGGCTGCTGCGCTGCCCTTCTGTAGGAGCGAACCTGCTCACAACGAGGACTGCGCCTCAGTCACATCAAGGACTTTTCATGCCCTCATTCTTCGCCGACTGGCGCCACCGCCCCACCCACCACAAGGTCTGGGCCCTGGCTGCGCCGATGATCCTGTCCAACATCTCGGTGCCACTGGTGGCCCTGGTCGACAGCACGGTGATTGGCCACCTGCCCCACGCCCACCAGCTCGGCTCCGTGGCGGTGGGCGCCAGCCTGTACACCCTGCTGGTGTCGGTGCTGGGTTTCCTGCGCATGGGCTCGACCGGTTTCGCCGCCCAGGCCGCCGGGCGATCCGACGGCGCGGCGCTGCGCCAGGTGCTGGTTCAGGGTCTGTTGCTGGCGCTGTTTTTCGCCCTGTTGCTCGGTCTGCTCGCCATCCCGTTGAGTCACCTCGCCGTGGGCCTGATGCAGCCCGGCGCGGAGCTGGAGCAAGGCACTCTGCAGTTTTTCCGGATCCGCCTGCTGGGCTTGCCGGCGGCGCTGGCCAGCTTCGCCCTGGTCGGCTGGTTCCTCGGCACGCAGAACGCCCGCGCGCCGCTGATCATCCTGCTGACCACCAACCTGCTGAACATCGTTCTCAATCTGTGGTTCGTCCTCGGGCTGGACTGGGGCGTGGCCGGATCGGCGCGGGCCTCGGTGATTGCGGAGTGGGCCGCGGCGTTGATCGGACTGGCGCTGACGCGACCGTCATTACGCGCGTTTCCCGGCCACGTCATCTGGCCGCTGCTGGCGCGCTGGCAGAGCTGGCGCCCGATGCTCAGCGTCAACCGCGACATCTTTATCCGCAGCCTGGCGCTGCAAGGGGTGTTCTTCCTCATCACTGTGCAAGGCGCGCGCATGGGCGAAGCGACCGTGGCCGCCAACGCCCTGCTGCTCAATGGCCTGCTGCTGACCGCCTACGCGCTGGACGGCCTGGCCCACGCCGTCGAAGCCCTGTGCGGCCACGCCATCGGTGCTCACGACCGTCCGGCGTTACGCCGTTCACTGGTGATCGCCGGTGGCTGGTCACTGATCGCCAGCGTGGGGTTTGCCGTGCTGTTCCTGCTCGGCGGGCACCTGTTCATCCAGATGCAGACCGACATCCCCAGCGTTCGCGAAACCGCCTTCGAATACCTGCCGTACCTGGCGCTGCGGCCGTTGATTGCCGTCTGGAGCTACCTGCTCGATGGCCTGTTCATCGGCGCTACCCGCGCTCGCGAGATGCGCGATGCCATGTTGCTCAGCGTCGTCATCGCCCTGCCCTTCGCCTGGTTCGCCAGCGACCTGGGGAATCATGGGTTGTGGTTGGCGTTTCTGTTGTTCATGGCCTTGCGCGGGGTGACGCTGGGGGCAATGGGGTGGTGGTTGCAGCGGCGGGATGGGTGGTTTGCGCAGTAGTCAGGCGTATGCCGGAAGACTTTTAGCACCCTCAAGATCGAGCGCAACAAAGCTGTTGGCAAGCACCTGACGCCCCAAAAAAAGGCCCGCCCCCGGAATCCCGAGGGCGGGCCGTTTCACACCAGCGATATTACGACGACAGGTACGAAGACCGCGTCAGCCCCAACCGCAGTGCGTCGAGGAACTGGGTCCGCTCACGGGCACTGATGCGCGCACTGGCGACTTTGTCGCGGTAGTGGGTCATCAGTTCTTCCGGCGACAGGTGCACGTAGCGCAGCATGTCTTCGATGGTGTCGTGGGTTTCGATACCGGCGTGGTACACGCTGCCGTTCGGGTTCTGGTAGATGTTCACCGAGTCGGTGTCGCCGAACAGGTTGTGCATGTCGCCGAGGATTTCCTGGTAGGCGCCGACCAGGAAGATCCCCAGCAGGTAGTCCTCGCCCTCGTTGACCGCATGCACCGGCAGGCTGGTCTCGATGCTCTGCTCGTCGACGTATTGGTTGATCTTGCCGTCGGAGTCGCAGGTCAGGTCCTGCAGCACCGCGCGGCGCAGCGGTTCTTCATCCAGGCGATGCAGCGGCAGGATCGGCAGGACCTGGCCGATGGCCCAGGTGTCCGGCAGGCTCTGGAATACCGAGAAGTTGCAGATGTATTTGTCGGCGAGCTTGTCGTTGAGTTCGTCGAGCACCTGGCGGTGCGAACGCTGACGCGCCTTGAGCGAGTTGTGCAGGCGCCGGCAGACGGCGAAGTAGCACTGCTCGGCCAGGGCTTTCTCGGCCAGGGTGATCTTGCCGTCGGCGTACTGCGCAGCCACGTCGCTCATGTAGTGGGTGGCGCGCCAGTAGGTCTCGGTGACCATCTCGATATCGGTCGGGCCAAGCAGGTCGACCAGCCATTGCACGGTTTCCGGCAGGCTTTCCTTGTTCTCGATTTCCGGCACGTCGTCGTTGTGACGCTCGACGTCGGTCACCTGCACCACCAGCACGGCGTGGTGCGCGGTCAGCGAGCGACCGCTTTCCGAGAAGATGTGCGGATGCGGCAGACCCTGGGCGTCGCAGAATTCCTTGAGCATGCCGACCACGACACCGGCGTAGTCGTCCATGTCGTAGTTGATCGAGCTGGCATTGCGCGAGTGGGTACCGTCGTAGTCCACGCCCAGGCCGCCGCCGACGTCGATGTGATCGACCGGCAGGCCCAGCGCGCGCAGTTCGCCGTAGTAACGGATGGCTTCCTTGAAGCCGTGCTGGTAGTCCGCCAGGTTGGCGATCTGCGAGCCCATGTGGAAGTGCAGCAGGCGAATGCCCTGGTCGAGCCCGGCATCACGGAAGCGCTGGACCACGGAGATCAGTTGCGCCGCGGACAGGCCGAACTTGGATTTCTCGCCACCGGTGTCAGCCCATTTGCTCGACGCCAGCGACGACAGGCGCACACGCAGGCCGACCTGCGGCTTGACCTTGAGCTCGGCGGCCTCTTCGATCACCAGGCCCACTTCCGACTCTTTCTCGATGACGATGAAGACGTTGTGGCCGAGCTTCTGGCCCATCAGCGCCAGGCGAATGAACTCGCGGTCCTTGTAGCCGTTGCAGACGATGGTACCGCCCTTCGGCGCCAGCGCCAGCACCGCCAGCAGCTCCGGCTTGGAGCCGGCTTCCAGGCCGATGGAAACATTCTGGGTGGCGATGATGTTCTCGATCACCGCTTCCTGCTGGTTGACCTTGATCGGGTACAGCGCGGTGTACTCGCTCTGGTATTCCAGGCGCGCGATGTTGGCGTCGAAGGCGCCGGTCAGTTGGCGAACGCGGTCTTGCAGGATATCGGGGAAGCGAACCAGCAGTGGCAGCGACAGGCCGCTCTTGCGCAGTTCGTCGACCTGTTCGAACAGGTCGATCGGCGCACTGCCCGGGCCATTGGGGCGAACTTCGACACGCCCCGCTTCATTGATCGCGAAATATCCCGCGCCCCAATGGCGAATCCCATAAACACTGCGGCTATCGGCCACGGTCCATTGGCTGCCATCGTCTTTGCGTGTGCGTCGTACGGACATCGAAGTCCCCTATTCAAGAAAGTCAGGTAACACCGGCCAAGCGGGATGGCGCAGTGTAAAAAATGAAAATGACGATTTTCCCTGTTCAGGCATAGACCCCTCACAAGGCAACGAGTTTAGACGCTGGACGAAAAGTCCCGGGGGCCTCGGCCCTGCGCCCGCCCTGCACAAGCTGCGGACACGCAAGAGCGAGGCAGGCGATCAGCCGCCGGATTTTTTCGCTTTGAAACCCTGCTTGATCAGCTCGGCCAGCAACAACTCGACATGGTCGCCCTGGATTTCGATGACGCCGTCTTTCAACGCGCCGCCTGTGCCGCAACGCCGTTTCAGCGTGGTGGCGAGGTCCTTGAGCTGTTCGGCTGGCAGCGGGACGCCGCTGATGGTGGTCACCGTCTTGCCGCCGCGACCTTTGCTTTCGCGGCGCACACGGGCGATGCCATCACCTTCGGGGATGACCGTCTGCTTGCAGATGCAGGCATCGATGGGTTTGCTGCAGTCCGGACAGTGCCGACCTGCATCAGTGGAGAACACCAGGCCGCCGAGGGCGGAAAATGATGAGGCTTTCTTGGCCACTTTTGATCCTCTGTGTTGAGGACAAAAACTGGTCGCTGTCCCTGGCAGGACATCGACCGCGAAGCCCCACTCTGGCAGGGGCAGCGCACCTGCCGTGAGCGGGTCGCGGCAGGGTGAAAAAGGCCGCGCAGTGTAACGGCAAATGCGCCGGTTGCTAAGTACAGAACTGCGCCATTTTGGGCGATTTTCGCGACGTCAGGCTTGACGGTCGAAAACCCGGTTCAGGGCAGCCAGGGAGTCGGGGCAATACGGCAGGTGGCGGGACTCTTCGCGGATCACTTCGAGATTGACGAAACGGGCTTCGCTGACCTCTTCCGGCTGCAGCTGCAAAGGCCCGTCCCAGACGGCCGAGAACACCGAACACCAGAGCCGGTTGCCCGGCTGGTCGAAGAAAAAGTGGTCATGGGCGCGCAGCTCGACGCCACTCACCCCCAGCTCTTCCGCCAGTTCCCGCGCCGCCGAGTCGGCGTATTCCTCGCCCGCCGCGACCATGCCGCCCGCGGCCACATCCCAGTAGCCGGGATAAATGGCCTTGCTCAGCGTGCGCTTATGAACGCACAACTGACCGGCGCCGTTGAACAGCAGGATGAAGGTGCAGCGGCCGATGAGGCCACGCTCGCGCAACTCGGCGCGCGGCAACTCGCCGAGCAGGCGGTCGTCCTCATCGACCCAGGCAACCCGTTCCAGGTCCGAGGCGGCCCGATGCGCCGCCTCCGCTTCGCTGATGCTCATCAGCCCTGGGACAGCAACTGGCGCAGATCGATGACTGCGGCGTTGGCCCGGGAAATGTAGTTGGCCATGACCAGCGAGTGGTTGGCCCACATGCCGAAGCCGCTGCCGTTCAGCACCATCGGGCTCCACAGCGCTTCCTGCGAAGCTTCCAGCTCGCGGATGATCTGCCGCACGCTGACGGTTGCGTTCTTCTTCGCCAGCACGTCGGCGAAGTCCACCTCGATGGCACGCAGCAGGTGCGACAGCGCCCAGGCCTGACCGCGGGCCTCGTAGAACACGTTGTCGATCTGCATCCACGGGGTTTCAACCAGCTCTTCATCCAGCTGCGGTGCCTGACCCGCGACCACCGCCTCGGTTTTCAGGGTGCTGTTGAGCTTGACCCGGCCAACGCTGGCCGACAGGCGCTGCGACAACGAGCCCAGACGGGTGGCGACATCGCCCAGCCAGTTGTTCAGGTTGTCGGCGCGGGTGTAGAAGATCGCGCCCTTGTCAGCGGCGGCCAGGCGAGCCTGATAGCGGCTCAGGGACTTGATGCCTTCTTCGAACTCGGACTCGCTCGACGGCAGGATCCAGCTCTTGTTGTCGAAGTTGAAGCGCGGCTCGGCCTTGGCCAGATCGGCGTCTTCGGTCGATTGCGACTGCGAGCGGGCGAAGTCCTTGCGCAGGGCGCGGGACAGATCGCGGACCTGGACCAGCACGCCGTATTCCCAGCTCGGCATGTTGTCCATCCACAGTCCCGGCGGGAAGCGGTCGTTGGAGATGTAGCCGCCCGGCTTGTTCAGCAGGGTGCCGGCGACAGTCTTGAGGGTTTCGATGGTGGTGTAGCCGATCACCATCTGCTGGCCGCTCTGCTCGGCGGCGATCTGGGCGTTCTGCTGCACGGGGAACAGCGCCGGCTCCTCGCTCCAGTACCAACCCAGGCCGACCGTCACCAACAGGTACAGGCCGATCACTACCGCCAGCGAACGGCTGAGCAGGCCGCGGAAATAGCTGTCTTTCGGCGTGGAACGACCAGCGCTGCGCTCCTCGCGCGCTTCGGCGCTGCCCGTACGGTTTTTCCAGTCAAGCATGGCGTTGTCCTTATCGGTCAGGGGCATTTCCAGGGTTCGACCGCAACCTCCGGGCATTGGTGCCGACGCATCGACGATTGTCGGAAAATGCGCGGGCGCCGGGGCGGCCTGAGTGTCAGCACTATAAAGCAAGGGCAGAGGATCGCATAAACGACTCACGGGTCAGGAACTGAATTGTTCTCCGGCGTCAAAAAATTGATGCAGGGCACTCGTTTGCTCAGAAAGTGGTGCTAGCATAGAGCCATCACTCGAACTGCCTCACCTTTATAAGTAGTCAGGACATGACCGAGCCAGAAGACCCGAATCGCGAGCGACTAAAGCAACACTTTGCCCAGCGGGTCATTCATCAGGCCCGGCAGATCCTCGAGATCTGGCAGCGACTGCAACGCAGCGAATGGTCCACCGGCGACCTGGGCGAACTGTGCGAGGCCAATCTGCGCCTGCAACGTTACGCCGTACGTTTCGAGCAACCGGAACACAGCCTGCTGGCCGACGCCATCGGCGAGGTGCTGGACGCGGTCGAAGCCAACAGCGCGCGGCTGAGCAGCAACCTGATCAGCGAACTCAACCGCTTGATGCAGCGCCTGTCGCGCACCGGCCTGCGTCAGGGCGACCGCCTTGAACAGACGCCGCTGCCACCGCTGCGCAAGCCGGTCTACATCATGCTTCAGGACCATGACCGGGCCGAGCGCCTGGTCAAGCAACTGGAGTTCTTCGGCTTGGGCGTGGAAGCGCTGGACTGTGCCAACGCCTTCAACGCGTCGATGAGCGAGCGCCTGCCCTCGGCGATCGTCATGGACGTGGATTTCGGCGGTCCCGGCCAGGGCCTGAAGCTCGCGGAACAAGCCCAGCAAGGTCTGGAACAGCGCGTGCCGCTGCTGTTCTTCAGCCTGCATGAAACCGATACCCCGACCCGCCTCGCGGCAGTGCGCGCCGGCGGCCAGGAATTTCTCACCGGCACCCTCGAAGCGTCGAGCCTGCTGGAGAAAGTCGAACTGCTCACCAGCGTCGCCCAGTACGAGCCGTTTCGCGTCCTCATCATCGACGACTCCCGCGCCCAGGGCCTGCACACCGAACGCCTGCTGAACAATGCCGGCATCGTCACCCGCACGCTCACCGATCCGATCCAGACCATGGCCGAGCTGGCCGATTTCCAGCCCGACCTGATCATCCTCGACATGTACATGCCGGCCTGCACCGGCGCCGAGCTGGCCAAGGTGATCCGCCACAACGACCGCTACGTCAGCGTGCCGATCATCTACCTCTCCGCCGAAGACGACCTGGACAAGCAACTCGACGCCATGAGCGAAGGCGGCGACGACTTCCTGACCAAGCCGATCCGCTCGCGCCACCTGATCACCACCGTGCGCAACCGCGCCGCCCGCGCCCGCAATCTGAAATCGCGGATGGTTCGTGACAGCCTCACCGGCCTCTACAACCACACCCACATCCTACAACTGCTCGAAGACTGCAGCTTCCGCGCCCGCCGCGAGAGCCTGCCGCTGAGCTTCGCCATGCTCGATATCGACCACTTCAAGAAGGTCAACGACAGCCACGGGCACCCCATGGGCGACCGGGTGATCAAGAGCCTGGCGCTGTTTCTCAAGCAACGCCTGCGCAAGACCGACTTCATCGGCCGCTACGGCGGTGAAGAGTTCGCCATCGTCATGCCTAACACCGACGTCGGCTCCGCGCACAAAGTGCTCGACGAGATCCGCCGGCGCTTCGCCGAGATCCACTACCCCGCTCAGCCGCAGGACCTGTTCTGCACCTTCAGCGCCGGCGTGGTGGAACTGAATGACGAACTCGACGCCCTGAGCATGGCCACCGCCGCCGACGAAGCGCTGTACCGCGCCAAGGCCGCCGGGCGCAATCGGGTGCTGCGGGTCGAGACATGAAATCAAATGGCCACTTTTTTTGACCAAGTGGCCCGCTTCGTCATAACCCCGTCATAAAAGCGCAATAAGTTCAGTGACTTGCCATCCAGCCGTTGGTAGTCACGCACATGCGCCTCAAGCTGCTCACCAATCTGAACACCCTGTTACTGGTCCTGGTCTGCCTCGCCCTGGGCGCCACCTTGTGGTGGTCGCAACGCGCGCTGGAGCGACCCTATCTGCTGATGGAGCGTTACCTGGGCCTGTCCCAGCAGTTCCAGAACGGGGTGGCGCGCAACATCCAGACCTACCTCGCCAGCGGCGACGCCCTGCAACATGCCACGGCCCTGCAGGCCACCCAGCAGTTGCAGGAAGAACTGGGCCAACTGCCGGCCGAACTGGCGCAAAGCGTGCGCCCGAGCCTGGACAGCCTGGCCACCTTCACCAGCAACGAACTGTTGGCCGCCGGCAAGCTGGCCGGGGATCCGCAGGCCCTGCTGTTGCAGGCCGAACGCGAACTGGGCGCCAACCTGGAACAGTGGCTGCGCTACAGCCAGAACAGCCAGAACAGCGAAGCGGCGCGCTATACCACGCCGCTGTTCGAAGCCGGGCTGCACCTGAGTCGCCTGTCCCTGGCCCGCGACAAGCTGGTCAGCAGCGGCCGCAGCGAGCTGGCCGAGGAAGTCGAACGGGAACTCAACCTGATTGCCGGGCAGGCGCGCATTCTCGATGGCCTGCCGCTGCTGGGGGTCAAGGAAGCCAGTGCCTCGGGTTCCGACGATTTCGCCTCCATGATGGGCCTGGAAAGCGAGAGCAAGAGCGAGGCCGAAGACACCGCCGTCGGCCTGCGCCGCGAACTCAACAGCCTGATCAGTCGCTACCCTGCGGAACTGCAACGCACCCGCGAGCAGATCCAGCGCCGCGGTGAGCTGGCGGCTACCACTCAATCGCGCATCGCCGCTGTGCAGCAGGCCATCGCCGATCTGGAGCCCGGCGTACGCAGCCAGCACGCCCAGATCCAGAGCGAAGTGCGCCTGATGCAAGGCGTCATGATCGCTCTGATTCTGCTGATCGCCCTGGTGATCGACCGCCTGCAGCGGCGTCTGGCGCGGGTACTGACCAACCTCGACCCGGCGCTGTCGGACTGGGCCAGCGGCGATTTCAGCAAGCCGATCGCCCTGCCGCCCAGCAACCGCGAGATGCACGACATTCAGGATTCCCTGAACCGCCTGCGCGACTACCTGGTGGAACTGGTGGGGACCATCCGTCATAACGCCGAACAGGTCGCCGGCAGCAGCCACGCCCTGGCCGGCATGAGCAGCGCCCTGCACGACGGCGCCGAGCGCCAGGCCGGCGATACCGCGCAGATTCGCGATGCGCTGGGTGAACTGGAAGCCACGATCGTCCAGGTCGCAGGCGATGCCAGCCAGGCCGCCGACGCCAGCCGTCAGGCCGGTGAAGCAGTGGAACAGGGCCAGGCCGTGATCGGCCAGAGCCTGACCGGGCTGCGCAAGCTGGTGGACGAAGTGCAAGGCAACGCGCAGATGATCGAAGAACTGGCCCAGGAGTCGGCGACCATCGGCGGCGTCCTGACGGTGATTCGCGCTATCGCCGAGCAGACCAACCTGCTGGCCCTGAATGCCGCGATCGAAGCGGCGCGGGCCGGCGAAATGGGCCGCGGCTTTGCCGTGGTGGCCGAGGAAGTCCGCTCACTGGCGCAGCGCACCACAGGCGCCACGGGGGAGATCCAGACCCTCATCACCCGCCTGCAACAAGCGGCGCGCGAGTCGGTGGACGGCATGCGCGCCCAGCTCGAACACGCCGAAGCCACCGCCAATCAGGCCCAGGCCGCCGATGGTGCGCTGGATGAAATCGTCACTGCGATCCAGACCATCGCCGACACCGCCGAGCGCATCGCCGATGTCACCGCGCAGCAGAGCGGCGCGGTCAGCGAGATCCGCGATCACAGTGAACGGATTCATGGTCTGGGTGAGGACAATTTGCAGCGGATCGGCGAAGGACGGGATCAGGGTGAGCAGTTGCTGAGGCTTGGTGGAGAGCTGAATACGGCGGTTCGGGCGTTCCGTTTGTAGGTGGCTTTCGGGCCTAATCGCTGCGGTTCGGCCCTCAACAACACAGCAATCCCCAGACTCCGCTATCATGCGACCACCTCCGCACCCGCGAGACCATCATGCGTCGTCTGCTCTGCCTCCTGCTGCTGGTCCTGGCCATGCCCGCCGTGGCCACCGGCCTTTTCGACAGCCGCCCCAGCGCCACACTGGGCGCTTCTTCCCTGAACAACAGCGCCGATTTCCTGCCGGTGCGCGAAGCCTTCAAGCTCAACCTGATCCAGGGCGACGCCCAAGGGATCAAGCTGCGCTTCGTCGCCAGCGAGGGCTATTACCTCTACCGCCACCGCTTCCAGTTCCGCACCGAACCCGCCGACATCGTTCTGGGCAGCGCCCAATTGCCGCAGGGCGAGGCCAAGCACGATGAGTTCTTCGGCGATGTCGAGGTCTACCACGGCATCCTCGATATCGACCTGCCGCGCACCGACGATAAACGCCCGTTCACCCTGCTGGTGACCTACCAGGGCTGCGCCGACAAGGGCCTGTGCTATCCGCCGGAAACCGAGCGCCTGAGCATCGCCGGCGTCGGCGCGGCAACACCGGTTACCAGCGGCGCCCCGGTCGCAACCGAGAGCAACTGGAAAAGCCTGCTGCTGTTCTTCCTCGCCGGCGTCGGTCTGACCTTCACCCCCTGCGTGCTGCCCATGCTGCCGATCCTCTCCGGCGTGGTGCTGCGCGGTCAGGTCGGCGGCTGGCGCGGCCTTGCGCTGTCGCTGGCCTACGTGCTGCCGATGGCCGCCTGTTTCGCCCTGCTCGGCGCTTTGATGGGCCTGTTCGGCGCCGGCCTCAACCTGCAGGCACGCCTGCAATCGGCCTGGGTGCTGGTGCCGTTCTCGCTGTTCTTCGTGGCGTTCGCCCTGGCCATGTTCGGCCTGTTCGAACTGAAACTGCCGCAAGCCGTGAGCAACCGTCTGGACCGTCTCGCCGGGAATACCAAAGGCGGCTCGCTGGTGGGCGCGGCGGTTCTCGGCGTGGTCTCCAGCCTGCTGGTCTCGCCGTGCGTGTCTGCACCATTGGCCGGCGCCCTGCTCTATATCAGCGCCAGCGGCGACGCCGTCGGCGGCGCTCTGAAACTCTTTGCCCTGGGCCTGGGCATGGGCGCCCCGCTGCTGCTGGTAGCGACGGGCGGCGCGGCCTGGCTGCCGAAGAGCGGGCCTTGGCTGGTCACGGTGAAAAACGCCATCGGCGTGCTGTTGCTGGGCCTGGCGATCGGCCTGCTCAGCCGTGTTTTGCCCGGCCAGATCACGCTGTTGCTGGTGGGCTTGCTGGCCGCGGGTGTGGCGCTGTTCCTCGGCGCCCTCGAGTTCATCCCGAAAACCCCGCGCCAGCGTCTGGCACAACTGCTCGGTCTGGTGCTGATGGTCTATGCCCTGGCCTGCTGGTATGGCGCGCTCAGCGGCCAGAGCGATCCGCTGCGACCACTTCCGGTCAGCGGCAACGCCGTGACCGCGCAGCCAACAGCGAGCGACACCTGGCAAACCATCAGCAGCCCCGCCGAACTGGACCGGGTGCTGGCCGAGGCGAAAGCCGCCGGCCAACCGCTGGTGCTGGACTGGTACGCCGACTGGTGCATCAGTTGCAAGGTCATCGAGCACGAGGTGCTGAATGCGCCGAACGTGCTGCCATTGCTCAAGGAATACCGACTGGTTCGCTTCGATATCACCCAGAGCAGCGCCGAACAACGCGCCCTGCTGGATCGCTATCAACTGTTCGGCCCGCCCGCGCTGTTGTTCTTTGCGGCGAACGGCAGCGAAAAAACCGAGGCAAGGGTGGTCGGGGAGACCAACGCCGGGGAATTCGCTGAGCATTTGCAGCGCATCCGCGCCGATCTGCGTCTATAACTGCTGGGGCCATTAAAAAACCGCTACCAATGACCGGACTTAACAAAATAGTCACATATTTTGCGTGAATCTCGGTCATCGTGCTGGCTATTGCAGTTAACTGGACAGTGCTCGGTTCTTTGCGGCATAGTCGCCGCGCTTGTATTTATGTCCGACAAAATCAAAGGATGCGCAGATGGCGACACTACTGGTGCTGCACGGCCCCAACCTGAACCTGCTCGGGACTCGCGAACCCGGTGTCTACGGCGCCGTGACCCTGGCGCAGATCAACCAGGACCTGGAGCAGCGTGCCCGCGCCGCCGGCCATCATCTGCAATACCTGCAAAGCAACGCCGAATACGAACTGATCGACCGGATCCACGCCGCGCGCAACGAAGGCGTGGACTTCATCCTGATCAATCCGGCTGCTTTTACTCACACCAGCGTCGCATTACGTGACGCATTGCTGGCGGTGAGCATCCCATTCATCGAAGTGCACTTGTCCAACGTGCACAAGCGCGAGCCGTTCCGTCACCACTCCTACTTTTCGGATGTTGCCGTAGGGGTGATCTGCGGTCTGGGCGCCAGCGGTTACCGACTGGCCCTGGAATCCGCCCTGGAACAACTGGCCGCCGCCGCAAAATCCTGAATAACGCGAGCCTGGCCATCGCCAGGCTTACAAGAACGTTTGAATCACGTTCATACGCCCCTGACCGAACCTTGGGAGTTGATGATTAATGGATATTCGTAAAGTCAAGAAACTGATCGAGCTGCTGGAAGAATCTGGCATCGACGAGCTGGAAATCAAGGAAGGCGAAGAGTCCGTGCGCATCAGCCGCCACAGCAAGACTCCAGCCCAGCAGTACTACGCGCCGGCTCCAATGGCCGCCGCTCCTGCACCGGCTCCTGTCGCAGCCGCTGCCGCCGCTCCGGCTGCCGAAGCTGCCGCTGCCGCGCCAACCCTGAAAGGCACCGTGATCCGCTCGCCAATGGTCGGCACCTTCTACCGCAAAGGTTCGCCAACCTCGCCTGCCTTCGTTGAAGTCGGCCAGAGCGTGAAGAAAGGCGACACCCTGTGCATCGTCGAAGCGATGAAAATGATGAACCACATCGAAGCCGAAATCGGCGGTGTCATTGACGCCGTTCTGGTAGAAGACGGCCAGCCGGTTGAATACGACCAGCCTCTGTTCACCATCGTTTGAACCGCGGAGAGCCTGCGATGTTGGAAAAAGTTCTGATCGCCAACCGCGGCGAAATTGCCCTGCGTATCCTGCGAGCCTGCAAGGAACTGGGCATCAAGACCGTCGCCGTACACTCCACGGCCGACCGCGAGCTGATGCACCTGGGCCTGGCTGACGAGTCCGTGTGCATTGGCCCGGCGTCGTCCAAGGATTCCTACCTGCACATCCCCGCGATCATCGCCGCGGCCGAAGTGACCGGCGCCACCGCCATTCACCCTGGCTATGGCTTCCTCGCGGAAAACGCCGACTTCGCCGAGCAGGTCGAGAAATCCGGATTTGCCTTCATCGGCCCGAAAGCCGACACCATTCGCCTGATGGGCGACAAGGTATCGGCCAAGCACGCCATGATCCAGGCCGGCGTTCCGACCGTACCGGGCTCCGACGGCCCGCTGCCGGAAGACGAAGAAACCGCGCTGGCAATCGCCCGCGAGGTTGGCTACCCGGTGATCATCAAGGCCGCCGGTGGCGGTGGTGGTCGCGGCATGCGCGTTGTGCACAAGGAAGAAGACCTGATTTCCTCGGCCAAGCTGACCCGCACCGAAGCCGGTGCAGCGTTCGGCAACCCGATGGTCTACCTGGAGAAGTTCCTGACCAACCCACGTCACGTGGAAGTTCAGGTACTCTCCGACGGTCAGGGCAACGCCGTACATCTGGGCGACCGTGACTGCTCCCTGCAGCGCCGTCACCAGAAAGTACTGGAAGAAGCGCCGGCTCCAGGCATCGACGAAAAAGCCCGTCAGGAAGTCTTCGCCCGCTGCGTCCAGGCGTGCGTCGAGATCGGCTACCGTGGCGCCGGCACCTTCGAGTTCCTCTACGAGAACGGTAGCTTCTACTTCATCGAGATGAACACCCGCGTGCAGGTTGAGCACCCGGTTTCGGAGATGGTCACCGGTATCGACATCGTCAAGGAGATGCTCAGCATCGCCGCTGGCAACAAGCTGTCGTTCACCCAGGATGACGTGGTTATCCGCGGTCACGCCCTGGAGTGCCGGATCAACGCCGAAGACCCGAAGAAGTTCATTCCGAGCCCAGGCAAGGTCAAGCACTTCCACGCTCCGGGAGGCAACGGCGTTCGCGTCGATTCGCACCTGTACAGCGGCTACACCGTACCGCCGAACTACGATTCGCTGATCGGCAAGCTGATCACCTACGGCAAAGACCGCGACGAAGCCATGGCGCGCATGCGCAATGCCCTGGACGAAATCGTGGTTGACGGGATCAAGACCAACATCCCGCTGCACCGTGATCTGGTACGTGACGAAGCCTTCTGCAAGGGCGGCGTCAACATTCACTACCTGGAACACAAGCTGGCCTCGGAATAACGAGCCAGCCGCCTCCAGCGGTCGAATGGAAAAAGCCCCGCACGTATTCCGTGCGGGGCTTTTTCGTTTTCAGCGGGTCAGTGTGGTCAGCAGCAAGGCCTGGGCATCGACCAGGGCGGAGCTTGCGAGCGCGCCGTCCAGATTACGCACCGAACCGTCGGAGCGCTGCACCAGCGGCTCCTGACGGAAGCGCGCCATGAAGCGTTGGCCACGCCGGGCCATCATCCCCCTGCCGCCCTGGCTGGCCTCGCGCAGGATCGGCTCGACCACCTCTTGCACCGCATTGCGGGTGGTGGTGAACACCGTGGTCGCACCCTCGGCCAGATCGAGCCGGACCCCGTAAATGTTGCCCATGCACGACGAATAGGACCAGTGATCCCAGTTCGCCTGGATGCCCTTTCGCAGCAGTGCCGACCTGAGCGGCCCGCCGATATCCGCACCACCGGACAACCAATCGCCGCCTACCAGCGTGGCCCTGACCGGCTCGTGTCCTGCGCCGCGGCCTATGCGCGCCAGCGCGCTGGACAAGGCGTCATCGACCAGTGCGCGGATGTTGTGATCGACGTGGATCACCGCCCCCGCCCGTGTCGTCGGGTTGTACAGGCACGCCACCACGCAGCTTTGGGCATTCAATGAATACAGGTAGTTGTCGCTCGCGCCCGCATCAAACCGGGCGATCACGCCCTCGCCCTGAAGCGCCCCGCGAGCTGGCAGCGGGCGGGTCCGCGCGGGGAACGCATCGGCGATACGCCGTATCTGCCCCAGGTTGTGAACATCGTTGCCGCCACCCCGAAGCCCGACCTGAGGATTGAACGACCAGCGCCCCCGAAGATCCCGGCGAATCGGCATTTTGTACTGTGCCGCCGGGTAGCGCGGATCGACCAGGCGCAGCGTCTGGTTATCCAGATCTGCTACCACCTCGAAGTACTTGCCCTTGTGGAGAATATGCAGCCGTCCCCCGTCGGGCCCGGTTGACGAGCCTTGGTACAGGCCGCCCAGCAAACCGTCCTGCTCCAGGCGGCGCAGGTTTCCGGGGTTGCTCTTCAAAGCCTGATGCTGATCCAGAACGTCGAACACTCCACGCCCGGCATGCTCACTCGACCTGATGCCCCCAAGTCTTGTTTTCCGCACCGCCACCCAGGCGCCCGGCAGCGCGACGCCCCACAGCCCCAGGGCAACATCGAGCCAATGTTGCAGGGCGCCCGCCGCATCATCGTCGCGGTGCGCGGTAATCGCCTTGCTCGCACCGAGCACCACAAAGACCGCATCAAGGACGAACCCCAGCGGCGGAAACACCAGGCTCAATGGCAGGGCGGCATACACCAGTCCCTTGGCGACCAGCTCGGAGATAACGTCGTGACGGCTGGTGGTCACCGCCTCGACATCATCGATGTGGCGCTGCAGGTAATCGTCGTATTCGTCGAGAAAGTCTTCGACCCGGCTCGCCTCACGCAGCGCATCACGCGCCGCCTCGCCCTTGGCCAATTGAGTGAGCCGGCGGGAAGCGGCCGGATGGTCGGCATAGCGCAGGTGCGAGAGGAAGTAATCCTGCAGGGCGCCAGGACCGGCGCCGGTAAAACGCCCGTAGTCGCGCAGGACGATGCCATCCGGCGCTTGCGGCGTGTACAGCCAGTCCTGCGCCACGCCGCCATCGACCTCCCGGAACACGTAAAGGCCAACGGCCTGCCGCCCATTGATCGCGAGCCTGAACACGCCGCTGCTGGTCGCAACGTCCTCCGCGGCCCCGCGCCCCCGCGCAGGCTGGCGCCGTGAGAGCCCCTCGACAGCACTCGCCAGGCGTTGCAACTGCAAGGGCGTCAGCCGACCCTTGGCATGCGCGACGTGAACATCCCGCCGCATCGTTGCCTGGACCAGTGCTAGACGTAATGCCCGACGCTCGGCGTAGATCGGCTGTGACGAATCGAGGAACCCTGCGCGAATCGACTGCACGAAACGATCCCCCAGAAAAGCCCCGCGCAGATACGGCGCCAACTCCGCTGCCCGCAATTGGCTCAGGTCCTGCCCGACCGAAGAACGGACCGGCATGTGTGGGTTATCCAGTCCCCAGTTGTCGTCGTAGCCATACATGGCCAGATCCAGCAGCGAGCGAGTGATGCCGGGCGTCGAATCGGCAAGGCCGGGTTTGAAATCGAACAGGATGGTTTGCGGATCAACCTCGCCCTCCATCTGGTGCCCGCGCAGATACGCATCGATGTCAGCCGTGATGGCGCGCTTGGCAAACGCCTGAAAAGTCTCCTGCCCGGCAACCGCCTGTTGCAGCGCATCGTTGAGCAGGTGCAGGTCTTCGTTGAGGCCGGCGATTACCTGACGCTGTGCCAGGGGCAACGCACCGAACCAGGCGGGCGCCTCCTGCGTTTCCACACGGGAAAGATCATGAGCCTTGCGCAAGGCAACGAGCGCCTCGCAGGATTCCCGGTAGCCAAACGGTGCACGGCGATGATCGCGTTGAACATCCCAGTGGTCGGCACGCTCCACGACCTTGTCGAAAAACACCTCGGCCCGCTGCCGCTGAACGCCATCGACCAGTCCCAGCAGATACTCACGCCCGGCTTCATCGCCCAGCCAGCCACCCAGCTCGATAGCCACCGCCCGCAGGGAAGGCAGCTCGATCCACACCTGCCCATCGGGCTTGCCGGGCGCATACAGCACCAGCGACTCCGGTGCTTGATCGCCCTTTTGCACATGAAACAGCAGGAGATCCGCCAACGGCAGATCCGGCAGCAAGGAAACGCCGACCACCTTCTCGCCCGGCTCCGCCGCAGCGACACCGTTGGACTCCCGAATACGCAGCACCCGCTCCAGACCCTCGGCACTCAGGTGCCCTCGGCAGCGCGCGACAAACGCGGTCTGCTGCAAGCGCGCATCGTAGAGATCGAGGAGCGCCACCGTCAGTTCAGGGTGGTCATGGCGCTCGCTGAGTCGCGCCCGGTATTCGCCGCGCGGATCGACGGTTTGCAGCAAGGATTCCAGAAATGCCTGGGCGAGCGGCGCGTGAGACGCCTTGGGGTCATGGTGTAGCGTTCTGGTTTTTTGCGGGCCCGGCGCAAAGGGGCCCTCGGCCACCAGCGCCGTCAGCGAAGTGACTCGAGCCACGGGAGAAGACGCCGCGTTGCCACGGGTTTCCACCTGCAGGCGATCCGGCTCGATATCGATACCCAGCGTGGCGCGCGCGTGGTCGATGATCGCTCGCCGGGCAAAGGCGTGCAGCGAGGTGACGTCCTCCAGCAAGTGCTGGACTTGCCCCTCCAGAAACAGGCTGCGTTGCTGAAACGCGCGCAAGATCGAAAGGTCGGCCTCGCCCAGCGCGGCGAACCAGTCACCGAAGGCGGAACGGGTCAGGCGCCGAACCATTGAGCGCTCGGCATCGGGCAGTCCGTCACCGGCCTCGAACGACGCCTGCCAATGCTCCTCAAGCGCCTCGATACGCTGCGCCAGGGTCACGCCATCCAGTTGCTCCAGGCTCTCCGGCAGAAACAACGCATCAATGCTGGCGCAGTGAGCCTCCAGCCGTTGCAGGAAAAGACTGCCGACAGACGAGGTTGGCTCGAGGTCGTCCGGGCGTGCCGCCCAGCGCTGCCGCAGCGCACGCTGGTAATCGTCGACCACCCCGCCCGCGACACCTTCGATCACCTGCACCAGCACCTCGTAGCGTTCGGCATCCGCTTCACTGTCCGCTGCTTGCGGCCAGCGCAGCGGCCCTCGCAGGTTGCCGTCGTAAGTGGCCACCTGCCCATCAATCAGGCGTTGCAGCAACGCCTCGAACAGCGCCTCGAGAAACGACGGCGCAACATCACCTTCCGGGTAATAGGTACGCAGATGCACCCTCAGGTGATCACCCGCGATTTCGGCGAAGGTCAGCCGGTCCGCCCAGAAACCTTCGGTCCAGGTCGCCCAGCGGGTTACCTGCACCAGCGACGCTCCGGCCACCGCAGACGATTGCAGATTGTTTTCCATTGTCTGGCTCCTCACGAAGGAAAGGAGCGAGCGTGCGGCAGGGGTACAGGCGCCGGGTAATAGATAGTTAGGACGCAATCGATCCACGCCACCCGCCGCCTGTTATCCACTTTGCGGCCTAGCTGGCGTACACTGCCCGGCTTTCACAGCACTACGCTGAACCACCCTGGTGAAGGTACCCCAATGCCCTGGTTACAAGTTCGTCTGGCCATCACTCCGGAACAGGCCGAAACCTATGAAGACGCCCTGCTGGAAGTGGGCGCGGTTTCCGTGACCTTCATGGACGCCGAAGACCAGCCGATCTTCGAGCCAGACCTGAACACCACGCCGCTGTGGTCCAACACCCACCTGCTGGCGCTGTTCGAAGCCGACGCCGAGCGGGAAGCAGTGTTCGCCCACCTGCAACTGCTGACCGGCGCCGAGTTGCCCGAGCACCATGCTGAGGTCATCGAAGACCAGGACTGGGAACGCAGCTGGATGGACAACTTCCACCCAATGCGTTTCGGCCAGCGCCTGTGGATCGTGCCGAGCTGGCACGCCGCGCCGGAACCTGGAGCAGTCAACCTGCTGCTGGATCCGGGCCTCGCGTTCGGCACCGGCACCCACCCGACCACCGCGCTGTGCCTTGAATGGCTCGACGGTCAGGACCTGAAAGACACCCAGGTCCTGGACTTCGGCTGCGGCTCCGGCATTCTCGCCATCGCCGCACTGCTGCTGGGCGCTCGCCGTGCCGTCGGTACCGACATCGACGTGCAGGCCCTCGAAGCCTCGCGTGACAACGCCGGGCGCAACGGTGTTGCCGAAGCAGACTTCGAGCTGTACCTGCCCGAGCACATGCCGGCCCAACAGGCCGACGTGCTGGTGGCCAACATCCTCGCCGGCCCGCTGGTCTCGCTGGCGCCGCAACTCAGCGGCCTGGTGCGTCCGGGCGGCCTGCTGGCGCTCTCCGGCATCCTCGCCGAGCAAGGCCAGGAAGTGGCCGCGGCCTACGCAGCAGACTTCGACCTGGACCCGATTGCCGAGCGTGAGGGTTGGGTACGCATCAGTGGTCGCCGCCGTTAACTGCACTAGACTGGTTCTCATCCCACCCCGGATCGCCGCATGACCGACAGTTTCGTCACCCAGTGCCCGCATTGCCAGACCAGCTTTCGCGTCAGCCACAATCAACTGAGCGTGGCCCGCGGTGTCGTGCGTTGCGGCAACTGCCTGCAGGTGTTCAACGCCGCCCGCCAGTTGCTTGAGCAGAGCGCCGCCCAGCAACCGCCGGTCGCTCCTGCGCCCGTCGATGAACCGCAGGCGGTCGAGCCTGAGCGGGTAGTGCCGGTCGAAACCGTCGAAGCCCTCGCCCTTCCCGTCGAAGAACCTGTGCCCGCTCCCGAGCCGGCGCCGGCCCCGCCGGCGAAGAGCTGGAGCAACGTCGATCTGGACCTCGACCACCTCGATCTGGACCGCGAACTGGCCCGCCTGGAGCAGCGCGAGATCCAGCCGAGCGTCGACTTCCACGCCGCCCCACGCAGGGAAGACAGCCTCAGCGCCAAGCGCGACGATGCCAACAACGACGATCTGCTGGAGGCTGGCCTGTTCAGCACCCCGGCGTCGGAGCGCGAGCCGGACGAGCCGTCCCTGGACGAGCCGCTACTGCAACTCGAAACCCGTGAGCCGGACGAGCAGCCATCGCCGGGCGACCGCACCGAGCCTTCGTTGTCGCTGGACCTGCCCGAGCCGGAAGAAACCCCGCCCGTGCGCAGTCACGTGATCGCGGACGAAGACGACGACCTGCCGGATGCCGGCACCCGTCTGTCGGCCCGGGATGACGACGACCTAGACCAACGCAACGATCACGACGACGAGCCCACGCTGAGCGAGCGGCGCGACCCGGAACTCGGCGCCATCGCCGAGCCCGACCGTCCGGCACGCAAGGAATCACTGGTCGATCTGGTCGACGACCCGCTGCAACTGGACTGGCAGAAGCCGCGTAGCAACCTGGGCCGGCGTCTGCTGTGGCTGTTCCTGATCCTGCTGGCCGCCGCCGCGCTGGCCGGCCAATACATTGCCTATCACTTCGACGAACTGGCCCGCCAGGACCAGTACCGCCCGTGGTTCCAGCAGGTCTGCCCGACACTGGGCTGCGAGGTGCCGTCCAAGGTCGACATCGCCCGAATCAAGAGCAGCAATCTGGTGGTGCGCAGCCATCCTGACTTCAAGGGCGCACTGGTGGTGGACGCGATCATCTACAACCGCGCGCCCTTCTCCCAGCCGTTCCCGCTACTGGAACTGCGCTTCGCCGACCTCAACGGCCAACTGATCGCCAGTCGTCGCTTCAAGCCCGCCGAGTATCTCAGCGGCGAGCTGGCCGGCAAGGCCGAGATGCCCAGCCAGACGCCGATCCACATCGCCCTGGATATCCTCGATCCGGGCCCGAAGGCCGTCAATTACAGCCTCAGCTTCCGCTCCCCGGAGTAAAAGCAGCCGCAAGTTGCAAGCTTATAGCGGCAAGAAAGAGCCGATCGCACGCGATCCTGCTGCCTTTTGTCGCTTGAAGCATGCCACTTGAAGCAGGTCGCGCCAGCGGCCGAGTTGTTCAGATTTTATCCAGATTCATCTTTATCCGGTCATCGAGAGCGGGTATCATGCCCACCCTTTTTCGAACTCTAATGATCCGGCCCCACAACAGGGAACTCCTATGTCGGCGGTACGCATCGGCCCATACACACTGCAAAACAACCTGATCCTTGCCCCCATGGCCGGGGTCACGGACCAGCCTTTTCGTCAGCTCTGCCGACGAATGGGCGCAGGCCTGGTGGTGTCGGAAATGGTCAGCAGCGACATGAGCCTGTGGAACAGCCGAAAGTCGCGCCTGCGCATGATCCACGAAGGCGATCCCGAGCCACGCTCGGTACAGATCGCCGGCGGCGACGCGCAGATGCTCGCCGCGGCGGCCCGGGCCAATGTCGAGCTGGGCGCCCAGATCATCGACATCAACATGGGTTGCCCGGCAAAAAAAGTCTGCAACAAGGCCGCAGGCTCTGCTTTATTGAAGGATGAAGCATTGGTCAGCGAGATTCTCCACGCGGTGGTCGCCGCCGTGGATGTCCCGGTGACCCTGAAGATCCGCACCGGCTGGGACCGGGCGAACAAGAACGGCCTGACCGTGGCGAAGATCGCCGAGCAGGCCGGGATCCAGGCGCTGGCCGTCCATGGCCGCACCCGCGCCGACCTGTACACCGGCGAAGCCGAGTACGACACCATCGCTGCCATCAAGCAGGCGGTGTCGATCCCGGTTTTCGCCAATGGCGACATCACGTCGCCGCAAAAGGCCCGGACCGTGCTCGACAGCACCGGCGTCGACGGCCTGTTGATCGGTCGCGCCGCCCAGGGCCGGCCATGGCTCTTTCGCGAGATAGAGCACTACCTGCGCACAGGCGAAACACTGCCCGCGCCGGGGCTGGAGGAAGTGGAACGGATTCTGCTGGAGCACCTGGCAGCGCTGCATGCCTTCTATGGCGATGTGATGGGCGTGCGAATCGCCCGCAAGCACGTTGGCTGGTACCTGGCAACGTTACCGGGGGCCAAGGAGTTTCGCGCCCGGTTCAATCGTTTGGAAGACACACACGCGCAATGCGCCGACGTTCGCCTTTTCTTCAGCGAACGTGAACAGAGCCTTGAGACAGAGGACGGACAAGGGGTGGCCGCATGACGATGATGACCGAGACTTTAGTGAGTGGAACAACGCCCGTGAGCGACAACGTCAACCTGAAACAGCACCTCAATACCCCCAGCGAAGAGGGACAGACCCTTCGCGGAAGTGTGGAAAAGGCGCTGCACAACTATTTCGCGCACCTCGAAGGCGCTGCTGTCACGGACGTGTACAACCTGGTGCTCTCTGAAGTCGAGGCGCCCCTGCTCGAAAGCGTGATGAATTACGTCAAGGGCAACCAGACCAAGGCCAGCGAGCTGCTTGGACTGAACCGAGGCACCTTGCGCAAGAAACTCAAGCAGTACGACCTGCTGTAAGCATGAATCCCAACCAAAAAGGCGACTCCCACAGTGAGGTCGCCTTTTTTGCTGACTCCACCGCGTTATGGAATCTGAAATGACCGACCAGACTACTCGCCTGCCGATCCGCCGTGCCTTGATCAGCGTTTCCGACAAGACCGGGATCCTCGAATTCGCCCGTGAGCTGCAAACGCTCGGCGTCGAGATCCTGTCTACCGGCGGCACCTTCAAGCTGCTCCAGGACAACGGCGTCGCCGCGGTCGAAGTCGCCGACTACACCGGCTTCGCGGAAATGATGGACGGCCGGGTCAAGACCCTGCACCCGAAAATCCACGGTGGCATCCTCGGCCGTCGCGGCACCGATGACGCCATCATGCAGGAGCACGGGATCAAGCCGATCGATCTGGTCGCCGTCAACTTGTACCCGTTCGAAGCCACCATCTCCAAGCCGGGTTGCGACCTGCCGACCGCCATCGAGAACATCGACATCGGCGGCCCGACCATGGTCCGTTCCGCGGCCAAGAACCACAAAGACGTCGCCATCGTGGTCAACGCCAGCGACTACGCGAACGTGCTGGAAAGCCTCAAGGCCGGTGGCCTGACCTACGCCCAGCGCTTCGACCTGATGCTCAAGGCCTTCGAGCACACCGCGGCCTATGACGGCATGATCGCCAACTACATGGGCACCGTGAACCAGTCCGCCGAGACCCTGAGCACCGAAGGCCGCAGCGAATTCCCGCGCACCTTCAACAGCCAGTTCATCAAGGCCCAGGAAATGCGCTACGGCGAGAACCCGCACCAGAGCGCGGCGTTCTATGTCGAGGCCAAGCCGTCCGAGACGGGCATCGCCACCGCGGTGCAACTGCAAGGCAAGGAACTGTCGTACAACAACGTGGCCGACACCGACGCCGCGCTGGAATGCGTGAAGAGCTTCGTCAAGCCGGCCTGCGTCATCGTCAAGCACGCCAACCCGTGCGGCGTTGCCGTCAGCCCTGAAGGCGGTATCCGCCAGGCCTACGAACTGGCCTACGCCACCGACACCGAGTCGGCCTTCGGCGGCATCATCGCCTTCAACCGCGAGCTGGACGGCGAAACCGCCAAGGCCATCGTCGAGCGTCAGTTCGTCGAAGTCATCATCGCCCCGAGCGTCAGCGAAGAGGCCCGCGCCGTAGTCGCCGCCAAGGCCAACGTGCGCCTGCTGACCTGCGGCGAGTGGTCGACCGAGCGCGCCGCTGCCTGGGACTTCAAGCGTGTGACCGGCGGCCTGCTGGTACAGAGCCGCGACATCGGCATGATCACCGACGCCGACCTGAAAGTCGTGACCAAGCGCGCCCCGACCGAACAGGAAATCCATGACCTGATCTTCGCCTGGAAAGTGGCCAAGTTCGTCAAGTCCAACGCCATCGTCTACGCCAAGAACCGCCAGACCATCGGTGTCGGCGCCGGCCAGATGAGCCGCGTCAACTCCGCGCGCATCGCCGCGATCAAAGCCGAGCACGCTGGCCTGCAGGTGCAGGGCGCGGTCATGGCGTCGGACGCGTTCTTCCCGTTCCGTGACGGCATCGACAACGCAGCCAAGGTCGGTATCACTGCCGTGATCCAGCCAGGCGGCTCGATGCGCGACGCCGAAGTCATTGCCGCCGCCGACGAAGCCGGCATCGCAATGGTGTTCACCGGCATGCGCCACTTCCGTCACTGATTTACGGCAATCGGCCGCACTGAAGCAGGCATCTGCTTCAGTGCGACCCCGTACAGCGAATACAAAACGAAGGCATGCCCTTCGGAAACCACTGAGGTTTTGACATGAACGTTTTGATCATCGGTAGCGGCGGACGTGAACACGCCCTGGCCTGGAAAGTTGCCCAGGACCCGCGTGTCGAGAAAATCTTCGTCGCCCCCGGCAACGCCGGTACCGCCACCGAAGCCAAGTGCGAGAACGTCGCCATCGAAGTGACCGCGCTGGAACAACTGGCCGACTTCGCCGAGAAGAACGTCTCGCTGACCATCGTCGGCCCGGAAGCCCCGCTGGTTGCCGGCGTGGTCGATCTGTTCCGCAGCCGCGGCCTGGACTGCTTCGGTCCGACCGCTGGCGCCGCCCAGCTTGAAGGCTCCAAGGCCTTCACCAAGGATTTCCTGGCGCGCCACAAGATCCCGACCGCCGACTACCAGAACTTCACCGAGATCGAGCCAGCCCTGGCTTATCTGCGTGAAAAAGGCGCGCCGATTGTCATCAAGGCCGACGGCCTGGCCGCCGGCAAGGGCGTTATCGTCGCCATGACCCTGGCCGAAGCCGAAGACGCCGTGCGCGACATGCTCGCCGGCAATGCCTTTGGCGCAGCCGGTTCGCGCGTGGTCATCGAGGAATTCCTCGACGGCGAAGAAGCCAGCTTCATCGTCATGGTCGACGGCGCCAACGTGCTGCCTATGGCAACCAGCCAGGACCACAAGCGCGTCGGCGACGCCGACACCGGCCCGAACACCGGTGGCATGGGCGCCTATTCGCCAGCGCCAGTGGTCACCGCTGATGTCCATCAGCGCGTGATGGACCTGGTGATCTACCCGACCGTGCGCGGCATGGCCGAGGAAGGCAACGTCTACACCGGCTTCCTTTACGCCGGTCTGATGATCGACAAGGCCGGTAACCCGAAGGTCATCGAGTTCAACTGCCGCTTCGGCGACCCGGAAACCCAGCCCATCATGCTGCGCCTGGAGTCGAGCCTGATCCTGCTGATCGAAGCCGCCCTGGCCAAGGCGCTGGACAAGGTCGAGGCAGTCTGGGATCCGCGTCCAAGCCTGGGCGTGGTGCTGGCCGCTGGCGGCTACCCTGGCGACTACGCCAAGGACGCACCGATCAAGGGTCTGGATGCCGCCGCCGCACTGCAAGGCAAGGTGTTCCATGCCGGTACCGCGCTGAAAGACGGCCAGGTCGTGACCAGCGGCGGCCGCGTGCTGTGCGCCACCGCCCTGGGCGACACGGTCGAAGCCGCACAGCAACAGGCCTACCGTCTGGCAGCCGAAATCGACTGGGACGGCGCGTTCTATCGCAAGGACATCGGCTACCGTGCCATTGCCCGCGAGCGTGGCGAGCATCAGGAGTAACCTGCCTGAGCGGGAGCGCGGCGCCTTTGCGCCGCGGCTCCCGGCTCGTCGTCAGGGCCCGGGCAAAACCTTGCCTTCGGCTTGGCACGCCGCGCATAGTGGTACACCGGCACTCAGCTAGGAAGGGAAATCGTCGTGCGTTGGCTCAGGATTGCCATTGGAACCATCGTCAGCCTGCTGACCCTGCTCTGCCTTTTTCCGGCCATGGCCGAATCGAGCAGCGGCTGGGCGGTCCTGCTCGACGGCCAGGCCAATCTGCAATTGGGCGACATCCGTTCCGAACGCTACCGCAACCAGTTCAGCCCCATCGAACTCAACCAGCTCAACGCCGCCGAGCCCAACCAGGCGCTCTGGCTGCACTACCGGCTGCCTCCCGGCCAGCATGAGCAGGTCATTCGGGTGTTCGCGCCCGACCTCTCGCGTCTCGATCTTTATGTTCTCGACGGCAACAACCTGCTGCAGCAATCGCACAACGGTCGTCGCAGCGACAGCGGCCTGCTGACCCTGAGCAGCAGCGATCACCTGCTTTCACTTCCCGCCAGCCCCGTGGCGCTGGACGTTTACCTGCGGCTGGTGTCCGAACACCAGCTGCGCCCCGGCATCAGCCTGTTGCCCGCGGTCGAAGCCGCCGCCGACCAGCGTCGCCCGCTGTTGTTCGGCCTGCTGTTCGGCTGTCTCGGCATGCTGGCGCTGCACAACCTCACCCGCTTCGCCTATTCGCGCTCCACCGCCAGCCTGTGGCTGGCCGGCTACCACCTGCTGATGATGCTCAGCGCGCTGATCCTGCTCAACCTCAGTGGCCCGTGGAACCTGTGGCACTCGGCGCAGACGCCCGCGGCCTACCTGACCGTGCTGCTCGCCACCCTCTGCGGGCTAGTGTTCACCCAGCGCTTCTTCGCCCCGCTTGGCCAACCCCGCCTGACCCGCTTGCTGCAGGGCCAGATGCTGCTGGTGGTGTTCTGCGGCCTGCTGTTGTTGTTCGTCGATACCCTGCCGCTGAACCTGATGACCTACGCGCTGGTGGCGCTGGGTTGCCTGAGCATGCTCGGCGTCTCGCTCTATCACTGGTACAAGGGCTTCTCCCCGGCGCGCCTGCTGAGCCTCGGTATGCTGATCTTCACGGTCGGCTGCCTGGTGGTCTTGCCGGCCCTCCTCGGCCTGACCCGCACGCCGACCCAGTGGCTGCTGTTCATCCTGCTCGGCCTTACCGCGTTCAGCGGCCTGCTGCTCAACCTTTCGGTCAGCGAACGCCTGCGCTACATGAACGAAGCGCGCTTCAGCGCCAGCCGCGAGCTGGCCGCGAGCACGGCCGAGATCAACGCCAAGGCCGAATTCCTGGCCAAGATCAGCCACGAGATCCGCACCCCCATGAACGGCGTGCTGGGCATGACCGAACTGCTGCTTGGCACACCGCTGTCAGTCAAGCAGCGCGACTATGTGCAAACCATCCACAGCGCCGGCAACGAGCTGCTGACGCTAATCAACGAGATCCTCGACATCTCCAAGCTCGAATCCGGGCAGATCGAACTGGACGATGTGCAGTTCGACCTCAACGCCTTGATCGAGGATTGCCTGGGCATCTTCCGCGCCAAAGCCGAGCAGCAGAACATCGAGCTCATCAGCTTCACCCAGCCGCAGGTGCCGCGGGTAATCAGCGGTGACCCGACCCGCCTGCGCCAGGCCATGCTCAGCCTGCTGGACAACGCCTTGAAGAAAACCGACCACGGCGAAATCCTCTTGGTGGTGGCCCTCGATCAGCGTGGCAGCAGCCCACGCCTGCGCATCGCCGTGCAAGACTGCGGCGAAGCCATGCAGCCCGCCGAACGCGACGCCCTGTTGCAGGCCGAGCTGCACAGCAAACACTTCCTTTCCAGCAACAAACTCGGCGGCCACCTGGGCCTGGTGATCGCCAAGCAACTGATCACCCTCATGCAGGGCGAATTCGGCATCAAGACCAGCCACAACCAGGGCAACACCCTGTGGCTGACCCTGCCGCTGGACCCGCAGCGCCTGGAGCAGCCGGCCACCGACCTCGATGCTTCGCTGCGCGGCGCCCGGGTGCTGGTGGTGGACGACAACGATACATGCCGCAAGGTGCTGGTCCAGCAGTGCGGCGCCTGGGGCATGAACGTCAGCGCCGTGCCGTCGGGCAAGGAAGCGCTGGCCCTGCTGCGGACCAAGGCGCACCTGCGTGACTACTTCGACGCAGTCCTGCTCGACCAGAACATGCCTGGCATGACCGGCATGCAACTGGCGGCGAAGATCAAGGAAGACCCGAGCCTGAACCACGACATCCTGCTGGTGATGCTTACCGGCATCAGCAATGCGCCGAGCAAGATCATCGCGCGCAACGCCGGGGTCAAACGCATCCTCGCCAAGCCGGTGGCCGGCTACACCCTCAAGACCACCCTGGCCGAAGAACTCTCCCAGCGCAGCAAGGTGCCGCCGCCCGGCTTCATGCCTGCCCAGCGCCCGGCCCCCATCGAGCTGCCCGCCGACTTCCGCATTCTGGTTGCCGAAGACAACAGCATCTCCACCAAGGTGATCCGCGGCATGCTCGGCAAGCTCAACCTGGAGCCGGACACCGCCAGCAACGGCGAAGAAGCGCTCAAGGCAATGAAGGCGCAGCACTACGACCTGGTGCTGATGGACTGCGAAATGCCGATCCTCGACGGCTTCTCCGCGACCCAGCAACTGCGTGCCTGGGAAGCCAGCACCCAGAGCCCGCACACGCCGGTGGTGGCGCTGACCGCGCACATCCTCGCCGAGCACAAGGAGCGTGCGCGCCTGTCCGGCATGGACGGGCACATGTCCAAGCCGGTGGAACTGTCGCAATTGCGTGAGCTGATCGAGCATTGGGTAGCCCGCCGCGAGCAGTCGCGGCCACCCGCCGATGCACCGCTGTCGCACTGATACACTTGCCCGGCCTTTTCTTCTTTCGCGAGCCCAGACCATGCTTCATGAGTTGTTCAGCGTTTACCTGAAAATGCTCGTGCTCTACAGCCCGTTCTTCGTCCTGTCCTGCTTCATCAGCCTGACCCGCGGTTATTCCAGCAAGGAGCGCAAGCACCTGGCCTGGAAGGTGTCCATGGGCGTGCTGATCGCCAGCGTGCTGCTGTACCTGTTCGGTCGGGTGATCTTCGGCGTCTTCGGGATTACCGCCGATGCCTTCCGCATCGGTGCCGGCAGCGTGCTGTTCATTTCCGCGCTGGGCATGGCCCAGGGCAAGTCGGCGGTGCAGACCGACAACGTGCAGCAGGACGTCACCATCGTGCCGCTGACCATCCCTCTGACCGTCGGCCCCGGCACCATCGGTGCGCTGTTGGTGATGGGCGTCGGCCAGCCGCATTGGGACGACAAGTTGCTGGCCATCGTCAGTATCGCGCTGGCCAGCTTCACCGTCGGCCTGGTGCTCTACCTCTCCAACCGAATCGAGCGGATCCTCGGCGACCAGGGCCTGCAGATCGTCAGTCGGTTGATGGGCCTGTTCGTCTGCGCCCTTGCCGCGCAGATCATTTTCACCGGGATCAAGGGCTACCTGATTTCCTGAGCCGCCCCCTCAAAGCTCGTAGACATCCTGCTGAAGAGCCTGCTCCAGGCTCTTCCCGACCCGCGCACCAAACTTCTGCTCGAACAGACGCACGTTGAAACGCACCAGCTCGATGCGTGACCCGGTCACCACCCGTTCTCGGTAGAGAAACCCGTTGAGTCGCTCCTCGCGCTCCAGGGTTTCGTGGTACAGCACCAGATCCACGTAACCTGGCTTGATGATCCGGCAGGGCAACAACTGAAAAGACTCCAACGCCAGCGAGCGGGCCTCGAAACGGTAGAGCGCAGCCTCACTGGCCTGCAGCGCGTCGAGGGACCAACGGGTCATCTCGGAATACTGGCTGTCGGCGGTAGCGTTGATCTGCCCCAAAACGTCGTTCAGCACTCTGCGTCGCTGTTGATTGGGGGCGAAGGATTCCCTCGGCGACCTGGCGTCCCAGCCGAGAAACATCAGTTGTCGTCGGTAAAAGCTGTAGCCGTCGCTCACCAACTGGTTATCCAGGGCGTCCTGCGTCGCGCGCTGGGCAAAGAGCATCGCCATCTGCACACGCTCGCGGACGTCTTTGTGAATATCGGGAAAAAAGGACATCAGGGCATTACCGACGACGGCTGCCCGCGGTTGATCGGTCATAGCATTCTTGCCTCAGTGAAGGGTGCAACTGGTTGCCGCATCGAGCATCAGGCGGGCGAAGCGGTCGTGTCCGGTCTCAAGCAGTTCCGGGGCGGGCCCGGCCATCAGGCTCTGGAACGACAGATCGCCACGCAACGCAGCGCCATCCAGCGCGGCCACCAGCCAGTCGCGGCCAGGCGTCTCGCTGGTTTCCAGGGCGAGGCTGCACAGGCTGAGTCGCAACCCGGGCCGCAGTACGCCCATTTCCAGCACCAGACGGGCGCCACCTTGTGGTGAGCGCCGCAGCGCCGCGCCGCTCAGTCGCTCGATGCCCGCCTGCAGCGGGTCCAGCGCATCGATGCAACGCTCCAGCACTGCGCCCAGTTCCGGGTGCTGGCAACTCAGCCACAACACCAGCGGCTGCATCGGCGCCAACACCGTCCGGCACTGCGCGGCGTCGACGCTCTGGCAACTGTGGGTCACCCGCCAGCCGCGTTGGCCGAGGGCACTGCGATAGGCGCGATACCATTGCCGGTGCTCGCCGAACCGCGAGGTCATCAGACTGTCCGCCGACCGTTGGGCATAACGCAGCGAGCCCAGCACATTCTGGCGCTCCACATCCCCGACCTGAGGGGCAACCAGCATCAGGCTGCCCTCGCTGGTCCACATCGTGTAGCCGTCGATATCCACGTCGGTCATCTCCAGAAAAATGCCAATGGCCCGCTGCTTCAGCGTCGGTCAGATGTCGTAGTCCATGATCCTGGCCACGGCCCGCTCACCCAGGCGCTGCTCCACGCCCGTGCGCACGCTGGCATACACCTGGCTGTTGAACGACAGGGCCGCGGTGCTCTTGTAGGTCGCCGACGTGGAGCTGTCCCAATCGAACACCAGGGCATCGATGTCCTCCTTGCGCACCGAGCGCTGGACCGCGCCGAGCGCCATCACCACTTCGCCGCTCTCGGTTTCAGTGCAGGAGGCCAGGCCGATGACGACATGGGTGCGTTTTTCCAGATTGCGCTTGAACACGGTCAAGGCCTTTTCGTTGCTCTCAAGGCCGGTGATCGCCGCCTCGGCGAGCGCCTTGATCGCGGCGGTCACCGGCCCACCCAGCAGCAGGCTGCTGGCCGCCGACTGCACAGCCTTGACCGCGACGTTGGCGACCTTGAGCGACTGGCCGGTGGTGCTTTCCTTTTCATGGGTGCGGTGCGCCACGACCCAGCCGCAATCCCCCATGACCTGGAGGAAGGACTTGAACCAGGATTCGCTCATGGCGGTCTGGTCGTGGAGTTTATTGGCGACCAGGGTGGCGAACAGGAAGCTGTTTTTCACGTCGATGCGGCTTTGCGCGGACATGCCGGCGCCGAAGGCCACAAGGGAGTTTTCCACCACGGCGGCGGAACTGGTGTTCGAAGATGGGTTGCTGTCGTTGGTCATGGCAAAGTCCTTTTTGAGGTGTTCCCTCTCGGGGAGGGAACGCCAAGGTACGTTGCGACGACAGCAGGGTCAGGAACGAAGCCTTTCCCCGCAGTGCTCAGTCCGCCTGGGGATACCAGCGCGGCGTGTAGACCCACTCGCCGCCATCGGCGCGGGCGAAGGTGCGGGTGGTGCTGGAACCGATCAGCACCATGGTGCGCATGTCGACCATCTCCGGCTGCAACTCGCCCAACCGAATGGCCTTGAGCGATTGCCCCGGCCGGGCGATGTCGCGGCCGAGCACCACGGGCGTTTGCGGTCCGCGATGGCGACGGACGATGTCCAGCGCCTGCCCCAGTTGCCAGGGCCGCGAGCGCGAGATCGGGTTGTAGAAGGCCAGGGCCAGGTCCGCCTCGGCGGCCAGGTCCAGACGCTTCTCGATGATCGACCACGGCTTGAGGTTGTCCGACAGCGAGATCACGCAGAAGTCGTGCCCCAGCGGCGCCCCGGCCTGGGCCGCGGTGGCCAGCGAGGCGGAAATGCCCGGCAGCATTTCCAGCTCGACCCGGTGCCAAGCCGGATCATCGGAGGCTTCCAGCGCTTCCAGCACTGCCGCGGCCATGGCGAACACGCCAGGATCGCCGGACGACACCACCACCACCGAACGCCCTTGCGCCGCCAGCTCGAAAGCGTGACGGGCGCGTTGCAATTCTTCGCGGTTGTCGGTGCAGTGCAGCACCTGATCGGCACGGAATGGCCCAGCCATGCGCACATAGGTTTCGTAGCCGAGCACATCGTTGGCCCGCGCCAACTCGGCCTTGACCGCTGGCGCCATGAGTTCGGCGGAACCCGGACCGAGGCCGATCACCGCGACGCGGCCTCGGCCCTGGCCAATGCGTTGCGGATCGATCGGCGCGTTGGCCACGGCAATCGCCAGGCCCTCGCCCACCGCCTGCGGTGCCAGCAACTGCGGCAATGCCCGCGCCGCCAGGGCGCTGACCGAGGCTTGTGCCGGGGCGAAACGCAGCGGCACACCTAACTCCCGCGCCGCGTCGTGCAAGGCCGGCGCGGCCATCTCGTCGTCATTGGCGAGCAGGCACGCCAGCGACGCCTCGGCGATCTTCGCCTCGTGCAGGGCTGCGCGAACCGCTTCGGCCGGTGCCGCGACCGAGGTGGAAACCGCCACCAGCACACAGCGCGGGTGGATCAGCAATTCGTTGGCCGCCGCCTCACGCTCGGCGCAGCCAACATGGATGGTCAGCGACGCCTGCTCGTCCTGCGGCAAGCGCGCTTCGTCGAGCCACGGCGCGGCGCCCTCGATGCGCACGCGCTCGCCGGCCAGCAAGTCGGAGACGAAGCGCTTGCCCAGCTCCAGGTCCGCCAGGGCATAGCCGCTGGGCGGGTTGAGCAGGCAGGTGCCGAAGCGCAGTTCGCCGCTGGTGGTGATCGCCGCGGCAACGCCCAGTCCGGCGCCGATTTCCCGGGCCATGACATTCACCCCGCCCAGCCCGCCCAGCAGCGGCACGACCGCGCTACCGTCCTCGGCCACGGCCAGCACCGGCGGCTCCGCGCCCTTCTCCAGCAATACGCCGGCGAGGCTGCGGATCACGATGCCGGCGGCGCACAAGGCGATGATCGGCGTGTCCTGTTGATAGAGCTGGCGCAAGCTCGCGCCGAACTCCTGATAGCTGACATCGACGCCCTCGACCCGGCCAGCCAGGCCGTGGATCAGGGCATCGGGATAAAGCTGCTGGATCTTGCGGGCCGTGGCCAGGCTGCCTTTGCCGAGGATGACAATGGCCGGTGCGCGTCGGGTCATCAGCCTTGCCACCTTTCGCCGGGAACGATGATCAGCGAGAAGTACGGCGACGACGCCGGGTCGACCTCATCCAGCGCGACGATCTTCTGGTTGCCCATGGTCGCCCGCTCCACATACAGCGCGCGGCCATCAAGACCCAGTTCGGCCAGCACCTGGCGGACCTTGGGGAAGTTGCGCCCGAGCTTCATGATCACCGCCGCGTCGGCATCGGCCAGGCGGCGCTTGAGTTCGTCATGGGGCAGCACGCCGGACAACACCGACAGGCTCTGGTTGCGGTACACCAGCGGCGCGCCGAGCACCGAAGCACCACCGAGCATCGAGCAGACACCCGGGATCACCTGGGCGTCATAGCGTTCGGCCAGGCGATCGTGAAGGTACATGTAGGAGCCGTAAAAGAACGGATCGCCCTCGCAGATCACCGCCACGTCGCGGCCCGCGTCCAGGTGCGCGGCAACCTCGATGCTGGCGGCATCGTAGAAATCGCTGATGACCTGCTCGTAGGACAGCGGCGCCGGCAGCGCCTCGGTGGTCACCGGATAAACCAGCGGCAGCAGGGTCTGCTCGCTTTGCAGGTACTGCTCGATGATGCCGAAGGCATTGCCGCGCTTGCCCTTGGCGACGAAGTACGCCACCACCGGCGCTTCACGCAGCAGACGCAGGGCCTTGAGGGTGATCAGCTCGGGATCGCCGGGGCCCACGCCCAGGCCGAGCAAACGTCCGCGGGCCTGCATCATTCAACCTCCGTGGCGAGGGCGTTGACCGCGGCGGCAGCCATGGCGCTGCCGCCCAGACGCCCTTCGACGATCACGAACGGCACGCCACGGCTGTCCGCCGCCAGCATCGCCTTGGACTCCGCCGCGCCGACGAAGCCCACCGGGAAGCCGAGGATCAGCGCCGGTTTCGGTGCGCCGGCGTCGATCATTTCCAGCAGGTAGAACAGCGCGGTCGGCGCGTTGCCGATCACCACGACGCTGCCTTCCAGGTGCGGGCGCCACAGCTCCAGGGCTACCGCCGAACGGGTGTTGCCCAGTTCCTTGGCGAGGTCCGGAACGCTGTCGTCGCGCAAGGTGCAAATCACCTCGTTGTTGGCCGGCAGGCGGGCGCGGGTGATGCCTTCGGCGACCATCCGCGCGTCGCAGAGAATCGGCGCGCCAGCGGCCAGGGCTTCACGCCCGGCCTTGCCGGCGCCTTCGGAAAAGCGCAGGGCATCGACCACCTCGACCATGCCGCAGGCATGGATCACCCGTACCGCGAGCTTTTCCAGGTCGGCCGGAATCCGCTCCAGGCGGGCCTCCTGGCGAATGATGGCGAAGGAGTTGCGATAAATCTCCTGGCCGTCGCGGATGTAATCAATCATCGAGGGTTGCTCCGTGGGCGGGCGTCCAGCGTGGCGCCCGCTTCTTCCAGTGTCAGGTTGCGCCCGGCGACAGCGCCGGGGCCCGGCAGGGCCGGGTCGTGAAAATACAGGTCGTAACGACCGGGGCCGACCGCCAGCAAGGTGACCGGCGCGGTATGCGCCATGGCGCAGGAGCGGCCGCAGCCGCTCAAGTGAATGCCGGCCACCGGAACGGGCTGGCGCAGGCTGAAGGCCAGTTGCAGCGCATCGCCCTTGGTGTCGGCGAGGGCCTTGGCGCAGCCGGCCGAGCCGGTGCAGGCGACCACGCCGGCCAGCGGCTCGGCGGCGTCGGTGATCAAACCAAGGTGAAGCAAGGCGGCCAGCACCCGTTCGGCGCGGCCAACGGCAATGTTCGGCAGCAGCACGCTCTGCCAGGGGGTCATGCGCAGGCTGCCGTCGCCCAATTCTCGGGCCAGCCCGCCGACGCCGCGCAATTGCGCCGCGCTCAGGCGACCCAGCGGCGCCATCGCGCCCACCGCGACCCGCTCGGCCTGCTGCTGGGGATAGACACCCAGGTGGCGCGCGAGGTCACGTCTGGGGCGGCGCCAGTCGAGCACCGCGGCGTCGCGGCGCAGCGCCAACGGCAGGCCGGCGAGAAAGGCGTCGGTGGACAGCGCCTCCAGTAACTGGCGCATCCGCGATTGACCGGCATCGGCCAGATCGAGAAACCGCTCCAGCACCGCCCGCACCAGCGCCAGCCCCGCCGCCAGCGGCACGGCGGCCACCGGCGCATCCTGACCCGGACAACCCGCCAGGCCGAAGCCCAGCCATAGCTCGCCATCCAGGCGCAGCGGCGACAGCCAGAGGTCATGGGGGTGCCAGAGCATCGCCAGGTCTTCGCCGCCATCGAGCTGCACGGCGAACTTGGCCGACAGCGCATGGAAGCGCGGCGTGGTCTGCAGCAGGTCGAGTATCTGCGCGCCCAGCGCGCGGGTGTCGAACAGCAGGGCCGGGTCGAGGCCCGCGGCGGGGCTGAGCATCAGGTTGCGCACGTCGTCACCGGCGGCGACCCGCGGGCCCAGGCCAGCCGCCAGCAGGTGCGCGATCAGACCCTGCGGGTCGTTACCAACGCCACGAATCTGCAGGTTGCTGCGGTTGGTCACCTCGATCACGCCACCGGCGAAACGCTCGGCGGCCTCGGCCACCGCTTCGGCCTGGTCGGCATCCAGGTGCCCGGCATCGAGCTTGATCCGCGAGATGCCACCGTCGCGTGCCTGGACAATGCGCCACAGCCCCGGGCAGGCCGAGGGGCGAATGGCAGGAGCGGGCTGGGACTGATTCAAGGGTTCACCCGTCAATCGTGAAATGGGGCTGGGCATCGGAAGGCGCGGTATTATGCCTGCTTTGCCCGGCGGCGGGCCAAGCCTGCCGGTCGGATAGGCCCGGAAAAGAGGAACGGCATGGCGCCCTGGTTGACCATAGTAGGAATCGGCGAAGACGGCTTCAGCGGCCTCGGCAAGCAAGCCCGGCGCGCCCTGCTGCACGCCGCCAGGGTGTTCGGCAGCCCACGCCAGCTCGACCTGCTGCCCCATTGCCTGAAGGCCGAGCGCCTGACCTGGCCGAGCCCGTTCTCGCTGGCGCCGGTGCTGGCCCTGCGCGGCGAGCCGGTGTGCGTGCTGGCCAGCGGCGACCCGATGTTCTACGGCGTTGGCGCCAGCCTCGCGCGGCAAGTCCCGGCCGATGAGCTGAACGTGATTTCCGCGCCCTCCTCCTGCGCCCTCGCCGCCGCCCGCCTCGGCTGGCCGTTGCAGGACGTGGTCATTGTTTCCGTGGTCGCCCGTCCGCTGGCGCAACTCAACGCCCACCTCTACAGCGGTCAGCGCCTGCTGGTGCTGAGCAACGATGGCGACAGCCCCGCCGCGATCGCCGCATTGCTGCGCGAACGCGGCTTCGGCCCGAGCCAGTTGCAGGTGCTGGAACACCTGGGCGGCAGCGCCGAACGTCACCGGCAAGGTAGCGCCAGCGACTGGAATGAGCACGCTATCGCCGACCTTAATCTGGTCGCCATCGAATGCCGCGCCGACGCCAACGCGCCGCGCCTGTCGCCCCTCGCCGGGCTGCCGGACAACGCCTTCCAGCATGACGGACAGATCACCAAGCGCGATGTCCGCGCCATCACCCTCGCCCGCCTCGCCCCGCAACCGGGCGAGTTGCTCTGGGATGTCGGCGCCGGCAGCGGCTCGATCGGCATCGAGTGGATGCGCGCGCACCCGGCGTGCCGCGCCCTGGCGATCGAAGCCGACGACGGCCGCCAGCAACTGATCGAACTCAACCGCGACGCCCTCGGCGTACCGGGTCTGCAACTGGTGCGCGGACGCGCGCCGGACGCGCTGCACGGCCTGGAACGCCCGGACGCGATCTTCATCGGCGGCGGCGTCACCGTGCCCGGCGTGCTGGAACACTGCTGGGAGCAGTTGCGCCCCGGCGGCCGGCTGGTCGCCAACGCGGTGACCCTGCAAAGCGAAGTACGCCTGATGGACTGGCGCGAACGCCACGGCGGTGAACTGACCCGCATTCATGTCGCCCACGCCCAGCCGCTGGGCGGCTTCGACACCTGGCGCCAGGCGCTGCCGATCACCCTGCTAGACGCCATCAAGCATGCGTGACGAAACCGCCGAACAGCCGGCGCCGCTGCGCAGCGGCCTGACCACCGGCAGTTGCGCCACCGCCACCAGCCTCGCCGCCGCGCGCCTGCTGTTGACCGGGCAAGCGCACGACGCAGTGGAAATCACCCTGCCCAAGGGCAAGCAGGTGCAGATGCGCCTGGAGTTCTGCCGCCTGCACGCGGCGGGCGCCGAGGCCGGCACGCTCAAGGATGCGGGCGACGACCCCGACGTGACCCACGGCGCCCTGCTCTATAGCCGCGTGCGCCTGCTGGACGAACCCGGCGTGCGCTTCGTCGCCGGCCAAGGCGTCGGCACCGTGACCCGGCCCGGACTGGTGCTGACGGTGGGCGAACCGGCGATCAACCCGGTGCCGCGGCGGATGATGACCGAGCACCTGCTGAACCTCGCCGCAAGCTGCGGCTACACGGGCGGTTTCGAGGTCACGGTGAACGTGCAAGACGGCGAAAACCTCGCGCTGAAAACCATGAACCCGCGCCTGGGCATTCTCGGCGGGCTGTCGATCCTCGGCACCAGCGGCATCGTCCGGCCCTTCTCCTGCTCGGCCTACATCGCTTCGATCCACCAAGGCATCGACGTCGCCAAGACCAACGGCTACGAACACATCGCCGCCTGCACCGGCAACGCCAGCGAAGACACCATGCGCCGGGTCTACGGCATGCCGGAAATCGCCCTGATCGAGATGGGCGACTTCGTCGGCGCGGTGCTCAAGCACCTGCGCAAGGTGCCGGTGGCGCGCCTGAGCCTGTGCGGAGGCTTCGGCAAGATCAGCAAACTGGCCGCCGGGCACATGGACCTGCACAGCCGCCATTCCAGCATCGACCTGCCGCAATTGGCGCAATGGGCCGCGGCGGTCGGCGCCGATGCGGCGCTGCAAGCGACCATCGTCCAGGCCAACACCAGCCAGCAGGCATTGGCCCTGGCCCATGCCGCCGGCGTGCCGCTGGGCGATGCGGTCTGCGCCCATGCCCTGGCTTTCGCCCGCAGCGTGGTGCCGGCGCAGGTGCAGGTCGAAGTGTTCGCCATCGACCGCCAGGGCGGCATCGTCGGCAAGGCGGGTGTGCAATGAGCCGGCGCATCCTGCTGCTCGGCGGCGTCACCGAGGCCCTGCGCATCGCCCGTCAGTTGGGGCCCGAGCACGTCTACAGCCTGGCCGGGATCGGCCGGGTGCCGGATGACCTGACGTGCCAGGTGCGCGTCGGCGGTTATGGCGGCGCGGACGGCCTGGCCGCCTACCTGCGCGCCGAAGGCATCGACCTGCTGATCGACGCCACCCACCCCTACGCCGCGCAAATCAGCGCCAACGCCGCCCGCGCCGCGACCCTCGCCGGCATTCCCTGCTGGGCCCTGCGCCGTCCCGCGTGGCAGGCCCAGGCCGGCGACGATTGGCGCGAGGTCGCCGACTGGGCCGAACTGATCGCCGCACTGCACACCTTCCGCCGCCCGCTGTTCACCCTCGGCCGCGAACCGCTGCAACATCTGGATGAAATACCCGACCATCAGTTCTGGACCCTGCGCGCCCTCGACGCCTGCCCCGGCAACGACCGCTGCGAAGTAATCGGCGCCCGTGGACCGTTCCTGCTGGACGACGAGCGGCAGCTGTTCGAACGCCGCCAGATCGACGTGCTGATCAGCAAGAACAGCGGCAGCGGCGCCACCGAACCGAAGTTGCAGGTGGCCCGCGAGCGCGGCGTGCCGGTGCTGATTCTCGGCCGTCCGGCACTGCCCGAGGTCGACCGTCACTTCACCGACCCGGCCGCGCTGCTCGCCGCGCTGGCTGACGGACACCTCCTGTAATAGGCCAGTGCACCACTCGGGTATTGCCAACACACCAGCAAGCGATTCCAATGCCTCATCCTTTTCCCTACGCAAGGCTTCGACTATGGAACTGCAATGGTGGATCTGGCTCGTTCTGGGCTTTGGCCTGATCTTGCTGGAACTGGTACTGCCCACCTTCTTCATCATCTGGTTCGGCATCGGCGCCGTGGCGGTCGGCGTGATCGCCGGGCTGGTGCCGGGCCTGTCCCTGGCCAGCGAGCTGATGATCTGGGTGGTGCTCTCGTCCCTCACCGTCGCCCTCTGGTTCAAGGTGTTCAAACCCCGCAAGGCGGACAACCGCTGGACCGCCGACGAAGTGATCGGCGAAGTCGGCCTGCTGACCGCGCCCGTCTCGGAATTCCAGAAAGGCCGCGTCCGTTTCCAGAAGCCGATCCTCGGCAATGAAGAGTGGGTCTGCATCGCCAACAGCGACATCGCCTCCGGCGAGCGGGTCCGCATCCTCGCAATCGAAGGCAACATTGTCCGGGTCGGCAAGGCCTGAAAGCGTTTCAAGACACCATCAAAGGAAGAGAAATGTCATGACCAGTCTGATCATTACCGCCACCATCGCCCTGTTCGTCCTCATCACGGTGTTCAAGGGCGTACGCATCGTGCCGCAGGGCGAGGAATGGATCGTCGAGCGCCTGGGGCGCTACCACAACACCCTCAAGCCGGGCCTGAACATCCTCATCCCGTACATGGACGTGGTGGCCTACCGCCTGCCGACCAAGGACATCATCCTCGACGTGCAGCAGCAGGAAATCATCACCAAGGACAACGCGGTGATCGTCGCCAACGCCCTGTGCTTCGCCAAGGTGGTGGACCCGCAGAAAGCCGCCTACGGCGTGGTGAACTACGCCTACGCGGTTACCAGCCTGACCATGACCTCGCTGCGCGCCATCGTCGGCGCCATGGAACTGGACGAAGCGCTGTCCAGCCGCGAGCAGATCAAGGCGCGCCTGCGCGACGCGATGTCGGAGCAGACCGAAGACTGGGGCATCACCGTGCGTTCGGTGGAAATCCAGGACATCAAGCCCTCGCCGAGCATGCAGTCGGCCATGGAACGCCAGGCCGCGGCCGAGCGTGAGCGTAAAGCCGACGTGACCCGCGCCGAAGGCGCCAAGCAGGCGGCGATCCTCGAAGCCCAGGCGCGTCAGGAATCGGCCAAGCTCGATGCCGCCGCCCAGGTCAACCTGGCCGAGGCTTCGGCCCAGGCCATCACCCTGGTCAAGAACGCCGTGGGCAATGACGTGACCCCGGCCATGTACCTGCTGGGCGAACGCTACATCAGCGCCATGGAAAGCCTCGCGGCCAGCAACAACGCCAAGCTGGTGGTGTTGCCGGCGGACCTGCAAGAGGCGGTCAGGGGCATGCTGGGTCGGGCGAAGGCCTGACCTGCTGTGCAGGCCATCGCGACGGTTCGGCGCGATGGTCTGCGCAGTTGCTCCCACACCTTGCGAATCGACTGCGACACTTCATCACACCCCCATTTTTTACATCCCCGGGAGTTTCAGGCTAAATAGCCATCATTCGAATCCCACCGGATCAACCCATGCCCGCACACCGGCCCGCCCTTGCCTGGATCGCCTGCTTCGCAGTGCTGTTCAATCTGCTGGCGATGCCGTTGTCCGCCAACGCCGCCAGGGCGCCCGCCGAGCAACTGCTGTGGGGCGCCTTCTGTTCCACCGGCGGCACCAAGCTGATCGCCGTTTCCCTCGGCCAAGCCGACCCGCAAAACGACGATCACGCCGTGATGCAGCATTGCTGGTGCTGCTCCGGTGCCGCGCCGTTGCTGGCGCTGCCGGGCCAGGCGCCGCAACTGGTCCTGCCGACATACGCCTTCGCCACCCCGCTGGCCATCGCCCAGCCCACCCAGCCCACGCCCCGTGAACTGTGGCCCTCGCTCAATCCCCGCGCCTCTCCCGCCGTTTGATTCACTACGCTGATACCTGCGAACAATCTGAATCGACCGGAGATTTTTCATGCTCAAGAACGTCCTGATGCTGGCTGCCCTGCTGCTGCCCGCCAGCTTCGCCAGTGCCCACGAATACACCAAGGGTGACCTGCATATCGCCCACCCGTGGTCGCTGCAACTGCCACCGAACGCACCCAACGTGGCGGCCTATTTCATCATCGACAACAAGGGCAAGGAGGACGACCGCCTGCTCAGCGTCGACACCCCAATCAGCGACCGTTCCGAGTTGCACGAACACGTGATGACCGGCGACGTGATGCGCATGCAGCAAGTCGCCAACGTCGCCGTGCCGGCGGGCGGCAAAGTGGTGTTCAGCCCGAGCGCCTACCACGTGATGATCATGCAGCCCAAGGACCGCAGCCTGCTCGTCGACGGCAAGCGCTTCCCGCTGACCCTGCACTTCGAAAAGGCCGGCGATATCACCGTGGACGTCGCGGTGCAGAAGCAGCCGCCTGAAGGCAGCGACGAGCACCAGCACCAGCACTGATCCCTGAGCGCCGCTCGCCATGAGCCTCGCCCGCACCGGACGCCACCGGCCCCCGCGCCCTGACCACAGGACACTGCGCGCGGGCTGGCTGAGCCTGTTCGCCATGCTGATGATCTTCATCGGACCGCTGGTTTCCCAGTCGATGCCGATGGATCACAGCACCTCCATGTCGATGAACATGGACATGGGCGCAGGCACGGACGACGCGGCGGGCCATCACGGCGAGGCGCACCATGGTGGCGGCGATTCGTCGCTGCACGTCATGTGGGAGAAGTGCGGCTATTGCAGCCTGTTCTTCCATTGCCCGGCACTGCCGCAGCAACTGAGCCTGCTCAACAGCGAGGCCGTCCCGGCCAGCCACCGTCTTGTCGTTCTACCCCGCCAGGGCCATCCGCGCCCGGCGTTCTTCCCCGGCGCCCGCAGCCGCGCGCCACCTTCCCGCAACGTCGTCTGAACATTCCGAAACAGCGCTCGTCACCGGCCTATCGCCGCGTGCGTGCGCACCTTCATGACTGATCGATGTTGGAAGACCTATGTCCAGCTCCACCCCTGTCTATCGTTTGTCCCTGCGCGGGACCATTGCGCTGCTGTGCGGCAGCCTCTTCGTTCCCGCGGCCCTGGCCGCGGAAACCGGCCACGAAGGCCATGACCACGGCCAGCCGGAACTCAGCCCCACGGTCATCACCGCCGTGGCGCCCAGTTCGCCGCTGACCGTGGTCACCAACCCCAAGGACCCGCGCCAGCCCGTCCCGGCCAGCGACGGTGCCGACTACCTGAAGACCATCCCCGGTTTCTCGGCGATCCGCTCCGGCGGCACCAACGGTGACCCGGTGCTGCGCGGCATGTTCGGCTCGCGGCTGAACATCCTCACCAACGGCGGCCTGATGCTCGGCGCCTGCCCGAACCGGATGGACGCGCCGACCTCCTACATTTCCCCGGAAACCTACGACCGCCTCACCGTGATCAAGGGCCCGCAAAGCGTGCAGTGGGGCCCGGGCGCGTCCGCCGGAACCATCCTCTTCGACCGCGAGCCGGAGAAATTCGGCGAGCTGGGCACCCGGGTCAACGCCAGCCTACTGGCCGGCTCCAATGGCCGTTTCGACAAGGTGCTGGATGCCGCCGCCGGTGGCAGCCAGGGCTACGTGCGCTTCGTCGGCAACCAGTCGCGCTCCGACGACTATGAAGACGGCCATGGCGACACCGTGCCGTCGAAATGGGACAAGTGGAACGGCGACGTCGCCGTTGGCTGGACCCCGGACAGCGACACCCTGCTGGAGCTGACCGCTGGCCGCGGCGACGGTGAAGCACGCTACGCCGGGCGTGGCATGGACGGTTCGCAGTTCAAGCGCGAAAGCCTCGGCCTGCGTTTCGAGAAGTCCAATATCGGCGAGGTCTTCGACAAGCTCGAAGCGCAGGTCTACTACAACTACGCCGACCATGTGATGGACAACTACAGCCTGCGCACCACCTCCGGCACCGGGATGATGGCCGGCCCCATGGCCAGCAACGTCGACCGCCGCACCATGGGCGCGCGCATCAAGGGCACCTGGCGCTGGGAAGACGTCAGTCTGGTCGCCGGCATCGACGCCCAGACCAACGAACACCGCAAGCGCGGTGGCATGGGCATCGACGTGCACAAGCAGCAGCCGTGGACCAAGGACGCGGATTTCCATAACTACGGCGCGTTCGGCGAGCTGACCTGGGAGCTGGACAGCCAGGATCGCCTGGTCAGCGGCGCCCGCCTGGACCGCGCCTCGGCCAGGGATTTCCGCAAGACCGTCACGTCCGGAATGATGACCGTGCCCAACCGCACCGCCGGCAACACCCGCGCCGACACCCTGCCCAGCGGCTTCCTGCGCTACGAGCACGATCTGGTCGACGCGCCGGCCACCGCCTACGTCGGGATCGGCCATGTGCAGCGTTTCCCCGATTACTGGGAGCTGTTCTCGCCCACGTTCGGCCCGGCCGGCTCGGTCAATGCCTTCGATGCGATCAAGCCAGAGAAGACCACGCAACTGGACTTCGGCATCCAGTACAAGACCGAAGACCTGGAAGCCTGGGCCTCGGGCTATATCGGCCAGGTCCGCGACTTCATCCTCTACGACTACACCGCTGGCACCAGCGTCTCCCGCGCCGGCAACGTCGACGCGCGGATCATGGGCGGCGAACTGGGTGTCGCCTATCAACTGACCAGCAACTGGAAAGCCGATGCGACCCTGGCCTACGCCTGGGGCAAGAACAGCAGCGACGGCTCGGCCCTGCCGCAGATGCCGCCGCTGGAAAGCCGCCTCGGCCTGACCTACAGCGAATCCGACTGGAGTGCCGGCGCCCTGTGGCGACTGGTCTCGGCGCAGAATCGCATCTCGGAAAACTACGGCAACATCGTCGGCAAGGACTTCGAGAAAACCGGCGGTTTCGGCGTGTTCTCGCTCAACGGCGCCTATCGTGTGAGCAAGAACCTCAAGCTCAGCGCCGGCGTCGACAACCTGTTCGACAAAGCCTACGCCGAGCACCTGAACCTGGCGGGCAACGCCGGCTTCGGCTACTCGGGCTTTGAACCGGTCAGCGAGCCGGGGCGTACGCTCTGGACCAAGGTCGACCTGAGTTTCTGATCTAACCCGGGCGCGGCCAGTCGCCGCGCCCACCACCTGGGAGCGCTCCATGAGCAAACCTTCGTTTTCCTTCTACAACCTGGCCTGGCGCTGGCATTTCTATGCCGGGTTGTTCGTGGCGCCGTTCATGATCCTGCTGGCCATCACCGGGATCATCTACCTGTTCAAGCCACAGCTCGATCCGCTGATGTACCGCTCGCTGATGGTGGTCGAGGCCGGTCACCACCGGCATGGCGCCGACCACCTGCTGCACACCGTGAAGGCCGCTTATCCACAGGGCCAGGTCAGCCAGTACCTGCCGGCGCCGGCCGCCGACCGCAGCGCACAGTTCGTGGTCAAGAACGGCGAGCAGGAACTCAACGTATTCGTCGATCCGTACACCGGCACGCTGCTCGGCGCGCAGGATGCCAAGAGCAACCTGCAAGCCGTGGCTCGCGCGCTGCACGGCGAACTGATGATCGGCACCACGGGCGACCGCCTGGTGGAACTGGCCGCGGGCTGGGGCATCGTCCTGGTGGTGTCCGGCCTGTATCTGTGGTGGCCGCGGGGCGGGCGAATGGCCGGCGTGTTGTGGCCGCGCCTGAGCGCCCGCGGGCGTCTGCTCTGGCGTGACCTGCACGCGGTCAGCGGATTCTGGGGTTCGCTGGTCCTGCTGCTGATGCTGCTCAGCGGCATGACCTGGACCGGCTTCTGGGGCAAGCAATACGCCGACCTGTGGAACCGCTTTCCGGCAGCGATGTGGAACGAGGTGCCGACCTCCGACCAGGAAGCCCGCACCCTCAACACCGCCGCCCGCCAGACCGTGCCCTGGGCGGTGGAAAACACGCCGATGCCGCAGTCGTCCGGTGCCCATGCCGAGCACCAGGGGCACATGGCGATGGACAACGCCCCGGCTGCGCCGCAGGTCAGCCTGCAACAGGTCGAGGAGCTGGCCAACCAACGCGGCGTCGAACCCGGCTACAGCATCACCCCGCCTACCACGGCCAGCGGCGTGTTCACCATCGCCGTATTCGCCGACGACCCGCGCAACGACGCCACCCTGCATGTCGACCAATACACCGGCAAGGTTCTGGTGGACGTGCGCTGGAAAGACTACAGCCCGGTGGCCCGGGCCACGGAACTGGGGGTCATGCTGCATGAAGGCAAGATGTTCGGCTGGTTCAACCAGATGCTGATCCTGCTGATCTGCCTGATGGTATTGCTGGGCTCGGTCAGCGGCCTGGTGATGTGGTGGAAACGCCGCCCCGAAGGCGGCCTCGGCGTACCGCCGCTGCGTCACGACCTGCCACGCTGGAAGACCGCCACTGTGGTCATGCTGGTGCTGGGCGTAGCGTTTCCGCTGGTGGGGGTGTCGATGCTGGTGGTGTGGGGGTTGGACAAAGTGTTCGGGAGGCGGTTGTTGACGGCGCGGGTTTGAGATCCCGACCGCTGAAAACCTTGTAAACCTGTTTTTTGATCTGTTAACCATCTTGGATTACATTGCAAAAACGGGTTTACAAGGTCATTCAATATGCCAGCTCTTCGTGACGACATCAGACTCTACGTTGGCTCCTTGCTGAATGCGGAAGTCCAGTTGAAAACCGCTTCAGTAGCCAAGCTTCCCTTTCACATCAGGGATACCTACACGCTGGCTGACCTGACCTTATGGCTAGGCAGCAAATCGGGCCCCTCGCTATCGATGCTTCTGCTGCTGTCCCGCGAAGATGCATACCCTGGCGCAGTGACGCTGCGCAAACACATCCAGCAGGTCCAGAAAGCCACCGACAAGGTGGTCGTCTACGCCTGTAAATCGCTCTCGTCCGCTGACCGACGAAGCCTGATTACTCACCACCTCAACTTCATCCAGCCCGGCTCACAGATGTTCATCCCGGAACTGGCAATGGATCTGCGCGAGCACGTTCGCAAACGCAGAAACGAGCAAGAGGTGTCCACCCTGCTTCCGGCGACTCAAGCGATGCTGCTGGGCCGTCTGTATGAGGGATGGGACAGTGACAGCCTCTACACCTCCAGCGCAATCATGGGCAATTTCGAGTACAGCCGAGTCACGCTTTCCAAAGTGATCGATCAACTACTGGCACTGAACATCATTGAGGCCGCTCAACGCCGCGGAGTAACCAACGTCTACTCGTTCACCGCCGACCCGGCCACGGTGTTCAAAAGTACCCGCCAATGGATGCGCTCGCCGGTAAAACGAACAATCCCGATCGACAGACCGCTTCATATCAGCGACGGCTTGTTTCTGGCGGGTGAAACGGCACTGGCCAGCTACACGCTACTGGCCGGGCCGGCACAGCCGGTGTACGGCATGATCCGAAACACCTTCGATTTGATGCTGAAAGAGAAGGCATTCAAGGTAGCCGACTCGGTGGACGACGTCAGAGCATGGGTGGAAATCTGGTCCTACCGAAGCCTCACGATAGAAAACGAGATCGCGGACCAGGCCTCCTTGTTACTCAGCCTGGAGGACAGTCCGGATGAGCGTGTGCAAATAGCGCTGGATGCAATCAGGGAAGAGGTCGCATGGCTGGGATCAGAGGGTTAGACATTTTCGGACAGCATTTCAGGGCCTGGCGCGACCAATACGTCTTGATTGGCGGTGTTGCTTCCTGGCTGACGATGGATGAAGCCGGTCTGCCATTCCGGGCGACCAAGGACCTGGACATCGTTCTGGTCATCGAGGCACTGAACGCAGAATTCGTTGGCCACTTCTGGGACTTCATCAAGGCCGGTGATTACCAGATACGTCAGATCGGTGGCGAACGCCCCGTCTTTTATCGGTTTCAAAATCCCGGTAACGACGCCTACCCGGTACAACTGGAATTGTTTTCCCGCGCACCTGAAGGCCTGGAACACCCACAGAACGCCACGCTGACACCGATACCGACAGACGAATCGGTATCAAGCCTGTCCGCGATCCTTCTTGAAGAGCCCTACTACGCATTCCTCCTGGAGGGTCGGCAACACAATGAGGAGGTGACTTTCATTGGCGCTGACAGGCTTATCCCGCTCAAGGCACATGCCTGGCTCATCCTCTCGGCACGAAGGCAAGACGGTGTACAGATCGACAGCAAGACCATCCGCAAACACCGCAACGATGTACTGCTGTTAAGCGGTCAATTGACGGATGAGCCCATCGAATTGCCAGCCCGGATCAAGAACGATATGAGGGCATTTCTTCATCGATTGGCGGAAGAAGCACCTGACCTCAAGGCGATCGGTCTAAAAGGGGCAATCGGGGATCATATCGAGCGCCTGTCGTCTAGTTTCGGGCTCAAGCCATAAGAAAACCGAGGCGTCCGCAAGACGCCAGCTTCATCTTCGCTCAAGCGCATGCCCCTAAAGTCGAGTCACTTTGCCGCGTCTAGGTTGCGGGTTTGCGTGTTAGCCTACCCGCCGCTTCACGCACAAGAAGACTGCAATTTATGGAATGCATGCAATGAATCAAGACCTCACAAAGGACTCGCAGGAACACCACCTGCAACGCAACCTCACCAACCGCCACATCCAGTTGATCGCCATCGGCGGTGCCATCGGCACCGGTCTGTTCATGGGTTCGGGCAAGACCATCAGCCTCGCCGGCCCGTCGATCATTTTCGTCTACATGATCATCGGCTTCATGCTGTTCTTCGTCATGCGGGCGATGGGCGAGCTACTGCTGTCGAACCTCAACTACAAATCCTTCATCGATTTCTCCGCCGACCTGCTCGGCCCCTGGGCCGGCTACTTCACGGGCTGGACCTACTGGTTCTGCTGGATCATCACCGGCATCGCCGATGTGATCGCGATCGCCGCGTACTCACAGTTCTGGTTCCCCGACCTGCCGCAATGGATACCGGCGCTGGCCTGTGTCGGCGTGCTGCTGTCGCTGAACCTGATCACCGTGAAGCTGTTCGGCGAGATCGAGTTCTGGTTCGCGATGATCAAGATCGTCGCCATCCTCGGCCTGATCGGCACCGGCCTGTACATGGTGTTCAGCGGCTTCCAGTCGCCCACCGGGAACACCGCCAGCTTCGCCCACCTGTGGAATGACGAGGGCATGTTCCCCCACGGACTGATGGGCTTCTTCGCCGGGTTCCAGATCGCCGTGTTCGCCTTTGTCGGCATCGAGCTGGTCGGCACCACCGCCGCCGAAGCCAAGGACCCGGAGCGCACCCTGCCACGGGCGATCAACTCCATCCCGCTGCGGATCATCATGTTCTACGTTTTCGCCCTGATCGCCATCATGGCGGTGACCCCATGGCGTGACGTGGTGCCGGGCAAGAGCCCGTTCGTGGAACTGTTCATCCTCGCGGGCCTGCCGGCCGCCGCGGCGGTGATCAACTTCGTGGTGCTGACGTCCGCCGCCTCGTCGGCCAACAGCGGCGTGTTTTCCACCAGCCGCATGCTGTTCGGCCTGGCCCAGGAAGGCGACGCGCCCAAGGCGTTCGAAAAGCTCTCCAGCCGTGACGTGCCGGCAAACGGCCTGTATTTCTCCTGCACCTGCCTGCTGCTCGGCGCCGCGCTGATGTACGTGATCCCGGACCTGGTGGAGGCCTTTACCCTGGTCACCACCGTCTCGGCGATCCTGTTCATGTTCGTCTGGTCGCTGATCCTGCTGTCGTACCTGAAGTACCGCACGCACCGCGCCGCGCTGCATGCGGCGTCGAAGTACAAGATGCCTGGCGGTCGCTTCATGTGCTGGGCGTGCCTGGTGTTCTTCGCCGCGATCCTGGTGCTGTTGAGCTTCGAGAGCGACACCCGCCAGGCGCTGATCGTCACGCCGTTGTGGTTCGTGTTGCTGACCGTGACCTACCAGTTCGTGCGCAACAGGCGCCATCCGCGCACTGCCGTGCGAGGCAACTGATAACGTTATCGAAGGGGCCAGCCGGCCCCTTTTTTTCGCCTCATTGCTGTGCATCGAATTGATGCGTGGCACCAGTCTGGCTCCTGTCCCTGGGACCGCGCTGCGGTCCTTCGCGAGCAAGCTCGCTCCTACAGGGCACCCCCCAACCCACGGTCTAGCGCCTTCCCTGTAGGAGCGAACTTGCTCGCGATGCCCCCAAAACCCCACCGTCTCCGTCTTGTACACAAGACGGCACACCACTTGCAAAAGCCCTTTCCGCGAGTCGCCAACACCCAAGAACTCAACGGAGAGAGAGCACCATGAAGCGTCGTAGTCTGATCAAGGCCTTTACCCTCAGTGCATCCATTGCCGCGATGGGCATGAGCTGGACCCTGCAGGCCGCCGAGACCATCAAGGTCGGCATCCTGCATTCGCTGTCGGGCACCATGGCGATCTCCGAAACCTCGCTCAAGGACATGGCCCTCATGACCATCGAGCAGATCAACGCCAAGGGCGGCGTCAACGGCAAGATGCTGGAAGCGGTGGTGGTGGACCCGGCGTCGAACTGGCCGCTGTTCGCCGAGAAGAGCCGGCAATTGCTGACCCAGGACAAAGTGGCCGTGGTGTTCGGCTGCTGGACCTCGGTGTCGCGCAAGTCGGTGCTGCCAGTGTTCGAAGAACTCAACGGGCTGCTGTTCTACCCGGTGCAGTACGAAGGTGAAGAGATGTCGCCGAACGTGTTCTACACCGGCGCGGCGCCGAACCAGCAGGCCATTCCGGCGGTGGAATACCTGATGAGCGAAGAAGGCGGCGCGGCCAAGCGCTACTTCCTGCTCGGCACCGACTACGTCTACCCGCGCACCACCAACAAGATCCTGCGCGCCTTCCTGCATTCCAAAGGCGTGGCCGACAAGGACATCGAAGAGGTCTACACCCCGTTCGGTCACGCCGATTACCAGACCATCGTCGCGAACATCAAGAAGTTCTCCGCCGGCGGCAAGACCGCGGTCATCTCCACGGTCAACGGCGACTCCAACGTGCCCTTCTACAAAGAGCTGGCCAACCAGGGCCTGAAAGCCACAGACGTTCCGGTGGTGGCGTTCTCGGTGGGCGAGGAAGAACTGCGCGGCATCGACACCAAGCCGCTGGTCGGCCATCTGGCGGCGTGGAACTACTTCGAGTCGGTGGAGAACCCGGTCAACACCCAGTTCGTGTCCGACTGGAAAGCCTACGCCAAGGCCAAGAACCTGCCGGGCGCGGACAAGGCGGTGACCAACGACCCGATGGAAGCCACCTACGTCGGCATCCACATGTGGGCGCAGGCAGCCGAGAAGGCCAAGTCCACCGATGTCGACAAAGTCCGCGCAGCCCTGGCCGACCAGAGCTTCAAGGCGCCGTCCGGCTTCACCCTGACCATGGACAAGACCAACCACCACCTGCACAAGCCGGTGATGATCGGCGAAATCCAGGACGACGGTCAGTTCAACGTGGTCTGGCAGACCGAGCAGCCGCTGCGGGCGCAGCCGTGGAGCCCGTTCATTCCGGGTAACGACAAGCGGCCGGATTATGCGGTGAAGGGCAACTGATACAGCCCCCATCGCGAGCAAGCTCGCTCCTACACTCGCCACGCCTTATCCGTAGGAGCGAGCTTGCTCGCGAAGGGCCGCAGAGCGGCCCCAAAAACCTCAAATCCTCCAAAGGGACCCCCGCGCCATGCCCAAGGCCCTCTACCGTCTCATGCTTTGCCTGTGCCTGTTGCTGCCCTTCGCCGCTCACGCCAACGAAGCCGAATACTTCGCCACCGCCAAGCCCAACGACCAGGCCCGCCTGCTCCAGGACTGGGCGGCGCAACCCGATGCGGACCGGCTGCCATTGCTGACCTCGCTGCAACAAGGTCGCCTCGGCCCCGATGACGACCGCAAACTACGTCTGAACAACCGCCTGCGCGGGCTGGTGGACAACGCCCTCGCCGCGCATCAGTTGCTCAGCGACGATGCCGCGTTGCGCCTGCAGGCCGCGCAGCAACTGCAAAAAAGCGCGCAACCGGCGCAGGTCGCGTTCCTCGACCGCCAATTCGCCCAGGAAAAAGACAACGCGGTGCACGCCGCGCTTGGCCTGGCCCTGGCCAATCTGCAACTGGCCGCCAGCGAACCTGCCGTGCGTCTCGCCGCCGTGCGCCTGCTCGGCGAAACCGGCGATCCGATGGCCCGCACCCGCCTCGAAGCGCTGCTCGACCCGGCGGTAGAAAGCGATGCCGGCGTGCGCACCGCCGCCGAAACCAGCCTGGCCCAGGTCAAGCGCAAGCTGCTGATCGGCGAGTTGCTCGGCCAGGCCTTCAGCGGGCTGTCGCTGGGGTCGATCCTGCTGCTGGCGGCACTCGGCCTGGCGATCACCTTCGGTCTGCTCGGGGTGATCAACATGGCCCACGGCGAGATGCTGATGCTCGGCGCCTACACCACCTATGTGGTGCAGGTGATAGTCCAGCGTTATGCGCCCGGCGCCATCGAGTTCTACCCGCTGCTGGCGCTGCCGCTGGCGTTCTTCGTCAGCGCCGGGGTCGGGATGCTGCTGGAGCGCACGGTCATCCGCCATCTCTATGGCCGCCCGCTGGAAACCCTGCTCGCAACCTGGGGCATCAGCCTGATCCTGATCCAGGCCATCCGCCTGATCTTCGGCGCGCAGAACGTCGAAGTGGCCAACCCGGCCTGGTTGTCCGGCGGTATGCAGGTGCTGCCGAACCTGGTGCTGCCGTACAGCCGCATCGTCATCATCGGCTTCGCCCTGTTCGTGGTGCTGCTGACCTGGCTGCTGCTCAACCGCACCCGCCTGGGCCTGAACGTGCGCGCCGTCACCCAGAACCGCAACATGGCCGCCTGCTGCGGCGTGCCCACCGGTCGCGTCGACATGCTCGCCTTCGGCCTCGGCTCGGGCATCGCCGGCCTCGGCGGCGTCGCCCTGAGCCAGATCGGCAACGTCGGGCCTGACCTCGGCCAGAGCTACATCATCGACTCGTTCCTGGTGGTGGTGCTCGGCGGTGTCGGGCAACTGGCCGGCAGCCTCTGGGCCGCCTTCGGCCTGGGCATCGCCAACAAATTGCTGGAGCCGCAGATCGGGGCGGTGCTCGGCAAGATCCTCATCCTTGCGCTGATCATTCTGTTCATCCAGAAACGCCCGCAAGGCCTGTTCGCCCTCAAGGGACGGGTAATCGACTGATGAACCAGCCTCTGCTTGTCACTGCCGCGCAAAAAGCCGGGCCACGGTTGTCCCTGGCCGTCGGCGCCATCGTCCTGCTGATCCTGCTTGCACTGCCGCTGTTGTCGCTGCTGCCCGAGGGCCACGCCCTGCAAGTCTCGGCCTACACCCTGACGCTGGTGGGCAAGATTCTCTGCTACGCCATCGTCGCGCTGGCGCTGGACCTGGTCTGGGGCTACGCCGGGCTGCTGTCGCTCGGCCACGGGTTGTTCTTCGCCCTCGGCGGCTACGCCATGGGCATGTACCTGATGCGCGAAGCTGCGGGCGACGGCCTGCCGGCGTTCATGAGTTTCCTGTCGTGGACCGAACTGCCCTGGTACTGGGCCGGCACCCAGCACTTCGCCTGGGCCATGTGCCTGGTGGTGCTGGCGCCGGGGTTGCTGGCGCTGGTGTTCGGCTACTTCGCCTTCCGCTCGCGGATCAAGGGCGTGTACTTCTCGATCATGACCCAGGCCCTGACCTTCGCCGGCATGCTGCTGTTATTCCGCAATGAAACCGGCTTCGGCGGCAACAACGGCTTCACCAACTTCCGCACCCTGCTGGGCTTCGACGTCACCGCCCAAGGCACCCGCGCGGTGCTGTTCCTGCTCACCGTGGCCCTGCTGGTGGGCAGCCTGTACCTCGGCTGGCGACTGGCGCGGAGCAAGTTCGGCCGGGTACTGACCGCGCTGCGTGACGCCGAGAACCGCCTGATGTTCTGCGGCTACGACCCGCGCGGGTTCAAGCTTTTCGTCTGGGTGCTGAGCGCCGTGCTCTGTGGCCTGGCCGGCGCGCTGTATGTGCCGCAGGTGGGCATCATCAACCCCAGCGAGATGTCGCCGACCAACTCCATCGAAGCTGCCGTGTGGGTCGCCCTCGGCGGTCGCGGCACGCTGATCGGGCCGCTGCTCGGCGCGGGCCTGGTCAACGGTATGAAGAGCTGGTTCACCGTGGCGTTCCCGGAGTTCTGGCTGTTCTTCCTCGGCGCGCTGTTCATCCTCGTCACCCTGTACCTGCCCAAGGGCGTGGTCGGCCTGCTGAAGAAAAGGGGCGAACAATGAAGTTTCCGTCGATCCACCCTGAATTCATGCTCGAACCCATCCTCGACCCGGGCAGCGGCCGCGACGCCATCGGCCTCGGCCAGGCGCGCACCCCGGGCCTGGACGTGCGCCACGGCACGGTGCTGACTCTTGAAGACATCAACGTCAGTTTCGACGGCTTCAAGGCCCTGACCGCGCTGAACCTGTACATCGGCGTCGGCGAGCTGCGCTGCATCATCGGCCCCAACGGCGCCGGCAAGACCACCATGATGGACGTCATCACCGGCAAGACCCGCCCCACCAGCGGCAAGGCGTGGTTCGGCGAGACCCTCGACCTGACCCGCATGAGCGAGGTGGAAATCGCCCAGTCCGGGATTGGCCGCAAGTTCCAGAAACCGACGGTGTTCGAAGCGCTGACCGTGTACGAAAACCTGGAACTGGCGCAGAAGACCGACAAATCGGTCTGGGCCTGCCTCGGTGCGCGCTTGAGCGGCGAGCAGCAGGACCGCATCCACGAAGTACTGACCACCATCCGCCTGGAAAGCTCGCGCCAGCGGCCCGCGGGGTTGTTGTCCCACGGCCAGAAGCAATTCCTCGAAATCGGCATGTTGCTGATGCAGGACCCGCAACTGCTGCTGCTCGACGAACCGGTGGCGGGCATGACCGACGCCGAGACCGAGTTCACCGCCGAGCTGTTCAAGCGCCTCGCCGGCAAGCATTCGCTGATGGTGGTGGAGCACGACATGGGCTTCGTCGGCAGCATCGCCGACCACGTCACCGTGCTGCACCAGGGCAGCGTGCTCGCGGAGGGTTCGCTGGAGCAGGTGCAGGCGGATGATCGGGTGATTGAGGTTTATCTGGGTCGTTAGCTCAACGCGATCACGCTCTTCTGTAGGAGCTGGCTTGCCTGCGATCGGGCGCGAAGCGGCCGATCGCAGGTAAACCAGCTCCTACAAGGATTGGTGCCAATCTGTAAGGACAACCACATGCTGAAAATCGATTCCCTGCACCAGTACTACGGCGGCAGCCACATCCTGCGCGGCCTGTCTTTCGAGGCTAAAGTCGGCGAAGTCACCTGCCTGCTGGGCCGCAACGGCGTGGGCAAGACCACGCTGCTGCGTTGCCTGATGGGCCTGATCCCGTCCCGCGAGGGCAGCGTGTCCTGGGAAGGCCACGCCATCACCCAGCTCAAGCCGCATCAGCGGGTCCACGCCGGTATCGCCTATGTACCGCAAGGCCGCGAGATCTTCCCGCGCCTGACCGTCGAGGAAAACCTGCTGATGGGCCTGTCACGCTTCAGCGCCAAGGAAGCCAAGAGCGTCCCGGAGTTCATCTACGAGCTGTTCCCGGTGCTGCTGCAGATGAAACACCGCCGTGGCGGCGACCTGTCCGGCGGCCAGCAGCAACAACTGGCCATCGGCCGCGCTTTGGCCAGCCGGCCGCGCCTGCTGATCCTCGACGAACCCACCGAAGGCATCCAGCCCTCGGTGATCAAGGAAATCGGCGTGGTAATCAGCAAACTGGCGGCCCGCGGCGATATGGCGATCCTGCTGGTGGAACAGTTCTACGACTTCGCCGCGGAACTGGCCGACCAGTACCTGGTGATGTCCCGTGGCGAAATCGTCCAGCAAGGACGCGGCGAAAACATGGAGGCCGAGGGTGTACGCGGGCTGGTAACCATTTAATCTGACCGCCTGCTCAATCCCGGAACCTTGCCATGACAGACCTGATCCGCGATGCCGTGCCCGATGACTTGCCGGGCATTCGCGACATCTACAACGACGCCGTGCTCAACACCACGGCGATCTGGAACGAACAACCGGTGGACCTGGCCAACCGCCAGGCCTGGTTCGATGCGCGCCAGACACAGCAATACCCGATTCTGGTGGCGGTGAATGCTGCGGGCGAGGTGGTGGGTTATGCCTCGTTCGGCGACTGGCGGCCATTCGAAGGCTTTCGCCATACCGTCGAGCACTCGGTGTACATCCGCGCCGACCAGCGCGGCAACGGCCTGGGGCCGAAGCTGATGCTGGCCCTGATCGAACGGGCGCGAGGCTGTGGAAAACATGTGATGGTGGCCGCGATCGAAAGCGGCAATGCCGCGTCGATCCGCCTGCATGAGCGGCTGGGTTTCACCCTGAACGGGCAGATGCCGCAGGTGGGGGTGAAATTCGGCAAGTGGCTGGATTTGACGTTTATGCAGTTGGTGTTGAATCCGGGGGCATTGCCGCCGGGGTGATGGTGTTATTCAGGGCCTCATCGCTACGGTTCGGCCCTGAATAACACAGAGCAATCACTGCACAAACCGCCCCAACCGCTGCCGCAGCATGTCGTTCTCGCTGCGCAGTTGCCGCACTTCCTCCAGCAACTCCAGCGCCAGCGCCACGCCTTCCCACTCCAGTTCCAGCTCCTGGTGCAGGCGCGCCGCGCGCTTGGCCAGCACCGGCGCCTGGGCGTCGAACAGCCAGTCCTCCGGTGTTCGCCCCAATGGTTCAACAATGCCGTGTTCGACGATTTCGATCACGCAGTCCACCGGCAACTCGGCTTCCTGACAAAACGTGCGCATATCCAGCTGAACGATCAGGGTGCTGCTCATGGTCACTTACTCCATTGAGTTCGCGGGTTGAACCCGGCCTTCTCCGACAGTTTGCTCCACAATTCACGCGTCGCCGCATCCGACTGTGGCGGCATCACCACCTTCAGTTGCGCGTACAGGTCGCCACGTTCGCCCTGCTTGTTCGACAGACCCATGCCCTTGATGCGCAGGCGCTGACCGCTCTGGCTGTCGGGACGAATGGTCAGGTTGACCTTGCCGGTAAGGGTCGGCATTTCCACCTTGGTGCCCAACGCGGCTTCCCACGGCGCCAGCGGCACAGTGATGATCAGGTCATGACCTTCGACATCGAACAGCGGATGCGGTGCGAAGCGGATGATCAGGTACAGATCGCCGTTCGCCCCACCGCCAACACCCGGTGCGCCCTGGCCCTTGAGGCGGATGCGCTCGCCGTCGGTCACCCCGGCGGGGATCTTGACGTTGAGGGTCTTGGTGGTATCGCCTGTGCGCTGGCCCTGGGCGTTGTGCTGCGGAATCTGGAAGCTGATCTTCTTCGATTCGTTGGCCAGGGTTTCCTCGAGGAACACTGCCAGTTCCATTTCCACGTCCTGCCCTCGCCGACCGGTACTGCGCTGTTGCTGGCCACGGCCAAACGGATTGCCGTTACCGCGCCCGGCCGACCCGAAGATCGAGCTGAAGAAGTCCGAGAAATCGCCACCGTTGCCGAAGCCACCCGCGTCGCCACCACCACGGCTCTCCCAGCCGGGAGGCCCCTGGAAGGGCCGGCCATGCTGGCCGTACTTGCGAATTTCGTCGTACTCAGCGCGCTTTTCAGGGCTGCTCAGCACTTCGTAGGCCTCGTTGGCCTCCTTGAATTTGTCTTCGGCGCCACGCTCTTTGCTGACGTCCGGGTGATACTTGCGCGCCAGCTTGCGGTAGGCGGTCTTGATCGCCTTTTCGTCCGCCGTGGGCTCTACGCCGAGTATCTTGTAATAGTCTTTGAAATCCATCTAAGGAATCACCATCGGTTATCAAATTCACTGCGTGTGAAGATTGGGGTCAAGCATAGCCTTTCAAGGCCGGGCCAGGTTTGTCACGGAGCAGATAATCGGTCTTGATTCTGTCAGCGGCTGGCATACACTGCGCGGCCGTTTTTACTCCGGAACCGCTTCCATGAATCACGCATCCCCGGCCCGTGCCTGTGGTATCGACTTCGGCACGTCAAACTCCACCGTCGGCTGGCACCGCCCCGGCGAGGAGACCTTGATCGTCCTCGAAGACGGCAAGATCACCCTGCCTTCGGTGGTGTTCTTCAATATCGAGGAGCGCCGTCCGGTGTATGGCCGCCTGGCGCTGAGCGAATACCTGGAAGGCTACGAAGGCCGCCTGATGCGCTCGCTCAAGAGCCTGCTGGGCTCCAAGCTGATCAAGCACGACACCAGCGTCCTGGGTACCGCCCTGCCGTTCAAGGACCTGCTCGGCATGTTCATCGGCGAATTGAAGAAGCGCGCCGAGGCCGACGCCGGCCGGGCATTCGATGAAGTGGTGCTGGGTCGTCCGGTGCATTTCGTCGATGACGACCAGGCCGCCGACCAGGAAGCCGAAGACACCCTGGCCGATGTCGCGAAAAAAATCGGCTTCAAGGACGTCTCCTTCCAGTTCGAGCCCATCGCTGCGGCCTACGACTACGAGTCGGGCATCGACCGTGAAGAGCTGGTACTGATTGTCGACATCGGCGGTGGTACCTCGGACTTCTCGCTGATCCGCCTCGCGCCTGAACGGCACATGCTCGATGACCGCCAGGACGACATCCTCGCCACCGGCGGCGTGCACATCGGCGGAACCGACTTCGACAAGCAACTGAGCCTGCAGGGTGTCATGCCGCTGTTCGGCTACGGCAGCCGGATGAAAAGCCAGGCGCTGATGCCCACCAGCCATCACATGAGCCTCGCCACCTGGCACACCATCAACTCGGTGTACTCGCAGAAATCCCAGTTGGCGCTGGGCAGCATGCGCTACGACATCGAAGACACCCTCGGCATCGACCGCCTGTTCAAGCTGATCGACCAACGCGCCGGGCACTGGCTGGCGATGGAAGTGGAAGCGACCAAGATCGAGCTGACCCACGCGGAAAACCGCCTGGTGGACCTCGGCCGGATCGAGAAGGGTCTTGAAGTGGACCTGAGCCGGGCGCTGTTCGAGGCGGCGATCGACAACCTGCTGGAGCGCGTGCGCGGCAGCGTCGATGAGCTGCTGCTCAAGGCCGGCGTTGGTGTGGACCAGGTGGATACGGTGTTCTTCACCGGTGGTTCGAGCGGCATCCCGGCGTTGCGCCAGAGTGTTGCGGCGATGTTGCCGAATGCTCGGCATGTCGAAGGCAACATCTTCGGCAGCATCGGCAGCGGGCTGGCGATCGAGGCGCGCAAGCGCTACGGCTGACCGGCGCCCCGACAAGCTCGCACCTACCCTGTAGGAGCGAGCTTGCTCGCGAAGGGCACACTTACAGGCTCAAACCAGCTCCGCCCGCCTCAATTCACTCTTCAAGTACGCGTAATAAATCGGCCCCGCCACCACACCAGGCAGCCCGAACGCGGCTTCGAACACCAGCATCGCCAACAACAATTCCCACGACTTGGCACTGATCTGTCCGCCAACGATCCGCGCGTTGAGGAAATACTCGACCTTGTGGATAACGATCAGGTAGCCCAGCGCCGCCATCGCCACCCAGATCGACAGCGACAAGCCGACGATGGTGATCAGGGTGTTGGACATCAGGTTGCCGATCACCGGTAACAGGCCCAGCAGGAAGGTCAACACGATCAGCGTCTTGGTCAGCGGCAGGTGCACGCCGAACAGCGGCAGCACCACGGCGAGGAAGATCCCGGTGAACGCGGTGTTGAGCAGGGAAATCTTGATCTGCGCGAAAACGATGTTGCGAAACGCCTGGACCAGCAGCGACAGGCGCTCGAACAGCGCCGCAGCCAGCGGCTTGCGCCGTGAGATGTCGGGGATCCGCTGCAACGCGACGATGGCGCCGAGGATCATGCCGATCAGCAGCGTGACGAACATGTGCGCCGCGCCCTTGCCCACCAGTTGCAACTCGCCCAGGTGAGTCTTCAGCCATTCACCAATGGCCACCTTGAACTCGGCAGCGCTGGCCGGCAGGTAGGCGTCGACGAACGGCGGCAACTGCCCGCGCGCCTGGTCCACCAGCAGCATGAACTTGTCCAGCGAGGCGCCGGGGTTTTCCGCTTCGTGCAGCAGGAAGCTGATGGCACCGGCAAAAACCAGTGTCAGCGTGCTGACCACCAGGGTGCCAAGCAGGGCTACCGCCAGCCAGCGCGCTCGGGGCCCGGCGATCACATGCTGCAGTTTCGGCGTGAGCATGTTAACCAGCTCGAACACCAGCAAACCGGCCAGCAGGCTCGGCAGCAACTTGAGCGGCAAGACCAGCAACAAGCCGGTGAATATGATGATCCAACTCGCCAGCACAATCTGACGCTGGGTAAAAGTCATACAACCTCAGACAGCCACGACGACAAAGCCGGCAGTCTGCCAGCCTTCTGCGGGCAGGCATAGGGGCGCGGGGCACAGGACGACGCGCCATTGCTCCAGGGCAATGGCGCATCCGGGGAAATGGCTATTTTTTCTTCAGGCAGTCGCTCATGAACGCCTTGCGTTCATCGCCCTTGAGCGCCTTGGTGCCGGCGTCGGCGTTGCAGGTCTTCATCTTGTCCTGCTGGGTGGCGGGCTTGGCTTTCAGGCAGGTGCTCATGAACGCCTTGCGCTCGTCGCCCTTGAGTGTCTTGGCGGTGGCGTCGGCGTTGCAGGTTTTCATCTTTTCCTGCTGCGCGGTGGCGGCGAAGCCTTGTGAAGCCATCAGCACTCCCAGCAACAGCAATGGCAAACGCATCATCTTCATGGCAAATCTCCTGGTCGCCGCGTCGGACGTGCAGCGGTCACAGGAGTTTAGACAAGATTTCTTACATCCCCGGTTCAGATCAACAGCCAGCGGCCTTGAGCCGCGCGGCGTGTTCGGTGAACAGCTTCACCGGCTGCGCGCCCTTGCCCACCGCGCCCAGCGACTGGTTGACGATGTCCAGGTGGTCCAGCGGGTAGTCATCGCCAATCACCTGGCCCAGGTGCGAGCTGTAGCGCCCGACCATGCCGTCACAGTGCCCCGCCTCGCGCACGAAACTGCGGGCGAACAGGCGACAGAAGCGGTTGCTGCCATCGAGGCGGTTGAGGCCGCGGTCGGTGATGCCCGGCTTGAGCACCCCGGACCAGGAGTAATAACGCACACCGTTGACCTCAGCCGCCCCTTCGCCGCCCCAGATTTCCGGCAGGCCCTGTGGATAACGTTGGTTGAACAGCGCCACGCCGGCACACGTCAGTGACTGGTGCGAAGCATGCACGTCAATCGGTAGCGCCGGGCCCTTCCAGCCGGTTTCCAGCCAGCCCATCAGGCGCCCGAGGCCGTGGAGGATGGCCTTGAGCACACGTCCGCGGGGCGAATCGCCGGGGTATTGGCGCTCAAGATAGTCTGCCAGTTCCGAGCCATGGTTCGGCCCGGCGATGGACGTCACCGAGGCGACCCATTCCGGGCGTTTCGCCGCGGCGTAGCGGGCGGTCAGTGCGCCCTGGCTGTGGCCGAGCAGGTTGACCTTGTCGGCGCCGGTGCGCTGGAGGATGTCCTCGATGATGCGCAGCAACTGCTCGCCGCGCACTTCGGTGCTGTTCAGCGGCGACACCTGCACCGGATAGACCTGCGCCCCGCCCCGGCGCAGGGCCGCGACGATGCCGAACCAGTACGGATAGAGCAGCAGGCGAACGAAACCGAGCATGCCCGGCACCAGAACCAGCGGGTAACGGGTGGCAAGTGCTTGCGACATGGCGATCCCCGATCCATGGACATTTCGCCCACCCTACAGGCGAAATCATGGCAACCGCAATCGAACTCCCGTCGTCGCCCGCGGTTCCAAACTGATACCGGGCCATGACGGCCCATTTCGAGGGAGTACGACCATGTACAAACACGCCCTGGCAGCACTTCTGGTCAGCGCCACCCTGGTCGGCTGCGGCAGCCGCCCGGAAAACCCTGTGGATTACGTCACCTACCGCGAAGAACCGCTGGTCAAGCAAGTCGAGAACGGCATGACCATGCAGCGGGTCATCGCCATCGGCGGCAGCCCGTCCACCGTGATCGACCTGCCCCACGGCGGCACCTGCAACAACTACATCCTCAACCGCGACGGTCATCAGCAAGCCTATTACGTGCGCTTCGATGCCACCGGGCATGTCGACGCCAAAGGCTTCAAGACCTGCGAACAGCGCGAGAAAGACGAGCAGGCTGTGAAGAGCTGATAAAACTTTCCGCCCGCCTCAGCACTCGTACCTGATGTAGCGACCGCGCCAGCAGAGCGCGGCGCATCCGCTTTTCCAGCCTGGAGAACACCATGAGCACCGTAGAACTGACTGATGTAAACACCCTCCGCCAGCGCGCCCGCCAGCACGTCGAGCAAGGCGCGGTGACCGAAGGCTACAGCGCCGACCGCCAGACCATCCTGCGTCTGCTCAATGAATCGCTGGCCACCGAATGGGTCTGCGCCCTGCGCTACAAGCGCCACTACTACATGGCCAGCGGTATCAAGGCCAGCGTCGCCGCGGAAGAGTTTCTCGAACATGCGACCCAGGAACTGGAGCACGCCGACCGCCTGGCCGAGCGCATCGTGCAACTGGGCGGCGAGCCGGACCTGAACCCGGACAACCTGAGCAAGAACTCCCACGCGCAGTACGTCGCCGGACGCGACCTGAAGGAAATGGTGCTGGAAGACCTGGTCGCCGAGCGGATCGCCATCGACAGCTACCGCGAGATCATCCAGTTCATCGGCGAAAGCGACCCGACCACCCGGCGCATCTTCGAAGACATCCTGGCTCAGGAAGAAGAGCACGCGGATGATATGGCGGATCTGTTGAAGGGCCTGTAGCCCGCCCCATTCGTCCATTGTCCCTTGTAGGAGCGAGCTTGCTCGCGATGGGGTCCGACCACAGGACCGCAATCGCGAGCAAGCTCGCTCCTACAGGTTAAAAAAGGGGCTGCAACAATCAGGATTACTTCACCGTCTTCGGCGCTTTCCCCGCCTTCATCTGTTCCAGCAACGGCGTACAACGATTCGGCTCCTCCCCGCTGCTCGGCGCGATCAACGCCAGCAATCCCGCCGCCGGCCCCGCGGCAATGCCCAGCGCCACCATCCCCGCCCCACGCAGCGCCAGCGGTACAGCCTGGACGCCCGCCGATGGCTTGGCGAACGAACCCCGCACATACAACGGCGAACGCAGGGAGAACAGCCGCAGCCCCTTGGACTCAGGGTTGATCTTCAGGTCCAGTTGCTCGGTCGCGAAGTTGGCCGTGCCTTCCACATAGATCACCGCATTTTCCGTATCGAACACGAACAGCCGGGTGGTCGCCAGGCCATTCTTGATGCCGACATCGGTGGCCGCGCAGTTGATCTTCACTTCTTTGTCGCCGAACAGCTTGCCGACCACGTAGTTGCCGACGTTGAGCCCGGCAATCTCCATCAGGCTGCGGCTGACCGCGCCATCGTTGATCAGCAACTTCAAATCGCCGTTGGAGGTGCCCAGCAAGGCCGCCACCGAGTTGCCACGGCCGCTGATATCGGCGTCGCCATTGAGCGCGCCAAAACTGGTTTTCATTGGCTCGAAGGTGGGGAAAAGCTGTTTCAGCTTCAGGTCCCGCGCGGTCAGCCGTGCTCGGCCCTGCATCGGCGCGCTGCGACCGTCGAGGCGCACCTGCATGTCCAGCTTGCCGCCGGCCACGCCGAACGACAGCGGCTCCAGGCTCAACACACCATCGTCCAGCAGCAGATGACTGTTGAGGTCGGTGAAGGGCAGTTCCTCGGTCTGCACGATGCGCTTGCCGCTGAAACTGACGTCGGCGTCCATCGCGCGCCAGCGCTCGGTACGGAACTCCTCCACCGGCAGCACCTTGTCGCCCGGCTGCTTCGCCGCGCCGCCGCGGGCTTTCTGCTGGGCGTTGGAGTCAGCGCCGATCAGCGGCGCGAGGTCCTTGAACAGCAACTGGTTGGAGACCAGCTTGCCGCTCAACTTGGGCCGCGGCTGACTGGAAACGAAGGCGAGGTCGCCATGAATGTCGCTGTCGCCGATGCGACCGTTGAAGCCCTCATAGCGGAACAGCGCGCCGCCGGGCTCATGCAACTTGGCGATGAGGTGACCGTCGGTCTGGTAAGGCGGGGTGTCGGGGAGGGTGACGCCGGTGAGCGGATAGAGGTTGGCCAGGCTGGCGCCGGACAGCCGCAGGCGCAGGTCGAGGGCGCCGAGGTTGCGCGGGTCGGTCAGGGTGCCGGCGATGATCGCGCGGGTCTTGGCGATACGGACATCCGCCTGCACCGGGAACGGCTGGCTGGCGTCCTGCAGCGCCAACAGCCCGCCGATCTTGCCGTCGCCGGAGAGCGCCTGGTCCTTGTAGGTGCCTTTGACCTTCAGCCCGAAGGCATAGTCCTGCGGTTTCGCGCCCTGTTTCTCGGCTTTTTCCGCCGTCGCCTTGCCGACGATATCGCTGAACGGCACCGGTTTTCCAAGCGGGTCGATCTGGACGTCGAGGCGGGTTTTCAGGGTCTGGTCATCGAAGGCCACCTGCCCCTTGTCGAAACCGATGGCACCGATATCCATCACCCATTTGGACGGCCCGGCCTGCTCATCCTTGGGCCCGAAATCGAAAGTCCAGTTGGCCCGGCCGTCGGCCAGGCGTTTGAGGCTGGCGGTCGGCAACTTGAGGTCGATGCGCGGAATGACGATGCGCTGCGCCAGCAACGGCAGCGGCGAAAGGCGGAAATCCACCTGCTGCAGGCCGACCATCTGCGGCTCTTTCAGCCAGTCCGGGTTGCCCAGGGTCAGGTCTTCGGCAGTGAAATGCGGCCACGGCACCCACGCCCGCCAACCACCCTCCTCGGCTTCGCGACGCCAGTGCACGGCAAGGTTGCCGTTGATGGCGAAGGGCCGATGCAGGGCTTCGGAAACCTTTTCATTGAGAAAAGGCTTGGCCCGGTTCCAATCGAAGGTGGCGATGAAGATCACCAGAAGCACCAGTACCAGCAGCAGGCTGGCGAGGGTCCAGGTGATGATTTTGGCGGGGCGCGTCATTGCACGGTTCTCCAGTGACAGCAAAGGCAGACAGCGTGCGTGTGACACGCACGTGTACTTGGGACTGACGAAACGCCTAGGGGTTTTACTCGAAATGGCGGATCGACCGGATTTTTCCTGACCTTGCTGCCAGATTTCGCCCACATCAATCAGGCGAAATTCATCGGGCGAGGTACCCAATCCCTACTAAAGCACTCAGGAAAGGCCCGCGCTAGAGCCCTCGCCGGAAAGTATCAATCCTGTTGATTGTTACCATTACCTTTATGAACTTTTCTATCGGATTTCCAAGAGTAGCATTGGCTTCGTACCCACTTAGTCGCCCTCCCCCAGGAGAACCGAAATCATGAAACGCCAATTACTGCTCAGCCTTTCCCTGTCCATTCTGGCCGCCAACGCCTTCGCCGTGCCTGCCGCAGACCAGCACCTGTCCGCTGAAGCGCGCTCCGGCTCGGTCATCCTGTCGCAACCGCTGGACCCGCTGGCAGAAGGCGGTTCTGACCGTTTGATCGAACGCCGCGAAAACCGTGTAGCCGAAGGCGGTTCTGATCGTCTGATCGAACGCCGCGAAAACCGTGTAGCCGAAGGCGGTTCTGATCGTCTGATCGAACGCCGCGAAAATCGTGTAGCCGAAGGCGGTTCTGATCGTCTGATCGAACGCCGCGAAAATCGTGTAGCCGAAGGCGGTTCTGATCGTCTGATTGAACGCCGTGAAAACCGTGTAGCCGAAGGCGGTTCCGATCGTCTGATCGAACAACGTGCCAACCGCGTCGCCGAAGGTGGCTCGGATCGTCTGATCGAGCGCAACAACCGGGTGAGCTGATGCCTATGCGCCGGAACAATAGATACCCGCGCACAGACTCCTCGCCTCCAGGCCCGGTCAAATTGACCGGGCTTTGTTTTTCCGGCCCCGGCTATTAGAGTGCAGGCCTGTTTCACACTGAACCGTATTCGCCATGCTGCCGCGCGCCGAACAGAAGCAACAGACCCGCCACGCCCTGCTGGATGCAGCCCGCCAACTGATGGAAAGCGGCCGCGGCTTCGGCAGCATCAGCCTGCGTGAAGTGGCCCGCTGCGCAGGGATCGTTCCCACCGGTTTCTACCGACACTTCGACGACATGGACCAACTGGGCCTGGCGCTGGTCAAGGAAGTCAACGAAACCTTCCGCCAGACCATCCGCATGGTCCGCCACAACGAAATCGAAATGGGCGGCATCACCGATGCCTCGGTGCGGATCTTCCTCGATGTGGTGGCAGCCAACCGGGCGCAGTTCCTGTTCCTCGCCCGCGAGCAATATGGCGGCTCGCAACCGGTGCGCCAGGCCATCGCCCGTTTGCGCGAAGGCATCAGCTCGGACCTCGCCGCCGACCTGGCGAGCATGCCGCGCTGGCAACATCTGGACGCCACGGCACTGGGGGTGATCGCCGACCTGGTGGTCAAGACCGTGTTCGCCACCCTGCCGGAACTGATCGACGCGCCCGCCGAGGTAGAGCCCGGCCAGTTGAGCGGGCAGGCCAAGATCATCCAGCAATTGCGCTTCATTTTCGTTGGCGCGCGACACTGGCAGGGCCTCGGCAGCCCGCTCTGATCGCGGCGCCACGGCGATATTTCCTGCTACCATGCGCGCAAACGCCCCGACGTCGACGAACTCTTTCCATGTCCGAAACTCACGCTGCCCCGCCCTCCCTGCTCGCTGAAGTCCAGCAACACTTCGACCAGCGCATCGTGCCGCTATGGGAAGCGCCCGGCTGGAACGCGGACATGGCCCTGCCCTTCGAAGCCCTCGACGCCGAACACCAGCCGCTGCCAGTGCAGCGCTACCGCGCCATGGCCTGCGCCCGCCAGCTCTACCTGTTCAGCAGCCGCATCGACCAGCCCGGCGCCAGCGAACGCGCCGCCGCGCTGTTCCGCTCGCTGCAACGGCACTTCCACGATGCTGAACACGGCGGCTGGTTCTACAGCATCGACGCCCAGGGCAAACCGCTGGACCGGCGCAAAGACCTCTACACCCACGCCTTCATCATCTTCGCCTGCGCCCATTACTGGGCGAAGGTGCGCGACAGCCTGGTGGAATCGACCCTCAACGCCGCCCTCAGCGTGGTGATCGAGCGCTTCGGCAATGACGATGGCCTGTACGAGGCGAGTCTCGGTGAAGACTGGTCGGACCTTGGCAGCGGCCCTCTGCAAAACCCGTTGATGCACCTGGCCGAAGCCTTCCTCGCGACCCTCGCCGTGCGCGAAGACGCCGAGGTGGAAGCCGCCCTGCTGGCACTGACCGAGGCCATGCAGACGCACTTCATCGACCCCGAGCACGGCGTGATGCTGGAGAAACCGCGTGGGGCTGTGGATAACTGGTTCGAGCCGGGGCATCAGTTCGAATGGTTCTTCCTGCTGGACACCTCACCGCTGCTGCGCGATGGCGCCCTGCATGCATCGCTGGACCGCGCCTTCGGCTTTGCCGAGGCCACGGGGGTAAAGGACGGTGCTGTGCTGGCGATGCTCAGCCCGCAAGGCGAAGTGCGCGACGCCACCCAGCGGATCTGGGCCCAGGCCGAATACCTGCGGGCGCTGACCCTGCGCCCGGATGGCGCGGAGAAGGTGGCGAAGCAGCTTGAAGTGCTGCGTCAGCGGTTTCTGCATGACGGGGGTTGGTATGAGTGTCGGGATGCTGCAGGCGTGGTGAGCCGGCATGATATGCCGTCGACTACGCCGTATCATCTGGCGACCTGTCTGGAAGGGCTTCAGCGTCTGAGATGATTGTGTAGCGCTTGTCAGAAGACCGAGTAGCGGCCACCAGGCGCATGTCGGAAGTTTTTCAGCGCTCTCAAGATCGAGCGCCGCCCCCGCATCGCGAGCGAGCTCGCTCCTACATTCGTTGAAACGTGCCATGGCCTGTCAGAGAGGTGTTGCCCGCCCTTGGCGTTTGGCGATGGGACAGACATAGGTACGTCGCAACCACTGTAGGAGCGAGCTTGCTCGCGATGCGCCGCGCGGGCGGCGCTCGATCTCAAGGACCCTGGAAAACTACTGACATGCGCCTGCTAGCCATTACTCGGCCTTTTGCCAAGCGCCTTCCTGCCACCACATGACCGAAGAATGTGCAGCCCCGCACGCTCATCGCTGAGCCTCAGCCCTTGCCGCCCGACCGCTCGATCGAGAACCCGGCCCAGTCCTGGCTCACCGGCATCAGCTCCAGGCTGTTGATGTTGATGTGCGCCGGCTGGTTGAGGATCCAGAAGATGGTCTCGGCAATGTCCTGCGGCTGGATCGGCTCGGCGCCGGCATAGGTGGCGTCGTAGCGCGACTGGTCGCCGCCGAAACGCACCAGCGAGAACTCGCTTTCACACAGGCCTGGCTCGATATTGCTGACCCGCACCCCCGTGCCGCGCAGGTCGCAACGCAGGCTGAGGGAGAACTGGCCGACGAAGGCCTTGGTGCCGCCATACACATGGCTGCCCGGATATGGGTAGTTGCCCGCCACCGAACCGACGTTGAGGATGGTCGCGCCACGGCCATGGGCGATCAGGCGCGGCAACAGCAAGCGGGTGGTGTACATCAATCCCTTGATGTTGGTGTCGACCATGGTGTCCCAGTCGTCCAGGTCGCATTTCTGCGCAGGATCAGTGCCCAGGGCCAGGCCGGCGTTGTTGATCAGCCCGCGCAGCTTGGCGAAGGCTGGCGGCAGGTTGCCGAGCGCCTGCTCCATGGCCTTGCGATCGCGCACATCCAGCACCAGGCCGTGGACTTCGGTCTGTTTCGACAGCTCGGCGCACAGGGCGTCCAGGCGGTCCTGGCGGCGACCGGTCAGCACCAGCGACCAACCCGCCTCGGCGAAACGCCGCGCGCAGGCTTCGCCAAACCCGGAGGTCGCGCCGGTAATGAATACAGTGGAAGTCATGGGATTCTCCTCGAGAGGGCTTGCACAAGAGATCGGCAGGGTTTGCAGCATGCCCGGCGGCAGGCGTCACTTCAAGCCGTTTGCCGCCTGTATGAAAAACGATCAATACCGTCAAAGCCTTGCTGCATAAGGCTCGCAGCCGGCTATGCGCACCTTATCCACAGGCCCTTCCACATAGATTGGGGGCAACTGTATAAATTCGTGGAATAACGTTAGCCAAGTAATCCACAGCCCTGAGCGCGTTTTCTCTGCAAACACGCTGGAAATGAGGCTGCCAGCCCTTTCAGTGAAAAACCGGGTAATGGCGCAAAGCCTGTAACGACGCCGGTCCCATCACTCTTTCCAAGGCTTTCCCACAGACTTATCCACAGGCAAAACATACTGTTTGAAACAGCGTTATGGCTATGAGCTATAACTTGACAAACGGCTCTACCACTCATCCAAAAGTTATTGATCAAAATTTGATCGCCTTCCTGAAAGCCTTTAGATACGTGGCTTGCAAGCACATACCACCATGTTACCCACAGTCACCTCCACATGAACCGTGGACAACTTCAAGCGCATTGAAAACAACTGCTTACAAGGACTTTCTGCGGTGTCACACGCAAGGCCGGCGCTATCTTTTCCACAATCCTGTGGACAACCCCGTGGATGAAAAAACGCCGCTTGCCCGTCAGGGCGAAGCGGCGTTCGCAAACCAGCAGTGTGGTCATTGCACCTTGCGGTTGGTGTCCTCAAGGCGGCGTTGCAGCTCGCCGATCTGCCGGGTCTGCTCATCGACCAAGCGGCGCAGTTCCAGCAGGTCGCTGGCGTTCTGGTTGAGGGTGTCGCGCATTTTCTTCAGCTCGGCCACGCTGACCCCGGAGTCGTGCAGGGTGTGGCTCATGCCGGACTCGCGGTGGATGGCCGCGAGGTTGTCCGAGGACGCGGCGGAGGAGTCGATCTGAACCTTGGCCGCCTCCTCGGCCTGCACCGTCAGGCTGCCGAATAACAGGCTGCAGGCGAGGATTGCGGGGGTGAACAGGAAGCGGGTTGGCATCACGGGGCTCCTTGTGCGGGGTCGGACGGTATAACCGGTACGACTCTGCGGGTTTCCAGTGAGTTCCCGTGAAAGGGGGGACCGCTTCGCGAGCAAGCTCGCTCCTACAGACACTGGAGCGGGCTTGCTTGCGGTGTATCAGTGCCCGCCGAGGTAAGCGTTCCGCACCTCCTCGTTCACCAACAACTCCTGCCCCGTCCCGGTCATGCGGATCTGGCCGTTGACCATCACGTAAGCCCGGTCCGACAGTTTCAGCGCATGGTTGGCGTTCTGCTCCACCAGGAAGATGGTCATGCCGCTCTTTGCCAGCTCCCGCAGGGTGGCGAAGATCTGTTTGACCACGATCGGTGCCAGCCCCAGCGAAGGTTCATCCAGCAGCAACAGCTTGGGCCGGCTCATCAGCGCGCGGGCAATGGCGAGCATTTGCTGCTCGCCACCGGACATGGTCATGGCGCGCTGGTTGCGCCGTTCCTTGAGCCGCGGGAACAGTTCGTACATGCGCTGCATGTCTTCGTCGGCATGTTTGTCGCCGATGGGGATGGTGCCCATCATCAGGTTTTCCTCGACGCTCATGTCGGGGAATACCCGCCGCCCTTCCGGCGACTGGGCAATGCCGTTGGAGGCGATGTAGTGCGAGGACTTGTGGGTAATGTCGGTGCCGCGATAGATGATCTGCCCGGACGCAGCCCGCGGCTGGCCGAAGATCGACATCAGCAGGGTCGACTTGCCGGCGCCGTTGGAGCCGATCAGGCTGACCGTCTCGCCCTCGTTGATGTGCATCGAGACTTTCTTCAAGGCCTGGATCGGGCCGTAGAACACGTCCAGGTCCTTCAGTTCGAGAATGGGTGCGCTCATACCAGTTCCTCTTCGTCAGCACCCAGGTAGGCGGCGATCACGGTCGGGTTGTTGCGGATGTCCTGCGGCTTGCCTTCGGCGATCACGTTGCCGTGGTCGAGGACCACGATATGGTCGGAGATGCTCATGACCATGCCCATGTCGTGCTCGATCAGCACCACGGTGATGTCGTGCTCGTCGCGCAGCACGCGGATCATCCGGCTCAGGGCTTCGGTTTCCTGCGGGTTGAGGCCCGCAGCCGGTTCGTCGAGGCAGATGATCTTCGGCCGCGTGCACATGGCCCGGGCGATTTCCAGACGGCGCTGCTGGCCGTAGGAAAGTTCGCCAGCGAGGCGGTTGGCGCAGTCCACCAGGTCCACCACTTCCAGCCAGTAGAAGGCGTGGTCCAGCGCGTCGCTTTCGGCCTTGCGGTAGCCCTTGGTGTTGAGCACGCCGGCCAGCAAGTTGCGGTTGACCCACATGTGCTGGGCCACCAGCAGGTTCTCCACCACGGACATTTCCTTGAACAGGCGAATGTTCTGGAAGGTCCGCGCCAACCCGGCGCGATTCACCAGGTGGGTACCGCCGAACATCTTGTAGTGCACGCGATTGATGAAGCGCTTGGGCGAAACGAAATCGCCCGGCTCGAAGCGCTCGCCGAGCAACTGGATCACGTTGGTCTTCGAGCCGCGCACGTTCAGTTCGATCTTGCCGCCGCTGGCCTTGTAGAACCCGGTGAGGCAGTTGAACACGGTGGTCTTGCCCGCGCCGTTGGGGCCGATCAGGGCGAAGATCTCGTTTCGCTTGACCTTCAGGCTGACATCGCTCAGCGCCTTGATCCCGCCGAACTGCATCATCAGGTTGTCGACCGAGAGGATTACGTCGTCGCTCATGGCGCCACTCCTTTACGCGGGACTACACCGGTACGGCTGATGCGAATCAGGCCGCGCGGTCGCCAGATCATCATCAACACCATCAACACGCCGAACAGCAGCACCCGGTATTCGGAGAAGCTGCGCAGCAGCTCCGGGGCCACGGTCAGGACGAACGCGGCGATCACCACGCCGACGGTCGAGCCCATGCCGCCGAGCACGACGATGGCGAGGATCAGCGCCGACTCGAAGAAGGTGAACGAGGACGGGTTGACGAAGCCCTGGTAGGTGGCGAAGAACACCCCGGCCAGGCCCGCGGTGGAGGCACCGAGGGTGAACGCCGAGAGCTTGACCAGCACGTGGTTCAGGCCCATGGAGCGGCAGGCGATTTCATCTTCGCGCAGCGCTTCCCAGGCGCGGCCCACGGGCATGCGGGTCAGTCGGTGCTTGATGTAGAGCACCGCCAGCACGACGAGGAACAGCACGATGTAGATGAACAGGAATTTCAGGTTGGGGTTGTAGTCGATGCCGAAGAACTCGTGGAACGGTACGCCGCCGTCTTTGGCGCGACGACCGAACTCCAGACCGAAGAAGGTCGGCGACGGTGCCGGCATGCCGTTCGGGCCACCGGTGAACGACAGCCAGTTGTTCAGCACCAGGCGGATGATTTCACCGAAGCCCAGGGTCACGATCGCCAGGTAGTCACCGTGCATGCGCAACACCGGGAAGCCGAGTATGCACCCCGCCAGCGCCGCGGCGATGGCCGCCAGCGGCAGCACGCTCCAGAACCCGAGGCCCAGGTACTGGTAGCCCAGCGCCAGGCCATAGGCGCCGATGGCATAGAACGCCACGTAACCCAGGTCGAGCAGACCGGCCAGGCCGACCACGATGTTCAGGCCCAGGCCCAGCAACACGTAGATCAGGCCGAGGATGACCACGGTCAGCAGGTACTTGTTGGCGAAGATCGGGAAGACGATGGCGATGACGATCAGCGCCGGGATGATGTAGCGCAGCCGCGACTTGTAGTCCGGCGCCAGTACATGCACGCCCGAGCCACCGCTGTCGAAGCCCTCGAGCATGCGCTTGCCCGTGGCACTCTGGAAGAACACGCTGAGCACGAAGCGCCCCACCATCACCCCGCCGACCAGCCAGGCCACCCGGGCCGGTTGGGCGTTGAAGCTATAGCCATCGAGGACCACGCCGACCACCGGGCCGAACACGATCAGGGCCAGCAGGCCGGCAACAATGGTTTCCAGCAGGCTGCGTTTGATATCGAAACCGGAAGAAGCAGTTTTGGCAGTGGACATGTTCACACCTTAGCCACGAGCGGGCGACCCAACAGGCCTTGCGGACGGAAGATGAGGATCAGTACCAGCAGCGAGAAGCTGAACACGTCCTTGTAGTCGGAGTTGATCAGGCCGGCGAACAGCGACTCGGAAATACCGAGGATGATCCCGCCGAGCATCGCGCCAGGCAGCGAGCCAATCCCGCCGAGCACCGCAGCGGTGAACGCCTTGATGCCGATGATGAAGCCGGCATAGAAGTCGAAAGTGCCGTAGTTCATGGTGATCAGCACGCCGGCCAGGGCGGCCATCACCGCACCGATGATGAACACATAGGAAATCACCCGGTCGGTGTTGATCCCCAGGATCGAGGCCATCTTGCGGTCTTGCTGGGTTGCGCGGCACATGCGGCCGAGCTTGGTGTACTTGATCACATAGGTGAGCAGGCCCATGCCGGCGAACGCAGCGATCAGGATGAAGATCTTGGTGTAGGTCAGTTGGACGAAGCCGGTACCGATGTCGACGCGCCAGGCGCCTTCGAGCAGGGTCGGCACGCCTTGCTGGCGGGCGCCCTGGCTGATCTGGGCATAGTTCTGCAGGATCAGGGAGATACCGATGGCACTGATCAGCGGTGCCAGGCGGGTGGAGTTACGCAGGGGTTTGTAGGCGATGCGTTCGATGGTGAAGCCATAGACGCCAGTGACGACAACCGTGAACAACAAGGTTCCCAACATCAGCAGCGGAAAGGATTCGACGCCGAAATAGGCCAGCAATGCCAGGCTGATTGCCGCCAGGTAAGCGGAAATCATATACACCTCGCCGTGCGCGAAGTTGATCATGCCGATGATGCCATAGACCATTGTGTAGCCGATGGCGATCAGACCATAGACAGACCCGAGGGTCAGTCCATTGATCAGTTGCTGCAGGAAAATTCCATCCATAACGCAATCTCACGTATTTGAGATTGCACAAGCGCCGACTACGGCGGGCCCCGGATGAAGGGACCCTCGCAGCGCAGGGTTGTGCAGATCTACGAGAAAAGACAGGTACGGCAACCGGGCAACGGCCCGGGACACGAACGTCCCGGGCCGAGTGCCGTTGTTATTTTTGTTTTTCGAGCTGGTGGTATTTGCCGCTGGCGTCCCACTGGTAGACCACATAGTCGGAGACGGTCAGGTCGCCCTTGCTGTCCCACTTCTTCTCGCCCATGACGGTTTTCACCGGGTTGGCCTTGAGCCACTTGGCGGCGTCCTCGCCTTTGTTCGACTTGGAGCCGTTGAACGCGGCAGCCAGCGCCTGGACCGAAGCGTAGGCGTACAGGGTGTAGCCTTCAGGCTCGGTGCCGCCCTTGCGGAACTCTTCCACCACGGCCTTGCTGTCTGGCAGCAGGCGCGGGTCAGCGCCGAAGGTCATGTACACGCCGTCGACGAACTGCGCACCGCCTGCGGTGGACACCAGTTCGTCGGTAACGATGCCGTCGTCGGACATGAACTTCACATCTTTCAGGCCGGCTTCACGCAGTTGGCGAACCAGTGGACCGGCTTCCGGGTGCAGGCCGCCGAAGTAGACGACATCAGCGCCCGCGCCGCGAATCTTGGTGACCACGGCGCTGAAGTCTTTCTCGCCACGGGTAAGGCCTTCGTACAGCACCGGCTTCACGCCGCGTTTTTCCAGTTGTGCCTTGGTCGCGTCTGCCAGGCCCTGACCGTAGGTGTCCTTGTCGTGCAGCACCACGACTTTCTTGCCCTTGAGCACGTCGATGATGTAGTCGCCGGCGACGATGCCTTGCTGGTCGTCACGGCCGCACATGCGGAACATGGCGCTCAGGCCGCGTTCGGTGACCTGCGGGTTGGTGGAGCCCGGGGTGATGGCGATCACGCCGGCTTCGTCGTAGACCTCGGAAGCAGGGATGGTGTTGGAGGAGCAGAAGTGACCCACTACGCCGGCGACCTTGTCCTGGTCGACCAGACGGTTGGCCACGGCTACGGCCTGCTTGGGCTCGCAGGCGTCATCGCCTTTGACCAGGACGATCTTCTCGCCGTTGATCCCGCCCTCGGCGTTGATCTTGTCGGCCGCCGCCTGGGCACCTTTCATGTATTGCTCGCCAAACGCTGCGTTGGCACCCGTCATGGGGCCCGCGACGCCGATCTTCACATCGGCCTGTACATACGAAGAAATGCCCAGCGCCGTTGCCACGGCCAAGGCAAGAAAGCCTTTCTTGTAAAACGTCTGCGACATGTGTTGGTGCTCCTGATGTTTTTTTGGGTTGGCACTACAACTTTCAGCAACTTGTATCTGCGTCTTGCTCAGAGCAAGCGCCGTGCCATCGGTTTTTTATTCGAAAGAAACTCGTGCTCAGGTTCACCGGCAAGCGGTCGCGGGCTTTCTTTATGGGTCGTGCAACCCTCTGCAACACAGAAAGTTACACCCTAGGCCATAAATAGGCGCAACCACTCAATGCCATCATTGCAACCCTCGCGCGTGTTTACGTGCAACCGTCCTGTAACAGCATGCGTAACGGAAGTGCACATCCGTGGTGCGCGACTGCTACAGCAAGCACCATAAGAGGCTAGTCTGGGTTGGAGAAATCGCCGCTAAAGGTAGGCTGCTACCGAATGACCCGGCAGACGCCGGCTTCGCCCAACGGCAAAGACTGGCACAATGAGCAGCTCTGATGGCACACGCCTGGACTGGAGCCTTATATGAGCGAAAGCGCCTTCGCCGATCGCATCGTGCAGAGCCTGCTGGACACCGATTTCTACAAGCTGACGATGATGCAGGCGGTGCTGCACAACTACCCCAACGTCGACGTCGAGTGGGAGTTCCGCTGCCGCAATGGTGAGGACCTGCGCCCCTGGCTGGGGCAGATCGGTGAACAGATCGAGCGCCTGAGCGAGATGTGCATCAGCACCGAGCAACTGGCCTTCCTTGAGCAGATCAGCTTCATGAAGCCGGACTTCCTGCGCTTCCTCGGCCTGTTCCGCTTCAACCTGCGCTACCTCAAACTGGGCATCGAGAACGACCAGCTTTTCCTCCGCCTGCGCGGCCCGTGGCTGCACGTGATCCTCTTCGAAGTCCCGCTGCTGGCGATCATCAGCGAGGTGCGCAACCGCAACCGTTATCCACAGGTGCGCCTGGAACAGGCCCGCGAACAACTGCACCGCAAGTTCGACTGGCTGCGCGCCAACGCCAGCGCCGAGGAACTGTCCGAGTTGCAAGTCGCCGATTTCGGCACCCGCCGGCGCTTCTCCTACGGCGTTCAGGAAGAAGTGGTGAAGGTGCTCAAGGCCGACTTCCCCGCGCGCTTCGTCGGCACCAGTAACGTGCACCTGGCATGGAAACTGGATATCAAGCCACTGGGCACCATGGCCCACGAATGGATTATGGCCCACCAGCAACTCGGCCCGCGGCTGATCGACAGCCAGATTGCCGCCCTCGACTGCTGGGTGCGCGAGTACCGCGGCCTGCTGGGCATCGCCCTGACCGACTGCATCACCATGGATGCCTTCCTGCAGGACTTCGACCTGTACTTCGCCAAGCTTTTCGATGGCCTGCGGCATGACTCGGGCGAACCGGTGGCCTGGGCGGAAAAAGCCATCGAGCACTACCGCAAGCTCGGCATCGACCCGATGACCAAGACCCTGGTGTTTTCCGACGGCTTGAACCTGACCCGTTCGCTGGAAATCTTCCGGGCCCTGCGCGGGCGGATCAATGTCAGCTTCGGCATCGGCACCAACCTCACCTGCGACATCCCCGGAGTGGCGCCGATGAGCATCGTGCTTAAAATGACGGACTGTAATGGCCAGCCCGTGGCCAAGATTTCCGATGAGGCCGCCAAGACCCAGTGTCGCGACCCCAACTTCGTTTCCTACCTGCGTCACGTTTTCAAAGTTCCCAGCGAGGAGTAACCCATGCAAGCCGTCCAGCGAGAGATCGCGCAGCAGCTCAAGGTCCAGCCGCCGTTCGCCGACGAGGCCGCGCTCGAGGCCGAAGTGGCCCGGCGCGTCGACTTCATCCAGCAATGCCTGAAAAACGCCGGGCTCAAGACCCTGGTGCTGGGCATCAGCGGCGGCGTCGATTCGCTGACCGCGGCGCTGCTGGCCCAGCGCGCGATCAACGACCTGCGCCAGCAGAGCGGTGACGAGCACTACCGTTTCATCGCCGTGCGCCTGCCGTACCACGTGCAGCACGACGAACACGATGCCCAGGCCTGCATCGACTTCATCCAGCCGGACGAACTGCACACGGTGAACATCGCCCCGGCGGTGCGCGCCCTCGCCACCGAGGTCAAGGCGCTGGAAGGCGGCCAGCCGAGCCTGGTGGATTTCGTGGTCGGCAACACCAAGGCGCGCATGCGCATGGTGGCCCAGTACACCATCGCCGGTGCCCGCGCGGGCCTGGTGATCGGCACTGACCATGCGGCGGAAGCAGTGATGGGGTTCTTCACCAAGTTCGGTGATGGCGCCTGCGACCTGGCACCGCTGAGCGGGCTGGTGAAAAACCAGGTGCGTTCGATCGCACGCAGCTTTGGCGCGCCGGAGTCACTGGTAGAGAAAGTGCCGACCGCCGACCTGGAAGACCTCGCGCCGGGCAAGCCGGACGAAGCGTCACACGGCGTGACCTACGCGCAGATCGACGCCTTCCTGCACGGCGAGCCGGTGAGCGAGGAAGCGTTCGGGATCATCAAGCGGACGTATGAAAAGACGCATCACAAGCGAGAAATGCCGTTCGCGCCTTGAGGCATCGCGAGCAAGCTCGCTCCTACACAGCCCGGCATGTGCCGAACCCGTAGGAGCGAGCTTGCTCGCGAAAGGGACTTTTACTTCAGAACGATGGTGCCTTTCATCATCGAGATGTGGCCCGGGAAGGAGCAGAAGAAGCCGTAGCTTTCGCCAGCGGCCAGCTTCGAAACGTCGAAGGTAACGGCGTCTTTCTCGCCAGCGCCGATCACTTTGGTGTGCGCGATCACGCGGGTATCACCCTCTTTCAGGTAATCCTTGTCGATACCGGCGCTCAGGCCGTCGGTAGCGATTGGCTGCATGTCAGCGGCTTTGCTGATCACCAGGTTGTGGCCCATGACGTTCTTCGGCAGGTTGCCGGAGTGGGTCAGTTCGACGGTGAACTGCTTGCAGCTCTTGTCGATGGCGATTTCCTTGGTGTTGAAAGACATCTGGTCGGTGGAGTCGACGGTGACCTTGCAATCAGCGGCCATTACCTGGGCACTGGCAACGGTCAGCAGGGACACGGCAACGAACTTGGCAAACATTGTGAATCTCCATGGCAGGTTTTTTATCGAAATCAGACTGCCCTATCCAGCGCTCTGCGCTGCTGATATGGGTCAAACGTGGGACCATATCCGGGCGGTGAAATTCTTCTATGGTGTCCATCAAGACAATCAACGTGCCCATCATGCCCGTATGACGGACGATGCGACAACCTCTCAATTAGGAGTAGTCCTACATGTCCATCAGCACTTTCATGCAAAGCATGCTCGCCGCCTACGCCTGCGCCAACGCCGGCAACGTGTACGAGTTCTCCCGCCCGGAATAACACAACGCTTGGAAGACCTGCCCATGGCCCTTACTCTGTGGCGATTTTCGACCCGGAGAAAACCATGTCTCTACGTTCCGTCTGTGTATTCTGCGGCGCCAGCACCGGCGCCAATCCGGCCTACCGCGAAGCCGCGGTGGCGCTCGGCGAGGCCATCGCCCGTCGCGGTCTGACCCTGGTCTACGGCGGTGGCGCCGTGGGCCTGATGGGCATCGTCGCCGACGCGGCCATGGCGGCCGGCGGTGAGGTGATCGGCATCATCCCGGTCAGCCTGCAACGCGCCGAAATCGCCCACACCGGCCTCACCCGCCTTGAAGTCGTGGACGGCATGCACGCCCGCAAGGCGCGCATGGCCGAACTGAGCGATGCCTTCATCGCCCTGCCCGGTGGCCTCGGCACCCTGGAAGAACTGTTCGAAGTCTGGACCTGGGGCCAGCTCGGCTACCACGGCAAGCCACTGGGGCTGCTGGAGGTCAACGGCTTCTACGAGAAACTCAGCGGCTTCCTCGATCATGTGGTCGAGGAAGGTTTCGTCCGCCCGCAACACCGCTCGATGCTGCAGCTCAATCCCGAGCCCGACGCCCTGCTCGACGCACTGGACGCCTGGAAGCCGGTGGTCGCGCCGAAGTGGGTCGATCAGCCGCCCGCCTGAGCCGGCTCGTCCTCCAGTGGCAGCACCGTCACCCGTACGTCCGGGTCGTGGTTGCCACCACCGAGGATCACCCCGCGCAGCGGCGACACATCGGAAAAGTCCCGGCCCCAACCGAGGGTGATGTGTTCCAGCGCCGGCAGCAGGTTGTTGGTGGGATCGAAATCCACCCAACCCTGCCGCGGGCAGAACACCGAGACCCAGGCATGCGAGGCATCGGCGCCGATCAGCCGGGCCTGCCCGGGCGGCGGCCGTGTCAGCAGGTAGCCGCTGACATAGCGCGCCGGCAGGCCGCGAGAGCGCAGGCAGGCGAGCATCAGGTGGGCGAAGTCCTGGCAGACGCCGCGACGGCGCGCCAGCACCTCCACCAAGGGTGTGGCGACCTGGGTCGCACCGGCATCGAAGGTGAATTCGCGAAAGATCTTTTCCATCAGCGCCCGCACCGCCACCAGCAGCGGCACGCCGGCACCGAAGCACGGCTCGGAGAACTCCACGAAACGCTTTTTCAGGCGGACATACGGCGACTCGAAACGGTAACGGCAGGCATCCAGGACCTCCGCCGACAGCGCCTGTCGCGAATAGCCAAGGGCGTTGCGCGCAAGTTCCCAAGGCGGTGAATCCGTCAGGCAGGGCGCAGGCCGGGGCAGCACCTCGACACGCACCCGGGTGCTGACCCGCAGCTCATCGTGCTGGTATTCCAGGGCCAACCGGGTCAACGGGTTGCCGAACACATCCAGCGCATCACGCCGTCGCGTCGGCGTGGGCGTCACGTCCAGTTGCCGCGCTTCGCAGCGCTGCCACGGGCAATCCCGCGGCCACAGGTGCACCAGTTGCTGGGCCAGCGACACCGGGCTGGCGTAGCGGTAATGGGTGTCGTGAAGAATCTGGTAACGAACGCTCATCAGGCGGACACCGTCTGCTGGCTGATATCGACATGGGCGAAGTGACGCAGGGCCAGGCGGTCCGATACCGCCTCGCTGGCCTCGGCGATTTCCGTGAGCAGCGCCGCCAGACCGTCGAGCACCGCGCGCACGCTGGTTTCGCCGAACAACGGGTTTTCCAGGCTGTGCAGGTCGAAACGCTGCAGGCGGACAGCAAGCTGCGCCAGATCCGCTTCCGGCGGGGTGCCAAAGGACTCTTGCAGACGCCCCAGCGAGCGCAGCAGCGCCTTGAGCTGGAACAGCACCGCATGGGGGTTCTGCTCGTCCAGCAGGAGCAAGTCCAGCACCGGCACCCGCTGCGCCACCGCCAGGTAACGCGAGCGATAAGTGATGCTGCTGTTGGCCAGTTCCAGCAGCCACTCCAGCCCCACCTGATCGGCGTCTCCCGGCCCGCGCAGGAAGCTCGCCAGGCTGCTGCTCAAGGCGTAGACGCGCTCGATGCGCCGCCCCGTCATCAGGAAGCGCCAGCCTTCGTCGCGGGTCATGTCATCCAGGGCGAAACCGGACAGCGCCGCCAGCGCGAGAATCAGGCGGTTGAGGAAGTCCAGCAGCTCGGCGAAATCCGCTGACAGATCATCGAGGCTTTGGGCTTCCCGTTGCAGCTCCACCAGCGCCTGCCAGTTCTCCCGCGAAAGCTTGCCGCGCACCTGCCCTGCCGCCCATTGCAGACGCTGAAGGTTGGCCCGCAGGCTGAAACCCCACGCCGGGTCGAGCAATGCCGTGCGCAAACGCGCGTCCAGCGTGCCCTCGGCGGGCAACAGCGAAAGCTCCTCGGCCAGGGTCACGGCGGCATCCAGCGCTTGCGGCGAGTCGCCGTCAAGATAACCGCTCAGGAGAATTCGCAGCAGCCGCGCGCTGGCATCACAACGTTCGCAGTAGCGGCCGAACCAGAACAGGTTCTCCACCACCCGCGAGGGCAGATACGGGTCCTGGCGGATCAGGTCGGCCACGCCGAGGCTGCGACTGGCCTGCCATTGCTCGCCTTGAGCGGCGACCTCGCCGAGCACCCAGGTGTCCTTGCTCGCCCCGCCGCGCTGCATCGAGACCACCTCGGCATCCGCCTGCGCCGCCACCCGGGTCAATCCGCCCGGCAGCACCCGGTAGCCATCGGCACTGGCCACGGCATAGACGCGCATGCCCACCGGGCGCGCCTGCAAGTGATCGGCCTGCCACACCGGCGCCTGGGAAAGTTGCGCCAGTTCCTGGGCGACGTAAGCGTAAGGACGCGCCCGCAGGCGCCCGACCAGGGCCTGACGCTGGGCGTCATCCAGATCTCGCCCCAGCAGCGGCTGGAAGCTCTGCGAAGGAAACGCCGGCTTGAACAGCAGTTCTGGCAGTTTTTCCACCGCCTGCTCCAGCGCCGCCGGCTCGCCGCACCACCAGGTGGCGATGGACGGCAGGCTCAGTTCTTCGCCGAACAGGCGCTGACTGATGGCCGGCAGGAAGCCAAGCAAACCGGGCGACTCCAGCACCCCGCTGCCCAAGGCATTCGCCACCAGCACCCGCCCCTGGCGTACCGCGTCCAGCAGGCCCGGCACACCCAGGGCCGAGTCGGTGCGCAGTTCCAGTGGGTCGCAGAAGTCGTCATCGAGCCGGCGCATGATCGCGTGGACCCGCCGCAGGCCGCTCAGCGTCTTGAGGAAGACCGTACCGTCGCGCACGGTCAGGTCGCTGCCTTCCACCAGCGGATAGCCAAGCTGGCGGGCCAGGTAAAGGTGTTCGAAATAGCTTTCGTTGAAGCGCCCCGGCGTCAGCAGCACCACCAGCGGCGTTTCCCGCTCGCTGGGCGCCAGTCGCGCCAGGCTCTGCTGCAGCGTGCGGAAAAAGCCGGCCAGGTGCTGCACATGAAGGTCGCGGTACAGCTCGGGAAAGGCGCGCGACACCACAGTGCGATTTTCCAGCGCATAGCCGGCACCGGACGGCGCTTGAGTGCGATCCGCCGTGACCCACCAACGGCCATCGGGGCCACGCGCCAGATCCGCAGCATAGACATGCAGGAAGGTCTGCTCCGGCACCGAAATGCCCTGGCACGGCCAGAGAAAATTATTGTGCCCATGCACCAGCTCGGCGGGCAGCAGGCCTTCGCCAATCAGCTGTTGCGGGCCATAGATATCCGCCAGCACCGCGTTGAGCAGGCGAGCACGCTGCGCCACGCCCTGGCCAATCGCCTGCCACTCGGCGGCGGGAATGACCTGCGGCAACAGGTCCAGCTCCCACGGCCGGTCGGCGCCGTCGGGGTCAGCGTAGATGTTGTAGGTGACACCGTTTTCCCGCAGTTGCCGGTTCAGCAGCGCCTGGCGCTGGGCCAGTTGCGCCGGGCTGCTGCGCTGCACATGGGCGTACAGCGCCTGCCAGTGCGGACGCACCGCGCCATCGGCGGCAAGCATCTCGTGATAGGTCGCGGCGCTCGGCGAAGAACGATCCGGCAGGTCAGCCATGGCAGTGCTCATTTACGGGCAGGGTGTCTCGGCGTCGTGCGCCAAGTGTTTTTGCACAGAAACGCGGCAAGAGTTATGCCACCGGGGCTTGCGCCGAGCATTCATTGAACATGAACAAAGGCCGGCGCACCAGGCGCCGGCCTTATGAAAGACAATGCACTGAACCAGTGCCTTGCAACGCCTCATGGCGGGGCATGTCATCGACAGGCCCCACCATGGACATCAGCGCGGCACAGCCGGCTGGCGAGGCTTGCGCGGGCCTTTGCCTTTGGCGGCGTCTTTGCGCGCCTTGGCGGCTTCCTGGTTGCGGGCGAAGGCGGCAGCTTTGGCCTCCTCGCGCTTGTCCCACGGTTTGCCGCCGTCGCTGGCACGCGGTGGCAGGCCGGTGTGCTGGGTCAGGATCTTCTGTTCCTTGCCCACCTTGTGGCTGCCCGCCGGGGTGGAGTTCTTGCGTCGGGCGCTCTGGTAGCTGTCGGTCGCCGGCTGGTGGGCCGGGATCAACTGGTTCTTGCCCGAGCCGATCAGATCGGCGCGGCCCATGCGCTCCAGCGCCTCGCGCAGCATCGGCCAGCCCTTCGGATCGTGATAGCGCAGGAACGCCTTGTGCAGGCGGCGCTGCTCATCGCTCTTGACGATGGTCACGCCTTCGCTCTTGTACGTGACCTTGCGCAGCGGGTTCTTGCCCGAGTGGTACATGGCGGTGGCCGAGGCCATCGGCGACGGGTAGAACGCCTGCACCTGGTCAGCGCGGAAGCCGTTGCCCTTGAGCCACAGGGCCAGGTTCATCATGTCTTCGTCGGTGGTGCCCGGGTGCGCGGCGATGAAGTACGGGATCAGGTACTGCTCCTTGCCCGCCTCTTTCGAGAACTTCTCGAACATGCGCTTGAAGCGGTCGTAGCTGCCGATACCAGGCTTCATCATCTGGTTCAGCGGACCTTCCTCGGTGTGCTCCGGGGCGATCTTCAGGTAACCGCCGACGTGGTGCGTCACCAGCTCGCGCACGTACTCCGGAGATTCCACCGCCAGGTCGTAGCGCAGGCCCGAGGCGATCAGGATCTTCTTCACGCCCGGCAAGGCACGGGCGCTGCGGTAGAGCTTGATCAGCGCCGAGTGGTCGGTGTTCAGGTTCGGGCAGATGCCCGGGAACACGCAGGACGGCTTGCGGCAGTGAGTCTCGATTTCGGTGCTCTTGCAGGCGATGCGATACATGTTCGCGGTCGGCCCGCCGAGGTCGGAGATGACGCCGGTAAAGCCCGGCACCTTGTCACGAATCTCTTCGATCTCGCGGATGATCGATTCATGGGAGCGGTTCTGGATGATCCGGCCTTCGTGCTCGGTGATCGAGCAGAAGGTGCAGCCGCCGAAGCAGCCACGCATGATGTTCACCGAGAAACGGATCATTTCGTACGCGGGAATGCGCTCTTTGCCGTAGGCCGGGTGCGGGACCCGCGCGTAAGGCATGCCGAAGACGTAGTCCATTTCTTCGGTGGTCATCGGAATGGGCGGCGGGTTGAACCAGACGTCCACTTCACCATGCTTCTGCACCATCGCCCGGGCGTTGCCGGGGTTGGTTTCCAGGTGCAACACGCGGTTGGCGTGGGCATAAAGGACGGCGTCGTTGCGCACTTTTTCGAAAGACGGCAGACGGATCACGGTCTTGTCCCGGGTCATCCGCGGGCTGTCCAGCAACTGGACCACCTTCGCTTCGTTCGGATCTTCGACCTCGCCCTTCTCCTGCTCGATGGCGCAGGCCTGGGTGTCCTGGGTGTTGACGTACGGGTTGATGATCTTGTCGACCTTGCCCGGACGGTCAATGCGGGTCGAGTCGAACTCGTACCAGCCTTTCGGCGTGTCACGACGAATGAACGCAGTGCCGCGCACGTCAGTGATGGTCTCGATCGACTCGCCAAACGACAGGCGCTGGGCCACTTCGACGATCGCCCGCTCGGCGTTGCCGTACAGCAGGATGTCGGCGCTGGCGTCGATCAGGATCGAATGACGAACCTTGTCCTGCCAGTAGTCGTAGTGAGCGATGCGGCGCAGCGACGCCTCGATGCCACCCAGAACGATCGGCACGTTCTTGTAGGCTTCCTTGCAGCGCTGGCTGTAAACCAGGCTGGCGCGGTCAGGACGCTTGCCGGCCATGCCGCCCGGGGTGTAAGCGTCGTCCGAACGAATTTTCTTGTCGGCGGTGTAGCGGTTGATCATCGAGTCCATGTTGCCGGCGGCGACGCCGAAGAACAGGTTCGGCTCGCCGAGCTTCATGAAGTCGTCTTTCGACTGCCAGTTCGGCTGGGCGATGATCCCGACGCGGAAGCCCTGGGCCTCCAGCAGCCGGCCGATGATCGCCATGCCGAACGACGGATGGTCGACGTAGGCATCGCCGGTCACGATGATGATGTCGCAGGAGTCCCAGCCGAGCTGATCCATCTCCTCCCTGCTCATTGGCAGGAATGGCGCTGGTCCGAAGCATTCGGCCCAGTACTTGGGATAGTCGAAGAGTGGTTTGGCTGCTTGCATGTCAGTGACCGGTTTTTTTGGATGCAGGAAAAATCGCGGGCGCGGAATATAGCACAAAAAGTGACCAATTCCGACGCTGCAGGTCGGAATTGATCAGGGGACGATTTTATTCGTCGTCGTCGAAGTTGTAGCTGCCTGGCGCAAGGTTCTCGAAGCGGGTGTACTTACCAATGAACGCGAGGCGGATAAAGCCGATCGGGCCGTTCCGCTGCTTGCCGATGATGATCTCGGCAATGCCCTTGTGCTCGGTTTCCGGGTGATAGACCTCGTCCCGGTAGACGAACATGATCACGTCGGCGTCCTGCTCGATCGCTCCGGATTCCCGCAAGTCGGAGTTCACCGGGCGTTTGTTCGGGCGTTGCTCCAGGGAGCGGTTGAGCTGCGACAGGGCAATGACCGGGCAGTTGAATTCCTTGGCCAGGGCCTTGAGCGAGCGGGAGATTTCGGAAATCTCGTTGGTCCGGTTGTCGCCACTGGAGCCCGGGATCTGCATCAACTGCAGGTAGTCGATCATGATCATGCCGACCTCGCCGTGCTCACGGACCAGGCGACGAGTTCGCGCGCGCATCTCCGACGGACTGATGCCGGCGGTGTCGTCGATGAACAGCTTGCGGTCGTTGAGCAGGTTGACCGCCGAGGTCAACCGCGGCCAGTCGTCGTCGTCCAGTTGGCCGGAGCGCACCTTGGTCTGGTCGATGCGGCCGAGGGACGAAAGCATCCGCATGATCAGCGATTCGCCTGGCATCTCCAGCGAGTACACCAGCACCGCCTTGTCGCTACGCAACACGGCGTTTTCCACCAGGTTCATGGCGAAGGTGGTCTTACCCATCGATGGACGACCGGCGACGATGATTAAGTCGGCCGGCTGCAGGCCGCTGGTCTTCTCGTCCAGGTCGGTGTAGCCGGTGGACAGGCCGGTGATATCACTGTCGGAGTTGAACAGCGTGTCGATGCGGTCGATGGCCTTGGTCAACAGGTCGTTGACCCCCACCGGGCCACCGGTCTTGGGCCGCGCCTCGGCGATCTGGAAGATCTGCCGCTCGGCTTCATCGAGGATTTCTGCGGCGTTGCGCCCTTGCGGGTTGAAGGCGCTGTCGGCGATGTCGTTGCTGATGCTGATCAGTTGGCGCAGCGTCGAGCGCTCGCGAATGATCTGCGCGTAGGCCTTGATGTTGGCCACCGACGGGGTGTTCTTCGCTAGCTCGCCGAGATAGCCCAGGCCGCCGATTTGCGAGCTGAGGCCCTCTTTGTCGAGCTGCTCGTGCAGCGTCACGACGTCGAAGGGGACGTTCTGGTCGACCAGCTTGTGGATCGCCCGGAAGATCAGGCGGTGGTCATGGCGGTAGAAGTCGCCATCGGAGACTTGATCGAGCACTCGCTCCCAGGAGTTGTTGTCCAGCATCAGGCCACCGAGCACGGCCTGTTCGGCCTCGATGGAATGCGGCGGAACCTTCAGGGCGGAGGTTTGCAGATCATATTGCTCTGGGGCGGTTATCTCGTTCATGGCCACCTGGAAATCTGGGTGTTGAAAAAGACAAAGGGCACGACCTGCAATGCAGGATCGTGCCCGATGTTAACCGGCTGACCCCGAGGGAGCCAGCAGGTCGATACAGCTTAGGCTGCGACGACGACCACGCGAACGGTGGCTTCAACGTCGCTGTGCAGGTGCACGGCAACGTCGTATTCGCCGACGTTACGGATGGTGCCGTTTGGCAGACGAACTTCAGCTTTGGCCACTTCAACGCCGGAGGCGGTCAGGGCGTCAGCGATGTCGTGGGTGCCGATCGAACCGAACAGCTTGCCTTCGTCGCCAGCGGTGGCAGTGATGGTCACTTCCAGCTCGGCCAGTTGGGCAGCGCGGGTTTCAGCCGAAGCTTTCTTGTCAGCAGCAGCTTTTTCCAGCTCGGCGCGACGTTCTTCGAACGCGGCCAGGTTGGTAGCGGTAGCGGCGACAGCCTTGCCGAATGGCAGCAGGAAGTTACGGCCGTAACCCGACTTAACTTTAACTTTGTCGCCCAGGTTGCCCAGGTTGGCGACTTTTTCCAGCAGGATCAGTTCCATTTGGTAATAACCTCTTAACTTTTAACCTTCACCGTTCGCGGAGCCGTTGTCGGCGTCACTTGGGGACGCCCCGCGTCCGCGAAAATCAATCAGGCTGTCGACAATGGCCAGGACCACGAGCAACGGATAAATCAGCTGCATGAACAGCAGCAGTGTCACGTACAACCCGACCAGCCAGAACTTCGCCAGTCGTTTCTGCGCCACTAGGCCATGAATCACGGCCAGTCCGGCGAAGAGCAGCGGGATGGTGCAAAGCGGTGTCAACATCGCCAGTTCGGTACCGAAATTCGGCCCCACCAGAATGATCACCAGCAGCCCCAACGCCACCGCCAGCGGTAGTCTCACGGCGCGAAACTCGCGACCGAAGCCTCCCGGGTTATACAACGCTGCTTGCCAGTAGCGACCCAACATCAGGGCCAGCACACTGACAGCTTGCAACAATGCCGCAATCAGGCCGGTAAGCACTGGTGCGATCAGCCCCTCCAGTCGGGCCCGTTCTTCTACCTTCAACTGCTGGTAGATCCCCTCGAGCATCTGCGGGAGGATCTTGGCGATCCCCTGCGCGAGCGACTCGATCGGTTCACGGAACACCGAACCCAGAGCGACGCCATACACCAGGCCCAGGGCGATGCTGAACAACAGCACCCGATTCCAGGACTGCCCGGCGCGCAACAGCGCAGCCAGACCCAGCGTGCCAAGCAACACCATCAAGGTGCGCGGCTCACCGAAAAACCACCAGGCCAACGCCGGCAGCAATGCCCAGGCAAGGACACCGGAGGCGTCCTTGAAACCGCGCCGCAGGAAGATCAGGCTCCCGGCGGCGGCACTCAACCAGAACAACAGCGGCAATGCCGCACAACCGACCACTACGAGAGTGGCCTGCACGCGACCGCGCATGATGAAATCAGCCAGGGCACGCATGCAATTTATCCTTTGCTACTTGTCGACGACCCGGTCTCAGCGGCCGTGGCTGTCGGTGTAGGCCAGCAGGGCCAGGAAGCGGGCACGCTTGATAGCGGTAGCCAGCTGACGCTGATAACGAGCTTTGGTACCAGTGATACGGCTTGGAACGATCTTGCCGGTTTCAGATACATAAGCTTTCAGGGTGTTGAGATCTTTGTAATCGATCTCTTTCACTTCTTCAGCAGTGAAGCGGCAGAATTTACGACGACGGAAGAAACGTGCCATGTAATAGGCTCCTCAAAAGGTCCGTGGATTACTCGTCAGCGTTATCGCTGTTGTCGCTGTCATTGCTGTCATCGCCTTCGGCGCTGTCAGAATGCTCAGGACGATCGCGACGCTCACGGCGCTCACTGCGGTTTTCTTCAGCCTTGAGCATCTCGGACTGGCCGGTAACGGCTTCGTCGCGACGGATGACCAGGTTACGGATCACGGCATCGTTGTAGCGGAAGTTGTCTTCCAGCTCGGCCAGGGCCTTGCCGGTGCACTCAACGTTCAGCATCACGTAGTGAGCCTTGTGAACATTGTTGATTGCGTAGGCCAGTTGACGACGGCCCCAGTCTTCCAGACGGTGGATCTTGCCGCCGTCTTCTTCGATCAGCTTGGTGTAACGCTCAACCATGCCGCCGACTTGCTCGCTCTGGTCCGGGTGGACCAGAAAGATGATTTCGTAATGACGCATGAATGCTCCTTACGGGTTGTAGTCTGCCGACAAATGGCGGTCAGACAAGGAGTGAATGACACTTGTATGTCTTGCCTTGGAAAGAGGCACATGCGCGCCTGCCAACACGGCAAGGGGCGCAATTGTAGAGAAGCGCCGAGGGACAAGCAAGGTGATTGGTGAAATATTGAGCAGTGCCGATAGCCGGCAACCTCAAATACAACTGTAGGAGCGAGCTTGCTCGCGATAGGCCGACTTAGGAGGCCATCGCGAGCAAGCTCGCTCCTACAAGAGGGATCGCGAATTATTTGCCGGCTTTACGCTGACGAACAGCCTCGAACAGGCAGACGCCAGTGGCGACCGATACGTTCAGGCTGCTGACGCTGCCTGCCATCGGCAGCTTGACCAGGAAATCGCAGTGCTCGCGGGTCAGGCGGCGCATGCCCTTGCCTTCCGCGCCCATGACCAGCACGGTCGGCCCGGTCATGTCCTGCTGATACAGCTCCTGCTCGGCTTCGCCCGCAGTGCCGACCACCCAGAGGCCACGTTGCTGGAGTTTCTCCAGGGTTCGCGCCAGGTTGGTCACGGCCACCAGAGGCATCACTTCAGCAGCGCCGCAGGCAACTTTACGCACGGCCGCGGTAAGCGTCGCCGATTTGTCCTTCGGCACGATGACCGCCAGCGCGCCGGCAGCATCGGCGGTACGCAGGCAGGCGCCGAGGTTGTGCGGATCGGTGACGCCGTCGAGAACCAGCAGCAGCGGAACCGTCTCGGTACGCTCCAGCAGTTCTTCGAGCATCGCCTCACCCCAGACCTGACTCGGGCTGACTTCAGCGACCACGCCCTGGTGAACACCTTCGACCCAGGCATCCAGCTCGCGGCGTTCGGCCTGGCCGACCGCAACGCGGTTGTCGGCGGCCAGCGCCAGCAGCGCCTGGACCCGAGGCTCGCTACGACCCTCGGACAGCCAGATCTGCTTGACCCGCTTGGGGTGGTGCCGCAACAGCGCTTCCACGGCATGGACGCCGTAGATCTTTTCCAACTGACTCATGACTTGCCTTTGGGTTTACGCGACGTGGAACCAGCTTTGGGCGGTCCCTTGCGGTGTTTGGTCGGTTTCTCGGTCTTGCCGGATTTGCCCGCCGGCTTGCCGCTGGCGTGCGCCTGCTTGGCATCGGCCAGCAGGGCCTTCTTCATTTCCCGGCTCTTGCGCACTTCGGCGTTTTTCGCCGCGGCATGGGAAGGGAAATAGGCTTCGGCGGTTTCGTTCTTGGCTTTCTTGGCGCGAGGTGCCGGCTGCTCTTTGGCAGCGGCTGGAGCCTTGCCAGCAGGTTCGGGCGCGGTCTGACGCTGTTTGCGGCCGATCGGCGCATTCAGGGTGTTCTCGGCCATTTCGAAGTCGATCTTGCGTTGCTCCAGATCGACGCGCATCACCCGCACTTCGACGGTGTCGCCGAGACGGAAGGTACGCCCGGTGCGCTCGCCGGTGAGACGGTGGTGGACCGGATCGAAGTGGTAGTAGTCGCCTGGCAGCGCGCTGACATGCACCATGCCTTCGACATAGATGTCGGTCAGCTCGACGAACAGGCCGAAACCGGTCACCGCGGTGATCACGCCCGGGAACGACTCACCCACGCGGTCTTTCATGTACTCGCACTTGAGCCAGTTGACCACATCACGGGTCGCCTCGTCGGCACGCCGCTCGCTCATCGAGCACTGTTCGCCCAGTTGCTCGAGGGTGTTTTCGTCGTACGGGTAGATCCGCGCCTTGGGAATGCTCATCGCACCGGCGCGCTTGACGTGCGGGGTGTCCTGGCGGGAACGGATCACGCTGCGGATGGCCCGGTGGGTCAGCAGGTCGGGGTAGCGGCGAATCGGCGAGGTAAAGTGGGTGTACGCCTCGTAATTCAGACCGAAGTGGCCGTTGTTGTCGGCGCTGTACACCGCCTGGCTCAGCGAACGCAGCATGACGGTCTGGATCAGGTGGAAGTCCGGGCGACCGGCGATGCTGGCCAGCAGTGCCTGGTAGTCCTTCGGCGACGGACCGTCCTTGCCCTTGTGCAGGGAAAGGCCCAGCTCACCAAGGAAGGCGCGCAGTTTTTCCAGGCGCTCCGGCGGCGGACCGTCGTGGACGCGGTACAGGGCCGGAATCTCGTGCTTCTTGAGGAACTCGGCGGTGGCGACGTTGGCCGCCAGCATGCATTCCTCGATCAGCTTGTGGGCGTCGTTGCGCACGGTCGGACGGATTTCCGCGATCTTGCGCTCGGAGCCGAAGATGATCCGGGTTTCCTGGGTTTCGAAGTCGATCGCGCCGCGCGCATGACGGGCGTCCAGCAGCACCTTGTACAGCGCATAAAGCTGTTTCAGGTGCGGCACCACGCCACTGTATTCCTCGCGCAGGGCACGGCCTTCGCGGGTGCGGGCGTGTTCCAGCATGCTGCTGACCTTGTTGTAGGTCAGGCGGGCATGGGAGTGGATCACCGCTTCGTAGAACTGGTAATCGACCATCTGCCCGGATTTGTTGATGGTCATTTCACAGACCATGGCCAGGCGATCGACGTGCGGGTTCAGCGAGCAGAGGCCGTTGGAAAGCTCTTCGGGGAGCATCGGCACGACGCGCTCGGGGAAGTACACCGAGTTACCACGCACCTGGGCTTCGGCATCCAGCGCCGAACCGAGGCGGACGTAGCTGGACACGTCGGCGATAGCGACGTACAGGCGCCAGCCACCGGAGAACAGCCGCAGTTTGCCGAGGCTTTCGCAATAAACGGCGTCATCGAAGTCGCGGGCGTCTTCACCATCGATGGTGACGAACGGCAGGTGGCGCAGATCGATGCGCTTTTCCTTGTCCTTCTCTTCGACTTCAGGCTTGAGCTTGCGCGCTTCTTTAACGACCGCTTCAGGCCAGACGTGCGGGATATCGTAGCTGCGCAGGGCAACGTCGATTTCCATGCCGGGAGCCATATAGTTGCCGATGACTTCGACAACGTCGCCCTGAGGCTGGAAGCGCGGGGTTGGCCAGTGGGTGATCTTCACCTCGACGAACTGACCGACACGCGCGCCACCGCTACGACCCGGGGTGACCAGCACTTCCTGCTGGACCTTCGGGTTGTCAGGGGTAACGAAGCCGATGCCGCCTTCTTCGAAGTAGCGGCCAACGATGCTCTCGTGGGCGCGGGAAATGACCTCGACAACCACGCCTTCGCGGCGGCCACGGCGGTCGACACCAGAGACACGGGCCAGGGCGCGGTCACCGTCGAACACCAGGCGCATCTGCGCGGGGCTGAGGAACAGGTCTTCGGAGCCGTCATCGGGAATCAGGAAACCGAAACCGTCGCGGTGACCGGAAATACGGCCGAGGATCAGGTCGAGCTTGTCCACCGGGGCATAGGTGCCGCGCCGGGTGTAGATAAGCTGGCCGTCACGCTCCATCGCCCGAAGACGACGGCGCAGGGCCTCGATCTGTTCCTCGGTATGCAAGCCGAGTTCCTCGACCAGCTGCTCGCGCGCAGCGGGCGAGCCTCGTTCGGCGAGGTGCTGGAGGATCAGCTCACGGCTAGGGATGGGGTTTTCGTATTTTTCCGCTTCACGAGCGGCCTCGGGATCGAGGGACTGCCAATCGGCCATTAGGAGGGGTTCACCTTGTCTATATAAGGGTTAGTTTGGCATAGCCGTATTGAAACCGGAAATTTCAACCTTGGACAGCCCCGTTGGGACCGGCCCCAGAATGCGCTGTTCGCTGTGGAAGACCAACGGCTTGAATCTTTTAAGATTTTTTTCAAACCGGGGCTTTACAGCCCTTGGAGCCATCCGTATAGTGCGCACCACAGCGACGGAGACCGTCGTTATAGTTGAGAAGCCGCACGATGTGAAGCATCGAAGCGAAATCAACGAAATGCCCAGATGGTGAAATTGGTAGACACGCCAGCTTCAGGTGCTGGTGACCTTACGGTCGTGGAAGTTCGAGTCTTCTTCTGGGCACCATATTTCAAGTTTCAGATAGCTTCATAACGTGTCTGAGATTAAGCAATACGCTAGACTGTTTTTGTTACAACTGCTTCAAATTTGCCCAGATGGTGAAATTGGTAGACACGCCAGCTTCAGGTGCTGGTGACCTTACGGTCGTGGAAGTTCGAGTCTTCTTCTGGGCACCATATTCAAAGAAACCCGCGAAAGCGGGTTTTTTTATGCCTGCGATTTGACCTCGGATCTCGCCGAGGCCCCTTCCCTCCTAGAACGTCTTCTCGAATTTCAATGCCACCTCCGTCTGCCGGTAGGCATAGGCCCAGTCGATGCTGCTGTCGGTGACCGTGCGTTTCATGTAGAGATTCGGCACCACCCCGGCGAACGCGAAACGCGGCATGCTCAGGTTGGCGATGTAGATCTGCTGGCGGTCCTTGCGCAGGCCGCCGAGGAAAACGTCCGGCGCATCGTAGCGGGTGGTGCGGTACAAGCCGACCACGCTCAAGTTAACCCCCAGGTCGAAGCTGTGATACGCGCCCAGGCTGCCCATGTACTCGCGATTGCTGGCGGTATCGGCGTCCTGGCTGCGCCGGGTGTAGGTGACGCCGCCGAATACCAGGGTGCGCGGATCGAGCATGTACGACAGCGAGGTGCCGACCTGACGTTCGTCGTAATCATCGAAGTACTCGCGCTGTTCGCCCTGGAAGCGGAAGTGCTTGTGCTGGGCCTGCAGGCCGACCTGCAGCCGGTTGGTCAGGTTGTGCTTCCACTCCCCGCGCACGCCGCTGGCCTGGTACTTGGTGTGATGGTCGTTGTAGTAATTCTCGAACAGTGGCGTGAGCGACACATCGTTCAGCGCACTCTGGAAGCTGTAGCCGGCGTACAGCACCGAGGTGTTGTCGTCGTACCAGGTCTTTGTTTCGCCGTCATCGCCATGTTTGTCGTAGGTATTGCCATAGCTGAGGCCGCGCACCAGCAGATGGTGATTGCCGGCAATCTGGAAACGCCGCTCGGCGGCCATGTCATAGACCAGGCTGGATGACGTGATTGGCTTGGGCATCTGCCGGCTGTAGTCGAAGCATTCGAAGAAGATCGTGCAGACCTGGGTGCTGGTGGTCATGCCGTTACCCTGGTTGATGTTGCTGTTGTAGCCGAAGCCCAGCGACGCCGATCCATGCCATTCGCGGCGCAGGTCGATGCCCTTGTGGTACTCGCCCAGCACGCTCAGGACCTGCTCGGGCACATCGGAAGCGGCGACCTCGCGAAACAGCGCTTCAGCTTCACGGGTCTGATTGTCTTCGAACAGCGTGCGCGCCAATTCCAGGCGAGCACGGACGAAACCTGGCTGCAGCTCATCGGCCCTGCGCAGATGTGCGATGGCCTGCTTGTACTGGCGGTCGCTGCGGGCGATCAGCCCCTCGGCCATTTCAATCAGTGCCGGCTCATGACCGGGCAGTTGGCGGTAGCGCTCGACAAACTGGCGCACCTTGCCCCACTGCTGCAGGTTGATGGAGACGTAGATGGCCGGCCCCAGGTCCTCGAGGGTGTTCTGTACGTTGTAGGTCTGCCCCTCGATGGTGATCAGCGAAGCATCGTTCTCGGCCGGATCCGGCGCGCCAAGATTGGCCCGCTCGCGCGCCTCGGCGGTGCGGTCGATCTTGTTCAACAGCAGACGGGTGTCGTCGTCATCGGCCAGCAGCGCGGTGGAACACAGGGCAGAGAAACACAGCAGGGCAACGCGCCCCCGCATGGACGGCAGCATGGTGATCGTTCCGGGACAGAAAGAAAGAGGTCGGAAGGGGGAGCCGAAGCTCCCTCCTCCAATGACACGCGGGTGTTACTGCTTGGCGCCGCCGAAGGCGACTTTGGTGGAGCCGCTGGTGTAGATCCCCGCCAGGGCCTCGGCATTGGCGCCGTAGAACTGACCCTGGATCTGGGAAGTACGCGAGAACGAGCCATTCGACGCGATGGTGGTGCCGCCGAAGTTGATCGAGCCAACGGTGCCGGTCAGGGTGCCGCTGCCGGAACCATAGTTGGCGGTCAGCACACCCGAGGTCACGCCAGCGCCGGTCCCCGGGTTGTACTGGTTGACGCCGACCACGTTGTACTTGGCGTTGACCAGGGTTGGCATGCTGGTGGTCGGGTTTTCGCCGACATACCAGACGGTGCGGTTGGCATCGGTGAGGTTCAGGTCGGTGCTGTTCAGTGGCTGGGTGCCAGACTTGCGTGGCGCCCATTCACCGAAGTACACCTCGGCGCCGGAAACCTTGGCGATGACTTCGCCGCCGAACTGCGGGAAGTTCGGCAGCGGGTTGTCGATCTGGCGATAGGCGTAGACGTTGGTGTTGTACGCAACGGTGTTTTTCCAGGTCTCCGAGACGTTGTAAGGCAGACCGGTAACCGGATGAATCTGGGTAATGATTGCCGAAGCAGTACCTGGTGTTGCAATCAGCGCGTTGGTCTGGGCAATCGGACCCGCCGCAAAGCTGACGACCTTGGTGAGATCCGCAGTGCCACCTACCGTGGTAGGCATTGCAATCCCGGCGGTGCCGACAGCCATCATGTTGGATGCCGTGGGCACTACATAGCTACTCGACGAGCCACCCGCGACGGTTGCCGCGAAGCTGGTGGATGCCATCAGAGACAATGCGGAAAGTACAAACAGCTTTTTCATGAAACCTCCTTGGATAATTGAAAGGCCACTGTTTTTAATAAAAAACAGCAAAAAATTCAGGGATGCTCTTATTCAGAATCGCGCGGTTAGTGCCAACTTCATCGTGCGGCCGGGTGCCGGCAACATGGCCCTGGCCAAGGGATCGATGTAATAACGGTTGGTGATGTTGTTGACGCCGACATCGACATCCAGGTTCTCGGTTACCTGATAACTTGCATAGGCATCGAATACCCAGATTGGGTGCCAGCGATAAGGTCGCCCGAATGCTTCAGCGCCCGTCACGCCGCTGGCGATCCACTTGGCTTCTTCTTCGTTTTCGGCGCTGCTGTGGTAGACCATCCGCCCGCCCACTTCGAGCTTCTCATCGAGCAGGCGCATACCGCTGTCGAGGTTGATGGAGTATTTGGGTTGCAGGCTGGTGCGGGCAAAGGTGGAAGGAAACCCGCCAGTGACGCAACTGTCGATTGCGTTGTTGTAGATAGGATCGAGCGTGGCGGCATAGTCCTTGTCACATAGTTTCTGCTCCAACCGGTAGCTGACGGAGAAGTTAGTGAAATAACGCCCCGTATCAGTACGGGTTTGCAACTCAATACCCGAGTAAGTTTTTTTATCGAACTGCACGATGTTGTACATCTGGTCGCGGTCGATATAGTCGTGAATTTCATTCTCGTAGTAATTGATCCGGAAATCGGCATGACGCCAGTCCGGGACGAAACTGCGCAGGTCGTGGACATAACCAACTTCCCAGTTATACGCATGCTCGGGATTCATGCTGCCGGTGGAACTACGACCAAACGTCGTACCGGCCTGAGTGTCTTCGTACAACGTGGGGAACCGCACCAGTTCGCTGTAGCGCACATATACCCGGGCATTTTCAGTCAGCAGGAAGGTTGCCCCCAGCATCGGCGTCCAGGCGTGATCACGGCGCTTGTCAGGTTTGGCCCACAACTCTCCCTCCGTGGGCGGTACGGTAACGGTCGAGATCTGTTCCGGCTGGATATAGCGATTGACGGTGCCCGTGGTGCCTTGGGCGTTGGCCACCGTCTCGTTCAGGTCGATGGTGCCGTTGAGGAACTGGTTGGTGGAACGATCAATCTTGAAACCGTCGTACGCGGCGACAAAACTCTCACTGTTCCTGGCGGTGTAATACACGCCATTGACCTGGTAGTTATCCATGGCCGTCAGCATTTCCTGCTCGATTTCTTCTGGTGTGAAGCCCCAGGACTCGTACTCTGCTCGCACACTCTGCTCGAGTGCCGTGGCTTCCTCATCGCTCATCAGGCGTCGATAACCGAAGCGGGTGCCCGTTGTGGTTGAACCCGCAGCCCAGTCGCTGTCGCGGTTCTCACGGTGCTTGGCCAAGCCTTCATCAAACGAGTTGTAGTCGCTGTACCTGGCTCCCGCGTTGATAACCAGCCAGGGCATGACCGTCCATTCGTTGTTGAAGCTGAAGTTGTACTGCTGCCGGTTGCCACTGCGCGGCCCGAAATGCTGGGTGGCCCAGACGATCTCATTGACTGTCGCGTTGGCGGCGCCGTAGCGCTCGTCCAGCTTTTCATGGCTGAAGTCGCTGGAAAGCGTGAGGTTGAGGGTGTCGCTCAGTTCCATCCGGTTGCTCAGGTTCACGCCCCAACGCTCATGGTTGGAAACCTGAAGCGACTTGGGAATGAGGGTGAAGCGGCCATCGCTGTTGTCCAGCCGGACCGGCTGGGTGGGCGCCTGAGCACAGGCCGTGGGGTCATTACGGTATTGGCACAACACATAGTTGTTCCAGTTTCGGTCGATATCCTGGCCCGTCGCGCCGACGCCATAGATGGACTCGCCTGTCTGGTAACGATCGCTGTCGTTGCTGGTCATCCAGAGACCGGCCTTGAGATTGATCAGGGCGCTGTCTTCGGGATTCCATTCGTAGTTCAGCGACCAGGTGTCCTGCTTGACCTTCGCGTAGGGATACTGGATTCCGACATTCTGGTTGCCATCGAGCCCGGTATACGTGGTGAGGCTGATCACGTAGGGCGAACTCTCACCAAACTCCATATCGGTGTGCATGTAGGACAACTTCAGGCTCTGCTGGTCAGGCAGGTACCAGGTGCCCTTGAGCAACGTGGTACGCACGTCACTCGATGTGTTGGTGACTTCATAGCCCGGCTGGAACAGTTGAGCCACATAGGACGTCCCGGCTCCCGGCACACTCTGCTGGCTCTCCGCCTTGGCCTTGTCCAGCCAGTCTTCCGTCTCGTAGCGCTGGCTGCCGCCTTTGCCGCTGTAGTAGTTGCCCTTGCGGCGGTAGCTGTACGCCGCCAACAGGTCGAAATCTTCCTGACGGGTACCGGCGGCGATACGAAAAGCATTGTCTTCGAAGTCGAAATCGGTGCCGCCCGAGCCCTTGCGCGGCGTCATGCGGCCACCATTGGGCAGCGCGAAGCCTACGGTTCCGTCGTAGCCTGCGGTGGCACCCGGTACGTCACGATAATCCTTGCCGAACTGATTGATCCCCGACTCGTCCGGCGACACCGAGTTGGTCGCCGTCTCGGTCTTGATCTCGATACCCCAGGGCTGCCCGGCCTTGACGATATCGTCGACATCCAGCGTCTTGATCTGGACCGAGCCGCCGATGCCGGTCTTGACCCCGTCGGTAACGGACGGGCCCTTCTCCACCGAGATGCTGCCGATCATGTTGGGGTCGACGTAGTTGCGGTTGGAAATGCCGCCCGAGCCCTGCCACACCGACATCGCCTGCTCGGTGCCGTCCACCGTCACCGGAATCCGTCCTTCGCCCTGGATGCCGCGGATGTTCGGGTCCAGCGCCCCGCTGTTGCGCGCATCGCCGCTGTAGACGCCGTTCAGGCCGCTGAACACGTCAGACACTGAAGTGCCCTTGTAGCGCTCCAGTTCCTCCTTGCCGACATAGACATTGGAAACATCCTTGCGGTAAACGTCGCTCTGCCCCTTCTCATCGCGGTCTTCCCACTCGCCCTTCACTTCCTGCGCTTCAAGCACCTGCAATCCGCGCTGCGAAGTCCCCGGCGTGCTCATCGCTTCCTCATAACCGGCAGGCAGCTCAATTTCCAGCGGCCCCATATTCGGCGTCGACGCCTGTTCTTCAGCAAATGCAGCGGCGCCGGAGAGCGCCAGGGTGATCGACCAGACCAGCGGCTTGAGTGGCAGGGACGAAGGCGTGGAAAGGGGCGAGAGCATGGCAAAACCTGTCGTTGTCGGTAGATGGCAGATACATGGCCACTCTGCGGCGGCGAGGTGATACTACCGACAAAAGCAAATGAATCTCGTTTAGATTCATATGCGGAAAACAGAAATTTCTATGCGGGCAGGCAGGGAGCAGAGAGGTCCGCTCCCGGAGGGAAGCTCAGCGTTTCTTGCCGAAAATCGACTTGGGCGCGCGCCCGAAATAGCGGGTGAATGCCACGGTGAAATTGTTCGGATATTTGTACCCGACCTGCCACGCCGCCTGGGCGACCTGCTGACCGGACTCGAGCAAGGTCATGGCCTTGCGCATGCGCAAGTCGAGCAGCATGCGCGCGGGCGTGGTGTCGAAGAGGTAGCGGAAGCCTTCCTTGAGCTTGTGTTCGTTCATGCCGACAGCAGTGGCGAGGTACTCCACCGTCAGCGGCGTGTGTAGTTGCTCGCAGAGGAGATTGCGGGCCCGCTCAATGCGCTCAATGTCACTGGTGCCCAGCGGCGACGCAGTGCTGTCCTGCGGCGCCAGCAGGTTGAACTGCTCCGACAGCAGGCTGAGGGTATGGATGTGCAAGTCCAGCCGGTTGGACGGGTTGAGCACACCGGGTTGCAGGTAGCGCACCAACGCCGCGGCATGGGCCTGTGCAGCCTTGGAACTGGCGCGGTAATCGAGCCGGTTCAAGCGGCCGCTGCCCAGCACCTGCGCGGCGCGTTCCTCGCCGACGTACTTGCAGAGGGTCGGCTGATCGATCACCACACGCAGTTGCGAGGCGGTCTCGTGGGCTTGATAGCGGCGCTCGCCAGGCGTGGCGCGGAACGCGGTGATGGTCGTGTGGCCGGCGTCGAAGGCCAGGTTGCTGCCGTCCTGGCCGAGAAAACCGGATTTCCCCTGCAGGCCGATGGTCACCACCATCACATGGCCGTCATGCGGGCCGCAGGTTTCTTCGATCAGGGTCCGCACGGGGTGATAGTGCAAACGCCCCAGCGACAAGCCCTGTTCGAGCTGCAATAGCTCCGAATAGCACTGGCCGAGGTCCTCGGACAGTTGCATGCGCAAGCGTCCGTCCGCTTGCACCGAACGGTGCCTGGGGTGATCCAGGCCGAGACGGCAACTCCCTTTCATTGTGCTCATGACGACATCCCTGCGGCCATGCGAGCGGCGCTTCGCATAGGAACGGCTCCGGCTCGCATACTTAACATTAATGATTCTCATTTAATATATATCACCTTTTTCAGTGATTCGGCCACGGCTTGTTTCGTTATGAACAAGGTGGCCAAGTACAGGGAGTTACCGTGCCTCAACGTGCCAACCTCGATCAGCCTCACCAGGATCTGAACAGCGCCCATCCCCTGCAGTCGTGCTGGGATCTGCAACTCGCCGGGCTCGGCGCCGATGCCTTGCAGGTCGCGCTGGAATGCGCGCTGTTCGACCATCTGGGCGAGCCTGTCAGCGCGTCCGCGCTGGCCGACACCCTCGAGCTGGACGCCGCCAGTACCGGCTACTTTCTCGAACTGCTGTGGAGCCTGGGCCTGCTCGAACGCGACCGCCAGCAACCACCGCGTTACCACAACCTGCCGCTGGCCGACCTGTACCTGCGCGCCGAGGCCAGCGCCTATTGCGGCGATGCCCTGCTGTTTCGCCACCGGGTCATGCGCCAGACCGGCGCCCAGCTCGGCGACTACCTGCGCAACGGCGTGCCGCGCGCGCCAATGGCTTCCGCGGCGATCGCCAAGGGCTGGGCCGACGCCGCCCGCCTGCAGATCGCCCAGGAACAACGCGCCGTCACCCGCGACGTGGCCTGCGCGCTGGTCGAAAGCCTGCCTGAAGTCCATCGGCTGGAACGGCTGCTGGACCTCGGCGGCGGCCCTGGCCTGGTGGCGATCGCCCTCGCCGAGCGCCTGCCCGCCGTCGAAGGCGTGGTTTTCGAATACCCGCTGGCCGCCGAAGTGGCCCGCGAAAACATCGCCGCCGCCGGCCTTGCCCAGCGCCTGAAAGCCATCGGCGGCGACCTCAACGAAGACGACTTCGGCAGCGGCTACGACCTCATCTGGTGTTCGTCGGTGCTGCATTTCGTCCACGACCTGCCCGACACCCTGCACCGCCTCTTCGCCGCCTTGCGTCCCGGCGGCGTGCTGCTGTGCTGCCAGGCCGAAGTGCCGGACGAGCGCCAGGCCGCGGCGCAGGTCCTGCCCTATTACCTGCACATGCGCCTGCAAGGCCGCCACGTACTCGCCGAAGGTGAACTGGCGCGTGCGCTCGAAGGCATCGGCTTTCGGGCCGTGCAACAACTCAACGAACTGCGTTTCCCGGTCACCCCGGTCAACGCCGTCATCGCTCGCAAACCCCAGGGGTAACTCGATGGACCGCACGCGAATCGCCGGCCTGCAATTGCTGTTCGGCTGGCTCAACCTGGTGCTGGCCGTACCCAGCATCTACCTGATGTTCGGCATGCCGCTGGTCATGCGCCAGTACGGCTGGAGCGGCACCGAAATCGGCCTGTTCCAGCTCGCCGGGTTGCCGGCGGTGTTCAAGTTCCTGCTGGCCGTGCCGGTGCAACGGGTGCGTCTGGGCAAGGGCCATCTGGTCCACTGGATGGTGCTGCTCGGCGCGGCGCTGCTGGTGCTGTACTGGCTGATCGGTCGACAGAACCTGATCGAGCAGCGCATGCCGCTGTTCGTCATGACCTTCGCCATCAGCATCATCGCCACCTGGATGGACATCCCGCTCAACGCCCTCGCGGTGCAGTGGCTGCCGCGCAGCGAGCAGTTGCGCGCCGGCAGCATTCGCTCGGCGGCGCTGTTCCTCGGGGCGATCGTCGGTGGCGGCGCCATGCTGTTGATTCAGGCCCGGCTGGGCTGGCAGGCGCCGTTCCTGATCATGGGCGTGGCACTGGTGATTGGCGTGGTGCCGCTGCTGGTTCTGCGTCGACGGCCACAACCCATCGAACCCGAGCAGGCCGCGCCGTCCGGCTTTGTCGCCGACTGGATGAGCTTCTTCAGCCAGCCGGCGGCACGCCAGTGGACCTGGCTGCTGCTGACCGCCTTCCCGTTCATCGGCGCCGCCTGGCTGTACCTGAAACCGTTGCTGCTCGACCAAGGCATGCCAATGCAGGAAGTGGCCTGGGTCGTGGGCATCGCCGGCGGTGCCACCGGCGCTGTCTTCAGCCTGCTCGGCGGCCGCCTGCTCAGCGTGCTCGGCACGGCGCGGGCGATCTTGCTGTACCTGCTCGCCGCCTTGCTCGCCCTGGTGCTGCTGACCGTCACCGTGTGGCTGCGGCTGGGCCCGGCCTGGCTGATCGCCAGCGCGTTGTGCCTGGCGGCGAGCATGGGCGCGGTGTCGGCCTTGATGTTCGGCCTGACGCTGTTCTTCAGCCGGCGTCAACGCACCGCCAGCGACTACGGCCTGCAATCGAGCCTGTTCGTCATCACTCGCCTGGCCGCCCCCGTGGCTGCCGGGCTGCTGCTGGACCGCCTCGGCCACGCCGGCATGCTCGCCTGTCTCAGCACCGGCCTGCTGCTGGCGCTGCTGCTGGCCTGGCGGGTACGCCACAGCATCGCCGGCAGTGCCGAAGCATTGCTGGTCAATGAACGCCACGCCACTGCCGGCGTGATCCCCATCGTTACCGAGGGCAAAGCATGAAGCCGCGTACCGTCGGCATCTGCCTGATCAGCCGCAATCGCGCGCTGCAGGAGGATGTGCAAGCAGTGCTTGACCGGCTCAACCACTGGTTGGGCCATGAAACTTCGCTTAACAGCCAGCACTGGCCGGACAGCGATTCGCAGTGCCTGTACCGGCAGGTGGCCGGGCAAGCCGAAGCCTATGTGCGCGAACACGCCCAGGGCCACGATCTGTACCTCGACCTGAGGGTGTTCGACACCGCCGCCGACGCCAGCCTGGCACTGGCCACTGCCAGCAGCGAAAGCGACTACGTGCTGTTCGACACCCGCCACCTGCACGCTCAACCCGACAGCGACCCGCTGGTGGAACTGCTCGACGCCCAGCCCGAAGCCAAGCGTTCTCCCAGCTCGGCGCTGCTGCTGTGTGACGAAGAACACCTGCAACACTGGCTGCCGCGCCTCGGCGGCAACCGCCTGGTGCGGGTGCCGCATCCGACGCAAACCTTGCGCCGCGCCGACCTGCTGCGGCTGTTCGTCGATCATCTGGAACACGCCTACTTCAACCGCCTGCTGGCCCGCACCACGCTGCAGTCCGGCGAGCCGGTGGCGCTGGCGCGGGACATACAGCAGCGCATGGACGCGCGCTGGGGCGACCACTGGGACTGCCACTTCTTCACCGGCTCCATGGTCGCGGGTTTCCTCGATTCCATGGGCGCGCTGTTGCGCGGCAGCGGCCGCGGTTTCCACACCGCCAGCAACGAACACGCCCTGGCGGTCAGTGCGCTGGCCGGCTGGCAGCTGTACCGCCGCGCCTACGTGATCGTCATGACCTCGGGCATGCTCGACGAACTGCGCGGCACCCTGGCCAACCTCAAGCGCGCCGGTGCACCGGGACTGGTGATCTGCGCCGACTCGCCCGAGTCGGTGTGGTTCGCCTTTCAGGGCAGCCTCGATCGCGACAACGACGGCCACCAGGTGATTGCCGCCCGCGGCCTGTGGCAGCGGTTTATCCGGCGCCCCGATGAATCCCGCGCCAGCGTCGAGTCCGCCTTCGCCGCGCTCGACGCCGCGCCGGCGCCCACCTTCCTGTTCGCCACCCAGGCGGTGCTGGAGTCGCGGGTCGAAACCGGCCCGGAAGAGCCGGCACCGCCGCAACCCGCCCCCGCCAGCGAACTCGACGACACCCAGCGCGCCGCCCTCGACAGCGTGCTGGACGTGCTCAACCACGAGCCGTCGCGCATCCTCTGGCAATGCGGCCGGCTCAGCGAACAGGAACGCGACCGCGTCATGGCCCTGGCCAAGCGCAGCGGCGTGGCACTGGCCGACAGCATCATCGCGCCGGGCAGCGTGAGCGCCTATCAAGACCAGGAACCGGTGCTCAACTACCTTGGCCCGCTGTCGATGTACGGCTTCAGCCGGCGCATCCACGCCTTCCTCGAACAGCCGGACGCCGACGAAGGCAAACCCTGGTTGTTCTTTCTCAAGAGCAAGATCGACCAGTCGGCCACGCCCTACTCCGAAGGCCGCCTCAAGCGCCTGTTCCATATCGTCCAGATCAACCGCCGCCGCGAGCACATTTCGCCTTTCACCGAAGTCGCGCTGGAACTGCCGCTGGCGACGGTACTGGACTACCTTGAGCCGCGCCTGAATGTGCCGCCGCCCTTGTTGCAGGCGCGCCGCGAGCGCTTGCAGCGGTTGCAGCGCACCCGCGAGGCGCTGCCGAGCGATCAGGTCGAAACCCTGCCGATGACGCCGAACTTCTTCTTCCATCGGCTCGGCCTGCTGCTGGGCGAAATGATCGAGCGCGACGGCTACCGCTACACCGGCGTCTACGACGTCGGCCGTTGCAGCATCTCGGCCATGCGCAACCTGCCGCGCACCGACGCCGGGTTCTCCGGCTGGTATGGCCGCGCGCTGATGGGCGATGCGCTGATGTCGCTGCCCTACATCGCCCTGAACAACAGCCGGCATGTGCTGGCGTTCATCGGCGACGGCGCCCGCGCATTGGTGCCGGACATCGAACAACGCCTGGCCATGTGCCTGGCCAGCACCGCCGACGCCGCGCAGCGCAACGTCACCGTGCTGTACCTCTCCAACGGCGTGCTGTCGATGATCCAGACCTACCTCGACAAGCGCTACGCCTGCCACGGCGCGGCGCAGGTCAACGTGCCGCTGAACGGCGGGCCGGTCTGGGACGAACAGCCCTTCGGCCCGATCAGCATCTGCCGCGCGCGCCTGCTCGCGTTCTGCCCCGACACCCTGCGCCAGGCCATCACCGCGCCTGGCCGCCTCAACTTCTTCGACGTCTGGCTGGGCCACAACTCGGAGGGCGACGGCTTGAGCCTCGTCTCCGAAACGGCCTGGAGCCGCCTCAACGCAGAGAGCCACTGATGAAATTCGGATTCATTGCCCACCCCACCTCCACCGGCCTGCTGCATCAGGTCAAGCTGGTCGACCTGCTCGACCGCACGCTGGAAGAACAGGCCTGGGGTTACAACAGCGCCCGCTGGCGCCAGCGCAACCTGGTGCCCTTCGTCGATTTCGGCCGCATCGTCAGCGCGTGCGGCGCCGAGTGTTCCGGCATCCTGCAGTTTATGCCGCTGACCGCCGAGCAGATGCTGCGCCAGCCCCGTGCCATCGCCGAACGCGTGCTGCAAGGGGTCAATTCACTCAAGGCCGAAGGCGCCGAATTGGTCGGCCTGGGCGGCTTCACCGCGATCGTCGGCAACCGCGGCCTGGCGACCATGGAACAGGCCGACGTGGCCGTGACCACCGGCAATTCGCTAACCGCCTACGCCGCCTACATCAACCTGCTGGACAGCCTCACGCTGCTTGGCGTCGCGCCGGAAAACGCCGAGGTGGCCGTGCTCGGCTACCCCGGCTCGATTGCCCTGGCGGTGGCGCGCCTGCTCGTCGGCCATGGTTGCCGGCTGCGCCTGATACACCGCGGCAACCCGCGCCAGGCCGAGGCGCAACTCGAATACCTGCCGGCGCAGTACCACGCGCAAGTCAGCCTGCATGACAGCGTCGAGGACTGCTACGCCAGCGTGCGCTTCTTCGTCGCCGCCACCTCCAGCGGCGGCCTGATCGACCCGCGTCGGTTGCTGCCCGGCTCGGTGGTGATCGACGCCGCGCTGCCCAAGGACGTGATGGACGTCGCGCACACCCGCCGCGACATCCTGCTGGTGGATGGCGGCCTGGTTTCGGCCAGCCCGGCGGTGCACCTGGGCATGCGCACCATGGGCCTGGAACCCAAGCGCAGCATGAACGGTTGCCTGGCCGAAACCATGATCCTGGCGCTGGAGGGCCGCGCCGAAGCGTTCTCCATCGGCCGCGAATTGCCGGCGGACAAGGTGCTGGAAATCGGCGCCATCGCTGCCCACCACGGCTTCACCCCATCGCCCATGGCCAGCAACGGTGAAGCCCTCGCCAGCGACGATTTCGGCCGCCTGCGCCGCCATCACCACGGCCAGCGTCCGGTGCGCGCCAGCGACGCCAAGGACGACCCGATTAACCTGCGGCGCGAGGTGCTCAACAGCTTCGGCGAGCACATCAACCCGGTGCTGCGCGAGTTCTACCAGTTCAACCATATCGAGCGGGTGTTCAGCCACGGCGAAGGCTGCTGGCTGACCGACCTGGACGGCCGTCGCTACCTGGACTTCGTCGCGGGCTACGGCTGCCTCAACACCGGCCACAACCACCCGGCCATCAGCGCCGCACTGCAACGCTATTTGCAGCAACAGTTCCCGACGTTCATCCAGTACCTTTCCGCGCCCCTGCACGCCAGCCTGCTGGCCAAGCGTCTGGCCGACCTGGCGCCGGGCGGCCTGTCGCGGGTGTTCTTCAGCAACTCCGGCACTGAAGCGGTGGAAGCGGCGCTCAAACTGGCCCTCGCCGCCAGCGACAAACACACCGTGCTGTACTGCGACAACGGCTACCACGGCAAGACCCTCGGCGCGCTCTCGGTGACGGGCCGGGCCAAACACCGCAAGCCGTTCGAGCCGCTGCTGCCGCGCTGTGACAGCCTGCCCTTCGGCGACCTAGATGCCCTGCGCACGCGCCTGGCCAAAGGCGATGTAGCGGCCCTGATCATCGAGCCGATCCAGGGCGAAGGCGGTGTGATCCTGCCGCCTGACGGTTATCTCGCCGGCGTGCGGGCACTGTGCGACGAGTACGGCTGCCTGTGGATCCTCGACGAGATCCAGACCGGGCTGGGCCGCACCGGCAAACGCTTCGCCTGTGAATGGGACGGCGTCGCGCCCGACATCATGGTGCTGTCCAAATCACTGTCCGGCGGCCTCGTGCCGATTGGCGCGACCCTGTCCCGCGAGGCGGTCTGGCAACGCGCCTATGGCGACATCGACACCTTCGCCCTGCACACCTCGACCTTCGGCGGCGGCAACTTCGCCGCGGCGGCGGCACTGGCGGCACTGGACGTGCTGGAACAGGACGGCCTGATGGCCAATGCCGCCGAGGTCGGCGCGCACCTGCAACAGGGCTTGCTGCACATCGCCGAGCGCTACCCGTTCATCAAGGCCGTACGGGGTCGTGGCCTGATGCTCGCCATCGAGTTCCAGAACAGCATGGCCGGCGGCATCGAGGCGCTGGTGCGAGAAATGGCCGGGCGCATTCCGGGCCAGGCGGCGGCTACCTACCGCATGCTCTCGGGCACCGCGCGGCGGCACCTGGAAGCGGCGATGGAAGAGCTGGAGCAGAGCCTCGAAGACATGTTCGTGCTGCGCCTGATGACCAAGCTTTCCGAGGAGCACGGCATCCTCACCTTCGTCACCGCCAACAACAACCGGGTGATGCGCATCCAGCCGCCGCTGGTGCTGAGTGTCGACGAGGCGGACCGGTTCCTTGGCGCGTTTGCTGCGGTTTGTGAGGACCTGGCCACGTTCGAATCCTGAGCAGGTTCATCGCTGTGGTTCGGGGCGCCGAACCACAGCGACAGGGCCCCAGCAGATCTCATAGCTTTTCCGCGCTTTGCCATACGAATCCCCCGCCTACCCCGATTGCAACTTTTCCTGTCACATTTGAAAATAATTCCAGTTCGTATCTACTGAATGGAAGAAAGCGATATGACCTTACCGCCGCTGGTCGAACCCGGTGCCGAGCTTACGCGCGAGGAAGTGAACCGCTACAGCCGTCACCTGCTTATCCCCAACCTGGGCGTCATCGGACAACGCCGCCTGAAGAACGCCAAGGTGCTGGTCATCGGCGCCGGTGGCCTCGGCTCGCCGACCCTGCTGTACCTCGCCGCCGCCGGCATCGGCACGCTCGGCGTGATCGATTTCGATCGGGTCGATGAGTCCAACCTGCAACGCCAGGTGATCCACACCGTCGACAGCGTGGGCGAGCTCAAGGTGGAAAGCGCCCGCCAGGCCATCGCCCGCCTCAACCCGCTGGTCAAGGTGATCACCCACAGCGACCGTCTCGAACCTGACATGGCCGTCGAGCTGTTCTCGCGCTATGACCTGATCCTCGACGGCACCGACAACTTCGCCACCCGTTACCTGGTCAACGACGCCTGCATCCTCGCGGACAAGCCCTACGTGTGGGGCTCGATCTTCCGCTTCGAAGGCCAGGCCTCGGTGTTCTGGGAAAACGCCCCGGACGGTCGCGGCCTCAACTACCGCGATCTCTACCCGGAGCCGCCACCACCGGAACTGGCGCCGTCCTGCTCCGAAGGCGGTGTGCTCGGTGTGTTGTGCGCGGCCATCGCCTCGATCATGTCCACCGAAGCGATCAAGCTGCTGACCGGCATCGGCGACCCGCTGCTCGGCCGCCTGATGGTCTACGACGCCCTGGAAATGAGTTACCGCGAACTGCCGATCCGCCGCCTGCGCAACCGCCAGCCGGTCACCGCGCTGTCCGACTACCAGGCGTTCTGCGGCCTCAACCGGCCAGCGGCCGCGAACGACAGCGGCGTGCCGCTGATCAGCGCGCTCCAGCTCAAGTCGCTCAAGGATGGCGGCACGGCCCCGGTGATCATCGATGTGCGCGAGCAGACCGAGTGGGACATCGTGCGCATCGACGGCGCCCTGCTGATGCCCAAGTCCGCCGAGGTCGCCAGTCAGATCGTCGCGCGTTTCGGCCACGACACCGAGCTGGTTATCGCCTGCAAGTCGGGCGTGCGTTCCCAGGCCGTCTCCAGCGACCTGCGCAAGCTGGGCCTGGACAAGGTGCGCAACCTCGAAGGCGGCGTGCTGGCCTGGGTTCGTGACGTCGATCCGGCGCTGCCGACCTACTGAGGTGCCAGGCATGCCATTGCGCATCACCCGTGCGGCGCTCGAGCAGATCCAGCGCCAGGCGGCCAGGGAGCATCCGATCGAGGCCTGCGGGCTGATCGCCGCGCCCTGCGAGGCAACGGTCGCGGCGCGGGTGATCCCGATGCGTAACCACGCCGCGTCCGAAATCTGGTTCAGCTTCGACCCCCGCGAGCAATTGCGGGTGTGGAGCGAGCTGGACGAGCGCGACGAGGAATGTCGGGTGCTCTATCACTCGCACACCGCCAGCGAAGCCTGGCCCAGCCGCGAGGACATCGCCCACGCCCAGGACCCCGCGTTGCACTACTTGATCCTGTCCACCTGGCCCGGCGCCAGGCACCGGGTCCGCAGCTTCCGGATCGTCGAAGGCCGGGTATTCGAAGAGCAACTGTCCATTCAGGAATGAACAGGGCCGCCATTGACCGGCGGCCAGGACACCCCCTCAAAGGAGAATCACATGTCGGTTTCAGTCATGGTTCCAACCCTGCTGCGTCCCCTCACAGACGGGCAGAAAAAAGTCGAGGCCCAGGGCGAAACGGTTCGCCACATCATCGACAACCTCGACAGCCGCTACCCCGGAATCAAGGCGCGCCTGGTGCACGCGGACGAGGTGCACCGCTTCGTCAATATCTACGTCAACGACGATGACATCCGTTTTGCCGAAGGCCTGGCCACCGCCATTGCGCCGGGCGACAAGCTGACCGTACTGCCCGCCGTCGCTGGCGGCTGAACCGCGACGGCCTTTTCGCGGACTGACCCGCGAAAAGGCCCGCACCGAAACCCCGGCATTCCGACCGATCGCCCCACGCCAAGGTGCCCCACCATGCCCCGTATCCTGGATGACGCCAGACTCACCTGGCGCAGCGGCCCCTGCCTGCCCGCCTGGCAGACCTTGAGCGCAGCCTTGCAGCGCCAGGGTGAATGCCTCGGTGTGCAGCATGCCGAAAGCGACCCCGAAGGCCCGTCCCTGCACTTGCTGCACCCCGACTTGCATCCGCTCCAGACCCGCTTCGCCGGCTTGCCGGCACTGCCGCTGGAGTTGTCTACCGAATTCACGATCCAGGCCGCCTGCGGCCTCATGTCGGTGCACGGCCGCGCCAGTGGCAGGCCCCAGGCCCTGGGCGTGAACTACCTCGCCACCCTCAATGCCGCGCTCGCCTGGCAAGGCAGCCTGGCCGCGGCGGTCGGCCAGTTGCGCGGTGGCGACTTCGCCAACGTCTCGCTGCAACCGGCCGCCGGTGCCCTGTTGAGCATCGGCCAATACCTGGCCGGCGCCACCGCACCGGAAGACGCCGAACGGCTGCTGCCTGGCGCTGATGACGCCTTGGCCCGGCCGCCATTCGTCTCCGCTGACGGCGTGCTGTTCGAACTGGAAACGCTCGACAGTCAGCCCTGGCGGCGCTTCTGGAATGCCCTGGAAGTAAGCGACGCCATCGCCGGCAAGGCCTGGCAGCGCTTTCTGCTGCGCTACGCCCGTGCCGTCGCGCCGATGCCGTCCGAATGCCTGGATGCCCTGGCCGGCTTGCCGCTGGCGCGAATCCAGGCCATCGCCCTGGAAACGGGTGTGGCGCTGGTGCCGGTGCGCGGTCTGATTCAACGTCGCGCCGACAGCGACTACGCGGCAAGCGCCGCCAGCCCCTGGCAACTGCAGCGCGGCAAGGCCGGCATGCCCGCCCGGCGCGCGGTCCCCGGGCGCCTGCCGCTGCAAGGCATTCGCGTGCTCGAATCCTGCCGCCGCATCCAGGGTCCGCTGGCCGGGCACCTGCTGTCGTTGCTCGGCGCCGAGGTGATCCGCCTTGAACCACCGGGTGGCGACCCGCTGCGCAACATGCCGCCGTGCGCCGAGGGCTGCTCGGTACGCTTCGATGCGCTCAACCACCTGAAAGACGTACGCGAGGTGGACATCAAGTCCGCCGCGGGCCGCGCGCAGATCCACGAGCTATGCCAGGACGCCGACGTGTTCCTGCACAACTGGGCGCCCGGCAAAGCCGCCGAACTGCGCCTGGACGCCGCCGACCTGCACGCCACCCAGCCGTCGCTGATCCACGCCTACGCCGGTGGCTGGGGCGAGGCTGCGATCGACGCGCCGGGCACCGATTTCACCGTGCAAGCCTGGTCTGGCGTGGCGGCCCGCATCGCCTCCGCATCGGGCACCCGTGGCGGCACCCTGTTTACCGCGCTCGATGTGCTCGGCGGCGTGATCAGCGCCCAAGGCATCTGCGCCGCCCTGCTCGACCGCGAGCTGCATGGCCACGGCGCGCAGTTGCACAGCTCGCTGCTCGGCGCCGCCGACCTGCTGCTCGACAGCCATTGCGGGCTGCCCTCGCCGACCCTGCTGCAAGGGCTGTTCAGCACCGCCGACGGCTTGCTCGCCCTCGACTGCCAGACCCGTCAGCAGCACCAGGCCCTGGCCCGCTTACTCGGCGGTGACGCCGACCCGCGCCGCCTGCAGACACAACTGGCCGAGCACGGCAGCGAACACTGGGTGGACGCCTGCCTGCGGGCCGGCGTTCCCGCCAGCGTCGCCCATGAAGACCTCACCCTGCTCGCCGCCGACCCGCGCGTGGCCCCGAGCCTTACCCAACGCGCCTACCGCTCTGTTCAATCACCGTGGAGTTTCCTATGAATACTGCCGGAATCGTTGACCTGGTCCCCCTGCACACCCGCCGCCGCTGGAGCGAAGACGGCAGCTACCCCAACCAGGATGTGTTCAGCCTGTTTCGCCAACGCGCCGCGCAATCGCCGGACAAAGCCGCGGTGCTATCGCCGGACGGCAACGTCAGCTATGCGCAACTGCTCGACGCCGCCCTGCGCATGGCCGCCAGCCTGCGCCAGGCGGGAATCGTCGCCGGCGACGTGGTCGCCTATCAGTTGAGCAACCACTGGCGCTGCTGCGCCGTCGACCTCGCCGTGGCCGCGCTGGGCGCTGTCGTCGCGCCGTTCCCGCCGGGACGCGGCAAGCTCGATATCCAGTCGCTGGTACGCCGTTGCGACGCCCGCGCGGTGATCGTGCCGCAGGAATATGCCGGCATCGACCTCTGTGAAGTGATCGAATCGCTGCGCCCGACCCTGCTCTCGCTACGCATCCTGATTGTCGATGGCGAGCCCCGCGCGGGCTGGTCGACCCTCGACGCGCTGCTCGACGCCGCGCCGATCGACAGCGCCAGCCTGCCCAAAGTCTGCCCCAACTCACCGGTGCGCCTGCTGGTGTCGTCCGGCACCGAGTCCGAGCCCAAGCTCGTCGCTTATTCACACAATGCGCTGGTCGGTGGCCGGGGCCGCTTCCTGCAACGCATCAGTGACGACGGCGCCGAATTCCGTGGCCTTTACCTCGTGCCGCTGGGCTCGTCGTTCGGCTCCACCGCCACCTTCGGCGTGCTTTGCTGGCTGGGTGGTTCGCTGGTGGTGTTGCCGCGTTTCGATGTCGGCGAGGCGATCAAGGCCATCGAGCAATTGCGCCCGACGTTCATCCTCGGCGTGCCGACCATGCTCCAGCGCATCGCCGCCGAGCCGGCCCTGGCCGGTATCGACAAATCGAGCCTGCGCGGCCTGATCTGCGGCGGTTCGGTGATCGACGAAGCCACCGTGCTGCGCTGCACCGAACACTTCGGTTGCGGCTTCATCAGCCTGTACGGCTCGGCGGACGGCGTGAACTGCCACAACACCCTGGACGACCCGATCGACGTGGTGCTGGGCAGCGTCGGCAAACCCAACCCGGCGGTGTGCGAAATCCGCATCATCGATGACCTGGGCCGGGAACTGCCCCACGGCGATGTCGGTGAAATCACCGCGCGCGGGCCGCTGAGCCCGATGCAGTACGTCAACGCGCCGGAACTGGACGAACGCTACCGCGACGCCGAAGGCTGGGTGAAGACCGGCGACCTGGGCTTTATCGACCAGCAGGGCTACCTGGTGCTGGCCGGGCGCAAGAAGGACATCATCATCCGTGGCGGCGCCAACATCAGCCCGGTGCAGATCGAGGGCCTGGTGATGGCCCACCCGGATGTGGTCACCGTGGCCTGCGTCCCGGTGCCCGACCCGGACCTCGGCCAGCGCGTGTGCCTGTGCGTGACGCTGCGCGAAGGGGCGGCGAAATTCGCCCTGGAGGACATCACCGGCTTCCTGCGCGAGCAGGGCCTGGAGGTCAACAAGTTGCCGGAATACCTGCGCTTCTATCGGCATCTGCCGCTCACCCCGGCGGGCAAGATCGACAAGCGCGCCCTCGCCGCGGATGCCGCCGGCCTCGGCGAACCTGTTCGGCAGGTGGGCTGAGCCATGACCACTGCATCCCCTGAAACAACACCGCTGGCGCAACGGGTACGGCACTTCGTCGAGCAGCACATCCTGCCGCGCGAGCTGGAACTGGGCGCCTGCGACCAGGCGGCCGGCGCGCTGGCCGCCGAGCTGCAGGCCAAGGCGCAAGCCGCCGGCGTGTTCGGCAACTTCTACCCGTTCGCCCTCGGCGGCCGGGTGGTGAGCCTGGTGGAGTACCTGACGGTCGCCACCGAGGAAGGCCGCAGCGAGTTCGCCCCGGCGATCCTCGGCTGCGACGCCACCCTCGACGCCTGGATGCTGGACCGCCACGCCAATCCCGAGCTGCGCGAACGCTTCCTGATGCCGCTGGTACGCGGCGAGCAGGTGCCGTGCTACGCCATGTCCGAACCCGACAGCATCGGCTCGATTCCCGCGACCATCACCAGCCGCGCCGACTGGCACGGCGATCACTGGCGCCTGAACGGCCGCAAGTGGTTCATCTGCCGCGCCGAACGGGCCGACTTCGCCACCGTGATCGCCCGCACCGGCGACGGCCCGACAGGCGAAGCGTTATCGATGCTGGTGGTCCCGAGCGACAGCCCCGGCTTCCAGTTCGTCCGCCCGCTAGCCCTGCTGGGTCGTCAACAGGGCCAGGGCGAGCTGCGCTTTGACGAGGTGCGCGTTACCGCGAATCAGGTGCTCGGCACGCCCGGCCAGGGCATCGCCCTGATGCAGCGCCGCCTCGGGCTCGGCCGCCTGTTGCGCGCCGCCCACTGGCTGGGCCTGGCGCAGCGCTGCTTCGACGACCTCTGCGCCAGGGTGCATTCGCCGCGCGGACATCTGGCGCGGCTGGCCGACAAGCAACTGCTGCGGGGGCGGGTCTATCAGGTGTACCGCGACATCGCCAGCGCCCGCGCCTTGCTGCAGGATGCGGCGGCCAAGTTCGACCAGGGCCAGGCCAACAGCATCGAGGTCAACCTGGCCAAGCTGGCGGCGTCGGAAGCGCTGTCCGGCGCGGTGGACTCGGCGATGCAGGTCATGGGCGCCGAAGGCCTGAGCGAGCTGTCGCCGCTGTCGGGCATCTACCGGCACGCCCGCACCACGCACATCCTCGACGGCACCGACGACGCGCTCATCAGCACCCTCGGCCGCGACCTGCTGGCGGCCACGGCCCCCGGCAAGCCGTTCGACAGCCGCTGCCCGTCACTGCACCTGGACAAGGGAACGCCATGAAACGCCATGCCGCCCTTGCCGCTCTGCTGACCTGCGCCATGGGCCTGCCGATGATGGTGTTCTATGCCCTCGGCGTGCTCGGTCCGCAACTCATCGCCGACCTGCATATCGACCGCGAACACCTCGGCTGGCTGACCACCAGCGCCTTCGGCCTGGCGGCCTTGCTGTCGCCCTGGGCCGGGGCGCTGGTGCAGCGCATCGGCTCGCGCAGCGGGCTGCTGGCGCTGTTCCTGCTGGTGGCGCTGTCGTTCAGCCTGATGGCGGTGCTGCCCGGCTTCATCGGTGTGGTCATCGCCCTGCTGTTCTGCGGCGTGGCGCAGGCACTGGCCAACCCGGCGACCAACCAGGCCATCGCGCAGCCAGGGATGCGCCGCGCGCGGCACTGGTCGGGCTGAAGCAGGCGGGGGTGCAATTGTCCGCGCTGATCGCCGGGCTGGTCTTGCCGGTGTTGAGCGCCGCGATCGGCTGGCGCCTGGCGCTGGCCTGCTGGGTGCCACTGGCGTTGTTGCTGGCGGTGCTGGTGCCGGGCCGCATCGCGGCGCCGGCGGCGGGGCCGCGACCTCCGCTGCGCCTGACGGCGCCGAATGGCTGGCTGCTGCGGCTGATGGGTATCCAGGGCTGCGCGGGATTGTGCCTGTCCGCGTTCATCACCTTCTTCGGCGTGTACGCCAGCAGCCTGGGCGTCGGCGCCGCCACCATCGGCCTAATGGTCAGCGGATTCGGCCTGATGGGCATTCTCTCCCGCCTGTTGCTGACCCCGCTGGGCGCGAGCCTCAAGGACGAAACCGTGCTGCTTGGCGGGCTGTTCCTTGTCGGCTTCGGCACCGTGCTGGTCATGCAATACGCCGCCGCCGATCGCCACTGGCCATTGTGGTTCGCCGTGGTCGGCATGGGCCTGAGCCTGGTGGCGAGCAACGCCGTGGCCATGAGCATGCTGCTGCGCGAACCGCGCTTCGGTGGCGCAGCCAGCAGCGCCGGCATGCTGTCGCTGGGCTTCTTCGGCGGCATCGCCGTCGGGCCACCGCTGTTCGGCGTGCTGTTGCGCCAGCCGGGTGGTTTCTCTGCCGCCTGGACCTTACTCATCTTTGCCCTGTGTCTCGGCGCCGCGCTGTGCCGAAACCTATACCGCGCCCGTCGCTCAGAAGAGGCTCATCCCCATGCCGACACAGCGTAAACGCCAGGCGGTGGTCCACGCCCTGTTCAAGCAGCTCGACAGTATTTCCCGCCAGTGCGGCGAGCAATTCCCCCTGTACCGCCTGCCGCGGGACCGGCAATGGAAGCTGTCGCGGCGAGGCTCGTGGCTCGGCGGTTTCTGGGCGGCGCTGTGGTGGCGCCGCGCAGCGTTCACTGAACTCAGCGAAGACCTCGACCAGGCGGTGTTCTGGTCGCGCCAACTGGGTGCGCAACTGGACGAACCCAGTCTGAATCGCAGTTTCGTGTTCTGGTACGGCGCCGCCCTCGGTGGTCGCCTTGCCCAGGACGAACCGGCACGGGAGCTGGCCTTGCGTGCCGCTGACGCCCTGGCCCGGGATTTTCGCCCGGATATCGGCGGCTGGCCGCTGGGCCCCGGCATGGGCGGCGGCGACAACGGCCACGCAACCCTCAATATCGACGCCCTGGCTCCGACGCTGGCGCTGATGCACTTGCAGCCCGATGCGCACAAGCGCGACATGGCGCGCAGCCATCTGGACCTGTGCCTGCGCACCCTGCGCGGCGCCGACGGTGCCTGGGCCAGCCACGCCCGGCTCGATGAACACGGCCAGTTCCAGCCGGGCCCTGCGGGTGATTGGGCTCGCGGCCAGGCATGGGCCATGCTCGGCCTGGCCGAGGCGGTCGGCTTGTATGGCGGCGAGTACGCCGCGCCCGCCCGCGAGGCTTGCGCCTACTGGCTGAGCCGCTGGGGCGAAGCGGCCAGCCGGGGCACCCTGGTCGCGCGCAATGCCGACCCGTGCGCGGTGGCCATCGCGTCGGTGGCGCTGCTGCGCCTGTGGCAGTGCCTGCCGGGCATGAACGACTGGCGCGACCTGGCCTGTCAGCAGATCGCCGCGTTGCTGTCGAGCGAGGTCCAGCAGGGATGCTTCGTCGGGCACTACTACCGCACCGGCACCGAGCAGGAGCAATTGGTGGAATCGGCCTGCGCAACCTTCTTTCTGGTCGAGGCACTGATGACCCAGGATCAGGTCCTGGCTGTTCAGGGCGGGATCGCCGGCTGGTAGCCGGTCCCGCACCCAACTGGCCGCAGCCGGCGTCAAGCCATCCGATAGTCAGCTTATGAATTTCCCGTCATCCGGCCACTTGAGAAACAATTTCGTTTACCATTGTTTCCAAATATGTAGCCGTAAGCGAGGAACCACCCGCATGACGATTCGCCGTAACCCGATGCTGCGCGGCCTGGCCGTTTCCCTTCTCGGCCTGGTGCTCGCAGCGCCGGCCGCCATGGCCGCCGATCCTGTGACCCTGACGCTGTACAACGGCCAGCACAAGGAAATCGGTGACGCCATCGCCAAGGCCTACGAGGCCAAGACCGGCATTCACATCAAGATCCGCAAAGGCAGCAGCAACCAGTTGGCCAGTCAGGTCATCGAGGAAGGCGACCGCTCGCCGGCCGACGTGATCTACACCGAAGAGTCGCCGCCGCTGAACAACCTCGGCGAGCTGGGCCTGCTGGCCAAAATCGATGATTCGACCCTGGAGATGCTGCCCAAGGACTTCGTCGCCAGCAACGGCAGCTGGATGGGCGTCACCGCGCGCACCCGCGTGGTCGCGTTCAACCCGAAGAAGATCGATGAGAAAGACCTGCCGCAATCAGTAATGGACTTCGCCGATCCCGAGTGGGACGGCAAGATCGGCTTCGTGCCCACCAGCGGCGCGTTCCAGGAACAGGCCGTGGCCATCCTGAAAATCCACGGCCGCGAAGCCGCTGAAGAATGGCTGACCGGCCTGAAAGCCTTCGGCAAGACCTACACCAACAACATGGTCGCGCTCAAAGCCGTGGAAAACGGTGAAGTCGCCGCCGTGCTGGTGAACAACTATTACTGGTACGCGCTGAAGAAAGAACGCGGCCAGCTCGACTCCAAGCTGTACTACCTGGCGGACGGCGACGTCGGCGGCCTGATGACCATCTCCGGCGCCGCCGCGGTGAAGGCCAGCAAGCATCCGAAAGAAGCCCAGGCCCTGCTCGCCTGGATGGCCAGCGAAGAAGGCCAGCGCGTCATCACCCAGACCACCGCCGAGTACCCGCTGCACAAGGGCATGGTCTCCGACCAGGGCCTGAAGCCGTTCGAAGACCTGCGTCCGCCGAAGATCACCCCGGCCGACCTGGGTAACGCCGAGGAAGCGCTGGAACTCGAACGCGAAGTCGGCCTGCTCTGATGAGCGCTGCCCTGCCCGTTCAGCTCGACACCGGTTTCGTTCCCCGCCGCAAGCGGCCCTCGATCTGGGTGGTGCTGCCGGTCCTGCTGCTGGTGGGGCTGAGCCTGCTGCCACTGCTCTACGTCGCCCTGAAAACCTGGCAGGCCGGCTGGCACGAAGCGCTGCGCCTGATCTGGCGGCCCTTCGTCTGGGGCCTGATGCGCAACACCCTGCTGCTGATGGTCGGGGTCACGGTCACCTGCGCGGTGGTCGGCCTGTCCCTGGCCTGGTTGCTGGAGCGCAGCGATTTGCCGGGCCGGCGTCTGTGGGGCGTGATCCTGTGCCTGCCGTTCGCCGTGCCGTCGTTCGTCAGCGGTTTCACCTGGGTGTCGTTGAGCCCGATCTATGAAGGGCTGGGCGGGGCGATTCTGGTGATGAGCCTGTCCAAATACCCGCTGATCTTCCTGCCGGTGGCCGCGACCCTGCGCAACCTCGACACCTCGCTGGAAGAGTCGGCGCGGACCATGGGCTGCAACCGCTGGGCGGTGTTCTGGCGCGTCACCCTGCCGCTGCTGTGGCCGTCGATCCTCGGCGGTAGCCTGCTGATCGCCCTGCACATGTTGGTGGAGTTCGGCGCGCTGTCGATTCTCGGCCTGCAGACCTTCACCACGGCGATCTACCAGCAGTTCGAACTGGAATTCAGCAACGCCAACGCGGCGATGCTCTCCGCGGTGCTGCTGTTCATGTGCCTGTTGATGCTCTGGCTGGAACTGCGCGTGCGCGGCAAGGCCCGCCATGTGCGGATCGGCCAGGGCGTGGCGCGACGCGGTGCGCCGGTTCGCCTGCGCGGCTGGATGCCGCTGGGCCAGGTGTATTGCCTGGGCCTGGCGATTCTCGGCAGCGGCATTCCGCTGGGGATGCTGGCGTACTGGCTGAGTGTCGGCTCGTCGGCGGCCTTCCCGGTGGCGGACATCAGCCGCGCGCTGCTGTCATCGCTGTCGCTGTCGCTGGGCGGCGCGGGCGTGAGCCTGCTGCTGGCGTTGCCGGTGAGTTTTCTGGTGGTGCGCTACAAAGGTCGCCTGGCGATCTGGGCCGAGCGCCTGCCGTACCTGTTGCATGCCCTGCCGGGGTTGGTGATTGCGCTGACGCTGGTGTACTTCGCCCTGCACTATGTGCCGGCGATGTACCAGACCACCGGCCTGTTGCTGCTGGCCTACGCGCTGCTGTTCCTGCCCCTCGCGCAAGCGCCGGTGCGCACCGCGCTAACCAAGGCCGCGCCGCAATTGGAAGAAGCGGCGCGGACGCTGGGGGCGACCCCGTTCACGGCGTTCTGCCGGGTGACCTTGCCGATCATCTTCCCGGCATTGGCCGCGGCCTTCGCCCTGGTGTTCCTCGACGCCATGAAGGAGCTGACGGCTACCTTGCTGCTCAGCCCGACCGGCATGACTACCCTGGCCACCGAAGTCTGGGCGCACACCGCCAACGTCGAGTTCGCCGCAGCAGCGCCGTATGCGGCGCTGCTGATCCTGGTGTCCGGGTTGCCGGTGTACCTGCTGACCACCCGGATGTACCTGAACCGCGCCTGATCAGGCGCGGAACTGGCCCAGGCTGGCTTTGAGCTGGGCCGCCAGGTCGTCGAGCACCTTGCTGCTGGCGGTGGTCTGCATGACCACCTGGGCTGCCCGTTCGGCCTGCGCATGGATGTTCTCCACCCGTCCGCGAACCGCTTGCGCGCCTTGGGCCTGCTGCTCGGCAGCGCGGGTCGCGAGGCCGATGGCCGCATGCACCTGCTCCACCGACGCCTGCACCGACTGCTGCAAACGAGCGTTGTCACGCAATACCAGCAAGCCTTCGCTGGCCTGACGCCCCGCCTGGCTGATCGCCGCCACCGCTTCCTTCGCGCCCTGTTGCAGCGCGCCGATATGGGCCTGGATGTCGCCGGTGGAACTCTGGGTCTTGCTCGCCAGCGCCCGCACCTCGTCCGCCACCACGGCAAAGCCGCGACCGGTCTCGCCCGCCCGTGCCGCCTCGATTGCGGCGTTGAGCGCCAGCAGGTTGGTCTGCTCGGCAATCCCGTGGATCACCGTCAGCACCACCTCGATCTGCTCGCTCTGCTCGGCCAGACGCACGATCACCTTGGAACCGGTGTCCACCTGCCCGGCCAGCGCCTCGATCAGCTTGGCGACCTGCGCCGAAGTGCGGCTGTTCTCGTCGGTGGCCTGGCGAATATCCACCACCTGCTGCAACGCAGCCTGCATGGCCTTGCTTTCGGCCTGGGCTTCATCGGCCATGCTCGACAGCGCGCGCAGGCTTTCGGCCACTTCATCACGCTGCGCCGCCGCGGCCGAATCGGCACCGGCGTTCTGCTGGGCCATGGCGCCGATCTCGACCCCGGTGCGCTGGGCCACTTCGCCGGCCTCGCGAACGATGGGCTGCAACTTGTCGACGAAGCGGTTCACCGCCGCCGCCATGTCGCCGATCTCGTCGCGGCTGTCGATGGCTACGCGCTTGGTCAGGTCGCCTTCGCCGGCCGCCAGATCGTCCAGCGCGGCAATCAGCAGGCGCAGCTTGTTCACCACCCGACGGCCCAACACCACCGCCACCACCAGCAACACGCCGCAGCCGACCAGGGCCAGGCCCAGGCCGATGCGCCAGCGCAGGGTTTCTGCGGCGCCTTGAACGCTTTGCGAGGTGTTGGCGGCCATCTGCGCGGCGCTGCCCTGCGCCGTCTCCAGCCGGCTGCGCAGCGCTTTGGTACTGTCGGCGGCGGCGCTGGTCAGGCTGTCGCCCACCAACTGGTCACCGCTGGCGATCAGCGCCGAGAAACGTTTGTCGAGGGCTTGCAGTTCGGCATCCACCGACGCGGTCGACACGCCCATCAAGACCTTGCCGATCTCGACGCCATTGGGGCTGATCGAGGCTTCGACGAAGTACACCGACGGGTCGTTGCGGGCGGCTTCCAGCACTTTGTCCAGCGCGCGCTCGCCCTTGCCCTTGTCGAGCAGGGCCTGGTTGATGGGGTTCTGACGGTTCAGGTAGCGGGTGAGGTGTTCGCCCTGGGCATCGTTGTACACCACGAACAGCACGTTGGGGTTGCGCTGGGCGCGCCGGGCAAACTCCGACAGGGTCGGCACATCGGCGTCCCACACCGCGCGGGGCGCCACCGAGGCGAGCAGTTCGGCCATGTCATTGGCCGAGTCCTTGAGGTTCTTCTCCAGGGTGGCGCGCAATTGCGCCTGTTCTTCCTCCAGACGCGACGACAAACCGGCGGTCAGGCGCTGACGGGTGCTTTCGGACAGATTGCTCAGCCCGGAACTGACCTCCTTCGCCGCTTGATCCAGCTCGGTGGTGAGCTTCTGGCTATCGGTGCCCAAACGATTGCCCAGATCGGCTTCCAATGCGGTGACGGTACTGCGGGTCAACACCACAGCGACCACCACTTGCACCAAAAGAGCGATACCAAGCGCAACAAAGACAGGCCGCAAAAGGCGGCTTCGTAACAATGAGATGACGGCAGACACAGTAAATCCCTCTGCTTTTCGGAGCCATTACAGTGATGGCATCCCTGAAGGCATTTTCACAGCAAAGGTTGTGCCGCAGCAGAAGGCAAAAACGCCAAAGGCCCCTCTAGAGGGGCCTTTGGTGGTTACAGCATGACCGAGATCAGGCGAACGGATGACGCAGAACGATGGTTTCGTTGCGGTCAGGGCCGGTGGAGATGATGTCGATCGGCGCGCCGACCAGCTCTTCCACACGCTTGATGTAGGCACGGGCGTTGGCCGGCAGCTCTTCCAGGGTCTTGGCACCCAGGGTCGACTCGCTCCAGCCCGGCATTTCTTCGTACACCGGCTCCAGGCCGATGTAGCTGTCGGCGTCGGTCGGTGCGTCGAGGACTGCGCCGTTTTCGTTCTTGTAACCCACGCAGATGCGGATGGTGTCCAGACCGTCGAGCACGTCCAGCTTGGTCAGGCACAGGCCCGAGATGCTGTTGACGTCGATGGCGCGACGCAGGATGACGGCGTCGAACCAGCCGCAACGACGAGCGCGACCCGTGGTGGCGCCGAACTCGTGGCCACGCTTGGCCAGGAAGGCACCGACTTCGTCGAACAGTTCAGTCGGGAACGGGCCCGAACCGACGCGAGTGGTGTAGGCCTTGGTGATACCGAGGATGTAGTCCAGGTACATCGGGCCAACGCCAGAACCGGTGGCGATGCCGCCCGCGGTGGTGTTGGAGCTGGTGACGTACGGGTAGGTACCGTGGTCGATGTCCAGCAGCGAACCCTGGGCGCCTTCGAACATGATGTCCTTGCCGGCACGGCGCAGAGCGTGCAGCTCGGCGGTGACGTCGAGCATCATCGGCTTCAGTTGCTCGGCGTAGGCCATGCACTCGTCCAGAGTTTTCTGGAAGTCGATGGCCGGCTCTTTGTAGTAATTGACCAGCTGGAAGTTGTGATAGTCCAGCAGCTCACCCAGCTTGGCGGCGAAACGCTCGCGGTGGAACAGGTCACCGACGCGCAGGCCGCGACGAGCGACCTTGTCTTCGTAGGCCGGGCCAATGCCGCGACCGGTGGTGCCGATCTTGGCTTCGCCACGGGCTTTCTCGCGCGCCTGGTCCAGGGCAACGTGGTAGGAGAGGATCAGCGGGCAAGCCGGGCTGATGCGCAGGCGGTCACGTACCGGGACGCCTTTCTCTTCCAGTTTGATGATTTCCCGCATCAGTGCGTCGGGAGCAACCACCACGCCGTTGCCGATCAGGCACTGCACGCCTTCGCGCAGGACGCCCGACGGGATCAGGTGCAACACGGTTTTCTCACCGTCGATCACCAGCGTGTGACCGGCGTTGTGGCCACCTTGGTAACGCACTACGGCGGCGGCATGTTCGGTCAGCAGATCAACGATCTTGCCTTTGCCCTCATCACCCCATTGGGTGCCCAGGACTACGACATTCTTACCCATAACACTTGTCCTCATTCGCGCAAACTTGGCGCCGACCACGGGGTCGGCGGCTAATCTCAGATGGCCAGTGGCAGTACTTGCCAGGCCCCGTTTTGCAGAATCAATTGCCGATCGCAGTCCGCCTCGATGGCGGCAGCCAGTGGCTGGCCAGGCAGAGCCTGCACAACCCGCTGACCGTCACTGCGCAACTGGCAGACCAACTGCCACAGAGCCGCGTCGCTGCTGTCGGGCATCCAGATCCCGCCAGTGGGCAACACGACCTCTGCCCGCCCCAGTGTGACCAGGGTCTTCAAATCCGTGGAGAAACCGGTGGCCGGACGTGCCCGGCCAAAGTCAGCTCCGATATCGTCGTAGCGACCGCCCTGGGCGATCGACTGACCGACACCCGGCACGAACGCCGCGAACACTACACCGGTGTGGTAGTGGTAGCCGCGCAGCTCGCCCAGGTCGAAATACAGTGGCAAATCCGGGTACCGCGCCGTCAGACGGTCGGCGATCGCCAGCAGGTCATCCAGTGCCGCCAGTACCGCAGCCGGTGCACGGCCGAGACGAACGCGGGCCGCTTCCAGCACTTCACGACCGCCGCACAGCTCGGTCAGCGAACGCAGCATGCCGGCCAGGTCCGCCGGCAGGTTGGCAGTCAGCGTGATCACTTCGTCGACGGCCTTGCGTTGCAGGGCATCGAACAACTGCTGCTCGACATCACCCGACAGGCCGGCCGCACGGGCCAGGCTGCGGTAGATACCGACGTGGCCCAGGTCCATATGGACATCCGGTACGTCGGCCAGTTGCAGCATGGCCAGCATCAGGCTGATGACTTCGACGTCACTGACCGGGCTGGCATCGCCGTACAGTTCGGCACCCAACTGGATCGGGCTGCGCGAGGACGACAGTGCACGGGGCTTGGCGTGCAGCACGCTGCCGGCGTAGCACAGGCGGCTCGGGCCTTCGCGGCGCAGGGTGTGCGCATCGATGCGCGCCACCTGCGGCGTGATGTCGGCCCTGAAGCCCATCTGCCGGCCCGACTGTGGGTCGATAACCTTGAAGGTACGCAGGTCCAGGTCCTGACCGGCACCGGTGAGCAGCGATTCCAGGTACTCGATATGCGGAGTCACGACAAATTCGTAACCCCAGCTCTGGAACAGATCCAACACCTGGCGACGCGCGATTTCGATGCGCGTCGCTTCAGGTGGCAGTACTTCTTCGATGCCATCTGGCAGCAGCCAGCGGTCTACCGTTGCCATTACGCCATTTCCCCTGTGGTCCGGGCGGCCTGCCTGCGGGCGAGCCTTGAGTGAAGCAGGTGCCGGCAAATAATGTCGGGCAGCGCTGATTCCAGCGTTACCGCAGTGCCGATACCCTCGTAAATCCTGGGCTGCGCCGCGAATCAAGACCGCCAGGCGGTCATTCGATCTTGCAGACGCAAAAAAGCCGGGAATTTCCCGGCTGCCGCATCATACACCCGTTTTCTTGCAGTATCACCCCGCCAGACGTATTAGCCGCCCGACGGGGTGATCTGTTTCAAGGCTTGGCCTTTTCCATGAAGCGGAAGAACTCGCTGCTCGGATCAAGAACCAGCACATCGCTCTTGTTGGCGAAGCTCTCACGGTAGGCTTTCAGGCTACGGTAGAACGCGTAGAAGTCCTGATCCTGGCCATAGGCCTTGGAGTAGATCGCCGCCGCTTGGGCATCACCATCACCGCGGGCCTCTTCCGACTCGCGATAGGCTTCAGCCAGCAGTACCCGACGCTGACGATCGGCGTCGGCACGAATGCCTTCAGCCAGCTCGTTACCTTTGGCGCGGTGCTCACGAGCCTCACGCTCACGCTCGGTGCTCATACGCTCGAACACGCTGCGGTTCACTTCCTTCGGCAGGTCGATGGCCTTGACGCGAACGTCGACCACTTCGATGCCCAGCTCCTTTTCCGCCATGCGGTTCAGCGAGCCAGTGATATCCGCCATCAGCGCGTCACGCTCACCCGACACCACTTCGTGCAGGGTGCGCTTGCCGAACTGGTCGCGCAAACCGCTTTCCAGACGACGGGACAAACGCTCGTCAGCAATCTGCTTCATGCCGGAGGTCGCGGTGTAGAAACGCTCTGCGTCCTTCACCCGCCACTTGGCGTAAGCATCGACCATGACCGCCTTCTTCTCCAGGGTCAGGAACCGCTGGGTCGGAGCGTCAAGGGTCATCAGGCGGGCGTCGAACTTGCGCACCTGGTTGACGTAAGGAACTTTGACATGCAGGCCAGGCTGAACATCGGCCTGGACCACACGACCGAATTGCAGCAGTACCGCGCGTTCGGTCTGGGACACGATATAGAAGCTGTTCCAGGCCACGATGGCCAGCACGACGCCAACGATCAGGGCGATCAGCGATTTATTGCTCATCAGCGGCTCTCCCTAGAACGCAGTTGCTGCTGTTGCTGTTGCAGATCGGAAGCGGCACGGCTGGCTGCATCGTTGGCCGACGAGGTCGGTACGCTGCTGGCCGGTGCGGCATTGCGGCTGCCTTCGACCATCTTGTCCAGCGGCAGGTAAAGCAGGTTGCTCTGCCCGTCCTTGCCCGAAACCAGCACTTTGCTGGTGTTGCTGTAGACCTCTTGCATCGTATCGAGGTACAGACGCTGACGAGTGACTTCCGGCGCCTTGCGGTACTCGGTCACCAGTTTGGTGAAGCGATCGGCCTCACCCTTGGCGCGCGAGACGACTTCGTCGCGGTAACCATTGGCGTCTTCGATGATGCGCTGCGCCTGACCACGGGCTTCCGGCACCACGCCATTGGCGTAGGACTCGGCCTGGTTGCGGGCACGCTGCTCGTCTTCACGGGCACGGATCACGTCATCGAAGGCTTCCTGCACTTCACGCGGGGCTGCCGCGCTCTGTACGTTGACCTGGGTAACGGTGATACCGGTACGGTAGGTGTCGAGGAAGCGTTGCAGACGCTCCTTGATCTCGACGGCCATCTGCTCGCGACCTTCGGTCAGCACCTTGTCCATGGCCGTGGAGCCGACCACGTGACGCAGGGCACTGTCGGTCGCGTGTTGCAGGCTGACTTCAGGCTGATCGACGTTCAGGACGAAGTCCTGCAGGTTGCTGATCTTGTACTGCACGCTCAGCGGCACTTCGACGATGTTTTCGTCTTCGGTCAGCATCTGGCCCTGCTTGGTATAGGCACGCTCACGCGTGACGTTTTCCATGTACTTGCGATCGATTGGCGGGAAATAGATGTTCAGGCCCGGACCTACGGTCTCGTAGTACTTGCCGAAACGCAGAACGACTGCCTGCTCCTGCTCGTCGACCACATAGACCGCGCTGTACAGCCAGATAGCAGCCAGCACAGCGAGTCCGACACCAAGCAGACCAAAGCCGCCGCCTTTGGGGAGGCCATCGCCACCACCACGTTTCTTGCCACTGCCGAACATGCCGTTCAGGCTATCCTGCAGCTTGCGGAAGGCCTCGTCGAGATCCGGTGGCCCTTTCTTGTCGCCGCCACCACCGCCGCGGCGTCCACCCCAAGGATCTTGATTGTTCGAGTTGCCACCCGGCTCATTCCAAGCCATAGCGCTCTCCATCTGATAAAGCAAAGACGCGCCAACGGCGCGCCGTCCAATGCTACAGAATGCCTGTCACGGCTGCCTGACAGCGTCATCAGGCTTTTATTGCAAAGTGTGTTGTTCGATGAAGTCGACGGGCTCAAGCCCCGCGCGTGACACCAGACGATTGAGGTCGGCCCGTGGCAAGCGCACTGCCAGAAGGCTGCTGCCTTCATCGTCGTGTTCTTCGTTCTGCACCGCACCCGCTGCGAAGAACTGCGCACGCAAACGCGCGAAACGCTGTTCAAGACGCAAGGTACCCACAAACAGGTCATCCCCCAGCAACTCGGCAATCGCCTGCCCCACCAGCTCAAGACCACGGCCTTCTCGGGCCGAGACCCAGACCCGCTCGGGCTTGCCATCAGCATTGCGTTGAATGTTCGGCTCAACGCCTTCGAGCAGATCGAGTTTGTTATACACCTCGAGTATCGGCAAGCCTTCAGCACCGATCTCGCCCAGCACCGCCATGACCTGTTCGATCTGGGCCATGCGCTCAGGCTCATGGGCATCGATCACGTGCAGCAACAGGTCGGAGTTGCTCGACTCTTCGAGCGTAGCTCGAAAAGCCTCGACCAGCTTGTGCGGCAGGTGACGAATGAAGCCCACGGTGTCCGCCAGCACGATCGGCCCGATATCACCCAGCTCCAGTCGGCGCAGGGTCGGGTCGAGTGTGGCGAAGAGCTGGTCGGCCGCGTAGACCTCGGACTCGGTCAGGGCGTTGAACAGGGTCGATTTGCCGGCGTTGGTATAACCCACCAGTGAAACCGAAGGCACCTCGGCGCGTTTGCGACCGCGGCGCGCCTGCTCTCGCTGGCTGCGGACCTTTTCCAGACGGGCCTTGATCTGCCGCAGACGCACACGCAGCAAGCGGCGGTCGGTTTCCAGCTGGGTTTCACCCGGGCCGCGCAGACCAATACCGCCTTTCTGCCGCTCAAGGTGAGTCCAGCCGCGAACCAGTCGCGTGCTCATGTGTTCAAGCTGCGCCAGCTCCACCTGCAGCTTGCCCTCGTGAGTACGGGCGCGCTGGGCGAAGATGTCGAGGATCAGGCCGGTGCGGTCAAGCACGCGGCACTCGAAAACGCGCTCGAGGTTGCGTTCCTGACTTGGGGTGAGGGTGTGATTGAAGATCACCAGGTCGGCCTCTTCAGCCTTGACCAGGTCGCGCAACTCCTCGACCTTGCCGCTGCCAATCAGAAACTTGGCAGTAGGCTGGTGCCGCCCCACATTGGCGAGCGCAACAATATCGGCGCCAGCCGACAAGGCCAGCTCCTGGAACTCCTGCGGGTCTTCGCGCGCCTCAGGGCTCTGACCTTCCAGATGAACGAGAACGGCTCGTTCACCACCACCGTGGCGCTCAAAGAACAAAGCGAACTCCTATCAGGCGTTACCTGGCTCAGCATCGCCATGTTCGGCGTCAGCTGCGCTAGGCAGGCGAATCGGACGAACCGGAACAACGGTCGAGATCGCGTGCTTGTAAACCATCTGGCTGACGGTGTTTTTCAGCAGGATCACGAACTGGTCGAAGGACTCGATGGTCCCTTGCAGCTTGATGCCGTTGACCAGATAGATCGAAACCCCGACTTTTTCTTTTCTCAAAGTATTCAAGTAAGGGTCTTGTAGCGAATGCCCTTTTGACATATGCCGCACTCCTGTAAGGATCAATAGTAAAAAAACAAGAAAACTGATGGCTAAAGCCGCCCCACCCCCAAGGATAGACGGCAATCGCTGGGATTCAGCCCAATATGGAGACCGACCCGAGGTATTTCAAGGTGCGAGACAGATTGTCGCAGGCCAGACTATCCAGCCAGTGAAGATCAGCCCAACTGCGCAACCAGGTAAATTGCCGCTTCGCCAATTGGCGGGTGGCAATGATGCCGCGCTCCTGCATTTCAACTGAAGTCAGCTTGCCATCAAGATGATCCCAGACCTGACGATACCCAACTGCCCGTATAGACGGCAGTCCCGCGTGCAAGTCACTTCTAGCGCGCAGCAATCGGACCTCGTCAATGAAGCCCTGTTCCAGCATTTGCGTGAATCGTAGCGCAATTCGCTCATGCAGAACCTGTCGATTCTGCGGGGCGATAGCCAAGCTGGCGACAGTATAGGGCAATTGCCCCTGCCCAGAAGCGCCTGGGCCATTACTTTGCTCAGCTTGACGCAAACGATGTGAAGTCATCGTGAAACCACTCACCCGATAGACCTCCAACGCCCGGATCAGACGCTGCGGATCGTTCGGGTGAATGCGCGCCGCCGACACCGGATCGACCGCCGCCAGCTCATCGTGCAACGCCTGCCAACCGTGCTGCTGGGCCTGCGCTTCGAGTTCGGCGCGAACCTGAGGATCGGCGGGCGGCATATCCGCCAGCCCTTCGAGCAATGCCTTGTAATAGAGCATCGTGCCGCCAACTAGCAACGGAATGTTGCCGCGGGCAGTGATTTCGGCCATGGCTTGCAGGGCATCGCGGCGAAAATCAGCGGCGGAATAGCTTTCGGCGGGGTCGAGGATGTCGATCAGGCGGTGTGGATGGGCCGCAAGCACGTCCTTCGACGGCTTGGCCGTGCCGATATCCATGCCGCGATAGATCAGCGCCGAATCGACACTGATCAACTCGCACGGCAGTACTTTGGTGAGTTCGATGGCCAGGTCGGTCTTGCCCGCAGCGGTCGGGCCCATCAGAAAAATCGCCGGAGGGAGAGAACCCGCCATATCAACGACCGCGCAAGAACAGTTTGTCCAGATCGTCCAGCCCCATTTGGGTCCAGGTCGGTCGGCCATGGTTGCATTGGCCGCTGCGCTCGGTGTTTTCCATGTCGCGCAGCAGGCCGTTCATTTCTGGCAAGGCCAGGCGCCGGTTGGCGCGCACGGCGCCGTGGCAGGCCATGGTGCCGAGCAGCTCGTTGAGGTGCGCCTGGATCCGGTCGCTGGTGCCGTATTCCATGAGGTCGGCCAGCACATCCTGCACCAGTCGATTGGCCTCGGCCTGCTTGAGCAGCGCCGGAATCTGCCGGATCGCAATGCTCTCCGGGCCCAGACGTTGCAACTCGAAGCCCAGGCGCTGGAACCACTGCGCGTGTTCCTCGGCGCAGTCGGCCTCACGCTGACTCATGGCCAGGGATTCCGGAACCAGCAGCGGTTGGCCGCTCAGGCCTTCGCTGGCCATGGCCACTTTCAGCCGCTCGTACATGATCCGCTCGTGGGCGGCGTGCATGTCCACCAGCACCAGGCCGTGGGCGTTTTCCGCGAGGATATAGATGCCTTTCAACTGCGCCAGCGCATAGCCCAGCGGCGGAATATCACGCTCGCCTTCCGGCAGCGGCGCGGGCTCGGCATTCGGCAGTGGCGAGAAAAACTCCCGGTAGACCTCACGCGTCTCGCCAACCGGCAGCGCGGCGCTCGGGCGCGGGGTGTAGTTGTACTGGTAACCCGCACCAGCGCCCGAGCCCGCCGGGCTCGCCGAAGGCGAGGCAACCGGCTGTTCAAGCACGCTGGCGGACAGGCGCATCTCGCCCTGAGGTCCGAATTCCCCGGCTTGCTGACCCGTTGGCCGGATGATTTCCGTGGTCGCCGCTGGCGCCGCTACCTGATCGTCCGGACGTACATCCGCAAGCGCCCGGTGCAGGGTTCCATACAGGAAGTCGTGGACCATGCGCCCGTCACGGAAGCGTACTTCGTGCTTGGTCGGGTGGACGTTGACATCGACACCCGTCGGGTCGAGCTCCAGGAACAGCACGAACGTCGGGTGCCGGCCATTGAACAACACGTCACGGTAGGCCTGACGCACAGCGTGGGCGACCAGCTTGTCGCGCACCGCACGACCGTTGACGAAGAAGTACTGCAGATCAGCCTGACTGCGGGAGAAGGTCGGCAATCCGACCCAGCCCCAGAGCCGCAGGCCGTTGCGGTCGATCTCGATCGGCAGCGCCTGTTCGAGGAAACCCGGTCCGCAGATCGCGCCGACCCGCCGCGCCTTGGCGATATCGTCCGGCGCTTCGTGCAGGCTGAGGATGCTCTTGCCGTTGTGGCGCAAGTGGAAACCGACATCGAAGCGTGCCAGCGCGAGGCGCCGGATCACTTCCTGCAGGTGATCGAATTCGGTCTTTTCGGTTTTGAGGAATTTGCGCCGCGCCGGGGTATTGAAGAACAGGTCGCGGACTTCGACCGAGGTCCCCACCGGATGTGCCGCCGGCTGCACGCGCGGCGCCATGTCACGGCCTTCGGTTTCAACCTGCCAGGCCTGCTCGGCGTCACGGGTGCGCGAGGTCAGGGTCAGGCGGGCCACCGAGCTGATCGACGCCAGTGCCTCACCCCGAAAGCCCAGGCTCATCACCCGCTCCAGGTCTTCGAGGTCGCGAATCTTGCTGGTGGCGTGCCGGGCCAGAGCCAGCGGCAGGTCATCGGAGGCAATACCGCTGCCATCGTCGCGCACCCGCAGCAACTTCACGCCGCCCTGCTCGACTTCGACGTCGATGCGCCGCGCGCCGGAGTCCAGGCTGTTTTCCAGCAATTCCTTGATGACCGAGGCCGGACGCTCGACAACCTCGCCGGCGGCGATCTGGTTGGCAAGACGAGGGCTGAGCAGTTCGATACGCGCACTGCTGGTCATGGCTGGGCTGCCAGGGTGGTCGCCGGAACATCCAGATTCTGACCGACTTTCAGCTCGTCAGTCTTGAGGCTGTTGGTGCTGCGCAGGCTGGCCACGCTGACCTGATAGCGCACCGCGATCATGGCCAACGTCTCGCCCGGACGCACCACGTGCTCACGCGGGCCCTGGGCGATCTTGCCGCTATCACGCAGCCAGGCGATGTAAGTGCCCGGCGGCGGATTCTGCTGGAAGAACTGCTTCACACCACCGTGGATCGAACGCGCCAGTGACTGCTGATGGCTCGGCGTCGCCAGCTTGGCGGCTTCGTTGGCGTTGGAGATGAACCCGGTTTCCACGAGGATCGACGGGATGTCCGGCGACTTCAGCACCATGAAGCCCGCCTGCTCGACCCGGCGCTTGTGCAGCGAGGTCACCCGGCCGATGTTGCCCAGGACTTTCTGCCCGACGTTCAGGCTGGAACTCAGCGAGGCGGTCATCGACAGGTCCAGCAGCACACCCGCGAGCATGCGGTCCTTGTCGTCGAGGCTGACGTTGCCGGCACCACCGATCAGGTCGGAACGGTTTTCACTGTCCGCCAGCCAGCGCGCGGTCTCGGACGTGGCGCCGCGATCAGACAGGGCGAACACCGAGGCACCGAAGGCCGCCGTGGACGGCGCGGCGTCGGCGTGGATGGAAATGAACAGGTCGGCGCCTTTCTTGCGGGCGATCTCGGTGCGCTTGCGCAGCGGGATGAAATAGTCACCGGTGCGGGTCAGCTCAGCGCGGAAACCCTTCTCGGTATTGATCTGGCGCTGCAATTCCTTGGCGATCTGCAGGACGATGTCTTTCTCGTGCTGACCGCGCGAACCCGAGGCACCGGGGTCTTCACCGCCGTGACCGGCGTCGATGGCAATGACGATGTCGCGCTTGCCGTTAGGCACCGGCGGCAGCGTGATCGCGGGTTGCGTAGGCGTCACCGGCACCACCGGAGTGGTCGCGGTGGTAGCGGCCGGCGTCGGCGGTTGGGCCGCAGCGTCGGCTTCCTGGTCGTACAGGTCGACCACCAGGCGGTTGCCGTACTGGGCGTTGGGCGCCAGGGTGAAGCTTTTCGGGGTGACGGTCTTGCTCAGGTCAATCACGACGCGCAGGTCGGTAGGCGTACGCTGCGCCGAGCGCACGCTGGTGATTGGCGTGTTGGAGGTGGAAACCGAGAGTGGCGCGGCCAGGGTGGCGCCGTTGATGTCGATGACCAGCCGATCAGGCGCGGTCAGGGTGAAGACGCTGTGCTGCACCGGGCCAGACAGATCGAAGACCAGTCGCGTGTTGTCCGGCGCCCGCCACAGACGCACGCTCTTGACCTGTGTGACCGCGAAAGCGTCAACGGTCACTGCCGTAAGCAGCAGTCCTACGACGGCAACCAGTGCGCGAAAGCGCATACCTTTCCCCATTTCTATTTGAATTCCAAGGCCAAAGCGGCACACCAGGCTTCACCGCGAGCACCTTGCGGCGCCAGGTTCAACGAACGACCGCCCGCCTGGGGGCTTATGGTAATGGTCAGGTCCGGCTTTGGCAAAATGCCGGCACCTTTGTCCGGCCACTCGAACAGGCACAGCGCATCGCCTTCGAAATAATCGCGGATCCCCATGAATTCCAGCTCCTCCGGGTCGACCAGACGGTAAAGGTCGAAGTGGAAGGCGCGGATCTCACCAATCTCGTACGGTTCTACCACCGTAAATGTAGGACTTTTCACAGCTCCGGTGTGCCCGAGCCCGCGAATGATGCCCCGCGACAGGGTCGTCTTGCCCGCGCCGAGGTCACCTTCGAGAAAAATCACGCCGTTGCCGTGGGTCACTTGGGCGATACGAGCGCCGAAGTCGACCATGGCCTGCTCGTCGGCCAAAAACAGGGTTACGCCTGACACGCTGAATGCTCCTCCAACAACTCTCGAATAGACGGCACCAGATCATGTGCCGCCAGCCCCCGCCCCTGGCTACCCAGGCGTTCTCCCGCGCAGGCATGCAGCCAGACGGCAAGACAGGCCGCGTCCCAGGCCGGCATGTCCTGGGCGAGCAAGGCGCCCAGCACACCGCTGAGCACATCGCCCAGACCTGCACCGGCCATGGCCGGATGGCCGCGCTTGCACAGGGCAAGCCGCCCGTGCGGGTCAGCGACCAGGCTGCCTGAGCCCTTAAGCACGCAAACGGCGGCGTATTTTCGCGCCAGCTTGCGCGCCGCACCCGGGCGGTCGGCCTGCACCGCCTCGGTGGAAATCCCCAACAGCCGCGCGGCCTCGCCAGGGTGCGGCGTAATGATGCTGCCCGCTGGCAACGCCATCGGCGCCACGGCCAGCAGGTTCAATGCATCGGCATCCCAAACTTGCCGCAGACCCGAACTGGCCACCGCCGACAGCAGGCTCCGGCCCCACGCCGCTTGCCCCAGCCCAGGTCCGACCACCAGAACCGACGCCCGTTCGATCGGCGCCATCAACTGATTGGCCGAACTCACGCCCATGCTCATGACCTCAGGCAACCGCGCCAGGGCCGCCGGCAGATGCTCGACGCGGCTGGCCAGCGACACCAGCCCGGCGCCGCAGCGCAATGCCGCCTCTGCACTGAGCAAAACCGCGCCCCCAGTGCCACGATCACCGCCGATCACCAGCACATGGCCGAACTGTCCTTTATGGGCGGTCGCAGCGCGCGCGGGCAGGCCCGCCACGGTGTCGCGGGAGAGCACAACTGGCTCGTTTGCAGGGTGTTTGGTCTGAGGCATGCGTCGTTCGGCTCCGATGTCTGGCAGAATTATACGCACCTGTGTCCTCGTTGCCCTATTTCGCATGTCTGCCTCCTCCATAGATCTCCCCGCCCTCACCCAGTCCATCAAGGACTGGGGCCGTGAACTCGGCTTTGCCCACGTCGGCATCGCCGGTGTGGAACTGGCTGAGCACGAACAGCACCTGGAACGTTGGCTGGCCGCCGGCTATCACGGCGAGATGGAATACATGGGCGCCCACGGCAGCAAGCGCTCGCACCCGGACGAACTGGTGCCGGGCACCCTTCGGGTCGTTTCTCTGCGCATGGACTACCTGCCCGGCGATACGCAAATGGCGCAGCGCCTGGCCCAGCCGGAAAAAGCCTATATCTCGCGCTACGCCCTGGGCCGCGACTACCACAAGCTGGTGCGCAAGCGCGTGCAGCACCTGGCCGAGCGCATCCAGAAGGAAATCGGCCCGTTCGGCTTCCGCGCCTTCGTCGACAGCGCCCCCGTGCTGGAAAAAGCCATCGCCCAGCAAGCCGGCCTGGGCTGGATCGGCAAGAACACCCTGCTGCTCAATCGCAAGGCCGGCAGCTATTTCTTCCTCAGCGAACTGTTCGTCGACCTCGCGCTCCCCGTGGACGAGGCCCAAGCCACCGAACATTGCGGCCGCTGCAGCGCCTGCCTGGATATCTGCCCGACCAAGGCCTTCGTCGGCCCTTACGTGCTGGATGCGCGGCGCTGCATTTCGTACCTGACCATCGAGCTGAAGAACGCGATCCCCGAAGAACTGCGCTCGATGATCGGCAACCGGGTGTTCGGTTGCGATGATTGCCAGATCGTCTGCCCCTGGAACCGCTTTGCCCGCCCGACGGCGGAAGGTGATTTCCAGCCGCGCCATGGCCTGGACAACGCCGAGCTGGCCGAGCTGTTTCTCTGGGATGAAGAGCGCTTTCTCGCCAGCACCGAGGGATCGCCACTACGCCGTGCCGGCTACGAGCGCTGGCTGCGCAACCTGGCAGTGGGGCTGGGCAATGCACCGTCGACCATTCCCGTGCTGGAAGCCCTCAATGCCCGCCGCGACTACCCGTCCGAGCTGGTCCGCGAGCACGTCGAGTGGGCACTGAAGCAGCACGCCGAACGCCAGGCGTGCCCCGCCTGACGCAGCGTCGGCCAATCAATGGTCGTCGTTGTAGTGAAACTTGGGCATTTCCCAGTGGAAACGAATCGCCAGCAGGCGGAGCAGGAAACCGCCAAACAGGGTGATCAGGATCGATTGTTCGGCCGGCAGTTGCAGGTGCACGCAACCCAGGTAGCACCAGGCTGCGGCGAAGGACACGCTGGCATACAGTTCGCGGCGGAAGATCAGCGGAATGTCGTTGCAGAGAATGTCGCGCAGGATGCCGCCGAACACGCCGGTGATCATCCCGCTGATGGAGGCGACCAGCATGCTGTGGCCCAGCTCCAGCGCGGTCATGCAGCCGATCAGGGTGAACGCCACCAGGCCGATGGCGTCGAGCACCAGGAACAGCGAGCGCAAATGCCGCATCAGCGGGGCAATGAAGATGGTGATCAACGCCGCCACACTGGTCAGCACCAGATATTCCGGGTGTTTGACCCAGGTCAGCGGGTAGTGGCCCAGCAGCACATCACGCACTGAACCGCCGCCTAGCGCCGTGACACAGGCGATCAGCACCACGCCGAACCAGTCCATGCCGCGACGGCCGGCGGACAAGGCACCGGTCATGGCTTCAGCGGTGATCGCAATCAGATAGAGCATCAACAACATGGTGCAGGTCCAGGCAGAGGGACGCGCAGTCTAACCAGTTGCCTCAAGCACCAAAAGGGGGCGCCAGAGCGATTCGTGGCACCCCGACAGGGCTTAGAACTTGATGAAGTGCTCGCGGTAGTGGCGCAGCTCGGCGATCGACTCGCGGATGTCGTCCAGCGCCAGGTGGGTGCTGCCCTTCTTGAAACCGTCGCGAACGTCCGGCGCCCAGCGACCGGCCAGTTCCTTGAGGGTCGAAACGTCGAGGTTGCGGTAGTGGAAGTAGTTTTCCAGCCCGCGCATGTGGCGGTAGAGGAAACGACGATCCTGGCAAATGCTGTTGCCGCAGATCGGCGACTTGCCCTTGGGCACCCACTGCTCCAGGAAGGCGATGGTCTGCGCCTCGGCCTCGGCCATGTCGATGCGGCTTTCGCGCACGCGCTGGGTCAGGCCGGAGGCACCGTGAGTACGGGTGTTCCAATCGTCCATCCGCGCCAGGACTTCGTCGCTGTGGTGGATAGCGATCACCGGACCTTCGGCCAGGGTATTGAGATCGCTGTCGGTGACAATGGTCGCCATCTCGATGATGACGTCGCTGTCGGGGTCCAGACCGGTCATTTCCAGATCGATCCAGATCAGATTCTGTGGGTTCTGCATAGCTCTGCTCCTCGGTAGGTGCGCAGTTTAGCCTAGTGGAGCGTGCTAAACTCGACGCCGTTTCAACATCCCCGCTTTAAACGACGAGACCTTCATGGCCAAACGCCAGCTCAACCGCCGCCAAAACTGGCGCATCGAAAAGATCCAGGAAGAGCGTGCCGCCCGCGCCGCCAAACGTGAGGGGCGCGCCCTGGAGGTGCTCGAAGGCGGCGACCTCGGCCCCGAACAGACCGGCCTGGTGATCGCGCATTTCGGTGTGCAAGTGGAGGTCGAGGCCGAGCAAGGCGACGAAGCCGGCCAGGTATTCCGTTGCCACCTGCGGGCCAACCTGCCCGCGCTGGTGACCGGCGACCGCGTGGTGTGGCGCGCGGGCAACCAGGGTATCGGTGTGATCGTCGCGCAACTGCCGCGCAGCACCGAACTGTGCCGCCCCGACAGCCGTGGGCAGCTCAAGCCGGTGGCGGCCAACGTCGACCTGATCGTCATCGTCTTCGCCCCGGCCCCCGAGCCTCACGCCAACCTCATCGATCGCTACCTCGTGGCCGCCGAGCATGCCGGTATCCGGCCGCTGCTGCTGCTGAACAAGGCCGACCTGATCGACGAGCAGAACGCCCCGGCGCTCAACGCCCTGCTGGCGGTGTACCGGCAGCTCGGCTACCCGCTGCTGGAGGTGTCCGCACATCACGGCAATGGCATGGAACAGTTGCAGACCATACTCGACGGCCACATCAGCGTGTTCGTCGGCCAGTCCGGGGTCGGCAAGTCTTCGTTGGTCAACAGCCTGCTGCCGAATGTGCAGTCCCGCGTTGGCGAGCTTTCGGAATGGTCCGGCCAGGGCCAGCACACCACCACCACCGCCCGCCTGTATCACTTCCCTGGCGGCGGCGAGCTGATCGACTCCCCGGGTATTCGCGAGTTCGGCCTGGTCCACGTCAGTCGCGCGGATGTCGAAGCCGGTTTCATCGAGTTCAGCACGCTGCTCGGCAATTGCCGCTTCCGCGACTGCAAGCATGACCGCGAGCCTGGTTGTGCACTGCTCAAGGCCCTGGAGGACGGAAGCGTCCAGCAACAACGGATGAACAGCTACCGCTCGATCATCGCCAGCTTGCCGCAAGACACCTACTGACCCTTTGGGTGTTGCCGGGAACGGGAACACCCGATGTAGTCCTCATCTGTAGGGATGTTCATACACAGATGTAGGATGCTTCTTTGTTTCTGGCCGTCTATTGCCGGGCCAACGGAATTCACTGATCGTCGCGCTTTCACCTGAAAGGACGCCAGTGATGCCTGTTTTCATCAGTTACCGCCACCCTGATCGCCTCGATGCGTTCGTGATCAACGAACGGCTCAAGCTCGAAGGCATCAATACCTGCCTCGAACTGCTGGACCCGGAGGCCCGACAGACCACCGACGATATCTGCAGCCTGCTCAACAACAACATCAACGCCTGCACCCACATGATCACCGTACTTGGCCAGGGCGGCGCCGAAGATTGGTGGATACCGTTCGGCCTCGGCAGCGCGACCCAGTTGAACCGCAGGCTGGCCTTCTACCAGTGCGAAGGCACCCTGCCCGCGTACCTCGAACGCTGGCCCACCCTGAGCCGGCGCGAACATATCGATCTGTTCGTCAGCGCCTACCATGACGAACAGACTTTTCGCCGCGCCATCAGCAAGGATGCCGCGCAGGCCAACCGGAACAACGCCGAGTTCTTCCACACCGACCTGAAAGCCCGCCTGCGCCGCGGCTTCTGAAAACAAAAACGCCCGCCTGGATCACTCCAGGCGGGCGTTTTTTCGCCTGCGGCTTACTGCTTCTTGCCGGGCTCGTCCATCTTCAACACGCCGTCTTCAAAGATGTTCAGCTTGTCGCGCAGCTCCAGCGGCTGCATCGGCTCGGCCTGCGGCTCACCCGGTGCAGCCGGGTTCTGCTGAGTTCCTTGCGGCGCACCATTTTCCGGCGTCTCCGGCGCTTGCTGCTCGCCTTCGATCGCACGCTGGGCACGCTTGGTCAGGACCACGATGTCGATACGGCGGTTGACCGGGTTCAGCGGCTTCTCACGGTCGAACAGCGACGACGAGGCGTACCCCACCACCCGTGCAACCTGGGTATCGGGATAGCCACCCGCAACCAGCGCACGACGGGCAGCGTTGGCACGGTTGGCCGAAAGCTCCCAGTTGCCGTACTCACCGCTGCCTGCATACGGCTTGGCGTCGGTGTGACCACTGATGCTGACCTTGTTCGGCACCGTCTTGATGGTGTCGGCCATGGCCAGCAGGATGTCTTCGAAATAAGGCTTCAACCGCGCACTGCCCAGGTCGAACATTGGCCGGTTCTCGGCATCCACGATCTGGATACGCAGGCCATCCTGGGTAATTTCGAAGAGGATCTGGTCCTTGAACTTCTGCAGTTCAGGGCTCTGCTCGACCTTGTTCTGCAACTCCTGCAGTACCAGTTCGAGGCGTTCGCGCTCGACCTGCTCAGCCAGGTTCTCGACCTGATCCTGATTGATGATGCTGCTGTCAGGCGTCGGCTCGGCCTTCTCTTCAGGGTTGATGGTCTTTTCCGGCGCCAGTTGCGGCGAACCACCCAGGTCGATGATGTAAGGCGTGCCGCTTTCGGAGAAGCCGATCGGGTCCTTGAAGTAACCGGCGATGGCGATCTTCTGTTCCGGCGTGGCAGTGGACAACAGCCAGAGCACGAGGAAGAACGCCATCATCGCCGTCGCGAAGTCGGCGAAGGCGATCTTCCACGCGCCACCGTGGTGGCCCCCGCCAAAGCGCTTTACGCGCTTGATGATAATCGGCTGATTATTTTCCATGGATCAGCGACCGCGGACTGCTTGTTCCAGCTCGGCGAAGCTCGGACGGTGCTTCGGATAGAGCACCTTGCGACCGAACTCGACCGCCAGCGAAGGCGGCATGCCGGAAGCCGAAGCGACCAGGGAGGCCTTGATCGCCTCGTAGACGTTCAACTCTTCCTTGGCATCGTGGGCCAGCGAGGTGGCCAGCGGGCCGAAGAAGCCGTACGCCGCGAGAATACCGAAGAAGGTACCCACCAGTGCCGCACCTACGTGCATACCGATGGCCGCCTGGTCACCCTCACCCAGCGATGCCATGGTCACCACGATACCCAGTACCGCCGCGACAATACCGAAACCGGGCATGCCGTCGGCGATGCCGGTCACCGCATGGGACGGGTGCTCCAGCTCTTCCTTCATGCTCAGCAGTTCCATGTCGAACAGGCCCTCCAGTTCGTGGGGAGCCATGTTGCCGGTGGACATGATGCGCAGGTAGTCACAGACAAACGCGGTCATGCGTTCGTCTTTCAGCACCGCGGGGTATTTGGCGAAGATCGGACTGGAGGCGGCATCTTCGATGTCGCCCTCGATCGCCATCATGCCTTCGCGGCGGCTCTTGTTGAGGATTTCGTAGACCAGACCCAGCACTTCTATATAGAAGGTGTGCGAAAAGCGGCTGCCGAACATGCTCAGCGACTTCTTGATGACGTGCATGGTCATGTAGCCGGGGTTGGCCTGCAGGAATGCGCCAAAGGCCGCGCCGCCGATGATCAGCACCTCGAAAGGCTGGATCAGGGCCGCGATCTTCCCGTGGGAGAGCACATATCCGCCTAGCACGCTCGCGAATACGACGATGATGCCGATAATTTTAGCCATAGATAGAAAGCACTTACTGTCGGGGTCAGGGTCGGGGCGGAAGTTAGTAAAACTCTTCTTCTACTTATCGGCAGTTCTGCGCCAGACTATAGCCAGTCAAGGCGAAAAGCCAGTTCGGCCACCTTCCAGCAAGCCTAGTGAAACCATCGTGCCAACTCAGAATCCGAAGACTATCGATGCCTGGATCAAACTACTGGACGGCGCCAAGTTGCCGGTACCCTGCCACAGCCACGATCGCGTAAAAGCCGCGATCGCCGACAGTCGCCGCTCGTTGCGCGACATTGCCGAACTGATGCAGGACAGTCCGGCGCTGGTGCTGAGCGTGATGCGTGAAGCCAACCGGCATACCCACGCCAGCATCGCCGAGCCTGCGGAAAACCTTGAGGTTGCGCTCAACCGGCTCGGCCTGGCCCGCGCCGAAGCGTTGCTGGATCGCCTGGAAACCGCGCCCGTCGAGCAGATTCCCCTGGCCCTGCGCCAGTTGCAGATGGTCAGCCAACACGCCAGCCAGCAGGCCAGCGGCCTGTTCGCCAGTCGCCTGGCGCGGCTGTGGCAGGACATCCACTGGGGCAGCCTGCTGTTTCTCTCGCCGCTGTGGCCGCTGGCCCTGACCCATCCGAAGTTGCTGGAAGAATGGGAACTGCGCGTCGTGCACCGTGGCGAGCCCGCGCCCCGAGTCGAACGCGAGCTGTTCGGCGTGCGCCTGCTCAGCCTGTGTCAGGCCCTCGCCGAATTCTGGCGCCTGCCGACCTGGGTCACCCAGGGCTATCACCTGTTGCAGGAAGAACGCCGGCTGCTGGTCAAGGTCATGCACATCGCCCGCGATCACAAGAGCCCGCTGCGCCAGCAACAACGCCTGGACGCCGACCCTTCGTTGCGCCGCTGGCTGAACCAGCCGGCCAACACGGTGTTGCTGGCCAACGGCCTGGCGCTGTCGTCCCAACATGCGTGGAACAGCCCGCACTGCCTGCGCTGGCAGCAACTGATCAGCCTGTACTTGCAGGTGCCGCTGGACGACGTGCAACAACAGGCACACCAACAGGCCGCGAAGAGCGCGCGCAATCACGCCATTGAAGGCGCGTTCCACCCGGCGCAGATGCTGATCTGGCCGTGGGACGCGCACTACATTCCCCGCGGCATGCTGCCGGCGGAGGCTCCCGATACCGAGGCCCTGGGCAACTGGCGCAAGTTCTGCGCCGACCTGCTGGCCGAACCCAGCCCGTTCTCCAACGCCATCCACCTGACCCGCTATGCCCGCGAAGCCTTGCAGGCCTGCGGCATGACGCGGGTCCTGTTGCTGATGAGCGACAAGACCCAAAGCTACCTGCGCGTGCACCAACTGGCCGGGCTGCCCGAGCAGGCCGCCAGCCTGACCGTGCAGGTGGCCCACAGCAAGCTGCTGCAACGCCTGCTCAGCCAGTCTGCGCAACTGCGCCTGACGCCCGAAAACCACGCGCAGTTCGCTGCCCTGCTGCCCGCGCCCCTGCGCGCCCTGTTCCGCGGCGAGCATCTGCTGCTGCGTTCGCTGTCGAACAATGGCCGGGTGGTGATGGTGCTGATGGCCGACCAGGGCGGTGGTCCATTCTCGGAAATCAGCGTGCAGGCGTTCGGCAAGACCGCCCAATGCATCGAGCGCGCCCTCACCACCTTCAGCAACCGCAGCGCCTGACCCATGCGCTACAATCGCCTCCCTCTGTTCCGAACTGGAGACTCTGGATGACTGACTTTTCCGGCTTGCCACTGGTGATCGAACCGGCTGACCTGCAGGCCCGCCTCGACTCGCCAGAGCTGATCCTGGTCGATCTGACCAGCGTCAATCGCTACGGCAGCGGCCATGTTCCAGGGGCTCGTTTCGTCGATCCCAAGCGCACGCAACTGGGCCAGCCACCGGCACCGGGCCTGGCGCCGGCGAAAGCCGAGCTGGAAAAACTCTTCGGTGAACTGGGCCATCGCGCCGATGCCACCTACGTCGTCTACGACGACGAAGGCGGCGGCTGGGCCGGTCGCTTCATCTGGCTGCTCGATGTGATTGGCCACAAGCACTACCACTACCTCAACGGTGGCGTGCAGGCCTGGCCGGCCAATAACCTGAGCACCGAGGTTCCGGCCAGCGCCGGTGGCCCGGTCAGCCTGGTGCTGCACGAAGAGCCCACTGCGACCCGCGAATACCTGCAAAGCCGGCTCGGCGCCGCCGACCTGGCGATCTGGGACGCGCGCAGCCCTGCCGAGTACCGCGGCGAGAAAGTCCTGGCCGCCAAGGGCGGGCACATTCCCGGCGCAGTGAACTTCGAGTGGACTGCCGGGATGGACCTGAACGATGCCCTGCGCATCCGCAAGGACATGCCGCAGATCCTCGAACAGCTCGGTATCAGCAAGGACAAGGAAGTGGTCACCCACTGCCAGACTCACCACCGCTCGGGCTTCACCTACCTGGTGGCCAAGCACCTGGGCTACCCACGGGTCAAGGCGTACGCCGGATCCTGGGGCGAATGGGGCAACCATCCGGACACGCCCGTCGAAGTTTAAGGAAACTCAATGAAATCCCGTTTGTTCATCATCAGCCAGTACCTGCTGCCGCATCACCTGCTCTCGCGTCTGGCCGGCTGCGTCGCCGAATGCCGTGTGCGCTGGTTCAAGAATGCCTTCACCGCGTGGTTCGCCAAGCGCTATCAGGTCGACATGTCCCAGGCCCTGGTCGAAGACCTGACCGCCTACCAGCACTTCAACGACTTCTTCACCCGCGCCCTCAAGCCGGGCGCCCGCCCGCTGGACGAAACCCCGGGTGCGATCCTCTGCCCCGCCGACGGTGCAGTCAGCCAGCTCGGCCCGATCGAGCACGGTCGCATCTTCCAGGCCAAGGGCCACAGCTTCAGCGCGCTGGAACTGCTCGGTGGCGACCCGGCCAATGCCGCGCCGTTCATGGGCGGCGAGTTCGCCACCATCTACCTGTCGCCGAAGGACTACCACCGCGTGCACATGCCGCTGGCCGGCACCCTGCGCGAAATGATCTACGTTCCTGGCCGTCTGTTCTCGGTGAACCAGACCACCGCCGAAAACGTCCCCGAGCTGTTCGCGCGCAACGAGCGCGTGGTCTGCCTGTTCGATACCGAACGCGGACCAATGGCCGTGGTGTTGGTGGGTGCAATGATCGTCGCCTCGATCGAGACGGTATGGGCCGGTCTGGTTACGCCGCCGAAGCGTGAACTGAAGACCTTCCGCTATGACGAAGCCTCCCGCGCGCCGATCCACCTGGAAAAAGGTGCCGAGCTGGGACGTTTCAAGCTGGGTTCGACCGCTGTCGTGCTGTTCGGGCCGGATCAGGTGAAATGGGCAGAAAGCCTCGGTGCCGGTTCGCCGGTCACCATGGGTCAGGGCCTGGCCCTGCCGGCTTCGCAGGCCGCCACCGACGCCTGATCGGGAAAGCCGCAACACGCTTGAAAAAGCAAACCGCCCCCGGTTCCGGGGGCGGCTCTTCAACCTGAAGCCTTACTCCAGATGACTACGGAAGCCGATCGGCCCTTCGTTGTCATAAGTATTGGTGCCGTCGAGGCTCTTGCCGCCATCGTTCGATTTGACGTTCAGAGCGATGACGCTCTGGTTGTCACGGCCGCCGATCACCCATTCGCCGCCCGGATGCCAAGGTGCGTCGTTGCCGCCCCACTGGTTCTGGACTTCATAACGGTTCTGCGCGACGCGCTTGGCCTGGAACCCAATCGGGCCCTCGCCGGTGTAAGTGATGCTGCCCTTGAAGGTCACGCCACCATCACCAGAACGGATGTCGACATTGACAACCTTCTGGTTGTCCCGCGCACCGAGCTGCCAGGTTCCACCCGGATGCCACGGTGCACTGCTACCACCCCATTGGTTCTGAACTGCATACTTGTTCGCCATGAACTTCATCTCCTTGAAGTTGCTGGTGGGGGCCGACAAGTCATCTTGCCGGCCATACGACCCTCGGGATTGGGGCCGTGTGCAAGCAAGCCTAGACACGCTTCAAAGATCGTCAGGGAGCAAAGGACGAATGGTTAGAACCGTTCGATCTATCATGCATTTCCTTCGCGATCACGCATCCCCAGCAGATACAGCACGCCGTCGAGGCCCAAGGTGGAGATGGCCTGCTTGGCCGATTGACGCACCAGCGGCTTGGCGCGGAACGCCACGCCGAGGCCGGCAATGCCCAGCATCGGCAGGTCGTTGGCACCGTCGCCAACGGCGATGGTCTGCTCCATCTGCAAACCTTCCTTGCGCGCCAGCTCGCCGAGCAGGTCGGCTTTGCGCTGCGCGTCGACAATCGGCTCGACAGCCACGCCGGTAACCTTGCCGTCGACCACTTCCAGTTCGTTGGCGAACACGTAGTCGATGCCCAGCTTGGCTTGCAGTTGCTTGGCGAAGTAGGTGAAGCCGCCGGAGAGGATGGCGGTCTTGTAACCCAGGCGCTTGAGTTCGGCGAACAGGGTTTCAGCACCTTCGGTCAGGCGCAGCGAGGCGCCGATTTCGTCCAGCACATTGACGTCCAGGCCCTTGAGCAGCGCCAGACGCTCCTTGAAGCTGGCGCGGAAATCCAGCTCGCCGCGCATGGCGCGCTCGGTAATTTCCGAAACCTGTTCACCAACGCCGGCAGCCTTGGCCAACTCATCGATCACCTCGGCTTCGATCAGCGTCGAATCCATGTCGAACACCGCCAGGCGGCGATTGCGGCGGAACAGCGAATCCTGCTGGAAGGCGATGTCGACGTTCAGTTCCTGGGCGACGCTGAGGAACTCGGCACGCAGGGCCTGCGGATCAGCCGGCTCGCCGCGCACGGAGAACTCGATGCAGCCCTTGCCCTGGTCCACCGGAGTGTCCAGCGCCACACGCCCGGACAAACGATCGATGTGATCGATGTTCAGGCCGTATTTGGCAGTGATGGAGCTGACGCGCTGCAGTTGCTCGGCGGTGACCTTGCGGGTCAGCAGGGTGACGATATGGCGCGGTTTGCCCTGACCGTCGACCCAATTGCGGTAGTCGGCTTCCGAAACCGGGGTGAAACGCACTTGCTGGTTCAGCTCGTAGCCGGTGAACAGCAGGTCCTTGAGCACCGAAGAGCCCTGCTCGGTGTCGGGAATTTCAACCAGAATGCCGAAGGACAGCGTGTCATGGATCACCGCCTGGCCAATATCGAGAATGTTCACACCGCCGCGCGCCAGGACGCCGGTAATGGCCGCGGTCAGACCCGGACGGTCCTCACCGGTGATGTTGATCAAGACGATTTCGCGCAAGACGGGCTCCGAGTCGTGGAAAAAGTGCGCATTCTACCGCGTTTTGCAGACCATCGGGCGCAGCGATACTTTGCCGGGTCAAGGGCGGTCGCTATACTGCGCAGCAATTTCTCCGTCATAAAGAGCCGCGCTCAGTGAACCGGCCCACGCCCGTCAAAACCGACAACTTCTTCCTGCTAATCTTTCGTGCCCTGCGTCAGCGTCGCGTGCCCCTGGCATTGCGCATTGCCTGTCACAACATTTTCCTGGTTGCCCTGGCGCTGGTGATCTACGCCTGCGTGATGGGTTTGCAGTTCAAGGAAGCCATGCATGAACAGGCCGATGCCCTCGGGCAGAGCCTGACCACTCAGACCGCAACCTCGGCGACCGAACTGCTGGTGTCCAACGACATCCTCAGCCTCAACGTGCTGCTCGGGAATCTGGTGAAAAACCCGCTGGTCGCCCATGCGGCGATCTACAGCGTCGATAACCGGATCCTCGCCGAAGCCGGACAGCGCCCGAAAAACAGCCTGCTGGGTGAAGCAGAAGGTCTGTACCAGACCAAGATCACTTTCCAGGACGTGACCGCGGGCCAGTTGCGCATCAGCCTGGACATGAGCCAGTTCCAGCAGCCGATGACCATCAGCATGCAGAGCATGGGCATCCTCGCCGGCATCCTGCTGGCGCTGGCGCTGACCATGAGCCTGCGTCTTGGGCGCTATGTATCGACGCCGCTGCTGCAACTGCGGGTCTGGCTGCGCGATCTGGACGAATACACCCCGGCCACCGAACGCCAGGACGAAATCGGCGATCTCGCCCGCCAGCTCCACGCCCGCTTCGCGCCGCCGCCGAAGGCGCCAGAGCCCGAGCCGGAACCCGAAATCGAAGACGATTTCGAGGAAGACGCCGAGCCTGCCTTCCAGGTCCGCAACCTGCGCGACCCGAGCTTCGACGAAACCCCGGCGGTGAAGCGTCCAGCAGCAAGCGCCACGGACGACGACGAGGATGACGAAGCCTTCGCCGACCTGCGCGACGATTCAGCACCTGTTGCCGCTCCTGTTGTGCCCGCGGCACCGCGCCAGCCACAGGCCAGCGCCGTGCTTGCCGTGCAATTGGGCTCACAGGAACAACTGCGCCGCCTGCCACGGACTCGCCTGACGGAACTGCTGGAGCGTTATCGCGACTGCCTTGAGCAAGCCGCCTCGCTGTATGAAAGCGAAGTCCAGCACCTCAACGATGGCAGCACCCTGTTGCTGTTCCATAGCCAGGACAGCGGTGAGGATTACCTGACCAACGCGATTTGCTGCGGCGAGCTGCTACGCGCCTTGGGCCATGCGCTGCAGGTTGAAGTGGCCGACAGCGGCATCACCCTGCAGTTGCAACTGGGCCTGGTGGTGGGTGACGACCTCGAAGGCCTGAGCCAGATCGACCTGCTGCTGACCGAAAAGGCCCAGGACGCCCTGGCCCTGTCGCAACACAGCCGCAACCTGCTGCTCGTGGAGCGCAAGATCGGCGACGACACCCTGATCCGCCAACGCGCCCGCATCCGCCCGATCGCCAGCCCCGAGGGTGCCTGCTGCGTGGAGCGCTTGATGGAGCCGTATCCGTCGATGCTGGAACGCCAGTTGGCGCGGATGCATGAGCGGCAGGTGAAGAACTGAAGTCCAGACTTGTGGGAGCGCCGTCCGGCCAACTCCCGCAGGCTTCAGCCCAATAAAAAAGCCCGCATCGCTGCGGGCTTTTTCATGTCTGGTGAACTCAGAAGCGGAACACTTCCATGTCCGTGCGGATCGGCGAAGCCATCGGAATCTTTGGCTTTTCCGGCTCCTTGCGAACCTGTACCGGAGCGGCTTGCTTCTTCGGCGGCGCCTCTTCAACGATTGCCGGCTGGTTGGCCAACGGTTTCAGCGCCGTGCTCAACTGCTCGGCCAGACGCTGCAGCAACTGGCCCTGAGCCTGCACCTGCGCCGAGGAACTGCCGGCATGCGGCTGTTCAAGGTGAATGATGCGGTTGTCGCGAACCTGACCACGACGGTCCAGCAGACGCCATTGCGCATCGAGGATCGCCGGTTGATTCGCGCCCGAGTCCAGGCGGGTGATCGACAGCAGCACCTGCACATCAGGACTGAAGCCGGTGCTGGCCGGAGCCAGGATCACGCGCTGGCTGTCCAGACGCCATGCCAGTTGGCGAACCAGCAATTGATCGATATCAGCGGAAAGACTGCCCGCCCAACGACCGTCCGTCGCCGCAGTGAGGCTGCCATCGTTTTGCCGCTGCAGCAGCGTCTCACGCTGCAGGTAGTCGGCGACCGATACCGGACCCAGCACTACCGCCATACCGGCACTTTGCTTCGGTTGTCCTGGCTCGCCACTGTCAAGCTGATACAAGGCGACCGGCTGGTGCATGCTGCACCCCGCCAGGCCCAGTACGCCCGTGAGCAAGAGAACAAATGGAAGGCGCAGAAAAGTCATCATCCCATCCAGGCGGCCACCACACGGCACCGCAGTGATACTCATGAATTCATTCGGGCACCCAGCCACGCTGGCACCACAGGGCGCCTATCATCCGCGAAATCAAGCTCTAACTCCAGTGTTTACGCCCGGAACGTGTGGGAAAAACCCCGTTCCAGGCGTCTGGAACGCTTACTCCGGATTGTCGACCAACAACGCATCGACCCGCTGGAAGCCGCGCGGCAGTTTGTTACCGCGACGCCCACGCTCGCCTTTGTAATGCTCCAGGTCTTCACCCTTGAGCGATAGCGTACGCTTGCCGGCTTGCAATACAAGGGTCGCGCCGTCAGCCAGAACGGCCATATCCGTGACGTATTCCTCACGGCTGGCCACCCGGTCACCGGGAATCCCGATGATCTTGTTGCCCTTGCCTTTGGCCAACTGCGGCAGGTCACTGATCTTGAACACCAGCAGGCGACCCTCGGTCGTCACCGCTGCCAACCAGTTCTGCTCGCGGTCCGCCACCGGACGAGGTGCAAGCACCTTGGCACCGTTAGGCAGACTGAGCAGCGCCTTGCCGGCCTTGTTCTTGGCCTGCAGGTCCTCGCCCTTGACCACGAAGCCGTAACCGGCGTCGGAGGCGATCACGTACAGCGCGTCGTCATCCGGCAGCAGCACGCATTCGAAGGAAGCGCCTGGCGGCGGTGTCAGACGACCGGTCAGCGGTTCGCCCTGGCCCCGCGCCGACGGCAGGGTGTGGGCTGCCACCGAGTAACTGCGGCCGGTGGAGTCGACAAATACCGCGAACTGGTTCGAGCGCCCCGCCGCCGCCACCTTGAAGCCATCGCCAGCCTTGTAGGAAAGGCCGGTAGCGTCGATGTCGTGGCCCTTGGCGCAACGTACCCAGCCCTTTTCGGACAGGACCACGGTTACCGGTTCGGTCGGCATCAGCTCGTTTTCCGACAGCGCCTTGGCTTCCGCCCGGGCGATGATCGGCGAGCGGCGGTCGTCGCCGTAGGTTTCGGCGTCCTTGATCAGTTCGGTGCGCACCAGCTTGCGCAGCTTGGCGTCGCTGCCGAGCAGGGCTTGCAGCTTGGCCTGTTCCTTGAGCAGTTCGTCCTGCTCGCCGCGGATCTTCATCTCTTCCAGCCGCGCCAGTTGGCGCAGGCGGGTTTCGAGGATGTATTCGGCCTGGATCTCGGTCAGCTCGAAGCGGGCAATCAACGCCTGCTTGGGATGGTCTTCGGTACGAATGATGTGGATCACTTCGTCCAGGTTCAGGAACGCAACCAGCAAGCCATCCAGCAGGTGCAGGCGACGCTCGACCTTGTCCAGGCGGAATTGCAGCCGGCGGCGTACCGTGTTGATACGGAATTCCAGCCATTCCACCAGCAGCGCGCGCAGGTTCTTCAACTGCGGGCGACCATCCAGGCCGATGATGTTGACGTTGACGCGGTAGCTGGACTCCAGCTCGGTGGTGGCGAACAGGTGTTGCATCAGTTCGTCCAGCTCGACCCGGTTGGAGCGCGGAATGATGACGATCCGGCACGGGTTCTCGTGGTCGGACTCATCGCGCAGGTCGGCGACCATCGGCAGCTTTTTCGCCTGCATCTGCGCGGCAATCTGCTCCAGCACCTTGGCACCGGAAACCTGATGCGGCAGCGCGGTGACGATGATGTCGCCGTCTTCGATGCGGTACACCGCGCGCATGCGGACCGAGCCGCGACCGGTTTCGTAGATTTTCAGCAGGTCGGCGCGCGGGGTGATGATTTCCGCTTCGGTCGGATAGTCCGGCCCCTGGATATGTTCGCAGAGCTGCTCGACGGTGGCCTTTGGCTCATCGAGCAGACGCACGCACGCCGAGGCGACTTCCCGCAGGTTGTGCGGCGGTACGTCGGTGGCCATACCGACGGCGATGCCGGTGGTGCCGTTGAGGAGGATATTCGGCAAACGTGCCGGCAAAACGGCAGGTTCGTCGAGGGTGCCGTCGAAGTTCGGCACCCAGTCCGCAGTGCCCTGCCCCAGCTCGCTGAGCAGCACTTCGGAATAACGCGACAGTCGCGCTTCGGTGTAGCGCATGGCCGCGAAGGATTTCGGATCGTCCGGCGCACCCCAGTTGCCCTGGCCGTCGACCAGGGTGTAGCGGTAGCTGAACGGCTGGGCCATCAGCACCATGGCTTCGTAGCAGGCCGAATCGCCGTGGGGGTGGAATTTACCGAGTACGTCACCGACGGTACGCGCCGATTTCTTGTGCTTTGAATCAGCATCCAGGCCCAGTTCGCTCATGGCGTAGACGATACGCCGCTGGACCGGCTTCAGGCCGTCGCCGATGTGCGGCAGCGCCCGGTCCATGATCACGTACATGGAGTAGTTGAGGTAGGCCTGTTCGGTGAAGTCAGCCAGTGACCGGCGCTCTACGCCGTCGAGGCTGAGATCAAGGGAGTCGCTCATGCGGGCCTCATCATTTCAAGGTCTGGCGCAGCAGCAAGGTGCCGCCGCGCTGGGTGAATTCAAGTTGTTTCAGGGCACTCATGCCCAGCAGTACCTGTTCGCCATCGAGCCCCGGAACCACCAGGGCGCGAACGTCGCGCAGGAGGATATCGCCCAATTGCAGGCTGTCCAGACGGGTCCGGTAGCCCTCGGTCCGGCCATTGGCGGTACTGACGGTCACCGGGGCGCCGCGCTCCAGGCCGAAACCGCGGGCCAGGGGCTCCGGGATCGCCACATCGGTGGCCCCGGTATCGAGCAAAAAATGAACAGCCTGACCGTTGATCAGGCCGTCAGCGACGAAGTGGCCCTGGCCATTGCCGGCCAGGCGCACCTCGACGTAACCCTCACCATGCTGCGAGGTGATCTGGCTGTTGGGGTTCACCTGCTTCTCTTCCCAGGCGCCGAAAAAGCGCGTGGCAAGGAACAACCCGGCGGCCCAGGCCAACACCATGAACACCCGCCCGATGCGCTGCCCCGGCGACTGGCTCATTTCTTCGCGCTCCAGCCGCCTTTCGGCGCGGCGAACCGCCAGACCACCGGACGGTCTTCGCCGTCCGCACGCGTGCCGCCGTTGTTGTCCAGGCCGATCCAGGCGCCTTCGGCGTCGATCACCAGCGCCTCGGCCAGCCCGTAAGGCTGGGTGTAGCGCCGCGAATCGACCAGCGCATCAGCGGCGAACGACCAGCAACGCTCTACCACACCGCTCTGTGCGTCACGACGACAGATGCGATAGGCATTGCGCTCGAGGGTGAACAGCTTGCCCTCAAACAACGCCAGGTCAGAAAAGTCCCGCGAGACTTCACGCGCCTTGGGAAACTGCTCCGGCTGCATCTCGGTGCCGGCTTCGCTGAGCAACACGCAGGAGTCGCCGCAGGTCCAGGTGGTCTGCTTGCGATTGATGAGCAGCAGGCCGCGGCGCTCGCGTTCGGCCGCCAGCCACAGACGGTCACCCGCCGGGCTCACCGCCAGCCCTTCGAACAGGGCGTTGAAGTGCAGCAGCATGCCACTGGCGCGGGCCTGGCGAATCATGCTCGGATCGATTCGCAGCCAGGTCGGCGGGCCGTCCTGCGGTACTTGCAGCACTGCGGCGTGGGCTTCGCTGATGATGTAGTGGTTACCCGCCGCGTCGCAACTCAGGCCCTCGAAATCGAGGTCACCGCCGCGCACCAGCGAGGCGGCCCATTGCCGCGAGCGCAGGCCCAGCGGAAAACCGGAGTCCGGCACCGGCGGCACGGCCAGTTGCAGGCCGGTGGCCTGCCAGACCTGGGCGCTGGTATCGAGCTTGTAGAGCAGATCGTCGTCGCGGTCGGAGATGGTCCACAGCGCGCCGCTGCACATCGCCAGCCCCGACAGATTGCCGCCGCGCATGCCTTCGACCGGATGCTCGGAGAGCATCTTCAACTCCGGCCAGGGCTCGGCCAGCGAAGGCAGCGCGACCAGCGACAGCAAGGTCGCCAGCAGCAGACGGATCAAGCCATGACCTCGGCCAGGTTGCCGTTGCTCTCCAGCCAGGTCTTGCGGTCGCCCGCGCGCTTCTTGGCCAGCAGCATGTCCATGATTTCGCGGGTGTGCTCGAGGTCGTCCAGGGTCAACTGGACCAGGCGGCGGGTGTTCGGGTCCATGGTGGTTTCGCGCAGTTGCGGCGGGTTCATTTCGCCCAGACCCTTGAATCGGGTGACCTGCGGCTTGCCGCGCTTCTTCTCGGCCACCAGGCGGTCGAGAATGCCGTCACGTTCGGCTTCGTCGAGGGCGTAGTAGATTTCCTTGCCCAGGTCGATGCGGTACAGCGGCGGCATCGCCACATAGACGTGGCCGGCTTCCACCAGCGGGCGGAAATGCTGGACGAACAGGGCGCAGAGCAAGGTGGCAATGTGCAGGCCGTCGGAGTCGGCGTCGGCGAGGATGCAGATCTTGCCGTAGCGCAGTTGGCTCAGGTCGGCGGCACCCGGGTCGACACCGATGGCCACCGCGATGTTGTGCACTTCCTGGCTGGCGAGGACTTCACCGCCATCCACTTCCCAGGTGTTGAGGATCTTGCCGCGCAGCGGCAGAATCGCCTGGAACTCCTTGTCCCGGGCCTGCTTGGCCGAACCACCGGCGGAATCACCCTCGACCAGGAACAGCTCGGCGCGCATCGGGTCCTGGCCCGCGCAGTCGGCCAGCTTGCCCGGCAGCGCCGGACCCTGGGTGACACGCTTGCGCTCGACCTTCTTGCTCGCCTTGAGGCGACGACCGGCATTGTTGATGGCCAGTTCGGCCAGTTGCATGCCCAGTTCAGGATGCTCGTTGAGCCACAGGCTGAAGGCATCCTTGACCACGCCGGAGACGAACGCCGCTGCCTCGCGGGAGGACAGGCGTTCCTTGGTCTGACCGGAGAACTGCGGTTCCTGCATTTTCATCGAGAGCACGAAACTGATGCGCTCCCAGACGTCTTCCGGCGCCAGCTTGACGCCGCGCGGCAGCAGGTTGCGGAACTCGCAGAACTCGCGCATGGCATCGAGCAAGCCCTGGCGCAGGCCGTTGACATGGGTGCCGCCCTGGGCGGTGGGGATCAGGTTGACGTAGCTTTCCTGGACGCTGTCGCCGCCTTCGGGCAGCCACAACAGCGCCCAGTCCACCGCTTCCTTGTTACCGGCCAGGCTGCCGCAGAACGGTTCGTCGGGCAGACGCAGGAAGTCGCTGACGGAGTCGACCAGGTAGGAACGCAGGCCGTCTTCGTAATGCCACTCGACCTTCTCGCCGGTGCCTTTGTCCTCGAAGCTGACCAGCAGCCCGGGGCACAGCACGGCCTTGGCCTTGAGCACATGTTTCAGGCGGCTAATGGAGAATTTGGGGGAGTCGAAGTATTTCGGGTCCGGCGAGAAATACACGCTGGTGCCGGTGTTGCGCTTGCCGACCGTGCCGATGACTTCCAGGTCGCTGGCCTTGAAGCCGTCGGCGAAAGTCATCTGGTATTCGTTGCCGTCACGCTTGACCCGCACGCGGACCTGGTTGGACAGGGCGTTGACCACCGAGATACCCACGCCGTGCAGACCACCGGAGAACTGGTAGTTCTTGTTGGAGAACTTGCCGCCGGCGTGCAGCTTGGTAAGGATCAGCTCGACCCCGGACACACCTTCCTCGGGATGGATGTCCACCGGCATGCCGCGGCCGTCGTCGCAGACTTCCAGGGAATGGTCGGCATGAAGGATCACCTGCACCGAACGGGCATGCCCGGCCAGGGCTTCGTCGACGCTGTTGTCGATGACTTCCTGGGCCAGGTGGTTGGGGCGGCTGGTGTCGGTGTACATGCCCGGACGCTTGCGTACCGGGTCAAGGCCCGAGAGGACTTCGATGGCGTCTGCGTTATAGGCGCTAGCGCTGGGATTGGCCATGGGTTCTCGTCGTCATTCGTAGATGAAAATAAGCAATCAAAATACAGAAAAATCGAGGCTTTGATACGCCTGCGGATCAATGCCGGCAAAACTCAGCAGTGCCGGCAGGTGCAAGGCGAAGCCCTGGAAACTGTGATCGCCGCCGGCTTCGATACGCAGGGCACAGGCCCGGTAGAAGCGTTCGGCGTGGCGGTAATCGAGGGTTTCGTCACCGGTCTGCAACCAGACCTGGTAACGCGCCGGGTCGACAGGCGGCGCCACTTCCAGCTCGGCCAGGGCCTGCACGTGGTCGTGGGTCAGCTCCCAGGTTTCACCGGTGTAGTGGTTGGTCTGGGTGCCCAGGTAGCCGTCGAACAACCGATGCGGGTTGACCGCCGGGTTGATCAGCAGTGCTTTCAGCCCGTGGCGCTCGGCCAGATGGGTGGCATAGTAGCCGCCGAGGGAACTGCCGACCAGCAAGGGCTGGCCCAGTTCGGCAATGTGAGCTTCGAGTTGCGCAATGGCCTGGCGCGGATGGTGATGCAGGGCCGGAACGCGCAACTGCCCGGCAAGGCCCAGTTGTGTCATGACGGCCTGCAACTGGCTGGCCTTCATGGAACTCGGCGCGCTGTTCAAACCGTGGATGTAAAGGATCGAGCCCGACATTCCGCCCCCAGTCTCAGGTGAATCGCCCGGATTGACCGGGCAGAAAAACGCGCAGTTTAGCCTGTTAACCGGGAAATGATTCAGCTTTAGAGTTTGCCTGATGCGTCAGTAACCGTTGCCGTAGTCCACGGTGTAGGCGAAATCCTTCAGCCGCGAGACGCCCGTCTCGATCCGCCCGTCGTCGTGCAACGCCAGCCAGCGGTAACCGGGGGCGCGCTCGTCAACCTTGAAGTCGTCGCTGCCGGGCTCGAACTGGACGCAGGTCGATGGCGACGCCAGCAGCCGCAGACCGTCCACTTGTTGGTCCCACTCCTGATGGATATGCCCCCAGAGCAGCGCGCGGGCCTGTGGATAAGGTTTCAGCACCTGAAACAGCGCCTCGGGGTTGCGCAGGCCGATCGGCGCCATCCACGCGCAACCGATGGACACCGGCTGATGATGGAAGCAGATCAGGCAATGCCGTCCATCGGCACTTTCCAGGGCCTGTTTCAGCAGGCTCAACTGGCTGTCGTCGAGAAAACCCGGCACGGAGCCGGGAATCGCCGAGTTGAGCATCAACACCCGCCAATTGCCGATATCGGTCACCGGATCGAGCACGTCGGTCCCGGCCGCGACGCGCTCCATCGGTAGCGGCTCGTCGTGATTGCCCGCCAGCCAGCGGGCCGGCGCATCGATGACGGCGGTCATACGGCGGAATTGCTCGTAGGACGCTTCGGTTCCATCCTGGGAAAGGTCGCCCGTCGCCAGCACCAGGTCCACCCGCTCCTGCTCGACCAGAACCCGCTCGATCACCCGTTGCAGGCTCTCGTGGGTATTCATGCCCAATAGCGAGCCGTCGGCATCGGCAAACAGATGACTGTCGGAAAGCTGCACCAACAGAATCGGCGCCGCCTCGGGGTTCGTGCTCGGCAAGACGTAGTCCTCGGAAGAAAGGCCAGATTATGCGGCCAGCCAATTGGCCGGGCCAAGCCCCGGAATGCGGGGCCGATCACACATGTTCGGTTGATCTCAACATTTCATGGGTCTGCAACCCGGCAGTGTTCGCCTCACCGACCAGCGGTCTGCTGTGAATCTCGTGCCGGGCGGTGTCCAGCACCCCGTCCTTCACATAGCGCAGGCCATCCCGTTCCACGCAAACCTCGCCCTCAAGCAATGCCAGCACTTCATCCCCCGCCTGCAGCACATTGGTGATTTTTCCCGGGAACACATGAATGATGCCCGCCTGCTCGAACACCACCGAACTGCGAAATTCCGAACGCGTCTTGAGCTTTGCCAGCACTACGCCCTTCCAGCCGGTATAGCGGAAACGCGGCAGGAACCCCGACCAGAAGCGGCACATCTGTTGCTCGCTGAGCGGGCGCACCCGCGACTCGACGAAAGCGTCATCCAGCGACGCCAGCAGCGCCTCGGCCTGCGCGGGCGTCGCATAAGAGCCCAGGATCGTGTAGCAGCCATGCGTCAGCACGTAGTTGCAGGACTGTTGGGCATGGCTGTCTATTTGCGGCATCAGGCACGGAAACCAGCCGTCCATGACAATGAACGAGATCGGCTTCAGCCCGGGCCGGCTGTCTTCGTACTGCAAGCCAAGGCAGACCTGATAAACCACTTCGAGCCCCGTCTCGGGCGCCGCCGCCTCGATTTGCGGGATCAGTGACTGATACCCGGTGGCGTTGATCACCCGATCGACCTGCACCACCTCACCACCGTCCAGCAGCAACCTGAACTGTCCGGCCGACTCGGCTGCTTCCAGGACCTGGCTGTTGCAGCGGACCTCGATGCCCGCCGCAGCCAGCCGCGCACGAAAGTAGTCGCGCAGACGCCCGCCGAGCACGGCGCTTGGCTCGTCCAGGTCGTAGGCTGCTTCGAGGTTGGTGTAGCCCCACGCCGAAGGATCGATCTGACGGCATTCCGGCGATTCGTGACAGACCTCGGCGAATACCTCGTTCGACACTTTCGAGGGGTGCCCGATTGCGTCCAGCGTGCCATGGGCATACACCGCGTACTCATGCCCCACTACCAGTTCCGGGTAGTGGGCGCAGAAGCGCTCCAGCGTCGCCGCGCAGACTTCGCGCGTCGAGCGCGAGCGCGGGTAATACGGCCCTTTATGCAGGCGGATGCCGAAGCTTCCGGACACCCCGTTGAAAATGTCCGGCTCACGCTCGATCAGCAGGACCCGATGCCCCCGCCCGGCCAACTCCAGCGCAACGTGACAACCACTCCAACCCGCTCCAATCACTGCGATTTGCATGCCTCTCTCCTGCGTTCGATCACAAAGGCGTGATGAAACGCAGGCGAGGCATACGTCAGGATTAAGAGTTTGGCGCTAAACGGCTGTATAGAGATTTCGTACGCAATTCAGCGAACGATCGCCAGCTCATGCCCACAAGCAAGGCAGTGCGTCAGCCATTCGCCCAGAAACAGGTTGAGCTGGGCTTTCTCGTCCGGCTGGTGCATCGATTCGTTGGGATAGGGATAGACGCTGCGAAAACGCCGGGCGTGCTCGGCGCTGATGACTTCGGCCATGCGCGCGTCGTGGTAGACCTGCACTTCCAGTTGCGGCACCGGCAGCCACGGCAGGCTGTGTTCCTGGCGAACCCGCAAGGTGGTGGTGTAAGGGCAGGCCAGCACCACTTCCAGGGTCAGCACGCCCAGCATCTGGTCGCCCTGGGTCATGCCGATGCGACGGGAACTGGTGGCGTTGCGCATGTCTGGCAGCAGGCGCATCAGGCGGGCGTAATTGGCCTCGCAGGCAGCCTGCAAGCCAACCAGATCGACCCGATAACGCTCGCGTGCAAGGTTCACGACCACAGCCCCCTGACTTCATCACGGTTCAAGGCCAGCCATTGCAAGGCGATAATCGTCGCCGCATTGGCAATCTGCCCATCACGCACGGCCTGCAAGGCATCCTCGAATGCCCAGACCCGCACGCGAATGTCTTCGCCCTCTTCTTCCAGGCCATGCAGCCCGCCAGCCCCCTCGCTGCTGCAACGCCCCAGATACAGATGCACCAGTTCGTCGCTGCCGCCAGGTGACGGGAAGTAGCGGGTCATCGGCCACAGCGCGCTGAACACGAGCCCAGCTTCCTCCTGCGCTTCGCGGTGCGCAACTTCTTCCGGCTGCTCGTCCTTGTCGATCAGACCGGCGACCAGCTCCACCAGCCAAGGGTTTTCAACCTTGTCCAGCGCGCCGACACGGAACTGCTCGATCAGCACCACTTCGTCGCGTTGCGGGTCGTAGGGCAGAACGCACACAGCGTCGTGACGGACGAACAGCTCGCGGCTGATCTCGCGTCCCATACCGCCGGCGAACAGTTCATGCCGCAGGTGCAGCCGGTCCAGCCGGTAGAAGCCCTGGAAACAGTTCTCGCGCCGGACGATCTCAACGGCGGTCGGAACGGTGTTCGTTTTGTCTGTCATGAAAATCCCCAATACCCCACGTGCTACTTCGCGCCATCCTACCCCGCGTACCCTCGGCTTTCACCCTCTTTAAAGTCAACCCGGAGGCTGCGAGGATAGGCACCGCCGGTCTATTCAAGCTTAGTGGCGAACCGAAGGCAGTGCCTACGGTCCAAGCCCGATCACCGTTGTTCTACAAGGATCATCATGACACTTGTCAAACTGACCACCGTGGCTGTCCTGGCCCTTACCCTGGGGGCGTGCCAGAGCTTTTTCCAGCCCAACATGCGCAAGCCGCTGGAGGTCAAGCGCGACGCCTGGGAGCACATCAAGCCCGGTTGCAGCGCCAGCGATTGCCCACTGGTGAACATCGACACCCTGCATTTCCCGGGTGAGCCGCAGCTCGATCCGATCATCGAACGCGGCCTGCTGCAACTGACCCGCGACGGCGACGGCGCTGCCGTGCCGAGTTCACTCAAAGCCTACGAAGATGCCTTCCTGCGCTCGGCCGAAAGCCGCCACAGCACTTACCTGCAAGCCAAGGTACGTGAGCAGCATGACGGACTGGTGATCATCGAACTGTCCAGTTATCTGGACACTGGCGGCGCCCACGGCGCGCCGGGCCGCGCGTTCATCAACTGGTCGCGCCAGCAGGAAAAGGTCCTGACCCTGCAGGACATGCTGGTGCCGGGTCAGGAAGCGACATTCTGGAAGACCGCCGAGGAAGCGCACCGTGGCTGGCTGATCAGCAGCAAACTCGACCAGGATGCCGAGTTCGTGAAGACCTGGCCGTTCCGCCAGACGCCACACATCGCCCTCACCTACGGTGCCGTGGTGCTCAAGTACGACGTGTACGCCATCGCGCCTTACGTGATGGGCCACGTCGAACTGAAGATCCCCTACCCGCGCCTGAACGGGGTGATCAAGCCAGAGCTGTTTCCCGGCCGCGGTTGAAACCCAGCACGCCGTAAAGCAGCCCCGCCAGCAGTAGCGCCGGCAGGGTTGCACCGACATCCGGCGCGTAGTTGGCCAGCGCATGGTAGGTCACAACCCCGCCAGCCCACGCCACCAGCGCGCCGCCGTGCAGCGACTTGACGTGCATCGGCAGGCGCCGGCGGCGCAGGACGAAGTGATCCATCAGCACCACGCCGAACAGCGGCGCGAACACCGAGCCGATCAGCAGCAGGAAGTTCTGGTACTGCGCCAACGGCGCGAAGCAGGCGATCAGGGTGCACAGCACGCCGATCGCCAGGGCCAGGTGTTCCACTTTCAGGCGCAACAGCAGGCCGCTTGATACCGCCGCCGAGTGAATGTCGGCGAAGGCGTTTTCCGATTCATCCAGCAGAATCAGCAGCAGCGGAATACCCAGCCCGGCGCCCGCCAGGGCCAGCAGCAGCGCGTTGACCTCGCCGCTCGGGGCGAAGGCCAGGGTGTAGGCCACGCCCAGGCTCATCAGCCAGAAGTTGCCGATGAAAAAGCCCAACGCGGTGCCGCCAAAGACGCGGGTGGCGCGCATGCCGAAGCGCGAATAGTCGGCGATCAGCGGCAGCCACGACAGTGGCATGGCAATGGCGATATCGAAGCCCACCGCCAACGACATCGAACCGTCGCCGGCACGCGCCCAGAGGTCCGCCAGATCGGCCTTGGCGAACAGGTTCCAGGTCAGCCAGATGCAGGCCCCCAGCAGCAGCCAGATGCCCCACTTGCGCAGCACCCGTCGCACGAAGGTCAGCGGGCCGCTCACCGCCAGCAAGGTGGCCAGGCCGCCGAAGAACAAGGTCCAGAGCAGTGGACTGTTCCACAGGCTGTTCTCGCCGAACGACTGGGCGCCGAGCAGACTGGCGGCGTCGCGCATGACGATGATTTCGAACGAGCCCCAGCCGATCAGTTGCAGCAGGTTCAGCACCGCCGGCAATGCCGCGCCATGCCGTCCCAGGCTCAGGCGCAAAGCAGCCATGGCCGACAGGCCGGTGTCGCTGCCGATCACCCCGACGGCGGCCAGCAACAGCACCCCGACCAGCGTCCCCAGACCGATCGCCAGGATCGACCCGGCCAGGCCCAAGCCCGGCGCGAGCAAGGCGCCGGTCTGTAGCACCATCAGGCCAATGCCCAGGGAGAACCACAGGGAGAACAGGTCACGCGCGCCGAAGGTGCGCTGGTGGGTGGGGACGGGGGCGTCGGGGGAGTAGTGGCTGGGTGTGGACACGACAGTGGTCTCGGCAGGTTTTATTGTTTGATTCGAGGGATTCATCGCTGGCTTGCCAGCGATTGGGGCCGCTCGCGCGGCCCCGGTTTTCCTCAGACTTTCTTGTACAACTGACTGCCTTCCTGGCGGAACCGCTCGGCCTGCTCGCGCATGCCGTCCTCGACCGCCACGTCCACCGCTTCGATGCGCTGGTTGGCGGCGTATTCACGCACTTCCTGGGTGATCTTCATCGAGCAGAACTTCGGCCCGCACATCGAGCAGAAGTGCGCCACTTTGGCCGAGTCCTTCGGCAGGGTCTCGTCGTGGAACGAGCGCGCGGTGTCCGGGTCCAGGCCGAGGTTGAACTGGTCTTCCCAGCGGAACTCGAAGCGCGCCTTGCTCAGGGCGTTGTCGCGGATCTGCGCGCCCGGGTGACCTTTCGCCAGGTCGGCGGCGTGGGCGGCGATCTTGTAGGTGATGATCCCGGTCTTCACGTCATCCTTGTTCGGCAGGCCCAGGTGCTCCTTGGGCGTGACGTAGCAAAGCATGGCGCAACCGAACCAGCCGATCATCGCCGCACCGATGCCCGAGGTGATGTGGTCATAGCCCGGCGCAATGTCGGTGGTCAGCGGGCCGAGGGTGTAGAACGGCGCCTCGTCGCAGCACTCGAGCTGCTTGTCCATGTTCTCCTTGATCAACTGCATCGGCACGTGGCCAGGGCCTTCGATCATGCACTGGACGTCGTGTTTCCAGGCGATCTTGGTCAGCTCGCCGAGCGTTTCCAGCTCGCCGAACTGCGCTTCGTCGTTAGCATCGGCAATGGAGCCCGGACGCAGGCCGTCGCCCAGCGAGAAGCTGACGTCGTAGGCCTTCATGATTTCGCAGATTTCGTCGAAATGGGTGTAGAGGAAGTTCTCTTTGTGGTGCGCCAGGCACCACTTGGCCATGATCGAGCCGCCACGGCTGACGATGCCGGTGACCCGCTTGGCGGTCAGCGGCACATAGCGCAGCAGCACGCCGGCGTGGATGGTGAAGTAGTCCACGCCCTGCTCGGCCTGTTCGATCAGGGTGTCGCGGAACAACTCCCAGGTCAGGTCCTCGGCCACGCCGTTGACCTTTTCCAGCGCCTGGTAGATCGGCACGGTGCCGATTGGCACCGGCGAGTTGCGAATGATCCACTCGCGGGTTTCGTGGATGTGCTTGCCGGTGGACAGGTCCATCACGGTGTCCGAACCCCAGCGGATGCCCCAGGTCAGCTTGGCCACTTCTTCTTCGATGGACGAACCGAGGGCGCTGTTGCCGATGTTGCCGTTGATCTTCACCAGGAAGTTGCGGCCGATGATCATCGGCTCCAGCTCCACGTGGTTGATGTTGGCCGGGATTATCGCGCGGCCACGGGCAATCTCTTCGCGGACGAATTCGGCGGTGATTTCTTTCGGGATGCTGGCGCCGAAGCTGTGGCCGGCGTGCTGCTGCTTGAGCAGGCCGGCGGCGCGGGCTTCCTGGAGCTTCATGTTTTCGCGCAGGGCGACGTATTCCATCTCGGCGGTGATGATGCCTTTGCGCGCGTAGTGCATCTGGCTGACGTTGGCCCCGGCCTTGGCGCGGCGCGGGTTGCGCACGTGGGCGAAGCGCAGTTTGGTCAGTTCGACGTCGTTCAGGCGCTGCTGACCGAAGTTGGAGGACAGGCCTTCGAGGCGCTCGGTGTCGCCGCGGTCGTCGATCCAGGCCGAACGCACGTCGCCCAGGCCTTTGCGCACGTCGATGACGACGTTCGGGTCGGTGTACGGGCCGGAGGTGTCATAGACCAGCACCGGGGCGTTGGCTTCGCCGCCAAAGTCGGTGGGGGTGTCATCCAGGCTGATTTCGCGCATCGGCACGCGGATGTCCGGGCGCGAGCCCTCGACATAGATTTTGCGCGAACGGGTGAAGGGTTGTACGGACTGCTGATCGACCTGCGCGGACTCGCTCAGGTTGGCGGGATATTTTTCTTGTTTGGTCATCACAGGCTCTCCAGACGGGTTGGATGTCGGAGTGAACCTGATGAAGGCATGGACGCACCGGAGGCGGTGCTGTGCTGAATGCGGGGGTGTCGGTTGCCTCTGAGGCTGACTCGACATTTCCCGGACCCGGCACAAGAGGGCTCGCGGGAAAGCGAGCAATCTTGTTCCCTACGCAGGCGCTAACCTGATCAGGTTCAACGGGATCCGGAATTATCCGATCTCAGCCTCAACGCAAGGCACCCCGACAAGAACCCGGCCAGTCTAGACTGGAGTCGCGGCAAACGCCAACCCTCCAAGCACAGGCACGATAAATGGCGCAAATGTCAGATTGTTGCAAAGTGTCCACGCAACTACACTCGCAGGGCTGAATTACCCTCTTCGTTCAAGGACCGCCCTATGCTGCGCAAACTTTCACTGGCGCTTGCCGTGTCTTTTGCTTCCAACGGATTGGCCTGGGCAGCAGACGCACCCCTGTCGGCCAGGACCGACCTGGTCAGTGTCTACCAGGAAGCCGTGAACAATAACGCCGACCTCGCCGCCGCCCGCGCCGACTACGGCGCCCGCCGAGAAGTCGTACCCCAGGCGCGCGCCGGGCTGCTGCCGAACCTCTCCGCCGGCGCCGAGATGATGAACAGCCGCACGCACATCGACCAACCGTCGGTGACCGCCAACCGCAGCGGCAATTCCTGGCAGGCGACCTTGTCCCAGCCGATCTTCCGCGCCGACCGCTGGTTCCAGTTGCAAGCCGCCGAAGCGGTGAACGAGCAGGCCGCGCTGGAGCTGTCCGCCACCGAGCAGAACCTGATCCTGCAAAGCGCCGAGAACTACTTCGCGGTGCTGCGCGCCCAGGACAACCTGGCCTCGACCAAAGCCGAGGAAGCCGCATTCAAGCGCCAGCTCGACCAGTCCAACGAGCGCTTCGACGTCGGCCTCTCGGACAAGACCGACGTGCTGCAATCCCAGGCCAGCTACGACACCGCCCGGGCCAACCGGCTGATCGCCGAGCGCCGCGTGCAGGACGCCTTCGAGGCCCTGGTGACCCTGACCAACCGCGAATACAACGCGCTGCAGGGCGTCGTTCACACCCTGCCGGTGCAAGTGCCGGTGCCAAACGACGCCAAGGCCTGGGTCGATACCGCCACCCAGCAGAACCTCAATCTGCAAGCCACCAACCACGCCGTCAGCGCCGCCGAGGAAACCCTGCGCCAGCGCAAGGCCGGCCATGCGCCGACCGTCGACGCGGTGGCCCGCTACCAGAAGGGTGACAACGACAGCCTCGGCTTCACCAACCCGAACGCGAGCCTGGGCGGCCAGTCGTACCGTGGCGATGTCGAGCAGACCACCATCGGCCTGCAACTGAATATCCCGCTGTACAGCGGCGGCCTGACCAGCTCGCAAGTGCGCGAGGCGTACCAGCGCCTGAGCCAGACCGAGCAGCAGCGCGAAAGCCTGCGCCGCCAGGTGGTGGAAAACACCCGCAACCTGCACCGTGCGGTCAACACCGACGTTGAGCAGGTGCAAGCGCGCAAACAGTCGATCATCTCCAACCAGAGTGCGCTGGAAGCTACGGAAATCGGTTATCAGGTCGGTACGCGCAATATCGTCGACGTGCTCGACGCACAGCGCCAGCTTTACACTTCGGTGCGCGACTACAACAACACCCGCTACGACTACATCCTCGACAACCTGCGGCTGCGGCAGGCGGCGGGGACGTTGAGCCCGCAGGACCTGCAAGACCTGGGACGCTGGCTGAAGCCGGACTACAACCCGGACAAGGACTTCCTGCCACCGGATCTGGCGGCAGCGGCCAAGGCCAATTTCGAGGCTCGGCCGTAAGAGACTCATCGCTGCGGTTCGGGGCACCGAACCGCAGCGATCAGGTTGACTCGATTTATCTGATCAGCGCCCCCAGCCCATCCAGCAAGCGCTGCAACGCTCCCTGATTGGCCCGCATCACCGCCACCCCCGCCTCGCCCATCTTCCGCGCATCCTGCGGCAACTCCACCAGCCGCCGCACCGCCGCCGCCAGACCCTCGGCATCGTCCACGTCCTGCAAGGCTCCCGCCTCGCGCAGCATTGCGCTGATCTCAAGGAAGTTGAACACGTGCGGCCCCATGATCACCGGCAACGCCAGCGCCGCCGGCTCCAGCGGGTTATGCCCGCCAGTCGGAACCAGGCTGCCGCCGACGAAAGCGATATCCGCCAGGGCATAGAGAAACAGCAACTCGCCCATGGTGTCACCCAGCAACACACGGGTCTGACCATCCACCGACGCACCGGAAGAGCGCCGCACCGTGGCGAATTGCTCGCTGCACACCCCATAGACCGCGTCGAAACGCTCCGGATGCCGCGGCACCAGGATCAGCAGCGCATCGGCATGCACTTCCAGCAGCTGCCGGTGGGCGTCGAGCATCAGCGCGTCCTCACCATCGTGGGTGCTGGCGGCGATCCACACCGGCCGCTGACCAGCGCCCCACTGTTCGCGCAGCGCTTGTGCGCGAGGCAGCAGTTGCTCATCGATCTTCAGGTCGAACTTGATCGAGCCGGTCACCTGCACGCATTCAGGCCGCGCGCCCAACTGGCGGAAGCGCTCGGCCTCGGTTTCGGTCTGCACCGCGAACAGGCTCATTTCCGCCAGCATCGGCCGGGTCAGCCCGGCGAACCGCGCGTAGCCTCGGGCCGAGCGCTCGGACAAGCGGGCGTTGGCCAGCGCCACCGGAATCCCGCGCTTGGCGCACTGGTGGATATGGTTGGGCCACAGCTCGGTTTCCATGATCACCGCCAGCCGTGGCTTGGCCCGGTCTAGGAAACGCCCCGCCGCCCACGGCAGGTCGTACGGCAGGTAGCAATGCTGGATGCGCGGCTCGCCGGCGAACATGGCCTTGATCCGCTCCGAACCGGTCGGGGTCATGCAGGTCACGGTGATCGGCAACTGTGGATGACGCTCCAGCAGCGCGCGGATCATCGGCGCCGCCGCGATGCTTTCACCCACCGAGACCGCATGCACCCAGATGCCGCCCGGCTGCAAGGGCGGCAGGCCGAAGGCGAAGCGCTCAGCGATGCGCTGGCGATACGCGGGCGCCTTGCGCCCGCGCAGGAACAGGCGCAGCGCGACGAGCGGCAGGCCCAGGTGGAATAGCAAGCTATAGAGGGTTCTGTTCATGGCGCGGAAGTTTACAAGGAGTGCTGATGGTTTTGGAGGCGCCGTGCAGCCCATCGCGAGCAAGCGCCGCCGCAGCCCACTGTTTGTATTGTAGGAGCGAGCTTGCTCGCGAAGGCCCCTCACCCCATCGCCCGCAAATGCTCCGCAAACCGCTCCGCCAGCCACTGCGCCGCCGGCCCCAGCGGCTCATCCCGACGCCACGCCAGTTCCACCACCAACGCCGGCGGATGCCATTCACAGTCCAGCTCGATCATGTGCTGCTGATACATCGGGTACTGCGCCACATGTCGCGGCAGCCAGGCCCAGCCCAGCCCGCGCATCAGCAGTTCGGCCATGACATAGAAACTGTCCGCCCGCCACACCTGCGGGCTGGCCGGTTCGCCGCCGGCGTAACCGCTGTCTCGCGGGTTGACCAGCAACTGCCGGTGGCGCGACAGATGCTCACACGTGACCCGCTCCAGCTTCGCCAGCGGATGCCCGACCGTGCACACCGTGACCATCTCGATACTGCCCAGTGCCCGACGCTCCAGCGCATCCGGCACACGCTGGTGATGGAACATCAGGCCGAGGTCGGCGCGCCGCTCGACCAGTTGGCGAGCGACATCGCCTTGAGCGCTACTGGCCAACTGAACTTCCAGCAACGGGAAGCGCTGCGACAACTCATCCAGGCTCTCGACCACCGGCGAATACGGCATCGCCTCGTCATGCGCCAGACGCAAACACGGCTCCTGCCCGCGCAATAGCGCCGAGGCCCTGCCTTCAAGACGCTCGCACTGGCGCAACAGCTCGCGAGCATCCTCAAGCAACGCCGCGCCGGCTTCGGTCAGTTGCGGCTGGCGACCGCTGCTACGCTCGAACAGGGTCAGCCCCAGGTCATCCTCCAGCAGCGCGATGGCGTTGCTGACCGCCGATTGCGCCCGCCGCTCAGCCCGGGCCACCGCCGAAAACGAACGCTGCTCCGCCACTTCGACGAACAGACGCACCTGCTCCAGATTCCACTGCGGATGAATCATGCGACCTATCTCCAAACCCGATAGGAAATGACTTTACCGCATCTGGCCAATCCCTAGAATGCTCGACCAGAACCCAGGAGCAACCACCATGAATGCCTACGCCTACCTCGCTATCGCCATCTGCGCCGAAGTCATCGCCACCGCCTCGATGAAAGCGGTCAAGGGCCTCAGCACCCCACTGCCACTGGCGTTGATGGTCGGTGGCTACGCGGTGGCGTTCTGGATGCTGACCCTGGTGGTGCGCAGCATTCCGGTGGGCATCGCCTACGCGATCTGGTCGGGCCTGGGCATCGTGCTGATCAGCATCGCCGCGCTGGTGATCTACGGCCAGAAGCTCGACATGCCGGCCATCTTCGGCATGGCGATGATTGTCGGCGGCGTGGTGGTGATCCAGCTGTTCTCGAAAACCACCGGACATTGACACCAGAAGGGGTCACCCGCGTAACAGGCTGTATACTTGCCCACCTGTCCAAGCTTGTGAGGTAAGTGCATGCCATCGGTAATTTCCACCGACGTCCTGATCGTCGGCGCAGGGGTCGCGGGTCTCTGGCTCAATGCCCGGCTGCGGCAACTGGGCTATTCGACGGTATTGGTGGAACGGGCCAGCGTTGGCGGCGGGCAAACCCTCAAGTCTCAGGGCATCATCCACGGCGGCGCCAAGTACGCGCTGCACGGCGCCCTCACCGGCGCCTCCGAAGCCATCGCCGACATGCCGCGGCGCTGGCGCGAGGCGCTGGCCGGCAACGGCGAGCTGGACCTGTCCGGCGTTCGATTGCTGTCCGAGGCCCACTATCTCTGGTCTCCCGGCACCCTCGCCGGCAACCTCACCAGCTTCTTCGCCAGCAAGGCCGTGCGCGGCCGGGTCGATCAGGTCAAGGGCGAGCAATTGCCGCCAGCCCTGCAAGACCGCGCCTTCAAGGGCAAGGTCTATCGGCTGGCCGAACTGGTGGTCGATGTGCCAAGCCTGCTTGAGCGTCTGGCCGAGCTTGCCGGCGACAGCCTGCTGGCCGGTGAGCGAATCGAAGCCCTGCGCGACGGTGACGAGCTGGTCGGCCTGCGGGTCGATGATCGCGAGATTCGCGCTCAACGCGTGATCCTCAGTGCCGGCGCCGGCACCGCTGACCTGCTGGCCGATCTCGGCCTGAGCCAGCCAGCGATGCAACGCCGGCCGCTGCATATGGTCCTGGCCAAGGGCCCGAGTCTCAAGCCGCTTTATGCCCACTGCCTGGGCGGCGGACCGAAACCGCGCATCACCGTGACCACTCACCCGGCCGCCGACGGCCAATGGGTCTGGTACCTCGGCGGCGACCTGGCCGAAGCCGATGGCGTGGCCCGCGAACCCGACGCGCAGATTGCCGCGGCGAAGAAGGAAGTCGCCAACCTGCTGCCATGGGTCGACCTGAGCCAGGTGCGTTGGGCCACCTTGCGGGTCGACCGCGCCGAGCCTGCACAATCCGGGCTGGTCCGGCCAGACAACGCCTTTATCGCCGACCAACAGCGGCTGCTGGTGGGCTGGCCGACCAAGCTCGCGCTGGCACCGGATTTCGCCGATCGCGTCCTCCACGCGCTGGAGCGCGACGGCATCAAGCCCGGCAATCTCCCTGCCCTGCCCGACCTGCCCAAACCACCGCTGGCGCAACCGATATGGGAGCAACTGCTGCCATGACCTTGCCCACCCTGCACGACCTTCATCGCCCCTTGGGCAGCACCGGCCTGTCGGTTTCGCCGCTGGGCCTGGGCACCGTCAAACTCGGCCGCGACCAAGGCGTCAAATACCCCAACGGCTTCACCATCCCGGACGATCACGAAGCCCGTCAGTTGCTGGCCCAGGCCCGCGAACTGGGCATCAACCTGATCGACACCGCGCCGGCCTATGGCCGCAGCGAAGAACGCCTCGGCCCGCTGCTGCGCGGCCAGCGCGATGAGTGGGTGATCGTCAGCAAGGTCGGCGAAGAGTTCGACGACGGCCAGTCGCGCTTCGACTTCAGCGCCGCCCACACCCGCGCCTCGGTGGAGCGCAGCCTTAAACGCCTGGAAACAGAATGTATTGATTTGGTCCTGGTGCACTCCAATGGTGACGACCTGCATATCCTCGACACCGAGGAGGTCTACCAGACCCTCGCCCTGCTCAAGCAGGAAGGCAAGATTCGCGGCTTCGGCTTTTCCGGCAAGACCGCAGCGGGCGGCCTGAAAGCCCTGGAACAGGGCGACTGTGCCATGGTCACCTACAATCTCAACGAACAGGCCGAGCGTCCGGTGCTCGATTACGCCGCCAGCCACAACAAGGCCATTCTGGTGAAGAAGGCCCTGGCCAGCGGTCACGTCTGCCTGAGCCCGGGCGTCGATCCGGTGCGTGCCAGCTTCGAGTTGCTGTTTGGCCATCCCGGCGTGACCAGTGCTATTGTCGGCACCATCAATCCGGTGCACCTGGCCCACAACGTGGCCACCGTTTCCCAGGTGCTACGCAAGCGCTGAACCCGCTGAGCCGCCGCCGCGGCCGACCCCAACGCAAGAAGGAGCCGACATGCCGCGAACGCTGATCCGCAAGAATCCGAGCAACTTCAAGACCCTTCCCTTGCACGTTGAAGCCGGCCCCGACGGCCTGAGCTACCAGAGCATCGGCCGGCCATTGAACTTCGCCCAGACCCTGCAACGGCGCAAAGCCATCCAGGTCCCCGACAGCGAGCGCTTCGCCGTCGAACTGGCCAACCTCGGGGTTTCTGTCCGCCTGACCCTGCACTGGCAGAACCGCGATTACTGGGTGCTGGTCCGCCAGCGTCGTCAGGACCGCGGCGACGTGGTGCTCAAGCTGATCTCCGGTTACGTCCCCGCCCAGGAACTCAATCTGCCGTTGCACACGGCAGTGCAGGAAGTCGCCGAAGAATGCCTGCTGGAAACCCCGGAAGGCTGGCTCGGCGGTCGCTTCAATGAGACCTGGCTACCGGCCCCGTATGCCGAAGCGCTGCACTACCGCGAGGCACTGCCCTTCGTCCTCACCCCGCACTCCGGCGCGGCGCGGCCGGTGCGTTGCGGCAACCTGCAATTGATCGAGCGCCCGCGGGCCTACGTGCACCTGCCGACCGCGTCGCTGCAACTGATCTACGACCTGCGCCTGCAGGTGCCGAAGGAAGCCAAGTCGCTGAGCCTGTTCCACGTCGATGAGCGCCTGGAGGGCGATCAACTGGTAGCCCGGCTCAACCGCAGCCGCCCCGATCTCTACCTGATGCCACTCGAAGACGGCCAGCCGCTGCCCGAGCTGTACCACCTGAAGAAAGACCGTTTGCTGCCGGCCAGCACCCGCGGCCTGTACCTGGCCGAGAGCTTCGCCCGACAGGACGGTTGGGTAGTGCGGGACGAGAGAATTCGCTGGAAGGACTGGCTCAGGCAGCAGGGCCTGGCCCCGACGAAGCCGGCCAGCGGGTTGCAGCGGTTGACTGGCAAGTTGCTGCAGATTGCCCGGGGTAGCCTGGGCAAATGATTCGGGCCCCGTTCGCGACGTTTCATCGCAAACGGGACCCGTCTTTTTCTTGAATCAGTTCTTGCGGATCTTCTCGACAATCGCCGTGGTCGAGCTGTTTTCCACCAGCCCCAACACCTTCACCGTCCCGCCATAAGCCTTGACGATATCGGCGCCGACCACCTGATCGATGCCGTAGTCACCGCCCTTGACCAGCACATCCGGCTTGACCTGGCTCAGCAGGTTTTCCGGGGTGCCTTCAGCAAAACTGATGACCCAGTCCACCGCACCCAGACCGGCCAGCACGGCCATGCGCCGGTCGACGCTGTTGATCGGACGGCCCGGCCCTTTCAGGCGACTCACCGAAGCGTCGTCGTTGACCGCGACGATCAGACGATCGCCTTGGGCGCGTGCTTGTTCCAGGTAGGTCACGTGACCGGCATGCAGAATGTCGAAGCAGCCGTTGGTGAAGACAATCTTCTCGTTGTGCGCCCGCGCATCATCGATGGCCAGCAGCAACTGATCGAGGCTCAACACACCGCGCTCGGAGCCTTCTTCGCGCTGGATCGCCCGGCGCAGTTCCGGGGCACTGATCGCGGCCGTACCCAACTTGCCGACCACGATACCGGCAGCAAGATTGGCCAGACCGACCGCGTGGGGCAGGTCCTCACCGGCGGCGATGGCGGCGGCCAGGGTGGAAATCACCGTGTCGCCGGCACCGGTCACATCGAACACTTCACGGGCGCGGGCTGGCAGGTGCAGGGCCGGGTGCTCCGGGCGCAGCAGGGTCATGCCGTGCTCGCCACGGGTCACCAGCAAGGCGCCCAGTTCCAGGTCACGCATCAGCTCACCGCCCTTGGCCACCAGTTCGGCCTCGTCGGCGCAACGGCCGACGATGGTTTCGAATTCACTGAGGTTCGGGGTGATCAGGCTGGCGCCGCGGTAGATGGAAAAATCCTTGCCCTTAGGGTCGGCCAGCACCGGAATGCCGCGCTCGCGAGCGGCCTGGATGAGGCTCTGGTGATTCTTCAGTGCGCCCTTGCCGTAGTCGGACAGGACCAGCACTTTCACCCCTTCCAGCAAAGCGTCGACTTCCGCGCCGAGGGAGAGCGGGTCGGTTGCAAAGGGCTCTTCGAAATCGATACGCAGCAGTTGCTGGTGACGGCTCATGACCCGCAGCTTGACGATGGTCGGCTGGTGGGCGATGCGCTGGAACACCGAGCGCACGCCCGCTGCTTGCAGGCTGTTGGCCAGGCTGTCGGCTGCCTCGTCCTGGCCGGTGACCCCGACCAGCGCAGCCGGCGCGCCGAGCGCGGCAATGTTCAACGCAACGTTGGCCGCACCGCCCGGACGGTCCTCGATCTGCTCGACCTTGACCACCGGCACCGGCGCTTCAGGCGAGATTCTGGAGGTACCGCCATGCCAGTAGCGGTCGAGCATGACATCGCCGACCACCAGTACCGGGGCTTGATCGAAACGCGGCATGGACAACTTCATGGAGAACCCATCAGACAAAATGAACAGGGGCGGGATATTAGCACAGGCTTCGCGCCAGCCAGATTACAGCCAGCGCCGCGCCGTGCGGGCCAGGGCGCAAGACGCCCTGGCGAAGGTGTTTCAGGTGATGTCAGCCTTGCTCGGCTCATCCAGCCCCATGGCATGCAGGCGGGCGTAGTAGCCGTTCTCGGCGAGCAACTGCTGATGCGTGCCGCGCTCGACGATCCGGCCCTGATCCATGACCAGGATCAGGTCGGCCTTTTCGATGGTCGACAGGCGGTGGGCGATCACCAGGGTGGTGCGGCCCTTCATCACCTGATCCAGGGCTGCCTGGATATGCCGCTCGGATTCGGTATCCAGCGCCGAGGTGGCTTCGTCGAGGATCAGCAGCGGAGCGTTCTTCAACAAGGCGCGGGCGATTGCGAGTCGCTGGCGTTGGCCACCGGACAGCAGCACGCCGTTCTCGCCGACCTGGGTGTCGAAGCCCTGCGGCAGTTGCTCGATGAACTCCTTGGCGTAGGCATCGGCGGCGGCGGCCTCGATCTGCTCGCGGGGCGCGCCGGCCAGATCGCCATAGGCGATGTTGTTGGCGACGGTGTCGTTGAACAGGGTCACATGCTGGGTCACCTGGGCGATGTGCTTGCGCAGGTTACGCAGCCGGTAGTCCTCGACCTCGACGCCATCGAGCAGGATCTCGCCATGCTCGTGCTGGTAGAACCGCGGGATCAACCCGGCCAGCGTCGATTTGCCGCTACCCGAACGTCCGACCAAAGCAATCATCTGCCCCGGCTCGGCGCTGAAGTTGATGTCGCTGAGCACCAGGCGCTCGGTGCCCGGATAGGAGAAGGTCAGATTGCGCACTTCCAGCCGGCCGCTGACGCGATCACGCTCGACAGTGCCGCTATCGACTTCAGGCTCGACGTCCAGTTGTTCGAAAATGCTCTCGGCACCGGCCACGCCTTTCTGGATGGTCGAGCTGACTTCCGAGAGCTGGCGGATCGGCTTGGGCAGCAGGCCCGCAGCGGTGATATAGGCTACGAGGTCGCCCGCGGTGGCATCACCGCGCAGGAACAGCACCAGGAACATCAGCACCGCCATGGCGGTGTAGATCACCAGTTGCAGCATCGGCGTGTAGACAGCGCCGGTCTTGGTCATGCGCAGTTGCTTGTCGGTGTTGCTCTGGCTGGCCTTGGCAAAGCGCTCCTGCTCGTACTGCTCGCCGCCGAAGCTGCGCACTACGCGATAGCCCTGGATGGTTTCCGACGCGACGTGGGTCACGTCGCCCATGGCCACCTGGATCTTCTTGCTCTGCTTGCGGAATTTCTTGCTCGCGCTGCTCACCATGACGGCAATCAGCGGCAGGATCGCCAGCATCACCAGGGTCAGTTGCCAGTTCATCCACAGCAGGTAGATGAACAGGAACACTACGGTCAGGCCTTCACGAATCACCACCTTGATGGCGTCGGTCGCAGCGCCGGTGACCATGGTCACGTTGAAGGTGATGCGCGAAATCAGGTGACCGGAGTTGTTGTTGTCGAAGTAGCGGTTGGGCAGGACCAGCAGCTTGTTGAACAACTCGACGCGCAGGTCGTGCACCAGGCCCAGGGAGACCTTGGCCAGAAAGTAGTTACCCAGGAATGAACCAAGACCCTGCCACGCCGCGATCAGTACGATCAGCAGGGGCACGGCCTGGAGCAGCTGCAGGTCCTTCAGATACGGCACGGTGGGGAACAGCACCGCTTCGGGGTTGCTCAATCCATCGACGAAATACTTGAGGATGCCGGCCAGCATGGGCTGGGTCGAGGCGAAGATAACGAACCCGACGATACTGAGCAGGAAAACGCCGACATAAGGCTTCACATAGCTCAGCAGACGCAAGTAGATCTTCATACTCGAAGGGGCAGACGATTCGGGGGCGGTCATGAGAATCCGTCATGTGAAAAAGAGGCGGGATTGTATCACAAGCACTTTTTGCCACTTCCTGCTGAGGTAATATAGCCGGCTGGCCTTTACACCGGAGTTTCGATGCAAGCGCTCGACCATGCCCGCTACCTTGCCCTGCGCGAAGGTGCGCACGTTCTGGAGGCCGACGGCACCGGAGACAAGGTATTACGCCTGCGTGACGGCTCGATGTTGAAGCTGTTCCGCCGCAAGCGCCTGATCAGTTCGGCTGCCTGGTACCCCTACGCGCGCCGTTTTGCCGACAACTGCAAGACCCTGGCCGAACGCGCCATCCCTTGCCCTCGCGTGCGCGAGGTCTATCGCATCGCCGAGATTGCTCGCGATGCGGTGCACTACGACCCGCTGCCGGGCAAGACCCTGCGCCAGTTGCTGGATGACCCCGACAGCGGCGACAACCTGCGTCGTCAACTGGGCATCTTCATCGCCCGGCTGCACGAAAAAGGTATCTACTTCCGCTCCGCACACCTGGGTAACGTGGTGCTGACGCCCGAGGGCGAACTCGGCCTGATCGACATCGCCGACATGCAGACCTATCGACGCCCGCTGCGCAAGACCCAACGGCTGCGCAACTTCAAGCACATGCTGCGTTACAAGGAGGATCGCGCCTGGTTGCTGGGCAACGGCAGCGATGTGTTCGCCAGCGCTTACCTGTCGGCGCAGACCACCTGCAAGGTCGCCGATCTCGCCAGCGCCCTGGCGAAGGCCTGAAACAAAGCGACCACCCGAAGGTGGTCGCAGGATGCATCAGATCAACCAGCGCTTTGGCGCCTGTACCACTCGCCCCAGCACCACCGCTGCCGGCAACAGCACCAGAGGCCAGAGCTCGTCAGGATTGCCGATGAGCTTGCTGCCATCGAAGTTCAACATCACCAGCGCAGCAACCAGGAATAAACCCCAGGCATCACGCAGGCGCCAGGCTTGCCAAAGCGTGGCTGACATCACCACGGCGAACAAAGCCAGCGATACCCCACCGGTATACAGCCCAAGTGCCACGAAGATGTTATGTGGATGTTGAATGGGCATGAACCCACCGAGCAATTTATCGGTCTTGAACTCAATCCCGCAGCCCAGCAACCAACCGCAATTGCGCCACTCACCAACCATCACCTGGAATAACTCGATCCGGAAGGAATCACCACGCGCCATCATTGCGTGGAACCAGGCCTGGTTACTGATGACCCAGAACAGGCCCCCTGCCACTGCGGCGCCAATGACCAGCCCTGTCAGCCCATACTTCGGGAATCGCCAGATGCCATAAGCCGCCCAGAGCCCCAGCAGCAAGACTGCGCCAACAAGCGCCGTACGCGTCTGCAAGATGAAGACGACGGCAAAGAGGCTTAGTACTACCGCACTGATCGCTTCGATCCAGCGACGCTCCTTCAACCACAGGGGAAACGCCAGGGCCAGCGAACACAGCAACCAGACACTTGCGTAAATGACGTTCTGCAAACGGGCGGGCAGCAGGTCAACTCGCTCGCCGAACGCATGGAGCCCGCTCAGATAGGCATAAGCTGCAAAGCCGTAAATGTAAGCACAGAGAATCCAGAACATGCACCGCACAAACGCCAGATGCCGGAAGAAACCAGGTTCGACCAATGCCCCGATGATGAAGACGAACAGCCCCACATACAGGATGTGTTTGTAGAACTGGCCATCCCCCGCAATAGCTGCAGGAACCAGGAACCACAACAGGAAAACCAGCCAGGCCCAGGCCAACGGCTGCTGTACCAGACCGGCTCCGCGCTCCTTGATCAGGAACACCAGACCCGGCAATGCAATGAGGGCGTAAAAGATGTTATTCGTCCATTTCGACGACGCCATCAGGATGTAGCTCAAAAGAAATATGATCGTGGCTACGGCGAAGTAGCTTCGACTTGTCCTGCTTCCCACACTTGACCTCACAAAACAGCGTTAATCAGAAAACCTATCACCACCCCAACGGCAACGCTGCCTATGAGCTTGATGCGATCCCTGCGTTTACGTCGAAGTTTGTTGACGCGCTCTTGCGGCAATTCGACATGCTCTCCAAATCCGGTGTGCAACACCGCATCATTTTCCAGAATCAATGCATAGCGGTTTTCCGCTGCGTACAAGCGGGAAAGGCTCTTTTCGCCAGAGTGCGCAGCATAGGGGGCATGCTGCTGGTAATCCGCCAGGCGACGCAGCCCCGGGTTGAACGAAAACCCCTGCCAGTCGGCCTTTTCCGAGCCCAACTGATAGAACGGGATGCCCTGTACCACTTGCCGCTCATTGAGAAAGACGTACGGGCTGTGCACCTGAAGGTCGTGGTTGAAACTGCGCAGCCACACCTGCAGGGCTTGCGGGTCAGCTTCCAGCAGAACTTGCGAGTCCTCGATGAAGCACGGACGGTAGAAGTCCCAGTCGTCCTCGCAATGGAACACCCAGAACGTCTTGATCTGCGCGTAAGCGGCGTCGATCGAGCGCATCTGGCCCAGCTTGGGTTTGTTGACGATGAACGTGGTGTGCTCCCGCCAACCGGCCGGGATGCAATCGCGCACGGCTTCGTCACCCGAGTCTTCGGTGATGAACACCTCGCGAATGGGAGCCGTGTTGAAGCGGTCGAAAGTTTCGAGCGTACGCTTCAACAGGTCGAACCGACCACAGCTGGTCACCATCAAGGTGATCTCACTGCTCTCGCTGAAGACCATTGTCATTCTTCCTCGGTAAAAACGATTGAACGGCCTTACAGGCCGACGACGTTGCGCAATTTGTTCCACCAGCCCGGCGCCACATGCGGGCGCAACGGGGGACGCATGGCATCGACGATGGCCTTGCCCAACGCATGGAATGTGAAGCGCTGCTCGGCCAGCAACTGGCCGTTGCGCGATATTGTCAGGGCCAGTTCGGGCTGCTCGCGCATGTACCGCAACTTCTCGCGAAACTCGTCGAGATCCCGGTACAGCACAATGTTGTGCAGATCGACGAAACCAAGCGCGCGGTTTTCTTCCTCGCCCTGGTCGAAGGCGAACAGCACGCAACCGCACGCCATGGCCTCGAAGTTCTTGATCATGTACTCGCCCATACCGACATCGGCACTGACGAAGAAACGGATTCGGCTCAGGGTTTCCCTGTATTCCTCACCCGACTTGGTACGGGTGATGAGCAGGTTTTCGACTGCCGCGATCGACTCGAGCATCGCCTTGCGCCCGGAATAGGCCACGCTGCGCAGGCTACCGACAAAAGCCAGTTCGATATCACGCTCACGCTGTTCATTGCTCAACAGGGCCTGATCGTAGCCCTTGGGAATGAACACCGCGTCGAAGCCTTCATCACACAGGCGGCGAGTCACCACTGCCCCGGAGGTGATAACCCTCGCCCACGGCAGATTTCGGTAATACTCGCTGAACTTGCCGGTGTACTTGCATGGGATGTAATTCTGGTAGGCGTCGTGCTCCAGAATCACCAGGTTAGGCAAGGTACGGATGAAGTTGACCTGCCGAATTTCCTTCTTGAAACGCAGGAAGAACAGAATCCGATCGTAGTCCTCGACCTTCACATGCTCCCGGAAGTACTTGCGCAAGTTGTCCTGCTCGGCATCGGTAAGCCAGCGGGTATCGCATTCGCACTCAGCCGCGATGCCGTCGTAGAGACGATCGAGAATCGCGCGCTGATCTTTCTGAACCAGGAAAAGGACTTTCACCGTTGCTCTCTCTTGTCGGCCGTGGCTTTGACCCAGAAGAGTTCATGCCGGCGTACGGCCTTGCGGAAGAACTCGTTTTCGCCAAAGGCAGGCCATCTTCGGGCGGCCAGATAATGCTGGAACACTCGCCGCAAACGCCGCTTGAACGGCGGGCTGGGTTGAAGGTCGTGCATCATGCCCAACGACATAGCCTTTTGCCACTGCTGTTGCGAAGTCACGGCATGGGTCCAGGGCCTCATCGGCGCCTCACCGTCAAAATGCGGTGGCAGCGCCACGCCGCTACCGGCATTGCCCATCGGCCAGCGATCGTTGTCGTGAAGATGATTGGCGTAATGCAACAGCCAGCGTGGCTGCCAGTCGGTCCGCGTCAACGCTTCGATCAGCGCGTCACGGGCGCAGATGTGGTCGGGATGAGGATCGAGGAGTGGCTCGGGCAGCACGATGGTCAACGGGCGAATCCGCTCGATCAGTTCGCACAGATCCTGGATCAGGTTGCGCCAGGAGGGCGTGCCATCTGCGTCGCTGGTCAGTGACAGGTTGTTGAAACGCCGAAACAGGCGGGTATCCAGCAGATCCGCTTCACGGGAGCCAACGGCTTTTTCCGGCTCGGCCTTCATCGCGGGCAGTTGCAGGCAGAAGTAGCCGAGTTGCACGCATCGCTCCTGCGGCACCCCCGCCCACAGCGGCACGCTGATGCTGTCCCAGGCGCGAAGCTGGCCCTTGAGACGGGCGGCAGCAACCGGCTCAAGGCCCATGTCGCGGTAATGTTCGGTCTCGATCTCACCGGCGGTCAGGGTGACGATCCAGCTTTCCTGCGCCCCACTATAAGTGGCGAAGGCTGCCAGTTCGGCATCGTCGGCATGCGGCGCAATGACCAGCAGCGGCCCGGCCAGATAGTCGGGGTGGCGACAGACAAACAGCTCGGTCTGATCATCCAGCCGGCAGTGCTGCCCGCCCAACCAGAGCCGGCCCTCGTTCAGGGCAAGATGCTGACCCGTCAGGTTCAGGTAGCGGACACCGGCCACACCGCGCTCGAACGCCTGGCAGTCCTCTTCGTCGCCGCGAATCTTCACCGCAGGATCAAGAAAGCGCCCCACAAAGCCAGCCCGCAAACTCACCTTGAGCACCAGCGTGTCACCCGCCTGCAACTGACAGCCCGATGGCAAGCTCAGACGCCCTTGATTCAGAGTCAATGCATGGCGCTCGTCGGCGTCGATACGGTAGTCGTAATCGCTGGCCGGAGAGTAAAACAGGTGATCGGCAAACCACGCCTCATGCGCCACCCAGGCGACCACCGCCAGCAGCAGCGGCAACCACCAGGCCACCAGCACGCCAACCACGACCAGCAATAGCAGACCGAGCAACAGGCCCATTCGCTTGTTGCGGCGGTGCCGTTTGAGCAACTGCTGTTTGCGGTTCACACCTGGAACACCGGCACGGGGTTGCACCATCGGTCCTTGTACTCGCGGTCAGAACGGCCAAAGGAGAAACGCAACGGCTTGTTGCATGCGCGGGCATCCTCCCAGGCACTCTGGGTATTGAGGAAGCTGAGTACGCTGCCCGGACTGAATTCGCGGGTCTGTGGGTCAACACCGCCGTTGACGTATTCCACACTGATCCATTCTGGCGCTTCAACCCTGTACACCAGCTGAATGGCAATCGGCGCATCATTGAGAAACACCACCGAACCGATCAACAGCGACCGCAGCCGCTCGATGACTTCCGCCATGCGCTCGGCACCGGTGGCCGGGAAGGTCCAGCGACGCAGGAACAGGTCGCAGTACATCGCGGCGATTTCAGCGCTGTCGAAATCCTGGATCGGCCGCACCACACCACCCGCCTCTTCCAGCAGGCGCAGTTCGCGGCGTTGGTTGTAACGGAATTTTTTTGACAGGTCTTCCGGCTGCCGCGCCATGGCCAGCGATTCGGCCTGCGGCTTGAGCGTGCTGAAACGCCCCTGATTCAGTTCCGACAGGTAGCGCCCGGCATGCCGTAGCGGCGCCTGGGCGTCGGCTGCGGCGGGAAGGATGATCTCGGCGTTGCCGAGGTCAAAGAGACCTTTTTTGCCGTGGCGTTTAAGCACGTCCTTGGACAAGGCCAGGTGTCGCCCCCAGACCGGGATCGCAGCTTTGGTCTCGCCGGATTTTTGCCAGGCCAGGTAACGCACCGGGATTTCGGACATTTCGGCGAGCTGTGCGACCACCAGCGGGTGTGTCGCGACGCTGCCGCCGAAGCGCGCCCAGGCCTGTTCGTAAGTCTGAGCGTCGACAACGCTCCAGCCGCGCTCACGCCAGCCTTGAAGTCGATTGAGCATCAAGCCTCCGCAGTCAGCGCGACGACATGGGGCAGGCGCCAGAACACCTCGCGTACCGCCTCGTCGGAGAATCGCTCGCGCAACCGTTGAAGCATGCGCGCCTGGCACTCCTGGCGTTGCTCGTCAGTCATCTGCGCGAGCACTTGCAGCGCCTGGGCCAGCGCCGCGGCATCCCCTAGCGGGAACAGCACACCGACACCTTCCACCACTTCGACAGCACCGCCACACGCCGTCGCTGCCACCGGCGCACCTGCCACCATGGCTTCCAGCAGGACCATGCCGAACGGCTCGTGGTCCGAGCTCAGGGCGAAGGTATCGAAAGCAGCGAAGTAGCGCCTGGCATCGGGCACCTGGCCGAGGAAATCCACCTGATCAGCAATGCCCAACTCGGCGGCCAATGCTTTCAGCGAACCTTCCAGACGCCCCTTGCCTAGGATCGCCAACCGCGCTCCGGCCGGAAGGCTTGGCAACGCCTGGGCGAAACCGCGCAGCAAGGTCGCCTGGTCCTTGTCCGGATGAAGTCGGCCGACGTTGCCGACAATCCAGGCTTGCGGGTCCAGCTTCAGCGCGACGCGGGCTTCGGCGGCCGGCACCAGCGCCCCCTGCAGGGCCTCGATATCAATACGGTTGTATAAGGTCTGGATCCGCTCGGCAGGCCATTTCGGCAGGCAGCGACGCATATCGTCACGCACCGCGTCGGACACACCCAACAGGCTCAGGCGCTTGCTGAACAGATTGGCGAACAGTTGCCGGCTGCCGCGCTTGTAGTCATCGAAGGCGTGATGCACGCCAATGACCGGCAGGCGCGTGGCCAGCAGGGTGATGTAGATGGGTTTGAAGCGATGGGCGATACAGAAACTGAAGTCGCGCGCGGCGGCAATGCGCCGCAACGCACGAATCGCACCCAGCTTCAGGCCACGAATGGCACTGGAGCTGAATTCGAGAAACAACACTTCGTCACTGGCGCAGCCCGATGCCACCTGGGCGTCGGCCTTGCCAGTGAGAAATACCGTAGTGACCTTGTAGCCACTGCCGGCGAACAGGCTGGCGTACTGACGGGCGCAATCGAGAAAGGGCCCGTCGTAGCCATGGCAGAACTGCAGGACACGCTTGTCAGTCGAGCGTGTCATAGGCTTTCGCGCCGTCCTTCACGACCAGGATGTCTTCCATGATCAGGTACTGCAGGTCGGAGCCGAAGAACATGTTCAACGCGTCGGTCGGCGAGCAGATCATCGGCTCGCCACGGCGGTTGAGCGAGGTGTTCAGCGATACGCCGTTACCCGTCAGTGTTTCCAGCGCTTTCATCATGTCGTAGTAACGCGGGTTGTACTCGCGCTTGAGCACCTGGGCACGGGAAGTACCGTCTTCATGGACGACTTCCGGCACGCGGGTTTTCCACTCCTCCGAAACTTCGAAGGTGAAGGTCATGAACGGCGCCGGGTGATCGACCTTGATCATCTGCGGGCCGACGGTGTCGAGCATGGACGGGCAGAAAGGCCTCCAGCGCTCGCGGAACTTGATCTGTTCGTTGATCCGGTTGGCCACACCCGGCACGCTCGGGCAGCCGATGATCGAACGACCACCAAGGGCACGCGGGCCGAACTCCATGCGGCCCTGGAACCAGGCCACCGGGTTGCCATCGACCATGATCTGGGCGATGCGCTCCGGCATGTCGTCGATCTTGCGCCATTTAGGTGCGCTTGGATGACGGGCGCAGGCGGCAATGACGTCTTCGTTGGAATAAGCGGGGCCGAGATAGACGTGTTCCATCTTCTCCACCGGCACGCCACGGGCGTGGGAAACATAGGCTGCGGCGCCAACTGCGGTGCCGGCATCGCCGGACGCCGGCTGGACGAACAGCTCTTTGAGGTCCGGGCGGGCAATGATTTTCTGGTTCAGCTTGACGTTCAGCGCACAGCCGCCGGCGAAGGCAAGCTTGCCGGTTTCCTTGAGGACGTCGCCCAGGTAGTGGTCGATCATCTGCAGCGCCAGCTTCTCGAACAGCGCCTGCATGCTGGCGGCGTAGTGGATGTACGGCTCGTCGGCGATGTCGCCTTCGCGCTTCGGACCCAGCCACTCGATCAGCTTCGGCGTGAAGTAGAAGCCCTTGCCCTTCTCTTTATAGCGACGCAGGCCGATGACGTTGGCGTACTCGGTGTTGATCACCAATTCGCCATTTTCGAAGCTGGCCAGGCGCGAGAAGTCATATTTGCTGGCATCGCCGTACGGCGCCATGCCCATGACCTTGAACTCGCCGTCGAGCATTTCGAAACCGAGGAACTCGGTGATCGCGCCGTACAGGCCACCCAGCGAATCCGGATCGAAGAACTCCTTGATCTTGTGGATCTTGCCGTTCTCGCCATAGCCGAAGAAGGTGGTGGCGTACTCGCCCTTGCCGTCGATACCGAGGATCGCGGTCTTTTCCTTGAAGCCCGAGCAATGGTAGGCACTGGAGGCGTGCGCCAGGTGGTGCTCGACCGGCTCGATCTTGATCTTCTTCGGATCGAAGCCCAGTTGCTCCAGGCACCAGACGATCTTCTTGCGGTAGCGCTTGTAGCGACGGTTGCCCATCAGGATCGCGTCGAGGGCGCGGTCCGGGGCATACCAGTAGCGTTTGGCATAGTGCCAGCGAGCCTTGCCGAACAGGCTGATGGGCGCGAACGGGATCGCGACCACATCGACGTCGGACGGCTTGATGCCAGCCTGCTCCAGACAGAACTTCGCCGATTCGTAGGGCATGCGGTTCTTTGCATGTTTGTCGCGCACGAAGCGCTCTTCTTCAGCGGCGGCAATCAGCTTGCCGTCGATGTACAGGGCCGCGGAAGGATCATGGCTAAGGGCGCCGGACAGGCCAAGAATCGTCAATGCCAAGGGTCTAGCCTCTTTATTCGGTAAAAATGCGCTGCGGCCTCATCGGGCTGGCGGCGGCGAAAGGGCGGGATTATAACGCAAAGCGAGGGGGCAATAGGAGGGTTGCTGCAGGGCCCGCTCTGGACCCCGCGAGAGGCCGGAATCACTCGGCGATCAACCAATCCATCCGCCAACTTCCGCCTGTCTGCCCCAGGCACTGCGCCAGCCATGGCAGCAACTCACGCAACTCCTCTTCCAGCCCCCACGGCGGGTTGGCGATAGCCAGGCCCGAGCCGTTCAGGCTTTGCGGGGTGTCCTGCGGGTGCACGTACAGCTCGACACGCAGCAGCTTTGGCGCACCGGTGCTGGTCAGGTCCTGGTAGTAACGCACCAACTGGCGCTGATCCTTGATCGGGTACCAGATCGCCGCGACGGTCTGCCGCATGCGGCCGATCGTCTCTTTCATCGCGTTGGTGCAGCGTTTCAGCTCGTCAGGCTTCTCGAACGGCGGGTCGATCAGCATCACCGCACGCTTTTCCTGCACCGGCAGCAATGCCCGCGGCACATGCCAGCCTTCGCCCAGGTGCACGGCAACACGCGGGTCCTTCTTCATGTTGTCCTTGAGCAGGGCGCCGTCTTCGGGATGTTTCTCGTTGAGCAACACCCGGTCCTGCTGCCGCGCCATGCGCCGCGCCAGCTCGGGCGAGCCCGGGTAGTAGCGCAGTTCGCCGTCGGGATTGAGCTTGCGCACGATGCGCAGGTAATCCTCGGTGATGGCCGGCAGGTCGTCGCGCCCCCAGAGTCGGCCGATGCCTTCGACCCACTCGCCGGTGCGGGTTGCCTGGTCACCCTGCAGGTCATACAGGCCAAGGCCGGCGTGGGTGTCGAGATAGGCGAAAGGCTGCTCCTTGCGCGACATCAGGGCAATCAGACGGGTCAGCACGATGTGCTTGAAGACGTCGGCGTGGTTGCCGGCGTGGAAGGCGTGACGATAGTTCATGGCAACTCCTGGGAGGGCCGGGAAGTTTACCTTGTCGGGCCGGCGCCGTCAGGTTGCGCCCGCCGAAACGACAACGGCCCGCACCTCGGGAGAGATGCGGGCCGTCTCAAGCAACGATGTCAGCGCAGGTTACTTGTTGGCGTGGTAGTCAGCGTCGGCTTTCTCGAACCGCGAAACCATGCTCTTCGAAGCACGGCCCACCTTGCTCACCAGCACGATGGCGAGGGTGGCAAACAGGAAGCCTGGGATGATTTCGTACAGGCTGGTACCGCTGTAGTTCTTCCACAGGATCACGGTCAACGCACCGACCACGATACCGGCCAGCGCACCATTGCGGGTCATGCCTTTCCACAGCACCGAGAGCAGCACCACCGGACCGAAGGCGGCACCGAAGCCGGCCCAGGCGTAGGCAACCAGGCCCAGGACGCGGTTGTCCGGATCAGCGGCCAGGGCGATGGCGATCAGCGCAACCGCCAGCACCATCAGACGACCGACCCATACCAGCTCAACCTGCGAGGCATTCTTGCGCAGGAAGGTCTTGTAGAAGTCTTCGGTCAGGGCGCTCGAGCACACCAGCAACTGGCAGCTCAGGGTGCTCATGACCGCCGCCAGGATGGCGGACAGCAGAACACCGGCGATCCACGGGTTGAACAGGAGCTTGGCCAGCTCGATGAACACACGCTCGCGGTTCTCGGTAACGGGGGCTGCCACTTCCGGATGCGCCGCGAAGTAGGCGATACCGAAGAAGCCCACGGCGCAGGTGCCGGCCAGGCACAGGATCATCCAGGTCATGGAGATACGACGGGCTTTGGCGATCGACTTCACCGAGTCAGCCGCCATGAAACGCGCCAGGATGTGCGGCTGGCCGAAGTAGCCCAGGCCCCAACCCATCAGCGAGATGATGCCGATGAAGCTGGCGTCGCGGAACATGTCGAAGTTGGCAGGGTTCTGCGCTTCGATGGCAAGGAAGGTGGTATCGACGCCGCCGGTGGCGAGCAGCACGAAGATCGGCGTCAGGATCAACGCGAAGATCATCAGCGAAGCCTGCACGGTGTCGGTCCAGCTCACCGCCAGGAAACCACCGACGAAGGTGTAGGCGATGGTCGCGGCAGCACCGGCCCACAGCGCGGTCTCATAGGACATGCCGAAGGTGCTTTCGAACAGGCGGGCACCGGCGACGATGCCGGATGCGCAATAGATGGTGAAGAACACCAGGATGACCACGGCGGAGATGATCCGCAGCAGGCCGCTATGGTCTTCGAAACGGCTGGCGAAGTAGTCCGGCAGGGTCAGCGCATCGCCGTTGTGCTCGGTCTGGACCCGCAGGCGACCGGCGACGAACAGCCAGTTGAGGTAGGCACCGACGGTCAGGCCGATGGCGATCCAGGCTTCCGACAGGCCCGACATATAGATGGCGCCCGGCAGGCCCATCAGCAGCCAGCCGCTCATGTCCGAGGCGCCGGCGGAAAGCGCGGTCACCACGCTGCCGAGGCTGCGGCCGCCGAGAATGTAGTCGGAAAGGTTTTTGGTGGAGCGATAGGCCATGAAGCCGATCAGCACCATTGCCGCGATGTAGATCACGAACGTAATCGTGATGGGATTGCTAGTCATGTATTGCGCCCTGGCGTTTGTTTTTATGTAGTGACAGCCCCTGACGAGGTTGCACCCAGGCCGCGAATGCTATGCAACAACGCAAACGAGGTGCAACCGTTTTCACGCAACCAGTTGCACCTCGTCGGAAAAATCACACTACAACGTGTTTTTGCTCCTTTTTGGCGCAAGAACAGCCGATCTCAGACGAAAACGCACCCTATAAAGCCTTTTTTGTCGTGTGGTTTTACCCGCCAGACGAGTTGCACTTCTTTCATGAAGTTTTTGGGTTGCACTAGGTTGCACCCGGAAAGCGGCACGGATAATCTTGGCGCCAGCTTAGCCACGGCCCAGTGGCAATAACGAGGATAAGAAATGGCGACGACCACCCTTGGGGTCAAACTCGACGACCCGACCCGTGAGCGACTCAAAGCAGCTGCGCAGTCCATCGACCGCACGCCGCATTGGTTGATCAAGCAAGCGATCTTCAATTACCTGGAGAAGCTGGAGGGTGGCGCCACTCTGACCGAGCTCAACGGTCAGCCGGGCACGCTTGCCGACGACGCGGGCGACGTGCAGCCCGATCATGTCCATCAGTGCTTCCTCGAATTCGCCGAAAGCATCCTGCCGCAGTCCGTTCTGCGCGCCTCGATCACCTCCGCCTACCGCCGCCCCGAGCAGGAAGTGGTACCGATGCTGCTGGAGCAGGCCCGCCTGCCGGTGCCGATGGCCGAAGCCACCAACAAGCTGGCCGCTGGCATCGCGGAAAAACTGCGTAACCAGAAGAGCGCCGGCGGCCGTGCCGGTATCGTTCAGGGCCTGCTGCAGGAATTTTCCCTGTCGTCGCAGGAAGGCGTGGCACTGATGTGCCTGGCCGAAGCCCTGTTGCGCATCCCCGACAAAGGTACCCGCGACGCGCTGATCCGCGACAAGATCAGCACCGGCAACTGGCAGCCGCACCTGGGCAACAGCCCGTCGCTGTTCGTCAACGCCGCCACCTGGGGCCTGTTGCTGACCGGCAAGCTGGTCTCGACCCACAACGAATCCGGCCTCACCTCGTCCCTCAGCCGCATCATCGGCAAGAGCGGCGAACCGATGATCCGCAAGGGCGTCGACATGGCCATGCGCCTGATGGGCGAGCAGTTCGTCACCGGCGAAACCATCGCCGAAGCCCTGGCCAACGCCAGCAAGTTCGAAGCCAAGGGCTTCCGCTATTCCTACGACATGCTCGGCGAAGCCGCACTGACCGAACACGACGCGCAGAAGTACCTGGCGTCCTACGAGCAGGCCATCCACTCCATCGGCAAAGCCTCCCACGGCCGCGGCATCTATGAAGGCCCGGGCATCTCCATCAAGCTTTCCGCCCTGCACCCACGCTACAGCCGCGCCCAATACGAGCGCGTGATGGACGAGTTGTACCCGCGCCTGCTGTCGCTGACCCTGCTGGCCAAGCAATACGATATCGGCCTGAACATCGACGCCGAGGAAGCCGACCGCCTGGAACTGTCGCTGGACCTGCTCGAACGCCTGTGCTTCGAGCCGCAACTGAGCGGCTGGAACGGCATCGGTTTCGTCATCCAGGCGTACCAGAAGCGCTGCCCATACGTGATCGACTACGTCATCGACCTCGCCCGCCGCAGCCGCCATCGCCTGATGATCCGCCTGGTGAAGGGCGCCTACTGGGACAGCGAGATCAAGCGCGCCCAGGTCGACGGCCTGGAAGGCTATCCGGTCTACACCCGCAAGGTGTACACCGACGTTTCCTACATTGCCTGTGCACGCAAGCTGCTGTCGGTGCCGGAAGTCATCTACCCGCAGTTCGCCACCCACAACGCCCATACCCTGTCGGCCATCTACCATATCGCCGGCCAGAACTATTACCCGGGCCAGTACGAATTCCAGTGCCTGCACGGCATGGGCGAACCGCTGTATGAACAAGTCGTAGGCAAAGTCGCCGATGGCAAGCTGAACCGTCCGTGCCGCGTGTACGCACCAGTCGGCACCCACGAAACCCTGCTGGCCTACCTGGTTCGCCGCCTGCTGGAAAACGGCGCCAACACCTCGTTCGTCAACCGCATCGCCGACCAGTCGATCTCGATCCAGGAGCTGGTCGCCGACCCGGTCGCCACCATCGAGCGCAGCGCCACCCAGGAAGGCAGCGTCGGCCTGCCGCACCCGCGCATTCCATTGCCGCGCGACCTGTACGGCAGCGAGCGGGCCAACTCCAGCGGCATCGACATGGCCAACGAACACCGCCTGGCCTCGCTGTCCTGCGCCCTGCTGGCCAGTGCCCACAACGCCTGGAAAGCCGCGCCGATGCTGGGCTGCGCCGCCAGTGAAGAAGCTGCCGCGCCGGTTCTCAACCCGTCCGACCACCGTGACGTGGTCGGGCATGTTCAGGAAGCCACTGTCGGCGACGTCGACAATGCCATCCAGTGCGCCCTCAATGCCGGGCCGATCTGGCAGGCGACCCCGCCGGCCGAGCGGGCCGCGATCCTCGAGCGCGCCGCCGACCTGATGGAAGCCGAGATCCAGCCGCTGATGGGCCTGCTGGTCCGTGAAGCGGGCAAGACCTACGCCAACGCCATCGCCGAAGTGCGCGAAGCCGTCGATTTCCTGCGCTACTACGCAGTGCAGGCGCGTAACGATTTCAGCAACGACGCCCACCGCCCACTGGGCCCGGTGGTTTGCATCAGCCCGTGGAACTTCCCGCTGGCAATCTTCAGTGGCCAGGTGGCTGCCGCCCTCGCCGCCGGCAACCCGGTACTGGCCAAGCCGGCCGAGCAAACCCCGTTGATCGCGGCCCAGGCCGTGCGCCTGCTGCTCGAAGCCGGCATTCCGGAAGGCGTGGTGCAACTGCTGCCGGGCCGCGGTGAAACCGTCGGTGCCCGCCTGGTCGGTGACGAGCGCGTCAAAGGCGTGATGTTCACCGGCTCCACCGAAGTTGCCCGCCTGTTGCAACGCAACGTCGCCGGCCGCCTGGATAACCAGGGCCGTCCGATCCCGCTGATCGCCGAAACCGGCGGCCAGAACGCCATGATCGTCGACTCCTCGGCACTGACCGAGCAGGTCGTGATCGACGTGGTGTCCTCGGCCTTCGACAGCGCCGGCCAGCGTTGCTCGGCCCTGCGCGTACTGTGCCTGCAGGAAGATTCCGCCGACCGCGTCATCGAAATGCTCAAAGGTGCCATGGCTGAAAGCCGCCTGGGCAATCCGGAGCGCCTGTCCGTGGACATCGGCCCGGTGATCGACGCCGAAGCCAAGGCCGGCATCGAGAAGCACATCCAGGCCCTGCGCGACAAAGGTCGTTCGGTGTATCAGGTGGCCATCGCCGACGGTACTGAAGCCAAGCGTGGCACCTTCGTCATGCCGACCCTGATCGAACTGGAAAGCCTCGACGAGCTGCAACGCGAGATCTTCGGTCCGGTCCTCCACGTGGTGCGCTACAACCGCAAGAACCTGGACCAGTTGATCGAGCAGATCAACGCCTCCGGCTACGGCCTGACCCTCGGCGTGCACACCCGCATCGACGAGACCATCGCCAAGGTGATCGACAACGTCAACGCCGGTAACGTCTACGTCAACCGCAACATCGTCGGTGCCGTGGTCGGCGTGCAACCGTTCGGCGGCGAAGGCCTGTCCGGCACCGGCCCGAAAGCCGGCGGCCCGCTGTACCTGTACCGCCTGCTGTCGACCCGCCCGGCCGATGCCATCGAACAGTCGTTCCAGCGCAGCGATGCCGGCACCATGCCAGACAGCCGCATGCGTGAAAGCCTGCTCAAGCCGCTCGAAGCCTTCAAGTCCTGGGCCGCGAGCAGCCAGCAGAACGATCTGGTGCAACTCTGCGAACAGTTCGCCCGTCAGTCCCAGAGCGGTATCACGCGCCTGCTGGCCGGCCCGACCGGCGAACGCAACAGCTACACCATCCTGCCGCGCGAGCATGTGCTATGCCTGGCCGACAGCGAAGCCGACCTGCTGATCCAGTTGGCCGCGGTATTGGCCGTGGGCAGCTCGGCGGTAGTGGTCGATGGCGAGCCGGGCAAGTCCCTGCGCGCCCGCCTGCCGAAGGAAGTCCAGGCCCGCATCAAGCTGGTAGCGGACTGGAACAAGGATGAAGTGGCGTTCGACGCCGTCCTGCATCACGGCGACTCGGACCAACTGCGCGGCGTCTGCGAGCAGGTGGCCAAGCGTGCTGGTGCGATCGTCGGGGTTCACGGCCTGTCGTCGGGTGAAACCGCCGTCGCCCTGGAGCGCCTGGTGATTGAGCGCGCGCTGAGCGTGAACACCGCTGCGGCGGGTGGTAACGCCAGCTTGATGACTATCGGCTGATAGCCCGAAGGAAACGAAGCGGGGCGGGTTTTGCGGACTCTATCGAGAGTGACGCGAAACCCGCCCTGTTTTGTTTTGGACGATCAACTGGAGCCAGTGCCGCTACCCGTAAGCGATCGATAAACTCATTGCAAACGCCATGAAAATAAACATCCAAAGAGTAACACCGAGCATCATCCAACCGTTGCCGGCCCTAGTGGAGCGCGAGTTTGACTCCCCTCGAGGATCGCACTCGAGAACGTGACTACGCGGCTTCTTCCTCGAAAAGTCCGCCGTCCTCACCAGGCAACCCGCCCAGTACCAGCCACCCTGAACTAACGATCAATATCCAAAGCCAGTTGATCACCGTTAGTTGCGCATTTCCCGCCCCTTCCGGATCGCCCTCGCAAAAGTTGATTGCCCGCTGAACCCTGCACTGAAACACATGAAACAGCACTACTGTCACCAACACAGCAGACGCAAGTTCAGGGAGTGGCAGTACCGCCATCCACAGGCAAAGACTGGATATGCCCATTAGCAGCACTCCAAAAGTCAGCCACCATGGTGACCACCGATAGCTACGCCCCGACGCACGAATCCGTCGATCTACCCGGTGCAACAGTGAATAAAGGAACAACTCCGGAAGCAAAACACGGGGCAGAAACATGACCCTGCGATCACTGGAATTTCGGTAAAGGTCCCAGTTGCGCAACGACCAGAACAACCAATAAAGCCCGAGCGTGAAAAGCGTCATGACGATCAACTTTGGCACCGCAACCACGAAAAACGCGGGCTGTGCCGGTTGAGAAGGGGAAAAGTTGCTTGTGGACATGCGCAGGACCGCCGTACTGGAGACGGCCTATGAAACCGCGTATGCACGATTCCAGGATGCCGGCTCGCTCTCGACTAGAAGAGCGATGATTCCGACAACGGATAGGAGCGGGACTACAAAGCTGAACGGGCCCTACAGGTGTGCGACGAGGAAAGCCACAGACGCCCAAGAAAAATGTTCAGCGCCTCAGATACTGAGGCCCCCAAAAAGTATGCAGTCCGGGCCCCTCTTCGGATGCAGACATTTCCTACCCGAAGAAGCTTTCAGCCCAAGCGTCTGTAGCCTCTCTTCTACTCCACCATCACCCACACCTATTTCCCTGTGCACCCTCCCCCCGCCTGCCTAGACTCGCCCCATCCCCGAACAAGGAATGGCCGCCATGACCGAAACCCTGCTCAGCGCCCGCAACCTCGCCTTCGAACTCTATGAAGTGCTCGATGCCGAATCCCTGACCCGCCGCGAGCGCTTCGCCGAGCACAGTCGCGAGACGTTCGATGCGGCGCTGTCCACCGCGCGCAGCATCGCCGAGAAGTATTTCGCGCCGCACAACCGCAAGGGCGACGAGAACGAGCCGCGCTACGAGAACGGCGAGGCGGTGCTGATTCCCGAGGTGAAACCGGCGGTGGATGCCTTCCTCGAGGCCGGCTTCCTTAACGCCAATCGCGATTTCGAAGCGGGCGGCATGCAACTGCCGACCCTGCTCTCGCAGGCCTGTTTCGCCCACTTCCAGGCGGCCAACGCCGGGACCACGGCGTATCCGTTCCTGACCATGGGCGCGGCGAACCTGATCGAGAGTTTTGGCACCGAGGAGCAGAAGCGCCTGTTCCTGCAGCCGATGATCGACGGTCGCTTCTTCGGCACCATGGCGCTGACCGAGCCGCACGCTGGCTCGTCCCTGGCCGATATCCGCACCCGCGCGGAGCCCGCCGGCGATGGCAGCTACCGGCTGCGCGGCAACAAGATCTTTATCTCCGGCGGCGATCACCCGCTGTCGGAAAACATCGTGCATATGGTCCTGGCCAAGCTGCCGGACGCGCCCGCCGGGGTGAAGGGCATTTCGCTGTTTATCGTGCCCAAGTTCCTGGTCAATCCGGACGGCAGCCTCGGGGGGCGCAACGATGTGACCCTCGCCGGCCTGTTCCACAAGATGGGCTGGCGCGGCACTACGTCCACCGCGTTGAACTTCGGCGATAACGGCAACTGTGTCGGCTATCTGGTGGGCAAGCCGCATCAGGGCCTGGCCTGCATGTTCCAGATGATGAACGAGGCGCGGATCGGCGTCGGCATGGGCGCGGTGATGCTCGGCTACGCCGGCTACCTGTACTCCCTCGACTATGCCCGCCAGCGTCCGCAAGGCCGGCTGCCGGACAACAAGGACCCGTCCACCGCCGCCGTGCCGATCATTGCCCACAGCGATGTGAAGCGCATGCTGCTGACGCAGAAAGCCTACGTGGAAGGTGCCTTCGATCTGGGCCTGTACGCAGCACGGTTGTTCGACGACAGCCACACCGCCGACAGCCCCGAGGCGCGCCAGCAGGCCCAGGAACTGCTGGACCTGCTCACGCCCATCGTCAAATCCTGGCCATCGGAGTTCTGCCTCAAGGCCAACGAGCTGGCGATCCAGATTCTCGGCGGCCACGGCTACACCCGCGAATACCCGGTGGAGCAGTACTACCGCGACAACCGCCTGAACCCGATTCACGAAGGCACCCATGGCATCCAGTCCCTCGACCTGCTCGGACGCAAGCTGGCGCAGAACGGCGGCGCCGGGCTCAAGCAACTGGTGCGGCTGATTGCCGGAACCTGTGAACGCGCTCATCAACACCCAGGCCTGGACACCCTGCGCCAGCCGCTGGAGCAACTGCTGACCCGCCTGCAGGGCGTCACCCTCGGCCTGCTCGGCGACCTGGCGAGCGGCAAGGTCAACAGCGCCCTGGCCAACTCGGCGCTGTACCTCAAGGCGTTCGGTCACTGCGTGGTCGGCTGGCGCTGGCTGGAACAGGCCATTCGCGCCGAACAGGGGCTGGCTGCGGGCAACCCGGCGGACCGCGACTTCTATCAGGGCAAATTGCAGGCGGCGAGGTTTTTCCTCACCTGGGAAGTACCGCCCTGCCATAATGACCTCGCATTGCTCGAGGCCCGCGATGACACCTGCCTGAGCATGCAAGACGAGTGGTTCTGAGGGGGAACCACCGGCACCCGGAGTTCCGCGCATGTTCGATTTCACCGCGCCGCTGCGCCAGCGCTTCGCAAGCCTGCGCTGCGGCGGCGAGTTTTTCTCCCTGCGCTACGTGCAGCAGTCCCAACAACACCTGTCAGTGCGCAAAAACATCGCCGAGCCGCCAAGCCTGGGCCGCGATGAAGGCGCCATGCTCACCGTGCGGGTCAGCGGCGTCGAAGCCTACGCCGCCACCGCCGACCTGTCCCAGGCCGGCCTGCAACAGGCCCTCGACCGGGCCGAAGCCTTGGCCCGGCAGACCGCCGCTCACGCGCTGCTGGACTTGCGCGATCAATCCATCGCCACCGCCCGCGCCGACTATTGCTCGCCCAACCTTGACCAGGCCTTCCCGTCGCTCGGCGATTGCTATGACCTGCTCAACCAGGAATCGGCGGCGGTGCCGGCGGATGAGCGACTTGCCAACTGGCAGGTCAGCCTCGGCCTGACCACCGTCGAGCAGATTTACCTCAACAGTGCCGGCGCCGAGCTGCGCCAGGCCCAGCGCTTCATTTTCCCGGGCCTCAGCGTCACCGCGTTCGGCGACGGCGACAGCCAGACCCGCACCCTCGGCCGCGAGAACTTCGGCCAGCAAGGCGGCCTCGACGTGATCCAGCGTTGCGGCCTGGTGGGCGCCGGCGCACGGGTTGCCGACGAGGCGCTGCAACTGCTGCTGGCGCCCAACACGCCCAGCGGCGTGCGCGACCTGCTGCTGATGCCCGACCAAATGATGCTGCAGATCCACGAATCCATCGGCCACCCGCTGGAGATGGATCGCATCCTTGGCGACGAGCGCAACTACGCCGGCACCAGCTTCGTCAAAGCCAGCGACTTCGGTCACCTGCAATACGGCTCGAAACTGCTCAACGTGACCTTCGACCCGGACATCCGCGAAGAGCTGGCCAGCTACGGCCATGACGACGACGGCACCCCGGCGCTCAAGCAATTCCTGATCCGCGATGGCCTGCTGCTGCGTCCGCTCGGCGGTGCGCTGTCGCAGTTCCGCTCGGGCCTCGAAGGCGTCGCCAACAGCCGCGCCTGCGGCTGGAACCGCGCGCCCATCGACCGCATGGCCAACCTCAATATCGAGCCGGGGGACCAATCCCTGGCGCAACTGATCGGCGGCATCGAGCGCGGCATCCTGATGCGCACCAACCGCTCCTGGTCCATCGACGACGCACGCAACAAGTTCCAGTTCGGCTGCGAGTGGGGCCAACTGATCGAAAACGGCGAGCTCAAGGGCGTGGTGAAGAACCCCAATTACCGCGGTATTTCCTCGGGCTTCTGGCGCAACCTCAGTGCCGTCGGCGACGCCAGCACCTTCCAGGTTCTAGGCACGCCGAACTGCGGCAAAGGCGAGCCGAACCAGGTGGTGCGCGTCGGTCACGCCTCGCCGGCCTGCGTGTTCAGCCAGATCGATGTATTCGGAGGAGACGCCTGATGGCCGCCAGCTTCCTGCAGAATTTCCAGGCGCTGGTCGCTTGGCTACGCGACAACGTCAACGCGCCGGAGCAGTTCACCCTGAGCTATGCCGGCGAGCATTCGCAGTTCATCCGCTTCAACCACGCGCGGGTGCGTCAGGCCGGTGACGTGCACCAGTCCAGCGCCAGCCTGAAATTGATCGCCGACGGCCGCCAGGCCGAACTGAACCTGACCCTCAGCGGCGACGCCGACATCGACCGCCAACGCCTCGGCGAGGCCCTGGCCCAGTTGCGCCAGACACTGCCGCTGATCCCGCCCGACCCGTACCTGCTGCTCAACGACAGCGCCTGGGAAAGTCACGACCAACAGGAACAGCCGCTGCCCGACAGCGCCAGCGTGCTGAAGCAGATTGAAGCCGGTGCCGGTGACCTCGACCTCGTCGGCATCTATGCCGCCGGGCCGATCTGTCGCGGTTTCGCCAGTTCGTCCGGCGCGTTCGGCTGGCACCAGGCCAACAGTTTCAACTTCGACTGGAGCCTGTTCCACGCCAACGGCCAGGCGGTGAAGGCCAATTACGCCGGACAGGTCTGGGACGACGAGCTGTTCGCCCGGCGCCTGGCCCAGGCCCGCGAGCAACTCGACTACCTCGGCCGCCCGTTGAAAACCCTGGCGCCCGGCCAGTACCGCGCCTACCTCGCCCCCGCCGCCCTCGAAGAAATCGTCGGCATGCTCGGCTGGGGCGGTTTTTCCGCACAGTCGATCGCCAACAAGCACAGCCCGCTGCAACGGCTGTACAGCGGCGAGGCCAGCCTCAGCCCACTGGTGAACCTGGCGGAACAGGTCAGCGGCTCGCTCAGCCCGGCGTTTTCCGAGGAAGGCTACCCGCGCAGCGACCTGCGCCTGATCGACCAGGGCCGGGCCCTTGAACAACTGACCAACGCGCGCAGCGCCGCCGAGTTCCAGCGCCAGGCCAATGGTGCCGAGCCGTGGGAATCCCCGAGCGCCCTGAGCATGGCCGGCGGCGAGCTGGCCGAGGCCGATGTGCTCGCGCAACTGGGCACCGGGCTGTACATCAGCAACCTGTGGTACTTGAACTACTCCGACCTGCCGGCGGCGCGAATGACCGGCCTGACCCGCTTCGCCTGTTTCTGGGTCGAAGACGGGCAGATCCACGCGCCGGTCAGCACCATGCGCTTTGACGACAGCGTCTACAGTTTGCTGGGTACGCAACTGGAAGCCCTGACCCAGGAGCGTGAGCTGATGCTGTCCACCAGCACCTATGGCCAGCGGCAGACCGGGTCGAATCATCTGCCGGGGGCGCTGGTCAAACGGCTGACGTTGACGTTGTGATTGTTGGGGCCGCTTTAGCGGCCCCCAAGGCCGGCTAAGGATTACCCATGCCCGAACGCACCCCGCTGGACCCCGTCACCGCCCGCTGGATTCCCTGGGTGGTGGCGATCGCCTTTTTCATGCAGTCACTCGACGGCACCATCCTCAACACCGCCCTGCCGGCGATGGCCCGGGACCTGGCGGAAAACCCGCTGCGCATGCAGTCGGTGATCATCGCCTACATGCTCACCGTGGCCCTGCTGATTCCCGCCTCCGGCTGGCTCGCCGACCGCTTCGGCACCAAGCACATTTTCTTCGGCGCGATCCTGCTGTTCAGCATCGGCTCGCTGCTCTGCGCCCTTTCCAGCAGCCTCGGCATGCTGGTGGGCGCCCGGGTCATCCAGGGCCTCGGCGGCGCCTTGATGCTGCCGGTCGGGCGGCTGGTGGTGTTGCGCGCCTACCCGCGTTCGGAACTGGTGCGGATCATGAGTTTCATCACCATCCCCGGCATGCTCGGCCCGTTGCTCGGCCCGACCGTGGGCGGCTGGCTGGTGGAGATTTTCAGCTGGCACTGGATCTTCCTGCTCAACCTGCCGGTGGGTGTGATCGGCTGCTACGCGGTGTGGAAGTACATCCCGGACCTGCGCGGCTCGGAACGCACCCGCTTCGACGGCGTCGGTTTCATCCTGTTCGGCGCGGCAATGGTGCTGATCACCATCGCCATGGAAGGCCTGGGCGAGCTGCACCTGCCGCACCTGCGGGTGATGTTGCTGCTGTTCGCCGGCATGGCCTGCCTCGCCGCCTACTGGCTGCGCGCCGGCAGCGTTGACAATCCGCTGTTCTCGCCCAGCCTGTTCCGCACCCGGACGTTCTCGGTGGGCATTCTCGGCAACCTGTTCGCCCGCCTGGGCAGCGGCGCGCTGCCGTTCCTCGTGCCGCTGCTGCTGCAAGTGGCGCTGGGCTACTCGCCGGCCGAAGCGGGGATGAGCATGATCCCGCTGGCGGCGGCAGCGATGCTGGCCAAATCCATCGCCCGGCCACTGATCGAGCGCTTCGGCTACCGCACCATTCTCACCGCCAACACCCTGTTGCTCGGGCTGATGCTGGCGAGCCTGGGCCTGGTGAACGAACAGACGCCCCATGCCCTGCTGCTGGTGCAGCTCGGCGTGCTCGGGGCGATCAACTCCATGCAGTTCACCGCGATGAACACCGTGACCCTGATCGACCTCGACGACGCCAGCGCCAGCAGCGGCAACAGCCTGCTGTCGGTGGTCGCGCAACTGTCGTTGAGCCTGGGCGTGGCCTGTGCCGGTGCCCTGCTCGGCGGCTTTACCGCCGCCGGCAGCGCCGAAGGCGTGGAAACCACGCTGGGCGCATTCCAGCTCACCTTCGTCACCATCGGCCTGATGGCGATGCTCGCCGCGGCGATCTTCCTGCAACTGGCGAAGACGGATGGACGGCGTGCGCCTCGTCAGGAAGCCGGGATCGAGCCTTAGGGCGAATGGCCACGAGGCTGGTACACTGCGCGACATTTTGTTTTGCAGGCCCGCCTCGTGACCACCATTGCCACCGCCTTCGCCACCTTGCCGCTGTCCAACGCCATGCTGGCCAACCTGGACGCCCTCGGCTATGCCGAGATGACTCCGATCCAGGCCCAGAGCCTGCCGGTCATCCTCAAGGGCATGGACCTGATTGCCCAGGCCAAGACTGGCAGTGGCAAGACCGCCGCCTTCGGCATCGGCCTGCTGAACCCGATCAACCCGCGCTATTTCGGCTGTCAGGCGCTGGTGCTGTGCCCGACCCGCGAGCTGGCCGACCAGGTTGCCAAGGAACTGCGCCGCCTGGCCCGCTCCGAAGACAACATCAAGATCCTCACCCTGTGCGGTGGCGTCTCCCTCGGCCCGCAGATTGCTTCGCTGGAACATGGCGCGCACATCATCGTCGGCACGCCGGGCCGGGTGCAGCAGCACCTGAGCAAAGGCACCCTGGTGCTGGACGGGCTCAACACCCTGGTGCTAGATGAAGCCGACCGCATGCTCGACATGGGCTTCTACGACGCCATCGCCCAGATCATCGGGCAGACCCCCGAGCGCCGGCAGACCCTGCTGTTCTCCGCCACCTACCCGAGTGGCATCAAGCAACTGTCCGCCGCCTTCATGCGCAACCCGCAGCAGGTCAAGGTCGACACGCTGCACGCCGACAGCCAGATCGAGCAGCATTTCTATGAAGTCGATCCCGAAGACCGCATGAACGCGGTCACCCGTGTGCTGGGGCACTTCCGGCCGGAATCGTGCGTGGCGTTCTGCTTCACCAAGCAGCAGTGCCAAGAAGTGGTCGATCACCTGCAATCCAAAGGCATCTCCGCCGAAGCCCTGCACGGCGACCTGGAACAGCGCGACCGCGATCAGGTCCTGACCGTGTTCGCCAACCGCAGCCTCTCGGTGCTGGTAGCCACTGATGTGGCGGCCCGCGGCCTGGACATCGATGCGCTGGACATGGTGATCAACGTCGAACTAGCCCGTGATGCCGAGATCCACGTGCACCGCGTCGGCCGTACCGGCCGTGCTGGCGAGAAGGGCCTGGCGGTCAGCCTCGTCGCGCCTGCCGAAGGCCATCGCGCCAAGGCCATCGAAGTGCTGCAAAAAGCCCCGCTGCGCTGGGAACAGCTCGACAGCCTCAAGGCCAAGGCCGGCGAACCGCTGGTGCCGGTGATGAGCACCCTGTGCATCTCCGCCGGGCGCAAGGACAAACTGCGTCCGGGCGACATCCTCGGTGCACTGACCGGCGATGCCGGAGTTCCGGGCAAGCAGGTCGGCAAGATCGCCATCTTCGATTTCCAGGCCTATGTGGCAGTGGAGCGCGGCGTGGCCAAGCAGGCGCTGCAGCGGCTGAACAGCGGCAAGATCAAGGGTCGGTCGCTCAAGGTCCGGATCATCTAAACCACCCAGGACCTGATCGCGAGCAAGCTCGCTCCTGCAACGGCGAAGCTTGCACGATCCCTGTAGGAGCGAGCTTGCTCGCGATTTTCAGAGAACCCCCATGCACTCCACCGATGTCATCATCATCGGCGCCGGCGCCGCCGGCCTGATGTGCGCCCGCACCGCCGCCTTGCGCGGCCGCCGGGTCGTGCTGCTGGACCACGCCAACAAACCGGGCAAGAAGATCCTCATGTCCGGCGGCGGCCGCTGCAACTTCACCAATATGTACACCGAGCCGGCCAACTTCCTCTCGCAGAACCCGCACTTCTGCAAGTCGGCCCTGGCCCGCTACACCCAGTGGGACTTCATCGAGATGGTCGCCAAGCACGGCGTGCCCTATCACGAGAAAAAACTCGGCCAGCTTTTCTGCGACAACAAGTCCAGCGACATCCTGCAGATGCTCCTCGACGAGTGCGACAACGCCGGCGCCACCCTGCGCATGGACACCCGCATCGAACACATCGAGAAACTGGAAGCTGGCTACCTGCTGCAAACCAGCGCCGGCCCGTTCCAGTGCCAGTCGCTGGTGATCGCCACCGGCGGCCTGTCGATTCCGACCCTGGGCGCCACCGGCTTCGGCTATCAGGTGGCCCGCCAGTTCGGCCACAACGTGCTGCCGACCCGCGCCGGGCTGGTGCCGTTCACCATCACCGACCAGCTCAAGGCGCTGTGCACCGAGCTGTCCGGCACCTCGGTGGACTGCATCGCCAGTTGCAACGGCACCAGCTTCAGGGAAAACCTGCTGTTCACTCACCGCGGCCTCAGCGGCCCGGCGATCCTGCAGATTTCCTCGTTCTGGGAAGCCGGCGACACCGTCGAAATCAACCTGCTGCCGGACCACGACGCCTTGACCTGGCTGCAACAGCAACAGGCCGAGCGGCCCAACAGCGAATTGAAAACCCTGCTCGGTGAAATCTTCACCAAGAAGATGGCCAACTTGCTGGCCGACCACTGGTTCGCCTCCAAACCGATGAAGCAGTACACCCCGGCCGAACTGGCGCAGGTCGCGGAAAAACTCGGGAACTGGCAGTTGGTGCCGGCCGGGACCGAGGGCTACCGCACCGCCGAAGTGACCCTCGGCGGTGTCGACACCCGCGAGGTGTCGTCCAAGACCCTGGAGTCGCTGAAAAGCCCGGGGCTGTACTTCATCGGCGAAGTGCTCGACGTCAGCGGCCACCTCGGCGGCTTCAATTTCCAGTGGGCCTGGGCTTCCGCTTACGCCGCCGCGCAGTTCGTCTGAAGTTCCGGCTAGAATCAGCCCCATCACGGAACACATTTTGCTGGTACGTGACTACCGCGACGGCTTTGCGTCGCGGTGACCCGCTCACTTCCGATCTCGCCCAGCAGGCCCGCCGTTCATCATGTCATCGTCTTCGTTCAGCCATTCGTTGCGTCGTCTGTGGGCCCTGGACAAATTCAGCTACAGCATCCGGGTATTGATCGCCCTCACCGGCAGCATGGCGCTGTGCTGGTATCAGGATCAGATGAACCTGCTGATCCCGCTGTTCCTCGGCATTATCGCCAGCGCCCTGGCCGAGACCGACGACAGTTGGCAGGGCCGTCTCAACGCCCTGGCCGTCACCCTGGTGTGCTTCACCATCGCCGCGCTGGCGGTGGAATTGCTGTTCCCCTATCCGTGGCTATTCGTCTGCGCCATGGCCTTGGCGGCGTTCGGCCTGACCATGCTCGGCGCCCTCGGCGAACGCTATGGGGCGATCGCCCAGGCCACGCTGATTCTCTCGGTCTACACGATGATCGGCGTGGACCAGCGTGGCGGCGAGGTCGCCGATTTCTGGCATGAGCCGCTGCTGCTGGTGGCCGGCGCGGGCTGGTACGGGCTGCTCTCGGTGCTCTGGCAGGCGCTGTTCTCCAACCAACCGGTGCAACAGAGCCTGGCGCGGCTGTTCCGCGAATTGGGCATCTACCTCAAGCTCAAGGCCACCCTGTTCGAGCCGATCCGCGGCCTCGACGTCGAAGCCCGGCGCCTGGAGCTGGCACAGCAGAACGGCAAGGTGGTGGCGGCGCTGAACAGCGCCAAGGAAATCATCCTGCACCGCGTGGGCGGCGGCCGGCCCAGCTCGAAGGTCAGCCGCTACCTGAAACTGTACTTCCTTGCCCAGGACATCCACGAACGCGCCAGTTCTTCGCACTATCCGTACAACGCGCTGACCGAGGCGTTTTTCCACAGCGACGTGCTGTTCCGCTGCCAGCGCCTGCTGCGCCAGCAAGGCAAGGCCTGCGAGCGGCTGTCGGCGTCGATCCAGTTGCGCCAGCCGTTCGTCTACGACATCGGTTTCGCCGAGGCCCTTGAAGACCTGCACGCCTCGCTGGAACACCTGCGCATCCAGAGCAACCCGGCCTGGCGCGGCCTGCTGCGTTCGTTGCGGGCGCTGGCGGCGAACCTGGCAACCCTCGACCGCCTGCTCAGCGACGCCAGCAACCCGGACAGCCTGGCCGACAACAGTGACCCGAGCCTGCTCGACCGCTCGCCGCGCAACCTGGCGGACGTGTGGAACCGCCTGCGCCAGCAACTGACGCCGACCTCGCTGATCTTCCGCCACGCCCTGCGCCTGCCGCTGGCGCTGTCGATCGGCTACGGCATGGTGCACCTGATCCACCCGACCCAGGGTTACTGGATCATCCTCACCACGCTGTTCGTCTGCCAGCCCAACTATGGCGCCACGCGGCGCAAACTGGTTCAGCGGATCATCGGCACCGCCATCGGTCTGACGGTCGGCTGGGCGCTGTTCGACCTGTTCCCCAACGCCGTCATCCAGTCGCTGTTCGCGGTGGCCGCCGGGGTGGTGTTCTTCGTCAACCGCACCACCCGCTACACCCTCGCCACGGCGGCGATCACCCTGATGGTGCTGTTCTGCTTCAACCAGATCGGCGACGGTTATGGCCTGTTCCTGCCACGCCTGTTCGATACCCTGGTGGGCAGCCTGATTGCCATTCTCGCGGTGTTCCTGTTCCTGCCGGACTGGCAGGGACGACGGTTGAACAAAGTGCTGGCCAACACCCTGACCTGTAACAGCACTTACCTGCGCCAGATCATGCGCCAGTACGCCGAAGGCAAGCGCGACGACCTCGCCTACCGCCTGGCCCGACGCAACGCCCACAACGCCGACGCGGCACTGTCTACCACCCTGGCCAACATGCTCATGGAGCCCGGGCATTTCCGTAAGGAAGCGGACGTCGGCTTCCGCTTCCTGGTGCTGTCCCACACCTTGCTGAGCTACCTCTCGGCCCTCGGCGCGCACCGCGACAGCACGCTGCCCGCCGAAGCCCGCGAACAGTTGCTCGATAGCGCCGGAGCGAAACTGGCCGAGAGCCTCGACGAAATCGCCAGCGGCCTGACCAGCAAGACCCCGGTGGCAATCCACAGCGACAGCGAGGAAGCCCTGGCCACCGAGCTGGAGCAGATGCCCGAGGAAATGGACGAGAACCTGCGGACCGTGCAGACCCAACTGGCGCTGATCGCCCGTCACCTCGGCCCGCTGCGCACCCTCGCCGCGCACCTGATCAAGGGGACGCCTGAGTGAAGGCGTGCTCCTTGAGGATCCGTGCGTAACTGCCGTCGGCTTTCATCGCGCTGATCGCCCGGTCGAAGCCGCTGACGATCTGCTGGTGCTGGGGGTTTTTCAGGCTGACCAGGATGTGCAGGCTGTTCTCGCTGACCGGCTCGCCGAAAAACTCCAACTGATCGCGCACCGTGTCGCGCGCGCGCATTAGAAACCAGTTGGCGACGTACTCGTCCTCCACGGCCAGGCTGACCCTGCCTGCGGCGAGCATGCCGATCGCCACCGGAAAGCTGCGCACCGGGACTTTCTGCAAGCGCCGGTCGGCATCGAACTCGGCGGAATAGGCGTAATCGCGGACCACCGCGATCGAATGGGGATAAATGTCGGACAGGCGTTCGAACTGGATGGCGTCGGCCTTGCGCTTGAGCAGGCGGATCCGGTTGTTCAGGTAGCCGTCGGAGAATTGCCCGATGCGGGTGCGGGATTCGTTGTACCAGGCATTGACCAGCACGTCGTAGCGACCATCGCCAATGCCCATCAACGCCCGCGCCCAGGGCACCTGCTCGAAGTCACTGGCAAAACCCGCGCGTTCGAGCGCCGTCTTGACCAAAGCGGTGGCTAGACCGCCCTGCGCCATGCTGGCATCGGTGAAAGGTGGCCAGGCATCGGCAACCAGACGGAGTTTTTCGGCATGCGCCGGGGTAACTGACAACATTCCAAGCAAACACAAGACTCGGAGCAAGGGTCGCATGCTCAAATCCTATAGCGGAGCTTCCGCGTTGTGGTTTGACCGCTTGAGCGTTTCAGTGCCAACAAATCCAGGTTGCGACGGCCAGATTACACAAACGACCGTCCGGGTGGCAGCAGCAAATGATAGCTATGTGCCTCTATTCCTGCCGGTTTTGCGGACACTTTGGCTTACGACAAAAAATGTCAGCGCCGTCGAGGCTGGTTATCATCGGCGCATCCAACCAGAGAGAACCGTCATGCCCATCGAGTGGATTTGCAAACATCACGCCGACCTTGGCAAAGAACAGCTCTACGCCGTGATGCAGTTGCGCAACGAAGTGTTCGTGGTCGAGCAGAAATGCGCCTACCAGGACCTCGATGGCCAGGACCTGAGCGGCGACACCTGCCACTTGATGGCCTGGCAGGACAATCAGCTGGTGGCTTATCTGCGCTTGCTCGATCCGACATCCCAGGGTGGCGATGTGGTGATCGGCCGGGTGCTCATCGCCGAGGTGGGCCGCGGCCAGGGGCTGGGCCACGAACTGATGGTGCAGGGCCTCAAGCATGCCGAAGAGAACTGGCCGGACGTGCCGGTATACCTCTCGGCCCAGGCGCATCTGCAGGGCTATTACCGCAAGCATGGCTTCGAGGTGGCGGGCGAGGAATACCTGGAGGACGGCATTCCGCATATCGGGATGCGGCGGGCCTGAGGCACTCAATCGGTGGGTATTCACCCGCGATTACGCTCTTGCGAATAACCGCAAACGTAGGGAAGTGGAAGTTATGGCGGCCCTCATGGCGCCGTCCTCGATTCCAGGTCCATATCGGCGGGCCATTCAACCTTGGGAGCTAGAAGCATCGCGACGTTGCACCACAGCACATCGTTGTGGTCCCACGGCGGGCCGGGTGGCGGCAGTGCGTCGGGGCCTTTTTGCATGTAGGTGCAAACGTAGGCCCAGGCGTGCGCGTCAGCGCCCATGGCGGTCAGGGGGAAGCGGTCGATGACTTGGTTGGTGCCGGGTTTGACGATGGAGAGTTCGACACCGCACTGGAAGATGATCCCGCCTTGGGCAGTGGCGTGACGTCTGCTCCAGCGTTCGGCGCGGACTTGGGACCAGTCGTAGGCAACCGGCACTACCTGCCAGCGTTCAAAAGGGTTCCACCAGCGGTACTTGAAGTTGTAGGTGTAGAGGCGTTGGCGGAGGCGGTTGAAGCGAAGGGGAAGATCGCGAGGAGGTGTGACATCGAATTTCCAGAAGAATGGAGTTAACCACCCGCCAACGAGCAAAATGGACACAAACATGATCCACAATTCAAAACTCATTGCCTGCACATTTGATAGGAAATCCCACAACAACATGGCAAGGAAAATACCCGATACCGGTGCAAACCAGATCACCACTCCCCTTATAAGTGCTGAAGCACGCGGCAGCTCCAGAAAGACCTCATCTTGATGGTTGGGCGTATCGAACCCAAGCGCCGGAACTACTACTGGCGACTCGCCGGGACCGGGCAAGTCCTCTTTCCAGCCGGGACAAGGCGGAACAAGTTGAGGCCTTTTCATTCGGAGCCCCACCCCTTCCATTCGCCAATCTTGTCTTCCTTCACAATCAGCCGGGCGACACCCGCTTCATCTGCAAACTTGATGGTTTGAATACCGAGAACCCCTAAATCCACCGATATATCGCTCAGGGCAGTGCTCATGGCGCCGTCCTCGATTCCAGGTCCATATCGGCGGGCCATTTGACCTTGGGCGCGAGAAGCATCGCGACGTTGCACCACAGCACATCGTTGTGGTCCCACGGCGGGCCGGGTGGCGGCAGTGCGTCGGGGCCTTGCTGCATGTAGGTGCAAACGTAGGCCCAGGCGTGCGCGTCGGCGCCCATGGCGGTCAGGCGGAAGCGGTCGATGACTTGGTTGGTGCCTGGCTTGACAATGGAGAGTTCGACACCGCACTGGAAGATGATCCCGCCTTGGGCAGTGGCGTGACGTCTGCTCCAGCGTTCGGCGCGGACTTGGGACCAGTCGTAGGCTACGGGTACTACCTGCCAGCGTTCAAAAGGGTTCCACCAGCGGTGCTTGAAGTTGTAGGCATAGAGGCGCTGGCGGGCGCGGTTGAAGCGAAGGGGTAAGTCTCGGGGAGGTGCTATGTCGATTTTCACACAGAACCAGAGAGACCAAATTCCAACAAGCATGGTTGAGATAAATACCAGCCAAATCTCGAACTTCAGTGTTTGCTCAACAGATAAAACAAGCCATGACGATGCGATCAGTAACGTGCTCATTACCGGTGCAAACCAGATAATCAAGCCTCTGATAAGTGCTGATGCACGCGGCAGTTCCAGAAAGACATCATCCTGATGGTTGGGCGTATCGAACCCAAGCGCCGGGATTACTACTGGCGACTCGTTGGGACCTGGCAAGTCCTCTTTCCAGCCGGGACAAGGCGGAACGAGTTGAGGTCTTTTCATTCGGAGCCCCACCCCTGCCATTCGCCAATCTTGTCTTCCTTCACAATCAGCAGGGCTACACCCGCTTCATCATTCTTGTCGGGCCAGTAGGACACCTTTAGCTCAATGGCGTGAACTTCGAAAGTCCCAAAAAAGCTGATGTCCCCCCTGATTAGAAGCGTTCCTGACACGGGATCGTGCCGAATGACGGGAGCCGTCGTTTCAGGGTGGTAGCCCGGTCGCTTCCATGAAGACGGGGGCGACAACGGTTCATTAGTACCACCGGTACGGCCGCTCGCGATGGTCTCACCCGAGCTTTGGCCTGGCCGATAGACCTGCAACGCCCACTCGTAGCGCGATGCGTCGAGTCCGTATCGTGGCAGAGCGATCTTGTAGTCCAGAAAGAGTTCAGCAGGAACTGCATCACCGATGGGAAGTCCGCCACTGCGCGCGACCTTCACTGTCATCGCAGCGTCTGCGGTCAAGCCCAGCAATACTGCATTCAAGGCACCAATCGCCGTGTCCATGTCCTTTGAGGTCGTCCAGCGGCGGTGTTTTTCCGGGATCCCCCAGAGGGAATGGCGAGCCCACATTTCCAGGGGTTCTGACTCTAGCCTTTTCGCCCAGACGTACAAGCCATAAGTGACTAGGCCTAGCAGCACGGAAATCAAGAGTGGAGCGAGTGCTAATGCTGCCGGAGCCAAGGAGCCCAAAACCCCGGCTATCGCTGAGCCTGCTGCCATAGCGGACGCTACCCTATAAGCAGTTCTTGCCGTTCTATCGCCAGCTTCGTATGCCCGAGTCGCCGCCAACGCATACTGCACCCCCTCCACCGCACTCGCCAACGCCACAATCGCCCCACCGAACTGCACGATCCGAACCCCCAACCCGATCTTCTGCACTTCTCCCGTCGCCCGAACCACCGCAGCACCAGGGCCAGTACACCGTTGGCCAGCTTGTGCTCTTCAGTCACCGCGCGGACATGGCCTGCCAGGGCGCGCAGTCGGTGATTGCGCGGGTAGAAGCCGTGCACGCTGTGGAAATCGAGGTCGAGTTTGTAGAAGCGGTCATCCAGCGCCATCCCATCGACCACGCCGCCGCGCAGGTAGCCATTGAGCACACTCTCGGGCCAGGGGTCGTTGGCGAGCGCCAGCCAGGCGGTGGAGTATCTGTCGGTTTTGATGTTGATGAACGACGCGGGAATATCGTGATCCTGTTGAATACAGATTTCGCACAGGGACCGGGGCTCTTCGCGAGGCACCTGGTAGGGCCGAAACTGACGCAGCGCGCCCTCGCGGGAGATCTCGTAGGCCTGCCACTCCCTATTGTCGAGCAGCACATAGAGATAGCCACTACGCAGGGTGCGCGGCTGGTCGGCCCGCAGGCGTACGGCCTTGACCTCGGAGCCGCGGTTCAGCGGCAGCGCCTGGGTGTACCAGGGCTCCGAGGCATAGGCAGCACGCAGGGGCAGGATGGGCAGACCACTACGCTGACAGGTGCTGCAGATGCCGGTGGGGACCGGGCACGCTTCGTTGGTAGCGATATCGGCGGCGACGCTGAAGCTGAAAGTCATGAGTAATCCTCCGCGTGAGGCAGGTCAACCGCGGAGCTGGACTCGACGTCCGGATGCATCAGTGGAGATGAAGCACAAACAGGATTGGACGGGCATGCAGTGCTCCCTGCAACTGCGCACCCCGCACCAGATTCAGCGCAAGGCCGCATGAGAAAGGTAACCACCGGGGTGCCGGACCATGCGCTTGCTGGCCCCTGACCCTGGAGGATTCCATGGAAGAAATTCCGCAGAATCCTGCATGCGCGATCAGTGACCGGGATATAGGAAAAATCCTAGAAAAGGCAGTGAAATCACCTGGATTTCAGAAAACCAACTGACCGCGGGTTCATCGAGGGAAATAGTCAGCACTCGAATTCTTGAGCGCGCTGTTGCTGAAAAGCCCGCTACAGGGATCTGCGGCGAGCCAGAAAGCAGGTCAATCAGGGATACCCCAGAACCTCGCGAATCGACCTCAGATTCTGAATGATCCACCCCTTGTCGATCGCACCCCAATCATGAATCCGGTAATGCCCGGCATGGTTGCGCGCCCCCGCTTCCTGCTCGAACTCACAAACGATATCCAGATCAGCCAGCGCAGCGATGGTGTCCTGCGCGGTGCGGCGGGGCATGCCGGTGGCGGCCATCAGCGCCGGGACGCTGCTGGCGGTCTGGCTGTCGATCAGCCAGGCAACGTACAGGCGACGGTAGAAACTGCTCTTGGTCTTGCTTACGTCCATGCAAAGGGTCCTTTGACTCACTGATCGCCCGGCAACTCGCGCCAGGTCAGGTAAACGCGCAGGTCGAACTCCAGTTGATGGTAGCCCGGCTGCATGTATTCACAGAGTTTGTAGAAAGCCTTGTTGTGCTCGGCCTCCTTGAAGTGCGCCAGTTCGTGCACCACGATCATGCGCAGGAACTCCGGCGCTGCCTCCTTGAACAGCGAAGCGATGCGGATCTCTTTCTTCGCCTTGAGCTTGCCACCCTGCACCCGCGAAACCGCCGTGTGCAGGCCGAGCGCACGGTGGGTCAGGTCGAGGCGGTTGTCGAACAGCACTTTGTCGAGGTTTGGCGCGTTGCGCAGGTGTTCCTGCTTGAGGTTCTGCGCGTAGCTGTACAGCGCCTTGTCACTCTGCACGTCATGCCGGGCCGGATAGCGCTTTTGCAGGTAGTCGCCCAACTGGCCACGGGCAATCAACTGACGCACCTGATCTTGCAGGGCGGGCGGGTAGGCTTGCAGGTACTTGAGGGTGTTCATGGCTGCTGCGGGTGAAAGGGGAAAGGCCGCAGTGTACCCAACTACTGCCCTTGCCAGTCAAAAAAGGCCGGGAAGCGACCGGCTTCCGCCGAGGTGATCGGCCGCGCCACAAGGAAGCCCTGAACGTACTCGCAGCCGTGCTCGCGCAACCATTGCGCCTGCGCCGGGGTCTCCACGCCTTCGGCGATCACGCTGATGCAGTACTGCTCGCAGAGTTCGATGACGCAACGCACCAGCGCCGCGTCGGCGGCGGAATCGGGCAGGCGCGCCACCAGGTGGCGGTCAAGCTTGAGGGTATCGATCGGCAGATCGCGCAACAGGCGCAGCGAGCAGTCGCCGGCGCCAAAGTCGTCCAGAGCCACGCGCACGCCCAACTCGCGCAACTTGCGCAACTGGCGCAACGCCGTGTCCAGGTTGTCGGTCAGCGATGTTTCGGCGATTTCCACTTCCAGTTGGCTCGGTGCCAGGCCGGCATCGGCGATCACCTGCGACAGCTCTTCGATCAGGTTGGGCATGCCGAACTGCACCCGGCTGAGGCTGATGCCGAGGGTCAGGTCGTCAGGGAAATGCCCGCACCAGGCCCGCCGCTGCTCGGCGCCCTGGCAGTAGATCCAACTGGCCAGGCGGTTGATCAACCGCGCTTCTTCCAGCAACGGCAGGAACAGCCCCGGCGGCACATCGCCGACGCTCGGATGCCGCCACCGCAACAGCGCCTCGAAGCCGCGCAGGCGACCGTCGGAGAACGCCACCTGCGGCTGGAACACCAGGGTGAAATCCTGGTTATCCACCGCCGCGCGAACGCTGTCTTCGAGCATCAGCCGCGAACGGGCGCGGCCGTTGAGGTCCTCGTCGTAATAACGATACTGCTGGCGCCCGGCCTGCTTGGCCGCGTACATCGCCGTATCGGCAGCGCGCAACAACCCGTCGAGGTTGGCACCGCAGTCGGGGTAGATAGCAATACCGATACTGACCCCGAGCACCACTTCCAGGCCGTCGATCTGCTGGCGGATCGACATGCGCTCGATGCACTTCTCGGCTAAACGCGCCGCCTGTTCGGGGTAGTCGAGGTCGTCGAGCAAGGCCGTGAACTCATCGCCGCCCATCCGCGCCAGGATGCCGTGGCCACCCAGGCAATCCTTCAGTTGCTCAGCGACCCAGTGCAACACCTGGTCGCCGATTTCGTGCCCGAGGGAATCGTTGACCCGCTTGAAGCCGTCGAGGTCCAGGTACATCAAGGCATGGTGCTTGTCCGAATGTTCGCTGCGTACCAGCGCACTTTCCGCAGCTTGATAGAAACCACGGCGATTGAGCAGGCCGGTAAGCGGATCGGTGACCGCCTGATGCTCCAGTTGCTGGTGCAGGCTGCGCACCACCGACATGTCCAGCACCGTCACCACCATCGCGCGCTGTTCGCCGGGCAAGGCGGCGCAGGACAGCGCCACCGGCAGCGCCTGGCCATTGCTGGTGCGCAGCACGGCGTCATGCAGGCGGAAGATATCCCGTTCCAGGTACGCCTGATAAAACGCCGACTCGCGCCATTGCGCCGCCGTCGGCGACAACACGAAGTCCAGCAGGTCGGCGCCCTGCAACTGATCGACCGAGGCGAGCAGCAAACGGGAAATGGCCGGATTGGCGAAGCGGATAATGCCGTCCTCGGCCACCACCAGGATGCCCTCGGCAGCGTTCTCCAACACCGAGGCATTAAAGGCACGAGCCGCTTCCAGGTCGCGGGTCAGCCGCTGCAAGGCACGACGGTTGCGCTGCTGGTCGAGCAGGGCCTGCACCTTGGGCTTGAGAATTTGCGGGTCGAAGGGTTTGAACAGGTAATCCACGGCGCCGCTGGCGTAGCCTTTGAGCACCGCCGCCTGGGTCTGTTCGTTGGCGGTCAGGAAAATGATTGGTGTCAGCCGGGTGCGCTGGCTTCCGCGCATCAGGCGGGCCACTTCAAAACCGTCCATGCCCGGCATCTGCACATCCAGCAGAACCAGGTCGACTTCATGTTCAAGCAAGGTACTCAGGGCTTCGATCCCCGAGCTGGCAGTCAAGACTTGCCAATCCTGACGTGCAAGCAAGGCACGCATGCTGGTCAGGTTTTCCGGATAGTCATCAACGACCAGTAGAACCGAGCCGACTTCTTGGGTCGGAATTTGAGCGCATTCCATGCTGCTTCTCTCTGGCAACTACGTCATCTTTCGGATGAAATCTGCGAATGTGACTCTAGACCCGAGTTTTCCAAATCTAAAGCTGGCAACTGGCCAACAGGTGTTTTAACGATAGTTCGCCGACTAACGGTCTTCCTGGGTGATCAACAGGCATAAAAAAACCCGCATCGCTGCGGGTTTTTTTGCTTTACGCGCGTATCAGTTGACCTTCGCGGCCAGCTCGCCTTTGGCGTAACGCAGGAACATGTCGTCCAGGGAGATCGGCTTGATCTTCGAGGCGTTGCCCGCGGTGCCGAAGGCTTCGTAGCGATCGATGCAGATGTCGCGCATGGCTTCGACGGTCTTGGCGAAGTATTTGCGCGGGTCGAACTCGGCCGGGTTCTGTGCCAGGAAGCGACGGATCGCGCCGGTGGAGGCCAGACGCAGGTCGGTGTCGATGTTTACCTTGCGCACGCCGTACTTGATGCCTTCGACGATTTCTTCGACCGGCACGCCGTAGGTTTCTTTGATGTCACCGCCGAACTCGTTGATGATCGCCAGCCAGTCCTGTGGAACCGAGGACGAACCGTGCATCACCAGGTGAGTGTTAGGGATGCGCTTGTGGATTTCCTTGATGCGGTCGATCGCCAGGATGTCGCCGGTAGGCGGCTTGGTGAACTTGTAGGCGCCGTGGCTGGTGCCGATGGCGATGGCCAGGGCATCGACCTGGGTTTTCTTGACGAAGTCAGCGGCTTCTTCCGGATCGGTCAGCATCTGGCTGTGATCCAGGATGCCTTCGGCGCCGACGCCATCTTCTTCACCGGCCTGACCGGTTTCCAGGCTGCCCAGGCAACCCAGCTCACCTTCCACGGAAACGCCGCAGGCGTGGGCGAATGCCACGGTCTGCTGGGTGACGCGGACATTGTATTCGTAGTCGGACGGGGTCTTGCCGTCGGCTTTCAGCGAGCCGTCCATCATCACCGAGCTGAAGCCCAGCTGGATCGAGCGCTGGCAGACGTCAGGGCTGGTGCCGTGGTCCTGGTGCATGCACACCGGGATGTGCGGGAATTCTTCGATCGCCGCCAGGATCAGGTGGCGCAGGAACGGCGCGCCGGCGTATTTGCGGGCACCGGCCGAGGCCTGGACAATCACCGGAGAGTCGGTCTTGTCAGCGGCTTCCATGATTGCGCGCATCTGTTCCAGGTTGTTGACGTTGAAAGCTGGAACGCCGTAACCGAACTCGGCGGCGTGGTCCAGCATCTGGCGCATGCTAATGAGTGCCATTGTGTATCTCTCTCCCGACAAGCGTCGTTTTTCGTGCAAACCTGCCGCAGCGGCGGTTGCTGTTCAAGTTGTGTGGGCCAGTATCAGCCGGCCCGGCCAGTCACGGTGCCTTGCAGCCCCGCCCTATCAAATCGTTGGTCGCAACCCAGTACACCAGGCCCTCATCGCCCTTGGTGTGCAAGGCCAGCACGCCATCGCTGTACAGCGCTCCGGATCCGGACGGCTCGGGTTTGAGCCGGTAGACCTGATCGCCGCCGCCAAGGCGTACGTCCATCTCCTGATTGCCGGCGCCTGCCGCACGCCAGAGCACTTCGGCCTTGCTGTCGCAGACCCAGCGGGTCCAGTTGTCGGCCGGGGCCGCCGCCGGTGCGGGCGTGAAGCTGGCGCATCCTGCGAGTGTTGCCAGGGCCGTCAAGGCCAGAACACCTTTCATCCACTTCCTCCAGCAGACCACAAACCCGGCGACAGGTTGTCGCGAGCCGATCAAGGGCATCCCTTGGCCCGGCGCTGATGTTCGTCGTCGTATTTTTCCAGGCCATCGGGACCGAGCCGTTTATTGATGACCGGCGCGGTCTCCGCCTGCCATTCGGACTGGTAGCAGCCACCCTTTTCCGCGGCGGGCCGATCGGGAGCGGAGTCAGGCGTGCTGGAGCAGGCGCTCAGCACGACGCTCATGACCATCAAGGACAAGCGCTTGATCATCCGTTCGCTCCCTCTGCCAGGCACCGGGCGACTCAGGCCTTGGCCCGCTGTTCCAGAACCTCGACCGCCGGCAGGACCTTGCCCTCGACGAATTCGAGGAACGCACCGCCACCGGTAGAAATGTAGGAGATATCGGCCGCGACGCCATATTTGTCGATGGCCGCCAGGGTGTCGCCACCACCGGCGATGGAGAATGCGCTGCTTTGCGCGATCGCTTTGGCCAGGGTCTTGGTGCCGTTGCCGAACTGGTCGAACTCGAACACGCCGACCGGGCCGTTCCACAGCACGGTTTTCGACGATTTCAGCAGCTCGGCGAATTGCTCGGCGGTTTTCGGACCGATGTCCAGGATCATGTCGTCGTCAGCAACGTCGGCAACCGATTTGACGGTGGCTTCGGCGTCTTCGGCGAAGGCCTTGGCAACCACCACGTCCACCGGCAGCGGCACGTTGACCTTGGCGGCGATGGCCTTGGCGGTCTCGACCAGATCAGGCTCGTACAGCGATTTGCCGACCTTGTGACCGGCCGCGGCAAGGAAGGTGTTGGCGATGCCGCCACCGACGATCAGCAGGTCGCAGATCTGGCTCAGGCTGTTCAGCACGTCCAGCTTGGTGGACACCTTGGAGCCGGCAACGATGGCGGCCATCGGCTTGGCCGGCGCTTTCAGGGCCTTGCCCAAAGCGTCCAGCTCGGCGGCCAGCAGCGGGCCAGCAGCGGCGACCTTGGCGAACTTGGCCACGCCATGGGTCGAACCTTCAGCGCGGTGAGCGGTGCCGAAGGCATCCATGACGAACACGTCGCACAGCGCGGCGTACTTCTGCGCCAGCTCGTCGGCGTTCTTTTTCTCGCCCTTGTTGAAGCGCACGTTCTCGAACAGCACGATGTCACCGGCCTTCACCTCGACACCGTCCAGGTAGTCGGCGACCAGCGGCACGTCGCGGCCCAGGGCCTTGCTCAGGTAGTCGGCAACCGGCTTGAGGCTGTTCTCGGCCGAGAACTCGCCTTCGGTCGGACGACCCAGGTGCGAGCAGACCATCACCGCCGCGCCCTTCTCCAGGGCCAGCTTGATGGTCGGCAGCGAAGCAAGGATGCGCGCATCGCTGGCAACCACACCGTCCTTCACAGGGACGTTGAGGTCTTCGCGGATCAGTACGCGCTTACCTTGCAGATCGAGGTCGGTCATCTTCAAAACGGTCATGAATGCAGTCCTTCAGGGCTGTTTGCGAGTGGTGCGGGTGGTGTGGTCCACGACGCGCAGAAAATGATCGGCGACGTCGAGCATGCGGTTGGCGAACCCCCATTCGTTGTCGAACCAGGCCAGCAGGTTCACCAGGCGAGGGCCGGAAACACGGGTCTGGCTGGCATCGACGATGGCCGAATGCGGGTCATGGTTGAAATCACAACTGGCGTGGGGCAGCTCGGTATACGCCAGCAGCCCCTGCAGCGGTCCGCTCAGGGCCGCGTCCCGCAGCACCTGGTTGACCTCGGCGGCCGTGGTGTCGCGGGTGGTCTGCAGGGTGATGTCCAGGCACGACACGTTCACCGTCGGTACACGCACGGCTTTGGCCTGGATTCTCCCGACAAGTTCCGGGAGCAGTCGCTCGATACCCCGGGCCAGGCCGGTGGACACCGGAATCACTGACTGGAACGCCGAACGGGTGCGGCGCAGGTCTTCGTGGTGATAGGCGTCGATGACCGGCTGGTCGTTCATCGCCGAGTGGATGGTGGTGATCGACACATAGTCGATGCCGAACGCCTGATCCAGCACCCGCAGCAGCGGCACGCCGCAGTTGGTGGTGCAGGAGGCGTTGGACACCAGCAACTCGTCGCCGGTCAGGCAGTCCTGGTTGATGCCGTAGACCACGGTGGCATCAACATCCTGCTCGCTGGCCATCGGCTGGGAAAACAGCACCCGCGGTGCGCCCGCATCAAGGAAGCGCTGGCCATCGGCGCGGGTGTTGTAGGCCCCGGAGCATTCCAGTACCAGGTCGACGTCCAGCGCCGCCCAGTCGATGCCCTCGGGTGTGGCACTGCGCAGTACTTTCACGCAGTCGCCATTGATATGCAGACAGTCGCCGTCGACCTTCACCTCGCCGGGGAAACGCCCGTGGGTGGAGTCGAAGCGTGTCAGGTATTCCAGGCTGGCCTGGTCGGCCAGGTCATTCAGCGCAACGATCTCGAAGCCCGCCTTCGCGCCCCGTTCGACGAGTGCGCGCAGGACGCAACGACCGATACGGCCGTAACCGTTGAGTGCAACTTTATAGGGACGCGGTTGAGACATTGGGGGCTCACGGAACAGATCGTTATCGGCAATCGGCGGTTTTTTGCGTTGTCGCATTCGGTGACAAGCCCGCCCCTGCAAATGCGGGGGCGGGCTTGTCATCGATCCGCAGATCCTTACATCAGTCTTCCAGCAGCTCTTCGGCAGTACCCAGGATGTTTTCCAGGGTGAAGCCGAACTCTTCGAACAGTGCGCTGGCCGGAGCCGATTCACCGTAAGTGGTCATGCCGATGATGCGACCTTCCAGGCCGACGTACTTGTACCAGAAGTCCGCGTGGGCAGCTTCGATGGCGATGCGCGCACCGACTTCCAGCGGCAGTACCGACTGCTTGTAGCCAGCGTCCTGGGCGTCGAACACGCTGGTGCTCGGCATCGACACGACGCGGACTTTACGGCCCTGTTCGCTCAGCTTGTCGAACGCCTGAACAGCCAGGCCCACTTCAGAACCGGTGGCGATCAGGATCAGCTCAGGCTCGCCGGCGCAGTCCTTGAGCACGTAACCGCCACGGGCGATGTCGGCGATCTGCTGGGCGTCGCGGTCCTGATGCTGCAGGTTCTGGCGCGAGAAGATCAGCGCCGAAGGACCGTCCTTGCGCTCCAGGGCGTGCTTCCAGGACACCGCCGATTCGACGGCGTCAGCCGGACGCCAGGTGTCCAGGTTCGGCGTGCTGCGCAGGCTGCTCAGTTGCTCGATCGGCTGGTGAGTCGGGCCGTCTTCGCCCAGACCGATGGAGTCGTGGGTGTAGACGTGGATCACGCGCTGTTTCATCAGGGCGGACATGCGCACCGCGTTACGGGCGTATTCCATGAACATCAGGAAGGTCGCGCCGTAAGGCACCAGGCCGCCGTGCAGGGCGACGCCGTTCATGATTGCGGTCATGCCGAATTCGCGCACGCCGTAGTACATGTAGTTGCCGTTGGCATCTTCATGGCTGACGCCCTTGCAACCTTTCCACAGGGTCAGGTTGGAACCGGCCAGGTCGGCCGAGCCGCCGAGCAGTTCCGGCAGCAGCGGGCCGAAAGCGTTCAGGGTGTTCTGGCTGGCCTTGCGGCTGGCGATGGTCTCGCCTTTGGCGGCAACTTCGGCGATGTAGGCGGCGGATTTCTCTGCGAAGTCGGCCGGCAGGTCGCCGTTCAGACGACGCTTCAGTTCGCTGGCCAGCTCAGGGAAGGCGGCGGCGTAAGCGTCGAAGCGCTTGTTCCACTCGGCTTCGGCGGCGGCACCGGCTTCCTTGGCGTTCCACTCGGCATAAATCTCGGCAGGCACTTCGAACGGACCGTAGTTCCAGTTCAGTTCCTTGCGGGCCAGGGCGATTTCGTCGTTGCCCAGTGGGGCACCGTGGCAATCTTCCTTGCCCTGCTTGTTCGGCGAACCGAAACCGATGATGGTCTTGCAGCAGATCAGGGTCGGCTGCTCGCTCTTGCGGGCGGTCTCGATGGCGGTCTTGATTTCGTCGGCATCGTGGCCGTTGACGTTGCGGATTACCTGCCAGTTGTAGGACTCGAAACGCTTCGGCGTGTCGTCGGTGAACCAGCCTTCGACTTCACCGTCGATGGAGATGCCGTTGTCATCGTAGAAGGCAACCAGCTTGCCCAGGCCCAGGGTACCGGCCAGGGAAGCGACTTCGTGGGAAATGCCTTCCATCATGCAGCCATCGCCGAGGAACACATAGGTGTTGTGATCGACGACGTTATGGCCAGCACGGTTGAACTGGGCGCCCAGCACTTTCTCGGCGAGGGCGAAGCCCACGGCGTTGGCCAGGCCCTGGCCCAACGGACCGGTGGTGGTCTCGACGCCAGGGGTGTAACCGAACTCCGGGTGGCCCGGGGTACGGCTGTGCAGTTGGCGGAAGCTCTTCAGGTCATCGATGGACAGGTCGTAGCCGGTCAGGTGCAGCAGCGAATAGATCAGCATCGAGCCGTGGCCGTTGGACAGCACGAAGCGGTCACGGTCAGCGAAATTCGGGTTGCTCGGGTTGTGCTTCAAAAAGTCACGCCAAAGAACCTCGGCGATATCCGCCATGCCCATGGGGGCACCGGGATGGCCGCTGTTGGCTTTTTGCACGGCATCCATGCTGAGGGCACGAATGGCGTTGGCACGCTCACGACGGCTGGGCATCGCTTGTCTCCTGGGGCTTGAATAAAGAACGAACGGAAAAAAGGCGGCCATTTTCGCCCAGGCGCATGCCCGGGGGCAATGACGGATGGTCGAACTGGAACGATTTTCCTGCGTTTGCGCGGTGATTCCGTGGCCGGACCAACGAAACAGCCGAAAAAGCCTGCCCCGCCGACAGTTTTAGCTCCGCCCATCGACCAATATCAAAACTTTTTGATATTGATCTTGCGACGCGGGTTTGGCCTGACTAGACTGCCGCCCCATGAATATTCGCGTACCCGTTCCGGATTCTCGGCAAAGCGACCGCCTGGCTGCCCTGTGCAAGTCGGGCGGCGACCCGCTGCGCCTGAACGTGTTGCGCGTGCTGGCCAGCGATTCGTTCGGCGTGCTGGAACTGGCGCAGATCTTCGCCATTGGCCAGTCCGGCATGAGCCACCACCTCAAGGTGCTGGCCCAGGCCGAACTGGTGGCGACCCGCCGCGAAGGCAACGCGATCTTCTATCGCCGCGCCCTGCCCGACGGCCTGAGCCTGGGCGGCAAGCTGCACGCCGCGCTGCTCGAAGAAGTCGACGGGCTGCCGCTGGCGGAAGACATGCAGGCGCGTATCGGCCAGGTCCAGCAACGGCGCGCGGCCACCAGCCAGGACTTCTTCCTGCGCGTGGAAGAGAAATTCCGTGCCCAGCAAGACCTGATCGCAGGCCTGGCGCAGTACCGCGAAAGCCTGCTGACGCTGCTCGACAAGCTCAGCTTCGAGCCCGGCGCGAGTGCCCTGGAAGTCGGCCCCGGCGACGGCGAGTTTCTTCCCGAGCTGGCCCGGCGCTTCGCCCAGGTCACCGCACTGGACAACAGCCCGACCATGCTCGACCTGGCCCGCCAGGTGTGCCAGCGCGAACGGCTGGCTAACGTAAACCTGCAACTGGCCGATGCCCTCAATACCACCGAGGTCCAGGCCGATTGCGTCGTGCTGAACATGGTCCTGCACCACTTCAGCGATCCGGCCGCGGCCCTGGAACAACTGGCCGAACGCGTCAAACCAGGCGGCAGCCTGTTGGTTACAGAGTTATGCAGCCACGACCAGAGTTGGGCCCGCGAAGCCTGCGGCGATCTCTGGCTGGGCTTTGAACAGGACGACCTGCTTCGTTGGGCGTGCGCTGCGGGACTGGCTCCCGGAGACAGCCTCTATGTGGGCTTACGTAATGGTTTCCAGATCCAGGTCCGCCATTTTCAGCGGCCGACTGGCAACACTCACCACCGGTAAATTTAGGAACCCGTCGAGATGAGCGAATACTCCCTTTTCACCTCCGAGTCCGTATCTGAAGGGCATCCGGACAAAATCGCCGACCAGATTTCGGACGCGGTGCTGGACGCCATCATCGCGCAAGACAAATTCGCCCGTGTGGCGTGTGAAACCCTGGTGAAAACCGGCGTGGCGATCATCGCTGGCGAAGTGACCACTTCGGCCTGGGTCGACCTCGAAGACATCGTGCGTAAAGTCATCGTCGACATCGGCTACAACAGCTCCGACGTCGGCTTCGATGGCGCGACCTGCGCCGTCATGAACATCATCGGCAAGCAGTCCGTGGACATCGCCCAGGGCGTTGACCGCAGCAGGCCGGAAGACCAGGGCGCCGGCGACCAGGGCCTGATGTTCGGCTACGCCAGCAACGAAACCGACGTGCTGATGCCAGCACCGATCTGCTTCTCGCACCGTCTGGTCGAGCGCCAGGCCGAAGCGCGCAAGTCCGGCCTGCTGCCGTGGCTGCGTCCGGATGCCAAATCCCAGGTCACCTGCCGCTATGAAGGCGGCAAGGTTGTCGGTATCGACGCGGTCGTGCTGTCCACCCAGCACAACCCCGAGGTTTCGCAGAAAGACCTGAAAGAAGCCGTGATGGAGCTGATCGTCAAGCAAACCCTGCCTGCCGAACTGCTGCACAAGGACACCCAGTTCCACATCAACCCGACCGGCCAGTTCATCATCGGTGGCCCGGTAGGCGACTGCGGCCTGACCGGCCGCAAGATCATCGTCGACAGCTACGGCGGCATGGCCCGTCACGGCGGCGGCGCGTTCTCCGGCAAGGATCCATCCAAGGTTGACCGTTCCGCCGCGTACGCCGGTCGTTACGTCGCCAAGAACATCGTTGCCGCCGGCCTGGCCGAGCGTTGCGAAATCCAGGTCTCCTACGCCATCGGCGTGGCCCAGCCGACCTCGATCTCGCTGAACACCTTCGGCACCGGCAAGATCTCCGACGACAAGATCATCAACCTGGTGCGCGAGTGCTTCGACCTGCGTCCGTACGCAATCACCACCATGCTCGACCTGCTGCACCCGATGTATCAGGAAACCGCTGCCTACGGTCACTTCGGCCGTACCCCGCAGCAGAAGACTGTCGGCGACGACACCTTCACCACCTTCACCTGGGAACTGACTGACCGCGTTGACGCCCTGCGCGCCGCCGCCGGCCTGTAATCCCCCAGCGTTGAAAGAGCCCCGGCCGGGTCACTGGCCGGGGCTTTTTTGTGTCCGAGCGTTGCATCGCCGCGCCGCTTTCAAGCGGTTTCGCGGCGTAGAAACATGGCCTGACACACCGGGCCAAACACCTTGGGCACTCTATTCCTAGGCTGTGATTTCCATTCCGCCGAGCAAGGACGCTCGTCATGCCGTTGATCACCGCCCTGCTGTTGTTTTTCCTTTCCGTCCCGGCCTTCGCCCAGGCCTGTCCCGACTGGACCGGCAGCGTTGCCACCCGCCAGCTCGCTGAACTGCGGGACCGCCTGGCCATCTGGGACGACCACTACCACCGTCTCGGTGTCTCGCTGGTCAGCGACGAACTGTACGACCAGCACCGCGCACGCCTGCACCGTCTGCAAGGCTGTTTCCCCGGCACCGATATCAACACCGCCAACCCGCTGGCCAGCGCGGCCGGCCCGATCCGCCATCCGGTGGCGCACACCGGCCTCGACAAGCTGGCGGACGAGAACGCCGTCGCGGCCTGGCTCAAAGGCCGGCAAGACGTGTGGGTCCAGCCCAAGGTCGATGGCGTGGCGGCGACGCTGATCTATCAGGGCGGCACACTGGTGCAACTGATCAGCCGCGGCGATGGCAGCACCGGTCATGACTGGAGCCGGCATATCCCCGCCCTCGACCCCGCCCTACGCAACCTCGACGAAGCCCGCGACCTGACCCTGCAAGGCGAGCTGTTCTGGCGCCTGGACGGCCATGTCCAGGCCAGCGCCGGCAGCCTCAACGCCCGCAGCCGGGTCGCCGGCCTGCTGGCTCGGCATCAGGTCAGCGCCGAAGACGGGCGCAACCTGGGCCTGTTCATCTGGGCCTGGCCCGATGGCCCGCAAGATCCCCGTGAACGCCTCGCCCGGCTCACCGCCCTTGGCCTGCGCAACAGCGAAACCTACAGCCAGCCGGTCAACCGCCTCGAAGACGCCGTGCGCTGGCGCCAGCACTGGTATCGCTCGCCCCTGCCATTCGCCAGCGACGGAGTGGTGCTGCATCAGGCTCGGCAACCGCCGGCGGAACGCTGGCAGCCGCGGGCGTCGCACTGGAGCGCGGCGTGGAAATACCCGTTCGCTCAAGCCGTGGCCGATGTGCGGGACGTGCACTTCCGGGTTGGCCGAACCGGCCGCATCACCCCGGTCATCCAGCTCGAACCGGTGCGCCTCGACGACCGCCTGGTGCGCCAGGTCAGCGCCGGCTCGCTGCAACGCTGGCAGCAACTGGATATCCAGCCCGGCGACCAGATCACCCTCAGCCTCGCCGGGCTGACCATCCCGCGGATCGAAGCGGTCACCGAGCGCGGCCCCCGGCACAACAACGTGACACCGCCTGCACTGGACACCTATCACCCGCTCAGTTGCTGGCAGCCAGACGTCGGCTGCCGCGAGCAGTTTCTCGAACGCCTGACCTGGCTGGCGGGCAAACGGGGGCTGAACATGCCAGGCGTCGGCCCCGGCACCTGGAACAAACTGCTCGACGCCGGTCGGCTGAACAGCCTTGCCGACTGGCTCGACCTGCAGCCGGACGACCTGCTGAGCATCAACGGCATCGCCGAACGCAGCAGCCAGCAGTTGCATACCGCCTTTGGCCAGGCACGCGCCCAGCCATTCAACCGCTGGGCCAGGGCGCTGGGGGTGCCGGCGCCGAAACAAACTAACCTGGGCGATTCCTGGGCGGTACTGGCCTCACGCAGCGCCGCGCAATGGCAACAGGAGCCGGGTATCGGGCCGCTGCGCGCGGGGCAACTGGTGGCGTTCTTCAACGATCCGCAGGTCAGGAAGCTCGCCGTTCGTCTGGCCGAACATGCAATCGAGGGTTTCTAAATCCCGTGGATCAGGGCAGCATCACGGGTTCTGCTTGCCCGACGACGGAGCTTTTATGAAATCGATTTCCCCGCTTGCCCTGTTCACCCTCTGCGCTGTACTCGCGGCCCCTGTGCTGGCCGCCGAAGAACAGCCGGGCCTGACCGGATGCGCCGCCAAGCAGCAGGCCATCAGCGTCCAGATCGAACAGGCCCGCAGCCACGGCAACGCCGAGCAGCAAGCCGGGCTGGAAAAGGCCCTGAGCGAAGTGAAGGCCAACTGCACCGACGCCGGCCTGCGCAAAGAGCGCGAAAAGAAAGTTCTCGACGCCCGCCACGAAGTCTCCCAGCGCACGAAAGACCTGGACAAGGCCATGAAGAAAGGCGACTCGGAGAAAATCAACAAGCGCAAGGACAAACTGGCCGAAGCCAATAAGGAACTGCAGAACGCGCTGCAGGAACTGGAGAAGTAAGGCGGGTTTTCAGACATCGCGACGGTTCGGCACCCGCCGAACCGTCGCGATCACTGTTTCTCAGTGATTCCTGAACTCGGTATGACACGCCTTGCACGCCGCCTCGACCTTGTCCATCGGCGCCTGCAACTGCGCGGCCTGCAACGGCTGAACCCGGGTGACGGTCACAAGCTCGGCCGTCGTCGCCTCGAGTTGCCGCGCCAGTTCCTCGAACCGCGCCTGCTTCTCCCAGACATCCGCCCGGGCGCTGGTATCATCCGTTTCCTTGACCTGCGGAAAATGCTTCCACGGCTCACGGGACAGCCCGTCGAGCTTGACCGCGCCATCGGCGAATTTCTGCCCGTCGAAGGTCACGCGCCCGCGCAACATGCCGCCCATGTCCTCGCTGGTCTTGAGCATCTGCTTGAAGATGGCCTTGCGCTGGCCCAGTGGCGAATTCGGATCGACCCCGCCACAGGCGGTCAGGGTCAGGCAGGCCAGGAGTACAACGGAACAACGCTTGAGCATCATGGTCATCAACGGCTCACGGTAAAAAAGGCGGCCAGTATCCTCGCCTCACCGGCAAAGACCAATACCCCCAAGAAAACTACGGGTTGTGCAGAGGCCCTCGCGCCCCGCACGACCCGCAAAGGAAATACCCGCATGAATATTCCCCTGCGCCGCCTCGGCTGGACCCTCTCCCTGTTCGCCCTGCTCGCCGGCTGCAACGGCGGCGCCCCGGAAAAATCCAAACCGCACCCGGTCGCCACCTACACCCACGCCACCTGGCAAGACCTGCCGAGCGTCGCCGAAGCCGATCTGGTGGCCGGCTTCGAAGCCTGGCGCAGCGCCTGCCAGCGCCTCAAGAACGACACGGCCTGGGGCCCGACCTGCGCCGCAGCGGCCAACGTCCCGGCGGATGCCCGGCAGATCCGCGACTTCCTCGGTAATCAGTTGGAGGTCTACAGCCTGCGCTCGGCGGAAAACAACGCCAGCGGCCTGATCACCGGCTACTACGAGCCGGTCTATCCCGGCAGCGAAACCCGCACCGAGCGCGCCAACGTGCCGGTATACGGCATCCCCGACGACCTGATCGTGGTGGCGCTGGATAGCGTCTATCCCGAACTCAAGGGCAAGCGTCTGCGGGGCCGCCTCGAAGGCCGCACCCTCAAGCCCTACGACACTGCCGAAGTGATCCAGCGCCAGGGCGTGAAAGCGCCGGTCGTGGCCTGGCTGACTGACCCGATGGACCTGCAATTCCTGCAGATCCAGGGCTCGGGCCGCGTCCAGCTCGATAACGGCCGGCAACTTCGCCTGGGCTACGCCGACCAGAACGGCCATCCTTATCGTCCGGTGGGCCGCTGGCTGGTTGAGCAGGGTCAATTGAACAAAGAAGACGTGACCATGGGCGCCATCCACGCCTGGGCCCAGGCCAACCCGACGCGGGTGCCGGAATTGCTGGCGAGCAACCCCAGCTACGTGTTCTTCAGCACCCGTCCGGACAGCAATGAAGGCCCGCGCGGTTCGCTTAACGTACCGCTGACCGCAGGCTATAGCGTGGCGATTGACCGCAAGGTGATCCCGCTGGGCAGCCTGCTCTGGCTGTCCACCACCCGTCCCGACGGCAGCCCGGTGATACGTCCGGTGGCGGCGCAGGACACGGGCGGCGCAATCGCCGGTGAAGTGCGCGCGGACCTGTTCTGGGGAACGGGCGACGCGGCCGGCAAGCTGGCGGGGGACATGAAGCAGCAGGGGCAGATCTGGTTGCTGTGGCCGAAGGGGATGGCCTTGCCGGCGGTGCCGCAGACCGAGGCCAAGTAAGCAGGCTCACAGGTTCTGTGGGATCGAGCTTGCTCGCGAACGGGCGCGCAGCGGCCGCAGAAATGGGAGCGCTATGCACTCCTTCGCGACGGTTCTGCGCCCCGACAAGCTCGCGCCAAAAAGAGCACCGCCAATCAGGCTGAAACCACAAAGAAACTGATGATCAACCCAACCCCGGCAAACCACACCACCGACCGCAGCGCCGCCCAGTCCGCCAGGTAGCAGATGATGTAAAGCAGGCGACTGGTGATAAACAGCACCGCCAGCACATCCTGGGTGACCTGCTCGGCATTGCCGACAACGTCGGCGATCAGCACCGCCGCGATGAACGCCGGCAAAATCTCGAAGCTGTTCATCTGCGCCGCGTGCGCCCGGCGCGGCCAGCCTTCGAGGTTGTCGAGGAAGGCCCGGGGATCATGGTTGTGGCGCAGGTTGAAGCGCCCGCTGCCGAACTTGGCGACGCTCGTACACAGGTACGGCAGGCACAGGGCGATCAATACACACCAGAAGGCGACAGTCATGGTTCAGTCCTTGTCAAAATCGAAGTTCGCGCCGGCTCAGAGCTTCATCACCAGCATGCCGATCAGCACCAGCGCACACGCTAAGAGCCTGGGCCCGCCGAAAGGTTCTTTGAGGTAGCGCATGCCCAGCAGCACCACCAGGATCACACTGACCTCGCGCAGCGCCGCCGCCTCGGCCACCGAACCCAGGTACATGGCCCAGAGCACCAGAGCGTAGCTGAGCAATACGCAGACACCCACCGCCAGGCCGAGCTTCCACTGGGTGCGCCAGAACAGCACAAACGGCGCGCGCCGCGACACGCTCGCCAGCAGCGGAAATGGCAGGGAACAGGCCAGCGTCAGCCACACCAGATAATCCAGCGGTTGCGACCAGCGCCGGATCGCCTGGCCGTCGAGCCAGGTGTAGCAGCCGATGCACAGGCCAATCAACGCCACCACCGGCAGCATCGACCACGGCAGGCGATCGCCGCCGCCCCCGCGCCAGAGCAGGCAGGCCATGCCACACGGGATCAGCAGGATGCCGATGATCTGCTGGCTGCTGAGGTCTTCGCCGGCGAACACCAGCGTCAGGGCCAGCACCACCAACGGCGACAAGCCGCGCATCAGCGGATAGACCAGGCCAAGGTCACCCACCCGATACGCCTTGATCAGCAGGACCCGGTAAACCAACTCGAACCCCGCCGACGCCAGCAACCACGGCCAGATGTCCGCCGGTGGCAACTGGACGAAACCGACCATCACCAGCGCGAACAGCAGGGCCACGGTATCCATACTGGCGATCACCAGAAGGCGCTCGCCGCTGAATTTGATCAGGGTATTCCAGGTTGCATGCAGCAGTGCCGCGACCAGCACCAATGAAGTCGCTACCACGTCTCGATTCCTTCGCCATCTGCGGACAGGGTCCGTAACCGGACGGCGAAGTTTCAACCAGCGGCAACAAAACAGCCAGCGCGCTGTCAATGGCGACATTGAAAAAAACTGTGTCCCGAAACGGTCAAAAGGCCATCAAAGTCTTTGCCCGCCTCGTTCGGGCACCGACTTGGAAGCCAATACAGGACCTAGGATGCTTGAGTTAGTTGCCGCGTTTATCTGCCTTACCACCCTCCTCACTTACGTGAATTACCGCTTTATCGGCCTGCCGCCCGCCATTGGCGTCATGGTTACCGCCCTGCTGTTCTCCCTGATGCTCCAGGCCCTGAGCCTGGTCGGTTATCCGGGCCTGGAAGAACGCGTCGAAGGCCTGATGAACCAGATCGACTTCAACGACCTGTTGATGCACTGGATGCTGTCGTTCCTGCTGTTCGCCGGCGCCTTGCACGTCAACCTGGCCGACCTGCGAAGCTACCGCTGGCCGATCGGCCTGCTGGCAACCCTCGGCGTACTGATCGCCACAACCGTGATCGGCTTTCTCGCGCACTGGGTGTTCGCCTTGTTCGGCTGGAACGTCAGCCTGATCTACTGCCTGCTGTTCGGCGCCCTGATCTCGCCTACCGACCCGATTGCCGTGCTCGGCGCGCTGCGTACCGCCAATGCCTCGAAACCGCTGAAAACCACCATCGTTGGTGAATCGCTGTTCAACGACGGCACCGCGGTGGTGGTGTTCACCGTGTTGCTGGGCATCGTCCAGCTCGGCGAAACCCCGAGCGTCTCGGAAACCGCGATGCTGTTCGTTCGCGAAGCCATTGGCGGCGTGGTCTTCGGCGGCATCATCGGCTACTTCACCTACCGCATGATCAAGAGCATCGAGCAGTACCAGGTCGAGGTGATGCTGACCCTGGCGCTGGTCATCGGCGGCTCGGCGATGTGCTACGAGCTGCACGTTTCGGCACCGATCGCCATGGTGGTGGCCGGTCTGATCATCGGCAACATGGGCCGCAACCTGGCCATGAACGACATGACCCGGCGCTACATGGACGGTTTCTGGGAACTGATCGACGACATGCTCAACGCCCTGCTGTTCGCCCTGATCGGCCTGGAACTGTTGCTGCTGCCCTTCAACTGGATGCACCTGGCGGCCGGCAGCGTGCTGGCGGTGGCGGTGCTGCTGTCGCGCCTGCTGACCGTGGCCCCGGCCATTGTCCTGCTGCGGCGCTGGCGCAGCGTGCCGAAAGGCACCGTGCGGGTACTGACCTGGGGTGGTTTGCGTGGCGGGGTGTCGGTGGCCCTGGCACTGTCGCTGCCAATGGGCGATGAGCGTGACCTGCTGCTGTCGATCACCTACATCGTGGTGCTGTCGTCGATCCTGGTGCAGGGGTTGACGGTCGGGCGGGTGGTGCGGGGCGTCAGCGAACACCCGGCGACCTGACGTCCAGGCCATCGCGAGCAAGCTCGCTCCTACAGTTGATTGCGCATTCTGTAGAAGCGAGCTCGTCGGGGCGCCGAACCGTCGCGATGCCCAAGAGTCAATCACTCAACGGCGCTGTCCGGGAACTGGTCCTCGATGTACTTGATCTCGGTCCGTCCATGCGCTGCCGGCAAGCCGTCATCGCCCAGGTTGACGAACACCATGCGCTCGACGGTAAGCACCGCCTTGCGGGTGATCTTGTTGCGGACTTCGCACTTGAGGGTGATCGAGGTACGGCCGAACTCGGTGGCGGTGATGCCCAGTTCGATGATGTCACCCTGACGCGAGGCGCTGACGAAGTTGATTTCGGAGATGTACTTGGTCACCACGCGCTGGTTGCCCAGCTGGACGATCGCGTAGATCGCCGCCTCTTCGTCGATCCAGCGCAGCAAGCTGCCACCGAACAGGGTGCCATTGGGGTTGAGGTCTTCGGGTTTTACCCATTTGCGGGTGTGAAAATTCATGCGTGCTCCTACCGGCCTGGCATGTGAAGCAGGGCCACCGAGGCCCTGCCACTACATGGTAGCCCCATTCTTTGGACGCAAACCATCGCCGGCATACGACCATCCGCCAGTCGTCGGTCGCACGCGACGCTTTGGCCCTTGGGCGCGCGCGAAAGCCCGGCTATAATCCCCGCGTTTTTCGGCGATGGTCCCCCGCGACCGTCGCTCCCGCCACCCGACCGAGGGGCGCTGCAGCAGGTTGACCCTGTCAGGCTCGGTCGGGGCGTTGTCCGCACGCTGCATCGCGGACCCTTAACGCACAACGGCGCCCATTCGCACACTACGAATGGAGGCTCTTCATGAGCGCTGTAAACACGCCTGCAGGTTTTAACGATTTCAAAGTCGCCGACATCTCCCTGGCCGCCTGGGGCCGTCGCGAAACCATCATCGCCGAGTCGGAAATGCCTGCGCTGATGGGCCTGCGCCGCAAGTACCAGGAAGAACAGCCGCTCAAGGGCGCGAAAATCCTCGGCTGCATCCACATGACCATCCAGACCGCCGTGCTGATCGAAACCCTGGTTGCCCTGGGTGCCGAAGTGCGCTGGTCGTCCTGCAACATCTTCTCGACCCAGGACCAGGCCGCTGCCGCCATCGCCGCCGCCGGTATCCCGGTGTTCGCCTGGAAAGGTGAAACCGAGCAGGAATACGAGTGGTGCATCGAGCAGACCATCCTCAAGGACGGTCAGCCGTGGGACGCCAACATGATCCTCGACGACGGCGGCGACCTGACCGAAATCCTGCACAAGAAATACCCGGCGATGCTGGACAAGATCCACGGCGTCACCGAAGAAACCACCACCGGCGTACACCGCCTGCTGGACATGCTGGCCAAGGGCGAGCTGAAAATCCCGGCAATCAACGTCAACGACTCGGTCACCAAGAGCAAGAACGACAACAAGTACGGCTGCCGTCACAGCCTGAACGATGCCATCAAGCGCGGCACCGACCACCTGCTGTCGGGCAAGCAAGCCCTGGTGATCGGCTACGGTGACGTGGGCAAGGGCTCGGCCCAGTCGCTGCGTCAGGAAGGCATGATCGTCAAGGTCACCGAAGTCGACCCGATCTGCGCCATGCAAGCCTGCATGGACGGTTTCGAACTGGTTTCGCCGTTCATCGACGGCATCAACGACGGCACCGAAGCCAGCATCGACGCGGCCCTGCTGGGCAAGATCGACCTGATCGTCACCACCACCGGTAACGTCAACGTCTGCGACGCCAACATGCTCAAGGCCCTGAAGAAGCGCGCCGTGGTCTGCAACATCGGTCACTTCGACAACGAAATCGACACCGCTTTCATGCGCAAGAACTGGGCATGGGAAGAGGTCAAGCCGCAGGTCCACAAGATCCACCGTACCGGCAATGGCGACTTCGATCCGCAGAACGATGACTACCTGATCCTGCTGGCCGAAGGCCGTCTGGTGAACCTGGGCAACGCCACTGGTCACCCAAGCCGGATCATGGACGGCTCGTTCGCCAACCAGGTCCTGGCACAGATCTTCCTGTTCGACCAGAAGTTCGCCGACCTGAACGCTGCTCAGAAAGCCGAGCGCCTGACGGTTGAAGTCCTGCCGAAGAAACTCGACGAAGAAGTGGCCCTGGAAATGGTTCGCGGCTTCGGCGGCGTGATCACCCAACTGACCCCGAAACAGGCCGAGTACATCGGCGTGTCCGTTGAAGGTCCATTCAAGCCACACGCCTACCGCTACTAACAGCAGCTACAAGCTACGAGCTGCACGTTTCAGGCAACGACGGCCTTGCGCCGCTCTTGCCTGACACTGCAGCTCGCAGCTTGAGGCTTGCGGCTGAAGGAAATTCAAATGACTCAAGAACGCCGTTACAGCTTCGAGTTCTTCCCGACCAAGACCGACGCTGGACATGAAAAACTGCTCGCCACCGCTCGCACGCTGGCCAGCTACAACCCGGATTTCTTTTCCTGCACCTACGGGGCCGGCGGCTCGACTCGCGACCGCACCCTGAATACCGTGCTGCAGCTGGAAAACGAAGTGAAGGTCCCGGCCGCACCGCACCTGTCCTGTGTCGGTGACAGCAAGGAAGAGCTGCGCAACCTGCTCGTCCAGTACAAGGACGCCGGCATCAAGCGCATCGTCGCCCTGCGCGGCGACCTGCCTTCGGGCATGGGCATGGCCAGCGGTGAACTGCGCTACGCCAACGACCTGGTCGAGTTCATCCGCCAGGAAAGCGGTGATCATTTCCACATCGAAGTGGCCGCCTACCCGGAGATGCATCCGCAGGCACGCAGCTTCGAAGACGATCTGATCAACTTCGTGCGCAAAGCCAACGCCGGCGCCGACAGCGCCATCACCCAGTATTTCTTCAACGCCGACAGCTACTTCTACTTCGTCGAGCGCGTGGAAAAACTGGGCGTGAAGATCCCGGTCGTACCAGGGATCATGCCGATCACCAACTACAGCAAGCTGGCCCGGTTCTCCGACGCCTGCGGCGCCGAGCTGCCACGCTGGATCCGCAAGCAACTGGAAGCCTACGGCGACGACGCCAAGAGCATCCAGTCGTTCGGTGAAGAAGTCATCAGCCGCATGTGCGAACAACTGCTGCAAGGCGGCGCACCGGGGCTGCACTTCTACACGCTGAACCAGGCCGAACCGAGCCTGGCGATCTGGAACAATCTCAAGCTGCCGCGTTGATCGATCCGGCGATGGTGTCCGTAAATTCCGGCGCCATCGCCACTCCAGGCTTTCTGCACTCGCTTTCGCGCGATGCATCCCGTATACAGCCACCATGCCCTATCTCGCCCGCCTGCTGACCGTCCTGCTACTGAGCTGCATGAGCCTGCTGGCCCATGCCGAGCGGCTGCGTATCGTCACGGATCCGTGGGCGCCCTATGCCTACGAGGAAAACGGCCAGCCCAAGGGCATCGACTACGAAGTCACCGCCGAAGTGTTCAAGCGCCTGGGTGTCGAGGTGGACTGGCAATTCATGCCGTGGCGGCGCTGCATGCTGATGGTCGACCAGGGTCTGGCCGACGGCGTGCTGGATATTTTTCAGAACGCGCAACGCAGTAGCCAGCTGTTCTACCCCAACGAACCGCTGTCGGAAGTCGAATTCGTGCTGTTCCAGGCCAACGACCGGCCGCATGCGGTCAACAGCCTCGACGACCTGCGCGACCTCACCGTCGGCACCTCCGCCGGCTATGACTACGGCAAGGCGTTTCTGGAGTCGCCGCTGTTTCGCCGCGAAGCCGCACCGACCCAGGAAGCCAACTTCGGCAAGCTGCAACGCGGACGCATCGATCTGGTGATCACCGACCGCCGCGTCGGGCGCCATGTGCTTGCCCAACTGGGCCTGGAACAGCACATCAGCGAGTTGCCGCTGGTCATCGACCGCCAGCGCCAGTACCTCGCGGTACGCCGCAACGCCGGCATGGACCTGCTGGCCCAGCGCTTCGCCGCGGAGCTTCGGCGCTTCAAGCAGGAGCCGGCCTACGCCGAGCTGCATGCGCGCTACGGCCATGTCACGGCGGGCATTACAAAAACCGTTGAGCAGCAGGAACGCAGCACTCCCTGATTGCTCTGTTATACTCCGGCCTTCCCGCCAGGCTTACGCCCGGACGCTCGGCCTTACAAAAGGCATCCCGACCGGTAAAACAGCGAGGCCCAAAGCCCGCTCACCGCTCCCGGATGCGCATTGAAGACCCTGCAGGACCGGACGCGACAGCATCCCTCGATGCCCCTCGCGCCAGGCAAGATCATCCCATAGGGCCCAGCCCCCAATAGAACAGGATTTCTCATGTCCTTTGCTTCCCTCGGTCTCTCCGAGGCTCTAGTCCGCGCTATTGAGGCTGCGGGCTACACCCAGCCTACTCCGGTGCAACAGCGGGCCATTCCCGCCGCGTTGCAAGGTCGCGACCTGATGGTTGCGGCGCAGACAGGTACTGGTAAAACCGGCGGTTTCGCCTTGCCGATCCTCGAGCGTCTGTTTCCCGGTGGTCACCCGGACAAGTCCCAGCGTCATGGCCCGCGCCAGCCGCGCGTACTGGTCCTGACCCCGACCCGCGAACTGGCCGCCCAGGTCCACGACAGCTTCAAGACCTACGCCCGTGACCTGAAATTCGTCAGCGCCTGCATCTTCGGCGGCGTTGGCATGAACCCGCAGGTCCAGGCCATGTCCCGCGGTGTTGACGTGCTGGTGGCCTGCCCGGGTCGCCTGCTCGACCTCGCCGGCCAAGGCAGCGTCGACCTCAGCCACGTTGAAACGCTGGTGCTGGACGAAGCCGACCGCATGCTCGACATGGGCTTCATCCACGATGTGAAGAAAGTCCTTGCCCGCCTGCCGGCCAAGCGCCAGAACCTGTTGTTCTCGGCGACCTTCTCCAAAGACATCACCGACCTCGCCGACAAGCTGCTGCACAACCCCGAGCGCATCGAGGTCACACCGCCGAACACCACCGTCGAGCGTATCGAACAACGCGTCTACCGCCTGCCGTCCAGCCACAAGCGCGCCCTGCTCGCTCACCTGATCACCGCTGGCGCCTGGGAACAGGTCCTGGTGTTCACCCGTACCAAGCACGGCGCCAACCGCCTGGCCGAGTACCTGGAAAAGCACGGCCTGACCGCCGCCGCGATCCACGGCAACAAGAGCCAGAACGCCCGCACCAAAGCCCTGGCCGACTTCAAGGCCGGCACCGTGCGGATCCTGGTCGCAACCGACATCGCTGCCCGCGGCCTGGACATCGACCAGTTGCCTCACGTGGTCAACTTCGAGCTGCCCAACGTCGAGGAAGACTACGTTCACCGTATCGGCCGTACCGGCCGTGCCGGACGCTCCGGCGAAGCGATCTCGCTGGTCGCGCCTGATGAAGAGAAGCTGCTCAAGAGCATCGAACGCGTCACGCGTCAGCGCATCCCGGATGGCGACCTGCTGGGCTTCGATTTCTCCGCCGTCGAGGCCGAGAAGCCGGAAACCCGCGAGCCACGCCCGCAGAACAACCAGCGCCGTGGTCAGCGCGCCGACGGCAGCAATGCCGGGGGCCGCAAGGACAAGGGCAAGGATAAAGGCAAGGAAAAGGACAAACCGGCTGGTGACAAGCCTGCCGAGAAAGCCGCTGGCGGTCGTCAAGAGCGCAAGCCACGCGATCAGAAGCCACGCCAGCCCCAGACTGCCAAGGCTGCTGCACCGTCGACAGCCAACTCGGGAAACCGTGATCCGGAAGTCTTCCTGGATGACGACGTCGACAACTTCGGTAACCGCGCCGACTACGTCAGCCCTTACCAAGGCAAAGGCGGCCAGGGCCGCAACCGTCGTCCGGGCGCACCCGCCAGCGCCGGCACCGCAGGTAGCGGCCAGCCACGCGCCAATGCACCCCGCAGCAATGGCGCCGCTCCACGCGGCGACAAAGCGGCTGGCGGCGAGAAACGTGGTGGTGGTCCGCGCACCGGTGGTGGTGCCCGTGATGGCCAGCCACGTCGCGAAGGCAGCAACAACCGCAACCGTCGCCCGGCCCGCGAAGATCGCCAGGAACCGGCCGTACGCAGCCCGCGTGAAGAGCAGCCGCAACAGCAGCCGAAGATCATGCACAAGGAATCGAAGGTCGACCGTTTCCCGTCGATCGAACAGCTCGAGCAACTGCCGAGCCGTCCTCGTGGTGAGAAACCGGCGCTGCTGACCCGCAATCGCTGAGTCAACGCCGTAAATGAAAACGCCGCCCCAAGGGGCGGCGTTTTTGTTGGCGCAGCGGAAATTACTTCTGCTTCACGCCTTCAACGGAGATGTCCAGGTCCAGGGTCTGGGAAGACGGGCCTGGGCCTTTGATGCCGAAGTCGTTCAGGTTCAGGGTGGTGGTAGCGTTGAAACCTGCACGCTCGCCGCCCCATGGATCCTTGCCTTCGCCGTTGAACACTGCCTTGAACACGACTGGCTTGGTCACGCCGTGCAGGGTCAGGTCGCCGGTCACGTCAGCGGTTTTCTCGCCGGTCGATTTGACTGCGGTAGAGACGAACTTGGCTTCCGGGAATTTGCTGACGTCCAGGAAGTCCTTGCTGGCGATGTGCTTGTCACGTTCAGCGTGGTTGGACCAGACGCTGGCGGTCTTCAGGTCGACAGCGATCTTGCTCGCTTCAGGCTTGGCGGCATCCCAGGAGAAGGAACCGTCGAACTCCTTGAAGGTGCCGAGGATGAAGCTGTAGCCCAGGTGGCTGATCTTCCAGTTGACGAATGCGTGCTGGCCTTCCTTGTCGATCTTGTAATCGGCGGCCATGGCCTGACCAGCCGAGAGCAGAGCGGTACCGAGCGCCAGAGCGGCAAAAGTCTTCTTCAACATACTTTCTATTCCTTTGGAGTGGAGGTTGAACATCAAGCCTTGCGGCCCAGCATGCGCACCAGGGTCGCGTCACGGTCGATAAAGTGGTGTTTTAGAGCAGCCAGCCCGTGCAGGCCGGCGAAAATCACCAGACCCCAGGCCAGATAGAAGTGGATCGCACCGGCGATATCGGCCTGATCAGGCAGGCCGGAAACGAGCGCCGGAACTTCGAACAAGCCGAATACCGGGATCCCCGCGCCTTCAGCGGTGGAGATCAGGTAACCGGCGATCAACACGCCGAACAGGCCAACGTAGAGCAGCATGTGGCCAGCTTTGGCGGCGAAACGGGTGAACGCGTCGTGGGTGGCCGGGGCAGGAGGCGGCGGGCTGACAAAGCGCCACAGCACCCGCAGCAGCATCAGCGCCAGCACAGTCAGGCCGATGCTTTTGTGCAGTTCAGGCGCGGTATGGCGCCAGGAGCTGTAGTAATCCAGCCCGACCATCCAAAGGCCCAGCCCGAACAGACCGAACACCGCCAGGGCAACACCCCAGTGCAGGACAATGCTGATCAGACCGTAACGAGAAGATGAATTGCGAAGCTGCATTTGCCTGGTTCCCCGTAAGAATTGCTACCAAGACTAACCGGATATCTATCGAATGAAAGCGGAAAATTTCGCTTTGAACTATCGGAAAAATCGATACTTAGTCTGCAACAGGGGCGTTAAGGAAACATTAACGCCAGGGGAAGGACTGTAGCTGATGTGAGCCGTGGGAGCGGACGCTCCCACGGATAAAGGCTTGTCAGCCCGCCTTGGCCTGGGTATTGGAGGCCGGCTTCTTCGCCGGCTCCTTTTTGGCTTCGGTCTTTTTCGCAGGAGTTGGCGCGGGTTTCTTCACTGGCGCTGCCTTGGCCTCGGCCTTCTTCGCCGGCGCATGGGCGGCCGGAGCGGCCTTGGCTGGCGCGGCTTTCACCGGTGCGGCCTTGGCCGGCTCTTCCTTGGCAACGGCTGCCGGCGCGGCAGGCGCAGGCGCTGCTGCCGGAGCCGGTGCGGCTGCCGGTTCGACCGCCTTGGCGGTTTCAGGGGCCGCAGCAGGCTTGTCATCACCGCCACCGAACAGGCGCGAGAAGAAGCCGCCGCCGCCATCTTTCTCTTTCTTCGCGGCGACCGCTGCGGCAGCCGTTCCCGCCGCGGCAGTGGCGGCAACCGATTTGACCGGATCGAACGACTTGCCCGCCGCCAGATCACGCACCTGGGTGGCGGCACGCTGGCCGCTACGTAATGCGCCTTCCAGGGTGCCCGGATACAGCGAATCGGTGTGTTCGCCGGCAAAGGCGACGCGTTGCACCGGACGCTCCCACAGGCGCCAGTATTTGCTGATCTGCCCCGGGCCATAGGCCAGGTACGAACCGCCAGTACCGACGTCGGTGCTGTAGCGGCGCACTTCATAACCGGTGAAGGCGCCACGCGCCTGTGGATAGAACGCATGCAGGCGGATCAGCACCTGATCGACCATCTGCTTGTCGCCGAACGCCTGCAGCAGGCGGGCGTTGTCACCGGAAAGGTTGATCACCACATTGGCGCCACCTTTCAGCGCGGGCTCGATCCACAGCATGCCGAGGCCGGTGTTGCTGAAAATCTCGCCGGACATACGCGCGCGGCTTTCCCAGACCGGGGTCTTGAACTTCAGCAGCAACTGGTCACGCCAGCCGTAGTTGGTTCCTTTGAGCGCGGCCAGGTGCAGGCTGTCCAGGCCCGGGGTCATCTGGATCTTCGACAGGGCACGCAGCGGCACGGCCAGCACCAGGTAATCGGCCTGGTAGCCGACACCGCCGACCTTGACGGTCACGCCGTCCTTGTCCTGGCTGATGGCGGTGACCGGCGAGCTGGTCTTGATGGTTTTCAACTGTTTGACGAAGGCCTGGGCCAGCACCGGGCTGCCGCCTGGGAGGCGGGCGGCGCGCAGGTCGCGGTCGCTGACGCCGCGATAGACGCGGTTCTGCTGAGCGAAGTAGAGCAGCGACAGGCGCGACGGCTCGTCATAACGGGTACGAATCTGCTGGTTGACCAGTTGCCGCGCGGTGGCCGGCAGTTGCAGCTTGTCCAGCCAGGTGGAGACGTTGATCTGGTCGAGGGCGAACAGGGTGCTGTTGGCCGCCGGGTTTTCCGGGTCGCTGATGGACGCAGCGAGGTCGTCGACGGTCTTCTCGTAGCGCTTGAGCGCCTCGGCGGTGGCCGGTTGCTTGGTGGTCAGGTCGGCGGCACTGAAATACTCGCCGTCGATCAGATAGCTGGGGGTCCGGACGAATTCCGGGGCGGGCAAGGTGGTGAGCTTGAAGCTGTCCAGGTACTCATTGAGCACCGGCTGGACCTTGCTGTTGGCGATCCATTCACTGGTGGCCAGGCCCGAACGCCCACCAATGCTGGACTTGGCTTCCAGCAAGGTGACCTGCCAGCCCTTGTTCTGCAGCTCGTACGCCGCGGTCAGGCCCGCCAGTCCGCCGCCGACCACGATGGCCGTAGGGGTCTTCGCCGCCGCCATCGCCCCCGCGCTGAACAGCCCAATAAACACCAGCGCGCAGCCGCGCAGCCAACCAGCAGACATGTGTCGAACTCCGGATTAAAGGCAGAAAAAGGTGGGGAAGAACGCCCCGGGCAGATGCCGTGCAGGATACGTCACCCCGACCATGCCCGCCAGCAAGGGTCCGGCCGATTGGTCGCCACGGGTTGTGGTGGCCGGGCGCTTTGCATAGGCTTGCGCGGATGTCCGCAACCCGTGCCGCCAGGAGAATGCCAATGGGCCTTAATCAACAGTGGATGCAGCGTGACCTCAAGGTCCTCTGGCACCCCTGCACCCAGATGAAAGACCACGAGCAACTGCCGCTGATCCCCATCAAGCGCGGCGAAGGGGTGTGGCTCGAAGACTTCGAAGGCAAGCGCTACCTGGACGCGGTCAGCTCCTGGTGGGTCAACGTGTTCGGCCACGCCAACCCGCGCATCAACCAGCGCATCAAGGATCAGGTCGACCAACTGGAGCACGTGATCCTCGCAGGCTTCAGCCACCAGCCGGTGATCGAGCTGTCCGAGCGCCTGATCAAGCTCACCCCGGAAGGGCTGACCCGGTGCTTCTACGCCGATAACGGTTCGTCCTGCATCGAAGTGGCGCTGAAAATGAGCTTCCACTACTGGCTGAACAAGGGTCGCCCGGAGAAGAAACGCTTCGTCACCCTGAGCAACAGCTACCACGGCGAAACCATCGCCGCGATGTCGGTGGGCGACGTGCCGCTGTTCACCGAAACCTACAAGGCACTGCTGCTGGATACCCTCAAGGTGCCCAGCCCGGACTGCTACCTTCGTCCCGAGGGCGTGAGCTGGGAAGACCACTCGCGCACGATGTTCGCCGCCATGGAGCAGACCCTGGCCGAGCACCACGACAGCATCGCCGCAGTGATCGTCGAACCGCTGATCCAGGGCGCCGGCGGCATGCGCATGTACCACCCGGTGTACCTCAAGCTGCTGCGCGAGGCCTGCGATCGCTATGAAGTGCACCTGATCCACGACGAAATCGCCGTCGGCTTCGGCCGCACCGGCACCATGTTCGCCTGCGAGCAGGCCGGCATCCGCCCGGACTTCCTCTGCCTGTCCAAGGCCCTGACCGGCGGTTACCTGCCGCTGGCCGCGTGCCTGACCACCGACGATGTCTACGGTGCGTTCTACGACGACTACTCGACCCTGCGCGCCTTCCTGCATTCCCACAGCTACACCGGCAACCCGCTGGCCTGCGCCGCGGCGTTGGCGACCCTGGACATCTTCGAACAGGACAACGTGATCGAAGCCAACAAGGCCCTTTCCCAGCGCATGGCCAGTGCCACCGCCCATCTGGTGGACCACCCGCATGTGGCCGAAGTACGCCAGACCGGCATGGCCCTGGCGATCGAGATGGTCCAGGACAAGGCCAGCAAGACCGCCTATCCGTGGCAGGAGCGCCGCGGCCTGAAAGTCTTCGAACACGCCCTGACCCGCGGCGCGCTGCTGCGTCCGCTGGGTAGCGTGGTGTATTTCCTGCCGCCGTATGTGATCACCCCGGAGCAGATCGACTTCCTGGCGCAAGTGGCCAGTGAAGGGATCGACCTGGCGACGCGGGACAGTGTGAGCGTGGCGGTGCCGGCCAATTTCCATCCTGATTTCCGCGATCCGGGTTGATCCTGATCGTTTTTCGCCCGTGAGGGCCTCATCGCGAGCAAGCTCGCTCCTACAGTTTGCCGATCGTTTGTAGGAGCGAGCTTGCTCGCGAAGGCCCTGACACCTCAATTCTGTAACCGAGCCCGACCATGAGACTCTCCCGCTTTTTCATCGACGCCCCGCTCAGCCTCGGCGAACACGATCTACCTGAAACCCAGGCCCACTACATCGGCCGCGTGCTGCGCATGGCCGTCGGCGATGCCGTGCAACTGTTCGACGGCAGCGGCCAGGAATACCTCGGCCAACTGCTCGAAGTCGGCAAGAAAACCGTGCGCGTCAGCCTCACCGAAGCCCTCCCCGGCCAGGCCGAATCCTCGCTGCACATCCACCTCGGCCAGGGCCTGTCCCGTGGCGAGCGGATGGACTGGGCGATCCAGAAAGCCACCGAACTGGGCGTCAATGTGATCACGCCGATCGTCAGCGAACGCTGCGAAGTGCGCCTGAAAGACGAACGCGCCGACAAGCGCCTGGCCCACTGGCGCCAGGTGGCGATCAGCGCCTGTGAACAGTGCGGGCGCTCCAGCGTGCCGCGGATCAACCCGCCGCTCACCCTGACCGAATGGCTGGCCAGTAGCGACGAGCAACTCAAGCTGGTCCTGCACCCGGTGGCCGAGCCGCTGGTCAGCCATGCCCGGCCGGACAGCCTGGCGTTTCTGATCGGCCCGGAAGGCGGTTTGTCCGAGGCGGAAGTCGATCAGGCCAAGGCCGCCGGCTTCCACGCCGCACGCCTCGGCCCACGGGTGCTGCGCACCGAAACCGCGCCGGTGGTGGCGCTGGCGGTGGCGCAGCAACTCTGGGGTGATTTCTAAACGGGCGGCAGCAGCCGTTCCAGACCGACCAGATCCGGCACCCGGGCGACTTGCTCGCCCACCTGCACCGCCGCCAGCTCCAGTTCGCTGAGCGGCACGTCGACGTAGTTGAGCTGGCTGTCGAGCTTGCACGAGCGCGGAATGCCCTGCACCAGCAAGGCGAAGAAGCTGCGCTGGGCGCCGCCGAGGGCATTGAGCACGACGATCCGCGCGCGCTCGCCGACCTGGGTCTGGCCACCGCAGGCGGCCTCGAAACTCAGCAGCGGCAGACGCTGGCTGCGCCAATCGATCCAGCCCAGCAGCCAGGCCGGCTCATCGGGCGCCGGGGTGCAGGCCTGGTAGCCGATCAGTTCGGCCACCGCCACGTTGGGCAGCACCAGGCAACGGTCGCTCAACGGCAACAACAGCCCGGTCAGGCTGCTGCGACGGCCGTTTCGGGCTCCTTGCTCAAGCATGGGAATGGCTCCAGCGGGCGATGCTCTGCAATAGCACCGATTCCTGGTACGGCTTGCCCAGGTAGTCATTGACGCCGATCGCCATGGCCCGGTCGCGGTGCTTCTGGCCGGTCCGCGAGGTGATCATGATGATCGGCAGGTTCTTCAGTTTCGGGTCATGGCGGACCTGGGTCGCCACTTCGAAGCCGTCCATCCGCGGCATTTCGATATCCAGCAGCAGCACGTCGGGCCGGTGCTCCTGCAGCACGGCCATGGCGTCGACACCGTCCTTGGCGGTCAGCACGTTCATGCCGTGCCGCTCAAGCAGGCGTCCGGTGACCTTGCGCACCGTCACCGAATCGTCCACCACCAGCACTAACAGCGGCCGCGCCGGACCACCGAGCAGCGCCACATTGGCGTGGCGCGTGGTGGTGTCGGCCTGCCGCGACAAGCGCAGGTGCAAGGCGCGCAACTGTTCCAGCAGATCGAGGATCAACACCACCCGACCGTCGCCCAGCAGCGTCGCTCCGGCCAGGCCCTGCACCGCGGCGAACTGCGGGCCGAGGCTCTTGACCACGATCTCGCGACTGGCCGACAGGCTATCCACCTGCACCGCGAACTGCTGGTCATGGGCCTGCACCAGCAGCACCGGCAACGGCAGGCTCTGGCCCAGCAGGCGCGGCTGTCGCTCGCCTTGCAACAACTCGCCGAGGTAGCGCAGCTCGTAGCGATGCCCGGCGTACTCGTAGCGCGGCGGGTCGAGCTGGTAGCACGCCTCCAGTTCCGCCGGCGGCACCCGCACCACGCCATCGATGGCATTGAGCGGCAGCGCGTACTGTTCCTCGCCGCAATGCACCATCAGCGCGCGGTTGACCGAGACGGTGAACGGCAGGCGAATCAGGAAACGCGCGCCCTTGCCGGGCACCGAGCTGATAACCATCGAGCCGCCGAGCTGCTTGACCTCTTCATGGACCACGTCCATGCCCAGCCCGCGCCCGGAAATCTGGGTGATTTTCTCAGCGGTGGAAAAACCAGGCTGCAGGATGAACTGCATCACTTCGTGATCGCTGAGTTCGCTGTCCGGCGCCAGCAGGCCACGCTTGATGGCCTTGGTGCGCACCGCTTCCAGCGGCACCCCGGCGCCGTCGTCAAACATTTCGATAACGATGTCGGCGCCTTCGTGCAGCAGGTTCAGGGCGATCATCCCCAACTCCGGCTTTCCCGCCGCCAGCCGCGCTTCGCGGCTTTCCAGGCCGTGGTCGACGGCGTTGCGCAGCATGTGTTCCAACGGCGCGACCATGCGTTCCAGCACGCTGCGGTCCATTTCGCCCTCGGCGTTGCCCACCACCAGTTCGACCTGCTTGCCCAGCTCGCTGGCAACCTGGCGCACCACCCGTTGCAAACGCGGCACCAGCCGCTCGAACGGCACCATACGCGTGCGCATCAGACCTTCCTGCAACTCGCTGTTGACCCGCGCCTGCTGCTGCAACAGGCCCTGCGCCGTCTGGTTGCGCACGGTCAGGGTTTCTTTCAGATCGAGCAGGTCGGAGGCCGACTCCGACAGCGCCCGGGACAACTGCTGCAGCTGCGAATGGCGGTCCATTTCCAGCGGGTCGAAGTCGTCGTAGCCCAGCGCATCGCCTTCGGCCTGCAGACGGCTGAGGATGCCGCCCTGGGTTTCGGTGTCGAGCCGGCGCAACTGATCGCGCATGCGCTCCAGGGTGGTTTCCATTTCATTCAGGGCCACCTGCGCATCGTTGACCTGCTGTTCCAGGCGGCCACGGGCGATGGAGGTTTCGGCCGCGAGGTTGCCGAGGTCGTCGAGCAGCTCGGCGTTGACCTTGACCACATCCAGCGCCGCGCGCTCTGGCGCCGGGGCCGGTGCTTCGGCCGGCGTCGCATCGTTGCCCGGCGCGGCAGCGGCGCTGTCGCTCAGGGCCGCGCTGCTGAAGTTGCGGATGTAGTCGATCAGCGCGGTGGCCGCGTGCAGCGGCTGTTGCAGGCGCACCGCGTCGAGCATGTGCGCCAGCCGGTCGTGGCAGTTCTGCAACAGGCTGAACAGCGCCGGACTGGGCTGGAGCTGGCCGGCGGCGAGGTGTTCGTAAAGGAATTCGAGTTCGTGGGCGAGGTCGCCGATGGGCGCGATTTCCACCATCCGCGCGCCGCCCTTGAGGGTGTGCAGGTCGCGCAGGAGGTTTTCCACTTCGACGCTGTTGCGCGGCTCAGACTGCCAGCGGGTCAGCGCCGCGGCGGCGCTTTCAACGATATCCACGCCTTCTTCGAGGAAGACTTCCAGCAGTTCCTTGTCGCCTTCCTGCGCCACCTGCGCGCCGGGTTTGGCAGCGCCGGTCTGGGGCACCGCGTTGTGGCGGAACTCGCGCAGCCCGGCGAGGGTTTCCACCACCGACTCCAGCGGCTGGCCCTGGCTGATTTGCGCCAGCATCCGCGCCAACAGCGCGTGGCTGCCGCGCAATAAACCGCTCAACGACGGTGAAGGGCTGTAGCGTCGGTCGACCAGCCCTTCGTAAAGCAATTCCAGTTCATGGGCGAGCACATCCAGCGCGCCGATGCCGGCCATCTGCGCGCCGCCCTTGAGGGTTTGCAGGTCGCGTTGCAACGAGGAGAGCGCCGAGGCGTTTTCCGGGTCTTGCAGCCAGCGCGCCAGCGCCTGGTCGGCGCTGTCGAGGACGTCGATGGCTTCTTCGAGGAAAAGCTCCACCAGCTCGCTGTCATCCGCCTGACTGGTCAGTTCGCGGGTGACGCTGCCCAGTTCGGCGATGCTCGCCGGTCCATCGCCGTGGCTGCGCACCAGGCCCATGGCGCCGGGATCGAGCCCTTCTTCCAACAGCGCGCGCAGCGCATGCAGTCGCTCCGGGCAAGGCTCCACCTCCTGGCCTGCGGCGATCTGGTCGAGCATGTCGATCAGCGCTTCATGAGCGTGCTGCGCCTCCTCGAAGAAGCGCGCATCGGCCGCCAGGCTGCTCTCTTCCACCGCACCGTAAAGATCCAGCAGCGCTTCGCAAAGCTCATCGACCTGCCACAAGTTGGCCAGATGAGCGCTCTGGCCGAGGGTGGTCAGTTCATCGAGCAGCGAGCTGAGTTCGTGGCGCTCGCCGGGGTGCTCTTGCCAGCGCTGCAACAACGACTCGGCATCCAGCAGGATATCCATGCCCTGATTAAGGAAGCTGGCGATCAGTTGCGGATCGCGCTTGATCCGCAACTGATCGCTCGGCGAATCAAGCAGCGCCTGCAGCCGTGCGCTGACCACCTGATCGACCTGTTCGATCAGGATGTCGGCGCCCTTGATCGGCGCCAGCGGCGTGCTGCCCAGTTGCTCCAGACCGCGGCGCATCAGCGGCTCGGCCATTTGCAGCAGGTAGATTTCATCGAGGTCGAAGCCCAGTTGATGGGCCTTGAACTCCCGCGCCAGCAAGTCCAGCGCGGTGGCCAGTTCGGCGATCGGGGTCACCCCGGCCATCGCTGCGCTGCCCTTCAGTGTGTGCAAAGCGCGCTGCAGATCGTCGCTGACCGGCGCCGGCAGGTGCAATTCGGCGCCTTCAAGAAACGCGTCGAGGCTGGCCAGGTGGGCCTGGGCCTCGTTGCGGAAAATCTCCAGCAGTTGCGGGTCGAGGGCGTCCGACTTCTCGCCGCCCGTCACCGGGTCATTCATCGCCAACGCATGAAGATGGCCGGCCAGGTGCTCGACCCGCGCGTGAGCGTGTTCCTCGCCGCTGCCGAACTCGGCCACCAGCGGCGGCATCAAGGTGAGCACCTGTTCGATCGCCTTGAGCACCTCGTCACTGCTGCTGACGCGGCCTTCGAGCATGCGGTTGAGCAGGTGCTCGGTGCCCCAGGCCAGCTCCGCCAGGACCTGCGCGCGCACCATGCGCCCGCTGCCCTTGAGCGTGTGGAAGCCGCGGCGCAGTTCCACCAGCGCTTCGCGGGGATGGCCCTCGCCGCGCCATTGCTGCCAATGCTCGTCCAGTTGTTGCAGCACTTCCTCGGCTTCTTCGAGGAAGACTTCGCGCAGTTCGTCATCCACCGGCAACGGTGCGGCAACCACCACGAGGGGTTCCGCCACCGGCGCCGTCGGCGCCGCGAAGCCCAGCGCAGCCAGGGCGTTGCCGGCGCGCTCCAGCAGCGGATCGACCTCGGCTTGCAGGTCGATGCTCATGGCTTGCAGGTAGCATTCGAGGCTGGCGATCACATCGGCCAGATGGTCCAGTTCCACACTGCCGGGCAACGATTCGGCCTGCAGCACGTGGGCCTGGAGGTAGTCGGTGCAGCGCTGCACCAGCGCAGCGGGTCGCGGCAGCATCAGCATCGCCAGGGCGCCACGAATCTGCACCAGCAGGTCGGGAAGCGGCTGCAGGCGCTGGCGCTCCCAACCGGCTTCAAGGCAATCGGCAATCAGATCGCGGGCCTGCAACAGCACGCCGTGTGCTTCATCCAGCACCAGTTGGCGGATTTCCGTGAGGTCGGTGCCGGGCGGCGGCGTCTGATTCAAGGATTCGAGGGAGCCGACCATGCCGCCCAACGTCGCTTCGGCGTACTGCAGCGCGCCGGCCACGTCCATCAGCAGCGCGTCTTCCAGCGCCCGTTGGCCCTGAACCACACCTTGCAAAACGGCAACCTGATCGAGAATCACCCGGCGCGGCTGGCCGAAGCCCAGCACCGCCAAGGTGTCGGCCATCTGCCGCAGCGGCGCGAGCAGGGCGTCGAGTTCCGAAAGCTGCTCGCGGTCGCCGCGAACGAACTGGTCAAGGCGCTCCTTGATGCGGATCAGGTCTTCGCGCACCGCCGCCACCACCGAACGCAGCGCATCGCGGTCGGGCATCGTCGGCAACTGGCCTTGCAGGGCATCGAGCGACAGTTCCAGGCTGTCGCCGGCCGCCGGCGCGGGGATCACGCCCAGGGCGCCCTCGCCAACGGCCTCGGCACCCCGGGCCGCGCGCAACTGATTGAGCAGCGGTAGCGCCAGCAACGGCAAATCGCGGCGGGCGCCGCGCAGGCGGTCCAGGTACAACGGCAACTGGCTCAGCGCACGAAACAGCATGCCCTGCGCTTCACCACGGGCGGGCACGCGGCCCTCGCCCAAGGCTCTGGCGAGCAGTTCCATTTCTTCGGCGAGCAGCGCCGCGCCCTTGAGCTCGAGCATCACCAGGCAGCCGTGCACCTGGTGCAGGCTGTCGATGAAGCCGCTCAGTTCCTGCGCCTCACCCGAATTGCCGGCGAAGTGGTCCAGCGCCTGCCGCGCCTGCCCGAGGCTCTCGTCAATCGCCCCCTTGGTCCACGCCAGGGCGACGAAATCTTGCCGGTCAGCCATACCCACTCCCGTTGCCAATAATGCCCACGCGCCGGATCAGCGCGACTCCGGTGCCGGTGGCAGGGTGAAGCCCGAAACCGAGCGACGCATTTCGCTGGCCATCCGCGCCAGGTTGCCGATGCTTTCGGCGGTGGCGGTCGAGCCGGACGAGGTCTGCGAGGTGATCTGCTGGATGATCGCCATGGTGTGGGAGATCTGTCCGGCCGAGGAGGTCTGCAACTGCGCCGCGTCGGAAATGCTGTGGATCAGCTCGGCGAGGGTCTGCGACACGCCTTCGATCTCGGCCAGGGCCACGCCGGCATCCTGTGCCAGGCGCGCGCCGCGCACCACCTCGGCGGTAGTCTGCTCCATGGAGATGACCGCTTCGTTGGTATCGACCTGGATCGCCCGCACCAGCGCCTCAATCTGTCGGGTCGCCGACGATGAGCGCTCGGCCAGCCGCTGCACTTCGTCGGCCACCACGGCAAACCCGCGCCCGGCCTCACCGGCCATGGACGCCTGGATCGCCGCGTTGAGGGCGAGGATGTTGGTCTGGTCGGCAATGTCGTCGATCAGGTTGACGATGTCGCCGATTTCCTGGGAAGACTCGCCAAGACGCTTGATCCGCTTGGCGGTGTCCTGGATCTGCTCGCGAATGTTGTCCATGCCGTGGATGGTGTTGTGCACCACCTCGTTGCCCTTGTTGGCAATGGCAACCGAGCGCTCGGCCACCTTGGCCGACTCGTAGGCATGCCCGGACACCCGGTCGATGGATTCGGCCATGTCGCCCACCGCCATCGACGCATCGGCGATCTGCTGCGCCTGGTGTTCGGAGGCCTTGGCGAGCTGGTGCGCGGTGGTCTGGGTGTCTTCGACGGCGCTGGCGACTTCCTCGGCGCTGAGGTTGATGGTCGCCACCAGGTCGCGAAGCTGGTCGATGGAATAGTTGATCGAGTCGGCAATGGCGCCGGTGAAGTCCTCGGTGACAGAGGCGGTGACGGTCAGGTCGCCATCGGCGAGGTCTTCGATTTCGTCCAGCAGGCGCATGATCGCCTGCTGGTTGCGTTCGTTCTTCTCGGCGGTTTCGGTCAACTGGCGGTTGGTCTCGCGGACCATCACCGAGCCGATCAGGATGATCGAGGCCAGCGCCAGCAAGCCCAGCACGTAGCCGCCAACGGTATCCAGGGTGCGCCCGCCAGCGAGGTTTTCGAAACCGCTGGCCAGGCGCGAGGCTTCGTCCAGCAGGGTCTGCGAGAGACTGAAGATATTGCCGGCGGCTTCCCGCACGCGGAACAGCTCCGGCGAGGTTTCGAGGATTTCGTCCACCGAGCCCGCGACAAACTGGAACAGCTCGGCGATTTCACCGAGGCGGGCGCGGGCGTCGGGGTCTTCGACACGGGTGATCTGGATGGTCGAGTTGCCGCCGAGCATGCCTTCCAGCACCTGGCCGAAGCGGTTGGCGTCGCGGCCAAAGGCATCGGCGGCCTGCACCGAGGTTTCGTCGCCGGCCAGTACGGTGTTGACCGAACCCAGGATGCGCTCGGCCAGCAGCGCCTGACGCTGGGCCACCGCCACCTGATTGGCCGGCGCGCCACTCTGCAAGAGGATTTCCACGACCTTCTCGTACTCGACCTGCAACTGCGGCACGGTTTCGGCCAGGGTCGCGGCGACCTGATGCAGGGAAAGCACGGTCTGCTCGCTGGCGAGGATGGTGTCGGTGTATTTGCGCAGGTTTTCCCAGTCGCGCTGCACCGCGTCCATCTCGGCACGCACCGCCGGCGGCGCCGACGGCAGGCCGGTGCTCGAATCGCCCTTCTTCAGGTAGCCCCAGCGCTGTTCGAAGTCATTGCGCGCCTCGCTCAGCAGGCGGAAGGCCACGGTCTTGCCGGCCGCAGCCTCGGTGGCGTTCTTGGCGATGCGCTGGGACAGCACCCGCAGTTCGCCGGCGTGACCGATGTACTGCTTGTCGTGGTTGGCCTGGGTGTTGAGGTAGGCGAAGTTGGCGAACAGCAGGATGATCGACAGGATCAGCACGACGAACAGTGCGGCGATCTGTGCGCTGCTGCGAGAGCCTTTGACTGCGCTGGCGGGTCTGAATTGGGTCACGGGTCTGGCATTCCTTTACAGCGCGACATCGAGAAAACCGGGCGCCTGGGCCAGGGCGAACGGGCTGAAAATCCCCCAGCAGTGCTCACGCTGGAAATGCCCCTGGACGAACGGCGCGGCGCCGGTCAACAGCGGCGAGGGTGGCGACAGCTCCAGGCTGTTGAGGGCGAAATGCTGCAGGCCGAGCACTTCGTCGACCAGCAGGCCAGTGAACAGCTCTTCATGGTCCAGCACCAGCACCCGGCGCTGCTTGCGCGTCACCGCGGGCTCCAGGCCAAGAAAACCGCAGAGGTCAGTCACCGGCAGCAAGCGTCCGCGCAGGTTGGTCACCCCGGCGACCCACGGTTTGACCCCGGGGATGCGGCTCAGGCGGGGCGCCTGCAGCACTTCGGCGACCTCGCCCATCGGCGCAACGAAACAATGCCCGCCAAGACGAAAACCAATCCCGCTCCAGGATTGCAGGCGGGTTTCCTGCAACGGCAGGTCGGCAGCCAGCAGGCGGCAGCGCCGGTCGATGTCCAGCAGCAGCTCGAACGCCGTCAGCGATTCGCCCATGGCCCCGCGGCTCAACCCTTGAGAACGCCGTCGAGCACCTTGATCAGGGCATCTTCATCCACCGGCTTGACCAGATAATCACTGGCGCCCTGGCGCTTGCCCCAGACCTTGTCGGTTTCCTGGTCCTTGGTGGTGACGATGATGATGGGAATGTGTGAGGTTTCCGGGTTCTTGCTCAGTTGCCGGGTGGCCTGAAAACCGTTCACGCCGGGCATGACGATGTCCATCAGCACCGCGTCGGGCTTTTCCTGGACCGCCAGGGCAACGCCATTGGCGCCATTTTCCGCCTTGAGCACCGTGTGCCCGTTTTTTTCGAGCATTTCGGTGAGTTTGTACATTTCAGTCGGCGAGTCATCGACGATCAGAATTCGGGCCATGCTGTTCCCCATGAAAGGAAAAGACGCCAGCGGCCTTGGCCGTGGCGTCAGGGTGCGTGTTGTTCTTCTGCGGCGAAACCGGGCACGTGGGCGCGGATCGCTTCCAGCAGTTCTTCCTTGCTGAACGGTTTGGTGAGGAACTGATCCGAGCCGACGATCCGGCCCCGGGCCTTGTCGAACAGGCCGTCGCGGGACGACAGCATGATCACCGGAATATCCTTGAACGCGCTGTTGTGCTTGACCAGCGCGCAGGTCTGGTAGCCGTCCAGGCGCGGCATCAGCACATCGACGAAGATGATGCCGGGACGGTGGTCGACGATCTTGGCCAGGGCATCGAAACCGTCGATTGCCGTGATGACCTCACACCCTGCTTCACTGAGCAGCATTTCCGCGGTGCGACGAATCGTCTTGGAGTCGTCGATCACCATCACCTTCAATGCCGTGTCGGGCTGAACCATATTCGCTCTACCGTTACCTGATAAGTAGCGCCATGCCGGCCACCTGCCACGCATTTTTAGCACACTCATGGGGTGCATTCCATCGAGCCGGGGCAGGGCCCGGCCTGGCCGCGTTTTTCCCTTGACCGCCAGCCTTGCGAGCGCCACCCTGACGCCACTTTTCATTCGAGCTACCGCGGCCCCGCGCCGCCGAGAGGAAATTCCCCGATGAGCGTTCGCCTCGGCATTGTCATGGACCCCATCGCGTCCATCTCCTACAAGAAGGACAGCTCGCTGGCCATGCTGCTCGCTGCCCAGGAGCGCGGCTGGAGCCTGTTCTACATGGAACAGCAGGATCTCTACCAGAACCAGGGCGTGGCCCGCGGCCGGATGCGCCCGCTGAAGGTCTTCGCCGACCCTGCCCGCTGGTTCGAACTGGACGCCGAGCAAGACGCCCCGCTGAGCGACCTCGACGTGATCCTGATGCGCAAGGATCCGCCGTTCGACATGGAGTTCGTCTACAGCACCTACCTGCTGGAGCAGGCCGAAGCCGCCGGCGTGCTGGTGGTCAACCGTCCGCAGAGCCTGCGCGACTGCAACGAAAAGCTGTTCGCCACGCTGTTCCCGCACTGCACGCCGCCCACCGTGGTCAGCCGCCGTCCGGACATCCTGCGCGAATTCGCGGCCCTGCATGGCGACGTCATCCTCAAGCCGCTGGACGGCATGGGCGGTGCTTCGATCTTCCGCCACCGCGCCGGCGACCCGAACCTCTCGGTCATTCTTGAAACCCTGACCCTGCACGGCACCCAGCAGATCATGGGCCAGGCCTACCTGCCGGCAATCAAGGACGGCGACAAGCGCATCCTGATGATCGACGGCGAACCGGTGCCGTACTGCCTGGCGCGCATCCCGGCCAGCGGCGAAACCCGCGGCAACCTGGCTGCCGGCGGTCGCGGCGAAGCCCGCGAACTGACCGAGCGCGACCGCTGGATCGCCGCCCAGGTCGGCCCGACCCTGCGCGAAAAAGGCCTGCTGTTCGTTGGCCTCGATGTGATCGGCGAGCACCTCACTGAAATCAACGTCACCAGCCCGACCTGCATTCGCGAAATCGACAACGCCTACGGCACCAAGATCGGCGCGCAACTGATGGACGCCATCGATCGCAAGCTCAAGGCACGCTGACCGACGACAAGGGGAAACCGTACGGAGTGGGTTATCATGCCGGTCTTTCACGACCTGGGCACCCTGCTCCGCCGGTTCATCCCGGCTGCTGGACTATCGATGACGCTTCCCGCCGAGCTCCCCGCCGACTTTGCCCCGCCCCGCGTTCGCGCGGCGGACCGCCTGGGTTTTACCCTGTTCGTGGCCGCCCTGCTGCACCTGGCGCTGATCCTCGGGGTGAGTTTCACCTTCGCCAAGCCCGAAGAAATCCGCCGGACCATGGAAATCACCCTGGCGACCTTCAAGAGCGAAGTGGCGCCGAAAAAAGCTGATTTCCTCGCCCAGGAAAACCAGCAGGGCGCCGGCACGCTGGACAAGGCCGAGGTGCCGAAGACCACCGAGGTGGCGCCGTTCCAGGACAGCAAGGTGAACAAGGTCACCCCGCCGCCGGTATCGCGCCAGGAAGATGTCCCGCCGCCGCCGGCCAAGGCCGTGGTCACCACCGTCGCGCCGAAGCCGCAGAAAGTCCAGAACACCCCCAAGGAAGCCAAGCCCCAGCAGGCGCCCAAGGCCACCACCCCGGACTTCGACAGCTCGCAGCTATCCGACCAGATCGCCAGCCTCGAAGCTGAACTGGCCAATGAACAACAGCTCTATGCCAAGCGCCCGCGTATCCACCGCATCAGCGCCGCCTCGACCATGCGCGACAAGGGCGCCTGGTACAAGGACGAGTGGCGCAAGAAGGTCGAGCGCATCGGCAACCTGAATTACCCCGACGAAGCCCGCCGCCAGCAGATCTACGGCAGCCTGCGGCTGATGGTGTCGATCAACCGCGACGGCTCGCTCTACGAGGTGCTGGTGCTGGAGTCGTCCGGCCAGCCGCTGCTGGACCAGGCGGCACAGCGCATCGTCCGCCTGGCGGCGCCTTTTGCGCCGTTCACCGGCGACCTGAACGACATCGACCGGCTGGAAATCATCCGCACCTGGCGCTTCGCCCGTGGCGACCGCCTGTCGAGCAATTAAGGCCGTGGCGCGGCTTGTCAGTCCGACGCCTCGCCGCCACACTACATAGCTATGAAAAACCTCAGCCCGACTTACCTCAAGCACCAGTTCCTGATCGCCATGCCGCACATGGCGGACCCGAATTTCGCGCAGACCCTGACCTACATCGTCGAGCACAACGCCAACGGTGCCATGGGCCTGGTGATCAACCGTCCGCAGGAGCTGACCCTGGCCGATATCCTCGAGCAGTTGCAGCCGGAGGTCGAGCCATCGCCCGCCAGCGCGAACGTGCCGATCTACATCGGCGGCCCGGTCCAGACCGACCGCGGTTTTGTGCTGCACACCAGTGAGAAGTCGTATCAGGCCACCATCGAACTCGACGGCCTGTCGCTGTCCACCTCGCAAGATGTGCTGTTTGCCATCGCCGACGGCAGCGGCCCGCGCCAGAGCCTGATCACCCTCGGCTACGCCGGCTGGGAAGCCGGGCAACTGGAAGCGGAACTGGCCGACAACGCCTGGCTGAATTGCCCGTTCGACCCCGAAATCCTCTTTGGCATCGCCTGCGAGCTGCGCCTCGACGCCGCCGCCGCGCAGCTCGGCATCAACCTGCACCTGCTCACCAGCCAGGCGGGGCACGCCTGATGGCCGAACTTCGTCTGCTGCTGGGTTTCGACTACGGCAGCAAGCAGATCGGCGTCGCCGTCGGCCAGATGATCACCGGCCAGGCCCGCGAACTGTGCACGCTGAAGGCGCAGAACGGCGTGCCGGACTGGAGCCAGATCGAAAAACTGATCAAGGAATGGCAGCCCGACGCCCTGGTGGTCGGCCTGCCGCTGAACATGGACGGCACGCCCAGCGAAATGAGCGCGCGCGCCGAAAAGTTCGCCCGCCGCCTGAACGGCCGCTTCAACCTGCCGGTACACACCCACGACGAACGCCTGACCACCTTCGAGGCCAAGGGCGAGCGCATGGCCCGTGGTGGCCAGCGCGGCAGTTATCGCGACAACCCGGTCGATGCCATCGCCGCCGCCCTGCTGCTGCAAGGCTGGCTGGAGGCCAATCCCGCGCAGTCGTAACGTATCAAGCCGGGCCAGCCCTCTGCCCCGGCCATTTGAGGAGCACGCATGAGCCTACCCAATCCCGCCGAACTGATCCGGCAGATGGCCGTTGACCTTCGCGCCCATCTGAGCCGCCGCAACATCGCCGAACCCCGCTACATCGGTATCCGTACCGGTGGCGTCTGGGTAGCCAAGGCGCTGCTGGACGAGCTGGGCAGCGACGCCGCCCTCGGCACCCTCGATGTTTCGTTCTACCGCGACGACTTCAGCCAGAACGGCCTGCACCCGCAGGTGCGCCCGTCCGAGCTGCCGTTCGAGATCGAAGGCCAGCACCTGGTGCTGGTGGACGACGTGCTGATGAGCGGCCGGACCATCCGCGCCGCCCTCAACGAATTGTTCGACTATGGCCGCCCGGCCAGCGTGACCCTGGTCTGCCTGCTCGACCTGGACGCCGGCGAACTGCCGATCCGGCCGAACGTGGTCGGCGCCACCCTGTCGCTGGCCGCCCATGAACGGGTAAAATTGCTCGGCCCCGCGCCGCTCGTCCTCGAGCGCCAGGACCTCGCTTCCGCTTCCGCCCTTTAAGAGTCCCCCGCGATGACGCCACTCGACGCCAAGCGCCCGCTGCAGCTCAATGACCAGGGCCAGCTACGCCACTTCCTCTCGCTCGACGGCCTGCCCCGCGAGCTGCTCACCGAAATCCTCGACACCGCCGACTCGTTCCTCGAAGTCGGCGCCCGGGCGGTGAAAAAAGTCCCGTTGCTGCGCGGCAAGACCGTCTGCAACGTGTTCTTCGAGAACTCCACCCGCACCCGCACCACCTTCGAACTGGCCGCCCAGCGGTTGTCGGCGGACGTGATCACCCTGAACGTGTCGACCTCCTCGACCAGCAAGGGCGAAACCCTGTTCGACACCCTGCGCAACCTCGAAGCGATGGCCGCCGACATGTTCGTGGTCCGCCACGGCGACTCCGGCGCGGCGCACTTCATCGCCGAGCACGTCTGCCCGGAAGTGGCGATCATCAACGGCGGTGACGGCCGCCACGCCCACCCGACCCAGGGCATGCTCGACATGCTGACCATTCGTCGGCACAAGGGCGGCTTCGAAAACCTGTCGGTGGCCATCGTCGGCGATATCCTGCACTCGCGGGTGGCGCGTTCGAACATGCTCGCGCTGAAGACCCTCGGTTGCCCGGACATCCGCGTGATCGGCCCGAAAACCCTGCTGCCGATCGGTATCGAGCAGTACGGCGTGAAGGTCTACACCAACCTTGAAGAAGGCCTGAAGGACGTCGACGTGGTGATCATGCTGCGCCTGCAGCGTGAGCGCATGGCCGGCGGCCTGCTGCCCAGCGAAGGCGAGTTCTACCGCCTGTTCGGCCTGACCACCGCGCGCCTGGCCGGCGCCAAGCCGGACGCCATCGTCATGCACCCCGGCCCGATCAACCGCGGCGTGGAAATCGAGTCGGCGGTGGCCGACGGCGCCCATTCGGTGATCCTCAACCAGGTTACCTACGGCATCGCCGTCCGCATGGCGGTGCTGTCCATGGCCATGAGCGGGCAGAACGCCCAACGTCAATTCGAGCAGGAGAACGCCCAGTGACCCTCAGTATCCTCGGCGCCCGGGTCATCGACCCCAACAGCGGCCTGGACCAGGTCACCGACCTGCACATCGATGGCGGCAAGGTGGTTGCCATCGGTGCCGCCCCGGCCGGCTTCAGCGCTGCCCGCAGCCTCGACGCCAAGGGCCTGGTCGCCGCGCCTGGCCTGGTCGACCTCAGCGTCTCGCTGCGCGAGCCCGGCTACAGCCGCAAGGGCACCATCGCCAGCGAAACCCGCGCCGCCGCCGCCGGTGGCGTCACCAGCCTGTGCTGCCCGCCGCGCACCAAACCGGTGCTGGACACCTCGGCGGTCGCCGAGCTGATCCTCGACCGCGCCCGCGAAGCCGGCCACGCCAAGGTGTTCCCGATCGGCGCCCTGAGCAAAGGCCTGGAAGGCGAGCAACTGGCCGAACTGGTGGCCCTGCGCGACACCGGTTGCGTCGCCTTCGGCAATGGCCTGGAAAGTTTCCGCAACACCCGCACCCTGTGCCGGGCGCTGGAATATGCGGCCACCTTCGACCTGACCGTGATCTTCCACTCCCAGGACCGCGACCTGGCCCACGGCGGCCTGGCGCACGAAGGCGCGATGGCCAGCTTCCTCGGCCTGCCGGGCATCCCGGAAACCGCCGAGACCGTGGCCCTCGCCCGCGACCTGCTGCTGGTGGAACAAACCGGCGTGCGCGCGCACTTCAGCCAACTGACCAGCGCCCGCGGCGCCCAACTGATCGCCCAGGCCCAGGCCCGCGGTCTGCCGGTGACCGCCGATGTCGCCCTGTACCAGTTGATCCTCACCGACGAAGCGCTGGTGGACTTCTCCAGCCTGTACCACGTGCAACCGCCGCTGCGCACCCGCGCCGACCGCGACGGCCTGCGCGAAGCGGTGAAGTCCGGGGTGATCCAGGCGATTTCCAGCCATCACCAGCCCCATGAGCGCGACGCCAAGCTGGCGCCGTTCGGCGCCACCGAACCGGGCATCAGCAGCGTCGAACTGCTGCTGCCGCTGGCCATGACCCTGGTGGAAGACGGCCTGCTCGACCTGCCGACCTTGCTCCAGCGTCTGTCCGCTGGTCCTGCCGCAGCGCTGCGCCTGCCGGCGGGCGAACTGCGCGTCGGCGCGGCTGCGGACCTGGTGCTGTTCGACCCGCAAGCCTCCACCGTGGCGGGCGAGCAATGGCGCTCCAAAGGCGACAACTGCCCGTTCATCGGCCACTGCCTGCCGGGCGCGGTGCGCTTCACCGTGGTGGATGGGCATATCAGCCACGAAGGCTGATTGCCCCCTCCCCCCCCCCTGTAGGAGCGAGCTTGCTCGCGATGGCGTCAGCGTGCCGGCATCTTTGCCAGCGCGAACGCTATCGCGAGCAAGCTCGCTCCTACGGGGTTTGTGCGAAGCACGAAGTGCGACCAAGGTCCAACCGCCCGTCTCCCACGGTTGAAATATTTCCCCCCACCCCCATATGAGTCTGCACAGGCATTTTCGCCCCGCTGCGTGGAGACTCTCCCTTGACCACCATCGTTTCAGTTCGTCGCCACGGCAAAGTCGTCATGGGCGGCGACGGCCAGGTTTCCCTCGGCAACACCGTGATGAAAGGCAACGCCAAGAAGGTGCGCCGCCTGTACCACGGCCAGGTCATCGCCGGTTTCGCCGGCGCCACCGCCGACGCCTTCACCCTGTTCGAACGCTTCGAAGGCCAACTGGAAAAACACCAGGGTCACCTGATTCGCGCCGCCGTCGAGCTGGCCAAGGAATGGCGTACCGACCGTTCCCTGAGCCGCCTGGAAGCCATGCTCGCGGTCGCCAACAAGGACGCCTCGTTGATCATCACCGGCAACGGTGACGTGGTCGAACCCGAGGACGGCCTGATCGCCATGGGCTCCGGTGGCGGCTTCGCCCAGGCCGCGGCCCGCGCCCTGCTGAACAAGACCGATCTGTCGGCCCGGGAAATCACCGAGACCGCCCTGAATATCGCCGGTGACATCTGCGTGTTCACCAACCACAACCTGACCATCGAGGAGCAGGACCTGGCCGAGTAATCAGTTGTTCTGGCGCCCGGTGACGACCACCGGGCTTTTCCACGCTGATTTCACCGCCAAGGGACGACCACTACCATGTCCATGACCCCCCGCGAGATCGTTCACGAACTCAACCGCCACATCATCGGCCAGGGCGACGCCAAGCGCGCCGTCGCCATCGCCCTGCGCAACCGCTGGCGGCGCATGCAACTGCCCGCCGAACTGCGCGTCGAAGTGACCCCGAAAAACATCCTGATGATCGGCCCGACCGGCGTCGGCAAGACCGAAATCGCCCGTCGCCTGGCCAAGCTGGCCAATGCGCCGTTCATCAAGGTCGAAGCGACCAAGTTCACCGAAGTCGGCTATGTCGGCCGCGACGTCGAGTCGATCATCCGTGACCTCGCCGATGCCGCGATCAAGATGCTCCGCGAGCAGGAAATCATTCGCGTGCGCCACCGCGCCGAAGACGCCGCCGAAGACCGTATCCTCGACGCCCTGCTGCCTCCGGCCCGTGCCGGCTTCAACGATGATCCGGCGCCAGCCGATTCGAACACCCGCCAGTTGTTCCGCAAGCGCCTGCGCGAAGGCCAGCTGGACGACAAGGAAATCGAGATCGAAGTTGCCGAGTCCGCTGGCGTCGATATTTCCGCCCCACCGGGCATGGAAGAGATGACCAACCAGTTGCAGAGCCTGTTCGCCAACATGGGCAAGGGCAAGCGCAAGAACCGCAAGCTCAAGGTCAAGGAAGCGCTCAAGCTGGTGCGTGACGAAGAAGCCGGGCGCCTGGTCAACGAGGAAGAACTCAAGGCCAAGGCTCTCGAAGCGGTCGAGCAGCACGGCATCGTGTTCATCGACGAAATCGACAAGGTGGCCAAGCGCGGCAACGTCGGCGGCGCCGATGTGTCCCGCGAAGGCGTGCAGCGCGACCTGCTGCCGCTGATCGAGGGCTGCACCGTCAACACCAAGCTGGGCATGGTCAAGACCGACCACATCCTGTTCATCGCTTCCGGCGCTTTCCACCTGAGCAAGCCGAGCGATCTGGTGCCCGAGTTGCAAGGCCGTCTGCCGATCCGCGTCGAACTCAAGGCGCTGACCCCGGAAGACTTCGAGCGCATCCTCAGCGAACCGCACGCCTCGCTCACCGAGCAGTACCGCGAGTTGCTGAAGACCGAAGGCCTGAACATCGAGTTCGCCGCCGAAGGCATCAAGCGCCTGGCCGAGATCGCCTGGCAGGTCAACGAGAAGACCGAGAACATCGGTGCCCGTCGCCTGCACACCCTGCTTGAGCGTCTGCTCGAAGAGGTGTCGTTCAGCGCCGGCGACCTGGCCAGCGCCCACAGCGAAGCGCCGATCCGCATCGACGCCGAGTACGTCAACAGCCACCTCGGCGAGCTGGCGCAGAACGAAGACCTGTCGCGCTACATCCTCTAAGGGCCGTCGCGCGTTTCAAGCCTCAAGCTGCAAGCTGGACGTGATCCGCTTGCAGCTTGTAGCTTGGGGCTTATAGCCAAGGAGCTCTCATGTCCCGCCTGCCTACCGCCATCAACCTTCGCAAAGCCTCGAAGACCCTGTCCCTGACCTACGGTCCCGATGAGGTCTACAACCTGCCCGCCGAATTCCTGCGGGTGCATTCCCCCTCCGCCGAGGTCCAGGGCCACGGCAATCCCATCCTGCAATTTGGCAAGATCAACGTTGGCCTGAGCAAGGTCGAACCGGCCGGTCAGTACGCACTGAAACTGAGCTTCGACGACGGCCATGACAGCGGCCTGTTCACCTGGGAATACCTAGAACAGCTCTGCCTGCGCCAGGAAGAACTCTGGTCCGACTACCTGCAGGAACTCGCCGAAGCCGGCAAATCCCGCGACCCCTCCGAATCTGCCATCAAGCTGATGCTCTAGTCCGGCACTCTCCTGTTTTAGAGCGCATTTTCTAATTCGATCTGCTTGAATGCCTCTGGCACCGGCCAGCGACTGGCCGGCTTGCGCATAACTGGAAAGTCGGGTAACCAATGGATCTGGCAGGTTCTCTGCATCGGCAACAGGGCAGGGAACGGGCTGGTATGTAGAGGTCGCGAGCGAAAGCAGGCAGTCTTCTCACGCAGAAAAACCCGCACGGCTCATCGTCGCTCACATCCGGCCGCAAGACCGCAATTCGTTATCACTGGTCACCCGAGCAGCAGTACCGGGGCTTCGTCTGTGTAACGCCAACAGCCGAGCCGGTACTCGTCTCAGGACAACGGAGCGTCGTAGATGAGTAACAAGAATAACGATGACCTGCAGCGCCAAGCCTCGGAGAACACCCTGGGTCTGAACCCGGTCATAGGCTTGCGCCGCAAGGATTTGCTGACTTCTGCTCGGATGGTGCTTCGCCAGGCCATCCGGCAACCGCTGCACAGTGCCAAGCACGTCGCGCACTTCGGCATGGAGCTGAAGGACGTGATCTTCGGCAAGTCCAGCCTGCAGCCCGAAGGCGACGACCGTCGCTTCAACGATCCGGCCTGGAGCCAGAACCCGCTGTACCGCCGCTACCTGCAGACCTACCTGGCCTGGCGCAAGGAACTGCACGACTGGATCGGCGACAGCAACCTTTCACCCACCGACATCAGCCGCGCCCACTTCGTCATCAACCTGATGACCGAAGCCATGGCGCCGACCAACAGCGCGGCCAACCCGGCAGCGGTCAAACGCTTCTTCGAAACCGGCGGCAAGAGCCTGCTCGACGGCCTCTCCAACCTGGCCAAGGACATGGTGCACAACGGCGGCATGCCCAGCCAGGTGAACATGGACGCCTTCGAGGTCGGCAAGAACCTCGGCACCAGTGAAGGCTCGGTGGTCTACCGCAATGACGTGCTGGAACTGATCCAGTACAGCCCGATCACCGAACAGGTGCACGAGAAGCCGCTGCTGGTGGTGCCGCCACAAATCAACAAGTTCTACGTCTTCGACCTCAGCCCGGAAAAGAGCCTGGCGCGCTTCTGCCTGCGCTCCACCGTGCAGACCTTCATCGTCAGTTGGCGCAACCCGACCAAGGCCCAGCGTGAGTGGGGCCTGTCCACCTACATCGACGCGCTAAAAGAAGCCGTGGATGTGGTGCTGGCGATCACCGGCAGCAAAGATCTGAACATGCTCGGCGCCTGCTCCGGCGGCATCACCTGCACCGCGCTGGTCGGCCATTACGCCGCGCTGGGCGAGAAGAAGGTCAACGCCATGACCTTGCTGGTGAGCGTGCTCGACACCACCCTCGACACCCAGGTCGCGCTGTTCGTCGACGAACAGACCCTCGAAGCGGCCAAGCGCCATTCCTACCAGGCCGGCGTGCTGGAAGGCCGCGACATGGCCAAGGTGTTCGCCTGGATGAGGCCCAATGACCTGATCTGGAACTACTGGGTCAACAACTACCTGCTGGGCAACGAGCCGCCGGTGTTCGACATCCTGTTCTGGAACAACGACACCACGCGCCTGCCGGCCGCCTTCCACGGCGACCTGATCGAGATGTTCAAGAACAACCCGCTGGTGCGCGCCGACGCCCTGGAAGTCTGCGGCACGCCGATCGACCTCAAACAGGTCACCACCGACATCTTCTGCGTGGCCGGCACCAACGACCACATCACCCCGTGGAAGTCCTGCTACAAGTCGGCGCAACTGTTCGGCGGCAACGTCGAGTTCCTGCTGTCCAACAGCGGGCACATCCAGAGCATCCTCAACCCGCCGGGCAACCCCAAGGCGCGCTACATGACCAGCAGCGAGATGCCGGCCGAGGCCGACCACTGGCAGGAAAACTCCAGCAAGCACACCGACTCCTGGTGGCTGTACTGGCAGACCTGGCTGGCCGAGCGCTCCGGCGAACTGAAGAAGTCGCCGACCACTCTCGGTAACAAAGCCTACCCGGCAGGCGAAGCAGCGCCGGGCACCTATGTTCACGAACGTTGAAATCTGTCGCGCCGCCCGCCTCGTGCGGGCGGCGCTTTACCGCTAACAGGGCCCGCGCATGCCGCAACCGTACATCTTCCGAACCGTCGACCTGGATGGCCAGACCATCCGCACCGCGGTTCGCCCCGGCAAGCCGCACTTGACGCCCTTGCTGGTGTTCAATGGCATCGGCGCCAACCTGGAACTGGTGTTTCCGTTCATCCAGGCGCTGGATCCCGATCTTGAAGTCATCGCCTTCGATGTCCCCGGCGTGGGCGGTTCGTCGACGCCGCGCCATCCCTACCGTTTTCCCGGCCTGGCCAAACTGACCGCACGCATGCTCGATTACCTGGACTACGGCCAGGTCAATGTCATCGGCGTGTCCTGGGGCGGCGCCCTGGCCCAGCAGTTCGCTCACGATTACCCCGAGCGCTGCAAGAAACTGGTGCTGGCGGCCACCGCCGCCGGTGCGGTGATGGTCCCGGGCAAGCCGAAGGTGTTGTGGTTGATGGCCAGCCCGCGACGCTACGTGCAGCCTTCCCACGTGATCCGCATCGCCCCGGAAATCTACGGTGGCGCCTTCCGGCGTGACCCTGACCTGGCGCTGTCCCACGCGTCCAAGGTGCGTTCCTCGGGCAAGCTCGGCTATTACTGGCAACTGTTCGCCGGCCTCGGCTGGACCAGCGTCCACTGGCTGCACAAGATCCAGCAGCCGACCCTGGTGCTGGCCGGCGACGACGACCCGCTGATTCCGTTGATCAATATGCGCCTGCTGGCTTGGCGAATCCCCAATGCCCAGCTACACATAATCGACGATGGTCATTTATTCCTGATTACTCGTGCCGAGGCTGTGGCGCCGATCATCATGAAGTTCCTGCAGCAGGAGCGCCAACGCGCCGTCATGCACCCTCGGCCCGCCCCGAGCGCCTGAACCGCCCCTCATCGCTTGCACCTTTGGCAGGAGCGCCGAAGCATGCAAGTGCGCTGGTCGAGGTGGGGGCCGCTCGTTACTTAGGTTCAGTTCTTGATGGCTCGACGACGGAGTGTTGCCGGATGAAAGACAAACCCGTGAATGCGGTGGCGCCAACCCCCGCCGCCTATATCAACGTGCAGAGTGCGATCACCGGCTTGCGCGGCCGCGATCTGCTCTCGACCCTGCGCAACGTCAGCCGCCATGGGTTGCGTCACCCGATCCACACCGCCAGCCATTTGCTGGCGCTGGGCGGCCAGTTGGGCCGGGTGCTGCTGGGCGATACCCCGCACCAGCCCAACCCCCGCGACACCCGCTTCAGCGATCCGGCCTGGGACCATAACCCGTTCTACCGACGCGGCCTGCAGGCCTACCTGAGCTGGCAGAAACAGACCCGCCTGTGGATCGACGAAAGCCAGTTGAACGAGGACGACCGCGCCCGCGCGCATTTCCTGTTCTCGCTGCTCAACGACGCCGTGTCGCCGAGCAACACCCTGCTCAATCCACTGGCGATCAAGGAGCTGTTCAATTCCGGCGGGCTGAGCCTGGTACGCGGCGTTAGCCACCTGCTCGACGACCTGCGCCACAACAACGGCATGCCGCGCCAGGTCGCCCGGGATGCCTTCGAGGTGGGCCGCAACCTCGCCGTCACCCCCGGCGCGGTGGTGTTTCGCAACGAGCTGCTGGAACTGATCCAGTACAGCCCGATGAGCGAAAAACAGTACGCCCGGCCCATGCTGGTGGTGCCGCCGCAGATCAACAAGTTCTACATCTTCGACCTGAGCCCGGCCAACAGCTTCATCCAGTACATGCTCAAGAACGGCCTGCAGACCTTCGCCGTCAGTTGGCGCAACCCCGATCCGCGGCATCGCGAATGGGGCCTGTCGAGTTATGTGGCCGCGGTCGAGGAAGCCATGAACGTCTGCCGTTCGATTACCGGCAGCCGCGACGTCAACCTGATGGGCGCCTGTGCCGGCGGCCTGACCATGGCCGCGCTGCAGGGCCATCTGCAAGCCAAGCGGCAACTGCGCCGGGTGCACAGCGCGACTTACCTGGTCAGCCTGCTCGACAGCCAGTTGGACAGCCCGGCCAGCCTGTTCGCCGACGAGCAAACCCTCGAAGCGGCCAAACGCCGCTCCTATCAGCAGGGCGTGCTCGACGGTGGCGAGATGAGCCGGGTGTTCGCGTGGATGCGGCCCAACGACCTGATCTGGAACTACTTCGTCAACAACTACCTGCTCGGCAAGGCGCCAGCGCCGTTCGACATCCTCTACTGGAACAACGACAGCGCCCGCCTGCCGGCGGCCCTGCATGGCGACCTGCTGGACTTCTTCAAGTACAACCCGCTGACCCGCCCGGCCGGGCTGGAAGTCTGCGGCACGCCGATCGACCTGCAGAAGATCACCGTCGACAGCTTCCACGTGGCCGGCAACAACGACCACATCACGCCTTGGGACGCGGTGTACCGCTCGACCCTGCTGCTGGGGGGCGACCGCCGTTTCGTGCTGTCCAACAGCGGACATGTGCAGAGCATCCTCAACCCGCCGGGCAATCCCAAGTCGCACTACGTGCACAACCCGAAACTGAGCAGCGACCCGCGCGCCTGGTACTACGACGCCGAAAAAGCCGACGGCAGTTGGTGGCCGTTGTGGCTGGCGTGGATTCAGGAGCGCTCCGGCGCCCAACGCGAAACCGATGCAACCCTGGGCAGCGCCAGCTACCCGGCCATGGACCCCGCACCCGGCAAATACGTGCTGGTGCGTTGAACACGAGGACTGGATGAAGACCCGCGACCGTATCCTCGAATGCGCCCTGCACCTGTTCAACCGGCAGGGCGAGCCGAACGTCTCGACACTGGAAATCGCCAACGAGCTGGGCATCAGCCCCGGCAACCTGTACTACCACTTCCACGGCAAGGAGCCGCTGGTGCTGGGGTTGTTCGAACGCTTCGCGGAGGAACTGACGCCGCTGCTCGACCCACCGCTCGAAGTGCGCCTGGACGCCGAGGACTACTGGCTGTTCCTGCACCTGATCGTCGAGCGCATGGCGCAGTACCGCTTCCTGTTCCAGGACCTGTCGAACCTGACCGGCCGCCTGCCGAAACTGGCCCGCGACATGCGCAGCCTGCTCAACGCCCTGAAGCGCACCCTCGCCGCGCTGCTGGCCAGCCTCAAGGCGCAGGGCCAGATCACCAGCGACACCCGCGCGCTAGGGCAACTGGTGGAACAGATCACCCTGACGCTGCTGTTCTCGCTGGATTACCAGCGCGTGCTGGCCAAGGATGCGGAAGTGGGGATCGTGGTGTATCAGGTCATGATGCTGGTGGCGCCGCACCTGGAACCGCCGTCACGGCATGCGGCGGAGCAGCTGGCGTTGAGGTATCTGGAGGGGTGAAGTTGGGGGCCTTATCGCTGCATAGATACCTATGCTGATCGCTGGCAAGCCAGTGATGAGGCCCCACAGCACAAAGTAAAACGCCCGGCACTAAGCCGGGCGTTTTGCTTGCAGCCGCCTGTGATCAGGTCTGGCTGGTTTGGGTCGGAGCCGAAGGCGCCGGCGCTGCTGGTGCGGCGCTGGCAGCCGGAGCTGCGTGTGCCACTGGGGCAGCGCTGGCCGCCGGAGCAGCCGGCTTGGCGGCCGGTTTCGGCGCCGCTGCCTTTTTCACCGCTGGCTTTTTCGCCGCAGCAGGCTTGGCTGCTGCCGGCTTGGCCGCGGGTTTCGCCGCAGGTTTGGCAGCCGGTTTTGCCGCCGCAGGTTTTGCGGCAGCGGTCTTGGCTGCTGCAGGCTTGGCCGCTGCAGTCTTGGCAGCCGGCTTGGCCGCAGCGGTTTTCGCCGCAGGCTTGGCAGCCGCTTTCGGTGCAGCCTTGGCCAGCGGTTTGGCCGCAGCCTTGCTCGCGGTCGAGGACTTCGCGGAAATCGGCGTGACCGATGCACCGGTGAGCTTCTCGATCTGCTTGGTCAGCGTGTCGACCTTGCTGTGCAACGCCTTGATCTCATTGCGGCTCGGCACGCCGAGACGCGAGATGGCGCTGTTCAGGCGCTTGTCGAATGCGCCTTCCAGCTCGCTCCATTTTCCCAGCGCACGGTCCTTCGCATCGGTAACGCGCGAGGTCGCGGATTTAGCGCTGTCCTTGGCACCGTCTTTCACCGCGTCAACGCCCTTCTTCGCCTGCTTCTCGGCCTTCTCGCCTTCCTTGACCAGGTCGTCGAACGTCTTGGCGCCTTCCTGGTCGATCTTCGAGTAGATACCCAGACCAGCCAGCCAGATCTTGCGGGAGTACTTCTCGATTCCCCCAATCCAGGAGCTGCCTTCTTTTTCAGTATTTTTCTTGCCAGCCATCCCGCTCTCCTTATTTTTTTGCCGTGACACGTTCGAGCAACGCCGTCAGCTCATCGAGCTTGGCAGAAAGTGCCTCCACGTCATGTTTAGACGGAATGCCGATGCGATTCAAGGCGCTGGCCACCCGTGTGTCGAAAGCCTTTTCGATTTTGTCCAGTTGGACTTCGACTTTGCCCTTCACACTGCGAAGTTCTTGCTTCGCCGAATCGATCTCGCCGTTGGCGGCATCGAGCTCGTGATCGAGGCGTTTCTTGCCACGCTTCTCGACCACTTCACCCGCCTTGATCAGGTCCTTGACGTAGCCGGCGCTCTCCTGGCCCACCCGGGTGTAGGCACCCAGACCGGCCAGCCAGATTTTGCGCGCGTAGCCGCGGACGTCTGTCAGGCTGTTTTGAATATCGTCTTTTTTCTTCAGGATCACTTTGGCCATGCTCTGCACCTCGCACTCGTGACGGAATGGAAGAACTGCCCACGGAATCGGGGGCCTGAGCGTAAAAGTAAGGAGAAAAATTAGAATTCACACCCTAACGGCAGCGGCAAGCTGCAAGTTTCAAGCTGCAAGGGGGCTGTGATGGAGGTGAGGGTGGGGGCCGCAGCCTTTTGTAGCTTGCCGCTCGCGAGCCGTCAGGCGAGCGCCTTGTCGAGGGCGCGTTCGATTTCGGCCTTGATGGTGCCGCCCATCATCGACAGCATCATGCCCAGTTTCAGTTCGACGCGAATGCTGTCGTCGCCGATCTCGACACTGCCGTTGGCACCGCTGCGCTTGACCTCGACCCGGTCGCCTTTCCATTCAGCCTTGAGGTCGTACTGGCTGGACAGTTTTTCCACCAGGGCCTCTGCCTTCTGACGGGCGGCATCGCGGCCGAGGCTGTGTTTACGTTCAACGCTGATCTGGGTCATTCACTTGATCCTGGCTGCAAGGGCATACTCGCGCATTATGCCTACGCCCCGCGCCGCGACACACCCCGCCAAAGACAAATCCAGCCGCACGCCCTAGAATGGCCAGTAATTTTTCCCGGTGAAGCGATATGAACGACCAGCGCAACGGCGACAACGCCGAACCCACCACCCATTTCGGCTACAAGAGCGTGCCCGAAAGCCAGAAGGCCGACAAAGTCGCCGAGGTTTTCCACTCCGTAGCCGCCAAATACGACCTGATGAACGACGTGCTTTCCGTCGGCATGCACCGCCTGTGGAAGCGCTTTGCCATCGAGCTGTCCGGTGTGCGCAGCGGCAATCGGGTGCTGGATATCGCCGGCGGTACCGGTGACCTGACCCGCAAGTTCTCCCATCTGGTCGGCCCCACCGGCCAGGTCGTACTGGCCGACATCAACGCCTCGATGCTCAAGGTCGGCCGTGACCGCCTGCTCGATCTGGGCGTGGCCGGCAACGTCGAGTTCGTCCAGGCCGACGCGGAAAAACTGCCTTTCCCGGACAACCATTTCGACTGCGTGACCATCGCCTTCGGCCTGCGCAACGTCACCCATAAAGAAGATGCCCTGCGCTCGATGCTGCGCGTCCTCAAGCCGGGCGGCCGCCTGCTGGTGCTGGAATTCTCCAAGCCGACCAGCACCTTCATGTCCAAGGTCTACGACGCGTACTCCTTCGCCTTCATGCCGCTGGCCGGCAAGCTGATCACCAACGACTCGGAAAGCTACCGTTACCTGGCCGAATCGATCCGCATGCACCCCGACCAGGAAACCCTCAAGGCCATGATGGTCGACGCCGGCTTCGACCGCGTCACCTACCACAACATGACCAACGGCATCGTCGCCCTGCACCGCGGTATCAAGCCCTGATGCTGCTGGCCGGCCTTCTCGCCAGCGTCGAACACGGCCTCAACCGTGTCCTGCGCCTGGACAGCACCGCATTGCCGCGGTTGGCGCCACTCGATGGCAAAGTCATTGCCATCGACTGCCGCCAGCCCGCCTTGCAGTTGTTCATCCTGCCCAGCGATGAAGGTCTGCTGCTGGCCAGCCAGTGGCTTAACCCGGCCGACTGCACCCTCCGCGCCCCGGCCACCAGCCTGGTGCAACTGGCCCTCAGCCAGGACAAGACCGCCGTGCTGCACAGCCCGCAGGTCGAGCTGGAAGGTGACAGCGCGGTGTTGCTGGATCTGGTTGGCGTGCTGCAGGACCTGGAGCTGGACTGGGAATACGAAGTCTCCCGCTGGCTCGGTCCGGTGGCAACCCAGTTGCTCAGCGGCCACCTGCGCAACAGCGCGAAGTGGACCCGCCAGAGCCTGACCAGCCTGAGCCAGACCGCCTCCGAATACCTGGCCGAAGAATCCCGCACGCTGGTTGGCCAGCGTGAAGCCGAAGCCCGCTTCGGCGAACTCGATACCCTCAAGCTCGACATTGAACGCCTCGAGGCGCGCATCGAGCGCCTTGCCCGATCCCTTGAATCCAGCGATAACGCATGAAGCTGCTTGCCGTCCGCCGTCTGTTGCGCATCCAGCGCGTCGTGATCCGCTACCGTCTCGATGACCTGCTGTTCGACCTGCCCCTGCCCTGGTGGCTGGCCGCCTTGCGGCTGTTCATGCCGTGGCGCTGGCTGCCGCGCAAACAGCTCGACCTGAGCCGTGGCGCGCGCCTGCGCCTGGCGCTGCAGGACCTCGGGCCGATCTTCATCAAGTTCGGCCAGTTGCTCTCCACCCGCCGCGACCTGTTGCCGGCGGACATCGCCGACGAACTGATGCTGTTGCAGGACCGCGTGCCGCCGTTCGATTCGCAGAAAGCCGTGGCGCTGATCGAAGAACAGCTCGGCGCCAAGGTCGGCGAAGTGTTCGCCCGCTTCGACGTCGAACCGCTGGCCTCGGCGTCGGTGGCCCAGGTTCACGCCGCCCGCCTCAAGAGCGGCGAAGAAGTGGTGGTCAAGGTGGTTCGGCCCGGCCTCAAGCCGGTGATCGCCCAGGACCTGGCCTGGCTGTTCCTGATTGCCCGTGGCGCCGAGCGGGTCTCCGCCGACGCCCGCCTGCTGCACCCGGTGGAAGTGGTCAGCGACTACGAAAAGACCATCTACGACGAACTCGACCTGCTCCGCGAGGCGGCCAACGCCAGCCAGCTCAAGCGCAACTTCGAAGGCTCGGAGATGATGTACGTGCCCCAGGTCTACTGGGACTGGTGCCGGCCCAAGGTGCTGGTGATGGAGCGCATCTACGGCATCCAGGTCACCGACCTTGTCACCCTCGCCGACCAGCGCACCGACATGAAGATGCTCGCCGAGCGCGGCGTGGAGATCTTCTTCACCCAGGTGTTCCGCGACAGCTTCTTCCACGCCGACATGCACCCCGGCAACATCTTCGTCAGCACCGTGAAGCCGTGGAGCCCGCAGTACATCGCCATCGACTGCGGCATCGTCGGCAGCCTCACCCCCGAGGACCAGGACTACCTGGCGCGCAACCTGTTCGCCTTCTTCAAGCGCGACTACCGCCGCGTGGCGCAGTTGCATATCGATTCCGGCTGGGTGCCGGCGCAGACCAAACTCAACGAATTCGAGGCGGCGATCCGCACCGTGTGCGAGCCAATCTTCGAGAAGCCGCTCAAGGACATCTCCTTTGGACAGGTGCTGATGCGCCTGTTCCAGACCGCGCGGCGCTTCAACATGGAAGTCCAGCCGCAGCTCGTTCTGTTGCAGAAAACCCTGCTGAACATTGAAGGCTTGGGCCGCCAGCTCTATCCCGACCTGGACCTGTGGAGCACCGCCCAGCCGTTCCTCGAACGCTGGATGCGCGATCGGGTAAGCCCGAAAACCCTGCTGCAGAACCTGCACAGCCAGGTCGAACAGGTGCCGCACCTCGCCAACATGACCCGCGACCTGCTCGAACGCATGTCGCAGCCCCACCTCAACGACCCTCCCGCGCCCTGGAAACAGCACGACCACTGGGCCCTGCGCCTGCTCGGCGCCGGCTTGCTGGCCGGTGGCGCGACCCTTGCCGCCGGTGCCGAGAACCTCGCCGCGACCAGCGCCTGGCCGGCCTGGCTGATGCTGGCGGCGGGCCTTTACCTGGTGGTGCGTCGATAGCCAGCCGGTTGAACGGCTGGCACACTAGCGGGCGGCATCGGCGTGGGGCCGTGGCCTTTTTTGGAGTCGAAGATGAAAGACTGGCTGGACGAGATCAACTGGAACAGCGACGGCCTGGTGCCGGCCATCGCCCAGGACCACAAGACCGGACGCGTGCTGATGATGGCCTGGATGAACCGCGAATCGCTGGCCCTGACCGCCGCCGAGCAGCGCGCCATCTACTGGTCGCGCTCCCGTGGCAAACTGTGGCGCAAGGGCGAGGAGTCCGGCCACGTGCAGAAGCTGCATGAAATGCGCCTGGACTGCGACGCCGACGTGATCATCCTGATGGTCGAGCAACTGGGGCACATCGCCTGCCATACCGGCCGCGAAAGCTGCTTCTATCGCGTCTTCGAGGACGGCCAGTGGAAAACCGTCGATCCGGTCCTCAAAGACCCGCATGCCATCTACAGCGCAGGACACTGACATGAGCGACACCCTGACCCGCCTGGCCGAAGTGCTGGAATCGCGCAAAGGCGCGGCCCCCGACAGCTCCTACGTCGCCAGCCTGCACCACAAGGGCCTGAACAAGATCCTGGAGAAGGTCGGCGAAGAGTCGGTGGAAACCATCATCGCCGCCAAGGACGCCGCCGTCAGCGGTGATTACAGCGATGTCATCTATGAAACCGCCGACCTGTGGTTCCATAGCATGGTCATGCTCTCCGCGTTGGGCCAGCACCCGCAAGCCGTGCTGGACGAGCTGGAGCGCCGTTTCGGACTGTCCGGCCACGACGAAAAGGCGGCCCGCCAGCCATCGGCCTAACTGAATTCATTCGAGGAACTGCACCATGGGTATTTTTGACTGGAAACACTGGATTGTTCTGCTGGTCGTCGTGGTACTGGTATTCGGTACCAAGAAACTGAAGAACTTCGGCGGCGACCTGGGCGAGTCGATCAAGGGCTTTCGCAAGGCCATGAACGAAGAAGACAAGCCCGCCGAGCCGACCGTGCAAACCGCACAACCTGCCCAACCGGTACAACCGCAGGGCACCCCACTGAACCAGCCGCACACCATCGACGGCCAGGCGCAGAAGGTTCAGGACGCTGAACCTGCAAGGAAAGAGTGAACACATGTTCGGGATCAGCTTCAGTGAGTTGCTGCTCGTCGGTCTGGTCGCCCTTGTGGTGCTCGGCCCCGAGCGCCTGCCTGGCGCGGCGCGCACCGCCGGCCTGTGGGTCGGGCGCCTCAAGCGCAGCTTCAACGCGATCAAGCAGGAAGTAGAGCGCGAGATCGGCGCTGACGATATCCGTCGGCAACTGCACAACGAGCACATCCTCTCCCTGGAGCAGGAAGCCCGGCGCATCCTCAACCCGAACAGCGCAACGCCCGATCCGTCCACCACGCCGGGCAGCGAGCCCGTGGCCCCCGCCACCGCCGCCGTAATTTCCGAAGCCCCCGCGGCGCCGACGGCACCCGCCGACGCGCCCCAACCGGCGTCCACCGAACCGACCCAACCGCCGCGAGCCCCATGAGCGAAATTCCGGAACACGACCAGCCCATGCCGCTGGTCTCGCACCTGACCGAACTGCGTACTCGCCTGCTGCGCTGCGTCGCGGCGGTCTTTCTGATCTTCATCGGCCTGTTCTCGTTCGCCCAGCAGATCTACACCCTGGTTTCGGCGCCGCTGCGCGCGCACCTGCCGGCCAACGCGACGATGATCGCCACCGACGTGGCCTCGCCGTTCCTGACGCCGTTCAAGCTGACCATGATCGTTTCGCTGTTCCTGGCGATCCCGTTCATCCTGCACCAGATCTGGGGCTTCATTGCGCCAGGCCTGTACCGCCACGAAAAGCGCATCGCCATTCCGCTGCTGGTGTCCAGCATCTTCCTGTTCTACGCCGGCATGGCCTTCGCCTATTTCCTGGTGTTCCCGCTGATCTTCGGTTTCTTCGCCAGCGCGACCCCCGAAGGCGTGTCGATGATGACCGACATCGCCAGCTATCTCGACTTCGTCATGACACTGTTCTTCGCGTTCGGCGTCGCCTTCGAGATTCCTGTCGCGGTGGTGCTGCTGGTGTGGATCGGCGTGGTCGATGTGCAGTACCTGCGCAAGATCCGTCCGTACGTGATCATCGGCTGCTTCGTGGTCGGCATGATCCTGACCCCGCCAGACATTTTCTCGCAGACCCTGCTGGCCGTACCGATGTGGATGCTGTTTGAAATTGGCGTGCTGTTCGGCGCCTTGATCCGCAAGCGCAGCCAGGAGCACGACACCCGCAGCGACACCCCTGACGACCAGCCGCCAGCGACCCAACAGTGAACGTGCTGCTGCTCGAAGAGGCCGACTTCATCGCGGCCGACCGGGCGGTCCTGAGCGACCGCCGCTTTACCCACATGCAGGAAATCCACCGCGTCGCGGTGGGTGACAGCCTGCGCGTCGGCCGCCTCGGCGGCCTGATGGGCCAGGCCACGGTCGAACGGCTGGAAGGCCATGAGGCGGAACTCTCGCTGAGCTTCGACCAGCCGCCACCGGCCAAGCTGCCGCTGACCCTCGTGCTCGCCCTGCCGCGGCCGAAAATGCTCCGCCGGGTGTTCCAGACCGTCGCCACCATGGGCGTGACGAAGCTGGTGCTGGTCAATAGCTACCGGGTGGAAAAGAGCTTCTGGCAAACCCCCTTCCTCGAACCCGCGGCGATCCGCGAGAACCTCATCCTTGGCCTTGAACAAGCACGGGACACGGTGCTGCCCGAGGTCATTATCGAGAAGCGCTTCAAGCCCTTCGTCGAAGACCGCTTGCCCGCCATCGCCCAGGGCACGCTTGGCCTGGTCGGCCATCCCGGCAACCATCCGCCCTGCCCTCGCGGCGTGGACGAAGCGGTGACCCTGGCGATCGGCCCGGAGGGTGGCTGGATTCCTTACGAGATCGACCTGCTCGGCAAAGCCGGGCTGGCACCGGTGCAACTGGGCGATCGGATTCTCCGGGTGGAAACTGCTGTCACGGCTCTGCTCGCGCGGCTGTTCTAAGGTAATCCCCACACTTTATATAAGACCATTGGCTAACCCTTCAGCCCCGGTTTAGACGCTTTTGCCACCTTCAGTTTTGTAGCCCCGCGCCGATGCAGGAACACCAGAATAAAGAACCTGCCTGATCGATCGAAGTGGAGTCACACCATGTACCGTTGGATGGCCCAGCACCTGGGTAATGTGAGCGTCAATCTCAAACTGGGCATCGGCTTCAGCATCGTTTTGCTGCTGACCCTGGTGATCACTCTCACCGGTTGGCTGGGCCTCGAAGGCGTGATCAACCGTGGTGACAAGCTCGGCGAAATCTCCGAGGTGTACCAGGGCACCCAGGTTCTGCGCATTGCCCGCCAAGCCTACGAACACAACCGCGATGCCGCGTCGACCACCCTGGTGGAAAACGCCCTGGCATCGCTGGAGGGTGTACTGCAGAACGTCAGCAAGCGCATCCGCGAAGGCGAAGACAGCAAGCGCCTGCAACAGCAGCGCGACGCCGTGCAGGCCTACCAGCGTTACTTCGCCGACCTGAAGGCCGCCGCCGACGCCCGCGAGGCCGCCCGTGCCGCGCTTGGCGCCAGCGCCGACAAGGCCGCGGGGCTGCTTGCCGAGGTCGAGCAGGCGCTGCTGCAAAGCGGCGACGCCGTGCTGTTCAACAACGCCGTTGAAGTGTCGAAGCTGCTGCAGCAAGCGCGCTTCCAGGTGCGTGGCTACACTTACAGCGCCAAACCGGAGTTCCAGCAAACCGCCCTCGCCGCCATCGACCAGGCGGTTACCCTGCTCAAGGCCCTGCCGGGCAAAGTACCGAGCGAGCACCACGCCGATCTGGGCAGCGCCGCCGAATCGCTAAGCGTGTATCGCGGCGCCGTGGTGCAGTTCGGCACCGCCCAGGAAGCCAGCGACCTGGCCCTGCGGCAGATGGGCGAACAGGGCACGAAGCTGCTCAACCTGAGCATGGACCTGACCAAGTCGCAGACCCAGTTGCGCAATGCCGAATCGAAGAACGCCAAGTCGACCCTGGCCCTCGCCACTGTGCTGGCAATGCTGTTCGGCGTGATCGCGTCCTGGGCCATCACCCGGCAGATCATCGTTCCGCTGCGCCACACCCTGACCGCCGTGGACCGCATTGCCGGTGGCGACCTCAGCCACGACCTCATCGACCAGCGCCGCGACGAATTGGGCCAGTTGCAGCGCAGCATGCAGCGCATGACCGTCAGCCTGCGTGAGCTGATCGGTGGCATCAGCGACGGTGTCACCCAGATTGCCAGCGCCGCCGAAGAACTCTCCGCCGTCACCGAGCAGACCAGTGCCGGGGTCAACAGCCAGAAAGTCGAGACCGACCAGGTTGCCACCGCCATGAACGAAATGGCCGCGACCGTGCATGAAGTCGCGCGCAATGCCGAGGAAGCCTCCGAGGCGGCGCTGATGGCCGACCAGCAGGCCCGCGAGGGTGATCGGGTAGTGTCCGAAGTGATCGCTCAGATCGAGCGTCTGGCCAAGGAAGTCGGTAACTCCAGCGAGGCGATGAACAAGCTCAAATCCGAGAGCGAGAAGATCGGCAGCGTGCTTGATGTGATCAAGTCGGTGGCCCAGCAGACCAACCTCCTGGCCCTCAACGCCGCCATCGAAGCGGCCCGTGCGGGCGAAGCCGGGCGTGGATTCGCCGTGGTCGCCGACGAAGTGCGCAGCCTGGCGCAGCGGACCCAGCAGTCCACCGAAGAAATCGAAGAGCTGATCGCCGGCTTGCAGAGCGGCACCCAGCAGGTCGCCAGTGTCATGGACAACAGCCGCGGCCTGACCGAAAGCAGCGTCGAACTGACCCGCAGTGCCGGGGTTTCGCTGGAAACCATTACCCGCACGGTGTCGTCGATCCAGTCGATGAACCAGCAGATTGCGGCGGCGGCGGAGCAGCAGAGCGCGGTGGCGGAAGAGATCAACCGCAGCGTGATGAGCGTGCGCGACGTGTCGGATCAGACCAGCGCGGCGAGCGAAGAGACGGCGGCGTCCAGCGTTGAGCTGGCGCGGCTGGGGACGCATTTGCAATCGTTGGTGGCGCGGTTCCGGATCTGAAATCGCCGGGACCGCGTTGCGGTCCTTCGCGGCTAAAGCCGCTCTGACAGAACAGGCTTCCAAAGCTCCGCAGTTTCACCGCCGTAATTAGGAATATTCCTATATCAACGATGCCGGACCGGGTTCAGGATTTCCACGGAATCATTTCCATGGAAATCCCCTTGGTCCGCGGCCGGCAACCTTCTGGCCTGGCGCCCTGTGTGGATACCTCATCCACATGCGACCCGGCGCTGATTCTCGCGATGGGTGCGTAGTTGCAGAGAACACTGCATGCCCGTCCAATCCGACCTGCGCTTCACCTTCAGCGCCGGCCCCGATTCCTTCGAGGTCGTCGAATTCCACCTCACTGAAGGCCTCTCCGAGACCTTCCGCCTCGAAGTCGACCTGAGTTGCGCCAATTCCGCCGTCGACTTTGGCCAGGTCCTCGACCGCCCGGCGCTGCTCACCCTCTGGCAAAGCGGCCAGCCCGTGCGCTATGTGCACGGCTCGGTCAGCTCGTTCCAGCAAGGCGCGACAGGCTTTCGCCGCACCCGCTATCGCGCCATCGTTGAGCCGCGCCTGGCCCGCCTGCGACTGGCCTCGGACTGGCGCATTTTCCAGACCCTCACCGTACCCGACATCGCCACCGCGATGCTGAAGAAACACGCCCTCGCCCTGGACTACGAACAACGCATCACCAACACCCATGAAACTCGCGAATACTGCGTGCAGGCCGGCGACACCGACTACCACTTCGTCGAACGCATCATGCGCGAGGAAGGCTTTTTCTACGGTTTCCTGCACAGCGCCGAAGGCCACCGCCTGGTCCATTGCGATCGCCTGTGGATCTTCGGCAAGCAGCCCGGCCAGCCGGTGGAATACAACCCCCGGCCCGGCGGCGACCGGCCGGGTCCGGCGCTGCACACCTTCACCTACACCGAAAACGTGCGCAGCGCACGCCAGACCCAGCGCGACTACAGCTTCAAGAACCCGCTGTACAACCAGCAAACCCGGCGCGAAGCCACCGATCTGGAGCACCAGGCCAAAAGCTACGAACGCTACGACTATCCCGGCCGCTACAAGGGCGAAGTGGGCGAAGCCTTCACCCGCGACCGCCTGCGTGGACTTCGCGGCGATGCCTGCCAGGTGATCACCGAAGGTGACGACGCGCGCCTGGTGCCGGGCATCTACTTCGACCTCGTTGGCCACCCGCGTGAAGACCTGAATCGCGGCTGGCGCCCAATCCGCCTGGAGCACCACGGCAAACAATACGTCAGCCAAGGCGAGGACAGCGCCGACGCCACCCAGGGCACCCACTACAACTGCGTCGCCATCCTGGTGCCGGACGATGCCGAATGGCGCGCCGAGGCCTTGCCCAAACCGCGCATCGACGGCCCGCAGCCGGCGAAGGTAGTCGGTCCACCGGGCGAGGAAATCTACTGCGACGAATTCGGCCGGGTGAAGGTGCAGTTCCCGTGGGACCGCGAGGGTAACGAGGACGAACACAGCTCCTGCTGGATCCGCGTCTCGCAGAACATCGCCGGTGCGCTCTGGGGTCATATGGCGATTCCGCGTATTGGTCAGGAAGTGATCGTCAGCAACTTCGACGGCGACCCGGACCAACCGGTTATCACCGGCCGAGGCTTCAATGCCCTGCAGCGGCCGCCCTACGAACTGCCGAAGCACAAGACCCGCATGACCCTCAAGAGCCAGACCCACAAGGGCAATGGCTTCAACGAGCTGCGCTTCGAGGATGAGGCCGGGCAGGAAGAGGTGTTCATTCATGCGCAGAGGGACCAGAACAACGTCGTCAAGAACGACGAAACCACCTTCGTCGGCCATGACCGCAGCGAGCAGGTCGAGAACGACGAAACCCTGACCATCGGCCACGACCGCAAGGACACCGTGGGCAATCACGAGCAAGTGCTCATCGGCGTGAACCGGCGGCATCAGATCGGCCAGGACGACGAACTGAGCATTGGCCGCCATCACACCATCAGTACTGGCCAGGACCGTACCGAACAGGTCGGCAATGACCGCCTGGACAAGACCGCGGCCAATCAGCGGGTGGAGATTGGCGGGCATCTGGACCAGCAGGTGCAAGGGGATGTCACGGTGAAGGCCGGCCATAGCATTACGCACCACACCAAGGTGTATGAAATCCACGCTGCCGACGCATTTGTCATCAAGGGCCCCGGCGGCACGCTGCGTATCGACAGTGCGGGCATCACGCTGGATGGCATCGCGCTCACGCTCACGGGGCCCGTGACCAAGACAGGCGGAGGGGGCGGTAACAGCCTGACGCTCGACAGCCAGGTCCTGAACGCGCAGCAAGCCGATTGCGTGGGGAAAAACAGATGACCGCCGAACCCGTCACGCATTTTGCCGAGCACTTCCGAGCGCCAGAGGATTACCTCTACCTGTTGGTGGACGGACTGGCTGACTGTGCGCTGGAACATCCTCTCAGCGTGCCGTCGCTGAGCCGTTCGCTGGGCGACGCTGCCGTCACGCGCGTGCTGCGGCCGGACCTTTCACATGCTCCCGAAGCGTGTCCTGCCCTGATCCAACTGGCCAAGCCGGGCGAATCGGCGGCGCTGCACTATCTCGAACTCAGCGCCGGCTACTCCTCCTGGGATCTCAGCTATTACAAACGCTACATCTGCGGCTGGCTCCTCAGCCCTCAGCCGCCCGATGTCATCGCCGGGCATATCGCGACCCGGTGCCACACCACGGCATCGGGCGACGAGCAATGCTCGGCTTGGTTCGAGCCGCTGAGGCTGGAGTTGCTGTCCGGCTCGATGGGTACTGCGGCAGGTGACCTGCTGAACCCGATCAGGATCTGGCTGTGTCCCACCAGTTGGAAGGGTTACATCCTTGTGCACGGCACAAACCATCCGGTCGACTCTGTTCTTCCTCTGTCCGCCCGGGACACTCAGCGAATGGCGCCTGTGGTCAGCGAATTCCTGGATGCCTGGCGCCATACGCTGCAACTTCCTCTCGGCTTCGCCCCGTGGCGCTGGAAAGGCGCGTCCATCCTGCCGCCCCAGGCCGCCGTCCACGCCTTTCGCCTGGTCCGCGAGGCCTACAGATTGGGGCTCGATAATAGCCGCGACATCATCGCTCTCTGCTTGCATCAGGTATTCATCCACCCCCATCTGCCCCGGCACCCGGACATCCAGCAACTCATCGCCCAAGCGCGGGCAGGCGCCGTCGACCTGCAAAGCCACTTCGCCAGCCACTACAGCGAAGCCAAATGGAAGCGCATCACTGCCGACCTACCCCAGGCGAAGGACTACTCATGAGTATCAGCTTCAGCGTCGCTGCCGATATCGCCACCAACGAAGCGTGCCCGGTCCCCACCGGCATCTGCAGCACCTGTCAGCGTAGCGGCCTGCCCATCCTGCCCCTGCGCGCCGCCTATGCCCCGCAGCCCTGGAAAACCCGCTTGCTGCCCTTGACCCGCGGCTCCGAGGTCGAGGCCGTGCCCATGCACCTCGATCAGCCGCGCATCCTGCGCCAGGGGTATCTGTATGTACTGCTCGACCGCCGGGAGTGGCAGGCCTACGAGATTTCGCCCGAAGGGGCGCTGAGCCAGTTCCGTCCGTACCAGATGCCGCGTGAAGAGCCTCGCCCGCTATGCGAGGCCTGCATCCGGGAGGATCACGACATGCCTGCCGCCTTCATCAACATCGACACCCGCAAGTACTCCACCGCCTGGCTGGCCATCGCCAACGATCCCTGGCCCAAGGCGGTTCTGGATAGCTACCTGCGTGGCGGCGCGGTCGACGGTGTGAACCTCGACGAGCGCTTCCACCGACTCGACCTCAAGGCCGCGCGCAACGACCCCGCCAGCGTCGGCATCGCCATGAGCGAAAACGACCCGCAGCTTCAGCAGGTGCTCGAATACGCACAAAACATCCCCGGTGATTTCCGCAGCGTGCATGGCTTCTACGGCCGCCAGCACCGCTTGCGCGCCCTGAAGGGGCATCTGCGCAATATGATCCAGAAGCACGAACTCGCCAACGGCGTACTGGCCCTGGTGCTGCCCGACCCCATCGGCATGGTCCAGGAGCTCAATGCCCAGCGTCTGATTCGCCACCAGGCCATGCAGCAGTGGTGTGCCGAACCGCAGCGCAGCTTCAAGTATTTCACCTCCCAGGCCTTGCTCGCGATTCGTGGGCATCAGCTCGAAATGGCGAAATTCCAGGCGGAGCAGCGCGTCAAGGACGAAGACAGGTCACGGCGCGAGCGCAACAACAATCCGATGTTCAATCCGGATTTGCCCATGCTCGATGTCGAGGCGGAAACCGCGCGCCTTGCCTCGATCAGGCAAGCGAAGGCAAGGAAGCGGCTGGAAGAACGCTACAACGAGCAGGCCCGTGCGACTTTCGAAGCGAACTACCAGCACACGCTCACCGGCTGGCAACGAGTCATCGACGACGTCGCCGAACACTACGAGCGCCAGTACCAGGGCGCGGCCTATCAACGGGCGGCCCTGCATGATTACAGCGTTACCGACCAGCGCTCGACAGCGCTGTTCATCCGCATGATGCAGACCTGCCTGGCCGGTGGCCCGACCGAACGCAGCGTGGACGGCCCACCGGGCCCTACCCTGCGCCTCTGGAAGACCCTGATGGAGAACCGCGACAGCCTGCTGTACCAGGCCCTGACCGCGAGGAACAGGTCACTGTTCGGGGAACTGCACGATGCCCTTGCGGGTGACGAGTTCACCCGGGTCTATCACGGCATCAAGACCTTCATCACCACCCAGCAAGCCAAGGACCTCATGACGGGGCCCGTACAGGACGCCATCGGCCAACTGCTGTCCGCTGGAGCGACGGCCAGCAGTCGTCTCGGCAACCAGCTATCGGAGAACACCCGGGCATTGCTCGGGTACCTGCACCGCGGGGCCCTGTTGCGCTACTACGGTGTGGAGGTCACGCGGATCACGGTGTCCCTCAAGGTGGGCGAATATCTTTCGCTGCTCAACGAGGTGCTCCAGGAAAGCACCGATCGCTTCATGGCCCGGCTCGACCAGCAGTTCCGCAAACCGGCCCAGCGCAAGGTGCGCGCCATGCTGCTGAGCAACACCCTGTCCGCTGCCGTGCCGGGCACGCCTGGAAAACTGGTCGAAGTCACGCTCTGGACAATGGAAAGCGCCGACGCCTTGAAGACCCGGCTGAACAAGCTGAGCGCCGGGGTCGGCGACGGCATTGGCGACGCCTTGCGAACTGTCACCATCGGTGCCGAAGCCCTTCAGGGTTCCATGGGCAACCTTGCGCGCCATGTGACCCTCAATGCCGACGTCTCCGCCCAGCTGGCGCGGGAGTCGATGCGCAACATGCGCAACGCCGCAGTTGCTGGCGCACCCGGGGCCAGCACCATGGGGCTGGGCCTGATCAGCCTGTGGTTCCAGCAGGACAGCCTGCGCCGCAGTTATGAAAACCTGCTCGATACCGTGGGTGACAAGCATCCCGAAGCGGCGGCGGCGGTCATGTCGGCGTCGATTGGCGTGATGGGGGCAAGCGTCGAGGTTGTCGGTGGGGTGATTCAGATGGTGCGGCCTGATCTGACCATGCCGATAGGGACCGCTGGAAAGACAGTTGGGGTGGGAGCCCGGATCGTGCAGTACGGGGGGGCACTGGTGGCGTTGGCGAGTGCATTTGAGGGGTTGCAGTATGCGTTTGCGGCGATTCGCTCAAATGCCTCTGGTGACCGAGGGGCGAGTGTTAAATATTCGCTAGCGACTGCATCGGCTGCAGGTTCAGCAGTGCTCGGGGTTTGGGGCTCCTTGGCTCCAGCCGCATTTGCACTATTTCCACTCGCCGCGTCCGTACTGCTAGGCCTTGCTGCACTCGGCTTGGCAGTGTGGGCAAAAAGACAGGAGTCACAGCCCTTGGAACTCTGGGCGCGTCACTCCCTCTGGGGCGTTCCAACCAAACATCGGCGCTGGACGACACCTGAGGACCTCGATACCGCAGTTGGTGTCTTAAACGCAGCATTGCTGGGTTTGACTGCTAATGCAGGCATGATCGTAAAAGCCGAGCAGGAAGGTGGACTTCCCATTGGTGATGCTGTCCCTGCCGGACTCTTCTTGGACTACAAACTCGTCCTGCCTGGATATAAGGCTGATGTATCGGGTTACGAATGGGCGTTGCAGGTATACCGACCAAACCAAGTGTTGGGAGAAACCGTCGCGAGCGGCCGTAGCGGTGGAACGAATGGCCCGTTACCGCCTCCCCCAACTTGGAAAAATCCTGGATATCGCCCCGAAACAACAACCCCTGTGATTACCCATAATGCCCAAACACTCGAAATTAGTGGCTCCATCAGTTTCTTCGGCTATCTCGAGGTTTATGCCTTTGAGCTCCAACTGTCCTACTGGCCTGACAGGAGTGATGATTCGGGTTTTGCCCGACTCATCGTCAAGGAGGACAAGATCAAGGGTCAAGCAAGGCTGGGGTTTGTATGAAAAGACCTAAACTCGTTCCGCCATGCCCTGGCTGGCAAGAGGACCTGCCCACACCAAATGAATTGCCAGCTGTAAATCCAGCACTTGGGTTCGATACACCGAATCATCAAGATGATACTTTTCTGGAGCTACCACGTGCCTCGGCACTTGTCAGGGGAGTAGTGATATGGTTCGCGCCCGTCATGAGCACCCTACTAATCGGATTATTGTGGTTCATCGTTTCAGACTGGCGTGTATTGGAATTTCAAGAATGGATCATGTTGGTCACGGGTGTGGCCATTACAATCTGGTCACTCCTGTTTTGCGTGAAAGTTGATATAACTCCTCCCCGCGACTTACCACTGCGCTTCAACCGCGCCCGCCAACGCCTTTACGCCTACAACTTCAAATACCGCTGGTGGAATCCCTTCGAAGAGTGGCGGGTAGTACCCGTTGCCTACGACTGGTCACAGGTCCGGGCCGAACGCTGGAGAAGAACCCACTTCACCGCCCAAGGCGGGGCCATCATCCAGTTCGGTGTCGAACTGTCCATCGTCAAACCCGGCACCAACGAAGTCATCGACCGCTTCCCCCTGACCGCCATGGGTGCCGACGAACATGCCTGGGCCTACGTCTGCACCTATATGCAACAAGGCCCCGATGCACTACCGCCGCCGGAACCGCCTTGGGACCATAACGATGTGCTGTGGTGCAACATCGCTATGCTTCTGGCGCCGAAGGTCGAGTGGCCTGCCGATATGGATCTGGAGTCGAAGACCGCGCCATGAGCAGAATGAAAGGACCCAAGCTCGTTCCACCATGTCCCGGCTGGAAGGAAGACCTGCCTGGCCCCTACGAATTACCAGTCGTTACCCCGGACCTAGGCTTTGACACGCCCAATCATCAGGATGAAGTTCTACTGGAACTACCTCGTGCTTCCGCACTTATAAGAGGCGTGGTGATTTGGTTTGCGCCGATTATGACTGCCTTGTTGATAGCGCTATTGTGGATTGTCATATCAATTGGAACATCTCTAAACCTTGAGCTTCTGATAACGGTTGGCCTCGGTTTACTGATTACAGTCTGGTCGCTTTTTTTCTGCATTAAAGTTGATGTAACTCCTCCCCGAGACTTGCCACTTCGCTTCAATCGCGCCCGCCAACGCCTCTACGCTTACAACTTCAAGTACCGCTGGTGGAATCCCTTCGAAGAATGGCGGGTAGTACCCGTTGCCTACGACTGGTCACAGGTCCGAGCCGAACGCTGGAGAAGAACCCACTTCACCGCCCAGGGCGGGGCCATCATCCAGTTCGGTGTCGAACTGTCCATCGTCAAACCCGGTACGAACGAAGTCATCGACCGCTTCCCACTGACCGCCATGGGTGCCGATGCGCATGCTTGGGCCTACGTCTGCACCTACATGCAACAAGGCCCCGATGCACTACCGCCGCCGGAGCCGCCTTGGGACCATAACGATGTGCTGTGGTGCAACGTCGCCATGCTACTGGCGCCGAAGGTCGAGTGGCCTGCCGATATGGATCTGGAGTCGAAGACCGCGCCATGAGCAGAATGAAAGGACCCAAGCTCGTTCCACCATGTCCCGGCTGGCAAGAAGATCTTCCTGATACTGACAAACCCCCAGTCGTAGCACCGGCGCTGGGTTTTGATACGCCCAACTATCAAGATGAAATTCTTCTGGAGTTACCGCGTGCATTGGCTCGTGCCAGAGGTTGGGTGATTTGGTTTGCACCTTACATGAGTATTTACGTAGCCATTTATTCTTGGCTTTTCTTGTCGGACTCACGTGTGGTGGCCATCGAAGAGTGGGGAATGTTTATCTCATGCATGGCCCTTGGAGTTTGGTCAATCGTGTTTTGCGTGAGGGTCGAAACGGCCCCACCTAGAGACTTGCCACTCCGCTTCAACCGCGCCCGCCAACGCCTTTACGCCTACAACTTCAAATACCGCTGGTGGAATCCCTTCGAAGAGTGGCGGGTAGTACCAGTAGCCTACGACTGGTCACAGGTCCGGGCCGAACGCTGGAGAAGAACTCACTTCACCGCCCAAGGCGGGGCCATCATCCAGTTCGGTGTCGAACTGTCCATCGTCAAACCCGGTACGAACGAAGTCATCGACCGCTTCCCACTGACCGCCATGGGTGCCGATGCACACGCATGGGCCTATGTCTGCACCTACATGCAACAAGGCCCAGATGCACTACCGCCGCCGGAGCCGCCTTGGGACCATAACGATGTGCTGTGGTGCAACGTCGCCATGCTACTGGCGCCGAAGGTCGAGTGGCCTGCCGATATGGATCTGGAGTCGAGGACCGCGCCATGAGCAGAATGAAAGGACCAAAGCTGATACCACCTTGTCCCGGCTGGAAAGAAGACCTGCCCGGTCCCTACGAATTACCGATCGTTACCCCGGACCTCGGGTTTGATACGCCCAACCATCAGGATGAGTTTTTTCTGGAGCTGCCTCGTGCGTCGGCACTTGTGAGAGGGATAGTGATCTGGTTCGTTCCAGTGTCAACGATGCTTATACTCTTGATTATTTGGCTTCATTTATCAGCAGATCGGACGCTGATGATTGAAGAATGGATCACATTCATCTTCGCAGTGTTCATTAACGCTTGGTTGATCCCCATCTTCTGGAAGTCCGAAATAGCCCCTCCTCGTGACCTGCCACTCCGCTTCAATCGCGCCCGCCAACGCCTCTACGCCTACAACTTCAAATACTGCTGGTGGAACCCATTCGAGGAGTGGCGGGTAGTACCAGTGGCCTACGATTGGTCACAGGTCCGAGCCGAACGCTGGAGAAGAACCCACTTCACCGCCCAGGGCGGAGCCATCATCCAGTTCGGTGTCGAACTGTCCATCGTCAAACCCGGTACGAACGAAGTCATCGACCGCTTCCCACTGACCGCCATGGGCGCCGATGCGCATGCCTGGGCCTATGTCTGCACCTACATGCAACAAGGCCCCGATGCACTACCGCCGCCGGAGCCGCCTTGGGACCATAACGATGTGCTGTGGTGCAACGTCGCCATGCTACTGGCGCCGAAGGTCGAGTGGCCTGCCGATATGGATCTGGAGTCGAGGACCGCGCCATGAACAGTTCCGCAAGCCGACCCAGCGCAAGATGCGCGCCATGCTGCTGAGCAACACCCTGCCCGCTGCCGTGCCGGGCACGCCTGGGAATAGGTTGAAGTGCTGGAACACCATGCCGACTTCACGACCGTGCGCTACGTGTCGGATCAGACCAGCGCGGCGAGTGAGGAGACGGCGGCGTCCAGCGTTGAGCTGGCGCGGTTCCGGATCTGAATCGCGAGCAAGCTCGCTCCTACAGAGACTGCGTAACTGACTGTAGGAGCGAGCTTGTCGGAACGCCGAACCGTCGCGAGAGTTACAGGACCTGACGCAAGAACGCCTGGGCCCGCAGGTCCTTCGGCGTGGTGAAGAATTCTTCCGGCGGCGAATCCTCCAGCAGTTTGCCGTGATCGAAGAACAGCACCCGATCCGCCACTTCACGAGCAAAGCCCATTTCGTGGGTCACGCAGACCATGGTCATGCCTTCCTGGGCCAGGGTCTTCATCACGTCCAGCACCTCGCCGACCATTTCCGGGTCCAGCGCCGAGGTGGGCTCGTCGAACAGCATGACTTTCGGGTCCATCGCCAGCGCCCGAGCAATTGCCACGCGCTGCTGCTGCCCGCCCGAGAGCCGCGACGGGTATTCGTTGGCCTTCTGCCCGATCCCCACTTTCTCCAGCAGTGCCCGCGCCTTGGCTTCGCGCTCGGCCTTGCCGCGCTTGCGCACGACTTTCTGCGCCAGGCACAGGTTCTCCAGCACGGTCATGTGCGGGAACAGGTTGAAGTGCTGGAACACCATGCCGACTTCACGACGGTAGGCGTTGACGTCGGTCTTCGGGTCGGCCAGTTGCAGGCCATCGATGGCGACGCTGCCGGCATCGAACGACTCCAGGCCGTTCAGGCAGCGCAGGAAGGTCGATTTGCCGGAGCCGGACGGGCCGAGCACCACCAGCACTTCGCCGCGGGAGACGTTGGTGCTGACGTTATCCACAGCCCGCACCACCTGGCCGCGGGTGTCGAAGACTTTTACCAGATCACGGACTTCAATCACTTTGCGCAAGCCTCCGCTCGAGCCGGCTGGCGAAATGCGACAGCGGCAAGTTGATCAGCAGGTACAGCCCGGCGACGCAGAACCAGATCTCGAACGTCGAGAACGAGGTGGTGATCGCCTCGCGGCCACTCTTGGTCAGTTCGGTGATGGCGATCACCGAGACCAGCGACGTGTCCTTGACCAGGCTGATGAACTGCCCGGCCAGCGGCGGCAGCACGCGTTTGAACGCTTGCGGCAGAACCACATGGCGCATCGACTGGGCGGCGCTCAGGCCCAGGGACCGCGCGGCCTCGCCCTGCCCCCGGGCGATGGACTGCACGCCGGCGCGGACGATTTCAGCCACGTACGCGCCGGTGAACAGAGCCAGCGCGGCAACCCCGGCAAACTCGCGGGAGAGGTTGAGCACGGTGCCGATGAAGAAATAGAAAATGAAGATCTGCACCAGCAACGGCGTGCCGCGCACCAGCTCGACATACACCGTGGACAGGTCACGCAGGGTCGGGTTGCTGGAGAGGCGGCACAGCCCGGCGAACAGACCGATCAGCAGGCCGATGACGCCGGACGCCACGGAAATCCATACCGTGGTCCACAGCCCCCAGGCCAGCGGGCCGGCCGCCCAGTGGTGCGTCAGGCCGATCAGGTCGCCCTCGGCAACGTCGTCGCCCTTGGCCAGTTGCAGGCTGGCCTGGTCGACGTCCAGCACCTGTTCGGCGCCGTCTTCGTCACGCAGGGTCACGCGTGCGCTGTCGCCCTTGCGCACGATCTCCTGCACCGTGCCGTAGCCGGCGGCGCGATGCGCTTCCTCGGCCTGGTAGGCGAAGTACTGCGGGATGCGGTTCCAGCGCCACTCGTAGGAAATCATCGAGGTGGCGAAATACAGACTTATCGCCAGTCCGACCAGGACCAGCGCGGTCAGCCCGTGCCAGGGCCACTGGGATTTCTTGTGTTTGATCACGTTGGGATTCCCCATGAAGCCAAAAGCCGCAAGCTACAGGCCGCAAGAAAAAAGCGGGTCATCAGCGACCCGCTTTGCTTGCAGCTTGTAGCTCGCGGCTAGTCGCTGTCTTTTATTCCATGTCCTTCAGCCATTCGGTCTTCTTGAACCACTTGTCGTGGATTCGATCGTAGGTGCCGTCGTGCTTGATCTGGTGCAGGAAGTTGTTGATGAAGTTGATGCTGTCGTAGTCGCCTTTCTTCAGACCGAAGGCCAACGGCTCGTAGGTGAACGGTTCGTCGAGGTAGACCAGCTTGCCGGCGCCGACCTTGGTCACGGCCACCACGTTGTAGGGTGCGTCGTAGACGAAGGCATCAGCCTTGCCGTTGACCACGTCCAGTACGCCTTCCTGTTCGTTGTCGTAGCCGTGGTACTGGGCCTTGGCGATCAGTTTCTTCGCGACCATCTCACCGGTGGTGCCCAGCTTGGAGGTCAGGCGGTATTCGGCGCTGTTGAGGTCTTTATAGGACTTGATCTTGCCTTCCAGTTCCTTGCGGATCAGCAGGGTCTGGCCAACAACGATGAAGGGCTCGCTGAAGTTCAGCTTCAGGTTGCGTTCCTGGGTCAGGGTCATGCCGCTGGTGATGATGTCGAACTTGTTGGTCATCAGTGCCGGGATGATGCCGTCATAGGCGGTGGAAACCATCTCCAGCTTGACGCCCATGGACTTGGCCATGGCCTTGATGATGTCTACTTCGAAGCCGATGATCTCGCCACGCTTGTTGGTCATTTCGAACGGCATGTAGGTTGGGTCCATGCCCACCCGCAGGGTGCCGCGCTTGACCGCGTCATCGATTGCGCCGGCTTGTGCGGTGCTGACCGCGACAGTGGCGGCGACGCCGACCAGCAGCATCGACAGGTACTTTTTGAACATCACCAGGTTCCCCCAACAAGAAAACGCTTAATTTTATTGTTGCGCGAAAAGTCCTACAGACGTCGCGCGATAGTCGGGGCGGGATGCTAACGCATGAGCGGCATGGGACCTAGCCCCATGACGACTTTGTTACTTATTGGTACCAGAAAAACAGCGCGGGGCGACGAATGTCGCCCCGCGTGGGGATCAGGCATTGGCCAGCGTTGGCTGGGCTGCCTCTTCGGGATGCAGAGGCAACAGCGGCGAGTGCGGATCGTTGTCGATCGACTGACGCCAGACGTCCAGCCAGGCACTGTTGTGCTCGGCCCAGACGCGGTCGTGCAGGCGGGACAATGCGACCGGATCGCTGAGCAGTGCCAGGCGGTTATTGCCGTCCAGACCCGACGGTCCGACCTGCAATGCCTTGGCAATACGCTCGGCGCGCAGCGCCTCGATCGGCTCGGCGACACCGTGGCGAGCGGTGGCCAGGGCACAGGCCAGCGCATTCTGCTGCGGATCGACCACGGCCCGGACAAAACCGTCGTGCAGAGCGTGCCAGCGGTTCTCGTGGGTGTACTGGTCAGTGGCCAACAGCTCAGGCGGCGTCGCGTATTCCTCGGGGATGAGGAACAGCTTCTCGTCCTTGGCGCGCAGGCCCAGGTTGACCCGGCTGGAAATCACCGACACCGGGATCGACAGGGTCAACGAGCCCACGATCGGCACCAGCCACCACAGGAAGCTCGGGTTCAGCCAGGCCACCAGCAATGCCCAGGCCACGCCCAGCAGGGTCTGCGGACCATGGCGGCGGACCGCTTCGCTCCACGGCGTGGAGTCGTCGTCACGTTGCGGCGAGTTCCAGGTCGCGGCCCAGCCGAGGAACGCGGCGAGGACGAAACGGGTGTGGAAAATCATCCGCACCGGCGCCAGCAGCATGGAGAAGAGCATCTCCAGCAGCATCGACAGGGTGACCTTGATCCGCCCGCCGAACTCCGTCGCGCCCTTGGCCCAGATCAGAATGACGCTGAGCAGCTTGGGCAGGAACAGCAGCACGATGGTGGTCGAGAACAGCGCGATGGCTTTTTCCGGGTGCCACTGCGGCCACAGCGGGTACAACTGCCGTGGTTCGAGGAAGTACTGCGGCTCCATCAGGGTGTTGGTCGCCAGCAACGCGGTGGACAGCACCAGGAAGAAGAACCACAACGGCGCCGACAGGTAGGACATCACCCCGGTGAGGAACACCGCACGGTGCACCGGGTGCATGCCCTTGACCAGGAACAGGCGGAAGTTCATCAGGTTGCCGTGGCACCAGCGCCGGTCGCGCTTGAGTTCATCAAGCAGGTTCGGCGGCAATTCTTCGTAGCTGCCCGGCAGGTCGTAGGCAATCCACACGCCCCAGCCGGCGCGGCGCATCAGCGCGGCTTCGACGAAGTCGTGGGAGAGGATCGCACCGGCGAACGCGCCCTTGCCCGGCAACGGCGCCAGGGCGCAGTGCTCGATGAAGGGCTTCATGCGGATGATCGCGTTGTGCCCCCAGTAGTGCGACTCACCCAGTTGCCAGAAGTGCAGGCCGGCGGTGAACAGCGGGCCGTAGACGCGGGTGGCGAACTGCTGCATGCGCGCATACAGGGTGTCCATGCCCGAGGCTTTCGGCGCGGTCTGGATGATCCCGGCGTCCGGGTTGGCTTCCATCAACCGAACCAGGCTGGAGAGGCAGTCGCCGCTCATCACGCTGTCGGCGTCGAGAACAACCATGTAGCGGTAGTCGCTGCCCCAGCGGCGGCAGAAGTCGTCGAGGTTGCCGCTCTTGCGCTTCACGCGGCGACGGCGGCGACGGTAGAAGATCCGCCCGAAGCCCTTGGCCTCGCGGCAGACTTCCAGCCAGGCCTGTTGCTCGGCCACGGCGATGTCGGGGTCGTTGGTGTCGCTGAGGATGAAGAAGTCGAAACGGTCGAGGTTACCGGTGGCGGCGACCGACTCGAAGGTCGCGCGCAGGCCGGCGAACACCCGTGGCACGTCTTCGTTGCAGATCGGCATGACCAGCGCGGTACGCGCGCCCGCCTCGATCGGCTCGTTGCCGGCACTGCTGCCGGAGATGCGGTATTTGTCGCGCCCGGTGAGCAGTTCGAGGAAGCCCATCAGGGCGGTCCAGAAACCCGCCGACACCCAGCAGAAGAGGATGCCGAACAGAATCAGGATGGACGTCTGCAACGCATACGGCCACACCTGCGCTGCGGTCTGCAGCAGTGGCTGGTGCAGGACTTCGTCGAGGTCGACGAACGACCAGCCCTGATACGGCAGGATGCCTTTCATGTACCAGCCGGCGACGATGGTCTGACCGATCATCAGTGCCAGCAGGATGTAGCGGCGCATCGAACCGACCCAGCGCCAGCGGGCCTTGGGCAGCTCACGCTGCTCCGGAGCCGGGGCGTTGGTGCGACCGGTCAGGCGGCGCCAGCCACGGACCAGGATGTTGGTCCGCCATGGCTCGGGGATCACCCGGGTGCGACGGATCGGCGGGGTCGCCTTGAGGCAGACCCGGCCGCTGGCGTCGAGACCGAGCATCTCGGCCTCTTCCATATCGGTGGCGCTGAGCAGGCTCAGGCGGCTGCCGACCGAACCCTGGGCGGGCTCGGCATCGACAACGCTCGGCTGCGCAGACAGGCGCTGGTGCAACTCGCTGAACGAGTTGCAGTTGGCGAGTTCCGCCCGCTGCTCGTCGCTCAGGGGTAGATGGGCCAGGTACTCGGCAAGCGATTCTGGCCGTACTGAAGAGTTACTCATCGGCTGGCAACTGATAGCTCCAGGTCTCGGTCAACACCTGTTCGGTGGTCGCCGGTGCCCCAGTAGTGGGCGCCGCTTCAGCGGCAGGCTGCTCGGCAGGTTGCTCGGCCTTCGCGGCTTTAGCGGCGGCCTTGTCCTGCTTGGCAGGTTTTTCCTGTTTTTCCTGCTTCTCGGGTTTGGCCGGCTCGACCGGGACGTCGCGAACCAGCGCGGCGCGCATTTCGACGGCCTTGCCCGGATCCTTGACCTTCATCCGCAGGGTCAGGCGCCAGCCCTTGATTTCAGGGTTGTAGCGCAGGTTGTTCTCGACCAGCTCGGCGTTGTCGCCCAGGCTGACCTGGCTGCGGACCGCCGCGTCTTCCGGCAGGGCCGCAAGGACCGGGCCTTCGAAGTCGACCAGGAAGGCCACGCTGCCATCCGGCTGGCGGATCAGGTTGGACTGTTTGACGTCACCGGTGGAACGCAGGGTCTGCTTGACCCAGCCGAGGTTCGGCGAATGGTAGGCCGACTCGTCCATGGTCCAGTGCAAGCGGTATTCGTATTCGACCGGGGTGCCTGGCTCAGGCAGCTTTTCCGGGCTCCAGAACGCAACGATGTTGTCGTTGGTTTCATCGGCGGTCGGGATTTCCACCAGGTCGACGGTGCCTTTGCCCCAGTCGCCGCGAGGCTCGATCCAGGTGCTTGGGCGCTTCTGGTAGTTGTCGTCCAGGTCTTCATAGAAGCTGAAGTTGCGGTTGCGCTGCAGCAGACCGAAGCCGCGCGGGTTTTCCACGCTGAAGTTGCTCACGGCCAGGTGTTTCGGGTTGTTCAGCGGACGCCACAGCCACTCGCCGTTACCGGCGTGGATCGACAGGCCTTCGGAGTCATGCAGCGCTGGACGGTAGTTCGGCACGCGCGACGGCTGGTTGCTGCCGAACAGGTACATGCTGGTCAGCGGGGCGATGCCCAGACGGCTGACGTGATCACGCAGGAACACCTTGGACTGCACGTCGACGATGGTGTCGCTGCCCGGACGCAGGATCAGCTTGTAGGCGCCGGTGGAACGCGGCGAGTCGAGCAGCGCGTAGATCACCAGGTGCTTGTCGTTGGCTTTCGGGCGCTCGACCCAGAACTCGGTGAAGCGCGGGAATTCTTCGCCGGACGGCAGCGCGGTGTCGATGGCCAGGCCACGGGCCGACAGACCATACACCTGGCCCTTGCCGACGACGCGGAAGTAGCTGGCGCCGAGCAGGGTCATGATTTCGTCCTGCTTGTCCGCCTTGTTGATCGGGAACAGCACGCGGAAACCGGCATAACCGAGCTGCTCGGTGGCCTTGGCGTCGAACTTCAGGTCGCCGAAATCGAAGCGGGTTGGGTCGTACTTGATTTCATCGACGCTGGTGGCGGTGACTTCGTTGATCTTCACCGGCGTGTCGAAGTGCATGCCCTGGTGATAGAAGGACAGCTTGAAGGGGGTCTTGTCGTTGGCCCATTCGGCCTTGTCGGACAGGAAGCGGATCTTCTGGTAATCGGCGAACTTCATGTCGCGGAAGACCGCCGGCAGGTTGCTCTTTGGTGCTTCGTACTTCTGCCCGGCCAGGTCTTTCGCCTTGGCCGCTACGTCGTCAAGGTTGAACGCCCAGAGCTGGCCGGCACTGAGCAGGCACACCAGCGCCGAACCTGCGAGCAGGGCCTTGCGCAGCCGGCTGGCAGGCATTCTTGGTGCATTACAGGGACTTACAATCACGAGCAACCCTCGCCGAAAACAGATCTAGAGAACCAACGGCCAGCTACACATGCCGGGTTGGCGAGCACTGTTCGGACTCCGAAAGGGCTTAATGATTCCCCATACGGTTCCGGACAGTTCTCGAATCAGAGTGAAACAGGCCGTCGAACGTCGGCCCACGTAGCGCGCGATTATCTAGCAGGCTGCGTTACAACGCATCAGGGCCAGCCAACTATTTTTGCTGTAAAACCCCTTGTTTTCCTGCAAACAGGGGGTTTTTTGTCTTCATATTTGTAACATAAATGTTACGGGGCCATCATTGACCAGATGCACCTGCATATCGGCCCCGAAACGGCCGCTGGCGACGGTGCCATGTTTGGCCTTGGCCTGGGCCAACAGGTAGTCGAATAACTCGGCGCCGAGGGCCGGTGGCGCGGCGGTGGAGAAGCTCGGGCGCAGGCCGCTCTGGGTGTCGGCGGCCAGGGTGAACTGGGACACCAGCAGCAGGCCGCCGTCGATGTCCTTGAGGGACAGATTCATCTTGCCCTGCGGGTCACTGAAGACCCGGTAGTTGAGCAACTTGTGCAGCAGCTTGTCGGCGTGGGCCGGGGTGTCGCCCGGCTCCACCGCGACCAGCACCAGCAGGCCCTGGTCCACGGAGCCGACGATTTCGCCCTCCACTTCTACCCGCGCGCCACGCACGCGTTGCAGCAGCCCCTTCATGCTTCGTCCAGTGGCAGGTCCAGCAGACGCCGGGACATCTGGTCGGCGGCGCGCACCAGGGCATCGGTGACACCCGGTTCGGAGGCGGCATGACCGGCGTCGCGAATGACCTTCAGCTCGCTGTTCGGCCAGGCCTGGTGCAGTTCCCAGGCGTTGTCCAGCGGGCAGATCACGTCGTAGCGACCGTGCACGATCACCGCCGGCAAGTGGGCGATCTTCTCCATGTCGCGGATCAACTGGTTTTCTTCGAGGAAGGCGTTGTTCATGAAGTAGTGGCATTCGATCCGGGCGATCGACAGCGCGCGCTGGGGCTCGGAGAAGCGGTCGACCACCAACGGGTTCGGGCGCAGCGTGGCGGTGCGACCTTCCCAGGTGGACCAGGCCTTGGCGGCGTGCATCTGGGCAATCTGATCGCTGCCGGTAAGGCGCTTGTGGAAGGCCTGGACCAGATTGCCGCGCTCTTCCACCGGGATCGGCGCGATGTAGTCCTGCCAGTAGTCAGGGAACAAGCGGCTGGCGCCGGCCTGGTAGAACCAGTCGATTTCCTGCGGACGGCACAGGAAGATGCCGCGCAGGATCAGGCCATGAACGCGCTCGGGGTGGGTCTGGGCGTAGGCCAGCGCCAGGGTCGAGCCCCAGGAACCGCCGAACAGCACCCATTTGTCGATACCCAGGTGCTTGCGAATGCGCTCGAGGTCTTCGACCAGGTGCCAGGTGGTGTTGTTTTCCAGGCTGGCGTGGGGCGTGGAGCGGCCGCAACCACGCTGGTCGAACGTGATGATGCGGTAGACGTTGGGGTCGAAATAGCAGCGGCTCTGGGCATCGCAGCCCGCGCCGGGACCACCGTGAATGAACACCACCGGCAGACCTTCCGGCGAACCGCTTTCATCGACGTACAGGACATGCGGTGATTCGACGGCCAGATCGTGCCGGGCGTAGGGTTTGATCTGCGGGTACAAGGTCTGCATTACGCACTCCGTGTGGGAATTATTCTGCCGTTGGGCATCATAAACCCGAATTACGCTTTGAGCATGCCCTGTTGGGTCAAGTGTTCTTCAGGTATCTGTGTGGTGAAGTCAGCAATAACGCCGCTGCCCCCAGGCCAGAACTTCTTCCAGCATCTGCCGCAGCACCACCTGGGTCGGCTGCGCCAGATCCTCCCGATACCTGAACGGCTCCACCTCTTCCATATAAGTGCTCTGCGCCAGTTCCAGTTGCACCGCATGGATGTCATTGGCCGGATCACCGTAATGCCGGGTGATGTGCCCGCCCTTGAAGCGCCCGTTCAGCACATGGCTGTAGCCCTGGGCCTCGCCGCACACCGCTTGCAGCCGCTCGGCCAGTTGCGGATCACAACTGGCGCCATTGAAGGTGCCGAGGTTGAAGTCCGGCAGCTTGCCGTCGAACAGGTGCGGCACATGGGAGCGGATCGAATGAGCGTCCCAGAGCAGCGCATACCCGAACTGCGCCTTCAGCCGCGCCAGTTCCTGGCGCAGGGTGTCGTGGTACGGGCGCCAGATCGCTTCGAGGTAGGCGGCGCGCTCGGCGCTCGACGGCACCTGCCCTTCTTCGAACAGCGGCTGGCCGTCGAACAGGGTCGCCGGGAACAGGCCGGTGGTCGCGCCCGCATATAAAGGTTGGTCGTCTTCCGGCCGGTTGAGGTCGATGACGAAACGCGAGTACTCGGCGGCAACGATGCTGGCGCCCAGTTCGCGGGCGAAGTCGTACAGCCGGGGGATGTGCCAGTCGGTGTCCGGCAGGCTGCGCGCCGGGTCAACCAGTCCGCGCTCGACCGCCGGGGCCAGGCGCAGGCCGGCATGCGGCATGCTGATCAGCAGCGGCAGCGTGCCCTGATGAAAACTCAAAACCTTATCCATCGTTGCTTGCCTCAGTCAGTCAGTTCAACGCCGTGGCGTACCACGCGCTTGTCCAGATCACCGCCCAGCCAGTAGCAGAGGTCGGCTGGCCGCTCGATATCCCACGCAACGAAGTCGGCGACCTTGCCGACCTCCAGCGAGCCGTGGCTGTCGCCCAGGCCCAGCGCCGTGGCGGCGTGCTGGGTGACGCCCGCGAGCGCTTCTTCCGGGGTCATGCGGAACAGGGTGCAGGCCATGTTCAACATCAGCCGCAACGACAACGCCGGCGAGGTGCCGGGGTTGAGGTCGCTGGCGATGGCGATCTTCACGCCGTGCTTGCGCAGGGCGTCCATCGGCGGCAGTTGGGTTTCCCGCAGGAAATAGAAAGCACCGGGCAGCAGCACCGCGACGGTGCCAGCGGCGGCCATGGCGATGGCGTCGTCTTCGGTCATGAATTCCAGGTGATCCGCCGACAGCGCCTGATAACGCGCCGCCAGGCTGGAACCGGCCAGGGACGACAACTGCTCGGCATGCAGCTTCACCGGCAGCCCCAGCGCCTGCGCCTTGATGAACACCCGCTCGACCTGCGCCGGGGAAAACGCCAGGTACTCGCAGAAAGCGTCCACCGCATCCACCAGCCCCTCGGCGGCCAGCGCCGGAAGCATCACTTCGCAGATGTGCTCGATGTAGTCATCACTGCGCCCGGCATATTCCGGCGGTAAAGCGTGGGCGGCGAGGCAAGTGGCGCGCACGGTCAGCGGCAGGCTTTCGCCAAGGCGCCGGATGACCTTGAGCAGCTTGCGCTCGCTGTCCAGGTCCAGGCCGTAGCCGGACTTGATTTCCAGCGTGGTCACGCCATCGCGCATCAATGCCCGCACCCGGCGCAGAGCGCTGCTGTACAGCTCATCCTCGCTGGCCGCGCGGGTCGCGCGCACGGTGCTGGCGATGCCTCCGCCCTGGGCGGCGATTTCGGCATAGCTGACACCTTGCAGGCGTTGCTCGAACTCACCGCTGCGGTTGCCACCGAACACGGCGTGGGTGTGGCAGTCGATCAGGCCCGGGGTGACCCAGGCACCGCCCAGGTCCACCCGCTGCTCGATGCCCGGATCCGACAGCGCCTGACGCGGGCCGATCCACTCGATGCGTCCGCCGGCGGTGATGATGGCCGCGTCGTCGATGACCGAGTAGACGCCTTGGGCCATGCGTGCCACATGGCAGTTGTGCCAGAGGGTCTTCATCCACAAGTCTCCGTCAGGTCAGGCTCGGCAGGATGCCGACAGGCAGCAGACCGGTCAGCCGGCCTTCGGCGAGCAGTTCCACGGCAATCTCGATGTCGGGGGCGAAGAAGCGGTCCTTGTCGTAGTGCGGAACGCGCTCACGAAGAGTCTTGCGGGCTGCTTCCAGCTTGGCCGAGGTCTTCAGGCCGGTGCGCAGGTCCAGGCCCTGGCAGGCGCCCAGCCATTCGATGGCGAGGACGCCGCGAGTGTTTTCGGCCATTTCCCACAGACGTTTGCCAGCAGCCGGGGCCATCGAGACGTGGTCTTCCTGGTTCGCCGAGGTGGGCAGGCTGTCCACGCTGTGCGGATGGGACAGCGCCTTGTTTTCGCTGGCCAGCGCCGCCGCAGTGACCTGGGCGATCATGAAGCCGGAGTTGACCCCGCCGTTCTCCACCAGGAAAGGCGGCAGTTGCGACATGTGCTTGTCCATCATCAGCGAGATGCGCCGCTCGCTCAGCGAGCCGATCTCGGCAATCGCCAGGGCCATGTTGTCGGCGGCCATGGCCACGGGTTCGGCGTGGAAGTTGCCGCCGGAAATCACGTCACCCTGTTCGGCGAATACCAACGGGTTATCGGAAACGGCGTTGGCTTCCACCGCGAGCACTTCGGCGGCCTGGCGCAGTTGGGTCAGGCAGGCGCCCATGACCTGGGGCTGGCAACGCAGGGAGTACGGGTCCTGGACCTTGCCGCAGTTTTCGTGGGAAGCGGAAACCTCGGTGCCGTCGGTCAGCAGGTCGCGGTAGCAGGCGGCCGCGTCGATCTGGCCGCGCTGGCCGCGTGCGGCATGGATGCGCGCATCGAACGGCGAACGGGAGCCCAGCACCGCTTCGACGGTCAGGCCGCCACAGGCGATGGCCGCGGCGAACAGGTCTTCGGCTTCGAACAGGCCGCGCAGCGCGTAAGCCGTCGAGGCCTGGGTGCCATTGAGCAGCGCCAGCCCTTCTTTGGCCGCCAGCGTCAGCGGCTTCAGGCCCGCAACCGCCAGCGCGTCCACGGCCGACAGCCACTCGCCCTTGTAGCGGGCCTTGCCCTCGCCCAGCAGCACCAGCGACATATGCGCCAGCGGCGCGAGGTCGCCGGACGCGCCGACCGAGCCCTTGAGCGGGATATGCGGATACACCTCGGCGTTGACCAGGGCGATCAGCGCGTCGATCACGGTGCGGCGAATGCCGGAGAAACCACGGCTGAGGCTGTTGATCTTGAGCACCATGATCAACCGCACCATGGCGTCATCCAGCGGCTGGCCGATGCCGGCGGCATGGGACAACACCAGCGAGCGCTGCAGGTTTTCCAGATCGTGGGTGGCGATACGGGTCGAGGCCAGCAGGCCGAAGCCGGTGTTGATGCCGTAGGCGGTGCGGTTCTCGGCGAGGATCTGCTCGACGCAGGCAACGCTGGAGTCGATCTGCGCGCCGGCGCTGGCGGCAAGGCTCAGGCGCACCGGGGTTTTGTAGATACCACGCAATTCGGCGAGGCTGACCTGGCCGGGATTCAAGTTGAAGACGTTCATGTTCTGGCTCCTTGTCGTGGTTCAGAGCAGCGCCGGCAGCACGCGCTGCGGCAACTGCGGCTGTTTGAGCAGCGCGGCCGCGCTGGCGATATCCGGTGCCAGCCAACGGTCCTGCTGATAGGCCGGAACCTGTTCGCGCAGCAACTGCCAGGCGCGTCCGGTGCCGGCGCCGAAGCGCTGCTCCTTGAGAAATTCGAAGGCCTGGCCCGCCAGCAGGTACTCGATGGCGAGGATCTGCGTGCAGTTTTCCAAGGCGCGGTGCAGCTTGAGCGCGGCACTGGTGCCGAGGCTCAGATGATCTTCCTGCAGGCCCGAGGTGACGTAGTTGTCGAGCACCGCCGGTTGCGCCAACTGGCGGTTCTCCGCGCACAGCGAGGCGGCGACGTACTGCACGATCATCATCCCGGAGTTGACCCCGGGCTCTGCGACCAGAAACGCCGGCAAACCGCTGACGTGCGGGTTGACCAGACGGTCCAGGCGACGCTCGGCGATCGAGCCGGTTTCGGCGATCGCCACCGCCAGCAGGTCGGCGGCCATGGCCACGGACTGGCCGTGCGGGTTGGCCTGGGACATGACCCGGAAGTTGTCCGGCGTGCCGAGCAGCAACGGGTTGTCAGTGGCGGAATTGAGCTCGGTCTCGATCTGCTTCGCCGCGTGGGCCAACTGGTCGCGGGCGGCGCCGTGGACCTGCGGAATCGAGCGGATGCTCAGGGCGTCCTGGGTGCGGATGCCCTTGCTGCTGGCGATCACTTCGCTGCCCTCGAGCAAGGCTCGCAGGTTGCTGCCGACCTGCTGCATGCCAGGGTGCGGCTTGAGCGCGATGATTTCGGCGTCGAACGCGGCGATCTGCCCGCGCAGGGCTTCGAAGCTCATGGCCGAGATGACGTCGGCCCATTGCAGCAGGTGCGTGGCATCGGCCAGCGCCAGGCAGCTCAGGCCGGTCATGCACGGCGTGCCGTTGACCAGGCACAGACCGTCCTTGGCACCGAGCACCACGGGTTTCAGTCCTTCCTCGGCCAACGCCTCGGCGGCCTCGACGATACGCCCGCGATAGCTGACCTTGCCTACGCCCAGCAGGCAGATGCCGACATGGGCCATGTGGGTCAGGTAGCCCACCGACCCCTGGGACGGCACTTGCGGGGTGATGCCGCGTTCCAGCAGCGCCAGCAGTGCTTCGACCACCGGCCGCTGGATGCCGGACTTGCCGTGGCTGTAGTTGGTGATGGCGGCGCAGATGATCGCCCGGGTCTGTTCGTCCGGCAGTACCGGGCCGACGCCACAGGCATGACTGAGCAGGGTGTTGCTCGACAGCCGGCTCAGTTGCTCGCCTTGCAGCGCAACGTTGCACAGCGCGCCGAGGCCGGTGTTGACGCCATAGGCGCGCTCGCCGCTTGCGACGATGCGCCGGACGATGCCCTGGGCATTCTCGATCCGCGCCCAGGCGCTGTCGGACAGCGAGAGGACGGCGCCGTGGCGGGCCACGGCGACGATGTCCTGCCAACGCAGCGGCGCGTCGGCGATCACGACATTCTCAGGTTGCTGCATGTCAGCCCTCATACGGTGGCGGCGCGGCGCTGGACGAAACGGTCGACGTACTCGTCCGCCGGGTTGTGGAGGATTTCTCGCGGCGTGCCGACCTGGATCAGGCGGCCGTCCTTGAGGATCGCGATGCGGTTGCCGATGCGCACGGCTTCATCGAGGTCATGGGTGATGAACACGATGGTCTTGTGCAGGGTCTTTTGCAGCTCCAGGAGCTGGTCCTGCATTTCGGCGCGGATCAGCGGGTCGAGGGCGCTGAACGCTTCGTCCATGAGGATGATGTCGGTGTCCGCCGCGAGGGCGCGGGCCAGGCCGACACGCTGGCGCATGCCGCCGGAAAGTTGGTGCGGCCAGGATTTCTCGTAGCCTTTCAGGCCCACGGTGGTGATCCAGTGCTGGGCGCGCTCGGCGCACAGTTGCTTGCTTTCGCCGCGAACCTTCAAGCCGTAGGCGACGTTGTCGAGCACGGTCTTGTGCGGCAGCAGGCCGAAGCTCTGGAAGACCATGCTGATCTTGCGCCGGCGAAACTGGCGCAGGGCTTCCATGTCGTACTGCATGATGTCTTCGCCATCCACCAGGATCGCCCCGCTGGTGGGGTCGATCAGGCGGTTGAAGTGGCGCACAAGGGTCGATTTGCCGGAACCGGACAGGCCCATGATGACGAAGATTTCGCCAGCGCCGATGGACAGCGACAGGTCATTGACCCCCACCACGCAACCGGTTTTCGACAGTACCTGTTCCTTGCTGTGGGACTCGCGGATCAGTTGCAGCGCTTCGTCGGCACGCTGGCCGAAGATCTTGAAGACGTTCTTCACTTCGATCTTGTTCATCGCCTGGGTACTCATTTGCTCACCTCATGCCGCGCCCGGCCGTAGGCCTGGGTAATACGGTCGATCACCACCGCGAGAATCACGATTGCCAGGCCCGCTTCCAGGCCGCGGCCGACGTTCAGGGTCTGGATGCCCACCAGCACGTCTTCGCCCAGGCCACGGGCGCCGATCATCGAGGCGATCACCACCATCGACAGGGCCATCATGGTGGTCTGGTTGATCCCGGCCATGATGCTCGGCAGGGCCAGCGGCAGTTGCACGCCGAACAGTTGCTGCCAGCGGTTGGCACCGAAGGCGTTGATCGCTTCCATGACTTCACCGTCGACCTGGCGAATCCCCAGGTCGGTCAGGCGGATCAGCGGCGGCGCGGCGTAGATCACCGTGGCGAAGATCGCCGGCACCTTGCCCAGGCCGAACAGCATCAGCACCGGGATCAGGTACACGAAGCTGGGCATGGTCTGCATGATGTCCAGCAGCGGCATCAGCACCGCGCGCAGGCGATTGCTGCGGGCTGACAGGATCCCCAGCGGGATGCCGATCAGCACCGAGATCAGCGTCGCCACCAGCATCAGCGCCAGGGTCTGCATCAGTTTGTCCCAGAGCCCCACCGCCCCCACCAGGAACAGCAGGCCGACGATCACCACGGTTGGCAGGATGCGCCGGGTCGCGTGCCAGGCAATGGCGCCGACGATCGCCAGCATCAGCCACCACGGCGTGGCGCGCAGCAGGCCTTCGAGGTTGACGATGGCCCAGAGCAGGGTGTCGGAGATCTGCCGGAACACATCACCGTAGTTGGTCACCAGCGCATCGACCCAGCCGTTGACCCAGTCGGCGATGGAGAAGGTAAAGTTTTCGGGGAACATAGGGTTCACTCGTCAGGTAGAAGGAGTAGCTCAGAGCGCTGCGTCGATTTTCTTCGCCGCCTCTTCGCTGACCCACGCATGCCAGATTTCAGGATGTTCCTTGAGGAAGGCTTTCGCCAGCTTCGGCGACTCGATCCGCTCTTTGGTCATGCGCGCCAGATTCTGGTTCAGCAGGTCGATCGGCAGGTTGACCTTTTCCAGCACGGCGACCAGTTCCGGCGCCTGCTCGTGGAACGCCTTGGATAGGCCGACCTTGATGGTCACGGTCTTGTCGACGCCGGGTTTCTCGTCCAGCTTTACCAGGTCCACCTGGCCCATCAGCGGGGTTGGCGTCCAGTAATAGAAGAGGATCGGCTCGCCACGCTTGTAGCTCGACAGCACCGCCGCATCCAGGGCCGGGCCGGTGCCCGGACGGAAATTGGTGTAGCTCGACTCGAGGCCGTAGTCCTTGAGCATTTCGCTGTTGTCCAGCTCGCAGGTCCAGCCCGCCGGGCAATTGTAGAAGCGGCCTTTGCCGGGTTCTTCCGGGTCCTTGAAGACCGACGCGTACTGGCCCAGGTCGGCGATGGCCTTGAGGTTGGGCGCCTTGGCGTCGAGCTTGCGCTTGGCATCACCCTCGATCACATAGCGCGGCACGTACCAGCCTTCCACCGCACCCACCACCGGCGCGCCGACACCGACTACCTTGCCGGCGGTCTCGGCCTTCTTCCAGACCTCGCTGCGACCCACCCACTCCTCGGCGAATACCTGGATATCGTTGGTGCCCAGGGCGTTTTCCATGGTGATGGAGTTACCCGGCAGGCTGTCGGTTTCGCAGCCGTAGCCGTTTTTCAGCACGAACTGCATGACGTCGGTCAGCAGCATGCCGCTTTCCCAGTTCAGCCCGGCGAACTTCACCGGTTTGCCGGATTCGCACCAGCCCGCGGCCTGGCTGCCCCCCGAGAGACTCAACAGGCCAAGGGCACACAGCGACGCAAGCAGGGTCTTGTTGGTTTTCATTGCATGACGCTCCCAAACAGGAAAGTGGATATCGGCAGTTCAGCGGCCTTTCAGCCAGGCGTCCGGTCGTCCCTTCCATGAAACGCCGCGGCGGGGGCCACCGGTAGAGGCCCCCGCGACGCGGATCAGCCGGTGATCATCGGCAGGTTCAGGCCCTGCTCTTTGGCACACTCGATAGCAATGTCATAACCGGCATCGGCATGACGCATCACGCCGGTGCCCGGGTCGTTGGTCAGTACGCGGGCGATACGCTCGGCGGCCTCGTCGGTGCCGTCGCAGACGATCACCATGCCCGAGTGCTGCGAGAAGCCCATACCCACGCCACCACCGTGGTGCAGCGAAACCCAGGTCGCGCCGCTGGCGGTGTTCAGCAGGGCGTTGAGCAGCGGCCAGTCGGACACGGCGTCGGAGCCGTCTTTCATCGACTCGGTTTCACGGTTCGGGCTCGATACCGAGCCGGAGTCCAGGTGGTCGCGACCGATAACGATAGGCGCGGACAGCTCGCCGCGACGGACCATTTCGTTGAACGCCAGGCCAAGCTTGGCGCGCAGGCCCAGGCCAACCCAGCAGATACGCGCCGGCAGACCCTGGAAGCTGATGCGCTCGCGCGCCATGTCCAGCCAGTTGTGCAGGTGGGCGTCGTCCGGGATCAGTTCCTTGACCTTGGCGTCGGTCTTGTAGATGTCTTCGGCGTTGCCCGACAGCGCGGCCCAGCGGAACGGCCCGATGCCACGGCAGAACAGCGGACGGATGTAGGCCGGCACGAAGCCCGGGAAGTCGAAGGCATTGGCGACGCCCTCTTCCTTGGCCATCTGGCGGATGTTGTTGCCGTAGTCGAAGGTCGGGATACCTTGCTTCTGGAAGTCGAGCATGGCCTGGACGTGCACGGCCATGGATTGCTTGGCGGCCTTGACCACTGCGGCCGGCTCGGTCTTGGCGCGGTCGCGGTATTCGTCCCAGCTCCAGCCGGCGGGCAGGTAGCCGTTGAGCGGGTCGTGGGCGCTGGTCTGGTCGGTGACCATGTCCGGGCGCACGCCGCGCTTGACCAGTTCCGGGAGGATTTCGGCAGCGTTACCCAGCAGCGCGATGGAGATGGCCTTGCCTTCGGCGGTGTACTTGGCGATGCGCGCCAGGGCGTCATCGAGGTCGTTGGCCTGTTCGTCGACGTAGCGGCTGCTCAGGCGGAAGTCGATGCGGCTCTGCTGGCATTCGATGTTCAGCGAGCAGGCGCCGGCCAGGGTCGCGGCCAGTGGCTGGGCGCCGCCCATGCCGCCGAGGCCGGCGGTCAGCACCCACTTGCCTTTGAGGCTGCCGTTGTAGTGTTGGCGACCGGCTTCGACGAAGGTTTCGTAGGTGCCCTGGACGATGCCCTGGCTGCCGATGTAGATCCAGCTACCGGCGGTCATCTGGCCGTACATCGCCAAGCCCTTGGCATCCAGTTCGTTGAAGTGTTCCCACGTGGCCCAGTGCGGCACCAGGTTGGAGTTGGCGATCAGTACACGCGGCGCATTGGCGTGGGTCTTGAACACGCCGACCGGCTTGCCCGATTGCACCAGCAGGGTTTCGTCGTCATTCAGGTTGGTCAGGCTCTCGACGATCTTGTCGTAGCACGCCCAGTTGCGCGCGGCACGGCCGATACCGCCGTATACCACCAGTTCCTTCGGGTTCTCCGCCACTTCCGGGTCGAGGTTGTTCATCAACATGCGCAGCGGCGCTTCGGTCAGCCAGCTTTTGGCGGTCAGCTTGTTGCCGCGGGGTGCACGGATTTCGACATCACGGAATTTGTTCAGGTTGTTGTCAGTCACGAAAGGGCTCCTCGAGCATCTATCCAATCCCAACCCAGGCAGTGGGCCAGCGGTGATAACCGTTTTACGAACAGCGTGGAGGGGATGGCCTATCCACTCATACGCACACATCTTTACTTGTACATACAAGCATATGCAATTGAATTGCCAAGTCCGCAAAACGCTTGATGAAAAAAATCCCCCAGGGGCTTCAAACCCTTGTGGATCAAGGCGCAGAAATCTTGCAAAGAAGGTGGGAGGACAGCGGAAGGCGGTGCGAGGACCAAGGCGGCATTGCGCCACCTTGGGGCATTCGGTAACAGAATGTGCGGGCGTGGTGCGTTACACGGAAACAGGGATGAGTTCGATCAGGCAGCAACGACCGGTGATATCCAGCTCGCGCAATTGCGTGTTGTCGTGCAGGTAAAGGCAGTCGTAAAGACCGAGTGTCTGCAACGGATGGCCGCTGACGCCGACGTCCAGCGCGGCCTGGGCACTGAACAGCAACACCGTGCTGGCGGAGCTGAATACCCGGCTGTAGCCGCTGAACCACTGCAGGCGCGCACGGTAACGCTGCGGCGCGTAGATCAGGTTGAAGTCACGGATCGGACCGCCCAGCAGGCGGCAACTGACCTGGCTCTCGCCGCTGAACACATAGGCATCGAACGGCAGCAATGCGCGGCTCTGCTGGCCATCCACCTGCAGGACCATGCCGTCGCCCTGCAACACGCTGATGATCCGCTGGTAACCGGCAAAACTGGAGAATCCACCGGACTCCTCGATATCGGCAATCGACAGGCGCCAGCCGAAACCGTCCAGGCCTTCGCCGGCATCGCGGGTGATTTCTTCGGTGCTGCCACCGCCGTTCTTCCAGGGCATGCGCGGGTAATCGGCGGCACGTAGCAGGGTCAACTCAGTCATTTGCTGAAGCGTCCTTCGAGACGATGGCGGGAACCGGGGTGGATCAGGCGGGCGGCGGTCACCGGTTGGCGACCGGACCAGGTGCGGCGGCGAATCAGCAGGCAAGGCTCGCCTTGTTCGATCTGCAGCAGCTTGCACTCGTCAGGCTCGGCGAGGATCGCCTCGACCACATGCTCGCCCTCGGTCAGCGGCGCGACCTGGGAGAGATAGGCGTAGGGCGTCTGCCGGGTGAAATCCTGCTGGAGGTAGTCGGGCGCGATCTGCGCGTTGACGTAACGGTCTTCGATCTGCACCGGCACGCCGTTTTCGTAATGCACGATCAGCGAATGGAACACCCGCTGGCCTTCGCGCATGTCCAGCGCCAGGGCGCGCTCGGAGCCGGCGGCCTCTTCGGTCAGGGTCACCACCCGGCAGGTGTGCTGGTGATCGCGGGCGGCGATTTCGTCGGCGATGTTGTTCACATCGAACAGCGCCGAACGGGTCTTGGGTTCAGCCACGAAGGTCCCGACGCCCTGCATGCGCACCAGCAGCCCTTCGGCGGTGAGTTCGCGCAGGGCACGGTTGATGGTCATGCGACTGAAGCCCAGCTCACTGACCAGCTCGCTCTCCGACGGCACCCGGTGGTGCGGCGGCCAGGTGCCGTTCTCGATCTGCTGGACGATCATTTGTTTGACCCGGGCATACAGCGGCGCCGGCCCCTCGCCCATCTGGGCAACCAGCGTGGAGACAGGAGGTTTCGGCACAGGAAAAGTCCTTGTTCTATTGAATGAACGGTAGCTTGCCGGAGTTTACCCAGCAGGCAAACGTCTGTATATGTATATACAAATAAACAAAACGAGGTGTCGTGTCGATGTCCGTCTTCTTTGCCGAACGCGCTCTGTTGCCCAGTGGCTGGGCTGAAAACGTCCGAATCGAGGTCGGCGCCGACGGTCTGCTGACCCGGGTGCAGGCCAATGCCGAGGCCGACGGCGCCGAAAAGCTCGGCGGACCGCTGCTGCCGGGGATGCCCAACCTGCACTCCCACGCCTTCCAGCGCGCCATGGCCGGCCTCGCCGAAGTGGCGGGCAATCCCAACGACAGTTTCTGGACCTGGCGCGAACTGATGTACCGCCTGGTAGGAAAGATCAGCCCCGAGCAGCTCGAAATCATCGCCCGCCAGCTCTACATCGAGATGCTCAAGGCCGGCTACACCTCGGTCGCCGAATTCCATTACGTCCACCATGATCCGCACGGCAACGTCTACGCCGATCCGACCGAGCTGTCCCGACGCATCAGCGCGGCGGCCCGGCAGAGCGGTATCGGCCTGACCCTGCTGCCAGTTCTCTACAGCCACTCGGGCTTCGGCGGGCAGGCGCCCAACGAGGGTCAGCGGCGGTTCATCAACAGCACCGAGCAGTACCTCGACCTGCAATCCCGGCTGAAACCGCTGCTGGCCGCCCAGCCCGCGCAAACGCTGGGTCTGTGCTTCCACTCACTACGCGCGGTGACGCCGGAGCAGATCGCCACGGTCATGGCGGCCAGCGATAGCGCCTGCCCGGTGCACATCCATATCGCCGAACAAAAGAAAGAAGTCGACGACTGCCTGGCCTGGAGCGGACGCCGGCCGTTGCAGTGGCTGTATGAAAACGTCGAGGTCGATCAGCGCTGGTGCCTGGTCCACGCCACCCATGCCGAGGCCGACGAAGTCAGCCTCATGGCCCGCAGCGGCGCGGTGGCCGGCCTGTGCCTGACCACCGAAGCCAACCTTGGTGACGGTATCTTCCCGGCGGTGGATTTCCTCGCCGAAGGCGGACGCCTGGGCATCGGTTCCGACAGCCATGTGTCACTGAGCGTGGTGGAAGAACTGCGCTGGCTGGAATACGGCCAACGCCTGCGCGACCAGCGGCGCAACCGCTTGTACGGCACCAACCAGCCGATGGTCGGACGCACGCTGTTCGACGCGGCACTGAGCGGTGGCGCCCAGGCGCTGGGGCAGCCGGTGGGTGAACTGGCGGTGGGCAAGCGGGCGGACTGGATCGTGCTGGATGGGCTGGACCCGTATCTGGCGACGGCCAGTGACGACAACATCCTCAACCGCTGGCTGTTCGCTGGCGGGGATCGCCAGGTGCGGGATGTGATGGTCAACGGGGCCTGGGTGGTGCGCGAAGGCCGGCATGACGGACAGGAAGACAGTGCGCGGGCGTTTGCCGGGGTATTGAGGGAATTGCTGGGTTGAATTTCAGGGCCTCATCGCTGACAAGCGATGAGGCCCTGAAGATCGATCAAGGCTTACGCGCCATATCCCGATCCGACACCCGCCAGATCAGCCGCGTCGTGTCATACCCCTGCTGCCGCGCCTTGGCCAGCAGGCTCTCCCGCTCCACCGCCGTCACGGTCGGTTTGCGCGACAGCAGCCACAGGTATTTGCGGTCCGGATTGCCGACCAGCGCGGTCTGGTAGTCGTCGCCGATGTACAGCACCCAGTAATCACCTTTCGTCACGCCCGGCAGCAGCCGCGAGAACCAGTTGTCGAATTCCACCCAGAGCTTGTCGGTCTTGCCCGGCACTTGCGGTGTGGCGCTGCCGCTGGCTTCCTGCCACTCGCCTTGCAGGGTCAGGCAACGATTGAGCACCCCGACACTGCCGTCCGCGCGCAGGTTGTAGTGCGCCTCGGACTGGGCGCAATCACGCTGGAAATACATCGGCAAGCGCGCCAGTTCGAACCATTTGCCCTGGTAACGCTTGAGGTCGACCTGCCCCACGGTCTTCGGCGGCAGCGGGCCGTCCGCCGCGGACGTGGCGCAACCGCCCAACGTCAGTGCCGCGCACAAGGCCAGCAGTGGATAGACGTGTTTCATTTCAGACCCTGCCCCGCGTACATCAACACTTTGTCACCTGCGTACTGGACACTGATGAAGGTCTTTTCATCACCCCAGGTACAACTGGAAACACCCAACGCGCCGGAACACTCGGTTGGACTCCCCAGCAGGGCTTCGACCTGGGCCTTGTCCATACCGGTTTTGAGTTTGGAATAGTTTTCCTGGTTGAGTTTGCTGCACGCAGCCAGCAACACGCACAAGGACAACAAGGCGAGGGAACGCAACGACATGAAGGGTGCTCCTGAAAATAAAGGCGACAGGACTACAGCCTGTCGAGAGCTTAGAAGGAAAAACCCCGTTCCGGTTCCCGAAGCGCCCGGCTTTCAGATCAGCGTAATCCTTTGCCATTGGTCGAATGATTGCGGAACCGATTAATCTTTTTCCTACACCTGACGACACAACAGACGCTGCGGCGGATCGCCGCGCCCCCTTCGTAGATTGCCGTGACCTTGCGATGACTAAAAACCTGAAATTCAGCCACAAGATCCTGTTGGCCGCCGCCCTCGTGGTCGTGGTGGCCTTCACCTGCTTCGTCCTGTTCAACGACTACCGCCAGCGCCAATCGCTGCGCGCCAGCACCGAAGCCTCGATGCAGGAACTGGGCAGCCTCACCGCGGGCAACATCCGCACCTGGCTGGACAGCCGCATCCAGTTGCTCAACTCTTTTGCCCAGCAAGTGGCCGTCGACGGACCAGGCAAGGACGCGCTGAGCCGCAGCCTGGCGCTGCCGGTGTACGCCAGCAACTTCGCCCTCACCTATTTCGGCGGCCAGGACGGCAGCATGCAATCAGTACCGGTCGGCAACCGCCCGGCCGACTACGACCCGCGCGTGCGCGGCTGGTACAAGAGCGCCAGCAGCGCCGGCCAGACCGTGATCACCGAGCCCTATGTTTCCGCCTCCATGGGCAAACTGGTGGTGACCATCGCCACGCCGGTGCAACAGGCCGGCAAGCCCATCGGTGTGGCCGGCGCCGACACCGCGCTGGACACCATCAGCGCCATCATCAACTCGCTGAATTTCGACGGCCACGGCCACGCCTTCATCGTCAACGGCGACGGCAAGATCCTGATCCATCCAAAGAACGAGCTGGCCCTGAAGGCCCTCGGCGAAGCTTATCCACAGGGCGCGCCGGTCATCGGCAAAGGCCTGAAGGAAGTCGAGATCGACGGCCGCAGGCAATTCATCAGCTTCACCCACATCGACGGCGTGCCGTCGGCGGACTGGTATGTCGCGCTGGTCCTCGACCAGGACGCGGCGTTCGCCATGCTCAGTGAACTGCGCAGCACCGCCGTGGTGGCGACCATCGCCGCGGTACTGATCATCATCGGCCTGCTCGGCCTGCTGATCCGCGTGCTGATGGAGCCGCTGCACGTGATGGGCCGGGCCATGCACGACATCGCCGAGGGCAAGGGCGACCTGACCAAGCGCCTGAGCATTCATGCCCACGACGAATTCGGCACGCTGGGCCAGTCGTTCAACCGCTTCGTCGAGCGGATTCACGAATCGATTCGCGAAGTGTCCTCGGCCACCGGCCAGGTCAACGAAGTCGCCCTGCGGGTCGTCAGCGCGTCCAATGCCTCGATCCACAACGCCGACCAGCAGTCCAGCCGCACCAACAGCGTTGCCGCAGCGATCAACGAACTGGGCGCCGCTGCCCAGGAAATCGCCCAGAACGCCGCCCTCGCCTCGCAGCACTCCAGCGAAGCGCGCAGCCTGGCGGAGGACGGCCAGCAGGTGGTCAACCAGACCATCGACGTGATGAACCAGTTGTCGGCGCGGATCAGCGATTCATGCGGCAACATCGAGACGCTGAACGCCAACACGGTGAACATCGGCCAGATCCTCGAAGTGATCGCCGGCATTTCCCAGCAGACCAACCTGCTCGCTCTGAACGCCGCCATCGAGGCGGCGCGCGCGGGCGAGGCCGGGCGTGGTTTTGCGGTGGTTGCCGACGAAGTGCGCAATCTGGCCCACCGCACCCAGGACTCGGCGCAGCAGGTGCAACGCATCATCGAAGAACTGCAGGCCGGCGCGCAGGTGGCGGTGAGCACCATGACCGAGAGCCAGAGCCACAGCCAGCACAGCGTCGGCATCGCCAACCGGGCCGGCGAACGGCTGGGCAGCGTGACCCAGCGCATCGGCGAAATCGACGGCATGAACCAGTCGGTCGCCACCGCCACCGAGGAACAGACCGCCGTGGTGGAGTCGATCAATGTCGACATCACCGAGATCAATACGCTGAATCAGGAAGGGGTTGAAAACCTGCAGGCGACGTTGCGTGCCTGTAACGACCTTGAGCAGCAGGTCGAGCGGTTGAAGCATCTGGTGGGGAGTTTCAGGATTTAAGGCGGGCTTCGGGGTAATCCCTTCGCGACGGTTCGGCGCCCCGACAAGCTCGCTCCTACAGGTTCAGTGTCGATTCTGTAGGAACGAGCTTGTCGGGGCGCCGAACCGTCGCGAAGGCCCCAACTGGCCTAACTGACTGGCATCAGGATTCAGATCAGAACCTGGACCCAGGCTCCAGCAGAAAATCCATTTCCTCACTGGTACTCGGCCGCCCCAGCAGCGGGTTGCGGTGCGGGAAGCGCCCGAACCGGGCAATCACCCGCTGGTGCTGCTCGGCATAGTCGAGGAAACCTTCGAACAACCGCTGATGCTCGGCCGGCTGGCCCGAGAGCAAGGCCCGGTAGCGCTCGACGCTGATGTTCTGCCAGTCGAGTACTTCGGCATGCTCCAGCACCAGCAGGATGAACACCCGCTGGATCGGCAGCAGTTGATAGTCCCAGGCGCGGTCCAGACCCTGCATCACCAGCACCTGGGCACGCCGGTCGCCATCGAAGGCGCGCGGCGTGTCGCGGTGGATCATGCGCGGCAACTGGTCCAGCAACAGGACCAGGCCAAGCCAGCCCTGCGGGCTTTGCAGCCACTCGTCCAGACCGCCGGCCAACGCCTGCTCGACCAGGTCGCCGAAGCGCTCTTGCGCCTCGGCATCGTGCTGCCTGCCGAACCACAGCGTGCTCTTCTCGTCAGCCACGGCCTGCGGGCTGGTGCCCCAACCGAACCACCACTCCAGCAACGGCTGCCAAGGTGCGAGCATGACCTGTTTACTCCTGGTGATAACCGGTAACGCGCTCGACTTCCTCTTTCGAACCGAGGAACACCGCCACGCGCTGGTGCAGGCTCTCCGGCTGGATGTCGAGGATGCGCTGTTTGCCGTCGGTGGAAGCACCGCCGGCCTGTTCGATGATGAAGGACATCGGGTTGGCTTCGTACATCAGGCGCAGTTTGCCCGGCTTGGAAGGCTCGCGAGCATCGCGCGGGTACATGAACAGGCCGCCGCGGGTCAGGATGCGGTGCACGTCGGCAACCATCGAGGCGATCCAGCGCATGTTGTAGTTTTTCTTCAGCGGGCCGGTCTCACCGTCCAGCAGCTCACCGACGTAGCGCTTGACCGGGGCTTCCCAGTGGCGCTGGTTGGACATGTTGATGGCGAATTCGGCGGTGGTTTCCGGAACCTTGATGTTCTCGTGGGTCAGGACGAAGCTGCCCAGCTCACGGTCCAGGGTGAAGCCTTTGACGCCGTTGCCCAGGGTCAGGATCAGCATGGTCTGCGGACCGTAGATCGCGTAGCCGGCGGCGACCTGCTCAGTGCCTGGCTGCAGGAAGGCCTTTTCGTTCAGGCTTTCGTTCTGGCTCAGGTACTCGTTCGGGCAACGCAGTACCGAGAAGATGGTGCCGACGGAAACGTTGACGTCGATGTTCGACGAGCCGTCCAGCGGGTCGAAGACCAGCAGGTAGGCACCTTTCGGGTATTTGCCGGGGATCTGGTAGGCATTGTCCATTTCTTCGGACGCCATGCCGGCCAGGTGGCCGCCCCATTCGTTGGCTTCAAGCAGGATGTCGTTGGAAATCACGTCCAGTTTCTTCTGGACTTCGCCCTGCACGTTTTCAGTGCCCATGCTGCCCAACACGCCGCCCAGGGCGCCTTTGGACACGTTGTGGCTGATTTCCTTGCATGCGCGCGCCACCACTTCGATGAGGAAGCGCAGATCGGCAGGGGTGCTGTTGCTACGGGTCTGCTCAATCAGATAGCGACTCAGGGTAACGCGGGACATGTATAGCTCCGAAGGAATGGGGAGAGAAAAACCCACGCAGTTTACAGGGAGAGTGAAGCGCGGGCGAGCACCAGGACATGCTTGCCCGATCAGACGGCACATCGGCCCGCGAGTTCATGCCGTCCGCCGGGTTGGCGCGGGTCACTCCAGCGCGGTCCAGATTTCACGGGCGTATTCGCGGATTGTCCGGTCCGAGGAGAACCAGCCCATCCGCGCGGTATTGAGCACCGCCGAGCGCCACCAGCGATTGGGCTCGTGCCAGAGCTCGTCGACCCGCCGCTGGGCTTCCCAGTAGGCGTCGAAATCGGCGCAGAGCAGGAAGCGGTCGTAGGTCACCAGCGAGTCCACCAGCCCGACATAACGCGCCGGATCGTCCGGCGAGAACACCCCGCCACGGATCGCCTGCAGCACATCGTTGAGCCGGTGCGAAGCACCCAGCGCAGCCCCGGCGCCGAAATCGCCACTGCGCTTGCGCGCCTCCACCTGCTGGGCGGTAAGACCGAAGATGAACATGTGGTCGGCGCCCACCTGCTCGCACATTTCCACGTTGGCGCCGTCGAGGGTGCCGATGGTCAGCGCGCCGTTGAGGCCGAACTTCATGTTGCTGGTGCCGGACGCCTCGTAGCCGGCAGTGGAAATCTGCTCGGAGAGGTCCGCCGCCGGGATGATGCTTTCCGCCAGGCTGACGTTGTAGTTGGGCAGGAACACCACCTTGAGCAGGCCGCGCACGGTCGGGTCGTTGTTGACCACCTTGGCGATGTCGTTGGCCAGCTTGATGATCAACTTGGCCTGGTGATAACTGGCGGCCGCCTTGCCGGCGAAGATCTTCACCCGCGGCACCCAGTCGGTGCCGGGCTCGGCGCGGATCGCCTGGTACAGGGCCACGGTGTGCATCAGGTTGAGCAACTGGCGCTTGTATTCATGGATGCGCTTGACCTGCACATCGAACATCGCTTCCGGGTTGACGGTAATCCCCACCCGCTCCTGGATCAGGCTCGCCAGCACGCGCTTGCTGTGCAGGCGCTGCTCGGCGAATTTCTTGCGGAACGCCGGTTTGTCGGCGAACGGTTCCAGCCCGCGCAGCAAGGTTTCCGGGTCGTCCAGCAGCTCCTTGCCCAGGGCATCCACCAGCATGCCAGTGAGCCGCGGGTTGGCCTGGTACAGCCAACGGCGGAAGGTGATGCCGTTGGTCTTGTTGTTGATGCGGTCCGGGTAGAGCTTGTGCAGCTCGGCGAACACCGTGCTGCGCATCAGCTTGGTGTGCAGCGCCGACACGCCGTTGATGCTGTGGGAACCGAGGAACGCCAGGTTACCCATGCGTACCCGGCGGCCGTTGTCTTCCTCGATCAGCGATACCGCGCGCAGCACGTCGAAATCGTGGATGCCTTTGGCCCGCAGCGCGTCGATATGGAAGGCGTTGATCAGGTAGATGATCTGCATGTGCCGCGGCAGCATGCGTTCCATCAGGCCCACGGGCCAGGTTTCCAGAGCCTCCGGCAGCAAGGTGTGGTTGGTGTAGGCCAGGGTGTCCACGGTCACTTTCCAGGCGGTATCCCACGGCACTTCGTGCTGGTCGACCAGCAGCCGCATCAGTTCGGCCACGGCAATCGAAGGGTGAGTGTCATTGAGCTGGATGGCCGCCTGTTCGGGCAGGTTGAGCAGGGTGTCGTGCATGTTCAGGTGGCGGCGCAGCAGGTCTTGCAGCGAGGCCGAAACGAAGAAGTATTCCTGGCGCAGGCGCAGTTCCTGGCCGGCCTCGGTGCTGTCGGCCGGGTACAGCACGCGGGAGATGCTCTCGGCCCGGGCGACTTCAGCCACGGCGCCGAGGTGGTCGCCGGCGTTGAAGCGTTCCAGGTGCAGCTCCTCCAGCGCCCGCGCACGCCACAGGCGCAGGGTGTTGACGCTGGAACCGCGCCAGCCCACCACCGGCGTGTCATACGCCACCGCGCGTACCGTTTCCGCCGGCCACCAGACCTGACGCGGCTCGCCGTCGCCGCTATGCACGGTTTCGACCCGGCCGCCGAAGCTGATCGGGTAGATCACCTCGGCCCGCTCGAACTCCCATGGGTTACCGAAATCCAGCCAGTTCTCGGTCTGCTCCTGCTGCCAGCCATCGACCACCGCCTGACGAAACAGGCCGTGCTCGTAGCGGATGCCGTAGCCGTGGGCGGCGATGCCGAGGGTCGACATGCTTTCCATGAAGCACGCCGCCAGCCGGCCCAGGCCGCCGTTGCCCAGCGCCGCATCCGGCTCCAGCAGGCGGATGCGCTCCAGGTCGACGTCGAGGCCTTCCAGCGCCTCGCGGGCGACGTCCAACAGGCCGAGGTTGCTCAGGCTGTCGTAGAGCAGACGGCCGATCAGGAATTCAAGGGAGAGGTAATAGACCCGCTTCTGGCTCTTGCGGTAGATCTGCCGGGTGTGGTCCATCCAGTGATCGACCATGTGGTCCCTGGCGGCCAGGGCGATGGCTTCGAACCAGTCGTGGTCGAAGGCGTGTTCGGGGTCCTTGCCGACCGCATAGGTCAGTTTGTCCAGCACAGCGGTGCGAAAAGCGGCCACCTCTGCGTCACGATTGTTTGTTTCCTGAGACATGCGACGTCCTCGGGCAAATATGACGATTGCGGATGGAGATTTGACAGCCTAGACGGTTCGACACAGGGCGTAGGCGCTGGTTCGCACCTTTCATGGGAAAAGGAGATGCAAGAGCGGGACCGGCCGACGGCTGTCGCGCAATTGGTTGTTCACAAATTGATCAACTCCGGTATGATCGCGCGCCTTCCTATACCTATATGCCTGATCCCTGATGAAACCGACCCTGATCGCCGCCGCCGAGCTTGACCGTCTCGAGACGTGGCAGAAATACGCCAGCCACATGTGCGGTAGCTGCATGTCCACCTGCTGCACCCTGCCGGTGGAGGTCAAGTTGAAGGATTTGATCCGCATCGGCGTGGTCGATGAGTTCGAACTGGGCGAGCCGCCGAAGAACATCGCCAAGCGCCTGCAGAAGGACGGCATTGTCGAGCGCTTCAGTCAGAAGTCGGGGATCTTCACCCTGACCCGGATGAGCAACGACGATTGCCTCTATCTGGACCGCAAGAGCCGACTGTGCACCATTTATGACAAGCGCCCGGACACCTGCCGCAACCACCCCAAGATCGGGCCGCGCCCGGGGTATTGCGCGTACAAGCCGAAGCCGATGCAGCGCTAACCCCTACTCCTTGTAGGAGCGAGCTTGCTCGCGAAGGACCGCACAGCGGTCCCATATCCTGTTACATCAGATGCTGGATTGACTGCGGCTCGTGCTGAATGGTTTTGGGACCGCCTTGCGGTCCTTCGCGAGCGAGCTCGCTCCTACAGTGCTCTGAGCCTGGCAATAAACAGCGGAAACAAAAACGCCCCCGGTCTTTCGACCGGGGGCGTTTTCATTTCAAGCCAGGCTTAGTTGGCCTTGGCTTTCTTCGCAGCGCGGGTACGCTCGCTTTCGTCCAGGATCTTCTTGCGAAGACGGATGGACTTAGGCGTCACTTCACACAGCTCGTCTTCCTGGATGTATTCCAGGGCCTGTTCCAGGGTGAAGCGAACAGGCGGAACCAGGGCGATGACTTCGTCTTTACCCGAAGCACGCATGTTGTCGAGCTTCTTGCCCTTGGTAGGGTTGACGCCCAGGTCGTTGTCGCGGCTGTTCTGGCCGACGATCTGGCCGTTGTAGACCTCTTGACCGTGCTCGACGAACAGCTTGCCGCGCGCCTGCAGGGTTTCCAGCGAGTAGGTAAGGGCTTTGCCGGTTTCAACCGAAACCAGTACGCCGTTCTGACGGCCGGACATGTGGCCGGACTTCACGGTGTCGTAGCGATCGAAGATCGAAGTCAGGATGCCTGCACCGTTGGTCAGGGTCAGGAACTGGTTACGGAAACCGATCAGACCACGGGCCGGGATGTTGTATTCCAGGCGTACACGGCCCTTGCCATCCGGGACCATGTTGGTCAGGTCGCCTTTACGCAGGCCCATCTCTTCCATGACCTTGCCCTGGGACTCTTCAGGGATGTCGATGGTGACGTTTTCGAACGGTTCCTGCTTCACGCCGTCCACTTCACGGATGATCACTTCCGGACGGCCCAGGGCCAGTTCGAAGCCTTCGCGACGCATGGTTTCGATCAGAACCGAGAGGTGCAGCTCGCCACGGCCCGAGACCTTGAACTTGTCTGGGGAGTCGGTTTCTTCAACGCGCAGGGCAACGTTGTACAGCAGCTCTTTGTCCAGACGGTCTTTGATGTTACGGCTGGTGACGAACTTGCCTTCCTTGCCGCAGAACGGCGAGTCGTTGACCTGGAAGGTCATCGAAACGGTAGGCTCGTCGACGGTCAGCGGCTTCATCGCCTCAACGGCATCAGGGGCGCACAGGGTGTCGGAGATGAACAGCTCGTCGAAACCGCTGATGCAGACGATGTCGCCAGCCAGGGCTTCTTCGACGTCGACGCGGTGCAGGCCGTGGTGGCCCATCAGCTTGAGGATACGGCCGTTACGCCTCTTGCCGTCAGCGTCGATGGCAACAACCGGGGTGTTCGGCTTGACGCGACCACGGGCAATACGGCCAACACCGATAACACCCAGGAAGCTGTTGTAGTCCAGAGCGGAGATCTGCATCTGGAACGGGCCGTCACGGTCAACAGCTGGCGCTGGAACGTGGTCGATGACCGCCTGGTACAGGGCAGTCATGTCTTCGCCCATTGCGGTGTGGTCCAGACCGGCAATGCCGTTCAGGGCCGAGGCGTACACCACCTGGAAGTCCAGTTGGTCGTCGGTGGCACCGAGGTTGTCGAACAGGTCGAAGATCTGGTCCAGAACCCAGTCAGGACGCGCGCCCGGACGGTCAACCTTGTTGATCACGACGATCGGCTTCAGACCGGCTTCGAAGGCCTTCTTGGTCACGAAGCGGGTTTGCGGCATCGGGCCGTCTTGAGCGTCGACCAGCAGCAGAACGGAGTCGACCATCGACATCACGCGCTCTACTTCACCGCCGAAGTCGGCGTGGCCGGGGGTGTCGACGATGTTGATGTGGTAGCCATTCCAGTTGATGGCGGTGTTCTTCGCCAGAATGGTAATGCCGCGCTCTTTTTCCTGGTCGTTGGAGTCCATGACGCGCTCGTCGTTGAGCTCGTTACGCTCCAGAGTGCCGGACTGACGCAGGAGTTTGTCAACCAGGGTGGTTTTACCATGGTCAACGTGGGCAATGATGGCGATGTTGCGCAGATTTTCGATCACGTGGTGTATCTCGATCAGAGGATTCGGGTTGCCACCCAGTCTAGGTGGCGAATATGAATGAACGGCGCTCAGCGGACCCGTCGGTCGGGAGGGCGGTGGCGGATACTGCCGCCATACAGCCCGGGCGTCTTATGTCGGACGATAAACGCGCACATTGGCATGTCCCTCACTCAGCAAGTGGTGAGCGTGCAGCCGGCTCATCACACCCTTGTCGCAATACAGCAGGTACTGGCGCGTAGCATCCAGTTCCTTGAAGCGACTGTTGAGGGCATAGAACGGCAAGGCCTGGACCTCGATGCCGTCCAGTTCCAGGGGCTGGTCTTCCTGGGCGTCGGGGTGACGAATATCGATCACCACGTGCCCGGCCAGCGCCTGGCTGACTTCTTCGATCTGGATATCCTGGCCAAGTTCATCGATCACGTTGTCGATCGAGACCAGGCGAGCACGCTCCAGGGCGCGCTCCAGCACGGCCATGTCGAACTGCTTCTCTTCGTGGTCGACACGGTGACGCTTGGCGCAGGTAGTCGGGTTCACCGAAATCACGCCGCAATACTCGGGCATGTGCTTGGCGAATTCGGCGGTGCCGATTTCGTAGGCCTGGTCGATGATGTCTTGCTTGTGGCTGGCCAGCAGCGGGCGCAGTACCAGCTTCTCGGTGGCCGAGTCGATCACGGCGAGGTTCGGCAGGGTCTGGCTCGACACCTGGGAAATCGCCTCGCCGGTCACCAGTGCATCGATCTGCAGGCGGTCGGCGATGTTGCTGGCGGCGCGCAGCATCATGCGCTTCAGGGTCACGCCCATATAACTGTTGTCGACCTTGCCGAGGATCTCGCCCACCACTTCCTCGAACGGCACGCTGACGAACAGCACGCGCTGGCTGCTGCCGTATTTCTTCCAGAGGTAGTGAGCAACTTCCATCACGCCCAGTTCGTGCGCACGGCCACCCAGGTTGAAGAAGCAGAAATGGGTCATCAGGCCGCGACGCATCATCTGGTAGGCGGCGACGGTGGAGTCGAAACCACCGGACATCAGCACCAGGGTCTGCTCCAGCGCGCCCAGCGGGTAACCGCCGATGCCTTTGTGCTGGTTGTGGATCACGTACAGGCGCTTGTCACGAATCTCGATGCGCACCTGGACTTCAGGGGTGCGCAGGTCGATGCCGGCGGCTCCGCACTGCTGGCGCAACTGGCTGCCAACATAACGGTCGACGTCCATCGAGGTGAAGTCGTGGTGGCCGCCGCGCTTGCAGCGCACGGCGAAGCGCTTGCCGGCCAGCAGGTGGCCGAAGTGCGCCTTGCACTTGGCGACGATATCGTCGAAGTCGCCCAGCGGGTATTCATCAACCTGCAGGAAATGCGCGATACCCGGCGTGCAGCTCAGGCGCTCGGTCATCTCGCGCAGCACCTTCTCGTCTTCGATGCGGGTCACCACCTCGAGGTTGTCCCAGACACCGTCGACCGCGAGCGCAGGATCGAGGTCCTTGAGCACGGTGCGAATGTTGCGGGCCAATTGACGGATGAAACGCTTGCGAACCGGCCGGCTCTTGATGGTGATTTCTGGGAAGACTTTGACGATTAGTTTCATGAAAACAGCGCGCGAGTGGCCAGCCGAAAAAGGGGGGCGCGGATTATAGCGGAAATTGCTCAAGGTTTGACCAACTTTTGTACAGAAGGTTTTAGCTGCACTGTTTTGGGTCGCCTCGACAAATTTACGCGCCTAAAGAGTGCACAAAAAAGCCGGAAATCCGCCAGGACTGGCTGAAACGCTTGAGATTGGGGCAAAAATTCCACTTCGGGGCACTGGCATGCAATTTGCTCCCTTGTGAGGCAGGTTGCCTTGGCCGAGTATTCGCGCCCGGCATCACCCAAATTAAAGGGCTGCACAGGCAAGCTCTACCCCACCCGGAGGACACTATGTCGAAGTCGGTTCAACTCATCAAAGATCATGACGTTAAATGGATTGATCTGCGCTTCACTGACACCAAAGGCACTCAGCACCACGTGACCATGCCAGCCCGTGATGCGCTGGATGACGACTTCTTCGAAGTCGGCAAGATGTTCGATGGTTCCTCCATCGCTGGCTGGAAAGGCATCGAAGCCTCCGACATGATCCTGATGCCGGTTGACGATACTGCCGTCCTCGACCCGTTCACCGAAGAGCCGACCCTGATCCTGGTCTGCGACATCATCGAACCTTCGAGCATGCAAGGCTACGACCGCGACCCACGTGCGATCGCCAAGCGCGCTGAAGAGCACCTGAAAAGCACCCTGATCGGTGACACCGTATTCGCCGGTCCAGAGCCAGAGTTCTTCATCTTCGACGAAGTGAAGTTCAAGTCCGACATCTCCGGCTCGATGTTCAAGATCTTCTCCGAGCAAGGTTCCTGGATGTCCGACCAGGACGTCGAAGGCGGCAACAAAGGCCACCGTCCAGGCGTCAAAGGCGGCTACTTCCCTGTTCCGCCGTTCGACCATGACCACGAAATCCGTACTGCCATGTGCAACGCACTGGAAGAAATGGGTCAGACCGTCGAAGTTCACCACCACGAAGTGGCGACTGCCGGCCAGAACGAAATCGGCGTCAAGTTCAACACCCTGGTGAAGAAGGCCGATGAAGTTCAAACCCTGAAGTACGTCGTGCACAACGTTGCCGATGCCTACGGCCGCACCGCGACCTTCATGCCGAAGCCTCTGTACGGCGACAACGGCTCGGGCATGCACGTTCACATGTCGATCTGGAAAGACGGCAAGAACACCTTCGCTGGCGAAGGCTATGCCGGCCTGTCCGATACCGCCCTGTACTTCATCGGCGGCATCATCAAGCACGGTAAGGCTCTGAACGGTTTCACCAACCCTTCGACCAACTCCTACAAGCGTCTGGTTCCAGGCTTCGAAGCCCCGGTAATGCTGGCCTACTCGGCTCGTAACCGTTCCGCCTCGATCCGTATCCCTTACGTTTCCAGCCCGAAAGCCCGCCGTATCGAAGCGCGCTTCCCGGACCCGGCTGCCAACCCGTACCTGGCCTTCGCAGCACTGCTGATGGCCGGCCTGGACGGTATCCAGAACAAGATCCACCCTGGCGATGCCGCCGACAAGAACCTGTATGACCTGCCGCCTGAAGAGGCCAAGGAAATTCCACAGGTTTGTGGCAGCCTGAAAGAAGCCCTGGAAGAGCTGGACAAGGGCCGCGCGTTCCTGACCAAGGGCGGCGTGTTCTCCGACGACTTCATCGATGCCTACATCGCGCTGAAATCCGAAGAAGAAATCAAGGTTCGCACCTTCGTACACCCACTGGAATACGAGCTGTACTACAGCTGCTGATTCCGGAGTGACCCAAGGGCGGCATGAAAATACCGTCCTTGGCGCTCACTCAAAATGCCCCGGCTTGCCGGGGCATTTTGAGTGAGCGCGTGATGAGGCTGCCGTGCTGCAAAATTGAAAACGGCTTCGCGCTGAAAGGCTCTTTTCAGACATCAAAATAAGCCCCCTCTGATCGTTCCGCTGCACGGCCTCGCCCATGCTGTCTCGCCCTTTACCGAGATCAGCATGATGCGTTTCCTTGCGCTACTTTCGTTGCTTATCCCTCTCGTTGCCTGCGCTGCACCCACCCCTCACTCCGGTATCGAATCCCGGGTACTCCTGCGCAGCACCCAGGCATGGGACGGCTCACCCTATACCCGCTATCCCGATGGCCAGCCGGAACTGACCCTGCTGAAAATACGCATTCCGGCCCACACCACCCTCGACTGGCACCGCCACCCGATTCCCAATGCCGCCTACCTGTTATCGGGTGAACTGCTGGTCGAAACGCCAGGCGGCGCACAGCAGACACGCCTGAAAGCCGGTGATGCAGTGGCGGAGATGGTTGATGGCATTCACCGCGGCAAAACGGGCAGCCAGCCCGCCGAGCTGATGGTGTTCTACGCGGGCAGCGAAAGCATGCCGCTGTCGCTGGCCGCCACAACGGACGAGGAATTTCAGGAGCCGGGAACCGAAGCGCTGCAAGCGCTGCTCGACAGCATCGAGCAACGCCTTGAGCTCGCTGAAGCGGTCGCACTGAACAAATGGGACACAGGCCAACCCGTACACGCCGCCTCCCGTGAACGCCAAGTCCTCGCCAACGCCCGCTCCCTGGCTGCGCAACACGGGCTGAGCGAACAACGAGTCGATGATTTCTTCGCTGACCAGATCGAAGCCAACAAGCTGCTTCAATACAGCGCGCTGACACGCTGGCTCGCCGAGGGCGGCGCGCCGTCAATACCACGCATGGACCTGGCCACTCAGCTACGCCCGCGCCTGGACGCCTTGCAAGGCGAGTTACTGGAAAACCTTGCCGCCCTGGACGTTGCACGACCCGCCCACTGCCCGCGAATGACCTCCCGGCTGATCGAACAGCGCAAGCTTGGCCCGCAGCGCAACCTTGCCTTGATCCGCGCCAGCGCCCAATTGTGTAACCCCCAGCCCTGACCCCACCTATGCTCTATATTGGTGCATGCAATTGCATGCACCTACGCCCTTCACACCAATTTGGGTCATAAATTCTTCCTGCTCAGGCGTTTGTAGGCCTTTTTCGGGCAGATTCAGGTGATTCTCCGGGGATTCCGCTTCTTTTCGGAGCCTTGGTTTGCTTTTTGCATTTTCCTCGCATCAGCGGAATACCAGCGCCCGCGCCCCTGGCTAGCACCAGGCCCGAAATGTGCCAAAAGAGGTCAAAGACGCCACATGACCATCAGCGATGCACTGCACCGATTACTACTGGACAACTTGACCACCGCCACCATCCTGCTCAACGCCGAACTGCGCCTTGAGTACATGAACCCGGCGGCGGAAATGCTCCTGGCCATCAGCGGCCAGCGCAGCCATGGCCAGTTCATCAGCGAGCTGTTCACCGAATCGACCGAAGCACTGCACTCCCTGCGCCAGGCCGTGGAGCACGCGCATCCGTTCACCAAGCGCGAAGCCATGCTCACCTCGCTGACCGGCCAGAGCCTGACCGTCGACTACGCCGTCACGCCGATCCTCAACAGTGGCCGGACCCTGCTGCTGCTCGAAGTGCATCCGCGCGACCGCCTGCTGCGCATCACCAAGGAAGAAGCGCAACTGTCCAAGCAGGAAACCACCAAGATGCTCGTGCGCGGCATGGCCCACGAAATCAAGAACCCGTTGGGCGGCATCCGCGGCGCAGCACAGTTGCTGGCCCGTGAGCTGCCCGACGAAGGATTGAAGGACTACACCAACGTCATCATCGAAGAAGCCGATCGCCTGCGGAACCTGGTGGACCGCATGCTCGGCTCGAACAAGCTGCCGATGCTCGCGCTGACCAACGTCCACGAAGTGCTTGAACGGGTCTGCAGCCTGGTCGAGGCCGAAACCCAGGGTGGCATCACTTTGGTGCGCGACTACGACCCGAGCCTGCCGGACGTCCTGATCGACCGCGAACAGATGATCCAGGCCGTGCTCAACATCGTGCGCAACGCCATGCAGGCCATCAGCGCGCAGAACGAACTGCGCCTGGGCCGCATCACCCTGCGCAGCCGCGCCATGCGCCAGTTCACCATCGGCCATATCCGCCATCGCCTTGTGGCCAAGATCGAGATCATCGACAACGGCCCCGGCATCCCCGCGGAACTCCAGGACACCCTCTTCTATCCCATGGTCAGCGGCCGCCCGGACGGCACCGGGCTGGGCCTGGCCATCACCCAGAACATCATCAGCCAGCATCAGGGCCTGATCGAATGTGACAGCCATCCCGGCCACACCACCTTCTCGATCTTCCTGCCACTGGAACAAGGAGCCGCTTCCTCATGAGCCGTAGTGAAACTGTCTGGATCGTCGATGACGACCGTTCCATCCGCTGGGTCCTGGAAAAAGCCTTGCAACAGGAAGGCATGACCACCCAAAGCTTCGACAGTGCCGATGGCGTCATGAGCCGCCTGGCCCGCCAGCAGCCGGATGTGATCATTTCCGATATCCGCATGCCGGGCGCCAGCGGCCTCGACCTGCTGGCGCAGATTCGCGAGCAGCATCCGCGGCTCCCGGTGATCATCATGACCGCGCACTCCGACCTGGACAGCGCGGTGGCTTCGTATCAGGGCGGTGCCTTCGAGTACCTGCCCAAGCCGTTCGACGTCGACGAAGCCGTCTCGCTGGTCAAGCGCGCGAACCAGCATGCCCAGGAACAACAGGGTGGTGACGTGGCACCCACCCTGACCCGCACCCCGGAAATCATCGGTGAAGCGCCGGCGATGCAGGAGGTGTTCCGCGCCATCGGTCGCCTGAGCCATTCCAACATCACCGTGCTGATCAACGGCGAGTCCGGGACCGGTAAAGAGCTGGTAGCCCACGCCCTGCACCGTCACAGCCCGCGCGCGGCAGCACCCTTCATTGCCCTGAACATGGCGGCGATTCCGAAAGACCTGATGGAATCGGAGCTGTTCGGCCATGAAAAAGGCGCCTTCACCGGTGCCGCCAACCTGCGCCGTGGCCGCTTCGAACAGGCCGACGGCGGCACCCTGTTTCTCGACGAAATCGGTGACATGCCCGCCGACACCCAGACCCGCCTGCTGCGGGTTCTGGCCGATGGCGAGTTCTACCGGGTCGGTGGTCATGTGCCGGTCAAGGTCGATGTGCGCATCATCGCCGCGACCCACCAGAACCTGGAAACCCTGGTCCAGGCCGGCAAGTTCCGCGAAGACTTGTTCCACCGCCTGAACGTGATCCGCATCCATATCCCGCGCCTGGCCGACCGCCGCGAAGACATCCCGACCCTGGCCCGCCACTTCCTGGGCCGCGCGGCTCAGGAGCTGTCAGTCGAGCCCAAGCTGCTCAAGGCAGAGACCGAGGAGTTCATCCGCAACCTGCCGTGGCCGGGCAACGTGCGGCAACTGGAGAACACCTGCCGCTGGATCACCGTCATGGCCTCCGGCCGTGAAGTGCACATCGGCGACCTGCCGCCGGAGCTGCTGAGCCTGCCGCAGGACGCGGTGCCGGTGACCAACTGGGAACAGGCGCTGCGCCAATGGGCCGACCAGGCGTTGTCCCGCGGCCAGTCGAGCCTGCTCGACAGCGCCGTGCCGAGCTTCGAGCGGATCATGATCGAGACGGCTCTCAAGCACACCGCCGGCCGCCGTCGCGATGCCGCCGTGCTGCTGGGCTGGGGTCGCAACACCCTGACCCGGAAGATCAAGGAGCTGGGCATGAAGGTCGATGGCGCGGATGACGGGGACGACGAAGAATCCTGATTCGCCGCTGAACACGACGCGGGGCAGGCACCTCCCACAGAGTTTCTGTGACGAGGGCCTGCCCCGCGGTCGTTTCAGCCGGGCGAAGGCACGAATGCCCCATTGATGAACCGAAAAAGCCCGCGGCGCACCGCCTGAAGGCAAAAATCCTCGCGAATCGCCCGCCACACCCACGAAAACGTCCTGAAACCCTTGCGATCAAAGGGTTTCGAGAAGTTGGCACGGCGTCTGCATTAATACAGACATCTCCAGTTTTGGGGACCTTGGTACAGGCAGGCCGGGGATTCCCCTCTTTTATTCGTGCAGTCTCACCTGCACTCGCCAGCGGTCCTCCACTGACTCACCCGCCCAGCGGGCCTGCAGTGGACGGGCCGCCACCAGGCTCAACAGCAGCCCCTTATCACTCTTGCGTATCCGCCAGCTCACCGGCTTACCGTCGTAGGTCAACTGGCCCTTCTGGCTCTTCCCTTCCGCCTCGAACAACACCGCCACCGTGCCCTCGACCATTTCGCCGTGCAGCTTGGGTTCTTCGTTGAACCACAGGTCCAGCCCACCAGCGACCACCTCCACACGCTCCAGCACCCGTGGTTCGGGCGCGGTCAGGCGACCGATCATCAGGCCCACCAGCATTCCGAACAGCGCCAGGGAAAACAGCACCCGCGGCCAGGATTTCGAACGCGGGTCCGGTTCGTCAGGAGTAGAATGCGCGTCATCTTTAAACTCGGAGCCGTGCATGTTTCACGTGATCCTTTTTCAACCAGAAATTCCGCCGAATACCGGCAACATTATCAGGCTCTGCGCCAACAGCGGCTGCGACCTGCACCTGATCGAGCCGCTGGGCTTCGAACTGGACGACAAACGGTTACGGCGCGCCGGCCTGGATTACCACGAGTACGCCACCCTCAAGCGCCACAGCGACCTGGCGTCGTGCCTGGAAAGCCTTGGGCAGCCGCGCGTGTTTGCGTTCACCACCAAGGGCTCGCAGCCGTTTCACGAAGTCGCCTTCGAACCGGGCGATGCGTTCCTGTTCGGGCCGGAGAGCCGCGGGCTGCCTGCGGAGGTGCTGGATGCGCTGGAAAGCGGCCAGCGCCTGCGGTTGCCGATGCGGCCGGGGTGCCGGAGTTTGAATCTGTCCAATACGGTCGCCGTGGCTGTTTACGAGGCCTGGCGGCAGCAAGGTTTCGTCTGATCGCGACGGTTCGGCCTCAAAACAAAAAAGCGCCTTCAGAGGCGCTTTTTCATTCCAGCAAGACCATCGCTTATTGCAGCGAAGGCGCCTCGCCAGCTTCCTGCATGCGCTGCATTTCTTGCGCGTACAGGGCGTCGAAGTTCACCGGGGACAGCATCAGCGCCGGGAACGAACCACGGGTCACCAGGCTGTCCAGCGCTTCGCGAGCGTACGGGAACAGGATGTTCGGGCAGAACGCGCCGAGGGTGTGGCTCAAGGACGCACCGTCGAGGTTCTTGATCAGGAAGATACCGGCCTGCTGCACTTCAGCGATGAAGGCAACTTCGTCGCCGTTTTTCACGGTAACCGACAGGGTCAGCACGACTTCGTGGAAGTCGCCTTCCAGACCTTTCTGCTTGGTGTTCAGGTCCAGGGCAACGCTCGGCTCCCACTGCTGACGGAAGATCGCCGGGCTTTTCGGCGCTTCGAACGACAGGTCACGCACATAGATGCGCTGCAGGGAGAATTGTGGTGCGCTATCTTCGGCAGCCGAGGCGCCGTTGGTCTGTTGCTCAGTCATGGCAGATCCTTCTTTGCAGGGTCTTTAGAGGGTTTTGGATTCAAGCGTTGAGCAGCGCATCCAGCTTGCCGGCGCGCTCCAGCGCATAGAGGTCATCACAACCACCGACATGGGCGCCGCCGATCCAGATCTGCGGCACCGAGGTACGGCCGGCTTTCTGGGCCATTTGCGCGCGTACCTGAGGCTTGCCGTCGACCTTGATTTCTTCGAAGTCCACCCCTTTGCTCGCCAGCAACTGCTTGGCGCGGATGCAATAGGGGCAGTAATCGCTGGAGTACACGGTGACCTGGGTCATGTCACTTCACCAGCGGCAGGTTGTCGGCTTTCCAGCTCGACACACCACCGGACAACTTGGCGGCAGTGAAACCGGCCTTGAGCAGGTCGCGGCAGATGGCGCCGGCGTGCTGGCCCATGTTGTCGACCACGATCAGGGTCTTGTTCGCCTTGTGCTTTTCCAGCTCGCCGATGCGGGCGGCGAACTTGTCCTGCGGGATGTTCACGGCGCCGACGATGTGGCCTGCGGAATATTCCTTGGTCGAACGGATGTCGATCACCAGGCCCTTGTCGCCATTGACCAGTGCGGTCAGTTCGCCATTGCTCAGGCTGCGGCCGCCCTTGCGTGCTTCGGTGACGATCAGCAAAACCAGCAGAACGGCGAAGATGGCAACCAGCAGATAGTGATTTGTTGCGAATTCAATCAGGTGAGCAACCATTGGGAGGGTGTTCCGGGCCGTTAAAAATGTCGGCCAGTATACACAGCAGCCATGGGCCGCCAAAGCCTGCTTGACCCTGTTGTCGACAGCAATTCTCACCTTCCCGGTACTGTCCGTCGGCACGCCAATACGCGGAATTCGTCAAGGCTGGCCAATTTGCCCTAAAATGCGGGTCTTTCTCATCTACAACCGTGAGTAGATTTTGATGACGAGCACGCCCAAGCCTTTGGTCCTGATCATCCTGGATGGTTTCGGTCACAGCGAAAGCCCCGAGTACAACGCCATCTTTGCCGCCAACACACCCGTCTACGATCGCCTGCGCGCCAACCAGCCGCATGGCTTGATCTCGGGCTCCGGCATGGATGTCGGCCTGCCCGACGGACAGATGGGCAACTCCGAAGTCGGCCACATGAACCTCGGCGCCGGCCGGGTCGTGTACCAGGACTTCACCCGGGTGACCAAGGCGATCCGCGACGGCGAGTTCTTCAAGAACCCCGTGCTCACGGGCGCGGTGGACAAGGCGGTCAGCGCCGGCAAGGCCGTGCACATCCTCGGCCTGCTCTCCGACGGCGGCGTCCACAGTCATCAGGATCACTTGGTCGCCATGGCCGAACTGGCGGCCCAGCAGGGTGCCGAGCGCATCTACCTGCACGCCTTCCTCGACGGCCGCGACACCCCGCCGAAAAGCGCGCAATCCTCCATCGAACTGCTCGACGCCGCCTTCGCCAGACTGGGCAAGGGCCGCATCGCCAGCCTGATCGGCCGCTACTTCGCCATGGACCGCGACAACCGCTGGGACCGTGTCAGCGCCGCCTACAACCTGATCGTCGACAGCGCCGCCGAGTACAGCGCAGACAGCGCCGTTGCCGGCCTGGAAGCGGCCTACGCCCGTGGCGAGAGCGACGAGTTCGTCAAAGCCACCCGCATCGGCGACGCCGTGAAGGTCGAAGACGGCGACGCCGTGATCTTCATGAACTTCCGCGCCGACCGCGCCCGCGAGCTGTCCCGTGCGTTCGTCGAACCCGAGTTCAACGAATTCCCCCGCGCCCGCCTGCCGAAAATGGCCGCCTACATCGGCCTGACCCAGTACTCGGCGAAAATCGCCGCGCCGGCCGCCTTCGCGCCTAGCAGCCTGGAAAACGTGCTGGGCGAGTACCTGGCGAAGAACGGCAAGACCCAACTGCGCATCGCCGAAACCGAGAAATACGCCCACGTCACCTTCTTCTTCTCCGGTGGTCGCGAAGAGCCGTTCGAAGGCGAAGAGCGCATCCTGATCCCGTCGCCAAAGGTCGCCACCTATGACCTGCAGCCGGAAATGAGCGCACCGGAAGTCACCGACCGCATCGTCGAGGCGATCGAGCAGCAGCGCTACGACGTGATCGTGGTCAACTACGCCAACGGCGACATGGTCGGTCACACCGGCGTGTTCGACGCGGCGGTCAAGGCCGTCGAGGCGCTGGACGGCTGCGTCGGTCGCATTGTCGAGGCGCTGGACAAGGTCGGTGGCGAAGCCCTGATCACCGCCGACCACGGCAACGTCGAGCAGATGGAAGACGAGTGCACCGGCCAGGCGCACACCGCGCACACCACCGAGCCGGTGCCGTTCATCTATTACGGCAAGCGTGACCTGAAGGTCCGCGAAGGCGGCGTGCTGGCCGACGTGGCGCCGACCATGCTGACGCTGATGGGGCTGGAAATTCCGAAGGAAATGACCGGGACGTCGATTCTCGTCAAAGCCTGAACCTGAGGGCCTGCCTCGCGAAGCGGCCCGAAGATCAGCGGAATTCCGGACAAACGCCCCAAAGCAGTTGCTTCGGGGCGTTTTTTTTGGCGTCAACGGCGGGCATACTAGGCCAGTCTCCATCCCTGGTTATCGCCATTCCATGCTTCGCGCCCTGATCCTTATCGCCTTGACCTGCCTGCTCGGCCCGGCCTTCGCCGACGAGCGCGCGCAAACCCAGCAGCAACTGGACGCCACGCGCCAGGACATCGCCGAGCTGAAGAAAAAACTCGGGCAACTGCAGGAGGAGAAATCCGGCGTGCAGAAAGACCTGCGCGGCACCGAAACCGACATCGGCAAGCTGGAGAAGCAGGTGGAGGACCTGCAAAAAGAACTAAAAAAGACCGAGGGCGAACTGGAGCGCCTCGACACTGAAAAGAAAAACCTCCAGTCCGCCCGCACTGAACAACAACGCCTGATCGCTATCCAGGCCCGCTCCGCCTACCAGAACAACGGCCGCGAGGAATACCTGAAGCTGCTGCTCAACCAGCAGAACCCGGAAAAATTCGCCCGCACCCTGACCTATTACGACTACCTGAGCCAGGCCCGCCTGGCGCAGTTGCGTGCCTTCAACGAAACCCTGCGCCAACTGGCCAATGTCGAAAAGGACATCGCCCACCAGCAGGCGCAGTTGCTGGTCCAGCAAGGCACCCTCGACGCCCAGCGCCAGGACCTGGAAAAGACCCGCGCCGAGCGCCAGGAAATCCTCGCCAAGCTCAACGGCACCCTGAAAGACAACGATCAGAAACTCGCCGCCCGCCAACAGGACCAAGCCGAGCTGGGCCGCGTACTCAAGACCATCGAGGAAACCCTCGCCCGCCAGGCCCGCGAGGCCGAGGAAGCCCGCCAGCGCGCGCTGCTGGCGGCGCAGGAAGCCGAGAAGAAGCGCCAGCAGGAGGCCGCCCTGGCCACCCGCGACACCAAGGATGACACCCCGAAAAAGCCGAAAAGTACGCCTGGCCCGCTGGTTTCCAGCGACGGCGCGGTGTTCGGCGGCGCTTTTTCTGCGGCACAGGGCAAACTTCCCTGGCCGGTCAATGGTCGACTGTTGGCGCGCTTCGGCGAAACCCGGGGCGATGATGCCCGGGCCAAGTGGGACGGCGTGATGATCAGCGCTTCGGCCGGTAGCCAGGTTCATGCAGTGCACGGCGGGCGCGTGGTGTTCGCCGACTGGTTGCGCGGGGCCGGACTTCTGGTCATTCTCGACCACGGTAACGGTTACCTCAGTCTGTACGGTCACAACCAGACCTTGCTCAAGGATGCCGGCGACATCGTCAAGGCCGGCGAGGCGATCTCCACCGTTGGCAACAGCGGTGGCCAGAGCACCCCGGCGTTGTACTTCGCCATCCGCCAGCAGGGTCGGCCGACCGACCCGACGCAATGGTGCCGTGGCCAGGGATAGGCCTCGCCTCTCTATTTCACGCGCTGGCCGCCTGGCGGCTGACGCGATGCTCCATACGGGGCACACACAGGATCAGGAGTTCGTTCGACATGCTGCATTCGCCTCGCCTTACCTCGCTGGCCCTGGCCGTTGCCCTGATCAGTGGCGCGTCCCTGGCCTTCGCGGCCGAGCCCGCCAAGCCGGCGGCGGTCGCACCGACGACGGTCACCGCCAAGGCTCCGCTGCCGCTGGACGAGCTGCGCACCTTCGCCGAGGTCCTGGACCGCATCAAGGCGGCCTATGTCGAACCGGTGGATGACAAGACCCTGCTGGAAAATGCCATCAAGGGCATGCTCAGCAACCTCGATCCGCACTCCGCCTACCTCGGCCCGGAAGATTTCCAGGAACTGCAGGAAAGCACCAGCGGCGAATTCGGCGGCCTCGGCATCGAAGTCGGCATGGAAGACGGCTTCGTCAAGGTGGTCTCGCCCATCGACGACACCCCGGCCTCCCGCGCCGGCATCGAGGCGGGCGACCTGATCGTCAAGATCAACGGCCAGCCGACCCGCGGCCAGACCATGACCGAAGCCGTCGACAAGATGCGCGGCAAGATCGGCGAGAAGATCACCCTGACCCTGGTCCGCGACGGCGGCACGCCATTCGACGTGACCATTGCCCGCGCGGTCATCCAGGTCAAGAGCGTCAAGAGCCAGCTGCTCGAAGACGGCTACGGCTACATCCGCATCACCCAGTTCCAGGTCAAGACCGGCGAGGAAGTCGGCAAGGCCCTGGCCAAGCTGCGCAAGGACAACGGCAAGAAGCTCAGCGGCGTGGTCCTCGACCTGCGCAACAACCCTGGCGGCGTCCTGCAATCGGCGGTCGAAGTGGCCGACCACTTCCTGACCAAGGGCCTGATCGTCTACACCAAGGGCCGCATCGCCAACTCCGAGCTGCGCTTCTCGGCCGACCCGGCCGACGCCAGCGAAGGCGTGCCGCTGGTGGTACTGATCAACGGCGGCAGCGCCTCGGCTTCGGAGATTGTCGCCGGCGCCCTGCAAGACCAGAAACGCGGCGTGCTGATGGGCACCGACAGCTTCGGCAAGGGCTCGGTGCAAACCGTGCTGCCGCTGAACAACGACCGCGCGCTGAAGATCACCACCGCGCTGTACTACACGCCCAACGGCCGTTCGATCCAGGCCCAGGGCATCGTCCCGGACATCGAAGTGCGCCAGGCGAAGATCACCAGCGAGCAGGACACCGAGAACTTCAAGGAAGCTGACCTGCAGGGCCACCTCGGCAACGGCAACGGCGGCGCCGACCGGCCTTCGACCAGCAAGGCGACGGCGGGCAAGACGGGCAAGAAAGCCCGTCCGCAGGACGATGACTACCAGCTCAGCCAGGCCCTCAGCCTGCTCAAGGGCCTGAGCATCACCCGCGACAAGTGATGCGCGCGTTCCTCTTCACCCTGCTCTGCCTGCTGACCAGCGCCGCCCTTGCGGCGCCGGCCCAGCCGCAGCGAGCGTACCTGAGCGTCATCATCGATGACCTCGGCCAGAGCCCTGACCGCGACGCCCGCACCCTCGCCCTCCCCGGCCCCGTCACCATGGCGATCATGCCGGACACGCCCCACGCCACCGACTTCGCCCGCCAGGCCCACCACGCCGGGCGCACGGTCATCCTGCACATGCCAATGGACCCGGCGACCGGCCCCTACGCCTGGCACCCCGGCACGCCGCTGCCGGAACTGGAAAAACGCCTGAATGCCGCTCTGCTGCGGGTGCCTTACGCCGCCGGCCTCAACAACCACATGGGCAGCCGCATGACCGCGCAACCGGAAGCCATGGCCTGGTTGATGGGCGAGTTGCAACGCCGCGACCTGTTCTTCGTCGACAGCCGCACCAGCGCCACCACCGTGGCGGCGGCCAAGGCGCAAACGCAGGGGCTGGCCAGCGTATCGCGGGATGTGTTCCTGGATGATGTGCGCACCAGCGAAGCCATTGCCGGGCAGTTGCGCCTGGCGGTGGAACTGGCACGCCGGCAGGGCACCGCGGTGGTGATCGGTCACCCTTATCCACAGACGCTTGAGGTGCTGGAACGCGAACTGCCGCGGCTCAAGGGCCAGGGCGTTGATCTGATCGAGCTGCGCCAGATGATCGCCGAGCGCAGCAACCGCGCCATGCCGGCGCACGGCAAAGGCGGGATCTACAGGTAGCGGGCGAAGGTCGCGTCGACGAAGCCTTCTTCGCGCATCTGCTCCAGGCTGTCCTGCAGCTTTTTCACCACCTCATCCGGCACCTGCTTGTTCAGCGCCAGGTACAACTGGGAGCCGTTGAAGCGCAGTACCGTCTTGAACGCGGTCATGCCGATCTGCCGGGCGAGGTAGCGGCCAGCGGGGTCGCCGGTGGCCCAGAGATCGATTTCGCCGCTGGAGAGCTTCCGGGCGTTGTCCTGATCACGCAGGACCAGCACCGGCTTCAGGCCGCTCTTCGCCAGGCTCTCGGCAATGGCATCGCCTTTGTAGGCGCCAATGCGCAGGCCCTTGGCCTGTTCCAGGCTATCGAGCCGGATGTCGCTGGTTTCCCGCGCCAGCAGCACCCAGTCATCCGGGCCCAACGGGCCGACCCACTTGAACAGATTCTCGCGGTCCGGTTGGCGGGCCATGACGAAAACGCCGTGGTTGGGGGTGTCCCTGGCCTGCTGATACACCCGCGTCCAGGGGAAGCGCAGGGTCATGCTGTAGGGGACTTCCGCGCGGCGGAACATCTCCCGCACCAAATCGGCAGCGATGCCCTGGATTTCCGGCTCGCGCGCGAAGCTCTTGCCGTCGGTGGACATGTTGTAGGGCGGGAAGTTTTCGGTGAGCAGGACCAGAGGTTCGGTGGCCTGGGCTGTGGTTGCGAGGGAGAGGAGGAACAGGAGTCGAGTGAGCATTCGAGAGGCCTGGAGATTAGCTATCGCGAGCAAGCTCGCTCCTACAGTTAGTCGCTCGGACCCTGTAGGAGCGAGCTTGCTCGCGATGGGCTACTAAATATCAGCGAACAACAATCCCGCGCTGCGCCATATAAGCCTTGGCCTCCGGCACGGTGTACTCGCCGAAGTGGAAAATACTCGCCGCCAATACTGCGCTGGCATGACCTTCAAGGATGCCGTCAGCCAGGTGCTGCAGGTTGCCCACCCCACCGGACGCGATCACCGGGATACCCAGCGCGTCGCTGATGGCCCGGGTGACGCCGAGGTCGAAGCCGCTCTTCATGCCGTCCTGGTCCATGCTGGTGAGCAAAATTTCACCAGCCCCCAGGCCTTCCATCTTCTTCGCCCACTCCACCGCGTCCAGCCCGGTTGGCTTGCGGCCGCCGTGCGTGAAGATCTCCCAGCGCGGCGCTTCGCCCGGGCCGGAAACCTTCTTGGCGTCGATCGCCACGACGATGCACTGCGAACCGAAATGCGCCGCCGCTTCGCCAACGAACTCCGGGTTGAACACCGCCGCGGTGTTGATCGACACCTTGTCGGCACCGGCATTGAGCAGGTTGCGGATGTCCTGCACGGTGCGCACGCCGCCGCCCACGGTCAGCGGGATAAAAACCTGGCTGGCCATGCGCTCGACGGTGTGCAGCGTGGTGTCACGGCCATCGACGCTGGCGGTGATATCGAGGAAGGTGATTTCGTCGGCACCCTGCTCGTCGTAGCGACGGGCGATTTCCACCGGGTCGCCGGCATCACGGATGTTCTCGAACTTGACGCCCTTCACGACCCGGCCGTTGTCCACGTCCAGGCAAGGGATGATGCGTTTGGCCAGGGCCATGGCGTTCTCCTCAGCCTTTGTAGGTGTCGCAGAAGGCTTGCGCCTCGGCGACATCCAGGGTGCCTTCGTAGATTGCGCGGCCGGTGATGGCGCCGATGATTCCCGGGGCCTTGGCATCGAGCAGGGCCTTGATGTCGCCCAGGTTGTGGATGCCGCCGGAAGCGATCACCGGGATCTTCGTGGCTTCGGCCAGGGCCTTGGTGAAGGGCACGTTGCAGCCCTGCATCATCCCGTCCTTGGCGATGTCGGTGTAGACGATCGCGGAGACGCCGTCAGCTTCGAAGCGCTTGGCCAGGTCGATGACCTGTACCGAGCTGACTTCAGCCCAGCCGTCGGTGGCGACGAAACCGTCCTTGGCGTCCAGGCCAACGATGACCTTGCCCGGGAAGGCGCGGCAGGCTTCGGCGACGAACTCAGGCTGCTTGACCGCCTTGGTGCCGATGATCACGTAGCTGACGCCGGCCTTGACGTAGTGCTCGATGGTTTCCAGCGAGCGGATGCCGCCGCCGATCTGGATCGGCAGGTTCGGGTAGCGCTTGGCGATTGCAGTGACCACTTCGCCGTTGACCGGCTGGCCTTCGAAGGCACCGTTCAGATCGACCAGATGCAGACGGCGGCAGCCACCTTCAACCCATTTGGCGGCCATGCTCACCGGGTCGTCGGAGAATACGGTGGAATCTTCCATGCGGCCTTGGCGCAGACGTACGCAAGCACCGTCCTTGAGATCGATAGCGGGGATAATCAGCATCTGGAAAACCTGTCTATTCGGTAAACAGTGAGCCCGGGAAGTCAGTTCTTCTCGAGCGACCACAGGTCGCTCTCGATGCTCTCGAAGCGCTCTTTGAGATGCGCCTGAACATCGAAAATCGCCCTGTTGTAGTAATGCGGCGCAATTTCCTTGCTGAACAGCTCCAGCACCTCGGCCACCTCGAACGAACCCAATTGCAATTCGAAGCGGTCTTCGAGAAAGCGCTTGAGGGTGTCCAGCGCCTCACGCTCCTGCTCGGGGGTGAGGGTGATCGTGGGGGCCTTGTTACCGGAGCGGCTCATTACCAGCGCCCATCCCAGCCAGCGAAGTTCTGCAGCAATTGCAGGCCATGGGTATGGCTCTTCTCCGGGTGGAACTGGGTGGCGAAGCGCGAGCCTTCGGCCAGCGCCGCGGCGAAATCGACACCGTAGTGACCGCGACCGACCACCTGGGACGGCTTGCCCGACTCGATGTAGTAGCTGTGCACGAAGTAGAAGCGCGCCTGGTCGGGAATGTCGTGCCAGAGCGGGTGGTCGACGCTTTGGCTGACCTGGTTCCAACCCATGTGCGGCACTTTCAGGTGCTCGCCGTCTTCATGCAGGTCCTTGCCGAAGAAGCGCACTTTGCCGGGGAACAGGCCGATGCCATCGACACCGTCGTTCTCCTCGCTGTGCTCCAGCAGGGCCTGCATGCCGACGCAGATGCCGAGGAACGGACGGTCCTGGCTGACTTCCCGGACCAGCGCATCGAAGCCCAGGCGGCGGATTTCAGCCATGCAATCGCGCATCGCGCCGACGCCGGGGAACACCACGCGATCGGCCTCGCGAATCACCGCGGCATCGCTGGTGATCAGCACCTTGCCGGCGCCCACGTGCTCCAGGGCCTTGGACACCGAGTGCAGGTTGCCCATGCCATAGTCGATAACGGCAACGGTCTGCATCAGAGGCAACCCTTGGTCGAAGGCATCTGCCCGGCCATGCGATCGTCCAGTTCAACGGCCATGCGCAGCGCGCGGCCGAAAGCCTTGAACACGGTTTCGATCTGGTGGTGGGTGTTGTGCCCGCGCAGGTTGTCGATGTGCAGGGTGACGTTGGCGTGGTTGACGAAGCCCTGGAAGAACTCCTGGAACAAGTCCACGTCGAAGTTGCCGACGCTCGCGCGGGTGTACGGCACGTGCATCTGCAGGCCCGGACGGCCGGAGAAGTCGATGACCACCCGCGACAGCGCTTCGTCCAGCGGGACATAGGCGTGGCCGTAGCGGCGGATGCCTTTCTTGTCACCGATGGCCTTGTTGAAAGCCTGGCCGAGGGTGATGCCGACGTCCTCGACGGTATGGTGATCGTCGATATGCAGGTCGCCCTTGCACTCGATGTCCAGGTCGATCAACCCGTGTCGGGCGATCTGATCCAGCATGTGCTCGAGAAAAGGCACGCCGATATCGAATCGGGCCTTGCCAGTGCCATCCAGGTTGATCGAGGCTTTGATCTGGGTTTCCAGAGTATCGCGCTCGACGGATGCCTTACGTTCGACCATCACCAGCTCCGCAAAATCATTAGGCGAAAAAGGCGGTCATTATAGGCCCAGAACGTCGCATCTTGAAACGAAGATGACGTGTGGTGGTGGGGTTTGATGCCCGATTTTCGGGCCATCGCGAGCGAGCTCGCTCCTACGGAGGACATTTGCGCGTCGTGAGACGATTGTAGGAGCGAGCTCGTCGGGGCGCCGAACCGTCGCGAAGGGCCGCAAAGCGGCCCCGAATTACCTGAATCAGTGGAACAGTACGGCGGTCTTCTGCAAGGTCGCCCACACACCCCACGCCAGCGGAATCCCCACCGCCAGCCACGCCGCGATCACCAGCGGCTTGCTGCCCGGCGAGGCGTGCCATTCCAGCACGGTGCTGTTGTCAGCGCCTTTGTCATGCCCCAGCGCCTGCTCGGCAGCCAGTTGCGCGTCGGTCATGAAGTACTTGTCCGCCACCGGGCGCACCAGCGCGTTGCAGAGGAAACCCAGCACCAGCAGGCCGGCGAGGATGTACAGGGTGATGTCATAGGCCGCGGCCCGCTCCACCCCGATCTTCAACTGGTACTCACGCAGGTAGTTGACCAGCACCGGCCCCAGCACGCCCGCCGCTGCCCAGGCAGTCAGCAACCGGCCGTGGATCGCGCCGACCATCTGCGTGCCGAACAGGTCGGCCAGGTACGCCGGCACCGTGGCGAAACCGCCGCCGTACATCGACAGAATGATGCAGAACGCCGCCACGAACAGGGCGATGTTGCCCAGGTGGCCCATGTTCGGCACCAGCGCATACAGGGCGAAGCCCAGCGCGAAGAAGGCGAAATAGGTGTTCTTGCGACCGATGTAGTCGGAGAACGACGCCCAGAAGAAACGCCCGCCGATGTTGAACAGGCTGAGCAAGCCGGTGAAGCCGGCAGCGATCGCCGCGATCTGGCCCAGTTGGGTGGCGTCCAGTTCGCTGAAGGTCAGGTTGTTGCCCAGCAGCTTGCCGGCGAACACTTCCTGCAACAGCGGCGAAGCCATGCCGAGGATGCCGATACCGGCCGACACGTTCAGGCACAGCACCAGCCAGATCAGCGCGAATTGCGGGGTTTTCCAGGCCACGCTGACGTGCACGTGGCGATGGGTGATCATCGCGTTGCTGGCTTTCTTCGCCGGCGCGACCCAGCCTTCCGGTTTCCAGCCGGTAGGCGGCACGCGGTACGACAAGGCGCCGCCGATCATGAAGATGAAGTAGATCACCGCCATCACCACGAAGCTCTGCCAGACGCCGACGCCTTCAGGGCTGGCGAAGTGGTTCATCAGTGCCGCGGCCAGCGGCGCGCCGACCATCGCACCGCCGCCGAAGCCCATGATCGCCATGCCGGTGGCCATGCCGCGTTTGTCCGGGAACCACTTGATCAGGGTCGAAACCGGCGAGATGTAGCCCAGCCCCAGACCGATACCACCGATCACCCCCGAGCCCAGCCACATCAGCCAGATCTGATGGGTGTAGACCCCGAACGCGGAAATCAGCAGGCCGCCGCACCAGCACAGCGCCGACACCACACCGGCCTTGCGCGGCCCGGCATGTTCAAGCCAGCCACCCCAGATCGCCGCCGAGCAGCCGAGGAAAATGAAGAACAGCGTGTAGATCCAGCCGAGCATGGAGATCGGCCAGTCGCAGGTGGAAGACACCATCTGCGCGAAGAAGCCCATGTCCGGCGCGCAAGCCACCGGGGTGCTGATGCCGATCGCCTTGGACAGCGGCAGCCAGAACACCGAGAAGCCGTAGGCCATGCCGATGCAGAGGTGGATTGCCAGGGCGGCCGGTGGAACCAGCCAGCGATTGAAGCCAGGTCGAGCGACGATGCGCTCCTTGGAAAGGAAGCCGGGCGTGCCGCCCACGGCCCCCGCGGTGATGCTGCTCATTATTATTGCCCTCGTGGATAGGTATGGCTCGCGGGCCGAACCGGACACCCCTCGACTTTGGCGCACGCAGGCAACGAGTCGTTTTTTGAGGGCAGCCGGCCTCGTCGCGACAATCCGTCGCAGCAAGACCCGGGAACTCCAAAAGAGTAGCATTTAGCCGGCTAACTATTATCAAACTGATATCGCGTTTTTCGCTTCAACTGGCACTTTTCACCGACAAGCGCCGTCGAAATCTCCTCACCGCAGACCAATCGCAGTGGCGAAGTCCGCGGGGCTATACTCTGCGGCTGAATTTTCAGACATCGGACTACAAGGACTCGCCCATGAAAGCGTTTGGCAAAATCCTGGGACTGGTGGTTCTCGGGCTGTTGCTGATCGTGGTGGCCGGCGGCTTCGCCCTGACCCACCTCTTCGATCCCAACGACTATAAAGACGAGATCCGCCAACTGGCTCGCGACAAGGCTCATGTCGAGCTGACCCTCAATGGCGACATCGGCTGGAGCCTGTTCCCCTGGCTTGGCCTGGAGCTGCACGAGGCGAGCATTGCCACGCTGAACAAGCCCACCGAACCGTTCGCCGACCTGCAAATGCTCGGCCTGTCGGTGCGCGTACTGCCGCTGCTGCGCCGCGAAGTGCAGATGAGCGATGTGCGCGTGGAAGGGCTGAACCTGAGCCTGGCCCGCGATGAAAACGGCCACGGCAACTGGGAAGATATCGGCAAACCGCTGCCCGCCAACGCCCCGGCCGCGACCGCTGAAACGGCACCAGCCACCACGGCGCCGGCGCAGACCGAGAGCAAACCGGCCGCCAGCGAACGTCCGGTGAAACTGGATATCGACAGCCTCACCGTGAACAACGCCCGGGTGCAATACAGCGACGCCCGCAGCGGCCAGAGCTTCAGCGCCGAAAGCATCCAGTTGAGCACCGAAGCCATTCATGAAGGGATCAACATCCCGCTGAAAATGACCGCCTTCCTCAGTTCCGGCCAGCCGGTACTGCGCGCCCGCATCGAACTCGCCGGCGAAGGACGCTTCGACCGCGCCCTCAAGCGCTACCAGTTCGAAGACATGAAGCTCACCGGCGAACTGTCCGGCGAACCACTGAAACAAAAGAGCGTGACCTTCTCCGCACAAGGCCAGTTGCTTGCCGATCTGGCCGCCAACGTCGCCGAATGGAATGGCCTGAAGCTCTCCGCCAACCAGCTCCGCGCCCTCGGCGAACTGAGCGTGCGCGAGCTGGATAAAGAGCCGAAGATCAGCGGCGGCCTGTCCATCGCCCAGCTCGACCTGCGCAAGTTCCTCGACAGCGTCGGCGTCGAGCTGCCGGCAATGAACGACCCGACCACCCTGACCAGCTTCGAACTGGTCGGCCACCTGCAAGGCAGCAAGAACAGCCTGGCCCTGGAAGACCTGGCGATGAAGCTCGACGCCAGCACCTTCACCGGCCGCCTGGCCGTGGAGGACTTCGCCAAGAAAGCCCTGCGCATCCAGTTGAAGAACGACAAGTTCAACGCCGACCGCTACCTGCTAGCCAAGAGCGAAGCGGCCGCCAGCGCCACCGCCGCGCGCCAGGCCGAGGTCAAGGGCAACGAAGTCAGCGCCCTCGCCGGCTCCGGCACCACGCCGCTGCCCGACGCACCGACCCAGGTTGCCTGGAGCAGCGACAAGCTGCTGCCGGTAGACCGCCTGCGCGAACTGGACCTGCAAGCCAGCCTGAATTTCGGCGAACTGACCCTGAACAAGCTGCCGATCCAGGACGCTGAACTCAAGGCCAACGGCCAGGGCGGGCTGATCACCCTCGAAACCCTGCGCGGCGGCCTCTACAACGGCGACTTCGAAACCCACGGCACCCTCGACGTGCGTCCACAGGTGCCGCAGATCGGCCTGACCAGCAAGATCAACCGCGTGCCGGTGGAACACTTCATCAAGCACGACGGCGACAACCCGCCGGTCAAGGGCCTGCTCAGCCTCAACAGCGACCTGACCGCCAGCGGCAACAGCCAGAAGGGCCTGATCGACACCCTCAACGGCAACGCCAGCTTCGTCATCAACAACGGCGTGCTGGTCGACGCCAACCTCGAACAGCAGCTCTGCCAGGGCATCGCCACGCTCAACCGCAAGACCCTGAGCGGCGAGCCACGCGGCAAGGACACGCCGTTCCAGGAGCTCAAAGGCAACCTGACGCTGCGTAACGGCGTGGCCAGCAACCCGGACCTGAAAATCCGCATCCCCGGCCTGACCGTCAACGGCAACGGCGACCTCGACCTGCGCGTGCTGGGCATGGACTACCGCATTGGCGTCATCGTCGAAGGCGACAAGCGCGACATGCCGGATCCGGCCTGCCAGGTCAACGAACGCTTCGCCGGCCTGGAATTCCCGCTGCGCTGCCGTGGTCCGCTGGAACTCGGCGCCCGCGCCTGCCGCGTGGACAAGGATGGCGTCGGCAAGCTGGCCGGCCAGGTGCTGGGCAACCGCATCAACGAAAAACTCAATGAAAAACTCGACGAGAAGCTTGGCGACAAGGTCAGTCCCGAGCTGAAAGACACACTCAAAGGCCTGTTCAAACGATGAACCCCGAGCAGTTTTCCAGCGCCGTGCTGGATTGGTACGACCGCCATGGTCGCCACGACCTGCCCTGGCAACAGGGCATCAACCCGTACCGGGTGTGGGTCTCCGAGATCATGTTGCAACAGACCCAGGTCAGCACCGTGCTCAATTACTTCAGCCGCTTTATGGACGCCCTGCCGGACGTCCAGGCCCTGGCCGCGGCGCCCGAGGACGAAGTGCTGCACTTGTGGACGGGGCTGGGCTACTACACCCGCGCCCGCAACCTGCAGAAGACCGCCCGGATCGTCGTCGAGCAGTACGGCGGCGAATTCCCGCGTGACGTGGAAAAACTCACCGATCTGCCGGGCATCGGCCTGTCCACTGCCGGCGCCATCGCCAGCATCAGCATGGGCCTGCGCGCGCCGATCCTCGACGGCAACGTCAAGCGCGTGCTGGCCCGCTACACCGCGCAAGAGGGTTATCCCGGCGAGCCGAAGGTGGCCAAGGCGCTGTGGGCCACTGCCGAGCGCTTCACCCCGCACGCGCGAGTCAACCACTACACCCAGGCGATGATGGACCTCGGCGCCACCCTCTGCACCCGCAGCAAGCCCAGTTGCCTGCTGTGCCCGCTGGAGCGTGGTTGCGAAGCGCACATGCTCGGCCAGGAGATCCGCTACCCGCTGCCCAAGCCGCGCAAGGCCCTGCCACAAAAGCGCACGCTGATGCCGATGCTCGCCAACGACGAGGGCGCCATCCTGCTTTACCGAAGGCCCTCCAGCGGGCTGTGGGGCGGTTTGTGGAGCTTGCCGGAGCTGGACGACCTGGACGACCTCGAACACCTGGCCGACCAGCACCAACTCAACATCGAAACCCGCCACGCACTCAGCGGCCTGACCCACACCTTCAGCCATTTCCAGTTGGCCATCGAGCCGTGGCTGGTACGCGTCGGCCAACAGGGCTCGCACGTGGCCGAGGCTGACTGGCTCTGGTATAACCTCGCCACCCCGCCGCGCCTGGGCCTCGCTGCCCCGGTCAAGAAGCTGCTCAAACGCGCGGCCGACGTATTGATTGCAGGAGAGTCGTCATGACCCGCACCGTAATGTGCCGCAAGTACCACGAAGAATTGCCGGGCCTCGAGCGCCCACCGTACCCGGGCCCGAAAGGCCAGGACATCTACGAGCACATCTCGCAGAAGGCCTGGGCCGACTGGCAGAAGCACCAGACCCTGCTCATCAACGAGAAACGCCTGAACATGATGAACGGCGAAGACCGCAAGTTCATCCAGGGCGAGATGGACAAGTTCTTCTCTGGCGAGGAGTACGCAAAGGCCGAAGGCTACGTTCCACCGGCCGAATGACCCCGTAAAACGTAAGCGTCGGTATTAATTGAATAAATTTTTCAAAATTTTGTTGACGCAATCCTGAAAAAGCCTTTTAATGCGCCCCGTTGCCCAGATAGCTCAGTCGGTAGAGCAGAGGATTGAAAATCCTCGTGTCGGCGGTTCGACTCCGTCTCTGGGCACCAAGACAACGTAAAAACCCCTGAATCGAAAGATTCAGGGGTTTTTTGTTTGTGCTCGAAAAAGCGCACGTCCACGACACGCGAAAAACGCTACAAACCGCTGGCGCATTGACCGACATCAATATGCCATCACCCGGAATATGTAAGGTGGCAGGTGGACATTCGAAGGAACAGAAGGCCCCTCCCATGAGTGAAGAATCCCCCGCCCTCCCGCTTCCAGAGCCGTTATCCGGGGCAGGCCAGCATCAGACCACGCCACACAAAGCCAATACCTCTCGCCCGCATCGCCGCCCTCGCAAGCCCGCCCCGATCGTCGAAACCGACATCGCTGCGGACACCCCGGCCGCCCTCGAAGTCGCTACCGCCCCGCACGGCACCAGTGAAGACAGTTTGTCGGCCAAGCTTCCGCACACCTATCCGTACAGCACGCGCATGCGCCGCGCCGAATACGACAAGGCCAAGCACTCGCTGCAGATCGAGCTGCTGAAAGTGCAGAACTGGGTCAGGGAAACCGGCCAGCGCGTCGTCGTCCTGTTCGAAGGCCGCGATGCTGCGGGCAAGGGCGGAACCATCAAGCGCTTCATGGAACACCTGAACCCGCGCGGCGCGCGGATCGTCGCCCTGGAAAAACCGTCCGAGCAGGAAAAGGGCCAGTGGTATTTCCAGCGCTACATCCAGCACCTGCCGACCGCGGGTGAAATGGTCTTCTTCGACCGCTCCTGGTACAACCGCGCCGGCGTCGAGCGGGTCATGGACTTCTGCACCCCGCTGCAGTACCTGGAATTCATGCGCCAGGCGCCGGAGCTGGAGCGCATGCTGTGCAACAGCGGCATCCTGTTGTTCAAGTACTGGTTCTCGGTAAACCGCGAGGAGCAACTGCGCCGCTTCATTTCCCGTCGCGACGACCCGCTCAAGCACTGGAAACTGTCGCCCATCGACATCAAGTCGCTGGACAAGTGGGGCGAGTACACGGCGGCCAAGGAAGCCATGTTCTTCCACACCGACACCGCCGATGCGCCGTGGACGGTGATCAAGTCGGACGACAAGAAGCGCGCGCGGATCAACTGCATCCGTCACTTCCTCAACGCCCTCGACTATCCCGGCAAGGATTTCCGCGTCGCCCACGAACCCGATCCGCTGCTGGTGGGCCGTGCCTCGCGGGAGCAGGAAGAAGACCTGCGCGACGAAGAAGACACCCAACTGCAAAGCCGGGTCAGCTCGCTGCTGCTGCCGGGCTGACGCCTCAGAAGTTGGCAATGGCGCTGCAATACTCGGCCTTGGTGGCTTTCACCGGCTCCGGCGTAGCGCCATCGATCCGCGTGAAGTCCACCCCGCAGCCGCGATAACCACGCAGCTCCAGCTCGTAATCGGCACCGGCCTGCGGAGTGAAGGTGAACATGCCCAGGCACGTACTCTTCTGGTCATAACTCACCGCCCGGCCGCCATCGAGGAAGGTCAGGGTCAGCGGCTTGCCCGCGGCCACACGCACCTCGCTGGTGGCCCACCCCGCCGGCACTGGCTTGCCAGCAGGCATGCCGAGTTTCTCATTGTTGCGCTGGGCGAAGGTTTCGTTCGGCACGATGATCACACCCGCACCGGGGCTGTACCAATCCACACACGCAAGGCCCGGCACACCGCGCACCATCCCGTCAGACATCACCCGCAGACGCGCCGTCTCGCCACTGGCAGGCGAAGCAAACTGCGTGTTGAAGGATTTGACTGCGGCAATGTTGCCGCAGCCGCTCAAGACGGTGGCGGCGAGGCTAAGCACAACGATGGTTTTCATGCGGGATTCCCTTCCTGTTTGTCCGATAATCCGCCTGTGACACTGCTTCGCGGCTTGGGTTTCCCGGTCAACTGCGATTCAATACGCGGAATTTGACTGACTTCGCACAAAGGAACACCGATGGCCTCTAACACCAAGCAACAGAAACGCGCCAAACGCGCCGCCAGCAAAGCCCGCGAAAACCGCATGGTGCGTAGCGGCCAGGCGGTGAAGAGCGGCGGCGAGGGGTCCAGCGCCAGCGTCGAGCAGGTGTTCAAGAAGGCCATGGACTCGGGCAGCTACACCGGCATGTTCGAAAAAATGAAAACGGCGCAGGACACCAGCCTGGAAGCGATGATCGCCGTGTTCATGGTCGACCCGCTGCTGACCCTGGTGCTCAAGGGCCACAAGGAAAACGACGCCAGCGACTACATTTGCATGGTCTTCTGCGCCTACCGCAACTGGCTGGATGGCACCGAGGAAGAAGCGGCCATGGCGTGGCTGGAAAGTGATGAGTTCCAGGACGCGTATGTGGCGGCCTCGGAGATGGTGTCGAAGCAGAAGAAGTTCGGCTGACGAAACCGCCCGCCCCCACCACCGCTCGCGCCAGATTCGGCAATAAGGAACTCCTCCGTGGCCTCCAACACCAAACAGCAAAAACGCGCCAAACGTGCGGCCACCAAGGCCAAGCAAAACCGCGTCACACGCAACAATGTCTCGAAGAACAAGGATTCCGCCCCGCCCTCCGTCGACGAGTTTTTCGAGACGGCCATGGGCGCCGGCCTCTACGACGAATTGTTCGAGGGGATGAAGGAGGCTCAGGCAACCAGCCTGACCGAGATGTGCAGCGTATTCCTTGCGGACTCGCTGCTCTCGTTGGTGGTCACCACCTACGGCGAGGACGCTGCGGCGGATTACATCTATGGCGTGCTCTGCGCCTATCGCGACTGGCTGGACGAGGCGGATCAGGATACGGCCACCGCCTGGATCCAGAGCCCGGAGTTCGTTGAAGCGTACGAGCAGGCGGCGAAGCAGATAGAGGCTGAGGTGGCTGGCGAGCAGTGAAGAGGCCCGTCAGTTAAAACTATGGGGCCTCATCGCGAGCAAGCTCGCTCCTACAGAGACGGTGATGAATCTGTAGGAGCGAGCTTGCTCGCGAATGGCCGCAAAGCGGCCCCAGCTCTTACTTGCCAGCAGTCAGCGCGTTATAGCTGGTCATCAAATTCCGGTAATCCGGAATGTGATTCGAGCAAAGCGCCGCCAGGCCTTCGACATCGTTGCGCCAGTCGCGGTGCAGCTCACAGGCCACGCCGAACCAGGTCATCAGTTGCGCGCCCGCCGAACTCACACGGTTCAAAGCGGCATCGCGAGTCATCGCGTTGAAGGTGCCGGAAGCATCGGTCACCACAAACACTTCAAATTCTTCTTCCAGGGCCGACAGCGCCGGGAACGCCACGCACACCTCGGTTACCACGCCAGCAATGATCAGTTGCTTCTTGCCAGTGGCCTTCACCGCTTTCACGAAGTCTTCGTTGTCCCAGGCGTTGATCTGGCCAGGGCGAGCAATGTACGGGGCATCCGGGAACAGTGCTTTCAGTTCCGGTACCAGCGGGCCGTTGGGGCCTTGTTCGAAGCTGGTGGTGAGGATGGTCGGCAGGTTGAAGAACTTGGCCAGATCCGCCAGGGCCAGAACGTTGTTCTTGAAGCGGTCCGGCTCGATATCGCGCACCAGAGACAGCAGGCCAGCCTGGTGGTCCACCAGCAGGACAGCGGCGTCGTCTTTGTTCAGGCGGTTGTATTTGAATGCGGTCATGGTCGTTGCTCCTAAAGGTTCTGATCTTCGTAAGGGGTGGTGTTTCGCGTTGATGGGAGAAGATTAAATTCAGAACCTTTGGCGCGGTAGATAGTGAAAACTGGCTTTAGCGTTCCTCAAATAGAACGAAGACCAATGTAGTTTTTCAGGGCAATAAAAAAGGCCGCATTGCGCGGCCTTCTTTCACTTCAACAACTTCAGTTATCCAGCGCCAACGCCCCAGCCTTCTCGGCCTTGCGCTTGCGTGCCACCAGCAGGCCCGCCGCAACCACGGCAATGCTCAGCAGAGCGGTGGAGATCACTTCTGCCCGATGATCCGGACGGATCAGCATCAGGGTCAGTACACCAACGATGAAGAAGATGGTCGCCCAGGTCAGCACCGGGAACGCCCACATCTTGAAGTCGATTTTCTCGCCACGCGCCATGCGCTGACGGCGCATGCGCAGTTGCGACACGGCAATCACCAGGTACACCAGCAGCGCGATCGCGCCCGAGCTGGCCAGCAGGAATTCGAATACCTGCGCCGGGGCCACATAGTTGGCAAACACCGTCAGGAACGCCGCCGCGGTCGACAGCAGCACCGCGTAGTGCGGCGTGCCGCTGGAGGTGGTGCGCTGGGCCATGGCTGGCGCGTCACCGCGCTTGCTCAGGGAGAACAGCATGCGCGACGAGGTGTACAGCGCCGAGTTGAGGCAACTGGTCACGGCGATCAGCACGACGATGTCGACGATCAGCTTGGCGTGCGGCACGCCCATCAGTTGCAGCACGGTCTGGTACGAACCGACTTCGGCCAGTTCGCCCGAATTCCACGGCACCAGGGCCACGACGATGAAGATCGACACGAGGTAGAACAGGAAGATCCGCCAGATCACCGAGTTGGTCGCCTTGCTGATCTGCCGGCCTGGGTCTTTCGATTCGGCGGCGGCGATGGTGACGATTTCGGTGCCCATGAACGAGAACATGGTGGTCAGCATCGCGCCCAGTACCGCGCCGAGGCCGTTAGGCATGAAGCCCTGGGTGTCGAACAGGTGGCTGACGCCGCTGACCTGGCTGTGGGGCATGAAGCCGAAGATCGCCGCCAGGCCGAGAATGATGAAGCCGATGATCGCCACGACCTTGAGCAGGGCAAACCAGAACTCGAATTCACCGTAGTTCTTCACGCTGAACAGGTTGGTCGCGGTCAGCAACAGGGTGATGACCAGGGTGAAGACCCAGATCGCCACGTCGGGGAACCAGGCATTAAGAATGGTTGCGGCGGCGTTGGCTTCCAGCGGGATGACCAGCACCCAGAACCACCAGTACAGCCAGCCGATGGTGAAGCCGGCCCAGTGACCGATGGCACGGTCGGCATAGGTGGAGAAAGAACCTGTATCCGGCGAGGCCACGGCCATTTCGCCGAGCATGCGCATCACCAGCACGACCAGCGTGCCCGCGGCGGCGTAAGCCAGCAGCACGGCAGGACCGGCGGCGGCGATAGCGTGGCCGGAGCCGACGAACAGACCGGCGCCGATTACGCCTGCGATGGACAGCATGGTCACATGCCGTTGCTTGAGCCCCTGAGCGAGGTCATTGGAATTGTGCGTACCGCTCATAAAACTACCTTTGCAAAGAATGGGGGATCTTCCCGCGTTTTGGAGCCGCAATGCCCTCGTGAGGCGCCCTGCGGTTCGTGGCAGCTTGATAGCAATCAGCGGGCCAGCTTGATGACCGCCCATTCCGAAACACTCTGTAACCACGATTCATAAGGCTTGCGGCGCTTTCAGCCAGTCACTGGCCGAAAGGTCGCCAAAGATGCCCGACTTTGCGTGATTACTGAAATACCCACTTACAATTAGAAATGGGTGCGCCATAACCAATCACAGGTAACACCTTTGCAAAATCACAGCGCGAAAAAGGTGCAACCAAAAAGCGCAACCAGACCTCCAGCCAGGTGTTACCAACCATCGCCGCGACCAAATACGGCTTTCCAGCAGCGGCCAAAACTGGCACCATCGCGCCTTTTTTCATCATGGCTCCGGCCCCGCGAAGCGAAACGGCGGACAGCAGCGCGACAGTCCACTGCAGCGATGCGACACCCGCCTTTCCCATGGCCGACCACCCTGCTCGACCTTGTTGGCTGTGATCCGGGCGCTATGCTAGCGTGGCGCCTCGCCAGGAAGGCCGCCAACAGCAGAACGCACCGAATCAATGAGGACCGCACATGGCCCAGGCCACGCCCGCACTGGAAATCCGCAACCTGCATAAACGCTACGGCGACCAGGAAATTCTCAAGGGCATTTCCCTCACCGCCCGCGACGGCGACGTGATCTCCATCCTCGGCTCCTCCGGTTCCGGCAAGTCCACCCTGCTGCGCTGCATCAACCTGCTGGAAAACCCGCACCAGGGCGAAATCCTGGTGGCGGGCGAGTCGCTCAAGCTCAAGTCCGCGCGCAACGGCGAACTGGTGGCTGCCGACAACAAGCAGATCAACCGCCTGCGCAGCGAAATCGGCTTCGTCTTCCAGAACTTCAACCTGTGGCCGCACATGAGCATCCTCGACAACATCATCGAGGCCCCTCGTCGCGTGCTCGGCCAGAGCAAGGCCGAGGCCATCGAGCACGCCGAAGCACTGCTCGACAAGGTCGGCATCCACAACAAGCGCCACAGCTACCCCGCCGAACTCTCGGGCGGCCAGCAACAGCGCGCGGCCATCGCCCGCACCCTGGCCATGAAACCCAAGGTCATCCTGTTCGACGAACCCACCTCCGCCCTGGACCCGGAAATGGTCCAGGAAGTACTCAACGTCATCCGGGCCCTGGCCGATGAAGGCCGGACCATGCTCCTGGTGACCCACGAAATGGGCTTTGCCCGCCAGGTGTCCAGTGAAGTCGTCTTCCTTCACCAGGGCCTGATCGAAGAGCAGGGATCGCCGCAGCAGGTTTTCGAAAACCCGACCTCGGCGCGTTGTAAGCAATTCATGTCCAGCAACCGCTAACGGAGCAACACGCATGCAGAACTACAAGAAATTCCTCCTGGCCGCTGCCGCCACGCTGGTGTTCTCGGCCAATGCCATGGCCGCCGAAAAACTGAAGATGGGCATCGAAGCGGCCTACCCGCCGTTCAACAGCAAGGACGCCAGCGGCCAGGTCGTCGGCTTCGACAAAGACATCGGCGACGCCCTGTGCGCCAAGCTGAAAGTCGAGTGTGAAGTGGTCACCTCCGACTGGGACGGCATCATCCCGTCGCTGCTGGCCAAGAAGTACGACTTCATCGTCTCCTCGCTGTCGATCACCGACGAGCGCAAGCAGGCCGTTGATTTCACCGACCGCTACTACTCCAACAAGCTGCAGTTCATCGCGCCGAAAAACGTCGACTTCAAAACCGACAAGTCCTACCTGAAGGGCAAGACCATCGGCACCCAGCGCGCCACCCTGTCCGGCACCTGGCTGGAAGACACCTACGGCAGCGACATCACCCTGAAGCTGTACGACACCCAGGAAAACGCCTACCTCGACCTGACCTCCGGCCGCGTCGACGCGCTGCTGGCTGACAAGTACGTGAACTACGACTGGCTGAAATCCGATGCCGGCAAGAACTACGAGTTCAAGGGCGAGCCCGTGGTGGAAAGCGACGAAATCGGCATCGCCGTACGCAAAGGTGACCCGCTGCGCGAGAAGCTGAACGCCGCGCTGAAAGAAATCATCGCCGACGGCACGTACAAGAAGATCAACGACAAGTACTTCCCGTTCAGCATCTATTGATTCGCCCCGACCGGCACCGCCTTGCGCGGTGCCAGTCCCTTGAACACTCCTGCCCATGAATATTGATCTACACGGATTCGGCCCGGCACTCGCGGCCGGCACGCTGGTGACCGTCAAACTGGCGCTCTCGGCCCTTTGCCTGGGGCTGGTGCTCGGCCTGCTCGGCGCCCTGGCCAAGACCTCGCCGTTCAAACCCCTGCGCTGGCTCGGCGGCACCTACTCGACCATCGTGCGCGGCGTGCCAGAACTGCTCTGGGTGCTTTTCATCTATTTCGGCTCCGTCGCCCTGATGAGCCAACTGGGCGACCTGCTCGGGCTGCCCGGGCTGGAACTCAGCGCCTTCGCCGCCGGCGTCATCGCCCTCGGCCTGTGCTTCGGCGCCTACGCCACGGAAGTATTCCGCGGCGCACTGCTGGCGATCCCCAAGGGACACCGTGAAGCGGGCATGGCCCTCGGCCTGTCGAAAGGGCGCATTTTCTCGCGGCTGATCCTGCCGCAGATGTGGCGCATCGCCCTGCCCGGCCTGGGCAACCTGTTCATGATCCTGATGAAAGACACCGCGCTGGTCTCGGTGATCGGCCTGGAAGAAATCATGCGTCAGGCGCAGAACGGCGTGACCACCAGCAAGGAACCGTTCACCTTCTACCTGGTGGCGGCCTTCATCTACCTCGGCCTGACCGTCCTTGCGATGACAGGCATGCACTTCATGGAAAAACGCGCCGCACGCGGCTTCGCGAGGGCCAACTCATGAATTGGGAAGTCATCATCAAGTGGCTGCCACGCCTGGCCCAAGGCGCCACGCTCACCCTTGAGCTGCTGGCCATCGCCGTCATCCTCGGCCTGATCATCGCCATTCCGCTGGGCATCGCCCGCTCGTCGCGGCACTGGTACGTGCGCGCCCTGCCTTACGGCTACATCTTCTTCTTCCGTGGGACGCCGCTGCTGGTGCAACTGTTCCTGGTCTACTACGGCCTGGCGCAGTTCGAAGCGGTCAAGGCCAGCGCGCTGTGGCCGTACCTGCGCGACCCGTTCTGGTGTACCGCGCTGACCATGACCCTGCACACCGCCGCCTACATCGCCGAGATCTTGCGCGGCTCGCTGCAAGCCATCCCGCGGGGTGAAATCGAAGCGGCGCGGGCGCTGGGCATGTCCCGCGCCACCGCCATGCTCCACATCATGCTGCCGCGCGCCGCGCGCATCGGCCTGCCGGCGTACAGCAACGAAGTGATCCTGATGCTCAAGGCCAGCGCCCTGGCCAGCACCGTCACCCTGCTCGACATCACCGGCATGGCCCGCACCATCATCGCCCGGACCTACATGCCGGTAGAGATCTTCTTCGCCGCGGGCGTGTTCTACCTGGTCATCTCCTTCGTGCTGGTGCAAGGCTTCAAAGGACTGGAACGCTGGTTGCGGGTGGACGCCGCACAAGGCCGCTGACGCCCATCGCTGGCAAGCTCGCTCCCACTCCACTGTAGGAGCGAGCTTGCTCGCGAACAGCCCCCCAAACCGCCGCCCCACCACCAGGCCACCCCCATGTCCCACCTGGAAAACGACCAACTCCTCCCCCGCTTCCAGGCCCTGGACCACTTCCTCCGCCAGCACCACGCCCTCTGGCACCCGCGCCCCTTCACCACCCGGCACCTGCCGTGGGAAACCTCCCACCCGCAGCTCGCCGAATGGCTACGCGCCCGCACCCTTGAACAGGCCGAATCCGCCCACAACCAGCCGCACACCGTCCCGGCCCCCGCGCCTTACCCACAACTGGCCGCCGAAACCCAGACGCTGTCCGCCCTCGGCGACTTATCCACAATCGCCCTCACCCCGGCGCCGCCGCGCCTCAGCACCGACGTCCCCGGCCGCAAATGGCAACAGATCGAAGCCTTCGCCAGCCACCTCGACTTCGCCCGCCGTCCGAGCCACTGGCTTGACTGGTGCGCCGGCAAAGGCCACCTCGGCCGCCGCCTGCTGAACCCGGACCAACACCTCACCTGCCTGGAATACGACCCCGCGCTGGTTGCCGCCGGAGAACACCTCAGCCAGCACCACCACCTGCCGGCGAGCCACCACCTCCAAGACGTCATGGCCACAGACGCCGCCGCCCGCCTCGGTCCGGCCCACACCCCCGTGGCCCTGCACGCCTGCGGCGACCTCCACGTACGCCTGATGCAACTCGCCAGCGCCGCCGGCTGCCCGCAACTGGCCATCGCCCCGTGCTGCTACAACCGCACCGCCGGCCCGCACTACCAGCCGTTATCCACAGCCGCCCGCGCCTCCGCCTTGCAACTCGACCTCGACGACCTCGGCCTGCCCCTGAGCGAAACCGTCACCGCCGGCAGCCGCGTCCGCCGCCTGCGCGACCAGTCCATGGCCCGCCGCCTCGGCTTCGACGTCCTGCAACGGCAACTGCGCCAAACCGACGACTACCTGCCCACCCCCTCACTGCCCAGCGCCTGGCTACAAAAGCCCTTCGCCGACTACTGCCGCGACCTCGCCGACCTCAAAGGCCTGCCTATAAAGGAAGCCCCGGACTGGGACGCACTGGAAGCTGCCGGCTGGAAACGCCTGGCCGAAGTGCGCAACCTCGAACTGCTGCGCAACCTCTTCCGCCGCCCCCTGGAACTCTGGCTCGTCCTCGACCGCGCGCTCTACCTGCGCGAACAGGGCTACAACGTCCGCCTCGGCACCTTCTGCCCCCACCCCCTCACCCCGCGCAACCTCATGCTGCTGGCGGAACAACCTGTGGATAACTCTGTGCGCAACTTCACAACCAAGGTTTGAAAAAAATCCTGCCGCGTCGGATTTTTCCACTTGAGGCTTTACGGATCATCTGCTAAAGGCCAGCAAAAACAGCCATTTGGTCGCGCGACACTGTGACGCGGTCGCGTGCTTGCATGGGGTGCAAGGGGTCGATGTGGTTTGTGCATAAGCGTTAAAGCGAATTAGGCGGGAGTGCTTCAGATCAGCTTATCCACAAACCCCGCGCTCCCCTCCCCACCCAAACCCCGTAGGAGCGAGCTTGCTCGCGAAAGCCCTCCCAGCCACCGCAAAACCCAACGACACCGGCATCCAGGTTTCCAAGCGCACAAGCCCCCACAAAACGCCCCGCCAGAAACGCCAAAAGCCCCGAAATACGGGGCTCTGAACAGGATTGCAAGGAAGTGGTTTACAGATCCAAACCGATCGCTATAATGGCGGCCCTACCGCCGGTATAGCTCAGATGGTAGAGCAACTGACTTGTAATCAGTAGGTCCCGGGTTCGATTCCTGGTGCCGGCACCATATAAAACAAAGGCTTGCAGCGATGCAGGCCTTTGTTTTTTGTGTCACACGTAACAACCCACGTAACAAGAGCCTGCTTTTGGAGTGTGACCATGGATTGGATGCAGTTTGTTTCAGCTCTAGTTTCCGCCGTCGCCTGGCCGGCAGCGGTTGTTACGGTCGTCTGTCTCCTTAAAGGCCCTATCCTCGGCCTCATACCCAAGATTCGAAGCTTCAAGTACGGCGAGCTCCATGTTGACCTCACCGAAGCTTTGCAATCACTCCAGGAAGAGCTGCCAGCTGCAGCAAACGAGCCGGACGCGCAGCCGGAAGCGCCACCGCCCAAACTTTCTGTACCACTACAAATTGCCGCCGTCTCACCTAGAGCAGGGATGATCGCCGCGTGGCTCGAAGTTGAAGGTGCTTTGAACGCGGTGCTAAAGCGCGAGGGGCTGGATTCAAACACCCACGCGTTACCGCGACAGAAATTGGACCTGCTTCGCGATGCGGGCCACGTAAACGGGCCAACGTATCGGGCCGTACTACGAACATTCAAACTTCGCAACGAAGCGGTGCACATGCTGGATCGAGAAATACCCTACGACGATGCGGTCGCAATGGCAGATGTCTGCGCGCGATTGGTAGAGAGCATCAGCACCTATAGTAAGGCGCAGAGTGATTTCATCAGTGGTTGATCAACTGTTGCGCAGGATGCGGTATGCACTGATGGCCATGCGTGAAGGTGTGAGTATCTGCAGTATCGCGGTGTGATAGGCCGAGTTTTTTGGGCCTGTGCGATGTGTACGCGTATGACCAAACACCCCTTATGCGAAGCGAAAAAAAAATTAAGGTTGACCCCTTAAAAGCCTGTCAGATTTGTCAGATTTATATTCATCTACTCTATAACCCTTGTATTTCAAGCCTTTCAGCGTTTTGCATCACTGTCAGAAAGCTGTCAGCGACCTGTCAAAACCTGACGAAACAGCAGTGTCAGATTTGCTGTTTTCAACTGCTTGATTTACAAGGGTTTTTTATTTTTGAGGGAGAAACTGACACAAACATCCAACCCCGCTGTCAGAGCTGAACCCCAGTAAAAACGGGGCCTGCAGGGCACTCCCTGACAGATATCCATGGTCTGACAGGGATTTGGGGGGCAACCTAAATAAACATTAATGCGGACGCCTCGAAGCTAATGCTCAGAATGCTCAGCCGCGCACTGATCAAAGGAAGCAAGCATGCGTAAGCCAGCGTCCCAGGCAGCGGAACCCATCATCGAAATTAAGAAGAACAGTTCGACCTGGGAGGTTCATTGGGATTACCAGGAAGCCCCCGAGAGCTCCGTACTGTTCAAACGGCAGGAATACTTGGGCGGCTACATTGACGGTTCCATGGATGCGTTGGGCATTCTCCCCGCTAACGTCCTCTGCGCCAGCAGCGTGACCGGCTCGGTTAAAAAGTTGACCGAAGAGCAGGCAACAAAGCTGCGTGACGCGCTGGAACGCCTGCTGATCCCTGTTGTGCAGAATGAATTCACGCGCCTGCAGAAGCTGAATGAGCTGCCCCACCTTCGCTTGGCCGCCTCCGAATCGGTGTGAAACTCCCTGTAATGGAGCGCATCGGCTACAGCCCACAGTATTCGGGGACTCCAGAGCAAAAGGGCGTTTCGGCCATCGATCAGCGAGGCGCCTTCAAAAGAGCCCATCCAAGAATGAAAACCCACAAATTACGGCGTTTTTCATTTTTCGCCCAATGAAGCCGGGGCTTAGGCTGTCCGCTGCTGAAGCACTCCCATAGCACTGCCGTGCAGCCGCACTGCATTTCTCTTCAAAACTTTGCAATCTGTGAAATTGCCGATCGCCTGCAGAGCCCCACGGCCCGCTTGGGCTGCAGCTTCGTTTGCACTACTTCCGACTTTGCACAAAAAAAGGACACAAACCCCGTCGGCGGGAGGGGGATAAGTGATTTTTGGGATGTTTTTTTTTCGTCGACGTTAGTTTTATTGACGACCGAAGCAAGGTAGCGTTAGATGCGAAAAATTTGGCCAAGAAGTACGCTACGTGGATAGCTAAAGGAGAGGTCATGAAAGAGTTTCAACGCTATGACAAGAATTACCACCTCAACAATGCAAGATCACTAATTGAATCAGGCGAAATCAGATCATTGAGGTATGCTTGTCTAGAATTGCGCATGTTGATTGAAGCGCATGTCTACCAACGACTATTAGCTGAGATTGATGAATTACCAAAGAGCATTATAAATACCTGGCAGCCAAGCAAGGCAGTTCGACTGCATACTCAGTTCGACAAATACGCAGATATGGATTTTCAGTTGAGACTGGAGGGGGCAGGCGACACGCTGGAAGTCAACTACAACAATATAAAGTCAAGCGACCTCATAAAAATATATAACAGCCTTGGCAGCTACCTGCACCTACCAATGCCGAAGGATATTGAGACGTTTGCCATTGATAAAGAAAAAATAATTAAGTGGTGCGACAAGCTGCAAAGACTCACTGAGGGAAACTTAATTATACTGAAGATCAACTACATAACAGTCGATTGCATGCAGTGCGGAAAGCCAATTATTTACACCGACCACTATTTGAAAAACCAGAGTAAAATCGCATGCCAAAATGAACAGTGCGAAATCGAATACTCGATAACCAATAGGGATAATAGCGGTGTGCAATTGAGCGCTGACTGCAATCATTTTTCGTGTCACGTCTGCAAAGCGCAAATACCTATACCCCTTAAAAACATTACGAACGGGCACCGATTCAATTGTCTAGACTGCGGTACTGACTTTGAATTCAAGTTGATAGTACACAGCAATACGCCTCGACCATAGAATATTCAGGGGCATTTCGATAATTGCTGAGGAATAGTGGGTAGAAGCCAATGCATGCCCGAGTAATGCCGCTAAGCCAGGGAGACATCGAGCTGACCTAGGAACAGCGGCGTGAGTACCAGCCACACCGTGGCATGTGCGGGAGCAACTGACGCGCCCTGCGACCATGGCTGGACTTCCTCCACTCTACGACGCTCTATCCCGCACGGCAAAGATGGAGTATATGGTGAGCGGTTTCGAAGTAATCGACTAGTGCGCTTACGCACAGTCCTGGTGGTGCCGCCTGGCTTCAAATGAAAAAACCGCTGGAGAGCGGCTTTTGAATTTAAATCTTAGTAACGCTGGAGTATCCCAGGTTTATTCTGTAGGTACTACGACAGTTGTTGCAGCTAAACCGCTCCCAGATTTTCTCAGGAAGCACACTCATAATGCCGTCGCAACTACATCTAAAAAAGAAAGTTGCCGCCGGTTTCAAAACCTGCTCGCCGTCCTCCAGAGTTTTCTTAACCCAGTAACGCCCACAGTTATGATTACGGCACTTTACAAGTTCATCATTCTCAAACTCGCCTGCACCGATGAAGAGTTTTTCGCCGCAGTCGCATACAGCGTTGATGGTTCGTTTCAGAGCAAGGATGATTTTAGTGGACATCACATGTTCAATGTCCTTAATAATTTTTTCTAGTTTTGACGGATCTAGATCTTTAGCTTTTTCTGTCATTGACTCGTGCAGAAATGATCCAAGTTTCTGGTAGTGAGACCTGAAGACCCTCCAAGGAATAGCCCTGATATCCGCGACTTTAGACCATTCTTTGGGCAGCTCCTCGGGAGAAGACTGTAATCCATACTCTAATATGCCATCTTGATCAGAGGCTGGGTCAAATGACGCTAGCAGCTTCAATATTTGATCTGGCTGCCACTTCCCAACAATGCTCCCTGGTATCTCATCGCCATACTGCCTGAGATTTCGATACGCTATCGTTTCCAAGCAAAGCCGAAGCTCCAGGCAGGCATATCTAATTTCATGCTGTTGTGGATCAACCAGAAAATCCTTAGCACGTTGTAGCTTTGGCTTAATTTCGTAGAGATCCATTCTATTCTTCCTTGGAAAAATCAAACTATATCTCTACTGCGTCACGTCTTTCAACTTCAGCCCGAGAGCTTTAGTTAGAAGGCTCGTTTGTAAGAAATATGCAGCATTGATCGGTACCGGGCTGGAAGCGTGAACATGGCCAGCGATCTGCGTGCTCATCTGCTCTACCAGGTCGAGCAGGTCGCACAACACCTGCAACACGTTCACGTTTTCCGATCCCAGCCAGGTCTTCGCTGCGACGCTCCGGCGAATACCCTGGATCCGCTCCTGTAGGTCGCCGCCGACTGTGGCGTTCAGCTTCTGCCCCACAACCAAGTTCAAGTCCCGGCCAGTAGCTTGGTGGAGGTCGTCCACCGCCGCCAGACTCGCGGATCCGCCCGACAGCAGCTTGAGCGCGCCCAGGGCCTCGATCTTCTTGATGCCGCCCACCGTCTCCGTGCTGTGGTCGTCGACGTTCACCGTGTGGCTCTGGTACTGCTCGGTGTTGGCCAGGGCTTCCACCTCGCGCTCGACCGCCTTGTCCTGAATCTTTCCGTCCGTCTGGCGCAGCCAGTTGCCGTCCGCGTCGACGCGCTGCTGGCAGGCCTCGCTGTGCTGCCAGACCTGATCGCCCTTCGGCACCCGGGGCAGGCTCAGCCCGTGGGCCAGGATCTGCTGGATGAAGGGCTTATGCGGCAGGCCGTAAGCGAAGCCCACCACCACGGTGGTGCCCTCCTCGGGGAAACCGAACATGCCCGCTTCTTGGCCGCCCATCGGCGCCGGCAGAGGCAGGCTGGTCAGCACCGGCAGGTCCGGATCGGGCTCACCGTCCGGCAGCAGGATCTGGACGTCGACGCCGAAGCGCGGCCGGAAGTCGTCACATAGCCCGGGCGCCGCCGGCGCGTCCGGTACCGCGACAACGCGGCCGAAGCGCGGCAGGTGGTAACCACCGGTGAGTTCGGGGAATTGGCGCTCTACGCTGCGCTTGATTGCGTTGTCCATTTGATTGCCATCTGGTTGCCGGCCAGCGTCACGTTCGTGATCCGCTCGCCCTGGTTGATCGTTGCACCAGGTCGCAGCCCGGGAAGGGCCGAGATCGTGGCGCTCTGGTTGCCCTGGTACCCGTCGAACAGCTCGATCGGCAGCTGCAGCGGCGAGCGTGCGCCGAAGAAGCTATCCGCCCAACTGCCGGCGAATACCTCACCATCGCCCTGCTGCTGCCAGATGAAGTCCGGCACGCCGAACACCGTGGCCAGGTTGTCCATCGCCTGATACCCGCCGCCCAGGCTATAGAAGTACGGGGCTTTCACCTGGGCGTAGGCCTGCGCCGGCACGCGAAAGCGCAGGTCGGTCTTCTTGCTGATCTCCTCGAGCACGCCCTGCAGGCTGATGTGGCGCAGGTTGAGCGGCAGCGGCGCCTCGAGCACGGTGGCCACCTCGCGGCAGAACAGGATCTGCTGCTGGCCGTTTACCGCGGTACTGCGCTCGACGTAGCCGATGAAGTGGCGCTGTAGCGGGCTGTCGTTGTAGCCGATGTCCAGGGTCACCAGGCCCTTGATCGGCGCGCCGGCCTGGACAGTGAACGATGCCCGGCCTGGGTGACGCAGCTGCAGGCGGACTTCGTCCTGGATCAGCGGCAGCTCGGCGCCGGCGACGGTGAGCACCTTGTGGAGCTTCATGCTCATGAGGCACCGCCCAGGTAGTCATCAACGCGCTTGAGCACGGATTCGAAGCCGGTCAGCTCCTGGGCGCCGCCGGTACCGCTGCCCGACTCGCCGCCGGCACCAACAGACTGGCCCGGGGCGGACTGCGCCGTCGTGCCGTTGGCCTTGCGCCGGCTCTCGACCTTTTCCGGGTTCGACAGCTTTTCGGACAGGGTGAACTGGACGATCCACTGAGCCAGCACGTCGTCCTCGCGGGCGCTCACCCCTTCCGCGAACTGCACCTGGCGGATGCCGAACGCGGCGGCCGTGTCGTTCACGACGCGGTACGTCTTCAACTGCCCGCCGCCGACCGTGGCCTCGGCCAGGCGCATCAGGCTGCGCAGGTTGTCCTTGTCGACGTAGGGGATCGTCAGCGAAACGGTCAGGGTCTTGGGCTTGAAGCCCTTGTGCGCCTTCTCGGTCCCGCTGGTCTGCCCCGACATGTCGTCGGCTTCAATGCGCAGGTTCGCGGTGACCTTCATGCGCTTGCCCTGGACCTTCTGGCCATCGAGAAGCAAGGTCATAGGCCCACCATTTCCCGCACCAGGGCCAGGCCCGGGAGCGAGCCGACCAAGACGACGCCGGCGCTCAGTACCCATTCGTGTCCTGGTGCTTCCTCCTGCAGGAGCGCACGGCGCAACTGGCCGACGTCGCCGGGCCCGACCAGACGGGCTTTCATCCGCTCATCCGGCACGCCGCCGGCAAGCAGTGCGCGCAGATCGGCCATCTGGCCGTCACGCTGCAGTTGCTGCGAGGCCTTGCGCTGCGACAGCGCCGCGAGGTCAGCCATGGGCGAACTATCGGCCGCGTAGCCTTCCAGGACTGCGACCTGGCCGGCCATGGCCTGTTTCATCGTCTTGAGCACCGTGCAGCGCTCCATCGGCAGCGACTGCCAGCGCGGCAAAGGCCCAGCAACGGGAATTTCCCACTTTTCGCTCTCCAGGCGGGACAGTTGGCCGGCGCGGCGCTCAGCTCTCACCAGGTCAGGCATCGGCATCAAGGCATTGAACCGCGACAGGACGTTGGCCAAGTCGGCAAAGCTGGTGCCCAGGAACATGATCGACAGGGCATGAAGTTCGCCGCTGGCCTGGCCCACGGCGCCGTCCTCGAGGAGCTTGTCAGCCATCACCTGGAGCAGGTTCGGGGCCGACAGATAGCGCTGATGCCCGCGCCCTTGGCCAACCCCGCTTTGGAACGGTGTCACCAGCAGGCAGGCCGGCGCCTGGCTCAGTTGCTCCTGGAGCGCAGCCCGGCCGGCGGCGATCGCGCCCTGGGCGGCCTCGCCGACCGGCCCCGGGTTGGTCTGCACCTGGTCGGCCAGGCTGGCCAGCCGATCGCCCGTGCTGCCCAGCTCGTGACTGGCCAGCGCTTGGGCGCCGGCCAGTTGATCCATCCAGCCCGTGCTCTGCGCAGGCCATTGCATGTTTACCGACGACCAGGTCATGACGCTGGAGCCTCCCAGTGCAGCGACTCCAGTGTCACCAGGTCGCCCTCGGCCAAGGCCTCGTCGGCCAGCTGGCACTGCTCGTCGGCGCGCTGCAGGAGCTGCATCTTGAACAGCGTGAACTCGTCGCTGACTTTGCGCAGCTGCTCGGCGGTGTGCATCCGGTAGGCCTTCACCAGCCACAGATCGCGGCACGGGAACGCCATGGGCTCGCCGCGCAGCACCGCGCCGGTGAGGTTCAGTTGGTCTTCTTGTTGACTGTTGTAGCGGTGACGCTCGCCCAATGCGTTCGACCAGAAACCACCCGTGATGGTGGCCTCGCATTGGCGCTTGATCTCAGCGATGGTCTGTTGATGCAACTTTTTCAGCGCCTCGGCGGGCTCGATCCCGGGGCCCACGGCCGGAACGGCGATCGGCCGGCCAGTGGCCGGGTCCGGAACCAGCCGCATGCCCAGGGTTTCGGCGGTCAGCAGGCGGTTGTGCTCCTCCTCACCGATTTCGTGATCCCCTTCAGATATGCGAAAACCGAACCGTTGATCCTTTTCAATCCATGTTGCGTACATGGTGGCTCCTTATGCCGGTTCGCCGATCGCCAACCAATAGGCAGGCCCGACGTTGAGTGAGGTGGACTCCATGATTGCCTGGTTCTCGACAGTGAATCCGGTGGTTGTCACGCCAACCGGTGCGAAGCTGCTGGTGCGTAGCGCGCTGAAGGTCGGGTAGGTCATGTTGCCGATCACCACCGGTTCGCTGGCGTACTGCAGAGGGAAAGTGACGTTGATCGAGCCGTCCGAGGGGACGTTGGCCGTCTTGCCGAACTGCACCAGCTTGAACTGGACGCGGCCGCCGGCGCGGGACGGAATCATGATGTGGCTCGGGCTCGCAGAGCCCAGCAGACCGTTCAAGAGGATGTCGAATGTGGGGATCCTGGTCGGATAGGCACCGGTGTGAAGTTCCGAGGAGCTACCGAGACGGGAACTGTCCAATGACTCGATCCACGGCGCCCAGGTGTCGTTAAGACCGCGCCACCAAGACCGTCCAGAAAAGGTCGGGGTCGCGTAGGGCTCGGCGAACTGTTGCAGCGCCACGATGCCTGGCGCATAGCCCCGCACGTATACGCGCACGTAGTAATACTGATCGTCGCCTGGCCCACCCGGGTTCTTACCGTGAACGAGCTTGTAGTGCAGTCCCTCCGAAGTAATTGAATTCCAGTGCGTCGTTGCCGGCTCGACCTCCGAGACAATCCTGAAGTGACGGCTGGTCGCCGCCGTGGGGCTTCCGTAGTCACCCGGAATGAGCGCATCGGTGACGCCGAGGTCGCGGATTTTGATCGGGCGGGAGCCCCCCGTGACCTGGCCCCGGGTGTTGACCGACACCTGCGTGTAAGGACCGGCAGGCGTGCCCAGGTTGAACCCTTCGGCCAGCCGGCGCAGGGCCTTAGTGGTCGCCAGGATATAGCTGCTGTCGCTGTCTGGGTCGTCGCTCTTTGCGTTCGGCAAATTGCCCAGGCCGACGTCGTCTGCGGTTGTGGCCCGAGCGCGCAGGTTCGGGTAGTCGCCGACGCGGGCGGCGAAGTGCTGGATCAGCGGGCCGGTGATCGACTCCACCGATCGCCGGTCAGTGATGACGCCGGCAGCGGAGATATCGGCAAGCGCGACGCAGTAGTGAAGCACGCCGGAGGCGTCGGTGTAGTCGCTCATCGCGGCGCCGAAACTCACTTTCCAGGCCGCGACGACGTCGCTCAGCTCGCGCTGCAGCGCGACATCGAGCCAGACGGTGGTCGGGTAACTGGTGGGGGTAATAGGAACCGTCGCACCGCTGTAGACCCGAACGCCTTCGATGTAGGCGACGCCACCGCCCAGGACGTACGTCGTGTTGACCTTGTTGACCTGCAGGCCGGTATCAAAGAAACAGGCGCGGCCGAAGACGTCCCGATTGCACAAGCGCTCGCGCTCATCAATGCCCTTCAAACGCACGGTGAAGTCGTGCTGCCAGGTCTTGGCGTCGATGGTGATCGCCGTCAGCGCCTTGGCGCCGTCGAAGGCCACCAGGAAGTTGCGGGTGATGTTGTTGCCCACCTGCAGCGGCGGGATGTTCTTGCGCTTCTGCTGCAGCGGGACGTGGGCAGCGGCAAACAGCGTGCCGTCCTCGGCCTCAAGGCCAATCCAGTTGAAATCCCAGTCGCCCAGGTCGGACCCGAGCTGGCAGCTGTAGACGACCTGGTTCGGGTTGACGTAGCCAGCGTTTTCCTGGGGCATTTCGTAGGTGTGGACGATGCGAGCGGCCGAAGGTCTGCCGGCGGCGGTACGGTCGACCGCCGCGTTAGGGTCAAGCCCGGGCACGTTGGCAAAGAGGAAGCGACGAATCACCAGCGGCTGGCGGGCGGCTTGCTGGCGGGCGATCAGGCTTTCCCCGGCGAGGGTAATAGTGGCCATGGAGGCTCCTACAGGCGGGCGACCAGCGTCTGCTGATCGTCATTGAAGTGAACGGCCGCGATCTGCAGCGTCACGGGTGTGATGGTGATGAAGTCGTACCGCCGGCATGTGCGGCCGTACTGCTGGATGAGGACGCGCAGCAGTTCGGGGTTCTGCGACAACTGCGAGTCGGACAGGCGCAACATGATCACGTCCCAGTCCCGGCCTGGGTCGCGCTCCTCGATCTCGGCGTAGCCGACGCCGAGGCGCACCAGGATCCGCTTCATTCCCGCGCCGCTGCCGGCGTCGACGGCGTTGATGTAGGCGTACTTGACCCGCAACCGGTAGAGCGATTCGGGCTCACCCTTGAAGCGGGTGATATCGCGCTGCCAGGCGAGCAGATCCAGGATGGTCAGGTGGCAGGTTTCGGCATCGAGCTGCTGCAACGGCCAGCGCAGCCAGTCCTCGACCCGTTCCCACCATGCCTGCGAGGCGTCTCTGAGCTTGGCCAGCTCGACGCCCTCAAGCCAAAACGGCAGTTTCAGCTTAATCATGGGTCTGCACCGTCAGCTTGTTGATGCGCGGGATTTCCAGCTCCGACTCGATGTCCAGGTTCGCGAAGCGCAGCGACTCAAGGGCCGGGAACTGCTGGTGCAGCTCCTCGCCCAGGCGGCTGAACGAGAACCGCGACTGCGGGTAGGTCAGGGTCGGGGTGAAGTCGGCGGTTGTGCTCTCGCGGAATGCGGTGCGGATGAACAGCGCGACGTCGTCCTGCAGCTGTGCCAGCTGGGTCGCGGTCAGGTTGGCTCGGGGCCACAGCTCGACGGTGACGTTGTGCAGCGTTTCAGGCATGACGAGCACCAGGAGGTCGTCGCCGTGGCCGTGGTTGCCCTGGTCGCGTATATAGGCGTTGATCTCGGCCAGGAACGTGTCCGCCGGCACGCCGGCATCGAACAGCACATAGGCGTTCGCGCTGCCCGGGCCACGCGGCGCGCCGTGCTCGAAATACACGCCGTCCGGCCGCACGCCCGGGAAGGCCGAGATCATCGCACGGTACACGGCGTCGGTGTGGTACTGGTTGACCGCGCTGAACTGGTTGCGGGTGCGCAGCCGCAGCTCGTCGTCGGGCTCGGCGTCGGCGCCCGGGGTGGTCAGCCAGTTTTCGCCGTTCACCACTAGGGCAATGCCGTCCACCGGCACGGGCAGAATGGCGTAGTACCCGGGGGCCAGGTTGAACCCGGCGCCGGCTTCGATGGCCTCGACGGGGACATCCAGTTGCATCAGACCATCGCTGAACTGGCCCTCGGCCGTGGTCACCAGCTGGTAGATGTGGCCATTGATCGCCGGCGACTGGACCACCGTGCCGGCCGGCACGGTCAGCGTGCCGCCTGGCGCGGTGCGAGTGAACTGGACAACGCCGATCGCCTTGGTCGACCCTTTGCGTGTCACGTCGACCGCCCAGGCCAGCATGTCCAGCCAGTTTCCGGTCGCGGTCTTGACGAAGAAGTTCGGCAGCACCGTGGTGACAAGGAACTGCAGGATCCACAGCACCGGCGTGGTCACCAGCGCGGTCACCACCCGCCAGAACGGCGAGTAGGCGCTGGTGTTGCTCAGCTTGCTGCCCTGAGCGATAACCTCGGCCTCCCATGCCTGGCGCAGGCCTGCCTCGGTTGTCGGTATGCCGGCGTCCTTGAGCGCCTGGGTGAAATCAACGTCACTCATACGGTCACTCCGATATCGCCGAACGCCAGCGTGGTGGCGGTGACCAGGTAGACGCCGTTGCCCTGGTCAACGATCTGCGCCGTACCCGGTACCAGGCGCTCGTCCTCCTCCACCAGCAGCTCCAGCTGCTGGATGCAGTCGCGTTGCCGCAGGCGGTCCCGCTCGGCGACCAGGGTCACCAACAGGCCGCTGTCGCGGATCATGTGAGCGATGTCCTGGGCAATGCTCGCCCGGTCCTGGATCGGTACCGGCTGGCGGGCCAGGTCCAGCACCAGGTCGTTGTTCTGGATTTGCAGGTCGATGTATTGACCGTCCATCAGCCCACCGCCATTTCGAGCATGTTTTCCAGCTGGGCCGGGTTCATCGGCTGGCTGCTGTAGATGTTCACGTTTTCCACCTTCTTGCTGCTGTCGGTTTGACTGCTGGTGTTCTGGATGCTGCTCAGCAGCCCGCCCTTCGGCACGGCGTTGGGCCGCGTCGGGGCCAGGCTCGGTACGGAGGCGCTGAGGGCCTGCTGGGCGTTCTGCGAAATGTTGGCGGTCTCGGCGGCCGTCACCGCCTGGTCGGCGCCCGGGATCGTGGGCATGTCGCCCAGGCGCGCCTCGATGTTCACCCCGGGGATCTTGTTGAGCAGCTCGATCAGGCCGTTGACCGCCGCCTGGAACACCGAAACGATGCCGTCCCAAGCGGCCTTGGCCATCCCGGACCAACCGCCCATAGAGTCGAACCAGGCGCTGAGTGCCTGCAGCTGCTCGGCGACCCACTGGAACGCGGCCGTGTTCATCAGGGCCGTGGTCCATTCGTCCCAGTACACGACGGCCGCGATAACGATGGCGACCAGGGCGGCGATGCCCATCACGATCACGCCGACGGGGTTCGCCGTCAGCGCCGCGTTCACCAGCCAGATCACGCCCTGCCAGGCGAGCATCGCGACCTTGACGATGCCCATCCAGGCGATCATGCCGACCAGGCGGACTAGGAACAGCGAAAGCACGATGGTGTGCTTGAAGAACATGGCGATGCTCTTCCAACCGGTCCAGGTCAGCACCGCCCAGGCGCCGCTCAGGCCGAGCCAGGCCATCTTGGCCATCCCGACGACGATCGTCAGCGCGCTCAACGCGGCGGTGATGGCCAGCACGGCCAGCGTGGCGATGCCGACGACGCGGGTGATGTTCGGGAACAGCTTTGTCCAGCGCACCAGGGTCTTGCCGATCCCCACCAGGCGCTCCATGAGCGGCTGCAGCGTGGGAATCAGGGCCTGGCCGAAAGCGATGCGCAGGGCCTGGACAGCGCTGCCGAACTGCTGCCACGGGTCGACCATGGCCTGGGCCATCTTTTCGGCCTGCTCCAGACCGCGGACCTTGCCCAACTGATCCAAACCGCTCTTGAACCGTTCGGTGTCGCTGGCCAGCGCGCCGATCACCTGGGCGCCCTCGCCGCCGAAGGCCTCGACAAGCTTTGCGTTGGCGGCCGCGCCGCGCAGGTCACCGAACTTGCCCTGCAGCTTGGCCAGGATGTCGACCATCGGCAGCACCTTGTCGTTGGTGTCCGTGAACTTCATGCCCAGCTTTTCCGAGGCGTTGCCGATGTTCTCGAAGAACGCCTTGTAGCGGCCGCCGGCGTCGCCACCCTCCATGGTCGAAGACAAGGTGCCGATCACGGCCATCTGCTCGGCCAGGTCGATGCCGGCGGCGGTGGCGATCGCGCCGGATTCCTTGAACGCATCCTTGATCTGTTCGCCGCTGGTCCGGAACAGCTGAACCGCCAGGGCGGTCTGGCCGCCCAGGCGCTCGACCCATTCGCCCTTGCCCATGGCGTCAGCCTGCTGTTTCTGCAGGTTGTACATCGTGCCGATGTAGTCGCTCATCACCTCCTTGTCGGCCTTGGTGGCCTTGGCCAGTACCGAGCTGGTGTTGGTGAAGGTGGCGAGCTGCGATCCGGCCAGGCCTTTGATGGCGCCCTCGATCTTGTACGCCGAGGCCACGAATTCGTGGGCGTTCTCCCCGTACTGGATCGAGAAATCCAGGGCCTTCTGGTTGAGCGCGTCCAGCGCTTCCTCGGCAACGCCGAGCGATCGGACGTCGCCCAGGGCGCGGTTCACCTCCAGCGCGGGCTCCAGTGAGGCCTCCAGCCCGGTCAGCGAGCCCCACAGGCCGGCAACGCCCGTGCCAATCTGCTTGATGTTCGCCTCGCTCTTCTCCGCCAGCTCGTTAAAGCCCTGGGTCACCTTGCCCAGCGGCGCGGTGACCTTGTCAGTCAGTGCGAGGATGAAGTCCAGCCGGGAGGATCTGTCAGCCATGGGGGTTATCCGTTGAGCGCAAGGGCGATGCCGTTGGCGACGGCAATCTCCATCCGTCGCCAGTGTTCGTCATCCAGCCACTTGGCCAGGCCCATGTTCTCGATTGAGGGCTCGGCACCAGGTAGCCAGCGGTTGGTCAGGGCCAGGAGCTGGCCCAGGCCGTTTTCGGTCAGGCGCTCGGTGTGCTCGAGGGCTTTTTTACGATGATGTCGACCTGTGGGCCGTACTCTTCCATCAGCGCGCCGGCCAGTTGCAGGGTCATGACCGGGTTAACCAGGAGCGGCTTCAGAGTGGCGCGTTCTTCCTGGTGAACGGTGGTCACCAGCAGGTTGTTCGCCGGCGCGACCTTGTTGTTCTGGGTCATGCTGTTGAAGTACTTGGTCACGTCGGCCGGGGTCAGGGTGAAGGTGAATTCCTGCTCGCCCAGCTCCAGGGTGATTTCGCGGCGGTCGGTCATGGTGTTGCTCCAGTTGTTGGTTGAGGTGTGCAAAAGGTGCGGACGTGGTCCTGCAGGCCCAGGATCATTTGCCGGCTGACGGCGAGCTGGTCCCGGAGGGTGAAATAAGCCTGTCGAGCGTCTGCAGTGAGTTCGGGGGATCCAGCATCAGCCAGGCCGGCGGCGCCGGTACCGGGCTGCTCGCCGGCAGCGGGGCAGCTTGCATGGACGCGCAGCCGCTGATCGAGGCGATCAACAGCGCGCTGCAGATCCTGGTTTTGATTGAGTGCATGGGTCAGTTCCTGGGTGTGTTTGCTGTCCAGGGCGGCGGCTTGGGCCAGACGCTCACCGGTGATACGGGCCGCTTCTCGCAGCCCGTCCCGCTCATAGCTCGCCTGGTCGCGCTCGAGGCGCACCTGGTGAAGTTGGTCGTTCATGTCGTCGAACGTCCAGAACACGGCGCCGGCCAGCACCAGGGCGAGCAGGATTTGGGTGAAAAAGGTCATCGGGCGCACAGCTCCGCTTCGGCGAGGCGCCGGTTGTGCAGGCCCTGGACAAACACCTTCTTGCCCTTCGCATCCGTCACGAAGGCCCACACCGGGGTCTTGCCGTCCGGCGCCCAGGCCAGCGCTTTACAGCCTCGGGCGATGTCGCCGGCATTGATCCAGCCAACGGCGCGGCTCGCGCAGGTGTTGGGCGTGCCGAATGCGTGGGAGTGGCTGCTCAGGGAGTCAAATGTGTCCTGGGTGATGTTGGGATTGGTCAGGCAGTCAGCCAGCTCTAACTGGCCCTTTTCCACCACCAGGTGCTCGACCTGAGCACAGCGTGCCGGCGACCAATAGTCGCCGACCACAACTGGGTAGGGGCTGGTGTAGCGGGTAATGCCTTTGCACACTGTCGGCAGGCCTCGGGCCAGCTTGTCGGCGTAGACGACGTTCTGACCGTCGCCCTCCCACTTGCCCAGGAAAGCCATCAGCCCGGGGCTGGCCAGCACCAGGGCAACGGTGCCGGCCAGGATCCGCTTGCGCAGGCTCATGGGAACACCATGCGCAGTAGGGCCGGCGCGACCAGTTGGGCGACGACGCCCAGGACGGTGAGCACCGCGATCATGCGGGTGACCTTGGTACCGAGGTCAGCCACAGTTGCCGTCAGTTGCCGCTGGCCATCGTTCAGCGCGGTCAACTGGGTGGCCATGTGTTCGAACTCGCCCTCCAGGCGTGTGACGCGCCCGGGTACGGATTCGTTGTGCGTGACCAGGTCAGCCAGGCGCTGTTCCAGGAGGGCCACGCGGATCTCCATTTTTGGCTTCTGATGCAAGCGTGCGGTCATCGTTGTTTGCGCTCGAAAGTTGTCTGGCACCCGACGCAGCGGGTCATTCCGCCCCATGCTCGGCGGGCTTCGGGGATCTCTTCGCCGCAGTCCTGGCAGTCTTCCAGGCTCGGGCCCGTCGACCGGCCGTTGGCCAGCGCGGCGGAGATCGCCTGGTCGCGCTGACGCTGCTCCAGGGCTTGGGCGCGATCGAACGGGCAGACCATCAGCTCAGGCCCTCGATCTCGGACGCGGCCAGGTACGGCACGCCGTTGATGTGAATGAAGTCCGGACTGGTGACGTCGAACGGCACCTTGTGCTTCGACTTCTCGCCGCCCTTGGGGTCGACGCTGAGCAGGCTGGAGACTTTCAGGCGGCAGCCAAAGGCCTCAACCTTCAGCTCCTGGTCACCTGCAGAGCCGAAGAACACGCTGTCGAACACGCCCAGTTGCCGGAAGCTGCCGGCAGTGCGCGCCGCCTCGATCAGCAGGTTGAAGTTCATGCTGTCGAACTCGAATTCGCCGCTGGCCGAGACGTCGCCGTCGACGTAGCCGTCCGGTACGCCCCGGGTTTGCGCCACGGCGCTGTTGTCGGTGATATCGAGGGTGCAGGACTCGACGTGCACCTGCAGGTCGCCGACGCTGATATCGAAGTTCTTGCCGCCGATGCGGGACATAGGGACTCCTGGTTACTCGTTGGAAAGGTCGAGGGCGATGTTCGCGGTGAGGTCTTTCGGGCAGTTCAGCGGGGTGAGCTTGATGTACACCTCGATGCGGGTCTTCGTGACCCAGGTCAGGACGATGTCACCGTCCTTCGGCTGCTCGATCTCGCCCGGGAACTGCTCGCCGGCGAACGTGGTGGACTTGGCCATGGTGCGCAGCGGCTTCATGAACGCGGTGACAGCAGCGGCCATGCTTCCCGGGCTGTTGTTCAGCCTGCGATCGCCGACGCGGCGGATCAGCAACGGCCGGATCTGCCGGGCGGCCTTGTCGGCCAGGCGCAGGTACTCGATCACCAGGTAGTCGCTCGCCGGCGCGTCTAGCATGTTGCCGTCGCCCCAGTACACGCCCGGGTAGTCCGGGTAGGTCTGGGAAACCGAGAATCGATCGGCGTCCAGAGCGGCGCGAATGGCGGACGGGAGCGGGATACCTTCCTTGTCCTTCGGTACCGCGCCGAGACCCAGCACTGCGCCGGTTGCCACGCGCATAGGGCTGTCGGCGATGCTCACGGCGGCGTTGGCCAGCCGGCCGGCGAGCACGCCCAGGTCGTTACCGTGCAACTGGGGCACGACCAGGACACGCGCCGCCATCACGTCCTTGGTGATCGCCTTCTGCGCGGCGATGTACTCCGCCCAGGTCTGGTCGGCGCCGATGCCAACGGTGGCGGCCATCACGAACATGCGGCGCCCGTAAGTGTTGTTGACGGCGGTCGCGGCATCGTTCATCGCGGACAGCTCGGCGCCAGCGGTCACGGGCATGGTGATTACCGCGGCTTCGACGGAGTAGCCCTGCTGCTGGGCTTTTTCGAGTGCGCCCTGCCAGCTGCCATCGGCGCCGATCGGGGCCGCGATGCACGCCCAGCGGTCGCCGCCGTTCAATCGTGCGGCCGTGATCTGGGTTTTAAGGTCGCTCGCCGGCACGCCAAGCATGGCGTCCAGGTCGCTGTCGGTATTGAGGGGCAGCAGTTGGCCGGCATTCTTGCCGGCGACGCCGATAAACAGGAAATAGCGCTCGATCTCGGTCACGGCTCCTTGACCGAGGTTGAGATTGTTCACGCTGACTTTGCCGAGTGCCATGTAATGCCTCGTTAGCGGGGTGAATTGATGATTTGGTCCAGCAGGTGACGCAGCAGCTCGCCGTTCTCCTGCTCGTTTCCGGCGCCCAGGAACTGCCGCTTGGGCAGCTTGATTTCCCAGCTCTGGGCGCCGGTTGACTCGCCGCGCTCCTCATCGAGGACGCGGATCAGCACGCCGGCTTGCATGAAACTGACGTTGGCGAGGATCCAGGCCACTGGCGGGCGCGTAAGGCGTTTCTTGCCGGCCATGCGCACGCGGAAACCCAGGCGGCGCAGGCGTTTGGCCTGCTTTTCGGTGCTCTTGGCGCCTTCCTCGACGTTGTTCCACCGGCGCATCTGCTGCGCGGTGCGGCGCTCGGAGGCGCCGTTGTGCTGCTGCGCCGCAACCCAACTGGTGAGGTTGTTCTTCCAGCCCAGGACGACTTCATCCGCGTCAACGCGGGTGACCTGCAGCAGCTTGCCCAGGCCGGCCTCCATCTTTTTCCTGCCGGCGTCGGGATCACGACGCGGCGCGAACGGGGAGCCATCAAGGTTCTGCTGGCTGCGGATGCGCTTGCGGCTGAGGCTGCGGGCGCTCTTGCCCAGGCGGTTGAGCAGGCGCCGGCGCATCTTCGGGGGCAAGGCCAGCAGGTCGAGCTGGGCCTGGGCGTCGAGCAGGCCGCGCACGTCCAGGTCGAGAGTGCTACGCGCCATGCTTTACCTCGCCATGCTCGGCAACCCATAGCTCGGCCTGGCCGAGGCCGTATCGCTTGCCGCCGGAAGTGATCTGACCGTCCGGATCCTCGACCAGGTGCTGCTCTTCTTCGAACTCAATGGTCAGCTCGACGTCGAACACGTCGTTGTCCAAGGGCTCGACGACAAAGGCTGGCACCGGCAGGTCGTCGCCGCGATCGGAGTCGTTCGACTCCAGCCAGCAGCCGACCAGGGCCATGAGCAGCGACGGGTTGCCGGTGAAGCGCTCCAGGCCGAGGACGGCGCGGTAACGCATGTCGCCCATGTGCATGCCGCCGGCGCCGGTGGGCTTCCAGATCAAGTCGAGGTTCACTTGGTCGACCCAGCTATCCAGTTGCTCGGGCATCACCAGGTTGGCCTCAAGGAGGTAGGCCGTCAGGCCTTGCAGCTTGTTCACAGCAACGTCGCCGTGATGCGGCTGCGGCCCTGCAGGGCGCGGACGGCCGCTTGGCTGAACGCCAGGTAGGTGTCGGCGCGCTCCGGGGCTTCCTTGCCGGTGTTTTCCGCGACCTCGCGGCGGGTGACCGTGGCAAAGTCGGTCAGGGCCGTGGCCTTGGCCCGGCAGAACACGGCGCGCTTGTAGAGCTTCACCTTGAAGGCGCGCTCAGGCAGCAACAGCGTGTCAGCGGTAGCCACCTCGGTGATGCCCAGCTCCTGCCAGGCATCTTGCAGGCGTTGCAGGTCGTTGTTGACGTCGCCGATCGCCAGTTCAAGTTGAGTGACCAGCACCTCGCCCAGGTACTCGCCCGGCAGGCGATACGCCTTCTGGTACTCAGCCAGCGAGATGTGCGGCCAAAAGCCGTTGTTCTCGATGGTCTGATCTACGACCGTGGTGGGTTTGCCTGAAAAGCTCATTGCTGGCCACTCGAAAAGGGCGGGAAACACCGTTGCCGCGAGGCTGGCCACAAGTGGCTGACTCGTTTCACGGGTCCCGCTGGGGGGGGTAGTCGTTATGGGGTGCGGGCGGCAGCCGCCTTCACGGCCTCAGCCTTCGCCAGCGCCTTGCGGCAGTTATCGATCCGGGTGTCCACGCCAACTTTCGGATACAGCTTCGTCGCACGCTCCAGGTGCAGCAGCGCGGTGGCCCAGTCCTTGGGCTCGGCCTCGATTGCGCGGATCCCGATCAGCTTGTGGTACTTGGCTGGGATCTGTTCCGGCACCTGCCACTCGCCATCGACGCGGTGCACCAGGTCCGACAGGTAGGGCTCGGGACTGCGGCCCGCCCTGTACTCGTCGTAGGCCCACTCACAGATCGCATCGGCGACAAAGGTCTGGATATCCCGGCGCTTGAAGCCCTCGGGCATGACCTGCTTTTGCTCGATCGCGATGTCCGCGAGCGCCAGGGCATCGTCGAGCTGGGCGGTGTCGAACAGCCAGATCATCACCTGGACCAACACGCGGTTCGGGTAAACCAGGCCAGCCGCCAGGTAGCGGTCGATATAGTCCTGGTACTTGGGCAGCAGCTCGTCGCGCTTCAAATCCTGTCGTGCGGCAGTTCGGCCAGACATATCGCTGAGGCGCGCCAGATCCTGATCCAGGCTGGCCTCCAGCAGCGCAAGGTGCTTCCGTGCATTCGCGGGGCTGTTCAGGGCCTCGCCTGGCGAGTACGGCAGCGCGTCGGCGGCGGTGGCAGCGGCCAAGGCGGCCACTCCTCCCGCCAGGATCCGGCGCTTGTGCGCCAGGGCCAGGCTCACTTCAGCACCTCGATGTTCTCGATCAGGCCGGCCTTCTCCAACTGCTCGATCACGTAGCCCTCGTTGCGGCTGTTGTAGTCCTCGGTGCGCGAGCGGCTTGGGTTGTCGACGGTCGACTTACGCCAGCTCGAATCCTGGTAGTAGATCGACAGGTTGTCGAAGCTGGTGACCAAGACGGCGTCCACAGGGAAGTTCGGCACGCTGTAGGCCGGCAGACCGCCGTAAGTAGCGATCACTTGGGACAGCTCGATGCGCTCCTTTTCGGTCGGAGTGTCGCCTTGCTTGCTGTACAGCTTGGCCTTGTCAGCCGCGAGCAGGTCAGAACCGATGATCGCGACCAGGTCGCCGGCCTCGCGCAGACGCTCGTCAACCAGTTGCTTGGCGTCGTGCACCAGGGCGTCCAGGTTCGCGTAGTCGCCACCAGCGCCCATGGTGATTTTCCCGCTGCCCACGGCACCTTCCTTGAGCACCTGGTGGGGGACCTGCTCGCGCAGTTGCTGCAGCCAGCCCTTGTTCACGTCCTGAAGCAGCGGGTACTGGTCGATGTCGGTGTCGACAGCCACGTGGGTGCCGTTCCAGCCGATGGTAATGCGGTCCAGGGCGATCTGCTTCTGCACAGCGGTGGAGAAGCGCTGCGCGAAGTCCGGGAATTTCGACCAGGCGTCGATTTTCTCGTATCGCAGGACGACATCGGACTCGGTCGAAACCAGCTCGTACTGGGTGTCGTCCAGGCCGGAAGCGTCTTTCGGCTCACGGGCTTTGGTCTTGGTGTTGGTGCGGCCGGTCACCGGGCCGTTGGTACCGATAAAGACCTTCTCGCCCTTGATCTCGGAGACTGGAACCACGTTGATCCGCTCCAGGAAGTCGGCCTTCGCGGTGATCGCGTCGTTCAGCTCCTGGGCAATGGTCGGCTCGACGCTGAAATGCTTACTGACCGACTGGACGCCGTAGCTTTCAGCCATGTCGCGCTGCAACTGGGCAAAGTGTTCCGCGCCATTGGCGCTCAGGGAGCGGGCCATGTCAGAGCACCCGCTTCTTGTGAGTAGCAGCGGGGCCGGAGGTGCGCGGCAACTGGCGACCGGTCGGGGTGTTCTGCAGCGCATTGAATTGCTTCTGCAGCTTTTCCATCGCAGCCAGGACGGCCTTGTTTCCGCCACCTTTGCGGGCGAACTCGCGCTCCTGTTCGGCAGTGGCGACGATTTCATCGACCGCGGTCTGAACGTCGTCGATCGGTTCTTGGTCAGGCTCGGCGGCTTCTTCGGCGGCAGGCTCGATCACGGCCTGGATACCGGCGGCGACGACGAGCAGCTGAGCCAGCAGGGCCTTCAAGGCCGTGGCGGTAGCTTCATCCATTGGGGGTTTGCTCTCGGTTGGGGTGGGTTCTGTTTCGGTGGGTTCATTGGTCGACGCGAAGCGGCTGAACAGCTTGGTCAGCAGGCTGATGAACTTGCCGACCTCCCCCTTTGGCTCGCCTTCAAGCGGCCCCAGCTCTTGCGAGGCGGCGAAGTACGAGGCCTTGCTGGTCTTGTTCGAAAAGTAGAGTTCCTGGGTGCCCAGGCTCGCTGGCTCGTCGGTGACGGCCAGGCCGGTGAGATACGCCTTGCCGGTCTGAGCGAAATTCGGGGTGATCTCGACGCTGGTGAACAGCTTCTCGCCGCGATCGTTGAGCCACAGCAGCTTGTCGTTGGGCTTGAGCTGCGCTTCCAGGGCGACCTGGCCCGGCTGCAGGTCCTCGGACGTGTCATCCAGGCGCAGGGCGAAGACGGTGCCGTGGGAGCCTGGCCACCGCTCATGGTCACACCAGATCACGGCGGTATAGGTCGCCGGGGTGTAGGTCTCCGCCATGTCGCGCAGATCCTGCGGCAGGATCTCGCGGCCGTCGCAGGTTGGGCCGCTGAGGGCTACGCGCTTCCAGTAGGAGACGAGGGAACGTGGCATGGTCGGGACGGTGCTCGGTGGTGGTCGACGAGGTCAGAGGCCCCCACCATAGGCACCGGAAACAGCCCGGCCAAACGCTTTGATTCCGGGTGTTTCCTACTTTCCAAATCTAGGAGAAACGCGGATTTTTTCCGGGCGTTTCGCTGCCGATCGCCGCATAGACTGCGGCCCATGAACTACTCGATCGAAGTCAAGGAAGCCGCCAAACGCCTCTACTTGCGCCGTGCCTCGGTGAAGGAGATCCAGGCGCAGCTCAAGCTGCCAAACGTCCGGATCATCTATCACTGGATCCGGACCTACAGTTGGGACGAGATGTTGACGGATGAGGAACCGCTGACTGCGGTCAGCCGGCGGATCACGCTCATCCTCGAAAAAGCCGAGGCGCTGACCAAGGGCGACCTGGACGAGCTGGATCGCCTGACGACCGTGCGAGAACGCCTGCTCAAGCAGTCGAGCAAACCGGCGCCGGCACCGCCCAGGGACACCAGCAACGGAGAGGAACTGGAAGGCCGGCCGCACCAGGACGACGGCCAGCGCGAGCGCCGGGGCGGCAAGGGGAAAAAGCGTGAGAAGGTGCAGAAGAACGACATCAGCCAGCTGACCGAAGTCGACTTCCTGGACAAGTTCATTTCCAAGATGTATCGGTACCAGCAGGAGCTTTTCCAGGCCAAGCAGAACCCGCTCACCCGCCGGATCCGGAACATCCTCAAGTCTCGCCAGGTGGGCCTGACCTACTACTTCGCCGGCGAGGCCTTCATGGACGCCGTGCTGACCGGCGACAACCAGGTGTTCCTGTCGGCGAGCCGCGCCCAGTCCGAGATTTTCCGCAGCTACATCATTGGTTTCGCCAAGTCCTGGTTCAACATCGAGCTGACCGGCAACCCGATCGTCCTCAGCAACGGCGCCGAGCTGCGCTTCCTCAGCACCAACAGCAGCACCGCCCAGGGCTACCACGGCCACGTCTACGTCGACGAATATTTCTGGATCCGCGATTTCGAGAAGCTGAGCACCGTGGCCAGCGCCATGGGCACGCACAAGAAATGGCGCAAGACCTACTTTTCCACGCCCAGCGCGGTATCGCACCAGGCGTATCCGTTCTGGACCGGCGAGGCCTTCCGCAACAGCAAGCGCGGCAAGAAGATCGCCGGCAACTGGCCGGAAGAAGCCGCGTACACGCAGGGTGCCCTGTGCCCGGACGGCCAATGGCGCAAGACGATCACCCTGGACGACGCGATCGCCGGCGGATGCGACCTGTTCGACGTCGAGCAACTGCAGCTGGAGTACGACGACGACAAGTTCCAGCAACTGTTCTACTGCAAGTTCATCGACAGCACGCAGAGCGCCTTCGGTCTCAAGGACTTGGAGAACTGCTACTCCGACCTCACGCTGTGGGACGACTTCCTGCCCGACGATGATCGCCCCTTCGGCAATCGGCCGGTATGGGTGGGCTACGACCCAAGCCGTACCCGGGACGACGCGACCTGTGTCGTGGTTGCCCCTCCGGACGAGCCGGGCGGCAAGTTCCGTATCCTGGAGAAGCACAGCTGGCGAGGCCAGTCGTTCACGTTCCAGGCTGCTCAGGTCAAAAAGATCACCGAACGCTTCAACGTTCAGCACATCGGCATCGACACGACCGGTGTCGGCTACGGCGTTTTCGACCTGGTCAAGGACTTCTACCCACGGGTCATGCAGATCCATTACAGCCTGGAGACCAAGACTAGGCTGGTGCTCAAGGCCCAAGACGTCATCCAAGCGGGCCGGATCGAGTGGGAGGCCGGCTGGACCGACATCGCCCAGGCGTTCCTAACGATCAAGCGCGGCACCACCAACGGCGGCCAGATCACATTCAGCGCATCCCGCACCGAGGCCACCGGCCACGCGGACATCGCCTGGTCGATCATGCACGCCCTCTACAACGAACCCCTGAACACCAACAAGCGGCGCCGTAGCCGCTACGTCACGAGCGGAACCAATGCCCAAACGACACAGACGACCCAAGGCCGCGCCGGCGGCGCGCTCGCAACAGCCCACCAGGATGTTCACCTTCGGAGCGCCGGAGCAGGTGCTGACCGGCAACATCGGCGAGTACCTGGGCGTGTTCCCCAGCGACGACGGCGAGATCTACAAGCCACCGGTGTCGCGGGCGGGCCTGGCCAAGCTGTTGCGCGCCAACGCGCACCACGGCGCCATTCCGAAGTTCAAGCGCAACCTGCTGCTGCGTGAATTCGTCCCGTCCGAGGGCTGCAGCGCGCAGACAATGGCCAAGGCCTCGCTCGACTACATGGTGTTCGGCGAGGCGTACTTCTACCGGGTGCCTAACTCGTTCGGGCAGATCCTGGAGCTGGAGCACCTGATGGCCATCAATATGCGCAAGAAGGTCGACGGCGGTTTCCGGATGCTCCTACCGGACAACGAGTTCGAGGACTTCGAAGAGCATGAGATCGAGCACGTCATGGACTACGACGTCGAGCAGAACATCTACGGGATCCCGGACTACCTGGGCGGCCTGCAGGCGCTGCTGCTCAACGAGGCGGCGACCCTGTTCCGCCGGCGCTACTACAGCAACGGCGCGCACGCCGGCTACATCTTCTACACCAACGACCCGGACATGACCGAGGAAGACGAGAACGAGCTGCGCACGCAGATCTCCGCGAGCAAGGGCGTGGGCAACTTCCGCTCGATGTTCGTGAACATCCCGGGCGGCGCGGAAAACGCGATCAAGATCATCCCGATCGGCGACTTCCAGGCGAAGGACGAGCTGGAGAAGGTGAAGAACATCACCAGGAACGACGTGATCGCCGCCTGGCGGATGAACCCCGCCCTGGCCGGCATCATCCCCGAGAACACGGGCGGTTTCGGCGACATCGAGAAGATCGATCGTGTGTACACCAGCAACGAGATCCTGCCGATCTGCCAGCTGTTCAGCCAGGCCAATGGATGCCTACGCGAAGACCGGCGGTTCAACTGGAAAGAACCGAAAGAAACAGGAACGACCACTGAATAACAGGCTTTATGCAGTGATCTAACGGGATCGTGACGGCATAATGATGGCGCAAATAAACCCTGGGGAGGGACACATGCGGATTTATTGCACGACCTGCGGCCACAAAGGGCGCATCAGTTCGCGAGAAGAAGTTACCAGGACGTACGTGAAGCTGTACTGCCAGTGCCTGGATGCCCAGTGCGGCCACACCTGGGTTTCGACCCTGGCGTTTTCACATACGTTGCGACCATCAGCGCAGCACCTGGACACGCTCCTGGTGGACCGGTTCAGGAGCCTGCCGGCCGATCAGCAGCGAGAGTTGATGGACCTGATGAAGGGACAGGCTGTGGCTTGAAGGGAATCGCCGACACTGAGTCGGCGATATGTTTTCGGGGGAAAGGACTCAGCTTTCAGAGTCCTCGGGGTGCTTGGCCAACTGGTCTAGCAACCGACGCACCTGGTGCCGCTCCAGATCGGACATCTGGCGAAAACGACGGATCAACCGGCGTTCATGTTCACTCAGATTCGGCCACTGCAGATCGACACCCTCGACACGTTCTTGCCCAGCTACTGCCAATTCCAACATGCGCTAACTCCTTGATATGCAATGCGGAATGGCGTTATCGGGGCAGGTAGTGACCTTTACAGGGGGAAGCGACCAATGGGCGGGAGATCACTCCTCAACGTCGTCAAACATAGCCTTGAGGAATCGCCGGAGCGCACGCTGATCTTGCTCCGAGATCCGACGGTACCGATCAATGATTTCGGCCTCGACAGGGCTCAATCCGTCGCCCAGGGATCTGGTACCCGTAATCACGTAGCGAGCGTCAACGCCGGCAGCCTCTATGGCGGCGATGTACTTGAGGTCCATCGAGCCCCCCGCACTGCCGACCTCATAGTTTTTTTGCGTGCCACGGCTCACACCGACCAAGGCACCGAAGTCCGATTGAGAAAGACCTAACCGCTCACGCTCTTCCCTGAGCCGCAAATTGACTCCATCAGCGATTAGCATTTTTTTGACCATCGCGCCTTGACGTGAATAAATTTTTGACCAAGAATCACCACAGACGAACACAACTAAACAGGAACAAACACTATGCCCGCGCCAGTTACGCCTGAGCAAGCCCGCGCCGCGCTTGATCGAAAGGGTATGAGCATTGCTAAGTTCAGTCGTCTTCATGGTCTGAACAAAAATTTGGTCAGCGACCTGTTGAACGGTCGCATCAAGGGCTTGAGGGGGGAGGCACACCGCGCCGCGGTACTCCTGGGGATCAAGGACGGTGTCATCGAAGGTTAAGGCCACTAGCCATCAGGGATGTAACAGAACATGAATAGTTCGATTCTCAAGACCCGGAAGGACGTGATGAAAGAGATCATCCGTGCCTATCCAGGCGGGCGAGTCCAAGCGGCCGCTGACCTCGGTGTAAACCTCAAGCACTTCGACAACCACGCTTACGAGAACGGCAGCACACGCCCTCTCTACGACGTCCAGGTCCGCCAGCTCGAAGCGACCACTGGAACCACCTTTCTTCCCGACTACATCGCCGCCCTGTACGGCGGAATCTTCGTCAAGGTCGCCGACGTCGGTGAGCTGGACAACATCGAGCTCTACGCCATGTCGATGGTCACCTCTGCCAAGCGCGGGGCTGTCGATCTGGAGATTGCCAAGGCCTTGGCCGATGGATCGATCTCGCAGGCCGAGGCCGACGAAATCATGCGCGCCCATGACGCCCACATGTCAGCCCGTCACACAGAAGTGCTGTCAGCGATCGCGCTGCACCGTGCACGCGCCGAGGTGGCAGCATGAACCGCCCCCATCCCGACTACCAGGAAGTGCTCCAGACGTTCGCCATGCGCTACCTGCAGCGTCACCAGGCTGAACACCTGAGCGGCGACAACCAACTGTTCGTCCGCACCGTTGGTCATCTGGTGGCAGACCACAACGTCTCGGTCCCGACAGCTCAGAAAGCCGTGCATCTGGCCATGACCGATCTCGCCCTGGGCACCGCTGATAGCCCGTTCCCGCGCATCCCGCGCACCTAATCCGTAAATCAACGCCCTCCCCCGCTTGCAGTGGGTTTGGGTGAGCTGCGTCCGAAATCGAGGTGTTCATGGAGAACAAGGTGTTGATCAAGGCCGAAATGAGCCCCGAACAGGCCAGCGCGCTGCTGGCCTCTCTCAAGGCCGAATACCGCGCCGCGCTCACCGAACACTGGTGGGCAGATACCTATCGCTACGTGCCGGACGAAGACCGGCACACCCAAATCGTCCTGAAAAACCCTGTCATGGGAGCGCAACGCCGGCTGATCGGCGCGCTTACCTACGGCCTTAAAACTGCGAAGTAGTCGAAATGATGAATGAAGATATCCGCACTCAAGTGCTCCAGCGCCTGGAAGGTGATTTCGGCCTGAAACACCGTGTGAACACCGATTACATGCGCGGCGGTGTCTGCCCTGCCTGCGGCAAGAAAGAGCTGTACGCCCGCTACGACAAGCCCTGGCAGATCCGCTGCGGCCGGCCTGAGCGCTGCGGCCACATCGAGCACGTCAAGGAACTGTACGAGGATCTGTTTGAGGACTGGAGCAAACGCGCGCCGGCTACTGACAACGACCCTACGGTGACTGCCCGCGCATACCTGGAGTTCGCCCGGGGCCTGGACACCGGGAAGATGACCGGCTGGTTCACCCAGGAAAACTACGTCAACCACGAAACGAACGAGTCCAGCGCCACGATCCGGTTCGCCATGCCCAACGGCGGCTACTGGGAGCGGCTGATCGATCGGCCGAGCCGGTTCGGCAAGATGAAAGCCCGATTCAAGCCGAAGTACAGCCCACAGGGACAGTGGTGGTGTCCGCCCAGCGTGGACTTGGCCAGCGTGAAAGAACTCTGGATCGTTGAGGGCATTTTCGACGCCGTGGCGCTGCAGCAGAACGACATCAGCGCAGTGGCTGCAATGTCGAGCGTGCTGTTCCCCATGGAGGCGCTGCAGCAGTTGGTGGAGCAGCGACCCGGCAACCTGCCGACGTTGGTCTGGGCCCTGGACAACGAACCGACCGCCCGCGGCTACCTGCAGCGCTGGGCAAAAATGGCCAGCGAGCTGGGCTTCAAGTGCAAGGCAGCGCTGATCCCCCAACGGGACAGGAAGGTCGATTGGAACGATCTGCATCAGCGCTGGCAGTTCGAGGACGAGGGCCAGGCCCGCGACCACAAGCGCAAGCGTGATCTCGCGGCCGCACGCCATGAGGGGGATCTGCTGCTGGCCCCAACGCCCCGGGAGAAGGCGTTGCTGATGTACATGTGGGACGAAGGATTCCCTGAGTTCGCATTCGACTTCGGCAACAACACCTACTGGGCCAAGTTCGACCTGTCGAAGCTCGAGGACGAGCAGAGCCGGCTTGAGCGTAGCGAGGAACAGGACGACCAGCTGCTGAATGACAAGGCTGCCCGCCGCAAGGTGCTGCAGAACGTCTGTGGCCTGAAGCTCTTGGCCAACTGCCGGTTCAAGGCCCTGTACAAGCAGGTCAGCGATGTCACCAACGAGGCCTGGTTCTACTTCCAGGTGGCGCAGTCCGACGACGACAAGGGCGCAAACTACACCTTCACCCCCAAGCAGATCTCCTCGAGCAGCGAGTTCAAGACCCGCCTGATGTACTCCGGCACGACCTGGCTGGGCTCTCAGAAGCACCTGGACCAGATCATCCTGCGGCAGACCGAGGGCCTCAAGACCGTCGAGACGATCGACTTTCTTGGGTACAGCCGCGAGCACCAGGCCTACATCTTCAACGACATCGCCATTCACAACGGCTCCATCTACAAGGCCAACGACGAAGACTACTTCGAGTTCGGCAAACACAAGGTCAAGTGCCTCATGAAATCCGTGAAGATCAAGCACGCCCTGGACGCCAAAGACTACCGCGAAGACTGGTTGAACAACCTGTGGACCTGCTTCGGCGAGAACGGAGTACTTGCCCTGACCTACTGGTTCGGGTCGCTGTTCGCTGAGCAGATCCGCGCCGAATATGAGAGCTTCCCCTTCCTGGAGATGTCCGGCGAACCTGACTCAGGCAAGACCACGCTGATCAAGTTCATTTGGAAGCTGTTCGGGCGGCTGTACGAGGGTTTCGACCCGGCCAAGAGCTCGTTCTCTGGCTTGAGCCGCGCCATGGGCCAGGTGGCCAACCTGCCCCTGGTGCTGCTGGAGGCCGACCGCAACACCAACGAGGACAACGCGAAAGCCTTCGAGTGGGACCAGTTCAAGGACTTCTACGGCGGCGGCACGCTCCGTACCCGTGGTGTCAAGTCGAACACCAACGACACCTACGAACCGCCCTTCCGCGCCTCGATCGTGATCGCGCAGAACGCCATCGTCACCGGTCATGAGGCCATCATCAGCCGAATCTTCCGCCTGCCGTTCCTCAAACCGACCATCACCGACGAGAGCCGTAAGGCCGCTGACGCGATCGTTCAGACCGAGCTCGAGGACGTCAGCCACTTCATGGTCAAAGCGATGCGAGCCGAGCACCAGGTGCTCAAGCGCTTCGCAGAGGTGTACCCAAAGCACCGTGCTGAACTGTGGGGCGCCCGCAAGCTGACCTCGGACCGGGTCATCAAGAACCACGCCATGATGCTCGCGCTGCTCGACTGCCTGCAGCTGGTCATCGATCTGCCCAGCGATATGGTCCAGGCCTGCCGCAAGTACGTCGTCAAAGCCGCCGGCGAGCGCCAGGCGGCGATCACCACCGATCCGAAGGAAGTGAACGAGTTCTGGCAGGTGTACGACTTCCTTGAGTCGCTGCCAGAAGCCCCCCTGGTCAACCACAGCAAGAAGACCGGCGAGATCGCCATCAACCTCAACCAGTTCCAGCAAGTGGCAACGGAATACCGGCAGCGGATCCCGGAGCTGGGGACTTTGCGCCGGCTGCTCAAAGACTGCAGGGCCCACCAGTGCCTGGCAGACCAGAAGCGCGTGGAAAGCGCGATCCGTGCCCGCCAGGCGATGGCCGCGCCAACGGCCAGCATCCCATCGACCGTCCGTTGCTTCGTTTTCCGGGAGTGATGGCCATGGAGGTGCAAGTTATCAGCAGCCATCGACCAAGACAGGCAACAGACCAGGTTGGTGAGTTCGCCAAGAAGCTCGTCCCATCGGCCAAACGCCTCCCGATCGTCCAGGCCGAGGCATACGCAGTCCAGGGCCTGCTGGACATCTTGGAAGTGCGAGCTGGCCGCGGTGAGCAGGAAATCCTGGTGATGGCCTGCTCGCCGGAGCAAGTGCAGGCGGTTCTGGAGTGGAGTTGCCTCCACGACGAAGGCGAGCTGCAGGGCTTGGAGATTTACCTGGTACGGCGAGAAAGCGGCGCCAGGTGAAAGGCCGGCGAACGCCGGCGAATGAACGGCGCCGAGGAGTTGCACCTCCTCGACGCCAACCACCACAGAGGAAAGAGCGATGAACCCAAATACCCAAAGCAGCGGTACCGCGAAGCCTACCACACCCGCAATGCCCCACACCCCGCGCCTGCTGGCCATCGGCGTCGTCGGCGCCGCCTTGGTCGACCACCAGGTGCACCGTACCGACGTCAGCCGGGCTCGCCTCGAAGGCGCGGCCGACATGGCCAAACGTCTTGGCGTGCTCGATGGCGCAGAAGCCCAGCTCGTCGCCACCCTGATCGCCCGCTACGACGCTGGCCAACCACACAACCTTTCCGCACCAGGAGCCCACGCATGACCACTTCGAACAACATCAAGCGCTTCAAGGTGAAGGACACCTGGAAGGACTTCGAGGTAACCCTGGAGGTCGACCTCGATCGGCTCACCGTCGAGCTGGCCCAACAGATCAACAGCTTCTGGACCGGTGCAGAGGATCGGCTGGATCAGGAAAGCGGGGACGTAGTCCGCACCGTGATCCGCCTGGCCGGCCTCGAAGTGATGTGCGAGATCCTCGAGGACGGCGGTGCTGACTTCGGTGATGCGGATACCTGGTACTGCAAGAAGACCTCCAACGTTCTCCAGGACAGCGAAGGCTGGGGCGGCATGATCGAGGGCGACGACTTCGGCCGTTGCGGCATTCGCGTCGTCGGTGCCGAGATCGCACAGCCCGGATTCGAGGATTTGGCCATGTCAGAGGAGAGCGCGTGAGCACGCATCGTTCCGACAACCTGGTCATTACCGTGCGCCTGAGCAGTGGCAGCTTCATCGCTCGTGCACGAGGCGAGAAGACCACGGCCAGCAGCACTATCAGCGCAGAAGAGGCCGCCCGCGCCCTGGCCAAGAAGCTCGGTTTCGAGCTGCCCCAACCGGATCTGTTCGCGGCAAGCCGGACCAGCACCGATCAATTTGTGCAATACACCGCCCAGCGCAGTAACTGAAGGAAGCAAAAAATGACGAACAACGTTCAGTGGCTGGTTCTGCCAACCAAAGCGAATAAGGACATGGAACAAGCCGGCGCCGACGCCGCCCGTGAGTACATGGAGCGCACGGGTGGAAACAACCTCTATGCAATTTACGAAGCGATGGTGCTTGCAGCACCTCAGCCACCCCGGATCGCAGATGTGGTGTCCAGCGAAATGCCAGAACCTGTCGACGACTCCGAGCTGCCCGTTGTCGGTGATGACATCTACAACGCTTGGGACATGGCACAGCAGTACAACGGCTGTCTGCAGGAGTGCCTGGTGGTGGTCAAGAGGCTGGAGGTAGAGCGCAAGCTGCATCTGCAGGAGCTCCAGATCCTGCGAGAAGGCGTTGACGCTTACGAGAGCATCATTGCTGATCTCACTGCAGCCCGCGACGCCCGACCTGCTGGCTCTCACAATGCTGTCGCCTGGATCGTTGGCACCGCAATCTGGTGGAGCCAGGCCGAGGCTGAGCGAGACGCGGAGCTGACGGGCCAAGCAGTAGTGCCGCTGGTCCCCTGCAGCGCGCCGGCGTAACAACCCTAGAAAGTCTGATCACAACTTCTGATAACGACCCCGCCGGCATTGAACAACAATGTCGGCGGGTGCTTTTGCGAGACGCATCATGGCGCATGGAACTACCGACGTTCTCAGCTTCGAGGACCTGCAGCGCATCACCGGCTACCAGCGCCGATCGGACGTAGAGCGAACCCTGGTCCAGCAGGGCATTCGCATGTTCCGCGGCAGAACCGGGCCCTGGACTACCATTGATTTGATCAACCGTGCCGCCGGCATCGCCCCCGGCCACTCGGAGCGATACGACGCTGACATCCTATGAGAAAGGCCCGCAAGCGGAAGCATAACCCGCACATTCCCAGCCACATCGACCAAGCCGCGCTCCCCGCGGCTATTTACTTTGACCATCGTGGGTTCGGGATCTGGTACACCTCGCACCGCGACGAGAACGGCAAGCAACGCCGGCACAATGTCGCTCCGGCCGACGCAACGCTGGCAGAGTTGCACCGCATCATGGACGAAGTCAGTAATCCTGACCGGGACACCCTGCGCTTCCTGTGCAAGCAGTTCCACGACAGCCCCAAGTTCAAGAAGCTCGCTCCAAGTACCCAGGCCGACTACAACTACTGCCGCGACGTACTCGTCGGCCAGGAAACCAGGATGGGCAAGCCGCTGGGCGAGCTCGCGGTGCGAGGATTCTCCCCTGCCCTGATCCAGCGGCTGGTCGACAAGATCGCCGACGAGGGCACGCCGTCGAAAGCGGCTCACGTGCTGCGCTACTTGCGGCGGCTCCTGCAGTGGGGCAGGAACCGCGGCATCGGCAACCTGACCGAAAACCCTGCCCAGGGCGTAGAGGCGCCAGCCGAACGCAAGCAGCGCCGACTGCCTGCAGCTGACTTGATGGAAACCTTGATTGGCCGAGCCAAGGTAATGGGGCGCTTGCCGCGCAACATACCGGGTGCTTGCCCTGCCTACCTCAGCATCGTGATGGAGCTGGCCTACCTCTGCCGGCTGCGCGGTATCGAGGTTGTGACCCTCACTGACGCGAACGAACTGGACGAGGGCGTCCAGACCAACCGCCGTAAAGGAAGCCGAGACAACATCGTGCGTTGGACTCCACGCTTGCGAGCGGTGTGGAACGAAGCGAAGCAGCTGCGCGCGAGCATATGGATGCAGCGCAACTTCCCTGCCCACCTTCACCCCTCCCGCCGTCCTCTCATTGTGAACAGCCACGGCTCTGCCCTGGGCAAGTCAGGCCTCGACACCGCGTGGCAGCGCTTCATGGCCAAGGCGATCGAGGTCGGGGTGATTCTCGAAGAGCAGCGGTATGGCCTGCATGACCTAAAGCGGCGGGGTATCACCGATACCCACGGAACACGCGCCGACAAGCAGCAAGCCAGCGGCCACCGCAACGAGGCAATGCTCGACATCTACGATCTAGGCCTCCCCCTGGTAAACCCGTCCAACACACCAAAATCCTCCCCTCCCCATGCGTAACAAGTGCGTGCAGCCCCCCGAAAAGTCTAGGTTTCCGGGTGTGCGTGCGTAACAAGGATGCAACCTAAGTCCTTGATTTCACTGTTGAGCGCAGGTGCCTTGTAATCAGTAGGTCCCGGGTTCGATTCCTGGTGCCGGCACCACATTAGGCTCCATTGCATTCCACCGAATGCTCTGGAAGCCCCGAAAACCCGCCTTTTGGCGGGTTTTTTCGTTCCAGGACCCTCTGTCGGGATCCAACAAAATCCCCCTTCCCCGAGGGTATGTTAGGGGTACTGCGATTTCCCGGTCAGGAGCGCGTACCCCTATGCCACGTCTAGCGATCCCCCTCAGCGACCTGCAATGCCGCACGGCAAAAACCCGCGAACGCGCCTACAAACTGTTCGACGGCGGCGGCATGTACCTTTTCGTCAAACCCAATGGCGTGAAGACCTGGCGCTTGAAGTACACCAAGCCCAGCGGCAAGGAAGGGACGCTCATCATCGGCAATTACCCCATCGTTACCCTTTCCGTCGCACGGCGTAAGCGAGACGAAGCCAAGGCGTTGCTGCTCGACAACCTCGACCCAATGGAAGAAAAGAAGAAGGCCAAGATCGTAGCCCAGCGGGCGGCACTGCTTTTCGAAACCGTTGCTCTGGAGTGGCACGCCGACATGTCTCGTCGCTGGACAGAAGGACACGCAAAAACCGTGATGAGCCGACTGCGCACCCACGTCTTCCCGCTGATCGGCCAACGACCCATCGCCGAACTTGATACCCACGACCTGCTAGAAATCACCCAGCGCATCAAGGAGCGCGGCACCATGGATGTGGCGTTAAGGGTACAGAACTACTTATCCACCATCATGCGCGGAGCCAAAAGGGCTCGGCAGATCACCATGAATCCTGCACTGGATCTGGCAGGCTCGATTCACGCGCCGCGCACAGTCCATCGCCCGGCCCTCTCCCTCAACCGCCTACCCGAACTGCTACACCGTATCGACAACTACAACGGCCGCGAGCTAACGCGCCTTGCTGTGCTGCTGACTCTGCATGTATTCGTCCGCTCCAGCGAACTGCGCTTCGCTCGATGGAGTGAGTTCGACCTTCAACGCGCCATGTGGGAAATCCCCGATACGCGCGCACCGATTGAAGGAGTACGCAACTCCACACGTGGGACCAAGATGAACGGCGACATTCAAATGGTTCCGCTATCGCCGCAGGTCATCGAAATACTGGAGCGCCTGCGCAGCCTGAGTCGCTTTTCCGAGTTGGTGCTACCGGGCGACCACAAGTACTGGAAGCCCATGTCCGAGAACACGGTGAACACCATGCTCCGCAACGTCGGCTATGACACCAGCAAGGACGTGTGCGGCCACGGCTTCAGGACCATGGCCTGTAGCGCCCTGCTGGAGTCCGGGTTATGGACCGACGCAGCCATCGAACGGCAAATGAGTCACAAGGAACGCAACCGCGTGCGCGCCGCGTATATCCACAAAGCTGAATTTCTGGAGCAGCGCCGGCTGATCATGGCGTGGTGGAGCAACTACATCGATGCCAACCGCAGCGGACATGTAACGCCTCACGAATTCGCTCATCCCGTCGGCGATAACATTACCGCCCTACAAAATAGCCCTGGCGCATCCAAACGCGGGTAAGCCAATGAGATCACCGCAGTCCGCCCTTCCACGCGGGTCCATCCAAGCGGGGCTGCAAAGCCGCCCTGCTTGGATGGACCTCATTTAAAAAAGCTAAAGCCCACGCAAACTGTCTGTGGAAAACCACAGATTTCCACCGGTGGATAATTTCATCCACAGCCGTAGAATTCCCGAAAATTCGAGCCTTGACCCAAATTATCCACAGGCGTAGAAAAGATCGGGCAAAGCGCTGTCGTTGACAGCAACCCAGGTAGCCAGAGCCTTTGAGGCTACGCCACACCGTGGTGGTTCTCCCAAAGTGCGATTAGCGTCCGGCGGCTCGCACGGTCACTCACCGAGTGATGGATGCCAACTTCAGATCATTGCCATTGCGCAAATACATCCCCCTACCCAGCTGCCCTGCAGCAACCTATCCGCTTGGCCATTTCACTGCGCCAACCTGCGCCCGTCTCTTTCTCCCGGAAAGAGACGGGCGCTCCTACCGCTGCTGCAGCCCAACTCGTACAAGGCTTTGCGGCATTCCCCTTTGTGACAATCGGCGTGACAAACACCGAAAAGTCACCAGCAACAGCGATGCAGATGATGGTGCCGCAGCCCACGGAATGGACTGCACCTGACTGACAGTCAGGCATGCCCCGGTCATCGCTTCACTGCCTTCACCCGACTCAGGATCTCGCGGCACTGGTCTCGTCAGCCAGCGCAACCTCCACCCGCCCACTTCTTCGGAAGTGCTCAGGAGGTCAGATCATGAGATGCCCAAGCTCCCGGCCGTAAAGAGCCGCCAGTCCCGCGTCAGTGGACAACCCTCACAGGCCGCAGGGGCCTTGATCCCTGATAACACTCAACATCCTAGGCGGGATGACGTGGGGAAGGTTTCAAAGGTTTTGGCTTTGAGAGGTTTGATCATGGCATTGGTAGGTAGACGGGATGGGCGCAATTTTGGCTATGGCCGGCAATTGAGCTATGCGGGGCCGCAAGCGCTGAAAGATCTGTTTGGCGGTGGGCATTACGGGACGGTCAAAGCGCACAGTGATCGCTGGCAGGCGTTTGTTCGGTGGTGTCGGTCGGAGGATGGACCAGGATTTAACGATGCGCGGCAGATTGATCGGCAGACCTTGTTGGACTATGCCGAACATTTGCGTCAGCAAGTTGAGAACGGGGACCTTACCATCGCAACCGCACAAAACCGGTTGTCCAGTGTGAATCGGACCATGGCCGCGCTTCGCGGTGATCAGTATATGAAAGTGCCGAGCCCGAGCAAGGCGTTGGGCATGCAGCGCACCACCGTCCGAATATCAACACCGCAAGGCCAGGATCTTGAACAGGTTAAGGGGGTCGTCAACGCACTGTGCGAAGACCAACTACTCCGTGCCGCAGCCATTGTGCAATTGGCCCGAGCCACCGGTATGCGCTTGCGCGAGGCGATTTTGGCCGACCTTCCCCGTCTAAAACGTGAAGCCAAACAATTTGGCAAGATCAACATCCAGGACGGCACCAAAGGTGGCCGTTCAGGCGCATCAGCACCTCGTTGGATTACGGTAAATGATCATATTCGTGACGCACTGAGGTTTGCCGGACAGGTCTCGCCCGACGGTAGCCGCAACCTGCTTGCACCGAACGAACGCTACCTCGATTTCTTGCAGGGAATCGTCCGCCCCGCACGGGACATCCTCCATCAGCACAACCTCAAAGGCTTCCACGAATTGCGGGCAGCCTACGCGTGCGAACGCTATGAGCAAATCACTCGACATCTTGCGCCCATCTACGGCGGCAACTGCTACCAGCTCGACCGACGCCTTGATCAGGAGGCCCGACTGCAAATCAGCTATGAGCTGGGGCACGGCCGTATCAGCGTGGTATCGGCTTACATCGGTGGCCGAGCATGAGCAAGCCATTCCATATGGAGCTGTTCTTGGCGGGCATCCTGACCGGGTCACATACCACACGCCAGCGCCACCTTCGTCAGGCGAAGACTATCCAAACAGTTATCGCTGAACGCTGGCAACGCGACAATCCATGGACTTGCAGAGAAAACATCTTGCGTGGTTTTTGAATCACCACTTAAACCAGCACACTGAATCGACGCGCTATTACTATTTGCTGACCCTGCAATTGCTCACTCATCGCCTAGGAAAACTCTGGCAATTCAACCGCTAAGCGGAACCACGCTGAGAGCCGGCTATCCGGTCCAAGCATCACCTGATGTGCTTGAAAGAGAGTCAAACCGGCGGCATCGAGCGAGCCAAATGATGACATTCTGGGGATCTAGGGGGGAGGCGTAGGGGACTGGAGGGGGAGAAATGTTTGCAATTTGCTTAGCGCTTGCTTAACATTGATCTCGACTACGCAGACAGCAGAAAATTTGTCGGCGGAGCTGCGGAGGCCTGGCTAGCCAGGGTCATATGAAGGGAAATCGCAGGCATATGGGTTGTTCTGCTTCAGTGCAGGAGACTTGCCTTCGAGGCCGTCCTTCCTCGTAGTCACTTAATGTTTCGGATCTTGGCCTCGGTTGCGTGATACGCAGTAACCGGGGCCAAGTACCTTATAGCCCCGTCCTCGCATACTTTTACGACCGCCAAGGCGTAATAGCTGCCGTTGCCTACGCTGACCTTTCTGCCGGTGTTAAAGAGAATACCCTGAGCATGCTTGGGCTTGTTCAAGCCTATCTGGCTGTAAGCGCAGTACGCGTTCACCAGGATCTGCAAAGCTTCTTCTGGGGTGCAGTGGTCTTTGCTCTCGCGAGAATCCAATGGATGAGCGATGGCTTGAAGGTCAATCAAAATGCCCCTCCGGTTTGGCTCCGACCAGCCCTTTTCACGGCAAATACGCTTTATCCGGTCAAACTGCTTGGGAGTCAGCAAGTAGGTGAATTCAGGCGCATGCTGCACCTGGCTCAATTCGACACCTGCCTCGCGCATGCTGATGACGACGCTCATCAACTCACGGAAGGCATGTGCCAGGCTTTCATCACCCAGTTGTGTGGCGGTTTTTTTCATCGTCGTACTTCCTTTGGGTTCGACGACTGAATCGTCCACCGCTGTCCTCTTATTTGACCAATTCCAAAGTGGCTGGCTTTTTACGTGTAGCACGGCCGTCACCAGTAGCTTTTTGCTTCTCGCGCGCGTCCACGATGGCTTTAGCGTACGGGGTAGCGGCCTCGATGATCCCATCGAAGGAATAGCGATTCGCGAGGTTACCGCCCAACTTCGACTTTCGGGCGTGTCGAGTGATGAATTTCATTTCCTCAAGCTCGGCGATTGACCGCTGGATTGTCCGGGCCGTTACCCCAATTTTCTTAGCAAGGGTCTCTTTGGTCGGATAAGGATCATTGCCCGCCTGCCACCAGTAGCCGGCCAGATGCAGAATAATCACGATATGCAGGTGTTTCAGCCCCAGTTGTTGTGAGCAGTCGAAAAGCACATTGGGAATGGCTGTCCATCCCGCCGCTACCAAATCCTTTCCCCACCGTTTCTCGATTTCCTTGCTTTCTACCGGCGCCGGCTTTTTCGCCTTCACCGTTGTCGTTAACTTAGTCATCCCCTGATCCCCCTTAATTTACCGTTGGCTGGAGTATGGTGGCTCTAAACAGGGCTGGCAACGGTGGGGGGGGAGGCGCCTGTGTCAGCCCCTTAAGTTAAGTTTACTGTGTCTCGATTGGCTAAATGTGTTTCAAAGTTGGATGTGTTTAGCGATGAGTATGTTTTGGGAGTCGACAATGTCTCCTGGAGGGAGAAAGCTACGCCTCTAAGGAGGAAGACATCCACGCCTCCAGTGGGGGTCATAAAAGCCTCCCCTATCGTGAAAAAAAAACTGATTTTTCTGAGTTTTTTTTCAAAAGGCGTCTCATAGACGCGCTTTACGACTGACTCAAGCCCCATATTTCGCAATCATCGGCTTGTTTTTTCTGGTCGTAGGGGTCATTGGGTGCTCGCCTGGAACTGAATGTCCTATTCGTTAGCTGCGTAGTTGGCTTCCTCACGCCATTTGCTAATGGCATTTGGTTCGGAACTTCCACGGACAACGATCTGTTTTCCGCGAAAATCCGCATAAGCTAGGTATGAGCGTCCGTCCTTCACCACCCAGCCCTGAATCTGTTTGCCATCGATTTGGGCGTGAAACTGTTTTGCTGCGCTCATGACCAAGGCCTCCGTCGGTTTGGACCAATATGCCGTCACGACAGACTTCGGATCGAATCTGATCAGCAGGATTTATCTTGGCGCGGCGATAGTTCAACTCCTCGTTAGCTGGGCCTGTGCACAAAGGGTAAGAAGTGGACCAGAGACAAGCCTCCGGCAATGGAAAGGATCGCCAGCGGCCGGCCCAGAACACCGGCGCGAAATTTACTCAGCATCCCGCATTCCGGGTTCGATTCCACAGAAAGCCATAACTAGCTGATTTATTTATAGTTACTAGTTGGGGTACGCCAAATTTTCCACCAAATTCCAGACGCCCGGAAAACCTGGCCTCGCCGAAAGCAACCGTTCGTCTGGTGCCGGCACCATATAAGGTTTCAGAGAAGGCTTTTGACATCTCTGGGAACCCCGAAAAACCCGCCTTTTGGCGGGTTTTTTCGTTTTGGGGTTCCGTTGGAATTCGAGAGTGCGCACGATTTAAGGGGCAGTGTTTTGGGTTCAGCCGTCCATTGATCTCCGGCGAGAAATAAATCTGTCCCCTTTTTCCCCGGAGCGTTGCGCCGAAGACCTGGCTAGGGTCGGAAGGGGTGAACGTGCTGCAGGTGCTGTGTGATCTGCTGGACCTAGTCCAGGACATGAACACACAGATCGCAGCACACGTTCATGCATCGAGTCCACCACCGAATAACGCAGCGGCGTTCACGATCGAGGCGGCGAACACACAGCAGTTAGCAGCGCAATTGAAGTCGATTACTTTGCAGCGTTCATGAACATCAGGCGAAACCAGTTTGATAATGACATTTCTTAAATTTCTTACCGGACCCACATGGGCATAATTCATTTCTGCCTACGCCTCCGGGTAGTGAAGTCCGTTTTTCGGTAACGCTATTGAGTATGTTCTCATTTTTCATGACTCGTTGAGCTAATAGTCGCTCTTCGCCGGCGAGTGGAACGGAATTATCCACCACGAATATTGTTTCCGACCCCGGAGTTCCGCCCTTGGTTGCAGAACCAAACACTAAAATCTCTTTGGCCTTCTGATATTTGTATCGTGCGACCAGCGCGTAGAGCCCCATACACTCAAGCCTGGCCTCCCGATATTTTTCATAATCTTTATAATCCGTATCCCATGGAAAAAAAATAAAAACATATATCCTTCCAGGCTGCATTGTTGACGAGACAATACGAGCCGACCTAGCCATTTCGGGAACTGTGCCGTATTTCTGAAATAGCGCCTTGGCTAATACCGCACTGGAAACAACGTTTTCAGAGGCCAAAACCTGAATGGCATTTGCATGCGTGAGAAGAGGCAGATGTCCGCCTTCGCCAACCGTCGCATTCACGACGCAGTCCGAAAAACGAGCGACTAAACTATTCCAAATTTTTGCATACTTTCTAAGTTCATATCGCAAGCCATAAGGGATAGAGCCTTTGAACTCTCGCCATTGCCACTCAGGGATTATAAATTTCTCGTAACTGCCTCCCTCAATCGCTCCAAATCCATGCTTATCCTCATGCAATAAATAGTGCGCGAGTGTCTCCTCTTCACCATAGCTAACTACCAATCCTCCCCGCCGTACAGCCTGCTCTTTGGCTTCGAGATAATGGATAAAGTCAGAGGGCGTGCACAGCTCCTCAAGTAAAAGCTCAATACTTGACTCATCTAGGATATGCACGAAAGTCTGACTTGGGTCTACATCCCCTACAAAGAAAGGATGCTGTAATATCTCTTTCTCCGTCATAGCATAGCAAAATCCCAAGGAGCCACTACTACCGGGCTTGACACTATCAAAATATCTCTTTGCTTCTTTGGTAATACCCCGCGTAACTGCAACAAGATGAATCTTAAGATCCTTATTTGATATATCAAAAGGAAATTGATCCACGAGCTTGCTGTTGAGAAAAATTTGATCCGGTAAATTTCTGACAAACTTTTCCGCACCATGCAATTGCTTTGCTGATTCCTTTACTGCCGTTCTATACCACCGACTCCAAGCCAAAAGCGTTTCATTTTGAGATTGAAACTTAACCTGCCCTTTATCTGAAAACAAGATCAACGTATTGTCAAAGTATATAGTCAAGTCAGCCAACTCCTTTCCTTTACCAACGGACCGAAAGAGACTAGGATAACTCCAAAGGCTAAAGAAATTATTATTAGCAACCTTTGCTAAAATCCTCTCACTTTCATTTACACTTGGCTCTTTAACTATTGGCTTGAGCATAATTCTTCCTTGACTCAAATGTGGGCAGTGCAGCACTTCATACTATAATCAAATAAAACGCACAAGCTTCGTTAGCTGGTTATCACCATTCACAAATAACAAGGGCGCCATTTGGCGCCCTTGTTATTTAGTTACTGACTCAAGCCACTGATAGCTCTCGCAATGCGGCAGTAGCGAGAAAACCAGAACGGGAAGCGTAGCGATGATCTCTCTTCACCAGGTCATCAATCCGCTGCAGCAGATTCTCTGGAAGGGTAGCGTTGAAGCGAACAGCTTTGCCCAGGTAAGGTGTCACGTCGAAATCAACTACAGCCCACACCCCACCGGTATAGTCAGGATTACCCATATGGACATCTACTTCTTGAGGCTGGGGAAGCGGGTCACCATCAGCGACTAAGCCCTCAAAATGAAGAGCAAGCGCCTCCTGCGCGTTTTCTAAAGCCTCCGAGACAGTGGCGCCTGCCGAGAAACAGCCCGGCACATCGGGCACAGTCACCCCATAGTCCGAATCAGCGTCTTTGTGCAGCACTACTGGAAATTTCATTTTCTGAACCTCTAACGATTGGTGGACTGGGTAGCACAGTCCGGGTAACACAAGGGGCCGAGCACTTGAGAGGTGTTGCCGGCCTCACCTGAGGCCGGCTTGTTTCAGGATATTTTGAAGCGTTCCTACAGCGATCTCTGACTTAGGGTGTGGAACAGTTACCCGGCCAGCCTTCGTTGGATGCTTGAACTGGTGGTGGCTACCTTTCACTGCCACCTCGTACCAACCATCCGCCTTAATCAATTCAATCACCTCTCTGCTTCGCATCCGGCCCTCCTTTCTGCCTAACGATGGTGTGTATGATACACACCGGAGAGCACATGAGCAACTATTTTATACACACGATACACACGCCTGAGCGAGAAGCTAGAAAACCTGCAGCGCGGAAAAAAAAGATCGAGAAAATCACTTATCCCCCTCCCGCCGACGCGCTCTGCGTCAGAAAAAAGTGCAAAGACCAGGTACGGTGCCACGGGCGCGCGGATCAGGCCCGCCGTGGGTGCAAGACAGGTGAGAGGCATTGCACGGTGTGCAAGGAATTGAAAAAGAGTGAAGGAAAGTGCGGTATAGAGCGTCCACATAGTGTCCACATCGAGCACGGATATGCGGCCCAAATATCCGTCAATATCCAATAAAAACAACGGATTGAGTGATTTTCACTGTGAACACTGGCTGCGAATTTGGACTTGTAATCAGTAGGTCCCGGGTTCGATGGTGCCGGCACCATATAAGGGTTCAGAGAAGGCTTTTGACATCTCTGGGACCTCCGAAAAACCCGCCTTTTGGCGGGTTTTTTCGTTTTGGGGTTCCGTTGGAATTCGAGAGTGCGCACGATTTAAGGGGCAGTGTTTGGGTTCAGCCGTCCATTGATCTCCGGCGAGAAATAAATCTGTCCCCTTTTTCTCATCGATCATGACTGCCCCCTTGTCTAAACTACAGCAGTCGACCCATTTAGTCGTTCCAAATGATGAAACACTGAATCGCCCCTAGTTTCGTAGACACCTCCAAGCCTCATAATGAGGCCCAAATAGGAGGAGCCATGAGTCGTCAGCGTTACCCCGAAGAATTCAAGATCGAAGCGGTCAAGCAAGTGACCGAGAAAG